>JASGIQ010000001.1:0-1754032 GCA_047601765.1 Aquabacterium sp.
GGGACTGCGACAGCCTCTGCACCGGATGCAGGCCGTGGGGTGGTCTCCCCGGTCCCTTCTGTGGCTCCTGTTGTGGCACCTGTTGGGGCACCTGCTGCGGCACCTGCTGCGGCACCTGCTGCGATAGCGGCTTCAGCGCCCGTCTCGTCCGCCGCGCAGCGCCTGTATGAACAGGCTCGGCATCAGCTGGTCCAGGTGCGGACACTGCTGAGCGGGCAGGGCAGCCAGGCTTCCGTCGGTTCGGGCTTTTTCGTCGGGCGCCAGGGCTGGATCGTCACCAACTACCACGTCGTCAGCCAGATGGCGCTGCAGCCGGATCGCTATCGCCTGACCTATGTGGGCGCGGACGGGCGGCAGGGTCCATTGGAATTGCTCGCCTTCGATGCGGCACACGATCTGGCCGTGGTCCGTCCGGTGCAAAAGCCCGCATCGCCCATCGCCGGCATGGGCCTGCGTCCGCACAGCGAGCCGATGAACAAGGGCGAGCACATCTACTCGCTGGGCAATCCCCTGGATGTCGGCTTTGCCGTGGTCGAGGGCACTTACAACGGGTTGGTGGACCGGGGCTTTCATCCCACCATCTTCTTCAGTGGTTCGCTCAATCCGGGCATGAGCGGCGGCCCGGCGCTGGACAGCGAAGGCCGGGTGATGGGTGTGAACGTGGCCACGCGTCTGGATGGGCAGCAGGTCAGCTTCCTGGTGCCTGCCCAGTTCGCTGACAGCCTGTTGGCACAGGCGGCCAAGGCAAGCCCCATCAAGGTGGCGGCCTACCCGGAATTGACCCGCCAGCTGATGGTCCATCAACAAGAGCTGACCCGTCGCTTCATGGCCCAGCCCTGGCGCACGGCCGGGCATGCACGCTATAAGGTGCCGGTGCCGCAAGAACAGTTCATGCGCTGCTGGGGCAACAGCAGCTCGCCCGAAGACAAGGGGCTGGAATTCGAGCGATCGGAGTGCTCGATGAACCAGTCGGTCTACATCAGCTCGGGCCTGTACACGGGCAATCTGCGCACGCAGCACGAGATCTACGACGGCAGCAAGCTCGGCCCGCTGCGCTTTGCCCGGCAGTACTCGCGCAGCTTTGCCAACGAGTACTTCGGTGGGGGCATGCAGCGCACCGCCGCCCGTTGCAGTGAACGCTTCATCGACAGCGGCGGCCTGCCTTTGCGCGCCGTGCTGTGCATGAACGCTTACAAGAAGCTGCCAGGCCTCTACGACATGGGCGTGCTGGTGGCCACGGTCAGCGATGACATCGCCGGGATGCAAGGGCGCTTCGACGCCAAGGGCGTGAGCTATGACAACGCCATGAAGCTCGCCGAGTTCTACCTCAAGGGATACGGATGGATGCAAACGCCGCAGGCTTCGACGGACGCCGCACGCCCCTCGCGCTGATCGAACGGCTGGACCTGAACGGTCGCGTCCAGGAGCGGGCGCCGGTGTACGGCTGGCCGTTTCGCGTCGGGCGATCGCTGGAGGCCGATTTCATCCAGGACGATCCTCATCTGGCAGGCCTGCATGCCACGCTCGATGTGGTGGATGGCGTGCCGCGCCTGACCTTGGGCGAGACGCTCAATGGTGCGGTGATCGACGGCAAACCGTTGCAGGCCCACCAGTCGGCCGTGCTGACGGCGTCGCAGCCTTGGCGCATGGGTGCATCGCAGTGGCGCATCCGGCTGGCTTCGGAGGCCTTGGCGCCGGAGCAGCCGCTGAGCCACCCCGTCACAGCCGAGCTGCCTGCAGCGCCGACCTGGCGCCGCGTCTGGCCTCTGATGCTGCTGTCTGTGCTCACACAATTGCTGGGCCGATGGCTGGACAACAACCCGGGCACACCGCTCAACAGCTACTTCAGCATGGCGCTGGGCACGGTGGGGTTGAGCATGGGTTGGGCCCTCTTCTGGGCGCTGGGCCACAAGCTCTTTCAGGGTCAACTGGCCTACAAGGCGCACCTGCGTCTGGCGCTGGTCTACAGCCTGGCGTGGACCGCTGTCGATGCCTTGCTGCCTTGGCTGGGTTATGCGATGGATTGGCCCTGGCTGTCCCGCGTGACCGATGTGACGTCGCTGGGCATCCTGTGCGCGCTCATCTGGGCCCACCTCGCGTTGATCATGCCGACGCATCGGCGTGGGCTGATGGCCGGCTTGATGACGCTCTACATCACGGGGCTGGGCCTCAATCTGTGGATCCATCACCAGCGCACGGGACAGTACTTCAGCCAGCGTTATGCCACGACCTTGTTGCCGCCCGCCTGGCGCCTGGTGGGCACACAACCCGTCTCCAGCCTGCTGGACGACGCGCGCGCCATGAAGGCGGCGCTCGACCAGCAGGCCCGTGAAGACAGTGCCGACGACGCCAACGAGTTCTTCCCGGAGGATTGATCCTCCGGCCCGGGCGTCACCGGGTTCTATGGATGCGCTCGGGTGCTCAGACTTTGCTCACAGGTTCCGAGCGTGAGGACGACGTGCGCCTGGCGGCAAAGGCCAATCCCGACAGTCCGAGGCCCATCAGCACGTTGGTGGACGGTTCAGGGACGTGGGGGACGTCGGGGATGGCGAACGCTTCCATGCTTGAGCTGATCACCCCGTAATCGGTGATGCCTGCCATCGAGCTCTTGCCGAAGGCGGTCAGGCCAAGCGAGCGGGAAAACAGGTCGAAAGCTTCGGGGGTGATGGTCAATTCGAAGAGCTTGTTGTCCTTGTAATCGGCCGAGTACGGGAAGATCTGATAGCTCGTTGCGCCTTCGATGGCGTGATAGTGCCAGATCAACTGCCTGTCCAAGGTGCCCACGCCATTGCCGCCCACCAAGGTCGCGTAGACGCTGGAAGTGGTCAAGTCCACCGTGAGGTTGGTCAATGCCAGTGAGCCCCCGGTCGTGGCCGAGTTCTTCTTGCCGGATGGCAACAAGGCCGAGGCGCTCATCACGGCGCCGCCCGTGGTGCTGACTTGGGTTGCTGTGAATTTAGACTCGATGGTGTCGAAGACGCCGGTCAACGACTGGATCGGCGCTGACACGGACACGACATCTGCGTCCGTCAACACGCCGGGCCCGATGGCGGACACGCCGATGTTGGCGATGTTGAGCGCGCCCACCAACAGGTCCGAGAACGCCAGGGAGGCAATGCCGCCGTCCCACGTGCCATATTTACCAAGGTCCAACCAGGTGCGGTCACCACGGTTGAGCGTGATGGTGCTGACGGATGCATGCGCAGCGATGCCAGTGGCCATGAGGCAGGTCATCACCAGCGCAGGTGCCATGTGCTTTTTCATGTCTTACTCCTGAGTCGTGTCCTGGGATGAGGGGATGGCAGACCGTCTTGCGGCCCAGGCCAGGCCCACCAGGCCCAGCCCCATCAGCAAATAAGTGCCTGGCTCGGGAACGCCCAGCACGATGGTCGAATTCATCACGCCATAGTCTGTGATGCCGGCCATCGAGGCCTTGCCGAAAGCCGTCAGGCCGAGCGATTGCGCAAACAGACCGAAGGCTTCGGTCGTGATGGTCAGCTCGGTGAGCTTGTTGGTCACGGTCATCTGTGCCCAGGGCTCGAGCTGAAAGGTGGTGGGGCCCTCGATGACGCCGTAGTTCCAGATCAGTTGGTTGTTGCGGGTGCCAACGCCGTTTGCGCCCGTCAGGGTGGCGTAGATGCTCTTGGTCGTGAGGTCCACCTTGATGTTGTTCAGCGTCAGTGAACCGCCGGTGGAGGCAGCGTTCTTCTTTCCGTTGGGCAGCAGGGCGGATGCAGTCAGTGTTGCGCCGCCGGCCGTCCCCACCTTGGTGGCGGTGTATGCCAGCGTCTCCGTGTTGACCATGCCCGTCAGCGATGTGACGGGGGCGGTCACGGACATCACGTCGCCGTCCTGCAGCACGCCAGGCGCCACTTCCGCGACGCTGATGTTGGCGATGTTGAGGGCCCCCACCAGCAGGTCTGAAAACGCCAGTGTGCCGCTGCCACTCAACGGAAGGCAGATGCCGTACACGCAGTTTTCTTCGCCGGCGTAAAAGGTGGGGCCCAGCGCGGCCTGCGCTGTTCCCAAGCTGGCGCTCAGGGCACCGGCCAGCGCCAGTGCACGTGTTCCGTGTCTGCTCATTTCGTGTCCTTTCGGGTTTGCCGCTTGGCCATCCCCATGCCGACCAGGCCCAGGCCCATCAACATGTAGGTGCTCGGTTCGGGAATCACGGGCGTGTCAATGGCAATGTAGGAATTCAGCACACCGTAATCGGTGATGGCGGCCATCGCACTGCGACCGAAGGCCGTCAAGCCCAGGGATTGAGCGAACAGGTCGAAGGCTTCGGTCGTGATGGTCAGCTGGGACAGCCGGTTGCTCAGTTCCACTGTCGGCGCCACGAACCCGAACGTGGTCGGGCCTTCGATGGCGCCGTAGTTCCAGATGAGTTGATTGTGGAGCGTGCCGACGCCGTTGGCGCCCGTGAGGTTGGCGTAGATGCTTTGGGTCGTCAGGTCGACCTTGATGTTGGTCAGCGTGAGCGATCCGCCCGTGGTGGCGAAGTTCTTCTTGCCGTTGGGCAGCGTGGCCGACGCCGTCATCGTGGCCCCGCCGACGGTGCCCACCTTCATGGCCGCTGAATTGCACGGTGTCGGTGTCGAACTTGCCTGTCAGTGACTGGATGGGGGCCGAGACGGACACCACCTCTGCATCGACCAGGACGCTGGGCGCAACCGGGGAGACGCCGATGTTGGCGATGTTCAGGGCGCCCACCAGCAGATCGGAAAATTCGAGCGAGCCGCCGCCGCGCAGGTCTGGGCAGCTCCACAAATCGTCCCCGGTCATGCAGTCGCCCGAGTAGAACGTGACGGTGGCTTTTACAGCGTGGGCCGGCCCCGCAAGGGCCGTCATGGCGCTGGCCAGCACCAGCGCCTGTGCAATGTGCTTGTTCATCTCTTCTCCTGATTGAATGTGGCTTGCTGGCAGACCAGGCCCATCCCGGTCGGCCCGATGCAAGCGCATTGTGTGATGGATGGGCAGGCGGCAAGCGCCGCCTGGGCGTCAGGCGCTGGCCTTGGCGCGGCGGACCGCCATGGTCAGCCCCACCAGCCCCAGCCCCATCAGGGCATGGCTGGCCGGTTCCGGTACCGCCACGATGTCAACCTCGACGCTGGCGGACATGACGCCGTAGTCCGTGATGCCCGCCATGGATGACTTGCCGAAGGCCGTCAGGCCGAGCGACTTTGCAAAGATGTCAAAGGCCTCGGTGGTGATGACCAGGGAACTCACGGTGCTTTCCGACCGGAGCGTGTCGTCGTACCCATATCCCCATGGCTGGGTCAACGGGCCCGCGATCGCCCCATAGTTCCACACCAGCATCTGGTGGAGGCTGCCGACGCCATTGCCGCCGACCAGATCCGCGTAGACGCCACGTGTGGCGGTGTTCACCGTGATGTTGCTCAGGTGCAAGGAGCCTCCGGTGGTGGCAGAGTTCTTCTTGCCGTTGGACAGCAGGGCCGAGGCGCTCAGCAAGGCGCCACCCGAGGTGCCAAGCTTCGTGAAGGTGAAGTTGTACGTATCCTGGTTCATCTGGCCGCCGATCGAGGTGACGGCGGCGGAGACCGACATGACGTCACTGTCGGTCAGGACGCTCGGCGCGATCGCTGCGACGCCAATGTTGGCGATGTTCAGTGCGCCGACCAGCAGATCGGAGAATTCGAGGTGGCCGGTGCCATGGGGATTGGTCAGTGCTGCGGCTTCCCACCATGCTGTCTGGACGCCCTGAAGCGGGACGATGGGCCCCCCTTGTCGAACCTCGACCGTCTGAATCGCCGCCTGGGCCGAGCACGCCAGTGTCAGTGTGGCCAGGAAGGCAGTGGTTCTGTGATGCAGTTTCATGCAAGCCTCCATGCTTGAATACCGTGTCTTTTCTTGTGTGGGTGGCATGGCGCTGAAGCGCTGCCCCCATGAACAAAGCCACCGTCCGCGTTGCCCCTGGCGGGAGGCAGGCAGATCGGTGGCTTTTGCATGGTGCCGGCCTTTTCAGACCGGGCACCATGAGCCGTTCAGACTTGCGTCCTTCGACCTATCAGGCGCGGCGAGCGCGCTTGGAGGCGAAAGCCAGACCAACCAGGCCCAGACCCATCATCATGTAGGTGGTGGGTTCGGGAACCGGGGTCTTGACGTCCACGTCGATGGTGGCGTTCATCACACCGTAGTCGGTGATGCCGGCCATCGAGCTCTTGCCGAAGGCGGTCAGGCCCAGGGATTGAGCGAACAGGTCGAAAGCTTCCGTCGTGATGGTCAGTTGCGACAGCTTGTTCACAGCGTGGGTCGTGCCTTGCACAGCAGCGAACGTGGTAGCACCTTCGATGGCGCCGTAGTTCCAGATCAGCTGGTTGTTGCGGGTACCAACGCCGTTTGCGCCCGTCAGGGTGGCGTAGATGCTGCTGGTCGTCAGGTCAACCTTGATGTTGGTCAGCGACAGCGAACCACCGGTCGTGGCGGCGTTGTTCTTGCCGCTGGGCAGCTTGCCCAAAGCGGTCATCGTGGCGCCGCCCAGGGTGCCGACCTTCGTGGCCGTGAACATGGCGGTGTCGGTGTTGAACGAACCGGTCAGCGACTGGATCGGAGCGGACACAGACATCACGTCAGCGTCGGTCAGGACGCTGG
The DNA here is from genome assembly GCA_047601765.1 of Aquabacterium sp. Taxonomy (GTDB): domain Bacteria; phylum Pseudomonadota; class Gammaproteobacteria; order Burkholderiales; family Burkholderiaceae_C; genus Aquabacterium. The sequence continues at coordinate 6,613 of JASGIQ010000001.1, forward strand.
GGGACACGGCGGCCGTGCTGATGTTGGCGATGTTCAGAGCGCCGACCAGCAGGTCGGAGAACTCGAGCGAGCCGCCGCCGTGCAGGTTGCTCATTTCGTAGCCGTCGACGCCAGCGGTGTCACCCGTGTACAGGGTCACAGTGGCGGTGACAGCTTGGGCAGCGCCAGCAGCGGCGAAAGCCGAAGCCAGAACCAGCGCCTTTGCGATGTGTTTCATATCTATCTCCACGAAAGTAAATGGACAGTTTCTTATGCGGTGGGCCATTAAACCGATCCTCGATCCGCATGACCAATTGTGGGGCTGGCGCAATGGAATGTGGGGGAGGATTTCCCCGGCGCACAGCCCTCCCCTTATTGAGGGGGCGGGGGCGTGCAAATGACGCGAAACATCGGCGTGGTCACCCCTTGAATGGGGGGTATATGGACCATTCCGAGATTGACAAGTATGGATTCATGCGCTGCATCCAACGTGAGGCCGGAAATTTGTCTCACGACCTGCGGTCAGGCGGGGGCGCAATGGCCTGGACTTCGAGTCGGAAGAAGCGGGAAAAGTTCGTCCCGCTGGCAAAGACGCCGGAAAGAAAAAAGGCCTGCATCGCAAAGATGCAGGCCTTCGTCGACATCACCTCAGGGGCCTCTGGGCGAGGCCCTTGAAGCGAAATCAGGCGGCGCGACGGCGCTTGGCAGCGAAGCCAACGGCAGCCAGACCGGCGACCAGCAGAGCGTAAGCCGAAGGCTCAGGCACGGCAGTGGTGGTCACGGAGATCGTGGAGTCGATCACACCGTAGTCTTCGATGCCGGCCATCGAGGTCTTGCCGAAGTTGGTCAGACCCAGCGACTTGGCGAAGATGTCGAAGGCTTCGGTCGTGATCGTCAGGCCGGTCAGCTTGTTGACCGAGGTGTGCACGCCGTCGGTCGTGGCGAAGTCCGTGGCGCCTTCCAGGTTGGCGAAGTTCCACACCTTCTGTTGCGTCACGGTGCCGACGTTGTTGCCGCCGATCAGGTCAGCGTAGATCGACTTGGTCGTCAGGTCGACGGTCAGGTTGGTCACGGTCAAAGAACCACCGGTCGTGGCGGCGTTCTTCTTGGTCGTGGTCATCGTGGCGCCGCCGGCGGTGTTCACCTTGGTGGCGTTGAACGACGAGCCGGTGAACTCACCGGTCAGGGCGGTCACGGGAGCGGCAGCCTTGATGGCGAACGTCTCGGGATCTTCCGTCAGGGTGGCGGGAGCGTAGCCGGTGGTCGTGATCTTGGCGATGTCCAGAGCGCCCAGCAGCAGGTCCGAGAAGGCCAGCGTGCCGGTGCCGGTCAGGGCCGAGAACGTCGTGTTGCCGGAGATGGTGTCGGCGCCCACGCTGACGGACACTTCAGCAGCTTGAGCGGTGGCAGCAGCCATCAGGAATGCGGAAGCCAGCAGGACGGGCTTGAAAGAAGCTTTCATTCGTTTCTCCACAGTATCTAACTTGATTGAAAAAAGAGCAGCCCCGAATGGACTGCTTGGCCTATTTTGTCAACTGAAAATCGCAGACTGTTTGAGAGTTTCCCCCGTGTCTGGGTGCCCCCTCAAATAGGTGGTGCTGTTGCCTTTGGTCGCCAATTTGGGGTTGTGTATGGGCGCCAGATGCAGACTTTTGCAATTTGATGATTGACGAGGGTGACGCTTTGTGCCCCTTGGCCCTCAAATTTTCCGCAAAGCGGAATAAATGAAGCGCATTGGACGTGACGTGATTGGCCCCGAGCGGGAGCGCTTAACACAGTCTTCATGCGCCTTTTCGTGGTCCCGATCACGCTGGGTGAGCCGTCTGGCGCCCATCGGCTCAATGATCGGGGGGCAGCGTGAGGGTCTTGCCGTGGAAGTAGTAGGCCGGCAGGTCGTCCACCGAGCGCACCTTGTATCGGGCCTTGCCGATCTCCCTTTGCATCCCGCTGAGCGTGACTTCAGCGGCTTGGGTGGACACCAGGTTGGCCAGCCAGGTGGGGACCAGTCCACCCAGATCGATCTGTGTCTCGAACTCGACCCGGGTCCAGCCGCCCTTGAGCGGTGTCAGCCGGAACACGTTGTGCAGGAAGGGCATGCGGACATGGTCATCGGCCGGCGGATAGCCCGCAACCTGCCGCGAGTCCACCACGATCACGCCATCCGCTTGCTGGGTGACCACGGTTTTGAACAGCACATCGCGTGGTGAGGCGGGCCAGACGCCGTTGAAGCGCGCGTAGGTGTGGTCCGCCGAGTACCCGGACGGGACGGTGGCGCTGGCGCACTTGAAGATCCAGTTCGACAGATTGGGGATGTCTGCCAGCAAGGCCAGGGCGTTGAGGGTCGATTGGTTCACTTCGGTGACGCCGCGAAAGGCCTTGACGGCCATGCCGTCCTCCGAGCGTACCCAGGTGCTGATGTCCTCGCGGCTGTTGCCCTGCCGTACCGGCTCCCACGCGTTCGATGCCGCACACGCCAGCGTCCAGCCCATCAGCACAGCGCCCAGCAGCAGCGAAGCCATGCGTCGACGAACGGTGTTCATACCTTCTCCGGTCAGGATGTGAGGGATGACACCATTGGACGGCCCCGTGCCCTCTGGCTTCAAGGGGCGATGTTGCGCCGGCGCAAGGTGAGGCGCCACATCAGGGCGCATTGCGCGAACGCTGGGCCTCGCTGTAGAGGATCTGGATGCGCGGGTAGACCTTGCCGGTGGCTGGATCCAGGATGTTGGAGACGCCTTCATAGCGGCGCAACTGGCGGCTTTGCGTGTCGTAATCCAGGTCGATGGCATCGACCAGCCAGCGCAGCAGGGAGTCGGGTTCGACACGGATGCGCACAAGGGGGCGTCCGGCTTCGGTGCGTTGACCGGCTTGTCGGGCGCGGAAGCGATAGCGGTCCAGGCGGCCGGGCACGATCAGGTGAAAGTGCACGGTGTCGCCGGCCATGAGGCGCGGGAGTTGGTCCTGCAGCAGCTGGTTGAAGCCTGCATCGGCGGCCACGAGTTCGTTGCCGAGCGGCACTTGTTCGATGGTTTCCTTGCCGCGGTCGCCCTTGAAGAGGCTGGCTTCGGAGCCCAGTTGCGCAATGCCTTCTGCATAGCGCATGGCCGGGATGTCCATGCGGTAGAGGGGAACGGTGCGATGCGCGCGGTAGTCCAGCGTCTTGCGAGCGATCTCGCGTCCATCCGGTGTCTGGTACACCGTCAGGCCGGATTGAACGGTGCCATCAGGCGCCAGCGTCTGCTCGTGGATCTCGGTGTAGAGCGGGCGCTGTGTGGCCGCGTCGCGCACCTGGCCCACGATGCGTGAGGTCGTCGCGGCCGCCAGGCTCGTGTGCAGGACGGCCAGCAAGCTCAGGGCTTGCAGCGCTCGGCGCACGTACAGCACGAGGCACGTAGCGCGCACGGGCGGCCAGGCGGGCAGGGCAGGCGACATGGTGGGCGACGAATGCACGTGCATGCGATCCGTCATTCAAGTGGACCAAGGCACCCATTGTAGAAAGCGCGGGCGCCCAAGCCAGTGTGCCGCCGCGTGCGGGCCTTGCGTCAAAGCCCGTTCAATACCTGAGGCACTTCCGCGCGGTGAAAGCCGTTGTAGCTGGGCGCCGGTGGGTGATCGGCCACGGGCATGACGGCACTGTGCAGCGGCGCGCCGCCATCGATGGCCACCGTGATGCCCGTCACGAACGAGGCGCAGGGGCTCATCAGGAAGCAGATCACCGAACTGACTTCGGCTTCGAGGCCCATGCGCTTCATCGGCAGGTTGTCCTTGAGCGAACGGATCATGGGCGCCATGGCAGGGCCGTAGTTGTCCATGCCGCTGGAGGCGATCCAGCCCGGTGCCACGGCATTGACGCGCACATGGGCCCAGGCCCATTCGAAGGCGGCCGTCTTGGTGAGGTTGACCATGCCAGCGCGCGCCGCGCCCGAGTGGGCCATGCCCGGCATGCCATTCCACATGTCGGCGGCCATGTTGACGATGGCACCGCCGCCATGCCGGCTCATGGACTGGTTGAACACTTCCCGCGCCATCAGGAAGCCGCCCGTCAGGTTGTTGGAGACGACGGCTTCAAAGCCGCGCTTGGAGATGGCCGCCATGGGGGAGGGAAATTGCCCTCCGGCGTTGTTGACCAGCCCGTGGATGCGGCCGTGCCGGGTCACGATGGTGGCGATGGCAGCCTTCACCTGTTCCTCATCCCGGATGTCGAAGGCATGCGAATCGACCTTGCCGCCATCGGCCTCGATCTCGGCCGTGACGCGCGCCAGCTTGTCGGCATTGCGGCCGGTGATGACGACCGTGGCGCCCAGGGAGGCGAGTTCATGCGCCACGCAACGTCCGATGCCGCTGCCGCCGCCCGTCACCACGTGGACCTGGCCTTCGAACAGACCGGGGCGGAAGATGCTGTCGTACTGGTTGCCGTGCCGGGCTGCTTGCGTGTTCATCGGGTGAAAGCCTTGTGATGCGAAAGACGGTTGAAACGGGTCGGAGACCATGGGGCCAGAACCCATGGTGGCCGACTTTAGCTGCGCTTGACGTAAACGTCAATTGGCGATCCAATGCGGAAACCGCCACATGATCTTCCTTGCTTCCATGGCCTCACCGTTCGATGTTTCCTACTTCAACGCCACACATGACATGGCGCGTGCCACGACGCGGCGCTTCGTGCAGCAGGAGATCCTGCCGCACATTGCGCAGTGGGAGGAGGAGGGCGGCTTTCCGCGTGAGCTCTACCAGCAGGCGGCGGGTCTGGGCCTGCTGGGCATCGGCCACCCCGAGGCGCTTGGCGGCAGTGGCGAAGACGATGTCTTCCTGAAGGTGGCGGTCAGCGAGGAGCTGATGCGCAGTACCTCCGGGGGGCTGGTCGCCAGCCTCGGTTCGCTCGACATCGGCCTGCCGCCCGTCTGGCGCGGCGGCTCGCCTGAACTGCAGCAGCGTGTGGTGCCCGCCGTGCTGCGGGGCGACAAGATCATCTCCCTGGCCATCACCGAGCCAGGCGGCGGATCGGATGTGGCGAACCTGCGCACCCGTGCCGTGCGCGATGGCGATCACTATGTGGTCAATGGTGCCAAGACCTTCATCACCTCGGGCGTGCGGGCCGATCACTACACGGTGGCCGTGCGCACGGGTGGCGAGGGCTATGCGGGCGTGTCGCTGCTGTTGATCGACAAGGGCACGCCTGGCTTTTCGGTGGGCCGCAACCTGAAGAAGATGGGCTGGTGGGCGTCCGACACGGCGGAGCTGTTCTTCGAGGATTGCCGCGTGCCCGTGGGCAACCTGATCGGCCCGGAGAACGCCGGCTTCATGCTGATCATGGCGAACTTCCAGGCCGAGCGGCTGGCGCTGGCCGTGATGGCCTACATGACCGCGCAGATGGCTCTCGAGGCCTGCATGGACTACGTGAAGGAACGCGTGACCTTCGGCAAGCCCTTGAGCAAGCACCAGGTCATCCGCCACAAGCTGGCCGAGATGGCCACGCGCATCGACGTGGCGCGTGAGTACACGTATCGCTGCGCGGCGCGGATGCAGGCCGGCAAGCCGGCGGTGCAGGAGGTGTCGATGGCCAAGAACTTCGCCACCGACACGGCCGACTTCGTGACCTACGAGGCCGTGCAGATCTTCGGCGGCATGGGCTACATGCGCGAATCGGTGGTGGAGCGGCTCTACCGCGACAACCGCATCCTGTCGATCGGCGGGGGCACGCACGAGATCATGAACGAGATCATTGCGAAACAACTCGGGTTGTGAACCCCTCGGTGTGCTGAAGGCGTTTCGACGGGGCCTTATTTCAGGCGTGCTGAGATGAAGGCCCCGCCGGAGACCAGCACCAGCCCAGCGATCAGCCAACCCGTCAGCGGTTCATCCAGCAGCGGCACGCCGCCCAGCCCCGCCAGCACGGGCACCAGCGCGACGAGGGCGCCCGTGCGTTCGGCCCCCAGGATGGCCACGGCCCGCAGGTACAGCAGCATCGCGATGATGGTGGGCCCCAGGCCCTGATACAGGCCTTGCAGGATCAGCATCGACATCGGGACCTGATCCAGCCCCTTGGGCAGAAAGGCAATGTAGACCGGCATGAAGACCAGGGCCGATGCAATGGCCACGAAGCGTGTCAGCAGCCAGGGGTCGAAGGCCCACTTCTTGACCAGCACGCTGTAGGTGGCCCAGGCGATGGACGAGCCCAGGATCAAGGCGTCTCCCATCAAGGTGCTCGGCCCGCCATGGGTGTCCAGCAGCACCGGCACGGCCACGCAGATGACACCGGCGGCAATCGGGATCAGGCCCAGGATGCGCATGCGCGAGGGGCGTGCGCCCATCAGTGCCCACGCCATCGCGGTGATCAGGAAGGGCTGAAGGCCCGGCAGCAGGATGCCGCCATGGGCCGCGGGCGCGCGCTTGAAGCCGGCGTAGATCAGCACCAGGAAGGTCAGGCCGCCGATGAGGGCCATCACCCACAGGCGGCCGTTGCGCCAGGTGCCGGCCGGCAGGTTCAGTGAGAAGGGCAGCAGGAACAGGGAGGCCGTGCCCAGTCGCAGTGCGACGATGTCCCAGCCGGTGAGCGCCGTCTTGCCGCCCAGGCGGGACAACAGGATGAAGCCCGCCCAGATCAGGACAGTGGCCAGCGCGGCCACATAACCCTGGAAGATCGAAGGGCGGGGGCCGGACAGGGCTGGGGTCGAGGTCGACATGGTGGCCAGTCTATGCCAGCCGCCCTGATGCCGCCTCAGGCCACCGCCGATTCCCGATTCCCGGTCAAGGCGGCGTCATGCCTCGACCATGCATCGTTGGCCCGCCTGCTCCGGACCCGCGAAGGCCCGGGCCCGTTCAGGCGGCCTTGCCGGCCTGTTGCTGCGCGCCGTGCGCCACCGCCACGGCCGTCATGTTGACGATGCGGCGCACCGTCGCTGAAGGCGTCAGGATGTGGGCGGGGGCCGCTGCACCCAGCAGGATCGGGCCGACCGTCACGCCCTGGCCGCCCGTCATCTTCAGCACGTTGAACAGGATGTTGGCGGCATCCAGGTTCGGGCAGATGAGGATGTTGGCCGCGCCATGCAGCGTGCTTTCGGGCAGCAGCTTGCTGCGCACCGATTCGCTCAAGGCCGCATCGCCCTGCATCTCGCCATCGGCGGGGATGTGAGGCATGCGGGCCACGAAGATGTCGCGCGCCAGGCGCATCTTCTTGGCCGAAGGCCGGCTGCTGGAGCCGAACATCGAGTGCGACAGGAAGGCCACGCGCGGCGGCAGGCCGAAGCGCTGGACTTCTTCCACGGCCATGGCGGCGATGTCGGCCAGCTGTTCGGCGCTGGGGTCTTCGTTGACGAAGGTGTCGGCGATGAACAGGTTGTGCTGATCCAGGATCAGCGCATTGAGCGCGGCCAGGCCATGCGCACCGTGACGCACGCCGATGACCTCTTGAACATGCGCCAGGTGCAGGTCATAGCGGCCGATGACGCCGCAGATCATGCCGTCGGCGTCGCCCAGCTTGAGCATCATCGTGGCGATCAGCGAGTTCGAGCGGCGCACGGCCACCTTGGCCAGATCCGGCGAGATGCCATCGCGTGCGCGCAGCTTGTGATAGGCCTCGTAGTACTGCTTGAAGCGGTCGTCCTTGCCCGGGTTGACCACCTCGCAGTTGACACCCGGCTTCAGACGCAGGCCGGCGCGCTCGATGCGCGTGGCGATCACGTCGGGGCGGCCCACCAGCACGGGGTGCGCAATGCCTTCGTCCACGGCGACCTGGGCGGCGCGCAGCACGCGCTCGTCTTCGCCTTCGGCATAGGCGATGCGCTTGGGCGCGGCCTTGGCACCCAGGAACAGCGGGCGCATGAACAAGCCGGTGTTGGTGACGAACTGCGAGAGCGAGTCGCGGTAGGCCTTCAGATCGGTGATGGGGCGCGTGGCCACACCGGATGCTGCAGCAGCTTCGGCCACGGCCGGGGCGATGCGCAGGATCAGGCGCGAGTCAAACGGCGTGGGGATCAGGTAATCGGGGCCGAAGCGCAACTCGCGGCCCGGGTAGGCCGAGGCCACTTCGTCGGAGATCTCGGCCTTGGCCAGATCGGCGATCTGGCGCACGCAGGCCAGCTTCATCGCATCCGTGATCTTGGTGGCGCCGCAATCGAGCGCGCCACGGAAGATGTAGGGGAAGCACAGGACGTTGTTGACCTGATTGGGGTAATCCGAGCGGCCGGTGGCGATGATGCAGTCCGGGCGCGCGGCCTTGGCCAGCTCGGGCCGGATCTCGGGCTCGGGGTTGGCCAGGGCCAGGATGATGGGGTTGCCCGCCATCGTCTTGACCATTTCCGGCGAGAGCGTGCCGGCGGTGGAGCAACCCAGGAACACGTCTGCGTTGTGGACCGCATCGGCCAGTGTGCGGCCCGGCGTGTTCTGCGCATAGCGGCGCTTGGATTCGTCCAGCTTGTCGGTGCGGTCCGTGTGGATCAGGCCCTTGGAATCGCACATGAAGACGTTGCTGCGCTTGACGCCCAGGCCGACCATCAGGTCCAGGCAGGCGATGGCTGCTGCACCCGGCACCCGAGACGGCGATCTTGACTTCATCGATCTTCTTGCCGACAAGTTCCAGGCCATTGAGCAGCGCGGCGCTGGAGATGATGGCGGTGCCGTGCTGGTCATCGTGGAAGACGGGGATGTTCAGGCGCTCGGACAGCTTCTTCTCGATGTAGAAGCACTCGGGCGCCTTGATGTCTTCGAGGTTGATGCCGCCCAGCGTGGGCTCCAGGGCCGCAATGATGTCGACCAGCTTGTCCGGATCGCGCTCGGCCAGTTCGATGTCGAACACATCCACACCGGCGAACTTCTTGAACAGGCAGCCCTTGCCTTCCATCACCGGCTTGGAGGCCAGCGGGCCGATGTCGCCCAGGCCCAGCACGGCGGTGCCGTTGGTCACCACGGCCACGAGGTTGCCGCGCGAGGTGAAGTCGGCCGCCAGGTTCGGGTCCTTCTCGATGGCGAGGCAGGGATAGGCCACGCCGGGCGAATACGCCAGCGACAGATCGCGCTGGTTGGACAGCGGCTTGGTCGGCGAGACGGCGATCTTCCCGCGCGTGGGCAGGCGGTGGTACTCAAGCGCGGCGTCGCGCAGCGACTGTTCGGCGTCGGACAAAGGCTGATCAGAACTCATGACAAAGCGTTTCACTCGGGCAAGGGCAGGGATGGTAAGGCATCTATCCGGGCAAATTCGCCCTGTTTTGTGCGGAATGCCCCGAATCCATGGGCCCTGCCCTCGGGCGATTTCATGACGCGAGGTCAAGTTTCATCCCGCAGCGCCGATTCCTGATGGGTCTATCCAGCAGGACATGCATGACGGGGAACATCCCACCTCCAAACCCACGCATTGACGATTGGCGCCAACATGTCCAGGCCCTGATCCATGAAGTCGTGCCCGACGAATCGGTCGATGGACCGATCGCGCGGCATTTCCGTGCGCGCCAGATCCAGGCGCTGCTGAATGTGCTGCCGCTCATCGGGGTCGGCAATGCGATCAATTCGATCACCATCTGCTGGTCCTTCTGGCAGAAGGTGCCGTCGTGGTTGATGGCCATCTGGTGTCTGGTCGGGGTGTTTTCCTTGAGCTATGCGGGCTTTGCCTGGCGCCGTGTCGTCAGCCATGGCCCGCGGCCGACGGCACCGGCGCGCGCTTCCCACATCGTGATGTGGCAGAGCGCGGCCTTCTCCGTGGTGTGGCTGGCCCTGCCGGTGCTGCTGTTTCCTTCTCTGGACCATGCGGGTGCGATGCTGGTGGCCAGCGTGACCGTGGGCATGATTTGTTGCGGCGCCTTCATGCTCAGCCCGATGGTGCCCGCTGCGCTGGCCTATGTGGTCACGCTGGGCGGTGGGTCTTTCATCATGCTGCAGCGCTCACCCTATGGGGCCAGTGGCGCCATGCTGCTGCTCTTGGGTGTGTATGTGGTGATCCTGTGCGGCGTGACGATTGCCAATGGCCGCATCTTCATGAGCCGCCTGCGGGCCGAGGCCGAGACGGAGCGCCAGAAGCAGCTCATCGACCTGCTGCTGCGCGACTTCGAAGAGCACGCCTCGGACTGGCTGTGGGAGATCTCGCCGACGGGCCACCTTCGCCATGTCTCGCCGCGGCTGGCGCAATCCTTCGACATGCCGGCCAAGGTGCTGCTGCAGCGCCCGTTCACCGACACCCTGGCCGCCGTTCTGCCGCCCGATGATGACGATGCGCACGTGGCGCTCAACCGGCTCACCACCTGCATTCGCATGGGGCAGCCTTTCCGCGATCTGGAAATCAACGTCGAGGTGCGCCACGAGATCCATTGCTGGTCGCTCACCGCCAAGCCCCTGTTTGATGAACATGGGCGCTCGGCGGGCTGGCGCGGCATCGGCTCGGACATCACGCAGGCGCGCCGCTCGCGCGACGAACTGGCCCGCATGGCCAACTTCGACGCGCTCACGGGCCTGGCCAATCGCCACCGCTTCAGCGCCGAGCTGGGGCGTCTGGCGCTCGATCCGAACATGCCCGGCCGGCCCTGTGCGCTTGCTCTTCCTGGATCTGGACAACTTCAAGCACATCAACGATTCGCTGGGTCACGCGGTGGGCGACCAGTTGCTGCGCCGGGTGGCTGCGCGCCTGAAGACCTGCGTGGCCGAAGGCGATCTGCTGGCCCGCCTGGGCGGCGATGAATTTGCGCTGTTGAGCTGGCGCTATGCCACGCAGGCCGAAGCCAGTGCCCTGGCCGAGCGCCTGGTGATGCTGATGAGCGAGCCCTGTCAGTTGGACGACGCGATGGTGGAGGTGCGCGCCAGCGTGGGGGTGGCCATGGCGCCGCGCGATGGGGCCGATCCGCAATCGCTGCTGCAATGCGCCGATCTGGCGCTCTATGCGGCCAAGGCAGCAGGCCGCAACACCTACCGCTTCTTTGAACATGCGATGGGCGAGAGCGCCCGGGCCCGCGTGCGCCTGCAGGCGGAGTTGGGACAGGCGTTGCAGGCCAACCAGTTCACCTTGCACTTCCAGCCCCAGACCCGCCTGGACACGGGCGAAGTGATCGGTTTTGAGGCGCTGGTGCGCTGGCAGCATTCGGAGCGCGGCCTCATCGGCCCGGGCGAGTTCATCCCCGTGGCCGAAGAGACCGGCCAGATCGTGCCCCTGGGCAACTGGGTGTTGCGCGAGGCGTGCCGGGTCGCTGCCAAATGGCCGCGGCATCTGCGCGTGGCCGTCAACCTGTCGGCCGTGCAGTTCCGCAGTTCGGCCGTCATCGACCTGGTGGACGAGGCCCTGGCCGAATCCGGGCTGGCCCCTGAGCGCCTGGAGCTGGAGATCACCGAATCGGCCCTGATCGAAGACCACGATGGCGCCCAGGCCACGCTCATGGCGCTGCGCAGCCGCGGCGTGCGCGTCGCCCTGGACGATTTCGGCACCGGGTATTCGTCGCTGGCCTACCTCAAGCGCTTCCCGATGGACAAGCTCAAGATCGACGGCATGTTCGTGCGCTCGCTCGACCGCGACCAGGACGCGCAGGCCGTGGTGACCGCCATCATCAGCCTGGCACGCGCCTTGCGCCTGGACACCACCGCCGAGGGCATCGAGACGGGAGAGCAACTGGTCATGCTCAAGGCGCTGGGCTGCGACGACGTGCAGGGCTTTCTGATTTCCCGTCCGATGCCGGCGGCCGACATCTCGTCGTACCTGGAAAAGACCAGCGTGGCGCTGATCTGAAGGTGGGCCGGATGGGGCGTGCGGGGAGAGGGCAGCTCGTGTGCAAGGTGGTGGGAACCTTGCGACAGTTTCAGGCTCTATGTTGCTTTGGTGCTTCCCGGCGCCGGTCCGTGACGTGCGTCGTCATGGCCCGGTGATACATTGGCGCGATCGGTTGGGTCGCCCAGGCGGGAGCGCGCACAGGCCGATTTTTTGAACAGAGGATCTCACTTTATGAAGTCGATGCGTGACATGGCTCGGTGGCTGCTGGCTGCCATGCTGATCGGGATGAGTGTTGCCGGGAGTGCGCTGGCTCAAGAGACACAGACCTCTGCGCCCATCACGTCCCCTGCTGACTACATCCTCGGTCCCGGCGATTCGATTCGGATCTCCGTCTATCAAAACCCCGATCTCACGTTGGAGACGCGTGTCGGCGAAACGGGCGTGATTACCTATCCGCTCATCGGTGTCATCAAGTTGAGCGACATCACTGTGGTCGAGGCCGAAAAGAGGATCGCCACAGCGCTGAAGGATGGCAATTTTCTGAAGCAGCCTCAGGTCACGATCACCCTGACGGGCATCATCGCCAATCAGGTCTATGTTCTGGGCCGAGTCGGTAAGGCCGGCAAGTATTCTCTTTCTGCGGGCAGCCAACGCCTGAGCGAAGTGATGGCATCGGCTGGAGGCATCCTGGACGACGGCTCTGACATCGTGGTGGTCACGGGCACCCGCAATGGTCAGCCCTTCCGCAAGGAAATTGATTTCGCGCGCGTGTTTTCCGGTGACAGCGCCGTGGAAGACATGGTGCTGGCCAAAGGCGACAGCATCTGGGTGGACCGTGCGCCGATTTTCTACATCTATGGTGAGGTCACCAGCCCAGGAGCCCGGGTGCTCCGCCGTGACATGACGGTGCTGCAGGCCATTGCCTCTGCGGGCGGCCTCAACCAGCGTGGCACCATGCGTGGCCTGAAGGTCCACCGCAAGGATGCCAATGGCAACGTGCAGATCATTCATCCGGATGTGAACGACAAGCTCTTGCCCAACGACATCATCTACATCAAGGAAAGCCTGTTCTGAGGCAGTCATCTTGAAGCAAAAAGGCCCGGGGTTCCCGGGCCTTTTTGCTGATGGGCGGCAAGGCTGCGTGCGCGTGCCCTGCCTGTGTCAGGCCTTCTTTTCCCAGGCCACGGCGTAGAAGCCGTCGGTGGCATGGCGGTGCGGCCACAGACGCAGGTGGCCTGCCGGCGTCACCAGCGCTTCGGCCTGCGTCACGCCGGCCTGCTCGAGTTTCTCGCGGGTATCGACCTGCTCGAAATCCGGGTGCTCGGCCGCAAAGGCGGCGGCCACCACCTCGTTTTCAGCGGGCATCAGGCTGCAGGTGGCATACACCAGCCGCCCACCCGGCTTGAGCAGGCGCGAGGCGCTGTGCAGGATGGCCTTCTGCTTGGCCTGCAACTCCTCGACGGCCTTGGGGCTCTGACGCCACTTCAGATCCGGATTGCGGCGCAGCGTGCCCAGGCCGGAGCAAGGCGCGTCCACCAGCACGCGGTCGATCTTGCCGCGCAGGCGCTTGATGCGCTCGTCGTTTTCGTGCGCGATCTGTGTCGCATACACATTGGACAGGCCACTGCGCGCCAGGCGCGGCTTGAGGTTGTCCAGCCGGTGGCCGGAGATGTCGAAGGCATACAGCCGGCCGGTGTTGCGCATCATGGCGCCGAGCGCCAGCGTCTTGCCGCCGGCACCGGCGCAGAAGTCCACCACCATCTCGCCTCGCTTGGCACCCGTCAGCAGCGCCAGCAGCTGGCTGCCTTCGTCCTGCACTTCCACGTGGCCGTCGGTGTAGAGCGGCATCTTCTGCAGCGCCGGCTTGCCGTCGATGCGGATGCCAACGGGCGAATACGGCGTCTCGCGTGCCGGCACACCTGCGGCTACCAGCGCTTCCAGCACGGCTTCGCGCTTGGCCTTGACGAGGTTGACGCGCAGATCCAGCGGCGCGCCGGCCGACATGCAGTCCACCAGCGCCCAGAACTCGTCGGCACCCAGCTGCTCCTTCAGGCTGTTGGACAGCCAGTCGGGCATGTTGTGGCGCAGCTTTTCGGGCAAGGCGCTGCGGTCGATGGCCTGGGCGCGTTCGAGCCAGGCCTGCTCATCGGCCGTGGCGCCGTTCTTGATCACATGCGGCTGCCCTTGCCAGGCCAGCAGCGTCAGGCGCCGCTCCATGGGGCCATGGCCCGATTGGGCCAGGTGGGCCCACAGCAGACGCTGGCGCAGCACGGCATAGGCCGTTTCGGCCAGGGCATGACGCTCGCGCTGGCCCAGGGCCTTGTGGTTGCGGAAGAAGTAGGAAACGATGCTGTCGGCCGGGGCGTCGAGCTTGAGCACCTCGCGCACCAGTTGGGTGGAGAGGTCGAGAAGGGCGTTCGGATGCATGGGCGACATTATCCCGTGCGGCTCGACAGCGCCCCCGGGCGCCTGTTCACGGGGGGCGCAGCGGGCAGAGCTATTCGGGGAAACGAGCGGCTTGTCTGCAAATGACAGGCATTGGCCGCTCATCGCTTCGCATTGAAGCGCATTCTTGACGTTTGGCGCCATTATTTTTTGGCGCTTCTCCCTTATAGCCCGTATTTTCACAGGGCTATTGCATGGGCATCATCCCGGCGATTGGTGATGTCTCATGCCCGAAACACGTATTGCTGCCAGTTACGCACAGCTGCTGTATGAGTACCTGGAGAACCAGGGGCTCGACGCCGAGCAGGTGCTGGGTGCGCCCCGACCGGACGCATCGCAGCACTTCGTGCCCATGTCCGACTGGCAGATCTGGTTGCGGCGCGTGGATGCGTTGGAGATGCGGCCTGCGCTCGGCCTGCGCATCGCCGAAGGCATTGGTGCCCGGCATTTTGGCGTGGTCGGCTATGCGGCACTGGCGTGCAACACGCTCGCCGAGGCCCTTCAGCGCATGGAGCGCTATCACGCCTCCGTCTACGACGTGAACCCTGCCCGCGTGACGGCCGTGCCGGAAGGCGTGGCCATCGAGTGGGGCGTGGAGCGCGGCAAACCCGGTGCGCTGGTCGATGAGACGGCGATTGCCTCGCTGGTGCAGTTGGCGCGGGACATGACGGGCCGCTATTGGCCGGTGCGTTCGGTGTCGTTCGTGAACCCTGCGCCGCTGAGCACACAGGCCTATGAGGACTTCTTCGGTGGCCAGGTGCATTTCAATGCGCCGGTGACGCGACTGGTGTTCGATCACGCCTACCTGGGTCTGCCTCTGCGCAAGTCGGATCCGGCCTTGCTGGCCCTGCTGGACCAGCAGGCCGAGCAGTTGCTGCAACGCGTGGCGGCCTTGCCTGCCGTGGTGGAGGCCTGGCGCAAGACCTTGGTGCCGCTGATCCGGGAAGGGCAGACCTCGCTGGCTGCGCTGGCCAAGGCGCACCACACCAGCCCCCGCAGCCTGCAGCGTCGCCTGGCCGAGCAGGGCACCAGTTTCCAGGCCTTGCTGGACGACACGCGCCGGCATTTGGCGGAAAGGCATCTGATGGATGCCAAGCTGGATCTGGCCGAGATCGCGCTGCTGCTGGGCTATTCGGAGCAAAGCGCCTTCACGCGCGCCTTCCGCTCATGGACGGGGCTGGCGCCCGCGCAATGGCGGCGTCAGCAGATGAAGGCGCTGGCTGCCTGACGGCGGCGCGCCTCACCTTGCTTCACCTCGCCCCTTCATTCGTACTTCAACCTCGCATCGTTGGGAATGCCTTCGATCGGGCACTCGGCCGTGCCCACCGTGGGCCGGGTCAGCGCCTCGACCCTCTTTTGCGTCCCCTCGGGATCCTTGATCCACTGCTCATAGAACTCGTACGGGCAGGTGGCCACGCCCTTGTCGCCTTCACCCGAGTTGATCTTGCCCGTGTAGCCACGGTGCAGCAGCTTGAACAGGTGGTTCTGTGATTGCGACGTGGCTCGGGCATCGCGGATGAGGCGCTTGCTGAGCTGCGCGTACTGGATGCCGTAGTCCTCCTCGCCGCACTCGCCCAGCGTGCGCCCGTCGAAGCCGATGATGGCCGAATGGCCGAAGTAGCTGTAGACGCCATCGAAGCCCGCAGCATTGGCCACCGCGACGTAGCTGTTGTTGGCCCAGGCCATGGCCTTGGCCATGAGCACCTGCTGGTCCTTGGCGGGGTACATATAGCCCTGGCAACGCACGATGAGCTCAGCACCCTTCATCGCGCAGTCGCGCCAGATCTCGGGGTAGTTGCCGTCGTCGCAGATGATGAGGCTGACCTTCAGGCCCTTGGGGCCGTCGGACACATAGGTCTTGTCTCCCGGGTACCAGCCCTCGATGGGCGTCCACGGCATGATCTTGCGGTACTTCTGGACGATCTCGCCCTGGTCGTTCATCAGGATGAGCGTGTTGTAGGGCACCTTCTTCGGGTGCTCTTCATGGCGCTCGCCCGTCAGCGAGAACACGCCCCAGACCTTCGCATTGCGGCAGGCCTGGGCGAAGATCTCGGTCTCGTCGCCGGGGATGGTGGAGGCGGTGTCCATCATCTCCTGCTTGTCATACATGATCCCGTGCGTGCTGTATTCGGGAAAGATGACGAGGTCCAGGCCCGGCAGGCCGAGCTTCATGCCTTCGATCATCTGGCGGATCTTGTGCGCGTTGGCCAGCACCTCGGCCTTCGTGTGCAGCCGAGGCATCTTGTAGTTGACGACCGCGACGCCGACGGTGTCGTCGCTGCTCGAAATATCGCCGTGAAGCATGGGGGGCTCCTCTCGCAAAAGGATGGACGGAAAGCCATTGTGAAAAGGCCACCGTGCGCCCCCAATACGTTGTTTGACGTAGCGGGCGGGACGCGTTCTTGCAGGGCTGGAGCGGGTGCTGGACGGGGTGTGGCGGGCGGTGTGCGCTGGCGCGTCAATCCGGCGCCAGCGCGATGCCCACGTCATCCGAGAGCGAGGCCAGGGCTTCGGCGATCTCGGCCATGCCGGGGCGCGAGGCCGGATCGGGCCGCACGCAGCGGGCCTGCAGCGTGTGCAGACGGGCCAGCATGCCGGGCGGGTGGGCCGGCAGGCGGCAGCGGGCCAGCAGCTCTTCGAACAGGTGGCCGAAGGCGCGCACCTCCAGGGCGGTCAGGGCCTGCGCCACATCAGGGCGCGCCGTGGGCAGGAAGGAGGCCGCGCCGAAATCGCCCAGCAGGCAGTGGCCGCGCTGGTTCCACAGGATGTTGTGGGCATACAGGTCCCCGTGCAGCACCCCGCGCGCATGCAGGTGGGCGACCGCCCGGGCGATGGCCGTGGACAGGCGCAGCACCATCTCCAGATCGAGCAGCAGGTCATCGGGGTAGACGTCGCGGGTGCACGAGGCCAGGCTGGGTGGGGCAGCCACGCTCTGGCAGTCATCGGCGATCCGCGGCATCACCAGGCCCAGTCGTCCATCGGGATGCCCCTGCAGCACGCCGTGAACCGGCATCAGGTGGGGATGCGCGCCGGCGTGCACCCACGCGGCCATTTCGTTGAGCGGCAGCCCGTCGCTGGTCATGTCGCCCTTGAACAGTTTGAGCGCGATGTCTTCCAGCAGGCCTTCATGGCGCCAGGCGGCCTGATGGATGTGGCCCGAGGCGCCTTCGCCCAGGCGGGCGGTCAGGTCCAGTTCGGACCAGTCGATGCGGCGCACGCCTGCCATGGCCAGCGCATGCGCTTCATCTTCCGCAGACAGTGGGTTGCCGCCATAGGCCAGCCATGCCAGCTGCGGCAGCGCGAGCAGCCAGGCCGGCAGCTCCGTGAGCCGGTTGGCCGACAGGCGCACCAGCTCCAGGCGTTGGCACTGCTGCATCGATGCAGGCAGCGCGCGCAGCTGGTTGCCCGCCAGCATGAGCTTTTGCAGCCGTTTGCAGTGGCCGATTTCATCGGGCAGTTCCTGCAGCAGGTTGTCGGTGAGGATGAGCCAGCGCAGGGCCGGGGGCAGGGCGCGGCCTTCGATGGAGGTGAGTTGGTTGCCCTTGAAGCTCACCATGCTGAGTTGCGGGCACCGGCCCACGCTGTCCGGGATGCGTGCGAACTGGTTGTCGCCGCAAAAGAGCACCTTCATGCGGTGCAACCGCGGCAGGTCGTCGGGCAGATCCTGCAGGCGGTTGCCGCTGAGGTTGAGTACCTCCAGCGTATCGGCCAGATCGAAGATCTCGCGCGGGAAGGAGCTCAGGTCGCACGCAAGGTCCAGCCTTTGCGCGCCTTGCAAATGACCATGCTGCAGCCGGTTGAGGGTGTCCATGCGGGTGTCAAGGCTTGGCCATCACGCCCTGGAACAAGGCGCTGGCGGTGAGCGAGTCCAGCCATTGTCGCAAGGGGGCCGGCATGGCGTCATCCCACCAGGGGCGGTCAACCTGCGCAAATTGCCGCACAAAGGGCAGGATCGCCATGTCAGCCAGGCTGGGCGCGGGGCCCCACAGGCAGGGCGAGGAGGCCAGCCTCTGTGCCAGCTCAGCCAGGAGGGCCGCGACGGCCCGATCGCGCCAGTCGGCCTGCGTGGCTTCGGGATGGCGCTCGGGGTACTTGTAGCGATCCAGCAGGGGCTTGAAGACCTGGTCGTTGCGTTCGATGAGGCGCTGGACCTCATCGGCGGGCGCCTGCGTGAGCCAGCCGGCCGGATCGTGCTGACGCAAGGCCCACTGCATGATCTGCAGGCTTTCTTCGATGACCCGGCCATCCGGCAAGCGCAGCACAGGCACGGTCCCTTTGGGCGAGAGGGCCAGCAGCTCGGGCGGCTTGTGCCGCAAATCGACTTCGCGCACGGTGCAGCGGATGCCGGCCTGGTGCAGGGCCAGTCGCGCGCGGATGGCATACGGGCAGCGCCTAAAGGAAAACAGCAGCGGCTCGGACATCGGGTGAGGCAATCGAGCCCGGGATCCTGTTCGGGGGATGCCGCTTCAGACCACGTCGGCCGAGGTGGCGGAGGTGCCGGTTGTTTGAGGCGGCGGCTCGGGGCGCATCCACAGCCAGCCGCCCACGATCAGGAAGGTGGCGTAGATGCCCCAGCGCAGCAGATCGGGGATGGGCACGAACCACAGCATGGTGGCGCTGCAACTCATCATGAACGAGGCGAACCATTTCACCTTGCGGGGCACGGCGCCATGGTTGCGCCAGTCGCGGATCGGCGGGCCGTACAGAGGGTGGGACAGCAGCCGGGCTTCCAGTTCAGGCCAGCCTTTGCTGGCGGCCCAGGCGGCCACGAGCAGGAAGGGCACCGTGGGCATGACGGGCAGCAGCAGCCCGATGACGGCCAGCGCCAGACCGAAGAGCGCCAGGGTGCGCCACAACAGCATTTTGGTGTGCTCGATCATGTGCGATCCAATTCACTTCCTCGGGCCACTTCCTCGGTTTGACGCGCGGGCCACCTGCGGGCATCGGGGGCCGCAGCCGGGGGCTTTCGGGCCGCAAGATCACCCAGCAAAGGCCACGTGCCGCATGTTGCCACGAACGCCACCAAAATGCAGAACTTGGGGTCGGCTGCACCCAGACTCAGTGTGCCCATCAGCAGGGAAACGGAAAAAATGCCGAGGTTGAGCAGGGCCGCATGGTACGAATTGAGCGTGCCCCGGAAGGTGACGGACAGGTTGCTCAGGCGGCCATGATGCAGGGGCCCGGCGGCTCCGTAGGCAAAGGCCCACGGGATACCTGCGATGGCCAGTGACACCATCTGTTGCAGCGGCAGCAGAAAGGCCGCGATGCCCACGGCGGCGGTCAGGGCACTCAGGGGCAGGGCGGCATCGCCCAGACGCGATTGCAGCCACGGGCCGCTGAGGTTGCCCGCCACGATCACAAGGCCGAACCAGCCCGCCAGCAGGCCGGCTTCGGTCGGCGTGAGGCCGAGCTTGCGTGCACACACTTGCGCCGCCAGCGCGCCGAAGCCGGCCACCCAGCCCAGCCACAGGTAGCTGGCCGACAGGCGGCGTGCGGCGTCCGGCGTGCACAGGGCGCCGCGGTGGGCGGCCCAGAACCCGCGGGCAGGCTTTGCTTCCTGGGAGGGCGCCATCGCGGTTCGCGGTCGCGTCGGGAAGACGAGGGTGACGGCGGCCAGCGCCATCCACGCCAGCGCAGACAGCAGCAGATAGCTGGCAGGCCAGCCGAAGGCATCGGCCACCACGCCTGCGACGGCGGGTGTGATCACAAACGCGAGCATCAGCCCCGCGAGCGTGTGGCCCAGGCGGCGGGCGACCTGATCCGGCGGCGAGGCATCTCCCACCAGCGACAGGCTGTTGGGCTGGATGACGGCAGCGCACACGCCGGTCAAGGCTGCCAGGGCCACGGCCGCCGCCAGCGTGTGCACGAAGGCCATCAGCAGGCACAGCAGGGCAAAGCCGAACAGGCCGAGCTGCAACGGCCGCTTGCGACCCCAGCGATCGGAGAGCGGTCCGGCCAGCAGCGCCACCGGTGCATACGCCAGACCATAGGCAGCGGGCAGGTAGGCGATCTGGCTGGAAGCCACGCCGAAGCTCCGGCCCATCTGCGCCATCATCGGGCCGGCCACGACTTCGGCCGAGCCGATCAGAAAGAGGCTGCAAAACAGGGTGGCTTGCTGACGGCGCTGCATGGGCGGCCATTATCCGCATGCCACATCGGGCAGCGGCCGCTACAGTACGGGTCTGAGTTGCATCGCCCGCAACGGGCCTGTCTTGAGCCGCCAAGGAAGCCGTCTTGAAACCCGTCCTGTCCGTGTCCATTCCGGCGCACAACGAAGAGCGCTACATCGGCCGCTGCATCGAAAGCGTGCTGACGTCCGCGCAGCATGCCGGCAAGCCGGTGGAGGTGGTGGTGGCGCTCAACCGCTGCACGGACCGCACCCAGGCGATTGCCGAGTCGCTGGGCGCGCGCTGCGTGGAAGAGCACAGCAAGTGCATCGCTGCCGTGCGCAATGCGGCGGTCCGAGGCGGCACGGCGCCTGCGGCCTGCACCATCGATGCCGACAGCTGGATGACGCCGCACACCGTGTCGGCGGTGCTCAGGCATGTTCACGATCCGCGCTACATCGGCGGGGGCACTTCGCTGTGGCCGGAGCGCTGGTCGCTGGGCATCTTCTGCACCGGCATGATGGTGATGCCGCATGCCTTGCGTGAGCGGGTCTCGGTGGGCCTGTTCTGGTTCCTGCGCGAGACCTTCGAGGCGCTCGGTGGCTTCGATGAGCAGCTCATCAGCGTGGAGGACGTGGACTTTGCCCGCCGCATGAAGGCGCTGGGCAAGCAGCGCGGCCTCCAGTACGGCACCGTCTGGCGGCACGGCATCATCACCTCGTGCCGCAAGTTCGACAAGTTCGGTGACTGGTACCTGGTGCGCAACCCGAGCCTGGTGCGGCGCATCTTCACCGGCAACGACCGCGAGGCGGCCAACTTCTACTACTACGACGTCGAGCGCTGAGGCCTCGCATTGATGCTGTTGCTGCTCAAGCTGACGCTGGTGCCGATGCTGATCTGGGGCATCAGCGTGGCGGGCCGCATCTGGGGGCCTTCGGTGGCGGGCTGGTTGTCGGCCTTTCCTGTGGTGACCGGGCCGATCCTGCTGTTCATCGGCATGGAGCAGGGCCGGGCGTTTGCCGCCGATGCTGCGGGCGCCACTTTGAGCGCCATCCTGGCGCATCTGTCGTTCGGGCTGGGTTATGCGTGGGTGGCCGTGAGGCGCCCGTGGTGGATCGCCTTGCCTGCGGGGCTGTGTGCCTACGTCGCTTGTCTGCTGTTGTTGAGCCAAGCCCCAGGCGGACTGTGGCCCGCCCTGCCTGTGCTGGCCTGTGTGCTGGTGTTTGCGCGGCGGCTCTTTCCTTCCGATGTTCCTGCCGATGCGCGCAGTGAACGAGGGCCCGCACCACAGCGCCACGCGGCGCATCCCCTTGCGGAGATGCTGTGCCGGATGGCAGCGGGTGCGGCATTGGTCATGGCGGTGACCTGGATGGCGGCGCAAGCGGGGCCGCACTGGTCTGGCTTGCTGGCCATGTTCCCGGTGCTGGGCGTGGTGCTGGCGGTGTTCTCGCATCGACAGATGGGCGGCAGCTTCACGGTGGCCTTGCTGCGCAACATGGTGTGGGGCTACTTTGCCTTTGCCACCTTCTGCACCTTGCTGGCCTTGATGCTGCGCGCGCACGGCCTGCTGGCCGGCTTTGTCGTGGCCGTCGGTGCGGCCTTGATGGTGCAGGCCGCCACGCTGGTGTTGATCCGCAGGCAGGCGGCGCCAGCGCGATGACTGCAGGCTGCGTGCCTGGCTGAGGCCCCTGTGAAGGCGCCCCTAGGCTTAGGGACGTGCCCGCCCGCAAGTGGGATGACGTGTACGGTGCCGTTCCGTTCAATAGGGCCATGCCGTGCTGACGGGATGGTGCCCGCGGGGCTGCTCAGCACGGCGCGTGAAACCAGCGCATCCCCGGTGAACGGCGAAGTCATGCCTTGCCGTACCACCGAGCCAGCCCTGCAGTTCATCCAACAGGAGTCACATCATGCAAGTCATGACACAGCAGCAACTCTCTCAGGTCGCCGGCGGCACGCCTTCCACCTGCACCTACAACAGCCAGTCGTATTCACAGGGCGCGGTCGTGTCCGTGGGGGGCGGCTACTTCCAGCAGTGTCAGTCCGGCGGGTATTGGTCCTCGCCTTATCGTTTGCAGTAAGGCGGTCTGGCGATCCGGCCCTGGCGATCGAGCCTTTGCGGGCCGGTCAGCGCCCCGTACCCGAGAGGGACGGGGCGTTGTCGCATCAGGGTGCAAACACGGCCCGTGCTCGCGTGTCCTCCGATCTATGATGGCCGCAAGCCGACTGCCGGACATGCCGGTGGGGAAACGATCAAAGTGTGAGCGCGCCTTGCGCGCAGAGGGGACCGATGAAGACGCTGTACCAGGCGGCCAATGCCGTTGAAGCGCACATGATCCTGGATCTGCTGCGCCAGGAAGGCATCACGGGCCACGTGCTGGGCGAGCATCTGCAAGGTGCCGTGGGTGAATTGCCCGCTGCCGGGCTGGTGCGTGTGATGGTGGACGAGGCCGATCACGCACGCGGTCGCCAGATCATCGACACATGGGAAGCGACGCTGGTTCACGAGGGCATCGCCACGCCACCCGGCGCCGGGGCACATGGCAGCCGCGGCCGACCGTGGTGGATGCTGTTCATCGGGCTGGCCATCGGCGTGGCGGGCACCTATGGCGTCTACCGCGTGCCGGCGCGTCAACAGGCGCTGGACCACAACAGCGACGGGGTGCCCGACGAGGTCTGGACGTATGCCATCAACGGCACCGGCATCGATTACGAAGCCGACCGCAACCTGGACGGCAAGCCCGATCTCCGCGTGCACTACGCGCGCGGTGGCCTGATGACGGAGTCGCGCTCCGATGACGATTTCGATGGTGTGATGGAAACGCGGACCAGCTATGTCGACAACCAGCCCGAGGTCAGCGAGACCGACACGGACAAGGACGGCCATCCGGATCTGGTCACGGTGTTCGAGCACGGCGTGCCTGCGGAGGTGCGCTACATCAGCCCCATGACGGGCAAGCCCTTGCGTGTGGAGCATCTGCGGCTGGGCAAGCTGATGTTTGCCGAGATCGATGCCGACGAGGACGGCGAACTCGACACCCGCTGGCAGTACGGGCCTTTGGGCGAGGTGCGGGCCAAGGAGCGCGTTCCTTCGCGACAGGACTTGTGAGGCGGCGTCCCTAGATTGAAGTTGCGCGCGCCGGGCGGCCGTTATCCAATGGCTTTGGCTGCAGTCCTGTTCGTCCTTGCTGTCTTGCCCGGGAGCGTTCACATGACCGAAGACCAAGTGCCTGCATCGCGCCAGCGTTCCATGCGTGCCACGGGGCTGATTGCCGCGCTCACGGCGCTGGCGGCGGTGGTCGTGCCACCCATTGCCTCGGCGCTGCGCAATCCCGCCATGACGCAGTCCGGCTCGGGCAACGTGATGGTGGGCCGCGATGTCAACATCATTGCCAACTTCGCCGAGCGCTGGGTGGATGGCGTGAAGGTGATGGCGGGTCGGCCGTCGCATGGCGGTGAGCTGGCGCAGGACGATCTGCTGTCCGGCGGTGCACCGGGCGCCGGCATGCCGCGCTCGCAAGGCGAGGCCCGGATCGGCGCCCTGGCGGTGCGCTTCGAGCGCATCGACATCGGCCCGCGGCCGGGCAGCGGGCCGGATGCCGCCCTGCAGGCCACCCTGGGCATGGAGATCACCAACACGGGCAGTGCGCCGCTGCGGCTGGCCGTGGTCCCCCAGTGGCCCACATTGCAGGTCGATGGCGGCGTGCTGTTCGGGATCCGGCCTCATGGCGTCAGCGGCCTGCAGATTTTTGGCAGCGACAACGTGGCGGCCTGCGAGCGGGCGACGCAAAACTTTTCCCTGCTGCGCCCCGGGCAGACCTTCACCGCCAGCATGGTGTTCGACACCGATCTGCGCGGGCGCAAGCTGCCTGATGTGCGCGCCGGCCGGCTCAGCGGCATGCTGATGGTGTATTCGGAAGCCGACAAGTCGTGCGCGTTGGAGCCGTTCACGGTGTCGCGCCTGGCTGCTGCTGTCTACCGTTGAATGGGTGGCGGGAATCTCCCGATGATGTGATCCCGGAAGCAGCGCATAGTCGCGGCCCGGGGAGAACCATCGATCTGATCGCATCCAAGCATGCGGGGAGCATCCACACCATGTCACACCTTGCCAAGCGCGGCCTGCAACGTGCCGCCTACCTCAGCCTGACGCTGGCCTCGTTGGCCATTTCCCAGATGGTCTGCCAGACGGCCTTTGCGGCCACGGCGCCCGCGCCCAATGCGGAAGGCGAGGTCATTCCTGGCGATGAGCCGCAGGCCATCGCCAGCGTGACCGAATCCATCCGCACCTCCGTGCAGGCCGGCTTCGACAAGAACGGGCATGCCTTCCGCGATGCGCACCGCAAGGCCCATGGCTGCGTGCAGGCCAAGTTCACGGTGCTGCCGGGCCTGCCCGCCAAGGTGGCGCAAGGGCTGTTTGCCACGCCCAAGGCCTACAGCGCCGTGGTGCGGTTTTCGAACGGGTCGGGTGCCTCCAATGACGACCACAGCCCGGATGGCCGCGGCATGGCCATCAAGGTGATGGGCGTGCCGGGCATGAAGATCATCGACGACGAACCCACGGCCAGCACGCAGGACTTCGTGATGATCAACCACCCCGTCTTCTTCGTGCGCAACGCGAAGGACTATGTGGGCTTCCAGAAGGCCTTGTCGGGTGGCGGATTGAGCACGGCCGGATGGCTGGCCGGGCACATCTTCCATGAGGGCGCGATTCTGCTGGCGCTTGGCTCCAAGAAGGTGATCAACCCGCTGAACTCGCGCTACTGGAGCATGGTGCCTTACAAGCTGGGTACCGAGCAGATGAAGTATTCCGCCAAGCCGTGTGCGGGCGGCACCTTCTATGAGGCCTCCGACACCGCGGACAGGCTGGGCGAAAACCTGCGCGGGCAACTCGCCACGGGCGGCGCCTGCTTCGACTTCATGGTGCAGACGCGCATGCCGGACATGCCCATCGAGGATCCGACCATCGAGTGGAAGGAGAGCAAGTCACCCTTCGTGCCGGTGGCGCGCGTGGAGATCCCCGCACAGACGCCGGAATCGGAGGAGATGTGCGAAGTGCGTTCATTCACGCCCTGGCACAGCATCACTGAGCATCGCCCGCTGGGTGGCATCTCACGTGTGCGCAAGACGGTGTACCAGACCATCTCCAAGCTGCGGCATGACTTGAACGGGCAGCCGCGCGTGGAGCCTTGACTTTTTTTCGACATGGATGTTCGGGCCGCATGGCATGAGGCGCTCTCGCGGCGCGATCCGCAGTGGGCGGTGCGGCTGACGGACGTGGGCGCCAGCCCCCAGCCGCTTTACTGGCATGTGGTGCCCGTCGACGAGAAGGGCGATCTTTGCCGCGGCGTCGTGATCGAGCTGTACCGAAGGCGAGACACCGACGAGGTGTGCATGCTGTGTGCCAGCTATGCGTCGACTGGCGGCTTCGTCGATGTGACGGGCTTTGAGGCGCTTCCTTGTGTGATGGTCTCGGCAGGAAAGCGCCACAGCCTGCAAGCCGACGGCGTGGTGTTTGCTGGGCAGCCAGTCCAGGTGCAATGCCGCTTCGAGGTGAGCCCTGCATCGCAGACCTGGCGGATGCAGGAGGTCGAGGTGCGTGCCTATGCGCCCGGATCGGCCGCCCCCCGACGCACTGGTGGGATGGGCGGGCTGTTTGCCAAACTCACCGGGCCGTGGCCGGGCTTGTCGGGTGGACATGTGTGGCGGTGGCACACCGCATTCACGGGCAAGCAGGAAGGCATGGCGGGCGCCGATGGCCAAGGGATTGTCCAGGTTCCTTGCCCCGCATGCTTCGGCCGTCAGGCCTCGCTGAACTTCGCCATTTCGAAGGCGTCATACGCCTCAGGGCTGAGCGGCTATGCGTTGTATTCGGAAAACCAGGTCAGCGGCCAGACTGCCTGCCGGGTCTGTGGTGGCCAAGGGGCCCGCTACGAACCCTGGTTCGTTCAGGACTACCCGGAAGCGGTGACGGAGACCCTCTTCATGCCGGGACAAGGTTGCGTACCGTATCAGCCCATGCCGCTGGTACAGCGGTTCGTTCCGGTCAATGGCTGATCATCCACGGTCGCTTCGTTGGGAACATCTTGTTCCCGTTGGCGCCGGTGACCGTGGCGCTGCGCTTGCCCGATCCGGGTGAACAGCAGCCGCATCCGGATGGATGGCGCATGCGCTGGTAGCTGCCGTATTCCTTCGATGTCATCGGTGCGTGGCGGGATCGCTCGTTGATGTCGAGCGCCGAGCGGGTGCTGCTGTCCAGGCAGGCCAGCCTCGGCGCACTCACGAACACGCGTGGCGATGAGGTGCCGCAGTCGGGGCAATCCATGGGTTCATTGCGCAGCGACAGGGTGCGGAAGGCTTCGAAGCCGCCGCAATCGGGGCAGGCGTAGTCGTAGGTGGGCATGAGGGATGGGCCTCCTGGTCAGCAGTCAGGGCAGGGCAGGGCTCAGAGGTCCTTGGACAGGGGCACGTCGATGCCGCCGAAGTTCTGCACCACCGGCCCACTGGCGCTCGGGTTGATGTCGAACTCGAAGATCTGCGTGGGCAGCCACAGGGTGGCGCAGGCATTGGGGATGTCGACCACGCCGCTGATGTGCCCTTGCACCGGCGCCGTGCCGAGGATGGCGTAGGCCTGCGCCTTCGAATAGCCGAACTTGGTCAGGTACTCGATGGCGTTGAGGCAGGCCTGGCGGTAGGCCACGTGCACATCCAGGTAGTGCTGCTTGCCGTATTCATCGACCGAGATGCCTTCGAAGATCAGGTAATCGTTGTAGTTGGGCGTGATGGGGCTGGGCTTGAAGATGGGGTTCTTGATGCCGTACTTGGCCATGCCGCCTTTGATCAGCGTGACCTTCATGTGCACCCAGCCGGCCATCTCGATGGCGCCGCAGAAGGTGATCTCGCCATCGCCCTGGCTGAAGTGCAGGTCGCCCACGGACAGACCCGCGCCTTCCACATACACGGGGAAGAAGATCTTGGAGCCGCGCGACAGATCCTTGATGTCGCAGTTGCCGCCGTGTTCGCGCGGGGGCACGGTGCGGGCGCCTTCGGCCGCCACCTTGTCTTTGACGGCGCCGGTGGCCTTGCCGGCATGGGCCGTCTTGGCGAAGGGCGGATTGGCCAATGGGGGCACGCGATCGGGCTGGGTGGCGATGAAGTCCACCTCGCGCTCGTTCCACATGTCGAGCATCTTCTGATCGGGCAGGCAGCCGATCAGGCCCGGGTGGATGAGGCCGGCAAACCTGACGCCGGGCACGTGGCGGCTGGTGGTGTAGAGGCCGTGGAAATCCCAGATGGACTTCTGTGCCTCGGGGAAGTGTTCGGTCAGGAAGCCGCCGCCGTTCTTCTTGCTGAAGAAGCCGTTGAAGCCCCACATGCTGTCTGGCTTGGCGCCCACGTCGAGCAGGTCCACCACCAGCAGGTCGCCGGGTTCTGCGCCCTTGACGCCCACCGGGCCGGAGAGGAAGTGCACGGTGGACAGATCGACGTCGCGCACATCGTCGGCGCTGTCGTTGTTCTTGATGTAGCCGCCCGTCCAGTCGAAAGTCTCCAGCACGAACTCGTCACCCGGGTTGACCCAACAGGCCATCGGGATGTCCGGATGCCAGCGGTTGTGGATCATGGGGTTGTCGTACGGAGAAGATTGCAGATCGACTTTGATCAGGGTTTCAGGCATGGCACACCTCGTTGTGTGTTGAAAGAAAGAAGCGGTGTTCAGACGGACAAATAAGCTTTGATGCGTTCGGCATCGGTGTCGGCGCGGGTCGTCTCGTGTACGAGTCGGCCGCCTTCGATGACGAACAGGCGGTCGGCCACATCCATGGCGAAGCTCAGCACCTGCTCGGAGACGACGATGGTGATCTCGCGCAGCTTGCGGATCTCGTTGAGCGCCTTGGCGATGTCCTTGATGATCGAAGGCTGGATGCCTTCGGTGGGTTCATCCAGCAGCAGCACCTTGGGGTTGGTGACCAGCGCGCGCGCGATGGCCAGTTGCTGCTGCTGGCCGCCCGACAGGTTGCCGCCCTTGCGGTTGCGCATGTCGAACAGCACAGGGAAGAGCGCGTAGATCTCATCGGGGATCTTCTTGCTCTTGCTGTTCTCCAGGCCCGTCTCGATGTTCTCCTGCACGGTCAGTGTCGGGAAGATCATGCGGCCCTGCGGCACATACGCGATGCCTTTCTTGACGCGCTGGAAGCTCTCGTCCTTGACGACGCTGTGGCCGCCCACCTGGATCTCGCCAGCCTTGGTGGGCAGCACGCCCATCAGGCTCTTGAACAGCGTGGTCTTGCCCATGCCGTTGCGGCCCATGATGGCCACCGTCTCGTTCTTGTTGGCCTCGAACGAGATGCCGTGCAGCGCCTGGCTCTGGCCATAGCTCACGAACAGGTCTTTGACTTGAAGCATGTCCGAATCCTTTCACTTCTCGCCGCGCGCTGCGGCTGTTGACCCAGCGGCCACCATGGATCCGGCTCTGCCGGTCCATCGGTGGCGCCCCCTTGAGGGGGCGGCCGTCAGGCCGTAGGGGGTGGTCCATCAATGGCCGAGGTAAACGTCGATGACCTTGGGGTCGCTTTGCACCTGGTCCATCGTGCCTTCGGCCAGGATCTTTCCCTGGTGCATCACCGTGACCTTGGAGGCGATCTGCGCGACGAAGGCCATGTCGTGTTCGATCACGATCATCGAGCGGTTCTTGCAGATGCGCTTGAGCAGCTCGGCCGTCAGCTCGCGTTCCTTGGCGCTCATGCCGGCGATGGGTTCGTCCAGCATCAAAAGCTCGGGCTCCTGCATCAGCAGCATGCCGATCTCCAGCCACTGCTTCTGGCCATGGCTGAGCAGGCCGGCTTCCATGTCCAGCTTGTCGGCCAGGCCGATCTCTTCGGCCACGACCTGCACGCGGGCCTTGACCTCGTCCGTGCACTTGAAGCCCAGCGCACCCAGCACGGAGCGGCCTTGCGGAAAGGACACCTCCAGGTTTTGGAACACGCTGAGGTTCTCGTAGATCGAAGGCGTCTGGAACTTGCGGCCCACACCCGCCCGCACGATCTTGTGCTCGGCCTGCGTGGTCAGTTCCTGGTCCTTGAACTTGATGCTGCCGGTGCTGGCCTTGGTCTTGCCGCAGATCAGATCGAGCAGCGTGGTCTTGCCCGCGCCGTTGGGGCCGATGATCACGCGCAGCTCGTTCTTGTCGACATACAGATTCAGGCTGTCGATGGCCTTGAAGCCGTCGAAGGAGACCGTGAGATCTTCGATGTAGAGGACGAACTCTTTCTTGTTCTTGGTGGCGGCTGCATTCATGGTGGAGCTTCCTTTCGATGACAGGCGGCGGTGCAGAGGTGATCAGGCTTGCTGGCCACTCATGCCCGGTGGCAGGCCGCCAGCGTTGCCCGATTTGCCTTTGGAAGGGGGCAGCACCTCCGGGTAGGCCGCCTGCGCGGCGCGGATGCGTTCAGCCTGCTGCTTGCGATCAGCCTGGCGCTTGGCCCACCACGGCTTGATCTTTTGCTCCCACAGACCGGCCAGGCCATCGGGAAAGGCCATGGTCACGCCGATGAACAGCGCGGCCATCAGGAACAGCCACAGATCCGGTGCGCTTTCCGAGAAATATGTTTTGCCGAAATTGACGATCAGCGCGCCGTAGATCGCGCCGATCAGGCTCATGCGGCCACCGACCGCCGCAAAGATCACCATCTCGATGGACGGCACGATGCCCACGAACGACGGGGACATGAAGCCCACCTGCAGCGTGAACATGGCGCCACCGATGGCCGACAGCATGGCCGCCAGGCAGAAGGCAAACACCTTGAACATGGACACGTCGTAGCCGGAGAAGCGCACGCGGTCTTCCTTGTCGCGCATGGCCAGCAGCAGCGTGCCCAGCTTGGACGACTGCACCCAGCGGCACAGGAACACCGCGGCGAACAGCAGGCCCACGCACACGAAGTACAGGATGTACTTGGCGCTGTCGGTGCGGATGTCCCAGCCCATCAGCGTCTTCAGATCGGTGATGCCGTTGACGCCGCCGGTGTAGCCCTGCTGGCCGATGATCAGCACCGTGAGGATCAAGGCCACAGCCTGCGTGATGATGGCGAAGTACACGCCCCCCACCCGCCGCTTGAACATCGCAAAGCTGATGAGGAAGGCCAGCGCCGTGGGCACCAGGATCACCGCGATCAAGGCCAGAGGCAGGCTCTTGAACGGCACCCACCAGGAGGGCAGGGCAGTGAGCTGGTTCCAGTCCATGAAGTCCGGGATGCCTGGCGTGGACTGAATCTTGGTGCTCACCGGATCCGAGGCTTCCAGCTTGAGGAACATGGCCATGCAATAGCCACCCAGGCCGAAGAACACGCCCTGGCCCAGGCTCAGGATGCCGGCATGGCCCCACAGCATGACCAGGCCGAGCGCCACGAAGGCGTAGGTCAGGTACTTGCCGATGAGGTTGAGCCGGAAGATGTCGAGCGACAGGGGGAAGACGACCACCAGCAGCAGGGCCAGCAGCAGCACGCTGCCGAGCTTCTGTTGGGTGATCCACGCGTGCATTTTGTTCATGTGAGCTTTCCTTCTTTCAAACCGGGATCAGCGGCGCACCTTCGATGGGAACAGGCCTTGCGGGCGCAACATCAGGATGATCACGACCGCCATCAAGGTCAGCACCTTGGCGTTGGAGCCGCTCATGAAGAACTCGCTGATCGATTGCGTCTGCGCGATGCCGAAGGCCGATGCCACGGTGCCCAACAGGCTGCCTGCGCCACCGAAGGTCACGACCAGGAAGGAGTCGACGATGTAGAGTGAGCCGCTGGTGGGGCCGGTGGAGCCGATGGTGGTGAAGGCGGCACCCGCCACCCCGGCGATGCCGCAGCCGATGGCGAAGGTCAGCCGGTCGGTCTTCTTCGTGTTGATGCCGATGGCATTGGCCATCGTGCGGTTGCTCACGGTGGCCCGCACACGCAGGCCCCAGCGGGATTTGTACAAAGCCAGCATCAGCACCGCGGTGACCAGGGCGGTCAGGCCCATCACGAACATGCCGTTGATGGGGATGTCCAGGCCCTCCTGCGGGGCCCATGAGCCCATCAACCAGTCAGGCAGCGTGGGGCTGACCTCCTTGGGGCCGATGGCCGAACGGAAGGACTGCTGCAGGCCCAGGCTCAGGCCCCAGGTGGCCAGCAGGGTGTCGAGCGGCCGCTTGTAAAGGTGCCGGATCAACGCCCATTCGGTGATCCAGCCGACCACGAAGGCAATCAGGAAGGCGGCGACGATGGCCACGGGGAAGTACATCTGCACCAGGCCAGGCGCGAACTTTTCCGTCAGCACCGAGCCCATGTAGACCGTGTAGGCACCGATGGTCATGAACTCGCCATGGGCCATGTTGATCACACCCATCTGGCCGAAGATCACGGCCAGGCCCAGGCCCATCAGCAGCAGCACCGAAAACAGGCTCAAGCCTGCAAAGCCCTGCATCACCCCGATGTTCCACATATCCGATAAGGTCATCTCGCACCTCTGGAAGAAAAGGCCTGTGTGGCATCCATGTGCCACACAGGAAAGTGGCTGGCCCGCGCGATGCCCGACCGCCGTCGTCTGCAAAACGAGCCACCCACGCGCTCACACGTGCCGACCCAGCTGCACACCATGGATCCGGCTTTGCCGGGCCATCCGTGTGCGCCCCCTTGAGGGGGCCGCCGCAGGCGGTAGGGGGTGGGTTACTGATATCCCTTGGGGAAGGGGTTGGGCTCGATCAGGTCCTTCGATTCGGCCACCAGCTTGAAGGTCCCATCCGGCTGGCCTTGCGCAATGCGGGCCTTGCTCCACAGGTGGTGGTTTTCGTGCAGCTTCACGTAGCCTTCAGGCGCCGTCTTGAGCTCGATGCCCGGCGATGCAGCCACCACCTTGTCCACATCGAAGCTGCCAGCCTTCTCGACCGCGGCCTTCCACAGCCAAGGCCCCAGGTAGCCGGCCTGCGTCACATCGCCGATCACGGACTTCGGCCCGTACTTGGCCTTGAACGCCTCCACGAACTTCTTGTTGTTGGCGTTGTCCAGCGATTGGAAGTACTTCATCGAGCTGTAGAAACCGGCGAAGTTTTCGCCGCCCACGCCCAGCATCTCGTCTTCCGTCACCGACAGGGTCAGCAGGAACTGCTTGGCACCGGTGATGCCCGCGGCCTTGAGCTGCTTGTAGAAGGCCACGTTGGAGCCTCCCACCACGGCCGCGAAGATGCAGTCGGGCTTGGCCAGCTTGATCTTGTTGATCAGCGAGTTGAAGTTGGTGTTGCCCAGCGGGTAGTACTCCTCGCCCACCACCGAGCCGAGCTTGCCCATGGTCTCGATGTGCTTGCGGGCGATCTTCATCGAGGTGCGCGGCCAGATGTAGTCCGAGCCGACGAGGAAGAAGGTCTTGGCCTTCTTCTCCTTGGAAGCCCAGTCCAGGCCCCAGATGATCTGCTGCGTGGCTTCCTGGCCGGTGTAGATCACGTTCTTGGACTGCTCCAGGCCTTCGTAGAAGGTGGGGTAGTACAGCAGGCCGTTTTCCTTCTCGAAGATGGGCAGCACGGCCTTGCGCGAGGCCGAGGTCCAGCAGCCGAAGACGCAGGCCACCTTGTCGTTGACCAGCAGCTTCTTGGATTTTTCGGCGAACGTGGGCCAGTCGGAGGCGCCGTCTTCCTTGATGACCTTGATCTTGCGGCCCAGCACGCCGCCCATCGCGTTGATCTGGTCGATGGCCAGTTGCTCGGCCTGGATCGAGCCCGTCTCCGAGATCGCCATGGTGCCGGTGGCGGAGTGGAGCTGGCCCACGGTCACTTCGGTGTCGGTCACCGCCAGCTTGGTGGTGTTGACGGCCGAGGTGGCGGGCGCGGCGCCGTAGCTCAGCCCGGAGATGCCCATCAGGGGCACGGCACCCAGGCCTTGCAGGACGCGGCGGCGGTTGCGGGACAGATCGTTCTGGTCATTCGACATGAAAGGGCTCCTTGCACAAAAACGGGTTGCCGATGCCGCGCCGTGGTGCATGGCCGATGTCGTCTGATCCGCGCCTTGCACCACATTCCGCGGCCTTGGGTGCAACGTTAAGGAGCCTCGGGTTTTCCTTGAATACGTCAATTAACGTAGTGGGTGCGTACGCACGCAGGTGCCCTCATCCACCGGACCGCCTGTTCAAGGGGGGCGGGTGTGGATCGCTTCTTGCAAACGAGTGGGCAAGGTCCAGACGACCGGAGCCTGTTCGTGTCCGTAGCCCGGCAAAAGATCTTCCGCATTCGCCGTGAATACAACTCCTGGGTCGCCAACGAGACCCTGGAAGACTACGCACTGCGCTATACCCCGCGCACCTTCCGCAAGTGGAGCGAGCTGCGCGTGGCCAACACGGCCTTTGGCGCCGTGTCCTTCCTGGCGCTGGAAGCTATCGGCGGCGCCATCGCCTTGAACTACGGCTTCACCAATGCGCTGTGGGCCATCCTCGTGGTGGGGCTCATCACCTTTCTCACCGGCCTGCCCATCAGCTACTACGCAGCCAAGTACGGTGTGGACATGGACCTGCTGACCCGCGGTGCCGGCTTCGGCTACCTGGGCTCCACGCTCACCTCGCTGATCTACGCGAGCTTCACCTTCATCTTCTTCGCGCTGGAGGCGGCCATCATGGCGCTGGCCATCCAGATGCTGTTCGGCTGGTCCCTGCCGGTCTGTTATCTGCTGGCTTCCCTGGCCATCATCCCGCTGGTCACGCACGGCATCACGCTGATCTCGCGCCTGCAGACCTGGACGCAGCCGGTGTGGCTCTCGCTGTGGATCTGCCCGTTCATCTTCGTGGCCTTCAAGAACCCGGAGGCTTACAGCGCCTTCACCTCGCTCACCGGTCGCACCACGGGCCACAGTGATTTCGACCTCACGGCCTTCGGGCTGGCGGCCACGGTGGCGTTCTCATTGGTGGTGCAGGTGGGCGAGCAGGTGGACTTCCTGCGCTTCTTGCCGGAGAAGACGAAAGCCAACCGGTTGAGATGGTGGACGGCGGTGCTGGTGGCCGGGCCGGGCTGGATCGTGCCGGGCATGTTGAAGATGCTGGCCGGTGCCTTCCTCGCGTTTCTTGGCCTTGCAGCACGAGGTGCCGGTGGACAAGGCGGTGGAGCCCACGCAGATGTACCTCGCGGCCTTCAGCGAGGTCTTCACCGATCCGGCCTGGGTGCTGGGGGCCACGGTGCTGTTCGTGATCGTCTCGCAGGTGAAGATCAACGTCACCAATGCGTATGCGGGCTCGCTGGCCTGGTCCAATTTCTTCGCGCGGCTCACGCACAGCCACCCGGGGCGCGTGGTGTGGCTGGTGTTCAATGTGCTGATCGCCGTGCTGTTGATGACGCTGGGAGTCTTCGGTGCATTGGAGAAGGTGCTGGGGCTCTACAGCAATGTGGCCATCGCATGGGTGGGGGCGCTGGTGGCCGATCTGGTGATCAACAAACCGATGGGCTGGTCACCGCGCGGCATCGAGTTCAAACGGGCCTACCTGTATGACCTCAATCCGGTCGGGCTAGGTGCCACCCTGTTGGCAGCGGCCATCGCCGTGGCGGCGCACGCCGGCTTGCTGGGGCAGACCTTGGTGCCGTTCTCTTCCTTCATCGCTTTGGGCATCGCCATGGTCGGCGCACCGCTGCTGGCATGGGCCACGCGGGGCCGCTTTTATCTGGCGCGCCTGCCTCGCACCGCCTGGAAGCCCGGCCAGATGGTGCAGTGCTCCGTGTGTGAGAACCACTTCGAAGCCGAAGACATGGCCATGTGCCCCGCGTATGACGCGCCCATCTGTTCGCTGTGCTGCACGCTGGAGTCGCGTTGCCATGATCGGTGCAAGACACGTTCGCGCGCGGCGGAGCAGGTGTCGGACGGGCTGATGGCCGTGCTGCCTGTGTCGCTGTCCAGGCGCATCAATTTCCGGGTGGGGCATTACCTGGTCGTCTTCCTGTCGATGGCGTTCCTGCTGGGGGCCGTGTTGGGCGTCGTGTACTACCAGGAGGGCGTCGTCGGGGCGCTGCATGGTGCAGACACCGTGTTGCCGCACGGCATGCTGGATGGCCCCTTCATCAAGGTCTACGCCCTGTTGCTGTTGGCCGCGGCTGTGTGTGCCTGGTGGGTGGTGCTGGCCTCCGAGAGCCGGCGCATGGCGCAGGACGACTCCAACCGCCACAACCAGTTGCTGCAACTGGAGATCGATGCCCACCGCCGCACCGATGCAGCCCTGCAGCAGGCCAAGGATCTGGCCGAGGCCGCCAACCAGGCCAAGACGCGCTACGTGGCCGGCATGACGCACGAGCTGCGCACGCCGCTCAACAGCATCCTCGGCTATGCGCAGATCTTGCTCAAGGATGCGCTGCCCGAGCCTCGCAAGCGCTCGGCGCTGACCACCATCCAGCGCAGCGGCGAGCACCTGATGGGTCTGATCGATGGTCTGCTGGATCTTGCCCGCATCGAGGCGGGCCGGTTGCGGCTGGAGTCGGCCCCGGTGCCATTGCCCGAGTTCCTGCAGGACGTGGCGCGCATGGTGCAGCCGCAGGCCGAAGCCAAGGGGCTGGACTTCCGCCTGGAAAGCAAGGGCCGTGTGCCGGCCTGGGTGCAGGCCGATGCCAAGCGCCTGCGCCAGATCCTGCTCAACCTGCTGGGCAACGCCGTGCGCTTCACCGAACGGGGGCACATCACCTTGCTGCTCGATGCCCGTCGTGAGGTCTTGCGCTTCGAGGTGATCGACTCGGGCATCGGCATCGCACCTCAGGATCTGGAGCGCATCTTCCTGCCCTTCGAGCGCGGCAGCGCAGGGCGGCGCAGCAGCGAGCCGGGTACCGGCCTGGGCCTGACCATCACGCACTTGCTGACCGAGTTGATGGGCGGCGAACTCAGCGTGCACAGCGTGATGGGGCAGGGCAGCACCTTCAGCGTGAGGCTCTACCTCAGCGAGATCGCCGCGCCCCAGGCGCCGCATGCGCAAGAGCAGCCCGCGTGGCGTGCAGAACAGTTGTTGCAACGCCCTGTCACCGGCTATGTGGGCGCGCGCCGGCACCTGCTGGTGGTGGACGACCAGCCCATCCAGCGCCAGATGCTGGCCGGCATGCTGCTGCCCCTGGGCTTCGAGTTGCGTGAAGCGGCCAGTGGCGGCGAAGCGCTGGAGAGCGTGTGCGAAGCCTGCCCCGACGCCATCCTGCTGGACATCACCATGGACGACATGGATGGCTGGCGCACCGCGCGCAGCATCCGCCAGGCCGGCTTCACCGAGGTGCCGATCATCATGGTCTCGGCCAATGTCTTCGAGAACCGACCTGAGAACCTCGCGGCTGCGCAATGCCAGGCCTTTGTCGTCAAGCCGGTGATGGAGTCCGAGCTGCTCGACACCTTGGCGCGGCACCTGCATCTGGCGTGGGTGACAGGTTCGGCCCGTCTGCCCGCCATGGATGCGGCGCACGCGCCGCCCGTCCAGGCTGGCTTGCTGGACCCCTTGCCTGCGGATGCGGCCTGGGAGCTGGAGCGCCTGGCTCGCAAAGGCCACATCCAGGCCTTGCAGGCCGCGCTGGACGACTGGCAGCGGGCGGCGCCTGAACACGATGCCCACTGGCGCTGGTTGCGGCGCCAGATCGATCAATTTGAACTGGATGCAGTGGCGGCGCACCTGGCTGCCTACCTGGAGGATCCGCTGGATGAAATCCCTGTGTGAGCCCCGCAGCGAAGGCACCGTGCTGGTGGTCGACGATGCGCCCGATACCTTGCGCATGCTGTGCGATGCGCTGGCCGACGAGGGCTACACCGTGCTGGTGGCCCGCGACGGCGTGCAGGCGCTGGCTCGACTGGATGTGGTGCGGCCGGATGCGATCCTGATGGATGCGGTGATGCCGGGCCTGTCCGGCTTCGAGACGTGTCAGCGCATCAAGGCGCATGCGGCGTGGTCCGCGATCCCGGTGATCTTCATGACTGGTTTGTCGGAGACGGCCGACATCGTGGCCGGCTTCGATGCCGGCGGGGTGGATTACGTGGTCAAGCCGGTGCGCATTGGCGAGGTGCTGGCGCGGCTGTCCACGCATGTGCGCAATGCGAGGCAGGCGCGGGCGGCGCTGGAGGAGGCGATGCGTCGCAGCCGGGGTGTGCAGCTTGATGCGGCGGTGGAGGCTTCACGGCTGGAGGGGGCTGCGTTGACGCCGCGTGAGACGGAGGTGCTGAGTTGGCTGGCCAAGGGCAAGACCAACCGGGATATCGCCGAGATCCTGGGGATGAGCCATCGGACGGTCAACAAGCATCTGGAGCACATCTTCGAGAAGCTGGGGGTGGAGACGCGGGCGGCGGCTGCGGCGTTGGCGAGTCGGGCGATTGCTTCATGACGCGTACTGATGTCGGTGCGCTGTGCTGCTTTGATGTGGCGTGCGTTGCGTTGAGCGCTTCTTCGGTGCAGCGCGGGGCGCGGGCTGAGCCGGCATCCGTCCGGGCTTCAAGCCCAGCCGCGTGCCTCCTCACCCCGCGCTGCCCCGACAAAACGCCCCGCCCTCAGCGCCTCAACAGCGCCTCAACAGCACGTCAACAACACATCAGCGCAGCAAGCTCAAAACCAATCCCCACCCGACGACACCTCACCCACCGCCGCCCCCAGCATCTGATGCACGTCATGCGTCATCACCGCCAGAAACGCCAGCAGGCCGATGTAGGCCACGGCGTACGTCAGCCGCGTCTCCGCCGAAGCCTGGTAGTAAGCCGCATGTGCCGGATCATCCGCGCGGAACTTCCAGGCCTTGATCACCTGCGGCGCTGCCATCACCGCAATCAAGATCAACATCGGGCTCGGGTTCAGCCAGAACGCGCCCAAGAGCACAGGCACCCCCAGCAGCCACAGCTTCGGTGACAACACCGCCGTGATCCGCCCCCCATCCAGCGGAGACAGCGGAATCAGGTTGAACAAATTCAAGAAGAAGCCGCCATAGGCGACAGCGAGCAGCCACGATTCCCCGGTGTCACGCGCCAAAAAATAGCAGCCCACCGCACCGATCGTGCCCACCAGCGGGCCGCCCAGGCCCACATAGGCTTCCGTCTCCGCATCGTGCGGCAGCTCCTTCATCTCGATCCACGCGCCGACGAAGGGAATGAACGTCGGCACGCCCACCTTCAAGCCACGCTGCCTGGCCGCGATGAAGTGCCCCATCTCGTGCACGAACATCAGCACGACAAAACCCGCCGCATAGCGCCAGCCGAAGATGAAGGCATACACCACCACCGAGATCAGCATGGTCCCGCCCGTGGTGAGCACCTTGCCGAGCTTCAGCCCGCTCAGCAGCAACAGCAACAGCTTGATCATGATGTGGAAAACAACCCGAGATGCCGATCAGGCCTGCTTCTTCTTGAAGAACTTGGTGGCCACACCGCCCAAGGCCGCAGCACCCAGCAACAGCACCTTGCCGAACTTCGCCAGCACCCCGGCCATCAACGCGAACATGCCCAGCTTCTTGGCCGCCAGGCCACCCACCAGCGCGGCCAGCCCGTATTCGGCCACCTTGTCGGTGGAGGCATTGAAGTCCGCATAGCGCTTGCCGTCCTCATGCTGCATCGCCGAGAGCATCACCTGCGCATGCTGCTTGTCTCGCGCGATGTCCTTCAACTGCGTGATCAGGTTCAGGCTGATGTAGCCTTCTCGGCCCAGGGCATAGGTGTTGTAGTTGATGCTCATCGGTTCGTCCGCCGCGGCCCCCTTGTGCCGGGCCGACATCGACCAGATCAGCCGGTGCGTGTCTGCGGCATACGCAGGCTTTTCCACCCAGCCCACGATCTCCAGTTCCGGAAAGCCCTGGCCGCGGCGCTCTTCATTGGCGGCCTCCGTGCCTTCCTTCAGGCTCTTGAACATCTCGTCGACGTCCCACTTCTTGGCATCGTCGTCCTTGATGTAGCCGGCCGGTTCGTACTCGGCCACGATCACCCAGTTCTCGTTGTCGGCCTGCGGGAAGATCAGGCCCAGTTCGCGGTCGTCCGGGTGGTTGCCCATGGCCTTCATGTACTGCCCGGCGGCCGGCTCGGGGATCCACACATAGCCCGCAGGCAGCTTGAGCGTGGCCTGGTCACGCAGCTTGATGTCGGATGGGCCCTTGACCTGGGCCGCCTGCATCGCCTGGATGGCAGCTTCAATCGCCGCCTGCTGCTGTTGGGCCGTGTCGGCCGCCGAGGCCGCATGAACAAAGGCCAGCAGGCCCAGCGCACACATGAGGCTGCGCAAGGGGCGGATGAAAGAGGTGAAGGCGCGCACTGAAAGTTCTCCCTGGTCGATCAACGGTGTGCCGGCAGACGCGAGTTGTCGCCCGCGCTTGTCGCAATCTGTAAAGGTTATCAGACGAGGTTTCGAGGGCGTCCAGACCCGGTGTCCTTGAC
The DNA here is from genome assembly GCA_047601765.1 of Aquabacterium sp. Classification (GTDB taxonomy): domain Bacteria; phylum Pseudomonadota; class Gammaproteobacteria; order Burkholderiales; family Burkholderiaceae_C; genus Aquabacterium. The sequence continues at coordinate 46,173 of JASGIQ010000001.1, forward strand.
TAGACTCTTCGGACACAGCATCCTTCACATGAATATGCGATATCGGGCCTGGGGGCGCAGCCCCTGACCGCCCTCAGATGAACCACTTCAGGAGTTGTCCCATGCGTTTGATCCTCACTGCCCTGCCCGCTGCACGCCATGCCATCTCTTGGCCGATGCTGGCGTCTGCGTTCATGCTGGCTTCGGCCGCCTCGGTGGCCCATGCCGATCTGGCCTACACGTTTGATGCGGGCCTGGAGAACTTCCGTTTGAACGATCCGGCGGCCGGTGCGCTCAGTTGGCAGGCCCAAGGCCACCTGCGCGTGCAGGACCTGACCGATGCCACCAATGTTCAGCTGCTGCTGCCTGAAACCGACCTGCGCAACTGGGCTGCCTTCCAGGGTGGCACGCTGAGCTTCGACGCGCGCCTCGAATCGCCCATCTCGTCGTATTGGCCTGAGTTCGGGGCCGTCACGCTGTTGTCGCTCGGCGGCAATGCCTCGGTCGATCTCGTGCCCGCCAACGAACCTGGCACGGCATGGAAGACCTACACCCTCAAGCTCGACGGGGCGACCTTCGGCAAGAGCGAAGCGGCTTTCGCGGAGACGCTGGCCGGGCTGCAGGAGGTGCAGATCAACCTCGAAGCCGGCAATGGCGCCATCGAGACCGTGCTGATTGACAACGTCCGTGTGACGGCCGTGCCGGAGCCGGCCACGTGGGCGCTGGGTCTTGTTGGGCTGGCCGGTGTGGTGGGCGCAACGCGCCGCCCATTCAAGCGCTGAAGCTGCTCTGGGGCTCGCCGTCGATCTGCTCGACGCGATGCCCATCCACGCGCAGGCGGCCGTTGACGAACCACTTGACGGCCCGCGGATAGATCACGTGCTCCTGCTGCAGCACGCGCGCCGACAGGCTCGCCTCGGTGTCGTCAGTCCGCACCGGCACCGCTGCCTGAGCCACGATGGGCCCGTGGTCCAGATCCGGCGTGACGAAGTGCACCGTCGCACCCGCCAGCGTGCAGCCGGCGTCGATGGCGCGCTGATGCGTGTTCAGGCCGGGGAAGGCCGGTAGCAGGGACGGGTGGATGTTGAGCATGCGCCCTTCGAAGTGGCGCACGAAGCCTTCCGTGAGGATGCGCATGAAGCCGGCCAGCACCACCAGATCTGGCGAGTAGCCGTCGATCACCCGGGCCAGTTCGGCATCGAAGGCCTCGCGGCTGTCGAACTGCTTGTGGTCCACCACCGCGGTCGCAATGCCCCGCGCAGCAGCGAACTGCAGGCCGCTAGCGCTGGCCTTGTTGCTGATGACAGCCGCGATGCGGGCGGGCCATTGTTCCGCGTTGCAGGCGTCAACGATGGCCTCCATGTTGGAGCCACGTCCGGAAATCAGGATCACGATGTTCTTCATGCGGCCGCAAGTGTAGCCGCCCGGATATGCGGGCCTGAGCCGAGGGGCAGCGCCTACAATGTTCACCCCCACCCCGATACCGCCTGTCCCGCCCGCCATGACGCAACGAGTCCTCACCGGCATCACCACCACCGGCACACCCCATCTGGGCAACTACGTCGGCGCCATCCGCCCCGCGATCGCAGCCAGCCGCGAGCCGGGCGTCGAAAGCTTCTTCTTCCTGGCCGACTACCACGCGCTCATCAAGTGCGATGACCCCGAGCGCATCGCCCGCTCCCGTCTGGAGATCGCCGCCTGCTGGCTGGCCGCCGGCCTGGACACGGAACGCGTCACCTTCTACCGCCAGAGCGACATCCCCGAGACCACCGAGCTCAACTGGCTGCTGACCTGCGTGACGGCCAAGGGCCAGATGAACCGCGCTCATGCCTACAAGGCCACGGTGGATGCGGCGGTGGCCGCCGGTGAAGAGCCCGATGCCAACGTGACGATGGGCCTGTACTGCTACCCCATCCTGATGGCCGCCGACATCCTGCTGTTCAATGCGCACCGCGTGCCGGTGGGCCGAGACCAGGTGCAGCACATCGAGATGGCGCGCGACGTGGCCCAGCGCTTCAACCACCTCTTCGGCCAAGGCAGGGAACTGTTCGTGCTGCCGCAGGCCGAGATCGAGGAAAGCGTGGCGACCCTGCCCGGGCTGGACGGCCGCAAGATGTCCAAGAGCTACGACAACACGGTGCCGCTGTTCGAAGGCGGCGCCAAGGCCCTGAAGGATGCGATCGCCCGCATCGTGACCGACTCGAAGCTGCCTGGCGAGCCCAAGGACCCGGACAGCGCCCACCTCGTCACCATCCACGATGCCTTTGCCGATGCGGCCACCCGCCAGGCCTTCCATGCAGACCTGCGCGCCGGCCTGGGCTGGGGCGATGCCAAGCAGCGCGTGGTGCAACTGATCGAAGGGCATGTGGGCCCGATGCGCGAGCGCTATGCCGCGCTGATGGCCCATCCGGATCGCATCGAAGACGTGCTGCAAGAAGGGGCTGCGAAGGCGCGCAAGCTGGCCACGCCCTTCCTGGCCGAGTTGCGCGAGGCCGTGGGCCTGCGCCGCATGGTCGGCAACGCTGCCTCCAGCCAGGGCAGGCAGGCCGCCCAGGCCAAGCCCGAGGTCCCCGTCTTCAAGCAATACCGCGAAGCCGACGGCCAGTTCTACTTCAAGCTCACCACGGCCGATGGCCACCGCGTGCTGCTGCAAAGCCAGGCCTTCGCCGAAGGCCGCGAAGCCGGCACCTGGGTGAAGCGTTTCAAACAGGAAGGCGCTGCGGCCCTTGACGGCGCACCCGTGCAGATCGGCGAAGGCCAGGATCGCGCCGGGGTGGAAGCCGCCCTGGCCGCACTGGTGGCCGCGCAGGAATAAGCTGCGCAGCCATGGCAGGCATCCACATCACCGACATCGAATCGGCGCTCAACTGGTGGCGCGAGCAGCGCCCATCGCCCGATGGCGTGACCTTGTGCGAAGAGGTCAAGGCGCTGGCCGAGGTGTATGCGCTGATGGTCTATTACCGCGAGCATGAATGCGATGAAGCCAGCATGCCGAAGGCCGCAAAGCAGGCCTGGCTGGCCTGGTATGCCACCACGCCGGACACACCCTGCATCGCCATCTGCTCGACCAGCCAGGGCGACGACATCTGCAAGGGCTGCGGCCGCACCTTCGACGAGGTGCAGCTGTGGCCCGAGATGACGCCCGGCGAAAAGCGCAGCACCTGGCGCCGCATCACGATGGAATCGAATGCCTGGCGCTTCAACCGCTACGCGGAACGGGCGCGTGAAGGCGTGGCCGACCCCGCTTCCAACCCCGCTTCCAATCCACCGAAAGCGGAGTAAGCCGCTCCCAAAGAACCCCGAAAGAAACCGGACCCGCAGGCCAGGCCTGTGAGTCCGGTGATGCGGGGCTGTCGCCTTCGCTGGGGTCGCGGGGAGGGGCCGCGAGGATCGGTGATCGGTCAGTTGCCTTGGGCTTCGTTGGCGGTGTCGCCGGCACCCACGTGGGCGTCGGTCGCGCTGCGCGAGCGGCCACCGAACATGGTCTTCATCAGGAAGGGCGGCAGGATGCTCAGGAAGGTCCAGAAATCGGCGCGAGCGATGCAGGGCAGCTCGGTGCCGCGGTGCCACGTCGGGTTGCGTTGTTCGAAGTAGGCGATGTCCGGGTGCTTGCGCAACTCGTCGGAGATGCCGGCCACGCCTTCCTTCAGGCAGTTGGCGTTGGGGCCGAAGTCCAGGATCATCTTGTCGGCGATCAGCTTGCCCGGGAACAGGGCCTCGCTGTATTCCTTGACCATGGCTTCCAGCTTGGGATCGTTGCCCTTGCGGTTCGGATAGAACTCCTTGAAGTTGTTCGTCACCAGCAGATAGGTCTTGTAGCCCTTGGACAGCAGCGTCCAGTATTGCGCCGTGAAAGGGTGCTTGCACGATTCCCAGAACATCTTCATCGCAATGGCTTGCGACAGCGAACGCGACCCCCAGTAGGTGCGCTCCAGGATCGTGTCGCCGCTGAACAGGCCGATGGCCTTGCGGCCGCCCAGCTTGAATTGGTAGATGCCCAGCGTCGAGAAGCCCACGATGCGGTTGGTCGCCTTCTCACGCACCACGAAGACGCCATCCTTTTTTTCCATGTCGGAGATGAACGTCGACAGCGGGCTGAAGGCGTAGTTCTCCTGGAACAACTCGTACATGCGAGTGATGTCCTGGACGTTGAGGGTGTTGACCTTCTGATAGCGGGTGGTCAGCATGGGGCACTTCTTTCTGGTTGGGCGCTGGGGTGGACTCCATTGTTCTAGGGGGGGCAAGTTCCGACTGAGAGGGTCAACCCCGGAACGGGTACGAAAGCACTTAAATGGGGGGTGTTTGAAACGTGACGGACATCACGGTGTCTGCAATGGACCCTGTGGTGAACCCTTCCCCGCAACGGGTTAGGCCTGGTTCGGCATCGGGTCAAGGGGGTGACGCGGCATGTGCCCGCGTCTTTCGCATGACGGAATGAAGGGGGCTGCCGATGCCTCCGGCAAGTGCTGATCTGGCGTGGCATGGGCCGCGTCAGGGCCGGTTCCGAGGCCCTCGATAGAATCGGGGGATGAACGCCCCGATCGACGACAACACCCCCTCGAAACCCAGCAACTTCCTGCGCGGCATCATCGACCGCGATCTGGAGCAGGGCACCTACGCCAGCCGCCGTTGGGGTGGCTCACCCGGCGACGCTGCGCATCATGAAAAAGGCCAGCCCGATCCGGCCAAGATCCGCACCCGCTTTCCGCCCGAGCCCAACGGCTACCTGCACGTCGGCCACGCCAAGAGCATCTGCCTGAACTTCGGCCTGGCGCGCGACTACGGCGGTGTCTGCCACATGCGCTTCGACGACACCAACCCGGAGAAGGAAGAGCAGGAATACGTCGATTCCATCCTGGATGCCGTCAAGTGGCTGGGCTTCGGCTGGGACTCGTCGTTCAACGGCCAGCCCCAGAGCCACCTCTATTACGCCAGCAACTATTTCGACTTCATGTACCGCGCCGCCGAGTACCTGATCGGTGCCGGCCTGGCCTATGTGGACGAGCAGACGCCCGAAGAGATGCGCGCCAACCGCGGCGACTTCTCCAAGCCCGGTGTGGACAGCCCTTTCCGCAGCCGCACGCCCGAAGAGAACCTCGCGCGTTTCCGTGAGATGCGCGACGGCAAGCACGCCGATGGCGCCATGGTGCTGCGCGCGAAGATCGACATGGCCAGCCCCAACATCAACATGCGGGACCCGGCCATCTACCGCATCAAGCGCGCCACCCACCACAATACGGGCGACAAATGGTGCATCTACCCGATGTACACCTTCGCGCACCCGATCGAAGACGCGCTGGAACAGATCACGCATTCGATCTGCACGCTGGAATTCGAAGACCAGCGTCCCTTCTACGACTGGCTGCTGGAGCGTCTGGCTGAAGGCGGCCTGCTCAAGCAGCCCTTGCCCAAGCAGTATGAATTCGCGCGCCTGAACCTCACGTACGTCATCACCAGCAAGCGCAAGCTCAAGCAGCTGGTCGATGAAAAGATGGTCGATGGCTGGGACGATCCGCGCATGCCGACCATCGTGGGCCTGCGCCGCCGCGGCTACACGCCCGAAGCCATTCAGCTGTTTGCCGAACGCATCGGCGTGAGCAAGGCCGACAGCTGGATCGACTACAGCACGCTGGACATCGCCCTGCGTGATGACCTCGAACACAAGGCCCACCGCGGCATGGTGGTGCTCGACCCCGTCAAGCTGGTGCTCGCCAACTGGGACGAGGTGATGGGCGCGGGTCATCTGGAGCCTTGTACGCTGCCGGCGCTGCCGCATGTGGCCGAAGGCCAGGCCGAGCCACCTGCGCGCCAGTTCAAGCTGGGCCGCGAGGTGTGGATCGAACGCGAGGACTTCGAAGAGGTGCCGCCCAAGGGCTACAAGCGCCTGTTCCCCGGCAACAAGGTGCGCCTGAAGGGTGGCTTTGTGATCGAGTGCACCGGCTGCATCAAGGATGCTTCAGGCCGCGTGACCGAAGTGCAGGCCACAGTCGTGCCGGACACCAAGAGCGGCACGCCCGGCGCTGACAGCGTCAAGGTCAAGGCCGCCATCACCTGGGTGGGCGTGGCCGATGGCGTGGCCGCCGAGGTGCGCCTGTACGACCGCCTGTTCACCGATGCGCAGCCCGATGCCGGCGGCAAGAACTTCCTCGACAGCCTGAACGCCGAGAGCAAGAAGGTGGTGACGGCCTATGTGGAGCCATCGCTGGCGGCCGCCGTGCCGGATCAGAAGTTCCAGTTCGAGCGGCACGGCTACTTCGTGGCCGACCGCCGGGACCATCAGGCAGGCAAGCCGGTGTTCAACAAGATCACCGGCTTGAAGGACGGCAACTGGGCGAAGTGACCCCCCGCATCAAGGGGTGGGGAATGATCTGGATCAAGCGTGCCGGCGATGCGAAGCCCGGCCGCTTGTGAGCATGGCGGGGCGGCCCATAGCATGAGCGTGTGATGAATGTCCGCTCGATGTCATAGAGGTCTGCCATGCATGCTCCCGTCCCTTCTTCTCGTGCCTTGCTTGCCGCCCTGGCCCTCGCGGGCCTGCTGACGGGTGGATCGGCCCAGGCCCTGCAATTCACGCTCAGCGATCAGTCGGCCGACACCTGGACCTACACCCTGACCTACGATCCGCTGGACAACTACGCCGTGCACGGTGCTCCGGAGTCCGCCACGATCCGGCTGACTGGGCTGGCGGGTGTGACGCAGGCCACCGGGCCGACCAGCACCGATTACACCGAGGCCTTCCTCGATCAGCTCAACCGCAACTGGACGGCGCAGATCCTCAACGGCGGCACGGAAGTGCTGTGGACGCATCTGGGCCCGGGCACCGGGAACTTCAATGAAGCCAAGCACGTCTTTGGCTTCAGCGTGGTGGCGCCCGGCATGGCTTCCGGAGCGGCACGCGTGAGCACCACTGGTTTCACCACGGATGTGGACCGTGGTTATCAGCCCATCGACATTGATGTGGCCGTCGCCGCGCCGGTGCCGGAGCCTCAGGGCTGGGCCCTGATGATGGCCGGTGTGGTGGTGGTGGGTTCGATGTGGCGGCGCGTGCGCAAGGCGCACTGACGCCGGCGCCACGCCAGCCCCGCCAGCGCCACACCACCCAACGTCAGCATGGCGCCTGTGCCTGCTTCAGGGACGGGTGTGGCCCACACTGGCGCCATCTGCAGGTAAGGCAAGCGAAGAGTGACGGTGGGCGTGCCGTCCTGCAAGGCCTGGTGCACGGCGAAGGTCAACTCCAGCCGGTCGAAAGGCTGGTGGATGGGCAGCGTGCTGGTCCGGATGTCGCCAATGCCCACCGGCGTCGGCGACAGGCCGTAGATGTAGGCATCCTTGAACACCTGTTGATCGCCCAGCCACGCAGTCAGGCTGCCTTCCAGCTTGGCCGGGCTCGTGGTGGTGGTGTCGAGGAAGGTGTTGATCGACACGCTGCCCACCCACGCCGAAGAGCCGGCCATGGAGGCAGGCAGCGACAGCTTGAGTTCGGTATCGGTGCCGCTGAAGACGGCTGCCCGGTTCAAGCTCTCCGAAAACTTGACGTCGATCGTGTCGTTCAGCCCGCCTTTCAACAGACTGTAGCTGCCCTCGTATCGATCGACCACGTTGCGTACGCCCTGGCCGTCAAACTGGCTGATCTCCACGAGCGGGGTTCCGAAGGTCATGCGAAACGATCCGGTGGACAGGGTTTGATCGGCCAGCGCGACGGTGGATGTCAGGAGCGCGCCCAGCAGCGTGCTCAGTGGCGCGAGACGGGGGAGGCAAAGGCGAGGGTGGTCATGCGGGGCTTCTCGTGAACTGGGATGACCCATGTTACCGGACACGTCCGTAAAGCCCATGGGGGTATCCCATATTTTTGGGAATATCGCATCACCGGATGCCTGCTGTCGGCGCATTCAGCGACAAGGTTTCGCCTTGCGTGCTGGGATGACAGTGGGCCCGGCTCAGAAGCCCTTCACCTCAAACCGGCTGTATTCCGGCCCGTTGAGCTCGTTCTTGATGAAGCCGTCATAGCGCATGTCTGCGTCCACGAAGCGCTTGAGCCAGGCAATCGTCGACTTGGCCACGTTGACCTGGTCCACGGCCTTGGCCAGGGTGATGGGGCACAGGTGGTCGGCGCCCTTGAGTTCGACTTCTCCGCGCGCGAGCGTGGGGCTCAGGCTGGCGTAGAAGGGGTCGGAGTGCTGCTTGTTGGGCGCGATGGCGTCCTTCTCGCAGGCCACGATCAGCGTGGGCACCTGGTTGGCCGAGAAGCTCTTGGTGGTGTGCCAGGGCGTGAGCGGCACGGCGGCCTTGAGGGAAGGGTCCTTGCTGGCGGCGCTCAGCGTGCCGCCGCCGCCCATCGAGTGGCCCACCACGGCGCGACGGCTCTTGTCCATCACGGTTGCATACGGTGCGCCGCCTTGAGCCAGCTCGATCACCTGCTGCTGCGCGGCCATCATCTGGCGGGCGCGCAGATCGGGCAGGTCGAAGATGTTGTTCGGATCCAGGTTGGCGACCACGAAGCCGTGCGAGGCGATGCGCTGTGCCAGCGTGGCATACACCCCTTGCGTGCCCAGGAAGCCAGGGAAGACGGTGACCAGGCCGAAGGTCTGCGTGCCGGACTTGGGGTAGTAGACGGTGGCGCCGCCATAGCCGAAGGCCTTGGCATCGGCGCGTTCGATCTTGTAGGAGGCGACTTCGAAGCTGCCGCGGTCGGCTTCGAGCGCCGCCTTGGTCGGCGCGGGGCCGCGTTCGAAGCCGGCGGCCAGTGCCTGCGTGGCGGCCAGGAAGGAGACGCTGAGGGCGGCGAGGGCCAGGGTGAGTTGCTTGAGTTTCATTCGGGGCACCTGCAGAACGTTGCCGGAGGGCCGGGCGAGGCCCGGCGATGGAATGGCCCGAATGATGCGCAGCTTCGACGGTCACGGGGGCCAGCGCGACTGGGTGTTTCCACTCGGAGGCACTGGTTCGCGGTGCGGGTTAGCCCTGCTGCGTCGACTTGGCGCTGGCCTTCTTGGTCGACGTCTTGGCCGCGGCGAGTCTTGGCCGAAGGATCGCGCGGCCGCCGTGCGCGGGAAGCGCTCTTCTTGGCGGCCGGGGCTCCCTCCTCGCTGGCGGAGGGGGCCGCAGCCGTTGTCGGGGCCAATGGGGCGACCGTGGCGACCGGGGCGACCGAGGCGGGCGCCGCCATGGCGTCGTTGGACCCCGTCGAGGCGGCCTCGCTGGCACGGCCTCGCCGGCCGCCGCGTGTCCCGCGGCCGCGTGGGCTGTCCTGCCCCGCCTCGGCTTGCGGCCGGTCTGGCGCCGCCGGCATGGGCTGGGAGGCGGGCTCCGCTGCGGGGCGTGTCATGGCCTCGGCTCGAGCTTCGGTGCCGGTATCTCGGCCCTCGTGTCCGGCCTGGCATCGGCCTCCGTTGTGTGGCGGCCGGCCGATCGGCCGCGGCCACCCCGTTGCTGACGCCCCCGTCCACGTGCCTGCCGGCGACCTTCGTCCTGACCGGCTGACGGGGCCACGCCTGGGCCGGTGGTCTCGCCGTGCTTCGTCGATCACCACGGCGTCCACATCGATCACCGGCTCTTCGGCGGCGATCACGGTGGCATCTTCCATCGTGAAGGCATCGACCTCGATCACCACGGTGGCGGCCTCATCGCCGGTGTGCATGCGTTGTGCGGGCTGGGCCATGGGCTGAACCTCAGGCTTGCTGGGCACGCCATTGCCGCGCGAGACGAACAGCCCCGACTTCTCATCGCGACCCAGCTCCAGCAGCCCACGCGCCTGGGCCTCCTCCAGCAGGTTGCCGAAGGTGCGAAAGCCGTAGTACTGCTCGCTGAAGCCCGGGTTGCGTCGCTTGAGCGCCTCCTTGAGCACCGAGGCCCACACGCGCCCGCCCTCGTCGCGGTCGGTGACCAGGGCTTCGTAGGTCTCGGCGGCCATCTCCACCACCTTGGTGCGGCGCGTTGTCCATCTCTTCGCGGCGGCGGCGCTCCTCTTCGGGCGAGCGGCGCTGCTGCGGTTGTTGATCGCGGCTGCCCTGGCTGCGCTGGCGCTGGCTCTCGCGCACCAGGTCGTCATAGAAGATGAACTCGTCGCAGTTGGCGATCAGCAGGTCCGAGGTCGATTGCTTGACGCCCACGCCGATCACGTACTTGGCGTTCTCGCGCAGCTTGGAGACCAGCGGCGAGAAATCGGAATCGCCCGAGATGATGACGAAGGTGTTGACGTGGCTCTTGGTGTAGCAAAGGTCCAGTGCATCGACCACCAGCCGGATGTCGGCCGAGTTCTTGCCGGACTGGCGCACGTGCGGGATCTCGATCAGCTCGAAGTTGGCTTCGTGCATCGCGGCCTTGAAGCCCTTGTAGCGCTCCCAGTCGCAATAGGCCTTCTTGACGACGATGCTGCCCTTGAGCAGCAGGCGTTCGAGCACGCGCTTGATGTCGAACTTCTCGTAGTTGGCATCGCGCACGCCGAGGGCGACGTTCTCGAAGTCGCAGAACAGCGCCATGCTGATGTGGTCTTGGGGTTGGGCCATGTTTTTTCTCTTTGCGTGGGCTCACAGCAGCCCGGCGTGTTGCAGCCAGGGGCTCGCGTGAGCGGGATGGTAGATGAGGGTGAGGCGCTCGCGCGCACGGGTCATGCCGACGTACAGCAGGTTGCGGTGATCCGCCATGAGCGGGCCGCTGGTGGCAAAGGCACTGCGGTCCAGCCCGGGCATCACCACGTGCTCGAACTCCAGGCCTTTGGAGGCCTCGATGCTGGACAGCAGCAGCACGTCCTTGCTGCGCATGCCGCGCTGGCGCACCTCGCGGCTGTTCATCGCGCGGAAGAACGAGGCCACGTTGTCGTACGTGTCGGCCGAGGCGATCAGGCCCTGGATGTTGGCTGTGACCTGTTCGATGTCTTCCGCGCGCACCATGACGCGGGCGGCCAGGCGGTGAGGCTGCAGCACCTCGGTGAAGTGCGACAGCAAGGTGTCGGTGGCGTTGCCTTGCAGGATGCGCACGGCGGCCTCGATGCGCTGGCGGGCATCCGGGCGGGCGTTGCGCAGCACCTGGTTGTCGATGAAGTAGGTGTAGGCCTGGTGCGCCTGTTCGGACGCCACCATGCGCACGGCATCGAGTTCATCCTTGAGGCGATCGGCGGGCAGCTCGGCATCGCTGTCCACATGCGAGCCGGCGAACAGCAGCATCGCCTGCAGCACGCGCATGCGGGTGTCGGCGTGCTCGATGTCGGCAAAGGCCTGTTGCGCATGGGCGAACAGGCCGCGCACGAACAGCACTTCGGGGCGCATCAGATAAGGGTCGAAGCCGGCGGTGCGGTAATCGACGCCCTGATCGAGCAGGTGGTTCTCCAACTCGACGGATTGATGCGGCTGGCGCAGCAGCACGGCCATGTCGGAGGCGGTGGCCTGGGTGGGCAGGCCTTCGAGCTTGCGTGCCATCTGCGCGATGGCCCAGCCCGTGCCTCGGGCCGTCTCGCTGGGCATGAGCGCGATCACGGTCTCGCGCGTGCTGTGCGAGACGTAAGGCTTGCCGGCCAGTCGGCTCATGGCCTGGGCCAGTTGCGGGCCGAAGCGGTAGGTGGCCGTCAGCGGGAAGCGGTGGGCCACGCCGATTTCGAAGTCGAAGGATTCGCCCATGAAGCGGGCATCGGCACCGGCCACGGCATGGATCACCTGATCACGGTCGCCCACGCCGACGAAGGCCGACGAGGCGTTGTGCTGCAGCAGGCCCTTGAGCACGGTGAACATCGCGCGGTTGGTGTCGTGCATCTCGTCGACGAGGATGAGGTGCAGGCCCAGGGCCAGGGGCTGAGGCATGTCGATGAACGAGGCTTCGTCGAGCAGCAGCTTGGCCAGGTCGTACGTGGCGTCGTGCGCGGCGCGGAAGGCGTGGTGATCGGGGTGGCCACCGCGGCGCAGGTGTTCGAACGCCCAGTACACGCGCATCGTCAGGTAGTCGATGCCCATCTCTTCGGCCAGCCCGGGGCTGGGCGTGCGGTCGGCGGCTTCGATGCTCAGCTGCATGGTGCCCTTGAGCCGCGCGAAGGCTTCGAGCAGGCCTTCGACCATGGCCTCGCCCGTGCCTTCGACCGCGAACTCGTCGCGGTGGCGCTCGTCGGGGTTGTCCATCACGCGCTCGATGGCCTTGAGCACATACGGCTGCAGTTGCTCGGCGTGGGTCAGGCGGGGCACCTTGCTGCCCTCGATCTCGTGCAGCCTGTCGGCACTGAAGGCATCGAAGGTCTGGATGCGCAGGCGATGCCGCACGGCCGCAGGCAGGCCGATGCGTTCGAGCGCCTGCTTGAGCGCCTGCACGGCTTCGTCGGTGTAGGTCAGCGCCAGGATGCAGGCCGGATCGGCCCCGCGTGCCAGGGCCTGGGCCAGGCGCAAGGCCAATGTGGTGGTCTTGGCCGCGCCGGCGTTGGCTTCCACGATGATGTGGCGGCGGCGTGCCAGCTGGATGGCGCGCTGTTCGTCGGTGGGCACGATGCCCTTGGGCTGGAAGCACGGATCGGCAGACGCGTCCGGGGGCTCGGGGGGCAGGCCGGCCGGCATCGCGGACGAAGGGCGAGGCGGCATGGAGGAAGACGCCGGTGATGGGGGACGGCTCATGATGGCGTTGTGGCCTCAGGCCTCGGCGTCTGGCGTGTCGTCATCGGCGCCGGCTGCCTCATTCGCGTCATCCGCATCGTCATCGGCATCGTCGTCCACCGGGGCGCGGCTGCCTTTGTTGCGCTTGCTGCGCTCGGCCTTCAGGCGCTGGCGTTCGGCTTCGGCGGCTTGCGCAGCCACCGTCCACTGATCGAACTCTTGCGGCGTCTCCAGCGTCACACGGCCGATCACCGCGCTGCGGAAGTCGTTGATCACGATCTCCGCGGCCTTCTGCATGTTCACACGCCCACCGCTCATCACGGCGCCGCGCTTGCGGCCGATCTCGGCAAGCAGCTCTTCGTCGTGTCGCGTGGGGATGCCGGCTTCATCGTCGAGCTTGTAGCGCGCGGCCAGCAGATCGGGGTAGTGGCGCTTGAGGCTGTCGACCAGCTCCAGCGCGACTTCTTCCTCGTCGTACGCATTGCGGCCGACGGCACCGCTGGCCTGCGAGGTGGTAGCCGCTCTTGTCCACGAGGATCTTGGGCCACAGCATGCCGGGCGTGTCGAACAGGTAGAAATCGCTGGCCAGGTTGATGCGCTGCTCCACGCGCGTGACGCCGGCCTCGTCGCCCGTCTTGGCAGCCTTGCGGCCCACCAGCGTGTTCATCAGCGTGGACTTGCCCACATTGGGGATGCCGCAGATCAGCACGCGCAAGGGCTTGTCCATGCCGCCGCGACGCGGGGCCAGTTCGCGGCAGGCCTTGATCAGGCGCTGGGCCGGGGCCGTCTCGCCCGCATCCAGGCCGATGGCCTGCGTGTCGGCCTGCCGGCGGTACCACTGCAGCCACTACTCGGTGCGGGCCGGATCGGCGATGTCCTGCTTGTTGAGCACTTTGAGCTTGGGCCGCTTGCCGGTGATCTGGGCCAGCATGGGGTTGGCGCTGGAGCCGGGCAGTCGCGCATCGAGCAGCTCGATCACCACATCGATGTCCTTGATGCGTTCGACGATGGCTTTCTTGGTCACGTGCATGTGACCGGGGAACCATTGGATGGCCATCTCTGCGGGTCTTTCTGCAGGTCTCTCGGGGTGAAGGGGGGACACAATGGCTGCTTGATGCAGACCAGGGGTGATTTGTCGATGAAACGTGTGGTGCTGTCGGCCCTGACGGGGGCCTTGTGTGGGGTGCTGGTTCCAATGTGCGCGCAGGCGGAGCCGCGGCCCAGATGGGAACTCGGGCTGGGCGTTGGCAGCGCGCGCGTGCCAGATTACCGGGGGTCCGACGAGCACGGGCACTATACCTTGCCCTTCCCCTATCTGATCTACCGCGGCGACGTCATCAAGGCCGACCGCGAAGGCGCCCGCGCCCAGGTCCTGGGGCTGGACAACCTGCACCTGGACTTCAACCTGAGCCTGAGCAACCCCGTCTCCAGCGACAACAACCGGGCGCGCGCCGGCATGCCGGATCGCCCGGCGGTGATCGAGGCGGGGCCCTCTCTGGACTGGCGCATCTACCTGTCCGAAGACGAGCGCGTGAAGCTGCGTTTTCGCGTGCCGGTGAGCTATGGCATCACCGTGGGCTCCGGCATGGGCGGTAACGGCTGGGTGGCGGCGCCGCGTTTCGCGCTGGAATTGCGCGATGTGCTGGGCTTCAAGGGCTATACCTGGAGCGGCCAGATGGGCCCGCTGTACGGCACGCGCCAGCGCCATGCCTGGTATTACGAAGTGGCGCCGCAGTACGCCACGGCCGAGCGGCCGGCCTGGCGCGCCAGAGGTGGTTATGGCGGCATGAGTTTCTCCACGGCGCTGACCACGCGCATCAACCAGTTCTGGGTGGGCGCCTATGCCCGCTACGACAACCTGGCGGGTGCCGCCTTCATGGACAGCCCGCTGGTCAAGACCAAGCACTACACCGTGGTGGGGCTGGGCGTGTCCTGGGTGATGTGGCAATCCTCGGAGATGGTCTCGCAGGATTGACGCGGCCGCGGCGAGGCGTCGAAGCTGGCCCAGCCGGGCATCAGCGCTTCGACCTCGCGGGCATCGCGCAGGGTGCGGATCTGCATGAAGGCGGCATCCGCCTGCGGATACGTGTCGCGCAGATAGCTCAGCCACTGCTTCATCCGCCCGGCGCGGTACTTGGGCACGATGTGGCCGCAGATCAGGTGCCAGAACACATCCAGCAAGGGCAGCATGTCCGACCACGGCACGGCGGGCGACGGATGCGCGCTCGGAGCGACGCCGGCATGCCCTGCGCCACGGTCGGCCAGGATGGCCAGGGCCAGGCCCGGATCGGCCACGATGCCGCGGCCGAGCATCAGGTCGTCGCAGCCTGATTCGGCGCGGCAGCGGCGGGCGTCGCCCACGTTCCAGATCTCGCCATTGGCCACCACCGGGATCGCCACCACGGCCTTGATGTCGGCGATGCGCGACCAGTAGGCGGGCGGTCGATAGCCGTGGGCGCGTGTGCGCGCATGCACGACGATCTCGCTGGCTCCCCCTTCGGCGATGGCGCGGGCGCACTCCTCTGCCTGCGTGTCATCGTGAAAGCCCAGCCGCATCTTGGCCGACACGGGCATCTGTGCAGGCACCGCGCGGCGCACCGCAGCCACGATGCGGTGGATCAGTTCGGGCTCCTGCAGCAGGGCCGCGCCGCCGCCATGCCGGTTGACCACCTTGGCCGGGCAGCCGAAGTTCAGATCGATGCCGGCCGGGCCCAGGCCGGCCAGCTTGGCGGCGTTCTCGGCCAGGCAGACGGGATCGGAGCCCAGCAGTTGCGCCCGCACCGGCACGCCGGCCGGCGTGCGCCCGCCCTGGTCCAGTTCAGGCACGATGCGCCGGAAGGCGCGCTCGGGCAGCAGCGTGTCGGTGATGCGGATGAACTCCGACACGCAGCGATCGATGCCGCCCACGCGCGTCAGCACATCGCGCAAGGCGAAGTCCAGCAGGCCTTCCATGGGGGCGAGCAAGAGGGGCATGGGGCAGGGCGTCGGGGCAGGCGTTGATCCGGGGCCGACAGTGTAAGCAGCGGCGGCCCGGCTCCGGTCAAACCCTGTCACGCCAGGTGCCGGCTCACGGCGGCGCATGGCCTGCGCCACAATGGCCGACGGCCTGCCGACCCGCCACCGGCCCGCAGCCCGAAGCGACCCACACCGAAGCGACCCAGACAGGAGCGCCGCCATGAGCACCTCAGCCCAGACATCTCCCTCCGACAGCGAAGCAGCGATCGCCCACGGTGCCGTGCGCCGCTTCGAGGATCTGCCCGGCCCGCGCGCCTGGCCGCTGATGGGCAACGCCATGCAGGTGCAGTTCGACCAGATCCATGTCGACTTCGAGCGCTGGGCCCGGACGTATGGCCCGCTCTACAAGGCACAGCTCGGCCCGCGCAAGATCCTGGTGATGAGCGATCACGAAGCCATCAACACGGTCATGAAAGACCGCCCCGACGGCTTCAGCCGCCCGACCAACCTCAGCGAGATCGTGCGGGAGATGGGCATCGAAGATGGCCTGTTCACCGCCGAAGGCGCGCAGTGGCATGCGCAGCGCCGCATGGTGATGTCGGCTTTCTCGCCCAGCCATGTGCGCGCCTACTTCCCGCTTTTGCGCAACGTGGCGCAACGCCTGCAGGGCCGCTGGCTCAAGGCCGCGCGCACCGGCTCGGGCATCGACCTGCAGGCGGACCTCATGCGCTTTACCGTCGATGCCATCGCGGGCCTGGCCTTCGGCGCCGAGACCAACACGCTGGAATCCGATGAGGACATCATCCAGCACCACCTGGACAAGATCTTTCCCGCGATCTATCGGCGGCTCAACGCCGCACTGCCATATTGGCGCTGGATCAAGTCCGCCAAGGACCGAGACCTCGACCGCAGCATCGTGGTGGTCAACCGTGCCATCCAGGACTTCATCGCACAGGCCCGCGCACGGCTCGAAGCCGAACCGCAGCGCCGCCAGCAGCCCAGCAACCTGCTCGAAGCCATGATCGTGGCAGCCGACGAAGACGGCAGCGGCGTCACCGACCGCGATGTGGCCGGCAACGTGATCACCATGCTGCTGGCCGGCGAAGACACCACGGCCAACACCCTGGCCTGGGCGATCTACCTGCTGCACCGCCACCCGCAGACGCTGCAGCGCGCCCGCGATGAAGTGGATGCCGTCCTGGGCGGCGATCTCTCGGCGCTCGACATGGACCGTATCCACGAGCTGAACTACATCGAAGCGGTCTGCCACGAGACCATGCGCCTCAAGCCGGTGGCGCCGTTCCGCGTGGTGCAGGCTCGGCATGACACCGTCGTGGCCGGCGTCGCCATCCCGCAGGACACGATGATCTGGTGCGTTTCACGCCATGACACGCTGGACGACCGCTACTTCTCCCGCGCCGACGCCTTCGAGCCGGATCGCTGGCTGGAGGCCGATGCACAGGCGGCCTCCAGCGCCAAGCGCGTGTCCACGCCCTTCGGTGCCGGCCCGCGTGTGTGTCCGGGGCGCTATCTTGCGCTGGTTGAAATGAAGCTGGCCCTGGCGATGCTGCTGAGCCGTTTCGACATCCTGGCTGTCGACACACCGGACGGCCAGCCCGCCCGCGAGATCATGTCCTTCACCATGACGCCGGTCGGCCTGACCCTGAAGCTGGCGGCCCGGCATGGCTGAACACCCACGGTGATCAAAAAGGGGTGAAGTCAGGCTCAAGCCCGTGCCGGCAACGCCGATAAAGGGGCGACGTACGTGTTTGCTGCCATACCCCATGACCACCGCCACCGAGCTCTCCAGAACCGATGCCATCCTCAAGGAACTGGACCAGGCCCGAAAAAGCGGGCCCCTGCAGCAGATCCTGATCCCGCCGTGCCCGCAACTGCTGGTGCGCCTGCAGAACACGCTCAGCGAGCCCGAGCCCGATCTCAATGAGGTCGCCCGCATCGCCGGCAGCGACGTGGCCATGTCCGCCGCGCTCATCAAGGCCGCCAACAGCCCGCTGTTTTCCGCGGGCCAGCCCTCGCGCACCATTGGCCAGGCCCTCAACCGCCTCGGGCTGGACCAGACCGCCTCGGTGATGGTGGGCTTTCTGGCCCAGCGCGCCATCAAGGTCAATTCGCCGCACCTGGAGCGCTTCTGGGAGCGCTCGACCAAACGCGCGCTGGCCATGTCCTTCCTGGCCACCAAGTTCCCCGGCATGTCGGCCGACATCGCCCACACCTATGGCCTGTTCTGCCACGTCGGCATGCCGGTGATGCTGCAAAGCCTCAAGGGCTACCAGGGCACGATGGTCGAGGCCGCGGCCCGCATCGACCGCCCTTATGTCGCCACCGAAAACGCCAACCACCGCACGGACCACGCCGTGGTGGGCGCGCTGGTGGCGCGCGTGTGGCGTCTGTCGCCCATGGTGAGCGCCGCCATCCGTCTGCACCACGATCTGGAGGCGCTGCGTGAATCCAGTGCCGAGCCTGACGTCAACACCCTGATCGCCGTCGGCCTGGTTGCCGAAGACCTCATGCGCCGCCACGAAGGGCTGGAGCAGGACGTCGACTGGCAGCGCCACGGCGAAGCGGCGCTGCAATGGCTGCAGGCCACCAGCGACGATGTCCTTGTCTGGGAAGACGAGTTGCGCGAGACGCTGGACCTGGCCTGAAGCCCCGGGCATCGCCCGTCTCATCCGATCCCGTTAACATGACGCGCCTGACGCCGCCGGTGGGTGGCGCCGTGCGACATGCAATGAACGTGGAAAGGGAGTGCCGACATGGCCGTGTCCAGCTTGCTGGTTCTGATCGATGACATCGCCCTGGTGCTGGACGACGTGGCGCTGATGTCCAAGGTGGCCGCCAAGAAGACGGCCGGCGTGCTGGGCGATGACCTGGCGCTCAATGCTCAGCAGGTCACCGGCATCCGCGCCGAGCGCGAGATTCCCGTGGTGTGGGCCGTGGCCAAGGGCTCCTTCGTCAACAAGGTGATCCTGGTGCCCAGCGCACTGGCCATCAGCGCCTTCGCGCCCTGGCTGGTCACCCCGCTGCTGATGGCCGGCGGCGCCTTCCTGTGCTTCGAAGGCGTCGAAAAGCTGCTGCATCCGCTGCTGCACGGCAAGGACGAAGACGAGGCGCATCACACCGAACTGGCCAAGGCCGTGGCCGATGAGCAGGTCGATCTGGTGGCCTTCGAGCAGGAGAAGATCAAGGGCGCGGTGCGCACCGACTTCATCCTCTCGGCCGAGATCGTGACCATCACGCTGGGCACGGTCAGCACCGCACCGCTGATGACACAGGTGCTGGTGCTCTCCGGCGTGTCGGCGGTGATGACGGCCGGCGTCTACGGCCTGGTGGCGGCCATCGTGAAGATGGACGATGCGGGCCTGTACCTCTCGCGCGATACCGCCGGCCATGCCGCGGCGGCCTTCAAGCGGGTGCTCGGACGGGGGCTGCTGGCTGCTGCGCCCCGCATGATGAAACTGCTGTCGGTGCTGGGCACCGCGGCCATGTTCCTGGTGGGCGGCGGCATCCTGATGCACGGCTTGCCAGGTGCCCACGATGTCGTCCACCATGCGGAAACCGCCGTCGCAGCCCTCGGCCCGGCCGGTCAGGTGCTGGCCCACGGCGTGCCCTTGCTGGCCGATGCCGTGGGCGGCATCGTGGCCGGCATGGTGGTGTTGGCGGCTGTCAAGCTGGGGCAGGCCTTGATGCGCGCATTCAAACGCGGGTGAGCACAAGTGACGTGGTTCAGGTTAAAACATCGTCGGGGTACAGGCATCCAGCGTCGCCTGCCCGATCGAGGAGATTTCAACAATGACCATATCGATGTATTCAGCGTTCATTCCCACAGCGGTCCGCATGCTCACCAATCTGTCGGCCATCCTGGCCAAGGCAGAGTCCCATTGCGAGGCCCGCAAGATCAATCCCAACGCCTTCCTGGCCTCCCGCATCTACCCGGACATGTTTCCGCTGACGCGCCAGGTTCAGATCGCCACGGACATCGCCAAGGGCGGGGCCGCGCGCCTGGCGGGCATCGACATCCCTCGCTACGAGGATGAAGAGACCACCTTCGCGGAACTGCGCGAGCGGCTGGCCCGCACCGTGCGGTTCCTGGAGGGCATCCGCCCCGAGCAGATCGACGGCAAGGAAGATGCGCCGATCACGCTCAAGCTGCAGGACCGGCAGGTGCAGTATCTCGGTCAGGCCTACCTGAGCGAGTTCGTGCTGCCCAATCTGTTCTTCCACATCACCACGGCGTACAACTTGCTCCGTCAGGGTGGGGTGGACATCGGCAAGCGCGATTTCCTGGGCGGCTGAAGCGCCCGATAGACAAGACAAGCGCCTTCAGCGCTGGCCGGCCGGATCGACCTCCGCGCCGGCATTCACGGCAGGCAGCCACTGGCTGAGCGTCACCGCCAGGGCCTGCCGGTCGAACGGCTTGGTCAGGTAATCATCCATGCCGCGCGCCAGACAGGCTTCGCGGTCACCCGACAAGGCATGCGCGGTGAGCGCCACGATCGGCGTGTGCGGGCGGGCCGTGTCCTGGGTCTCGATGTCGCGCATCAACTGGACGGCTTCGAAGCCATCCATCACCGGCATCTCGCAATCCATCAGCACCACGTCGAAGGCCTGCTCCCGAAAGAGGTCCACCGCCACCTGGCCATTGCGGGCCAGATGGCAGCGCACGCCCAGGCTCTCCAGCGTCATGGAAGCGATGAAGGCGTTGACCTCGTTGTCCTCCACCAGCAGCACCTCGCCCTGCAGGCGCCAATCCGCATCGTGCGGTGGCATGGAGTCACCGAAAGCGGCATCCGGCGGTGACTTGACCGCCTGACGCGTGTCGATGCGGCTGTAAGGCAGGTCCACGGTGATCTCGAAGGTGGTGCCCACACCATGCACGCTGCGAACGGAGATGTGGCCCCCCATCTCTTCGATGATCTGCTTGCAGATGGCCAGGCCCAGGCCGGTGCCGCCGTGGTTGCGGGTCAGGCCGCTTTCGACCTGGTAGAAGGGCTGGTAGAGGCGGTCCATGGCGCCTTCGGGGATGCCGATGCCGGTGTCCGAGACGTCGATGAGCAACTGGGCCACCTGCGATTCCCGCGGGCGTACCGTGGCGCTGACCAGCACCTCTCCCTGCTGCGTGAACTTCACCGCATTGCTCACCAGGTTGAGCAGCACCTGCCGCAGCTTGCCTTCGTCGCCCGTGAGCGTGCACACCTCGGCCGGGATGGCGCTGATGTCGCAGCGGATCTGCAAGCCCTTTTGCAAGGCCACCGCGCGGAAGGCTTCCGTGGCCGTGCTGACGGTCTCGCGCGGGTTGAACGGGGCGGGTGACAGCCGCACCTTCTGGGCATCGAGCTTGGCGAAGTCCAGGATGCTGTTGAGCACCTCCAGCAGGTTCTTGGCCGAATCGCGCGCCGACTTGACGAACAGCCGGTCACGCTCGGTGAGGTGATCGACGTTGAGCATGCCCAGGGCGCCGATCACGCCGTTCATGGGTGTGCGGATCTCGTGACTCATGTTGGCCAGGAAGGCCGTCTTGGTGCGGTTGGCGGCCTCGGCCTGTTCCTTCATGCGGCGCAACTCGGCCATGTTGTTCTTGCGCTTGGACTGCAAAAAGAGCTTGCGCTCGCGCAGCATCGAGAACCGGTAGAGCATGAAGCCCGTGACGTTGGCCGCCAGCAGGTGCACCACCATGCGCTGAAAAGAGGCTGGATCCGAATCGCGTGCCAGCGAGGCAAAGCCTGCCGCCACCACCACCATGAAACTGCCCACCAGCACCGTGTTGAGCGGCTGCAGCCGCGCAAAGCCATACGTCAGCAAGGTGCCCAGCACGATGGCCGTGGTCATCGTCCAATAGCCGGTCACGGCTGGCGCATTCATCTGGCTCATGTGCGCGATGTAGGCCGTGATGAAGGCACTCAGGCAGATCAGCAGCGAACACGCCACCTGATAGTGCCGCGTGAAAAAGCCTTTGAAGTGCCGAACCACCTGGCCGAGCACCAGGAAGAACACGGCCACCGAAAAACGCACCAGCTGGACGTCTTCGAAGACGCCTTGCCGGCCGGACAGCCCGTTGAGCATCCAGAACGTCAAAAAGACGCTGCCCGACACCATCGCGCAGATATACAGAAAGCGAATGCCGAACGAGCGGAAGCCCAACTGGAATTCCGCTTCAAGTGCACGGTTGGCAAAACCCCGGTGACCCAGGGTTCGCAACAGTGTCGATACCGAAAGGACATTCATCGGTCGCTCCTACATCGTCGCCGCTGGCCGTTTACTTTCGGCCCCATGAAACTGGGGGTGGGAGAACGTTGGCGAGGCTGGAGGTCAGGGCTTGCGGAGCGAAAATAAAGCCCAGTGCCTCTTGCCGACCGAATCTTTGCTGCACTGCATCGAATGTGTCAAGAAACAATTGGGTTTCAAAGCCCGAGTGTGGCGTGCCGGATAAACGGAAATCGTCAAAACCTGACACGCATCGTGCAAAAGCTTCGGCAACAGGCCGGGAAATCAGGCCCTGCCTGCAAATTCCTTCACGAATTCATCTGCCGCGTCACAGTGGGTTCACACGCCGATGGCATCGTGCAGGCAAACCATTTCCTGCGTGAGTTTGTGCCGCGCATCCAGGTGAATCATGGGCCGCGCCTGCTGGTGGGATTCCTTGATCTTCACCGACGAGTCTGAGATACGGCTGCAGCACCGGCAGGCCTTCTTCGATCAACTCCTGGACGAGTTTTTGAGGCAGGCTGGCGCGCGGCTGGAATTGATTCACGACGATGCCGGCGACTTTCAGGTCGCCATTGTGGTCGGCCTGGATTTCCTGCACGTTGTCGAGCAAGGTGTAGAGCGCCTTGCGCGAGAAATCGTCGCAATCGAATGGAATCAGGCAGCCGTGGGCCGCAATCAGGGCCGAGCGGGTATAAAAATTCAGCGCCGGCGGCGTGTCGATGTAGATGCGGTCGTAGCTCTCGGAGAGTTCATCGAGCGCATCGCGGAGTTTGTAGATCTTGTAGCGCGATTCCAGTTTGGGATGCAGTTCGTCCAGGCTGGGATGCGAAGGCATCAGCCGGAGATTTTCCCAGGGGGTATCGACGGTGTATTCATCCGGGCCCTTGGGGCGCGCGGTGAATTTCAGGGTCTGGTCGAAAAACTCGGCGGCGCTGACTTCGGCATCCTCGGCGGCGCCACCCAGCAGGTAGTGCGTGGAGTTGCCTTGCGGGTCCAGATCGACCACCAGGGTTTTGAGGCCCTGGCTGGCGCTGATGGCCGCGAGGTTGCAGGTGATGGTGGATTTGCCCACGCCACCCTTCTGATTGAAAACGACGTATCGCATGATCCCGAATCCTTCTGCCTGTTGAGGACGCAACCGCTGCTTGATGGAGCGTATTGTGCACCGCAACAAGCGGAGTTCGGGGGATGTTTGAAGGCTGGGCGTGCCTGGGGCGGGGGACATGAGCGCAGCCGTGCGTCGCCCTCCCCCTGCCTCTCAAGACGCACCAGCCTGCGCCCGCCTTGAGATTCAGCCCAGGCTCAGTGCCCCTTCTCGGGCAACTCGATCTTGACTTCGAGCACTTCCAGGTTGTCCTGCCGTTCCATGGACACCTTGATGTCGTCCGGATTGATGGACACGTACTTGGAGATGACCGCCACCAGCTCGCGTTGCAGATCGGGCAGGTAGTTCGGGCTGGCGGCATTGCGGCCGGTGCGCTCGTGGGCCAGGATCAGCTGCAGCCGTTCCTTGGCCACCGTGGCCGTCTGCTTCTTTTCGCCGAGGAAGAAGGAGAGGAATCCCATGGCTTACTTCCCTCCGAACAGGCGCTTGAAGAACCCGGGCTTCTCGGCCTCGATGAAGCGCATCGGCTTGTCCTCGCCCAGGAAGCGTGAGATCACGTCCTTGTAGGCTTCGGAGACATCGGTGCCCGTCATGTGGATGGCGGGGATGCCCTGGTTCGAGGCGCTCAGCACCGTCTCGGATTCGGGGATCACCCCGATGAGCTTGACGCGCAGGATCTCGTGGATGTCTTCCAGCGACAGCATCTGACCGCCTTCCACGCGATTGGGGTTGTAGCGCGTGATCAGCAGGTGCTCCTTGATGGGCTCGCGGCCGTCTTGCGCACGCTTGGTCTTGCTGTTGAGCATGCCCAGGATGCGGTCCGAATCGCGCACCGAGGACACCTCGGGGTTGGTCACCACCAGGGCCTCGTCGGCATAGTGCATGGCCATGAGCGCGCCCGTCTCGATGCCGGCGGGCGAATCGCACACGATGTACTCGAAGCCCATCTCCGACAGGTCCTGCAGCACCTTCTCGACGCCGGCCTGCGTGAGCGCATCCTTGTCGCGCGTCTGCGAGGCGGCCAGCACGAACAGGTTCTCGCACTGCTTGTCCTTGATGAGGGCCTGGTTCAGGTTGGCCTCGCCATGGATCACGTTGATGAGGTCATAGACCACGCGGCGTTCGCAGCCCATGATCAGGTCGAGGTTGCGCAGGCCCACGTCGAAATCGATGACGGCCGTCTTGTGGCCACGCAGGGCCAGTCCGGACGCGAAGCTGGCGCTGGTCGTCGTCTTGCCGACGCCCCCCTTGCCGGAGGTCACCACGATGATCTTGGCCATGGATGGCGGTCCTTTCTGCTGAATAAAACTGGATCGGTCAAACAATGCATGAACGGGCTGGAGGGCAGCACGGCCTTCGCATCCCCATCATCAGATGCATCCTCAGATGCTGATGGGGTCGAAGACCAGGCGCTCGCCATCAAGCCGGATCTGGGCAGGCTTGCCGCGCACATTGGCGGGCAGCGGGTTGTCGGTGGTGCGGTAGGTGCCGGCGATCGACAGCAGCTCGGGCTCCATGCAGGTCGCGAAGATGCGGGCCTGCGTGTTGCCCTTGGCGCCGGCGATCGCCTTGCCGCGCAGCGGCGCGTAGATGTGGATGTTGCCGTCGGCGATGACTTCAGCGCCGTGGTTGACCACGGCCATCACGATGAGGTCGCCGCCCTTGGCGTAGATCTGCTGGCCCGAGCGCAGCGGCTTGTCGACGATCATCGTGGGCGTCGCTACCGGCACCTCGACCTTCACTTCGACGGGCACCTCGCGGATCACTTCCTTGATGACTTCCTGCACCACGGTCTCGACGCGGGCGGGGCCGGCACTGTCGGGGGCTTCGCCCAGGCCGGCTTCCAGCGCCGCGGCCGTCTGCTTGACGGTGCCACCGCGGATGGCCACAGGGTTGAGCTTGAAGCGGGTCAACAGGGCAATGAGCGCGTCGAAGGGGATGTCGGCATCCAGGCTGGCCAGGTGGGTGACGTCGATGACGACCGGATCGCGGCTGAAGAAGTCCGGCGTGTCGCCGAAGCGCTCCTGCATGGCTTTTTCGAGGGCCTGGATGCTGCCGGTCTTGAGCACGAAGGCAACCAGGGTGAGCGAGGCGCTCTTGAGATCGAACAAGGCGGAAGCGTTCCCGGGTGATGCGGCAGACATGGGCGGCAGGCGCTGAGAAAGACCCGAGTTTAAGGCAATGCGCAGGCGCTTTAAGCGGCTGCGGCCCCGGGAAAGGCCTCAGAGCGGCTTGGTGATCGGCGCCGTCCTGCCTTGGCGCAGCGCATATTCGTGTTGAGCAGCTGGATCTGTGCCGGGTCGTCGCTCAGCAGGCGGCGTCATACTGTGCGCTCATGAAGTGGATGAACCGATGAAGGCGCGCGCGTGGATGGATTGCTGAGCATGGAGCAGACGGGCCTGGCCGTTGCATTGGGCGCCGGCCTGCTCATCGGGCTGGATCGCGAACGCCGCAAGGGCACAGGGCCGGATCGCCGCGCCGCCGGCTTGCGCACCTTCATGGTCGCAGCGCTGGCGGGCGCCATGGCGCAGATCGTCTCGGAAGTGCTGGCTGCCGTCGCACTGGCCGGGGTCACCGGGCTGGCCGCCTTGTCCTACTGGCGCAGCCGCTCGCTGGACCCTGGGCTGACCACCGAGGTCGCGCTGATCGCCACCGTGCTGATCGGCATGCTGGCCGTGCCGCATCCGGCGCTGGCCGCAGGGTGCGCCGTGGTGCTGGCCGGTGTGCTGGCCGCCAAGGACCGCTTGCACCGCTTTGCCACCGAATGGCTCACGCAGGAAGAACTGCACGATGGCCTGCTGCTGTCGGCGCTGGCTCTGGTGCTGATGCCCTTGCTGCCGGCTTCGCGGGTGGAGTGGCTGGGGCCCTTGTCGCCTCGGCAGATGCTGATGCTGGTCATCGTCATCCTGGTGATGCAGGGGCTCAGCCATGTGGCGCGCAGGCTGCTGGGCAACCGCTCAGGCCTGGCCTTGTCGGGGCTGCTGGGCGGCTTCGTCTCGAGCACGGCCACGATCAGCGCCATGGGCAGCCTGGCGCGCGAAGGCCGTGCGCCCATGCGCCTGTGCTGGTGTGCCGCGGTGCTGTCGATGGCCGCCACCTGGCTGCAACTGCTGTTGATGTCGCTGGTGGTGGCGCCACGCATCACCGGCACCCTGGTGCCCTTTGTGGCCTGGGGTGTGGCGGTGCCGCTGCTGCTGGGGCTGCTGCTGTGGCGGCAGGGCGATCGCCAGGCCTCGTCCGACGCGCTGACGCAAGGGCGGGTCTTGCGGGTGCGCGAAGCCATGATCGTGTCGGCCCTGCTGCTCGGCGGGGCCGTGCTCGTGAACCTGGCGCAGCGCATGGGCACCGGCGGCCTGCTGGCGGGCACAGCCGTCGCAGCCTTTGCCGACGCGCATGCGCCCATGGCCAGCCTGATGGCGCTGGCGGGATCGGGCCGCATCGACCACGCGATGCTGATCACCGGATTGCTGGTGGCACTGGCCGCCAATGGCGCCACACGGGCCACGGCGGCCTATCTCTCTGGCGGTGCCCGTTTCGGTCATGTGGTGGCCGGCGCCTTGTTGTTCAACCTGCTGTGGGCCGGCATCTGGCTGGGCGGCTTCGGCCGGTGAACGTGCCGGGCCCTTGGCCGCGAAGTGCTACCGTGACGCGCCGAGTGGCCTCAGGGCTTGCACCCCGGCTTGAATGACCTCGGCATCGCGCAGGATGCGGCGGTGGCCGGTGCCTGGTGTTTCCAGCAGCCGGGCAAGCGGCCAGTGGGCGGCCAGCACGCGTGACTCATGGAGAGGCACTTCGGCGTCGGCCGGATCATGGCAGAGGAGGGCAGGGTGCTTCATCCCGCTGGCCAGTGCGGCGGCTTCCATGTCATCGACAGGTTGCCCCGTGCGCTGTTCGAAAGCCTGGATGAGGGCTTGCGTTCCTCCGTCATCCAGCCGCCCCGCCCGGGCCACACCCTGCAGCACCCGGCGCACCGACGAGGGCCCGGCCAGATGCACGCTGGCCTGGACCTCCAGCCCATGCGCGAACGCATGCAGCGTGGCGGCCGATCCCATCGAGTGCGCCACCACACCATGCACGCTGCCCAGTTGGCGGGCAAAGGCCAGCACGGCGCGCCCGCATTGCACGACATCGGTCGATGCACCGCTGGAATGCCCGTGCGCGGGCAGATCCAGAGCGCTCACCCGGAAGCCGGCCGCCAGCAGTGCCGGCACCCAGGCATGCCAGTGGGTGGAACGGCTCTCCCATCCATGGATCAGCAGCACGCGGGGCCCTTGGATGCCCCAATGCCAAGTGGACAGCGATTCGCCTTCGAACGGCAGCACGCCGGCATGGGCGTGGTACAGGTGCAGCGATTCCTGGTCGTCCATCGGCACGCGGCGCGGGTGGACCATGGCGTTGAAGACGTGCTGCCAGTCGTGACGGTCAGATGTGCCGGCGGGCGAGGGCCGGGTGAAGTCGAGGATGGCGGACATGTGGATCTCCTTTGCGAAGAAGCGATGGCATGCAGGCGCGGTGTGCGGGATGCGGTGGCGCGATGCTTGCGTCGTGGCGTGGTCTTGCGGGTCAGCGGAGGGCTTCGAGCACCGTGGCGATGCCTTGTCCGCCGCCGATGCACTGGGTGGCGACAGCGAAGCGCCCGCCTTCGCGTGACAGCAGGGCCGCGGCCTTGCCGGTGATGCGCGCCCCCGTGGCGCCCAGGGGATGGCCCAGCGCGAGCGCGCCGCCATCCACGTTGACCTTGGCCGGATCGAGATGCAGCTGCCGCATGCAGGCCAGCGCCTGCGATGAGAAGGCTTCGTTGAGCTCGACGACATCGATGTCGTCCACGCGCAGACCGGCCCTGGCGAGCGCCTTGCGGGTCGCCGGCACCGGGCCCATGCCCATCTCGGTCGGGTCGCAGCCCACCGTCGCGAAGGCGCGGATGCGGGCCAGCGGGCGCAGGTGGTGGCGTGCCGCGAAGTCCTCGCTGACCACGAGCACCGCGGCCGCACCATCGGTCAGCGGGGACGAGGTGCCCGCCGTCACCACCCCATCGGGGCGGAAGGCGGGCTTGAGTCCGGCCAGCGCTTCCAGGGTGGTCTGCGGGCGGATGCAGCCATCGGCCGTGATGCGGCCGCCGTCAGGCATGACGATGGGCACGATCTCATCGTGCAGATGGCCTGCGGTTTGCGCGGCCGTGGCCTTGCGGTGAGAGGCGAGCGCGAGGGCTTCCTGATCGGTGCGCAGGACGCTGTAGCGCTGCGCCACGTTCTCGGCCGTCTCGCCCATGGTGATGTAGGCCTGCGGGAACTGCGCGATCAGGTCCGGGCTGGGGTCGAAGTGCAGACCGCCTTGCGGCACCATCGTCATCGACTCCACGCCGGCCGCGATGAAGGCCTCGCCCATGCCCGCTTCGATCTGCGCGGCGGCCATGTGGATGGCCGACATCGACGATCCGCAAAAGCGGTTGATCGTCATGCCGCCCACCTGCTCGGGCAGGCCGGCAAGAAAGACGACCAGGCGGGCGAGGTTGTTGCCCTGCGGGCCTTCGGGGTAGGCGCAGCCCAGGATGAGGTCCTCGATGAGGGCCGGGTCGATGTCGGCGCGGTCCATCAGGCCCCGCACCACCTGTGCGGTCAGCGTGTCGGGCCGCATGCCGGCCAGTGCGCCCTTGCGGGCGAAGTGGAAGGGCGAGCGGGCATACGCGGCGATGACGGCTTTCATGGTGGTCCTCACTTTCGAAAACTACCTAACGATCGGTAGGTTAATGGTGTCAAAAAAAGGCCGGGCGGTCCGGCGGCCTGGAAAGAGCCCTGCTCAGGGCAGGGGCGGGAGATGCAGTTGTTCCATCAGCGGCGCGACCGCCGCTTCAAAGTCTTCGCGGCGCCCCGTCATGCGGGCAGACAGCAGCGCACCCTGACACAGCGCGAACACCTCAGCAGCCAGTTGCGCCGGCTCGCCTTGCTTCGTCACCCTGCTGGATTTGATCTGAGCCAGCACGATGGTCAGCCAGTCGATCTGGCGCTGGCGCATCTGCCGCACCGCCTGCTGCAGCCCTGGCTCGATGCTGTCCCAGCCAGGCCCCATGGCGCCTGCTGGGCAAACGCGCTGCCCCGCGCCCAGCACATCGCGGAACATGGCGATGTAGGCGCTCAACTGAGCCTGGGGTGTGCCCTGCATGCTCGCGACCCATTTGCCGAACTGTTCGTTGCTGCGTTCGAGGACGGCAATGCCCAGCGCTTCCTTGGATGGGAAGTGGTGATAGAGGCTGGCCTTGCGGATGCCCACGCGATCGGCCAGTTCCTGAAAGCTCAGGCCCAGGTAGGAGCGTGTCTGGATCAGCTCACGAGCTGCGCGCAGGATGATGAGCTTCGTGTCGCCGGCCTCAAGGGCTGAGGAGGTCGCCTTCATGGTTGCCTACTGTACGGTAGGTAGATGAATTTGGCAAGCACGCACAACAGCGACCCTTCTGGGGGAGGCGGTGCTGGCGCATCCGTCCCTACACTTTCGCCACAATCATTCCTCGCTCAGGGAGCATTCACATGGCTTGACGGGCGCGCTGCAGGCCAGGCCGCATCCTGCAGGGCCGGTTGATGGAGGCTGAATCAGGCCACCATCACACCCGGATCCTTCTGGAGATCGAGTGATCCGGCCGCTGTGAGTTACTCGGCCCGATGGCACACCGCTTCGATGTTGTTGCCTTCCGGGTCGATCACGAACGCACCGTAGTAGTTGGCGTGATAGTCCGGGCGCAGGCCCGGGGCGCCGTTGTCCTTGCCGCCTGCAGCGATGGCTGCGCGGTAGAACGCATCCACTTGCGCCCGGTTCTCGGCTCGCCAGCACAGGTGGCAGCCGGTCGTCGCGGGCGGGCCGCCATAGGGGGAGGGGCCGTCCACGAACCACACATCGGCCTTCTTGCCGTCGGGCTCGGCAGGATCCGGGTAGGCGAAACCGAGGATGTTCATGCCGTAGTGGCCCTCGAAGGAAAGGCTGTAGCCCAAAGGGGCCAGGGCCGCGCTGTAGAAGGCTTTGGCGCGCGCGATGTCGGTCACGCGGAAGGTCATGTGGTCAAGCATGGGGATCGCTCCTGAAATGGATGGTGGATACATCACCTTCAAACTGTATATAAATACAGTATTTCCAGCAAGAGGGCAGCGCGGCAGCGGACAATGGCGCCATGAGCAGCTCTTTCGATTGCCAGCGCTGTGGCGCCTGCTGTGCCACGTTCCGGGTGTCCTTCTATTGGGCCGAGGCCGACGATGCGCCCGGCGGCACGGTGCCTGTGCACCTCACGGTGCCGATCGGGGCGCTGCACCGCTGCATGGCGGGCACACAGCGCAAGCCGGTGCGCTGTGTGGCCTTGGAGGGCCCCTTGGGTCAGCAGGTGGGCTGCACGATCTATGCCCAACGCTCATCCACCTGCCGCAGCGTGATGCCAGGGGATGAGCAGTGTCTGAAGGCTCGGGCTCAACATGGGCTGGCCTGAGCGAGGCAACAGCGCTGACAGTGCCATTTGACGCGCCACCTGACGCGGCCCTCGACTCGGATGCTCGGCGTGCCACGTCAGGCATCACGTCAGTCATCACTCAGCGCGGCTTTTTGCGCCCCGCTGAAGCCTTGCCGCCGCCCGTGGCGCGCGGTGGCAGCCCGGTGTGCTGCGTCAGCATCACGCCGCGCCGGGGTTGCGAGGTGGGCTGCGCCTTCGCCTGAGCCTTGCCCTGGACCTTGGGCAAGGCCCGCGGGTCATGCGTGACCTCGGCCGCATCGGCACGCTTGCCCACGCGGCCCGTGGTCACCACCGAGGTCTTGCCCGACACCGTCGAGTTCTTGCGCCGCGCACTTTGGTAGGCGCCGTCCGTCTGCGGTTGATAGAAGGGGATCAGATGGTGCTGCCCATTGCCGATCAGGTCGGCACGGCCCATGGCCTTGAGCGCCTCGCGCAGCAGCGGCCAGTTGTTCGGATCGTGGTAGCGCAGGAAGGCCTTGTGCAGACGGCGGCGTTTCTCGCCCTTGACGATGTCCACCTTCTCGCCCTTGCCCTCGATGCGGCTGATGCCCTTCAAAGGATTGCGGGCCGAGTGGTACATCGCCGTGGCCGTGGCCATCGGGCTGGGGTAGAAGGTCTGCACCTGGTCGGCCTTGAAGCCATTGCGCTTGAGCCACAGCGCCAGGTTCATCATGTCTTCGTCGCTGGTGCCCGGGTGGGCCGCGATGAAGTAGGGGATCAGGTACTGCTTCTTGCCGGCCTCGGCGCTGTACTGCTCGAACAGCTGCTTGAACTTGTCGTAGGTGCCGATGCCCGGCTTCATCATCTTCGACAGCGGGCCGCCTTCGGTGTGCTCGGGCGCGATCTTCAGGTAGCCGCCCACGTGGTGGGTCACCAGTTCCTTGATGTACTCGGGCGACTTGATGGCCAGGTCATAGCGCAGCCCCGAGCCGATCAGGATCTTCTTGATGCCGCGCAGCTCGCGCGCACGGCGGTACATCTTGATCAGCGGGCCGTGATGCGTGTTGAGGTTGGGGCAGATGCCGGGATAGACGCACGAGGGCTTGCGGCAGGCGGCCTCGATCTCCTTGGAGCGGCAGCCGATGCGGTACATGTTGGCCGTCGGGCCGCCCAGATCGGAGATGACGCCGGTGAAGCCCTTGACCTTGTCGCGGATCTCTTCGATCTCGCGGATGACGGAGTCTTCCGAGCGGCTCTGGATGATGCGGCCTTCGTGCTCGGTGATCGAGCAGAAGGTGCAGCCACCAAAGCAGCCGCGCATGATGTTCACGGAAAAGCGGATCATCTCCCACGCGGGGATCTTGGTCGCGCCATCGTGGCCGCCGTGCTCGTCGGCATAGGCTGGGTGCGGGCTGCGCGCATACGGCAGATCGAACACGTGGTCCATCTCGGCCATGCTCAAGGGGATGGGCGGCGGGTTGATCCACACATCGCGGTGGGCGTGCGCCTGCACGAGGGCACGGGCATTGCCGGGGTTGGTCTCCAGGTGCAGCACGCGGTTGGCGTGGGCGTACAGCACCGGGTCGCTCTTGACCTGCTCATACGAGGGCAGGCGGATGACGGTGCGTTCGCGCGGCGGGAGGGCGATCTTGCCGCGGGCCGCAGCGGTGGCCGGTGTCGATGATGAAGAGCTGGCCTTGATCGCGGCTGATTTGGCCGCCAGCGCCGGATTGGCCACCAGCTTGATCGGCTTGGCGCCGCCTTGCAAATCCTGTTGGCCCGCTGCGCCTTGTTCCGCCGCTTTAGCCGCCGCGGCTGCCTTGGCCGGATCCTTCACCGCCTTCACCGGATCAAATTCCCCGGCCTCTTCCAGCGCACACGAGCCGCCTTGTTCGGCCGCCTGCTGCCCCGTGGTCATGTACGGGTTGATGTGCTGGTCGATGCGGCCGGGCATGTCGACCTCGGTCGAATCCAGCTCGAACCAGCCTTCGGCGGTCGGGTCATCGGTGCGGCGCAGGAAGGCGGTGCCGCGCACGTCGGTGATGCGCTCGATGGGCTCGCGCGCGGCCAGGCGGTGGGCGACTTCGACGATGGCGCGTTCGGCATTGCCATACAGCAGCAGATCGGCCTTGGCGTCCATCAGGATGGAGCGGCGCACCTTGTCCTGCCAGTAGTCGTAGTGCGCGATGCGGCGCAGCGAGGCCTCGATGCCGCCCATGATGAGGGGCACGTCGGGGTAGGCTTCCTTGCAGCGCTGGGCGTACACGAGCGAGGCGCGATCGGGGCGCTTGCCGGCGATGCCGCCGGGCGTGTAGGCATCGTCACTGCGGATCTTGCGATCGGCCGTGTAGCGGTTGATCATGGAATCCATGTTGCCCGCGGCCACGCCATAGAACAGGTTGGGCTTGCCCAGCACCTTGAACGGGTCGGCACTCTGCCAGTCGGGCTGGGCGATGATGCCCACGCGGAAGCCCTGGGCCTCCAGCACGCGGCCGATCACGGCCATGCCGAAGCTGGGGTGGTCAACATACGCATCGCCGGTGACGATGATGATGTCGCAGCTGTCCCAGCCGAGCTCGTTCATCTCCTCCCGGCTCATGGGCAGGAAGGGGGCCGTGCCGAAGCGCTTCGCCCAGTAAGGGCGGTAGGCGGTCAAAGCCTTGGGGGCTTTGGGCACAGCGGGGGTGGCAGGGGACTCAAGGGTCGACGACATGGCAGGCAACAGGCGGACAACCCGCTATTGTCGCCTGCCAGGCTGCCGGCAGGGGGCTCATCGCAGTGGCCCCATGCAGATCAGGGGCATGCGCCTGGGGGGCTGCCGCTGCGGCTTCAGCGGAACCAGCGCGTCATCCGGCCGTATTCGCGAAAGCCGAGCTTGCGGTAGGTGGGCTCGCCCATCTCCGTGGCCTGAAGGGTGACGGCGCGGGCGCCGCGCTCCAGCGCCAGGTTGGTGACGGTGGCGGTGCAGGCGGCTGCCAGGCCGTGGCCGCGCGCCGCAGGGGCCGTGCCCACCCAGTACACGCCGGACACCTCACCTGTGTGCAGCACCAGGGCCGCGGCCGAGATGCGCCTGTCTCCATCGCGGGCCACGGCGATGGTCACCTCCGGCGACAGCAACTGCTCCGGCGCGCCGAAGTACGAGGGCATGAACATCGGCGGCAGGCCCAGCGTTTCGTAGGCCAGGCCGCACACCTCGATGAAGCCGGGCGTGTCTTCCAGGCGGTTGAGCACGGACACCTGCCAGGGCGCATCCAGTTGCGGCACTGGCACCGGCGCCTCGGCCAGCATCGCAGGCAGGTGCGACATGGCCGTGAACCCCTGGGCCCCCAGCCAGGCATCCAGATCGACATCGGGGCGGCTCATGGTCAGGATGGCGAAGGGGTTCGAGGCTTGGCCGAAGAAAGCCTCCGCCTGGGCCAGCACCTGCTCGGGCTGCACGGCAGGATCGGTGCGCACCACGCAGTTGTTGAAGGGCAAAGGCAGGGGGGCCGTGCCTTGGTGCAGCAGCACGCCGTTGAGTTCGAGCATGCGCGCGCCGGGCTGCCAGCGGTGGTGGATGCGGATGGCTTCAGCGAGGTTGCGGTCGGCGAGGTCTTCGAAATGGGTGCTCATGGTGGGGATCCTGCATGAATGTGGCCTGACATGGCAGACGCCGCCTGGGGATGGTGCTGCCTCGGGCTTTGGCCTTGGATGCTAGCCCGTCGTGCGGCCGGTTCGGTCCGGGCTTGTTGCCATCCGTTCGCCCATCGCCCGTGAAATGGGCATTTCGCGCCACATGTCCGTGGGGGTCGTCGGGGCAATTCCCGTTTCAGGCGAAGGGGATCTCCGACATGCTTGGCCGCATTTAACGCATCCAAACATTTTTCGTCATGGATTCCAAACCAAACGATCGCCGCCGCTGGCTGGGTGGCATGTCGGCCGCTGCGGTGGCTTCCCTGCTGCCTGCCGGGCCCGAGGGCCTCGCCTCGGCCCAGACGGGCACGCCGACACGGGGCTCCTACACCACCGATGTGGCCGTGATCGGTGCCGGGTATGCCGGGCTGGCCTGTGCGCGCGCTCTGGTGGCCGCCGGCCGCGATGTGCTCGTGCTGGAGGGCCGCGATCGCGTGGGGGGCCGTTGTTTCAACCAGCGCCTGCCTGCGCCCTACGATCAACTGATGGTGGCCGGCGGCGCCGAATTCCTCGGCCCGACGCAAGACCGCATGTATGCCCTGGCCAAGGAGTTCGGCATCGCGACCGCGCCGGTGTACGACACCGGCAAGCTGGTGAATGTGGCCCGCGGCAAGCGCACCACCTATACCGGCGTCATCCCCACGGCCAATCTCCTTGCCTCGGCCGATGCGGGCCTGGCGCTGCTCAAGCTCGATTCTTTGGCCAACGAGATTCCGCTGGACGCGCCCTGGACGGCCGCCAAGGCCGCCGAGTACGACGCCATGACCGTGCAGGGCTGGATCGACAAGAACGTGTCCACCCGCGATGCGCGCAACCTGTTGCGCACGGCGGTGCTGGCCCTGCTGTGCACGGAGCCAGCGGGCATCTCGATGCTGTACTTCCTGTTCTACGTGCGATCGGGCGGCGGCCTCACCAGCCTGTTGAGCACCACCGGCGGCGCGCAGCAGGATCACGTGGTGGGCGGCTCGCAGCGCATTGCCATCGCCATGGCGCAGTCGCTGGGCGCGCAGCGCCTGCTATTCAACGCACTGGCCCGGCGCATCACGCAGGACAGCACGGGCGTCACCATCCTGGGCGATGGCTTCACGGTGCGTGCCAACCGTGTGGTGGTGGCCATGTCACCCTGGGTGGCCAGCCGGCTGGACTATTCGCCCATGGCCGGCGCGATGCAGGCGCGGCTTCAGTTGATGCAGCGCGTGCCGATGGGCTCGGTGTGGAAGGTGCATGCCGTCTACGACCGCCCCTTCTGGCGCGATCAGGGCCTGAACGGACAGGTCTCCAGCGATGCCTTCCTCACCAAGGTGACCTTTGATGTCTCGCCCGAAGGGCCGGATGCGCCCGGCATCATGATGGGCTTCATCGAAGGGCAGGATGCCATCGACGCGACCCTGATGACGGACGCCGCGCGCAAGGCCAAGATCCTGGAGGCCTTCAGCTTCTACTTCGGCTCGGCCGCTGCCACGCCGCGCGCGTATGTGGAGATGAACTGGCAGGCCGAGGCCCTGAGCGCAGGCGGCTACACGGGCGTTTGCCCACCCGGCGTGATGACGGGCTTCGGCCCGGTCTGGCGAGCGCCCATCGGGCGGCTTCACTGGGCCGGCACCGAGACCTCGCCGGTGTGGTCAGGCTACATGGACGGCGCCGTGCGGTCCGGTGAGCGCGCCGCGCAGGAGATCCTTGGCGCGGCGTGATGCCGGCCTCCCGCTCGATTTTTAAGGGATGTAAAGATCGCCCTTCTGTCCGGAAAAGTTGTGCATGCGGCCGCGCAAGCTGCGCACAATGCGCGCACGTGCAATGAAGCCCAGCATTGGGCAAGGACAGAAGCAGCGATGAATTGGAAGAACAGTCTGGTGGCCATCTCTGTGGCCGTGGCGGGGATCGGATCGGTGTCGGTGCCCATCGACGCGGAGGCCAAGCGGCTGGGTGGCGGTCGCGCTTCCGGCATGCAGCGCCAGATGCCGCCGCGCCAGCCGGATGCCTCTCCGGCGCCGTCCCCGAATCAAAACCGTGCCGGTCAGCAGAACCAGGCCGCCGCACCGGCGGCACCGGGGCAGCAGCCGGCTGCCCAGCCCGGGCGCCGCTCCTGGATGGGGCCGATTGCCGGGCTGGCGGCAGGCCTGGGCATCGCCGCGCTGATGAGCCATTTCGGCATGGGCGAGGCCCTGGCCAATTTCATGACGATGGCGCTGGTGGCCCTGCTGGCCGTGGTCGTCATCGGGTGGCTGATGCGCCGCCTGCGGGGCGGGCCGGTGCAGCAAGGGCCGCGTCTGGCCGGAGCAGGCGCGCCCTATGGCGCGGGGCAGGAGGTGGCTCCGGCTGCACAGGCCATGCAGCGCCGCGCCAGCGACACTTCTGCCGCGCCAGCCTCGGTGGCTGCGGTTGGCGCAGGTTCGTCGGCCGCCGGCCTGGTGGGTGCGCCAGGGCAGGTGCCTGAAGGCTTCGATGCCGAAGGCTTCCAGCGCGTGGCCAAGATGATCTTCATCCGCCTGCAGGCCGCCAACGATGCCGGCAACATCGATGACCTGCGCAAGTTCACCACGCCGGAGCTGTTCGCTTCTTTGCGTGTGGACCTGCAGGAGCGGGGCGCAGCCAAGAACCAGACCGACGTGATGCAACTGGATGCGGAGATCCAGGACACGGCCCGCGAAGATGGCCACTGGATCGTTTCCGTCCGTTTCCATGGCCTCATCCGTGAGGAGGAAGAGGCGGGAGCCCACCCCTTCAACGAGCTGTGGCACATCGTGAAACCCGAGGACGGCAGCCGCGACTGGGCGATCGCCGGGATCACGCCGCTGGACGCCTGAGGCTTTTTTCCCCTCCGGGCGGCCGCCTGAGTCCCTTGCGGGGCCAGGCGGCTTTTTGTTTGGGCCGGATGCCGCTGGCTCAAGACTGGGGTTGCGGATACCGATATGGGCATACGAGACTGACATCGCGTCGTCGTGGCCGAGGGTTGCGCGGCGCCTTTCAAGGTATGTCCATCACCCCGCAAGCTGCCGTGGATGCCACCGCTGTGCCGGCCCCGGATGCCCGCCGGGCGGCCCTGGCGGCATTGCCCTGGGGCGTGCTGTTCGGGCTCACGCTGATCCTCGCGCTGGCATGGCTTGACCTGCCGCTGATGCCGGAGGCTGCCGTCGACGGCCTCTACACCGTGGCCATGCACACCGTGCTGGAATTCACGGCGGTGGTGGCCGCCCTGCTGGTGTTCTCGGTGGCCTGGCATGCCGGCACCTCGGCGCAGCCGGGCAACATCCTGCTGGTCGGCTGCGGCTTCCTGGCCGTGGGGCTCATCGATTTCGGGCACACCGTGTCCTTCAAGGGCATGCCGGATTTCGTCACGCCATCCGGCTCGGAGAAGGCGATCCAGTTCTGGCTCGTGGCGCGCTATGCAGCCGCCATCACGCTCGTGGCCGCGGCGGTCTTCCAGCTTCGGCCCCTGACGCGTGCGTGGCAGCGCCATGCACTCCTGGCGCTGGTGCTGGCACTGAGCGGGGCTGCCTACGTGATCAATCTGGGCATGCCTGCGGTGTGGCCGCGCACCTTCGTCGACGGGCAGGGCCTGACGCTGTTCAAGGTCACCGCCGAATACGGCGTGATCGCGCTGCTGTGCGTGGCCGTCTGGGGGTTCTTGCGCCATCCACCGCACGACGAGGGCTACAGCACGTCGGACCTGTGCTCCGCTGCATTCATCACCATCCTGTCCGAGCTGTGCCTGACGCGCTATCGCGATGTGCACGATCTCTTCAACCTGATGGGGCACGTCTACAAGGTCGTTGCCTACTTCTACATTTATCGCG
Organism: Aquabacterium sp.; assembly: GCA_047601765.1. Lineage (GTDB taxonomy): Bacteria > Pseudomonadota > Gammaproteobacteria > Burkholderiales > Burkholderiaceae_C > Aquabacterium. The sequence continues at coordinate 83,892 of JASGIQ010000001.1, forward strand.
CCGTCTTCGTCACCAGCGTGAGCAATCCCTATCGGCGCCTGCGTGCCGAGGTGCTGGAGCGGCGCGAGGCCGAACGCCGTGCCACCTTCCTGACCTTCCACGATCAGCTCACCGGCCTGCCCAACCGCGAACTCGCCCGTGACCGCCTGATGCAGGCCATTGCCGATGCGCGGCGGCACCAGACGCACGTGGCCCTGGTGCTGCTGGATCTGGACAACTTCAAGACCATCAACGATTCGCTGGGCCATGCCTGGGGCGACCGCCTGCTGTGCCATGTGGCCAAGCTGCTGCAGTCGCAGGTGCGCCAGTCGGACACGGTGTGCCGGCATGGCGGCGACGAGTTCCTGCTCATCATCAAGGAGCAGCCGGATGTCGACACGGTGGCGCGCATCGTCGGCAAGCTGATGGACGAGTTGCGCAAGCCGCTGGAGCTCGACGGGCACGAGTTGGTGACCTCCGCCTCGGCCGGCATCGCGATGGCGCCGGAGGACGGCGAGGACTTCGACAGCCTGCTGCAACGGGTGGACTCGGCCATGTACCGGGCCAAGGCCGAAGGCCGCAACACCTTCCGCTTTTGCGATGACCGGATGAACACCGAATCCATGGAGCGGCTGACGCTGCTCAATGGCCTGCGCAAGGGGCTGGAGCTCGGTCAGTTCGTGCTGCACTACCAGCCGCAGGTCAATCTGGAGACCGGCGAGGTCTTCGGCGTGGAGGCCCTCATCCGCTGGCAGCACCCCGAGTGGGGCTTGGTGCCGCCGGGGCGCTTCATCCCGCTGGCCGAAGAAAGCGGCCTGATCGTGCCGATCGGCAACTGGGTCATCGACGAGGCGTGCCGCCAGGGCCGCGCCTGGCTGGACCAGGGGCTTGCGCCCCTGAGCGTGGCGGTCAATCTGTCGGCCCTGCAGTTCCGCCGGGGCGATGTGGAGGCCGTGGTGGCGCAGGCCCTTGAGCGCAGCGGCCTGCCGCCCGACCTGCTGGAGTTGGAGTTGACCGAATCCGTGCTCATCAGCGATGTCGAGAGCGTGCAGGCACGTCTGAGCAGCCTCAAGGCGCTGGGTGTGCACCTGGCCATCGACGATTTCGGCACGGGTTATTCGAGCCTGTCCTACCTGCGCCGGCTCTCAGTGGACAAGCTCAAGATCGATCAGAGCTTCGTGCGCGATCTGGAGCGGCACCCCGAGGACGTGGCCATCGTGCGGGCCATCCTGCAGATGGCCGCCAGCATGGGCCTCAAGACCATTGCCGAGGGCGTGGAGACGCGCCCGATGATGCAGACCTTGCAGACGCTGGGCTGCAAGGAGGGCCAGGGCTACTGGTTTGCCAAGCCGATGCCCGCCGATCAGTTCGAGGCCTGGCTGGCGAAGGCGCAGCCCCACGGCATCCTGTCGCGTGTCACAGAAATGGCGTGACATTGGCCCCAGGCTGACGTGTGGCTGGCGCCATGCAGGTGGCGCGCCATCCGATTGACCCGGAATTGAATCGACTTCTTGCCTGCGGCCTATGCACCTTGCGGACAGAATCACGTCACCGGACTCAAGGTGGGTTCGTTTCATGGACGGCCGATGACATGACGCAGGCAGAGACCGCTTTCGATGACGCGTTGATCCCCCGCTACCGCAGCAGTGCGGCCGCACGCATGGTCAACATCCCCGTGGCGACCTTGCGCGTCTGGGAGCGCCGCTACCAGGTGGTGGGGCCGGCCCAGTCGCCGACCGGGCAGCGGCTGTATTCCAGTCAGGACGTGCGTCGGCTGGTGCTGATCAAGCAACTGGTCAACCGGGGGCACGGCATCGGGATGCTGGCGCGCATGGAGACCGCTGCGCTGCAGGACATGGTCGATGAAGCGCAGCAGGCCGATGCGGTGCTCAAGGGCACCGGGCCCGGGCTGCCCCGCGTGGAGACCGTTCCGGTCGAGGACCCTGTGCAGGTGCTGCTGGTGGGCGCCGACGCCCAGGCGCGCTGGCACGCCACGCTGGCGGCCATGCCGGGTGTGCAGATCACTGGTGCGATCGATGGCAGTCCGGCTTCCGAGCTGTCCGTGCAGCGCATGCAGGCGGATGTGCTGTTGGCCGATCTGGGCGCCATGCACATGGAGTCCGTCGACTGGCTGATGCGGCTGGCGCGCGTGGCTGGCGTGCGGCAGGTGATCGTGGTCTATGGCTTTGCCAACAGCCAGGTGCTGGGTGCCTTGCAGGCGCGCGGGGTCGTGCTGCGCCGTGCGCCGGTACAGCCCGCCGTGCTGCAGCAGGCGTTGATGGATGCGGTGCGCGGCTGGCGCAGCGTGGCGCGTGGCCTGCGCGCGGTGCCGGATCCGGCTCCGCCGCCGCGCTTCGATGGTGCGGCCCTGGTGCAACTGGTGCAGCACATGCCGCGCGTGAGTTGCGAGTGCCCGCGACACCTGGCCGACCTGGTGACCATGCTCGGCCAGTTCGAGGCCTACAGCGCCGACTGCGAAAGCCGCGAACCGGCCGATGTGGCTTTGCATGCCTATCTGTACCGGGTGGCCGGCCATGCCCGCGCCATCATGGAAGAGGCGCTCATCACGCTGGCGCAGGCCGAAGGCATCGCCTTGCCCGAGCGGCGCTCGGGCTTCGCGCCCCTGCCGCCTTCATCGCATCAGGCCACGGCCTGATCCCGCGTGTCTTCGTCCTCGTCCGTCTCTTCGCCGAGGAAGCCGCCGCTCTGATGCGCCCACAGGCGCGCATACAGGCCGCCACGGGCCAGCAGCCTGGCGTGATCGCCTTCTTCGACGATGCGGCCGTGATCGAGCACGATGAGCCGGTCCATCGCTGCGATGGTGGACAGCCGGTGCGCAATGGCCACCACGGTCTTGCCCTCCATCAGGCGATACAGGCTGGCCTGGATGGCCGCTTCCACTTCCGAGTCGAGCGCGCTGGTGGCTTCGTCGAGCAACAGAATGGGCGCGTCCTTGAGCATCACCCGTGCAATCGCGATGCGCTGGCGCTGGCCGCCCGACAGCTTCACGCCGCGCTCACCGACATGCGCGTCATACGCCGTGCGTCCCTTGGGGTCGCTGAGGGTCTGGATGAACTCGTGCGCCTCGGCCTTTTGCGCGGCACGCATCATGGCCGCATCGTCGGCATCCGGGCGGCCATACAGGATGTTGTCGCGCACCGAGCGGTGCAGCAGCGAGGTGTCCTGCGTGACCATGCCGATCTGTGCGCGCAGGCTCTCCTGCGTGACGCGGCTGACGTCCTGCCCGTCGATCAGCACCTGGCCCTGCTCGACATCGTAGAAGCGCAGCAGCAGGTTGACGATGGTCGACTTGCCCGCCCCCGAGCGGCCCACCAGGCCGATCTTCTCGCCGGGGCGGATGTGCAGGTTCAGGTGTTCGATGACCTTGCGCTCGCCCCCATAGGCGAAGCCCACGTCGCGGAAGACGACCTCGCCACGCGTGACGCGCAGGGGCTGTGCATCGGGCCGGTCCACCACCGAATGCGGACGCGACAGCGTGTTGATGCCGTCCTGCACCGTGCCCACGTGCTCGAACAGCATGGCCACCTCCCACATCATCCAGTGCGAGATGCCGTTCAGGCGCAGTGCCATGGCGGTGCCCGCGGCCACTGCGCCGATGCCCACCTTGCCCTGCGTCCACAGCCACAGCGACAGGCCGCACACCGACAGGATCAGCAGCATGCTCAAGGTGTGGTTGACCACCTCGAAGCCGCTGACCAGGCGCATCTGCCCGTGCACCGTGCCCATGAAGTCCTTCATGGCCGAACGTGCATAGCCGGCCTCGCGGTTGGCATGCGAGAACAGCTTGACGGTGGCGATGTTGGTGTAGGCGTCCGTCACGCGGCCCGTCATCATCGAGCGTGCATCGGCCTGTGCCTTGGCCTTGGCCGACAGCCTGGGCACGAAGAATCGGATGGAGCACAGGTACAGCGCGAGCCAGCCCAGGAAGGGCGTGATGAGCCACAGATCGAAGCTGCCCACCACCGCCGTCATCGTGACGAAGTAGATGGCCACGAAGACAATGATGTCGCCCACGATGAAGCAGGTGTCGCGCACGGCCAGCGCGGTCTGCATCACCTTGGTGGCCACGCGGCCGGCGAACTCGTCCTGATAGAAGCCCATGCTCTGGCCCAGCATCAGCCGATGGAACTGCCAGCGCAGCTTCATGGGGAAATTGCCGGCCAGGGTCTGGTGCTTGATCACCGTCTGCAGCAGCACGGCCAGCGGGCTGGCCAGCAAGATGGCGCCCAGCAGCAGGAGCTTGTCGCTGGCCTGGTGCCACAGCTGGGCCGGCGGCACGGCGCTCAGCCAGTCCACCACATTGCCCAGCATGCTGAACAGCAGCGCTTCGAAGGCGCCAATGGTGGCTGTGAGCAGCGTCATGCCCAGCAGGAAGGGGCGCATGCCCTTCGTGCCCGCCCACAGGAAGGCGAAAAAGCCCGAGGGCGGCACCTCGGGCGGCGCATCGGGATAAGGATCGATCAGGCGTTCAAACCAGGCAAGCACGGCGGGGGCTTTCGTTCAGGAGCAGCGTCAAACGGCTGCATCGGAACCCGCTAGCGTAGCGCGTTGTGGCCAACCCAGCACAAGCAGGCCCTTGGCGCCCGCGCCGACCTGTGGTGAGGCCGGCTGGCTCAGCGGGCCCGCAGGATCGCGTCGGGCGGGATGTGCTCGGACCAGTATTGATCCGTGGCCGCGCCCACGATCTGGCGGCCGGTGCCCCGACCGGTGTCGGCCCGGCGCAGCGTGGCCAGCGGCAGCACGCCCTGGCCTTGGCCAATCAGCACCACCTGAGGTGCCTTGGGATCGCGGCTGCGCTGCACCACGACGCCGCGTTCGCCGCAATCGAGCTCCACCAGGCAGCCGGGCGGATACAGGCCCAACTCGCGGATGATGGTGGCGCCGAAGTAGCTGGCACTGCGCTGGCGGAAAATCTCTGCCGCAGCGCGCGGCGTGGGCATGCCATCGCGGCCGATGCGTGGGCTGATCTTGGCGCCGAAGACATCGCAGGTGCGGATGGCATCGGCCAGGGCATCGACCTGCACCAGGCGCCCGGGATAGCCGTGGCCATCGGGCTCTTCATGGTGTTGTGCCACGGCGGTCAGCCAGTCGGTGTCCTGCACACCCAGCTCGCCCAGCATCCGGGCGCTGTCCAGCGGATGGCGCTGGATGCGTGCCTGCTGGTCTTCGGTCAATGGATGGGTCTGCAGGGCCAGCTCATTGTGCAGGGCGGTGATGGCGATGTTCATCGTCAGCCCGGCCTTGACGGCCGTGGCCGTGCGTGCAGCGCCCCATTCCTTGCGGCGTCCGATCAGCGCCAGCAGCATGCCGGTGTGCATGGCGTGCAGCACGCTGTAGCGGCGTACCTTCTCGTGCCGCGCATGCACCATGTGGAAGATCGAGACGTCGGGGTCTTCGTAAGTCAGGCGCATGAGCGCATCGGCCAGGCCGCCCGCTTCCATCGCGAAATCCGCGCAACCGCGCGGCCGCAGCAACACCTCGCCCAGCCACTCCGACAAGGCTTCCCATTGCGTCCAGCGCACCATGGCCGATGCGGAGCCGGCATCGGCAGGGGCGGCGACACGGGGTGCGGCGGCGTAGGCGGTCGCGGGCATGGGGGTCTCCTGGCCGCGGGGATTCGTCAGATGGCGGCTTGTCGAGGAACGAACTTAAGCCAGGGCCCTGCGGCTTGAAAAGGGGGCCCGCCCTCGGTTTCCTGTACAACTGTGCACATAATCCCGGTTCCGCCGCGCTTGTGAACCGGGGGTGCGGCTTTGTTCTCCTTCTCTTCTTGATCACGTCCATGCTTCAACGGATCGCGTCAGCCATCAAAGGAACCCTGGCCAGCGCTGTGCTGCTGTGCAACACGCTCACGATGTTTTCCATCCTGATGCCGTTCGCGCTGATCAAGCTGGTGCTGCCCTTGCGCATCGTGCGTGTCGTGGTGGACTGGATCCTCAATGGCCTGGCCGAAATCTGGATCGGCATCAATGGGCTGTGGATCCGCGCGGTGGGCAACAGCGGCTGGCGAGTCAGCGGTATCGATGGGTTCAATTACAAGGGCTGGTACCTGGTCAGCAGCAACCACCAGAGCTGGGTGGACATCCTCGTGCTGCAGAAGGTGTTCAACCGTCGCATCCCGCTGCTCAAGTTCTTCATCAAGCATGAGCTGATCTATGTGCCCTTCATGGGCCTGGCCTGGTGGGCGCTGGACTTTCCTTTCATGCGGCGAAAAGGCGGCAAGAGCGCCCAGAAGGATCTGGAGACGGCGCGCAAGTCCTGCGAGAAGTTCCGCGTGATCCCCACCTCCGTCATCAGCTTCATGGAAGGCACGCGCTACACGCCGGCCAAGGCGCAGCGAAACCAAGACGCCGTACAAGCACCTGCTCAAGCCCAAGACGGGTGGCATCGGCATGGCACTGGAAACGATGGGCGAGATGTTCGATGGCCTGGTGGACGTGACCATCGTGTATCCCCATGGGGTGCCCACCTTTGTGGACCTGCTCACCGGCCGGGTGGACGATGTGATCGTGAAGGTGCGCCTCTTGCCCATCCCCAAACACCTGCTGGTCAACGAGCAGGGCGAAGCCCCCGGCCGTGCGCCGCTGCAGGCCTGGATCAACGAGATGTGGGTGGCCAAGGATCGCGAGATCGATGAACTCAGCGCTGGCTTTGAAGGGGCACGCGCAGCTTCTCGGTGAAGGCTGAGGGCGCCACATACTGCAGCAGTTCCTTGCCCTCGGTGTCCAGCGCGATGTCCAGGCCCTTGCCTGGATAGAGGAAGTGTTCCAGGTGCCCGTTGCTGCGCACGCGCTCGGCGGGCGGGCCGAAGCGGGCCACGATGGTGGCTTCGTCCAGATTGGCTTGCGGGATGAAGCTCAAGGCCGAGATGGGCGCCTGCATGGCGGCCTGCCGGTCTTCAGGGCTGAGCGTGTACTTGCGCGTGGTGCTTTCCATGAACTCGGTTTTCACGGCGCGCTCGCGCATGGCCTTGAGTGTGTCGGCGGGCAAGTGGGCCGTGATGATGGCCTTGCCGTTGATGAAGCCTGCGCTGGCCGGATCGACGAAGGCTTCGAGCGTGCCCGCCTCACCCGGGGCCGCGATGATGGCGATCTGCATGGCGTCGCCCCATTGATCGGCGGCGTCCTGCAGTGTGCTGCCGCTGCCGTCGTTCGCCAGCGTCAGGCCCATCACGATGCTGCTGCCATTGCGCAGCACCTCGATCTGCCAGGGCAGTTGCCCACCTTGATCGGTCTGGGTGGTCTGCTCACCGGGCGGTGTGCCCTCGGGCTTGGAGGTCAACAGATCACGCCCGCCGACGATCAGCGCAGCCACGGCCAGGGCTGCTGCAACAAGGCCGGTCACGATCCACACTTGCTTCATGTCTTGTAGGAGGGGTCGAGTCGTTCAAGCTTGCGGATCAGCGCAGGCCAGGCAAAGGCACCGCCCATGCCGCTGGTCTGCACCTTCATCGCGTGCGCCACACCTTGCAGGATCAGGGGATTGACTTCGGTGAGTTCGGCGCCGCCCGATTGTGCCGCCAACTGGATCTGGCAGGTCGACTCGAACACATACATGTTGAGGAAGGCATCGGCGATGGTGCGGCCCACGGTCAAGAGGCCATGGTTGCGCAGCATCAGGAAGTTCTTTTCGCCCAGATCGGCTTGCAGGCGGGGCTTTTCTTCCTCGCGGAAGGCCACACCTTCGTAGTCGTGATAGGCCAGCGAGGCCAGCACGAAGGTGCTTTGCTGCGAGATGGGCAGCACGCCATTCTGTCTGCGCCGAGACACCCGACGCCGGCACGCGTGTGTGTGTGCATCACGCAGCCGGCGTCCTCGCGCACGGCATGCACCGCACTGTGGATGGTGAAGCCGGCCGGGTTGACGGGAAAGGGCGATTCGCTGAGCTTGTTGCAGGCCTGGTCCACCTTGACCAGGCTGGAGGCCGTGATCTCTTCGAACAGCATCCCGTAGGGGTTGATGAGGAAGTGGTGATCCGGGCCCGGAATGCGTGCGGAGATGTGCGTGAAGATCAGATCGCTCCAACCGTACAAGGCCACGAGCCGATAGGCCGCGGCCAGGTCCACGCGCAGTTGCCATTCTTCAGGGCTGACCCGGCCTTGCAGGGATGGGATCTCGTTCATGCCTGTCTCCTTTGTGGGTGGACAACAGCGTGAACGATATCCCATCTTGCTCGGCCGGATCGGCCGCCCGATTTACAGCACCAGGTCGGCAGCCTGCACCGAAGCGGAAGTCAGATCCAGGCGGAAGTCTTCCACACCGTCGCCGTTCACATCGCCCAGAAGCTGCGTGACGCTGCCGTTCGTCGTCACCCACAGGTCACCTGCCGAGGTGAAGAAGGGCTTGCTGGCGCTGAAGTGGAAGGCCTGATTGCCGGCCACGGTGGTGTCGGCGTCGATGCCGGACAGGTCGAGCTTGTCGATGCCCGTCTGGAAGGCGTTGATGGTGTCCCAGGCCGCGGCGCTCGATTCCGACAGCGTCGTGAACTTGAAGGTGTCGTAGCCCGCGCCGCCGTTGAGCAGGTCGCGACCGGCACCGCCGTTGATGTTGTCGTTGCCGTCGCCACCGGTCAGGATGTCGTTGCCTGCGCCGCCGTTGATGAAGTCGTTGCCTGCATCGCCCAGGATGTGGTCGTTGCCCTCTTCGCCGTTGAGGATGTCGCCGTCGTTGCCGCCGCTGATGAAGTCATCGCCCGTGCCGCCCCACACGAAGTCCACGCCGAAGGAGCCGTAGATCTTGTCGTTGCCGGCATCGCCATACAGACGGTCGCTGCCGAAGCCGCCATCGATCTGGTCGTTGCCGTCGCCGCCGTAGACCCAGTCGTCGCCCGACCACGATGAGACGGTGTCGTTGCCGCCCTGGGCGTAGATGGTGTTGTTGTAGTTGTTGCCGGTGATGTCGTTGGCCAGGTTGTTGGCCGTGGCGTTGGCCGCATAGCCGGCGATCAGCTGCAGGTTCTCGACGTTGGCCGCCAGCGTGGTCTCGCTCATCAGGGAGACGACGGTGTCGGTGCCGGCGTTGGCGTTTTCCGAGACGAGGTCGGCATTGGTGTTGACCACATAGGTGTCGTTGCCGATGCCGCCGGACATGGTGTCGGCCCCATCGCCGCCGTCGAGGTAGTCGTTGCCAGCGTTGCCATACATCTTGTCGGCGCCGCTGCCGCCGTAGAGCTTGTTGTCCAGCTCATTGCCGGCCATGCTGACGCTGCCGCTCCAGCTGCTGTGCACACGGGCGATTTCCACGTTGGAGGTCAAGGTGTAGGCGCCAGTGGCCATGTAGACGGTGTCTTCGCCTTCGCCGGCCACTTCGATGACCTTGTCGTCCGTGGCGTTGCGCACGATGTAGGCGTCGTCGCCGGCGCCGCCGTACATCGTGTTGATTTCGTCGCCGCCGTCCAGCCAGTCGTTGCCGGCGTCGCCGTGCATTGTGTCGTCGTCGTCGCCGCCGTACAGCGCATCGTTGCCGTTGCCGCCGTACATGGTGTCGTCGCCGGTGTTGCCTTCCAGGACGTCGTCGTTGTCGCCGCCGTCGAGCACGTCTTCCCAGTAGCCGCCGCGCAGGGTGTCCTTGCCTGCGCCGCCATACAGCGAGTCATCGCCCCAGCCGCCTTCAAGGAGGTCGTCGCCCTCGTCGCCATAGATCTTGTCGTCGCCCGTGTCGCCGTACAGCCAGTCGGAATCGGTGCCGCCGTGGATGGTGTCTTCGTCGCCGCCGCCGTGGATCTCGTCGCGGCCTTCGTCGCCGTTGATCACGTCGTCGCCGTCGTAGCCGTAGATGACGTCGTTGCCGGCACCGCCACTGATGGTGTCGTTTTCGTCGTTGGCCTTGACGGTGTCGTTGCCGCCGCCGGCGTTGATCTCGTAGGCGTAGTCGGCCAGGAAGAAGTCGGCGATGCCGCTGAAGGCCTGCAGGATGGCGAGACCGATGTCGCTGGCGTCGTCCATGACGTCGATGGATTCGGGGTGGTCGTCGCCGTCGATGCTGATGACGTCGTCGCCGAGGAAGTCGTGGAATTCGATGATGGCCATGATGTTGCTCCGGTTGGATGTGATGCGTTGAGAGAGGGTTGGATCAGTTGACCGCTGCTGGCCTTGACCCGGTGTGGGTGGCTGGATGGCATCGCTGCGGCACAGGCATCACTGTCGCGACCGGCGGTTTCAGCGCCGTTTCTTAGGACATCGCTCTTGCGGGGGGATTGGTTTCGTTTGTATGGCCCGCTTTCCTACGATTGAAACGAAGGCTGAAACAAAGAGGCTCTTCAGGCAGGACTGCCCTGTGGTGCTCACCATGAGCTTGTGCCGTGGAACTTGCTACGCGGCTCGCGCTGCATCGCGAAAGCGCCGGTTTCACCCAGGTCTGTGGACGTTCCCCCGGAATTCCGCGAAGACTCAACAAAAAGGCCACCTCGGTGGCGGTGGCCTCAAGGCGTGTTGTATGGAGGGACGGTTTCGTCAGGCGGCCTCGAAGGTCTCCTGGAACTGCTGCCTCAACAGGTTTTTCTGCACCTTGCCCATGGCATTGCGAGGCAGGTCGGGCAGGGCAAAGATGCGCTTGGGCACCTTGAAGTTGGCCATCGCCTGCTTGAGCGTGGCGATCATGGCGTCTTCATCCAGTGCCACATCCGGCCGCATCACCACGACCGCCAGCACACCTTCGCCAAAGTCCGGATGCGGCACGCCGATCACCGCAGATTCGATGACGCCCGGCAGCTTGTCGATGTGGTCTTCAACTTCAGCCGGGTAGACGTTGAAGCCGCCAGAGATGATGAGATCCTTGGCGCGGCCACTGAGGAAGACGTAGCACCGCTCGTCCATGTGGCCCACATCGCCGGTCTTGAACCAGCCATCGGGCGTGAACGACTCGGCCGTCTTGTCGGGCATGCCCAGGTAGCCCTGGAACACATTGGGGCCTTGCACTTCCACATGGCCGATCGCCCCGGTGGCCAGATGCCGGCCTTGTTCGTCGACGATGCGCAGACCCACACCGGGCAGCGGCCGGCCGACACTGCCGGGGACCCGCGGGCCTTCGCTGGCACGACACGGGTTGGAGCACAGCATGCCGGTTTCGCTCATGCCATAGCGCTCCAGGATGGTGTGGCCGGTGCGCGCTGTGAACGCTTCCGATGCCGAGGCCAGCAAGGGCGCCGAGCCGCTCACGAACAGGCGCATGCCGGCGGCCGCGTCGGCATCCAGGCCGTCCGAGGCCAGCAGGCGGCCATACATGGTCGGCACGCCCATGAAGACGGTGGCGCGCGGGCCGGTGGTGGCCGTCATCTGCCTGAGCACGGCCCCGGCATCAAAGCGTGAGATCCAGCGCATGGGCGTGCCCGACAGCAGCGCGTTGTGGCAAGCCACGAACAGCCCATGGATGTGGAAGATGGGCAGGGCATGGATGAGGCAGTCGTCCTGCCGCCAATCCCACAGCTGCAGCAGGGTGCGGGCATTGCTCAGCAGGTTGCCGTGCGACAGCATGGCGCCCTTGCTGCGGCCCGTCGTGCCCGAGGTGTACAGCACCGCCGCCAGATCGCTGCTGCGCCGCACCGTCACCTCGTGCGCATCGTGCTGCAGCGCGGCATGGGCCAGCAGGCTGCCTCGTCGGTCGTCACCCAGCGTGAACAGGTGGTGCACGCCGCCGTGTGCGGCCAGGGGCATCACCCATTCCTGGTCGGCGGGCCGGCACACCAGCACGGCTGGTTGTGCGTCCTCAATGAAGTAGGCCAGCTCGCCGGCGCGATAGGCCGGGTTCAGCGGCAGGAAGACGCACCCCGCACGCAGCGTGGCCAGGTAGAGCATCAGGGCTTCGACCGATTTGTCCACGTGAGCGGCCACGATCGGGGGGCGTCCGCCTTCGCCATGCAGATCCAGGCTGTCGAGCAGGCGCGCCATCATGGCCGTGGCGCGGTCCAGGTCCTGCCAGGTGTAGGCCAGGCCCTCGTCGGTGAGGATGGCGGTGTCGTGGCGGGTGGCAGGCCAGGCGGCCTGCATGGCGGTGAACAGGTTCATGGCGGACAGCCCTTCAGGAAGCAGGGTAGGCAACGGCGCCCGATGGTAAGGCACCGGCCTTTACACACCGAAACGTCCACGCCCTTGAACTTTGAAAGCCGCGCCCCATCTCACTAGCTTCGAGGAGGCCAAGCTATGCGGATGAAGCGAATCTGGATGACGGGCTGCATGGCCCTGGTGCTGCTTGCCGCCGGGCGTGCGCCTGCGCGGGAAGAACAGGACGGCGCGGACGAATCGCGCAGCCAGCGTACGCGCATCACCTTGACCAGCAGGTTCGACGTCGACGAAACGGTGCGACAGGTCGAACGCTTTGCCCGCCGTGCCGGGCTGCCCGTGCTGGCCAAGGCCGTCCCGAAGACGGCGCACGGCGAAGAGCAGGGCGCACGCGTGCTCGTGCTGGGTGACGAGGACGGCCGCACGCCGGTCGTCCAGGCGGCCGCCGATCATGGCCTTGAGTTGCCCTGGCAAGTGGTCGTTCGCCAGGGGCGGGATGGCCGCACTGAAGTGTCTCTGCCCGCGGCCGGGTCGGGCCCTCTGCCCGATGAGGTGCCGATGGACATCTTGCAGAAGGTGACGGCGCTGCCTGCGGCGTTGCAGTCGGCCATCACCTAGCCCGCCGATCAGACGTCGATGGCCTGGGCCGAGCCGGCCACCTTGCGCAATTCGAACTTCTGGATCTTGCCCGTCGATGTCTTGGGCAGTTCCCCGAAGACCACCGCGCGCGGCACCTTGAAGCCGGCCAGATGCGCCTTGCAGTGCGCCACGATCTCCTCCACGGTGACCTGCGCGCCGGCCTTGAGTTCGATGAAGGCGCAGGGCGTCTCGCCCCACTTGGGATCCGGCTTGGCCACCACCGCTGCGGCCATCACGGCCGGATGCCGGTACAGCACGTCTTCCACTTCGATGGACGAGATGTTCTCGCCGCCCGAGATGATGATGTCCTTGCTGCGGTCCTTGATCTTGACGTAGCCATCGGGGTACATCACGGCCAGGTCGCCCGTGTGGAACCAGCCGCCCCGGAAGGCTTCCTGCGTCGCCTTCGGGTTCTTCAGGTAGCCCTTCATCGTGATGTTGCCGCGGAACATGATCTCGCCCATGGTCTCGCCATCGGCGGGCACGGGTTCCATCGTGATCGGGTCCATCACGGTCACGCTGCGCTGCAGGTGGTAGTTGACGCCCTGGCGGGCATTCAGGCGTGCGCGCTCGCCGATGTCCAGTTCATCCCAGGCCTCGTGTTTGACGCACACGGCGGCAGGCCCGTAGATCTCGGTCAGGCCATACACGTGCGTGAGGTCGAAGCCGAGCTTTTCCATGCCCTCGATCATCGCGGCAGGCGGCGCAGCACCCGCCACCATGGCCTTGACCTGGTGGGTGATGCCTTGCTTGAGTTCATCGGGCGCGGCCACCAGCGCGGCGTGCACGATGGGCGCACCGCAATAGTGGCTGACCTTGTGCGTGCGGATCGCATCGAAGATCGCCTTGGGATCGACCCGTCGCAGGCACACGTTGACGCCCGCACGCGCGGCCACCGTCCACGGGAAGCACCAGCCGTTGCAATGGAACATGGGCAGCGTCCACAGATACGTGGCGTGCTTGGGCATGTCCCACTCCAGGATGTTGGAGATGGCGTTCATCGACGCGCCGCGGTGGTGGTAGACCACGCCCTTGGGGTTGCCCGTCGTGCCCGAGGTGTAGTTCAGGCTGATGGCCTGCCATTCGTCGGCCGGCATCTGCCATGCAAAATCAGGCGAGCCGGTGGCCACGAAGGCATCGTAGGTGACCGAGCCGATGCGCTCGCTCTTGCCGGTGTAGAGCGCATCTTCCACATCGATGACCAGCACCTCGTGCGTCGATTGCCGCAGCGCCAGGGCCCGGGCCATCGTGCCGCTGAACTCGGGGTCGACGATCACCACCTTGGCCTCGCCGTGGTCCAGCATGAAGGCGATGGCTTCCGGGTCCAGCCGCGTGTTGAGCGTGTTGAGCACGGCGCCGGCCATGGGGATGCCGAAGTGCGCTTCGACCATCGGCGGCGTGTTGGGCAGCATCACTGCCACGGTGTCGCCCAGACCGATGCCACGCTGTTGCAGCGCATGCGCCAACTGGCGGCAGCGCGCATAAGTTTCCGACCAGGTGCGGCGCAGATCGCCGTGGACCACGGCCAGCCGATCCGGGTAGACCAGCGCGGTGCGCTCGATGAAGGACAGGGGGGTGAACGCCACGAAATTGGCGTCGTTACGGGGCAGGTCTTGCTCGTAGATGTGGGCCATGTGTCTGACTCCTGGCCCTCAGGTCATCCCTTTGTAGGGGGTGCCGGAAGGCCCGTTGGGCGAGGGTGAGGCCGACATCGTGCCGCAGAAATCCCCTGGATCAATCGGGGGAAGGCGCACTTGTGCGCAATTTGAGCGGGCTGCTCAGGTGTTTTCGGCCACGACCTTGATGCGCGCGCCCTGAACGCTGACCACCTGCCCGGCGCGGATCTTGGCCGTCTTGCGCGATTCGTCCTGGCCATCGACCTGCACGCGGCCTTCCGCCACCATGGCCTTGGCGCGGCCACCGCTTTCGGCGAGCCCGCAGGCCTTGAGCAGGCTGTCGAGGGTGATGAACTCGCCGCGGAGTTCGAAGGTGATCTGCTGGAGGGAGGCCATGAGATAGGGGCTGAGAGCCGCAAGGGCAGGGCGAAAAGGCAGGGAAGATGCGAATGAGCGCCGACGGAAAATCGGCGCTATCGTCCTCGACACTCATGCACAATCACGGACATTGTGGCGATGCGTGTTTTCAGATGGACCGTGCCTGCCGGGATGCAGGCCGCCCACCATTGTCCCCCGTCTCCACCTCTCGCCATCTTCCTTCACATGAAAAGAACCGATCTCGTCAAGAACCTGGGCATGAAGATCCGCGGCCAGATGCAGCGCTCACCCGTGCCCGAGCGTTTCGCCGCGGGTGCTACCGAAGTGGCCGACAAGCGCGCCCAGCGCAAGGCCGAAGCCGCTGCCAAGCTGGTGCCGTTTGCCGTGCGCCTGCCGCATGCGCTGGTGGTGCGGCTGCGCGAGCAGGCCGTCAAGGATGGCGTCGGGGTGCACGAGTTGACCGCGCGGCTGCTTCAGGCGGGTCTGGGCGAGCCGGCAGGCGCCGTGGCGCCGCTGGATGGCGCACGTTCGGCGCCCACCGAGGCCGAGCACACGAACAACCAGAGCGGGCCGGTCAAGCTCGTGCGCCGCGAGGAACCCGTTGCCAAGCCGGCGGCCGTGAAGAAGGCGGTTGTGAAGAAGGCTGTGGCGAAGAAGGCTGCGGCGAAGAAGGTCGCTGCGAAGAAGGCGGCAGCCACGCCGGCTCCATCGCACCCCCCGCCAAGACGGCAGCCAAAGCGCCTGGCAAGACCGCCCAGAAGGTGTCTGCCCAGACGACCACCGCCAAGAAAACGATCGCCAAGCCGTCCACCAAACCGGTGGCCAAGAAGTCCCCCAAGTCCGCTTGATCCGGCGCATCATCCGAGACGAACCCCGCAGTGCCCTCCCAGCTTTGTTGACCGGAGACCCATCATGAGCCGACCCACCATGCACATCGTCGATCCCAAGACGGGCGAATCCGATCCGGCCGACATCCACCGGGTGTTCGAGTCGCAACTGGCCACCTCGCTGGCCTGGCGCGAATCCACCGTGGCCGAGCGCATCGCGCGTCTCAAGAAGCTGCGCGAGGCCATGATGGACCGCCGCGAGGACTTCTACGCCGCCTTCCAGAAGGACTACCGCAAGCCCGCTGCCGAGGTCGAAGGCACGGAGTTCATGCCGGTGCTCGACGAGATCAAGCACGCCATCCTGCACCTCAAGAAGTGGGCCCAGCCCCGCCGCGTCTGGCCCACGGCCACCACGGCCTTCACGCAAAGCTGGATCGAATACCAACCGCGCGGCCGCTGCCTGATCGTGGCGCCGTGGAACTTCCCGCTCAACCTGTGCTTCGGCCCGCTGGTCTCGGCGCTGGCTGCGGGCAACACCGTGATCCTCAAGCCCTCGGAGATGACGCCGGCCGTCAGCGCCGTGATGGCCGAGATCATCGCCAAGGTGTTCAAGCCCGATGAGGTGGCCCTGTTCGAAGGCGCGCTGCCCACCTCGCAGGTGCTGCTGGAGCTGCCTTTCGACCACATCTTCTTCACTGGCTCGCCGGCCGTGGGCAAGGTGGTGATGGCCGCAGCCGCCAAGCACCTGACCAGCGTCACGCTCGAATTGGGCGGCAAGTCGCCCGTGATCGTGGACGAGACGGCCGATGTGAAGCTGTCTGCCGAGACGCTGCTGTGGGGCAAGTTCACCAACTGCGGCCAGATCTGCGTGGCGCCCGATCACCTCTTCGTGCACGAAGCCATCAAGGACAAGTTCGTGGCCGCCTGCCGCGAGGTGCTGGCCGAGCGCTTCGGCAAGACGCCCGAAGCGCAGAAGCAATCGCCTGACTTCACGCGCGTGATCAATCAGCGCCACACCCAGCGCATCGCCGGCCTGCTGCAGGATGCGAAGGACAAGGGCGCCAAGGTGATCGCCGGTGGCGATGTGGACATCTCGGCCTGCTACATCGCGCCCACGCTGATCGAGCAGGTGCCGGCCAACGCCACCATCATGTCCGAAGAGATCTTCGGCCCGGTGCTGCCCGTCATCGGCTACCGCGATCTCAAGCAGGTCGTCCACCAGATCAACGCCGGCCCCAAGCCGCTGGCCCTGTACATCTTCAGCCGCGACAAGAAGCGCACGCGTGATCTGATCGCGCAGACCAGTTCGGGCGGTGTGGCCATCAACCACTGCGTGCTGCACTATGCCCACGGCAACCTGCCTTTCGGCGGCGTCAACAACTCGGGCATCGGCAATGCGCACGGCGAGTTCGGCTTCAAGGCCTTCTCTCATGAACGTGCGGTGCTCAAGTCCGGCCCCATCATGGCGGCCAAGCTGTTCTTCCCGCCGTACACGGGCTTCAAGCAAAAGCTGATCCGCTGGACAGTGGATTCCCTGCGTCTGCCGCTGCCTTTCTGATCGGACCAGACCCGCTTTCTGACCGATAATCCGCACGCCGACGGCCACGGCCCGCCTCATTGGCGGGCTTTTTGCATGGTCTCGGCATGTGTAATTCGCTCGTTGTCGTGGCACTTCAGTCGTAACAGGCCCCGGTGGACATCTTCATTCAACAACTGATCAACGGCCTCGTGCTGGGCAGCATGTATGCCCTGGTGGCACTGGGCTACACGATGGTCTACGGCATCATCAACCTCATCAACTTCGCGCACGGCGAAGTGCTGATGGTGGGGGCGCTGGTGAGCTGGACGGTGGTGACCTGGCTGGAACACAGCGGCCTGCCGGGCTGGGCCTTGCTGAGCCTGTCGCTGGTGATCGCGATGGCAGCCTGCATGGCGCTCAATGTGGTGATCGAAAAGCTCGCCTACCGGCCCTTGCGCAATGCACCCAGGCTGGCGCCGCTGATCACGGCCATGGGCATGTCGCTGCTGCTGCAGACCCTGGCCATGATCATCTGGAAGCCCGATTACAAGCCGTATCCCATCCTGCTCAATGACGAGCCCTACGACATCATGGGCGCCTCGATCAACCTCGTGCAGATCCTGATCCTGGGTGTGACGGCCGTGACGCTGGCCGGCCTCATGGCCCTGATCCACGGCACCAAGCTGGGCCGGGCGATGCGCGCCACGGCCGAGAACCCGCGCGTGGCGCAGCTCATGGGCGTGCAGCCGGACAAGGTCATCTCGGCCACCTTCATCATCGGTGCGGCGCTGGCCGCGCTGGCCGGCGTGATGTGGGCGGCCAACTATGGCTCGGTGCAGCACACCATGGGCTTTTTGCCGGGGCTCAAGGCCTTCACGGCGGCGGTGTTCGGCGGCATCGGCAATCTGGCCGGTGCGATGGTCGGCGGTGTGCTGCTGGGTGTCATCGAAGCCATGGGCGCCGGCTACATCGGCGATCTGACCGGTGGCGTGCTGGGCAGCAACTACCAGGACATCTTCGCCTTCACCGTGCTGATCCTGGTGCTGACGCTGCGGCCGCAAGGCCTGCTGGGCGAGCGCGTGGCGGATCGCGCCTGAGGAAGGGGACGGTCATGTTGTTGAAGCACCGTCTGAAGGCCTTCGCGATCAGTGCCGTGGCCCTGGCCGTGCTGCCGCTGCTGCTGCAGGGCTTTGGCGAGGCCTGGGTTCGCATCCTCGACACCGCGCTGCTCTACATCCTGCTGGCGCTGGGCCTGAACATCGTGGTGGGCTTTGCCGGCCTGCTGGATCTGGGCTACATCGCCTTCTACGCGGTCGGTTCGTACCTGTTTGCCCTGCTGGCTTCTCCGCATCTGGTGGACAACGTGCCGGCCATCGCCGCGATGTTCCCCAACGGCCTGCACTCGCCATTCTGGGCCGTGATCCCGCTGGGGGCGGGCGTGGCGGCCATGGCCGGCGTGCTGCTGGGCGCCCCCACCCTGAAGCTGCGCGGGGATTACCTCGCCATCGTCACGCTGGGCTTTGGCGAGATCATCCGCGTCTTCCTCAACAACCTGGAGGCGCCGGTCAACATCACCAACGGCCCCAAGGGCATCAGCAGCATCGAGCCCATCCGCCTGTTTGGCGTGAGCCTGGGAGAGCCGCTGCATGTGGCGGGTTTCACGCTGCCTTCGGTGACGCTGTACTACTACCTGTTCCTGGCCATCGTGGTGGTGGCCGTGGTGATCTGCTCGCGCCTGCACGATTCGCGGCTGGGCCGGGCCTGGATGGCCATCCGCGAAGACGAGATCGCGGCCAAGGCCATGGGCCTGAACACGCGCAACCTCAAGCTGCTGGCCTTCGGATTGGGCGCCACGTTTGGCGGTGTGGCTGGGGTGCTGTTTGCGAGCTTCCAGGGCTTTGTCTCGCCCGAATCCTTCAGCCTGCAGGAGTCGGTCATGGTGGTGGCCATGGTGGTGCTGGGCGGCCTGGGGCACATCCCCGGCGTGATCCTGGGTGCCTTCCTGCTGGCCGCCTTGCCCGAGGTGCTGCGCCATGTCGCCAGCCCTTTGCAGGCGATGACGGACGGGCGGCTGGATGCGGCCATCCTGCGGCAGTTGCTGGTGGCCTTGGCCATGATCGGCATCATGCTGATGCGCCCGCGCGGCCTGTGGCCCTCGCCGCGCCATGAGGATCGCCTGATCCCCGATGAAGAGGCGGCAGGGGGCCGGGCATGAGCCGTACGCTGCTGTCCGTGGCTGGGGTGTCCAAGCGCTTTGGCGGTGTCCAGGCGCTCAGCGATGTCGGCATCACCATCGCGCAAGGCCAGGTGCATGGCCTGATCGGGCCCAATGGCGCCGGCAAGACGACCTTCTTCAATGTGATCACAGGGCTGGTGCCAGCTGACCAGGGCCGCTTCGAGCTCGATGGCAAAGGCTACAAGCCCACGGCCGTGCACAAGGTGGCCAAGGCCGGCATCGCGCGAACCTTCCAGAACATCCGCCTGTTTGCCGAAATGTCCGCCATGGACAACGTGCGGGTGGGCCGGCATTGCCGCACCCGTGTGGGCTGGTGGCAGGCGGTGTTGCGCACGAAGGCCTTCATCCACGAAGAGGCCATGATCACGAGAGATGCCGCCACGCTGCTGGAGTTCGTCGGCCTGGGCGGCAAGATGCACCAGACCGCGCGCACGCTGAGCTACGGCGATCAGCGCCGCCTGGAGATCGCCCGCGCGCTGGCCACCGAACCCAAGCTGCTCGCGCTGGATGAGCCGGCCGCCGGCATGAACGCCACCGAGAAGGTGCAACTGCGCGAGCTGATCGAGCGCATCCGTGCGCAAGGCCGCGCGGTGCTGCTGATCGAACACGATGTGAAGCTGGTGATGGGCCTGTGCGATCAGGTCACCGTGCTGGACCAGGGCAAGCGCATTGCGAACGGCCTGCCGGCCGATGTGCAGCGTGATCCGGCCGTGATCTCGGCGTATCTGGGCACCTCACATGCTGGCGCGCCGGCTGCGTCCACTTGATGCCCCACGAAACCGATACGGCCCCGCGATGACGATGAACGCCTCCGCCAGCCCTTCTTCGAATCCTCTGCTGTCCGTGCGCCAGTTGAGTGTGGCCTATGGCGGCATCCAGGCCGTCAAGAACCTGAGCCTGGATCTGTACCCCGGTGAACTCGTCAGCCTGATCGGTGCCAATGGCGCGGGCAAGACCACCACGCTCAAGGCGATCTGCGGCCTGCTCAAGCCCAAGTCGGGCGAGGTGCAGTACCAAGGTCGCAGCCTGCAAGGCCAGCAGGCCTGGGATCTGGTCGGGCAGGGCCTGGTGATGGTGCCCGAAGGCCGCGGCATCTTCACGCGCATGAGCATCGACGAGAACCTGCGCATGGGCGCCTATCTGCGCCGGGACAAGCCCGCCATCGAGGCCGACATCGAGTCGGTCTACATGCGTTTCCCTCGCCTGAAGGAGCGCCACAAGCAACTGGCCGGCACGCTCTCCGGCGGCGAGCAGCAGATGCTGGCCATGGGCCGCGCGCTGCTGGCCAGGCCGAAGCTGCTGTTGCTCGATGAGCCCTCCATGGGCCTGTCACCCATCATGGTCGACAAGATCTTCGAGGTGGTGCAGGACGTGTCCAAGCAAGGCGTGACGGTGCTGCTGGTCGAGCAGAACGCCCACCGTGCGCTGGAGATGGCCGACCGCGCCTATGTGCTGGATTCCGGCGAGATCGCCTTGCAAGGCCGGCGCCACGGAACTGCTGGGCAATCCGCAGGTGCAGGCGGCGTATCTGGGTGCTTGAGTTCAGGTGCTGGTTCAGCCTTCCAACGCCGCCACGATCCGCCCGGCCAGCGCCTTGAGCTGCCCCTGATCCGCCATCACCGTCGCATGCGGTTTGCGCAGATCCGCGATCGATCCGGGGATCACATGGAAGTGGAAGTGCGGCACGCTCTGGCCGGCATCCACGCCATTGAGCTGCATCAGCACGATGCCATCCACGCCCAGCGCCTTCTTCTGTGCCTGGCCGATCTTGCGCACCGTCCGCATCACGGCCGTGGCGGCGTCATCGCTCAACTCGAACAAGGTGATGGCGGCCTGCTTGGGGATCACAAGGGCATGGCCTTCGGCCTGCGGCATGATGTCCATGAAGGACAGCGTGTGCTCGTCTTCGTACAGCTTGATGCAGGGGATCTCGCCACGCAGGATCTTGGCGAAGATGTTGTTCGGGTCGTAGGACATGGATCGGGCTCCTGGATGAAGAGGAAGAGGGCGAACAGAGCGGGATGGGGGCAGCAGGGCTGGGCGGTCGACGTGAGGTTCACCCGCCGTGCTTGTCGGCCTCGCTGGTGAAGGCATCGGCGTAGAAGTATTCCTCGGGCAGGCCGGCCTTGGCGACGAAGTCATCCCGCGCCGATTGCACCATCACCGGCGCCCCGCAGGCATACACCTCGTGCCCCGAAAGGTCGGGCAGATCGGCCAGTACGGCATGGTGCACGAAGCCTGTGCGGCCCGTCCACGCATCTTCCGGCCGGGCTTCCGACAACACCGGCACATACTGCAGCCATGGCAGTTCCGAAGCCTGCTCCAGGGCCCATTCGTGCATGTACAGGTCGGCCTTGCTGCGGCAGCCCCAGTACAGCATGGTGGGGCGGCTCAGGCCCTTGTGGCGCATGTCTTCGATCATGGCCTTGACCGGTGCAAAGCCGGTGCCCGAGGCCAGCAGCACCACGGGCCGCTCTGAATCCTCGCGCAGGAAGAAGGTGCCGAACGGGCCCTCCACGCGCAGGATGTCCTTTTCTTTCAAGCTGCCGAAGACCTGATCGGTGAACAGGCCGCCGGGCATGTGCCGGATGTGCAGCTCGATGCCCTCGGGGCCGGCCTCCTTGACGGCATGCGGCGCATTGGCCATCGAATAGCTGCGGCGGTGGCCATCTTTCAGGACGAACTCGATGTACTGCCCGGCGCGAAAGCCGAAGTTGTTCGTGGCGGGCAACTGCAGCCTCAGCACCATCACGTCGGGTGCAGCGCGGGTCAGGCGCGTCACGCGGGTCGGCATCTTGACAGCGGGGAAGTCGCCCACGCCGACCACCTGCTTGGCCTCGATCACCAGATCGGTCTGCGGCGTGGCGCAGCAGGTCAGCATGTAGCCGGCCGCCTCTTCGGCAGCGCTCAGGGCCTTGTCCTGATGGGCCCCGTGGATGACGCGGCCCTCCAGCAGCTTGCACTTGCACGATCCGCAGGCGCCATCCTTGCAGCCATAAGGCAGGCCGATGCCGGCGTGGATCGCGGCGCTGAGCACGGTCTCGTCGCGCTGCATGTCGAAGACGCGTCCGCTGGGCTGAATCGTGACGGAAAAACTCATGATGAGGACAAGCTCCTGGCCAGAGAGAGAATCACACCCACGATTTTCCCCCAGACCGACCATGTTCTATCCGCCCCCCGCCCGCCATGCCCGATTCCGCCGCAGTCGCATCCTCATCGTGGGTTGCGGAGACGTGGGCTTGCGGGCTGCACGCCTGCTGCCCCACTGCCGCGTGCTGGCGCTCACATCCCAGGCCGAGCGCGCACCGGCCCTGCGCAGCGCGGGCCTCGTGCCGCTGGTCGGCAACCTGGATCGGGCGGCGGATCTGAGTCGGCTGGCCGGTCTGGCGCAGCGTGTGCTGCACCTGGCGCCACCGCCGTCCCAAGGCGCGACCGATGGCCGCACCGCCGCGCTGCTGCACGCCCTGGCCCGGCGCGGGGGCCTGCGCTCACTGGTGTACGGGAGCACCACGGGGGTCTATGGCGATGCGGCCGGGGCCTGCTTCGACGAGACCCGTGCCGTTGCCCCGGCCACCGACCGTGCGCGCCGCCGCGTGGATGCCGAGGCGCGTGTGCGCTGGTGGGGCCGCCGGCAGGTGCACCGGCATGGCACGCACGCCACCATCCTGCGCATCCCCGGCATCTATGCGCTGAACCGCGAAGGCGGCGATCCGCGAGAGCGCGTGCGCAAGGGCAGTCCGCTCCTGAGGCCGGAGGACGACGTCTACACCAACCACATCCATGCCGATGACCTGGCGCGGGCGTGCGTACTGGCCTTGTGGCGGGCCCGGCCGGGCCGGGTGCTGCATGCCTGCGACGATACCGATCTGCGCATGGGCGATTATTTCGATTGGGTGGCCGACCACTTCGGCCTGCCGCGGCCGCCGCGCATCAGCCGCGACGAGGCACAGCGTGCGCTCAGCCCCATGCAGATGTCGTTCATGAGCGAATCGCGGCGGCTGTTGAACCAGCGGCTCAAGGCGGAGCTGCGCCTGCGCCTGCGTTATCCGACCATCGAACACGGCCTGGCATGAGCGATCGGGCCGTGTGAGCCGAGCGTTTGTGCTGTCCCTCTCAATGGGGAGGCCGCGCGGCTGGGGGAGCAGGCGTCCGGTGATATCGTCCCCGCCCATGCCGTTTCATCCGATGGGGCCGTGCGTGCACCCATCTCGGCGCATTCATCCACATTCAACCAGGGGTGTCCCATGTCCTTCCGTCGTGCCGTGGCCGCTGCAAGCGTGGCCTTCATCGCATCCGTTGGCGCAAGCTCTGCCCAGGCCTTCACCCAGGTGATCGCCTTCGGCGACAGCCTGTCGGACAACGGCAATCTGTTTGCGCGCTTCGGTGGCGCCGTGCCCGCTGCGCCGTATGTCAATGGCCGCTTCTCCAGCGGTCCCGTGGCCGTGGAGGTGCTGGCCAGCAAGCTGAACGTGCCGCTGGTGGATTACGCCATCGGCGGGGCACTGACGGGTGCGGACAACCAGTTCGCCGCGCAGAACCCGCTGGTGGCCAACACGGGCATGCTGTCCCAGGTGCAGCAGCACATCGACGGCATGGCCGCCGCAGGCAAGTCGCTCGATGCCGATGCCTTGTACTTTCTGTGGGGCGGCGGCAATGACTTCCTGGCCGTCATCAACTCGGGCAAGGCCTCGGGCATCATGGATGTCATCGACACCGGCGTGGCCAACCTGGTGACGCAAGTCGGCCTGCTGTACAACGCGGGCGCGCGCCATGTGATGGTGCCGCTGCTGCCCGATCTGGGCACCACCTTCTATGGCACTTCCGGCGCGATCTCGCCAGTGTTGCTCTCGAGTCTGACGACCTTGTTCAACACCTCCTTGCAGGATGAGCTCGGCGCCCTGGCCGCGGGCAGCGCGGGCCTGGATCTGGAGGTGTTCGATTCGCCCGCCTTCCTGTCGGGTGTGCGTCAGTCCATCGCGGACGCGGGCGGCAATGTGACGGGACGCTGCTGGGATGGCGATTACACCGGCGCAGGCAACACGGCGCCCGTGTGCGCGGATCCCAGCCAGTTCTACCTGTTCGACAAGGTCCACCCCAATGGCGATGTGCATGCCCAGGTGGGTTCGGCCATGGCCGCCGCAGTGGTGCCGGAGCCTTCGACCAGCGGCTTGATGCTGGTCGGTCTGTTGATGAGCGGCTGGGTGATGCGCCGGCGCTCGCACGCCTTGGGCAATTGAGCACCCAAGGCGGCTTTCCGGTTCAGGCCGGCGCGGGCGTCTTCGGTTTGAACTTGCACGGCGCGCTCACGCTGCATTCCCAGCAGCGTGGCTTGCGCGCCTGGCAGATGTAGCGCCCGTGCAAGATCAGCCAGTGGTGGGCATGCTGCATGAACTCGGCCGGCACGCGCTTGAGCAGCTTGAGCTCCACTTCCAGCGGTGTCTTGCCCGGCGCCAACCCCGTGCGGTTGCCGACGCGGAAGATGTGGGTGTCCACCGCCATCGTCGGCTCGCCAAAGGCCACGTTGAGCACCACATTGGCCGTCTTGCGGCCCACGCCGGGCAAGGCTTCCAGCGCCTCACGCGTGCGAGGCACCTCGCCGCCATGCTGTTCGATCAGGATGCGGCAGGTCTCCATCAGGTGCTTGGCCTTGCTTTTGTACAGGCCGATGGTCTTGATGTAGTCGCACAGGCCGTCGATGCCCAGATCCAGGATCTGCTGCGGCGTGTTGGCCACGGGAAAGAGCCTGGCCGTGGCCTTGTTGACGCCCACATCGGTGGCCTGCGCCGACAGCAGCACGGCCGTCAGCAACTCGAAGGGCGTGCTGTAGACCAGCTCGGTCTCTGGGTGCGGATTGGCCGCTTGAAGGATGGAGAAGAAGGCGGTGATCTCCGCCGGTTTCATCAAGGCGCTCATGGCTTGGGCGTTCGCGGCACCGCGGGCGGGGTGATGGGCTTGATGTCGCCGCAATCGGCGCCCAGCCACTTGCCGCGGTGCTTCATGGTCATGGTCTGCATGCGGCCTTGATGCTGGGTCTTCAGATGCATCTCGGTGGCATAGGCGGTGCTGCCCTCGAAGGTGGTCTTGCCTTCGCCTTCGCCGGGTGGCTGGGTGCATTGGAAGTGCCATGTCCACGTGTTGCCCGCGCGGTTCATGCCCGTGTTGCGGCAATCGCCCTGGCTTTGCTGCCAACGGTCCTGGTCGAGCATGTCACGGGTCAGGCACATGCGCACGCCCGTCCCGCCCTTGCCGGGCACCATCTGCACGCCCTGGGCCTTCATGTGGGTCTCCATCTGCTTGCGCATCTCAGGCGGCATCTTCTTGAGCTGCTCTGCCATCTGGGCCGACATGTCAGGCAGGGCCTTGCCGTCCACGCTCCGGCTTTCGGTGGTGATCTCCCACAGGCCAGGCTTGATGGGAGGGCTGTCGGCGTGCGCGGCCCTGGCCATCATCGCCAGCACGACGAATGCGGCGGCGGCGGGAACGGAACGAAGCGTTGAGCAAGGCAGGGCGTGTGGCATGTGGGCCTCCTGGGGATGGGTGCCCAGGATCATGGCACAGCCCTTTGCGGCCTGCCACACCGCCCAACGCTGGAGGTGTCGGGGGCAGGCGAGGGGCGATCAGCCCTGGCGCGACCTGGTTCTCTGACGGATCACCACGGCGGCCACGCCGAGCAGTGCCATCCAGCTGGAGCTGGCCTCAGGAACCGAAGACACCTGCACCAGGTCGAGACCGCCAAAAAACACCGTGTGGGTGTAGTAGGGGATGCCTGCGAGATTCGTCGGGTCAGACACCTTCACGAAATCCAGAGCCAGGGACCCACGAAGCGTTTCCGGCAAAGTGGAGGGCAGGTCTTGATTGCTCACCAACTGCTGGCCGTTGAGCTGCGAAGACAGCCAGAACAGCCGAACGTTCTGCAGCCGATAGCCTTCGGCTTCGAAGCCGACGAGCTGACGTGAGAGGTCGCTGGGGACGGTGTTCTGGCCCAGCTTCGGGCTGGGATCGGCGGTCACATTGATGGTGTCGCCATAGGGATCCATGCCGGGCACATTGCCGGCGTTCGAGATGGACACGGTTCCCCAGGCATCAGAGAACGTGTGGCCGGCCACACTGCCACGCAGATCGGTGATGCCGTAGACGTAGATGGCGCCATGGCCGCCGTAGCCCAGGTCGGCCGTGTTGCCGTAGTACGGTGCCTCGGGGTTGTAGGTGAAAGTGCCTGACACCGATGCTTGCCCAGCCCACAGCATGGCAAGGGGGTTTTGAAGGTTGGCGGTGGCCGCACCCGTCGTGAAAGCGTACTGAACGGGGGCCGCCTGTGCCAGCGCGCCTGCCATCGTGAGCACAACCGTGGCGCCAGCTTGAACCATCTTCTTCAACTGCATCTTTCCATCCCTGTGAGTGAAAGGGAGCATGCTCCGACACGGAGACGGCATGGTCAATCCCACAGGCGGGCGGGGCGTGGCGAGGGCGCCATGGCGCTCAGATCAGCACGACGGCATCAGGCAGTTCATTGGGGTTTCGCTGGTGCGTTGCCGCCGGAAAGAACTGCTTGAGCAGGCGTTCCACATCGTGGATGGCCGCAGCAAGACCGGTTTCGAAATCGCCTTGGCTGAGTTGCTGGCCCAGCCGCTCGACCATGGCCTGCCAGGTGGTGGCAGGCACACGTTCGCGCAGGCCGCGGTCGGCCAGGATCTCGATGCGGCGATCGGCCAGCAGCAGGTAGATCAGCACGCCATTGTTGTGTTCGGTGTCCCACACGCGCAGATCGCCAAACACGGCCACCGCGCGCTGCCGTGCATCGACACCTCGCCACAGTGCGGCGGCGGGCAGGCCTGCTTCCACGCACAGGCGCAACTCGCCCAGGTGTCGGGCTTCGCTTTGGGCTACCAGGGCCTCCAGTCTTTGCAGTCCGGCCGGCGTGAGCGTGCGCCGTGCATCGTCCGCATCCAGCCAGAGGTGCCGCATCCAACGGGTGAGCTTGTTCATGATCAGGGCCTGTTCACCATCTGCCGGAGGCACCGCCGCCGCCGAAATCGCCGCCCCCGCCGGAGGACCAGCCACCGCCGCCTCCGCCGCCCCAGCCTCCACCCATCGGCGGGCCGCCCCAACCACCAGGCCCGCCACGCCCCGTGCCACCAAAGGCCAATGAGAAGACGAAGGCCAGCACCCACGCCACCAGACCGATCAGGATGCTGCTGGTGATCAGCCACGCGATGCCGCCGGTGATCAGACCCGCGGTGAAGGCGCCGCCCTTGCGTCCGAGGAAGCTGCGCAGGATGCCGGCCAGGAAGGGCAGGGCAATGAGCCCGAAGACCAGCAGGTCCTGCAGGTCCATCCCGGGTTGTTTGCCGCCTCGGGCGCCCGGTGCGGGGGGCAGCGGCAGGTTCTCGCCTTCGATGCGGGCCATCAACTGATCCACGCCCTGCTGCAGGCCGCCGGCGAAATCACCGGCCTTGAAGGCAGGCGTGATGACGCCCTCGATGATGCGGCTGGCGGCCAGGTCCGGCACGGCCCCTTCCAGCGCCTTGGCCACTTCGATGCGCACGCGCCGGTCGTCCTTGGCGACGATCAGCAGCAGGCCGTCGCCCACATCGCGGCGGCCGATCTTCCAGGTCTCACCCACCCGCTGCGCATACGCGGCGATGTCTTCCGGGGCGGTGGTCGGCAACAGCAGCACCACCATCTGCGTGCCGCGCCGTTGTTCGAAGGCGGTGAGTTTGTCGTCCAGGGCGCGGGCCTGTTCGGCGCTCAAGGTCTGGGTCTGGTCGATGACATGGCCGCTGAGTGCAGGCACCGGCAGCACATCCTGGGCTCGTGCCCCACCGATCACACCGATCAGCATGCACAAGCCCAGCCACCACCGGATGCAGACCATCGCCCACAGGGGCGGCGGTGTAAGCCGCGTCCTGGCGGGGTGCCGCATGGCCATGCCCGTCATGCTTGCCTCAACTCACTTCTTGTTGAAGTCGACCGTGGGCGGGGTGGAAATTTGCGCCTCGTTCTGCACGGTGAAGTTGGGCTTGGGCTCGTAATGGAACACCATGGCCGTCAGGTTGCTGGGGAAGCTGCGTGCGAGCACGTTGTATTCCTGGACGGACTTGATGTAGCGGTTGCGCGCCACGGTGATGCGGTTTTCCGTGCCTTCGAGCTGCACGCGCAGATCCTGGAAGCCTTGGTTGGCCTTGAGGTTGGGATAGTTCTCGGTCACCACCAGCAGGCGGGAGAGGGCGCCCGACAACTCGCCCTGTGCCTGCTGGAACTTGTTGAAGGCCTCGGGGTTGTTGATCAACTCGGGCGTGGCCTGGATGCTGGTGGCCTTGGCGCGCGCTTCGACCACCTTGGTCAGCGTCTCTTGCTCGAAGTTGGCTTCGCCCTTGACGGTGGCCACGATGTTGGGCACCAGATCCGCCCGGCGCTGGTACTGGTTGAGCACCTCGGACCAGGCCGCCTTGGTCTGCTCATCGAGCCGCTGGAAGTCGTTGTAGCCACAGCCGGTCAGCGAGGTGGCCAAGGCCAGCGTGCTGCCTGCCAGGGCAAGGCGGCGGGCGGTCTGCGTGAGGGCGGAGTGAAGGGGTTTGTCTGCGGTCATGGCGGCGTCTCGTTGCGGGTGATTCGGGACCTGCGGCAGGCTGCGGGGCCGGGTGCTGATGGCAGTGTAGCCACAAGCACCTGCAGCCCGGTCGGCCCGCCAGCGCAAGATGGGTGCGGTCTGCGCGGAATCAAGCTGTGTGGCGCGCGCCCAGTCTCAAGGGGCATCCCTGGCAAGACGGATGCCGGTGTACTGCCAGCCCAGCTCGGGCTCGAAGAAGTTGCGGTAGCTGCGGCGGATGTGGCCTGGCGGCGTGGCATACGAGCCGCCGCGCAGCACCTGCTGGTTGACCATGAACTTGCCGTTGTACTCGCCGGGGGCACCTGGCGCACGCGCGAAGCCGGGATAGGGCTTGTAGGCACTTTCCGTCCACTCCCATCGCGCACCGGTCTGCAGGGCCTGGGCGCTGGCTTCCCACTCGAACTCGGTAGGCAGCCGGCAGCCGGCCCATTGCGCATAGGCATAGGCCTCGAAGTAGGACACGTGGGTCACCGGGGCGTCCAGTGGGATGGGCTCGGGCCCTCGCAGGGTGTAGTGACACCAGCCGTCGGGCGCTTCGGGGTGTCTGAACCAGTACATGGGCGCTTGCCGATGGCTGGCCTGGATCCAGTCCCATGCCTGGGCATGCCAGAAGTTGAAGCGGCGGTAGCCATCGTCGCGCATGAAGGCCAGGTAGTCGCGGTTGGACACCAGGCCGAGCGCGATCTGGAAGGGCCGCAGGTGATGGACATGGCGTTGCCGCTCGTTGTCGAAACAAAAGCCGCTGCCGTCATGGCCGATGTCGCACAGGCCGCCCGGATGCGAATGCCAGGCCGTGCTCGATGCATCGTCGCTTTGGCGCACGTGCTCATCGGCCATGGCCAGTTCGGCCACCTGTGCCAGTGCATACACGGGACGCAGCGGCTGATGGCCCAGGATGTACTTGATGTCCGTCAGCAGCAGTTCCTGGTGTTGCTGTTCATGCTGCAGGCCCAGCTCGATGCGTTCGAGCACAGCAGGGGCGAGCGAGCCGCTCTGCAGCGCGCGCAGCATCCGGTCATCCACCTCGTCGCGGTAGGCCAGGATGGCCTCTACGGTGGGCCGGCTCAAGTGGCCGCGGTGGGCTCGCAGCACGCGCTCGCCCATGGTCTCGTAATAGCTGTTGAAGAGGAAGTCGTAAGCCTTGGGCGGGGCGCGTTCGTCCACACCCAGGTCGCGCAGCACCAGCGCGTCGAAGAACCAGGTGGTGTGGGCCAGATGCCACTTCGGCGGGCTGACGAACTCGACCGGTTGAGGCACATGGTCCTCGGCAGTCAAGGGGGCGCACAGGGCGCGCGATCGCGCACGGATGGTGCGATAGCGGTCGGAGGTCGGTGGTGTCATGGCGTTCCCGTGGGTGGTGGGACGCCGGCACAACACAAGACTGACGCCCCAGGTGGTACCTCGATGAGGCCCGAGCATACGCTGCCCGGCAACGGGAAAGTCAGGGACGCAGGGCGATGCCCTTACACCCGGATCAGGCGGCCGTCTGCCCCAGGCTGTGGCAGGCCAGGATCTGGTGTGAGCGGGAACGGGGGTAGCGATCGCGAACGATCTGAATGGCGCCCACCGGGGTGTCTGCCATCACCTTGAGGACCCGCTTGACGGCTTGTTGGGAAGGATGGATCACGACCAGGGTCGAGACCTCGAACAGTCGCAGGGCAGGTTCAATCGCCAGGTTCATCAAAGCGCGCATGGATTCTCCACTTCATGAGCGACGCGCACTCGCC
This sequence comes from Aquabacterium sp., assembly GCA_047601765.1. Classification (GTDB taxonomy): domain Bacteria; phylum Pseudomonadota; class Gammaproteobacteria; order Burkholderiales; family Burkholderiaceae_C; genus Aquabacterium. Next base: position 114,439 of record JASGIQ010000001.1, read on the forward strand.
GCTCACCGGTTCATCATGCATATTGCGGGCCAGGGATGACACAGGAATGACCCCCATATCGGGTTAGGTCTCGTGGACGCATGACGCATGTCAAACGCGCATTCTGCTCAGGGAAGACCGGATTCAATCAACCGAAAAGGGGGGTGTTGGCGGATCGTGCAATCGCTTCACAGGTGATCTGTGCCTGTGTCAGCGGGTCACTTTGCGGCAAACCTTACTGGCGGGCGCGGCGCACGGCTCGCACGGTCCACAGGCCGGCGAGCATCAGGCCCAGGGCCTGTGGCTCCGGCACCGCACTGACTTGTACATCACCGATCATCAACAGGCTGGTGTTGCCGAAACTCTGCACATCGGCGATCAGCCAGCCCAGGGTCAAGGTGCCGGTCTGATGGATGGTGAACGAATGATGTTGTGCGCCTGAGTCGAGCCAGCCCGTGGCAGTGCTGCTCATGGTTTGCGTGCCGATGTCGGCCAGCGCTTGCACCTGAGCCTCGGACTGTGAGCCAGACTGCGTGACAAGCCATGCGGTGTCGGCTTCGTTCGCGCGGCTGCCGTTGTCCCGCGTGAGCACGCGCCATGTGAAGCTGACGCGCTGTCCGGCCTGCACATCCAGCGTCCGTTGTGCGGCAGAGCCTTCATACACATTGGCACCCAGTGCTGAGGTGGTCAGGCCGGCGAAGGCTTCCAGGCCATCGGCTGCACCAGCGGCCAGCGGATCGTGGCCAGACACATTGAAGGCACCCGCCGCTTGCGGGGCATCGTCGTCGGTCCATGTGGTGGCGGTGCCCAGGACCAGCCAGGGCGCCGGCCCAAGTTCAATGCCCCACAGGCTGCCTTGCTGGACGGACGCATCCCCAGCCAGTTGCCAGCCGGTGGTGCCCTGGCTGAAGTCACCGTTGGTCAAGGGGGCGGCATAGGCGGTGCTGCACAGTGCCGTCAGCATCCAGGCCGGCATGGCCTGCATCGCGGTTTGGAGGGGGAACTTCATGGCGTGGGCCTTTCCAGGCGGAACAAGGGATGGATGGCGAGCCGGGGGCGGCCTGGCTTTCAAAGGATCAGATCGCGCGCGGCCTGCAGCTGTGTGCGGGTCAGCCCTTGCAGACGCAGCAGGGCGCGGGCGCTGCCTGCGCCGCCCAGGCCATCGCTGTCGATGCGGATCTCGACGCCGCCGTTGGTGTCGACCAGTTGGACGAAGCCTTCGCCGAGCGCATCGATGGGCCGGCCCAGTGACGTCGCGATGCCGGCGAGCAGCACATGCAGATCGACACGGTCCTGGCCGGGCACAAAGTCCTGGATGGTGTCCAGCGCATCGCGCAGGCTGGTGTAGACGACGGTGTCATGGCCGGCACCCGTGGTGATGGTGTCGGCCCCTGCGCCGCCTTGAATGCGGTCATCCCCCGGCGTGCCGGTCAGTGTCTCGCTGGCCGAGCTGCCGTTGAGGGTCTTGACCAGGTTCAGCCCGATGAGCACCGGATCGTGGTCGGACGAGCGCCAGGGGGTGGCGGTGTAGTAGTCCGGTCCGCAGCCGGCACAGGCAGGTTGCTTGAACTCGGTGTTGTAGTCGATCACCGACGGCTCGTCGGCATTGATGTGCCATTCGAGGGCGCCGCTGACCTGCGGCTGCAGTGTCGGCGACGCCAGCGCATGGTCCAGGTAACCCGCTTCGCCGTCGAACACATACGAATAGCCATCCTGGCCATTGAAGGCCGCCACCATGTCGCGCAGGCCATTGCTGCCCAGATCATGGATGGGGTCCTCCTTGGCATAGGCGTTGAGATCGCCCATCACCAGCACGTCGCCATCTCCCGTGGCCGACTGCAGGCCGCTAATGAAGCTGCGCAAGGCCTGCGCCTGCTGCACGCGACGCGCGTTGTAGCAGCCCTGGCCGTCGAGCTGGTCCGCATCGGCGCCGGAGGCATCCGTGCAGCTCTTGGATTTGAAGTGGTTGACCACCAGTGTGAACCGCTCGCCATTGGCGGCGCTGAAGGTCTGCGCCAGCGGCGGGCGGTTGTGGATGGCCGAGGCGTCACTGACCGAGGCGCCCACGCGATTCAAGCGTGCCGGCTTGTAGATCATGGCCACCTTGATCTCGTCGCTGCCCGTGCCGGTGGACGGGTCCGGCACCAGGGCATAGGTGCCTGCACCCATCGCTGCATTCAGGCCGTTGACCAGGTCCTGGACGGCCGAGTTGGGGCCGCTGCCGTCGTTCTCCATCTCCATGAGCCCCAGCACATCGGCATCGATGGCACGGATGGCCGCGATGATCTTGGCCCGCTGGCGCTGAAACTCCGCGGGTGTGGTGGCGCCGCGCGAGGTCGGAAAGCCGCCGCCCAGGCCATCGCCGTTGAAGTAATTGAGCACGTTGAAGCTGGCGACGCGCACGTTGCCGCTCACGGACGCTGGGGTGGCGCTGCGCGCGTTCACTCGGGTGAACACCACGGGCTGCGTCGGGTGGATCTTGTGATCCTTCGGGCCGGTGGACGAAGCCGTGACCAGGCCCTCGTCGATCACCCCGGTGATGCCGTCGATGGTGTCGCCGGCCCGCAGGGTGTTGCCTTCGCCGATGTAAGGCGTGGGATTGGGGTTCTGCAGCGAACTGCCGTCGTCCAGCACGAGGCGGCGGCGTGCGTTGTCGGCATCCACCTGCAGGGCATCGGCCGAGCCGGGGCGGTAGAGGTTGGTGGCCTTCTTCAGGCGGCCTTGCGCCGACAGTGTCACCTGTCCGTACCGGCCCTGGAAGTAGTTCTGGCTGGCGGTCAAGGTCTGCGCGATCGTCACCACCATGCCTTCGACCTGCTCCAGATCCCCTTCGTGGATCTCCGGGAAGGCGATGGGCGTGGGAACGATCATGTGGCCGCTGCTCAGCACGCTCAGGCCGGTGACGGACTTGAGTTCGGTCGCGCCGTTGAACTCGTCGACCACGGCGCTGAGCTGAACCTTGTCGCCCACGGCGAGCGTCGGGGCCGACGCGGTGAAGACGAAGATGCCTTCGGATGTGGCTGGGTCGTTGTCGGGCTGGTCATCCTGCATGAAGAAGCCGTTGCTGACCAACCGGGTCACCACGCCGCGGGTGCTCACGGTCTGGGCCAGCAGGGGCGAGGCGGGGCCGTTGCCCTGGATGTCGTGGATGGGGGTGAGCGGCCGCGGGCCGCCGTCACCGCAGGGCGCCAAAGCAGATTGGCTGTTGCGCGGGGCCGGTGCAGCGGTGCTGAAGTCGGCACTGTTGTTGCCTGTGTCCTGGCAGCCGTGGTTGAGCCGCCAGGCGGCCAGCGTGGTGCTCAGGGCGGGGGCCGGGCTGCCTTCGGTCGGCGTGCTGCTGCCATAGCTGACGATGTCTTCTGCGCCACTCGGGGCCGAGCCCGTCAGGGTGGTGCTGCCGGTGACCAGGGCCACCTTGCCGGCCGCGGCACCCATCAGGATGCTGCCCGTGACATCGGCCGTGGGCAGGGCTGCGCCGTTCGTGCCGGATCCCTCCTTGATCAGCAGGTACTGTCCAGGCTGAAGGGTGATGTTGCCCAGCACGGTCTTGTTGCTCCAACTCGTGCCGGTGGCCGACGCGTACTGCACGCTCCAGCCATTGAGGTTGACGGCAGCCGTGCCCGCATTGAACAGCTCGATGTAATCGCTGTTGAGCAACGCACCGCTGTTGCCCCCGGCGCCATAGACCTGGCTGATCACCACGCCGCTGGGCGAAGCCTGTGCAAGGCCGACACAGGCAGACAGGGCCATGGCCAGCATGCCGCTCAGCGGATGCAGCGTGAACTGGCCCTGGCGGGCAAGGCGACGACGATGAGACGGGGCAGGAGACGTGGGCATCGCAGACCTCATGTGTGGCGTTGCCGACAGTCTGGGGATGTGGGGTGTCATGCCTGCGGGGGCGTGGCCCTGGCTGCGTGAGCGCGATGGACCATGCCATGTGGCCCTGTCCGCCGGGCCCCTGGTCCGGGCAGGCGGTCAGGCCGGCGTCACTCGCTCTGCCGACGTGCCCGCGCGCGCGCCAGCGCCGCTTCGATCACGGCCCGCTTGCGATCGAGTTGCTCCGGATCCGTGAGCTTGGAGACCTCCGGCAGGTGCGCGAGCTTGTGTTCCGCCTTGGCCATCAGCCGGGCGTCGTGTTCGGTCTTCGCGCGCACCACACGGATCTTGCGGAAGTCATGGCGCTCTCGCGCCTCATCGGCCTGGGGCTGCGTCCATGCGGCCCATCCCGTCGGAGCCGGCGTTTGCACATGGGCGGGCACCAGGCTGATGCAGTCGACCGGGCAGACGGGCACACACAGCTCGCAACCCGTGCACTGGTCTTCCACCACGGTGTGCATGTGCTTGTTGGTGCCGATGATGCAGTCCACCGGGCAGGCCTTGATGCACAGCGTGCAGCCGATGCACCAGTTCTCGTCGATCACGGCCAGCAAGCGCGGGCCTTCCTGGCCGTGTTCGGCGCTCAGCGGCAGCTCGGGCAGGCCGGTGAGTTCGGCCAGGCGGCGCACGCCTTCGGCTCCGCCAGGAGGACATTGGTTGATGGCCGCCTCGCCACGTGCAATGGCCTGCGCGTAGCTTTCACAATCAGGAAAGCCGCAGCGCGTGCATTGCGTCTGCGGCAAGAGGGCGTTGATGCGATCGGCGTCCAGCATGATGGCGCCGGAGTGTACAGACAAGCCCTGCCCGCACCGGAGGCGGGGCCGGGCTGCCCATCACTTCTTGCCGTTGCCGTTGTGCGCCAGGATGAAGTCGCGCACCACCGGGTAGCACTGCTCGCGCCAGCGGCGGCCCGAGAAGATGCCGTAGTGGCCGGCACCGATCACGTCGTAGTGCTTCTGCTGGGTCTTGGGGATGCCGGTGCACAGATCGTGCGCGGCCTTGGTCTGGCCCGCGCCGGAGATGTCGTCCAGCTCGCCCTCGACCGTCAGCAGCGCGGTCTTCTTGATGTCCTGCGGCCTCACCGGCTCTTCCTTGCCCTCGGGACTGCGGACCATCCACGTGCCATTGACCAGCGCGAAGTCCTGGAACACGGTCTTGATGGTGTCCAGGTAGTACTCGGCCGGCATGTCCAGCACCGCGTTGTACTCGTCGTAGAACTGGCGGTGGGCTTCGGCGCTGTCACCGTCGCCGCGCACCAGATCCAGGAAGTAGTCATAGTGCGAGTTGGCGTGGCGATCGGGGTTCATGGCCACGAAGCCCGTGTGCTGCAGGAAGCCGGGATACACGCGGCGGCTGGCGCCCGGGTAGTTGGGCGGCACACGGTAGATCACGTTGTTCTCGAACCATTCGTAGGACTTGTTCATCGCCAGGTTGTTCACCGCGGTGGGCGACTTGCGCGCGTCGATGGGGCCACCCATCATCGTCATCGTCCTGGGCGTGAACTCGCCGCGGCTGGCCAGCAGGGAGACCGCGGCCAGCACCGGCACGGTCGGCTGGCACACGGAGATCACGTGCACATTGGGGCCGACCTTGCGGATGAAGTCCTGCACATAGTTGACGTAATCATCCAGATGGAAAGGGCCGGCTTCCAGCGGCACCATGCGTGCGTCGATCCAGTCGGTGATGTAGACCTTGTGGTCCTGCAGCAAGGTGCGCACCGTGTCGCGCAGCAGGGTGGAATGGTGCCCGGACAGCGGCGCCACCACCAGCACCGAGGGCTGCTCGCGCATCTTGTCCAGCAGCTTGGCCTCGTCGGTGAAGCGCTTGAAGCGCAGCAGCTTGCAGAACGGCTTTTCTTCGACGACCTGTTCCTGCACGACGACATCGGTGCCACCCACGTTCACGCTGGTGATGCCGAACTCCGGCTTTTCGTATTCCTTGGTCAGGCGATGGATGAGGTCAAAGCCGGCCGCGACTCGGTGGGCGGAAGGCAACTGGGCCATCGGCGACAGAGGGTTGCTGTAGAGCTTGGAGGCCGCACTGGCGAACTCCGAAAACGGGGCGATCCAGGCGCGGTTGGTTTCGTAAATCTGGTAGAGCATGGCAATGCCTCTCGGTCGGGTCTACTGCGGACACATGAAGGTGACGACGGCGGTTTTCAACACCATGGTGCAGTGCAGCATAGTATGGATTCGCCATGTTTGCATTTCCATCTGCCCGGCGTGCCCGTTAATAGCGCTGTGAAGTTCACGCATTTTTGCGTCTGCTCAATCATTTAACGTCGTATCGGCAGCCCGCGGGGACCCCATGCGACGGTGTGGCAAGTACCCCGCATCCTTGACCTTCGTCTGCTCCCCCTCCGGCATCTCTTGTTGTAACTTGCGCGCCCGAAAGATTTCTCACTGTGAGATTTCATTTCGCAAAGCAACAACAATCCGGATGCGTCAATGTCTTTTTCTTCCCCCTTTTTTCGCAGGGTGCGCGGTGCGGTGGCCGGCCTGGCCGTCGGCCTGGGCGCCCTTCCTTCCCATGCCGCCTGGGACAGCTTCATCCAGGGCAGCTTCGGGCCCGTGGTGGACTGGCCGCTCATCCCCATCCATGCCGCCCTGCTGCCCGATGGCCGCCTGCTCAGCTATGGCACCGATGGGCAGGGCCTGCAGGGCGCGCAATTCATCTACGACGTGTGGAACCCCTCGCAGGGCACCGACAGCAGCGCGCACCTCGTGTTGCCCAACCGCACGGGGGTCGATTCATTCTGCAGCGGACAGGTGTTGCTGCCGGGCAGCGGCCGGCTTTTGCTGACCGGCGGCGACCGCACCGTCGCAGGTGTGCGCAACTTCGCCATCCGCGATGTCAATGTGTTCGATTTCCGCACCAATGACATGAGTTCGGCGGGGCAGCCCATGGCCAGCCAGCGTTGGTATCCCGGCGTGGCGACCTTGGCGTCGGGCGACATCCTCGTGATGGGCGGGGCCGGCGATGCAGACGATCCCACGTCCACCCCGGAGGTGTTCACCGAAGGGGTGGGATGGCGCGCCCTGACGGGAGCGGACAGCGATGTGGCGTACGGCCCGCAAAACGCCACCTATCCCCGAGCGTGGCAGGCACCCCATGGCAAGGTCTTCGTGCTCACGCCATCGGGCAGTTCGTATGAGCTCGATGTCCATGGCGCCGGCGCACTGAGCCGCACGGCCTTGCAGGTGCCCGAGGGCGATGCGTATCTGCCCAGCGTGATGTTCGCGCCGGGCAAGATTCTGTCCTTGCGCCGGGGCAACCGGGCCGTGGTCATCGATTTGAATGGGTTCACCCCTCGCGCCAGCCAGGTGGGTGGGGTCGGGCAGGATCGGTTCCACGCGTCGGCCACCGTGATGGCCGATGGCCGCGTGCTGGTCACCGGCGGCTCGAAGGTCCCCAACAGTGCGCAGGGCGTGGCCTATGCGGCCCGGATCTGGATCCGGCCACACAGTTGTGGACGACGGCGGCGTCGGCCGCCCGCATGCGGCTGTACCACTCCATCGCGCTGCTGTTGCCCGATGGTCGCGTGTTGACTGGCGGCGGGGGGGCGCCCGGGCCTGTCACCAACCTCAATGCGGAGATCTACACGCCGCCTTATCTGTACCGACAGGACTTGTCGGGCAAGCTGGCCGCGCGGCCCATCATCCATGGCGCACCGGCCGTGGCCAGCTGGGGGCGCAATGTGGCCTTGCAGACGGATGCACAGAGCGTGCGGCGCGTCACGCTGTTGAGAATGGGATCGGCCACCCACAGCAGCGATGTCGAGCAGCGCTTCATGGCCTTGAAGTTCAGCCAGTCCCACGGCACCGTCCATGTCACCATGCCGGCTTCCGCCACCTTGGCCCCGCCGGGGTACTACATGCTGTTCGTCTTTCGTGGCCAAGTGCCTTCGGTCGGCCACATCATCCGGCTGGGAGATTGAGCCGCGCCTGTCGGGCTCGCCTCAAAAAAGAAGGCGCCACGCAGGCGCCTTCAAGACACTCCCGGCTTTGGGATCTCAGCGCATCTGACGGCGCCGCCATCCGCGTTGGCCCACGAGCACGCCGACGCCGGCCAGCGCCAGCATCACCGTGCCGGCTTCAGGGACGGCACTGACCGTGAGGTTGTCCACCACGAAGGCGCCGTCGGCGATGCCGAAGCCGTAGATGTCGGCCGTCTCACGCGTGAAGCCGACGAACTTGCCTTCGTCATAGCCGAACTCGTCCGTGTCCACCGACACGCGGAAGCTCTCCAGCACGTTGTTGTACTGGTCATAGGCGATGACCAGCATGCCGTTGGGCACGTTGGCTGTCTGGAACTGGTTGACGAAGGCCCCCACCGACGACACCGGCGTGGCAAACGAGAAGCCGAACTCGCCACGGCCGGCGACGAACTCGGTGGCCACGAAGTTGCCGCCACGGTTGACGCCATCGCCGATGGTGGTCCACGTACCGTTGGTGCCCAGCGCGCGCTCGTACGCGCCCACTTCGACGACAGGGGTCGATGTCAGCGTGATGCCGTGCCCGAGGTCCACGGGGCCGGCCGTCTGCAGGCCTTCGAAGTTGTCGAAATCGATCACGGTGCCGGTGAAAGTGGCCGACGGTGCGACGATGGGGGCGGCGTGTGCCGACAGGCTGGCGAGGGCCATCACGGCGCTCGCAATGAACTTGGCTTTCATCTTGAACTTCCTTGTGTTGATCAGGGCTGCATCGGGGCGCCGACAGGTCATGAACCGATCACGCCGCCGTCGTCCTTGGTGACGACGACGATGGCCGAGCGTGGGCGGCCAGGCGGCAGGGTGGTGATCCCATCGGCTTCGACGGCGAACTGTCCTTGCGGCCAGTTGGAGTACTGCGTCGGGTTCGCGGCGGTCGAGTCCTCGCCCGGGTGCTGGATGCCGACGAACAGCGTCTTGCCATCCGGGGTCATCGTGATGCCGGTGACTTCGCACTTGTTGGGCGAGGTCAGGAAGCGGCGGCATTCACCCGTGTTCGGGTCCGCGCATACCATGCAGTTGGCACCGATGTGCACCCAGTCGCCCGAGGCATCGCCCACTTGGTCGGTCTGCACCCACAGGCGGCCGAAGTGGTCGAACCACAGGCCGTCCGGTGCGCCGAAGTCGGCACTGCCATTGGGCAGGTCGACGATGTTGCCCTTGTAGTCGTTCGTCGGCTTGGCCGCCTTGGTGGTGGCGGTGTCGCCCGCCTGCAGGAACAGGTCCCAGGTGAAGGTCGTGGCGGTCACGCTCTGGCCGGTTTCACGCCAGCGGATGATGTGGCCGTAGATGTTGTCTTCACGCGGGTTGGCCGCATCCACCGGCGGGCGCGCGCCTCCGGCTGCGCTGCTGCCGTCTGCCGCGTTGGATGAGGCCGGCAGCGTGCCGCGGCGGTTGTTGTTGGTCAGCGTGCAGTAGATCTCGACTTCGCTGAAGCCGCCAATGCGGGGACGTGCGCCGGTCCACTCCGGGCGGTCCATCATCGTGGCGCCGACAGCGTCGGCGGCCATGCGCGTCTTGATGAGGATCTTGGCCAGCACCTCGGCATCGTCGGCGCCGCTGAAGTTGGGGTTGTCGCGCAGGGCCTTGCCATCCACACCGATCGTGCCGGGTTGCAGCGCAATCCACTGGCCTGTCAGATCCGCGTTGAAGCGGGCGACATACAGGACACCGCTGTCCAGCAGGTCGCGGTTGGCCGCGCGGTTGTTCGGGTTGAAGGCCTGCGCGCACACGAACTTGTAGATGTATTCGTTGCGCTCGTCATCGCCCATGTACAGCGCGACGCGGTTGTCCTTGTCGACCACATGCTGCGCGCTCTCATGCTTGAAGCGGCCCAGGGCCGTGCGCTTGACGGGCGTGCTGGTGGGGTTGAACGGATCGATCTCGACCACCCAGCCGAACAGGTGCGGCTCATGGGGGTTGGTGGTGATGTCAAAGCGCGCGTCGGTGGTGTGCCAGCGGTAGCCGTTGCCGCTGGCGCTCAGGCCGTAGCGGCGGTTGAGCTTGCCGATCTCGGTGGCGGTGGAGGTGTCCACCGCGCCTGTCGCGCCGAAGTTGCCGTTCCAGTTCTCTTCGCAGGTGAGGTAGGTGCCCCAGGGCGTGTAGCCGTTGGCGCAGTTGTTGATGGTGCCAAAGGCCGTGAAGCCGTCGGCCATGGCACCCGTGTCGATGGAAGCGGCGTCCGTGATCTGGAAGGCGCGGCTCTTGAGCAGGGCATGGCCGGCGGCAGGGCCGCGACAGGCGCATGCGGGTGTTGGCCGTGATGCGGCGGCCATACGGCGAGCTCTTGATCACCGTCCACTTGCCGTTAACCCGGCGTGCTTCCAGGATCGAGACGCCATGCGCTGCCTGCGACTTGCGCGTCTTGGCAATGGTGTAGCCGGCGCCCATCTGGCCATCGGTGAACAGGATGTCTTCGTGCGTGTATTCATTGTTGACGCACAGCACACCCCGGTCGCTCACGGGCAGGCCGTTGCTGCCCGTGAAGGGGAACAGGTGCATGCCGTCGTTGTGCGCGCCGAACTGACGCGCCTGCTGCGCGGCGGTTTCGCTGGCATCGCCCAGGAAGGCCGTACCTCCGGCCACGATGGGGTCACCCCAGGCGACGAACACCTTGGCGGTGTAGCCGGTTGGCACCTTCACCTGATCCAGCACGGGCGCGGTGCTCGCGGGCACGCTCTCAAAGCCGATGCCCGGGAAGCCCAGACCGGCTGGCACCGGCGCTGCATGCACGGTGTTGACGAGGCCACTCAGGGTCAGGCCGCCGGCCGAGGCCAGCGCCGCGGCGCCGACGCCACCTTTGACGAACAGACGACGGCTGTTGTCCACCTGCGCAATCACCTCGTGGATCGACGGCGTGTCCGAGGGATTGAGTGAGACGTCATTGCGGGGATGGGATGCACCCTTCATCTGGAACTCCGATCACGGTTGGTAAGGCTTGGATGGCCTTCACTATCGGGATCGGGTGTGACGCGACCGCACAAGGCGCCCCCGGTGCTGCGTGGCCCATTCGGACCATGTTGGATGCACTTGTCCGGAGTCGTCCTGTGCGCGGGCCACCTTGAATGCGGGGGGGCAAGCAGACGGGGCAGCGAGGAGGCAAAAAAAAGCCCGCCCCGATCACTCGGGCAGCGGGCTTTTCTCGGGATTCGGCTCAGAGCAGCCGAAGCGCCAGCGATTTACATCACCGCCTTGATCGCAGCAGCCACGGCCTTGATGTTGCCGGTATTGAGCGCCGCCACGCAGATGCGACCCGAATCCACGCCATAGATGCCGAACTCGCTGCGCAGGCGCTGCATCTGGGCGGCGTTCAGGCCGGAGTAGCTGAACATGCCCTTCTGGCGGGTGATGTAGCTCAGGTCGCCCTGCACGCCGGCGGCCTTCAGTTCATTGACCAAGGCGCCGCGCATCTGCTTGATGCGATCCCGCATCTCGGCCAGCTCGTCTTCCCACATCTTGCGCAGCTCGGGGCTGGTCAGCACCGTGGCCACCACCTGGGCGCCGTGCGTGGGCGGGTTGGAGTAATTGGTGCGGATCACGCGCTTGAGCTGGCTGAGCACGCGCGAGGCTTCCTCAGCCGTTTCGCTCACGATGCTCAGGGCGCCCACGCGCTCGCCGTACAGCGAGAAGCTCTTGGAGAAGCTGGTGGACACGAAGAAGCTCAGGCCCGCATCCAGGAACTTGATGACCACGGCGCCGTCTTCGGCGATGCCGTTGCCGAAGCCTTGATAGGCCATGTCCAGGAAGGGCACCAGGTTGCCGGCCTTGCAGATGGCGATGACTTCATCCCACTGCGTGTCCGTCAGATCATAGCCGGTGGGGTTGTGACAGCAGGCGTGCAGCAGCACGATGGTGCCGGCGGGCGAGGCCTTCAGCTTGGCCAGCATGCCTTCCACGTTGATGCCGCGGTTGGCGGCGTCGTAGTAGGGGTAGACGTCCACCGGGAAGCCGGCCGATTCGAACAGGGCGCGGTGGTTTTCCCAGCTGGGATCGGAGATCAGCACCTGGGCGCCAGGGTTCAGGCGCTTGAGGAAGTCGGCGCCCAGCTTCAGACCGCCCGTGCCGCCGATGGCCTGGGCGGTGGAAATGCGGCCGCCCTTGACGGCGGGGTGCTCGGCACCGAACACCAGTTGCTGCACCGCCTTGTCGTACGCGACGATGCCGTCGATGGGCAGATAGCCGCGGGGCTTCGGGGCTTCGGACATCTGCTTTTCCGCAGCGGCCACGCACTTGAGCAGCGGCAGCTTGCCCTGGTCGTCGGTGTAGACGCCCACACCCAGGTTCACCTTGTTCGGGTTGGGGTCGGCATTGAATTGTTCGTTGAGGCCCAGGATGGGGTCCCGGGGGGCCATTTCAACGGAAGCGAACAGCGAAGCCATGGGGGCAGTCTCCGGATCAGATGTGCCAGCTCAAAAAGGGATAAGCTGGATGGTTCAAAGCTTGAATCCAGTGGCCGCGCCACCAGATGGAAATCGGGCAAACCCTTTATTTTACCGTTCCGTGACCCGGATGCCAGAGCCGATCAACCTCCCTCATGTGAAGGACCTCCCCGATGCGGCCGCCACGCAGCCCGAATCCGGCGAGTTCGTGAGTTTTCCCGGCTCGCCCTTCGAGCTTTTCCAGCCTTATCCCCCCGCCGGCGATCAGCCCACGGCCATCGCCCAGCTCTGCGAAGGCATCGAAGACGGCCTGAGTTACCAGACCCTGCTGGGCGTGACGGGCTCGGGCAAGACCTTCACGATGGCCAACGTCATTGCCCGGGAAGGCCGCCCGGCCATCGTCTTCGCGCCCAACAAGACGCTGGCCGCCCAGCTCTACGCTGAATTCCGCGAGTTCTTTCCCAAGAACGCCGTCGAATACTTCGTCAGCTACTACGACTACTACCAGCCCGAAGCCTACGTGCCCCAGCGCGATCTCTTCATCGAGAAGGACAGCGCGATCAACGAGGCCATCGAGCAGATGCGGCTGTCTGCCACCAAGAGCATCCTCGAGCGCCGCGACGTGGTCATCGTGGCCACCGTCTCGGCCATCTACGGCATCGGCAAGCCCGAGGATTACACGCAGATGCGTTTCATCGTCCGCACGGGCGAGAAGATGGGCCAGCGCGACATCATCGCGCAGCTCATCCGCATGCAGTACAAGCGCAACGACATGGACTTCGGCCGCGGCACCTTCCGTGTCCGAGGCGACACCATCGACATCTTCCCGGCCGAACACTCCGAGCTGGCCTTGCGTGTCGAATTGTTTGACGACGAGGTCGATTCGCTCTCGCTGCTCGATCCGCTCACCGGCAAGATCCGCCAGAAGATCCCGCGCTTCGTGGTCTACCCGTCCAGCCATTACGTGACCCCACGCGAGCAGGTGCTCAATGCCATCGAAGGCATCAAGCACGAGCTCAACGTGCGCGTCAAGGAACTGGTGGAGCAGGGCAAGTTGGTCGAAGCCCAGCGCGTCGAGCAGCGCACCCGCTTCGATCTGGAGATGCTGCAGGAGGTGGGCCACTGCAAGGGCATCGAGAACTACACGCGCCATCTCTCCGGCGCCAAGCCGGGCGATCCGCCGCCCACCCTGGTCGACTACATGCCCTCGGATGCCATCATGTTCCTCGATGAGAGCCACGTGATGATCGGCCAGCTCAGCGCCATGTACAACGGCGACCGCGCTCGCAAGACCACGTTGGTGGAATATGGCTTCCGGCTGCCTTCGGCGATGGACAACCGGCCGCTCAAGTTCGAGGAGTTCGAGCGCAAGATGCGGCAGGTGATCTTCGTTTCGGCCACGCCTGCGGATTACGAGAAGCAGCACGCTGGCCAGGTGGTCGAGCAGGTGGTGCGTCCCACCGGCCTGATCGACCCTGTGGTGGAGGTGCGCCCCGCCATGCACCAGGTCGACGACGTGCTGCAGGAGATCCGCATCCGCGTCGACAAGAACGAGCGCGTGCTGATCACCACGTTGACCAAGCGCATGGCCGAGCAACTCACGGACTACCTCACCGAAAACGGCGTCAAGGTGCGCTACCTGCACTCCGACATCGACACCGTCGAGCGGGTCGAGATCCTGCGGGACCTGCGCCTGGGCACCTTCGATGTGCTGGTCGGCATCAACCTGCTGCGCGAGGGCCTGGACATCCCGGAGGTCTCGCTGGTGGCCATTCTGGATGCCGACAAGGAAGGCTTCCTGCGCGCCGAACGCAGCCTGATCCAGACCATCGGCCGCGCGGCGCGCAACCAGAACGGTCACGCCATCCTGTATGCCGACAAGATCACCGAATCGATGCGCAAGGCCATCGGCGAAACGGAACGCCGCCGAGCCAAGCAGATCGCCCACAACGAGGCCCACGGCATCACGCCGCGCACCGTCAACAAGAAGGTCAAGGAACTGATCGACGGCGTCATGTCCAACGCTGCCAAGGACGACCTGCGCGCCGCCGAAGCCTTGACCCGCTCCATGGAGGGCAGTGACGCACTGTCCGAGAAGGACCTGAGCAAGCGCATCAAGCAGCTCGAAAAGGACATGCTGGAAGCCGCTCGCAATCTGGAATTCGAAAAGGCTGCCCGGCTGCGCGATCAGTTGGCCTTGCTCAAAGAACAGGCGTTCGGAGCAGCCGTGCCCGACCACATCGTGCCGCTGCAGGCCGTGCGCAAGTAGCGCTTTGCGACGGCCGACTGCAAGGCCCTTGCGACAGGTCAAGCAAGGGGCTTCATCTTCCGTGAGGCCAGGCGCAGAATCGGTCATGAACGGGGCATTTCCTTGCCTCGGTCTGATTGCAGGAGTTGGCCATGGACAAGAAGCTTCACCGCCTTGAAACCTTCCGTGTGCAGGACATGCACGGCGCCTCGTACAAGGTGCATGCCTACGAGCACCTGACCCGCGTCCACCAGTTTCTCGACATGGAAAACCAGTGGGAGCCCACCGGTCTGGTCGAATTCAAACTCTCCAGTGGTGAGCATCTGGATGTGGACGACGACGGCAACCTTTTCCTGCCCGGCTCGACCATGCCGCTGCACCGCGTGATGCCGATGACGCACATGCAGTGAACAGGGTTGCCGCCAGCGCTGCCGGCGGCATCGTCATCGCCGACAATGTCGGTATGTCGTTCATCTTTGGCTCGAAGGGCAAGGCGCCTCGCCGCCCGAAGGCACCCCGCGTGCGTGTGTTGATGGTGTGCATGGGCAACATCTGCCGCAGCCCCACCGCGGAGGCCGTGCTGCGCCGCAAGCTGGAAGAAGCCGGCCTGGCCGATCTGGTGGAGGTCGACTCCGCCGGGACGCACGCCTATCACATTGGCAGCCCGCCGGATGAGCGCTCGCAAAAGCACGCGCGGCAGCGCGGCTACGAACTCAGCGGGCTGCGCGCCCGCAAGGTGGCCGGCGAAGACTTTGTTCGTTTTGATTTGCTGCTGGCCATGGACGGCGACAACATGGCCTTGCTTGAAGAGGCCTGTCCCACCGCCCCGGGTTCGCGCAGCAAACTGCGCAAGCTGGTGGAGTTCATCCCATCTCATTCACCCCACACCGGGGCCCAGTCTGTTCCGGACCCGTATTACGGCGGGCCGGCCGGCTTCGACGCGGTGCTCGATCTGGTCGAGCATGCCTGTGACGGTCTGGTGGCACATTTGCGACAAGTTGTCGGGGTCTGTCGCGCCCCCTGCCGACGGCGCTCGGGATTAACGGCCGGGGCTCCCTGGCGGATGCCCCTGAAGGCAGGCCCGTTTCTTGCCCGTGCATGCTTCTAGCGTTCAGCGAACGACCGTCAAGACGCCCGTCTCCGTCAGGGAACTCCCGGACATGAAGTTGACTCGATCACTGGGTTTCCCCTATAATTGAGTTAATCACTCGGGAATAGGCGTTCTTGGTTCACTGGAGATCCTGGTGGGATCGCAAAGGGCTGACCCCGGCCATTTGTGCATGCCGCCCCGAGGTCCTGACAAAGGAGAAAAGCGATGCGTCTGACTACCAAAGGCCGTTTTGCCGTGACGGCGATGATCGATCTGGCTTTGCGCGAGCACACGGGCCCCGTGGCCCTGGCCGCCATCAGCCAGCGGCAACAGATTTCCCTTTCCTACCTGGAGCAACTGTTCGGCAAGCTGCGCCGCCATGAGCTCGTGGAAAGCACGCGTGGCCCGGGTGGTGGGTACTCGCTGGGTCGCAAGGCCGAGGACATCACCGTGGCGGACATCATCGTCGCCGTGGATGAGCCCATCGATGCCACCGGCTGCGGCGGCAAGGAAAACTGCATGGGCGATGACGGCGGTCGCTGCATGACGCACGACCTCTGGACGAGCCTGAACAACAAGATGATCGAGTACCTTGATTCGATCAGCCTGCGCAAGTTGGTGGAAGACCAGCTCGCCAAGGGCGTGTCGATCGAGGCCCAGCCGGTCAAGCGTGCCATTTCCACCCAACCGGTGGTCAAGCCCATCAAGGTGACGGCGCCGAATTCGGTGTTCGCCCTCGGCGCAGCCTTGACGAAGTAAGTCGGTAAGCCGTAATAAATCAGCGGGTACTGCGCCGGGGTTTGTCGACCCTCGGCGCTGTCCCCGATAATTGAAAGTTTTGCGCTGCACTGGAGTATTTTTCAGTAAAGCTGTACAGCGCGGGCGTTCGGCCGTTTTGCGATGTGGTGCCAATTCGGGCGCCCGCAGCGGGGCAGGCGTCAGCGTGTTCGAGTCGCATCATGGACATGACCCCTCACTTTCCCATCTACATGGACTACGGCGCCACCACTCCGGTGGACCCGCGCGTCGTCGACGCCATGATCCCCTGGCTGCGTGAGCACTTCGGCAACCCCGCCTCTCGCACGCACGCTTATGGCTGGGAAGCCGAGGAAGCCGTCGAGAAGGCGCGGGCTCAGGTTGCCGAGCTGATCGGTGCCGATCCGCGCGAGATCGTGTGGACATCGGGTGCAACCGAGTCCAACAACCTGGCGCTCAAGGGCGCGGCCCATTTCTACAAGAGCCGCGGCAAGCACATCATCACCGTCAAGACCGAGCACAAGGCCGTGCTGGACACGGTGCGTGAGCTGGAGCGCCAGGGCTTCGAGGCCACCTACCTCGACGTCAAGGAAGACGGCTTGCTGGATCTGGACGCCTTCAAGGCGGCCATCCGCCCGGACACCATCCTCGTCTCCGTGATGTTCGTCAACAACGAGATCGGCGTCATCCAGGACGTGGCCACCATTGGCCACATCTGCCGCGAGAAGGGCATCATCTTCCACGTGGACGCAGCGCAGGCCACGGGCAAGGTGGCGATCGACTTGAACAATCTGCCCATCGACCTGATGAGCCTGGCCTCCCACAAGACGTACGGCCCCAAGGGCATTGGTGCGCTGTACGTGCGCCGCAAGCCGCGTGTGCGCATCGAGGCGCAGATGCATGGTGGCGGCCACGAGCGCGGCATGCGTTCGGGCACCTTGCCCACGCACCAGATCGTCGGCATGGGCGAGGCCTTCCGCATCGCCAAGGAAGAGATGGCGCAGGAGTTGCCCCGCATCCAGGCCTTGCAGCAGCGGTTGCTCGGCGGTCTGCAGGAGATCGAGCAGATCTTCGTCAACGGCGATCTGGCCCAGCGCATTCCGCACAACCTCAACGTCTCGTTCAACTATGTGGAAGGCGAGTCGCTGATCATGGGTATCAAGGGCGTGGCTGTGTCTTCGGGCTCGGCCTGTACCTCGGCCAGCCTGGAGCCCAGCTATGTGCTGCGCGCGTTGGGCCGCTCGGATGAGCTGGCGCACAGCTCGCTGCGCATGACGATTGGCCGCTTCACCACCGAAGAAGAGGTGGATTACGTGGTCGCCACGCTGAAGGACCGCGTGGCCAAGCTGCGCGAGCTTTCACCCTTGTGGGACATGTACAAAGACGGCATCGACATCAGCACCATTCAATGGGCGGCACACTGACGGTACAGCATTGAAGCCGTGGCGCCGCAAAGGCGGTGTTCATGGCGGCGGGGCCAGCGCCGGGCCGCCCCAAGCGTCCGGCCCCGCAACCCTCACGGAGGGTGGCCTCAGGAAGCTGCGGCCGGGAGCACACAGATATGGAGTTTCATCATGGCATACAGCGACAAGGTCATTGACCACTACGAAAACCCCCGCAACGTCGGCTCTTTCGACAAGGGCGACGAGTCCGTCGGCACCGGCATGGTTGGCGCCCCGGCCTGCGGTGACGTGATGAAGCTCCAGATCAAGGTCAACCCGTCCACCGGCGTGATCGAAGACGCCCGCTTCAAGACCTACGGCTGCGGCTCGGCCATCGCATCGAGCTCACTGGTCACTGAATGGGTGCGCGGCAAGACGCTGGACGAGGCGCTGACCATCAAGAACACCCAGATCGCGGAAGAGCTGGCCTTGCCTCCGGTCAAGATCCACTGCTCGATCCTGGCGGAAGATGCGATCAAAGCCGCCGTCATCGACTACAAAGCCAAGCATGCAGCCTGACACCCAAGCCGCCAACCCGGCATCGTGCACCGCAGGCCCCGGCAACGGGCCGCTGGCCGAGATCGCCCAGGTCAATGACCAGATGTCGGTCGGCCTGACCGAGGCCGCGGCACGTCACATCACGCGCTATCTGGCTCGCCGTGGCAAGGGCGTGGGCGTGCGCCTGGGCGTCAAGACCACGGGCTGTTCGGGCCTGGCCTACAAGATCGAGTTCGCGGACGAGATCGCCCCGGAAGACGTCATCTTCGAACAGTTGGGCGTCAAGATCCTGGTCGATCCCAAGAGCCTGCCTTACATCGATGGCACGGAGCTCGATTTCGTCCGCGAGGGCCTGAACGAAGGCTTCAAATTCAACAATCCGAACGAACGTGATCGCTGCGGTTGCGGCGAATCCTTCCGCGTCTGATCCTCGCGCCCGAATGAACCCGCTCGCGCGCGGCAAGGCATGAGCCTTGCGTTGATGGAAGCCTCACCGCCGGTGAGGTTTCTCTCTTTTTGACGGGTTGCTGTGCCATGAACATCGATGCCGACGATTTCACCCTGCTGGGCTTGAACCGCGCCTTCGCGCTGGACCGTGCGCAACTGGATGCCGCGTGGAAGACCTTGCAGGCGCAGGTCCATCCGGATCGCTTCGCGGCGGATGGTGCGGCATCCCAGCGCATCGCGATGCAGTGGGCGGTGCGTGTCAATGAGGCACACCAGCGCCTGAAGGATCCGCTCAAGCGGGCCGCCTATCTGTGCGAGCTGGCGGGCGTGCCGGTCGATGCGCACAACAACACCGCCATGCCGGGCGATTTCCTGATGCAGCAGATGCAGTGGCGTGAAGCCCTGGAAGACGCCGACAGCCCTGCGCAAGTGGAAGCCTTGTCCGACGAAGTGACGGCGCAGCGCAAGGCGCGGCTGGCCCGTGTGACGCAACTGCTGGATGTGGACAGCGATGCCGCGCTGGCCGCCAAGGAAGTGCGCGCCCTCATGTTCATCGATCGCCTGCTGGAAGAGATCGATGCCCGACTCGAACGATACGAAGACGCGCGCTGATGAAGCGGGACGCGTCCGAACGACTCTGAACACCCATGGCCCTGCTGCAGATTTCGGAACCTGGACAATCGCCTGATCCCCACCAGCGCCGCATCGCGGTGGGCATCGACCTGGGCACCACCCATTCGCTCGTGGCGGCCGTCAGGCATGGCACCGCCGAATGCCTGCCCGATGAGCAGGGCCGGGTGATCCTGCCATCGGCCGTGCGCTACATGGTCGATGACAGGGGGCAGACACGGCGTCAGATCGGCTACGAGGCCATGGCAGCGCAGGCTCAGGATCCGCAGAACACCATCGTGTCGGTCAAGCGCTTCATGGGCCGCCGGCTCGCGGATCTGAATGACCCGGGCCGCCTGCCTTACCAGTTCGAAGATCAGCCCGGCATGGTGGGCGTGCAGACGGTGGCCGGTGTGAAGTCGCCGGTGGAGGTCTCGGCCGAGATCCTGGCCAGCCTGCGCCAGCGTGCCGAAGACACCTTCAACGATGACCTGTTCGGCGCCGTGATCACCGTGCCGGCCTATTTCGATGATGCGCAGCGCCAGGCCACCAAGGATGCGGCCCAGATGGCTGGCCTCAACGTGCTGCGTCTGCTCAACGAGCCCACGGCGGCGGCGATCGCCTATGGCCTGGACAACGGTGCGGAAGGTCTGTATGCCATCTATGACCTGGGTGGTGGCACCTTCGACATCTCGCTGCTGCGCCTGAGTCGCGGCGTGTTCGAGGTGGTGGCCACCGGTGGTGACTCGGCCCTGGGTGGCGATGACATCGACCACGTGCTGGCCGATGCCGCCCTGCAGTCGGCCAAGATGGAGACCGTCACGCCGCAGGACAAGCGGGCCGTGCTGGTGGCTGCGCGTCGCACCAAGGAGTTGCTGTCCACAGATGGCAGTGCCCACATGAGCTGTGCCTTGTCGGGCGGCATCCTGTCGGCCAGCATCACGCGCGAACGGCTCAATGAACTGGCCAAGCCTTTGATCGACAAGACGCTGGCGGCCGTCAAGCGCGTGCTGCGCGATGCCAAGGTCAAGCCCGACGAGGTCAAGGGCGTGGTGATGGTGGGTGGCTCCACCCGCATGCCGGCCGTGCGCGATGCCGTGGGCGCGTTCTTCGGGCAGCCGCCGCTGACCGACCTGAATCCGGATGAGGTGGTGGCACTGGGCGCGGCCATCCAGGCCAATCAGCTGGCCGGCAACAATGCGCAAGGCGAGCTGCTGCTGCTGGACGTGCTGCCCCTGTCGCTGGGTCTGGAAACCATGGGCGGCCTGGTCGAGCGCATCATCCCGCGCAACACGCCGATCCCGTCTGCCCGTGCGCAGGACTTCACCACCTTCAAGGATGGCCAGACGGCGCTGGCCGTGCACGTGGTGCAAGGCGAGCGCGAGCAGGTCGAGCACTGCCGTTCGCTGGCACGCTTCGAATTGCGCGGCATCCCGCCGATGGCCGCTGGGGCGGCGCGCATCCGCGTCACCTTCCAGGTGGATGCCGATGGCCTCTTGAGCGTCACCGCCAAGGAGCAGCTCTCCGGTGTGGAGGCTTCGGTGATCGTCAAGCCAAGCTATGGCTTGAGCGATGATCAGGTGGCCCGCATGCTCAAGGAAGGTTTCACCACCGCAGCGGCCGACATGAAGGACCGCGCCTTGCGCGAAGCGCGTGTCGAAGCCGAGCGCATGCTCGAAGCCACGCGCACCGCGCTGGCGGCCGATGGCGACTTGCTGTCACCCCAGCAGCGCACCGAGATCGATGCCCTCATGGCTCAGATCGGCCAGCGCTGCGACCGCGGCGATCTGGATCAACTGGAGGCCGCCATCAAGGCGCTGGCGAACGGCACCGAAGCTTTCGCGGCCGAACGCATGAACCGCAGCATCCGCCATGCACTGGCGGGGCGCAAACTCGATCAGGTCTGATCGACACGAGACGCACACGAGACCATGCCCATCATCAAGATCCTCCCGCATGCCACCCTGTGCCCGCAAGGCAAGGAGATCGAGGCCAAGCCCGGCACCAGCATCTGCGAGGCCCTGCTGGAGAACCATGTCGAGATCGAACACGCCTGCGACATGAGCGCAGCGTGCACCACCTGCCATGTCATCGTGCGCCAGGGCTTCAACAGCCTCAATGAGATCGAAGAGACGGAAGAAGACCTGCTGGATCGCGCCTGGGGTCTGGAAGCCAATTCGCGCTTGAGCTGCCAGGCCATCGTCGCCAACACGGATCTGACGGTGGAGATCCCCAAGTACACGATCAACCACGCCCGAGAGAACCACTGAGCAGGGCCGTTCAGCATGCGCCAGCCTGCACAGCGCTTGTGGCCCTCCCTCCCGCATCTGCGGCGGCGCTGGTTTCTGCAGGCCTTGATGGCCGGTGGCTTCATCGGTTGGCTGGCACGCCTGGACGCACAGGCGGCTGTTTCACGCCCGCAGGCCGCATCTGCGCAAGAAGGCGGCCGCGGAGGATCACGGGGGCCGATGCCGCCTGCCATGCCGCCAGCCTTGCCGGTGCTGGTGGATCACCTCATCCCCGCCGACGAACTCACGCCAGCTGGCTCGGCCTTGGGCGTGCCCGCTGCCATGTGGCGGGAAGCCCTGGCCGATGCGGAATTGAGCGCCTTCGTGAAGGGCGGTTGCGCATGGCTGGACCGGTATGGGGACGGGTTTGCCTCCCTCGCCGACGACGAGCGGGAGGCGCTGTGCGTATGGATGTCCCGCGCCGATTGGGAAACGCCGCAGCGGCGCTTCTTCCACTGGGTGCGCGAGCGGGCCTTCAGCCTGTATTACGCGCAGCCGGTGTCGTGGCGTGGCATGCCGTTCGAGCGCCCGCCACAGCCCATCGGCTTCAGCGATCAGCGGGGCGTGTGAATGGCTCAGCCCGTCGACGCCATCGTGATCGGGGCCGGGGCAGGCGGTGCGGCCGCCGCGTGGGCGCTGACGCGCAAGGGGTTGAAGGTGCTGGTGCTGGAGGCGGGCCCCTGGTTCGATCCGGATCGGGACTATGGCCTGAGCCGGCCGGATTGGGAGGCGCGTGGCTTTCCTCGCAAGGATGGGAGCCAGGGCCGCTACACCTTCGGCCAGATGCAGACCCTCGAGAGTCAGTGGGACGATCTGCGCAGTTGGCACCACGAGATGGGGCGGATGGTGCACACCCCGCACCGCGCCGTGCGAGGCGGTGGTTATGCGCATGTGCGCGGCGTGGGCGGCAGCACCTTGCATTACGTGGGTGAAGCGCACCGCCTGCATCCGCTGTCGATGAGCCTGCGTTCGCAACATGGCGTGGGCGCCGACTGGCCATTCGATTACGCCACCCTGGAGCCTTACTACGTGCAGGCCGAGCGGGTGATCGGTGTCTGTGGCCCGGGCGTCGATGCGGACGCGAGGCCGCCAGCCGATGGGCGATGGCGAAGCGCGCCGTATCCCTTGCCGCCGCATGCCATGTCGAGATCCAGCGAGACCGTGCTCGACGCCGGGCGCCGGCTGCATCAAGCGTGGCAGCCCAACCCGCGTGCCACGCTGTCGCAGGCCTACGATGGCCGCCCGCCCTGCAACCATTGCGGAGGCTGCACGCGCGGCTGTCCGCGACGAGACAAGGGCTCGGTCGACCAGACTTTCATCCGCCAGGCGCTGGCCTCGGGGCGATGCGAGGTCAGGGCGCGCTGCACCGTCTTGCAGTTGCGCCATGGTGCCCGCCGCGTGATCCAGGGGGTGCGGTATGTGGATGCCCAAGGCCGCCGTCATGACGTCGATGCCGGGCTGGTTGTGCTGGCCGCAGGGGCGATCGAATCACCCCGCCTGCTGCTGACGCAGCGAACCAGGCTGGCGCCACATGGCATCGGCAATGACCATGGACAGGTGGGGCGCCATTTCATGGAGACCGTGCACTGGACGTCCATGGCCCTGCACCCCGATCCGCAGCACAGCTTTGCCGGCCTGCCTGCTGAGGCTGTGTGCTGGGATTGGAACCGTCCGGATGCGATCCCAGACGTGATCGGCGGTGCGCGTTTCTACACGGCCACGCTGGACATGGATCTGCAGGGCCCCATCTCGTATGCCTCGCGCCTGATCGAGGGTTGGGGCCGTGGACACAAGCAGCGTTTGCGTGCCGCCATGGGGCATGCGCTGGCTGTGGGGAGCATTGGCGAAAGCCTGCCGCATCCGGCTTCGTATGTCGATCTGGATCCGTTGGTCAAGGATGCGCACGGCATGCCCCTGGCCCGCATCCACTCGCACCTGGACGCGATGGCATGCAAGCGCTTGCGCTTCATGGCGCAAACCTGCCGTGCCGTGTTGAAGGAAGCCGGTTGCGGCGCCTTGCTGCAGGAGGTCGGCAGCTACGACGCGTTTGCCAGCACGCATGTCTTTGGCACCTGCAGATCGGGGGTGTCGCCGCAAGACAGCGTGACAAATGACCGGCATCAAGTTCACAGGTGGGCCAACTTGTTAATTTGTGATGGCAGCACGTTTCCAAGTACCGGTGGGGGCGAGTCGCCTTCACTGACCATCCAGGCCCTGGCCTTGAAGGCCATCGAGGAGGCTGTCCGCACCGGGTGAGCGAGCAAGTCATATCCAGCAGTAAAGGAGTAGAGACATGACTTCGACCATCCTTCGTTCCCCCCTGAGCGCCTCGATCGCCATGGCTTCCGTTCTGGCCTGTGTTCCCCTGTCGGCAAGGGCCGGCATGGATTGCGGAGGCTGCTCCACACCCATCCTCACAGGCCAGACGACCGGTGCCGCCGCCGGCAAGCGCGACAGCATGCGTGTGTATGCCGGGGTGAACTGGGTCTTCGGCGCACAGCCCGAGTTGGTGGTGGGCGTTCGCTCCGTGCGGACCAATGCGCGGCACAAGTCCCTGGGCGGGCGATTCGAGGCCTCCTTTCCCTTCTCGATGAACAGCATCGCGTTCGACAAGCTGCGTCTTCGCGGCGTCGGCGGGCACCGCACGGCGCTGGCCGAGGTGGGGGTAGGTTATTCGTTCGTCAACAAGCAGTACCTCTTGTCGGCTGCGGTGCAGGGGCGCTTTGCCAATGTCGGCACCGACTATGTGCTGGGCGGCAAGGCCTGGCAGCCCTTCGTGGGGCTCAACTCGCTCGACCGTCTTGAGGCGCCGGCGGGCACCGTGGCCACGGGCGGGACCTTGAGTTGCGCAGACCCCACCGCCGATCTGGTGACGGTGACGTCGCTGCTGCCCTTCACCACCAGCAACCAGCTCAACGGCTACACCTGCGCCCTCAACTGAGGGTGGGGCGCTTTGCATGATGGCGCGGTCATGAAACGCGCGGGGCGGCTGCTAAAGTGCAGCCGTCCTGCATTTGATCTCTGCCTTCACGCCCATGTCCCGCCAGATCTTCCTCGATACGGAAACCACCGGCCTGAGCCCCGATTCGGGCGACCGCGTCATCGAAATCGGCTGTGTGGAGATGGTCAACCGGCGCCTGACGGGCCGGCATCTGCACTTCTACATCAACCCCGAACGGCCCAACAGCGAAGACGCGGTCAAGGTGCACGGCCTGACGGACGAGTTCCTGGCCGACAAGCCCGTGTTCGCAGCGCTGATCGACGACATCATCGATTACTGCCGCGATGCCGAAGTCATCATTCACAACGCCAGTTTCGACATCGGCTTCCTGAATGCCGAGTTCAAGCGCCTGAACCGCGGCCTGTTCACCGACCACGTGGCCGGCGTGATCGACAGCCTGACCATGGCGCGGGAGATGTTCCCCGGCAAGTCCAACTCGCTGGACGCCTTGTGCCGACGACTGGAAGTCGACAACTCGCACCGCACGCTGCACGGCGCCTTGATGGATGCCGAACTCCTCTCGGAGGTGTTCATCAACATGACGCGCGGTCAGGACGCGCTGTTGATGGATGCCGATGCGTCGGACGAGGGCCACAGCGGGATCGCTGCGGACGTGGGCGCCATCGACCTCAGCGCCTTCGACCTGCCGGTGCTGGGCCCCACGCCCGAGGAGGCGCAGGCCTTCGACAAGGCCCTGGCCGATCTCGACAAGGCCAGCGGCGGAAAAACGGTGTGGAAAACGCTGGAAGCTGTGGTATAGTCGTGGTCTTCGCTGATTGCAGCAGCTTCTTGCGGCGATCAAAGCGACCCGAACCAGTTTCGGGCGGTTAGCTCAGCGGTAGAGCACTGCCTTCACACGGCAGGGGTCGCAGGTTCGAACCCTGCACCGCCCACCAGTCAAAAGCCTCTTGCGAAAGCAAGGGGCTTTTTGCTTTGGGTGTCGGCACTTCGGCTCGTCATTTCCACCGTCCGTTGTCAAGCTGCGTCAATGCCGTTTTCCTCGCCCCGTGTGCGGGGGGAATAATGCCGGCTGCAAACTGAATACACTCCGCTGTTTTGTGGATCAGTTCAGATCGATCACAACTTTGACAGGATTCTCGGGATGAAAAAGATCATTGCAGCCGCAGTCGTGGCATTGGGCATGGGTGGCGCATCGGCTCAAAGCTTCTCGCTGGGAGCGGCGTTGGGTCAATCGAACTTGAACATTGACTGCACTGGTGCGTCGGCCTGTGACAACGACGGGAACGGTGCCAAGGTGTACATCGGCTACCGGGTCAATCCCTTCCTGTCCGTTGAGGCCGGGTATGCGCATTTCGGTACGGCATCGGGGGCAGCCGATCCCGGCACTGGCACGGTCGAGCTCAAGTACCGTTCGTACGGCGCCTACCTCGCTGCCGCGGGCCGCGTCGCATTGATGAAGGATGTGGCGGCATCGGCTCGGTTGGGGGTCATGAAGGTGAACACGCGCCTGACGGCAAGTGGTGCCGCCAACGGTTCCCGGTCTGACTCGGCTTTCCGTCCGCTGATCGGCCTGGGCCTGGAAGCGACGATCACGCAATCGACCTGGGCCACCCTGAACATCGACTTCACCAAGTCTGCCGAAGTGGTGGGTGATGATGCAGGTACATTGCGCCTGATCACTTTGGGCGTGCGCACCGATTTTTGATCGGTCTTCAAGGATCCCTGGGGATGACCGGGGATCGAGCAAAGAAGGCGCTGCGGCGCCTTCTTGTCATTTCGGCCAGGCTCTGGGCGCTGTGCCCTCGTACACCACATCCTCGCAGCGCACGGCAAACAGCGCCTGAGGCGGCTGGTCTGCCGCTTCCAGATAGCAGGGGTACATGCCGGCCAGGAAGCAGGTGTACATCAACAGGTTGAACTCGCGCGGGCTCCATCCGAAGTCTGCCGCGAAGGCCGACAGCAGCGCGCTCAGGTTCATCCGCAGTGGGCGCTGCGTTGCCACCATGTAGGCGTCGATCTCGAACGCCAGCGCCAGATGTGGGCCGTCGGCCAGGCCCAATCGACGGGCCATGTCCAGTGTCAGCGGCATGCGCTCGTCCACCGACGAGATGGGCCGACCGTAGCCGGCCAGACGGCCGCCCTCTGTCAGAAAGCGCGTCATGTACTCGGCCAGTGGGATGCCGGTTTCCGCCAGCGCCTTGCGGGTCTTCAGGAAGAAGTCGTGCGCCCGGAATTCGTTGCCGCGCCCGAAGATGGTGGCTTCCGTGATGGCCTGTCCGGCCGAGATGGCCAAGCTGGGTGTGCTGCGCGTGCTGCCGGCCAGCGCGGCGATGCGGTTGTTCCACAGCCGTGCGTCGGGGTAGCTGGTCCACACCCAGACCGAGCTGAACAGCTTGAGTTGATCAGCGGGGACATGGCGGCCAAAGATGCCGAAGGCGCACAGGGCAAGCCAGTCCATGTCCTTGAGATCGCGATGCAGATCATGGCCGCGGAAGACGGCGCGGCTGCCGGGAAAGGCCGCGCCCACGCGCGTGTGCAGCGCATCGGCGTGGTACGCAAGGATGTCGGGTCCGCAGGGCGTCATGCCGGGATCTCCTGATCCGATGAGGATGTGCGGCCTGGCTGGGGTGTGTCTTCCACTCGGTGCAATGGGTCGTCCTGCAAATCGATGTCGGGATAGGGGAAGCGCTTGAAGCCGTAATGAGCTTGTTCGAGTGCGTGTGCTGCGGCGCCAGGCAGTCGCAGCAGCAGGAACAGCATTTCGCCCGCAGCGGGCGGCAAGGCCAGATCGGCCAGCGCAGCGGCGGCCACGCCGGTCATGGCCAGGGGCAGGCCGGCGGCTTTCTCCAGTCCGTCCCGCCTGGCCCATAGCCACGGCAGCCTCGGGCCATCGCTCATCTCGGCCAGCCTCTGCAGCGTCTGCAACACCACGGTCGATGTGCGCACACCGTGCGGGTCGAAGCCAGCAGCATGTTCGGTCTGGGGCCATCCGGCGTCGGTTGGGGCCAGCATCTTGGGCGTGTGGCGTTGCACGAGGGCGCCGATCCATGTCGCATCATCCGCATGCGGCCTGCAGCGCTGCCAAGCCTGCATGGCCAGGAACACATCGCGCGCGCCGCCACTCTGGCCGGCGCCCACGGCCAGCGCCGCCATCAGGCTGGCGGCGGCGGGCGAGCCGCTCACGCCACCGCACATGGCCGCATGCACCATCGGATCACGCGGGCCAGGGTTGGCCAGGGCCACAGCCAGCGTCTCCAGCAAGCGCGCTTGCCAAGCCTCGGGCGCATGGCCGGTCAACAGCAGCCACAGCATGTCCGTCCAGCGGGCTTGGCCCAGCATGTCGCCATACACGTCGTAGCCGTGACAGCGTGCGGCCTTCGTCGCAAAGGGGTTGTCCGGTTCAGGCTCTTCCAGCCAGATGCGCGTGTGCAGGGGCGATGAACTCACAGGCGGCCCTCCAGCGCCTGCATGCGCAGATCCATGGGCGGAACCTCTTCGCCATCGATGCGAATGTCGAGCAGGGTGGGGCCGCCACGGTGGAGCATGGCATCCATGTCCAGCGCATCGAAATCATCGGGGCCGCGGATGACGAAGCCGGGGATGCCCATGGCTTGGGCCAGTTGCGCATAGTCGACCGTGGGCAGTTCAAAGGCCACACGTTCCGCCCCTGCCAGCCGTTGTCCATGCTTGACCATGCCCAACGCGCCATCGTTGAGGATCACGAAGACGACATTGAGGCCTTCCTGGGCGGCCACAGTGATCTCCTGGCCGTTCATGAGGTAGCTGCCGTCTCCGGTGATGCACACCACGGGGCAGGTGGGGCGGCCTCGTGCGATGCCCACGGCCGCGCCGATGGCCCAGCCCATGGGCGCAAAGTCCATGAGCACGCGCAGCCAGCCCGCGTGATCGCGTCGGCGCTCTCTGACATTGGGTGCCGCCTGTGTGTCGATCAGACCGATCTGACGGTTGTTGCGCGCTTCCAGGTAATGGATGGCCCATGCCGTGGCATTGCCTGCATCGGCCACGAAACGCGTCGTCTCAGGGAAGCGCTGCGACAGTTCGCGCATCAGGCGCTGCGGCTTGATGGGCGTGGCGTCGCTGAGCATCTTCTCCGGCTCGCGCAGGCTGATGGCGCTGTTGCCGGCTTGCGCGGGTGCGTGGGTCGGCGTGGCGTGCGGCGTTGCCTGCGCTGCCTTGCTGGTCGAAGGGATGGCGACCAGGGTGTCCACCTCCGGCAGGTGCTGCATCAGCTTTTCAAACACCGTGCGGATGCGGCCGCGCACGTGCTGACGCGCCATGGGCGAATGGCGAAGGTGGTCATCCGTGGCATCGATGTGGACCAGCTTGTCGTTGAGCACGGCCTGGCTCCATGCGCCACTGGTCCACTCATTGAGGCTGGTGCCGATGGCCAGGATGAGGTCCAGGTCCTCGTGAAGGGCCGCATGCGACGACCGGTGCCCGGCGAAGCCGAACACGCCGCGGTACAACGGATGTTGAGGATGGATCAGGCCCTTGGCATCCGGTGTGGTGACGAAGGGCGACTGTGTCATCTCCGCAAACTGGATGATGGTGTGGATGGCCTCGCCGCAGTCGCCGCCGATGATCAGCGCCATGCGGGGATGCGTGCGCATCGTGGCCGCCAGTGACAGCACCGTGTCCTCATCGATGAGCGAGGGCTTGCGCATCAGTGTCGGCAGGTTGCGCGTCAGGCGGGGCGGCTCGGGCAGGGTACTGCGCAGGATGTCGAGCGGGATCGACAGGTGCACCGGGCCGTGAGGCGCCTGGCTCGCCCGCATCAAGGCCTGCACCAGCTTGTGTTCCAACTGGTCGATGTGGGAGACCAGCGTGTTGTAGCGGGTGCAATGGCTGAACATGCCGATGGTGTTGATCCCGGTGCAGGCCGATTCCTGCAGCGCGCCCTTGCCGAACACGGGCAGCGAAGGTTGACCGGTGATGACAAGCATCGGCACGGCGTTGTCGTATGCACAGGCCACGCCGGTGATCAGATTGGTGGCACCCGGGCCGGAGGTGGCGCAGCACACGCCGATCCGGCCGGTCTCGCGCGCATAGCCATCGGCCATGAAGGCAGCGCCGGCTTCGTGTCGCGCGACAACGGGACGCAGGCCGCCGCGTCGCATGCTGACCGCCATCGCGTTATAAAGAGGCTCAATGGCGCCGCCGGGCACGCCGAAAACATGGGTCACCCCGATCGCTTCGAGGTAGGAAACGATGAGGGAGGCCGCGCTGAGTTCAGCGCGGGGGGATGTGAAGGACAGTACTGCAGACATCACGACGCTCCGCGTGTTACATCAAGGAACTAGAGTTCACAAATTGAAACAACTTTGGAATGTGTGTTCAAGCCCCCCTCTCAAGGGCGAGGCCTGCGTCGCCCCTGTCCGGGGGGGCATGAAGCGGCAAGAATGCGCATGCCTGCAACACCAGCGTTTCAATTCGACACGCTCCGGCGAGAATGAAAGTTTGCCGCAGTATGAAATGGGGGCCCGGTAGTCTGTCGCCGGTCAGCACATGTGGAGTTTTCTGTTGTCGACATGGCTTGAACGGCGAAGGACCCTGAAGGGTCTGCTTGGCCTGTGGGCCTTGCTCGCAGCGTTGCTCGGTGCGGCAGCGGCGATCCCTGCACGCGCCGCCACGGAGGACGAGCCGGCGCGTGGCAATGTGGCCGTCGTGTACCCCGATATCGGCGAGCCCTACCGCAGCGTGTTTGCCGCCATCATCGAAGGCATCGAAGAGCGAACCCGTGGTCGCGTGCTGAGCGTGCCGCTGGCCATGGGCGCCAATCCTCCCGGGCTGTCCGACACCTTCCGTCAGCGTGATGTCAAGGCCGTCATCGCGCTGGGCCGCAGCGGCCTGAAAGCCGCAGCTGGTCTTGAGCGTCAGCTCAGCGTGGTGGCCGGCGGCGTGCTGTCCGTTCCCGAGGCGGAGGCCCAGGGCATGCTGGTGCAAAGCCTGGCGCCGGATCCCGCCTTGCTGTTTGCACGCTTGAAGGCCTTCGTGCCGGCCGCGCGTCGCGTCATCGTGGTGTATGACCCGCGCCAGAACGACTGGCTCATGCGTCTGGCCCGCGAGGCTGCGAAGGCGCAAGGCCTGGAGCTGGTGGCGGCCGAAGCCGAAGACCTGAAGACCGCCGTGCGTCGCTACCAGGATTTGCTGGGCAGCATGAATGCGCGGCGCGATGTTTTATGGCTGCCTCAGGACACCAGCACGGTGGATGAAACGGCGGTTCTCCCGCTGGTGCTGCGCGAATCCTGGAACCAGAATCTCGTCGTTTTCTCCAGCAATGTGGCGCACGTCAGGCGTGGCGTGCTGTTCTCCCTGTATCCAGACAACATCGAGATCGGCCGGTTTCTGGCCGGGGCGGCCTTGTCATCACTGCAATCGGGCAGTGCGGCGCCCCGTGGCATTCAGGCCCTCAAGCAAGTGCGCACGGCGGTCAACACGCGGACCGCCGATCACTTGGGGCTCGACCTGCGCGCGTCGCAGCAGCCCATTCACCTCGTCTTCCCGGAGCAATGAGATGACCAGCGCACACGCCTCGCTCCCCCTGCGTCAGCTCACGCGATGGTTGCGTGACATGACCTTCAACCAGCAGCTCGGCATCGCCATGGCGATCGGCGTGTTCTGCATGGCGCTGTTTTCCTCGATCGGCAGCGCCTGGCAGGGCAGTCGTCAGGTGCGCGACAACGTGATGCAGCAAAGCCTGCGCATCGCGTCCACGCTGGCCACGCAAAGCCAGCTGGCCTTGCTGTCGGGCTCGCCCGAGAATGCGACGGACGCTGTGGCGGCGACCCTGGCCTTCCCCGATGTGCTGCGCGTCGAGGTGCGCAAGCCGGACGGCGATGTGCTGGTGGCCAAGGGCATCGCCGCATCCGGTCAGCCCGAGCGCATCTCGCCTGCGCAGCCCGCTTCGCGCGAAGCCTTTCTGGACGAGGAGACCGATGACGCGTGGCGCTTCGTGGCCCCGGTCTGGACCACCCGTTCCGGAACGCCCTTCGATGTGGTGGCCCCCAGCGATGAATACCTGGGCCATGTCGTCGTGGTGCTCAGCAAGAGCACGCTCAGTCGCATGGTGACCAACATCTTCCTGGTCAACATGCTGTCCTCGTTCTTCTTTGCAGCATTGTTCCTGGTGGGCATCCGCTTCCTGGGGGCGCGCCTGACGCAGCCGCTCAACAAGCTGGCGCAGGCCATGGCGCGGGCGGAGCAGGGCGAGGTGCAGGTGCGCACGGCTGTGGAGGGCCCGCGCGACATCCAGACCATGGCACTGGCCTTCAACCGCATGATCGCATCGCTGCAGGAGCGGGGCACCGAACTCCAGAACCACCGCGATCACCTGGAAGAGCTCGTGCGCGAGCGCACCAACGAGCTGCGTCAGGCCAAGGAGCGCGCCGAAGTCGCCAGCCAGGCCAAGACCGACTTCCTGGCCCGCATGAGCCACGAACTGCGCACCCCGCTCAACGCCATCATGGGCTATGCGCAGATCATGAAGATGGACCGCACGCTGACCGAGCGTCAGCAGGGCATCCTCAGCACCATCCATGGCAGCGGCGAGCACCTGCTGACGCTGATCGTCGACATCCTGGATCTGTCCCAGATCGAGGCGGGCAAGACCGCCTTGCAGGCCACACCCGTCAACCCCAGGGCGCTGGTGTCGATGCTGGACGACATCATCCGCATCAAGGTCGCCGAAAAGCGCCTGACCTTCCTGGCCGATTGCGATGAGGCCCTGCCTGGCGGGCTGCTGGTCGATGAAAAGCGGCTGCGTCAGGTGCTGCTCAATCTGCTGAGCAACGCCGTGAAGTTCACGCAGACCGGCGTGGTGCGCCTGGGTGTGAGCGCGGTGGCCGTCGACCATGGCCATTGCCGCGTGCGCTTCGAGGTGCAGGATTCGGGCGTGGGCATCCGGCCGGAAGACCAGGACCGCATCTTCGAGCCCTTTGAGCAGGCCGGCGATGCACGCAGCCGCGCGGCCGGCACCGGCTTGGGACTGGCCATCAGCCGACAACTGGTGCGCCTGATGGGCGGAGAACTCACGCTCAAGAGCGAGCCGGGCTCAGGCAGCCTCTTCTGGTTCGAGGTCACGCTGCCCATCGTCGAAGCGGCCCCCACCCCGAGAGAGCGGGCTCCGCTGGCCATCGGCTACGAAGGTGCTCGCCGTCATGTGCTGGTGGTCGATGACGTGGCGGCCAACCGCGAGATGCTGGTCGCGCTGCTCAACCCGCTGGGCTTCGAGACCACCGAAGCCATCGATGGGCAAGATGCCCTGGACAAAGTGGCCGCATGCCGTCCGGACCTCATCCTGATGGACCTGGCCATGCCCGTCATGGACGGCCTGCAGGCCACCCGTCGCCTGCGCGAATCCGCGGAACACAAGGACATCCCCGTGATCGCGCTGACGGCCAACGCCTCAGGGGCACACCGGGTCGAGGCGCTGGCTGCGGGCGCGAACATGTTCATGTCCAAGCCGTTCGAAAGCGCAGAACTGCTGGGGCTCATCGGCGATTGCCTGTCCCTGGCGTGGGTCACAGACACATCGCACCTTTGAGATGTGTCGCGGACATGCACCGCCTGGGGGCGAATCCGCTTTCCAAATGTCCGAACAAGCCACACAATCGCCCCCGTGCACAAGACAGGAACTGCAAGATGCGCCACTTGGCTGACGTTCCCGTGATTCATCACAAAGCTTCTTCTGCATGCCCGCTGCCCCGCCGCTCATTGAGTCATGCGGTGGCCTGCATGCTGTCGATCCTGATCTGGTCCGCCTCGGCGCAAGCGGCCAGTGAAGAGGAAGAAGAGCTTTCCATGGCCTTCGGTGACAAGGCCACCATCAGCATTGCCACGGGCAGTGCGCAGCCGCTTCGGCGAGCGCCGGCGGTGGCCACCGTCATCACCGCCGAGGACATCCGTGCCCTGGGTGCCACCGATCTGGATGAGGTGCTGGAGACCGTGCCTGGCATCCATGTCAGCCGCAATGTGCAGGGCTACAACCCGCTCTTCGTCATCCGCGGCATCTACAGCGAATTCAATCCGCAGACGCTGGTGCTTCAGAACGGCGTGCCGATGACGATGATGTTCATCGGCAACCGAGGCAACATCTGGGGTGGGCTGCCGCTGGACAACGTCGCGCGCATCGAAGTCATCCGCGGGCCGGGGTCTGCGCTGTATGGGGCCGATGCGTATTCAGGTGTGGTCAACATCATCACCAAGTCCGCTGCGGAGATCGATGGCTCCGAAGGTGGTGTGCGGGTCGGCGCCTTCAACACCTGGGATGTCTGGGGGCAGCATGGCAGCAAGATTGGCGATCTGGAAGTGGCCGCCTATGTGCGCATCGGCGCAACCGATGGGGCCGATGGCATCATCGATTCCGATGCGCAGACCTTGTTCGATGCGCAATTCAATACGCAAAGCAGTCTGGCACCCGGACCGGTCGGCACCGGTCACGATGCGGCGGATGCGAGTTTCGAAATCGGCCGAGACAAGTTCCGCCTGCGCGCAGGTTATCGTCTGCGCAACAACGTTGGACTGGGCGGCGGTGCCTCCAGCGCCCTGGATCCCACAGGGCGTGCGCGCACGGAGCGGATCAATGCGGATGTGTCGTGGAGCGACATCGCGGTGGCACCCGATCTCAAGCTCGGCGTCAACCTGAGCTATCTCCGGTACGTCACCACCTACCCCGTGCCCTTGCAACTTTTTCCGCCTGGCGCCTTCGAAAATGCTTTTCCCAATGGCATGTTCGGTGCACCCAACACGTGGGAAGACCAATTGCGTGGCTCGGCCCTGCTCACCTACAGCGGTCTGGCCGGGCATCAACTGCGGCTCGGTCTGGGGCTGGATGACCTGGATATGTACCGCACGCAGGAATTCAAGAACTTCACCTTGAGCCCGGGGCCAACGCCAACACCGGGTGCCGAGGTGCAAGAGTTTCCTGTGTCCGAGTCTTTTTCGACGCCGCACCGCCGCAAGGTGGGCTACGTGTATGTGCAGGACGAATGGAACTTTGCGCAGGACTGGGCCCTGACGGCCGGTGTGCGTCATGATCACTATTCCGACTTTGGCGGCACCACCAACCCGCGTGTGGCGCTGGTGTGGGACGCCAGTCTGGACCTGACGGCCAAGCTGCTGTACGGGCGAGCCTTCAGGGCGCCGTCGTTCTCCGAGAAGTACAGCATCAACAACCCCATCCTGCAGGGCAACCCCAACCTCAAGCCTGAAGTCATCCACACCCTGGAGACGGCCTTCTCCTGGCAGGCCAGGCCCGACACGCAACTGCAGTTCAGCGTGTTCCAGTATCAAATGAAGGACATCATCCGCACGGCCGGATTCCCGGCCACCCGCAGCAATTCGGGTGAGCAGCATGGGGGTGGCTTCGAACTGGAAGCCACGCACGATGTGCGGGCCGACTTGCGGCTGTCGGGCAACTACGCGTATCAGCGCTCCACGGACGAGACCACGGGTCAGGACGCCGGATATGCGCCGCACCATCATCTGTACGGGCGCGTGGATTGGCGCCTGGGCAATGGCTTGACGCTGGCCGGGCAAGTCAACCGCGTGGCGGGACGCGCACGACCGCCCGGGGATACGCGTGCGCCCATCGACGACTACACGACGATGGACTTCACGGTGCGCACCAAGCGCTTCCAGGGCGGCTGGGATCTGGCCTTCACTGTGCGCAATCTCTTCGATGACGACGTGCGTGAGCCAAGCTTGTATTCGCCCGGCAATCCCAGGCCCGTCCTCATCCAGAATGACCTGCCCATGGCCGGCCGCACCTGGCTGGTCCAGTTGTCCTACCGGATGTAGGTCACAGCAGCAGGCTCATGCCGCCGTCGACGACCAACTCCGTGCCCACCACGTAGCTGGACGCGTCCGAGGCCAGGAACAAGGCGGCTTCGGCCACTTCGCGCGATGAGCCGAAGCGTTTGGACGGCGACCTGCGGTTGAAGTCCTCCCTCGCTGCGGCCACCACCTCCTGCGGCACACCCCACCGGCCGAAGCCCGGTGTGTCGATGGGGCCGGGGCTGATGGCGTTGACGCGAATGCCTCGATCGGCCAGTTCCAGGCTGGCCGTCTGAACCAGCGATCGTGCCGCCGCCTTGCATGCCGCATAGACGGCAAAGCCTGGCGCGCCCACCTGGTTGGCAATCGATGTGGTGACGATGATGGACGCGCCCCGACGCAGATGCGGCAATGCCTTCTGAATGGCAAAGAACACGCCCTTGAAGGACACGTTCGACATGGCATCGAACTGGTCTTCCGTTGTGATCTCCATGGGGGCTGGCTGGCTGGCGGCAGCGTTGAGAAACAGCACGTCCAAAGGCCCCAGACGTGTGGCGACGTGCTCCATCAGTTGATGGATGTCGGCCACGCGACTGGCATCGCTTCGGAAAGCCAGCACATCGCGACCCAGTTCTAGCTGCGCTTGTTCCAGTGTCATGGGATCGCGGCCGGTGATGGCCACGCGTGCACCTTGTTCAACGAACAACCGGGCCGTCGCCAGGCCGATGCCACTGTTGCCGCCTGTGATGAGGGCATTCTTGCCAGCCAGTTTTTGCATGGGACTCCTTGACGCACACGCTGAAAGAAATGATCGAGCGAGGCATGTATGGCATGCATGCCTGGCTCGTGTCGATCGAATGGCTGCGGATTCTATGGAGCCGCTCGGCGGGGCGACATCCCGCGGTCAGGGCCCATGCATGCACATGGATCGATGTGGCGTGATGCCCTTCACGCCTTGCCCGTTTGAGCACGCTGCATCCCCCCCAAACATGGTGGCTGCGAACCTACAGTGTTCAACGGCAAGGCCACTTGCCATGCGCGGCCGCAGGGAACCGACGCTGTCACAGGGAGGCATCCGTGCGGCTTTCACCATCCACCATCGAGGAACTCTCATGCGCCTGAAGACATGGATCGGTATTGCAATGACGGCTTTGGCTGTTCAACCCGTGCTCGCCAGCGATGTCAATTCGACCCCCAGGAAGTCGGAGTATCCGCTGCTCGTGATCGGGGCTTCGTATGCAGAAGCCAAAACACCCTTCAACGGCAGCCTCGCGCCGCTGGGCGGGATCGCTGTGGGCTTTGGCAGCTACCTCAGCGTCGGGCAGGCCCTGACCCGCATGCCCCAGTTGCCAGGGTATGTGATCAACGAGGCACAGGCCGGTGCCACCAGCTTTGCGCGGCCCTTCTGTGCGCCGGGTGCCGGCACCTGCGGCCCCGCCGGTTGGGACAGTTATGCGACGCAGATGACGCGTGCACTGGCACGGGTGGCCATGCCGCCAAGCTTCACCAGCTTCAATGCGAAGTACGTCGTCATCCTCACGCCCAATGACTGCCTGCATGCCGATGCCTTCGGCATCCCGCAGGCCAGCGCCCAGCCCTGCACGCCGGCCCAGATGAGCCAGGTCGCCGACCGGCTGATCGCGGTGGGCAACCAGGCGCGCGCAGCGGGCCTGACGCCCATCTATGACGTGATGCCATCGTACAAGCGGCTGGACCTCAACCTCTTTCGCAGTCTCTATGGCCTGGCATGGGTCATCGGTGAGGCCGACTACAACGCCTTGCGCACCGTGACACGCACCCGCATCCAGTCCGAGGTGCCGGGCGCCATCGTGCTCGACGTCTGGAAGGACTTCGTGCACATCGGCGATGGCATCCATCCGACGCCCGAGAGTGCACGCAAGGCTGCGCAGATCATCACGCGGGAGCTGCTGATCCGCGATCAGCGTTGATGCCCATCCTGGTGCGCGCGTGCTTCCAAGGTGCCTGGCGCCGGGGTTCGTGCCACCACCCATGCCGACACGCTGCGCGCGCCCGCATCCAGCAGTACACGGCTGACCGCGTTGAGCGTGGCGCCGGTGGTCAGCACATCGTCGATCACGGCCACATGCCGTCCACGCAAGAGGTGGGCGGCATCGGCCTGGATGGCGAAGGCATCGCCAATGGCCTGCTGTCTCTCTTCGGCAGTCATGGCCATCAGCCGTTGCGTGTGCCTGACGCGGCCGACCACGCCTGGATGGGCGCGCAGGTTCAGGCGCATGGCGACGCGTTGAGCCAGCAGCCATGACTGATTGAAGCCGCGCTCTGCCAGCCGTTCTCCCGACAGCGGCACCGGCAGCAACAGGCTGACACGCCCTCTGCGCGGTTGCACGGCTGCGGCAAGCAGGTCGCCCAGCGGCCTGGCCAATGCGGTGGCACCATGAAACTTCAGTCGCGCCAGCAAGGGTGACCACGGTGCCGTGTAATCCAGTGCCGTGATGGCCCGATCGAATTCAGGCGAGGCGTCTTCGCAGGTCTGACAGACATCGGTGCGGCCTTCCGGCATGCCGATGGCGCAGCGTGGGCAGCGCGGCACATCGGGCTGCCAGCGTGCAATGCAGCGCCGGCACACAGAATGGTGTTGCCAGCCTCGGCACAGCAGGCATTGCGTCGGCAGCCACGACCACGCCCGCTGCCAGGCCGAATGCGGAGGCCAGGGCAGGCCATGCCGTGCTCCGGCCGGCCCCGTGGCCTGGAGGTCGAAGTCGGATGCGGGGCTGTCGCAGGTATCGCAAGCCCCGTGGGAAGATGCGGGAAGCATCGCCTCAATATACTGACGGGCTTTGCCGCGCGATATCGCCCCGACAGGCGGTTCATTGCCCGACCATGTCCGACACGATCCCCCCTCAGAAGGCCCCCACCGATGTGCCCGCCTGCGCGCCCGCAGCAGCGGCGCTGCGGCATCAACTGGGCCGTCTGGCTCGCTTGCCTGAGCCTCCCTGGCTGCACCAGGAGGCCGCACGCCGGCTCGCGGCCAAGCTTGCGCCGATTCGTTTGAGCCCGTCCGACTGGATTGATTGGTCTGCCCACCTGGGCGCCGGCTCGGAGTTGGTCCAGGCGCAGTACCCCGAGGCGCGGCGTTGGGCCGTCGAGCCGCATGAGGCCTTGCGTGAGCGCAGTCTGCAGCGACTGGCTGCGCTGGCGCCGCGTTCTTGGCGTACGTTGTGGCGCAAGGAGGCGCCGCAGGTGTGGTCGGCCCAGGACCTCGCACAGGCGCCGTGGCGGCCTGAAGGCGTGCAGATGCTGTGGGCCAACATGACGCTCCATGCGGCAGCCGACCTGCCCGGCCTCATGGCGGCCTGGTTCCGCGAAATGGCCATGGGTGGTTTCCTGATGTGTTCCGGCCTGGGACCTGATACCGCCCGGGAACTGCGCGATCTTTACCGTGAGCTGGGTTGGCGCCTGCCGACCATCGATTTCATTGACATGCATGACCTGGGAGACGAGCTGGTGCAGGCCGGATTCGCCGATCCCGTCATGGACATGGAGACGCTCACGCTGACGTGGGCAACGCCCCAGGCCATGCTGACCGAGCTGCGCACCTGGGGCGGCAATGTGGCCAGTGGCCGCTTTGAAGGGCTTCGCACGCCGCGTTGGCGACAGCGTCTGGAAGGAGTGCTGGCGGAGCGATTGAGCCGGCCGGATGGTCGGCTGGGCCTGACGGTCGAGCTGGTCTACGGGCATGCGCTCAAGCCCGAGCCCCGCCCGAAGGTGGCGCCGGAGACCCGCGTTTCCCTGGAGGACATGCGCCGCATGGTGCGCAAGCCAGGTCCCTGAGCAGGACCGGTTCTGCGGCGAAGTCAAGGCCCGGCATGCCCCGTGGCCATTGTGTGGCGTGGATGTATCGGGCTGCCGCCATTATTGAGAGAACTGCGGGTTATTCATAGCGGGGTGCCAGGCATTGCGTATTGAGGTGGCTCAAGTCGGTGGCTAGAATGGCTTGCAATTTTGGATCGTGCACGACGCGTTCCATCGTCAAACCAACTGCCGGAGCGACCCTCCGGACATTGCCCGTGTGGTCTAGGAATCCTGGCGCTTTGACCGCCACCTTGTCCCCCGTTAGGTTGATGTCTCCCTCTGCCATGAGGTTCGGGATCTGGCGCCCCATTCTCGGTTTGATCCAGGGCGGCGCCAGCGGCGTGCCCGACATGGCGTGGCGTGCCGAATGGTCGCTCCAGCGGCCCAGCGCGCTGTCCCGCCCTCAGATGCTTCAGGTATACCTCGCCCTGTCGCTGGCCTTCATCCTCATCGCTTGCGTGCTCTGGTACCTGGGTGCCAGCCACGTGATGCCTTTCGTCGCGGCGGCGCTTGCCGCCCTGTCCCTGGGCTTGCTGTTCAACATCCGGCATGCCTCGGACCGCGACCTGATCGCCATGAATCCTTCGCTGGTGCGTGTGGAACAACACCGTGCCGGCCATGTGCGTCGGACAGACTTTCACCCGAGATGGGTGCGCGTCGAGCCCGATCAGCACGATGGCTCCCTGGTCCGCCTGTCGGGGCAGGGGCGCAGCGTGGTCGTCGGGGAATACGTTCCCCGTGACGGCCGGCCGCAGTTGGCCGAAGAGTTCCGCTGGGCGCTGAGGCACCTGGACGATTGATATGGGCCGACGGATGCCCGGTCTGGCATCCACGTCGCGAAGGC
This sequence comes from Aquabacterium sp., assembly GCA_047601765.1. Taxonomy (GTDB): domain Bacteria; phylum Pseudomonadota; class Gammaproteobacteria; order Burkholderiales; family Burkholderiaceae_C; genus Aquabacterium. The sequence continues at coordinate 154,473 of JASGIQ010000001.1, forward strand.
CCTGCTGTGATGACCGCGTTCAATCCTTGACGAGCCGAGACATGATCAAAGATCCTGGAAGTAGTGTGAGTCGGATGCTGCGCGCAGCGGCCACGGGGCCCGGTGCAGCTCGCCATTGGCTGTCGGTCGGGCGGTCACTGGGCCGCTCGGTCGGTGTGGCCTCCATGGTCTTGGCCACGCAAGCCAGTTGGGCGGTCAACAACCTGCCGGGCGGGCCTGCCGTCAACCAGCTGGACATGCATCCGCCCGTCACCCGGATCGCGGCCGAGCAGCAGTGGCTGCATTACATGATGCTCTACATCTGCACCGCCATCTTCGTGGCCGTGTTCGGTGTCATGTTCTATTCGATCTTCAAGCATCGCAAGTCCAAGGGCCACAAGGCGGCGGACTTCCATGAATCGACGACCGTTGAAATCGTCTGGACGATCATCCCCTTCATCATCGTGATCGCCATGGCCCTGCCTGCCACCAAGGTGGTGGTGGCGCAGAAGGACACGACCAACGCCGACCTCACCATCAAGGCCACCGGCTTCCAGTGGAAGTGGGGCTATGACTACCTCAAGGGTGAAGGCGAAGGCATCAACTTCCTGTCCACCCTGGATGCCACGCAGCGCGCCCTGTCGGACGCCGGCACGCCCGAAGGCGACAACTACCTGCTCAAGGTCGACAACCCGCTGGTCGTGCCCGTGGACAAGAAGGTCCGCATCATCACCACGGCCAACGACGTGATCCACTCCTTCATGGTGCCGGCCTTCGGCATCAAGCAGGACGCCATCCCCGGCTTCGTGCGAGACACCTGGTTTCGCGCCGAAAAGGTCGGTGACTACTACGGTCAGTGCGCCGAGTTGTGTGGCAAGGAGCATGCCTACATGCCCATCCATGTGAAGGTCCTCAGTGCCGAGGACTACACCAAGTGGGTCACCGAGCAGCAGAAGATCCTGCAGGCCAAGGCCGATGATCCCACCAAGGTCTGGACACAGGCCGATCTGCTGGCCCGTGGCGAGAAGGTGTATGCCGCCAACTGTGCCGCCTGCCACCTGCCCACCGGCAAGGGCGCGGGTGCGGTCAAGCCGCTGGATGCCTCGCCCATCGTGCTGGATGAGGACCACAAGAAGCAGATCGAGGTGGTGCTCAACGGCCGCAACAACATCATGCCGGCCTGGCGTCAGCTGTCGGACACCGAGATCGCCGCGGTGATCACCTACACCAAGAACAACTGGTCCAACAAGACCGGCCAGACGGTGCAGCCGTCTGAAGTGGTCGCTCTGCGCAAGTAAGCGGCACCCACCGAGTTCACAGGATCAAAAAGGACTTCACATGAGCGCAGTTCTGGACCACGGCGGCCACGGACACGGCCACGACGATCATGGTCACCCGCACGGCTGGCAGCGCTGGCTGTTCGCGACCAATCACAAGGACATCGGCACGCTGTACCTGCTGTTCGCGCTGACGATGCTGATGATCGGCGGCGTGCTGGCCCTCGGCATCCGGGCCGAGTTGTTCAAGCCGGGGCTGCAGTTGCTCAACCCCGAGCTGTTCAACCAGTTCACGACCATGCACGGCATCATCATGGTGTTCGGGGCGATCATGCCGGCCTTCGTCGGCATGGCCAATTGGCTGATCCCGCTGCAGATCGGCGCCTCCGACATGGCCTTTGCGCGGATGAACAACTTCAGCTTCTGGCTGATGATCCCCGCGGCGATCCTGCTGGTGGCTTCCTTCTTCATGCCTGGCGGCGCTCCCGCTGCGGGCTGGACGCTGTATGCCCCGCTGACCCTGCAGATGGGCCCGTCCATGGACGCCGGCATCTTCGCGATGCACATCCTGGGTGCCAGCTCCATCATGGGTTCGATCAACATCATCGTGACCATCCTCAACATGCGTGCCCCCGGCATGACGCTGATGAAGATGCCGATGTTCGCCTGGACCTGGCTGATCACCGCCTACCTGCTGATCGCCGTGATGCCCGTGCTGGCCGGCGCCATCACGATGACGCTGACCGACCGCCACTTCGGCACCAGCTTCTTCAACCCCGCCGGCGGCGGTGATCCGGTGATGTACCAGCACATCTTCTGGTTCTTCGGCCACCCCGAGGTCTACATCATGATCCTGCCGGCCTTCGGCATCGTGAGCCAGATCGTGCCGGCCTTCGCCCGCAAGAAGCTGTTCGGCTACACCTCCATGGTGTACGCCACCGCCTCGATCGCCATCCTGAGCTTCATCGTGTGGGCCCACCACATGTTCGCCACCGGCATGCCGGTGACCGGCCAGCTGTTCTTCATGTACGCCACGATGCTGATCTCGGTGCCGACGGGCGTGAAGGTGTTCAACTGGATCGCCACCATGTGGCGCGGCTCCATGAGCTTCGAAAGCCCGATGCTGTGGGCCGTGGGCTTCATCTTCGTGTTCACGATGGGCGGCTTCACCGGCCTGATCTGCTCGATGGCCCCCATCGACATCCAGATCCAGGACACCTATTACGTGGTGGCCCACTTCCACTACGTGCTGGTGGCCGGCTCGCTGTTTGCGCTGTTCGCCGGCTTCTACTACTGGGCGCCCAAGTGGACGGGCGTGATGGTGCCCGAGTGGAAGGGCAAGCTGCACTTCTGGTGGTCGCTGATCGCCTTCAACGTCACCTTCTTCCCCATGCACTTCCTGGGGCTGGCCGGCATGCCCCGTCGCTATGCGGACTACCCGATGCAGTTCGCTGATTTCAATGCACTGGCTTCCGTTGGCGCCTTTGCCTTCGGCTTCGCGCAGGTCTACTTCATCTTTGTGGTGCTGATCCCGGCCATGATGGGCAAGGGCCAGCCGGCACCGGCCAAGCCCTGGGAGGGCGCCGAGGGGCTGGAGTGGGAAGTGCCTTCGCCCGCACCGTTCCACACCTTTGAGAACCCGCCCAAGCTGGATCCCACGGCCACCCGTGTGATCGGTTGAGCGAGAAAGGCTGGATGCCATGACTGAACCCGATCGCAAGAGCAATGTGAGGCTGGCATTGATCCTGGCCTCCATCGCCCTGATGTTCTTCGTCGGCTTCGTGACCAAGATCGCCTTGTTCTCGCATCACTGAGGCAGTCTTCAAGCCATGAGCGCCGACGACGGTCATCAACCTCCCTCCGCCTCCGCCGGGCACGGCTCCGTGCGCGCGCGCTGGCTGCACAGGGCCAATGTCGACATGGTCGGCAAGCTGATGGCCATCATCGTGCTGATGTTCGGCTTCGGGTATGCGATGGTGCCGATGTACAAGCACATCTGCGCCGCACTCGGCATCAATGTGCTGACGCTGACCGAGCAGCAGGTGCCGGGCAATGCGCCGGCCAAGGTCAACACCCAGGTCGACCTGGGGCGCACCATCACGGTGGAGTTCGATGCCAATGCGCGCGGCCCCTGGGATTTCAAGTCCGAGGTGAGATCGGTTCGGGTGCATCCCGGCGAGATCACCACCGTGATGTACGAATTCAGAAATCGGCAGGATCGCACCATGGCCGCGCAGGCCATCCCCAGCTATGCGCCCAAGCAGGCGACCTCGCATTTCAACAAGCTGGAGTGTTTCTGCTTTGCCGAGCACACGCTCAAGCCCGGGGAGAGCAAGCGTTGGCCGGTGGTGTTCGTGATCGATCCCAAATTGCCCAAGGATGTGTCGACCATCACCTTGTCCTACACCTTCTTTGAAGTGGGGGGCAGGGTGCCGGCAGCTCCTCGGGGGTCGGTATGAGCCGGGAACTCAAGGATGCGGTGCAGCGCAAGGGCTCGTTCTTTCAGACGCTCAAGGCGGTGGCCTGGTCTTTTTTCGGGGTTCGCAAGTCTGCCGATTACGCAGAGGATGTGGCCAGGATCAATCCCGTCCATGTGATCGTGGCGGGGGTGCTGGCTGCCGTGTTGTTTGTGGTGGGGCTGGTGTTGCTGGTGCGATGGGTCATCGCCAGCGGCATGGCCCAGTGAAAAGCTTGCAAGGGTCTTTTTTCAGTCGAGGTTGATGACCTGCCTGTCTCAGGTCAGAGGAGCACTACATGTCCACAGCGGTTCCGAAGGGGCACACGCCCTATTACTTCGTGCCAGCGCCATCCCGCCATCCTCTGATGGCGGCCATCGGCCTGTTCTTTGTCATCCTGGGCGCCGGCCAGTGGGTCAACGGGGTCTCATGGGGCCCGTATTCCGTGTTGCTAGGGCTGGTCTGGTGGGCCGTGGTGCTCAAGCAGTGGTTCTCTGACGCGATCTCCGAAAGCGAAGGCGGGCTCTACAGCGATCGCATCGATGTGTCGTATCGCTGGAGCATGGCCTGGTTCATCTTCTCGGAGGTGATGTTCTTCGGCGCGTTCTTCGGTGCCTTGTTCTGGGCCCGGTTGTATGTGCTGCCCGCCCTCGGCAGCATGGAAAACGCGTTGCTGTGGCCTGACTTCAAGGCGGTATGGCCGTCGGTGATGGCCGGTGCCACGGCATCGCCGGCCGGCACGGTCGAGCCTTTCCAGACCATGGGCCCCTGGCCCATTCCCACCATCAACACGGCCTTGCTGCTGACCTCCGGCGTCACGCTCACCATTGCGCACCACGCATTGCGCGAGAACCACCGTGGCAAGTGCATCGCCTTCATGTGGATGACCGTGCTGCTGGGCGCCACGTTCATCGGCTTCCAGGCCTATGAGTATTTCGAGGCGTATCACCACCTCAACCTCAAGCTGAGTTCGGGCATCTACGGCTCGACCTTCTTCATGCTGACGGGTTTCCACGGCATGCACGTGTTCGTGGGCATGCTGATGCTGCTGTTCATCACCCTGCGCCTGATGAAGGGGCACTTCACGGCGGATCGCCACTTCGGCTTCGAAGGTGCGGCCTGGTATTGGCACTTCGTGGACGTGGTGTGGCTGGGCCTGTACGTGGTGGTCTACTGGACCTGATGCAGGCTGGACGCCGCTCGGGTGCGCGTGTGGGCGCCCGGTGGATGCAAGGTGGAGCGCCCCTGGGGCGCTCTTGTCTTTTGTCTGGTCCCGTGAAGCGCGGCTTCAGCGGCCCAGGGGCACACCGGTGGGATGGATCCAGCCCAGCTTGTAGCTCAGCAGGATGAAGAGGAACAGCGCAATCGACAGGCCGACCCGCCAGGCCAGCGCCTTGACCATGCGGTTGCTTTTGGGCGCGCCGTCACGGCCGTCCTGCAGCAGGGCCCGGCCGGCAAAAGCCAGGGCGACGATGATGGCCAGCAGCGCGAATGCGATGACAATGTTCATGAGCACGCATTATGGAGGCCGCTGCAAGCGGCGAAAAGCTGCATGACCCTGAAACCGCGTCGGGCGCTGGTCTGGATGGCTGCCGTGCTTGGCATCGTCGTCACGGTCTCGGCAGGCATCTGGCAAATGGATCGCGCCGGGCAGAAAAGGGCTGCGCAAACAGCCCTCATGCAGCAGCGTGCACTGGCACCGTGGACGCCCGCGGACTGGCCTTGCGAGCCCGCCGTCTCCACTTCCCGTGATGCCGCTGGCGCCATGCAATCTGCCTTGCCGCTTCAAAGGCAGGTCGTCCTGCGTGGCCATTGGATCGCAGACCGGACCGTCTTTCTGGACAACCGTCCGATGGGCGCTGCTTCCGGTTTCATCGTCGTCACGCCGCTGAGGCTCTCCAGTGTGGACACGCACTGCCCGCACGCGATCGTGCTGGTCCAGCGGGGCTGGGTACCTCGGGATGTGCGAGACCGGCAGCATCTCCCGGATGTCATCACCCCGGCCGGAGAAGTGACGATCCATGGTCGGGTGATGGCTTCCGTTTCGCAGGTGTTCCAATTGGGTGTGGAGGCTGCCCCACAGAGGGTGACCGGCCCGCTGATCCGGCAGAATGCAGATGCTGCGTTCTGGACCGCATGGCTGGGGCAATCCCCTCTGGCTGGTGCAGCGCTTCAGGTGCAAGCTGCTGAACCGGTCGATGCCGATGTGCTGCAGCGGCATTGGCCGCAAGCCGGATCAGGTCAGGACAAGCATCTGGCCTATGCGGCCCAGTGGTTTGCCATGGCCGCGCTCATTGCCGGGCTCACCCTCTGGTTCCAGGTCATCGCGCCGCGTCGTTCATCTCGTTCTTGAGTTCCGAGTCCCCATGTCGCATTCACCAGCTTCGCCGGCCGATCCCCTGATCCAGATGAGCGTGCACAGCCTGCCGCAGCCGGTTGGGCCATCCGAGGCGCAGCGCACGCGCATGGGCCGTTTCAAGATGCTGGCCGTCTGGGCGGTGTGCGCAGCGCCGGTGCTCGCTTCCTATTTCATGTACTACGTCGTCAAGCCGCAGGGGCGGACGAACTATGGCACCTTCATCACCCCGCCCCGCCACCTGCCGGCCGAGCCGGGGCTTGCATGGCTGGATCCCGATGGGCGCGCCGTCTCGCCGGCATCGCTCAAGGGCCAGTGGCTGCTGGTGACGGTGGCCGGGGGCGCCTGCGATGCACGCTGCGAGCAGCACCTCTACCTTCAGCGCCAGTTGCGCGAAACGCTCGGGCGCGACAAGGATCGGCTGGACCGCGTCTGGCTGGTCAACGATCAGGTGCCTGCCAGGCGCAACCTGTTGCCGGCCATGAAGGGCGGGTGGGTGCTTCAGGCCGATGCCGAGTCGTTGCAGCGGTGGCTCGCGCCGGAGCCCGGGCAGCCCATGGAGGCCCACTTCTATCTGGTGGATCCTCGAGGCGACTGGATGATGCGCTTTCCCGCCAATGCGGATCCGGGGCGCATCAAGAAGGATCTGGCCAAACTGATGAAGGCCAATGAATCCTGGGACGAGGCCGGACGTTGAAGGAGACGGCGGCGATGCTCGATCTCATCAACCTCGCGCCGGCGCTCGAAGTGGCCTTGCTGGGCGCCGTGATCGCCTTGCTCCCGGTCGCGGTGGTGGCCCGGCGTGCCCGGCGCCAGGGTGTCCATGGCTGGGTGGCGTGGCAGCGGGTGCTGACGGTGCTGACCTTGTTCCTCACCCTGGACCTGGTCGTCTTCGGTGCGTTCACGCGCCTGACGGATTCAGGACTGGGCTGCCCGGACTGGCCGGGTTGTTATGGCGAGACGAGTCCGTTCGGCGCGCATGCCGACATCAGTGCCGCACATGCCGCCATGCCGACGGGGCCGGTGTCGCACAGCAAGGCCTGGATCGAGATGGCCCACCGCTACCTGGCCACGGCGGTCGGAGCGCTGATCACCTGGTTGATGGTGGCTGCGTGGGTCAAGCGCCGGCAGCCCGGGGCCTTGTCGCCTTGGTGGGCGACGATCACATTCCTGTGGGTGTGCGCGCAGGGGGCCTTCGGCGCGCTCACCGTCACCTTGAAGCTGCAGCCCATCATCGTCACCGGCCATTTGCTGGGTGCGCTGTTGGGGGTCGGCCTGCTGACGGCGCAGGTGCGGGCGACGGCTGGAACGCCCGCCACGGCCATGGGGCCCATGCAGGCCTGGGCTGCCTCCGGGCTGCGCAAGGCGGGCTGGCTGGTGCTGGCGCTGGTGGTGCTCCAGATCGCACTGGGCGGCTGGGTCAGCACCAACTACGCCGTGCTGGCTTGCAGCGAGTGGCCCATGTGCCAGGGGCAATGGTGGCCTGAGATGGATGTCGAGATGGGCTTTCGGCTGCTGCGTCCGCTGGGCGAGGACGGGCGGGGGGCCTTCATCACTTTGGCAGGGCTGACGGCCATCCACATGGTGCACCGCTTGTTTGCCGTGGTGGTGCTGGGGGTGCTGGTGGCCTATGGCCTGGCGCTGAGGCGCTGGGCGGCCACATGCGGCGGTGATGCCGTGGCCTGGCGTCGTGAGGGACAGGTGCTGTACGGGCTGGCCGCATGGCAGCTGTTTTCCGGATTGAGCAATGTGGTGCTGGGATGGCCCTTGCTGGCCGCGCTGGCGCATACACTTGGCGCCGCGCTGCTGGTGTGGCGGCTGGTGCATCTGCTGGTGTGCCCGCGGCCGGCACTGCAGCATCAAGCGGGTTCTCAGGCGCGACCCGTCGTGCCGGATTCCCCCTCCGATTCAGGGATGCTTCATGTCTGACACTTACGCGACTTCCGCTTCCGATGCGGCCAAGGGGCCGATGTCGGCCTTGGCCGCTGCCGCTGCTGCGTCGCCGGCGCGCATGCCTTCGCGTGTGCGCCAGTTCTACGTGCTGACCAAACCCCGCGTGGTCCAGTTGATCGTCTTCTGCGCGGTGATCGGCATGCTGCTGGCGGTGCCCGGCATGCCGACGGCCCAAGAGGCACTCACGGCGCTGGCCGCTTGCATCGGCATCTGGCTGGTGGCGGGCGCCGCCGCAGCCTTTAACTGCCTCATCGAACAGCACATCGATGCCCGCATGAAGCGCACCGCGTGGCGTCCCACGGCGCGCGGCGAGTTGACACGTTCCCAGACCTTGGCCTTCAGCGGGGCGCTGTGCCTGCTGGGCTCGGCCGTGCTGGCGATGTGGGTCAACATGCTGACGATGTGGCTCACGCTGGGTACCTTCGTGGCCTATGCCATCGTCTACACCGTGGTGCTCAAGCCCCTGACGCCGCAGAACATCGTCATCGGCGGTGCGTCCGGGGCCATGCCGCCCGTGCTGGGATGGGCCGCCATGCGCGGTGCGGTCGAGCCGGAAGCCTTGATGCTGTGCCTCATCATCTTCCTGTGGACGCCGCCGCATTTCTGGGCCCTGGCCCTTTACCGTGTCGAGGACTACGCGCGCGCAGGTCTGCCCATGCTGCCCGTGACCCACGGCAATGCCTTCACGCGGCTGCATGTGCTGCTCTATACCGTCATCCTGCTGGCCGGCAGCCTGCTGCCTTTCATCTATGGCATGAGCGGCTGGATCTATCTGTGGTCGGCCATCGTGCTGGGACTGATGTTCGTGGCGTACGCCTTCCGGCTCTGGCGGCGCTACAGCGACGAACTCGCGCGCAAGACCTTCCGTTTCTCGATCATCCATCTGATGCTGATGTTCGCGGCCTTGCTGGTGGATCACTACGTCACGATCTGATGCCCATGCCTTCGACCCTGCGTGCTGCAACCGTTTCCTTGCCCCGTCGCCGCATGATGCTGGCGGGCGCGGCCACGATGGCCTTGGCGGCATGTGGCCGCAAGTCCTCATCCGATGGCAAGCCGGAGGTCGCCTTCAATGGGGTCGACATCACCGGGGTCGACTATGCCAAGCAGCTTGCCTTGCCCGATGTGGACGGCAAGGTGCGTACGCTGGCCGAGTTCAAGGGCCAGGTGGTCTTCCTGTTCTTCGGGTTCACGCAGTGCCCGGATGTCTGCCCCACCACCATGGCCGAACTGGGTGAGGTGCGCCGCCGTCTGGGCGCCCAGGGTGCGCGTGTGCAGGGCGTGTTCGTGACGGTTGACCCGGAGCGCGATACGCCGGAGGTGCTCAAGGCCTATCTGCAAGGCATGGACCCCAGCTTCATCGGGCTGCGCGGCACGCTCGAGCAGACAGAGGCCGCGGCCCGCGAGTTCAAGGTCTTCTATCAGAAGGTGCCCACCAAGAACGGGGGCTACACGATGGACCATACCGCAGGCGCCTACATCTTCGATCCGGACGGGCATGTGCGCCTGTTTGTGCGATATGGCATGCCGGTGGACGGCCTCACGGCCGACATCCGGCAGTTGCTGAAAGGCACGCCTGCGGGTTGAGCGCTGTCGCCCCTTGGTTGCGGCGCATTCAGGCGCAGCTCAGCGAGGCTTCCTGCGAGGTCAAGCCGCCAGCAGCGTGAAGCTCTGGCGTCCCGTCCAGCTCTCATCCGGCCCCAGTGTGACGGGGTCCAGGATGCGAGCCGCTTCAATGCACAGCATGTGCTGCCAGCCATCGGCTGGCATGTCCTGGAGCGCCGCACATTTTTCAGGGCCAGGGTTCCAGATGACGGCTTCGGGCATGCCGGCCGTTTCGATGGCCAGCCGCCGCGGCCCGTCGCGAAGCAGCAGATCGGGCACGCGCGTGTAGATGCGATCCACCTCGCCATGAAAGCGCTTTTCGGGATGGTCTTCGATGGCTTCGCCGCCGGTGACGCTGTCCAGATAACGTCGGCCTTCGAGGCCCTGCACCCGCACCAGGCTCAAGTCGGAAACGGCGAGGTAAGTGTGCAGGGCTGCGGCAAAGGGCCAGCTGGTTTCGCCGGGGTTGTGGGCGTACAGCTCGATGTCCAGACGGGCGCCGCTGATGGCCACGGTCAACTCCAGCGTGAAGCTGTGTGGCCACATCGCCCGGGTCTCCGCGCTGTCATCGAGCGCGAGTGTGAGCTGCGCATGGTCCTTGGCCTGATGGCTGCTTTCGATCATCCAGGCCCGGTTGCGGGCAAAACCGTGGCGGGGCAGGCTCTTGTCCGGACCGCGTTGTTCGAACTGGGGAAAGATCACCGGCACGCCGCCGCGCACGGCCTGCCCGGGCCCTGCAACGGCTTTGGGCGACAGGTACAGCTGTTCGTCGGCGCCGGCTGGGCGCCATGACACGATGTGGCCGCCGTGAAGCAGCACGGTGGCCTGTGCGCCATCGGGCGACTGCAACTGGACCGCGGGCTGGCCCAGCACATCGATCATCGGAAAAGGGGAGTTCGGCTCGTTCATGCCGTGAGTATCCATCCTTCGACCGGGTCCACGTCCGGCGGCAGGCCCCATCGGGCATCACCGGCTTGTCTGCATGCATCGGCCCAGGCCGCCTGCATCAGGCACAGCACGGCGTCCAGGCGGTCGCCTTTCGGATCGCTGGCCAAGTGTTCGCGCTGGGCGTGTCCGAGCTTGAGCCGCAGGCCCAGTCGGGTGCGCCCTTGTTCCAGGGCATCGATCAGGTCCATGCGGGCCATCAGCCGATCGGCGCTGGCATCGGTCTCGCTCTTGTAGCTGCGGCCGCGCAGGATCTCGCCGGCCAGCAGGCCGGGATAGGCTTCAAGGGCGATGGCATCCGGGCGCCCTGAGCGCAGCCCCGGCAGCGTGAGATCGGCGGCCACCAGCCGCACCATGCCTTCGAAGTACATCTTGCCGACGGGAACGTAGCGCGTTTGCAGCGGGCTGGTGCTGGACAAGCCCGGAACGGCGCGATCCGTTCTGCGGTGCAGCAGCTTGCCGGCCTTGCCGCGCTCGGGCTGCCAGGTGTCGCCCCAGCCATCGATCAGACGCTGGAAGCCGGCCCGGTCACCGCAATGGCGATGCAGGGCGTGGATCAGCGTGTCGGCCGGCGCACGGGCAGGGACGTCATCGACGGTGCCAGGCGCGGCCAGTTCACGCGGTAAGTGGCCCGGACCATGGGCTTGCAAGGCCTCGACAAAAGGACGAGGCAGGCCGAACGGAAAATCACAGCCCATGATGAAGCGGCCTGTCAGTCGATCGGCTGGGCCACCGGCAACCGTGCCAAGCAGCACTTCGAGGTGCTGCAGGGTGGGCAAGGCATCGACGCGTTCGAGCCGCACCACCTGCCCGACGCGCTGTCCGCGTGCGAGGGTCAGCGGCTTGCGCGCGGTGGGGGCGCAGGAGAAGTCCAGGCCCAGCAGCAAGCTCGGCACGGTGCCGGACACGCCGGCCCCTTCGTTCAGCAAGGGCGCGACACGATGGCGGCCGTGGCGATCAACTCTTCCAGCAAGGCCATGGACACTTCGCCGGAGACGGCATACGGGTCCAGCACCGGCCGCTCGGAGTACTTCAGCAGGATCGACGGATTGACCCGGCAGAGGTTGACCTGCCCCATGGTCCAGCCCGCAAAGTGCCGCTCGGTGATCTCTTCGTACTTGAGCAGCACCACATCGCGGTGGCGCGGATCCCGGCTGATCTTGTTGTAGAGCTGGTTGACGGCATCGCGGCCGCCTTCGAGCACCTGCATGAAGATGTCGCCGCTCCAGCACAGCAGGCCGGTGATCCCCAGCGGCGGGTTCTCGTGTCGGGACGTGTTGAGAATGCCCTCGATGACCTCGGGGGTGAGCTTCTCGGCCGAACGACTCGCGTACAGCAGTCTGACCAGCATGATCAGCCTTTCTTGTGATGGACCAGTGCGAGGAATTCTCTGCGCAGATTCGGGTCCTTCAGGAAAGAACCGCGCATCACGCTGTTGATCATCTTCGAATCCATGTCTTTCACGCCACGCCAGTGCATGCAGAAGTGATCCGCTTCCATGACCACGGCCAGGCCATCGGGATTCATGTGCGATTGCAGCACATCGGCGACCTGCGTGACGGCTTCTTCCTGGATCTGCGGGCGGCTCATGATCCAGTCGATCAGGCGCGCGTACTTGGACAGGCCAATCAGGTTGGAGTGCTCGTTGGGCATGACGCCGATCCACACCCGGCCGATGATGGGGCACAGGTGGTGCGAGCAGGCGCTGCGCACGGTGACCGGCCCGACGATCATCAGCTCATTGAGGCGTTCCGCATTGGGGAACTCGGTGATGGCCGGCGCAGCGTGGTAGCGGCCCTTGAAGATTTCGCTGAGGTACATCTTGGCCACGCGACGGGCCGTGTCCTGGGTGTTGTGATCGCTTTCGGTGTCGATCACCAGGCTGGACAGGACCTCGCTCATCTTGCTTTCCACCTCGGTCAGCAAGGCATCGAGCTCGCCCGGCTCGATGAATTCGGCGATGTTGTCATTGGCATGGAAACGGCGCTGCGCCGCCTTGATGCGTTCGCGGATCTTGACGGACACCGGCACGCCGTCCTGCTCGGCCGTCTGAGTGGAGGCAGAGGGCGGCTCAGGCTGGGAGGCATCGATGGCGCGCAGCGAGGGTGTGCTCATGGTTCGTCCAGTGACGGGGTGACAGTCAGGCCCGGATGCTAACAAGGTCGTGACAACCTTGCCGGGCGCTGGGCAAGGAGGCTTCCTGTCTGCCCCACTGGCTGCGGGAGTTCCCGCCCCCCGAGTCGGGGAGGCGCAAGAGGATCTCAGGGCTCCGGGTGGCACTCCGGCGCAGACGGGTGCTGCACGCAAATGCGGGCCTGGCACGTGGCCGCCGCCCCGCCGGTCAGCGGTGCGCAGCGCTGCAGGGCATCCTTGACCGAGAGCGGGGCAGGGGAGGGGGGCGGGGGCTTTCGTGCGCCGGAGTGCGCCATCACGGCTTCCAGCAAGGCGACGTCGTCGTCCTTGTCGGCGCGGGGGCGTTTGGGCTGTGTGGCGGCCGCGGCGGCTGCGGGCTTGGGAGGCGCCTTGTCGCTGACGACCACCATGGCGGGATTGGATACCAGCGGTGCCAGGCCGGCAGGCGTTGCGGGCGGGACATCCGGCTTGCCCACGCGGCGGTTGGGTACCGGCGTGAGGGATGGCATGGCCGCCAGCGTGTCAGGGGGGATGGCTTCGCGCGCACGGGCCACAGGGTCGACCTCACGCATCGCCTTGTCTGCCAGGGCCTGTGCGGCTGGCTGATGGGCGAGTGGCGCCGTGACGGGCGGCATGGGGTCGAGCGGCAGGTTTTCAATCACGGCAGCCTGCTCCTGCGGCGGCAGCGGGGCGGGAGGCGGCGCCGGGTGAGTGGCCAGGGCGGCCAGGGGGTTGCGCGTGTCTGCAGGGATGGGCTTGCGCGCGGGCGGTGCCGCGTTGCCGGCTTGGGCCAGCGGTGGCTGGGGCGCCTGCGTGTGATCGGCGACCAGCAGGGCGAACGCGGCCATCAGGGCCACGATGCCCACGCCCATCAAGGTGACGAGGGCCCTGGCCTGCCAGTTGCCCAGGCCGCCACCATCCCTCGTTGACGACTGCGGGCGCGGCTTTGGCCCCTTTTGTGGGGAGCGACGTTCAGATTCCAGCGTCGATAGAATGTGCACCCGCTGGATGTCGGCGTCCTCCACATCGGCGTTGTCGTACTGGGCAAACAGGCTGGGGCGATCGAATGAGGGACGCTCCCTGGACGAGCCGGCCGCCGGCTTGACGCGGCGAACCGTGATGTGTCGGCCGTGATCATTGCTCACGCCGGTCTCCCTGTTGTCGTTGTGATGGATGGGCGCATTCTAGGTAGCCGGTCGGTCGCGATGCGCCCGGTATCCGAAAGAAGAGTTACAAGAACATGCAGGCGGGGTGGGTCTTTTTCTATTTTGTGCTGGCCTGCACGGCATTGGCACTCCTGATTTTTCCAGAGTTGCGTCGCATGCCGGTCCCCCATTGGCGGGTGTTGCGGGATGCGATGTGGCGCCCTCTGCATGCGCGCCGCCGCGCATCTGCGCTCAAGCCGTGGCAGTGGATGGTCTGTGCCGGCATCGGGCTGCTGTTGCCGGCCTTGGCGGTGGTGGGATGGAGCCTGCACGCACCCAGGCAACTGGATGGTTTCGAGGATCGCACCGCCCCGGCCAACGAGCAGGTGACCTGGCTGCTCCAGGGCGAGCACCTGGTGCCGCCGCCGCCGCTGCCGCCCGATGTGTTCCTCACGGCGGAGGTGGAGGCCGTCCGCCCGATGCTGTCGACCGCCGACCGCCGGTGGGACAAGATGGACGCGGATTTCGTCCAGCGCCTGCTGCAGGTGTTTCACATCATGAAGACCCAGCATGGCTACGAGATGGCGCTGCTGGAGGGCCATCGCAGCCCGGAGCGTCAGGCGATGCTGGCCGCCAGGGGCGCACACGTCACCATGGCGGGCGCGTGGCAGAGCTATCACCAGTACGGGCTGGCTTCCGACTGCGCCTTCTATCGGGATGGCAAGCTCGTGATTTCGGAGAAGGATCCCTGGGCGATGCGGGGCTATCAACTCTACGGTCAGGTCGCTGAGCAACTGGGCCTGACCTGGGGTGGACGCTGGCAGATGATGGACCTGGGTCATGTGGAGTGGCGCAAGCCCGGTGTGCGGCGTGACGCCGGAGGCGCCGGCACACCGCGCTGAGTCGGGGACACAGTTTGTAACCCTGGAACCCTCCTGCGGGGGAGGCTCTTGCGTCCGGCCTGCCCTTAGACTCGCCGCGCATTCACATCAATTAAATCGGTTGGCAGGGGGAGCAGTGGCCATGGGGCGTCCGTTCATTGTGCTGGGGGACAGCACGGATCATGGTGGGCAGGTCGTGGGCGCGTCCGGCACCACGGACAGCCATGGCCGCCGCATCGCCCGGGTGGGCGATCAGGTCACCTGCCCGAAACGCTCTCATGGCACCACGGTGATCGTCTCGGGCGATCCGACGATGATCATCGACGGCATGCCGGCTGCGCGACACGGTGACAAGTGCGCCTGTGGCGCCATGCTGATCTCGTCTCAGGTGGTGTCCTCGGGCATCTGAAGACGCAGCATCGTGTGTGTGGCCTTGATGGATCAGCAGCCGGGCGTTCGAGCATGAACCGCGTCTTCAAGGCAGGAGGGGTGTGGCTGGCCATCGCCGTCATCGTCTGGATGACCAGCATCTGGCGCTGGCAGAGCACGGGTCGCGATGTCAGTCAGGGCGAGGTGCTTGGGCAACTTGTTGTGTTGCCCCTGCTGCTGGCTCTGGCCTTGCTGGGGGCTGTCTGGGGTGTGGGGCGGCTCAGGAAGCAGGCAGCCCGGCCGCTGGGCCCACCTGTTTCGGCAAAGGCGCCCGACGCCCATGCAGCAGGCGTGGCGGGTGCAGCAGACGCGGCAGTCAGCGACGCGGCATTGCGGGCTGCGAAGGCCTGGGTGCTGGCATCGGCAGTGCATGTGCCCGCCGGTGACGAGCCCCTGGCAGCCTGGCAGCGCATGATGGCGCGCGGATTGCGGCCGGCCCTGGATGCCAGCCTGCAGGATGTCGACGGCATGCCGGTGATGACGGCCCGGGTGGCTGAGCTGGCGCCGGATGATGTGGCTGGTGAACTGGTGCGTCATCTGGCAGATGGCGAGGGGGCCTCGGCTTGCGTTGAGCGGGCGTGGGCGTTGATGCAGGCGCCCCTGCAACGCCTGCTGGATGCGCTCGGGGATCTGCCTGTGGCGGATGTCCATGGCATGTCAGGGGCAGAAGCTGGGCTGCCTGCTGCGTCGGATGGCCAGGCCATGGCCATGAAGGCGCACCTGTCGGGCGTGGCGCGTCCCGCTGCGGCGGCCGTGGTGCAGGCGCGGGATGCGGCTGCCCCGCAACTCACCGTGCGGATCCTGCTGCCCTCTCACTGGGCGCCGGCGCAGCGTGAAGCGCTCATTGCCGCGCTGCGTGCCCGGTGCGGTGTCTTGCTGGATTGGGCCGCGCAGCATCAGGCGCGCGGCATCGTCTGGCGCACGGACCCGGTGGCCGAGCCTGAATCCTGGTGGGCCGAGTTCGATCACACCATGCTGCAATGGGCGCGGGACACGCGCCCCCAACTCATGTTGTTGCTGGCCGCCGACTCGGGGCTGGATCAGGACAGCATCGATCGCATGCAATCGCGCGGCGAGCTGTTCACACCCATGCACCAAATCGGTCGCATGCCTGGCGAGGGCTGCGTGGGCTTGCTGCTGTCCAATGGTCGAGGTCCGTGGCGGGATGCACCCATCGTCCTCCATCGTCCGGTGCATGCTCGCAGGGAACGGTCTGCCGATGCGGTGGGTCGTGTTGGCACCCAGGCTTTGCATGCTGCGCTGGATGCGGCCTTGCGGAACGCCCTGTCCGGCGGTGAGCCGGATCCGGCTCGCCTGCTGGTGGCCGCCGATGCCGATCACCGTGCCAGCCGTGCCGCCGAATTGTTCGAGGCCTTGCAGGAAGCGGTGCCCGGCCTCGATCCCATGGTGTCGGTCGTCCGAGTCGGGGAGGCCTGTGGCGACTTGGGCCTGGCCAGCGCCCTGGCGCCCGTGGCGCTGGCGGCAGCCGCTTTGCAGGCCGACGAGGGCACCCCCACGCATGCGTTGGCGGTGCATCTGCAGTCGCCACATGACCGTGTGGTGCTGGCCCTGGCTGTGGCGTCGGCTCAAGGGGCGGCGCCACTTGCATCCTCTGATGCACCTACTCACTCACCCACACCATCCTGATCGACATCGGGTGCCCACATGCAACGAATCTGGCAGTTCTTTCTTGATCCTCGCGTGCTGACCGTCATCGGCATCGCGGCGCTGGCCGCCTTGCTGTTCATCGGCGCGGACGCGCTGCGGGTCGGCATGCTGTGGGCCGCTGTGGTGCTGATCCTGCTGCTGGCGGGGTGGGCCGGTGTGTGGGCGGTGCGCCGCCACAAGGCGCGCCAGGCCGGCCAGTCGCTGGAGCAGGCCATCAACGCGGAGGCAGACAAGGCCGTCAAGGCCGCCGCTGCGCGCGGCAATCAGGACGAGGTCGCCGCCGTTCGCGAGCGCATGGCCGAGGCGGTCAAGCTCATCAAGTCGTCCAAGCTGGGTGAGACGTCCGGATCTGCAGCCTTGTATGAGCTGCCCTGGTATGCCGTCATCGGCAACCCGGCTGCCGGCAAGAGCTCGGCGGTGGTCAAGTCAGGGTTGAAGTTCCCGTTTGCCGACAGCACGGACAATGTCATCCAGGGCATTGGTGGCACGCGCCACTGCGACTGGTACTTCACCACAGAAGGCATTCTGCTGGACACGGCCGGCCGCTACTCCGTGCAGGAGGAAGACCGTCGCGAGTGGCTGGGGTTTCTGTCGCTGCTCAAGAAGCACCGGCCGAAGGCGCCGCTCAATGGCGTGATCATCGCGGTCAGCATTGCCGAGCTGGGCGCCAACAAGCCCGAGTTCGCCATCGATCTGGCCCGCAAGCTGCGCCAGCGGGTTCAGGAACTGACCGAGAAGCTCGAAGTGTTTGCTCCGGTGTACGTGATCTTCACCAAGGCAGACCTGATCGCAGGCTTTGTCGACTTCTTCGAGGACCGTGACCGTGCCGAGCGCGACAAGGTCTGGGGCGCCACGCTGCCTTATGACCCGAGCGGACGCACGGATGCGGTGGCCCAGTTCGAAGCCCATTTCGACGAGCTCTACCAGGGGCTGAAGGCGGCATCGATCGCTCGCATGTCTCTGCATCGCGGCGAGCAGTTGCCGCCGGGTGTGCTGACCTTCCCGCTGGAGTTTGCGGCGCTGAAGTCCTCGCTGCGCACCTTCGTCAACACGCTGTTCGAAGAAAACCCCTACCAGTTCCGCCCCATCTTCCGGGGCTTTTACTTCACCAGTGCCGTGCAGGAAGGGCAGTCCACCAGCCGCGCCAGCGAACGGGTGGCCGAGCAGTTCGGCCTGCAGTTGCAGTCGGGCACCTCGGCGGCGGTCTATTCGCACAGCGGCTTCTTCCTCAAGGAGCTGTTCTCGCGCGTGATCTTTGCCGATCGCCAACTGGTGCAGCAGTACACCAGCCGCAACAAACTCAGGCTGCGTTATGCCACCTTCCTGGGTGGCGTGCTGCTGCTGGGCGCCTTGCTGGCGGGATGGACATGGTCCTACATGGGCAACCGGCAACTGGTGGCCCATGTGCAGGCCGATCTGCTCAAGGCACAGCAGGTACAGGCGCAGCGTGTGGACCTCGCTTCACGGCTGGAGGCGCTGGAGATCCTGCAGGATCGCCTGGAGCAGATGCAGCGTTATCGCCAGACCCGGCCCTGGTCGATCACCCTGGGGCTGTATCAAGGCGAGGCGATCGAGTCGCGCCTGAAGGAGGAATATTTCTCCGGTTTGCGGGTGGTCATGCTGGAGCCCACGGCTCAGGGCATGTCGGCTTACCTTGCCGATGTGAACGCGCATGCCGCCGACCTGCGCCCGGCGCAGAGGTTGGCCGATGCGCCGGCATCCGCAGAGGCCGCGGGCGTTTCCGGCGCGGTGATGCGTGTCAGTGATCCGGCGATGGCGGTGCAACAGGCGCCTGCTGCGGCTGGTGGTGCGTATGCCGCCGCATCCAGCACCAATGTGACCGAGGCGTACAACGCTCTGAAGGCCTACCTCATGCTGGGTGATCGAGGCCGTCTGGAGCCCGGGCACATGAGCGACCAGCTCACGCGGTTCTGGCGCGCGTGGCTGGAGGCCAATCGCGGTGGGATGCCGCGAGGGCAGCTCATCCGCAAGGCGGAGCACATCCTGTCGTTTGCCGTGTCGCAGATGAACGATCCGGCCTTTCCTCAACTGGATCTCAACGTCGGCCTGCTCGACCAGACACGCGAGAACCTCAGGCGTGTGATCAAGGGCATGCCGGCGCGTGAGCGTGTCTATGCCGAGATCAAGGCGCGCGCCGCCACGCGTTATGCGCCGGTCACCGTCGTGCGCCTGTTGCCCGAGCCGGATCGCACCATCATGGCCGGCAGCCATGCCGTGTCAGGCGCCTTCACCCGCGAGGCGTGGGATGGCTATGTGAAGGACGCGATCAAGGAGGCCGCCAACAGCGAACTGCAATCCACGGACTGGGTGCTCAAGACGGCGTCTTCGGACGACCTCACGCTGGAAGGCAGCCCCGAGCAGATCCAGAAGGCGCTGACTGCGCTGTACAAGACGGAGTATGCCCGCGAGTGGCAGCGCTTCATGCAGGGCGTGGCTGTGCAGGACTTTGCCGGGTTCGATGCAGCCGTGGCGCACATGAACCGGCTCGGAGACCCCGCTGCATCGCCTGTGGGCCTGATGCTGCGCGCACTCCATGAGCAGACCTCCTGGGACAACCCGTCGATGCTCAACGATCGCCTGGTTCAGGGGCAGCGCAGCTTCTTCGATTGGTTCAAGCAATCGGTGTTGGGCATGGCGCGCGTGCCGGTGAATGTGCAGGTGGGGCAGGCAGGGCAGGCGGTTGCAGTGCCCATGGGGCCTATTGGCAGGGAGTTCGCCTCGCTCAACCGGATCATGATGCCCCGCGAGGGCGGCGAGCCTGCGATCAAGCACTACCTGGCAGCCTTGTCGAAGATCCGCACGCGCTTCAATCAGATGAAGACGCAAGGCGATCCCGGCCCCGCCGCGCGCCAGTTGATGCTTCAGACCCTGGAGGGGCAGGGCGAACTGGCCGATGCGCTCAAGCTGGTGGACGAACAGTTGCTGGTCGGCATGACGGAGTCGGCGCGCGCGGCCTTGCGGCCGATGCTGGTGCGTCCTTTGATGCAGGCCTTTGCGGTGATCGTGCAGCCGACCGAAGCCGAGCTCAACCGTGTCTGGATGGCGCAGGTGTTCGAGCCGTATCAGCGCGGCCTGGCGAACAAGTACCCGTTTGATCGTGGATCGCGCCTGGAGGCCGGCCCGGCAGAGATCGCCAAGGTGTTTGGCAGCGAAGGGGCCGTGGCCAAGTTCGTCGAGCAGTCGCTGGGGGCGCTCGTTCTCAAGCGTGGCGATGTCCTCTCGTCCAGGACCTGGGCCGACATGGGCGTGCGCCTGCGCCCGGAATTCGTCTCGGGGCTGGGCGGCTGGGTGGCGCCGTTGACGGTGGCGCAGGCGGCCGGTGCCCAGGGTGCGGGTGGCGCATCGGCTGGCACCGCTGAGGCGCAGACGGTGTTCCAGATCATGCCGCTGGCCGCGCCGGGCCTGACGGAATACACGATCGACATCGATGGGCAGATCCTGCGGTATCGCAATGGGCAGGCCAGCTGGCAGCATTTCGTCTGGCCGGGGCCGGGTACGCCGGGCGTGCGCATCAGTGGGGTCGGCTTCGATGGCAAGCCCGTCGAGTTCTTCAACGAGCCGGGGCGGTTCGGTCTGGAGAAGATGATCAATTCCGCGCAGCGCAAGCGGCTCGACAACCAGCTCTTCGAGCTGCGCTGGCCGCAAGGTGCCTTGAACGTGGGCGTGCAGCTGCGCATCATCTCCAATGCGGTGGCGCCCACACCTGCTGTGGCATCGCCCTCGTCATCCTCCTCGTCGGGCGGCTCCAGGCCGGGGGCCTTGCCCGCCATCATTGCGGGGCCTGCGGAGGCTGCGGCGCCGGTACAGGCTGCGGTCGGCGCAGAAGGAGGTGCGTCATGACGATGGCTGCGACGTCGGTCGCCTCCGCATTGCCGCCGCTGTATTTCGGCAAGCTGCCCTCGCGTGGCGATTTCGTGCGCAGCGCGGGCCAGGCCAGCCTGATCGCCAGCATCGATCGTTGGCAGTCGCAAGTCATGGACCGTCTGGCGGTGGGTCCCCGCTGGAAGCTGATCTACGACGCGGCACCGGCCTTGCCGTTTGCGATCGTGGGCACGGGCAGCAAGGTGGGGCTGGCCGGTTACTGGATGGCCAGTCAGGATGCCTCGGGCAGGCGTTTTCCGTTCATCACGGCCAGTGCCTTTGATCTGCCACGCCCGCGAGACGCGGCGCATCTGGCACCGCTGGTGCTGGGCCGTACGTGGACGCGATTGGAGCAAGTGGCTCGCGTGGCCCATGCCGCGGCGGATCTGGCGCATGCCCATGGCAGCCTGAATGCCCCCATGGATGTGTTGATGCAAGAGTCGGCCGCGCAGGCCTGCCTGGCCGGATTTGCCGAGACGCACACGGTCGCCAGCCTCGAGCAGATGCTGGCAGCCTGCGGCAACCGGCTGGATGTGCGCCAGTCGACTCTGGCGCTCGGTCTGCTGTTGCAGCCCGCCATGGTCCATGGTGCATCGCGTCTGAACAAGCTCCTGTGCCTGCCTCTGGTCAAGGACCCCGCCATGCGGCCGGTGATCGCCGCGTGGTGGCTGTCACTGGTGCTGGGCTTCTTCCAGCGCCACGCCGTGGAGTTCGCCCTGTTCATGACCCCGGTGGAGAACCGGCCGCACCTGTTGCTGGGTTTCCAGGGCGCGAGTGCGGCGGCTTTCCATGCCGTCATCGAGCGCGATCTGCTGGCCGAGCAGGGGGTCTTCCTTCATGCCTCGGAATGGGTTGAAGAGGAGGTCGGCCGTGATCATGGTTTGCGCAAATTGTCCAACTACATGCGTGATCCAGGTCTGTCGTTGATGCAGGTGCTCCACACGTATAGAGAAGTGTTTCTGGGGGTTTGAGTGGCCATGAACCGGTTTGAGACGCCCCGATACGGGGTCAAAGCATGGGGCGCGCTTTTGTCTGCGCTGATCTGGCCTTTCATGTCATCCGTGCATGCACAGACACTGGATGCGGCCAGATCATCCGCCACGGTATCGCCTGCTGTCTCGGCATCGGCGTCCGTGCCGGCTGCCGGGCGGGTCGTCGTCTCGGGAACGGTGCCCGATGAGGCGACCCGCGTGGCGGTGATCGCCCGCTTGCGTGAGGTATATGGCGCAGACAGGGTCGTGGACCAGCTCGCGCTGGGGCCTGTGG
This sequence comes from Aquabacterium sp., assembly GCA_047601765.1. Lineage (GTDB taxonomy): Bacteria > Pseudomonadota > Gammaproteobacteria > Burkholderiales > Burkholderiaceae_C > Aquabacterium. Next base: position 176,448 of record JASGIQ010000001.1, read on the forward strand.
TCGCGCCGCCGCAGTGGTCGGAACACGTCCAGCGTCTGCTGTCTCCGGCCATCCGTCAGGTCAACCGGGGGCAGTTGGCCATCCAGGGCAACACCATCGACATCAAGGGAGAAGTGGGCAACGAAGCGGTGCGTCAGCAGATCGCCAGTGACATGGCTTCATCGCTCAACCCGAGCTTCACCGTGCGCAATGGCTTGCGCGTGGCTGTCCAGGAGCAGGCGCTGGTGGACCAGGCACTGGCCAACCGCATCGTCGAGTTTGAGCCGGGCAGCGCCGTGCTGCGTCCGGTCGCGGTGCCGATCCTCGACGAGATGGCCGCGGCCATGGCCAAGCTCAAAGGCCGCCGTTTCGAGGTGATCGGCCACACCGATGCCGTGGGGCAGCGGCCGGGCAATGTGAGCCTGTCGCTGGCGCGGGCGCAGGCGGTGAAGGCGTATCTGGTGGGCAAGGGCTTGCCGGCCGACAGCATCGCCACGTCCGGCATGGGGCCGGATCGGCCTGTGGCATCCAATGAGACGGAAGAAGGGCGCGCACGCAACCGGCGCATCGAATTCCGGGTCGGGACATGAACTGGCCCGACCCGCGCCTTTCCCAGCCGGTTCAGGAGGCCCCGGAGTTTTCCAGGTCGTCGTCCAGGCCCAGCAGTTCCTGCAGATGCGTCATGGCGCCCTGGTCCTTGACCACTTTGCGCAGCCATTCGTGCAGGGGCATCTCGCCCCACTTGACGGCCTTTTCGGCGAGATAGGCCACCGGGCTGTGAGGCTCGGTCTGTCTGAAGAAGGCAGCCACATCGCGCAACTGTTGCAGAGCCTGCGCCCGGGTCCGCAATGGGCCGCCGGTCAGGGGCTGCTCGCTGGCAGGTCCATCGGCGATGCCTTGGTCCTGGATGTTCGCAAGGCCGTTGCCTGCCGTGGATGGCGGCGTCCCCTGCACCGCCAGCGCACCGCTTTCTCGCGCCAGGCGTTCGATGTCATGCACCGCTTCGGCCACGGCCTCCTTGGCAGGTACGAAGCTGGGGCCATCGGCGCCCAGATGACGGTCCACCACGGCCTGCCAAGCCAGCAGGTGGTCGGCACACTGACGGGCCGCCGTCAGCCGTTCCGCCAAGGTGCGCGCAGGCGTTTCCTTGAGCGCACGCTGGAACTGGTCGTATGTCACCCGTCCGGCAGACAACTGGGCGGCTTCGTCGGGTTGGCGCTCCACCGCAACCTGGCGTTGGCGGGCCGCGGCCAGGTCCTGCAGGCTGTAGGCAGACGCCGCCTGACGCCCTTGCGTGACGGGCAGCACCCTCACCAGCGCCACCACGCGCTGCAGCAGCCATCCGATGTTGCCGATGCGCTCTTCGAAGTCGCCGCCGTCCGCGCGGGGGTGGAGATCGTCCCAGTAGGCTTCGCACAGGCGCACGCACAACTGCAGGCCTTTGTCGAGGCCAGCAAAGCCATCGAGCATGGCCCAGGCCTCGGCCATCCACATCGCCAGGCGCAAGTCCTTGGTGCGCGCCTGCAGCAGTTGCCCCGAGGCATCGGCCACGCCGGGCCAGTCGGCCACCTTCAGGGCGGTGACCCACTCGCCCTGGTCCAGGGTGGGGTCGTCGCCGCGGCGCATGTCGGTGATCTGGTCGAATTCGTTGGAGAAGGACAGGTCGTCACCACACGGCGACGATGCCGAGACAGGCGCCAGCAATGCTTCGATGTTCATACGTTCCCTGATGTCTGTTCCTCTGCGCCAGGCCAAGAGGCTTGCTGGGGCAAAGAGGCAGAATCATCCCACGAAGCCGGCGGGCGCCGGGCTGCAGGCGGATCCCCAGGAAGAGGGCATGCCGATCAAAAATTGACAAGAAGCAAATGAGATTGATTCGCAATTGCGATAAGGCTGATAGAATGCCCTCCATGTCTTCTTCCGCGCCCGTCCTGCAGTCCGGACTGCCCGTGATGCCTCGTGATCTGGGGCCCTCCCTGCGCGCGGGCCTGATCGGGCTGGTCGCGTTGATGCACGTGGGTCTGGGCGCGGTGTTGATGCTCGCGCGTGAGCCGGCTGAAGTGGATGTGTCTCCGCCGGCCATGGAGGTGGCGCTCATCACCCAGGAGGCGCCAGCGGTTCAGGCGCCTGTGCCGCCGGCACAGCCTGCGCCGCCGCCTCCGACGCCCATGACGCCCGCGCCGACCCGGTCTGTGACGCCGCCTGTGCCTGCGCCGAAGGCGCCTGCCGTCGCCGCCGTGACGGCGCCAGCCCAGCCCGCCGAGATGGTGGTGCCGCCAGCCCCCGTGGAAAACATCCGACCCATTGCCGACCCCACCGCGCCGCCCCCTGCCGTGGCCGCCGCTTCGGCCGCGGCCGCGTTGGCCGCTGCGCCGGCGCCGCGGCCGCCCGCCACACCCAGGGAGTTGCCGTCCTCTGCCTTGCGCTATCTGGTGGAGCCGCCCCATGTCTATCCCCGCGTGTCGCGCGAGTTGGGCGAGTCGGGCACGGTCAAGCTGCGACTGCTCATCGATGAGCAAGGGCGGTTGAAGTCCGTCTCCGTGGTTCAGTCTTCGGGATACCCGCGACTCGATCAGCAGGCTTTGAGCGCCATGCGGCAAGCCCGGTTCCAGCCGCTGGTCGAAAACGGGCAGGCCCGTGAAGTGACGGCCACCACCTCCATTGTTTTCAGTCTGGAAGATCAGTGATCATGAATGCCAATGCGCAACCCTTGAACGCGGAGCCGGTGGGCGCTGCATCGACCCATGGCGTGGCATCGCCTGCGCCTGCCGCCAGCGATGCCGTGCAGACCGCAACGCAGGCGACCGTCGTGGCCGAGCAGGCCCCCCAACAACTCGGCTTTGCCCATTTCATTGCGCAGACCGATGCGGTCGGGCAGGGCCTGTTCGTGATCCTGGTGCTGATGTCGGTGATCTCGTGGGGCCTGATCGTCACCAAGGGCGTGGCGCTGTTCCGGCGTCAGCGCCGCAGTCGTGCCTTCCTGAACTTCTTCTGGAACGCGACCTCGCTGCAGGCCGTGCAGAACGAGATCTCCACGCACGGCGTGCACGAGCCTTTCGGCCATCTGACCGCGCATGCCATGCATGCACAGGCGCACCATGCCCGCTTCGGTTCGGCCAAGCTGGAGGAGGCCGGCTCGGCCCAGGAGTTCCTCACACGCACGATCAAGAAGGTGCTGGACGAGGAAACCATGCGCATGGAAAGCGGCCTGAGCGTGCTGGCCACCATCGGCGCCACGGCGCCTTTCGTCGGGCTGTTCGGCACGGTGTGGGGCGTGTATCACGCGCTGCTGGCCATTGGCGCCACCGGTGCGGGAACATTGGACAAGGTGGCCGGCCCGGTGGGCGAGGCCCTGATCATGACCGGCGTGGGTCTGGCCGTGGCGATCCCAGCGGTGATGGGCTACAACTGGCTGACGCGCAACAACCGCGTGTGGGGTGCACGCCTGGATGCCTTTGCCTTCGAGCTGTTCACCTTCCTGTCGACCGGACAGACCTTGAAGGGCTCGGGTCAGGACGCGCAGGCAGGCGGTGTGGCCACCACGGTGCGTCCGCTCAAGCCCAACGCGCAGGCCTGAGGAGGCACGCACCATGGCTTTCGCCAGTTTTGACAACAAGAACGCCAGTGCACCGATGGCCGAGATCAACATGGTGCCGCTCATCGACGTGATGCTGGTGCTGCTGGTGATCTTCATCGTCACGGCGCCGCTGTTGAGCCACTCGGTACGGCTGGAGTTGCCCAAGGCCAGTGCGCAGGTGATGTCGGCCAAGGCCGAGAAAATCGATTTTTCCATCGATGCCAATGGCGTCCGTTACTGGAACGGGCAGATGCTCAGCCGCGAAGAGGCGGCTGCCCGCTTCGTGCAGGCATCGGCCAAGCCGACGCAGCCGGAGATCCATCTGCGCGCAGACCAGGCCGTGCCTTATCGCGCGGTGGCCGAGACCTTGGCCGATGCGTCGAAGGCAGGCTTGAGCAAGATCGGCTTCGTGACCGATCCGGCGCCGTCCAACGCCCCGGCGACCTCCGCTGCGGTCGCTCGGAAGCCGGCACGCTGATCGCGCCAGGCGCACACACGCAAGGCGTGGGTCACCGTGGTGGCCACCTCGGCCTCGGTGCGCGGTAGGATCCGTGCCCATGAACAAGACGCCTGCCTCCACCTCTTCCGCCGTTCCACCTCAGGCTCTTTCCGGCCTGCGCGTCATCGAACTGGGCCAGTTGATCGCCGGGCCCTTTGCGGGCAAGACGCTCGCCGACTTTGGTGCCGAGGTCATCAAGATCGAACCGCCCGCCGCGGATGGGCAATCGGGCGGCGACCCGCTGCGCCAGTGGCGCATGCTGCACAACGGCACCAGCGTGTGGTGGCAGGTGCAAAGCCGCAACAAGAAGAGCGTGGTGCTGGACCTGCGCACCGAGGAGGGCCGCGACACGGTGCGACGCCTGATCGATGAAGCCGACGTCGTGATCGAGAACTTCAAGCCCGGCACGATGGAGAAGTGGGGCATGGCGTATGAGGTGCTCAGCCGCACCAATCCCGGTTTGATCATGCTGCGCATCAGTGGGTATGGGCAAACAGGGCCTTACCGCGAGCGGCCGGGTTTTGCCGTGGTGGCTGAAGCCATGGGAGGCATGCGTTACCTCAATGCCGAACCGGGACGTGTGCCGGTGCGCGCTGGCGTGAGCCTGGGCGATACGCTGGCCGGTCTGCATGGCGTCATCGGCATCCTGCTGGCCTTGCAGGCCCGTCAGCGCAGCATCAGTGCCGAGGCGCCCAAGGGGCGTGGCCAGGTGGTGGATGTGGCGCTGTATGAGGCGGTGTTCAACTGCATGGAAAGCCTGCTGCCCGAGTACAGCGCCTTCGGTGCCGTGCGTCAGCCGGCGGGCTCGGCGCTGCCGGGCATCGCGCCCAGCAATGCTTACCCTTGCCTCGACGGCATGGTGGTGATCGGGGGCAATGGCGATTCGATCTTCAAGCGCTTGATGATCGCGATCGGGCGTGACGACATGGCCACCGATGTAGAACTGGCCAGCAACCCGGGTCGTGTCAAGCGCGTGGCAGAGATCGATGAGGCCATCGGTGCATGGACATCAACGCGCAAGGTAGAGCAGGTGCTCGATGTGCTCAATGCCGCCAGCGTGCCGGTGGGCCGTATCTACAGCGCGAAAGACATCGCGGAGGATCCGCACTACCAGGCGCGCGAGATGATCCTGCCGGTGACCACACACGATGGATTGACTGTCGAGCGTGCCGGGCATCGTCCCGAAATTGTCGGCCACGCCTGGGGTGATCGTGCGGCGCGGCCCCAGCCTGGGCGAGGATACGGAGGCGGTGCTGTCCACCCTCAAGCCAAAGGCTTCCTGAGCCCGCCCGGGCGCTGCGGCATGGTGGCTGGCGCCGTCGGGTGGCGCCACAGATCCACGAAGGCCTGATACCACCAGGAGCGCAGCCCCACCACCAGCGTATAGGGCTTGCGCTTGTCCGGCGGCAGGCGCTGGTCGGCCAGGTGCTGCTGGGCGAAGTCTTCGGCGGTCCGCTGCAGGCGTTCGGAAAACGCTGTGGCCAGGCCAGGCCCCAATGAGCCATGCACCAGCAGGAGCAGCTCTTCGTCGCCATCGAAGGCGCCGGCGAAGTACTCGTCCACCACGTGCTCGCGGAAGAACTGCATCACCGGGCCATGGGGACGCCAGCGGAAGGTCTTGGCCACCTGTAGTCGATAGCGGTTCAGCGGCTTGAGTTCGATGATGCCGAGTTTGTCCAGCCGGGTGAGGTAGCGGATGCATTCGACCTCGCTGAGCGTGTAGGTGGACACGATCTGCTCGAAGGTCCACTGGCTCAGGCAGCAGATGGCCAGGAGCAGCAGCTTGCGGTCGGCCACCACGGCCTTCTCCTGGGCCAGGGTGAGTTCTCGGCGCAAGGGCTGCGCGTCCGCCACACGGCGGGCCAGCTCGGCGAAGTCCAGCTTGAGCACGCGGCAGATGTCATCGATGCGTGACAAGGGCATGTCGCCCTTGGCGAAGATGCGCTTGATGCTCGATTCGGCCATGCCCAGGCGCGATGCCAGTTGGGCGTAGGTGATGCCGGCCGATTTGAGCTCGGCCTTCAGAACGGTCACCAGATCCTGGCTTGTGCTCATGCCGTTTGCCTCCGTGCTGCCAAAGTATCTTCAAATGATACTGAATGAACCATCGGAATGGACTTCGTACCGTTTGGTTGACCTCTGTGAAGTGGCTCGCAAGAATCGCGTCCATGTTCCACAGCAGCCGTCTTCCGATGAGAAACGAAGCGGCATTCAACATGGCTCCCGTGATGCGACGCGATACCCGTGCCTGGAAGGTGCAAGTCTGGATCTCCTTCGGCCTGGCCGCCTTTCTCTGCGGCACCGGCCTGGCCTGGTTGCCCGGCTCCCCACTTGAGCAAGCCTTCATGGTGATGGGCTATGTGTTCTCGCTGTCCACCGCGTTCGTGCTGTCCAAGCATGTGCGTGACCAGGCATCCCGCCAGGCCGACACGCCGATGTGGGGACTGGTGGTGTGGGCCGGCTTCGCGTTCGCCGTGGCGCTGACGGGCTGGGGCATGTGGCAGATGCGGATCGACCCCAGCTACAAGGCCTATCTGATGGTGGGCTGGCTTTTCCTGCTGTCGAGCGCCTTCACGCTGGCCAAGATGCTGCGCGATGCGCATGAGGCCGATCTGACTGAGATGTCTTGGGCTGCCGATCGCCGCAGCGAGTCCTTGTGAGCGGAGTGCATGGCATGCAAAAGGTGAACGACATGAAGACCTCGAAGAGGATGACGCAAGCCTTGTCGGCCTTGATAGGGCGCATGGGGCGCATGGGGCGCATGGGGAGCGCGATGGCGCTGGCCGTGGCCCTGAGCTGCACGGCGATGCCTGCTCATGCCCATGGTGGCGATGGCCTGTCGGAAGCCAGCGCGTTGTCGGCCCTGCCGCTGGCAGTGTCGGTGGCGGCACCGTCGGTGCTGGTGGCAGGCGTGTCCGCCATGACGGTCGTGGCGGTCAGCGTGGTGGCCGATGGCACGGTGTGGGTGCTGGAGCGGGCCAGCGACGGGGCGCGCGTGGTCGTCAAGCTGTCGGTGGCGACGGCGGGCGGTGGCTTCGGTGGCGGTGGGCACAGCCATCACGGTGACGGCCGTCAGCGCGGGATGGGTGCTGTCGGTTGCCGGGGAGGCGCTGGCGCTGATCCCCAATGAGCTGGGGCGCGCCTTGCTCCACCACGAACGTGTCATCCAGTGAGGCCGGTATGAAGCACACGCACAAGCTCTCCATGACGAGGCGATCCTTCATCGCTTTCCTTCGTCGCGCCAGCTCGGCTCTGGCACTCACCACCGGGCTGCTGGGCACCGCCACCTTGAGCTGGGCCGGTCGTTCCTGTGAGAACAAGCCTTTGCAGGTGGCGGCCATCTCGCAGGGCCTGGGCCTGGCCGAGCGCACCATCCAGCGCCTGAATGACTCGGGCGAGCAGGTGGTGGTCATTGCGCGCGTCGGGCAGGATCTGTCGCAGTACGGCCTGCGCTATTCGCACCTGGGCTTCGCCTACAAGGATGGCGGCGTCTGGCGCGTGCTGCACAAACTCAATCACTGCGGCAGCGATCGCGCATCGGTGTACCGCGAAGGCATGGGCGACTTCTTTCTCGATGCGCCGCATGAATACATCGCCGGCGTGATGCCGCTGCGCAAGGATGTGCAGCAGCGCCTGCTGCCTTATCTGAAGGAGCCCTACCTGGGGGCGGGCATCCACACACGGGCCTACAGCATGGTGGCCTATCCCTGGGCCACGGATTACCAGCAGAGCAACCAGTGGGCGCTGGAGACGCTGGCCGTGGCCATGAGCGCGCGCGATGGCAGCCGCCGGGCCGCGCAGGACTGGTTGCGGCGCGAGGGTTATGAGCCGACCGAGTTGCACCTGTCTACGCTCAAGCGGCTGGGCGCGCGGATCACCTCGGCCAATGTCAGTTTCGACGATCACCCGACGCTGTTGAGGCTGTCCGGTCGGATCCGCACGGTCACGGTGGACTCGGTGATGGCATGGTTGCAACGCTCGGGGCTGGGTGTGGCGCAATGGGTGGTTCGCTGAAGGGGCGTGCGCCTGAAATGTTGTCCAATGGAGCCCGTCAAGATGGGCAGGACGCTCGGAAGGAAATGGCAGTGGATGCAGTGAACTCAACGCGCACGCAGGCCGCTTCGGCCGAGGCGCCCCGTCAGCCCGCAGGTCAATTCGCGCTGTTGGGGCAGCGGCGGTTTGCCCCCTTCTTCATGACGCAGTTCCTGGGGGCGGCCAACGACAACCTGTTCAAGTTCGCCTTCACGGTGCTGGTCACGTATCAGTTGCAGGTGCAATGGCTCAAGCCGCAGATGGCCGGGCTGGTGATCGGTGCCTTGTTCATCCTGCCTTTCGTGCTGTTGTCGGCCACGGCCGGGCAGTGGGCCGACAAGTACGACAAGGCCGCCATCATGCGCAACGTCAAGTTGCTGGAGATGGCGATCATGGTGGCCGCCGGCATCGGCTTCTGGTTCGAGCTGGTGCCGCTGCTGCTGGGCTGTGTCTTCATGATGGGGCTGCACTCCACCATCTTCGGGCCCGTGAAATACGCCTATCTGCCGCAGCACTTGAGCGAGCGCGAGCTGACTGGCGGCAACGGCATGGTGGAGATGGGCACTTTCGTGGCCATCCTGCTGGGCAATGTGGGCGGGGGGCTGATGATGGGCATTCCGCACACGGGCGTGCACTGGGTGGCGGGCAGCTGCTTTACCGTCGCCTTGATCGGCTGGCTGGTGTCGCTGCGCATCCCCGCTTCGCCTTCGTCGGATCCTGGTCTGAGGCTCAACTGGAACCCGGCTTCGGAGACCCGGCGCAACCTCCAGCTGGCGGCAGAGTATCCCAGCGTGTTCCGCTCCTTGTTGGGCATCTCGTGGATGTGGTTCTTCGGCGCCGTGTTCCTGGCGCAGTTTCCTTCCTTCGCCAAGGAGGTGATCGGCGGCAACACGGAGGTGGCGTCGCTGCTGCTGGTGGTGTTCTCGGTGGGCATCGCCATCGGCTCCTTGCTGTGCGAGACCTTCTCTCATCGCCATGTGGAGATCGGCCTGGTGCCCATCGGTGCGGTGGGCATGTCGGTGTTCGCCTTCGATCTGTACCTGGCCTCGCGGGGGCTGTCGCATGGCAGCGCGCCGCTGCTGACGGTGGGGGAGTTCATCGCACGTCACGAGAACTGGCGGGTGATGATCGATCTGGGCCTGCTGGCCTTCAGCGCCGGGCTCTACAGCGTGCCGATGTATGCGCTCATCCAGTTGCGTGCCAAGGCCAGCCATCGGGCGCGCATCATCGCGGCCAACAACATCCTGAACGCCCTGTTCATGATCGTCAGCAGTGTGGCTGCGGGCGCCTTGCTCAAGGCCGGTTTCTCGATTCCCGAGGTGTTCGGCGCGACGGCGCTGCTCAATGTGCTGGTGGTAGGCTATGTGTTCTGGCTGATGCCCGAGTACATCGTGCGCCTGGTGATGCTGGTCGTCACCCGCATCGTCTACCGGCTCAAGGTGCGCGGCGAGGAGCACCTGCCCACCGATGGCGCTGCCATCCTGGTGTGCAACCACGTCAGTTTCGTGGACGCGGTCATCCTGGGCATCTGCAGCCCGCGGCCGATGATCTTCATCATGGATCACCGCATCTTCAAGACCCCGGGCATGGGCTGGTTCTTCCGAACGGTCAAGGCCATTCCGATCGCGCCGCAGAAGGAGGATCCCCAGGCCTATGAGCGAGCCTTCGAGCGGGCGCGCCAGGTGCTCAGGGAAGGCGAGCTGCTGTGCCTGTTCCCGGAAGGCGCCATCACGCGCGATGGCAGCTTGCAACCCTTCAAGGCGGGCATCATGAAGATCCTGGAGACCGACCCGGTGCCGGTGATCCCTTCGGCATTGCACAATCTGTGGGGCTCGAGCTTTTCCCGCATCGAAGGTGCGGCCCTGTCCAAGCCGCTGCGCCGTGGGCTCTTCAACCGCATCGGCCTGGTCGTGGGGCCGGCGATGGCACCGCAAGACGTCACCCCCGAGAAGCTGCAGGTGCGTGTGCAGGCCCTGCTGGATGAGCCGATGCCGCGTTGATGATTGACTGCACCACCCATGACCGCACCGACTGCCAGACCGCATCAGTTTCTGCTGTTCAGGCAGCGGCGTTTCAGCCCGTTCTTCTGGTCGGTGTTCCTGGGCGCCGTCAACGACAACCTGTTGAAGTTCGCCATCGTCCTGCTGCTGACTTACCGGGTGCCCGTGCCCTGGTTGCCGCCGGAGGTGGTGGGCTCGGCCTTGGGAGGCCTGTTCATGCTGCCTTCTGTGCTGCTGTCGGCCACCACGGGCCAGTGGGCAGACAAGGTGCCGCTCGACGGCTTGATCCGCTGGGGCAAGTCGGCCGAGATCGTGATGATGCTGCTGGCCGGCTGGGCACTGTGGCAGGGCGATGCCGTGACGATGCTGGTGTGCGTGCTGCTCAGCGGCATGCATGTGACGCTGTTTTCCACCATCAAGTATGCGTATCTGCCGCGCCACCTGGCCCCCGATGAACTGACGGGTGGCAACGGCCTGCTGGAGATGGGCACGTTCACGGCCATCCTGCTGGGCACGGTTGCGGGCGGCCTGCTGCTGTCCCCGGGGGTGACCAGCATCGCGCCTCTGATCGTCGCGGTGATGGTGCTCGCCGTGCTGGGCCGTTTGGCCGCGCGGGGCATTCCGGCCACGCCGGCCCTGTCGCCTGCGCTGCGCATGAACTGGAACGTGCTGGCCGAAACTTGGCGCAACCTCGATCGCATCCACCATCAGCCGGTGTTGTGGATGTCCATCCTCGGCATTTCCTGGATGTGGTTCTTCGGGGCCGTGTTCCTGACGCTGTTTCCGGTGCTGAGCATGAACGTGCTGCATGCGGGTGAGGACGTGGCCTCGGTGCTGCTGGTGCTCACCTCGGTGGGCATCGCCGTGGGTGCCTTGCTGTGCGAGGGCCTGTCTCGCTCGCGCAAGGGGGAGGCGCCCAGGCTGGGGCTCGTGCTGGTGGGCGGCCTGGGCATGGCGGCCTTCGGCCTGGACATGGCGTGGGTGGTGCATCAGATCGCCGGCGACCCCGGCATGGCGGCCGTGAAGTCCTACGGCCTGGCCGACTTCGTGACGCGGCCCTTGCACTGGCGTGGTGCCGCCGACCAGGTGCTGATGGCCATGTCGATCGGCGTCTTCAGCGTGCCCCTGTATGCCCAGATGCAGTACCTGGCCGAGCCGGAGCGGCGGGCGCGCATCGTGGCGGCCAACAACATCGTCAATGCGGTGTTCATCCTCGTGTCCGCGGCGATGACCGGGGTGCTGGCCGCCCTGGGCTTCGGGCTGGGCGCCATCTTCGCCATCACGTGCGCAATGCAGTTCACGGTGCTGCTGCTGGCGATGTGGTGGCAGCCCGTGCTCTGGCAGGAGGCCGTCGCCTGGGCGCGACGCTGGGGGCGCGAGCCCGCATGAGGCCGGCGTGATGTCCGTGCCGTGGCTTAAGGCTCCCCGAGAATCGGGGCCGGGTCATGGCTTGGCGGGAACTTCCCCGCAGCCATCCCGTCTCATGCTGTTGCCTGGCCTTCATCCGAGAGTTCCGACATGACCGACCTGCTGTCCCGTGCCGCCTGGGCCCGGGTGATCCCTTTCGTGCTGTTCATGGTGCTGCTGGCCGTGCGCGGCAATCTGCCTGCCGAGGGCGGCATCATCGATCCGCGCTGGGTGTACGGCATCTCGGTGCTGGTGGTGGGCGCCTCGCTGGTCTGGTTCTGGCGCCGCTATGACGAGCTGGGCCGGGGCTCCGGCCTGACGTTCGTGCAGGCCCTGGTCTCCATCGTGGTCGGCCTGGGGGTGTTCCAGCTGTGGATCGTGCTGACCGAGCCCTGGATGATGACCGACCAGCTCATGAGCATGCTGTTCGGCACCAAGGAAGTCGGGGCAGCGACCGCCAGCTTCCATCCTGTGGATGCCGAAGGCCGTCTGCAGTGGGATCTGATCGTGGTGCGCTGGATCGGCGCGGCGCTGCTGGTGCCGGTGATGGAGGAGCTCTTCTGGCGTTCCTTCCTGATGCGCTGGGTCGACAATCCGGATTTCGAGAAGGTCTCGCCCGCCGAGGTGACGATCAAGGCCATCGTGCTGTCGACGCTGGCGTTCATGCTGGCGCACACGCAGTGGCTGGGCGCCATCGTGGCGGGCCTGGCGTATGCGGGGCTGTATCGTTACACCCGGTCCCTTTGGGCGCCGATCCTCGCGCACGCGGTGACCAATGGGGTGCTGGGCGCATGGGTGGTCGTCCAGGGTCAGTGGCAGTTCTGGTGAGGATGCACCGCATGGATCGGATGTCGCAAACACGATCGCCCTGGGTCGGAATCGGGGCCAAGGCTGTCTGTGCGGCGGTGGTGCTGGCGGTGCTCTTCGTATCCTGGGCGGTGCGCGGTAACCCCGAGCGGCATGCGATCACGGCCTTCCTGCAGTACGTGCCTTATCCGGTGTACCTGGCGCCGGCGCTGGCGGCGTGCGTCACTCAGCCTGTGGCTGGGCTGGCCATGGCGTGCCGCAGCGTTGGCCAGTCTGCTGCTCGTGCTCATCGTCATCATGGATTTCCGCATGGGCTCTGTGGACGAGGAGGGCAGCGGGCATGTGCGCTTCATGACGTACAACGCCAAGACCATGTATGCCGGCCAGCGCCGCAATGGCTGGGGCGAGTTGGCCCAGGAGGTCATCACGCAGGATCCGGACGTGCTGGTCATGCAGGATGCGAACAACATGTTCGACATTCGCCGTGGTCGGCCGGATCTGTTCAATGCGATCCTGGGCAATCGCAAGGCCGTGACCATGGGCCAGTATGTGGTGGCCAGTCGCCTGCCGCTGAAGGATTGCAAGGCGGGCTGGATTTCATACCGCAAGGAGGCCCATACCTATCTGCATTGCGTGCTGGTGGCCCACGGTGTGGAGATCGACCTGGTGACGGCCCACTTCCTCACTCCCCGCATGGGGCTCAATGCCGTGCGGCATGAGGGTGTCGACGGTGTGGACGAATGGCGGCAGAACATGCTGGATCGCCTCTCGCAGGCGCGCACCTTGTCCGGGCATCTCGGGCGCCTGACGCGGCCGCGCATCGTCGCCGGAGACCTCAATGCACCCGAGCGCTCAGCCGTCGTGCAGATGCTGCTGGACACGGGCCTGCGTGATGCCTGGTCTTCATCCAGCATGGGCTATGGCTTCACCTACGGCCACGCGCTGCGGCCGCACATCGACTTCCTGCGCATCGACCACATCCTGGTGAGCGATGACATCGGGGTGGCGCGCGCCTGGGTCGGCGGGCACGAGGCCTCGGAGCACAGCCCGGTGATCGCGGATCTGCGCATTCACCGCAATCTGCCCTGAACCCCACGCCGGCGCTCGTTCAAACGCCGCGCGCCCGATCGGCAGCGAACTGCTGCTGGAAGGCTGCAAACCGGCCTGCGTCCAGCGCATCGCGGATCTCCTGCATCAGGTTCAGGTAGTAATGCAGGTTGTGGATGGTGGTGAGCATCGGCCCCAGCATCTCGCCGCAGCGGTCGAGGTGGTGCAGGTAGGCGCGGCTGAAGTTGGCGCAGGTGTGGCAGGCGCAGGTTTCGTCAATGGGGCGCTCGTCGGCCTTGTAGCGGCTGTTGCGCAGGCGCAGGTCGCCATGGCGTGTGAACAGATGGCCGTTGCGCGCATTGCGGGTGGGCATCACGCAGTCGAACATGTCCACGCTGGCAGCCACGCCGGCCACCAGATCCTCCGGCGTGCCCACGCCCATCAGGTAGCGCGGCTTGTGTGCGGGCAGCTTGGGCGAGATGAAGTTCATCACGCGCATCATCTCGTCCTTGGGCTCGCCCACGCTCACGCCGCCAATCGCGTAGCCGGGCAGGTCCAGATCGACCAGGCCGGCCAGGGATTCTTCGCGCAGGTGCTCGAACATGCCGCCTTGAACGATGCCGAACAGCGCATTGGGGTTGTTGCAGTTTGGTGAACTCGGTGATGCAGCGTTTGGCCCAGCGCAGGCTGAGTTCCATCGAGGCGCGCGCTTCCTTTTCGGTGGTGATGTGGCCGAGGGACTTGTCGCCCTTCCAGTACGGCGTGCACTCGTCGAACTGCATGACGATGTCCGAGTTCAGGATGGTCTGGATCTGCATGCTGATCTCGGGCGTGAGGAACAGCTTGTCGCCGTTGACGGGCGAGGCAAAACGCACGCCTTCCTCGCTGATCTTGCGCATCTCGCCCAGGGACCACACCTGGAAGCCGCCCGAATCCGTGAGGATGGGTTTCTGCCAGGCTTCGAACTTGTGCAGGCCGCCGAACTGCTTGACGATGTCCAGCCCCGGACGCATCCACAGGTGGAAGGTGTTGCCCAGGATGATCTGCGCGCCCATCTCTTCGAGCGAGCGCGGCATCACGCCCTTGACCGTGCCGTAGGTGCCCACGGGCATGAAGATGGGCGTCTGCACCACGCCGTGGTTGAGGGTGAGGCGGCCGCGGCGGGCCTGGCCTTCGGTCTTGATCAGGTCGAATGTCAGCATGGGGCGTGGTGATGTGTGAGGCGAAGGCAGGCGGTCGTCAGGCCATCGTGGTGGAGCGCCGCACGTTGTTGATGCGCTCGAGCAGGCGCTCGCTGCGGAAGGGTTTGGCCAGGATCTCCTGACCCGAGCCGCTCAGGCGGGCGATCTCGGTCGGGTCGGTGTCGCCGGAGATGATCAGCGTCTGCAGCTCGCGCCCCTGGGCCTTGAGGTGCACGGACAGCGTCTGCACCAGATGCAGGCCGTTGATGCCCGGCAGGCGGTAATCGGTGATCAAGGTGTCGGGGAAGGCGCTGTCGTCACCGTGGTCCAGCAGGGCAGGCAGCTCATCGAGCAGGGATTCGGCATCGGGCCAGGTGCGCGCGCGTGCGCCCCAGTTGTGCAGCATCTCGCCGATGGCGCGGCGCAGCAGCACGTCGTCTTCCACCAGCCAGATCACGCGGCCATTGAGCGGGTGCGTGGGCGCGGCGATCGCCTCGTTGCGTTTGGTGCTCACGAGGTTGAGCGGCAGCTCGATGGCGAACATGGAGCCACGCCCTTGCCGTGAACGCACGGTGACCTGCTCGCCCAGGATGCTGGCGGTGCGGCGCACGATGGCCAGGCCCAGGCCGATGCCGCGGCTGCGGTCGCGCGCGGAGTTGCTGACCTGGTAGAACTCTTCGAAGATGCGGTCGAGCTGATCGGGTGCGATGCCGATGCCGGTGTCCCACACCTCGATGCGTATGCGGTGCTTGCCGCGCTTGCGTGCGGCCACCAGCACGCCGCCGCTCTGGGTGTAGCGGATGGCATTGGCCACGAGGTTGCGCAGCACGCTGTGCAGCAGCATCGGGTCGGTCAGCACCATGATCTGCGCGCCATGGGGGCCTTGCGGCAGGCGAAAGCGCAGGCGCAGGCCTTTGGTGTCGGCGGCGCTCTTTTCATGCACGCGCACGGCCTGGAAGACATCCTGCAGGCAGACGGACTGGAACTCGGGCTTGACCGCACCGGCATCCAGTCGCGAGATGTCCAGCAAGCCTACGAGCAGCGACTCCATCGAGGCCACGGCCTCGTCCAGCATGTTGACCAGGTCCTTGGTTTCCGGGGCGGTGGCCTGTTGACGCAGCAGGCTCACCAGCAGGCCGATGGCCGCCGTGGGCTGGCGCAGGTCATGCGAGGCCGCGGCCAGGAAGCGCGTCTTCGACTGGTTGGCCGCTTCGAGCGCGCGGGTGCGTTCGGCCACGCGTTCTTCCAGTGTGATGTTCATGCGCTCGGACAGGTTCATCGCATCGATGAACTTGCTCATCAGCGTGAGCGCAAAGCCCAGGAAGATGATGGGCGCGCAATAGGGCGTCCAGTACAGCGCGGTCACGTCCAGGTAGGACGTCAGGAACAGATAGTCGTGGGCCACGCTGACGAAGGTGGCCACCGGCCCCAGCGTCATGGCCACGGCCTCGATCCAGTGGCGCTTCCAGGCTTCCCGGACCACCTGCAGCACCACGCTGATGCCGCACACCATCAGGATGGGGTAGGCGATCAGGCGCAGCGTGTCGAGGTAAGGCGTGCCCATGGTGGCCAGCGCGATCACCGGGAAGCCGAAGCCCATGAAGCGCAGCGGCCACAGCAGGCGGTGCAGCGGATAGTTCGCGTAGCTCAGGCCGAAGAGCGCGATGTAGTAGGTGCTGACGGCCTGGGCCGCGAAGAACAGCCAGTCGACCACCGGCGTGGGCCAGCCGATGGTCTCGACGAAGTACAGCGCATTGCGGCCGCACATCACCAGCATCAGGCAGCCGAAGTAGCCGAAGATCACGTCGCGCGGCCGCGCCCGCCAGGCCAGCAGCAGGAACAGCGCCATGCCCGCCACCGACATGTTCAGGGTCTGCGGCAGGTCCACCGTGAGGTCTTCCCAGCGGTCGAATTCATCGCGCATGTCGGCCAGCGGGCCGGCCTGCATGGGTGCGATGCCGGGCTTGCGGAAGGGATTCATCCGCACGTCGATCTCGATGTCGTTGTCGCCGGCCAGCAGCACGTTGACCGGCAGCTCGATCAGATAGGGCAGGGTGGCCATCGAGGTGATCTGGTCACCTTCCATGTGGCGTGTGCTCAGCTGGATGCCGTTGACGGTGACGCGGTGGTTGCCCGGCAGCCGGTCGATGCGCAAGGCCCAGGGCACCACCGGTGAGCGCGGCATGTACAGCCGGGCACGGTAGCAGCCGATGGCCGGCGGCTTGAGGCCCAGCGTGCGCCAGTCATCGGGCAGGCGCACCTGCCGGCCTTCCACCCGCTCGGAACAATTGCCGGGCGACAGCGTCGCTTGGTCGACGACGAAAGTGGGCGATGCCCAGGCCGCGCCGACGCCGCCACCCAACCCGAAGGCCAGGCACCAGCTCAGCCATATCAGGAACATGTGCATGCACCGTCTCCACGGCGCCGTCGCGTTCGGCTTGGTCAGGGGTCCCATGGTGTGTTGTTCATTGTTGTCGCCGGATCAGCATGGCATCGCCATAACTGAAGAAGCGGTAGCCATGCGTGATCGCATGCTGGTAGAGCGAGCGGATGTGTTCGTAGCCGGCCAGCGCGCTGACCAGCATCATCAAGGTGCTCTTGGGCAGGTGGAAGTTGGTGACGAGCAGGTCCACGACCTTGAACTGAAAGCCCGGGCGGATGAAGATGTCCGTGTCGCGGCTGCCGGCTTCGAGGATGTGGCCGACCGGCGCGTGCTGCGCGGCCGATTCGAGCGCGCGCAAGGTGGTCGTGCCGACGGCGACGATGCGTCCGCCCGCCGCGCGCGTGGCCTCGATGGCAGCCACGGTGCTGGTGGGCACCTCGAACCATTCGCTGTGCATGCGGTGTTCGGCCAGGTTGTCGGTGCGCACCGGCTGGAAGGTGCCGGCGCCCACGTGCAGCGTCACTTCCGCGGTCTGGATGCCGCGGGCCTTCAGCCGTGCCAGCACGCCTTCATCGAAGTGCAGCGCAGCGGTGGGGGCGGCCACGGCCCCGGGCGCCGAGGCGAACACCGTCTGGTAGCGGCGCACGTCGTCGTCGCTGTCGGCGTGGGTGATGTAGGGCGGCAGCGGCACATGCCCGTGCTGTTCCAGCAGGGTCAGCGGATCCCCATCGAAGCGCAGGTGGAACAGGCCGCCGTCAGGGCCGCCGCGTCCCAGCACTTCGGCATCGAAGGCATCGGCGAAGCGCAGCACGGCGCCTGGCTTGGGCGACTTGCTGGCGCGGATGTGGGCCCAGACTTCCTGGTTGGGTAGCACACGCTCGACCAGCGCCTCGACGGCGCCGCCTGATGACTTCTGGCCATACAGCCGGGCCTTGATCACCCGCGTGTTGTTGAACACCAGCAAATCGCCGGGGGTGAGCAGGTCGGGCAGCTCACGGAACACGCGATCGACCGGCGAGGCCTCGCGGCCATCCAGCAGGCGGGATGCACTGCGTTCGGCCGCGGGATGTTGAGCGATCAACTCGGGCGGCAGCTCGAAATCGAAGTCGGCGAGGGTGTAGCCGGTCGCGCTGGCCACCGGGGAAGCAGGTGCATGCATGCCATTGAGGGACGGACGGGTCCCGTGCCAAGGAAACCCGGTATTGTCCTGCAAGCGGGCGACACAAAAAAATCCTTGGCTCCCTCCAACGGGTGGGTGGTGCCGCTCAGGTGGCCGGCCGCATCCGGGCGGGCACAATCCCTGGCACTTCAGCATGTGAGATCGGAATCTGGCGTGGCCGCATCGCTCCCGAAATCCGCCCCCCAAAAGGCCATGGACAAGCTCGGCCTGGTGCGCGACATCGATCTGGCGCTGCACCTGCCCTTGCGCTATGAAGACGAAACCAGCCTGACCGCGCTGAGCGAAGCGCGCGACGGACAGACCGTCCAGATCGAAGGTGTCGTCATCGACAACCGCGTGGAAGCGCGACAGCGCCGCCAGTTGCTCGTGCGCCTGGACGACGGCACGGGCGAGGTGCTGCTGCGCTTTCTGAACTTTTATGGCTCGCAGCAAAAGAGCTGGGCGCCGGGCGTGCGCCTGCGCGCGCGGGGCGAGCTGAGACAGGGATTCTTCGGGCGCGAGATGGTGCACCCCACGGTGCGCATCGTCTCCGATGCGACGCCACTGGCCACCTCGCTCACGCCCGTGTATCCGACCAGCGCGGGCTTGCCTCAGGCGTATCTGCGCAAGGCGGTGGCCTCTGCATTGACCCGTGCGCCGCTGGATGAACTGATCCCGGCCAGGTTGTTGCCCTCGTCCTGGCCGAGCCTGCGCGAGGCCCTGCACTTCCTTCACCATCCGCCGCCCGAGGTCCCGCTGGCCACACTGGAGCACCACAGCCATCCCGCCTGGCAGCGCCTGAAATTCGAAGAGCTGCTGGCGCAGCAGTTGTCGCAGATGAAGGCGCGCGCCGAGCGGTCCCATTTGCGGGCCCCTGAACTCCTGGCCCGCGCAGGCGGCCTGCAGGAGAAGCTGCTGGCGGTGCTGCCCTTCCAGCTCACCGCCGCGCAGCAGCGCGTGTGCGAAGAGATCGCCCAGGACCTGCGCAAGCCCCAGCCCATGCACCGCCTGCTGCAGGGCGACGTCGGCTCCGGCAAGACGGTGGTGGCCGCGCTGGCCGCCGCCGTGGCCATGGACGCAGGCTGGCAGTGCGCCCTGATGGCACCCACCGAGATCCTGGCCGAGCAGCACTTCCGCAAGCTGGTGGCCTGGCTGGAGCCGCTGGGCATCCAGGTCGCGTGGCTCACCGGCAGCCTCAAGTCCAAGGCCAAGCGCGAGCAGATCGCCGCCGTCGCATCCGGCCAGGCGCAGCTGGTGGTCGGCACGCATGCCGTCATCCAGGATCAGGTCGAGTTCGCGAAGCTGGGCCTGGCCCTGATCGACGAGCAACATCGCTTCGGCGTGGCCCAGCGCCTGCAACTGCGGCGCAAGCTGCAAAGCAGTGAGCTGGAGCCCCACCTGCTGATGATGAGCGCCACGCCCATCCCCCGCACGCTGGCGATGACGTATCTGGCCGATCTGGAAGTCAGCACCATTGACGAGCTGCCGCCGGGGCGCACGCCCATCGTCACCAAGGTGTTCGCAGACAGCCGCCGCGCAGAGGTGATCGCCCGCATTCGCGACGAGGTGGGCCGCGGGCGGCAGGTGTACTGGGTCTGCCCGCTGATCGACGAGACCGAAGCGAGTGACCAAGCCGCCGACGAGGCCGCCGGGCGGGCCAGCAAGCAGCGGCCGCCGCTGGACCTCAGCAACGTCACGCAGACCCATCAGGAACTGAGCGAGGCGCTGGCCGGTTTCGGCGTCGGGCTGCTGCATGGCCGTCTGCCTGCCGCCGAGAAGGCCGATGTGATGGCGCGCTTTGCCAGTGGCGAGCTGGCCGTGCTGGTGGCCACCACGGTGATCGAAGTCGGCGTGGATGTGCCCAACGCCAGCCTGATGGTGATCGAGCACGCCGAGCGCTTTGGCCTGAGCCAGCTGCATCAGTTGCGCGGCCGGGTGGGGCGCGGCGCCGTGGCCAGCGTCTGCGTGCTGCTGTATGCCTCGCCGCTGTCCGACTCCGGCAAGCAGCGGCTCAAGGCCATGGCAGAGACCACCGACGGCTTCGAGATCTCGCGGCGCGATCTGGACATCCGCGGCCCTGGCGAGTTCATGGGCGCGCGCCAGTCCGGCGCGGCCTTGTTGCGTTTCGCCGACTTGAACGAGGACCAGTCTCTTGTCAGCCGGGCCCGTCAGGTGGCAGAAACGATGCTGCGCGATCATCCGCAAGCAGCCGATCGCCATGTGGTGCGCTGGCTCGGACAAAAGGCCGAGTACCTCAAGGCTTGAGCGGATCCGCCACAATGCCGCCCGATGCGTGCCCCGCTTTGCCCATCTGACCCACCATGACGCTGACCGAACTCCGCTACATCGTTGCCGTCGCCCGCGAACGCCATTTCGGGCGTGCGGCCGAGGCCTGTTTCGTGTCGCAGCCCACGCTGTCGGTGGCCGTCAAGAAGCTCGAAGACGAACTGGACGTCAAGCTGTTCGAACGCGGCAGCGCCGAAATCACCGTCACCCCGCTGGGCGAGGAGATCATCCGTCAGGCGCAGGCCGTGCTGGAACAGGCTCAGGCCATCAAGGAGATCGCCAAGCGCGGCAAGGATCCGCTGGCAGGCCCATTGCGGCTGGGCGTGATCTACACCATCGGCCCCTACCTGCTGCCCGATCTGGTGCGCCAGGCGATTGCCGCCGTGCCCCAGATGCCGCTGATGCTGCAGGAGAACTTCACCATCAAGCTGCTGGAAATGCTGCGCGCGGGCGAACTAGATTGCGCCATCCTCGCCGAGCCTTTCATGGACACCAATCTGGCGGTGGCGCCCCTGTACGAGGAGCCCTTCCTGATTGCGGTGCCGCGCTCGCATCCCCTGGCCACGCGCGAGCGCATCAGCGCCGACGAACTCAAGCGCGAGACGATGCTGCTGCTGGGTGCCGGCCATTGCTTCCGGGATCATGTGCTGGAAGTCTGCCCCGAGTTCGCGCGTTTTTCGAGCGATGCCGAAGGCATCCGCAAAAGCTTCGAAGGCTCATCCCTGGAGACCATCAAGCACATGGTGGCCGCTGGCATGGGGGTGACCGTGGTGCCTGTGCTCTCCGTCCCCAAGGAGCCGCATCCGCACCTGGTCTTCATTCCCTTTGAAGAGCCCGTGCCGACGCGGCGCGTCGTGCTGGCCTGGCGCCGCAGCTTCACACGTTATGAGGCGATTGCGGCCTTGCGCAATGCGATCTATGCGTGTCCGCTCGATGGCGTCACGCGCCTGACCGCCTGAGCAGGTGATGCAGGGCGCATCCCTTGCACCGCCTCATGCCGCGCCTCATGCCGCCGGAGGTTCCGGCGAAGCCTCGTCCGTTGGGGGCCTTTGCGGCTCGAAGCAGTCCACCACCGGGAAATACGTCGAGGCGTAGAAGGCCGCAGCCAGCAGCATGCTGCCCACCACGGCCACCATCTGGGCCAGGGCGGGGACAGGCACGATCATCAGCAGCAGCGTGTCGGCCAGCGCGAGGGTCAGCATCAGGCCCAGCCAGGTCGCGCCATACATGAGGAAGGCGCCCAGATTGCGCCACGTGGCCACCACGCTGAAGAACAGGGCCTTGGCCAGTGGCACGCGACCCCACATGACCAGCGCCGGCACATGCCAGAAGAAGAGGGTGATGGGCACCGTCAGGCCCAGTCGCCACAGCATGCTTTGCAGCAGCACCGGGTTGTTGCCCAGCATGGCGGGATCTTGAGTCCCCTGCATGGCCTGCTCCACCTCCTGGGGCGAAGGGCCGAGCAGCGCGGCCAGTTGCTGTACCCCCAGCGTGACCACGATGTAGATGGCGCCCAGCACGGCGAACTCGCGCCGGGGGGCGGTCTCTCCTTTGAGCGCTTCGAACAGCACCGTGGGCGAAATGCGCTGCCCTGTGAGCACGCGCCGCGTTGCCAGCATGAAACCCATCCAGATGACCGGCATCAGCCCGGCCAGCAGCAGCCCGCCGACGTCGCCGGGCAGGGGCAGCAGCACGATGGTCAGCATGAACATCAGCCCGACCAGGCCGATGAAACCCAGCATCTGCTGGCGGCAGGCCAGGATGCCCTGGCGAACCCAGGTGACGCCTTGCGCGGCGGAAACGAGCTTGAGCTTCATGCCGCAGCGGCACGCTGGTACGACCACGGCGCCGTGCGCCGCAGACGCAGCACCCGCTCGAAGTGGGTCGGGTCATGCGGCTTGAGCATGGCGGCATCGCGCGGCAGGTAGAAGTCCCACAGGCGGGAGGTCCAGAACCGCAGGGCAGCTGATCGCATCAGCGAGGGCAGCAGCACCAACTCGTCGTCCGTCAGCCGGCGTTGGGCGTCATAGGCCGCCACGAAGGCTTGCGCCCGCTCTGCATCGATGGCCCCCGTCGCCAGGTCGATGCACCAGTCGTTGAGGCACACGGCGATGTCGAAGCACAAGGTGTCGCAGCCCGCGAAGTAGAAGTCGAAGAAGCCCGATAGCACGGGGCCGTCGAACATCACGTTGTCTCGGAACAGATCGGCATGGATGGGGCCGCGTGGCAGGGCCTTGTAGCTCGCCGAATCGGCCAGGGCCATCTGGAAGGCGAGTTCGGTCTCGATCAGTTCGCCTTGCTCGGCACCGAGGTGCGGTCGCACCACGGGGATGGTGTCGATCCACCAGGACAGGCCCCGCAGATTGGGTTGTTCATGTGCGTAGTCCTGCCCGGCTTCGTGCATGCGTGCCAGCATCGCGCCGACCTGGGCGCAGTCGGCGGCTTGCGGCGCGAGTTGGTTGCGGCCCTTGAGCTTGGTGACGACGGCGGCCGGCTTGCCCTTGAGCGTGTGCAGGATGGCGCCTCGCGCATCGGCCTGCGGTGCCGGCACGGGGATGCCGCGGCGCGCCAGATGGTGCATCAGGTTCAGATAGAAGGGCAGTTGCTCGTGGCGCAGGCGCTCGAACAGCGTGAGCACGAATTCGCCCTGATCCGTGGTCACGAAGTAGTTCGTGTTCTCGATGCCCGACGTGGCGCCTTGCATGGATTGCAGCGTGCCGAGATGGAGGACGGACAGCAGGCCTGCCGCTTCATGAAAGGACACTTCGGTGAAAACAGCCATGGGACGAGATGCTTCGATCGAGCGGGAAAACGAGATTCTTGCTGCCTGGAGGACACAAACCAATCAGTAAAACGGCAACCAGTTGTTGCTGCCTCGGCTGACGTAGGCGTAAACCCTCAGGCTTCGGGGGAAGACGAGCGTGTGATTGTAGGAGTCCGTGTGGCAGACTTCGAAAATTCGTTCAAACAGCCATGCCCCCGTTCTGGTGGGCGGCCCATTCCGTATATCGAGGAGCCGGTTCAGGATCATGAGCACATCAGCCACGCGCCAGAAATTCAAACTCCAATGCACGCTCGCGGCAGCGTTGACTCTTGTGGCAGCATCCGCCTTCGCCCAGACTCCGAAGCCTCCCATGGCCGGCGTTTACGTCGGCGCCACGGCCGGTATCGGGGCTTCGCAATGGTCCTGCGCCGACTTCACCACCTGCAACCGTGCTGCCTTCAGCGGCAAGGCTTTCGGCGGCTACCGCATGACGCCCGGCCTGGCTGCGGAAATCAACTACATCTACTTTGGCGCCAACGAGCGCACCAACGATGGCGGTCAGGAAGCAGCCACCGGCATTTCCGTCGACCGCCAGAAGACCCGCAGCATCACGCTGGGCATCAACTGGGAAGTCGAGTTGCTGCACCACTTCACCAACCACCTGCGCGCCGGTTGGGCCTTCAGCCGCAAGGAAAACAAGGTCACGGCCGACACCGGTGCAGTGACGACCACCACCGAATACAACGGCTCGCCGTATGTCGGCGCCGGTCTGTCCTTCCGCGTGAATGAGAACGTCCGTCTGCTGAGCAGCTTCGACTACGTCGTGGACGGTCACGACAGCAACTACCTGTTCTCCATCGGCGCATCCGCCGAGTTCTGATCCGCAACGATCTGATCTGAACGCCAAGGCCTGCGGCGCGTCATGCACGCGTCGGAAGGCCTCACAATCCGGGGCATGAATGCCCCGGTTTCCGTTTCTGGGGACGCCAACGAGCGTCCCGTCATGCTGCTGGTCGACGGATCCAGCTATCTCTACCGCGCCTTCCATGCCATGCCCGATCTGCGCGGGCCGGGCAACATCCCCACGGGCGCCCTGCACGGCATGGTCAACATGCTGGGGTGGATCCGCGATCACCTGAAGGCCGAGCACGCAGTGTGTGTGTTCGATGCCAAGGGCCCCACTTTCCGTGACGAGTGGTACCCCGAGTACAAGGCCCACCGCCCGCCGATGCCCGACGATCTGCGCGCTCAGATCGAGCCCATCCATGAGGTGGTGAAACTGCTGGGCTGGCCGGTGCTGGAAGTGCCCGGCATCGAGGCCGACGATGCGATCGGCACCCTGGCGCGCGTGGCGGTGGCATCGGGTCACCGCGTGGTGATCTCGACCGGTGACAAGGACATGGCCCAACTGGTCAATGCCCAGGTGTCCCTGATCAACACGATGGCCAAGCCGCCGGAGGTGCTGGACGAGGCAGGCGTGCTGACCAAGTTCGGCGTGCCGCCCGAGCGCATCATCGATTACCTCACCTTGATCGGTGATGCGGTCGACAATGTGCCGGGTGTCGAGAAGGTTGGCCCCAAGACGGCCGTCAAGTGGATTGCCGAACATGGCTCGCTCGATGGCGTGGTGGCTGCAGCGGCCAGCATCAAAGGGGTGGCGGGCGACAACCTGCGCAAGGCGCTCGACTGGCTGCCCATGGGGCGCCGCCTGATCACCGTCAAGTGCGATTGCGATCTGGCCGAACATGTCACTGGCTGGCCTGCTCTGGACGCCTTGGCCATGCAGGCACCCGATCCGCACAAGCTGCTGGATTTCTACACGCGCTATGGCTTCCGTACAGCCAAGGCGGAGTTGGAGCGTCAGTTGGGTGGTTCCGCAGGCAGCTCGTCCGCGGCCAGGAAGCCAACGCCTGCAAGCTCTGCCACGGGCGATCTGTTCGGTGACGCAGGCGCGTCTGAGGCGACGTCAACGGAAGCGGACATCACGCCCGCCGCCGCACCGGTCGATGTCCATTACGACACCATCCTGACCTGGGCCGATTTCGACCGCTGGCTGAACCGCATCGAAGCGGCCGAACTGGTCGCCTTCGACACCGAGACCGATTCGCTCGATGCCATGCGCGCGCGCATCGTCGGCCTGTCCTTCAGCGACAAGGTGGGTGAGGCTTGCTACATCCCCTTGCGCCACGAAGGCCCCGACGCACCCGAGCAGTTGCCCATCGACGAGGTGCTCGCGCGCCTGAAGCCCTGGTTCGAGAACGAAGCCAAGGCCAAGCTGGGTCAGCACATCAAGTACGACACGCATGTGATGGCCAACCACGGCATCACCGTGCGCGGCTATCGGCACGACACCATGCTGGAAAGCTATGTGCTGGAGGCACATCGCAAGCACAACCTGGGCGACCTGGGGCAGCGCTATGTCGGCCGCAGTGGCCTGAGTTATGAAGACGTGGCGGGCAAGGGCGCGCAGCAGATCCCGTTTGCTCAGGTGGCGCTCGACCGTGCCGCGCTGTACTCGTGCGAGGACAGCGACCTGACCCTGGCCGTGCACCAGGCCATGTGGCCGCGCCTGCAGGCCGAGCCCGGTCTCAAGGACATCTACGAGCGCTTCGAGATGCCCACCTCGCGCGTGTTGCAGCGCATCGAGCGCAACGGCGTGCTGATCGACAAGGCCCTGCTGCAGCAGCAAAGCCATGAGCTGGCCCAGCGCATCGTCGCACTGGAGCAGGAGGCCTATGAACTGGCAGGGCAGCCCTTCAACCTGTCCTCACCCAAACAGCTCGGCGAGATCCTGTTCGTCAAGCAGGGGCTGCCGGTGGTCAAGAAGACCGCCACGGGCGCGCCCTCCACCAATGAAGAGGTGCTGGAAAAGCTGGCCGAAGACCACCCGCTGCCCGCGCGCATCCTGGCGCACCGCGGCCTGTGCAAGCTCAAGTCCACCTACACGGACAAGCTGCCGCTGATGATCAACCCCGAGACGGGCCGCGTGCACACCAACTATGCGCAGGCGGTGGCCGTCACCGGGCGGCTGGCGAGCAACGATCCCAATTTGCAGAACATCCCCGTGCGCACGGCCGAAGGGCGGCGCGTGCGCGAAGCCTTCATCGCGCCACCCGGCCATGTCATCGTCAGCGCCGACTACTCGCAGATCGAGCTGCGCATCATGGCCCACATCTCGCAGGACGAGAACCTGATGCGCGCCTTCGCCGAGGGCATGGATGTGCACCGCGCCACCGCCAGCGAAGTCTTCGGCGTGCCGGTGGACGAGGTCAGCAGCGAGCAGCGGCGTTATGCCAAGGTCATCAACTTCGGCCTGATCTACGGCATGAGCGCCTTTGGTCTGGCGCAGAACCTGGGCATCGAACGCAGCGCGGCCAACGCCTACATCGAGCGCTACTTCCAGCGTTTTGCCGGCGTCAAGCGCTACATGGATGACACGCGCCTGCAGGCCAAGGACAAGGGCTATGTGGAGACGGTGTTCGGCCGTCGCCTGTGGCTGCCCGAGATCAACAGCGGCAACGGGCCCTTGCGTGCGGCGGCTGAACGCGCAGCCATCAACGCGCCCATGCAGGGCACGGCGGCTGACCTGATCAAGCTGGCGATGGTGGCGGTGCAGGATGCGCTGGATGCCCAGGGCCGGGCCTCAAAGATGGTCATGCAGGTGCACGACGAACTGGTGCTGGAAGTGCCAGAGGCGGAGATCGACTGGGTCAAGGTGGAGGTGCCCCGCATGATGGCCTCGGTGGCTGCATTGCGTGTGCCTCTGCTGGCCGAGGTGGGCGTCGGGCCGAACTGGGAGGCCGCGCACTGAGCGCGTGCGCGCAGGCCAGTCACAAGCCGGGCAAGCCCGAACGCCCCTGTCATCATCTTGTCGCACTCGGCGCTCTAAACTGAAAGCCCCGCGCTTCGTGCGCGTCAGTTTGTCAGCCCCGCGTTACAAGGAAGTCCCTCAGGTGTCGCCCGCCCCGCGTTTGAAGTTGCTCAGCCGTGAACATGCCATCCTGGAGTTCAACCGCCGTGTGCTGGCCCAGGCTGAACGTGAGGATGTGCCGCTGCTCGAGCGCCTGCGCTACATCTGCATCGTCTCGTCCAACCTGGATGAGTTCTTTGAAGTCCGGTTCGCCGATGTGCTGGAGGCTTCCCGCACCCGCGGCACCGGCATCACGCCCCAGTACATCACCGATGTCGCCAAGGAGGCGCATGCCCTGGTCGATCGGCAGTACGCCATCTTCAACGACGTGGTGGGTCCTGCGCTGCGCGAGGCCGGCATCCACATCCTGAACCATGCGCACCGCAACGAGGCGCAGCGCGAATGGGTGGCGCAATTCTTCCGAAAGCAGGTGCAGCCCCTGCTCACGCCCATCGGCCTGGATCCCTCGCACCCCTTCCCGCAGGTGGCCAACAAGACGCTGAACTTCATCGTCAAACTCGGCGGCATGGACGCCTTCGGTCGCGACAACGACATCGCCATCGTGCGCATCCCGCGCGTGCTGCCGCGGGTCATCCGCCTGCCCGATCACCTCAGCGACGGGCAACAGGCCTTTGTGTTGCTGTCCAGCGTGATCCGCTCGCATCTGGATGAGCTTTTTGCCGGCCGCGACATCGTTGCCTTTTCGCAGTTCCGCCTCACGCGCGATTCGGACATCGATGTCGATGAAGACGACGTGACCGATCTGCGCCAGGCCCTGCGCTCCAAGATGAGCACGCGACAGTTCGGCCAGTCGGTGCGGCTGGAGGTGGTGTTCAACTGCCCCAAGGACATGTCGGACTTCCTGCTCGAGCAGTTCGGCCTGGGTGAACAGTCCCTGTTCCGCGTCAATGGCCCGGTCAACCTCGTGCGCCTGACGCAGCTGATCGATCAGGCCGATGCGGATGAGCTGCGCTTTGCGCCTTATCAGCCCGGCTGGCCCGCATCGCTGCCCCAAAGCGGCGGCATGTTCGCCCACCTGCGCCAGCACGATTGCCTGCTGCACCACCCCTTCGAATCCTTCGATGCGGTGGTCGAGTTCCTGCGCGAGGCCGTGAACGACCCGGACGTGCTGGCCATCAAGCAGACCATCTACCGCACCGGCAGCGAGTCCGTGCTGATGGAGTTGCTGCTCGAAGCCGTGCGCAAGGGCAAGGAAGTGCTGGCCGTGGTGGAGCTCAAGGCCCGCTTCGATGAGGAGGCCAACATCAACTGGGCCGAGCGCCTGGAAGCGCTGGGCGCACAGGTGGTGTACGGCATCGTCGGCCTCAAGACCCACGCCAAGATGATGCTGATCACGCGGCGCGAAGGCAGCCGCCTGCGCCGCTATGCGCACTTGTCCACCGGCAATTACAACCCGAAGACGGCGCGCCTGTATACCGATGTGGGCTATCTCACGGCCAATGCCGAGATCACGGCCGATGTGGACATGGTGTTCCAGCAGCTCTCCAGCCTGACGCAGCAGAAGTCCACGCGGCAACTGATGCTCGCGCCCTTCAGCATGCAAAGCCAGTGCATCGCGCTGATCGAGCGTGTGGCGGCGTCGGCGCGGCAAGGCGGCATCGCGCGCATCGTGCTCAAGCTCAATGCCTTGACGGACGAGCCGCTCATCCACGCACTGGTGGACGCCGCACAGGCCGGCGCCCGCATCGACCTGGTGGTGCGCGGGGCCTGCGTGCTGCCGCCGGGCGTGCCGGGTTGGACAGACAACATCCGCGTGCGCTCGGTCGTGGGCCGCATGCTGGAGCACACGCGCGTGCTGTACTTCCGCTGGGGCGAGTCAGATGCAGACGAAGCCCTGTACCTGTCGAGCGCCGACTGGATGAACCGCAACATGACGCGCCGCATCGAATCGGCCTGGCCGGTGCGCGATCCAGCGCTGCGCCAGCGGGTGATCGACGAATGCCTGGTGCCTTACCTGATGGACCAGCGCGATGCCTGGGTCGAAGGCAGCAACGGCGATTACGAGCGCGTGGCGGTCGATGGGCCGAGCGCGCAGCAGGCACTGATGGCGCGGCATCGCGCGTTGGCCTGATCCACGAAGCAAGGTCGAGGCAAGGGGGCAAGCACATGGACCTGATCCTCTGGCGGCACGCCCAGGCTCATGCACTGCCTGTCGACGAATCCCACGCAGCCGATGCGCGCAGCGGCGCAGGGCTCACCATCCACCTCGATCCCGCCGAAGACCTGGCGCGCACCTTGACGCCCAAGGGCGAGCGCCAGGCCGAACGCATGGCGGCCTGGCTCAACCAGCGCCTGCCTGAGTCGACACGCGTGATGGCCAGCCCGGCGCAGCGCACCCAGCAGACGGTGCTCGCCCTGGGGCGCAGCTTCAAGACCGTCAAGGCCCTGAATCCGCAAGCCGGGGTGGACGATCTGCTCAAGGCGGCCCGATGGCCCTCTGCCAAAGACCCGGTGCTGATCGTCGGGCACCAGCCCACCCTCGGGATGGTGGCCGCCCGCCTGTTGACCGGACAGGATCTGGCGTGGTCCATCCGCAAGGGCGCGGTCTGGTGGCTGCGCAGCCGCGAGCGGGATGGCCAGACGCAGGTCACGCTGCATGCCGTGCAGTCGCCCGATTTCCTGTAGCGCCACCTCTTCCTGTAGAGCCCGATTTTCCATGGGGGCAGGCTGCCGGCGGGAATCGCGTCATCCCCTGGGATAATGCGCGGCATGAGCCTGCAGTCCGCTTCTGCCAGCCCGCATCCGGTCCACGGCCCGGCCTCGGCCCACTTCCGGCACGCCCTGCGCGTCTACTGGGAAGACACCGACGCCGGCGGCATCGTCTTCTATGGCAACTACCTGAAGTTCATGGAACGTGCGCGCACGGAGTGGCTGTCCTCGCTCGGTTTCGAGCAGGAGGGCATGCGGCAGTCTGGCGAAGGCATGTTCGTCGTGGCCGACACGCAGATGCGGTTTCTGCGTCCGGCCCGGCTGGACGATCGCCTCACCGTCACGGTCACCGTCCGCGAAGTCGGGCGCGCCACCGTGCTGTTCGGGCAGGACGTCTGGTGTGGCGACACGCTGCTGACCCAGGGCCAGGTGCGCATCGGCTGGGTGCAGAACAAGGCCAGCCCCGATGGCGAACGCACCCTGAAACCCGGCCGCATCCCGGAACGCATCCTGGCCGTGCTGCCGGCCCCCACGACATCCCCGGAGGTTGAAACCCCATGAATCAAGATTTGTCCATCATCCAGCTGGTGCTGCATGCCAGCGTGGTGGTGCAATTGGTGATGGCGCTGCTGCTGATGACCTCGCTGGCCAGCTGGAGCGTCA
The DNA here is from genome assembly GCA_047601765.1 of Aquabacterium sp. Classification (GTDB taxonomy): domain Bacteria; phylum Pseudomonadota; class Gammaproteobacteria; order Burkholderiales; family Burkholderiaceae_C; genus Aquabacterium. Next base: position 206,812 of record JASGIQ010000001.1, read on the forward strand.
TCTTCGGCAAGCTCATCGGCCTCAAGCGCGTGCGCGAGGACAACGAGGAGTTCGACCGCGAATTCTGGGCCGGCCGCACGCTGCAAGAGCTGTATCAGGATGCATCGCGCGGCGAAGGCCCGGCCTCGCCGCAGGAGCGCATCTTCGCGGCCGGCATGCGCGAGTTCATGAAGCTGCGCGAGCGCCGCGTGGCCGACATCCCGACCCTGCTCGACGGTGCCCGCCGCGCCATGCGCGCCAGCTACCAGCGCGAGATGGACACCATCGAGGCGCGCCTGGACTTCCTGGGCTCGGTCGGCTCGGTCTCGCCGTACATCGGCCTGTTCGGCACGGTGTGGGGGATCATGCATGCCTTCACGCGGCCTGTCCAACCTCCAGCAGGTGACGCTGGCCACGGTGGCGCCCGGCATCGCCGAGGCGCTGGTGGCCACGGCCATCGGCCTGTTCGCGGCCATCCCCGCCGTGCTGGCCTACAACCGCTTCGCGCGCGACATCGACCGCATCGCCATCCAGATGGAGTCCTTCATCGAAGAGTTCTCCAACATCCTGGCGCGCAATGCCGCACCGCTGGTGGCCGGCACCGCCGCCCATCAGGCCCCCGATGCCGGGCGGCCCGCCGCAGGACGCTGAACCGTGGCCGAGCTCAACGCCCGCGGCGGGGGACGCCGCCGACGCACCCGCAACGAGATCAACATGGTCCCGTTCATCGACGTGATGCTGGTGCTGCTGATCATCTTCATGGTCAGCGCCCCCTTGCTGCCCACCGGCGTGGTGGACCTGCCCAGCATCGGCAAGGCCCGCAAGGCGCCCGAGCAGGTGGTCGAGGTCGTGCTGCAGGATGACGACCGGGTGCGCCTGCGCGTCAACCGCAAGGATGTCGATACGCTGGATGTGAAGGAGTTGGCCGCCCGCATCAAGCCCATGCAGGAAGAGGCCCAGGGCGGCCCGGAGGCCGTGCCGGTGATCATCAGCGCGCGCAAGGACGTGCGCTACGAATCGGTGGTGCGCGTGATGGACCTGCTGCAAAAAGGCGGCGTGGTGCGCGTGGGCCTGTCCGTCCGCACGACAGGAGGGTGAACGCTTGAACCCGGTCGGCCCCAACTCCAGCTTTGGCCACGGCTCCGTGCTGCGTCCGCGCGATGCGGATGGCTGGGTGCCGGGCACGGCCATGGCGTTCGGGGTGCACCTGATGCTGGTGGCCGCGCTGGCGCTGGGCGTGCGCTGGAAGATCGACAACCCGCAGGTCATCGAGGCGGAAATGTGGTCGGAGATCCCGCGGGCCATGGCACCCGCGGACGTGCCGCCGCCTCCGCCTGTCGAGGTGCAAAAGCCGCAGGAGCGCGCCCCCGACCCCAAGGAAGAAGAGGCCGAGCCGCCGAAAGAGACCATCCCCGACCTGGTGGTGGCGGCCAAGCCCAAGAAAGAAGAGAAGAAGAAACCCAAGAAGCCGGTCGAGGTGTTCGAGACGGCGCCGCCGAAGGTTGCCAAGAAGGCCGAGAAGAAGCCCGAGAAGAAGGCGCCCGAGCCGACCGTTCAGGCCAAGGCGCCCGCGAAGAACACGGAGCCGCCTGTCAAATCCAAGGTGACCAGCCCGGATGGCACAGCCAAGGCGGCGGCCGAACGCGAGGCCCAGCGCAACGCCCGTCTGGAGCGCATGATGAACGAGCTCGGCGGCCTGGGCACCAGCCAGTCTTCGGCGGGGCCGAGTGCCTCATACGCGGGCCGTCTGCGCGCACGCATCAAGCCGCGCATCGTGTTCACCGACATGGTCAGCGGCAACCCGGCGGCCGTGGTCGAGGTGCGATGTGGCCCAGACGGCCGCATCATTGCGCGCAAGTTGGTCGAGTCATCCGGCATCCCGCGCTGGGATGATGCGGTGATCCGCGCCATCGACGCCACCGAAGTGCTGCCCCCTGACGAGAACGGTCGCGTGCCGCCGGTCATGCAGATCAGCTTCAAGCCCAACGATCTATGAGCCCGGCCGGGCCCCGTCAGGTCGATGGCAGGGCTTGCATGCGGCGGAACCACCCATAGGTCAAAGCGGCCATCAGCCATGCCGTGAAGTCGAAATCCGGCGGCGCCCGGTCGAGATGGTCCGCCAGCGAGGTCGGCGAATGTGGCGCGGCCAGCGGCTTGGTCGGCGCATGCATGCTTGAGAGCAGGTCCTGCATCCATGGCGCCCATGCGTCCGGGAGGTTCTGCCAACGTGCCTGCCCATCTTGCCGCCATACCAGCACGGCACCTCCTGCCGCCGTCTCCAAAGCCCGCGCGGCAGCGGCTGCGCGCACGGCCTCATCGTCATGTGCGTGGGCGTCCTTGAGCGCCGCCACGGGCCACTCGGAACGCAGCCACTGCACACCCGGCATCAAGGCCAGGTGCAAGGCCTCAGCCGGCACCTTGTCCAGCAGGCGCAGGCTGTCGGGCTCTGGTTCGGCATCCTCCGCCCGCTCGCAGACGTGGCAGGCCCAGTCCAGGCGGCCGCTGTCCGGCAGCCAGGGCCAGGCTGCCAGCGCTGCCGTGCGGGCCATCAGATCCGGCAGCCCTTCGCCCCAGTCGCCCAGGTCGCCGCCAGAAGGTGCTTGCTGCTGCCACAGGCGCACTGCCAGCGTGTCCATCGCGGTGGGCCCCAGCATGGCGACCAGGGTGGGGTAGGCCTGCTTCAGGGCGCGTGCTGCGTGCGCCCTGGCGTTGCGTCGATAGGCCTGGCAACCCGCGGTGTCCATCCTCAGTCCGGCGGTTTGCGCCAATGGGGCAAGGGCCGTCACGTCCTGGCTGTCATGCAGGATCAAGTCCAGCACCGCGCTTTGCCGCTCGGCCAGCCGGCTCGGGCCATTCATGTCAGCCCCCGCCTTCGTCCTCGTCATCCAGCCCTTCCAGGCCCATGGCCCGGGCCAGGCACGCGGCTGCCAGACGGGCCTCGTCCAGCAGCACGGCCAGCGGCGGCAGGTCCACATCCCACTCCACCAGCGTGGGCCGTTCACCCACATGCAGCAGCGCCTGCTCGAAGACGTCCCATACCGTCGGGCTGATCCGCTGGCTGTGGTCGTCGATGACCAGCCGATCAGCCTGTTCGGGCCAGCGAAAGCCCGCCAGATGGAACTGGCCCACGCAGCCGGCCGGCAGCGACCACACGAAGTCGAGTGCAAAGGCCCGCGCCTGCCGCAGGGCGTCTGCATCGTCGATCTGAGGTGCGCCCGGTTGCCAGCCCTCACGCCGTGCCCGGTTCAGCCCGTTGACCACCAGGTTGTTCAGATCCAGCAGCAACTGACACCCGCTGCGACGACAGACCTCGACCAGGAAGGCGGGCTCGTCCATCTCGTCATCGTCGTAAGACAGATAGGCCGAGAGGTTCTCGATCAGGATAGGGCGCGCCAACCGCTCCTGCACATGCTGGATGTTGGCCACCAGCACGCTCAAGGATTCTTGCCTGAAGGGCAGGGGCAGCAGATCGGCCGCATGGATGACCGCGCCCGACGCCGTGGCCGCCCGCGCAAAGCTCGCGTGGTCGGACACCCGCACCGGATCCACCCGTTCAACCAGCCGCGCCAGCCGCGCCAGATGTGCTTCGTCCACCCCCAGTGCCGACCCCAGAGACAGCCCAACGCCATGCAGGGCGATGGGGTAGAGCGCACGCATCTCCATCAACTCGGCCAAGGCGGCGCCGCCATCGGCAAAGTAATTTTCGCTGTGGACTTCCAGGAAGCCCAGTGAAGGGCGCAGCGCGCGCAAGGCCGGCACATGGGCCGATCTCAGCCCGATGCCCACCAGGCTGTCGACCACCGGGGATGCCGAAAGCGCCATGCCTGATCTGATCCTTGGGGCAGCGGGCTCAGCGGGACGCTGGCTCGGCAGGGGGCAAGACGGAGGTGGATGCCTCGCCCTCCGCAGCGGATGCAGCCGATGCCGCTTTGCCTGCCTTGCGGGCGCGCAGCCACGCGGCACGCGCGCGTTTTTCCGTCATGCCGCCCAGTTTCGCGCAGGTGCCTTTGGGCACCAGGGTCCATTCATCGTGCAGGTGGTCAGCCGCTGCTTCGCCGGCGCAACTGTGCGTGCCCGACAGGTTGCTGCAGCTGTTCTGCCCGGCCTTGGCCACGCCGTAGCACTTGTCCTGTCCCTTGGCGCCGCCTTCCATGTGGGCCGATGCGCCGGGGGAGACCAGGCCCATCGCCGTCACCGCTGGCAGCGCCGAACCCAGGCGCCGCCCATGCCGGCCGCTCATGCCTGGCCCGCCTCGATCATCACCTGCGCCATCGTGCCGTAGGCATCCGCCCAGGCGGCTTTCACTTCGGGCGTGAAAGCCGGGCCCAGCCCCTGTTGCAAGGTCAGCAGCAGCGCACCCCCCACCGTGTCGTAATGCGCCGGTTCAACGCCATAGTCCGTGTGGCGCCGCCCAAGGCTTTGCAGGATGGGGATCAGCGTGGGCAGATCGGTCAGCTTGCCCACCGCTGCGCCGATCATTTGCATCAGCTTGCGCCCTTGCTCCTCCATGCTGCCCTTGAACAGCGGCTTCAGGGCGGGATCGGCCTCGAACAGGTTCCGGTAGAACAGGGCCGCGGCTTGCGGTGCGATGGGCAGCACTTGCTGCCAGGTGGATTGAACAAGCGCGATGTTTTGCGGCTGCACTGCTGGAACTCCGTTAACGCGGGGACAAGGGGGCAAGGGTGTGCAATAGGCCCGTTTCAGGCGGTTTTCGCAGCCCTTTTGTGGCCATCATCATGCGTGCACTTGCCTAGCATGGCAACAACCCGGGGGGCGCGTGTCTCATCCCGGACGCAAGGACGACCATGTCAGACAAGCCTGTGCACTCATTTTCGCCCGGCCACGGCGCTTTGGCCACCGCTGAACTCAGCCTCGTGCCCCACGATGACAGCGGCCTGCCCGCCTCCACGGCAGACGACGCGGCCGTCGCGGGCTTCTTGTGGCCCACGCCGCCCTTCCCGCAATACCCTGCCGCCCAGCCCCAGGTCGATTTCGAAGCCTGCGAGATCGTCGGGCTCAACGGTCGGCTCATGCAGGGGCGGCTCAACTTTTTCGTGCCGGCCGAACGCGTGGCCCACATCCAGGTGCCGCCCTCGCGCACGACGATGCCGCTGCGCTTCAACCAGTTCCGCACCCTGCGCCTGACCCGCCCGCTGGCGCCTCAAACCGAGACGGCCCCTCTGGGGCAGCGCGACAACGCCCAGCCCACTGGCTCTGAGTACCGCGTGCACCTGGTCGCCGGCGGCATCCTGGAGGGCGTGACCATCGGCCACGTCGACAACGATCTGGGCGTCTTCCTCTTCCCGCCTCTGGACGATGGCGGCACGGTGCAGCGCCTGTTCATTCCCAAGGATGCCGTCTCCGCACTGGAGTTCGGCCCCTTCCTCAATCTCGAGTTGGACGAGGGCGCCCTTGCGCCTCAGGCCACCACCGAAGCCGGCGCGGCGCCCGAGTCGGCCCCGCAGCGCCTGGGCGAGATCCTGCTCACGCAGAAAGTGTCCTCGCCCCAGCAACTGCTGACGGCCATCGAACAGCAAAGCCGCATGCCCATGGTGCGCATCGGCGAGGCGCTGGTCGCCCTGGGCCTGATCACCGAAGAGCAACTGGCCGAAGCCCTGCGCCAGCAGCAGACCGACCGCACCGTGCCCATCGGCGAATTGCTGGTGCGCCTGGGCCTGGTCTCGCGCCAGGACCTGATGAATGCGCTGGCCCGCAAGATGGGCTACCCGCTGGTTGATCTGGAGAAGTACTCGCCCGATCCCGACGCCCTGGCCAAGGTGCCGTTCAGCGTCGCAGCCCGACTGCTGGTGCTGCCGCTCATGATGCGGGACTCGGCCATCATCGTGGCCGTCGAAGACCCGAGCAAACGCGCCGTGCTGTCCGAGCTGGAGTTCGTGACACAGTGCAAGATCGTGCCCGTGCTGGCCCATGTCAGCGAGCTGGAGTGGGCCATCCGAGATGCCTACACCAAGCTTGGCGCCGACGTGTCCTCGGTGATGTTTGCGGTGCCCGAGCCGGATCCCGTCGAAATGGACCCGCTCGAAGCCGGCAAGCTGGTCGAGGATCTGGAAAAGGAAGGGCTGGACAAGTCCTTCCAGGATGAAGACAAGCCCATCGAACAGAGCGACAACTCGCTCGTGCGCCTGATCAACACGATGATCGTGGAGGCCTACACGCAGGGCGTCTCCGACATCCACATCGAAAGCTACCCCGGACGCGAGAAGATCAAGATCCGCTTCCGCAAGGACGGCGGCCTCGTGCCCTACCTGGAGCTGCCGCACAACTACCGCAGCGCCATGATCGCCCGCATCAAGATCATGTGCGATCTGGACATCTCCGAGCGCCGCAAGCCGCAGGACGGCAAGATCAACTTCGCCCGCTTCGTGCCCCAGTACCGGCTGGAGCTGCGCGTGGCCACCATTCCCACCAACAATGGTCTGGAAGACGTGGTGATGCGCATCCTCAGTTCGGCCAAGCCCATGCCGCTGGACAAGGTGGGCCTGAGCCCCGACAACTACACGCGCCTGAGTGCTGCACTGCAGCGACCCTACGGCATGATCCTGTGCGTGGGCCCGACGGGCTCCGGCAAGACCACCACCTTGCACTCTGCGCTCAGCTACATCAACGTGCCCGAGCGCAAGATCTGGACGGCCGAAGACCCGGTGGAAATCACGCAGCCTGGCCTGCGTCAGGTCCAGGTCAACAACAAGATCGACTGGACGTTCGCCAAGGCGCTGCGGGCCTTCCTGCGCGCCGACCCTGATGTGATCATGGTGGGCGAAATGCGCGACGAGGAAACGGCCAGCGTGGGGGTCGAAGCCTCGCTGACGGGCCACCTGGTGCTCTCGACCCTGCACACGAACAGTGCGCCGGAGACCGTCACGCGCCTGCTCGACATGGGCATGGATCCGTTCAACTTTGCCGATTCGCTGCTGGCCGTGCTGGCGCAGCGCCTGGTCAAGCGCCTGTGCAACGGCTGCAAGACCGAGCAGCCCATGAGCGAAGACGAACTCGACCTGTTGGTGGCCGAGTACGTGCACGTGTTTCCGCAGGCCGAACGTGCCGGCATCCAGGCCACGTTGAAAGACGAATGGCGTGCCCGCTTCGGCAAGGACGGCGTGCTGATGAGCTACCACAGCCCCGGTTGCCCGCAGTGCAGCAAGACCGGTTACAAAGGCCGGGCAGGGCTGCACGAACTGCTGACCATGAGCCCCGAGATTCGCCGCCTGATCCAGACCGGTGCACGCGCCGAAGAACTGCTGCATCAAGGCCTGAACGAAGGCATGCGCACGCTGCGTCAGGACGGGATAGAGAAAGTCCTCTCAGGCATTACGAGCATGGAAGAGGTCCGTGCGACGAGCAATATGTGACCTCATGCAGCCGGCAAACTTTCGAAATCGTGCCTTGTTGGCCACATCCTGTACGCAGGCTGCAAAAAAGGTGCAAGATAGACAGCAACGAAGTCGCTGATCTGGCGCAATAACCCCGTCTTTATTCGGGCTTGCCTTTCAGACGATTTCCTCGATCTTTGGTGTGAAGGCGATGCGAGTGTGATCGCGCCGGGTTCACCAGACGGTTAGTCCAGACGGTCTTCCGGCAGATCACGAGCATCGGTGGCGTGAGGCGATGTTTCGGAGGTCTGTATGGACGTGATCAGCAACTTCGCAGCGCGGTACGAACGTACCCGTGAAGAGGAATTCACCCTCGAGGAATACCTCGAGATCTGCAAGAAGGACAAATCGGCCTTTGCCACCGCAGCCGAGCGCATGCTCGAAGCGATCGGTGAGCCGCAGATGATCGACACGCGCAATGATCCGCGCCTGTCCCGCATCTTTACAAACAAGGTCATCAAGATCTACCCGGCTTTCGAAGAGTTCTATGGCATGGAAGACGCCATCGAACAAGTCGTGAGCTACTTCCGCCATGCCGCGCAGGGTCTGGAAGAAAAGAAGCAGATCCTGTATCTGCTGGGCCCGGTGGGTGGCGGCAAGTCGTCCATTGCCGAGCGCCTGAAGCTGCTGGCCGAGAAGGTGCCGTTCTACGCGATCAAGGGATCGCCGGTGAACGAATCGCCGCTGGGCCTGTTTGATCCAACCGAAGACGGCCCGATCCTGGAAAAGGAATATGGCATCCCTCGCCGTTACCTGCAGCGCATCCTGAGCCCCTGGGCTGTCAAGCGCCTGGAAGAGTTCGGCGGCGACATCCGCAAGTTCAAGGTCGTCAAGCGCTACCCGAGCATCCTCAAGCAGGTTGGCATCGCCAAGACCGAACCGGGCGATGAGAACAACCAGGACATCAGCTCGCTGGTGGGCAAGGTCGACATCCGCAAGCTTGAAACCTACGCCCAGGATGACCCGGACGCCTACAGCTACTCCGGCGGCCTGTGCCTGGCCAATCAGGGCCTGCTCGAGTTCGTCGAAATGTTCAAGGCGCCCATCAAGGTGCTGCACCCGCTGCTGACGGCCACCCAGGAAGGCAACTTCAAGGGCACGGAAGGCTTCGGGGCGATCCCCTTCGATGGTGTGGTGCTCGCCCACTCGAATGAGAGCGAGTGGAAGGCCTTCCGCAACAACAAGAACAACGAAGCCTTCCTCGACCGGATCTACATCGTCAAGGTGCCGTACTGCCTGCGCGTCTCGGAAGAAATCAAGATCTACGAGAAGCTGGTGCGCGGCTCTTCGCTGGCTGCGGCGCCCTGTGCCCCCGGCACGCTCAAGATGATGTCGCAGTTCGCGGTGCTGACCCGTCTTGAAGGAGCCCGAGAACAGCAGCATCTTCAGCAAGATGCAGGTGTATGACGGCGAGAACCTCAAGGACACGGATCCCAAGGCCAAGTCCATCCAGGAGTACCGCGACTACGCCGGTGTCGATGAAGGCATGAGCGGCATCTCGACGCGTTTCGCGTTCAAGATCATCTCCAAGGTCTTCAATTTCGACAGCCAGGAAGTGGCCGCCAACCCGGTGCACCTGATGTATGTGCTGGAGCAGCAGATCGAACGCGAGCAGTTCCCGGCCGAGCTGGAGCAGAAGTACATCGCCTACATCAAGGAGATGCTGGCACCTCGCTATGCCGAGTTCATCGGCAAGGAGATCCAGACGGCCTATCTGGAAAGCTATTCGGAATATGGCCAGAACATCTTCGACCGCTATGTGACCTACGCCGATTACTGGATCCAGGACCAGGAGTACCGCGACACCGACACGGGCGAGATCTTCGACCGCTCGGCGCTGAATGCGGAACTGGAAAAGATCGAGAAGCCGGCCGGCATCGCCAACCCGAAGGATTTCCGCAACGAGATCGTCAACTTCGTGCTGCGTGCCCGGGCCAACAACGGCGGCAAGAACCCGCTGTGGACCAGCTACGAGAAGCTGCGCACGGTGATCGAGAAGAAGATGTTCAGCAACACCGAAGAGCTGTTGCCGGTCATCAGCTTCAACGCCAAGGCCAGCGCCGACGAGGTCAAGAAGCACGAGGACTTCGTCAACCGCATGGTCCAGAAGGGCTATACGGCCAAGCAGGTTCGCCTCTTGTGCGAGTGGTACCTGAGGGTGAGGAAATCTTCGTGATCTCCCCCGAGCGCCTATGGCGCTCCCCCCAGGGGGGCGCTGCCAGCGGCCCGGCAAAGCCGGTTCCGCGGCAGCCGCTTGATTGAAAGTCGGAAGCAGCATGCGGCAACACATCATCGACAGACGCCTGGCGGGCAAGAACAAGTCCATCGGCAACCGTGAGCGCTTCCTGCGTCGGTACAAGGATCAAGTTCGTGAAGCGGTGCAGCGTGCCATCAACGGCCGCAGCATCCGCGACATCGAGAAGGGCGAGGATATCGCCATTCCCAAGCGGGATCTGTCCGAGCCTGTGTTCAGCCACGGCCAGGGCGGCACGCGTGAAGTGGTGCATCCCGGCAACCGCGAGTACGTCAAGGGCGATCGCATCGAAAAACCGCAGGGCGGTGGCGGTCAGGGCAGCGGCTCGGGCGAGGCCAGCGATTCCGGCGAAGGCGAGGACGATTTCGTCTTCTCGCTGAGCAAGGAAGAGTTCATGCAGGTCTTCTTCGAGGACCTGGCCCTGCCCAATCTCGTGCGCACGGCGCTGGCCGAGGTGCCCGAGTGGAAGAGCCACCGTGCCGGCTTCAGCAACGATGGGACCCCCAACAACCTGCATGTCGTGCGCTCCATGCGCGGCGCGCTGGGCCGCCGCATCGCCTTGGGCGCCTCTTCGCGCCGCGAGATCAAGGAGTTGGAAGAGCGTCTGGCCGAACTGCGCAAGCAGGACGCCGCAGGCGACGATGCCCTGGTGCACAAGCGCGCGGCCGAGATGGAAGAGATCGAGGCCAAGCTGGCGCACCACTACGCCCGCATGAAGGGCATTCCGTTTCTCGACCCCATCGACCTGCGCTTCCGCAGCCGCGTCAGGGTGCCGGTGCCGACCACCAAGGCCGTGATGTTCTGCGTGATGGACGTTTCCGGCTCGATGGACGAGCAGCGCAAGGAGCTGTCCAAGCGCTTCTTCATCCTGCTGTACCTGTTCCTGACCCGGCACTACGACAAGATCGAACTGGTCTTCATCCGCCACCACACGCAGGCCCAGGAAGTGACGGAAGACGAGTTCTTCCACGCGACCGAAACCGGCGGCACGGTGGTGTCCTCGGCGCTGGTCCTGCTCGACGAGATCATCCAGGCCCGCTACCCCACCAGCGAGTGGAACCTGTACGTGGCCCAGGCCTCCGATGGCGACAACTGGCACCACGATTCGGCCCGCTGCCGCGAGATCCTGCAAGACAAGATCCTGCCGCTGGTGCGCTATTACGCGTATGTGCAGGTGGCTCAGACCGAACAGAACCTGTGGGACGAATACCTGGTTCTGGCCGAAACGACCAAGCAGTTCGCCATGCGCAAGGTGCTGGACGCCTCGCAGATCTATCCTGTGTTCCGTGAGCTGTTCAAGAAGGAAGGGGTGGACGCATGAGTGCACTGCTTCAGGAGGGCCGCCCCTCCAACCCGCTGCCTGGCCCGTCTGACTGGTCCTTCGAGTTGATCGAGGAATACCACGACGTCATCCGCGCCACGGCCGAACGCTACAAGCTCGACACGTATCCGAACCAACTCGAGATCATCACCGCCGAGCAGATGATGGACGCCTACGCCAGCGTGGGCATGCCGGTGAACTACCGGCACTGGTCGTATGGCAAGGAGTTCATCCAGACGGAGAAGAACTACCGCCGCGGCTTCATGGGCCTGGCCTATGAGATTGTCATCAACTCCAACCCTTGCATCAGCTACCTGATGGAGGAGAACACCATGGCCATGCAGGCCCTGGTGATCGCGCACGCGGCCTACGGGCACAACAGCTTCTTCAAGGGCAACTATCTGTTCCGCATGTGGACGGATGCCGGCTCCATCATCGATTACCTCGTCTATGCCAAGAACTACGTGGCGCAGTGCGAGGCGCGCCATGGCCTGGATGCGGTGGAAGAGCTGCTCGATTCCTGCCATGCGCTGATGAACCATGGTGTGGACCGCTATCGCCGCCCGGGCAAGCTGTCGCTGGAAAAGGAACTGGCACGCCGCGAGGAGCGAGAAGCCTATCTGCAGCAGCAGGTCAACGATTTGTGGCGCACGCTGCCGCGCCGCGTCGACCGGCCGGAGGAAGAGGCTGTGCGGCGCTTCCCCGTCGAGCCGCAGGAGAACCTGCTGTACTTCATCGAGAAGCACGCGCCGCTGCTGGAGCCCTGGCAGCGCGAGATCGTGCGCATCGTGCGCAAGGTGGCGCAGTACTTTTACCCGCAGCGCCAGACGCAGGTGATGAACGAGGGCTGGGCCACGTTCTGGCACTACACCCTGCTCAACACCATGTACGACGACGGTTACCTGACCGACGGCATCATGATGGAGTGGCTGCAGTCGCACACCAATGTGGTGTTTCAGCCGCCGGTGGGGCATCGCGCCTACAGCGGGATCAACCCGTATGCGCTGGGCTTTGCGATGTACACCGATCTGCGGCGCATCTGCGAGAAGCCCACCGAGGAAGATCGCCACTGGTTCCCTGAATTTGCGGGCTCGGCCGAAGGCACCGATCCCAAGTCGCACGCCTGGCTCAAGACGCTGGACTATGCGATGCGCAACTTCAAGGACGAAAGCTTCGTCGGGCAGTTCCTGTCGCCCAAGGTGATGCGGGATTTCCGCCTCTTTGCCATCCGCGATGAAGAGGAAGAGCCGGAATACGAAGTGGCCGCCATCCACGATGAAGGCGGCTACCGTGCGCTGCGCGAATCGCTGTCGCGGCAATACGACCTGGGCTCGCGCGAGCCGAACATCCAGGTCTGGAGCGTGAACCTGCGGGGTGATCGGTCGCTGACCTTGCGTCACACCCAGCACAACAGCCGGCCGCTGCACGACAGCACGCGCGAGGTGCTCAAGCATGTGGCGCGGCTGTGGGGCTTCCCGGTGCACATGGAAAGCGTCAATGGCCATGGCGACGTGCGCCAGCAGTGGACGGTCGTGCCGGCCTCCATGGAGTGAGCCGCGCCACGATGGATTCAGGTGCGCGCGGGCTACAGATGCAGCAGCGCGTGCACCCGTCGAATCTCGTCCGGCTTGAAGTGGAACTGGATGTAGGCCTGCAGGGCCTGATCCCGCTGCAGGCCTGACATCTCGGGCTGCCGCGCCAGTCGGGACTGCTCGACTCTGGCGGCTTCCAGGCGCTTTTCCCAATCGGCCCATTCCTCGTCCAGGCTGGCCAGCCGATCGGCGGCGGCGCGGCCGTATCGGGCGGCCCGTTGGGCGTACACGGCTTCGGCAGATTGGCCTGCGCTCAATGGGGGGATGGGGGCGCCCTCATCCGCGGAGGTGTCTGCCAAGGGAGCGAGGCCTGCGGCCCTGTCACGGGTGTGTGTCAGGAAGTCGCTTTCCTCCTGGCCAAAGAAGGCATCGGCCCAGGCCTGGCCCATCAGCCGCCGGCGCACCCGTCGCAGCTCTTCGAAGACGGGCTGCCAGGTGGTGCTGTCCTGCGGATCGAAGGCGTGTTCAGGCACATGCGTCCGCACGGCACGGTAATCGTCCCAGACCTTCATGATGGCGGCAGCCAGAGCAGCACCGTGGGCCTGACGGGCGTCGTCCTCCACCAGACGGCGGATGTCGTCCACAGGCACGATGCCGATGGCCAGCAGGTGGTATTCGAAGCGCTGGCGCAGGCCGTAGCAGGGCAGCAGTCGCCCGTTGGTGATGCACCAGGAGCCTGTTGCCACCGAATGCTGGAAGCTGGGATGGTTCATCACCCGTGTGCGGACTTCTGCTGGCGTCAGCGGGGCCGTGTTCGGGAGGGCAGGGGCGTGCTCGGGCCAGGTCCAGCCCGGGGCGCGCTGGATGACGCGGAAAGTCGCCTGTGCATCGGCAGCCGCAGGCGGCACCCCGGCCGGGTGCGCAGCATGGCGATGCCACAGGAAGCCGGCCCCGACTGCAGCCAGGGCCAGCAGGCCGAGGCGGATGCGAAGGGAGATCCGGCTGCTTCCCGACATGGTGCTGCGCTGCCGACTCAAAGGCCCAACGCCTTCAGTCGCGTGGCCTGCTGCACATAGAAGGCCACGGGGTCCGGCGCATCCTTGCCGATGGCGCCCAGCACCTGGTTGGTTTCGTCCAGATGGTTCCAGGGGAAGTCATCGCGCAGGACCTTGCCCCAGTGTGTGGCGCAGACGGGCACCAGCCCGTCGTTGGCCATGCCCGCAGGCATGCCGGCGCTGGCCTTGGCCAGGATGCCGTCGGAGATGTCCTTGCTGTTGGTGGCAGGCTGGTTGCCGGTGGCGGAGTAGAAATAGGTGTTGCCGACCCTTTCCGCGCCCTCGCCGCAGTCGACGATGGGTTTGCCGGCTGGGAAGCGGGCGTTGAACTTGTCCGTGTTCTCGGCCCAGGCCTGCAGCGCGGCCGGGTCCTGAGGCAGGCCGCTGCTGCCGGACATCCAGCCCAGCAGTTTGCCGAAGGCGGCCACTTCCTTCGCGTAGTTGGTCAGCAGCTTGCCCAGTTCGTTGTCGGCCTGGCCGCTCGTCATGGTGTGTGGCGAGCCGATGGAGGTGATGCTGGCCACCAGTTGCGGCGCCACGCCATGCACGTACCTGGCCGTGGGGCCACCCTGGCTGTGCGCGATGAGGTTGAAGCGTGTGTGCCCCTTCGCTGCGGCCCATTGTTTCAGTTGCTTGAGCAGTTGCTCGCCGCGGACGTCGTTGTCGTTGAAGGCGGAGATGGAAGCGACATAGACCGTGGCGCCATTGCGGCGCAGCTCGGCTGGGATGCGATAGAAGTAGTCGATGCCGAGGATGGCGTCGAAGCCCGACATGCCGTGCACCAGCACGATGGGGTACTGGGTCTTGGCCTCCGTGCCGGCTGCCTGCGCGGCCGGGTGCCCGGTGGCGAGCGCCACGCCCCATGCCATCGCCACAGCGGACAACTGATGGCGCGTGAATGAACGAGGGCCTGTGAACAGTTTGTGCAGCGGCATGGCGATCCTTTCCGATAAAATTGTTATGCACAATAACAATGTAGGCGGCCAAGGAGCTTCTCCGTACTGGGGGATACCAGCGAAGTTGACGGTTGACGCCTTGTTGTTGCGGTCTTCGCTCAAAGATCGCCCGGGCATGCCGAAAACGAAGCTGTGCGAAAGCGAAACCGGTCACCCACTTGAGCGCGTTTCCCATCCTTGGGTTGAATCTTCAGAGCCCCCACGTGGGGCTGTCGGCGCTGCTGGTGGCCTGTCTAGGCGCTGCGGCGGCGGTGATCTATGCCCACGTCAAGAGCCTGCAGGGACGCGAGCGGGGGTGGCACGCCCTGGTGCGCGCGGCGGCACTGTCGCACGATGCCAAACAGGCCACGCTGACCTTGCGCTTCCTGGTGGGGGCGATCAATGCGCTGATTGGCGTGCTGGCGTTGAATTACGGCGCCGAAGTCGGTGTCATCGATTCGGCGGGATGCCTGTGGCTGACCGGCTTTGCGCTGACCGTGACGGGCGGGATGTATGTCGCGCTGCGCTCGGGCTGGAACCGGCGCCTTGCCGACCCCTCCATGGCCGCCGTGCAACTGATCGTGTGTGAAGCGTTCCTCGCGTGGGGCTATGTGCTGGGTGGCATTGGCCGGCCGATCGCCTTGCTGCTGCTGTTCATCTTCCTGCTGTTCAACATGTTCACCTCGACGATGCGGGTGTTGATCCGCGCGTGCATGGCAGCCTGCCTGTTGTTCGGCACGGCCATGGCCTATGTGGCGTGGCAGGAGCCGCACATCCCCGGCATCGAGGTACCCTATGTGATGGCCAAACTGCAGGTGGCCTACTTCTGCGTGATGGCGGTCATGCTGGCGTCGCTGTGTCTGATGGTGAAATTCCTGACCCAGATCCGGGCCCGTTCCAGCCAACGCAAGGCCGAGCTGACCGATGCCTTGGTGCGCATCCAGAAGCTGGCCACGCGCGACGATCTGACGGGCATGTTCAACCGGCGTCACATGCTGGAGCTGATGGACAAGGAGCGCGCCCGCTGCCAGCGCGATGGCGGCACCTTCTCGCTGGCGCTCATCGATGTGGATCATTTCAAGTCGGTCAATGACACCTACGGGCACGGTGTGGGCGATGAGGTGCTCAAGGCGGTGTCGGGCGTGATCTTCCAGGCGCTCAGGGACACGGATGCCGTAGCCCGCTGGGGTGGGGAAGAGTTCTTGCTCATGTTCGTCAACACGGACCTCGCCGATGCCGAGCGGGGGCTGCTGCGCATTCGCACCCTGCTGGCGCAGACCGCAGTCAGCGAACGTCACGGTGCCTTGAGGATCACCGTCTCCGCGGGGGTGACGGGACACGATCCGCAAGAGCCGCTGGCTTGCGCAATCGATCGCGCGGACCGGGCGCTGTATGCGGCCAAGTTGAGCGGACGCGATCGTGTGCTGGTGGCGTCTTCGGCCCCTTGTGAGCCGCCGTCCGCTGGTCGGGACCGGGTCGGCGCATAAGTGATTTTTGGAGGGGTGGATATCGTTTTTGCAACACGGAAAGTTCAATGTGTTGCTTTGCAGCAAATGGGGGGTATTCCCAGGTATTTCCACCTGTACAGGGGGTTGTTCCATTCTGTAGTGTGTAATTTGTCCGGAAAGATTTATCCGGCTGGCCGAGCAGAAGTGCTCAGGCTCCCTCCACCAGACCATTGGAGCTACACACAATGAAGATTCCTCGCCGAACCAAGCTGGCGACAGCGCTGGCGATTGCCCTGATCAGCCAAGCAGGCGTGCCCTTGACGGCACGAGCCGAGACCACCTTCAAAGTCAGCGGGTACGGTACGCTGGCGGGCACGGTGACCGATGAGGGGGAGCGCGAATTCCGACCGTCGATGAACCACGCCATTGGCGCCTCGCATGGCATGGACTTCTTTGGCGACAGCAAGCTCGGCCTGCAAGGCGTCGCCAACTTCGGCAATGGATTTTCGGTGACCGGTCAATTGCTGGGCCAGCGCCGCCGCGTGGACGACGCACCTCGCTCCAACGAGGATTTCAACGTGGGGTTTGAGTGGTTGTTTGCGCAGTATTCGCCCACGGCCAACATCGACATCCGGGCCGGGCGCGTCGTGTTGCCGGCCTTCATGATTTCCGATTCCCGCAACGTCGGTTATTCCCAACCTTGGCTGCGCGCTCCCTTGTCGGTGTATGCGGGCATGCCTCTGTCGAATCTGGATGGCGGGCAGCTGAATCTGCGTATTCCGATGTCCTCCGCCATCCTGACGCTGCAGCCCTCTTACGGTCGCAGCAGTTACAACATTTCCAGTGGAACCCCCACGGGTGTCTTGGTCATCAAGGATCGCAGCAAATGGGTGGCTGGCCTGAATGCGTCGCTTGAAATGGGGGACTGGCTCTTCCGGGCAGGACAGGTGAGAAGCCGCACGCCCGACCTCTCGCTCGACCTGCTCGGACCCCTGACCGCCCCCTTGAGCTACAACATGAAGGACACCTTCACCACAGCGGGGCTCCAGTTCGATAACGGCAGCGCCGTGGTGATGGCGGAGTGGACCAAGCGCAAGATGAGTGACCTGCCCGTCAATGGCGGGCTCAGCGGTGGTGAAGAGCCCTTCTATCAAGGCTCGGGTTACGCGGGACGGCCGCTGGCCAAGACCGATGCGTTCTACGTCGGTGCGGGCTGGCGCTTCGGCTCCGTCTTGCCCATGTTGACCTATGGCCGCACGCGCAATCTGCTCACCGGCGTCAAGAACCATGAACTCTCGGCCAGTGTGCGGTATGACTTCATGACCAACGTGGCCCTGAAGGCGCAGGTGAGCCGTTTCAACGCACGGGACGGCCAGGCCTTCGTCACGCCGGCATTCTCGACGCCGCTGGGCACCGATGCCGACTACAACAAGAAGATCAACGTCTTCTCCGTTGGCCTGGACTTCGTTTTCTGACCGGAGGCACGCATGAAGATGACTCTCAAACGCGCCTTTGCGGGCATGTCCCTGATGCTGGCGGCCCTGGCAGCCCAGGCTGAAATCGCCGTGGTCATGGGCCCGGGCGGCGCCGCGATCACCAAGGACCAACTGGCCAACGTCTACCTGGGCCGCAGCTTCGACCTGAAACCGGTGGATCTGCCGGAAGGCAATGCCACCCGCGAAGCCTTCTACAAGAAGGCCACCGACCGGGATCAGGCGCAGATCAAGGCGGTCTGGTCGCGCGTGGTGTTCACCGGCAAGGGGCAGGCGCCGGCCGTGCAGGCTGACGCCGCCGCCGTGAAAAAGGCGGTGGCGGCCGATCCCAAAGCCATCGGCTACATCGACAAGGCGGCCGTGGATGGCTCGGTCAAGGTGGTGCTGACACTGGACTGATCCGGCGCTGCCACGGCCCCCAGGGCGTTTCGTGACGTGGTTCACGAAACGCCCTTTGTCTTTTTGCACGCAGCTTGCACCAGCCAAAACGGGGCGGGAATAGCGCTTTGCGGACCCCGTTTATCCCGCTAAAGAAACCGGGCCGGTCACGAAGAATGGCGGGGAACCACCCCCATTCCCCCCATGTCAGACCAGGACTCCCAAGACAAGCAGTTACCAGCCTCGGCGCGGAAACTGTCCAAGGCCCGCGAAGAGGGCCAGGTTGTCCGTTCCAAGGACCTGGGGCACTTTCTGGTCGTGCTGGCCGCCACCGGCGTGCTGATGGGGCTGACGCCGGTGTGGATGGACAAGATCCAGACGCAACTGAGCATGGGCCTGCGCTTCGACGTGCGGGCCGTGGCCAATCCCGATGTGATGATGGACCGTCTGGCTACCTGGACGGTGCAGGCATTGATGATCGTGGTGCCGTTCGCGCTGGCCATCGGTGTGGCCTCGGCGGCTGCCAGCGTGCTGGCCGGCGGCTGGGTGATGTCCTTCAAGGTGATCTCGCCCAAGTTCGGCAAGCTCAATCCGCTGGCCGGCATCGGCAACATCTTCTCCAAGCAGCAGATGATCGATGCGCTCAAGGCCAGCCTGCTCGGCCTGGTGCTGGGCACGGCCGGGGCCTTTTTCCTCTACAAGGCCTGGCCCAGCCTGGTCGGCCTGCTGGCCCAGCCGCTGCCGGCTGCCATCCATGACCTGGGCGTGACGCTGGCCGAGGTGCTGGGCTCCATGTTGCTGGTGATGGCGGCCTTTGCACTGATCGACTGGCCCCTGCAGCGCTTCCTGTTCGCGCAACGCATGCGCATGAGCCATTCCGAAGCCAAGGAAGAGTTCAAGCAGCAGGAAGGCAATATGGAGGTCAAGGGCAAGATCAAGCAGAAGATGCGGGAGGCCGCGCGCCGCCGCATGCTGGCTGCCGTGCCCACGGCCGATCTGGTCGTGATGAACCCGACCCACTATGCCGTGGCGCTGAAGTACGACGAGGCCACGATGGGTGCGCCGCGCGTGATCGCCAAGGGCCTGGATCTGGTCGCCTTCAAGATCCGCGACATCGCCACCGAGAACCGCGTGCCCGTGCTGGAAGCCCCGCCGCTGGCGCGCGCGCTCTACGCCAACACCGAGATCGATCAGGAAGTGCCCGTGGCGCTGTACAGCGCCGTGGCGCAGGTGCTGGCCTATGTGTTCCAGCTGCGCAATGCCCTGGCTGGCCGCTCGCCGATGCCGGGCAACCTGCCTGATCTGAACGTGCCCAAGGAACTGGATCCGCTGCATGCCGCGCAGATGAAGGCGCGCGTGCAGCCAGAAGAAGATTCGTCGTCGGAGCCTGATGCATGAATGCCTTTGTGATGAGACTGCAGTCCGCATTGGGCGGGCATCAGCAGAACCTGCAAGTGCTGGCCGCGCCCATCCTGGTGGTGGCCGTGCTGGCCTTGATGGTGCTGCCGCTGCCCACCTTCATGCTGGACCTGTTCTTCACCTTCAACATCGCGGCCTCGCTGATGGTGATGATGGTGGCGGCCACCATGCTGCGTCCGCTGGACTTCGCCGCCTTCCCGACCGTGCTGCTGCTGACCACCTTGCTGCGCCTGTCGCTGAACGTGGCCTCCACCCGTGTGGTGCTGATGGAAGGGCACACGGGCACGGGTGCCGCGGGCAAGGTGATCGAGGCCTTCGGGCACTTCCTGATCGGCGGCAACTTTGCGGTGGGCCTGATCGTGTTCGCCATCCTGGTGGTGATCAACTTCGTGGTGATCACCAAGGGCGCCGAGCGGATTGCCGAAGTCTCGGCCCGCTTCACCCTGGATGCCATGCCCGGCAAGCAGATGGCCATCGATGCCGATCTGAACGCCGGCCTGATCGACGAGAAGGAAGCGCGCCGCCGCCGTCAGGAAGTGGGTGACGAGGCCGAGTTCCACGGCTCCATGGACGGCGCCTCGAAGTTCGTGCGCGGCGATGCGGTCGCCGGCATCCTGATCCTGTTCATCAACATCATCGGCGGCTTCGTCATCGGCGTGGTGCAGCACAGCATGTCGCCGGGCGATGCGGCCAGCTCCTACGTGCTGCTGGCCGTCGGCGATGCGCTGGTGGCGCAGATCCCCGGTCTGCTGATCTCGGTGGCGGCTGCCATGGTGGTCTCGCGCGTCGGCAAGGACCAGGACGTGGGCGCCCAGATCATGGGCCAGATGTTCGAGAACCCCAAGGTCATCGGCGTGGCGGCGGGCATCTTGACGCTGCTGGGCGTCATCCCGGGCATGCCTTCGCTGGTGTTCCTGACGGTGGGCGGCAGCCTCGGCTACTGGGCCTTCAACATGCACAAGAAGCAGGAGGCCATCCGCAACGCGCCCAAGCCGGTGGAGCGGCCGGCCGATGCGCCCAACCCGAATGGCGAGGCCTCCTGGGAAGATTTGCAGCCCATCGACACCCTGGGTCTGGAAGTGGGCTACCGCCTGATCCAGCTGGTGGACAAGGAGCGCGGTGGCGATCTCCTCACGCGCATCAAGGGTGTGCGGCGCAAGTTCGCGCAGGAGGTGGGCTTCCTGCCGCCGTCCGTGCACATCAAGGACAACCTGGAGCTCAAGCCCAGCCATTACCGCATCACCCTGCGCGGCGCCGTGGTGGGCGAGGGCGAGGTCTTCCCCAACATGCTCATGGCCATCAACCCCGGTCATGTGGTCAATCCGATCGCCGGCACGGCGGCCGTGGACCCGGCATTCGGCTTGCCCGCGGTATGGGTGGAAGAGCGCCAGCGGGATGCGGCGCAAATGGCCGGGTACACCGTTGTTGATCCGTCGACCGTGGTGGCGACCCATCTTTCACACTTGATGCAACTCCATGCGGCCAAGTTGCTGGGACGGGTCGAGACCCTCCAACTGGTCGAACATGTGACGAAGCTTGCTCCGAAACTGATCGAAGACGTGGTCCCCAAGATGGTCGGCATCGCCACCCTGCAGAAAGTGCTCCAGCTCTTGCTCGAAGAAGGTGTGCACATCCGCGACATGCGCTCCATCGTGGAAACGGTGGCCGAACATGCTGCCGCCGTGCCGCAGATCGTCAACGATCCGACCGAGCTGGCACGTCGCATCCGCATCGGCCTGGCGCCGGCCATCGTCCAGCAGATCTACGGCCCCGTGCGCGAGCTGGACGTCATCGCCATCGAACCCGATCTCGAACGCCTGCTCACCCAGGCACTGACTTCGCCCAACGGCCCGATGCTCGATCCGGGCGTGGCCGATCACCTCACGCGCCAGGCGGCCGACGCCACCCAGCGCCAGGAAAACATGGGCCACCCGGCCTGCCTGCTGGTCCCTGACGCCATCCGGCCGTCGGTGGCCCGCCTGCTCAAACGCGCCGCACCACGTCTCAAGGTGCTGGGTCACAGCGAGATTCCTGAGACCCACTCGATTCGCATCGGTACCCTGATCGGAGGCCACGCATGAACGTCAAACGCTTTACTGGACGAAACAGCCGCGAGGCCATGCAGAAGGTCAAGGCCGCCTTTGGTGACGACGCCGTGGTGCTGTCGACCAAGCCGGCAGCCGAAGGCGGCATCGAGATCCTGGCCATGGCCGCCGACAGCGTGCCGGCCATCGATCACTATGCCGTCGAGCGGGATGCGCCTGAACTGTCGCCGCGCAAGAAGGAACCTTCTGCTCAGCCCAAGCCCGCAGTCTCTTCTCAGCAGGCCGAGCAAGGCCGTGGCAAGGCCGCCGCCAAGCCGGTGGGCCAGCAGGCGCGCGAGACCATGTCCAACCTGGCCAATACGGTGCAGGACGACGTCAAGCAACTGGCCATGAGCACGCTGTCTTTCCAGGACTATGTGCGCGAGCGCATGCTCAAGCGCCGTCAGGCCGCGATGCAGTCGCGCACCGAGCCGGCCATGGCTTTGCCGCCCGAAGAACAATTGCAGCAGCGCTTTGCTGCGCCCAAGGCACCGCAGCGCCCCGCCGTGAAGACGGAAGTCGATCTGGCCACGCGCACGCCGCAGCGCCATGTCGAACCCGAAGCCGATGAATGGGAGGCCCTGCGCGAGCCGCAGGCCCAAATGCAGGCCCGCATGAGCTATTCGCAGCAGCAGGCCGCCCTGCAGGCCAAGCAGGCCGAGCTGGAGCGCCAGCAGGCCGCATTGAAGGCCCAGCAGGAGGCGGTGCAGCGCGAACAAGCCGCCGCTGCCCAACAGCAAGCCCGCGCCCAGCAGCGCCCGGCCCAGGTGGTGCCCCTGCGCAGCGAACATGCTGATCTCACCATCGACAAGGTGACCGCCCCGCGCAATGCGCAGGCCGATGCCGCCACGTTGGCCGCGCTCAAGGCCGCGCAGGAAGCCAATGCCACGATGCTGGGCGAGTTGCGTGCGATGCGCGCCATGATGAAGGAGCGCTTCGAGACGATGGCCTTCATCGAAAAGCTCGGCCGCACGCCGGCTCAGGCTGCCGTCGCGCAGAAGCTGCTCGATGGTGGTTTCTCCGCCGTGCTGATCCGCAAGATGCTCGACGCGATGCCGGCTGAAGTCAGCAACGGCGCCCACGACGAGGTGCAATGGGCCTCGCAGGTGCTGCAGCGCAATCTGAACACCGCCGACCAGGATCGCCCCATCGAGGATCAAGGCGGCGTGTTCGCCCTGATCGGCTCGACCGGTGTCGGCAAGACCACGACCACGGCCAAGCTGGCTGCCGTCTTCGCCGCCAAGCACGGTGCTGCCAACCTGGGCCTGATCACGCTGGACGCCTACCGCGTCGGTGCCCATGAACAGCTGCGCGCCTATGGCCGCATCCTGGGCGTGCCCGTGCACATGGCGCACGACCGCGCCGCCCTGGAAGACCTGCTGGAGCTGCTGTCCGGCAAGAAGCTCATCCTGATCGACACGGCGGGCATGGCCCAGCGCGATGGCCGCACCAAGGAGCTGCTGGACATGCTGGCCCATCCCAGCATCCGGAAACTGCTGGTCATCAACACCGCCGCACAGGGCGATGCCATCGAGGACGTCATGCATTCCTACCAGGCGCAAAGCTGCGCCGGGGTGGTGCTGTCCAAGCTGGATGAGGCCGTCAAGCTCGGTCCGGCACTCGATGCGTTAATTCGTCACAAATTGAAAGTTCTGGGTGTAGCCAACGGCCAACGGGTGCCGGAAGATTGGCATCGTCTGTCCGCGCAAGCCCTGGTTCACCGTGCCCTGCGCGCCAGCCTGAACCCTGCCTACAGACTGGATCCGAACGAAGTGAGCCTGGTGTTTGCCACGCCGCCGGTCGCCGATTCGCTGACCCCGACGCGTCACGCTTGATCACCGCTTGTCACACACAAGAACATCACAAGACAGCTCGTCCATGATCAATCCTGAACGCCAGCACCCTTCTTCGCCGCAGCGTCCACACCATCCCGTGGACCAGGCCGCGGGCCTGCGGCAGATGTTTGCCAGCCGGGTGCTCCGCTTCGTCCCCGTGGTGGCCAATCCGGCTTCCAAATGCGGTGGCCTGGTGCTGGAGCGCCTGTGCGCGGCGTATGCGAGCTTCGGCCTGCACACGCTGGTGGTCGATGCCAGCGATCAGGCGCGCCCGCCGTGCGAGCTGGCCGATTTCGATCTGGCCGAAGGTGTCGAAGCCCTGTCCACACAGGTGAGCTACATGCCCGCGCGTGGCCTGCCCTTGCGCCATGTGGATGCACGCGGCAGTTGCGCCAGCCTCTTGTCGGCGGTGGCCGATGCTTGCCCGCAGGCCGATGTGGTGCTGGTGCATGCCTCGGCCAGCGAACTGGTGCGTGTGTTTGCGCAGCGTGCCAAGGGGCATGACCTGCGCCCCGTGCTCTTCACCAACGACCTGGCCGAAGGCCTGCGCGATGCGTATGCCGCCGTCAAGGTCATCAGCCAGCGCGGCGGCTGGATGGCCTACGACCTGCTCGTGTGTGCCACGGCCCGCAGCCAGCAGGCGCCCTCCGTGGCCGAACGCCTGGCGCGTTGCGCCGACGATTTCCTGGGCGTGGCCCAGCGTGGCTGGATGCTGCTGGACCCGCGCGAGCCGGCCACGCAAGACCCGAATCCCCGTTTCCTCGAACTGGCGGCAGACCTGTTGAAGGGTGCTGTGCCGCATGCCCTTGGCGACACCGCGTTCGACCACCTCGTGTCGCCCGGGGCTGCCTTGCCCTCCCGTTCTGCACCCGTACTCAATTGATGTTCATGGAGCCCAACATGTACACCGCCAAAGGACGACTCGACGTCGATTCGCTGCTGCGCCAATACAGCCCGCTGGTGCGTCGCCTTGCGCATCAGATGATCGCCAAGCTGCCGGCCAACGTCGAGATCGACGACCTGATCCAGGTCGGCATGATCGGCCTGACCGATGCGCTCAACCGCTTCGATGCCGGGCAGGGCGTGCAGTTCGAGACCTTTGCCACGCAGCGCATCCGCGGCGCCATGCTCGATGAACTGCGCGGCGCCGACTGGCTCAGCCGCGGCACCCGCAAGCAGCAGCGCGACATCGAAGGCGCCGTGCACAGGCTGGAGCAACGCCTGGGCCGTGCGCCGCAGGAAAGCGAGATCGCCAAGGAAATGGGCATGTCGCTGACCGACTACCAGGAGATGCTGGGCAAGGTGCGCGGCACGCAGCTCATCTACCTGGAAGACATGAGCGGCGAGGATGGCGACAACGACTACCTTGACCGCCACGTCACGGACGAAGGCAACGACCCCTTGAGCCTGCTGCAGGACCACCGCATGCGCCATGCGCTGGTCGAAGCCATCAAGAACCTGCCCGAGCGCGAGCAGTACGTGATGAGCATGTATTACGAGCAGGACATGAACCTCAAGGAAATCGCCGCCGTGCTGGGCGTGACGGAATCCCGTGTGTGCCAGTTGCACAGCCAGTCGATCGCACGACTGCGGGTGAAACTGAGAGAGTGGTGATCCCACACCTCGTTGATGTGAGTGCAGGAGTTGAAGATGTGGAGCGTGTTTCGTCGTCGTGAGCCGCAGCCCGAAGCCGTGGTGCAGACGACGGAGGTCGTTCACGAGCTGGGTGCCCGTGATCTGGCCGAGAAGCTGGAGCGTGACACCAGCGGCCTGGGATGCGAGGCGGCGCAACTGCGCGGCACGCTGGAAGACGCCACCGCCGTGGCCAACCACCAGACCGAGACCCTGGCCAGCCTGGTGGCCAAGCTGCAGGACATCGTGCATTCGCAAGAGCAGATCCATCGCGAGACGGTGGGTGGCATGAACTCGATGCAACTGGCCCGCGAGAGCGTGGCGCATGTGGGCCGTGAAGTGATCGGCGTGGTCGACACGCTGCATCAGGTGGCCGACGCGGCCCGACAGATCACGCAGGTGGCCCTGCAGACGCGGCTGGTGGCTTTCAATGCATCGGTCGAAGCCAAGCGTGCGGGCGAAGCGGGCGCCGGTTTCTCCGTGGTGGCCGATGCGGTCAAGGATCTGTCCACCCAGGTGGAGTCGATCTCGAAGGCCATCATGAGCACGGTCGGACATCTGGACCAGCGCATCCAGTCGCTGGCCAGTGACCTGAGCGACCAGCCGGGCAACGAAGCCGACAAATCGGGCCGTCCCACCTTCCACCAGGCCTTGCATGGCGTGGAAGAGGGCGTGCAGCGCATCAGCGAGGCCGCCGATGCCAGCCGGCAGATCACCCAGGGCGTCAATGAACAGGTGCACCTGATGGAGGCGGAAGTGCGCCAGGCCCGGCAGGAGCTGGGCACCGCCTTCAAGCGCAGCGACGCCGTGTTGACGGTCTCCGAACGCCTGATGGAGATGATCGCGTCTTCCGGCGTCGAAACCTCCGACACGCCTTACATCCATTTGGTGCAGCAGGTTGCCGCCGAGATCTCGGCCGTGCTGGAAGATGCCGTGCGCCATCGCCGCATCACGATCGACCAGTTGTTCGACGAGGACTACGTGGCCATCGCCGGCTCGCAGCCCCAGCAGCACAGCGCGCGCTTCAACGCCTTGACGGACGAACTGCTCGGCCCCATTCAAGACCACACCCTCAAGGTCCTGCCGGACATCGTCTTTTGCATCGCAGCCGACCGCAACGGCTACATCTCCACCCACAACCACATGTACTGCCAGCCTCAGCGGCCCGGCGAAGTGGTGTGGAACACGGCCAACTCGCGCTGGCGCCGCATCTTCAATGACCGCACCGGCCTGGCATCGGCGCGCAACGAGCGGCCCTTCCTGTTGCAGACCTACCGTCGCGACATGGGCGGCGGCAAGTTCGTGCTGCTCAAGGAAGCCGCCGCGCCCATCACGGTGGCCGGGCGCCACTGGGGCGGCCTGCGGCTGGCCTATCGGTTCTGACGCACATCGCTTCAGGGCTTGATGCGGCTTGATGCGCGTCAAGCCTGCGTCAATGGGCGCTAAAGCCGCGCGAAGTGTGACCGATATCCCGTCTCAGGAGATATCGAATGAGCCAACCTTCGCCTTCTGCTTCCCCTCTCTTTCATCGGCATGACCGTGTCGTGCTGGCCGCCATCGCCGCCATCTTCGTGGGTGCCCTCATCTACGGCGGCCTGCGGGACAACTTCGGCATCGCGCTCGGGGTCGGCCTGCTTTTGCTCGCGCTGGGCGCCGGTGCGGCAGCGGCCTCACGGGGCGGTGCCCTCAGCCGCATCGGCCTGCCGGTCCTGGGCATGGCCATGGTCGGCCTGATGATCCATGTCTCGCGCGGGCATTCCGAGGCGCACTTTGCGGTGTTTGCCTTCATGGCCTGCCTGGTGGTCTACCGCAGCCCCTGGCCCATCGTGGCTGGCGCGGCAGCCATTGCCGTGCACCACCTGACCTTCAATCAGTTCCAGACCTGGGGCTGGGGCCCGATGTGCTTCACCGAGCCGAGCTTCATGCGCGTGATCGAGCACGCGCTGTTTGTCGTGGCTGAAGCCGTGGTGCTGATCCTGCTGGCCGCGCGCGCCCATGCCGATTTCGCCGCCGCAGAAGAGATCGTGCTGATCGCCGAGCGCCTGCAGGCCGCCGACGGATCCGTGGACCTCACGGCTGCACACATCAGCCCCAAAGGGCGTGCCAGCCTTCAGCTGGTGAGCGCACTGCGGCACATCGAAAGCGCGATCAACCGGGTGCGCGAGACCGCCGATGGCCTGCGCCTTGCCAGCCTGGACATCCAGCACGGCAACCACGACCTCAGCGGTCGGCACCGAAGAGGCAGCCTCCAGCATCGCGCAGACGGCCGCGTCGGTCGAACAGATCGCCGCGACCATCCGCCTGAGCATGGACAACGCCAACGAAGCCAACACGCTGGCCGGAACGGCCTCCAGCGTGGCAGCCCAGGGTGGCGAGGCCGTCCACCGCGTGGTCGAGACCATGTCCGGCATCCAGCATTCGAGCCGCAAGATCACCGACATCATTGGCGTGATCGACGGCATCGCCTTCCAGACCAACATCCTGGCCTTGAACGCGGCGGTGGAGGCCGCCCGCGCGGGCGAGCAGGGCAGAGGATTTGCCGTGGTGGCGGGCGAAGTGCGGACGCTGGCGCAACGCAG
Source organism: Aquabacterium sp. (assembly GCA_047601765.1). Classification (GTDB taxonomy): domain Bacteria; phylum Pseudomonadota; class Gammaproteobacteria; order Burkholderiales; family Burkholderiaceae_C; genus Aquabacterium. The sequence goes on from JASGIQ010000001.1 coordinate 234,147, forward strand.
CGCCGAAGCCGCACGAGAGATCAAGCACCTGATCACCAGCAGCGTCGAACAGGTGGATGCGGGCAGCGGACTGGTCGACAGCACCGGCCAGATCATCGGCGATGTGGTGGACCAGGTGCGCAAGGTCAGCGAGCTGGTGGGGCACATCACCATGTCCAGCGCCGAGCAGAACCGCGGCATCAGCCAGATCAATGAAGCCATCAGCCGGCTGGACCACGCGACGCAGCAAAATGCCTCGCTGGTGGAACGCACGGCGCAGGCCGCACAGCAACTGGGTCAGCAGTCAGACCAGTTGCTGGCCACGGTGGCGGTGTTCAAGACTGGCGCGTCAACGCACTGAAGCGGGTCAGCCGATCCGCCCGAGCAGAAGGTACTCCATGAGTGCCTTTTGTACGTGCAAGCGATTCTCCGCCTCGTCCCAGACGACGGATTGCGCCCCATCGATCACTTCGGCTTCGACTTCCTCGCCGCGGTGGGCAGGCAGGCAGTGCATGAACAGGGCATCCGGCTTGGCCACGCCCATCATCTCGGCATCCACGCACCAGTCGGCAAAGGCCTTCTTGCGTGCCTCGTTCTCGGCCTCGTAGCCCATGCTGGTCCACACATCGGTGGTGACGAGGTCTGCGCCGCGGCAGGCATCCATCGGGTCCTTGAAGACCTTGTAGCAGTCGGTCCGGCCGATGCCCGCCACGGCCGGGTCGATCTCATAGCCCGACGGCGTGCTGACGTGCACCGTGAAGCCCAGCAGCTCGGCCGCCTGCAGCCAGGTGTTGGCCATGTTGTTGCCATCGCCGACCCAGGCCACCACCTTGCCCTGGATCGAGCCGCGATGCTCGATGTAGGTGAAGATGTCGGCCAGGATCTGGCAGGGGTGGTATTCGTTGGTCAGGCCGTTGATCACCGGCACGCGCGAGTTGGCCGCGAACTTCACCAGCTTGGCCTGTTCGTACGTGCGGATCATGACGATGTCGACCATGCGCGAGATCACGCGGGCGCTGTCTTCGATCGGCTCGCTGCGGCCCAACTGGCTGTCACCCGTGGTCAGGTGCACCACCGAGCCGCCCATCTGGTACATGCCCGCCTCGAAGCTGACGCGCGTGCGGGTGCTGGCCTTCTCGAAGATCATGGCGAGCGTGCGGTCGGCCAGCGGCTGGTACTTCTCGTAGTTCTTGAAGCGCTTCTTGATGATGGCCGTCCGCTCGAACAGGTACTCGTACTCCGGCGCACGCAGATCCTTGAACTGCAGGTAGTGTTTGATCAGGCTCATACCAGGCTTCATGGGTGAACGACTCGAATCAGGCTGCACTCGTCTCGGCCAGGAAGGCCTTGATCAGCGGCACCAGCGTGGACACGATCTCATCGGCTTCGTCCGGCTGGATGATCAGGGCGGGCAGCAGGCGCACCACCTTGTCGGCCGTCACGCTCAGCAGCAGGCCGGCTTCCATCGCACGCGACAGCAGCACGCCACACGGGCGATCCAGCTCGATGCCGATCATCAGGCCCTGGCCGCGGATCTCGGTCACGCCCTTGACGCCGGCCAGCTCACGCGCCAAGGCGTCCGTGATGCGCTGGCCCATGTGCAGGGCGTTGGCCAGCAGTTGATCCTCTTCCATGATCTTGATGGTCTCGACCCCGGCACGCATGGCCAGCGGGTTGCCGCCGAAGGTGGTGCCATGGTTGCCCGGCTGGAAGATCTGCGCGGCCTTGGGGCCGCACACCACCGCGCCGATCGGCACGCCGGAGCCCAGGCCCTTGGCCAGCGGCATGACGTCCGGCTGGATGCCGGCCCACTGGTGCGCAAACCATTTGCCGGTGCGGCCCATGCCGCACTGCACCTCGTCGAGCATCAGCAGCCAGCCTTTTTCATCGCACAGCTTGCGCACGGCCTGCAGGTATTCGGCGCGCGCGGGGTTGATGCCGCCTTCACCCTGGATGACCTCCAGGAACACGGCGGTGACGTTGGGGCGCGTGCGGGCGACTTCCTGCAGGGCCTCGATGTCGTTGAGCGGCACGCGCACAAAGCCTTCGACCAGCGGCTCGAAGCCGGCGTGCACCTTGGGGTTGCCGGTGGCCGACAGCGTGGCGATCGAGCGGCCATGGAAGGCCTTCTCGTACACGACCACCTCGGCACGGGCGGTGCCGCGCTCATGGCCGTACTTGCGGGCGATCTTCAGGGCGGCCTCATTGGCCTCCAGGCCCGAGTTGCAGAAGAACACATTGGTCATGCCCGAGCGCTCGACCAACAGCCGAGCCAGCTCTTCCTGCAGGGGCACGTTGTAGTAGTTGCAGCAGTGGATCATCTTTTCCACCTGGTCCTGCAGCGCCGGCACCAGCTTGGGGTGCTTGTGGCCCAGCGTATTGACCGCGATGCCGGACAGCGCGTCCAGATAGCGTCGGCCTTCGGTGTCCCAGACGCGCACGCCTTCGCCGTGCGTCAGGGCGATCGGCAGGCGGGCGTAGGTGGACATGACGTGGGGCATCGACACTGGAGCGTTCATGGCACGGTGGGTTCAAAAGTGGAAAAGAAAAAGGCGCAGCAGGCACTGCGCCATGGGGCCATTCTAAGTAAATCCGCACACGGCGGGTACGCGGACTTTGTTCACGCCCCGGCCGATTGCTTGTGGCCCGATCGCCTGCCTGTCCGCAAAGCACGTCAAATTTGGCTGGCAGCCGTCGAAAACGCCTGCGAGGTCCGCTCTCCTGCGGGAAAAAGCGGGCCGTGCCAGCGTCTTGGCAAGCAATGCCCCAGCAAGGCGCAGGCCTAAGGGCACCGATCTTGCTGGGGGTGTGGATGTCCACGAGAATGGAGGGCTGTCAGCATGGAAACGCTCATCGAGGACGTGTCCATCGTCAAGGCGCCGGCTTTGGATCACCCTTCCGAAGAGGCCCTTGTTCCCCGCAGGGGCCAGACACAATCTGGCGCTGCGCCTGTCAATTTACCCATTGCACAGCCCGTCGGAAGCGCCACCGTGTCGACGACTCCTCCCCATTCCACACCCCCCAAGCCCCGCGAAGTCTTCATCCAAGGCATTACCAGACAAGGCCGAACCTTCCGTCCCAGCGACTGGGCCGAACGTCTCGCGGGCGCCATGTCCAGCTTTCGCCCCGGCGGTGCCGCCATGGGGGCCGCCGCCCACATCGGCTATTCCCCGTACTGTGTGCCCACCAGCATGGGCGACATCAAGTGCGTCGTGGTCAACGAAGCCCTGCGCGATCTCGAGCCCATGGCCTGGGATTTCGTGATGAATTTTGCGCGCGACAACGACTTGCAGGTCGTTGAGGCCTGCCTCCTTCCCAACCCGCCGCGAAAGTAAGGCGAACTTCAAGGCGGGGTAGGCCTGCACTCGGGTTCTTTGGCAGCATGAAAAAAGCCCGCACGAGGCGGGCTTTGGTCGTCTGAGGCTGAAACAGCGATCAGGCTGCGGCCGACATGGCCTTGATCTTGGCCGACAGGCGGCTCTTGTGACGGGCGGCCTTGTTCTTGTGGAAGATGCCCTTGTCGGCGATCGAGTCGATCACGCTCTGGGCGGTCTTGAAGGCGTCGGAGGCCTTGGCCTTGTCACCGGCTTGCACGGCCTTCAGCACGCCCTTGACGGCGGTGCGGAACTTCGAACGCAGGGCAGCGTTGGCGGCGTTGAGCTTGATGTCCTGACGGACGCGCTTGCGGCCGGAGGCGATACGGACGGTCTTCTTGGGCTTCGATGCAGATGCCATGATGTGTGGCCCCTGTAGATGCCTGGCTTGCGCCAGCTCGCACCCCACAAGGGCGAAGTTGGTTGGAAAGCCGAAGATTATAGCGCGGTCCATCCGGCTTGCCTAGAGGGCCCCGCTCGCCTTCCTATAATGCCCGGATGAGTCTGCTGAAATCCGCGTCCATCGTCTCGCTGATGACCCTGGCGTCGCGCATCACGGGGCTGGTGAGGGAACTGCTGATCGCGGCGGCTTTCGGCGCCAGTGCCACCACCGATGCGTTCAATGTCGCATTCCGCATCCCGAATTTGCTGCGCCGGCTGTTTGCCGAGGGTGCGTTTTCGCAGGCTTTCGTGCCGATCCTGGCCGAAACGCGGGCCAAGCATGGCGATCAGGCCACCCATGATCTGGTCAATGCGGTGGGCACCATCCTGTTTGCGGCCCTTGGCCTGACCTGCGTCCTGGGCGTCATCGGCGCGCCGGTGCTGGTGTGGGCCATGGCCTCCGGCTTGCAGGAAAGTGGCGGCTTCAACGCCGCCGTGGTCATGACGCGCTGGATGTTTCCCTACATCGGCTTCATGTCGCTGGTGGCCTTGTCGGCCGGCATCCTCAACACCTTCGGACGCTTCGCGGTGCCGGCAGCCACGCCGGTGCTGCTCAATGTGGCGGTGATCGGCGCTGCGGCCGTGGTGGCCCCGATGTTCAAGGATCACGGCATGGAGCCGGTGTATGCGTTGGCCGTCGGGGTGATGGTCGGTGGCGCACTGCAGTTGGCCATCCAGGTGCCGGCGCTGCTGCGCATCGGCATGGTGCCCAGCGTGGGCCTGACCCCGGCGGCGTGGCGGCGCGCCCGGCAGCACCCCGGTGTGGGGCGGGTGTTGCGGCAGATGGCGCCGGCCGTGCTCGGCGTGTCCGTGGCACAGCTGTCTCTGCTGGTCAACACGCAGATCGCGTCGCACCTGGGTGCGGGGGCCGTGTCCTGGCTGACGTATGCCGATCGGCTGATGGAGTTCCCCACGGCGATGCTGGGCGTGGCGCTGGGCGTGGTGTTGTTGCCGCAGTTGTCGCGCGCGCAGGCCAGCGGGGATGTGCGCCAGTTTTCATCCTTGCTGGATTGGGGCTTGCGGCTCGTGCTGCTGTTGGCGCTGCCCAGTGCGGTGGCACTGCTCTTGTTTGCCAAGCCGCTGGTGGCGGTGCTCTATCACTATGGCCGCTTCAGCGCCAACGACGTGCAGCAGACGGTGGTGGCCTTGTCCTGCTATGGCGTGGGCCTGATGGGCCTGATTGGCGTGAAGGTGCTGGCGCCAGGCTTTTATGCCACACAGGACATCCGCACGCCGGTGCGCATCGCCATCGTGGTGCTGGCCATCACGCAGGGCTTCAACGCCATCTTCGTGCCGATGATCGGGCATGCCGGCCTGGCCCTGTCCATCGGTCTGGGATCGATGGTGAATGCGGCGTGGCTGTTGATCGGCTTGCGCAAGGCGGGCCGCTACCAACCCGAGCCGGGCTGGCTCCTGTTTGCTGCCCGTGTGGTGTTGGCATCGGCGCTGCTGGGGGCGGGGCTGTGGTTTGCCTCACAGCACATTGACTGGATCGGCTTGCGGCATGAGCACTGGCTGCGCATCGGCGCGATGGTGGGCTGCCTGATCGGTGCGGCGGTGGTCTACTTCGGCGCCTTGATGGCGACGGGGCTCAACCTCAGGCAGGCGATCCGGCGCTGAGTGTCCGTGCCGGGTTCTGCGCGCAGGCTGGGCGTTGCCGTGGTGTTCACCGCCAGCTTGCGCGTCGTGTCATCGCGCACGGCCCCGGTTCACATCAGCCCGCGCACGATCTCGATGGCTTCCTCCACCCGCTCCACGGCGTGGATGGTCAAGCCTTCGACCGGCTTCTTCGGCGCATTGGCCTTGGGCACGATGGCCATCGAAAAGCCCAGCTTGGCGGCTTCCTTCAGGCGGTCCTGACCGCGCGGGGCCGGGCCGCACCTCGCCGGCCAGACCCACTTCGCCAAACGCGATGAAGCCCTTGGGCAAGGCCCGCGCGCGCAGGCTGCTCTGGATGGCCAGCAGCACGGCCAGGTCGGCCGCCGGCTCGCTGATGCGCACACCGCCCACCGCATTGACGAACACGTCTTGATCGAAGCAGGCCATGCCCGCATGCCGGTGCAGCACGGCCAGCAGCATCGCCAGACGGTCGCGCTCCAGGCCCACGCTCAGCCGGCGCGGGCTGGGGCCGCCTGAATCCACCAGGGCCTGGATCTCCACCAGCAGCGGCCGCGTGCCTTCGAGCGTGACCAGCACACACGAGCCCGGCACCGGTTCGCTGTGCGTGGACAGAAAGATGGCGCTGGGGTTGCTCACGCCCTTGAGGCCCTTGTCGGTCATGGCGAACACGCCGATCTCGTTGACCGCGCCGAAGCGGTTCTTGATCGCGCGGATGAGGCGGAAGCTGCTGTGCGTATCGCCCTCGAAGTACAGCACCGTGTCGACGATGTGCTCCAGCACGCGGGGCCCCGCGATGGCGCCTTCCTTGGTCACGTGGCCCACCAGCACCATGGTGCAGCCGCTGGCCTTGGCCACGCGCGTCAGGTGCGCCGCGCATTCGCGCACCTGCGCGACCGAGCCCGGGGCCGAGGTGAGTTGATCGGAGAACAAGGTCTGGATCGAGTCGATCACGCAGAAGGCGGGCTTTTCGGCCTCCAGCGTGGCGATGATGTTTTCCAGCTGGATCTCGGCCTGCACGCGCACCTTGTCGCCGCCCAGGCCCAGCCTGCGGGCACGCATGGCCACCTGCGCACCGCTTTCTTCGCCGGTCACATACAGCACCTTCATCTGGCGCGACAGGGTGTCGAGCGCCTGCAGCAACAAGGTCGATTTGCCGATGCCCGGGTCACCGCCGATCAGCACCACGCCGCCGGCGACGATGCCGCCGCCCAGCACGCGGTCGAGCTCATCGATGCCGGTCGGCGTGCGGGCCACATCGGCGGCTTCGATCTCCGACAGCGTGGCCACCGGCTGGGCCGCGTTGAGCCCGCGCGCCAGGGCCTGCATGCGGTTCTTGCCGGGGCTGCTGTCGACCCGTGTTTCTTCCAGCGTGTTCCAGGCGCCGCAATGCGGGCACTTGCCCAGCCACTTGGGGTTGGTGCCGCCACATTCGGAGCAGGTGAAGAGGGTCTTGTCCTTGGCCATGTGGTTGCTCAGGGCGTGTTCTGGCCGAGGTGGATGGCGTTGAAGCGCTGCTCCAGTTCCTGCCTGAGCTGTCGGCGCATCTTGGCTGCGGCAAAGCGCCTCACTTCATCCGGCGTGGCAGGGCTCAGCGGCGGCACGGCCGTCGGCTTCTTGGTCTGTTCGTCAATGGCCACCATCGTGAAGAAGCAGCTGTTGGCATGCCGCACCACTTGCGTGCGGATGTTCTCGGCGATCACCTTGACGCCGATCTCCATCGACGAGGTGCCTGTGTAGTTGACCGAAGCCAGGAAGGTCACCAACTCGCCCACGTGGATGGGCTGGCGGAAGGTGACCTGGTCCACCGACAGCGTCACGACGTAGCTGCCTGCGTAGCGCGCGGCACAGGCATAGGCCACCTGGTCCAGCAGCTTGAGGATGGTGCCACCGTGCACGTTGCCGGCAAAGTTGGCCATGTCCGGCGTCATGAGCACGGTCATGCGCAACTGGTGTCGGTTCTCGTCGATGTCCATCCAAAGCCTCTCAAGGGGTGTCTGTGGTGCGCGCCTTGCAGCGCGGCTCAGGCCTGATGCGGGCTCAGGACTTCAAAGGGCACACGGGCCGTGACGGCGCACATCAGCTCGTAGCCGATCGTGCCTGCATGGTGGGCGACCTCGTCGATGTGCAGCGTGCTGGGGTGGCCGTCGGCGACCGGGCCGCGGCCCCACAGGGTCACTTCGCTGCCGATGTCGGCCTGCGGGGCGGCGCTCAGGTCCACCGTGAGCATGTCCATCGACACGCGGCCGGCCAGGGGCACGCGCACGCCGTCGACCAGGAGCGGTGTGCCATCCGGCGCATGGCGGGGGTAGCCATCGCCATAACCGCAGGCCACCACGCCGATGCGCATGTCGCGCGGCGGCCGTGAAGCGGCTGCCATAGCCGACTGTGTCGCCGGCTTTCAGCTGCTGGATGCCGATCAGCTGCGAGCGCAGCGTCATGGCCGGGCTGCAGGTTCCAGTGGGTGGCGTCGTGCTCGTGGTAGTCGGGCGACGGCGCCGTACAGCATGATGCCGGGGCGGATCCAGTCGCCGCGCACGGCCGGGTCGGCCGCATGGCGCAGCATCGCGGCGCTGTTGCACAGGCTGCGCTCGCCGGCCAGATCGGCGGTGGCCTTCTGGAAGACCTCCCACTGCCAGGCGATGCCCCGGGGCGAGTCGGCATCGGCAAAGTGGGTCAGCAGCGAGACTTCATCGACCTGGGGCAGGGCGCCCAGGCGCGCCCAGGCACTGCGGAAGGCTTGAGGCGTGAAGCCCAGGCGGTTCATGCCCGAGTTCATCTTCAGGAAGACGCGGTGCGGCCACTCGGTCTTGTGGGCGGCCAGCCATTCGATCTGTTCTTCGCGGTGGATGACATGCCACAGGCCCAGGCGCGAACACCATTCCAGATCACGGGCCTCGAAGCACGCCTTCCAGCAGCAGGATGGGGCCGCGCCAGTCCATCTCGCGCAACTTTTGCGCCTCGGCGATGTCCAGCAACGCGAAGCCATCGGCCGCGCGCAGGCCTTCGTAGACGCGCTTCAGGCCGTGCCCGTAGGCATCGGCCTTGACCACGGCAAAGATGCGGGCGTCCGGCGCACAGTGGCGTGCGCGTTCGAGGTTGTGGTGCAGTGCATCAAGGTGGATCAGGGCTTCAATCGGACGCGGCATATACGTGATTCTGCCAGCCGCGGGCGCACCAGGGTTCACGTGGCCCCCGTTCGCGTGTCAAGCCACGGCCATGCGACGTTTGCGGCGGGCAGGTGTAACCGGCCGTGCTATAACCGGCGTCCGTTGATGTGGGCCCGGTGATGCGCCGGCACATGTCCGCAAGCAGACCCCTGGACCCACGGATGAAGAACCTGCCCCCCGCTCGCGCATGAAAAAAGGCTTTTTCACGATCATGGCGGCGCAGTTCTTCAGCTCGCTCGCCGACAACGCCTTGTTTGTGGCCGCGGTGGAACTGCTCAAGAGCAGCGGCGCCCCTGAATGGCAGCGTGCCGCGCTCGTGCCCATGTTCGCGCTGTTCTATGTGGTGCTGGCCCCCTTCGTGGGCGCATTCGCCGATGCGCTGCCCAAGGGTAAGGTCATGTTCCTGTCCAACAGCATCAAGGTCATCGGTTGCCTGTTGATGCTGTTCGGCACGCACCCGCTGATGGCGTATGCCGTGGTCGGCCTGGGTGCGGCGGCCTATTCGCCCGCCAAGTACGGCATCCTCACCGAACTGTTGCCGCCTTCCCAGCTCGTCAAGGCCAATGGCTGGATCGAAGGGCTAACCATCACCTCCATCATCCTGGGCGTGGTGCTGGGCGGGCAGCTCATGGGGCCGGTCATCGCGCCGCACCTCATGGCCATCGATGTGCCCTTTGTGGAAACCGGGGTGCACTCGCCGGCCGGCTCGGCCATCGCGACGCTGGTCAGCCTGTATGTGATCGCTGCGCTTGTTCAACCTGCGCATCCCGCGCACCGACACGCCGCTGCAGGCTTTCTCCTCCAGCCCGACGGCGTTGATCAAGGACTTCATCGGCTGCAACCGCCGGCTCTGGCAGGACAAGCTGGGCCAGATTTCGCTGGGCACCACCACCTTGTTCTGGGGGGTTTCCGGTAACTTGCGTTACATCGTCCTGGCCTGGGCCGCGGTGGCCCTGGGCTATGACACCACCAAGGCCTCGTCGCTGGTCGGCGTGGTCGCCATCGGCACGGCGGTCGGCGCCGTGCTGGCATCGGCCAAGATGAAGCTGGATCGGGCGACCTCCGTCATTCCGCTGGGGGTGGCGATGGGCGTGCTGGTCATCGGCATGAATTTCCTGCGCGACATCGAGCTGACCATTCCCTTCATGATCCTGCTGGGCGGCCTGGGCGGCTTCCTGGTGGTGCCGATGAACGCGCTGCTCCAGCATCGGGGGCACAACCTGATGGGCGCCGGCCGCTCGATCGCCGTGCAGAATTTCAATGAGCAGGCGTGCATCCTCTTGCTGGGTGCGGGTTACAGCGCGCTGACGAAATCGGGCTTGTCTGCTTATGGTGCGATCACGGCCTTTGGCCTGTTCGTGGCCGGCACCATGCTGATGATCGGGCTGTGGCACCGGCACAATGCGCGACACCACCGGGTGGAAGTCGAGCGCCTGCTCGAGATCGCGCGCAGCGACGCGCACCACCACTGAACGTTGTTCGGCGGGTCGTCCTGCAACATAGATTTACAAGGGGGTTGTCATCCCGAGGCACAGTGGCGCCGTTGAGGTTCCATAAAGGAGATGACACCATGAACACACCTCGCTTCGTCACCCTGTCCCGCCTGGTCCTGACGGCCGGACTCGTGCTTGCTGCTGCGGCTGCACAGGCGGGTGGTCGGGACAACGTCTACTGGTCGGTGAACGTCGATGCGCCCATGCAGGGTGCGGGTCGTGTTTCCACTTCGTTTTCCAACACACGTCAGGGCATGTACCGTGATCAGGCGCCCGTGATGATGTACGGCGCGCCTCCGCCGGTCGTCTATGCGCCTGCACCGGTGGTGATTCCCGGCCGCGTGATGTACCCCGCGCCTGCCTACGGTTACGGCTATGGCCCGGGCTTCCGCCCGCATCACCATCACCGTGGCCCCCGCATGGCGGCGCGCGTGGTGCGCAACGTGCACCGCGGCCTGGCCCGTATGCATGAGGACATGGCCAACTTCCATGCCTCGCGCGCCGATGCCTGGGGCGGTGGCCGCCGTTATGGCTACGGCTATGGCTACGACGATTGAGCGTTGATGCTGAAGCTTTGATGCGCGCTTGCGGCGCAGCGTGAGAAAGCGGCAAGGGATGCAGATCCCTTGCCGCTTTTTCCTTTGGGCTTTTGCTGAGGACGGTGCTGGGTGCGCGCGGGCGACATCTCAGCGGCGTCGGCTGCTGCTGCCCCCCAGCAGCGAGCCCAGCACCCCGCGGATGAGCTCGCGGCCGACGGTCGAGCCGATGGTCCGCGCGGCGGACTTGGCCACCGTCTCCAGGATGGAGTCCTTGCGGCCGCTGCCTTTGAGCAGGCCGCCGGCCACGTCACCCAGCCACCCGTTGTCGGCACCGCTGGGGGCGGTCGTGTTGCCGCCCGTCGTTGCATCGGCATCCACCGGCGTGGGCCGTCCCGTGCCGCGCTGTCCACGCACCGCCTGTTCGGCCTCCTCCCGCATGGAGCGCGGGGGCGCGTCGGCTGGCCCGCCGGGTGGTGTCTGGCTGGCGGCAGTCCGACCCTTGAGGCGCTCATACGCCGATTCCCGGTCCACCGCCTTTTCGTAGACACCGGCCACCAGCGAGCCTTGCAGCAAGGCCTGACGCTGGGCAGGTGTGATGGGGCCGATCTGGCTGCCCGGCGGCAGCACGAACACGCGCTGCGTCACACCGGGGCGGCCTTTGTCGTCCAGCAGGCTCACCAGCGCCTCGCCCACGGCCAGCTCGGTGATGGCGGTTGCGATGTCCAGCCCGGGATTGGCCCGCATGGTCTCGGCGGCCGATTTGACGGCCTTCTGGTCACGCGGCGTGAAGGCGCGCAAGGCATGCTGCACGCGGTTGCCCAACTGGCCGAGCACGGTGTCGGGCACATCCAGCGGGTTCTGCGTCACGAAGAACACGCCCACGCCCTTGGAGCGCACCAGGCGCACCACCAGCTCGATGCGTTCGACCAGTGCGGCGGGCGCATCCTTGAACAGCAGGTGGGCCTCATCGAAAAAGAAGACCAGCTTGGGCTTGTCCAGATCGCCCACTTCGGGCAGGGATTCGAACAGCTCCGAGAGCATCCACAGCAGGAAGGTCGCGTACAGGCGCGGCGCGTTCATCAGCTTGTCGGCCGCGAGGATGTTGATGACGCCCATGGCCGTAGGCGTCGACGGGCCGCCCCTAGACGCCGCGCCCCCTTGGGGGGCTGACGCCAGAGGCGTCTTGGGGGCCACATCTATCGTCTGCATGAAATCGGCGATGTCGAGCATGGGCTCGCCAAAGAACTTGTCGCCGCCTTGCTCTTCGATCTGCAGCAGGCCGCGCTGGATGGCGCCCACGCTGGCGGCGCTGATGTTGCCGTACTCGGTGGTGAACTGGCTGGCGTTGTCGCCCACGTGCTGCAGCATGGCGCGCAGGTCTTTCAGGTCGAGCAGCAGCAGGCCGTTGTCGTCGGCGATCTTGAAGACCAGCTGCAGCACGCCTTGCTGCGTGTCGTTCAGATTGAGCATGCGCGACAGCAGCAGCGGCCCCATGTCCGAGACGGTGGCGCGCACCGGGTGGCCCTGCTCGCCGAAGACGTCCCACAGGGTGGTCGGGCAGGCGATGGGCTCGCACGGCCGCAGGCCGCGTTCTTCCAGGATCTTGGCCAGCTTGGGCGAGACGGTGCCTGGCTGCGAAATGCCGGTGAGGTCGCCCTTGATGTCGGCCATGAAGACAGGCACGCCCGCCTTGGAGAGGCTTTCGGCCAGCGTCTGCAGGGTGATGGTCTTGCCGGTGCCGGTGGCGCCGGTGATCAGGCCATGGCGGTTGGCCAGGGCGGGCAGCAGGTGGCACTCGGTGTCGCCGTGGCGGGCAAGCAGGATGGGTTCAGCCATGGTGGATAACGCCAAAAAAGGGTCAAAACAGGTGGGCAGGCACGGTGCGGCTTGATTTCCGTCAGCCGGATTGCCGGGGGAGGGGCGGCCCAAAGGTAAAATCACAGTATCACCCAGCCCGGGGCGTTGCAGGACACATGCCGCGCCCCGGGCATCCTTCTTGCGCGCGCCGGGCCTGGTCCGGGGCGCGTTTTCTGTCCCTACACAGCAGATTTCATCCGGAGCTAGACGCCATGGCCGGTCATTCCAAATGGGCCAACATCCAACATCGCAAAGGTCGCCAGGACGAAAAGCGCGGCAAGGTCTGGACGCGGATCACGCGTGAAATCATCGTGGCCGCGCGACAGGGCGGTGGCGACATCGCCATGAACCCGCGCCTGCGTCTGGCCATCGACAAGGCCAAGGCGGCCAACATGCCGGCCGACAACATCAAGCGCAACGTCGACAAGGCTACAGGCAACCTCGACGGTGTCACGTATGAAGAAATCCGCTACGAGGGCTACGGCATCGGTGGCGCGGCCATCATCGTCGATTGCATGACGGACAACCGCGTGCGCACGGTGGCCGAAGTGCGCCACGCCTTCAGCAAGCACGGCGGCAACCTGGGCACCGAAGGCTCGGTGGCCTTCCAGTTCAAGCACGTGGGCCAGTTCCTGTTCGCGCCGGGCGTGAGCGAGGACAAGGTCATGGAAGTGGCCCTGGAAGCCGGTGCCGAGGATGTCGTCACGCATGAAGATGGTTCCATCGAAGTGCTGAGCTCGCCGGGGGAGTTCGAAGCCGTCAAGCACGCGCTGGAAGGCGCAGGCATGACGCCCGAGCTGGCCGAGGTCACCATGCGTGCCGAGAACACCGTGTCCCTGTCGGGCGACGATGCCGCCCGCATGCAGAAACTGCTGGATGTGCTGGAAGACCTGGACGATGTCCAGGATGTGTTCCACAACGCCGAACTGAACTGAACCGAGACATCCATATGAACGTCCTTGTGATTGGCTCTGGCGGCCGTGAGCACGCCCTGGCCTGGAAGCTGGCCCAGTCCCCGAAGGCCCAGAAGGTCTACGTGGCGCCGGGCAACGGCGGCACCGCGCGGGATCCGCGCCTGGTGAACGTTCCCATCACCGACATCCACGCCCTGGCCGACTTCGCCCAGGAAAAAAAGATCGCCGTGACGGTGGTCGGCCCCGAATCGCCGCTGGCAGCGGGCGTGGTCGACGAGTTCCGTGCACGTGGCCTGCGCATCTTCGGGCCCACACAGAAGGCGGCCCAGCTCGAAAGCTCCAAGGCCTTCGCCAAGGACTTCATGAAGCGCCATGGCATCCCCACGGCCTTCTACGAGACCTTCACCGACGCCACCGCGGCCCACGCCTATGTGGACAAGCACGGCGCGCCCATCGTGATCAAGGCCGATGGCCTGGCCGCGGGCAAGGGCGTGGTCGTGGCCATGACGCTGCAGGAAGCGCATGAAGCCATCGACTTCATGCTGCTGGACAACAAGCTCGGCGTGCAGCACAACGAAGGCGGCGCCCGTGTGGTGATCGAAGAGTTCCTGCAAGGCGAAGAGGCCAGCTTCATCGTGCTGGCCGATGGCAAGAACGTGGCCGTGCTGGCCACCAGCCAGGACCACAAGCGCCTGCTCGACGGCGATGCCGGCCCCAACACCGGCGGCATGGGTGCCTATTCGCCCGCACCGGTGGTCACGCCCAATGTGTATGCCAAGACCATGCAGGAGATCATCCAGCCCACGCTGGCGGGCATGGCCAAGGATGGCATCCCCTTCACCGGCTTCCTGTATGCGGGCCTGATGATCGATGCGCAGGGCAACCCCAAGACGCTCGAGTTCAACTGCCGCATGGGCGATCCGGAAACCCAGCCGATCATGATGCGTTTGAAGAGCGATCTGGTCGATGTGCTCCTGCACGCCACCGATGGCACGCTCGACCAGATCGAGTTGCAATGGGATCGCCGCTTTGCCTTGGGCGTGGTGATGGCCGCAGGCGGCTATCCGCTGGATCCCAAGAAGGGCGATGTGATCACCGGGCTGCCCGCCGATGCCGACGATGCCATGGTCTTCCATGCCGGCACGGTCATGGACGAGGCTGGGCACATCAAGACAAGTGGCGGCCGCGTGCTGTGCGTGACGGCACTGGGTGACTCGGCCAAGCTGGCCCAGCAGCGCGCCTACGACTACCTGCGCACCATCGATTTCGACGGCATGCAGTTCCGCGGCGACATCGGTTGGCGCGCGATCAAGAACCACCGCTGAGCTTCATCGACCCGGTATCCATCGACATGAGCACCCAAGCCGCCATCAACACCGCTGCCGTGCGCAGCTACCTGCTCGATCTGCAGGAGCGCATCATCGCCGCCTTCCAGGCTGAAGATGGCAAGACCTTCGTCAAGGATGCGTGGGTGCGCGGCCCTGAAGAGCGCCTGCAGGGCGATGGCTGCTCGCGTCTGGTGGAAGAGGGCAACGTGCTGGAGCGCGGCGGCTGCAACTTCTCGCACGTCAAGGGCCCGCAGTTGCCGCCATCGGCCACGCAGCACCGGCCCGAACTGGCGGGCTGCCCGTTTGAGGCCATGGGCGTGTCGCTGGTGTTCCACCCACGCAACCCGCATGTGCCGACGGTGCACATGAACGTGCGCATGCTGGCCGCGCACAAGCCCGATGGCACCGTGGTGGCGTGGTTCGGCGGTGGCATGGATCTGACGCCGTATTACGGCCACGAAGAGGATGCCCGCCACTTCCACCAGGTCTGCAAGGACGCGCTCGCACCGTTCGGCGAGGACAAGTACCCGCGCTTCAAGACCTGGTGCGATGAATACTTCTTCCTCAAGCACCGCAACGAGGCGCGCGGTGTGGGCGGCATCTTCTTCGATGACTTCTCCGAGCTGGGCTTCGAGGGCGGCTTTGCCATGATCCGCTCGGTGGGCGATGCCTTCATCAACGCCTACCTGCCCATCCTGCAGCGCCGTCGTCACCAGCCGTATGGCGAGGTCGAGCGTGATTTCCAGGCCTATCGCCGCGGCCGCTATGTCGAGTTCAACCTCGTGTGGGACCGCGGCACCCTGTTCGGCCTGCAATCGGGCGGCCGCACCGAAAGCATCCTGATGTCGATGCCGCCCATCGTGAAGTGGCGCTACGACTGGCATCCCGCCGAAGGCAGCCCCGAGGCACGCCTGTATACCGACTTCCTGCCGGCCCGCGACTGGGTCTGAGCAGGTCGGGACCGACACTTGTTTTCTTCACCTTCCGCCGCCCCACGCCGCATCGGCATCATGGGCGGCAGCTTCGATCCCATCCATGTCGCCCATGTGGCGCTGGGTGAAACCGCGATGAAGCACCTGCAACTCGATGAGGTGAGATGGGTCCCCGTAGGCGTGCCGTGGCAGAAGGCGCGTCAACTGGCGCCGGCCATCGACCGTGTCGAGATGGTTCGCCTGGCGACACGGCATGAGCCGTGCTTCGTGGTCGACACCATCGAAGTCGATCGCGGCGGCCCGTCCTACACCATCGAGACCTTTCGCACCTTGCGTGCCCGCGAGCCTGCCGGCACCGAGTGGTTCCTCATCATCGGCCAGGATCAGTACGCCAACCTGCCCACCTGGCAGGGGTGGGAGGATCTGCTGCAGGGCCTGACGCTGGCCGTGGCCCGCCGTGGCCATGAACGCCCGAACCCGCCCCCGGCCATGCAGGGCCTGGCTTACCGTGTGGCCGAGCTGCCCTTGCCGGCGCTGGAGATCTCCTCGAGCCAGGTGCGCCAACGCCTGGCCGAGGGGGCCGGGCCCGAATCGCTGACGCCCGGCATGGTCGCGCCGGCCGTCGCGCGCTATATTGCTGACCATCAACTCTACGCCCCAGGGCACCCACCGCTGAATGGACATCCGTAAACTGCAACGCGCCATCGTCGATGGCCTGGAAGACGTCAAGGCCCAGGACATCGCCGTCTTCAACACCGAACACCTCTCGCCGCTGTTCGAGCGCGTGATCATCGCTTCCGGCACGTCCAACCGTCAGACCAAGGCCCTGGCCGCCAGCGTGCGTGATGCCGTGCGCCAGGCCGGCTTCCAGGTCATGCGCACCGAAGGGCAGGACAACGGCGAGTGGATCATCGTGGACTGCGCCGCAGCCGTGGTGCACATCATGCAGCCGGCCATCCGCCAGTACTACCAGCTCGAAGAGATCTGGGGCGAGAAGCCCGTGGCGTTCAAGGCCAAGGCGGTCAAGACAGGTCTGGTCAAGGCCTCTGAGCCGATGGACGAAGACGATGCCACGCCGGTGAAGGCCAAGAAGGCCACCGGCAAGACGACGGCGGCCAAGAAGGCAGCCACCACGGCGCCGACCCGCTCTGCCGCCGGCAAGACCACGAAGAAGCCTGCTGCCACACCCGTTGCGGCACCGAAGAAGGTGGCGGCCAAGAAGGCTGCTGCCAAGACGGCACCAGGCAGGACCGCACCCGGCAGGACCGCAGCGAGCAAGACTGCCGCCAAGAAGGCCGTGGTGCGCAAGGTGGCCGCCAAGAAGGCACCGGTCAAGACCATCAAGGTCAATGAGCCCGGCAAGAAGACGGTGGCACGCAAGGTGGCCGTCAAGAAGGTCGCCGCCAAGAAAGTGGCGGTGAAGAAGGTGGCTGCGAAGAAGGCACCGGCGAAGAAGTCGGCCTCGCGCTCGGCACGATGAAGTTCACCGTGGTGACCATCGGTCACCGGCTGCCGGATTGGGCGAATGTGGCGTGCGAGGACTACCTCAAGCGCTTCCCGCCCGATTGGAAGGTGGAGGTCAAGGCCCTGAAGGCGGAACCACGGGAAGGCAAGCCCGTGGCGGCCATCATGCAGGCCGAGGCCGCCCGCATGGAAGCGGCCCTGGACAAGGGCGTGCGCCGCGTCATCCTGGATGAACGCGGCACCCGCCTGACCAGCACGCAACTGGCCGAGCGCACCGAAGCCTGGCTGCACGATGGTCGCGATGTCGCCCTCATCATCGGTGGGGCCGACGGCATCGACCCCGAACTCAAGAAGACGGCCGACGAGGCCATCCGCCTGTCGGACATGACCCTGCCGCATGCGCTGGCGCGTGTGCTCCTGCTGGAGCAGCTCTACCGGGCCTGGTCCTTGCGCCACAACCATCCGTATCACCGCGCCTGAACAGGCGAGGCGCGGCGTGGCGCGTTCTGCATGTTGCCTTGCACCGCGGCGTGGCTTGCGGAGGATGTCAGGGTTACAGCCCATGCAGGGCAGCGTCCGAGGTGAACATACTGCGCGATTAATGAATCTCATTCGTCGCGCAGCCATGACCACGCCACTTTCACCGCTCCACTTCGCCTGTTGCGCCTTCCGTGGCCGGCTTGGCACTGTCTGCATCACCTGTGGCCTGGGCCGCACAGGACATCTCCACCGACGCGAATGTGGCCGTGCCGGCCGCCAACTGCGGCGCCGGCTCCCGGCCCGAGACCGGCCTTCAGGGCCAGGTGCCGCTGGCAGATCGCCTGTCCGGCCGCAGCAAGCAGGGTTACTCATGCAACCTGGAGCTGATGGGCCAGTACCAGGGCGAAGGCTCCGGTGTGGTCAGCGCGGTGGCCGGCAAGTGCGCCTACATGCCGACGTCGTATGCCGTGGTCGATCAGAAAAAATCGCAAGGCGTGCAGGTGATCGATGTCTCCAATCCTGCCAGCCCGCGCCTGGCCAAGGCGCTGGATACACGGGCCTTCCATGTCGGCACCTGGGAATCGCTCAAGGCCAGTCCCGACGGCAAGCTGCTGGCAGGAGCGGGCGTGCCTCTGCTGACGGGCACCGGCAAGCTGGATCTGTATGACGTCACCGATTGCGCCAACCCCAAGCTGCTCGAATGTGTCGAGCACCGGCGATTCGCTGCCCGTGACCAACATGGCGCACGAAGGCGACTGGTCGCCCGACAGCAAGACCTACTGGACGTCGAGCACGGCGCTGGGCACCGTGAGTGCCATCGATGTGAGCAACCCCGCCAAGCCCAAGAACCTGTACTTCGGCGGCTCGCATGTGTTCGTCAACCATGGCATGTCCTTCAGCCCGGATGGCAACCGCATGTACCTGGCCAGCATCTTCCCGGCCGGCATCGCCATCCTCGATGTGAGCGACATCCAGAGCCGCAAGGCCTTCCCGCGTGTGCGCCAGATCGCCAAGATCACCTGGCAGGACGGCACGATCACGCAGCGCGCCATCCCCGTGATGTTCAAGGGCAAGCCCTTCCTCATCGTGCACGATGAATACGGCGGTCAAGGCCTGGCCGGTGGCCTGCGCTTCATCGACATCAGCGATGAAAAGAACCCGACCGTGGTCTCGCACATCCGCCTGGCCATCCAGCTCAAGGAAAACGGCGAGCTGGCCAAGAAGGACCTGGCCGGCAACGGCCTGTTTGCCTACGACGCGCACTACTGCTCGGTCGACAGGCCGGTGGATCCCACCGCGCTGGCCTGCGGCTACTTCAACTCCGGCGTGCGCGTGTTCAACATCGTGGACCCGCTCAAGCCGCGCGAGATCGCCTACTTCAATCCGCCCGCGCAGACCGGCCGTAACGCAGAGTTGCTGGGCTCGGATCACGCTTTCTCGCCGGCCTTCGGCAGCCTTCCCGCGGGCCAGGCGGCAGATCCCTCGATGTTCAAGTTTGCGCAGGACGGCAAGTTCGCCGACCTGAGTGCCGATTGGTGCTCGTCGCCCCCGCGCTTCGTCAACGACCAGATCTGGGTGACCTGCAACGACAACGGCTTCATGGTGCTCAGGTTCACCAACGGCGCCTATCCGATCAAGCCTTGATGCCAGTGCGATGCATGACGAGCCCATGGGCTGTCTGCGTGGCGGCAGGCCTGTGGCTGTGCGGATGTCAGCCAGCCGAGCCCGTGGCGCGCACGTCTGCCGGCCCGGCGGCTTCGCACTCGACGGCGAGCGAGGCCGCCGAAGCTTCGGCCGTGCCTGGCGCATCGTCCTTCGGTGCGGCCACCGCATCGACAACGCCAGTACCAGCGCCGGCCCCAGGCCCGGTGAGCATCGGCTTCGCGCAGGACATGTCCCTGCACCACGAGCAGGCTCTGACGATGGCCCGCATGGCCCTGGCCAACGGCACGCCGCTGGTGCAGACGCTGGCCCACGGCATCGTCAACCAGCAACTCAGGGAGATCGGCCATATGCAGGGCTGGCTGATGTTGTGGGATGCCCCCGCCGCGTCCAACGCCGACGACATGCCGTGGATGAAGCAGGCCTACCACGCTGCAAAGCGGCGGGATGAGGCTTACGAGCGCTTCATCGACCGCTGCACGCAAGGGCAGGGCATGCCGGGTGCGGCCACCGCCGAAGACCTGGAGGCCTTGTCCCGGATGAAGGAGCGTCGCTTCGATGCCCGCTTCCTGGAGTTGATGATCCGCCATCACCAGGGCGCCATGGTGATGGCGCGCTTTGCCTCCGACTTTGCCGAGCATCCGGTCGTTCGGCAGTTCGGCGCGGTGATTGCATCGTCCCAGGCGCAGGAACTGATGTGGATGACGCGGCAGCTCGCGCAACTTTCTCGCGCCCCGGTGTCCGCCAAACCTGGGTAGGATGTGGGCATGCCGCACACCGCCACCACCGCCTTTTCCTCGAAGCTCTGGCTGTATCTGGCTTCGCAAAGCCCCCGCCGCCGCCAATTGCTCGATCAACTGGGCGTGCGACACGAACTGCTGCTGCCCGATCCCGATGAGGATGCCGAATCGCTGGAGGACGAACGTCCCGGCGAATCGCCCGAAGACTATGTGCAGCGCGTGACGCTGGCCAAGTGGCAGGCGGCGGTCCAGCGCCGGGCCAAGCGCGCCGGCAAGGGTGGCTGGGCCGAGGCCCCCATCCTGTGTGCGGACACGACGGTCGCGCTGGGCGATGAGATCCTGGGCAAGCCGCGCGATGCCGCCCATGCCGCCGAGATGCTCGCGCGTCTGTCCGGCCATGTGCACCGGGTGCTGACGGCCGTGGTGGTCAACGGCGACTTGCGCCTGAGCACGTCCCATGTGGTGTGGCGCCACCTCAGCCCGGATGAAATCGAGCGGTATGTGGCCAGCGGCGAGCCCATGGGCAAGGCGGGCGCCTATGCCATCCAAGGCCGCTCGGGCGCCTGGACGCAGCACATGGAAGGCAGCTACAGCGGGATCATGGGCCTGCCTTTGTTCGAAACAGCCGAGCTGCTCAAGCCCTTGGGTTGGCAGTTCTGACGTCCCGCCACACGCGGCAAATGTGAGGCCTCAGGAGGCATGCTGATGTCCACCGATGCACCATCCTCCGGCGTGAGCGTGCTGCTGGCCGGCGCCACGGGCCTGGTCGGCCAACAGGCCTTGCGTCAGCTGCTGGCCGATCCCTGGGTGCGGGAAGTGCGGGCACTGGTGCGGCGAGATATGAGCCCGCAGCAATTGCTGGGCGATGCGGCCCAGACGCAGCTCGGGCTGGACAAGCTGCGCATCTGCGTGGCGAACTTCGAGCGGCTGGAATCCCATGTGGATTGGTTCGCCGTGGACTGGGTCTTCTGCGCCCTGGGCACCACGATCCGGCAGGCCGGGTCGCAGGCCGCCTTTCGCCAGGTCGATTTCGATTACCCGCTGCAGATTGCGCAACTGGCCAAGGCACAAGGTGCGCAGCGCTTCATGCTGGTCAGCGCGCTCGGCGCCAATGCCCGCTCACGTGTGTTCTACAGCCGTGTGAAAGGCGAGCTGGAAGAGGCCATCCGGGCCATCGGCTTCGAGCATGTCTCGATGGCGCGCCCGTCCCTGTTGGCCGGCGAGCGGGCCGAGGTCCGTCTGGGCGAACGCATCGGTCTGATGTTCGGTGGCCTGATGCCGCAGCGCTACAAGCCGGTGCAGGCCCATCAAGTGGCCGCAGGCCTGATCGCATCCGTCAAGGGTGCCGAGCCCGGATGTCGGGTGATCGACAACATCGCCCTTCGCTGCATGCGGTAAATTGCCGCAATGGCCACCGCACAAGACATCCTCATCAACTGGACCCCTCAGGAAACCCGCGTCGCAATCATCGAAGCGGGGGCCGTGCAGGAACTGCACGTCGAACGCACGCTCGAGCGTGGCCTGGTGGGCAACATCTATGCAGGCAAGGTAGTGCGCGTGCTGCCCGGCATGCAGTCGGCCTTCATCGACATCGGTCTGGAGCGCGCTGCCTTCCTGCACGTGGCCGATCTGCACCGCGAGGAGCATCAGGGCAACGGCCGTCCGCATCGCTCTGCCGATACGCAGACCCCGATCGAAAAGCGTGTGCACGAAGGGCAGACGCTGATGGTGCAGGTGATCAAGGACCCGATCGGCACCAAGGGCGCGCGCCTGTCGTCGCAGATCAGCGTGGCGGGGCGCCTGCTGGTGTTCCTGCCGCAGGACGACCATCTGGGCATCTCGCAGAAGATCGGCTCGCCGGAACTGCGCGAACAGTTGCGAGACCGCATGATGAAGCTGCTGGGCGAGGCCGACAACCGCGAGGGCCGCACGCGCTCCGGCGGCTTCATCCTGCGCACCAATGCCGAAGATGCCACCGACGAAGAGCTGGCGATGGACATCGCCTACCTGCGCAAGACCTGGGCCACCATCCGCGAACATGGCTTGAAGGCGGCGCCCGGCACCCTGCTGTACCAGGAACTGAACCTGGCGCAACGCGTGCTCCGCGATCTCGTCAACGATCAGGTGGCCAGCATCCGCATCGACTCGCTCATCCAGTTCGATGCGCTCAAAAGCTTTGGTGAGGAGTTCACGCCCTCGGCTGTGGACCGGCTGCACCACTACAAGGGCGAGCGCCCCATCTTCGATCTCTACAACATCGACACCGAGATCGAGCGTGCCCTGGCGCGGCGCGTGGACCTCAAGTCCGGCGGCTACCTCATCATCGACCAGACGGAAGCGCTCACCACCATCGACGTCAACACCGGCGGCTATGTCGGTGCTCGCAACTTCGACGACACGATCTTCAAGACCAACCTGGAGGCCGCGCAGGCCATCGCGCGGCAACTGCGCCTGCGCAACCTGGGCGGCATCATCATCATCGACTTCATCGACATGCTGCGCGAGGACCACCGCGAGCAGGTGCTGGCCGAATTCCGCAAACAACTGGGGCGCGACCGCACCAAGCTGACCGTCAGCGGCTTCTCTCCCCTCGGCCTGGTCGAGATGACGCGCAAGCGAACCCGCGAATCGCTGGCGCACATGCTGTGCGAACCTTGCCCGGTCTGCGAGGGCCGCGGCCAGGTCAAGACGGCCCGCACCGTCTGCTACAACATCCTGCGCGAGATCCTGCGCGAAGCCCGCCAGTTCAATCCCAAGGAGTTCCGCGTGGTGGCCAGTGCCACCGTGGTGGAGATGCTGCTCGATGAGGAAAGCCAGCATCTGGCCGGCCTGAGCGACTTCATCGGCAAGCCGGTGTCACTGCAGGCCGAGCCATCCATGTCGCCGGAGCAGTACGACATCGTGCTGCTGTAGGGCGGGTTGACAGGCCGTCTGTAGGCCGACTGTAGGCCGGCTGTCACACCGGGCCTTTACATTGCTTGACAAGAAACTGCCTGGGTTGTTGGCAGGGTCAGGGAACTTGCGCCCCCGGACACGGCACAATTCGCTTAGTTTGACTCTGCCACCTGTGTGACGGAACCCATGCCTCTTTCTGTCTCTCGCCGTGCCGCCCTGCGGGGCGCGCTGGGCGGCATCGCCCTCGGTACGGCAGCAGCCCTGTGGCCCATGTCGGCCGCCCAAGCCCAGTTCCGCGTCGAGATCACCGGCGTCGGCACCACCCAGATCCCCATCGCCATCGGCAAGTTCCGGGACGAAGCCCGCTCGCCGCAACCGCTGTCGGCCATCGTGCGTGCCGATCTGGAGCGCAGCGGCCTGTTCCGCTCGATGGACGCCAGCGCCGACCGCCTGGATGAAACCGGCCGCCCGCCACTGGCCGACTGGAAGACCCGCGGCGCCGATGCCCTGCTGGCCGGATCCGTCACGCCGCTGGCCGATGGCCGCTTCGACGTGCGCTACCACCTGTGGGATGTGCTCAAGGGGCAGGACATGGGCGGGCTCAGCCTGGTCGTGCCGGCAGCCGATCTGCGACAGGCCGCGCACCGCATCGCCGACGAGATCTATGAAAAACTGACCGGCAACAAGGGCGCCTTTGCCACCCGCATTGCCTATGTCAGCAAGGTCGGGCGTCAGCACACGCTGGTCATTGCCGACTCGGATGGCGAAGGCGCGCAGGACGCGCTCACCAGCATGCAGCCCATCATCTCGCCGGCCTGGTCGCCCGATGGCGGCCGGCTGGCCTACGTCACCTTCGAAGGCGGCAAGGCCGTGGTCGTGGTGCAGGACGTGTCCACTGGCCGCCGCAAGGTCGTGGCCGGCTTCAAGGGCACGAACAG
Source organism: Aquabacterium sp. (assembly GCA_047601765.1). GTDB lineage: Bacteria > Pseudomonadota > Gammaproteobacteria > Burkholderiales > Burkholderiaceae_C > Aquabacterium. The sequence continues at coordinate 257,970 of JASGIQ010000001.1, forward strand.
CGCGCCGGCCTGGTCGCCCGACGGACGCCAGATGGTGGTCACGCTCAGCCGCGAGGGCGGCTCGCAGCTCTACATCATGTCGGCCGACGGGGATGGCGCCCGCCGCCTCGTGCAGAGCCCGGCCATTGACACCGAGGCCACCTGGACGCCCGACGGCAGCACCATCTACTTCGTCAGCGACCGGGGCGGCTCTCCCCAGATCTACCGCGTGCCGGCCAGCGGCGGCAGCGTGCAGCGCGTGACGTTTTCCGGCGGCTACAACATCAGTCCGGCCATCAGTCCGGACGGCCGTTTCATGGCCTACATCGGGCAGGTCAATGGCGCCTACCGCGTCCACCTGATGGACCTCAAGGATGGCAACGTCCAGGTGCTGACCGATACCCGCGATGACGAAAGCCCCAGCTTCGCGCCCAACAGCCGCCTGATCATCTATGCCTCGCGCGCCGGTGGACGCGATGTGCTGATGACCACCTCGCTGGACGGCCGCATCAAGGCCAAGCTCGCCACGCCACAGGCCGATGTGCGCGAGCCGGTGTGGGCCCCACGCAGCCCCTCCCGATGAGATGCATGCGCTTTCAAGCTGATCGGGCGCGCGTCTTGCCTGCCCATTCCTCTTCCTCCCCCCAGATCCGAATCAGAAGGAGTTCCGACATGTCTCAACGCCGTGTTTCCACCGCCCGCCTGTTGACCCTGAGCACGCTTGGCGCCGCCACCTTGTGGCTGGCCGGCTGCGGCTCCAGCGTCAAGCTCGATGACCGCGCCAGCAACGCCCCCGCGCCCATCACGTCGGCCACCGTGCCCGGCTCGGCCAATGCCAGCGGCGCCAACAACAACGGTGTGCCGTCCACGGCCGTGGCGCCCGTCACCGCGCAGCCCGATACCGCCAAGGTGGACGACAGCAGCCTGGCCCGCGTCATCTACTTCGATTTCGACAGCAATGTGGTCAAGGAAGACTTCCGCCCCGCGATCGAAGGCCACGCCAAGCGCCTCGTGATCAACACCGGCAAGAAGATCCTGATCGAAGGCCACACCGATGAACGCGGCGGCCGCGAGTACAACCTGGCCCTGGGCCAGCGCCGTGCCGAAGCCGTGCAGAAGTCGCTGACCCTGCTGGGCGTGAACGCCGACCAGATCGAGGCCGTGAGCTTTGGCGAAGAGCGTCCCGCCGCCCAAGGCACCGGCGAAGACGTGTGGGCCAAGAACCGCCGCGCCGAAATCAAGGACCGTTGATCTCGCTTGCCCCCTAACCAGCAGTTGAAGGGACACCCTCATGCGTCTTGCCCGTCTGTCGATCCAGTCCGCCGTTGGTGCCATGCTGGCTGCGATGCTGGCCTTGCCGTCGGCCCATGCCGGCCTGTTCGAGGATGAAGAGGCCCGACGTGCCGTCCTGGAGTTGCGCAACCAGCGCACCCAGGACACCGAGGCGCTCAACGCCAAGGTGCAGGCGCTGACCGCGCAGATCGACCAACTCAAGCGCGGCCTGCTGGACATGAACGCGCAGATGGAGCAGTTGCGCGGCGAGCTCGCGCGGTCCAACGGCACGAATGAAGTGCTGATGCGCGACGTGACCGAGCTGCAGCGTCGCCAGAAGGACATGCAGGCCTCCGTCGATGAACGCGTGCGCAAGCTCGAGCCGCAGTCCATCACACTGGACGGCAAGACCTTCAAGGCCGATGTCGACGAAAAGCGTGCTTTTGACGAGGCGATCGCCCGGCTGAGGGCGGGCGACTTCGCAGGCGGTGCGGCGGGCCTCAATGGCCTGCTGCAAAGCCATCCCGGCACGGGCTATCGCGAGTCGGCGTGGTACTGGCTGGGCAATGCCAAATATGGCCAGCGCGATTACAAGGGGGCCATCGAATCCTTCCGCATGCTGGTCGATCGCGCACCCGACCATGCCCGCGCACCCGAGTCCCTGCTGGCCATTGCCAACTGCTACGTCGAGATGAAGGACAACGACAACGCGCGCCGGACGATGGAGCAGTTGATCAAGCTGTATCCGCAATCCGAGCAGGCACAGGATGCACGCGACCGACTGCTGACGATGCCGGCTGCGTCCAGCGGCAAGTCGCGCAAGGGCCGTTGACACTGCGCCTGATGTCCACAAGCGACGAACTGCTGGCCGCTGCCAGCCTGCCGGATCCCGAGCGCCGCTTTGGTGGTCTGCGCCGGCTGCATGGTGTGGCGGCCTACGAACGCTTGCGCGGCCTGCGCGTGGCGGTCGTCGGTGTCGGCGGCGTGGGCTCCTGGACGGCCGAAGCACTCGCTCGCAGTGGCGTGGCGGGGCTGACGCTCATCGATCTGGACAACATCGCCGAATCCAATATCAACCGGCAGGTGCACGCACTCGAATCCACGCTCGGCATGGCCAAGGTCGAGGCGCTGCGGCAACGCATTGCGCAGATCCATCCGCAATGCGAGGTCCACTGCATCGAAGATTTCGTGGACGAAGCCAATGTGGCTTCATTGCTGGACGCGTCTCGCATCGACGGCGTCATCGATTGCTGTGATCAGGTGCGCGCGAAGGCGGCACTGGCTGCGTGGGCCCATCAGCATCGCAAAGAGATCGTGATGGTCGGCGCTGCGGGTGGCAAGACACGCCCCCACTTGATGGAGGTGGCAGATCTCGCCGAGGTCACCCATGATCCCTTGCTGGCCAGCGTGCGGCAGCGCTTGCGCCAGCGGCACAGCGGCGCACGCAAAGGGCGCATGGGTGTGCCCTGCGTGTTCTCGCGGGAAGCCGTGTTGCCACCACAGGACAGTTGCGAGTTGCCTGCCGGCAGCGCGGGGGATGGCTCGTTGAACTGCGCCGGCTATGGCTCCAGCGTCACCGTGACGGCTGCCTTCGGTATGGCGGCCGCGGCACAGATGATCGAACGCTTGCTTGCCCAAGGCTGATTCAGCTTTGAGTCGTGCTATAGTCGCAGGCTTTTCCGGGGTCGGTAGCTCAGTCGGTAGAGCAGCGGACTTTTAATCCGTTGGTCGCGAGTTCGAGTCTCGCCCGACCCACCACGGAAACACCACGGAAGCGGTGGACAGGCAGGGCAACCTGCAAAAAAGTGGCACAAAGGTGCACAAGACTGGATGAAGACACAAAATTGTGTATATAATCTAAGTCTTCGCAGGTTGATGGAAATCTGCAGAGCGGGCTCTTAGCTCAGTTGGTAGAGCAGCGGACTCTTAATCCGTTGGTCGTAGGTTCGAATCCTACAGGGCCCACCAAATTCCTCCAGTCGTACGCTCGTGCGAATCGACTGGATTCAAAGCCACCCGATGCGGTGGCTTTTTGTTTTTCTGATGTTGCGCCCGCTTCGTTTCTCGGGCAACCACACCAAGCAAGGGAAGGGCGACCCCGCCCTTCCATTCACATGCCCTTCGCGCAGGCTTCAGGCTTGTCGACGTCGCAGGCCGATCGCCAGGGCAAGCAGACCCAGGCCGCCCATCATCGTCACCGAAGGCTCGGGCACGCTGCTGATCTGCAGGGTCAACCGGGGGGCGACGTAGTAGCTGCTGCCACTCTTCCAGCCATCCCCATTGATGTAGATGCCGACGCTTTCCGGGCCATTCGGATACGACAGGTTCGTGAACCCGATGCGGAACGTGCCTCCCAGCGCGGCCGTCAGGTCGGCCAGTGCTTCGGCCGACAGGTCCAGCACGCGGGTTTCATTTTCAGCAAAGACGGCAGATGCATACGCATGGCCTGACTGCAGGTCCGTGAAGTTCTCGGCGGTCAGGTTTTGCGTCATCAGGTCTTGCAGGGACGTGCTCACATCGTGGGCGCTCAGTTCGTGCGAGCGCCCCTCATTTCCCAACCAGACACCGGTATGGAGTTCCAGTTGGGCCGATGTCACCTGGCCCGACAAGCCGGCAAGGTCGAAGTTGGCCCAGGTGTTGTACGAATAGCCCGATTCATAGCCGGTGTAGGTGTTGTTGAACTGGGCGGCGCCGTTGCCGCGGCCGTCCACCCGAACCCAGCCTTGCAGATCGGACACGATGGTCTCGGCTTGAGCCGACGCGGAGAACAGGGTGGCCAGGCTCAGTGCGAGGCCGGCAGCGCTACGTTGAAAATTGAACATGTTGCTTTGTTGAAGTTGATCGAAGCAGATTCGTTCGATATCAACCAGGCGCGAGGGCCTGCGCAGCAGGATCCTCCCTGTCCAATGCGGTGGTCTGCCCTATGCAGGCCAGGCCGCCCGGCTTGCCGTCCCTTGAAGGGGCAGGCCGGGGCATGAACAGCTTCTCCCTGAAGCGAATGTCATGCTTGACCGCAAAGCGGCGTGCATGATGCTGATGCGAATCTGCTCATAAGTTCGCACAAAGTGTGTGCCGTCGCAATCCCGCGTTTCAGGCGTCCGGGGGCATCTGCAAGCTGGCGTCTGGGGCCATTCCGCGCTTGCGCCATACTGATCCGATGTCTGCGCAGCCCGCCCCCCTTTCGGCCCTCTGGCCCGACTTGACCCTCTACACCATCGCCATGTCTCATTTCAGCGAGAAGATCCGCTGGCTGCTGGACGTGGAGGGCCTGGCATACCGTGAGGTGGCGCTCACGCCTGTCTTCCATGTGCTGCCGGCCTTGCGCATGGGAGGCCGAGCCCGCACCACGGTGCCTGTCTTGCGCGATGGCCCCCGCACCATCCAGGACAGCACCCGCATCATCGAGTGGCTGGCCGGCCAACGTGGGTTGGCGACGCTGCCGCCCCAGCACAAGGCCGAGATCATGGCCTTGGAGGACATCTTCGATGGCATCGGTGACAGTGTCGTGCGCTATCTCTATCAGCGGGGCTTCGATCATCCCGCCTTCATTCTCAGCTTGTGGACACGCTTTGCGACCCCGTCACAAGCGCGCTTTCTGAAGATCGCCTATCCAGTGATCAAGCAGGTGTTCAAGCTCAAGCTGTGGATCAATGCAGCGTCGGCCTTGCGGGCGGAAAAGCAGACTGGACGAGGCCCTTGGTCAACTGGAGGCGAGGCTGGCGGATGGCCGCCTCTACCTGGTCGGTGATCGGCTGACGGTTGCCGACATCACCGCTGCGGCTTTGCTGGCGCCGTTGGCCTGCCCGCCACAACATGCCGTGTATGGCGCGCCGGCCTTCATCGAGAAAATGGCCCTGCAGGGCAGCGAGTGGGCGCAGCGCCCGGGCCTGGTGTGGGTCCGGCAGTTGTATGCGCAGCACCGTGGCAACTTCTGGCCCCGCACGCCCACGCCATGTTGAACGGTGATGCCTCAGGCGCGCTTCATGCGGCCACCTGATGCGTCCACTTGGCGACTGTGGCGCACATCTGCTGGCTGTCGTAGGGTTTGTGGATGACATCGTCCATGCCCGCGGCGAGGCAGCGCTCCCGATCGCGGGGCTGGGCGCTGGCTGTCATGGCAATCACGTGCAGATGCGCCCATCGCGGATCCGACCGGATGCTGCGGGTGGCTTCCAGGCCGTCCATGTCGGGCATGTGCACGTCCATGAGCACGCAGTCGAAGGGTTCTGCACGCAGCAGCTCGAGAGCTTCCCGACCCGTACGGGCCACGCGGACGGTCGCCCCCATCTGTTCGAGGATGCTCAGGGCCAGCAACTGGTTGACCTCGTTGTCTTCGGCCAGGAGGATGCGTGTGCCCCCGAGTTGGGCGGCCATGGGCGGTGTGGCCTGGGGTGCCATGCGTGCAGCTGTCATGGGCTCGAGCCGGGGTGAGGCTGTGGCCGCCTTGTCCAGGGTCACGCTGAACCAGAAGCAACTGCCCTGGCCCGGCGTGCTTTCTGCGCCCACGGTACCGCCCATCAGCTCGGCGAGGCGGCGGCAGATTGCCAGCCCCAGGCCCGTGCCGCCATGGCGCCGTGTCATCGAGTTGTCTGCTTGCTCGAACTGATTGAACAAGCGCGCCAGCACGTCCTCGGAGAGACCCGGGCCCGTGTCGCGCACGTCCATGCGCAGGCTGCATTGGGTGGCCGATTCCTGCATCACCATCGCGCACAGGCTGACCTGACCGTGTGAGGTGAACTTGATCGCGTTGGACAGATAGTTCAACAGGATCTGCTCGATGCGCAGCGGATCGCCCATCAGCTTTTGTGCCGCACGCGGCGAGACGTTCACCGTCAGCTTCAGGCCCTTGTCGGCGGCCTGCTGCCCCAGTTGTGCCTCCACCGATTTGATGACCGCATCGAGCTCGAACGGGATGTGCTCGATGGCCAGCTTGCCTGCTTCGATGCGCGACATGTCGAGGATGTCGTTGATGAGCCGCAGCAGCTGTTTGCCGGCCAGCTGGATTTTCTCGAGATGGCTGCGCTGCGTGTCGGTCTGTGCGTTCAGCAGGGCGAGTTGTGCAAAGCCCAGCACGCCATTGAGCGGGGTGCGGATCTCATGGCTCATGTTGGCCAGGAACTCGCTCTTGGCCTGGCTGGCAGCCTGCGCATCGCGGGTGGCCAGGGCCAGTTCGCGGGTGCGCTCGTTCACGCGCATTTCCAGCTCGGCTTCCCGCTGGCGCAGCATGCGTTCGGCCACCATGAGCCGGTCGCGTTCGCGCAGCAGCACGCTCTGGCGCGCGAAGGCCATCAGCACCACGGCGATGCTGCCGATCTGCACCGAGCGCAGCGTGACGGCGGGGATGCCTGGCACGCTGACGGTGTAGAGCAGGCCCACCGAGGCCAGCACGACCAGTCCCAGCGGCAGCATGCGCAGCACGGCTTCGTAGCGCCGGTCTACCGCGGCATCGTCGGAGACGTCGATCCGGAAGCCCTTGATGGCGCCGCCAATGGCCACAGCCACCGCAGACAGGCCCAGGTTCAGCCACTCGCCGTCGACCAGTCGGTGCTCGATGAAGCGCAGGTTCCAGACGCCCCAGTGGACGGAGAGCACGGCGATCATGGCCGGCAGGAAGAAGGCATGCCAGCCAAAGCGCGCGCGTGCGGTCAGGGCCAGGATGAGGCCCAGGCAGGCGGGCGTCACGAAGGCCAGCGGATAGGCGGCCAGCATGAAGATCTGGAACAGGGAGAGCTGCCCCTGGCGCGGCAGGAACAAGGCCAGCGAGGCGGCGAGCGTCGCGGTGACGCAGGCCAAGGTATCGAGCCGAACGGTCTGCCACGCAGCCTGACGCAGGCGCGCCTTGCCGATGATGCCGTAGCCGATGGTCAGCATCACGCCCATGCCGATGAAGAGGAAGTCGCACGGGCCGGGAAAGGGCATCCACGGCAGGTAGATCTGGAAGATCCATGCGATCTGGCCGAGTGTGAGCAGGACCATGCCCGAGGTCCAGCAGACCGCCGCATGGTGTGCCACGGCATCACCGGCTGTCCGTGTGCTCAGCAGCGCGCGGGAGGCCAGCAGGGCGCCTGCGGCGTAGGCACAGGTCCAGTGGAGGTTGTCGAAGAAGAGCCGGTGGGCGGGGGCTTCAGCCAGACGCGCGCCCAGCATGCCCGTCAGCGTTCCCGCCAACAGACAGCCCAGCAGGATCCGGTAGACCCAGATGTGCACGGGGAGGGCCCGCGCTCACGAACGCGGCATGGCAGCCGCAAGTGGCGAATCCATCGACGTCTCTCCTTCGCATTGCTGACATGGCCGGGAATGACTGCGCGTGAATCCGCGTTATAGCCTATTTCGTGCCGTTTGCCATGCGTCTGCGTTGCGCCATTTCACGGCCCATGCCCTGCAGATCCCACTCGGCGATGCGCGCCTTGGCCTCGGGGTAGATGAGCGATTCTTCCAGGGCCATGTGATCGGTGTAGAGGGCCTGGAACACGGGGATGGCCAGCGACAGCTGCTCGATGTTGTACCAGTTGTAGCCCGCGGCGATGGATTCGATCTGGGGCGCCAGTTCCAGCCAGTCCTCCTCGATCCAGCCGTGGTCCTGCTGCAGGCGCAGCGTGTGCTGGACCAGTTCGTCATCGCCGCTGTTGATGAGCGCGGGGAAGATGTGCCGTTCTTCGTCCAGGTGGTGTTCGCGGGCCGTGTTCATAAAGAACAGGAAGACCGCACGGGCCATCTGCTGGGCCTTGCCATCCACGCCGTGCGCCTTGACGTGTTCCAGCAGATCACCGAGTTGCTTCAGCGCGGTCACCATCTGGGTGTGGCAGGCGTCCAGGACATCGAAAGGCTGGACGGGGCGCCCGCGTGGCGTGGTGTCCGAAGAGGCGTCGGGATGGAGGACGGCAGACATGGCTTGCTCCTTTTGTGCAGGGGGTCTGCTGGCATTCTGGTCTTCGCCGTGTGCCGGTCATTGCGCCAAGTCAAGGCCGCCAGCCCCGCTGACCGCTCATCATCGGGGGGCGCTGGTGGCCAGCACCGCCTGGCGGTCTTTGCTGCCGCCGTCCGGATCCAGGCAGAAGAAGGCGTCGCGCCCATCCTCGATGCCCCAGGCCGGCAGGTTCGATGAGCTGGAACACACCTGCCCGTCCTTCGTGAAGACCAGATCGCGCAGCCAGGTCACGCGGGTGGGGCTGGGGTAGGCGATGAAGGTTTTCGTGACCGGGTTGAAGCGCAGCACGCGGTCGGACATGTTGGAGGTGATCCAGACCTCGCCGGTCTTCGGATGCACATTGAGCGCGTACGGCGTTTCGTACTCCTTGGCGGCCAGCAGGGGCAGCTTGTAGCTCTCGAACTGCTTCGTGGCCGGGTCGAAGCGCATCAAGGCACTGTCGTCGAAGGCGGGGATCCACAGGATGCCGTTGCGATCGAAGCGCGGGCGGCGCGGGCCTCCGAGCGGCGTGTCGAATTCCTGGACGGCCAGCGTCTTGGGGTCGATGCGGCCGATCTTGTTGTCCAGCAGCTTGGCATACCAGATGGCGCCGTCCTTGGGGTTCACGTCGATGCCATAGGGCAGCTTGTACATCGAGCGGCCCATGAAGAACTGGTGCGGAGACAGCTTCACCGGCATGTTCTTCTCGGGAAGAACTTGGCGGCCAGCTTGAAGACGATGGGCAGGCCGTATTCGCTGAAGGTGCGGATGATCCAGTTGTCCGGCAGGTGGATCATTGTGAAGGTTTCGGTCTTGGGATCGAAGCGACCGACCTTGTTGGACACCGCCACGGTGAACCAGATGATGCCGTCGCCATCGATGCGGATGGTGTGCATGTAGAAGGCGGGCTCGTCGATCTTGTAGGTCTTGAACTGCTTGGTCTTCGGGTCGAAGGACATCAGCAGCGAGGACAGCGCATTGGTGATCCAGAAGCGGCCGTCCTTGCCTTGCGCCAGGCTGTGCGGGCCGTGCTTGCCGGTGAAGACGCCCAGCGGCAGTTGCATGCCGGCGAAGTGGCCGCCTTGGGGCAGGTCCACATCGGGCATGGCGTGCTGGAGGATCTTGCCTGTGCTGCGATCGAGCTCCCACACCACGTCGTGGCCCTCGTCGGTGCCGTAGAGGTGGCCGTCTTCGCCGACATCGGTGTCGTGCACGAAGGTGGCGGCATCGCCCACATGCCACTCGGTGATCTTGGCTTTGGACAGCTCATCCGTGGCCACGTACTTCTGCATGGACTGGATGGCCTTGCCGTCGAAGCCCTGGTTCAGGCTCTTGGCGATGCTCTTGAATTCGCCGAAGGTCAGCAGCGCGCCGTAGCCCTCCATGCGCTTCATGATGGTCTCCCAGGCCGAGACCTCCTTGGGTGTGCGCGTCAGGGCATTGCCCATCTGGTGGCAGTAGTTGCACTGGCTGATGAAGGCGGTGCGGATCTTCGGGTCTTCCCACTTGACCTGGGTGAGGTGGGCGGAGGCGCTCAGGCTGTCAGACAGAGCCTGGGCATTGGGGAAGGCCGTCATCTGTAAGTCCAGCCGGGTCGGGGGCGTGGCCGCTGCCGACGTGACGGGCAGGCTGACGTCCTGCAGCATGTGCGATCGTGCGCGCACGCTGAGCTTGCCTTGGAACGAGGTTCGGATCGCATAGCTGCCGTCGAGGGCGGTGTAGACCGTTTCCTTGCGATCCTTCGCCTCATTGAAGACGGTGACCATGAGCGCCAGCTACCGGCTGCCCGGAGGCGAGTGTGACGTGGCCGCTCAGGTCCAGCGCCCATGATGGCGTGATCAGCCAGGCGGTGGCGCCTGCCAGGAGCAACAAGCGGGGCAGCGCACGGGCGCGGCGAAAAACAAGGTGGGGCATGGCACAGCAGATAAATTTGACAACGTTCATTGTCTAAATTGTCTGCGGCTTGTCTAGGCCCGAATGCGACATCCCAGGGTTCATCCGGGCACAGGCGGTGCCAGTCGGGGTGACTTTGGGCCGATTGCCGGCGCAGCGGGATTGCACTTAGCATGCCTTCACCCAATTTTGGCAATGCTTGGAGGATGGATATATGAAGCCGCTTTCGCTGATCGGCCTGCTGGCCATGGCCTTGTGTGGCAGCGCGCATGCGCTGGTGGGGCCGTACAACACGGGCGTCAATGGTGCAGGCATGTCCCTGCCCGACGACGCCGTGGATACGCACTATCTCGTGGGCACTCAGGCGGCGGTGGTCGCCACCTCGACCGGTGGTTATCCCATCGGCCCGTGGATCGGCGATGACGCCACCTCGGCGTGGGTGACGACCAACGCCACCACGAACGATGTGTACAACGCAACGTTCACGTATTCGACGAACTTCGACTTGACGGGCATTGATCTGAGCACGGCTCAGCTCGGTGGGCGCTGGGCCTCTGACGACGTCATGACCGGCGCGCGGCTCAATGGTCAGGCGGTGACGTTTGCATCGGGGGGGCTGGCCGCCGGCTTCACGTCCTGGACGGCGTTCGGCATCACCTCCGGTTTCGCTGCGGGCATGAACACGCTGGAGGTGGACGTGCTGAACTCGGGCGGCGGCCCGACCGGTGTGCGCATCGACTTTGGCGCCAGCAGCTTCACGCCCAGCGTGCCGGAACCCGAGACCCTGCTGCTGGGCCTGTGCGGCCTGGCGACCGTGGCCGTGATGCGGCGCAAGAAGGCCTGAGGCCCGTCAAGGAGCGGGCGCTTCAGGCGCCCAGTGCCCTGGCGATCTGGTGCCGGGGCACCGTGGGCCGGGGCACGCGCACATCGAACCAGCTGCGCACATCGGCTATCCAGGCCCACGCCGTGCATGAAGTTGTAGATGGCCTTCTTGAGCGCCTGGCCCATGGCATCGTGGTCCACCCCGGTGGGGTCGATGAAGCCGATGTCGTTCTTGGCGAAGGTGACGGGCGGCAGCGGCTGCAGCGTCACGCCGTATTCGTCGGGGTTCTGGCCCACCGGTGAATGCACGGTGCACGCGAAGCGGTGGAAGAAGCCGCTCTGGATGCAGCCGTTCTCGAAGAGCTGCCGCACGTACTCCAGCGCATCGACGGTGTCCTGCACGGTCTGCGTGGGAAAGCCGTACATCAGATAGGCGTGGACGAGCACGCCGGCCTCGGTGAACGAGCGCGTGACGCGCGCCACCTGCTCCACCGACACGCCTTTCTTCATCAGCGCGAGCAGGCGGTCGGAGGCCACTTCCAGGCCGCCGGAGATGGCGATGCAGCCGCTGTCGGACAGCAGTTGGCACAGCGCGGGCGTGAACGATTTTTCGAAGCGGATGTTGCCCCACCACGAGATCTGCAGCTTGCGGCGGATCAGCTCGTGCGCCAGGGCCTTGAGGGCCTTGGGCGGTGCGGCTTCGTCCACGAAATGAAAGCCGGTCTGGCCGGTCTCTTTCACGATGGCTTCGATGCGGTCGACCAGCACCTCGGCCGATGCGCCTTCGTAGCGCGAGATGTAGTCCAGGCTGACATCGCAGAAGCTGCACTTCTTCCAGTAGCAGCCGTGGGCGACCGTGAGCTTGTTCCAGCGCCCGTCGGACCACAGCCGGTTCATCGGGTTGAGCATGTCCAGCAGGGACAGGTACTGGTCCACCGGCAGGCCGTCCCACGTGGGCGTGCCCACCTCGGCGAAGGCCACGTCGGGCTCCTGCCAGTTCAGGAACTTCACCGAGCCATCGGCCTCGTCACGCACGAAGGTGCGCACCAGCCGCTGGCGCGAGCGCTGGCCTTGCAGGTGTTCGAGCAGGCTCAGCAGGGGGCGCTCGCCGGCATCGAGCGTGACGAAGTCGAAGTGATCGAAGACGCGCGGATCCTGGAGCTCACGCAGCTCGGTGTTGACGAAGCCGCCGCCCAGGGCCAGCTTGATGTCGGGGTGATGCCGCTTGATCGATTGGGCGATGCGGAAGGCTGCGTACACATTGCCGGGAAAGGGCGTGGATACCAGCACGAGCTGCGGCTGGTGCCGCGCGATGGCTTCGAGCGTGAGCGTGTGCAGGGTGGCATCGACCAGGTTGTGCGGGGCGGCCAGGGCCTCGGCCAGCGGGTCGAAGGTGGGCTGGCTGGCGGCCAGCGATTCGGCATAGCGCACGAACTGGAAGCGCGCATCCACCGCATCGCGCAGCACATCGGCCAGGTCATTGAGGTAGAGCGTGGCCAGGTGCTTGGCGCGGTCGTGCATGCCCAAAGCACCGAAAGCCCAGCCGATGGGGTCGTCGCCTTCTTCGCCGATGGTGTAGGCCTCGATGGCATCGAAGCGCGGGCCTTCGGGCAGGAAGCTGCGGTTGCAGATGCGGTGGCCGAGGGTCGGGTCCTTGCCTTGCAGGAAGCGCAGCGTGGGGCCGATGGTGTCTGCATAGCGCTCGAACTGGTCTTCGAAGGCTTGCAGGGTGGGCGTGCGCTGCTTGGGCGGCAGGGCACGCACGCGCTCCAGCAGGGCTTGCAGGCCGTCGCGGCTGAAGAGGCGCAGCACCAACTTGAGGGCCAGATCTTCCTGAGTTGCATCGACGCCTTGCGAGCGCAGGAAGCCGGTCAGGTAGGCGGTGGAAGGGTAGGGCGTGTTGAGCTGCGTCATCGGGGGGATGACGGAGAGCACGCGGATCGCCGTGGTGGGCATTACAGGAAGCGCTCCAGCAGCTTCTTCGAATGCTTGTCCAGCCCAAAACGGTCTTCGACGATGAAGCTGACGCCGTGGCCGCCGGTGATCATCAGCCGGCCTTCGCCCAGCCGGCGGATGTCGTCCTCGCTTTTCAGGATGAAGCTGGTGGGGCCGCGGTCGGTGTCCACCGTCCAGGTGCTGGGCGTGGAGAAGGTCGAGACCTCGCGGATGGTGCGGATGGCAGGCGCGAAATCGCGGCTGGCCAGCTCTTCCTCCAGCAATGATCGGGAGGCCGCGGGCAGGGCGCTGAGGCGATCCACCCAGGCCAGTTCATGCCCATCGGGGCTGACGATGGACAGGCCTTCATCGGGGGCCGTGAGCGGAAAGGCCCGCACGGGCACGACGCCATCATGGGCCACGCCGTCGGCGCCCGTGAAGACGAGGCGACCGAAGCCGTTGCGTTGCAGGGACCAGTGATCGTGGGCGGCCGTCATGTGCATGGTTTCCTTGCGATCCATCGCTTCAGTCAATCCGGGCATCTTGCTCGGCCTTGCGGGCTTGCGCCTCATACAGGCGCCAGTAGGCGCCCTGTTTGGCCATCAGTTCGTCGTGCGCGCCCACTTCCACCACGCGGCCGCGGTCCATCACCACCAGGCGATCGGCCTTGCGCAGGGTGGACAGGCGGTGGGCGATGGCAATCGTCGTGCGGCCCTTGACCAGGTTGTCCAGGGCCTTCTGGATCTCCTTTTCCGTCTCGGTGTCCACGGAAGACGTGGCCTCGTCGAGGATCAGGATGCGCGGGTCGATCAGCAGGGCGCGCGCGATGGAGATGCGCTGGCGCTCGCCGCCCGAGAGGCCCTGGCCGCGTTCGCCCACCAGCGAGTCGTAGCCTTGCGGCAGGCGCAGGATGAACTCGTGCGCATGCGCGGCGCGGGCGGCGGCCACGATCTCTTCGCGCGTGGCGCCCGGCTTGCCGTAGGCGATGTTCTCGGCGATGGTGCCGAAGAACAGGAAGGGCTCTTGCAGCACCAGGCCGATGTGCTTGCGGAAGTCCGCCACGCCGATGCGGCGGATGTCCACGCCATCGACCTTGATGGCGCCGTCCGTCACGTCGTAGAAGCGGCAGATGAGGTTGACCAGCGTGCTCTTGCCTGAGCCGCTGTGGCCGACCAGGCCGATCATCTCGCCCGGGCGGATGTCCAGCGACAGGCCGCGGATCACCGAGCGGCTGCCGTAGCGAAAGCCGATGCTGTCCATCGAGATGCCGCCTTGCAGTTGCCCGATCTTCACCGGGTTGGCCGGCTCGGGCACATTGGAGACGTGGTCCAGGATGTCGAAGATGCGCTTGGCGCCGGCCGCGGCCTTCTGCGTGACCGACACGATGCGGCTCATGGAATCGAGCCGGCCATAAAAGCGCCCGATGTAGGCGATGAAGGCGGTGAGCACACCCACGGTGATGTCCTTCTCGGACACCAGCCAGATGCCGAAGGCCCACACCACCAGCAGCCCGATCTCGGTCATCAGTGCCACGGTGGGCGAGAACAGCGACCAGGTCTTGTTGAGCTTGTCGTTGATGTCGAGGTTGTGCACGTTGGCGTCGCGAAAGCGCTTGGATTCGCGCTGCTCCTGCGCGAAGGCCTTGACCACGCGGATGCCCGGGATGGTGTCGGCCAGCACATTGGTGACCTCGCCCCAGACCCGGTCGATCTTCTCGAAGCCGGTGCGCAGCTTTTCGCGCACGAGGTGGATCAACCAGGCGATGAAGGGCAGCGGCAACAGGGTGACCAGGGCCAGCCACGGGTTGATGGAGAACAGGATGATCGCCGTCATGGTGATCATCAGCACGTCGGTGGCGAAATCCAGCGCGTGCAGGGAGAGGAAGACGCTGATGCGGTCGGTCTCGGAGCCGATGCGCGACATCAGGTCGCCCGTGCGCTTGCTGCCGAAGTAGTCCAGCGACAGGTGCAGCAGGTGGTCGAAGGTGGCGGTGCGCAGGTCGGCGCTGATGCGCTCGGATACCAGGGCCAGCAGGTAGGTGCGGGCCCAGCCCAGGCCCCAGGCCAGCAGGGCGGAGGCCAGCAGGCCGCCCAGCAGCATCAGCACCAGGGTGGTGTCGATGTGTTGCCCCGTCTGGAAGGGGATCAGCACCCGGTCCATCAGCGGGATGGTCAGGTAGGGCGGCACCAGGGTGGCGCCCGTGGCCGCCAGGGTCAGCAGGAAGCCGATGATGAGCTGGCCCTGATAGGGCCGGGCGAAGCGCCACAGGCGCAGCAGCACCCAGGTCGAGGGCGGCGTCTGCAGCTCGCGGGTGCAGACGGGGCATTCGTCGCTGTCAGGCGGCAGTTGCGCCTTGCAGGTCGGGCACTGGGTGCTGTCGTCCTCCACGGGCGCCACGCCGGTGCGCAGGGTGGTCAGGCGGCGTTCGAACTGCTCCAGCAGCCGCAACACCTGCACCTGGGCGTCCAGCGTGAAGCGCCAGAAGGCCAGTCTGCCATCCGCATTGTGCAATTCCAGGGTGCCGACGCCGGCGTGGTCGTGCTGTTTGAGCTGCAGATTCGGGGTCAAAGGCCAGCTTTGCCAGGCAGTGTCTGAGGGGGCGCGGCTGAGCAGCCGCTGGTCCGTCAGGGCGATTTGTGTTTTTGTAAAGGAAAGTTGCGGGTCCAGGTCAACCTCCACCGTGCTCAGAACGTTCTCGGAGGGGACCAGCGGCAGATCGGCCCTGGTTTTGTCTGAATGGATCTGATGCCGGTGGGCGTCGACTGGGTGGTGATGGTGCATGGTCTCGACCTAACGCGCGAGGGGGCAGCTTTGGATGACGAAGCGGCCCGGCTGGCGGCGAAGCCCGACATTTTCACCCAAGGCGCGGATGCTTTACCTACGCTGGACATGAGCAAAAAGAACGACATCAAGCTGCTGCGCGTGAATTACCTGCGCGGCCCCAACATCTGGACTTACCGTCCGGTGCTCGAAGTCTGGCTGGACCTCGGCGAGCTGGAAAACTTTCCCTCCAACAAGCTGCCCGGCTTCACGGAACGGCTGACCGGCATGCTGCCCGCCCTGGTGGAGCACCACTGCGGCGTGGGTGAGCGCGGCGGCTTCATCGAGCGCCTCAACGAAGGCACCTGGGCCGGCCACATCCTCGAACACGTGGTGATCGAGTTGCTGAACCTGGCCGGCATGCCCACCGGTTTCGGCCAGACGCGCAGCACCTCCCGCCCCGGGGTCTACCGCATGGTGTTCCGCGCCCGGGACGAGCAGGTCGCCCGTGCGGCGCTCAAGGCCGGCCATGCGCTGCTGATGGCCGCCATCAACGACGAGGCCTTCGACGTGCCCGCCGCCGTTGAGCAGGTGCGCGAGAGCATCGACGAGTACTACCTCGGCCCCAGCACCGCCGCCATCGTGGGCGCCGCGACCGATCGCCGCATCCCCCACATCCGGCTGAACGAAGGCAATCTGGTGCAACTCGGCTACGGCGCCGCACAGCGCCGCATCTGGACGGCCGAATCCGACCTGACCAGCGCCATCGCCGAAGGCATCTCCAAGGACAAGGACCTCACCAAGAGCCTGCTGAAGTCCTGCGGCGTGCCCGTGCCGGAAGGCGAAGTGGTGACGACGGTCGAAGGCGCATGGGAGGCCGCGCAGGATATCGGCCTGCCCGTGGTGATCAAGCCGACGGACGGCAACCATGGCCGCGGCGTCTCGCTGGACCTCACCACGAAGGAAGACGTGGAAGCGGCCTTCCGCCTGGCCGAGCAGCATGGCAGCGATGTGCTGGTCGAGCGTTATGTGCGCGGCGACGAGCACCGCATCCTCGTGGTGGGTGGCAAGGTGGTCGCGGCCGCCCGGGGCGAAAGCGCCTGGGTGACGGGTGATGGTCAATCTACCGTTGTGCAACTGATCGACAGCCAGCTCAACACCGATCCGCGCCGCGGGCTGACGGAAGACTTCCCGCTCAACCGCATCAATGTCGAAGAAGACGATGTGGTGCTGCGCGATCTGGAGCGCCAGGGCCTGACGCCGGCCTCGGTGCCCGCCGCCGGCCGCCGCGTGCTGATCCAGCGCAACGGCAACGTCGCCATCGACTGCACCGATGAGGTCCACCCGGATGTGGCCTATCTGGTGGGCTTGGCTGCGCGCGTGGTCGGCCTGGACATCGCCGGTGTGGACGTGGTGGCCGAGGACATCTCCAAGCCGCTGCTGGCCCAGCGCGGCGCCATCGTCGAGGTCAACGCGGGCCCCGGCCTGCTGATGCACCTCAAGCCCGCCGAAGGCCTGCCGCGCCCGGTGGGCAAGGCCATCGTGGATCACCTGTTCGACGAGGACGCCTCGGGCCGCGTGCCCATCATCGGCGTGGCCGGCTCGCAGGGCACCAGCAACATCGCCCGCCTGACGGCCTGGCTGCTGCACCTGAGCGGCAAGCATGTGGGCCTGGCGTGCCGCGAGGGCATGTTCCTGGGCACCCGCCGCATCGAATCCCGCGACAGCGCGAACTGGGCCTCCGGCCAGCGCCTGCTGATGAACCGCGAGGTCAACGCCGTGGTGCTGGAAAACAATGCCGCCAGCATCCTGAACGACGGCCTGGCCTACGACCGCTGCGCCGTGGGCGTGGTCACCGACCTGCTGGGTGCCGAGGCGCCGGTGGATCCGTCCCTGGCCGAGCACGACATCCACGAAACCGGCCAGATGTTCAAGGTGCTGCGCACCCAGGTGGACGTGGTGCTGCCCGATGGCGTGGCCGTGCTCAATGCCGCCGACGAGCGCCTGGTCGAGATGGCCGAGCTGTGCGATGGCGAGGTCATCTTCTATGACCTGGATCACAACAATCCGGCCATGGTGGCGCACCGCGCCAAGGGCGGCCGCACCGTGTCGATCGAAGGGCACCACGTGCTGCTGACCCACAACGGCTACATGCCGGTCCGCTGTGCCGACCTCGATGGCGCCGCCGCGCGCCGCATGACGGGTGGATCGCCCCAGGCCGTGCCGGGCGCCAGCGTGCGCTCGCTGCTGGCCGCCGTGGCAGTGGCCTGGGCCCTGGGCATCCCGCCTGAACTCATCGCCGCTGGCCTGGAAACCTTCGATCCGCAGCCCAAGGCGGCCCGTTGAGCCTCATTGCCAGCAAAATTCTTCAAGAGTAGACGCTGATGGACGTTTCACGCATCCGGGCCCTGCGCGGCCCCAATCTCTGGAGCCGGCACACGGCGATCGAAGCCGTCGTGGCGTGCGAGAGCGCCGAGTGCGCACTCGACAAGCTGCCTGGGTTCGAGGATCGGCTGCGCAAGCTGTTCCCCACACTGGGCCCGCTGCGCCCCGACGGCCGCCCCGGCCAGATCAGCCTGGCCCATGTGCTGGAGGCCGCCTCGCTGGCCTTGCAGGCGCAGGCCGGCTGCCCCGTCACCTTCAGCCGCACGGCGGCCACGGTCGAGCCGGGTGTCTACCAGGTGGTGGTCGAGTACAGCGAAGAGGATGTCGGCCGCCAGGCCTTCAAGAAGGCCCAGGAGCTGGTGCAGGCCGCCTTGAACGAAGGCAGCTTCGACGCCGAGCAGGCCATGGCCGAGTTGCGCGAGCTGGACGAAGACGTGCGCCTGGGCCCGAGCACCGGCTCCATCGTCACCGCTGCGGCGGCCCGCGGCATCCCCTGGCGCCGTTTGACCAGCGGCAGCCTGGTTCAATTTGGCTGGGGCGCCAAGCAGCGCCGCATCTGGGCCGCCGAGGTGGACAACACCAGCGCCGTCTCTGAATCGATTGCGCAGGACAAGGATCTGACCAAGCGCCTGTTGGCCGCGGCCGGCGTGCCCGTGCCCATCGGCCGCCCGGTCACCGATGTGGAGGACGCCTGGGCCGTGGCCGAGGAAATCGGCCTGCCCGTCGTCGTCAAGCCGCAGGACGGCAACCAGGGCAAGGGCGTGACGGTCAACATCGTCAGCCGCGATCACCTGGAGATCGCCTACCGCGCTGCCGCCGAGATCGGCACCGTGATGGTCGAAAAGTACCTGCCCGGCAACGACTTCCGCATGCTGGTCGTCGGCGATCGCCTCGTGGCCGCTGCCCGCCGCGATCCGCCGCATGTCATCGGCGATGGTGTGCACACCGTGCGCCAACTGGTCGATAAGGTCAATGCCGATCCGCGTCGCGGCGAAGGCCATGCCACCTCGCTGACCAAGATCCGCTTCGACGACATCGCCATCGCGCGCCTGGGCGTGCAGGGCCTCAAGCCCGACTCGATCCCCGAGATCGGACGGCGCGTCATCCTGCGCAACAACGCCAACCTGTCCACCGGCGGCAC
The DNA here is from genome assembly GCA_047601765.1 of Aquabacterium sp. Classification (GTDB taxonomy): domain Bacteria; phylum Pseudomonadota; class Gammaproteobacteria; order Burkholderiales; family Burkholderiaceae_C; genus Aquabacterium. Next base: position 277,064 of record JASGIQ010000001.1, read on the forward strand.
CGCCACCGATGTGACGGACGACGTGCATCCGGAAGTGGCCGCCCGCGCCATCGCCGCGGCCCAGACCATCGGCCTGGAAATCTGCGGCGTGGACGTGCTGGCCGAAAGCGTGCACAAGCCGCTGGAAGAGCAGAACGGCGGCATCGTCGAAGTCAACGCGGCGCCCGGCCTGCGCATGCACCTGTCGCCCTCGTTCGGCAAGGGCCGCAATGTGGGCGAGGCCGTGATCGCCAACCTGTACAAGCCGGGCGACGACGGCCGCATCCCCGTGGTGGCCGTGACCGGCACCAATGGCAAGACGACCACGGCGCGCCTGACGGCGCACTTGCTGGCCACCAGCGGCCTGCGCGTGGGCATGACGAATACCGATGGCGTCTATGTGAACGGCCGCCAGATCGACAGCGGCGACTGCTCCGGCCCCAAGAGCGCCCGCAGCGTGCTGATGCATCCGGATGTGGACGCGGCCGTGTTCGAGACGGCCCGCGGCGGCATCTTGCGAGAAGGCCTGGGCTTCGACCGCTGCCAGACGGCGGTGGTGACCAACATCGGCGCGGGTGACCACCTGGGCCTGAACTACATCACCACGGTCGAAGACCTGGCGGTGCTCAAGCGCGTGATCGTGATGAACGTGGCGCCGGACGGCTTTGCCGTGCTGAACGCGGCCGACCCCATCGTGACGGCCATGGCGCCCAAGTGCCCGGGCGGCATCATCTATTTCGCGATGGACTCGCACAACCCCGTGCTGACCGCCCACCGCGCACAAGGCAAGCGCACGCTGTGTGTTGATGGTGACGCCATCGTCGTGTCGGAGGGCAATTGGCGCGAAAGCCTGCTGCTGCGTGACATCCCCATCACCCGCAACGGCAGCATCGGCTTCCAGGTCGAGAACGTGATGGCGGCCATTGGTGCGGCCTGGAGTTCAGGCCTGGATTGGGACACCATCCGCCGCGGCCTGGCCAGCTTTGTCAACGATGCCGATAACGCGCCGGGCCGCTTCAACGTGATGGACTTCCGCGGCGCCACGGTGATCGCCGACTACGGCCACAACCCGGATGCCATGCGCGCCCTGGTCACGGCGGTGGAAGCCTTGCCGGCACAGCGTCGCAAGGTGGTCATCAGCGGGGCGGGCGACCGCCGCGATGAAGACATCCGCGAGCAGACGGCCATCCTCGGCAATGCCTTCGACGAGTTCTTCCTGTTCCAGGATGCCTGCCAGCGTGGTCGCGAGGACGGCGAGGTGCTGGCCCTGCTGCGCGAAGGGCTGAGCAAGGCTCAGCGTGCCCAGAAGGTGTTGGAGATCCGGGGCGAATTCGTGGCCATCGATGCAGCGCTCGACAGCCTGGAGCCGGGCGATCTGTGCCTGGTGCTGGTCGATCAGGTGGAAGAGGCGCTGGCGCATCTGGCCCAGCGTTGTGCCGACGCGGCATCGCCGCAGCCGGCCTGAGCCCTCGCCGCATCGCCGCGCGTGGCATTGTGGACGCGGCGGCGAAAAGCCCTTCTCCCAGATCAAGCCTGTGGATTGCGGGTGGTGCCATGATGGGCGGACAGTCCGTTCTTGGAGTGCCCGACCATGCTCAGAGCCTTGTCCGACGAAGCCCTGGAAGCCCTGCTGCGCGAAGACGCGCCTTATGGCGACATCAGCACCATGGGGCTGGGGCTGGGGACACAGCACGGCCATGTGGTGATGGCTGCCCGTCAGCCGATGACGGTGTGCGGCACCGAAGAAGCCGTGCGCCTGTTCGAGTTGCACGGTGCCAGCGCCACCTTGCTGGCGCCATCGGGCAGCCATGTGCTGACGGGCGCCGAGCTGCTGACCGCGCATGGCCATGCCGCAACGCTGTTGCTGGTGTGGAAGGTGGCGCAGACCCTCATCGAATACGCCAGCGGCATTGCCAGCGAGGTGGCCCGCATCGTGACCGAGTTGCGCGCGGCGGGGCACATGGTGCCGCTGGCCTGCACCCGCAAGACCTTTCCCGGCACGCGGGCCCTGGCGGTCAAGGCGGTCTACAGCGGCGGCGGCATCATGCACCGCCTGGGCCTGTCCGACAGCCTGCTGCTGTTCACCGAGCACCGCGTGTTCGTCGATGCCAGCCGCGATGATGCGGTCGGCAAGCTGCGCCGCTTCCAGCCGGAAAAGCATCTGGTGGTGGAGGTCGGCAGCATGCAGGAGGCCCTGGCCATGGCCGAATCCGGCGCCGATGAACTGCAGCTGGAGCGCTTCACGCCCGAGCATGTGCGCCAATGCCGGCTGGCTCTGCACAAGAGCGGGCTGCATCCCATGCTGGCCGTGGCTGGCGGGGTGAACGCAGGCAATGCCGTGGCCTATGCCGATGCGGGCGCGGACGTGCTGGTGTCGTCTGCGCCTTACCATGCGCCGCCGCGTGATGTGGAAGTGCGCTTTTCGCGCGAGGTCTGAGGGGCGCTGTGGTGCTGCGTCTTCGCCTCAGTAACTGACGCTGTAGCGGTGGCCGCGGTAGCTGAACACGGCGGACTTCAGTCGGATCTCTTCCAGCACCATGCCCTGGTACGGCTGATCCCCTTCATGGAAGACCTGGCTGTTGACGATCAGCATGCGCTGCGATGGCGTGGGCGAATACATCGCCCCACCGATCGTGAGTAGCGGGATCTCGCGGCGGATGTCGTCGGGCAGTTCGTTGTAGCTGGGGATGCGGCCTTCCGACGCGGCGGCCTTGCCCGCGGCGCTTCGCATTGCCGGAGATTTGCAGGGACCGTGGCGCGTGGAGAGACCATAGGGGCGGCGGCCGGCGATGCCGGCATCGCGTCGGCATGAGCGGAGGCCGTGCTCCCCGAGGAGGGGGGCTGCACCGCCGGTGACGTATTCGGCAGTGGTGCTGGGGCTGGCGCCGGCATCTGGGCCATCGGAGTCTGAGGCGGCATGGGTGTCGGCATCACGGGCGTCGGGGGGGGCGGCGCCACGTCCGGCGCGGGCACCATGGCCACAGGCGGCTGCGCCCCGGTTGCTGCGCCGCCGGCTTGCGTCACCGTCTCGGGCTCGTGCGGACCACGGCTCATCAGTTGCCAGCTCAACACCGCGATCACCGTGGCGGCCACGCCGGCACCCACCCACACCAGCGGCACGCTGCGGGGGGGGCGGGCCTCATCGTCGTCATCCGGTGCTGGCGCCTGATGCTGCGCGTGCAGACCCGGAACCGTGCCGCGTTCGCGTTCGGCATCCGCTTTCTTGAGGGCATCCAGGATGTAGGACATCGTCTTATCTTCCTGCCAGAGGGCCGGTCTGAAGGCGAGGTTCATCGATGCCGATCGCCCGGTTGATCTGCATGAACGTGGTGGCACCGACCACGCCATCGGGCTTGAGGCCCTGCGTCATCTGGAAAGCGTACACCCGCGAACGCATCCCGGCGTCATACATCTGCTTGCCCGAAGGCACGGGGCCCTTGTCCAGCCGCGCCAGTTGGGTGCCCAGCCAGTCCACCGAGGGGCCGGCGTGGCCGGGCAGCACCTTGCCCTTGAAGCCCGGCGGCGTGCGCCACAGGGTGACGAAATCGCCGCGCCAGATCTTGCCCAATTCCGACAGTGGCACGGCAAAAGTCTTGTTCTCGGTCTGGAGCACGGCATCGGGCCCATGCAGGCCGGTCAGCACGGCATACATGGCCTGCTCGCGGCTGTCGTGCAGCAGCAGCACCACGGGGCGCTCCAACTGGCGCACCAGCGACAGGCCTCCGCTGTTGCGGAAACAGGCGACATCCTGCTGCTGGGCCAGGAAACACACATCGCCTTCGGCCAGCGTGAGGCGCCATTGGGCGGCAAGGGCACGCAAGGCCTGGTTTTCCTTGCGCCATGCCAGCGGCTGGATCAAGGCGGCGTCGGCCAGGGGCGGGCTCAGCGTCGTGCTCATCTGGCTGCCCGCGGCGTGAGGGCCGGATGCCCGCCCGGCAGCAGCATGGGGTCCAGACTTCGTGAGGGGCGCAGATGAGGCGGCCGCCAAACCGGTCGCTGAAGAAGTCGCGGCCGCGGCGGAGGCGCCGCCTGCGGGTCGCGCCGCGCTCTTGGGGCCCTGCTGCCTTTGTTGGTAGAGCCAACCCACGCCACCCAGGCTGGCCACTGCGGCGAACATCAGGCCCGCGCCGACCCATTGCCGCCAATCGCCATCCTGGCGCTTCTTGCGGCTGCGTGCGAGCGGGGGAGGCGGTGGCGGCGGGGCGGCAGCCGGCGTGCTCGGATGCGCCGCCTTCTGCGTCGGGAACACCTCCTGCGAGGCCTTGTCCACGATGCTGCGATCCACCTTGGTCTTGTTCTCGGCATAGGCGCCCAGCAGGGCGCGATCGCACAGCAGGTTGATGCGGCGGGGCACACCCTTGCTCAACTGGTGGATGCGGCGCACCGCCTTCGCATCGAACAGGCGGCCGCGCTTGAGCCCGGCCACGGAAAGGCGATGCTGGATGTACTGGCCCGTTTCCTCTTCGGTCAAGGCATCGAGGTGGAAGTGTGCGATGACACGTTGGGCCAGTTGCTCCAGTTCGGGCGCCGCCAGCATCGTGCGCAGCTCCGGCTGGCCGATCAACATGATCTGCAGCAGCTTGCGCTCGCTGGTTTCCAGGTTGGTCAGCAGGCGCAACTGCTCCAGCACATCGGGCGACAGGTTCTGCGCCTCGTCGATGATGAGGACGTTGTTCTGACCGACGGCGTGCGTCTTGAGCAGGAACTCGTTGAGCGGATCGACGTAGTCCTTGATGGTCGCGGTGCCGGGGCCTTCGTGCTGATAGGGGATGCGGAACTCGTCGCAGATGGACTTGAGCAGCTCGGCCACCGTCAGCTTCGGGTTGAAGATGTACGCGACATTGGTGCGGCGCGGGATCTGCTCCAGAAAGCACCGACAGACCGTGGTCTTGCCGGCGCCGATCTCGCCGGTGAGCACGACGAAGCCACCGCCGCCGCCCACGCCATACAGCAGGTGGGCCAGCGCCTCGCGGTGGCGTTCGCTCATGAACAGGTAACGCGGATCCGGCGCGATGGAAAACGGCGCCTGTTTCAGACCAAAGAATTGCGCGTACATGGGGCCTAAGGATACCGCCCCCTGAAAGCCGCCGATCCGGCGAACAAGCCGGCAGCCCGCCATGGCGTCCGGTGCCGGTCTGCGGGCACAATCGTGGCCGATCATGAGTCATGCCTCCCGCAACACGCCCGGCCCAACCTCCCAGGACGATCTTCGAAGCGATCCTCGCATCGATGTGCCGTGTCAGCCGGATGCGCCGCGCGCCGCCACCTATGTGGTCGACACCAATGTGCTGCTGGTGGCCAACGGCCAGCATCCCGGCGTCTCGGCCGACTGCGTGCGGCGCTGCGCCCACTGGCTCGAAACCCTGATGGCCACCGGCCGCATTGCGCTGGACGACCAGTTCGAGATCGTGCGTGAATACCAGCACAAGACCCACGCCAGCAACGGGCAAGGTGCAGGCGATGCTTTCTTGAGATGGCTTCTGCACCGCCTCGACGATGCTGCGCGCTGTGACTTGGTCACGCTGGTGCCCGACCCGGCGCGGGGCTACGCGTCCTTCCCGGATGATCCGGTGCTCGCAAACTTCGACGCCGCCGATCGCAAGTTCATCGCCGTGGCCTGTGCGCATCCCGAACATCCGCCCATCCTGCAGGCCACCGATTCAAAATGGCTGGACTGGAGCCCTGCGCTGGCGCTGCAGGGCGTGTCCGTGCAGTACCTGTGCGAGGCGGAGGTACAGGCCTTCCATCTTCACAAGTTCGGCGCCTAGTTCATCGCGCAGCAAGGCATCTTCGAACAAGACTTCGACCATGAGCGACTTCTTCCGCTTCCCGCACACGCCCCACATCGCCTGGCTTTCACCGGGCTCGCCCCGCGACGACAAGGTGCTGGCGCCCGACGAGGTGCAGGGCCTGCTTCAGCACCCGGTGGTGATCGAGGAGAAGCTCGATGGGGCCAACATGGGCATCTCCTTCAACAGCGAAGGCGTGCTGCATGTGCAGAACCGCGGCCAGTACCTCAACAAGCCATACGGCGGCCAGTTTGCGCGCCTGGACGAATGGCTGGCCATCCGCGAAGACACCTTGTTCGACGCCCTGGGCGATCAGCTCATCCTGTTCGGCGAATGGTGTGCGGCCCAGCACTCGCTCGATTACGCCACCTTGCCCGACTGGTTCCTCGCCTTCGATGTGTATGACCGCCGCACCGGCCGCTTCTGGAGCACGCGCCGCCGGCATGAACTGGGCACCCAGACTGGCCATCCGCGAAGTGCCGCGCGTGAGCCAGGGCCGGGCCACGCTGGCCGAACTGACGCAATGGGTGCAGAGCCACCGCAGCCGCTTTCGCGATGGCTCGCTCGAAGGCGTCGTCATCCGCCACGAAGACGAGGACTGGCTCATCCAGCGCGCCAAACTGGTCCGCCCGGATTTCGTCCAGGCCATCGAGGAGCACTGGCGCAACCGCGCACTGCAATGGAACCGCGTGAGTTGGGATCAGGATGCGGCGTCCTGACCCGCAGCCGGTGCGCGCTGGCTGAGGCCATCGAGCAGCAGGTCCATGGTGCGGATCAGGGTCTCGGCCGAGGCGGCCGGCGGCACCTGCCATTGCGCCAACTGGCCATCGACCTGCATGCGTGTCAGACCATAGACCAGGGCCCGCAGGCCGAGGGCCAGTTCGTCGGCGGCGCCGGCCGGCAGATCGCCCTCGGCCTGCGCCTGCCTGACCAGGGCCAGCGTCATGCCGCGCACCACGCCGAAGTGCGTGCCCAGGCTCGCCGAGCCGTCGAAATCAAACAGGCGCCTCGATGACACCAGTCTGAACTGGGTGGGGTGGCTCAGGGCCCATTCGATGAAGCTGCGGCCCAGCACCTTGAGCCGGGTCATCGCGCGTGGCGGTGCGTCCATCAGATCGCGCTCGGCCCGCAGCCTCAGCCGCATCGTCGCCTCCTCGGCCACCGCGGTCATCAAGGCTTCCCGATCAGGGAAGTGGCGAAAGGGCGCGCCCGACGACACACCCAGCCGACGCGCCACTTCGCGCACGCTGATGAGGTCCTTGCCGGTTTCTTCGGCCACGACGACAGCCATGTCGATCAGGGCCTGGCGCAGCTTGCCATGGTGGTAGGGCCTGGCGGGTTGACGCGCCGATGCGCCGGCCCCGTCACGCTGGCGTCGCTTCGTCGACCGGCGGGCTGCATCTGCGGTGTCAGAGGTGTCTGCTGTGTGGCGTGAAGACATGCGTGGAGACATGGAAGGGCCGGATCAAGTCACGTGGCGCGATGCAATGTAAGCACTGCGCATTGTGCTTGGTGCCGAGGTGAAGCCTGACCTAGCATCCCCGCATCGCATCACACACTCAGGAGGCCCATCCATGTCATCGATGCCATCGTCGATCCCTTCGTCGAAGCCCTGGGCGCCGCCTCGCGCTGCCGTGACGACGCTCGGCATCGTGGCCCTGCTGGCCATGGTGGTGGCCTGTCTCTCATGGCAGCCGGGGCTGGACGGCATCCGCATGGCCATCCGCGCAACCGCACGCTCGTCGCTGGCCTTCTTCCTGCTGGCTTACGGTGCCGCGGCGGCCTTCACCTTGTGGCCCGGCAGCGCCACCCGCTGGATCCGTGCCTTGCGCCGCCAATGGGGCTGGCTGCTGGTGGTCTCGCACACCCTGCACGCGGCCTGCATCCATGCCTACTGGCAGACGGATCCCGTGATGTTCAAGGCCCTGGTGCCGGTGTCGACCTTCATCACCGGCGGCTTGGCGTATGCCTTCATCTGGGCGATGGGCGCCACCTCCTTCGACCGCACGGCAGCCTGGATCGGCCCACGCGCCTGGAAGCTGCTGCACACCTGGGGTAGCCACTATCTGTGGCTGAGTTTCCTGCTGGGCAATGCCAAGCGCATCCCGATGATGCCGGTCTACACACTGCCTACCTTGCTGCTGCTGGCCGTGCTGCTGCTGCGCTGGATGGCGAGCCGCCAGCGTCGCCTCAAGGCTGGCTCAGCCAGCGTTGCGCCAGCCTGATCCACAGGGTGGCGCCGGTCGGGATCAGGTCGTCATTGAAGTCGTAGCTGGGGTTGTGCAGCGTGCACGGCCCCAGGCCATGGCCACCTTCGCGGTGCGTGCCGTCGCCATTGCCGATCACGAAGTAGGCGCCTGCCTTCTTCTGCAGGAAGAAGCTGAAGTCTTCGGCGCCCATGGTCGGCTCAAACTCATGCACATGGTCGGCGCCTGCCACCTCGGTCATCACCTGGCGCACGAACGCCGCCTCCTTGGCGTGGTTGATCGTGGGCGGGTAGTTGCGGCTGAAGCTGAACTCGGCCGAGGCGCCAAAGGCGGCACACACGTGCTGTGTGAGTTCGCGCATGCGGTTTTCGATGAGGTCCAGCGTGTCGTCGCTGAAGGTGCGCACCGTGCCCTGCATGGTCACGGATTCGGGGATGACATTGGTGGCCTCACCGGCCTCGATCATCGTCACCGAGATGACGCCGGTCTCCACCGGCCGCATGTTGCGCGTGAGGATGGTCTGGAAGGCCTGCACCAGCTGGCAGGCGATCGGCACCGGGTCGATGCCCAGATGCGGCATCGCGCCATGGCAGCCCTTGCCCTGGATGCGGATCAGGAACTCGTTGCTGGACGCGAAACACGGCCCCTTCTTGACGGCGAAGTGCCCCGCTGCCATGCCGGGCCAGTTGTGCATGCCGAAGATCGCATCCATGGGGAAGCGTTCGAACAGGCCGTCGGCCATCATTTCGCGCGCGCCGCCGCCACCTTCTTCCGCCGGCTGGAACACCAGGTAGACGGTGCCTGCAAAGTCACGGTGCGCGGCCAGGTACTGCGCGGCCGCCAGCAGCATGGCCACGTGCCCGTCGTGCCCGCAGGCATGCATGCGGCCATGGTGGCGGCTGGCGTGGCCGAAGGTGTTGTGCTCGGTCATGGGCAGCGCATCCATGTCGGCGCGCAAGCCCACCGCACGCGGCCCGGGGGCGCCGCGGATCACGCCCACCACCCCCGTCTTGCCCAGGCCCCGATGCACCTCGATGCCCCAGGCCTCCAGCGTGCGCGCGATCACGTCCGCCGTGCGGACTTCTTCGAAGCACAGTTCGGGATGCGCGTGGATGTCCCGACGCAGGGCCCGGATGGCGTCTGCCTGGTCCTGCAGTTCCGGCAAGACGGCGTTCGGCGATTCGGTGGCGGCAAGGGTCATGGTGCAGATCGGCCCGACAGGGTGTCCTGGAGGCAAGGATCTTACCTGCGCGCCCACGTGATCCAAGCAGCCACGAGGCGCCTGGGGGTGCTCACCCGGCACATCGGGGGCGCATCACGGGAAACTCCGCGGATCGGCCGTGCTTCACGCCAGGTCCGCTGTTCTCCGTGGCAAGCGGCCTGCGTGCATGGCCAGCATCACCGATATAGTGGCGGCTGATCCACCATCAGCATTTCTGGAAGGAGACCGCATGAGCGACGTGAAGGTCCATCACGCCCACACGCTGGGCCTGGACAAGGCCCGTGAACTGGCCCGTCAATGGGCCGAGGAGGGCGCCACGAAGATGGGCCTGAAGTGCAGCCACGAAGAAGGCGCCGATCAGGACGTGATCCATTTCGAGCGCATGGGCGTGCACGGCACCATGACCGTGACGGCCACCGATTTCGACCTGCACATCAAGCTCGGCATGATGATGGCCGCCTTCAAGCCGATGATCGAATCGGAGATCGACCGCAACCTCGATCGCATCATCCAGAAGGCGGGCGGCCAGGCCTGATCACTTGGCCTTACTCCTTACTTGGCCTTGAGCGATTCGATCAGATCGATGTAGGACTGCTGGGCCGCTTCCTTGCTTTTGCCCTTGAGTGCCGCCCATGCGTCGTACTTGGCACGACCGACGAAATCCGTGAAACCCGGGCGATCCCCCTGGACGTCGCCCACGCTGCCCTGTTTGAACAGCGAATAGATCTGCAGCAGCGTGCTGTTGTCGGGCTTGGCCGGCAGCAGCTTGGAGTCGGCAACGGCTTTGTCGAAACGGGCTTGAAGGTCGGACATGTTCTTGTCTCCGCAAATAGGGTGTCGCTGGGAGCTGCGCCACCCAAGGCGGCGCAGGCGCGGGGGATGTTACATCCGATTTCGCCATGGTCCTTGCGCCACCTCAGCCCATGTCCCCACGCCAGCCGGCCTGGATCGCCCCTCTTAGAATGGGCGCCCTCATGAGCGCTGTTTCCTTCCAGAACGTCACCAAGACCTTCGCCGCCGACGGCCGCACCGTGCGGGCCCTCCAGGGCGTCAGCTTCGACATCGAAGAAGGCGAGTTCTTCGGCCTGCTGGGGCCCAATGGCGCCGGCAAGACCACGCTGATCAGCATCCTGGCGGGCTTGAGCCGCGCCACCTCCGGCAGGGTCACCGTGCAGGGGCATGACGTGGTGAACGACTACGCCGCCGCACGCCGGGCGCTGGGCGTGGTCCCGCAGGAACTGGTGTTCGACCCCTTCTTCTCGGTGCGCGAGACGCTGCGTATCCAGAGTGCGTACTTCGGCCTGCGCCGCAACGATGCCTGGATCGACGAACTGCTCGCCCACCTCGGCCTGACCGACAAGGCCGATGCCAACATGCGCCAGCTCTCGGGCGGCATGAAGCGCCGCGTGCTGGTCGCACAGGCTCTGGTCCACCGCCCGCCCGTCATCGTGCTGGACGAGCCCACGGCCGGGGTCGATGTGGAACTGCGCCAGACGCTCTGGCACTTCGTCTCCCAGCTCAACAAGCAGGGCCATGCCGTGCTGCTGACCACCCACTACCTGGAAGAAGCCGAGGCCCTGTGCCAGCGCATCGGCATGCTCAAGCTGGGCCAGATGGTCGCACTCCAGCGCACGTCCGAACTGCTGGCCGGCACGGCATCCACCATGCTGCGCTTCAAGACGGACGCACCGCTGCCACCCGATCTGGCGGCGCACGCCCGCATCACCGGCCGGGTGGTGCAGGTGCCAGCGCACGATGCCGCCGAGGTCGAGCAGATCCTCATCAAACTGCGCAACGCAGGCTGCCATGTGGAGGATCTGGAGATGGGCCGCGCCGATCTGGAAGATGTGTTCCTGGAGATCATGCAAGGCCAGCAGGGGAGGGCGGCATGAACGCACGCACCACCTGGCTGGCCTCTGTGCAAGGCGCCCGCCCCCTGTTCATCAAGGAGGTGCTGCGCTTTTGGAAGGTCAGCTTCCAGACGATTGCCGCGCCCGTGCTCACCGCGGTGCTGTACTTGCTGATCTTCGGCCACGTGCTGGAAGACCATGTGCAGGTGTTCCAGGGCATCGGCTACACCCGCTTCCTGATCCCGGGGCTGGTGATGATGAGCCTGCTGCAGAACGCGTTCGCCAACAGTTCGTCGTCGCTGATCCAGAGCAAGATCACTGGCAACCTCGTCTTCGTGCTGCTGACACCGCTGTCGCACCGGGCCTGGTTCATGGCCTATGTGGGCGCGTCCATGGTGCGCGGCCTGGCCGTGGGGATGGGCGTGTTCGCCGTCACCGCCTGGTTTGCGCCTCCCGGGATGGCCGAGCCGGTCTGGGCCCTGGTCTTTGCCGTGCTGGGCGGCTGCCTGCTGGGCGCGCTGGGCCTGATCGCCGGCCTGTGGGCCGACAAGTTCGACCAGATGGCCGCTTTCCAGAACTTCATCATCATGCCCATGACCTTCTTGTCGGGCGTGTTCTACTCGGTGCATTCGCTGCCGGCCTTCTGGCAGGGGCTGTCCCACCTCAACCCCTTCTTCTATCTGATCGACGGGTTCCGGCGCGGCTTCTTCGGCGTCAGCGACGTCAGCCCCTGGCTCAGCCTGGGCGTGGTGGCGAGCGCAACGCTCGGGGTTTCCTGGCTCGCGCTGCACCTGCTCAAGACCGGGTACAAAATCCGGCATTGATCCCGCCTTCCTCCGCTGCAAGAGAACCCACCATGGCCAATCCCACCCCTGCCGAAGTCCAGCACTACATCGCCGCCGGCCTGCCTTGCGCGCACCTGGAGGTCGAAGGTGACGGCCAGCATTTTTTTGCCACCATCGTCTCGGCCGAATTCGAGGGCAAGACCCGCATCGGACGCCACCAGCGCGTCTACCAGGCCCTCGGCGATAGAATGCGCGAGCAGATCCACGCGCTGTCGATGAAGACGCTGACGCCGGCCGAATGGGCTGCTCAAGGCCAAGGGGCCTGAGCAGGCTGCATGACCGCCCGCTTTTGCGCCTGCTGAAACGCCTGCTGGAAACGTCCGCTGACTCACTCGGCCTGCGCGCGTCCGCTGCATTCGGTTTCCATCATTTGACTTTCATTCCGGCGCGACCCCGCTGATGGCGGCGGCATCGCGCCCTTTGTGCTTCATGGACAAACTCCTGATCCGCGGCGGCCGTCGCCTGCAAGGCGACGTGACGATCTCCGGCGCCAAGAACGCCGCCCTGCCTGACCTGTGCGCGGCGCTGCTGAGCGCTGAGCCGGTCACGCTGGCCAACGTGCCGCAACTGCAGGACGTCTCCACCACCTTCAAGCTGCTGCGCAACATGGGCGTGGACATCGAGCGCCATGGCGACGATCCCAGCCGCGTGACCCTGGATGCCGGCTTGGTCGACAAGCCCGAGGCGCCTTATGAACTGGTCAAGACCATGCGCGCCTCCATCCTCGTGCTCGGCCCGTTGCTGGCGCGCTTCGGCCGTGCACGCGTGTCGCTGCCTGGCGGCTGCGCCATCGGCTCGCGCCCGGTGGACCAGCACATCAAGGGCCTGCAGGCCATGGGCGCCCAGATCACCGTGGAGCACGGCTACATCGAAGCCCGCACGCCGCTGGATGCCCAGGGCCAGCCCACGCGCCTGAAAGGTGCGCGCATCACCACCGACATGGTCACGGTCACCGGCACCGAGAACTTCCTGATGGCCGCCGCGCTGGCCGAAGGCGAGACCATCCTCGAAAACGCGGCCCAGGAACCCGAGATCACCGATCTGGCCGAGATGCTGATCGCCATGGGCGCCAAGATCGAAGGCCACGGCACCCACCGCATCCGCATCCAGGGCGTCGATCGCCTGCATGGCCTGAGCACCGACCAGCCTCACCACATCATCCCCGACCGCATCGAGACGGGCACCTTCCTGTGCGCCGTGGGTGCTGCGGGTGGCGACGTCACCCTGCGTGGCGCCAACGCCGAACACCTCGAAGCCGTCATCGAGAAACTGCGTGAAGCCGGCGTGGGCATCGAATCCGGCCCCGACTGGATCCGCGTGCATGCTGAGGGGCGTCCCAAGGCCGTGGGCTTTCGCACCCGCGAATACCCGTCCTTCCCCACCGACATGCAGGCCCAGTTCATGGCGCTGAACTGCGTGGCCGAAGGCACCGCGGTCATCCACGAGACCATCTTCGAAAACCGCTTCATGCACGTCAACGAGCTGATCCGCCTGGGCGCGAAGATCACGGTGGACGGCCACAGCGCCGTGGTCACGGGCGTCGGCAAACTGTCGGGCGCCACGGTGATGGCCACCGACCTGCGCGCCTCGGCCAGCCTCGTGATCGCCGGCCTCGTGGCCGATGGCGAGACCCTGGTGGACCGCATCTACCACCTCGACCGCGGCTATGACCGCATGGAAGCCAAGCTGCGCGGCATCGGCGCCGACATCACCCGCGTGAAATGAACCCACCCCCTACGCGCTTCGCGCCCCCCCTCAAGGGGGCGACACCGACGGCCCGGCAGAGCCGGTTCCGTGGTGTCCTGCTTGATGAAATGAGCTGCGCCTGGGGTGCAGCATCCATTGGGGCACGATTGCCATGAGTTCCATGATCACCCTCGCACTCTCCAAAGGCCGCATCTTCGAAGAAACGCTGCCGCTGCTGGCCGCCGCCGGCATCCAGGTCACCGAAGACCCTGAAAAATCCCGCAAGCTGATCCTGCCCACCACCCGTGACGACGTGCGCGTGGTGCTGGTGCGCGCCACCGATGTGCCCACGTATGTGGAGCACGGCGGCGCCGACCTGGGCGTGGCCGGCAAGGATGTGCTGATCGAGCATGGCGGCGACAACCTCTACCAGCCGCTGGACCTCAACATCGCCAAGTGCCGCATGAGTGTGGCCGTGCGCGCCGACTTCGACTACGAAGCCGCCGTCAAGCAAGGCTCGCGCATCCGCGTGGCCACCAAGTACACCACCATCGCGCGCCAGCACTTCGCCGACAAGGGCGTGCACGTGGACCTCATCAAGCTGTACGGCTCGATGGAGCTGGCCCCCTTGACCGGCCTGGCCGACGCCATCGTCGATCTGGTGTCCACCGGCAGCACGCTCAAGGCCAACAAGCTGGTCGAGGTCGAGCAGATCATGCACATCAGCTCGCGCCTGGTGGTCAATCAAGCTGCACTCAAGCTCAAGCGCGAGCCCATCCGCGCTCTGATCGAAGCCTTCCAGTCGGCCATCCCGGCCTGAGGCGCCGACTGTCGACTGCCTGCCGAGCCGGACACCCCCAGTTCGGCGGCGGGAGAGTTCCGCATTGCGCCATGCAGGGCCTGCGCCGGACAATGGCGCCCAGCGCCCGTCGTCGGCCCGATCAAGGGCCTCCCAATGTGACGACGCGCGCCATCGACAGGAGGCATCGAGAGCGATGAAGTCCGGGCGCGGCAAGGCCGCCACGCGCATGCTGCTGGGGACCATGGTGGTGCTGTCCATCGTGGCCTACTTCGCCCTGCGCCTGGACCGCTTCCTCACCGTCGAATCCTTCAAGCAGCATCTGGGTACCGCCACGGCCTGGCGCGATGCCGATCCGCTGTCCTTCGGCCTGCTGTACTTCCTGGCCTTCATGCTGCTGGCAGGCATCTCCTTTCCTGGTGCCGTCATGCTGTCGATGCCGGCCGGCACGCTCTTTGGCCTGTTCTGGGGCACGGTGATCGTCTCCTTTGCCTCCAGCCTGGGCGCATGGCTGGCCTTTCTCAGCGCGCGATACGTGTTCCGCGAGCCGGTCGAGCGCATGCTGGGCTCTCGCATGCAAGGCGTGCACAACAGCGTGGCGCGCGATGGCCGTTACTACCTCTTCACCATGCGCATGGCGCCCGTGATCCCGTATTTCGTCGTCAACCTGATGATGGGGCTCACGCCCATGAGTGCAGCCGAGTTCTACTGGGTCAGCCAGCTCGGCATGCTGGCCGGCACGGTGCTCATCGTGTATGCCGGCGTTCAGATCGCCCACATTCACACCTTCATGGATCTGTTCACGCCGCAGATGTGCGCGGCCGTGCTGTTGCTGGCGGCCTGCCCCTGGCTCACACGACGCGCCATGCTGATGTGGCGTGGTGCGCCAGATGGCCCGCTGAAACACCGGTTGCCGCCAACGCCACCGGCTTCAGGCGATACTCTCGGATTGCGCTGCGCGTTCAGCGCACCCCGCATTTCCCGCATTCCGAGACACCGTACCAAGCCGCCATGACCGTCCAGATCCGCCACCTGGCCACCACCCAGCCTGACTTCGATGCCGCCTTCCACAAGGTGCTGCACTGGTCGGCCGAGACGGACACGGCCATCGAAGACCGCGTGGGCGCCATCCTGGCCGACGTGCGCCTGCGTGGCGATGCGGCGGTGCTTGAATACACGGCGCGCTTCGATCATCTGCAGGCTGATGCCATGGCCGCGCTGGAGCTGGGGCAGGCCGAACTCAAGGCCGCATTCGACGGCCTGCCAGCCGAACAGCGCGAAGCCCTGGAATCCGCCGCCCGACGTGTCCGCAGCTATCACGAGCGACAGAAGCAGGCCTGTGGCCTGAGCTGGTCCTACCGCGATGAAGACGGCACCCTGCTGGGCCAGAAGGTCACGCCGCTGGACCGCGTCGGCATCTACGTGCCGGGTGGCAAGGCCGCCTATCCCTCGTCCGTGCTGATGAACGCGATCCCGGCCCATGTGGCCGGCGTCGAAGAGATCATCATGGTCGTGCCCACGCCCCGCGGCGAGAAGAACCCGCTGGTGCTGGCCGCAGCGTATGTGGCCGGCGTCACGCGCGCCTTCACCATCGGCGGCGCGCAGGCCGTCGCAGCCCTGGCTCATGGCACCGCGACGGTCCCGAAGGTCGACAAGATCACCGGTCCCGGCAACGCGTATGTGGCCAGCGCCAAGAAGCATGTCTTCGGCCAGGTCGGCATCGACATGATCGCCGGTCCCAGCGAGATCCTCGTGCTGGCCGATGGCAGCACCCCGCCGGACTGGGTCGCCATGGACCTGTTCAGCCAGGCCGAGCACGACGAGCTGGCGCAAAGCATCCTGCTGTGCCCGGATGCCGCCTACATCGCCCGTGTGCAGGCCGAGATCGAGCGCCTGCTGCCCACCATGCCACGCGCAGACATCATCCGCGCCTCTCTGGAGGGCCGCGGCGCACTGATCCTCACGCGCAGCATGGAAGAGGCCTGCGAGATCAGCAACCGCATCGCACCCGAGCACCTGGAGGTCTCGTCCAGCGAGCCGCACCGCTGGGAGCCTCTGCTCAAGCACGCCGGTGCGATCTTCCTGGGCGCCTACACCAGCGAAAGCCTGGGCGACTATTGCGCCGGCCCCAACCACGTGCTGCCCACCTCGGGCACGGCGCGCTTCTCGTCACCGCTGGGTGTCTATGACTTCCAGAAGCGCTCCAGCCTCATCGAGGTGAGTGAAGCCGGGGCGCAGGTGCTGGGCAAGACGGCCGCCGTGCTGGCCTACGGTGAGGGCCTGCAGGCCCACGCCCAGGCTGCCGAATTCCGCCTCGAGCCACGGGCCTGACGCTGCCACCGCGACGCCATGCCGCGGATCAACTGGTGAACAGGCTCCCGACCAGCGTGCCGAGGGCTTCCCAATACGAGATGTCCTTGCCCGCGTGGTCCCGGACCTGTTGCTGGAGGAACACCGCCATCACGGGGGCGATGAGCAGCCCACCCACGATCTCGAACAGATTGGCGCCGCCGGAGACGGCCTGGATGTCGCTTCGTGACAGTTCACGCATGATGCCCCTCCTTTCGTTGCTCAGAAACCGAAGATGGTTTCCACGCCGTACCACCAGTTCTCGACGTTGCCGCCACCCGGGTTGTAGAGCGATCCGATCAGCAGGGGAAACAGGATCAAGGCGGCCGGGATGGCCAGGATCGCGGCAATCGGATTGACAGGTGTGCTGCCTGTGCCCGACGTGGCGCCGGCACTGATATGACCGATTTCGATGCTTGTCAGTTCACGCATGGAGGACTCCTCTGGAAGGATGGATGGAAGCGCAGCGCTTTCTGCCTGAAGGCGTGTTTCACATATTCATGTGATCATGATGGATGCGGGCGGGCTTGGGGATGCGGGTAAAAACGGGGCGCGAGCGCTTTTGGCGCCCGTTCTCCCCTGACGCCCAGGCAGCGAAGCGGGCATGAGACAATCCGTCCCTCTCCAACTGCAGGCCGGGCCTGCCAATTTGCTTCCTGGTATGGGTGCCGACCTCACGTCCTTGCTGAACACCTTTCGCGCCGATGTGCGGGCCATGCATGCCTATGTCGTGCAGGACGCCGCCGGCTACATCAAGCTGGACGCGATGGAGAACCCCTTCACGCTGCCCCCGGCCATGCAGGCCAGCCTGGGTGAGCGGCTGGGCAAAGTCGAGCTCAACCGCTATCCCGGCGTGCGGGTGCAGGCGCTGCATGCGGCCTTGCGCGCCTACGCAGGTGTCCCTGCGGACGCCGGCCTCGTCCTGGGCAATGGCTCCGACGAACTGATTTCGCTGCTGTCGGTGGCGTGCGCGCAGCCAGGTGCCGTCGCCTTGGCCCCGCTGCCCGGCTTCGTGATGTACGAGGCGTTTGCCAGGCAGACGGGCATGCGCTTTGTCGGCGTGCCGCTGACCGCCGATTTCGAACTCGATGGCCCGGCCATGCTGGCCGCCGTCCGTGAGCACAAGCCGGCGCTGACCTACATCGCTTATCCCAACAACCCCACCGCCAACCTCTGGGACGATGCCGTCATCGAGCAGATCGTGGAAGCCGTGGGCGCCAATGGGCAGGGCCTGGTCATCCTGGACGAGGCCTACCAGCCTTTTGCCAGCAAGAGCTACCTGAGCCGCCTGCACAAGCACCCCCATGTGCTGCTCATGCGCACCCTGTCCAAGTTCGGTCTGGCCGGTGTGCGGCTGGGCTACATGATGGGGCACAAGGACCTCATCGAGCAGGTCGAGAAGGTGCGCCCACCCTACAACGTCAGCGTGCTCAACATCGAGACGGCGCTGTTCGCGCTGGAGCACGCCGACGAATTCGCCCGGCAGGCCGAGGTCATCAAGGCCGAACGCGAGCGACTGATGACCGCGCTGGCCACCATGCCTGGCGCCCGCGCCTTTCCCAGCCAGGCCAACATGATCCTGGTGCGCGTGAATGACGCGGCCGCGGCCTTCCTGGCCCTCAAGTCACGTGGCATCCTGATCAAAAACGTCTCCGGATTGCACGGTTTGCTGGCAAACTGTATCCGCCTGACGGTCGGTCTGCCCTCTGAAAACGATGCCCTCATCGCCGCGCTCACCGACATCCTGCGCGAACCCCTGATTTCCAACCCCGCATGAACGCTCCCGATTTGGCTTCCGCTTGCGCCGACCGCGTGGCCGAAGTCACCCGCAACACGGCCGAGACCCAGATCACCGTCCGCGTGAACCTGGATGGCTCCGGTGCAGCCAAACTGCACACCGGCATCGGCTTCTTCGACCACATGCTCGATCAGATCGCCCGCCATGGCCTGATCGATCTGGACATCCATGCGGTGGGCGATCTGCACATCGACGGCCACCACACGGTGGAAGACGTTGGCATCACACTGGGCCAGGCCTTTGCCAGGGCCGTGGGCGACAAGAAGGGCATCCGCCGCTATGGCCACGCCTATGTGCCCCTGGATGAAGCGCTGTCGCGCGTGGTGATCGATTTCTCCGGCCGCCCTGGCCTGCACATCGACATCCCGTTCACCTCGGGCAGCATCGGCGGCTTCGACACCCAGCTCACCTACGAGTTCTTCCAGGGCTTCGTGAACCACGCTGGCGTCACCCTGCACATCGACAACCTCAAGGGCGTCAACGCACACCACCAGTGCGAGACGGTCTTCAAGGCCTTTGCCCGCGCCCTGCGCGCCGCGCTGGAGCGCGATCCCCGCATGGCCGGCGTCATCCCCTCCACCAAGGGCTCGCTGTGAGCCTGGCCCCTTTGATGCTTTCCTTCTGACCTCATGAGCCAGACATCGACGGTGGCCGTGATCGACTACGGCATGGGCAACCTGCGCTCGGTTTCGCAGGCGGTCGAACACGCGGCCAAGGGCCTGAACCTGAATGTGGTCGTCACCAACGACCCGGAGGTCGTGCATGCGGCCGAGCGCGTGGTGTTGCCCGGCCAGGGCGCCATGCGCGATTGCATGCGTGAGCTGCGCGAGGCGCATGGCGGCGGCCTGCTGGGTGCCGTGCTCGATGCCGCGGCCAGCAAGCCGCTGATGGGCGTGTGCGTGGGCATGCAGATGCTGCTGGACCACTCCGAAGAGCAGGACACCCCCGGCCTGGGCCTCATGCCAGGCAAGGTGGTCCGCTTCCGACTGGATGGCATGACACAACCCGACGGCAGCCGCTACAAGGTGCCGCAGATGGGCTGGAACCGCGTCGCGCAGCCTGCGCATGCGGGTATCTGGGGCGGTAAGCCGCATCCCGTCTGGGCCGGTATTCCCGACGACAGCTGGTTCTACTTCGTTCACAGCTACCATGCGCTTGTGGACAATGCCCAACACAGCGCGGGGGAAACCGAATATGGTGTCCGCTTTACCTGTGCCGTGGCACGGGATAACATTTTCGCGACCCAGTTCCATCCAGAGAAAAGTGCCGATCAAGGTCTGGCGCTATACCGGAATTTTCTGCAGTGGAAACCTTGATCCCGGCGTGATCCCGGCCTGATCCCGGTTTTCTGTCGGCTCGATTGATTTCCTTTTTTTCTTTTTCTTCCCTCACTACCGCAATACAGCCATGCTGCTGATCCCTGCGATTGACCTGAAAGACGGCAAATGCGTGCGCCTCAAACAAGGCGACATGAACGACTCCACCACCTTCGGCGAGGATCCGGCGGCGATGGCTCGGCGCTGGCTGGATGCAGGCGCAAGGCGGCTGCATCTGGTGGACCTCAATGGTGCCTTTGCCGGCAAGCCCGTCAACGAGGCGGCCATCAAGGCCATCATCAAGGAGGTGGGCGATGAAATCCCCGTCCAGCTCGGCGGTGGCATCCGTGACCTCGACACCATCGAGCGCTACCTCGACGATGGCCTCAGTTACGTCATCATCGGCACGGCTGCGGTGAAAAACCCAGGTTTCCTGAAGGATGCGTGCAGCGCCTTCGGCGGCCACATCATCGTGGGCCTGGATGCCAAGGATGGCAAGGTGGCCACCGATGGCTGGAGCAAGCTCTCCGGCCACGAGGTGATCGATCTGGCCAAGAAGTTCGAGGATTACGGCGTTGAAGGCGTCATCTACACCGACATCGGCCGCGATGGCATGCTTTCGGGCATCAACATCGAAGCCACGGTGAAGCTGGCTCAGGCGCTGACGGTGCCGGTCATCGCCTCCGGTGGCCTGTCCAACATCGCCAACATCGAGGCCTTGTGCGCCGTCGAAGAAGAGGGCGTCGAGGGCGTGATCTGCGGTCGCGCCATCTACACCGGTGACCTGGACTTCGCCGCCGCGCAAAAGCGCGCCGATGAACTCAATGGCGCTGCCTGATCGGGCGCATCACCGTGCTGGCCAAACGCATCATTCCCTGCCTGGACGTCACCGGCGGGCGGGTCGTCAAGGGCGTCAATTTCGTTGAGCTGCGCGATGCCGGCGATCCGGTCGAGATCGCCGCCCGTTACAACGAGCAGGGCGCCGATGAGCTCACCTTCCTCGACATCACCGCCACCAGCGATGGCCGGGATCTGATCCTGCACATCATCGAGGCGGTGGCCAGCCAGGTCTTCATTCCGCTGACGGTGGGCGGGGGGGTGCGCACGGTCGAGGATGTCAGGCGCTTGCTCAATGCAGGGGCCGACAAGGTGAGCTTCAACTCCGCGGCCGTGGCCAATCCGCAGGTCATCCGCGATGCGTCCGACAAGTACGGGTCGCAATGCATCGTTGTGGCGATCGACGCCAAACGCCGCGATGGCGACGATCTGGCCGCAAAAGGCCCGGGTTGGGACGTGTACACGCACGGTGGCCGCAAGAACGTGGGTCTGGATGCTGTTGCCTGGGCGCGACAGATGGCCGATCACGGGGCGGGCGAGATCCTGTTGACCAGCATGGACCGTGACGGTACCAAATCGGGCTTCGATCTGGCCCTCACCCGGGCCGTGAGTGATGCGGTGAGCGTGCCCGTGATTGCCTCGGGTGGCGTCGGCAACCTGGATCATCTGGCGGACGGTGTGCAGCAGGGCGGCGCCGATGCGGTGCTGGCTGCCAGCATTTTTCACTACGGTGAATACACGGTGGCCCAGGCCAAGGCCCTGATGGCCCAGCGCGGGATCACGGTTCGCATCTGACGCCTGGGGCGACCGCGCAGGCCCCATACAGGCCTTTTATCCCGCCCCTCGCAGCCATCGGGAACGACGAAAACCAGCGGCTGCATTCAAATCCAAATCCCCTGGAAATTCCGAGGGCGAAAGGGTTCCAATATGCGCCTGTTTTGAAACCCGTGAAAGCCATCACAGTAACGCATTCAGGGGCATCGAAATCCCGCTGTTGCACTGCAAAACAGCGGCGTAATCTTTTCAGCGGGAATTGACTCCTGCTCCGTGCCGAGGTTTGAGACATCAGCCGGGCCGCCAGGGCAGGGAATCGACTTCGAAAGGAGCGTTTCATGTCCCAAACCCATCGATTCAAGCCGCTTCCGCTGGCGACGATGACCATGGCGCCTGATCTGCCTTCCGTGCAGCGTTCCTGCCTGCCGCAGGATCCGGCCCTCAGCCTCCTGACCGATCTTCACCACAGTGCCTGCGTCGTGGCCAGCCATCGCGATGGGCTGGAACAGACGCGGCACCTGATGATGCGGGCCGGGGTGCGCATGGTGTTCGTGGCGGGCAGTGATGGCCAACTGGTCGGCATGGTCACCGCGGAAGACATTCAGGGCGAGCGGCCTGTGGTGCGTGCCTCGAATCAGGGTGTGCCACACGGCGAACTCACGCTGGCCGACGTGATGATCCCCGTCGCTCACTGGGAGGTCGTGGACCTGGCGCAGGTCCGCACCGCCCGGTTGGGCGACGTGGCGGCCACCATGCATGAGCATGGCTTGCGCTATTTGCTGGTGACGCAGCTCAAGGATGGGCGCACCACCTTGCGTGGCCTGTTCTCGGCGCGGCGGCTGGAAATGGCCATGAACACCACGATCGAGCCGGACCTGCATTCACGCAGTTTTGCGGAGTTGGAGCAGGTGCTGGCCCACTGATCAAGTCGATCGATCAGGTCCCTGTGGGGGCGGTCTGCGTTGCGGCGGCATGAGGTTGATCCAGGCCAAGCGCCGGCAGCCACATTTCGAAGCAGGCGCCTTCGCCGGGCCGATTGATCACCTTGACGTGGCCGCCATGTCGGCGCGCCACGGTGTCGATGAAGACCAGGCCCAGGCCAATGCCTGCCGCCAGTTTGGACGGGCGACCCTGTTCGACGCGCTCATAGCGCTTGAACAGGCGTCCAAGCTCGGATTCAGGGATCCCTGGGCCTTGGTCCCTCACGGCCAGCACGTCATGGCCGGCCTGGCGGTGCAGGGACACGCTGACGCGGCCTTGCGTCGGGCTGAACTTGATGGCATTGCTCAGCAGGTTGGTGAGGGCCCGGTGCAGCAGGTAGTCATCGAAGACGGCGGGCATGCGCAGGCCTTCTGGCCAATCTGCGGCGACGGTCACGGCGCGGGCATGGGCCTGCAGTTGCATCTCCCTGATGCAGCCTTGGGCCAGATCGACCAGATCGCCTGCCGACAGTGAGACAGGACGCGTTTCTGCCCGCATGACCTGCAGCAACTCCTCGCACAGTTGCAGGGACTGTTTGGCCATGGATTCGACATGCGCCAGCGTTTCCTCGTGGGACATCCTGCCGCCAATGCGGTGCAGCTCCACCAGTGACACCAGCGAGGCTTGCGGCGACCGGATGTCATGGGCAATGAAGCCCAGCAGTTCCGCACGCTGCAACTCTGCCTCTCGCAGCGAGGTCACATCGGTGGCACACACGATGAGTTCGGCGTCTTCGCTCACGCCCGTTTCCGCTTCCACGCGCGCAAGGGACATCAGCAAGCGCTTGCCATCCGGGTGTGCGGCTTCGGTGTGCCGCACCTCGTTGTCGTGCCGCGTGCGGGCCAGGATCAGCAGCCACGAGGGGGCGTCATGGGGTGTCCAGGGAGAAAGTACCTCGTCGAGCGGGCGGCCCAGCAAGGCGGCTGCGTCGGCCGCGCCGACCAGCCTGCAGGCTGCATCGTTGGTTTGCGTGATCCGGTGCTGGCCATCTGCCACGAACACCGCATCGGGCAGTGCCGCCAGCGTGCGGGCCAGCACCTGGCGGGCGTGACGCACCTGGGCGCCAGCGTGGCTGATCGCCGCCGTGCGTTGCCCCATGAAATCGGATGCAGCGGCGCTTGTTGAACGTGAGGCCGGCCAGTCGGTCAACACGGATGGATCGCCGCTCAGGCGCTCGAGTTCGGCTTCCAGATCGCGCGCCGTGGCCTCCAGCTTGTGCCAGCTCCATAGGGGATAGCTCAGCAGCACGCCCAGCACCAGGGCGCCGGGCGGCCACCACAGGTCCATCGACATCAGTGCCCAGGACAGCGCGAGGGCGGCCAGGATCGCCGCGCCGGCCAGCATCAGCCCCTGCCGGGGCGACAGGCGGGTATAGGCCAGCATGAGCGTCAACAGCAGGCCGGCGCACACGGTTGCATGCCAGGCCGGCGGTGTTTCGCGGATGAGCCGGCCTTGCGAAAGCGCGGCCAATCGCTGGCCCACGATTTCCACGCCGCTCATGCCCTGGCCATCGGTGCTCATGGGTGTCTGGAAGGTTTCCCCCAGGCCTTGCGCGGTCACGCCGATCAGCACATGCCGATCACGCAGCCTGGCCGGTGGCACCTCGCCACGCAGCAGGGCGGCATACGACACCTGCGCAATGCCACCCGGCGGTGTGGCAAACGGCACGGCCACCAGCCGGTGGTCGTGCGGCATGCCGAGTTCGTCCTCCAGCGATGTCGGCATCTGGTGGGCGGCCTTCAGCAGTGCCAGGGCGGGGTGTGGCAGTGCCGATGCGCCATGGCCGGACCACGGGCGCATCCGCCTGACGCTGCCGTCCGCGTCGAGCTGCACTTCGGCGTGAGCCAGGTGCGCTGCATGCGCAATCGGGGCGGCTGGAGGCAGGAGGGCTGCGGCGCCTTGGGGCAAGCTGCCGTCGCCGGCCATCCTCCCAACCAGTGTGACCACCTTGCCGGAGGCCTGCATGGCCGCGGCCAGCACCTCGTCTTGATGCGGGTCACCCTCCGGTTCGCTCAGCAGCAGGTTGAGCAGGATGGACTTGGCGCCAGCTTCGTCGATGCGGTGGATGGCTTGCGCATGCACGGCGCGCTTCCAAGGCCATCGGCCGATGGCCGCGAGGCTGGCGTCGTCGATGGCCACGATGACGATGTCCGCCGGCGCCCCGCGCGCCCAGGCCCGCTGTGCAGCGTCCTGCACGGACAGATCCAGCCGTGCGGTCCATTGCCAGAAGGCCGCTGCGGCCACCACGCCCATGAGCGTCAGGCACAAGAGCGACCAGCGGATCCAGGATGCTCCCTGCTTCATCGGTGCACTGCCTGTTCAGGGTTGGGTGGTGATGAGGCCATGGCCGGCATGGACGCATGTGCCTTGCCCGCTGCGCACGCAGGCCGGCAGCGCGATCGACTGGGGCGCAGACCATGGCCCGATGAAGCCATCTGCGTCGATGGCACGGTAGCGCACGTGCAGCACGCCACCCTCCTGAGGCCGTGCAAGGTCGATGAGGCCGGTGTCCGACTGGAGGGCCTGCAACACCTGGGCAAAGCCCGCATCGCCGGCCATCTGGAATTCAAAGTGCTGCCCCGGCTCTGCCGGCAACTGGAAGCTCAAGGTGGTGTCCGACACCCGGGGCGGAGGTGGTTGTGCGGGCGGCTCACGCATCTTCAAGAGCTGCGCGTCTCCCCAAGGCCCGAGGTCGTCGTGCACGGCGGTGGAGGCCACGCGCCAGTGGTAGTCCCCCGGTGCCAGTGCGATCTCGGCGCGGGTGTCCGGCAGGCGCGCATCTTCATGCACCAATTGCGTGAAGGCCGCATCGCGCGCGATCTGCAGGCGGTATTGCACGGCCGCCGGATGCGAGGCCCAGGCAAAGGCTGCGGTGCGCGCCCGTACCTTGGCGCCATCAATGGGGATGGACGGCAGCGGTGCCTCCGGCCGGGCCTTGAGCCGAAAGCGTCGGATGGCGTCGGTGCTCTCCAGCCCTTTGGCGTCGGCCACGCGTGCGCGCAGGAAGTAGTCGCCATCGGGCAAATCCGTCAGGCGCAACAGCGGGGTGGGGGATGTGACTTCACCGCGCACGCGCTGGAAGCTTTCGTCTTCTGCCACCTGGATCCGGTAGGCCGTGGCGCCCGGCATGGCCGGCAGTCTGAAAGCGCAACAGCACCCGCTCGTACAGGGCGGGCAAGCCAGAGACATCGGGCGGCGGGGGCAGCCGGGTGGCCGCTTGCGGCGCGTGGCCCTGCAAGGTTACGGTGCCTTCGCCGGCGGCCAGCAAGGTCAGACCCTGGCGCTGGCCAGTCTGAGGGTTCACGGTCGGGCGCGGCCCTGCGGTCGTGACGGGCAGTCTGCGCCCCAGACCGCTGACGGCCACGCTGCCACTCAATGTTTCGCCCAGCGTGCGGGCCTCGTCGGTGGCCACGCGGAAGACGGTGCCTCGCACCCCCAGCGTGGCTTGGGGTGTACGGATCTGATGTCGGCGTTGGCCGTCCTTGACGGGTTTGACCCAGGATTCGACCCGGCCTCGCAGCACCTCCCAGGTGGATGAAAAGCTGCCGGTGGCCTCGACCTCTTCGGACGTGTCCAGCCGGGCATCCGTGTCGGCCTGTACCTTCAGCACGGAGCCGTCGGGCAACTGCACGGTGACGTAGCCGTTCGCGCCGGTGTGCAGGCGCGTGCCAGGCGGGATGGCGTCTCCTTGCTGCACCGGGCGAGCTGCTTCGTCCCATGGTGGTGAGACGGGGCGTCCCGCCGAGGGCGGCGATTGCGTGACCAGCCCGGTGACATCGAGCACCACACCGGGCCGCGGCTGGGCCTTGAGCAAGCTCAGCGGCAGGCACAGGGGCGTGCCGACGGGGATGCGGCGGGGATGGGCGATGCGGTTGATGCGTGCCAGGGTGCGCCAGTCCGAGGGCTGCCGAAGCTCGTGGGTCGCAATGGCAATGAGCGTGTCGCCGGCCACCGCCTTGTGCATGTGGCAGCCGTCTGTCGACAAGGGGGTGGCATGTGCGTGGGGCAGGCCCAGCGGCGTGGCCAGCCAGAGGCACCAGGGTGCCAGCCTGGCGGGCCGAATGGAGCAAACCATTGTCGACAGCTTCCTGATTGTGAAATGGTCGGCAAAGCTTAAGTGAACCGGCGGCCTTGAACAAGGGCGCTTGCCCCGGGCGGTCCGATGCCTCGGTGGCCGGCCGAGGGCCCCATCAGGCCGGATTGTCGATGTCCAGGAAGACGTGTTCGACGCCCAGGCGCGCAGCCAGATGCTGACCGATGGCCTGCACGCCGTACCGCTCGCTGGCATGGTGGCCGCAGGCCATGAAGGCCACGCCCGTCTCGCGCGCATAGTGCGCTTGCGGCTCCGAGATCTCGCCCGTCAGGAAGACATCGGCGCCTGCGGCGATGGCTTGTTCGAAGTAGCCTTGTGCGCCACCACTGCACCAGGCAGCCCGCTTCAATGGGCGGCCATCTCCCGGCACCACGGTGGGCGCGCGGCCCATGGCCTGATGGACGCGCGAGGCCAGCCCATCCAGATCCAGTTCATCCGGCACCGGGCCGATGAAGCCCAGGTTCTGCTCTGCAAACGTGCCATCGGCCACCAGGCCCAGCCGCTGACCCCATTGCGCGTTGTTGCCCAGCGAGGCATGGGCGTCCAGCGGCAGGTGGTAGGCAAACAGATTGATGTCATGCGCCAGCAGGCGGGCCAGGCGCTGCTTCATCCAGCCAGTGATGCGCCCATCCTGACCGCGCCAGAACAGACCGTGGTGCACGACGATCGCATCGGCCTGAGCCGCGATCGCGGCGTCGATCAGCGCCAGGCTGGCTGTCACGCCGGTGACCACCTTGCGAATCGCCGGCGTGCCCTCAACTTGCAGACCGTTCGGCCCATAATCCTTGAAACGGTCCACTTCCAGCAGTTCCTGTAGGTGGCGTTGCAGGTCGTTTCGGTCGATCATCACGGGCCCTTTCTGGTGTCTGACACTCATGCGTAAAACCTGGCTGATTTTCTCGCAGACGGTGACGGTGGCGGTGGCCGTTCTGTTCGTCGTCTCCACCTTCAAGCCGCAGTGGATCCAGTCCATCACGTGGCGGCAGGCCTTGCCCGAGCCCACCGTGGCGGTGGCCCCTGTCAGGTCCTCGAAGCTCGACAGCAGTCCTGCGGGCGTGGCCATCAGTTTCCGCCAGGCGGCCATGAAGGCCGCGCCCACGGTGGTCAGCGTCGTGACCAGCAAGTCCGTCGCCCGCGACCCCCGCCGCGCAGATCCCTGGTTCCGCTATTTCTTCGGCGACCAGGAGGGCGCGCCGCAATCGGGCATCGGCTCTGGCGTCATCGTCTCGCCCGAAGGCTATGTGCTGACCAACAACCACGTGGTCGACCGCATGGACGACATCGAGGTGATGCTGACCGACGGCCGCAAGGCCACCGCCAAGGTCATCGGCACCGACCCGGAGACCGATCTGGCCGTGCTCAAGATCGACGTCGACAAGCTGCCCTCCATCGTGCTGGGCGACAGCGACAGCCTGCTGGTGGGCGACGCCGTGCTGGCCATCGGCAACCCCTTCGGTGTCGGGCAGACGGTGACCGCGGGCATCGTCAGCGCCCTGGGCCGCAATCAATTGGGCATCAACACCTTTGAGAACTTCATCCAGACCGATGCCGCCATCAACCCCGGCAATTCGGGCGGTGCGCTGGTGGATGCCAATGGCAATCTGGTGGGCATCAACACGGCCATCTACTCCCGCTCGGGGGGCAACATGGGCATCGGCTTTGCCATCCCTGTTTCTACTGCGCGCCAGGTGATGGAAAGCCTCATCAAGGACGGGCAGGTCACACGTGGCTGGATCGGCGTGGAGCCCCGCGACCTCACGCCCGAGATGGCCGAGACCTTCAATCTGCCGGTGCGCGAGGGTGTGCTGATCACCGGCGTGCTGCACAACGGGCCTGCTGCGCAGGGTGGCATGCGTCCGGGCGATGTGGTGGTCCAGGTCGGCGGCAACACGGTGGCCAACACCTCGCAGTTGCTCAATGCCGTGGCAGCCCTCAAGCCCGGCGAGCGGACCCAGGTCAAGGTGCAGCGGGGCGACCAGATCCTGCCGCTGCAGGTGGTGGTGGCCAAGCGGCCGAAGACGCCAGCGCAGTTGCGAGGCGGTCAGGAAGAGTGAGCGGCTTGCGGGCGTTCAGGACGTCTTGCCAGCGTCCGAGCTCTCTTCTGGCGCATGCGTGTGCTTGATGAACAGCTGCGAAGCCCAGATGCCCACTTCGTAGAGCAGACACATCGGGATCGCCAGGGCCAGTTGCGAGACCACATCGGGCGGCGTCACCACCGCGGCGATCACGAACGCGATCACGATGAAGTAGCTGCGGAAATCCTTGAACTTCTGCACCGACACCAGCCCCATGCGGGCCAGGATCACCAGCACCACCGGCACCTCGAAGGCCGCGCCGAAGGCCAGGAACATGTTGAGCACGAAGCTCAGATACGCCTCGATGTCCGGTGCGGCCGTGATGCTCTTGGGCGCAAAGCTCTGGATGAAGGTGAAGACCTTGCCGAACACGAAGAAATAGCAGAAGGCCACGCCCAGGAAAAACAGCAGGGTGCTGGAAACGATCAAGGGCAGCACCAGGCGCTTTTCATGCGCATACAGCCCGGGCGCCACAAAGGCCCAGATCTGGTAGAGCACCACGGGCAGCGCCAGCATGAAGGCCGCCAGCATCGTGACCTTGATGGGCACCATGAATGGCGAGATCGGGTTGGTGGCGATCAGCGTGGCGCCCGCCGGCAGATGCTGCACCAGCGGCATGGCCAGCAGGTCATACAGCGTGGAGGGGCTGGGATAGATCGCCAGCGCGACGAACGCGACGGCAATCGCAGCGACCGCGCGGATCAGGCGGTCGCGCAGTTCGATGAGATGGGAGACGAAGGGCTGCTCGGTGCCGTCCGGGCCATCCGGGCTCTGATTGGCGTCGCTCACGAGGAAATCGGTTCAGCGGTGCTGTGAAGAGGATGAGGGAGGCGGGCGGAACCGCGCCACGCGCGCTGCACCCGATTGGACATGGCGGCGCACGCCATGCTTTTGCTTGTACCACAGGGGGGTGGCACCCCTCTTGAGTCGCCAGTTCTTGCGCACCGGCGGGGTGTAGCTGTAGTAGGGCGTGTGTGCGATCTGGTCGTAGCCCACGCTGTCGTAGGCCTGGCCTTCACCCTGGCCCGACAGTGCCGTACCGGTGTCCTGCAGCCCCTGATGGACCGACTGCTCGACGTTGCGCGCAGCATCCTCGATGTGGGACTTGACCTTCTTGAGTTCATCCAGCTCGATCGAGCGGTTGACCTCGGTCTGGACCTGAGACACATAGCGCTGCGCCTTGCCCAGCAACACGCCGACCGTGCGGGCCACGCGGGGCAGCCTTTCCGGACCGATGACGATCAGGGCCACGGCCCCGATGAGGGCCAGCTTGTCGATGCCGAAATCAATCATGGCTCAAGCGCGGCAGGCGGGGCTGAGCCGATCACGATTTGGTCTTGGCGTCGACGTCGACGGTGTTGGCGTCCTGGCGGGCGGTGTTGGTCACCTGCTGGGGTGCTTGCGCTGTCTGTGCAGGCTGATCCGCAGCAGTGCCGTCCTTCATGCCGTCCTTGAAGCCCTTGACCGCGGCGCCCAGGTCGGTGCCGATGTTCTTGAGCTTCTTGGTGCCGAACACCATGACGACGATGAGCAGCACGATCAACCAGTGCCAGATGCTGAACGAACCCATGATCACTCTCCAATCAAACCGGTGTGTTGCAAACCAATATCGACATTGTCGTCGGCGCCAGCATCCATGTCGTGCAGATGCTCATGCGGAAATCCTGCATGCGGCGGCGCCCGCCGGTGTGGTCATCCTTGTTTCGTCACTTGCGCTGCGCGCGGGCGGCGAATTCCTCCAGGCCGGACAAGCCCTCGCGGCGGGCGAGCTCGGCCACCACGTCGTGAGGGTGCAATCCCAGGTGCGCCATGGCCACCATCGAGTGGAACCACAGGTCGGCGAACTCGCCTACCAGGGCCTTGCGGTGCGCTTCGCTGGGGGCGGCGGCCATGTCCTTGCCGGCCATC
Source organism: Aquabacterium sp. (assembly GCA_047601765.1). GTDB lineage: Bacteria > Pseudomonadota > Gammaproteobacteria > Burkholderiales > Burkholderiaceae_C > Aquabacterium. Next base: position 307,572 of record JASGIQ010000001.1, read on the forward strand.
ACTGTCTCAACTGCTTCCTCGCCGACCTTTTTCAAGACGGTGTCGGTGCCTTTGTGGAACAGACGGGCCACATAGCTCTTGTCCGGATCGCCGCCCTTGCGGGATTCGATCACCTCGGCCAGACGGCTCAGGACGTCCAGCGTCGGCTGATCGGTGGAGGTGGGGGCGTTCATGTGTGATAGATGCTCGAAGGGTCCTTGACGACGGGATCCACGGTGATCCACTGGCCATTCTCGAACTTCTGGAAGAAACAACTGTGACGGCCAGTGTGGCAGGCGATGCCCGGCTCGTGGCCCAGCTGCGTCACCTTCAGGAGGATGACATCGTTGTCGCAGTCCATGCGGATGGCGTGCACTTTCTGGATGTGGCCGGACTCTTCGCCCTTGTGCCACAGGCGTTTGCGCGAGCGGCTCCAGTACACGGCTTCGCCGCGCTCGGCCGTCTGGGCCAGGGCTTCGCGGTTCATCCATGCGAACATCAGCACGTCGCCGCTTTGCGCTTCCTGGGCGATCACGGGCACCAGGCCGTTCTCATCCCAGCGGATCTCGTCTAACCAAGTCATGGACGGGAGTGTAGCAATCGAGGGGCCAGGTGCCGCGCGCCCCCCATGACCCGGGTGCCGCCTGCGGTCACAATCGCGGCTTTCCATTGCGTTATTTCACGGGATGAACACGTGAGCACACTTGCACGACCGGGCCGGCCTGTCCTGGCCCTCACCATGGGCGATGCCTGCGGCATCGGGCCGGAAATCATCGCGCGGCTCTGGTGTGGCGCAGGCGGCCTGCAGGCCGCCACCCTCGTGGTGGTTGGCGATGTGGACGTCATGCGGCGGGCCGTGTCATGGCTGCCGGGGCAGCCCGGTGGGCTGAGGGTGGTGCCTTTGGCGCAGGTGTCGCGGGCCTGCACGCTGGCGCCCGGGGAGATGGGTGTGTGGTCGCCGCCGGGGCTGCCGGCCGATCTGCTGGCGGCGCCCGTGGGGCAGGTGGATGTGCGGGCCGGCCGTGCTGCCGCAGCCTGCATCCGGGAGGCCGTGCGGCTGGCTCAGGCGGGCGAGGTCGATGCCATCGTGACCGCACCGTTGCACAAGGAGGCGCTGGCGCTGGCGGGCGAGCCATACCCGGGGCACACCGAGTTGCTCCAGGCCGAAGGTGCCCCGCCGGGACAGATGCCGCCGCCGGTGCGCATGATGCTGGCCAACGATGAACTCAAGACCGTGCTGGTGACGATCCACGTGTCCTTGCGCCGGGCCATCGAGCAGGTGACCGCGCCGGCCGTGCTGGAAACCATCCGCATCGCCCACGCCAGCGCACTGAGTTGGGGCATCGAGCGCCCCCGCATCGCGGTGGCCGGGCTCAATCCGCATGCGGGAGAAGGTGGCTTGTTCGGCGACGAGGAACTGACCATCATCGGGCCGGCCATCGGGGCCGCTCGCGCCGAAGGCATCGACGCGTCAGGCCCGCACGCGCCGGACACGGTCTTCATGCGCGCCCGACACGCGCCGCCCCACCATGTGGGTGAGTTCGACATCGTGGTGGCGATGTACCACGACCAGGGCCTGATCCCCGTGAAGTACCTGGGCCTGGATCAGGGCGTCAATGTGACATTGGGCTTGCCCTTTGTGCGGACCAGCCCGGATCACGGCACGGCGTTCGACCTTGCCGGAACGGGCCGGGCCGATCCCGCCAGCCTCGCCCGGGCGGTGCAGGTGGCCTGCACGCTCACTGCGGGCCGAAAGCGGGCCTGAAACGGCGGACCTGCCGCGCTGCAAGGCAGGGCTGGATGGCGCGCTGGACGCCGCCGCGCTGCCTCACAGGGTGAAACGTCAGAGGGTCAGCCGCGTCAGGCGGCGGTGCGTGTGGTGGCACTGAGTGCGGCCAATTGCCGCCGTGCGCGCACGGTCGCCCGCTCGATCAGTTCCGACTGCTCGAAGGCCTTGAAGCGGCCGCTGTCGCACATCCGGGCCAGCGTGCGGGCCGTCAGCGAAATGGTCTGCTTGTGGGTGTGGCCGTGGCTGAAGATGAAGAAGTTGCGGCCCTCGCTGACCCAGGTCAGCCGAACGCGCTTCCACTGCCCCTGCATCATCATCTGATAGGCCGTCCCCTTCTGGATGTGATGGATCAATTGCACGCCGGCGTTGGGCGGCGGGGGCGCATCGAGGTTGATGTCGATCTCGCTGAGGGACGGATCGCTTTCCGCTGGGGTGTCCAGATCGATGTCCAGCGGGGCGTCGCAGGCCACGGTGGCTTCGGCCAGGAAGCCCGCCTGCTGCACCTCTGCGGGCGACAGGGCGGAGACCACCGTCAGCACCGGTGGGGACTTCAGATCGTCGAGCGCGGCCGGCAGTGGGTCGTTGGCCGCCTCTTCACGGCTGGGAATGGCCAGTTGCTCGACCTTGTTGAGTTGCTGCTCCAGCAGGCGTTGCGTCAGGTCGTGATGCGGCGCCGTCTTCAGGCATTCCGCGTGCGCCGGCAGGAGTTGCGAGAAGAACTGCTGCTTGGCCTCGTCGGCCCACTGGATGAGGCCCAGACCTTCATTGAGGTCCTTCATCAGCTGCGGCAGCTTGAGCAGGAAGTCCTTGCGCAACTGAGGGTGCCCCTTGGGCTGCACGCTCAGGGCGAGGTCATGGCCGGCCTTCTTCATGCGCGCGGCCAGGGGGGACTGCGCGCCATCCCGAGCCGAGGCCATCACCTGCACCTGGCTCCAGACCTGAGACAGGAAGTCGCGCACGAAGTCCGGCATCTCCACATCGGCCAGTTCGCGCTTGAGGATCTGCATGTAGCGCTGCTGCACACGCAGATCCGCTTCCTTGCTGGTGAGCAGAGCGGCCACGGCGGCGCTTTCGGCGGCTTCACGGGCGTTTTCCGATTCGATGAACGCTTCGAGCTCGGCCAGCTTCGCTTCGTACAGGTCGATGCGGTCGAAGTCCCCGTCGACGATGTCGTCCACCAGCGAGGTGATGCGGTCCAGGCAGCTGCGTCCCGGTCCTTCTTCATAGTCCTCGAACGAGGCGGACAGCGATGCGATGCGGTTCACGAAGCGCCGCACCGGGTGCTTGCGCGAGTTGAAGAAGGCCATGTCGCCCAGCGCCACACGCAGCACGGGCATCTGCAGTCGGGCGATCTGGCGCGCCATCTGGGGCGCGACCTTCGGGTCGGACAGCACCTGGTCGAACAGTGCGGCCACGATGTCGATGACCATCTTGTCCAGCGCAGCGCCGCCACTGGCGCGGACCAGTTCGTCGCGGTGCGCGCGGATCAGGTTGACGGCCATCAAGGGGCCGGCAAAGCCCGCCGGCTGCGCGGTCATCGAGGATGCTGCGCCTGCCGGTGCCGAAAAGCCCTCTGCGTGCAAGAAATCCGCGGTATCGCCGGCCGTGGGGGGCGCCTGCAAGGCAATTTGACGCAGCAGGTGCTGGAAATCCGCGTTGCCGCTGGGCAGGCCGCCGGGCACGCGGGTGGCCCCCAGCCCCATGGGGGCCGGGCCATCCAGAGGGGCGCCGGGCATGGACACGCCGAACATCTCGCTGAGCGCCTGCGCGGCACGCAGATGCGTTTCAGCCTGGAGGTGCCCCGGCGAAGACAGGCGACCGCCCATGCTTTCCGGGAAGCTGCCCGGCTGGGTGTGCGCGGCGCCCAGTTCCGCCGGACGGCTGGCGCTGAAGCCGCTGCTGGGCGAGCGGCTGCGCTGCACGCTGGGGCCTTGCGGACGGATGCCGCGCGAACGCATCTCCCCGACCGTGAGGGCATAGGCCTGCGCGAGTTCTGGCCCCAAAACCCGCCCGAAGTGCTGCATCAGCACGGGAATCAGGTCCTCTTCGATTCCGACTTCGGCCATCGCCTTGGTCAGGCTCTGGGCCACGGCCTGCGGACGCAGCGGATTGCGTTCAGGGGGCAGATCCGGCCACAAACCGGAGGTGAAGGCGTAAACCGCTTCCAGTTCGCCTTCGCATTCGTGGGCCAGGGCCTGTCCGAGCCGGTCGGCCGTGACGCCTCGCTCGACCTCTGCGTTGTCCACCAGGGACAGAGCGGTCCAGTCGGTGTCCGGGCTGAAGCCACCCGAGCCGGTGTGTGCCTCGGCCAGCATCGGCCGCAGCGCCTTGTCGGTCTGGTGGCGGAAATCGCCCGCGAAGGCCGGGATCAGTGCAGCCGACTTGAGCTTGAGTGCCCGCTCGGCATTCATCAGCGTCTGGCGCTGCAGATTGCTGGTGGCGGCGGTGGAGAGCGGGCCCAGTTGCGTCGACACCTTGTCCACCGCGGCGACGGCCGCTGTCTGGATGCGCGCCAGCGCAGCTTCCAGTACAGGATCAAAGTGGGCGTGGGTCACGGTCGGTCCAATCAGATCAGGGCGAGGCGGCGCCTGGTGGCGCCTGCTTCTCACTGTCCCAAAAAGGGACTTCCTTTGATCGTTGGATATCGGCCGCTTCGGCCCGTACTTTTATCGTTGTTTCAAACTGTCACGAATTTCGCGCAACAGCACCACGTCCTCAGGCGTGGGCGCAGGCTCTGCGGGCGCAGGAGGTGCTTCGTTCTTGAGCCGGTTGATCTGCTTGATCATCAGGAAAATGATGAAGGCCAGGATCATGAAGTTCAGGGCCACGGTCAGGAAGTTGCCGTAAGCGAACACCGCGCCCAGCTTTTTGGCCTCGGCCAGCGGCAGACCCGCCGGCTGGCCGGACAGGGCGACGTAGTAATTGCTGAAATCCAGACCGCCCACCACCTTGCCGATGAGCGGCATGATGAGGTCGTTGACTGTGGAGTCGACGATCTTGCCGAATGCGCCGCCGATGATCACGCCCACCGCCAGGTCGACCACATTGCCCTTGACGGCAAATTGCTTGAATTCGCTGAAAAAACTCATCTTGCGCTCCATGGGTTCGCGCCAGCGAAGCTGGCTGCTTCACTGTACGCGCATCGCCACTGCTTGACCGTGTCCGTGATGCAGGGTTGGCGCCCTCGTTTGCCTGATGTGTTGCGAAAATGTTGCAGTGCGTCAAGACTTGGAGCCCGATCAAGGACGTGGCGCAAGCTGGGGACGGGGTGCTTCCCTACGTTAGAATGTGCGGTTGACCCGCATGTAAATTCAGTTCGCACGTCACTGATCGTCACAGGACATCACCGAGCGAGGCTGAGTGCGGCAGTTTTCGCCCTTCAATAGTCCTTAAGGATTCCCATGAGCAATCAGCCAGTGGACCCGAGCCGTCGGACCTGGGTGACCATGGCCTGCGCCGCCGGTGGCGTGGGTGGTGTGGCCACCGCCATTCCCTTCGTGTCGACCTTCCAACCCTCCGAACGGGCTCGCGCTGCCGGTGCAGCCGTCGAGGCTGACATCAGCGCGCTCAAGCCGGGCGAGATGATGACGGTGGAATGGCGCGGCAAGCCGGTGTGGATCATCCGTCGCACGCCGGAGCAACTCGCTGCGCTGGGCAAGATCGAAGGCGAACTGGCCGACCCGAAGTCCGAGCGCAAGCCGGCTGAGCTCACGCCGGAATACGCACGCAATGCCTACCGCTCGATCAAGCCCGAAGTGCTGGTCGCCGTGGGCATCTGCACCCACCTGGGTTGCTCACCTTCGGCCAAGTTCCAGTCCGGCGCGCAACCTTCGCTGCCTGACAACTGGCCGGGCGGTTTCCTGTGCCCCTGCCACGGCTCCACCTTCGACATGGCCGGTCGCGTCTTCAAGAACAAGCCCGCGCCCGACAACCTCGAAGTCCCGCCTCACATGTACCTGTCTGACACCAAGCTGCTCATCGGTGAAGACAAGAAGGCCTGACAGGAGACACGCACATGGCTGAAATGAAGCAGGCGCCCGCAGGCGCAACGGCCGGCGAGAAGTTCATGACCTGGGTGGACAACCGGTTCCCGGCCACCAAGCTCTGGAACGAACACGCCGCCCAGTACTACGCCCCGAAGAACTTCAACTTCTGGTATTTCTTCGGCTCGCTGGCCCTTTTGGTGCTGGTGCTCCAGATCGTGACCGGCATCTTCCTGGTCATGAACTACAAGCCCGATGCGGCCCAGGCCTTCGCCTCGGTCGAGTACATCATGCGTGATGTGCCCTGGGGCTGGTTGATCCGCTACATGCACTCCACAGGCGCATCGGCCTTCTTCGTGGTCGTGTACCTGCACATGTACCGCGGGCTGATCTACGGCTCCTACCGCACGCCGCGCGAACTGGTCTGGATCTTCGGCTGCCTGATCTTCCTGTGCCTGATGGCCGAAGCCTTCATGGGCTACCTGCTGCCCTGGGGCCAGATGTCGTACTGGGGCGCTCAGGTGATCATCAACCTGTTTGCCGCCGTGCCCTTCGTCGGTCCGGATCTGGCGCTCTTGATCCGCGGCGACTTCGTCGTGGGCGACGCCACACTGAACCGCTTCTTCTCGCTGCACGTGATCGCCGTGCCCCTGGTCCTGCTGGGCCTGGTGGTGGCTCACCTGATCGCGCTGCACGAAGTGGGCTCCAACAACCCGGACGGCGTCGAGATCAAGGCGGGCCCCAAGGATGCCAACGGTCATCCCGTGGACGGCGTGCCTTTCCATCCCTACTACACGGTGCATGACATCCTGGGTGTGGCCGGCTTCCTGATCGTGTTCACGGCCGTGATCTTCTTCATGCCCGAGTTCGGCGGCTACTTCCTGGAGTACAACAACTTCATCCCGGCCGACCCGTTCCAGACACCGCCGCACATCGCGCCGGTCTGGTACTTCACGCCCTTCTATTCGATGCTGCGCGCCACCACCGACCAGATGGTCACCGTGCTGGCCATCATCGTGGGCATTGCAGGCGTGCTGAACCTGGTCAAGGGCAAGGGCACTGGCCAGGCGAAGATCGCGGCGCTGGTCGGCGCCATCGTGCTGATCGCCCTGCTCAAGACCTTCGAAGCCAAGTTCTGGGGTGTGGCCGTGATGGGGGGCGCCGTGGTGATCCTGGCCTTCCTGCCCTGGCTGGACAACAGTCCGGTCAAGTCGATCCGCTATCGTCCGAGCTGGCACAAGCTGGTGTATCTGGTGTTCGTGATCAACTTCGTGATCCTCGGCTACCTGGGCGTGCAGCCTCCTTCGCCCGTGGGCGAGAAGGTCAGCCAGGTTGGCACGCTGCTGTACTTTGGCTTCTTCCTGCTGATGCCGTGGTGGAGCCAGATCGGCACCTTCAAGCCGGTGCCCAACCGCGTGACGTTCAAGCCCCACTGATCGCTGCAAGGACAACAGACATCATGAAAAAGATTCTTGCTTCCCTGCTGGCTGCCTTCACCCTGGTGACGGGAGCTCACGCCTCCGGCGGAGCCCTGGTGCTCGACAAGTTCCCCGTCGAGCGCGTGACCGATCTGGCCGCGCTGCAAAACGGTGCCAAGCTGTTCGTCAACTACTGCCTGAACTGCCACGCCGCTGCCTTCATGCGCTTCAACCGCCTGAAGGACATCGGCCTGACCGATCAGCAGATCAAGGACAACATGCTCTTCCCGACCGACAAGGTGGGTGAAGTCATGAAGGTCTCGCTGGATCCGAAGGATGCCAAGGCGTGGTTCGGCGCCGTGCCGCCCGACCTGACCCTGGTGGCCCGCTCGCGTGCCAGCCATGCAGGCACCGGCCCGGATTACCTCTACACCTACATGCGTTCGTTCTACCGCGACGACACCCGTCCGACCGGCTGGAACAACCTGGTGTTCCCCAACGTTGGCATGCCGCACGTGCTGTGGGAACTGCAGGGCCAGCGCGCTGCCAAGTTCGTGGAAGAGACCGATCCGCATGACGCCGCCAAGAAGGTGCACAAGTTCGAGGGCTTCGAGCAGTTGACCCCGGGCAAGCTGTCACCTCAGGAGTACGACTCCGCCGTGGCCGATCTGGTGGCCTACCTGCAGTGGATGGCCGAGCCGATGCAGGCCCAGCGCGTCCGTCTGGGCGTGGGCGTGCTGATCTTCCTGGCCATCTTCACCTTCATCGCCTGGCGCCTGAATGCGGCGTTCTGGAAAGACGTGAAGTGATGACCTGAGCGCCCTCGCCGACGATGGTCGGCGGGTGCGTGGATGGCGCAGTCGCCCGTGCCAAGCGGGCACTGCGCTTCGTTGTTTTCTGGCGCGCCGCGCCGGTTGCCTTTCTAGACTATTAGGAGACCACCGCCATGATGGTGCTTTACTCCGGAACGACCTGCCCTTACTCGCACCGTTGCCGTTTCGTGTTGTTTGAAAAGGGCATGGATTTCGAAATCCGTGACGTCGATATCTTCGCCAAGCCCGAAGACATCGCCCTGATGAACCCGTACAACGAGGTGCCCATCCTCGTCGAGCGCGATCTCATCCTGTACGAATCGCACATCATCAACGAGTACATCGACGAGCGCTTCCCGCACCCGCAACTGATGCCCGGGGATCCCGTGGCCCGCGCCCGCGTGCGCCTGTTCCTGCTGAACTTCGAAAAGGAGCTGTTCGCCCACGTGAACATCCTCGAAGGCCGCGGCATCAAGGGCACTGACAAGCAGCTGGAAAAGGCCCGTTCGCAGATCCGCGACCGCCTCACGCAGCTGGCGCCCATCTTCCTGAAGAACAAGTACATGCTGGGCGACGACTTCTCGATGCTCGACGTGGCGATCGCTCCGCTGCTCTGGCGTCTGGACTACTACGGCATCGAACTGTCGAAGAATGCACTGCCGCTTCTGAAGTATGCTGAGCGGATCTTCTCGCGTCCGGCCTACATCGAGGCGCTGACGCCGTCCGAGAAGGTGATGCGCAAGTAATCCTCAGTGGCCCCGCTCCGGTGGGGCCTGACCGGCCTAAGAGCATGTCCAACGACCAAGAAGCACAGGGCTCGTCCACGCGGCCCTACCTGATCCGGGCGCTGCACGACTGGTGCACCGACAACGGCTTCACGCCGTATCTGGCGGTGTATGTCGATCGCTCGGTCCAGGTGCCGCAGGAGTACGTCAAGAACAACGAGATCGTGCTCAATGTGAGCTTCGAGGCGACCAGCCAGCTGCAGCTGGGCAATGACTACATCCAGTTCAAGGCCCGCTTTCGGCGGCATGGCGCGTGACATCTCGGTGCCGGTCGACCATGTGATCGCCATCTACGCCCGCGAGAACGGGCAAGGCATGGCGTTTCCCGTGCCGACCTCCCTGGGGGGCGACGGCATCGATTCGCCGTCCTCGCCGGACGAGCCGGGCGAAGTGCAACTGGCACTGGCCACGCCTGCCGATGTGCCCACCTCTCCCGAGGCACGCAGCGGTGCTTTGCGACTGGCCAAGGCGGGCGGCAAGGCCGCCAGCTCGAAGGAGCGCCCCGTCAGCGCGCCGGTTGCAGTGAAATCGGTGGAGTTGGAGGCTGCAGGGCCTTCTGCAGGCTCTGCAGGCAAGTCGTCTTCCAGCACCGATGCAGGCAAGGACGAGCCCACCGACCCACCTCCCTCGGGCGGTGGCGGTCGCCCCGCTCTGCGTCGCATCAAGTGATGTGACAGTGTGCATCGGCGGCGATCTGTGCCTGTTCGCCGATGTAGAATCCAGCTTCCTTGAGTCGCCGGTTTAGCTCAGTTGGTAGAGCAACCGCCTTGTAAGCGGTAGGTCGTCAGTTCGAATCCGACAACCGGCACCACTCATCAGGTTTCGAGCCCTTTCAGCGCAAGTTGAAAGGGCTTTTCTGTTGGCCAAACGGCGGGCGGCGGGCTGGCCTGCGCGCTCGTGGCTCAACCGTTCTGGAGCCGGCCGGCCGCTTCGCCGGGCCGGGGGGACTTCATCAAGGTCATCGCCGTGCCGATCAGGGCCGAGACCTCGCTCATGTTGCCCGGCACGATCATCGTGTTGTTCTTCTGGGCCAGCTGCGCATAGGCCTCCACGGCCTTTTCTGCCACCTTGAGGTTCACCGCATCCTGCCCCCCGGGCTCGCGGATGGCCGATGCGATCTTGCGGATCGCATCGGCCGTGGCATCGGCCACCGCGGTGATCGCGGCGGCCTCACCGAGTGCCTTGTTGATCTCGGCCTGCTTTTCGCCTTCGGAGCGCGCGATGAAGGCTTCGCGCTCGCCGGTGGCGATGTTGATCTGCTCCTGTCGGCGGCCTTCGGAGGCAGCGATCAGGGCGCGCTTTTCCCGCTCGGCCGTGATCTGCGCCTGCATGCTGCGCAGGATCTCTGCGGGTGGGGTGAGGTCCTTGATCTCATAGCGCAGCACCTTGACGCCCCAGTTCAGCGCCGCTTCGTCCAGCGCATGCACCACGGCGCTGTTGATGAGGTCGCGCTCTTCGAAGGTCTTGTCGAGCTCCATCTTGCCGATCACCGAGCGCAGCGTGGTCTGTGCCAGCTGGGTGATGGCGACGATGTAGTTGGACGAGCCGTAGCTGGCGCGCATGGGGTCGGTCACCTGGAAGTACAGGATGCCGTCCACCTGCAATTGCGTGTTGTCCTTGGTGATGCAGACTTGGCTGGGCACGTCCAGCGGCACTTCTTTGAGCGAGTGCTTGTAGGCCACGCGGTCCACGAAGGGCAGGACCACGTTGAGGCCGGCCGTCAGTGTGCCGTGGTATTTGCCCAGGCGCTCGAGCACCCAGGCATGCTGCTGCGGCACGACCTTGACCGATTGCACGACGAAGACGATCGCGATGATGACGATGACGAGCGCGATTTCCATGCGGATTCCTCTGTGTGGGGTTCTTTGGAGTGAGCGGGCGCTCAGGCCTTTTCCAGCAGCAGCTGGTTGCCGCGCATCGCGCAGATCCGGTAGATGCCGGGTTGGGGGAGAGGGGCCGGGGCGGGAGGGGGCTGATGCAGCCGTGCCTGCCAGGGGGCACCGCGGTATTGCACCTGCGCGGTGCCATCGTCTTGCCAGGCGGTGACCTGAACGGTCTGCCCGAGGTCGAGCGACAGATCCGGATCCATCTGGGCACCCAGCGGGTTGGCGGCTTCACGCGAGATCAGCCTGCGCCGACGGAGGTACCAGGCACCCGCGCAGCAGCCACCGACCACACCGGCTGCCGCCAGTTGCAGGGATTCACCGAAGCCCGCATGGGCCGCCATCGCACCGGCTGCCGCACCGAGTGCCAGCATCAACAGGTAGAAGGTGCCCGTGGCCAATTCCACGGCCACCAGCACGCCGGCAATGACCCACCAGAGTGTGCTTTCGTTCACGGGCGAGACCTCCATCCAGGTTCTTTGACGGATCGTACACGGTTCGCTGTGCACGCCTCTGCAGGCGCCAGGATGATGAGGCAGGCGGGGGCGCGCCGGAAAGCGCAACAGGCGCCTTGAGGCGCCTGTCGGTTGATGTCGCCGCCCCCATTCGGAGGAGGGGGGCGATGGGCCCTGGCTTACTGCTGGACCAGCAGCTTGTTGAGTTCGCTCAGATCGTCGGGGGTGAGGCTGCCGGCGGCCTGCTTGAGCTTGATGCTGCCCACGATCACGTCGTAACGGGCCTTGTACAGGTCCTTCTGCATGGTGGTGACCTGCGTCTGGGCGTCCAGCACATCCTTGTTGATGCGCACACCCACGCGGTAGCCGAGCTGTGTGGCTTCCAGAGCCAGCTTGGCCGAAGCCTCGGCCGCCTCGTATGCCTTGACCTGAGCCAGGCCGGATTGCACGGCAGAGAAGGCTTGACGCGTGCCCAGCGCGACCGTGCGCTTGGCGTTGTCCACATCGTGCTCGGCCTTTTCCTGTTGGGACAGGGCTTCGCGGATCTTGTTCTGGATGGCACCGCCGGCGAACAGGGCCATTTCCAGCTCCACGCCGACGGAGGCCGTTGTACCGGACTGGATGCGGGTGGTGACGGCCGGCGAACTGCTGTCGTTCTTGGCGTTGGACAGGGAGGCGAGCGCAGAAACTGTGGGGCGTTCGTTGGCCTTGGCCTTGTCCACTTCGAGGTGTGCAACCTGCAGGCCGGCTTCGGCCTTGCGTACGCTGGGCGCACTGGAGGTGCGGGCCACCCATTCATCCATCTGGCCAGGTGCCAGGGCGTCCAGGTTGATGGGGGTCGCCAAGGGGCTAGGCTTGATGTCGTTGCGGCCGACCAACTGGTCCAATGCGATGCGTTTGACCTGCAAGTCGTTGGTGGCGGCGATTTCCTGCGCGGCCGCCAAGTCATAACGTGCCTGGGCTTCACGCGTGTCGGTGATGGTGGCGTTGCCGACTTCAAAATTACGCTTGGCCGAGGCCAATTGCTCCGCCATCGCCTTCTTGTTGGTCTGCGTCGTGTTGAGCACGTCCTGCGCGGCCAGCACATCAAAGTAGGCCTGCGTCAGGCGGGCGGCCAGATCATTTTCAGCCAGCATCAGATCCGACTGGGTCATCACGACGTTTTGTTCCGCCTGGGCAATCTTGGCCTTGTCTGCCGGGTTGTAGAGCGCCTGTTTGGCGTTCAGCGAAATGGTCCGGTTGGTGGAGCTGGTATTGCCTTTGGGGCTTCCAGTCAGTAATTGCACTTGTTGCTGCTCTGCCGGCGAAAAATCGGCACTGGTGTCGAAGCGGCTGCGGCTCAACGAGGCCTTGAGCCCCAGGGACGGGCGGAATGCCGCGTACGACTGTTCCAACTGGTAGTTGGCCGTCTCTGCTTGCGCCTTGGCCGACAGGTAAGCTGCGTCGTATTGCTTGGCCGCCTGGTACAGGTCGATCAGCGTCTCCGCACGGGATCCCGAAGCGCTCATCAGCGCGAACACGGCGACGGCCGTGGCCTGCACGAGGGGACGCCACCGATTGGCTGGGCGGGCGGCCTGTGTGGAGGCATTCGCTTTGGCGGGCTTGAACATCTTGGATGATCCTCAGTGTGGTTGGGGCGCTGATCGAGCTGGGCTTCAGCGTTTTGGTGTGGGTCAGAACTGGAAGCGGCTGGGCTCGCGGAAGCCGGGCAGGCGCGGGGCCAGGGTGTCGAACAGGGCCTGGCGGCTGAACTGGCTGTCGTTCACACGCGTGTGCAGCGTGGCTTGCATCACCGGCTCGCCACCGACGATGGCCAGCAGGCGGCCGCCCACCTTCAATTGGTCCAGCAGGGCCTGGGGCACGGAGGCCACCGAGCCGGTCAGCACGATGGCGTCGTACGGTGCCTGGCCGGTGAAGCCCTGCGTGCCGTCGTTCTGCACGACTTCGGCATTGCTGACGCCGGCCTTGCGCAGGTTGTCGCGGGCGGCGGCGCACAGGGCGGCGTCGCTCTCCAGGGCGATCACGCGGCGGGCCTTGTGGGCCAGCAGGGCGGTGACATAGCCGGTCAGGGCGCCGATGTGCAGCACGGTGTCGCGCTTGCTCAGGTTGAGGTCCTGCACCATGCGGGCTTCCACGCGCGGTGCCAGCAGCGAGCGGCCGTTGCCCAGTGGGATCTCCAGGTCCATGAAGGCCTGGGCCTGATGTTCGGCCGGCACGAAATCCTCACGGCGAACGGCCGACAGCAACTCCAGCACCGAGGTGTCCAGGACATCCCAGGGGCGGATCTGTTGCTCGATCATGTTGAAACGGGCTTGTTCGACGTTCATGCGCAGGATCCTACGGGAGGGGGTAAGAAAAGGTAAGCCGGAAAAAGCATTGATTTTAAGAAGAGCTGGAGGGATTGCCGCGACTTGCATCACGAATCTGTGGACGAATGACGCGTCTGTGCCCGCTCGGGTGAGGGGGGATGTTTTCCCTTCCTGAGCCAAAGTCCGAAATCGTCGAGGAAGCCGTAGACCACGGGCACCACCACCAGCGTCAGCAGCGAGGAGGCGATCACGCCGCCGATCACGGCCTGGCCCATGGGGGCGCGCTGTTCGGAGCCCTCGGTCAGCCCGAAGGCCAGGGGCACCATGCCGAAGACCATGGCCAGCGTCGTCATCAGGATCGGACGCAGGCGCACACGGGCGGCCAGCAGCAGGGCTTCGCGGCGCGGCAGGGGCTGGCCATGCGCCGCTTCACCGCTGTCGCCGGCGCGCGCGCGGTTGGCGAAATCCACCAGCAGGATCGCGTTCTTGGTGACCAGGCCCATCAACATGATGATGCCGATGATGGAGAACATGTTGAGTGTCGAGCCGAACACCAGCAGCGTGACGACCACGCCGATGAGGGTGAGCGGCAGGGAGCTCATCAGCGAGATGGGCTGCAGGAAGCTGCGGAACTGCGAGGCCAGGATCATGTAGATGAAGATGATGGCCAGCGCGAGTGCGGACACGGCATAGGCAAAAGCCTCCTTCATGTCCTTGGTGGAGCCGCCGAAGCGGTAGCGGTAGCCCGTGGGCCATTGCGTCTGATCGAGCACTTGCTTGATGTCGGCCGACACCTCGCCCATGGCGCGGCCGGTGACGTTGGCGGTGATCTCCACCTCACGGTTCATGTCGCGGCGGTTGACCTGAGAAGGGCCCACGCCTTCGACGATGTCGGCCACCTGATGCAGGCGCACGATGCGCGGTTGGCCTTGTGCGTCCATGCCGGTCATCAGGGGAAGGTCGCGCAGATCGGCGCCCGTGCGGCGGGCATCGGGCGACATCGAGACGCGGATGTCGTAGTTCTGTTCGTCCTCGGCGCGCCAACTGCCCACGGTCTTGCCCTCGACCAGGATGGACAGAGCGTTGCTGACGGCGTCGACGCTCAGGCCCAGATCGGCCGCTGCATCGCGGCGCACGCGGATGTCCAGTGTGGGCTTGTTGGGCTTGAGGCTGCTGTCCAGGTCGACCAGGCCGGGAATGCGCCGCAGCTTGCCCAGCACCTGCTGTTGCAGCCGGCCCAATTCAGCCAAGCTGGCGCCCTGGATCGACAGCTGGATGGGCTTTTGGCTACCCACGGCATCCAGCAGGCCCACGTGCGTGACCGTGATGCCGGGCAACTGGCTCAGTGCCTGCCGCAAGGGCGCCGACAGCTGATCGACGCTGCGTGTGCGCTGCTTGCGATCCTTCAGGCGCACATAGATGCTGACCTGATTGCGGCCCAGCGCGAAACCGGTGTTGACGGTGGACAGTGTGTAGCTGACCTCGGGCATGCGGCGGATGACGCCTTCGACCTGGCGCGTGCGTTGTTCGGTGGCCTGCAGCGAAGTGCCCGAGGGCGTGTAGAAGTTGACGAAGGTTTCGGAGTAATCGGCGCGGGGGACGAACTCGGTGCCGATGAGCGGCATCAGGGCGATGCTGCCCACCATGCTCGCGGCGGCGATGGTCAAGGTCCACCAGGGGTGATCCAGGGCTGTGGACAGCAGGCGCTGATAGCCATGCGCGAGCGATTCCGACCATCGGTCCACCCGACCGGTGATGCGGCCGATGGTCCGTTCATACAGCGAGGCGCCGGGTGCCCGCGCGCCTTGAGCTTCGATGGCCGGGTCGTGCCACACGCTCGAGAGCATCGGATCGAGCGTGAAGCTCACGAACATCGAGATCAGCACGGCCGCAACGATGGTGATGCCGAACTCGTGGAAGAACTTGCCGATGATGCCGCCCATGAAGCCGATGGGCAGGAACACCGCGACGATGGACAGGGTGGTGGCCAGCACGGCCAGCCCGATTTCGCGTGTGCCGTCCAATGACGCTTCGTAGCCGCCTTTGCCCATCTGCACGTGCCGCACGATGTTTTCGCGTACGACGATGGCATCGTCGATCAGCAAGCCCACGCACAGGCTCAGCGCCATCAGCGTGATCATGTTGATCGAAAAGCCAAAGGCGTGCATGAACAGGAAGGTGCCGATGATGGAGATCGGCAGCGTCAGGCCGGTGATGACGGTCGAGCGCCACGAGTTGAGGAAGAGGAACACGATGGCCACCGTCAGCAATGCGCCTTCGATCAGCGTCTGGCGCACGGTGTTGACGCCCACGCGGATCTGGCGGCTGTTGTCGCGCACGATGTCGAGCTTCATGCCGGTGGGCAGCTCGGCCTGCACCTGGTCGACCACGCTGCGCAGGCCGTCGGCCACCTCGATGGTGTTTTCGCCCTGGGCCTTGAGCACTTCGAGCGCCAGCGTGCGCTGGCCATTGAGCAGGGCCAGGGAGTCGATCTCCTGCGGGCCGTCGACCACCTTCGCGATGCTGCCCAGACGGATGGCCTGACCGCGGCGGGACGCCACGATGAGGCGCTCGAAATCGCCCACCGTCTTCAGGCGCGCGTCGATCTGCACGACGCGGTCTTGTTCCAGCGTGCGCACGCTGCCGGCCGGCTGCTCCTGGTTTTCCAGCCGCACGGCGTTGACGATCTGTTCGGGCCTCAGGCCCAGCGCGTCCAGCGCGCGGGGATCGAGGTAGATGTTGATCTGCCGCTTGAGTGCGCCCACCAGGCTCACATTGCCCACGCCCCGCACGTTCTCCAGCCGCTTGCGCAGCACCTGGTCTGCGTACGTCGTCAATGCCTGCGGGCTTTGCGAGCCGTTGGGGGACGTCAGGGCCAGCGAGAAGATGGGCCGGTTGGCCGGGTCGAAGCGCAGCACGCGCGGGTCCTTGACCTCATCGCGCAGCAGAGGTCGGATAGCGGAGATCTTCTCTCGCACGTCCTCGGCAGCGCGGCGGCCATCCACATCCAGATTGAACTGGACGACGACCACCGAGCTGCCCTCATACGAGCGCGAGAACAGCTGGTTGATGCCGGCCACCGTGTTGACGGCCTCTTCCACCTTGCGGGTGACCTCGCTTTCGACGATCTCGGGCGAGGCGCCGGGGTACTCGATCTGGATGGCCAGCGCGGGCAGCTCGATGTCGGGGAACTGGTCGATCTTCAGGCGCTGGTAGGAGAAAAGACCGAGCACGACCAGTGCCAGCATCACCATCGTGGCCAGCACCGGGTTGTGGATGGAGATGCGGGTGAACCACATGGCCGCCTCCGTTCAAAGGCCGCTCAGCTTGACGCGCTGGCCTTCGCTCACGGTGCCGGTGCCCTGGCTGAGCACCACATCACCGCCAGACAGCCCATCGGCCACCTCGACCATCTCCTGCGTGTTCTCGCCTACGCGGCCCGGCACGCCCAGTGTCACCTTGACACGCTGCACCTGTCCCGACGATGACTTCGCCTGACCTGCTGCCGCCTGCGACACCTTGAGCACGTACGCGTGACCGGCATCCCGCACCACGGCGCTGGCCGGGACGATCAACGCCTGCTTTTCATCGAGCCGGATGTGCCCCTGTACGAACAAGCCCTGGCGCAATGAGGCGTGGTCATCCAGGGCCAGGTAGACCATCACATTGCGCGTGTCGGCCGATGCGCTGGGATTGATGCGAGCCACGTGCGCCGCGATGGGCCGCGACAGGCCTTCGACTTGCAAGGCCGCGGGCGTGCCGACGCGGATCTGCAGCACATCGGCAGGCGACAAGGGGGCCTGCAGTTCGAGGCTGCGCAGGTCCACCACCTCCACGATGCGGCCGTCCACATTCACCCGCTCGCCGGGTTGCACGAAGCGCTGGGCGATCAGCCCATCGATCGGCGCGCGGACCACCGTGTCGCGCACGGCCTTGCCTGCCAGCTCCACGGCCGATTGCGCGGCTTCGTGCGTGGCACGCGCCGCGGCTTCGTTCGACAAGGCCGTGTCCAGCGCATTGCGCGAGACAAAGCCCTGCTTGACCAGCGCCTGGCTGTTGTCCAGGTTCTGCCGGGCGATCTGCCACTGGGCCTTCGCAGCGGCAGCCTGCTGTTCGGCCTGCCTCAGGCGCGATGCATATTCCTGGTCATCGAAGCGGCCGATGACTTGGCCGGCCTTGACGGCCTCGCCTTCGCGCACGTCCAGCGATTGCAGCTCCGCCGACACCTTGGCCTTGACGATGGCCGAGCGCTGCGCTGTCAAGGTGCCCGACACGGGCAGGCTGCGGCGCAGCGGCTGCACGCTGGCCGTGACCACATCGCGGGACGACAGCACGACCACGGCCGCCTGTGCGCTGGTCGAGCTTTGGGCCAGCTCCTGCTGCTGCGCCTTGCGCGCCATGATCGCGCGCCCGACACCGGCGCTCAGCACCAGCACGCCAGCGACGGCGATCATCCATTTCGTGGGGGTCTTCATGTGGGCTTGTGTGCAGTGGGCCCCGGCGCGCGCGTTTCCAGACCGCGCAGCAGCAGGTCGATCTGCGTGTCCATGAACTGCGCCGGATCGAGCGGGACGGGATTGTGCGTGCACACCGCCGTGCACTGGCGATACAGGATGAGGAACTGCATGGGCGCGATCAGCGCATGCACGACCGAGGTCACATCCATGGCGCGGAACTCACCGCGGTCGATGCCGCGCTGGACCACACGGGCGAGCAGCGCATGGCTGGGGGCCACCACCTCGTCCACATAGAACTGCACGAGCTCAGGAAAAGTGGCTGCCTCCGACATGATCAGCACCAGCAGGCCCGCCGCCTTGGACGAGCCCACGCGCGCCCACCAGGTGTGCGCCAGACGCCGCACCAGATCCGAGGTCGGCCCTTCGTATTGGTCGACGATCTCGCTGCCTTCCACCAGCACATGTGTGAGGTAGGCCGTGATCACGGCCTTGAACAGCTCGTCCTTGCTCGGGTAGTAGAGGTAGAGCGTGCCCTTCGAGACGCCGGCCAGACGCGCGACTTCTTCCTGACGCGTGGCGGCCAGCCCCTTTTCCACGAACAGCGTCAGGGCAGCTTCGAGCAGCTCATGCGGCCGGTCGGCCTTGCGGCGCTGACGGGAAGGCGGGGAGGGGGGCGGTGGAGCGGGCGTGGCGGAGTGGCTCACGGTAAGGACATGCCAATAACTGACTCGCGGGTCAGTAATGTAGCCTTCCCTCCGTTGGCGGTCAAACAGGGCACACCCTGGCCTTGGCTATGATGTTTGAAACACCTGAATCACACGCCGCACTTCACGGCGAACCTCACGCCCTTCCCTCCGTCATGCAAAGACCTCAAGCCCAGGAACGGTCCGCCTACGCGCACTTCAGCACCATCACCACCCGCTGGATGGACAACGACATCTACGGCCACGTCAACAACGTCACCTACTACAGTTACTTCGACACGGCGGTCAACCGCTACCTGATCGAAGCCGGCGTGCTGGACATCCACGATGGCGAGGTCATTGGTCTGGTGATCGAGACGCATTGCAACTACTTCGCTTCGCTGGCCTTCCCGAAGAATGTGGATGCCGGCATCCGCGTGGCCCACATCGGCAAGAGCAGCGTGCGCTACGAGATCGGCCTGTTCGACGACGGCGAGCCCTTGTCTGCCGCCAGCGGCCACTTCGTGCATGTGTATGTGGACCGCGCCACACGCCGGCCCGTGCCGCTGCCCGAGGCTTTTGTCACGGCGCTGCGCAAGTTGCAAGTCCCCGCGCCGACGGCGCAGGACTGAAGCCGGCATCATCCGTCTCGCCATGAGCCAAGCTGCATCCCCTGTGCCCCACCGAGCCTCGGTCCCCCGCGAGCCGGACGACATCACGCCCGCGTCCACCGCGTCGGTGGACCATGCCATCACCTCGCGCCGGTCGATGCGCCGTTTTCTGGACAAGCCCGTGCCGCGCGAGATGATCGAGGCCATCCTCGCATTGGCCGCGCGTGCGCCATCGGGCAGCAACACCCAGCCCTGGCGCGTGCATGTGCTGACCGGAGCCAGCCGCCAAGGGCTCATCGACAAGATCCTTGCCGCCTACAACGATCCGGCGCAGCAAGGACAGCACAAGGCAGAGTACGACTACTACCCGCCCGAATGGATCTCGCCCTACATCGACCGCCGCCGCAAAGTGGGCCTGGATCTGTACGGCCTGCTCGGCATCGGCAAGGGCGAGAAGGAACGCATGCACGCCCAGCAGGGCCGCAACTACACCTTCTTCGATGCACCCGTCGGCCTGATCTTCACGGTCGACCGCATCATGGGCAAGGGCAGCTGGCTGGACTACGGCATGTTCCTGCAGACGCTGATGATCGCGGCCCGCGCCCGTGGCCTGGACACCTGCCCGCAGGCCGCGTTCAACCACTATCACGCGATCATCGAAGCCCACCTGGGCCTGCAGCCCGACAAGGAGATGGTGGTCTGCGGGATGGCCCTGGGATGGGCCGATCCAGCGGCGCTCGACAATACCTTGCTGACGGAGCGGGAGCCGGTTGCCGGTTTCACGCGCTTTCTGGAGTGAGCAGCGGCCCTTTGCATGGAAACAAGGGTTTTCCATGATCGAAGGGGCATGTCGTTTCGGTCACTCGCCTCTATCATCGCCAGCGCAAATCTGACCTGCTGTGTTTTCAAATTTATCCATCAGGTGGTGAGCGCTGTTTTTTCCTACCGGAGGTTGTTCCTATGAGCCTGATGGGCCAAATGATGCAAATGCCCCTGCTGATCTCGTCGCTGCTGACGCATGCGGCGCGTCACAACGGGGATATCGAGATCGTCTCCAAGCGTGTCGAAGGCGACATGCATCGCACCACCTGGGCCGAAGTCGACCTGCGTTCGCGCAAGCTGGCGCAGGCACTGGCGCGTCTGGGCCTGCAGCAGGGTGACCGCGTTGGCACGCTGGCCTGGAACGGCTACCGTCATCTGGAGATCTATTACGGCGTGTCCGGCTCGGGCCTGGTCTGCCACACGATCAACCCGCGCCTGTTCCCGCAACAGGTCGCCTGGATCGTCAACGATGCCCAGGACAAGGCCATCTTCGTCGACCTCAACATCTTCCCGTTGGTCGAGAAGCTCGCGCCGATGATGCCCACGGTCAAGCACGTGGTGCTGATGTGCGCCAAGGAGCACATGCCCCGCGAGACGGCACTGACCAACCTGCATTGCTACGAAGACCTGGTCAACGCCGAAGACGGCAATTACCAGTGGCCCACCTTCGACGAGAACACCGCCTGCAGCATCTGCTACACCTCGGGCACGACGGGCAACCCCAAGGGCGCCGTGTATTCGCACCGCTCCACCGTGCTGCACGCGATGGCCGCGGCCCTGCCTGATGCCATGTGCCTGCGCGCCACCGACACTGTGCTGCCCGTGGTGCCCATGTTCCACGTCAACGCCTGGGGCCTGCCCTACACGGCCGCTGCGGTGGGCTGCAAGCTGGTGTTCCCTGGCCACCACCTGGATGGCGCCTCGCTCTACAACCTCTTCGAAGAAGAGAAGGTCACGATGAGCGCCGGCGTGCCCACGATCTGGCTGGGCCTGCTCAACCACGTCAAGGCCAACAACCTGAAGTTCAGCACCTTCAAGAGCACGGTGATCGGCGGCTCGGCCTGCCCGCCGGCGATGATCCGAACCTTCGAGAACGACTACAACGTCGAGGTGATCCATGCCTGGGGCATGACCGAGCTGTCGCCGCTGGGCACGCTGGGCCGGCTCAAGTCCAAGCACGCCAGTTGGTCCACCGAGGACAAGCAGAAGCTGCTGGAAAAGCAGGGCAAGTCGGTCTATGGCATCGACATGCGCATCGTCGATGGCGAAGGCAAGGTGCTGCCTTGGGACGGCAAGGCGGCCGGCGATCTGGAAGTGCGCGGCCACTGGGTGGTGAGCGGCTACTTCAATGTCGACAAGTCCCCGCTGCACGATGGCTGGTTCCCCACGGGTGACGTGGCCACCATCGATCCGGATGGCTACATGCAGATCACCGATCGCAGCAAGGACGTGATCAAATCCGGCGGCGAATGGATCAGCTCCATCGATCTTGGAGAACGTGCTGATGGCCCACCCGGCCGTGCACGAGGCTGCAGCGATCGCCTGCTTCCATCCCAAGTGGGATGAGCGCCCGCTGATGGTCGTGGTGAAGAAGCCTGGCGTCGAAGTCAGCAAGGAAGAGTTGATCGCCTTCTACAAGGGCAAGATCCCCAACTGGCAGACGCCGGACGACGTCGTCTTCGTGGACGAGATCCCGCACACCGCCACGGGCAAGATCTACAAGCTCAAGCTGCGCGAGCAGTTCAAAGACCACAAGCTGCCTACGGCTTGATGGTCTTGCCGGCGGTGGCCCTTGTGGCGCCACGCAAACAGAACGCTCCCTTCGGGGAGCTTTTTTTTTGCGCTCGTGGCGCGTGGGCGAGCACTTGTGCGCGCGAAAGCCGGCGAAAGGCTTCGTTTTTGAGGCAATGTTGACCGGGTCTTTGTGCAATCCCGCGCTTAGGGGTCATCCCTACTGGAGCCCTTCATTCGGGGGGGTAAATTGTGGAAACGGTTACGTTTTCTGACGATGAGGAGAAAAGCGATGCAATTTCAAGTTCGCGCTCTGAGCGTGATGGTGGCCACGAGCCTGACGATGGGCGCGGCCTTTGCGCAAAAGGGTGAGACGGTCAAGATCGCCTGGATCGATCCGCTCTCCGGGCTGATGGCCAGCGTCGGCCAGACGCAACTCAAGACCTTCCAGTTCGTGGCCGAGAAGCTCAACGCCAAGAACCCGGCAGGCGTCAAGTTCGAAATCGTCAGCATCGACAACAAGCTCAGCCCTGCTGAATCGCTCAACGCACTGAAGTCGGCCGCCGACCAGGGCATCCGTTATGTGGTGCAAGGGCTGGGTTCCGGCGCCGCGCTGGCTTTGGTCGATGGCATCAACAAGCACAACGAGCGCAACCCCGGCAAGGAAATCGTCTACCTGAACTACGCCGCGGTCGATCCTGACCTGACCAACAGCAAGTGCAGCTTCTGGCACTTCCGCCTGGATGCCGACACGTCCATGAAGATGGAAGCGCTCAGCAGCTTCATCAAGGATCAGCAGGACGTCAAGAAGGTCTACCTGATCAACCAGAACTACGCGCACGGCCAGCAGGTCTCGAAGTTCGCCAAGGCCACGCTGCAGCGCAAGCGCCCCGACATCCAGATCGTGGGCGATGACCTGCACCCGCTGGCCCAGGTGCGTGACTTCGCGCCGTATGTGGCCAAGATCAAGGCCTCGGGCGCCGACACGGTGATCACCGGGAACTGGGGCTCGGATCTGGCCCTGCTGGTCAAGGCTGCCAACGAAGCGGGTCTGACCGCCAAGTTCTACACCTACTACGCCAACTTCGGCGGCACGCCCACCGCGCTGGGCAAGGCCGCCGACGGCCGCGTCTACCAGGTGGGTTATGGCCACTACAACATGGGTGGCCTGAATGCCGAACTGGTCAGCGAGTTCAAGAAGCGCTTCAATGACGACTTCTACTCGGCTGCCGTGTTCTCCGGCCTGACGATGCTGGCCGAAGGCATGGCCAAGGCCAAGTCCACGGATCCGGTGAAGGTGGCTGCCGCGATGGAGGGGCTGAAGTTCAAGTCCTTCAATGGCGATGTGGAAATGCGCAAGACGGACCACCAGTTGCAGCAGCCGCTGTTCATCACCAAGTGGGCGCCCGTCGATGCCAAGAACACGTATGACGTCGAGAAGACCGGGATGACTTTCGTCTCCCAGAAGTCCTTCGACCCTTATGTGTCCAGCACGCCCACCTCGTGTCAGATGAAGCGTCCGTCGTGATGACGGCGAGCCGTTGCGGGCCATTGCGCGCCCGCCGCGGCGTCTGATGCCCGACTCTTTCCTTCGGCCAGGTTGTGTGGCGCAGCGCCTGGCTTTGACATCTGGTCCATGCGCCACCCCTGCCATGGTCGCCGTGGCAGGGGGCCTCTCTCCCTGTGCTGCTGCCTGAGCAGTCGGCATACAGATCATGGAAACCTTTGTTGTCTTCTTCCTGAACGGCCTCAGCTACGGGCTCTTGCTGTTCATGCTCAGCTCCGGGCTGACGCTGATCTTCAGCATGATGGGCGTGCTCAATTTCGCCCACACCAGCTTCTACATGCTGGGCGCCTACTTCGCTTACGCGATCGCCGGCGTGCTGGGCTTCTTCCCCGCCTTGTTCCTTGCGCCGGCTCTGGTGGGCATCCTCGGCGCCTTGTTCGAGCGCTACAGCCTGCGCAAGGTGCACGCCTACGGCCATGTGCCGGAGTTGCTGATCACCTTCGGCCTGTCTTACGTGGTGCTGGAAGTGGTGCGCCTGATCTGGGGCCCGGCCAATGTGGATTACCGCGTGCCCGAAGCGCTCAGCGGCCCCTTGTTCACCATCGTCAACGTGAAGGGGCAGGGCCTGCAGTGGCTGGCCGGTGCGGGTGATCCGGCCATCTGCGCGGCGGCCTCGGGCAACTCATGCACGCAATTTCCGATGTACCGCGGCTTCATGGCCGTGGTGGCCTTGTTCATGCTGGGTTCGCTGTGGCTGCTGCTGACGCGAACCCGCGTGGGCCTGATCATCCAGGCTGCACTCACCCATCCCGACATGACGCAGGCGCTGGGCCACAACGTGCCCAAGGTGATGATGTGGGTGTTCGGCGGGGGCTGCGCGCTGGCCGGTCTGGCCGGCGTGATCGGTGGCAACGCCTTCGTGACCGAGCCCAACATGGCGGCCTCGGTGGGGGCCATCATCTTCGTGGTGGTGGTGGTGGGCGGCATGGGCTCGCTGGCCGGCGCCTTCCTGGCGTCGCTGTTGATCGGCCTCTTGCAGACCTTTGCCGTGGTGGTGGATGTGTCAGTGGCCTCGCTGATGCAGCAGGCCGGGCAGACGGTCAACTATGAGCACTGGTCGTATCCCCTGCTCAAGATCACGGTCTCGCAGATGGCGCCGATCCTGCCTTATCTGCTGCTGGTGCTGATCCTCATCTTCAGACCCAAGGGCCTGCTGGGCACGCGCGAGGAGTAAGCCGCCATGTCAAGCCAAGTCTATTCTTTCCGACCCCTGAACCTGGGCCGCTGGGTGCTGTGGACCTTGTTCGCGCTGGTCCTGTTCATCGCGCCCAAATTGTTCACCAGCAGCCTGGCCATGACGATGCTCACGCAGATGGGCATCGCCATCATCGTCTGCCTGTCCTACAACATGCTGCTGGGGCAGGGCGGCATGCTGAGCTTTGGCCATGCGGTGTATTCGGGACTGGGTTCGTTCGCGGCCATCCACACGCTCAACAAGGTGGCCGAAGGCGCATGGCAGCTGCCGGTGAGCCTGATCCCCATCGTGGGCGGCTTTGCGGGCCTGCTGGTGGCTGCGCTGCTGGGCGCTGTGACGACGAAGAAGTCCGGCAACACCTTCGCGATGATCACGCTCGGTGTGGGCGAGTTGGTGTGGTCGGCCTCGCTGATGCTGCCGGAGTTCTTCGGCGGTGAAGGCGGCATCTCCAGCAACCGCGTGGTGGGCGAGCCGGTGATGGGCATCACCTTCGGGCCGCAGATCCAGGTCTATTACCTGATCGCGGTCTACTGCTTCATCTGCACGGCACTGATGTTCGCGTTCACGCGCACGCCTTTGGGCCGCATGCTCAATGCCGTGCGCGACAACCCGGAGCGCGTCGAGTTCATCGGCTATGACACCCAGCGGGTGCGCTACTTCGCCTTCATGATCGCCGGCTTCTTTGCGGGCATCGCCGGTGGCCTGTATTCGATCAACTTCGAAATCGTGACGGCCGAGGTGGTCGGTGCGCACCGCTCGGGCGCCTACCTGCTGTTCACCTTCCTGGGGGGGGCCCTGTTCTTCTTCGGGCCCATCATCGGCGCGGTGTTGATGGTGGTGGCCACGGTCTTCCTGTCGGAGCTGACCAAGGCCTGGCTGCTCTATCTGGGCATCGTCTTCCTGTTCATGGTGATGTATGCGCCCGGTGGCGTGGCCAGCCTGATCATGATGAACCTGCGCGTGGCCGCCTACGGCATGCTGCGGCGGATCTGGACGGCCTACCTGGGCCTGGCGGGCACGGCGCTGGCCGTGATCGTGGCGCTGTCTGTGATCGTGGAGATGGTCTATCACATCAAGCTCAACGAAGCGCTGGGCCCGGTGATGACGTATGCCGGCGTGTCGATCGATACGCGAGGTGTGGATGCCTGGACCGGCGCTGTGTTCCTGCTCTTGACCGGCATCGGCCTGTTCGAGCTGACCCGGCGCGAATACGTGCAGCAGTGGAGCCGCATCCAGGAAGACATCGAGGCGCAGCTCGCGCGCGCCCAGGGGCTGTGAGGCCCGGGACGGACACGACATGAGTGAGCAAACAACGAGTTCCTCCAGCGGCCTGGCCCTGGAGTTGCGCCAGGTGCGCAAGTCCTTCGGCAAGACCGAGATCATCAGGGGCGCCGATCTGGCCGTGCATGCCGGCGAACGGGTGGCGCTCATCGGGCCCAATGGTGCCGGCAAGTCCACGCTGTTCAACCTGGTCAGCGGACGCATGGCGCCCACCAGTGGCGAGATCCTGCTCAACGGCGAGCCCATCCATGGCAAGAAGCCGTACGAGATCAACCGGCGCGGGCTGGCCCGCAGCTTCCAGGTCTCGAACCTGTTCCCGCGCCTGTCGGTGTTCGAGAACATCCGCTGCGCGGTGTTGTGGTCCATGGGCGAGCGCTATGCCTTCTGGCGCTTCCTCTCCGGCCTGGACCATGTGAACCAGCGCGCCGAAGAGGTGCTGGACATGATCCGCCTGCGCCGCAAGCGCGACACCAACGTCTCCCTGCTGACGTATGCCGAGCAGCGTGCGCTGGAGGTGGGTGTGACCATCGCCGGTGGTGGCAACGTGATCCTGCTGGACGAGCCCACCGCGGGCATGAGCAAGTCCGAGACGGCCAACTTCGTGAAGATGATCCGTGACGTGACCGTGGGCCGAACCCTGCTGACGGTAGAGCACGACATGGGCGTGGTCTTCGGGCTGGCCGACCGGATCGCGGTGCTGGTGTATGGCGAAGTGATCGCCTTCGACACGCCCGAGAACGTGCGTGCCAACGAGCGCGTCAAGGAAGCCTATCTGGGCTCGGTGCTGGCGGCGGCACAGGCGGCCGAGGCCGGCCACTGAAAGGGATCGCACATGCTGCGCATCGAGAACCTGCACGCCTACTACGGCAAGAGCCACATCCTGCATGGGGTGGACATGGAAGTGAACCCTGGCGAGATCGTCAGCCTGCTGGGCCGCAATGGCTCGGGCCGTTCCACCACGGTCAAGACCATCATGGGCCTGGTGGAAGGCGAGGGCAAGATCGAGTGGAAAGGCGAGCCCCTGCTGGGTCACAAGACGTATGACATCGCGCGCCGCGGCATCGGCTACGTACCTGAGAGCCGCGACATCTTTCCCAAGCTGACGGTGGAGCAGAACCTGCGCCTGGGCGAGAAATCCGGCAAGAAGAAGGGCCGCTGGAGCATGGATGACATGTACCAGATGTTCCCGCGGCTCAAGGAGCGCCAGCACACGGAGGCCGGCGTCATGTCAGGCGGCGAGCAGCAGATGCTGACCTTGTGCCGCACGCTGATGGGCGACCCGGATCTGATCATGATCGACGAGCCGACCGAAGGCCTGGCGCCCAAGATCGTCGAGCTGGTGGGCGAATATCTGAAGGAGCTTCAAAAGCGCGGCCTGGCGGTGCTGCTGGTCGAGCAGAAGCTCACCATCGCGCTGGAGATATCCACGCGCTGCTACGTGATGGGGCATGGCGAGGTGGTCTTCCACGGAACCCCGGATGAGCTGCGTGCGGATCAGTACGTGCGCAAGGAGTGGCTGGAAGTCTGACGCGCCGGGCGGTCGGTTTTACAGCGGGCCGGACAAGGTCTTGAGCCCGGTCCAGGCCGCCACGATGACGGCGTTGATCGACACGCTGAACACGCTGGGCACATACAGGAAAGAAGACAGCACCGGGGCGCTGAGACCTGCTTCGGTGATGAAGCCCAGGGCATAGAAGACCAGCCCGAACACCAGCCAGCGGCGCATGTAGGTGGGCAGCCAGTGCGCCTGCTCCTGGTTGTGACGCCAGGCGGCCATCCGCTCGAACTGGTTGCCACGGTTCACATCGCGGAACAGCCAGTTGAAGAAGAAGTAGCGGTACAGCAGTTGGCGAAAGCGCATGATCGGCATCCCCTGGGAACGCGGGCGGACGGAACCTGTACTTCGGCGCATGGCGCAAAGGACTTGAGTTCGGCCACGACAAGTTCATCATGTCAGGCCCACCGTGTCGATGGCAAAAACACGGCAAATTCAATGCCGATTCAATGGGTCATGCCGCAGCGCCCGACGACGTTGCAGAGTTGATGCCACAATCTTGAGATATTCTTACAATACTTCTTGTCAGAATTGCCAGTCGGCCAGATCAGCTGGCCGATGTCCTGTTGAAACCGCGTTCAACCTGTTCAGAGTTCCTCATGAGCACCTCCTACCAAGTCACCGACGGCGTGGCCGTCATCACGCTGGAAAACCCGCCTGTCAATGGTCTGGGCCAGAGCACCCGCGCCGGCATCGTCGAGGGCATCGAAAAGGCGAATGCCGATGCGGCCGTGAAGGCGGTGGTGATCATCGGCTCGGGCAAGGTGTTCTGCGGTGGTGCAGACATCCGCGAGTTCGGCTCGCCCAAGGCGTTTGCGGCGCCCGATCTGCATGTGACGATTGAAAAGGTGGAGCAATCGGCCAAACCCGTGGTGGCGGCCATCCATGGCGTGGCCATGGGCGGTGGTCTGGAGCTGGCCCTGGGCTGCCACTATCGCGTGGTGGTGCCGGGCGCGCAGATCGCGCTGCCCGAAGTGAACATCGGCATCGTGCCCGGCGCAGGCGGCACGCAGCGCCTGCCGCGCGTGCTGGGTGTGGAGACGGCCCTGCAGATGATCACGACCGGCGCTTCGGTGCCCAGCGACAAGCTGGCCAAGGCCCTGGGCCAGAAGCTGTTCGACAAGCTGGTGGACGGTGAATTGCTGCCGGCCGCCATCGCCTTCGCCCAGGACGTGGCCGCCGTGCGCCCGCTGCCTTCCGTGCGCAACCTGAGCGTGGCAGCCCCTGCCGATGCCGAGGCCTTCAACAAGGCCCGCGCCGAGCTGGCCAAGACCCGCAAGAACCTGGAAGCGCCGCAGCGTTGCGTCGATTGCGTGGAAGCCGCCACGAAGCTGGACCTGGATGCCGGCATCGCCTTCGAGCGTGATGTGTTCGCCAAGCTGGTGACCAGCGACCAGGCCAAGGCCCTGCGCCATGCCTTCTTCGGCGAGCGCGCTGCCAGCAAGATCCCCGATGTGCCCGACACCACGCCGCTGCGCAAGGTCGAGAAGGTCGCGGTCATCGGTGCCGGCACCATGGGCGGCGGCATCGCGATGTGCTTCCTCAATGCCGGCGTCCCTGTGATCCTGCTGGAGATGAAGCAGGAGGCCATTGACCGCGGCGTGGGCATCATCCGCAAGAACTACGAAGCGCAGGTCGGCAAGGGCAAGTTGGCCCAGGACAAGTACGAGCAGCGCATGGCCCTGCTCACCACCACGCTGAGCTATGACGACATCGCCCAGGCCGACATGGTGATCGAAGCCGTGTTCGAGGACTTCGGCGTGAAGTCGCAGGTGTTCACCAAGTTCGATGCGGTGATGAAGCCCGGCGCCATCCTGGCCTCCAACACCTCGACGCTGGACGTGGACAAGATCGCCGAGGTGACGAAGCGCCCGGCCGATGTGGTGGGCCTGCACTTCTTCAGCCCGGCCAATGTGATGCGCCTGCTGGAAGTGGTGCGCAGCAAGCACACGGCCAAGGACGTGATGGCCACCGTGATGCAGATCGCCAAGAAGATCAAGAAAGTGGCGGTGGTGTCCGGCGTGTGCGATGGCTTCATCGGCAACCGCATGTTCGAGCAGTACGTGCGCCAGGCCTTCCTGCTGGTGGAAGAGGGCGCCTCGGTGCAGCAGGTGGACAAGGCTGCCGAAGCCTTCGGCTGGGCCATGGGTCCCTTCCGCGTGGGCGATCTGGCCGGCAACGACATCGGCTATGCCATCCGCAAGCGCCGCCGCATCGAACAGCCCGATGTGAAGTACAGCCCCGTGCCGGATGCCATCTGCGAGCTGGGCCGCTTCGGCCAGAAGGTGGGCAAGGGCTGGTATGACTACGAGCCGGGCAAGCGTGACCCGATCCCCTCGGCCGAGGTGGAAGCCTGCATCGCCAAGGGCCGCGCCGAGCGTGGCATCACCGCGCGTGCGTTGAGCGATGAAGAGATCGTCAACCGCCTGATGCTGGCCATGGTCAACGAAGGCGCGCACATCCTGCAAGAGGGCATCTCCAGCAAGGCCTCGGACATCGACATGGTGTTCCTCACGGGCTATGGCTTCCCCATCTACCGCGGTGGCCCCATGCTGTTCGCCGACATGATGGGCCTGCCCAAGGCCATCGAACTGATGAAGCAGTACCAGAAGAACCCGCTGGACGACGCGAAGTTCTGGGAGCCCGCGCCGCTGCTGGCCAAGCTGGCTGCGGAAGGCAAGAACTTCACAGGCCAGGCCTGAACCGTCTCGTCGGGATCTTTCATCACCCGACGGACACGAGGCCTGCAGCGCTGACCTGGCTCTGCAGGCCTTTTTCATGGACCCCGCACGCACGAGAGCAACATGACCCACCGCGCCACCATCGACTTCCTGCTGTATGACTGGCTGCATGCCGAAGGCCTGTGCCAGCGCGAGCGCCACACCGAGCACAACCGCGAGACCTTCGATGCCGTGCTCGATCTCTCGCAAAAGATCGCCAGCGAACAGTTCGCCCCGCACAACCGCCTGACCGATGTGCACGAGCCCGAGTTCGATGGTGTGAAGGTCAGCCTGCCCAAGGAAACGCCGCAGGCCATGCAGGCCTTCAACGAATCGGGGCTGATGGCGGGCAGCAAGGACGCCGACATCGGTGGCATGCAGTTGCCCACCGTGGTCGAGATCGCATCGATGAGCTTCTTCTACAAGGCCAGTGTGTCGCTGGCTGCGTATCCGATGCTCACGCGCGGCAACGCCAACACCATCCTGGCCCATGGCACGCCCAGGCAGATCGATGTGTTCGCGCGTGGGGGCTTTGAAGGCCGCACCTTCGGCACCATGTGCCTGAGCGAGCCGCAGGCCGGATCGAGCCTCTCAGACATCGTGACCAAGGCCGTGCCCGATGTGAAGGGCGATGGCAGCGGCATCGACTGGCAGCACGATGCGCTGGGCCCACGTTATCGCCTGACCGGCAACAAGATGTGGATCTCGGGCGGCGAGCACGAGATGGGCGAGAACATCGTGCACCTGGTGCTGGCCAAGATCCCGGGTGAGGATGGCAAGACCATTCCGGGCGTCAAGGGCATCTCGCTGTTCATCGTGCCGCGCAAACTGGTCGGGCAGGATGGCCGCATCACCGATCAACGCAACGACGTGGCCCTGGCCGGGCTCAACCACAAGTGCGGCTACCGCGGCACGGTCAACACGCTGCTCAACTTCGGCGAGGGCAAGTTCCCCGTCAACGGGCAGGCCGGTGCGGTGGGCTACCTGATCGGCAAGCAGGGCGAGGGCCTCAAGTGCATGTTCACCTTGATGAACGAGGCGCGCATCAGCGTGGGCCTGGGCGCCACCATGCTCGGCTATGCAGGTTATGAAGCCTCGCTGGAATACGCCAAGCAACGTCCGCAAGGGCGGCGCATGGGTGCCGGCGGCAAGGACCACAGCGCGCCACAGATCGCCATCATCGAGCACACCGACGTCAAGCGCATGTTGATGATGCAGAAGGCCGTGGCAGAAGGTGGGCTGGCGCTCGGGCTCTTGTGCGCACAGTTGGTGGACGACGAATACACCGGCACGGGTGAAGAGGCCGAGAAGGCCCGCCTGCTGCTGGAGCTGCTCACGCCGATTGCCAAGAGCTGGCCCAGCGAATGGGCGCAGGAGGCCAACAGCCTGGCCATCCAGATCCTCGGGGGCTACGGCTACACACGCGACTTCCCTGTAGAGCAGTATTGGCGGGACAACCGCCTCAACATGATCCACGAAGGCACGCATGGCATCCAGGGCCTGGACCTGCTGGGCCGCAAGGTGATCATGAATGGCGGCAAGGCCTTGCAGGTGCTGGCCGAGCGCATCAGCGAGACCATCCACAAGGCAGGCCATGTGGAAGGCCTGGCCGAGCATGCCAACAACCTGGCGCAGGCGCTGCAGAAGATCGGATCGGCCACCAAGGCGGCCTGGTCCACCGGCGTGCCGGAAGAGGCCCTGGCCAATGCCACGCCTTATCTGCAGGCCTTCGGTCACATCGTGCTGGCCTGGATCTGGCTGGAACTGGGCCTGGCGGCCAAGGACGCGCAGGCCAAGGGCGTGTGGGATCAGCGCCCCGAAGGCCCCGGCTTCCTCAAAGGCAAGCTGGCCGCATGCGACTACTTCTTCCACTTCGAATTGCCCAAGATCGATGCCTGGCTGAAGGTCGTGTCCCGCCGTGACCTGACCTGCGCCAAGGCCGAAGCCGACTGGTTCTGATCCTCCTCATCTCCCACACCTCTTCTAAAGAAAGAAAGCGAGACAAGACCATGCTCAGACACATCGTGATGTGGACGCTCAAGCGCCCCGAAGACGCGCCCAAGGTCAAGGCCCTGCTCGACAGCTGCAAGGGCCTGGTGCCCGGCATGCACGAGTTCGACGTCGGCATCAAGACCGATGGACTGGAAGCCAACTGCGACGTGGTGCTGGTGTCCACCTTCGAAAGCAAGGAAGCGCTGGCCACCTATGCGCCGCACCCGCATCACCAGGGCGTGGTCGCGCAGATCCGCGAGATGGCGGCCACGCGCCATGTGGTCGACTACAACGTTTGAGAAGGCACCGACATGAGCACGCAAGACAAGGCACCCCGCAAGGTTCAACAGCTCTTCGATCTCACGGGCAAGAAGGCGCTGATCACCGGCGGCTCGCGCGGCCTGGGCCTGCAGATGGCCCATGCATTGGGCGAAGCCGGGGCCAAGGTGGTGATCAGCTCTCGCAAGGCGGCCGATCTGGAGCAGGCCGTGATGGCGCTGCAGGACGCAGGCATCGATGCGCGCTGGATCGCGGCAGATGCCGGCAAGGCCGAAGACATCCAGCGCCTGGCCGATGAGACGCTGGAGCGCGTCGGCGATGTGGACATCCTGGTCAACAACGCCGGGGCCACCTGGGGCGCCGCTGCCATCGAGCATCCGCTGGAGGCCTGGGACAAGGTCATGAACCTCAATGTGCGGGGCTACTTCCTGCTGTCGCAGGCCATCGGCCGGGCCAGCATGGTGCCGCGCAAGCAGGGCTGCATCATCAATGTGGCCTCCATCGCCGGCCTGGGCGGCAACCCGCCCTTCATGCAGACCATCGCCTACAACACCAGCAAGGGCGCGGTGGTGAACTTCACACGCGCGCTGGCCTGCGAGTGGGGGCATCTGGGCATCCGCGTCAATGCCATCGCGCCGGGCTTCTTCCCGAGCAAGATGACGGCGGGCATCCTGGCCATGGCCGGTGAAGACAATATCGCCAAGCATGCGCCGCTGCTGCGCGTGGGCGACGATGAAGACCTCAAGGGCGCCACGCTGCTGTTCGCATCGGATGCGGGTAAGCACATCACTGGGCAGATCCTGCCGGTTGATGGCGGTGTCAGTGCGCTGGTCGGCGGCTGATCATCGGCGGCCACATCCTTCATCACCGAGGCGTTCACCATGGCCATCCCGTTTGCGGTTCGCATTCCCTTCATCGAGCAGATCGGCTGCGAGCTGCAGCGCTTCGAGAACGGCGAGGCCGAGATCACGCTGGAGTTGCAGGAAGACCGCCACACCAACTCCTTCGGGGTGGCGCATGGTGGCCTGCTGATGACCTTGCTGGACGTGGCCATGGCACATGCCGCGCGCAGCCTGAACCTGTCCATGCCCGATGGCGGGCCGGGTCTGGTGACGCTGGAGATGAAGACCTCGTTCATGCGGCCCGGCGTCGGATCGATCCGCGCGGTGGGCAGCGTGCTGCATTCGACCGCATCGCTGGCCTTCACCGAAGGCAAGGTGCTCGACAGCAAGGGCCGGGTGTGCGCGCACGCCACGGCCACATTCAAGTTCCTGCGCGCATTGCCCGTGTCCGAGCGCGAGGTGCGGCCTGCGGCCAAGCCTCTGCTGCAAGGGCCCGGTTCCGATTGATGGCCCTCTCATCACCCTAGCTGAGGATTTGCACACATGAGCACGATGAACCACCAATGGCTGCTGGCCTCCCGCCCACAAGGCGAGGCCACCGTGGACAACTTCAAGCTGGTCGAGACACCGGTGCCCGGCGTTGATGAGTTGAAAGACGGGCAGGTGCTGGTGCGCCACCACTTCCTCTCGCTCGACCCCTACATGCGCGGCCGCATGAACGACAGCAAGAGCTACGCCGAGCCGCAGCCCCTGAACACCGTGATGATCGGCGGCACGGTGGGCGAGGTGGTGGCCAGCAAGCATGCCAA
This sequence comes from Aquabacterium sp., assembly GCA_047601765.1. Classification (GTDB taxonomy): domain Bacteria; phylum Pseudomonadota; class Gammaproteobacteria; order Burkholderiales; family Burkholderiaceae_C; genus Aquabacterium. The sequence goes on from JASGIQ010000001.1 coordinate 341,529, forward strand.
ATTCGCGCCGGGCGACCAGGTGCTGGGCATGGGCGGTTGGCAGGAGTATTCGGTCGTGGACGCCAGCGTCAAGGGCGCGATGCTGCACAAGGTCGACACGCAGCACATTCCCTTGTCGGCCTATCTGGGCTCGGTGGGCATGCCGGGAGTCACGGCCTGGTATGGCCTCATCAAGATCATCCAGCCGAAGGCGGGCGAGACCGTGGTGGTCAGTGCGGCCAGTGGCGCCGTGGGCAGTGTCGTGGGGCAGCTCGCCAAGGCGCGCGGTTGCCGCGTGGTGGGCGTGGCGGGCGGTGAAGACAAGTGCCGCTACGTGACCGATGAGCTCGGCTTCGATGCCTGCATCGACTACAAGCAGCACAGCGATCCCAAGGCCTTCTACAAGGCCCTGAAGGAAGCGACACCGCAAGGCATCGATGGCTATTTCGAGAACGTCGGCGGCATGATCCTGGATGCCGTGCTGCTGCGCATGAACGCCTTTGGTCGCATCGCCATGTGCGGGATGATCGCCGGCTACGACGGCCAGCCGCTGCCGATGCAGAACCCGGCGCTGATCCTCGTCAACCGCCTGAAGATCGAGGGCTTCATCGTCAGCGAGCACCCGGAGGTCTGGCCCGAAGCCACGATGGAGCTGGGCACCATGGTGGCCACCGGCAAGATGAAGTTCCGTGAATCCATCGCACAAGGCATTGCCAGCACACCCGAAGCCTTCCTGGGGCTGCTCAAGGGCAAGAACTTCGGCAAGCAACTGGTCAAACTGGTCTGAAGCGTTTCCTCACTGGAGTATCGACATGGCAAACCTCGTCCTCAAGCCTGGCCTTACGGCCGTGATCACCGGCGCCGGCAGCGGCTTCGGCCTGGAGTTGGCCCGCCTGGGTGCCAAGAAGGGCCTCAACCTCGTGCTGACCGACGTGCAGCAGGATGCGCTCGACGCCGCGGTGGCCGAGCTGAAGAAAACCGGTGTCAAGGTGGCCGCCATGCGCGGCGATGTCTCGCGTGCGGAAGACGTGCAGGCCCTGGCCGATCTGTGCATGGAGCGCTTCGGCGCACCGCACATCGTCATCAACAACGCGGGCGTGGCCCATGGCGGCCTGATCTGGGAGCACACCCAGCGTGACTGGGAATGGGTGCTGGGCGTCAACCTGTTTGGCGTGATCCATGGCGTGCGCCTGTTCACACGCCTGATGCTGGCTGCGGCCCAGAAGGATCCGGGCTATCAGGGGCACATCGTCAACGTGGCCTCGATGGCTGGCCTGTTGAACTCACCGAACATGGGCGCCTACAACGTGAGCAAGCACGCGGTGGTGAGCCTGTCTGAAACGCTCTACCAGGATCTGTCGCTGGTGACGGAGCAGGTGCACGCCTCGGTGCTGTGCCCGTACTTCGTGCCCACCGGCATTCACCTGTCACACCGCAACCGACCGGCCGAATTGCGCAGCGAAGACAAGCCCACGCCCAGCCAGATGATCGCGCAGGCCATGAGCACCAAGGCGGTCACGTCGGGCAAGGTGACGGCCGCCGACACGGCGGCGCTGGTGTATGAGGCCATTGAGGCGGGCAAGTTCTACATCTACACGCACCCGCAGGCGCTGGGCATGGTGCAGACGCGGCTGGAGGATGTGGTGCAGGGCCGCAACCCGACCGATCCGTTCTCGGGCAAGCCGGAGATCGGCGAGCAGTTGCGCAAGGCCTTGCGTGACGCGAGGGCCAAGGGCGGTTGACGCCGCCCCGGTTCAAGCACGCATGAAGACAAGGCGGCCCGATGTGGCCGCCTTCTTCATGGCGCCTGCGCTGGACGCCTTCATTTGGCGTCCTGCTCACGGTGCCGCGCCAGCACCACGCCGCGCGGCGCAAAGCGTTGCACCAGTTGCTCCACGCAGTACACCGAACGGTGCTGGCCACCGGTGCAGCCGATGGCCACGGTCACATAGCTGCGCTGGTCGTTTTCCAGCGCGGGCAACCAGCGCAGCAGGAAGGCTTCGATCTGGGCGAGCAGTTCCGGCGTTTCGGGCTGCTCGGCCAGGTAGTCCATCACGGCCTGATCGCGGCCCGTGAGCGGCTTGAGTTCCTTCAGGTAGAAGGGGTTGGGCAGCATGCGCACGTCAAAGACGAAGTCGGCATCCATGGGCACGCCATGCTTGTAGGCGAAGGATTCGAACACCAGCGTCAGGCGTGAAGGTGCCGCCTGCACGATGTTGCGGATCCAGGTGCGCAACTGGGCTGGCCGCAGCAGCGAGGTGTCGATCACGGTGGACAGCTCGCGCAAGGGGCTGAGCAGTTCGCGCTCCAGGTTGATCGTGTCGATCAGGGCCTGTTCCGTTGCGTTGCCCGATGTGACCAGATCGCCGGCCCGGCGTTTGGGCACCGCGCTGCGCTCGGGTTGCGGGGTCTTGCTCACTTGCGACAGGGGATGGGGCCGACGCGTTTCCGAGAAGCGGCGCACCAGGGCATCGGTGCTGGCGTCCAGGAAGACGGAGCGCACCTTGTGGCCCTCTTGCCTCAGCACCTCCAGCACAGGCATCAAGTGGGGCAGCGAATGCACGCTGCGCACGTCCACCGACACGGCCACGCGGCGCTTGAGTTCGGGCTCGCGCTGCTCTTCCAGGTCGATCATGCCGCGCAGCAGTTCCGGCGGCAGGTTGTCGACGCAGAAGTAGCCAGCATCTTCCAGCGCATTGAGGGCCACCGACTTGCCGGAGCCGGAGATGCCCGTCAGCAGGACGATGTCGAGCTTGTCGGGCATCACGCGGCCTCCTTGCGGCGCACCGCTTTGCCAGCCTTGGCTTCTGACGGTGGCGGCACGGTTCCATCGAGCTGGCGTGCGTTGCCCAGCATGGCCTGCGCATGCGCGCGGCTGGTGTCGGTGATGGCGCCGCCCAGCATGCGGGCCACTTCCTGCACGCGCTCGGCATCTCGCACCTCGCGGATGTCGCTGACCGTTTGGCCGCCTTGAACCGCCTTGGCGACCACCAGATGCTGATGCGCACAGGCGGCAACCTGCGCCAGGTGCGTCACGGCCAGCACCTGCCGGTCGTGGCCCAAGCGCTGCATCAGCCGGCCCACCGTGTCGGCCACGGCGCCGCCGACACCCGAATCGATTTCGTCGAAGATCAGCGTGCCGACCTGCACCGTTTCATCCGCGCGCTGCGAAGTGGTCACGGCGATGGCCAGGGCCAGGCGGGACAGCTCGCCACCCGAGGCCACCTTGCCGATGGGCCGAGGCGTGCTGCCAGCATGCCCTGCCACCAGGAACTCGATGTTCTCCAGGCCATAGGCCTGAGGCTCTTCCTGCGGTAACAGGGCCACCTCGAAGCGGCCGCCGCCCATGCCCAGCTCCTGCATGGCCGTGGTCACGGCCTCGGCCAGCGCGGGGGCCGCCTTGGCGCGTTGCTTCGATACCGTCCTGGCCATGTCCAGCCAGGCGTGGTGCGCCTGTTGTGCGGCATGCTCCAGCCCGTCCAGATCGGCCGCGGCGTCCAGCGCCTTGAGCTCGTCCTTCCAGCCTTGCAGCAACTCGGGCAGCTCGGCCGCAGGGCGGCGATAGCGGCGCGACAGGCTCATCCAGGCAGACATGCGGCCATCCAGCTCGGCCAGCCGATCCGGATCCAGCTCCGTGTGGTGCAGCGCGCTGTTGAGGCTGTGCGCGGCGTCCTGCAGTTGCGCCTGCGCGTCGCGCAGCACTTCCAGCGCATTGGCCAGATGGGGTTCGACACTGGCGACGTCTTCCAGCGCATCGATCGCCCGTGAGGTCAGCGAATCGGCACTGGTGTCGGCTTCGGAGATGGCATCGAGCGCGAGGCGCGCCGCGTCCAGGATGGCCTGGCCATGGCTGAGGCGCTGGTGCTCGGTGTTGAGCGTGTCCCACTCGTCGGCCTGCGGGTGGAGCTTGTCGAGCTCGCCGATCTGCCATTGCAGGCGCTCGCGCTCGCGGTCCAGGTCGGCCTGTTTCAGCCGGGCCTCTTCCAGCTTCCTGTGCGCATCCCGGCGGGCCGTCCAGGCTTGCTGCAAGGCCGCTGTGTCCACACCCGATTGCGCATCCACCAGGGCCCGCACCGCATCGGCACGGGTCAGGCTTTGCCAGGCATGCTGGCCATGGATGTCGACGAGGTGCTCGCCCAGTTCACGCAATTGCGTCACCGTGGCGGCGCCGCCGTTGATCCATGCGCGGCTCTTGCCCTGGCTGTCCACCACGCGGCGCAGCAGCAATGGTGCGCCAGGGTCGATGGCTTCGAAGCCAGCTTCTTCCAGCCACGGTGCCAGGCGCGCAGCCAGTTGGGGCGAGGGCTCGAACTCGGCCGTGATGTCGGCACGTGCCGCGCCTTCACGCACCACACCGGCGTCGCCGCGGCTGCCCAGCGCCAGTTGCAGGGCATCGATCAGGATGGATTTGCCGGCGCCGGTCTCGCCCGTGAGGGCGGTGAAGCCGCCCGCCAGGTCGACTTCCAGTTCGGTGACGATGACGAAATCGCGCAGGGCCAGGCGGCGCAGCATCTCAACTCACTCCTTCGTTCCAGCGCAGCTTGCGGCGCAAGGTGGCGTAATAGTTCCAGCCCTTGGGGTGCAGGAAGCGCACGTGGTGATCGGATCGGCGCACCGTCACGCGGTCACCGTGCAGCAGGCTGGCCAGGCTTTGCATGTCGAAGTTCATGCTGGCATCGCGGCCGGCCACGATCTCGATGGTGATGGTCACATCGTCGGACACGACCAGCGGCCGGTTCGACAAGGTGTGCGAGGCAATGGGCACGATCACCCAGCCGCCCAGCCCCGGATGCATGATCGGGCCGCCGGCCGACAGGGCATAGGCCGTGGAGCCCGTGGGCGAGGCCACGATCAGGCCGTCTGCACGGTAGTTGGCGACGAACTGGCCATCGATCTCGGCGCGCAGCTCGACCATGCCGGCCGTGGCACCGCGGCTGACCACTACCTCATTGATGGCAAAGCCTTCGTAGATGGTCTCGAAGCCATCGCCGCGCAAAGGCCTGAGCACCGCGCCGGCCAGCATGGCGCGCTTCTCTTCTTCGTATTCCCCGCGCAGGATCTGCGGCAGGGCGGTGGCCATGTCCTTGTGCTGGATGTCGGTGATGAAGCCCAGGCGGCCCTGGTTGATGCCGATGAGGGGGATGTTGAAAGGCGCCAGCTCACGCGCGATGGCCAGCATGGTGCCGTCCCCACCGAGCACGACGGCCACGTCGCACTGGCGGCCGATCTCCTTGACCGTCAAGGATGGGTATTCCGTCATGCCGGTGTTCATCGCCGTTTCCGCTTCGAGCGAGACATCCAGCCCCGCGCGGGCCAGCAGATGCGCCACATCCTCCAGCACCGGGCGGATGCCGCGGGCCTGATACTTGCCGACAAGCGCGGCATGGCGGAAACGCGAAGGAGGCAGACTGGGCATGCGGGGAATTACACCACAGGGGCATGTCAAAACGGACGCGCCACCCAGGGGAGGGCTGGCACAAAAGACGCCCGAAACTAGAATAGAGCGCCATGCTGGATGATCGTGCCAAGATTCTGTTGAAAGCCCTGGTCGAGCGGTACATCGCCGACGGCCAGCCCGTGGGTTCGCGCACCTTGTCGCGCGCCTCCGGGCTTGATCTGTCGGCTGCCACGATCCGCAACGTGATGGCCGATCTGGAAGAGCTAGGCCTGATCGTCAGCCCGCACACTTCGGCCGGGCGCATCCCCACCCCCAAGGGCTACCGCCTGTTCGTCGACACCATGCTGACGGCGCGCCCCGTCAGCATGGACGAGATCCGCAGTGAAACCCAGCAACTCCAGGCCGAGCAGCCGCAACGCGTGATCACCCATGCGGCGCAGATGCTCTCCAGCCTGTCGCAGTTCGTGGGTGTGGTGACGGCACCGCGCAAGGCGGCCATCTTCCGCCATGTTGAATTCCTGCGCTTGGGCGACAAGCGGGTGCTGGTGATCCTCGTGTCCTCCGATGGGGATGTGCAGAACCGCGTCATCTTCACGGCACAGGATTACAGCCAGTCCCAACTGGTGGAAGCCAGCAACATCCTCAACACGCATTACTCGGGGCTGACCATCGAGGAGATGCGTCAGCGGCTCAAATCCGAGGTGGATCAACTGCGCACCGAGATGGCCACCCTGATGCAGGCCGCCGTGCAGGCGGGTGGTGAGGCCCTGGCCGAAAGCACCGAGCAGGTCGTCGTCTCGGGCGAGCGCAACCTGCTGACGGTGCAGGACTTCTCCAACGACCTGGGCTCCCTGCGCCGCATGTTCGACCTGTTCGAGCAGAAGACGCAGCTCATGCGTCTGCTCGATGGCTCCAGCCGCGCCGAGGGCGTGCGCATCTACATCGGCGGCGAAAGCCAGGTGGTGCCCTTTGAGGAGCTGTCGGTGGTGTCCGCCCCTTACGAGATCGATGGCCAGGTGGTGGGGACCCTGGGCGTGATCGGGCCCACCCGCATGGCGTACGACCGCATGATCGAGATCGTGGACATCACCTCCCGGCTCGTGTCGAACGCCTTGAGCCAGAAGTAGCGCTCTTTGGGCGGCCCTGCGGGGCTTTTTTCAGGTTCCGTCTATAAGAAAATCTTTTGATGATCAAAAAGAAATACGATTTGATTTATGGGTCGGGGATGAATAGGCTGCGAGCACGTTGACCGATGGCGGTCGACCACCGCATGAAGAGGCCCCCACATGAACGACAGCGCAACGACATCCACAACTGGCAGGACATGGCGTCCTTGGCGCGGGGCGCTCGCCGTGACCCTGGCGCTGCTGCTCGGTCTGGGCGCCTGCTCCCACCTCCTGGACCGGCCGCTGCAAGCCCAGGGCCCCTTGCCCGATGTCAGTGCCCCGCAGCCGGCGGCGCACCCCCCTGCCGGCTTGAGCTTCTCGGTGATTCACACCGCCCATTCGCGTGGCGCGCTGGAGGCCTTCATCGTGGGCGGCGGCAGCTGGCTGCACCACCGCCAGCCGGCGCAGGCGGCAGTGCTGGTCGACCACCCTCGCGGCGCCTTCCTGTTCGATGCGGGCCTGGGACGCAAGGTGGGCGAGCAGTTTGCCGTCAACACCTGGCTGGATCGGCAGTTCTTTGCGTATGCCGATGTGGTGCCGGCGGCCGATCAACTGGCCGCGGCGGCCTGGCCTGCGGACCGCATCCGCTTCATCGTGCCCTCCCACATGCATTGGGATCACGTCAGTGGCCTGCCTGATTTTCCGGATGCCGAAGTGTGGGTGAGGCCACAGGAACACGAGCATGCCAGCCATGGCCATGCGCCTGCCTTCCTGCAAAGCCAGTTCCAGCACGTCAAGCAGTGGCGCGAGCTGCGCCTCACCGGCGGCGCCTATCTGGGCTTTGAACACAGCCTGGATCTCTATGGTGACGGGGCCGTCGTCTTCGTGCCCTTGACCGGCCACACGGCAGGCCAGGTGGGCATGTTCCTCACCCTGCCTTCCGGGCGCCGCTACTTCTTCACCGGCGATGTGACCTGGACGATCGAAGGCTTGCGCATCCCGGCAGATCGCTCCTGGCTGCTGCGGCAGATCCTGCATGTGGACCACGATGAGGCGGCCAACCATGCCTGCATCCTCCACATCCATGCGCTCATGGCGGCACATCCGGAGATCACGGTGGTGCCGGCCCATGACGAGAACGTGCTGCGAGGGCTGCCGCGCTTTCCGCAGTTCGAGGGCTGACGCATTTTCAAGAGGCGGACGGCGATGAACCTGCGCAACCTTCGCTACTTCTGCTCCGCCTATGAGGCGGGCTCCACCGTGGCGGCCGCCCGGCTGTGCCATGTCACCCAGCCGGTGATCTCGAATGCGATCGCTCAACTGGAAGAGGAGTTGGGCACACAACTGTTCACACGGCAGCAGCGCGGCCTGACACCCACGGCCGAAGGCGTGCGCCTGTTCAGGCTCGGCGGCAAACTGCTGGGCGATGCGCAGGCCCTCGTCGAGAGCTTCCAGGATGCGAGCAGCCATCCGAGGCTGCGCCTGCGCGTGCATCCGACCGTGAGCGTGCTGCATGTGCAGCGGCTGTTGCGCCATCTCAGGCAGGAGATCAGCCAGCTCGAGTTGAGCATCCACGCCGCACCGCAGGACGAGGTGGACGCCGAGCTGACCTCGCGCACCTGTGTGACGGCGGGCAGGCACTTCATGCCCTTGTGGGAGGAGCAATACGCGCTGCTGCTGCCTCGCGAACATCCGCTGGTGCTCAAGCCGAACATCGGACTGGCCGACCTCCAGGGCGTGGCCTTCATCGAGCGCACGCAGTGCGAGCTGGCAGGGCACTTCCACACCGGGCTGGCCCATTTGCAAGTGACGCCGGACGTGCGCGCACGGGTCGACAGCCAGGAGTGGGCCATCGGCCTGGTGGCGGCCGGCGTGGGGCTGACCATCGCGCCGCTGCATCCACTGGACAGGCATCACGAGGTGGTGGTGCGAAGGGATGTGGCGGAACTGAAGTCGGTCAGCCGCACGGTGGGGCTGGCGTGTGATCTGCGGCCTTCCGGTGTGCTGGCCAGTGTGCTGCAGGCGTGCGAACCTTGGGCCAGGGCGGCAGCGCTCACCCCTTGAGGGGCCCCGATGGGCCGCGGACAGGCCACTACAATGGCGGGCTTGCGTACAGGCAGGGGGCCGTTAGCTCAGTCGGTTAGAGCAGAGGACTCATAATCCTTTGGTCGTTGGTTCAAGTCCAACACGGCCTACCAATGCATCACCGGGTTAGCCCACATGGGTGGCGTCCCGGACTGAGACGGCATCTTTCCCGTCGACCCTAGGGTGTCTCGCTATCCGCCATTCAATGCGATGCGGTAGCCTCCAGCACCAAGGAGGAGCCGCGTTGTGTGTGAGCGCGGCTTGCACACGACATGACCGGCCTGGAAGCCAAAGAACTGATCACGATCATCGGGGCCTTCGCGGGCCTGTTGGCGCTGGTGCTCGAGTTCTGGCACTACCGTGGGCAATCGGTTTTTCATGGCATCGATGCCTGGGTCAATGTCTTGCTGGGCGCCGTGGCGATGGCGGTCGAGGCGACGATGTACGGCCTGTTCGCTGCGGCCATCGTCACCTGGTGTCACGAGCAAAGGGTGGCCACCATTCCCAGCAATGTCTGGACGGTGCTGCTGCTCCTGGTGCTGGGCGATCTGTGCATCTACGTCAACCACCGGCTCAATCACCGCGTGCGCTTTTTCTGGGCCACGCATGCGCTGCATCACAGCTCCGAATACATGAACCTGACCACGGCCATGCGCCGCAGCGCCCTGACGCTGTTTGTGGGTGCATCGTGGGTCACCTATCTGCCCCTGGTGCTGATCGGTTTTGATCCGGGCTGGATGATGTTCGTGATGGCCGTGAACCTGATCTATCAGTATTTCCTGCACACGCAATGGGTGCCGAGGTTGCACCCGCTGATCGAGTTCATCTTCAATACACCTTCGCACCACCGTGTGCATCACGCGCGCAATGCCGGCTACATCGATCGCAACTATGGCGGGATCCTGATCATCTTCGACCGGATGTTCGGCACCTTTGCGCAGGAGGAGTCCAGCCAGCCGCCTGACTACGGCGCCATCCATCGGCCCGGCTCGTTCAACCCGCTGTGGCTGACCGTCCATGAAGGACTGGCCTTGTGGCAGGACATGAAGCAGCCCGGGCCCCTGTGGGCCAGGCTCGGGCATCTGTGGCAGCCGCCGGAGTGGGTGCGCACGGCTTCGGATGCGCGGGGCGCCAGCGGTGTGCGCCGATCACCGCATCAAGCCACGAGCTTGCCGTTTGAGTAGATCTTGCCGCGCATGTGGGCGCCCCAAGAGGTCACTGTTCGGCTGCGGGCTTGCCCGGCGATGAAGGCCACGCGCGGGCTGGTGCTGGTGATCACGCTGTCTGGGGTCGAGTGGTTTTTCATCGGGCAGGTGCCATAGGGCGATGCCAGCTTGGTGTAGGCGGCTTCGGCTTCGTCGGCATCTTTCCAGAAGAACTTGCCGCCGCAATCGGGCCTGAGGCTTTTGCCGTAAGCCTCCCAGTTGGCTGCCGTGTAGAACGTGTCAAAGCGGAAGCGCACCCTGAGCTGGCGCTCGGCAACCTTCATCAAGGCCAGGCAGGTGGTGAGGGTGTCGGAGACGCATTGCCTGCACGGACTCCAATGGCAGTACACGATGACGGTGGAGCCTTCGGGCACCAAACCCAGATCGCCGTACTTGGCCTTGAGCTGGTAGAACAAGCGCGCTTCGACATGCATGGTGCAGCCGCTGCCGTAGGCCTCGTAGATGGTGTCGAATTGGCCGTCCGGCTTCTTGACGACCAGCTCGCCGGCCATCATGGGCGTGCCCAGTGTCTTGTTGTTGAGCAGGCCCTGTGCATATTGAGAGGTATGGCCCATGTTTCGCCTCCTGTAGGGGCTGGCCGGATGCCAGCGTGAACGAGCCACGAGTGTGGGAAGGCAATCCGGCCGTACACAGGGCCAAAGGTCACATCCCCGTCAGTCTGCCATTTCAAACAGGTGCCGGCGCGGTCGTCTCGGCTGAATCTGCGCCTGCTGCATCTGTTGAACTTGTTGCTGCTGCTGTTGTTGTGCTTGTGTGGGCTGGGCCGCCAGTTCCTGCTGCCGGAAGTGCACGACGATGTCGTGGGCCTTGTCACCCACCTGTGCGATCGCCTGGGCGAGTTGCTCGCGCGTGATGCTCAGTTTGCGCGTCCAGTAGGCGACTTCCCAGTCTGCTTCAAGATCGATGCGGATGCGGTCGGGGCCGACCTGGCTGCCAGAGCTTGTGGTCATGTGACATCTCCGTGTCCCGTTGCTGAGGCCCTCGACAGGGCAAGCAGCATGCCCGTGGGCGTCGCGCGGGGAAGGTCGTGCCATTTCCGTCACGCCGCTTTCAGATGGCGGGAGGGCACAGGCTCGGCTGCGCCAGGCCGGGGCTGCCCTTTTCGCGATCCGATCTGATGGGCGTACACCCAGGTGAATTCCGCGCCGATCAGGAAGATCTGCGCCGAGTAATACACCCACACCAGCACGACCACCAGGGAGCCGGCGGCCCCGAACACCGAGGTCACGCCGCTCTTGCCGATGTACAGGCCGATGAGGTACTTGCCCACCGTGAAAAGTGCGGCCGTGACGGCAGCGCCCACCCACACATCCGGCCACTGGATGCGGGCGCGGGGCATGATCTTGTAGATCATGGCGAAGGCGGCGGTGGTCAGGCCGAAGCTGGCCACCTGGTTGACGACGCTGGCCAGCGTGGCCCAGCCGCGGAACCAGGGCTCCCACCAGTTTTCCAGCGCAGAGAGCATGGCGCTGAAGATCAGCGAGACCATGAGCAGGAAGCCGATGCCCAGAATCATCCCGAAGGACAGGAAGCGGGTTCTGAGCAGGGACCAGATGCCACTGGACGTCTGTGCCGGCACGCGCCAGATGCGGTCCAGCGAGGTCTGGAGTTCGGCGAAGACGGTGGTGGCGCCCACGAGCAGCATGATGGCCCCGATGAGGGTCGCCACGGTGCCGGTCTTGGGCTGGTTCGTGCTTTCGAGCAGGCCTTGCACGGCGTGCGCCGCGTCTTCGCCCATCATGCCTTGCAGCTCGGTGAGGATTTCGCCGCGTGCCGCGTCGGGCCCGAACACCAGGCCGGCCACCGAGATGACGATGAGCAGCAGCGGCGCGAGGGAGAAGACGGTGTAGTAGGCCAGGGCGGCGCCCATGCTCTGCCCGTAGTCGTCCACCCAGGAGGTGACGGCTTCTTTGGCCAGCCGCCAGGCCGTTTTCAGGGGAAGGTGCATGGTGCGCTCTGCCTTGTGTTTGCCTCATGGCATGACAGGCAGACGGCGTGCCGGGGTGGGTTCAGGCCGGTTCCAGCGCGCCGGTATCCTGCAGGGCCATCAGCAGGTCCTGGATTTCGTAGGGTTTGCGCAGCACCGTCACGCCCGGTTCGGCATGCTGGGTGGTGTAGCCCGTGGCCACGACCGCACGCAGGCCGGGACGGTGTTCCCGGCACCAGGCCACCAGGTCCAGGCCGGACATCGTGCCCGGCATCACCACGTCGGTGAACAACACATCGCCCTGCCAGCCGTTGCGGATCACGTCCAGGGCCTCGTCGGCGGTATGGCAGAGCTGCACCGTGTGGCCGGCCGCCTCCAGCGCAGGCGCCACGACGGAGGACACCAGGGCATCGTCTTCCACCATGAGCACGGTCAGGGGCAGGTGGCGGGTCTCATCGTCCTGGATGGCATCGGCCGTGGACAGGGCCAGGCTGGGCTTGCAGATGGGCAGGAACATGGCAACGCGGGTGCCTTGCCCCAGCGTGCTTTCGATGCGGACCTCGCCGCCGGACTGGCGCGCGAAGGCCCGCACCTGAGCCAGGCCCAGGCCCGTGCCGGCGCCTACGCTCTTGGTGGTGAAGTAGGGCTCGAAGGCCTTGGCCAGGGTGTGTGTGTCCATGCCCAGACCATCGTCGGCCACCTCGAGGCGGACGTACGGGTCCGTCCCCAGCGGGGCGGCTTCTTCCGGTGTCGCCAGCCGGGCGGTGATGCGGATGTGGCCGCCCTTGGGCATGGCATCTCGCGCATTGAAGACGAGGTTGAGCAGGGCCAGCTCGAGCTGCGTGGGGTCAACATACAGCGCAGGTGTGCCGGGCGCGATGGCGGCTGACAGGCGCACGTTCTGGCCGACGGCCTTGCCCGTGAGTTCACGCGTGTTGAGCAGGAAATCGTTGAGGTCGATGGAGTGCGGCTCCAGCGGCTCGGCGCGGCCGAAGGTCAGCATCTGGCGCACCAGGCTGGCGGCCTTGGAGCAGGCCCGTTGCGCGGCGGTGAGCACGCGGCGCTGTGCATCCGTGGTGGCAGAGCGGTCCATCACCTGCAGGGCGGTGCTGATGGTCTGCAGCACGTTGTTGAAGTCGTGCGCGAGGCCGCCCGTGAGGCGGCCGATGGCCTCGTGCTTCTGTGCATCGAGCAGCTTGGCCTGGGCTTCCTGCGCCTGCTGGACGGCTTCGCTCACGCGCTCTTCCAGGCGCCGCGTGGCATCGCGCGAGCGCACGCCGGCTTCGTGCAGCGCCTGGCTGACCACGTCGGCTTCCGTGACGCCGGTGATCAGTTGCGGCGGCACCCGCTCCAGGCCCAGCGCGTCGGCCGCGTCCTGCAGCGCGAGGATAGGCCGGCTGATGCGGCGGCCCGCATACAAGGCCATGGCCAGGCCAATGAGCAGCAAGCCACCGGTGGCGGCCAGCGCATGAAAGGTGGCTTCACGCGCGGAGGCGGTCAATGCTTCCTGGGGCAGCGCCATCACGGTGGCCCAGCCATAGCGGTTGGGCTTGGCCAGGTAGGTCAGGGAAGGGATGCCGTCGAGCGTGACCGATTCGGCAAAGCCGATGTCGTTGTCTTCGATGCGTTGCTGCAGGTCTTTCGTGGCGAAGACGCCGAGCCATTTTTGCGGATCCCGGTTGCGGGCGACCAGCCGGTGTTGACTGTCCAGGACGGCGACGGTGGCGCGGGCCACCACGGGCATCTCATCCAGGAGCGCCTGGATCACCGACGGCGTGAAGGCAACGGCCACGTTGTAGACAGCGGGGGAGACCGACAGCTCAGGGGCGACGATGGCCACCACGGGCCGCTTGAGCACGGGCACGGTGGGATAGAAGTAGGCCTGGGGCTCGCCCGTCACGAAGGAGCCGTCGCTGGAGCGCGGCATCGTGCGGGACAGGTCCAGGGGCACGAGGGTGTTGGCGATCTGCGCTTCGCGCGTGAGCAGCACCACCCAGTCGCTGCGCCCCTGGGTGGCCGTCGAGGCGGCCTGATAGAAGCGGGCGATGTCGCGCTCTTTGAGGGCCACGCTGGCGCTGAGCGTACGGGCCACAGCGGCCCGCTTGTCCATCTCGCGCTCGATGAGTTGGCTCAGAGCCTGTGCCTGCTGTTGGACGGCCTGACGGGCCGACGCGGATTCCCGTTCGTAGGTGGTGCGGGCCAGCAGTGCAAAGGCCACGGCAGCAGGCAGCCAGACGGCGAGGACCAGCAGGAAGAGGCGTGTGCGGATGCTCAAGGGGCGGCGGGCTTGTCGGGGCGATCCGCAGCTTAAGGCATTTGTGACCGTTTGCCGCGAGCGCGCCCGCCGCTGTTACCTTGATTCCGTGATGGCTTGCGTCCAGATCGCGATGTGTTCTTCGGTCATCGTCCCCGGTGCGTCGAGCCGGCCATCGCGAAAGCCGGCCTGGGCCAGGTCGTCCAGATACTGTTGTCGCGACAGCAGGGTGCCGCGGCAGACGTGGTCCGTGTCGTGCTGCGCAGGACGCAGTTCGGCATCGGCGCGCTGGAGCAAGTCGGCCATCACCCAGGCCGGTACCTCATGGCGCAGTTCGGGGTAGATGAAGCCGAACAGCACCAGGTGGCTGAGCAGCACGCGCCAATGCGGCCCGAAGCGGCGCATGAGGCGGGGCCAGTCCAGCGTGGCCGCGCAGGCTTTGAGGATGTGGGCGACATCGGCGCCGTCGTAGCGCTCGCGCTCCATGATGAAGGCCTTGGACCACAGCATCTCTTCGGCAGGGTGCACCAGCACACGCATGCCCAGCACATCGGCCACGGCGGCGTGGTCGAACCATTCGTCGTCCACCAGCGTCAAGCCATTGCCTGAGTTGAAGATCAGGTCGATGAAAGCCTCGCCCTGGTAGACCTTGGCCAGCCAGTGCGGAAAGGTCAGCTCGGTCGTGAAGCCCGCCTGGGCCAGCAACTCGCAGGCACGCTCGAAGTCGGTCTTGCGGATGAACAGGTCCAGGTCCTTGGTATCACGCTCGATGCCGGTGAAATGGCGCAGGGCAAAGGCGCCCCCGACGAGGAAGGGCACATGGGCCTGCTGGAACACCTGCAGAACTTGCCGGTAGAAGTGGCTGGTCTCGCAGTGGGGTGGTGCTGTCACCGCGGTCGAGACGGTGGTGTTGGCGTTGTGGGGCATACGGTGTCTCCTGTGGGCCATGCTGTCCCGGTGTCGGCAAACGGCATGCCGTTTGCCCCTGTCTGCCCATGCTGCCTGCCGAACCCACCCTTTTGAAGCCTGGCACCGTGCGCTTTGCCGCGGTTGGAGATCTGCATTGCTCGCGCACCAGCGCCGGCACCTTGAGGCCCCTTTTTGCGAAGGTCGCCGAGGTGGCCGATGCCTTGCTGTTGTGCGGCGATCTGACGGACTACGGTCTGCCCGAGGAGGCCAAGATCCTGACCGATGAACTGGCGGCCCTGCATGGCAAGCCGGTGGTGGCCGTGCTGGGCAACCATGATGTCGAATCCGATCAGGTCGAAGAGGTGGTGCGCATCCTCACGCAGTCAGGGGTGCGCGTGCTGGATGGGGAGGCCTGCGAGGTGCATGGCATCGGCATCGCGGGCACCAAGGGGTTTGCGGGCGGTTTCGGGCGGGGGGCGCTCGGGCCTTGGGGCGAGCGCATGATCAAGCAGTTCGTCAACGAAGCCATTCAGGAGGCGTTGAAGCTTGAATCCGCCCTGGCCAAGTTGCGTACTGCGCACCGCATCGCGATGCTGCATTACGCGCCCGTGGTGGAAACGGTGGTGGGAGAGCCCAGCGAGATCTTTCCCTTTCTGGGCACCAGCCGGCTGGAGGACCCCTTGATGCGCCAGCCGGTGTCCGTGGTGTTCCACGGACATGCCCATCGCGGCTCGGCCCAGGGGCACACAGCCAACGGCATCCCTGTCTTCAATGTGGCCAGGCCTTTGCTGGAGCGTTTGCAGCCCGATCAGCCGGCGTTCAAGGTGTTCGATCTGCCCGCTGCCGAGGACCAGCGCCAGGCGGGGGGAGAGCCGGCCGCCCCCCACATGCGTTGAACGCGGGGTTGACGCCTCGCTTCAGAAGCTGGCCCAGGCGTCTTCCTCGACGGGTTCGGGCTTCTTCAGGGCCGGGGTGCGCAACGGCGGCGCATGCACGTGCTGGCGATGGGGCAATGCAGGGGGCTTGCGAACCGAAGGCACGGCGGCCGGGGCAGTGTGCCGTGTGGCGGCAGGTGTGGCCATGTCTTCGGCGAGTTTGAACGTGCTCACGAGTCGCACAAGTTCCATCGCCTGCTTCTGAAGGCTCTCCGAGGCGGCCGCACTTTCTTCCACCAGGGCCGCATTCTGCTGTGTCACCTGGTCCATCTGGCTGACGGCCTGGTTGACCTGCTGCACGCCGCTGCTTTGTTCCTGGCTGGCCGCGGTGATGTCGGCCACGATGTCGCTCACGCGGTGGATGGCATCGACGATGTTCTGCATCGTGCCGCCGGCGTTGTTGACCAGTTGGCTGCCTTGTTCGACCTGTTCGACACTCGAGGTGATCAGGCTCTTGATCTCGCGTGCCGCGCCTGCGCTGCGTTGGGCCAGGCTGCGCACTTCGCCGGCGACCACGGCAAAGCCACGACCTTGCTCGCCTGCACGGGCAGCTTCCACGGCGGCATTCAAGGCGAGGATGTTGGTCTGGAAGGCGATGCCATCGATGACGCTGATGATTTCGGCGATGCGTTTGGAGCTGTCATGGATCCCCTTCATGGTGTGGACCACCTCGTTGACCACCGTGCCTCCCTGGCTGGCCACTTCACTGGCCCCGCGGGCGAGATCGCAGGCTTGGCGCGCGCTGTCGGCGTTGGTCCGGACGGTGCTGCTGAGCTCATCCATGGTGGCCGCGGTCTGTTCCAGTGCGCTGGCTTGTTCCTCGGTGCGCTGGCTCAAATCGGCCGTGCCTTGGGCGATCTGCGAACTCGCCGTTGCCACGCTTTCGGCATTGCTGCGCACATGCGCCACCACGTCGCTCAAAGCCAGTTGCATGCGCCGCAGCATGGCCATCACGCTGCTGGTGTCGCCATCGCGCAAGTGAATGGGGGTGGACAGATCGCCTTCGGCGACACGGCGAGCCAGATCCGCAGCTTCTTCGGGCTCGGTGCCGAGCGCGCGTGTGACCGAGCGACTCAACACCACGCCGCTGACGGCACCTGTGCACAGTGCCAGCAGCACCAGCGCCACCATCAGGCTGCGACCGCGTTCATACAGCGCGGTGGTGTCCTCGGATGCCTGACGGGCGTTGTCGGCCTTGAGGTCCGCCAGCTCGGTCATCTTGTCATCCAGGGCGTTGGTGGTTGTCTGGTAGCTGCCAAAGAGGAAGTTGGCAATGTCGGCGTTCCCCGACAGGGTCGTGGCTTGCGCCATGGCCTTGAGCTTGTAGGAGTCGCGCTTGAAGTCCTGCCACAGTTGATCGGCCTGTGCAAAGGCGGCCTTGCCCTTGTCGGTCACAAACAGCGGGCGCGCCTTGGCCATGCGCTCTTCGACCTTGGCCATCTGGGCATCGAAGCGACCAAAGGCCTTTGTGCGCTGGGCCTCATCGGCCGCCAGCACGGCACTGCGGATCGTTCGCCCTACATAGATGAGGGCGATGTTGGCCTCTTTGATTTCAGACAGGCCCACGAGCTCGCGCTCATACATGACGTCGGCCGAATCGTTGATGGAGGATGCGTTGTAAATGCCGATGGCGCTGACACCTACGCCCATCAGGCAGATGGTGAGCATGGCCCCGAGCAGTTTGGTACCGAGTTTCATGATGAACACACAAGAAGACGGAAGCGAAAAAGTGAAAGTGGCCCGTGTTCATCGGTGTCAGGTGCCTGTTCTGAAGGGCTCGGACTCAGACTGTTTCAATGGTGTGCGCTCGATGACGCGTTGCACGAACAAGTCGTTGACAAGCGTCATCAATACCACCATCAAGGGTGTGGCGAAGACAGCCCCCAACACGCCCATCAAGGTGCCGAACACCAAGGTCGAGATCAAGGTCATTGCAGGCGGCAAAGCAATGGCCCAGCGTTGAACTGAAGGGGTGACGAGGTACTCCTCGGCCTGCTGGATCGCCAGGAACAGCAGCCCGACATGCAGTGCCGTGGTCGGTGAATCGGCGAAGGCGATGAGCACGGCAATGACGCCGGCAGCGACGGCACCGAAGAAGGGGACAAAGCAGAGAAGACCCGTGATGAGCCCCAGGCCCAGTGCCAGCGGCGCCTGGATGAGCAACAGGCCAATGGTGGTGGTCACGCCAAGGAACATCATCGAGATGCCCTGACCGATGAGCCAGCGTTCCAGTGCCTGACCGCTGTGCAGGAGGGCACTGGAGACATCCCCGCGCCATGACAGAGGGCACAACCTCAGCACGCCACGGCGGTAAAGCTCGGGCTCTGCACAGAAGTAGATGCTCAGAATCAGCACCAGCAGACTGCTGCCCACCGCGCCCAGCGTGGCGCCCGCTGCGTTGGCCAGTTTGGGCATGGACATGCTGGTGCGCAAGGCATCGTTGAGCAGGCGGTTGACCTGGATGCCCCAGGTGTGCTGGGCCAGCCAGGTCTTGAGTTGCTTCCAGGCCTGCGGCAATTGCTCTTCCACGCTGGAGAGCTGCTCGGTCAAGGCGTCACCGACCAGCCAGCCGCAGCCTCCGAGCACGGCGGCAACGATCAGCAGCGAGGTGATCAGGCGGGCGCGTGGCGGCACATGCAGCCACTTGCCAGTGGCGCGGTGAAGACCTCGCAGCGCCACGGCCAGCACGATGCTGCCGAACACCAGCACGAGCACATCGGAGAGGGCCCATGTCAGCACGATGAGCACGAACAGCGCGGCCGACAGGAAGGCCTTGCGGGTGAAGGTCTGGGTTTCGACCGCGTCGGAGAAAGGGGTTGGGCGCATGCGCCTGCCTTGGCAAACGGCGCGCCTGCGCAAGCCGGGCCAAGGCGCGATCAAGGCAACAAGGTCAGGTCTTCGAAGGCGATGGATTTGACGCGTCCTTGCGCCTCCTGATCGTCGAGGTAGCCGTTGATGGCGTCCTGGACGGCCAGCCCGAAGCGCTGGATGCCTTGGGAGGTCTGCAGGGCATCACGTTCGGTCTTGGTGCCCACTTCCTGGATCAGGGCCTTGAAGGCCGGCAGATGGTCTTCCAGCTCGCCTGCCGATGAGGCGGCATCCAGGCTCAGGTTCACCTTGACGTTGACCATGCGCCCATCGGCCATCTGCGCGATGACCTTGGGCACGCCCAGCCAGATGGGGCGCGGGCGCGTGGGCGCTGGGGCTTGGACGAAGTGCGTGTACATCCAAACCAGCACACCCAGCAAGATGGCAGCCAGGCCGATGCCCGCCACCATGGTCTTGTCGCCTGCGAAGGTGCGCGCAGGGGCGTCCTGTTGATCTGCCACGGCCATGGGAAATGAAAGAGTGCCAACGTGGCGGAAGATACAGGGTCAAGGCCCATTCCGCGCGCCGGCCATGTTGCCGGGGCGGACAAACTTCACGACAGTTCGGACGTCAGACCCCATGGGTCCATGCGCCGGGGTGGCAATGCATGTGGCTGCCCTCACGGCATGAAACACCGTTTCGTCATGCGTCGATGTCGTCGGGCGGCGCCATGTCGCCGCCATGCCCTTGCATGACGTCGATCTGCTGACGCAACAGGTCCGCCTGCTGTTGCCAGTACACGGGCGTGCCGAACCAGGGGAAGGCCGCGGGGAAGGCCGGGTCATGCCAGCGGCGTGCCAGCCAGGCGCTGTGGTGGATGATGCGCAGGGTGCGCAGCGGCTCGATCAGGCTCAACTCGCGCCAGTCGAAATCGGTGATGGCTTCATAGCCTTCGAGCAGGGCATGCAACTGCACCTGCTGCTCGCGGGGATCCCCGCTGAGCAGCATCCAGAAGTCCTGCACCGCCGGGCCCATGCAGGCGTCGTCCAGGTCCACGAAATGCGGGCCTTGCGGCGTCCACAGGATGTTGCCGGGGTGGCAGTCGCCATGCAGGCGGCGCAGGCGCAGGCCGTCGATGCGTGCAAAGGCCTGCTCGCACAGGTCCAGCGCCTGCTGCGCCACCCGCATCCAGGCGCCGCGTTGTTCGGGCGGCAGGCGGGTGTCGTCTTCGGTGAGCCAGCGCAGGGCGGCGCGGCCCGTGGTTTCCACGCCCATCGTGGTGCGGTGCTCGAAGGGGCGGCGTTGCCCCACGGCATGCAGCCGCGCGAGGAAACGGCCGATCCACATCAGCACCTCGGGGTCTTCCAGCTCGGGTGAGCGGCCGCCACGCCGGTGGCTGACGGCCACGCGATGGCCGCGGTAAAAGCCCAGCGTGGCGGGCTCTCCGAGCACGCGAGCGTGGGCCTCTTGACCGGCTGCGATGTGCAGCGGCATGGGTGGCACGGCCGGCACTTCGGCTTCGACCAGTTCCTGCGCGAAGCGATGCTCTTCGAGGATCTGTGCGTCCGTCCAGCGGCCCGGCCTGTAGAACTTGGCCACGACGAAGTGGCCGCTGTCCAGCCCGATCTGGAAGACGCGGTTCTCGTAGGAATTGAGCTGGAGCAGCCGCCCGTCGACACGCTGGCCGAGCGCCTCCAGGGCGTCGAGCACCAGGTCGGGCGTGAGGTCCGCGTACGGGGTCTGGTTCTCGGTTTCGTTCTGGTGGTGGGCGGCGGGACGTTCAGGCATGCGGCATCTTAAGGCCGACGAGAGCCGACGGGCCTGCCCCGCGCTCAGCTCAGGCTGCGGCGGCCCCAGGCCACGATCTGGTCATTGGCCACATGCATCAGCAGGCCGCTGAAGGCCAGCTGCACGGCCAGCGAGGCGGCTGCCTGCGCGATGTCGGCCGAGTTGTCTGCCGGGATGAGGATGAGGGCCAGCAGGGCGCCGGCAAAGGGCAGGCAGGCAGCCATGGCGCCGGCCGTCACGGTATGCCAGGAGATGGGATGACGGCGGCCGAACGAACGCAGGATACCCAGACGCCACGCGGCCAGGAAGAAGTTCGTCACCAGGACGACCGACAGGATCATGACACCGAGGAGGGGGGCGAAGGCATTCATCGTGAGGCCGGAGGATAAAGGGATCCGGCGGCCTCGCCAAGGGTTTTCCCGCGAATGCGGGGGCTCGCGACGCGGCGGACTTCACGTCGCGAAAATGCCTGCGGTGCAAGCCCTGCTTCAGTCCAGTTCGGCGGCGTTGGCCATGGCCTTGAGGAGCGCCGCATTGATGTCGCCGAAGCTGATCATCAACTGGGCGGCGGCCTCCTTGATGTCGAAGACGCTGGCGCCTTCGATGGCCTGTACCAGCCGGAAGTAGGGCTCATACGGGCCGCTGCTTTCGGCCAGGGCCTGGAACACGCGCTCGGGCACGGGAATGGTCTTGAGCAGCTCGCTGAAGGGCTGCTGGAACATGCGGTCCAGCAGCGAGAAGACGCCGCAGATGAACAGCTCGTTGCGCATCTCGTCGTCACCGCTGATGCGGGCGAGTTCTTCCATGAGCAGGCCGCGGCGCACGGCCGCATACATCACCGGCTTCATGTTGGGATCCTTGCTGGCCGTGGCCAGCAGCAGGGCCAGCCAGCGCTTGAGGCGCTGATAGCCCAGGATCATGATGGCGTGGCGGAAGGAGCTGATCTCCACCGACAGGCCGAAGGCCGGCGAGTTGATGTAGCGCATCAGCTTGTAGGCCAGGGGCGGATCGCGCTTGAGCGTGGCTTCGAGGTCTTCGATGTCGTCCTGCTTGTGGACCTGGTCGATGAGCTGGACGATGACCTGCAGCGAAGGCTGGTCGGCGGGCTTGCCGCCGGCCTTGATGATGTCGTCGATGGGCCAGCCGAGCACGGCCGTGGCGCCGCGGCGGAAGCTGGTCTCCATCTCGGGCACGCTCGTGATGCCGGCTTCGACATGGCCGATGCCGCGGCCCGCGCCTTCACGCACGGCGCCACCGGTGGCACCGCCTGGCTCGCCGCGCCGGTCTTCCTCGTAATCGACGATCGAATATTGGAAGCAGGGCAGCAGTTCCTTGGGCACTTCCTGCAGCGGGCGGCCCTTGAGCAGCAGCGTATTGCCGTTGGCATGCAAGGTGGCGATCAGCGGTGTGTTGGCCGCGTCAGTGACCATGAAGGCGGGCACCTCGATGAGGATGTGCGTGCCGGGCTGGGCCGACATCATGTCCTGCAGCAGCGCCTCGTTGGCGATGTTGAGCCACAGCGGCGAGCCGCCGGTGGGCCAGGCGTGCGCCAGGGAATCGAGCAGGCCGCGCGCGTCCAGTCGGGCTGACGGGTTGAGCGGGAACACCGTCACGCGCGTGGCGATGACCGCGCGGTTGCGGTCGATGACGGGGCTGTAGGCCAGGGCGATCTGGCCAAGGATGGGGTGGTCCATGAACGGGGGTGTCCTTAGCCGTTGATGTACTGGAAGAGCGACAGCTTCTGGATGGAGGCGTAGCTTTGCAGCGCGGCCTGGTAGCCGGTCTGCTGATTCTGGAAGTTGGAAATGGCATCGACCATGTCGAGGTCTTCCGCATTGGACTTCTCGGTCTTGGCCGCCAGCTTGAGGTCGGCGTTGCGGCTTTCGATGCCTTCCATGCGGTTGAGCTGTTCGCCCACCTCGGCACGCGCGCCCAGCAGGCTGGTCAAGGCCGCGTCCACACGGGCCATGCCGGTGTTGACGGCCTGCTGGACCTGGCCACCGCGCTGATTGGTGGCTTCCAGCGAAGCGATGGTGTCGTCCAGCGCACCGAAGATGTTGAGGTCGTTGCGGGCTTCGCCGATGGTGAAGCTGTCGCCGTTGGCCGGTGAGCCCGAGATGGCCACCGACATGCCGCGGCCGGGGATCGAGATCTCCTTGCCGCTGCTGTAGGGCTGCCCGGTGGCGATGGCCGCGCCGTCTTCGAGCACGTCATACGTGATGGTGCTGCCGCTGACGGTGAAGTTGATGGCGTAGGTGGGCGAGGGCGATGCGGGGTAGGGCAGATCTGCGGGCGTTTCAACTTCGCCTGCGCTGATCCAGCCCGTGCCGGTGTTGGGCCCGCTCGTCAGCACATTGGTGCCTTGAGCCGTGTTGAACACACCGTTGGCCGAGGATCGGCCCTTGAGCCAGATCAGTTCGCCGTCGACGCTCAGGTTCAGGCGCTCGCCGGTGGAGGCCAGCGATTCACCGGACTGACCGCGGAAGCTCACGCCCGTGGTGGTCTCGACGAAAGGGGGCGATGAAGAGCCCTGGCCACCAAAGACATAGCCGCCGCCGCCATCCGGCCGGTTGGCCACGGTGAGCAGCTGGTTGCGGATGTCGCGCAGCTTGATGGCCAGCGCCTTGCGTTCGCCATCCGAATAACTGCCGTTGCCTGCGGCCACCATGGTTTCGCGTGCGGTCTGCAGCAGATCCACAGCATTGCCCATTGCGCTTTCGGCGATGTTCATCACATTGCGGCTGGCATCCAGGGTGCGCTGGTTGGCATCGGTGCGGGCGATGGCGGCCAGCGCCCGCTCGGCGCGTGCGGCAGCGGTCGGATCGTCGCTGGCATACACCACCCGTTTCCCGGAGGTCAGTTGCTCCTGCGAGGTCGCCAGATTCTCCTGGCGCTTTTGCAGGTTGGCCACGGAGCTGTCGTACAGATAGTGAGAAGAGAGGCGCATGATCTGAATCCTCTAAAACGTCAGCCGCGTGCAGTCTGCAGCAGCGTGTCGAAGATCGACTGGGCGATCTGAAGCACCTTGGCCGCCGCCTGGTAACTCTGCTGGAACTGGATGAGGCGCGCGGCCTCTTCATCCAGGTTGACGCCGGCCGTGCTGCTCAAGGTCTGCTCCGAGCGGGTCTGCAGCGTCTGCGAGATGTCGGCCGATGTTTCACCGCCTTGCACGATCACGCCCAGGCTGCCGATCATCTGCGAGTAGGCATCCGTCACGGTGGTGTAGGAGCTGCCATCCAGCGAGACGATGGCCTTGTCGCGCAGGTTGAGCATCGCCATGGCGTTGCCGTTGTTGCCGGAGTGGAACTCGGTCCACTGGATGCTGAGGGTGTCGCCCGCCTTGGGGACACCGCTGATGCTGAGCTCGAACAGCGGGGTGGCCGGGTTGCTGGCCGGATCCGCGTCGTTGATCTTGACGTCGCCATTCCACACGCGGGCCGGGAAGGTGTCCTTGTACGGATTGCCGTTCTCGTCTTCGAAGCGGTAGATGAGCGAGTTGCCCGTGGGGTCGCTGGGATCGGCCTCGAACACCACTTTCAGCGGTGCGCCGTTGACGGGCCGCGATGTCAGGGCATCGGGTGCCGTGCCGTTGGGCACGGCGCGCATCATCACCAGTGAGTCAACGGTGGCTGTGCCGGTGTTGGTGGGCGGAGCGATCGCCACCAGCGGTGAGGCCGCGGCGATGCCCTTGGGCGATTGCAGTGCCAGCCGGATCGACGAGGCATCGTCGGTGTTGAGGAACATGGCCTCGATCACCGGATTGCCGCTGGCATCGAAGGTGGTCTTGGTGTTGCCGTCCAGGTCCACGCCCAGGGCCTGTTGGGCATTGATGGCGCTGGCGAAGTCGTTGGCAAAGGTGTTGAGCTGGTTGCGCGTCTGCGTGAGGTCTTCGTCCTGAAAGGTCAGAAGGCCACGCACGGCCCCGCCGGTCATCTGGCTGTCGTCCAGGATGCGGCTGCCATTGGTGCCCACCAGGGCCACTCGGCCCTTGCTGGAATCGCTGGGGTCGCGAACCATCTCCAGCGTCTGCGCCTGGTTGCTGAGCACCAGCAGCTGGCCGCCACCCATGAACACGCTGAGCGTGCCGTCATCGGCTTCGACAGTGGTGACCTGCACCTGCTTGTTGAGATCGCGGATGAGCTGGTCGCGGCGGTCCAGCAGATCGTTGGGCGCGTGGCCCGATCCCTGGTACTTGGCGATGTCCTGGTTGACCGAGGCGATCTGCTGCGTCAGCGTGTTGATCGATGCGACCGTGGTCTTCATGTCGGACAGCACGCCTTCCTGCAAGGCGTTGATCTGCTTGCCCGCATTGTTCATGCGGCTGACCCACTCCTGCGCGCGCGACAGCACGACCTGGCGTGCAGACAAGTCCTGCGGCTGGTTGGCCACATCGACGAAGGCGTTGAGCACCTGGCCTGCGGCATAGCCCAGGCCGTTCTCGCCGGTGGGCAGCACGCTTTCGAGTTGCTTGAGCTTGTCCAGCCGGGTCTGGTCGTTGGAGGCCTGCGCGATGTTGACGTTGAGCTCCTTGACGAGGAACTCGTTGGTCTGGCGGGTCACCGTCACGATCTTGACGCCGCGTCCATAGAAGCCGGCACCCGTATAGAGCCCGCCTTCGGTGGCGAGCTGCACATCCTGGCGGGAATAGCCGGGCGTGTTGGCATTGCTGATGTTGTGGGCGATCGTGTCCAGCTTCGCCTGGCTGGCGAACATGGCCGAGGTGCCCAGTGAAAAGATGCCCGATCCCATTGCTAACTCCCCTCAGGCCTTATGTGACCGTCTTCTGCAGCCGCAGGGTGGTGTTGATCACCTTGGTGAGCTTTTCCGCGTAGGCAGGGTCGGTCGCATAACCGGCTTTCTGCAAGCCACGGGCGTATTCGTGCGCCGTGTCGGCCTGAGCGACCGTGCGACTGTAGCGCGGGCTCTCGCTCAGCAGCCTGGCGTGGTCCTTGAAGGCTTCCTCGTATGAGTCATACGCACGGAATTTGGCGGTGACCTTGCGGGCCACGCCACCGATGTATTCGGTGGTCGTCACCTCGGCGACCTTGCCCTTCCAGCCTGAGGTGGCCTTGATGCCGAACAGGTTGTGGCTGGGGGTGCCGTCCTTGGTCTTGATCTCGTGCTTGCCCCAGCCGGATTCCAGCGCAGCCTGGCCCAGGATGTTGGATGCCGAAATGCCGGTGGCTTCTTCAGCGGCCTTGGCGGCGGCGGCGTGCTTGCGCACGAAGCTCTCGGAGGTGCTCAGCCGCTTGCCGTCGGTGGTGGTGCCGGACGCGTTGGTGGCGGCCGCATCTTGTGCGTTGTTGGGGCGGCTGATGGACAGATCGCCCAGGCCCTTGAGCGGGCTGTCCTTGCTGTTGCTGCCGTTGCCTTGCACACCGAGCTGGCGCTCCAGTTGCCGCGCGATCATCTCGCTCAGGCCACCGGGCAGGCCGGTCATCTGATTGGCCAGCTGGGTGTCGAGCATGCTCGATCCCATCTCGGTGCCGGCGTTGTCCAGCATGCCGGAATCCAGCGTGGTGCTGCGCATGCTCTTGACGAGTTCCTGCATGAACAGGCCTTCGAGCTGCTTGGCGGCTTGATGGATGCCGGCCTTGGGATCGCGTCCGGAGGCTGCCTTGAGGCGGTCCAGCGACCGCAGGTCCATGGTCAGGCCCTGGTTCTGTCCCGATGAAGAGTTGATGCTCATCAGATCACCTCCAGCTCAGCTTGAAGTGCGCCGGCCACCTTCATGGCTTGCAGGATGGCCAGCAGGTCCTGCGGGTTCGCGCCCAGCGCATTGAGCGCCTTGACGACGTCGGTCAGTTGCGTGCCGGCCGGCATCTGGATCAGCGAGCCGGGCTCCTGATTGATGCGGATGTCGGTCTTCTCGGTGGCCACGGTCTGCCCTTGCGACATGGGCGAGGGCTGGCTGATCACCGGCGTGGAGCTGATGGTGACCTGCAGGTTGCCATGTGCCACGGCGCAGGGGCCGATCTTCACCGCCTGGTTGAGCACGATGGAGCCGGTGCGGGCGTTGATGATGACCTTGGCCGGCGGCGTGGCCTGCACGATGTCGAGGTTTTCCAGATCGGCCACGAAGGCAACGCGCTCGGTGGGCAGCGTGGGCAGGTTGACCACGACGCTGCGGCCGCTGATGGCCTGCGCGGTGCCGGGGCCCTTGATCTTGTTGATCGCGTTGACGATGTCGCGCGCGGTGTTGAAGTCGTCGGCCTGCAGGTCGTACTGGATGTGGTCGCCCTGCAGCCAGGGCGTGGGCACGGCACGTTCGACCGTGGCACCGTTGGGAATGCGGCCTGCGCTCAGGTGATTGATCTGCACCTTGGCGCCGCCTTGCGAGGCGCCCGCGCCGCCGACGATCAGGTTGCCTTGCGCCATGGCGTAGATCTGGCCATCGGCGCCCTTGAGCGGCGTGGCGATCAGCGTGCCGCCGCGCAGCGACTTGGCATTGCCCAGCGATGAGACGTTGATGTCCAGCGGCTGGCCGGGTTGCGCGAAGGGGGGCAGGGTGGCCGTCACCATCACGGCGGCAACGTTCTTGACCTGCATGGGCGTGCCCGCAGGCACGGTGATGCCCATCTGCTGGAGCATCGCGTTCAGGCTTTGCGCGGTGAAGGGCGCTTGCGTGGTCTGGTCGCCCGTGCCGTCCAGGCCCACCACCAAACCGTAGCCCATCAACTGGTTGCTGCGCACGCCCTGGATGCCGGCGATCTCCTTGAGCCGCACGGCCTTGGCTTCCATCGGCCACCACACGGCCGCCGAAGCTGCTGCAAATGCCGCGCCGATCAGCAGTTTGAGGAGGCGATCCGAGGTGTCCATGAAGCCGAATTCCTTGAGGGGGTCGGCTTCATTGTCGAGACCTTTAGAACGGCGAAATGCTCAAAAAGAAACGGGCAATCCAGCCTATTCCCTGGGCCTCGGCCTGGGCACCGCGGCCCGTTTGCGCAATGCGAACATTGGCGATCTGGCTGGACAAGACCGTGTTGCCGGGCTGGATGCTGGCCGGGTCCACCTGGCCGGAAAAACGCAGCACGTCGACGTTGTGCGCCACGCCGATCTGCTTTTCGCCGGCGATGATGAGGTGCCCGTTGGGCAGCACATCGATCACGGTGGCCGTGATGGTGCCGGTGAACTTGCCGGTGCTCTCGGTGCTGCCTTTGCCGTCGAAGGTGTTGGCGGAGCTGCCCTCGGCATTGAGCTTGGCGAGTTTGCTGGCGTTGATCAGCGGCACGGCCGTGATGGCACCGGAGACGGCACCCTTCTTCTCCAGCGAACTGGTCGTTTCCTGCTTGGCGGAAACGGATTCGCTGATGTTGACGGTGATGATGTCGCCCACCATGCGGGCACGGTGCGTCTCGTACAGCGGGCGGTATCCGCCGGCCTGGAAGATGGCGCCGTTGTTGACGGATGCATACGCGGCGGCCGAGGGGCGGGCCTGCGTGGGCTCGGCCACATCGACCTTGGGTGGCGACACGGCGGCGCAACCCGCCAGCCAGACGGGCATCAGACACAGCAGGGGCCGGGCGCGCAGCAGGCGCGAAAACACATTCATCACAGCTGTCCCAGCTTCTGCAGCATCTGATCGGAGGTCTGGATCGCCTTGGAGTTCAGCTCGTAGGCGCGTTGCGTCTGGATCATCGTGACCAGCTCTTCCACCACGTTCACGT
This sequence comes from Aquabacterium sp., assembly GCA_047601765.1. Classification (GTDB taxonomy): domain Bacteria; phylum Pseudomonadota; class Gammaproteobacteria; order Burkholderiales; family Burkholderiaceae_C; genus Aquabacterium. The sequence continues at coordinate 369,611 of JASGIQ010000001.1, forward strand.
TGGAGGTCTCGACGAAGCCTTGCGAGAGCGAGCCGAAGCCGTTCTCGGTCGGGGTGCCCGTCTGCGGGCGCACCGGAGGACACGGTCTCGGCGAACAGATTCTGGCCCTTGGGGTCGAGGCCGGCCGGATTCACGAAGGTGGCCAGCTGGATCTGCCCCAGGTTCTGCGGCTGCAACTGGCCGGGGATGGTGGCGGTGACCGTGCCGTCGTTGCCAATGGTCACGTTGGTGGCGTTGTCGGGCACGGTGATGCCGGGCTGCAGCAGGTAGCCGTTGTTGGTCACCATCTGGCCCTGCGAGTTGAGCTGGAAGGCGCCATCACGCGTGTAGGCCGTGGTGCCGTCGGGCATGGTGATCTGGAAGAAGCCCTTGCCCTGCACAGCCAGATCCAGGTTGTTCTGCGTCTGCTGCAGATTGCCTTGCGTGAACTGGCGCGAGGTGGCGACCGTGCGCACGCCCAGACCGACTTGCAGGCCGGTGGGCAACTGCGTCTGCTCCGAGGTGTTGGCGCCGCTTTGCCGCAGGTTCTGATAGATCAGATCCTCGAACACCGCGTGCGACTGCTTGTAGCCGTTGGTGCCGCTGTTGGCCAGGTTGTGCGAGATGTGATCCAGCTGGGTCTGCTGGGCTTCCATGCCGGATTTGGCCACCCACAGTGAACGCATCATGATCGGGTCTCCTCAGTATCGGTTCAGTTCATCCATCAGGATGCGGACAACAATTGGGCAGCCGCCTTCTCGTCGGCTTCGGCGGTCTGCATCATCTTCATCTGCGCCTCGAACTGGCGCGCGGCGGCGATCATCGACACCATGGTCTCGATCGGGTTCACGTTCGAGCCTTCGAGTGCACCGTCCTGCACGCGGGCATTCGGGTCGGCCGGCAGCTCGGCGCCATCGGCTGCGCGAAACAGGCTGTCTTCACCGCGCACGAGCTTGTCTTCCGGGGTGACCAGCTTGAGTCGGCCGACCGTGGCGATGCGGCCGTTGGCGCCTTTGGCGCTGACCGTGCCGTCCGGTGCGATCGATGGCTCCGTGTTGGGCGGGATGGTGATGGGGCCGCCATCGCCCATGACCTGCAGGCCGCTTTGCGTGGTCAGCACGCCTTCGGGGTTGACGGTGAACGAGCCAAAGCGCGTGTAGGCCTCGGTGCCATCGAGCCCCTGCACGGCCATCCAGGTCTTGCCTTGCGCGGCCACGTCCAGACCGCGGCCGGTGAAGGTGATGGGGCCGGCGCTGTCGTCGTAGCCAACGGTGGTCTCCAGCGCGTAGACGCGCGTGGTGGCCCCATCGCCGCGCACCGGCACGGCGCGCGTGGCCTGCAGCTCGGCCCGAAAGCCGGTGGTGCTGACATTGGCCAGGTTGTTCGAGAGCACGTCCTGGCGCTGCATGTTCATCTTGGCGCCAGCCATGCTGAGGTAGATCATGCGGTCCATGCGGTGCTCCTGATCTCAGAAGGTGACATCAACGCAGGTTCACCAGCGTCTGCAGCACCTGGTCTTCGGTCTTGATGGTCTGCGCGTTGGCCTGGTAGGAGCGCTGCGCGACGATCATGTTGACCAGCTCGCCCGTCAGGTCCACGTTGGATTCTTCCAGCGCGCCCGATTGCAGCAGGCCATAGACGCCGCTGCCCGGCGTGCCCAGCGGCAGCGGATCGCCCGAGGCATTGGTCGGCTTCCATTCGTTGGAGCCCACCGGTTGCAGGCCGTTGAGGTTCTTGAAGTCGGCCAGCTGCACGCGGGCAATTGCCTTGGACTGGCCATTGGTGTAGCGGGCCTTGACGGTGCCGTCCGTCTCGATCAGGAAATCCGACAGGTTGCCCTGTGCGTAGCCGCCGCCACTCAGGTCGGTCACCGCATAGTTGCCCGAATACTCGGTCATGCCGCTCATGTTGATGGTCACGCCAAGCAGGGGTTGGCCGTTGTTGCCGCCCGGGATCGAGTCGATGGTGAACTCGGTGCTGGTGGGCACGGTGCCATTGGCGTTGAACGTGAAGCCGGCGATGGGCAGCGGTGTGGGCGGTGTGGTGCTGGTGTCCAGGCGCGCGCTGGCCGTGTTGTCGTTGCCGTCGGCGCTCATGTAGACCTCCCAGCCGCCACCCAGACCGGGGTCGGGCGGCACGGCGGTCGCATCGCCGGGCGTGGCGTCGTTGATCTTGCGGAAGTAGTAGTTCACCGCGATCGGGGCGCCGTTGTCACCGTACAGCGTTTGCGAGGTCACGAAGTTGTAGGTATCCGGGTCGGAGAAGTCGATGGCCACACCGCTCTTGTTGGCGGCGCGCGAATCCAGGTTGGCCGTCATCTTGATGTTCTCGGCCTTCTGAGGAGGCGAGCCATCGTTGGTCAGCAGGATGGGGGTGCCGGCCGGGCCGGCGGGGGCCCCGGTCTCATCCAGGGCCTGGCCTTGCAGCTTGTGCTTCTCGTTGTTGACGATGTAGCCGTCGGCATCGCGCTTGAACTGGCCATTGCGCGAATACACGGTCTCGCCTTGGGATGTCGACAGCGCAAAGAAGCCGCGGCCGTTGATCGCCAGGTCCAGGCTGTTGGCCGTGGTGGTGATGTTGCCCTGCGTGAACTGCTGGGCCACCGCGGCCACGCGTGCGCCGATGCCGATGCCGTTGCTGCCACCGCCGCCCAGGGAGGCCGCATACATGTCGGCGAACTCGGCACGCGAGGCCTTGGCACCATAGGTGTTGGCATTGGCAACGTTGTTGCCGATCACCTCCAGGCTCTTGCTGGAAACGTTCAGACCGGAGAGACCTTGCTGGAAGCCCATGATGTTGTCCTTTCGCTGACTGCTTGCGGTACTGCTGGGAAATCGGGGGGATGGCGGATCAGGCGAGTGCCTTGACCTTGCTGTAGGGGGTGCTGCCGCTGTAGGCCAGCTCCAGCGTGAGTGCGCCATCGGTGTTGCTCACGGCGGCCACGTAGTCGCTCATCAGCGTCGAGGCGGCCACGGACTTGCCGTTGGTGGTGGCGGTGACCTTGAAGGTCAGGTTGCTGGTGTCGGTGCCTTCAGGGGCGGTCCAGCTGAAGCCCTGGCGGCCGGCGGCCTTCCCGCTTTCGGTGATGGTGTCCACCACCACGCCTGCCTTGTTCAACACGTCGATGCGCACATTGGCTGCTGCCGTGGTCAGTTCATAGGCGCCGGCGGTCTTGCCGTCTTCATCGAAATGCAGCTTGTTGCCTTCGAGCATGACGCCATGGCCCACCAGGCTGGCGCCCTGCAGCATCTGCATCTGCGTGAAGCTGCTGCTCATCGCGTTCATCGTGGTGTTGAGCTTGTCGATGCCTGTGACCGTGTTGATCTGCGCCATCTGGCTGGTCACCTGTGCGTTGTCCAGCGGGTTGAGCGGATCCTGGTTCTTCATCTGCGTGACCAGCAGCTTGAGGAAGCGGTCCGAGGCATCGCCCATGCTGTTGGCCACGCTGCTGGTGGCCTTGGTGGCGGTGGTGCCCGTCACGTTGGAGGTGGATGAGGTGGTCGTCATGGCGCTTCCTTTACTGCTTCACAGCTCGTTCATCGGGTGGTGGCGATCAGCTCGCCTGGCCCATCTGCAGGGTCTTCATCAGCAGGCTTTTGGCCGTGTTCATCACTTCGACGTTGTTCTGATACGAGCGTGAGGCCGAGATCATGTTGACCATCTCTTCCACCGCATTGACGTTGCTGTAGGTCACATAACCTTCTGCATCGGCCTGAGGGTGCTTGGGGTCGTGCACGCGGCGGCCGGGGGTGGCGTCTTCGGTGACCTGGCTGACGGTGACGCCGGCCGTGCCCACATCGCCCATGGGCGTGGTGGTGAAGACCACCTGGCGGGCCTTGTAGGCAGCGCGGTCGGGGCCGGCCACCGTGTCGGCATTGGCCAGGTTGGAGGCGACCACGTTGAGGCGCTGCGATTGCGCGCTGACGGCACTGCCGGCCACGTTGAAGATCTTGAACATCGACATCTCTGTCTCCTTCTTCCTGCCTCAGGCCTGCGTCACTGGCCGGTGATGGCCGTGTTCAGGGTGCGCACTTGCGCATTGATGAAGCGCAGCGTGGCTTCGTAGCGCACGGTGTTGTCCGCGAAGTTGGCGCGCTCGCGGTCCATGTCCACGGTGTTGCTGTCCAGGTTGGTCTGCGAGGGCGTGGCGTAGTTCAGATCAGGCTGCTCGGCGCTGCCGGCAGGTTGGCCATTGCGGTTGAGGTGGCCGGCGCTGGCGGTGGACAGGGTCAGCTTGGGCGCGGTCACGCCGGACTGGCCGACCGATGCCTGGCCGGTGGCCTGCCGCAGCGCGGTGGCGAAATCGAAATCCCGGGCCACGTAGCCCGGCGTGTCGGCATTGGCGATGTTGCTGGCGATCAGGCGCTGGCGTTCCGACCGCAGGTTCAGGGCCTGGGCCTGGAAATTCAGGGAGTCGGTCAAACGGTTCAGCATGGTGCCCTCCGGGCGGATCTCATCGGTACTGCGGGCCGCCGGGGTGCATGACGAGGCAGCTTGTCTGGGATCTTGAAGGGGCAGGGCGAAAACGTGAGCGGGAAAAGCCGGTCTTTCGGCGTTCATTTCGCGCCCTCATGCACGGGCCGCGCTCCGTACAGTCCCATCCATATGAAAGCGTCGACTCCCTCCAAGGCCAGCTTCCTGAAGCCCTCCAGCAAGGTGCGTCAGGACCTGGGCTTTGACACCTGGCAATGGGTGGTGGCGAGCCTCGGCACCCTGTTGTGGCTCACCCTGTGCGTGCTGGCCTTCTGGATCTGGCCCAACCACGCGATGGCGCAGGAACGCGAAAGCGGTGAGGTCTTGCGCGGTCAGGTCGAAGGCCTGCTGCGCCAGTTGAAGCTGCCGCAGACACAAGGCTCCGGCCAGCCGCCCCTGCGGGTGGAAGTGGTGCTGGGTCAACTGGATCCGCGCCTGAAGCTGGCGCCCTGCGACCAGGTGCGCGCCTACATGCCCGAAGGCCAGCGCCTGTGGGGGCGCACCCGCGTCGGCCTGCGCTGCGAATCGGGTCCGGTCAAATGGAATGTCTTCTGGCCCGTGACCGTGAAGATCTGGGGGCAGGGCCTGGTGGCCATGGCGCCGCTGCGTCCCGGTGTGGCCATCCAGCCTTCTGATTTGCGCATCGCGGAAGTCGATCTGGCCGAGGACGCCTCGCCAGCCCTGATCCGCGCCGCCGAGTTGATTGGCCGCTACGTCAGCAGGGGCATCCAGGCTGGAGAAAGTGTTCGGCAGGACGATATCAAGGCGCGCCGCTGGTTTGCGGCCGGCGATCCGGTGCGATTGACGATCCGGGGCCCCGGCTTCCAGGTGGCGTCCGAAGGAACGGCCCTCACCCATGGCGACGAAGGCCATTGCGCCCGGGTGAGAACGGAAAGCGGTCGCGTGATCTGCGGATTGCCGACCGGCGAGCGACAGGTGGAGTTGTCCCTGTGAAACAGTTTTTTGCCAATTCATCCCCCCTGCCCAGGGGGTTTGGCGCCATTGGCATTAAAGTCGGTCAGCCCCGCGTCGATATCGCGGATGTGACCACTCGGTACCAACCGGGAACAAGGAGTACATCATGAAGATCGGCAACCCACTGGATAAGTCGGTCGGCGGCGTTGGCCCCCGTACCGAGGGTGCCAGCTCGACGACTTCGTCGGGGAAGACATCATCGACCACCAGCAGCACCAGCGAGAGTGCGAAAGTCACGCTCTCGACGGTGGCTTCGGGGCTCATGTCCGTGGAAGGCGAGTTCGATGCGGAGAAGGTCTCCAGCGTCAAGCAGGCCATCGACAACGGCACGTATCAGGTCAACCCGGAAGTCATCGCCGACAAGCTGATCACCAACGCGCGTGATCTGCTGCAGGCGCGTCAGGGCTGAAGCCCGGCATCCGCCAGACTGCACGGGCTGAAGTGATGGCCTCGCATGTCGACCGTTTGAACGATTCGATGTCCGCCCATGTGGCTGACATCGAATCGCATTTGCACGCGCTCGAGCAAGCCTTTGCCTCGGGCGACAGCGTGTCCATCGAGGCGCAGGTGCAGCAGCTGCAACGCAGCCTGGCCGATTCGCTCGTGGCCTTTCGCCAGGCCGAGCATGCGGGCATCGACCCGCTTTCCCCTGAACTGCGCTCGCGCCTGAAGCTGGCGCAAGCCCGCGTGCAGGCCCAGCAGGTGGCCGTGCACCGCGCTGCCGCGTCCATCGATCGCACGCTGGGCGTGCTGCTGCCTCGGGATCAGGAAGCCGCCCCCACGTATGGCGGGCTGGCGCACTCGCCGGCGGCCAAGGCCATCAAGGCTTATCGCTGATTCGGGTCTTCGGGCCGAGGCGCTGCTTCCTGTGGCTTGCCGCTGCGCTGCTTGAGCACCTCCTGGGTGGCCCGCGTGGCCTCTTCCCTGATCTTGCTCTCCGGTTTGCCGGGCGCTGGCACGGGAGCAGGAGCGCCGCCGTCGTCCTTGTACATGTACCCGATCTCGGCCGAGATCAGCGGCTCCACGATCTTGAGGGTCTGGAACTGCATCTCCAGCAACTGGGCCTCGTCGATGCCGCCGTTCATGTACATCTGGCAAGCGAAGTAGGAGTTCGCCAGGAACAACTGCATGCCTTGCGTGCGGCGGTTGAGCACCATGTTCTGACTCTGCAGCGCAGCCTCCACGGCTGCCTTGACGGCGGCCTTGTCGGCGCCCTTGCCTTCAAGCTGCCCACGCATCACCGTGGCCAGGTCCATCCCGATTTCGGTGGGTGCTTCAGCGCAGAAGCGGGAGTTGCGGAAGTTGACGAGCACCACCCGTCGCTCAGGTGTCAGCGACAGCGTGCCGACGGTGGCGCGTGACATCCAGACGGAGTTCAGCTTCTCCTCGATGACGGGCTGCTCCATCGGTTTGGTGAAGTAGGCGCAGCCGGACAGGCTCAGTGCGACGAATGCCGACAGACAAAGGCGTTGGCGCATGGCGGATCTCCCATCGTTTGTGATGGGCATGAGGCTCCGGCATCGCGGTTGCGTGGGCAATCCCTAACACCGCAGTCCGCTCAGGTTTGCGCTGCCTCCACCACGATCTGAACCCGCTGGCGTCCCTGGAACTCATCCAGGCTGACCCGATAGGCCAGTTGCGTCTGGCCGGGCAGGGGCTCGGTGCGCCCGAACCAGATGCCGTCGCGGACCTGGCCCTGTACGCGCAGGCTGAGCTTCAAATGGCGCTCGCCCACCAGGCGCTGGCCCAGCACCTCCACCTGATCGCAGAACACCGGCGCATCGAAGCCCGGGCCCCACACGGCGCCATCGAGCTGGGCGACCGTTTCCGGCGTGAACCACTGCGCGTCCAGCGGGCCATCCGTGTGGATGCGCCGTTTCAGCAAGTCGGCATCGATGCCGTCCTGCGCCACCTGCGACAAGGCCGCTTCAAAGGTGTCGAAGTCCTCTTCCGCGATCGTGCACCCGGCGGCCATCGCGTGGCCGCCGAACTTGCGCAGCAGGTGAGGGTGGCGTTTGCCGATCAGGTCCAGCGCATCGCGCAGATGAAAGCCCGGGATCGAGCGGCCCGAGCCCTTGAGCAGCCCATCCTGGCCGAGTGCGAACACGAAGGTGGGCCGGTGCAGGCGGTCCTTCAGGCGCGAGGCCACGATGCCGACCACACCTTCATGGAATTCAGGGTCGAAGATCGCCACGGCCGCGGGCGGTTCGTCTTCGGGCATGAGGCTTTCGAGCAGCGCTTCGGCCTGCTCGCGCATGCCCGATTCCAATTCGCGGCGTTCGCGGTTGATGGCGTCAAGCTGGCGGGCCAGGGTCTCGGCGCGCACCGGGTCATCGGTGCTGAGGCATTCGATGCCCAGGCCCATCTCTGCCAGCCGGCCGGCCGCGTTCACACGCGGGCCCAGGGCAAAGCCGAAGTCCTGGCTGGTGGCCCGTGATGGGTCACGCCCCGCCGCGGCGAAGAGTGCGGCCATGCCCGGCTGCATGCGGCCCATGCGGATGCGCTTGAGCCCTTGCGCCACCAAGCGCCGGTTGTTGTCGTCGAGCCGGCCCACATCGGCAATGGTGCCCAGCGCCACCAGATCCAGCAGTTGGTCGATGCGCGGCTGGCTGGCGGCATCGAACGCACCGCGCCGGCGCAGCTCTGCGCGCAGGGCCAGCAGGACATAGAACATCACGCCCACGCCCACCAGCGCCTTGCTGGCAAAGCGGCAGGCAGGCTGGTTGGGGTTGACGATCACGTCGGCGTCGGGCAGCGAAACCTGTCCCTGGCCATCGACCACCGGCAGGTGGTGGTCGGTGATGATCACCTGCATGCCCATGGCGCGGGCCTTGTCGACCGCTTCATGGCTGGCCATGCCGTTGTCCACCGTCACCAGCACATCGGCCTGGCGGGCCTTGACCAGATCGACGATGGGCGGTGTCAGGCCATAGCCGTGCAGGGCGCGGTCGGGCACGACGTAGCCCACCTGGTCGGCACGCGCGCCCAGCATGCGCAGGCCACGCAGGGCCACAGCACAGGCCGTGGCGCCATCGCAGTCATAGTCGGCCACGATGCAGATGCGCCGGCCCTGCTGGATCGCATCGGCCAGCAGCGCCGCGGCGTGATCGGCGCCCAGCAGGTCGGAGGGCGACAGCAGGCGGGCGGGGTTGTCGTCCAGTTCGTCGGCACTGCGCACACCACGGGCGGCAAACAGACGGGCCAGCAAGGGGTGCACGCCCGCCTGTTCCAGGGCCCAGGCGGCGCGGGGCGGGACGTCTCTGGCGATGATGTTCATGTTGGGGGATCGGGTACTGCAGGGATCGGGATGGAGCGCGCCGTCAGTGGCAGGGCGCTCAGAGTGCTTCGAGGAATCGGACAGGATCGGCGTCGGTGCTGCCGCCGGTCAGGCGCCGCAACGATTGCCGCAGTCTCGCACCGAATCCGGATTTTCTCGGCGCCAGGGTGAGGGCATGGCGTTCGCCGCAAAGCGTCAGGCGGATGTCCTGGCCTTGGTCCAGTGCCTCGCATGCAGCCTGGAGTGCGGTGGCATCGACCTGGGCCCAGGCCTGCAGCCACAGCGGCATGTCATCGGCCAGCAGCGGGGCCCGCAGATCCTGGACCCAGTGCGTGGTGGTCGGCAAGGTCAGCTGCGCAGGCACCGGGCCACAGCCGCTGAGCCAGAAGGAGTTGACCGTGGTCTGGCCTTGCGATTCCCGTGCATCGTTGATGGGATGCTGGTACAGCAGCATCTGTACCTCGCTTTGCAGGCGACGCAGCATGCGCGCTTGCGGGTGGTCGGTCAGCCAGACATCGGGATTGCGGCCGATGACGCGGTCCAGCGATGCGGTGGGCAAGCCGGCCAGCGATGCGTGGGCGGCATACCAGCGGGTGGGGGCGCCCCAGATCAGCGTCCAGCCATCGCTTTCGAAGAGCTCGCGCAGGGCTTCCATCAGGGCGCGGGACGCGTCGGCGCTCAGACCCTGGGTGTCCGGATCCAGCAGGGTGAGGTGGTCGCGGCCCATCAGCCAGTGGCCGGGGCTCAGCAGGCCCCAGGTGCGATCGGCCTCCAGCCGGATGCCATCCTGGGCCGCCCACCATGCAGCCCAGGGCCGGCATCCGTCTTCGTCAGGCCAGCCCAGCTGGGCACCCAGCACCCGCTCGTGCGGCATGGACAGCGCAAATTCGTCGCCTTCCAGGCGTGAGGTGACCTCCATGGCGCCCAGCAGGCGTCGCAAATGAGGCAGGGCATGCGGCTTGCCCAACTCGGCCAGCGCATGGCGGCAGGGCTCCGACAGGCTGGAGGCAAAGGGCAACACCCAGTGGCGCGCGCCGGGGGTGTGCGAAGCGAGGGTCTCCGTCATGGGCGCCATTATCGAATGGGTACACTCCCACCCACCATGAATCTGCCTTTTGAATGGCGTGTTGGCTGGCGTTACACCCGGGCCAGCCGCACCACCCGCCGCAACGGCTTCATTTCCTTCATCTCCGGGGTCTCCGTGCTGGGCATCGCGCTGGGCGTGGCGGCGCTGATCATCGTGTTGTCGGTGATGAACGGCTTCCAGCGCGATGTGCGTGACCGCATGCTGTCCGTGGTCGCCCACGTGGAGCTGTTCAGCCCGACCGGCGAGGCGCTGGAGGACTGGCGCTCGGTGGCCGCCCAGGCCCGGCGCAACCCCGAGGTGATCGGCGCAGCGCCCTTCGTGCCGGCCCAGGCCCTGATCGCCCGCGGCGACGACATGCGCGGCGCCATGGTGCGCGGCATCGTGCCCGCCGAGGAGGTGCAGGTCACGCCGCTGGCCGCCAGCATGAAGGACACCTTTGCCAGGCTGATTCCGGGCGAGTGGGGGGTCATCATCGGGGTCGAGTTGGCGCGCAATCTCCGCGTGGTCGAGGGCGATCCGCTCACCATCGTGGCCCCCAGCGGGCAGATGACGCCGGCCGGCATCGTGCCGCGGCTCAAGCAGGTCAAGGTGGTGGGCATCTTCAATGCAGGCCACTACGAATACGACAGCGGCCTGGTGCTGATGCATGCCGACGATGCGGCCAAGCTGTTCCGCACCGGCGGCATCACGGGCGTGCAACTCAAGCTCAAGAGCGCCCAGCAGGCGCGGGTGGTGGGCGATCAGCTCACCGATGCCTTCGGCATGGGCATGGTGGTGCGGGACTGGACACGCACGAACCGCCTCTGGTTCGATGCCGTGCAGGTGGAAAAGCGCGTGATGTTCATCATCCTGACGCTCATCGTGGCCGTGGCCAGCTTCAACCTCGTGTCCACGCTGGTGATGACGGTGACCGACAAGCAGGCCGACATCGCCATCCTGCGCACGCTGGGCGCCAGCCCTCGCTCCATCATGGCGGTCTTCATGGTGCAGGGCGCCTTGTCCGGCGTGATCGGCACGCTCAGCGGCCTGGCCCTGGGCCTGCTGATCTCCTTCAATCTCAATGTGATCGTGCCCTTCATCGAATGGGTGGTGGGCAAGAGCCTGGTGCCGGCCGGCATCTACCTGCTCAACTACATCCCCTCCGATCCCCAGTGGAGCGACATCGTGCCCATCGCGGTGATTTCACTGGTGCTGTCGCTGGTGGCCACGCTCTACCCGAGCTGGCGCGCCAGCCGTGTGCAACCCGCGGAGGCCTTGCGTTATGAGTGACATCCTGCCCGACTCCAGCCGGCCCCTGCGCGTGCGCAAGGTCCATTCCCTGCGCACCTTCCTGTGGCTGGCACGCGGCTGGAGCGATTTCATGGACGCCCCGCTGGTCGGCGTGGTGCATGGCCTGTTGATGGGGGCCTTCGGCGGGCTGTTGCTGCTGCTGGCCTGGGATCGTTTCTGGATCCTGGCCGGGGCCTTGTCGGGCTTTTTGATGGTCGCCCCGATCCTGTCGACCGGCCTGTATGCCGTCAGCCGTGCGCTGCTGCGCAATGAGCCGGCCGGCTTCGAGGCCGTGTGGAAGGTGTGGTCGTCGATGGACAGCCGGCTCGTCAAGTTCGGCCTGCTGCTGGCCGCGCTGGGCACCGGCTGGGTGATGACCTCGGCGGCATTGATCACCCTGGGCGTCAAGCCCATGGTCACCACCCCCGATGATTTCCTGCGCCGCGTGGTGCTGGCGCCCAATCCCGGTTTCTTCGAGCTGTGGCTGGTGGTGGGCGGCCTGATGGCTGCGCCCGTGTTCGCTTCCAGCGTCGTGGCCATCCCCTTGCTGGTCGACCGCAAGGTCAGTGTGCAGCGGGCCGTGCTCACCAGTTGGCGCGCCGTGATGGCCAATCCCATTTGCCTGAGCCTGTGGGCCGCGATCGTGATGTCGCTGTGCCTGCTGGGCCTGGGCACCCTGATGTTCGGTTTGATCCTCGTGATTCCTGTCCTGGGCCATGCCACCTGGCATGCGTACCGCGATCTGGTGGTGCGGGAAACGGTTTGATATGTTTGGTCTCACTGAGGAGCAGATTGCTCAATGGGGGCTGACCGTCGGCGTCGGCGGCTTCATCCTCTACATGATGTTCATCATCCTGCAACTCGCGCGTGAATCGAAGGCCGGCAAGTTCGGCACCTTCGTGCTGTTCCTGGTGCTGGGCTTCGGTGTGCTGGGCTTCGTGGCCAAGAACATCATTGCCTGGCTGCTCAACATCTGATGCCCATGAGTGCAACCCCCATCCTCGAAGCCCGCGGGCTGGTCAAACGGTTCAAGGAAGGTCCGCTGGACGTCACGGTGCTGCAGGGCGTCGACCTGGACGTGATGCCGGGCGAGACGGTGGCCGTGATCGGCGCATCGGGCTCGGGCAAGAGCACCTTGCTGCACCTGCTGGGCGGCCTGGATGCGCCCACGCAAGGCGAGGTGCGCCTCATGGGGCGGCGCCTGGCCGAGCTGAACGCGGCAGAGCAGGGCGCCTGGCGCAACCAGCATCTCGGCTTCATCTACCAGTTCCACCACCTGCTGCCCGAATTTTCGGCGCTGGACAACGTCGCCATGCCGCTGATGATCCGCCGCATGCCCATCGAGGCAGCGCGCGAGCGTGCGCGGCAATGGCTCGATCGCGTGGGGCTGGGCGCGCGTGTGGCGCACCGGCCGGCAGAGCTGTCCGGTGGAGAGCGTCAGCGTGTGGCCGTGGCCCGCGCGTTGGTGACGCAGCCGGCCTGTGTGCTGGCCGATGAGCCCACGGGCAACCTCGATCGCCTCACGGCCGACACGGTGTTCGAGCTCATGCTGCAACTGGCGCGCGACCAGGGCACCTCGTTGATCATGGTCACGCACGACGTCACCTTGGCCGAGCGCTGCAACCGGCGGCATCGGCTCATCAACGGCCGCTTCAGCACCGACTGAGCCGAGGCCCGCATGGCGCTCTGGATCGACACCCACTGCCATCTGGATGCGCCGGAGTTCGATGCGGACCGCGCCGAGGTGATCGCCCGGGCCAAGGCCGCGGGTGTGGGGCTCATCGTCGTGCCGGCCGTGAGCGTGGCCACCTTCGAGACCGCCCGGCTGGCTGCTGAACAATTCGGCGGTGCTTATGCGCTCGGTGTGCATCCGCTCTTTGTGCGCGAGCATGCGCTGGAGGCAGCGCTGGCCGATCTGAGCCAGGCATTGACGCAGCACGCGGATGATCCGCGGCTGGTGGCCGTCGGTGAGATCGGGCTGGACCACTTCGTGCCGGATCTGCAGGATGAGGCCTCGCGCGCCTTGCAGGAGGCCTTCTATGCCGGCCAGCTTGCATTGGCCAGCCAGCATGGCCTGCCGGTCATCGTGCATGTGCGCCGCAGTGCCGACGGGCTGCTCAAGCACCTGCGACGGCTGCAAGCCGAAGGCCGGCCGGTGGCGGGCGGCATTGCGCATGCCTTCAATGGCAGCGCGCAGCAGGCCCGCGCCTTCATCGATCTGGGGTTCAGGCTCGGTTTCGGGGGGGCGATGACGTTCGATCGTGCCTTGCAGATCCGCCGCCTGGCCGCCGACTTGCCTGCCGATGCCATCGTGCTGGAAACGGATGCACCGGACATCCCACCGCAGTGGCGCTACCTCACGGCCCAGGCCCGTGCGCAAGGCGCACGCAGCCGCAACGAGCCGGGCGAGTTGCCACGCATTGCGGCCGACCTTGGCGGCCTTGCGCGGCTGGTCGCTTGAAGAGACGCGCGAGACCTGCGCGCGCAACGCCATGGGCGCCTTGCCCCGTCTTCGCGGACTCGTCTGAAGGGGTGGCTGGACAGCCCTACCGGTTGGGGAATGCACCTGTTGTGCTGCTGCGGCATGCCCCTAGCCGGTATGTTGGCATTCCGGGTGAGGCCGGGCACAATCGCTGGCACATCGTCGGGGTGCGTGCGGTGGGGTGACGTTGTCGATGCTTGAAATCGTGCCCTGAAACTGCTTTCAGGAGCCACGCGATGCTGCATCCCAGCCATCGGCGCCCCGTGCGTCAGGCGCTCACCTTGACGGGGGTGATGTCCCTCGGGCTGCTCGCCGCCTGGGCGTTGCCGGGCTGGTCAGGCTTTGGCAAGCTGGAACACTACGTTCCTGTCCACACCATCATGGAGATCCTGTCAGTGGTGGTGGCTGTCCTGGTGTTTGCCTCGGGCTGGAATGCCTTCAGCCGGGCCTTGCCCCGCAATGCGCTGATCCTGTCATGCGCCTTCCTCGGCGTGGCCATCCTCGATTTCTCGCATGCGCTGTCGTATGCCGGCATGCCGGATTACGTCACGCCCAGTTCGCCGCAAAAGGCGATCAATTTCTGGCTGGCGGCGCGCCTGTTGGCTGCGCTGGCCCTGCTGGCGGTGGCCGTGTTGCCTGCGGTGCAGGTCACCTCGGTGCGCACGCGCTATGGCTGGTTGTTGGGGGTGCTTGCCGGCACGGCTGCCGTGCATGACGTCTTCTTCTACCACCCTGAATGGATGCCTGCGACCTATGTCGCAGGCACCGGTCTGACGCCCTTCAAGGTGGCCGCGGAGTACGTGATCATTGCCATGCTGCTGGCCTCGGCAGCCATGCTGTGGCGCAAGATGCGCACGCCCCAATCCTTCAATGCCGGGGCCCTGTTCGGCGCGGCCTGCATCATGGCCTTGAGCGAGTGCTTCTTCACGCTCTACGTGCGGGTCAATGATTTCTACAACCTCATGGGCCATCTCTACAAGGTCGTGGCCTACGGCTTCCTGTATCGGGCCGTGTTCGTTCAGGTGATCGAGAGCCCGTACCGCGAGCTGGCCGAGATGCGCGACCGCCTGCGTGCCATGCTGGATGCCGTACCCGACGTCATGCTCGAGCTGGATCTGGATGGCCGCTATCACGCCGTGCATTCGTCCCGGCCGGAGGCGCTGCTGCGGCCGCCGCAGGAGCTGCTGGGCCGCACGGTGTTCGACGTGCTGCCGCCCGAACAGGCCATGGCCGTGATCTCGGCCTTAAAGGATGCGATGCTCAACGGCATGTCCGTGGGCATGCAGCTGGAGTTGCCTTTGCCCGATCGTCGGCGCTGGTTCGAGCTGTCGGTGGCACGCAAGGGGCAGCCGGCGGGCACGGAGACGCGCTTCATCGTCATCTCGCGCGACATCACCGAGCGCAAGCAGGTGGAGGCCGCCATGCTGCAGCAGGAGGCCGCGCAGCAGGCCAGCAAGGCCAAGAGCGAGTTTCTCTCCCGCGTCAGCCATGAACTGCGCACACCGCTCAATGCGGTCATCGGCTTTTCGCAGTTGCTCATGCAGGGCGGCAGCAGCCAGGGCATGGCGCCGACGCAGCGCCAGCACGCCCAGTACATCCTGCGGGCGGGCCAGCATCTGCTGGACATGATCAACGACATCCTCGATCTGACCCGCATCGAATCAGGGCAGGCGGATCTGTTGATCGAACCCGTGGCGGTGTCTCATCTGATGGAGGAGGTGCTGCCCATGGTTTCGGGCCAGGCCGACAAGACGGGTGTCCGCCTCGATGCGGGCGGGGTCGGCGATGTACCCTGGCGGATCCTGGGTGATCGCCGGCGGCTCAGGCAGGTGCTCATCAACGTGTTGTCCAACGCGATCAAGTACAACCGCGCCGGCGGGCGCGTGGTCGTGCGGGCGGCCCCGTGTGCGCAGCATCCCGACATGCTGAGCCTGACCATTGCCGACACGGGCCGGGGCCTGACGGCCGAGCAGTTGAGCAACCTGTTCGAGCCCTTCAATCGCCTGGGGGCCGATCAGGAAGGCATCGAAGGCACAGGCCTGGGCCTGGTCATCACGCGGCGGCTGGTGGAGTCCATGAACGGCGACATCCGTTTCGAAAGCACGCCCGATGTCGGCACCGTGGTCACCTTGACATTTCCGAAGGTGGCATCGGCCACGGACAGCCCACCGTTTGCGCCGGGCGCTGCGTCGCTGGGCGGCAGGCCTGCTGCAAGCTCGCATGAACCTGCCGCCATGGTGCTGTGCGTGGAGGACAACCCCATCAATGCCGCCTTGCTGCAGGCCATCCTGGAGATGAGGCCGGGCATCGAGCTGGTGGTGGTCGACAGCGGCGAAGCGGCACTGGAACAGGCCAAGGCCCGCGCGCCCGATCTCATGCTCATCGATCTCAACCTGCCGGGCATGCAAGGCACGGAGTTGCTCAGGCAGATCCGGCAGTTGCCGGCCTGCGCCGACGTCACGTGCATTGCCATGTCGGCCGATGTGTTCGGTGATCCGCTGGGGCGTGCACGCAAGGCCGGCTTCACGGACTTCTGGCCCAAACCGTTGGACGTGGCCGGCGTGCTGGAGCGCCTGGATGCGGCCATCGGCTTGCTGGACAGGCGGCAAGGGCGCTTGTGGGCGCCTGCCAATCCGGCTACGGATGCAGCCGAGGCATGACCTGGTCCACCAGGAAGGCCGCGCCCACGGCCAGCGATGCCAGCGTGGCCACCAGCACGGCGCCTGCGGCCACGTCCTTGGTGATGCGGATGGCTTCATGCCGCTGCGGGTGCAGGTGATCGGCCAGGGCCTCGATGGCCGTGTTGATCAGCTCGCAGGCAATCACCAGCCCGATCGTCAGCGACATGACGGCCCACCACATGGCGGGCGCACGGGTCCACACCAGCAGGCCCGCCACGGCGGCCGTGGCCAGCGCATGCGTGCGCAGGCTTTTTTCCAGGCGCCACGCAGCCCTCCATCCCGCCAGGGCATAACCCAGGCGCGCGCGGAATCCGTGTCCCTTCATCGGCTGTCCTCCCTGCCAAAACCCAGTCGATCCGCCAGCAGCCAGCAGGCCAGCGCCCATGCCGCGCCGGCCGCCCAGCCTGCGGCCACATCGGAAGCCCAGTGCACCCCCAGATAGATGCGCGACAGGCCCACCATGCCCGCCAGCAAACCGGCCAGGGCCACGAGGTAGACCCGCATCCGCGTACGCGGCGCCAGCCGTGCCGCGAGCACCGCCAGCGTCAGAAACACGACCGCCGACATCATGGCGTGCCCGCTGGGAAAGCTGTAGCCGGTGGCCACGGTGGCGTGGTAGATCTCCTGCGGCCGCGCCCGCGAGAACACGTGCTTGAGCACCATGGTCATCGCCAGCCCGGCGCCCGCCGATGCCAGTGCCAGCCAGGCCATCGCCGCCTGTCGCGCCATCATCAACCCACCCCAGGCCGCGGCCACCACCAGGGCCAGCACAGCGGGGCTGCCCAGCGCGGTCACATCGCGCATGGCTTCCTGGAACCACAGCGGGCCGATGGGTTGGCGGCTGGTCTCGGGCCCCACGCGCAGCAGGGACAGGATCCAGGCATCCACCGCATGCGCATCGCCATCGAGCACTTCCTCGGCGATCTCCATGAAACCCCACACCGCGATGCCGGCCAGCAGGATGGGCAGCAACAGGCGAAGCTCCAGACTGCGTCGCGTTCGGTTCATGCGCCGATGCCCACGCGTTCGAAGACGTCTTTCCAGGCCGCCAGCTTGCGCTCGAAGGACCAGGAGGCATTGGCCGGGCTGGTCGAGGGCAGACGCCAGACCGGCAGCCCCAGAGCCTGCGTGATCTTCATGTGCCGGGCCGATTCGCCGCCGTTGTGCGCGATGCCCTGCAGGCCGGGCGTGCGGCGGATCAGGCCGGGCAGATCGTTGAGCTGCGCATCGGTGATGGCGCTGTCCAGGCTGCCTTCACGCAGGCAGCCGGCATACACATCCCAGATGGCCAGGCCGTGTGCCTGCACGATGGGCAGGCGTTCTGGATAGGGGCGGTTCTGCAAAGCCTGCTCGCCCTGCAGCCCCCAGATGGCCGACAGGATCGGCCAGAAATGGTTGCGTGGATGGGCGTAGTACTGCTGTGCCTGCAAGGAGGCCACGCTCGGAAAGCTGCCCAGCACCAGCAGCTTGGCATCCGGTGACGCCACGGGAGCCAGACCGCTCAGGCGGGATGCAGGGGGCAGACGATCGGGGGCCATGCCTGTCACTGTGCCACACCCCATGGGGGCGGGCCCGGCTCAGGCGATGCGGTCAGCGTGCGTCCCAGAGATCGCAGTGGTGGTCCTGGCGGAAGGCATCGCGCCCGAACAACTGGATCGCCTTGCTGGTGAAGGCCAGCGACGAGGGCTGCGCTGGCGTGTAGGCTGGCCACGCGGGGCCGCCTGCAGCCTGGGGGACACCCGCCGCAGCAAAGCCGCTCCAGTAGCCCACCAGCGTGTCGGCCAGTTGCTGCTGCGCCCGGCTGAGCGGCAGATCGAAGGTCGGGCCCGCCAGCTTGACCTGGAACAGGTAGCGCAGTTCCACGGCATGGAAGGCGCCCATGTTCATGTACGGATCGAACATGCCGGGGGTGCTGGGCTCGTTGAACTCGTAGTGGTAGATGCGGGTGTGCTGCGCGAAGTCATCGGCCTGACGCAGGGTCTTGCAACTGGCCAGCAGATCGGTGATCACGGCGCCCAGCGCCTTGTCCCGCGTGCCGTAGATGTGGGTGGTATAGGTGCCCGACAGTGTGGCGGCAAAACCGGCATCGCCATCGGCTGCACGCAGCAGCCCATCGCTGAACTGCCTGCTGCTCACCGGCAGCAGGTTCTTCAGGTGGTAATCCATCGCCACGTAGTAGCGGCCTTCGTCGTGGTTGCTGCCCAGCAGCACGGGCAGGCGCTGGAAGCGGCCCGCGCGCACCAGTTCGGCGGGGTCGCCAGGCAAGCTCACACCGTCCGGCACCGGGGCCCAGCGCAGGCCGCCTTGTTCCACCACCGTGCCGCTGCCCGCCGAGGCGGCCACCACCTCGGCGGCTGGCTTTTGCCGCAGGCAGTCAAGCTGGGCGGGGCCAGCCGGGCAGCCGAGGCCCTCGGCCAACGCGGCTGCATCGGCCTGCAGACTGGCTGCCGTGGGCGAGGCCACGGGTGTGCACAGGCCGCTTTGCATGATGGCGCGGTGAACCAGGCCGGCCGACCCTGGCGAAACAAGGTGCATGCACACCCCTGCTCCGCCTGCCGACTGTCCGAACAGCGTCACCCGGCCGGGGTCACCGCCGAACTGCGCGATCTCTGAGCGGATCCAGCGCAGCGCGGCCTGCTGGTCCAGCAAGCCGAAGTTCGCGGGCACCGGGCCGGCCCCATCGGCCTGCGGCAGCCGGAAGAAGCCCAGTGCACCGAGGCGGTAGTTCATCGCCACGACGACCACGCGCCCCTTGCGCGCGAGCGTGCCCATGTCGTAGAGGCTGCCCGAGCCGGTCAGGAAGCCGCCACCATGGATCCACACCATCACCGGCAGCTTCTCGTCGCCCAGGTCGTCGGGCGTGAACACGTTCAGCGTCAGGCAGTCCTCGGATGTGGCATCGCCGCCGATGGCGTTCTTGGCTTGCGGGCAGGCGGGGCCGAAGGCCGTGGCTTGACGCACACCTGTCCACGCGGGGGGCGGCACAGGCGGCTGCCAGCGCCCCTGGCCGAGGGGGGCTGCTGCGTACGGGATGCCCAGGAAGGCACGCGCACCATGGGCCCGCTTGCCCACCACGGTGCCAAAGCGGGTCTCCACCTGAGGCGGCTCGGCCGACGTCAGGCCAGGCAGCGTCCACGCGCCCGCCGGCGCCATGGCGCCCATCAGGCCCAGAGCCAGCCATGTCGCTGCCATGCATCTGAGGCCAAGCCGTGTCGGCATGGGCACGCGCAGCCCGTGAGGGACGAGGGGTGGGCATGCGGGTGGGGATCGGAAGCGGGTCATGAAAGCAGTCGCGAAGGAAGAGGATGAAGGTGCCGGCCACACAGCCAGGCCCAGGAGAAAGCGGGCAATCACGCAAATATGGGAGTGGACCAGCCGCCGGCCGGTCACGCATCCGGATTGCCCCGGAGCCTTCCACATCCTGTGACACACTCGCCGGGTGAAACGACGTCCTACCCAGCCCGCTCTGCCCGAAGCCACCATTTCTGAGGAGGGTGGCCTGCGATACCTGCATCTGGAAACCCCCTGGATACAGGGGGCGATGCGCATCCGCCAGCCCCAGAAGCTGGAGCTCGAATACATCCAGCGCATGATGGCCTGGCTGCTGCTGCGCGAGCCTGCCGATCTGCCGGAGACCCGCTGCCTGCAACTCGGTCTGGGGGCGGCGGCCATCACCAAGTACTGCCACAGCGTCCTGCGCCTGCCCACCACGGCGGTCGAACTCAACCCGCAGGTCATCCAGGTGTGCCGCACCTGGTTCCATCTGCCCGAAGACGACGAGCGCCTGAGCGTCATCCAGGGCGATGCGGACCGCTATGTGAAGGACGACGCCCACATCGCCACCGCCGACGCTTTGTGCGTGGACCTGTACGACCACGAAGCCGCCAGCCCCGTGCTGGACGACGAAGACTTCTACCGGGCCTGCTGGCGCGTGCTGGACGACGGCGGCGTGATGTCCGTCAACCTGTTCGGGCGCGAGGCCAGCTTCGAGCGCAGCACCGCACGCATCCAGGCGGCTTTTGGTGAGGGCAGGGTGGCCATGCTCAAGCCCACCGCCGAGGGCAACACCATCGTGCTGGCCTGGAAGGGTTTTGACCTGCCGGAGCGCGAAGTGCTGGCACAACGTGCGGAAACTCTGCAGACCAGATGGACGCTGCCCGCGCGAAAATGGGTCAAGCTGCTGTCCCCCGTCACGCCTTCGGAGAGCCGGCCCCAGCGCACCCGCCGTGCGCCAGGCACCGGCAGCACCTGCGCAGACAGCGCCGCATAAAGCTCCCGTCATGACCGCCAACGCCGCACCCAAGAGCCCGCCTTCCGGCACCTCCGCCGCCGCGCCCGCACAGCCCGGCCGCCGCCCGATCACGCACCGCGGCCCGCTGGAGTGGCGCATGCTGCTGGCCTGGCTCACGGAAGACAAGGTGCTCTCGCTCAAGGATGCGGAACTGGTGGCCCAGCGCTTCGGCGCGGGCGACAGTGCGCAGCACCCGCTGGTGCGCATCGCCGGCCTGGGCCTGACCCGGGCCGACACCGGCGGGCCCCTCGAACTGGAACCCTTGACCGAATGGCTGGCGCGCCGCGTCGGCCTGCCTTACCTGCGCATCGATCCGCTCAAGGTCGACGTGGCCCGCGTGGCCGAGGTCATGTCCATCAACTATGCCGAGCGCCGCAAGGCGCTGCCCGTGCAGTTCGGCCTCAGCGACATCACCATTGCCACCTGCGAGCCCCTGGACACCGGCTGGGTCGACGAGATCCTCGCCCACACCAAGAAGGCGGTGAAGATCGTCGTCTCCAGCCCGCTGGACCTGCAGCGCTACCGCACCGAGTTCTACACGCTGGCCAAGTCCGTCAGGGACGCCAACAAGAAGACCGGCGACAGCGTCGCGCACAACTTCGAGCAGCTGGTGGAACTCGGCAAGAGCAACCGCCAGCTCGATGCCAACGACCAGGGCATCATCCAGGTGGTCGACTGGCTGTGGCAGTACGCCTTCGACCAGCGCGCCTCCGACATCCACCTCGAGCCACGCCGCGAGATGGGCGCCATCCGCTTTCGCATCGACGGCGTGCTGCACACGGTCTACCAGGTGCCCCTGGCGGTGATGCAGGCCATGACCGCGCGCATCAAGCTGCTCGGCCGCATGGACGTGGTCGAAAAGCGCCGCCCGCTCGACGGCCGCATCAAGACGCGCAACCCGGGTGGTGACGAAGTCGAAATGCGCCTGTCCACCATGCCCACCGCCTTCGGCGAGAAGCTGGTCATGCGCATCTTCGATCCGGACAACACTGTCAAGTCCTTCGAGGCCCTGGGCTTTGCGCCATCCGAGACCCAGGTGTGGGAGCAGCTCGTGCAGCGCCCGCACGGCATCATCCTGGTCACTGGCCCCACGGGCTCGGGCAAGACCACGACGCTGTACTCCACGCTCAAACGCGTGGCCACGGATGAGGTCAACGTCTGCACCATCGAAGACCCGATCGAAATGATCGAGGCCTCGTTCAACCAGACCCAGGTGCAGCCGGCCATCGACCTCAACTTCGCCGAAGGCCTGCGCGCGCTCATGCGTCAGGATCCGGACATCATCATGGTGGGTGAAATCCGCGATCTGGAGACGGCCGAGATGGCCATCCAGTCGTCTCTCACGGGCCACCTGGTGTTCTCGACCCTGCACACCAACGATGCGGCCTCGGCCATCACCCGCCTGACGGATCTGGGCGTGCCCAGCTACCTGATCACGGCCACCGTGATCGGCGTGCTGGCCCAGCGCCTGGTGCGCACCCTGTGCCCTGCGTGCAAGCAGCCCGATGACCAGCTCGATCCCGACACACTGGCCGAAGCCATCCGCCCCTGGCGCATGAACGGCAACGTCAGCGCTTACAAGCCCGTGGGCTGCCTGGAGTGCCGCATGACCGGCTTCAAGGGCCGCGTGGGCCTGTACGAGTTGCTGCCCATCAGCGATGCCATCCGTGCCTCGATGCATCCCGCCGTCGACATGGCCCGCCTGCGCAAGACGGCTGCCAAGGATGGCCTGCGCCCCTTGCGCCTGTCAGGCGTGATGAAGGTGGCTGAAGGCGTGACCACGCTGGACGAGGTGCTGCGCAACACGCCGCAATGGGAGAGTTGACGGAAAGCTGACGCGTTGACCACCCGCGGATGACCGCCGATCAGGCTGCTTCCGATCCTGTGGACGAGGCCGGCCCCGTTGAGCCGCCACCGATGGCGGCCCCCGGCAGATGCGATGAATTCGAGAAGTTCTCGATCGCCACCTCGCAGCGGATGCCGCGGGGCTCGATTTCCATCCACCGCACGCTGCCACCCAGTTGCTTGACCCGCTTGCGCACGCCGCCCAAGCCCAGGCCATGCGACCACTTCTCGGGCTGGCGCCCCAGCCCGTTGTCTTCCACGGACAAGCTCAGCCGGTCGTTCTCCAGCCGCAGCCGCACCATCACCTTGTTGCCCTTGGCATGGCTGATGGCATTGCTGACCAGCTCCCGCATGATGCGCGTCAGCGCCGACCATTGCACCATGCTCAGCGTGATGTCCGTGTCCTGGGACATCTGCCAGTCCAGCTCGCAGCGCGCGGCGGCGAGGCGCTGGCTCAGGTCGCGCTTCCACTCGCCGGCCGCTTCGCTCAAGGCATGCGATTGCGCCGCCAGCCCGCGCGTCAGGGTCTTGAGATCCTGGATGGTGTGGCGGATGTATTCCTCGATCTCGGCATTGGGCGCCTGGTACATCAGCGTCAGCAGGCGCGCGCCGATGTCGTCATGCAGATCCTGGGCAATGCGCAGGCGCTCTTCGCTGCGGCCCTGTTCCACCGCCTGGTCGAAGCGCAGCGCGCGATGCAACTGCTCCATGATGCGCTCGGCCAGGCGCGCATCCTCGGTGGTGAACAGACGCTGGCCCTTGTGCGAATGCTTGAGCACCAGCACATGCCGCTCGGCCATCGGCCGGTTGTCCCAGGTCGGGATCGGCACCAGCAGCACCGAGCCATTGCCGCGCAGGGCTGTGGTCGCCATCTCGCCCGGCACCAGCGACACCTCGAGCGGATCGAACAGCTCGCGCATCAGCCGCATCAAGGAGGCATCGAGCGTGTCGGGCGTGCGCTCCACTTCGCGTGCGATGCGGTAGAGCCGCTGGAACAGGCGTTCCATCGTCAGCGGGTCGCGGCCGGGCAATCGCGTCATCACCCATCGCCGGATGATCAGGTACAGCCCGAACGAGAAGAACAGCGACAACGTCATCGACGTGAACTGCCCCAGCGAGAACACCGCGACGAACAGCAGGTCCAGCGAGGCGGCAATCGTGCTGGACGCGGCCAGCAGCGAGAACTCCTGCAACAGCGGCCGTGAGCGCGACAGGTAGGGCGACAGCAGCACCGCCATCGCCGCAAACACATGCCAGGTCATCACCCCATAGCTGGTGATGCCCAGCTGCATGTCCTGCCGCGTCACGCCGTGCCAGATCGCCAGGCTCATGAGGCCCCAAGTCAGCACGGCGATGATCATGAAGCGTCGCATCACCAGCGTGAAGGGGTGCGGCGAGGCCTGGAAGGCGGCGGTCATCAGGCTCACGGCAGCCACGGCCAGCCCCATGCAGCCCAGCTGCACACCCCACCAGCTTGCGGTGGAACCCAGCTCGCGCATGCCCATCCAGAGGCCGATGGCCGACAACCAGGCCAGCGCCGTGTACCAGCGTGCGCCTTGCAAGGGCGTGGGGTGCATCACCGCGATCTGCACCAAAGTGGCCGCACTGAGCAGGTCGAAGGCCAGCCGCAGATGGGTGTCGAGCTGCGCCAGCCACACGGGCGTGAACAGATCGAAATTGAACTCGATGGCCATGAAGATCAACTGGCCCGCCTGGCATGTGGCCAGCAGCGCGAAGGCCGCATTGCGCCATTGGGGGCCTGCCAGGAAAACGACGGCCCCCACCCCGAAGACGATGACCGCCAGCGCGGCCAGCAGCCAGAACAGCGGGCTCAGGCCCGACCATCCCCGAGGCACGACCATGGCCGGTTCGTCCGGTGCGTTGAGCAGCTGCAACTGCACCGTCACGTTCTGCCCGCTCCAGCCTTCCAGCGCCTGGGTGGCGCCGCGCAGCAGGGCCAGGTACCGCGCGCGCATGTCCGGATCGCTGATCCAGCGGCCCGAGGGCTGCAGCATGAGCAAGTCCACCGGTGTTTGCGTGGCACGCGTGTCCGTGCTCCCCGGGGATGCGGGCCGCTCGACCACGATGCCTTCGAGCACCAGCCCTTCGAGGCGCTGCTGCGTGGGGTAGTCGACACCGTGGATCTTGACCTGCCCGTCGGCAGTGGCCTTGAGCCCGAAAGGCAGGCGCGGCTGGCTGCTCAGCCAGTGCGCCAGGACGAACACGAACACGCAACTGGCCAGCACCAGCGCCACCAGCGTGCGCAGCCGCCACCCGATCCAGCGCGGCAGCTCATGCGTGCCTTGCAGGATCGCATCCAGGCTGGGCCAGCCCGTGCGGTGTTCTGCGACAGGGGTCTGGGTGCCGGATGCCGGGCTCGCCATGCCCACCCCCTGTGCCTTCAGACCAGGCCTTGCTTGCTGGCCAGGACGGCCGCTTCAGCGCGGCTCGATACGTTGAGCTTCTTGTAGATGGACTTGATGTGGTCATTGACCGTGAACCACTTGATGCCCATCAGCGAAGCGATCTCCTTGATCGTGAAGCCCTTGCTGAGGTAGGTCAGCACCTCGCTTTCGCGGGGGGTGAGCCGTTCATGGTCCATGGGTGCCGACGGTGCACTGGGCGCCGCCGGCGTCGCATTCGACGACGATGCCGGCATGCCGATGCCCGCCCCGTTCTCGCCGGTGCGGAAGTGCGTCAGCAGGCGGCGCGCAATGGCCGGCGACAGCGGCGGCTGGCCGCGCACGATCTTCTGCAACTCCTCGACCAGCACCTCGAAGCGGTCTTCCTTGAGCAGGTAACCATCGGCGCCGCATTGCAGCGCCGGAAAGAGGTGATCGTCATCCGAATACAGCGTGGTGACGATGCGCGTGGCAGGGTAGGCAGCCAGCTCGGTCAACAATTCCAGGCCGCTGCCATCCGGCAGCTCCAGGTCCACCAGGATGAGTTGGAAGGGGTCTTCCGTGGGCTGCGCACGGCCGCCGGCCCCATGCCCCAGCAGTCGACGCGCCGCGTCCAGATCACCGGCTTCGGTGATGCTGCTGACGTCGCTGAAGCTTTCGCGCACCACGCGGCACAGAAAGCCCCGGGCAACGGGGTTGTCTTCCAGAATCAGAACCTTGACAGCCATGGCACTCCTCCCGAAGCCGCCGCATTGGCCTGCCGGGTTTGGTTGTGTCCCGACACCGGTGGCCACCGGTGTCGAGTTTGTCCTTTCGGACACGATCGACAAAGTGATTATCAACCCGCCCGGGGGCAGCGTCACGTCGAAGCCCCCTGCTTGAACGGTTTGACGCACACGGGCGTTGCGCTTCTACAATCCAGCCCATGCGTATTCTCATTGCGAACGACGATGGCTATCTGGCCCCAGGCATCGCTGCGCTGGTCCAGGCCTGCGAGGGGCTGGGTCACATTGACGTGTTCGCCCCGGAGCGCAACGCCAGCGGCACCTCCAACGCCCTGAGCCTGCACCATCCGCTGAGCCTTCACACGGCTGCCAATGGCTTCCGCTACGTCAGCGGCACGCCTTCAGACTGTGTGCACCTGGCCTTGACCTCCGGGCTCATTCCCAAGCCCGATCTGGTGTTGTCGGGCATCAACAACGGTGCCAACATGGGCGACGACACCTTGTACTCCGGCACCGTGGCCGCGGCAACCGAAGGCTATCTCTTCGGTGTGCCATCGATCGCGTTCTCGCTGACGGACAAGGGCTGGCACAACCTGGATGCTGCCGCACGCGTGGCGCGCAGGGTGGTCGAACATGTGCTGGCCCATCCGCCTTCCGGCAACAACTGGCTGCTCAACGTCAACATGCCGGCCCAGGCTGCGCTGGACGACGCCCCCTGGACGATCACCCGGCTGGGCCGCCGCCACGCCAGCTTTCCCGCTGTGGCGCAAACCAATCCCCGGGGCGATCTCTTCTACTGGATCGGCCCGGCCGGCGAGGCACGCGAAGACGGTGAAGGCACCGACTTCCACGCCGTGCGCGAAGGCAAGGTGTCGATCACGCCGCTGCAGGTGGACATGACCGATCACCAGCGCCTGCCGACGTGGCAGGGGTGGGTCGCGCAGCGATGAGTCAGGGCCAGTCGGACCGCAAGCCGCGCCGTTTTCCACTGCAACTCGATCAGGTGGCCACCGTTCGCGCCGCCGGGCCCAAGCCTGCAGGCGCCGCCGTCAATCCGCGTGAGCTGCTGCGTCCTCAGGCCCATCTGCAGCAGGCCGAACGCGATCGGCGCCACCAGAGCGTGCCGCAAGGCGTGGGGCTCGATTCCGTGCATGTGCGGCGTCGCATGGTCGAGCGCCTGATGGCCGACGGCATCAGCCACCAGGCTCTGCTGGAGGTGTTTGCGAAGGTGCCGCGCCACCTGTTCGTGGATTCGGCCCTGGTCAACCAGGCCTATGAAGACACCAGCCTGCCCATCGGCCTGGGCCAGACGATTTCCAAGCCTTCCGTGGTGGCCGCAATGATCCAGTTGCTGTGCCTGCGCCCGGGGCTGGTCGTCCCGGAGGGCGCGAGGCCAGCCAAGCCGCTGGGATCCTGTCTGGAGATCGGCACGGGCTGCGGCTACCAGGCGGCCCTGCTGGGCTACCTGTCGCGTCGCGTCGTGTCCATCGAGCGCCTGCGTGATCTGCACCTGCGCGCCCGCAGCAACCTCGATGCCATGCGCCAGCACCTGCCCGAATGGCCGGATGTCCGGCTGGTCTATGGCGATGGCATGATCGGCCACGCGCCCCAGGCGCCTTACGACACCATCATCGCAGCGGCCGGGGGGGCGGCGGTGCCGCAGGCCTGGCTGGACCAGCTCGCGCCGGGTGGACGGCTGGTGGCCCCCATGGACGATGGGCGCGCCGGGCAGGTGCTCACCATCCTCGACCGCCGGCCGGATGGCAGCCTTCAGCACAGCCGGGCCGGGGCGGTCCTGTTCGTCCCACTAAAATCCGGTACCACATGATGGTGTCTGGCCAGCGAAGCAGGGTGGCTGGCCTCAACGAATGACTTCACGCTCATGACATCCTTTACCAAGCTGGCTGCCGCTGCAGCGCTGATCCTCGTCCTGGCCGGTTGCTCGACGCAGACGCACCAGGCGCCGGTCGAAGACCGCAGCCGCCACATCGGCGGGGCCGCAATGGGCGGCGCCAATGCATCTGCCTCGGCCCAGCCGCCCAAGGTGCTGCCGGGCGCTGAAAACGCCGGCAAGCCGGGCTACTACACGGTCAAGCCGGGCGACACGCTCATCCGCATCAGTCTGGATGCCGGTCAGAACTGGCGCGACCTGGCGGCCTGGAACAACCTGGACAACGCCAACGTGATCGAGGTGGGGCAGGTGCTGCGTGTGGTGCCGCCTGGTCTGGACGCCTCCTCTGCCACGGGCATCGCCGCGGCCAAGCCGGTGGGCACGCCGAAGATCGAGAGCCGGCCCCTGGATGTCAAGCCGGGCTCGCCGGCTGCCTCCGCCGCAGCCGTCAAGCCGGTGCCGGGCACGCCGTCGTCTGCCAGCACGGCGGCCTCCGGTGGTGCGGCCACTTGGTCGGCGGCCAGCGCGGCATCCGATTCGCGTGATGGCGATGAGCCCGCCTGGGCGTGGCCAGCCAGCGGCCCCACGATCGGCAGCTTCGAAGAGGGCCGCCGCAAGGGCCTGGCCATCGGTGGCAAGGCGGGCGACCCGGTCTACGCCGCAGGCGACGGGCGCGTGGTGTATGCCGGATCCGGCCTGCGTGGTTACGGCAACCTGGTCATCATCAAGCACAACGGCGATTACCTGACGGCCTACGCCCACAACCAGGCCTTGCTGGTCAAGGAGGATCAACTGGTGCGCAAGGGCCAGAAGATCGCCGAAATGGGCTCGACCGATACCGACCGTGTCCAGCTGCACTTCGAGATCCGCAAGCAGGGCAAGCCCATCGACCCGGCCAAGCAACTGCCGTCGCGGTAAGCGGCCGGAAGGCTGTTGAAAAGCGGCCTGAGCCAGTCCTGAGACAATCGGGGGATGAGTGATGCATCCCCCGTTTCTTTTTCTGCCGTCATGTCTGCTTCCGATGTTCCGGCTGCCGCGCAGGTGCCTTCAGCCGTTTCCGCCTTGCCTGCGGCCCCCATCCACCCTTCGCAGGAGTGGCTGAAGGTCGAATCCCTCGATCTTGAAGCCCAGGGTGTGGCTCACCGTGCCGATGGCAAAGTGGTGTTCATTGAAGATGCACTGCCCGGCGAGGAAGTGCGCGTCAACGTCTCCCGCAAGAAGAACAACTGGGAGCAGGGCAGCATGACGGAGATGCGCCGCGAGAGCGCCCAGCGCGTGACACCCGGCTGCACCTATTTCGGGTTGTGCGGCGGCTGCAAGATGCAGCACTTCCATCCGGCGGCGCAGGTGGCCGTCAAGCAGCGCGTGCTGGAGGACAACCTGTGGCACCTCGGCAAGGTACGCGCCGAAACACTGCTGCGCCCCATCGAAGGCCCGACCTGGGGCTATCGCTATCGCGCGCGGCTGTCCGTGCGCCATGTGGCCAAGAAGAACACTGTGCTGGTGGGCTTTCATGAGCGCAAGTCGCGCTATGTGGCCGACATGCAGACCTGCGAGATCCTGCCCCCGCATGTCAGCCGCCTGCTCATGCCGCTGCGGGCGCTCATTGGCGGGATGGATCAGCGTGATCGCCTGCCGCAGATCGAGGTCGCCGTGGGCACCTGCGTGACGGTGCTTGTGCTGCGGCATCTGGAGCCCTTGACCGAGGTAGATCTGTCACGCCTGAAGGCGTTTGCCGAACTGCACAGCCAACACGATGGCGGCCGCCACCTCATCTCGTGGTGGCTGCAACCGAAGGGGCCGGATACCGTCCATCCGCTGGATCCATCGCTGCCTTCGCTGGATTACGAGCTGCCTGAATTCGGCATCACGATGCCTTTCAAGCCGACCGACTTCACGCAGGTCAACCACGCCATCAACCAGGTGCTGGTGGGCCGCGCCCTGCGTCTGCTGGGGATCGACCGCAACGAGCGCGTGATCGACTGGTTCTGCGGTCTGGGCAACTTCACCCTGCCGCTGGCCCGGCAAGCCCGGGAGGTGCTGGGCATCGAAGGCAGCGAGCAACTCGTGGCGCGCTCGCGGGAGAACGCGGCGGCCAACGGCCTGGCCGGCAGCACGCGCTTCGTGGCCCGCAACCTGTTCGAGATCACGCCGCAGGAACTGGCTTCCTATGGGCATGCCGACAAGTGGCTGATCGATCCGCCCCGCGAGGGCGCGTTTGCCCTGGCCAAGGCGATGGCCGATCTGCACCAGGATCCCTCGCTGGTACCCGACTGGGTGCCGCCGCAGCGCATCGTCTACGTGAGCTGCAACCCGGCCACGCTGGCGCGCGATGCAGGCCTGCTGGTGCACCAGGCGGGCTACCGCTGCGTGGCCGCCGGGGCCGTCAACATGTTCCCGCATACGGCGCACGTCGAAAGCATGGCGGTGTTCGAAAAGGCATGAGCTGCGGCGTGCTGCCGGGGCTGCGTGTCCTGGCCTGAACGTTGCGTTGCGCGCCTTGCAGAAGGCAGGCTCAGGCCAGCAGGCCCATCGGTGCCTGAGGTTCTGCGCGCATGACCCGGTTGCGCCCGGCAGCCTTGGCGCGGTAGAGCGCCCGGTCTGCCCGGTCAACCGTGCGGGTGAGCAACTCGTCGCTTTCGAAGGCCGTCACACCGGCCGAGAAGGTCACGCGCAGATCCGGCTGAGCGCCCGACACCACCGAGCACGACAGCGCCCGCAGGATGCGTCCGAGCACCATCTCGGCGGTTTCGCAGTCGGTGTCGGTGAACATCACCAGAAATTCCTCGCCACCCCAGCGGGCCACCACATCGGTCTCTCGCAGACCGACGGAGATGGCCGATGCCACATGGCCGAGCACTTCATCGCCCACGCCGTGGCCATAGGTGTCGTTGACGACCTTGAAGTGATCGATGTCGATCAACGCGATGCAGAACGGGCGGCCGGTGCGGTTGCTGCGGTGGCGCTCGATGTTGAGCTGCTCCAGCATGTGCCGGCGGTTGTACAGGCCGGTGAGGTCATCGCGTGTGGCCAGCACCTGGATGCGTGAGAGCGCCTCCGACAGCTCCAGCTTGCGCTGTGCCGATGTGTTGCGCATGCGGGTCAGCTGCTGCACCAGCAAGTAGGTGCTGATCAAGGTGATGACCAGCACGCCGAAGTACACCATCTGGATTTCCGGCCCGTTGATCACGTGCTTTTCATTGACCGCGATGCGCGACATCGCCACGCCGAAGGCGAGCGCCGCCACGATGCCCGACTTGATCAGCACACGCGGCGAGCTGGTGAAGATGCAGAACATCTGGATCACCGACAGCAGCATCAGCGCGATCGGCCGACATGGGCCGCCGAGGTAGTAGCCCCAGGCCAGGAAGATGTTGGCACACATGATCTGGGAAGAGACCATCGACGGATCGGCAAAGTGCCGGTTCACGCCGCTGCGGATGAGGGCATAGAAGATGGCCATCACGCCCAGTGCCGTCGCTGTCAGCCACCGGCATTGCTCCGCATCGACCACGCCGCGCGAGACGCCATAGTTCAATGCGGCCAGACCTGCGAGGCAATTGGCCAGGCCCACGAGGTGGCGCAGGATGTAGGTGCGCTGTGTGGCGTCCGACGACAGCAGCAGGTTGCTCACGTGGCCCAACGCCGGCCAGCGCAGCACCCACTTGTGCTCGCACTGCAGCAG
Source organism: Aquabacterium sp. (assembly GCA_047601765.1). Classification (GTDB taxonomy): domain Bacteria; phylum Pseudomonadota; class Gammaproteobacteria; order Burkholderiales; family Burkholderiaceae_C; genus Aquabacterium. Next base: position 400,673 of record JASGIQ010000001.1, read on the forward strand.
CGAGGCCAGCGACGCCACCAGCAGGGCGCCCAGCAGCACCAGCACGATGAGGTACTGGAGGGTGCTGATGCCCGTTGCGGCGGGTTGAAGTGCGACGAAGGTGCTCACGGCTGAATGTTGCGGAATCGATGTAATGATTCTGAGCGTCTACCACCCGCGGGGGATCGGGAAAGACAGCTAAGGGGGGACCCTGCCTGCCAACTAATACCGGGGCCCAACCCCCCAAGCTGGTGAACGCGGGCCGCAAAGAACAAGGGACTCCCGCAGGAGTCCCTTGTGGTGGGCAGGCTGTGTGCCCAAGCGCGCCCCGCATGGGAGGCGCACGCGCTTGTTCACACAAGCCGGTGAAATGTCACGAAAGTCACAGCACCTCGGATGCGAAGTCGGCCAGGCGCGAGCGCTCGCCGCGCGCCAGCGTGACGTGGCCGCTGTGCGGCCAGCCCTTGAACTTGTCCACCGCGTAAGTCAGACCGGAACTTCCTTCCGTCAGATACGGCGTGTCGATCTGCGCGAGGTTGCCAAGACACACGATCTTGGTGCCCGGGCCTGCGCGCGTGATCAAGGTCTTCATCTGCTTGGGCGTGAGGTTCTGTGCCTCGTCGATGATGAGGAACTTGTTGAGGAAGGTGCGCCCGCGCATGAAGTTCAGGCTCTTGATCTTGATCTTGCTGCGCACCAGTTCATTGGTGGCGGCGCGGCCCCATTCGCCGGCGCTGTTGTCGCCTCGGGCGAGCACCTCCAGGTTGTCATCGAGCGCACCCATCCAGGGCGACATTTTTTCCTCTTCGGTGCCGGGCAGGAAGCCGATGTCCTCGCCCACCGGCACCGTCACGCGCGTGACGATGATCTCGGTGTAGCGGCGCTCGTCGAGCACCTGCGACAGCGCGGCAGCCAGCGTCATCAGTGTCTTGCCCGTGCCGGCAGAGCCGGTCAGCGTCACGAAGTCGCAGTCCGGGTCCATCAGCAGGTTGAGTGCGAAGTTCTGCTCGCGGTTGCGCGCGGCCACGCCCCACACCGCATGCTTCTGGTGCGTGAAGTCCTTGAGCGTCTTGAGCACGGCGGTTTTGCCGGTGATCTCGGTGACTTTGCCGTACCACGGCGTGACGCCCGGGCTTTCCAGGTACACGAACTGGTTGACCAGGAAGACCGGCACCATCGGGCCGCTCACGCGGTAGAAGGTGACGCCGCCGGATTGCCAGCTTTCCATGCCCTTTCCGTGCTTGTCCCAGAAGTCGCCGGGCAGGGGCAGCACGCCGGTGTAGAGCAGGTCGCCGTCTTCCAGCGTCTTGTCGTTGAAGTAGTCCTCTGCGGTCAGGCCCAGCGCGCGGGCCTTGATGCGCATGTTGATGTCCTTGGACACCAGCACCACGTCGCGGCCCGGATGCTGGCTGCGCAGCGCCTGCACGACGCCCAGGATCTGGTTGTCGGCCTTGCCCTGAGGCAGGCCTGCGGGCAGGTTCACTTCCATGCCGGTGGTCTGGAAGTACAGCTTGCCCAGGGCATCGACGTGGCCGGTCTTGGCCAGCTCGATGCCGGCCGCCGGATCCATCTGCTGGCGATTGCTCATGTCGGCGGCCAGCGCATCCAGATCGCGGCTGACTTGGCGGGCGTTGCGCGCCACTTCGGTCATGCCCTTCTTGTGGCCGTCGAGCTCCTCGAGCGTGATCATCGGCAGGTAGACATCGTGTTCCGCAAAGCGGAAGAGCGACATCGGGTCGTGCAGCAGCACATTGGTGTCGAGCACGAACAGCTTGGCCGGGCCGCCGATGTCGCGGCGTTTGCGCGACGTGCCGGCGCCGGCGACGGTCTTGGCGCGGGCTTCGGCAGCACTGTCGTTGCGGGTGGGGGTGCCGGTGTCGGCTTTCTCGGCCACGATGGCGGGCGCCTCGGCAACCGGCATCGTCGCGCGACGCCCCGTCTTGGTGCCGGGGGTGGATTCGAGGGCCGGTGCAGCGGCAGGTTTGACCAGTTCCAGCACCGGCGGCTGGCTGACCGGCGTGGCGGCTTTGGTCGAGGCAGCGCGCGTGGCGGTGCTGCGTGCAGTCTTGACAGGTTTGGGCTGGGACGAGAAGTCTTCAGCGGTCAGCATGTCAGCACGTTTGGTGGGCGGCTTAGGCAGAGGCATAAAGAAGGTCCGTCAAGATGGATGGCACAAACAAAAAGGCCGCACAAGACAATGTGCGGCCTGGAGGCTGATCGAACTCGCTGGCGCTTGCTCGGCAAGGAGATGGGCGCCGGTAAGGTCGGGAGTCAGACACTGAACTGCGTTCAGAAAAGCTCAGGAACATGAAATTCATTATGCACACTCCATGCCCGCATGGAGATGGGCTGCTGGCTTGTTGCGACACGTCAACAGGCCGAATGCATCACGCTTTCCCTCGGGTCCTTCGAGGATGCGGGCAAGTCCTGTCGGGAAAGTACCCGGGGCGATGAGTGTCCCGCCGATCGGCGCAAAAGAAAAGCGCCCGAGGGTCGGCTCCCTGGGCGCTTGGCTTTGGAGAACTTTGCCGGTTTTGACGCGCGCAGGCGTCAGGCGGCTTCCTGCTTCAGGGCCTTGACGGCCTTGAGAACGTCGTCCACATGGCCGGCGACCTTGATGCCGCGCCATTCTTCGCGCAGCACGCCATCGGGGCCGATCAGGAAGGTGGAGCGTTCGATGCCCTTGACCTTCTTGCCGTACATGATCTTGTTCTTGACCACGCCGAACATGTGGCAGAGTTTTTCTTCCGTGTCGGCAATGAGTTCGTACGGCAATTCCAGGTTTTCCTTGAACTTGTCGTGCGAGGCGAGGTTGTCGCGCGAAACGCCGAACACCACTGCGCCGGCCTTCACGAATTCCTTGTGCTTGTCACGGAACTGCATGGCCTCTGTGGTACAGCCGGGGGTATGATCCTTCGGATAGAAGTACAGGACCACAGTCTGTCCGACGAAGGCTTGAGGTGTGAACTTCACACCGCCTGTCGCGACAGCTTCAAATTCCGGCAAAGGTTTGTTGAGGGCGGGTGTCATGTTGTAGTGATCAGCAGCCTGCGAGAGTAGCCGCTGATTATAAAGGGGGAACGGGCACCCCCTCGGCTGCGGGGCGGATAGCCCACAGCATGGGAACGATTTTCGGTCTTGGACGCGTGTCCGCGCAGAGCGAAAACCTCACGCACCGGCGGCTTCGATCAGCAGGGCGGCCATCACCTGGCGGCCTTCGCTGACCAGGATGTTGTAGGTGCGGCAGGCGGCGGCGGTGTCCATGGTCTCGACCCCGATGCGCGCCTCGATCAGCGGTCGCAGCACGGCCGGCGAAGGAAAACGCAGCTTCTGGCCACTGCCGAAGATCACCAGCTCCGGCCGACTTTCCGCAATGCGGGCGAAATGGGCCTCGGTGAGTTCGGCCATCGAGCCGGCGTGCCAGGGTTGCATGGCCCCGGTGGGCGGCACCAGGATGCTCTGGTTGTAGGCCTGGCCGTTGACCGACACGGAGCCTGGGGCGCAGGCATTGACCAGATTGACGCCTTCGGGGCGATCGGCGTGGAGTTTCATGTGAACAGCTCAGGCGGCCCGGCCGCATGCAAAAAGGGCGAGAGGGCGGGCGGTGGCCCGGGCCCCTTCGGTGTGGTTAAATTCTAGCTTTCCCTCTTTTCGCCCACGTTTTGGCGCAGCCCGCCAGCGGACAGGGACTTGAGGCCAGTTCCGGAGACCGTTTTGAAGCCCATCGCCAAGTCCAGCAAACTCGCCAACGTCTGTTATGACATCCGTGGGCCCGTGCTGGAAAAGGCGCGGCAGATGGAGGAAGACGGGCACAAGATCATCAAGCTCAACATCGGCAACCTGGCCGTGTTCGGGCTGGAGCCGCCCGACGAGATCGTGCAGGACATGATCCGCAACCTGGCCGGCGCTGCGGGCTACACCGACAGCAAGGGCCTGTTTGCGCCGCGCAAGTCGGTGGTGCACTACTGCCAGGAAAAGGGCATCCAGGGCGTGACGGTGGACGACGTCTACCTGGGCAACGGCGCCTCCGAGCTGATCGTGATGGCGCTCAACGCGCTGCTCAACGAGGACGACGAGGTGCTGCTGCCGGCGCCCGATTACCCGCTGTACACGGCGGCCGTGTCGCTGTCGGGCGGCCGGCCGGTGCATTACATCTGCGACGAGCAATCCGACTGGTACCCGGACATCGCCGACATCCGCGCCAAGATCACGCCGCGCACCAAGGCCATCGTCGTCATCAACCCGAACAACCCGACCGGCGCGCTCTACCCCGAGAGCCTGCTCAAGGAGATCATCCAGGTCGCGCGCGAGCACCAGCTCATCGTGATGGCCGACGAGATCTACGACAAAACGCTGTACGACGGCCACACCCACACGTCGATGGCCTCGCTGGCCGATGACGTGCTGTTTTTGACCTTCAACGGCCTGTCGAAGAACTACCGCTCGTGCGGGTATCGCGCGGGGTGGATGGTGGTGTCGGGCGAAAAGCGCCATGCCCGCGATTACATCGAGGGGCTCAACATGCTGGCCTCGATGCGCCTGTGCGCCAACACGCCCGGCCAATTGGCCATCCAGACAGCGCTGGGCGGCTACCAGAGCATCAAGGATCTGGTCGCGCCGAACGGGCGGCTGTGCAAGCAGCGCGATCTGGCTTACGAGTTGCTGAGCGCCATTCCCGGCGTCAGCGTGGTCAAACCCAAGGGGGCGCTGTACATGTTCCCCCGGCTGGATCCGAAGATGTACCCCATCGCCGATGACCAGCAGTTCGCCTATGAACTGCTGGCCGAAGAGAAGGTGCTGATCGTGCAAGGCACCGGCTTCAACTGGGCACACACCGACCACTTCCGCCTGGTGTTCCTGCCCAATAGCGACGATCTGGCGCTGGCCATCGGGCGCATTGCGCGCTTCCTCGATGGCTACCGCAAGCGCCATCCCGCCTGATCCAGCTTGTCACCCGTTTTCGAACTTTTTCCTAAAACAGCGTTGTCGCGCATGCCGTGAAGGGGCCTGACGCAGATGCTTTCAAGAGAGATTCCCATGAGCCAACAATCCCTGCGACCCGTGAAGGTCGGCCTGCTGGGCATCGGTACCGTCGGTGGCGGTACCTTCACCGTGCTGCAGCGCAATCAGGAAGAGATCCGCCGCCGTGCCGGTCGCGGCATCGAGATCGCGATGGTGGCCGATCTGAACACCGCCCGCGCCAAGGAAGTGGTGGGCGAGGCGGCCCAGGTGGTGGCCGATGCACGCCAGGTGATCGCCAACCCGGACATCGATGTGGTGGTCGAGCTGATCGGCGGCTATGGCATTGCCAAGGCCCTGGTGCTGGAGGCGATTGCGGCCGGCAAGCACGTGGTCACCGCCAACAAGGCGCTGCTGGCCGTGCACGGCACCGAGATCTTCGCTGCGGCCCGCGAAAAGGGCGTCATGGTGGCGTTTGAAGCGGCCGTGGCCGGTGGCATCCCCATCATCAAGGCGCTGCGTGAAGGCCTGACGGCCAACCAGATCCAGTGGGTGGCCGGCATCATCAACGGCACCACCAACTTCATCCTGTCCGAGATGCGCGACAAGGGCCTGGACTTCGATGTGGTGCTGAAAGAAGCGCAGCGTCTGGGTTATGCCGAAGCCGATCCCACCTTCGACATCGAAGGCGTGGACGCCGCCCACAAGGCAACGATCATGAGCGCCATCGCCTTCGGCGTGCCGGTGCAGTTCGACAAGGCCCATGTGGAGGGCATCACCAAGCTGTCGGCCACGGACATCAAGTACGCCGAGCAGCTGGGCTACCGCATCAAGCTGCTGGGCATCGCGCGCCGCCAGGCCGAAGGCATCGAGCTGCGCACCCACCCGACGCTGGTGCCGATGCGGCGCCTCATCGCCAACGTGGAAGGCGCGATGAACGCCGTGATGGTGCAGGGCGATGCCGTGGGCACGACCATGTACTACGGCAAGGGCGCGGGCTCGGAGCCGACGGCTTCGGCCGTGGTGGCCGATCTGGTCGACATCGCCCGCCTGCTGGATGCCGAGCCGGCCGCACGCGTGCCGTATCTTGCCTTCCAGCCCGATTCGATGTCCACGTTGCCCATCCTGCCGATCGAGCAGGTGGTCACCGCCTTCTACCTGCGCCTGCGTGTGGCCGACAAGGCCGGCGTGCTGGCAAAGATCACCGGCATCCTGGCCGAGAAGAACATCTCGATCGACGCGGTGATCCAGCGCGAGGCCGATGAGGTCAGCGGCGAGGGCAACCAGACCGACCTGATCATCCTGACGCACGACACCAAGGAAGGCGCGATGAACCAGGCTGTGGCTGCGATGCAGGCGCTGCCGACGGTCTTGGCGCCCATCGTGAAGCTGCGCAAGGAAGAGCTGGCTTGATCATGAAATACATCAGCACACGTGGTGACAAGACCGAGCGCGGTTTTGCCGAGATCCTGCTGGAAGGCCTGGCCCCGGATGGCGGCCTGTACCTGCCCACGCACTATCCGAAGATCGACGATGCCACGCTGACGAAGTGGCGGGCCTTGAGCTATGCCGAGCTGGCTGGCGAGATCCTGGCGCTCTACATCGACGACATCCCCGCCGCCGATGTGAAGGCCCTGGCCGCCAAGACCTACACCCAGGCCACGTATGGCTTTGATGAGATCACGCCGCTCAAGCCGCTGGAGCCGGGGCTGGCGCTGCAGGCCTTGTCCAATGGCCCGACGCTGGCCTTCAAGGACATGGCCATGCAACTGCTGGGCAACCTGTTCGAGTACGAACTGGCCCGCCGCGGCGAATCGCTCAACATCCTGGGTGCGACCTCGGGCGACACGGGCAGTGCGGCCGAATACGCCATGCGCGGCAAGAAGGGCGTGCGCGTGTTCATGCTCTCGCCCAATGGCCGCATGAGCCCCTTCCAGCAGGCGCAGATGTTCAGCCTGCAGGATCCCAACATCCACAACCTGGCCGTGGAAGGCGTGTTTGACGATTGCCAGGACATCGTCAAGGCGGTGTCCAACGATCTGGAGTTCAAGCGCAAGTACAAGATCGGCACGGTCAACTCGATCAACTGGGCGCGTCTGCTGGCCCAGGTGGTGTACTACTTCGCCGGCTACTTCTACGCCACGAAGTCGAACAGCGAGAAGGTCAGCTTCACGGTGCCTTCGGGCAACTTCGGCAATGTGTGCGCGGGCCACGTGGCGCGCATGATGGGCCTGCCCATCGACCAGCTCGTGGTGGCCACCAACGAGAACAATGTGCTCGACGAGTTCTTCCGCACCGGCAGCTACCGCGTGCGCGGCAGCGCCGAGACGTATGAGACCTCGTCGCCGTCGATGGACATCTCCAAGGCCTCGAACTTCGAGCGCTTCGTGTTCGACCTCCTGGGCCGCGACGGCGCACGCGTCAAGTCGCTGTTCAAGGACGAGATCGAGCAGCGCGGCGAGTTCCACGTCACGGCCGATGAGTTTGCCAAGGTCAAGGGCTATGGCTTTGTGTCGGGCTGCAGCAAGCACGGCGACCGCCTGGCCACCATCAAGGACACCTTCGAGCGCTTTGGCGTGATGATCGACACCCACACGGCCGATGGCCTGAAGGTGGCGCGCCAGCACGTCAAGCCCGGCGTGACCATGCTGGTGCTGGAGACGGCGCTGCCAGCCAAGTTCGCCGCCACCATCGTGGAGGCCACGGGCCGCGAGCCCGAGCGGCCGCACTGGATTGCCGGGCTGGAAGGCCTGGAAGACCGCCCCAAGCGCTTCACCGTCATGCCCAACCAGGCGCAGGCCGTGAAGGACTACATCGTCCAGCATTGCCAGGATTGAGCTGAGGTGGCCACCGGCTTCAAACCTCTGATGCCTCTGGATGAGGCGTGGTCGCGGCTGCAGGCCGCGGTGGTGTCGCATGTCGGCAGCGCGGTGGGCAGCCGGCGCGTCGAGACCGTGCCCAGCTTCGATGCCTTGGGGCGGGTGCTGGCCGCGGATGTGGTGTCCGAGGTGGATGTGCCGCCGCTGGACAACAGTGCGATGGACGGCTATGCCGTGCGGGCCGGGGATCTGTCGCTGGCGGGGCAGGCCGGTATGGACGCGGCATCAAGCACCTTGCCGCAGATGCAGCGCATCGCTGCCGGGCAGGTGGGCGCGGCGCTGGAAGCGGGGCGATGCGCGCGCATCTTCACCGGTGCGCCGATCCCGCCGGGCGCGGATGCGGTGGTCATGCAAGAGCACACCGCGCCGGGTGCCGCCGAAGGCACCGTGCATTTCACCCAGCCGGTCAAGCCGGGCCAGAACATCCGCCGGCGTGGCGAGGACATTGCGCGTTCGCAGACCGTCTTGTCGGCTGGCTTGCGCCTGACGCCTGCTTCGCTGGGCGTCGCGGCCTCCGTCGGCCGGGCGGCGCTCGATGTGTTCGCCCAACCGCGCGTGGCGGTGCTCACCACGGGCAATGAACTGGTCATGCCCGGCGAGCCGCTGCCCGAAGGCGCCATCTACAACAGCAACCGCCACACCCTGCGCGGCCTGGTGCAGGCCTGCGTTGCGCAGGCGCTGGACATGGGCATCGTGCCGGATCAGCTCGATGCCACCCGTGCAGCCCTGCGTCAGGCGGCCCAGCAGAGCGATCTGGTGATCAGCAGCGGCGGCGTGTCCGTCGGCGAGGAAGACCACCTGCGCCAGGCCGTCATGGCCGAAGGCGGGCTGGATTTCTGGGCCCTGGCGATCAAGCCCGGCAAGCCCTTCGTGTTCGGCTGGCTGCAGCGCGGCGACGGCAGCCGGGCGCTGTACATGGGTCTGCCGGGCAACCCGGTGGCCAGCTTCGTGACCTATCTGCTGCTGGTGCGGCCGGTGCTGGGCGTGCTGGCCGGTGAGCCGTGGTCTTTGCCGCGTGCCATGCCCTTGCCCGCCGCTTTTGCCTGGCCGAAGCCGGACAAGCGGCGCGAGTTCTTGCGCGCCAGACTGGACAGCGAAGGCCGTGTGGCGCTATACCCGCATCAGGGCTCCGGCGTGCTCAGTTCGGCGGCCTGGGCTGACGGCCTGGTCGATGTGGCGCCGGGCCAGACCATCGAGCCGGGGGATGTGGTGTCCTACCTGCCTCTGGCCGAAGTGCTGCAGCCGGCCAGCGTGGCCCGTCAGGGTTGAACGGCAGCACCCCGCCTGCGCAACAGATCCGCCATGAAGATCCAGATCCGATATTTCGCCTCCGTGCGCGAGCAGCTTGGGCCGACCGAGACCGTGACGCTGGGCACGCCGGACAGCGGCGCATCGCCCCGCACGGTCGGTGAGTTGCAAGCGTGGCTGGCGGCCCGCTCGCCGGCCCATGCCGCGGCGCTGGATCCGGCACGAGGCCTGCGTACGGCCTATGACCAGGAACTGTGCGCTGCCGACCAAGCTCTGGCCGATGGGGCAGAGGTTGCGTTCTTTCCGCCGGTGACAGGCGGCTGACGCGCCACGGCGCTCATCCGGATCTTCCACATTGATCAGCGAGCACGCCACGATGTCTGCCAACGCGCCATCTGCTGCCACATCGGCCGCGTCCAGCGACCTGGATGAGGCCTTGGGCTCTGTCCGCGTGGGCCCCGAGGATTTCGATGTGTCCTCCGAAATCGCCGCGCTGCGGGCGGGGGATGTCGGCGTGGGGGCCGTGGTGGCCTTCGTCGGCACGGTGCGCGAATGGCGCGAGGCCGATCAAACTGCGGCCTCCGTGATGGAACTGGAGCACTATCCCGGCATGACCGAGCGCAGCATCGCCCGGCTGATCGTGGAAGCGCGCACGCGCTTTGACGTGCGCGGCGTGCGCGTCATCCACCGCGTCGGGCCCCTGGCCGTCACGGACCAGATCGTGCTGGTGGCCGTCACCTCGGCCCATCGCGGTCAGGCTTTCCAGTGCGCCGAATTCCTGATGGACTGGCTCAAGACCCAGGCGCCGTTCTGGAAGAAGGAATCGGCCGGTGGCCAAGGCCATTGGGTGGATGCCCGCATCGCCGATGACGAGGCGGCAGCGCGCTGGGGTGGCAGCGGGCCTCGCAACGCGTCCTGAACATCTCTTTCGGGCGCATCCGACACGGCGCCTGATCGGGCCGTGGCTTCCGCCGCTTCAGCCTTCTCCGATCCGTGACACCCGTCACGCTCGCCAACTTTGTCGTCTTGCGTCATCAATCCGGGCTGGGAGTTGCCGATATAGGGGCAACTTTCAAGGTGCAAAAACCCGGACATGCTGTCCATCGACGTCTACACCTGCTACGCCGCGGCCGGCGTCGGCTCGCTCGCCGGCCTCGGCCTGATCGGCATGATCCGCACGGATCAGCAGCGGCTCAACTATGCGCTGGCGCTGTTCCGCTGGGCCCTGCTGTGCTTTGCCATCCTGCTGTGCATCCAGCTCAGCCCCTATGACATCCGCCCCAAGGTGCTCAAGCTGGCCATCGGCTTTGCAGGTGGTGGCGTGGCCTTCCTGGCCTGGGGCTTTCGGCATCTCAATGGCCGGCGCACGCCGCCGGCGCTGGGCATCGGCCTGGTGATGATGGTGGTGTCGACCTTGTGGCTGGCCGGCTTCCTGGCCTCCGACACGCTGTATGTGCGATCGGTGGCGCTGGTCTTCTGCCTGCTCAGTGTGGGCATGGCCATCGACCAGGGCATGCTGACCCTGTCTGCCGACAAGACCCATGGGGGCGCCACGGCGCTGCTGGTGGCCGCCGCCGTCTTCGCGCTGAACTGGGTGATCATGCTCGTGTGGACCTTCACCGAGCCGGGGCCCTATCCCTCGCATTGGCTGCACATCCCGGATTGGCTCATCCCCATCACGGGCCTGAGCTTTGCCCTGCTGCCCATGGTGGTGGCCGCGCTGGTGTTTGCCAACATCAACGCGCGCATGTACCAGCAGCTGCGTGCCCGAGCCCTGTCGGACGACCTGACCGGCGCGCTGTCCCGCCGCGGTCTGCGCGAACTGGGCGAGCGCATGCTGGCGCTGCAGCAGAGCCAGGCCCATGTGCTGGCCGTGCTGATGATCGACATCGACTTCTTCAAGGACGTCAACGACCGCCATGGCCACGCGGCCGGCGACGAGGTGCTGCGCCACGTGACCATGAGCGTGCGCGACCACCTGCGTGAAGATGCCCTGCTGGCCCGCTACGGCGGCGAGGAATTCTCCGTGCTGCTGCCGGTGCGCTCCAAGCTGGAAGCGCAATCGATTGCCGAGCGCATCCGCGCCATCATCGAGTTCACGCCTTGCGAGGCCCGTGGCATGAGCGTGCGGGTGACGGTCAGCATCGGCTTGACCTTCCACCGGCCGGACACCACCTTGGAAGACGATCTGGCCCGCGCCGACGCCGCCCTGTACGAAGCCAAGCGCACCGGCCGCAACCGCGTCGTCACCAGCGACACCGAGGCCTGAGGCGGCCACGGCTGCGCACAGACTTGACCTCGCTCAAGTTCAGGCCTCTATGGCTGCACTTGAAAACGCCGCCGATTGCCCTATCTTCATGAGCAACCGACCCCGACACCTGGGGCGCAAGGAGTGTTGCTCATGCGGCTCGACAAACTCACCACCAAATTCCAGGAAGCGCTGACGGAGGCGCAAAGCCTCGCCGTCACGCGAGACAACCCCTACATCGAACCCGCCCACATCCTGCTGGCCATGCTGCGCCAGGAGGAAGGCCCCAAGGCGCTGTTGGAGCGCGCCGGCGTCAAGGTGCCCGGCCTGTCCACCGCACTGGAAAAGCAGATCGACAAGCTGCCCCAGGTGCAGGGTGCCGACCAGGTGCAGGCCGGCCGCGATACCGTGAGCCTCCTGCAGGGCGCCGAGAAGGAAGCCCACAAGCAGGGTGACCCCTACATTGCCAGCGAGATGTTCCTGCTGGCCCTGGCCGATCACAAGGGTGAGACGGCCTCCGTGGCGCGCGATTTCGGCCTGAACCGCAAATCGCTCGAAGCCGCCGTCAAAGCCGTCCGTGGAGATCAGAAGGTGGACAACCCCGAAGCCGAAGGCCAGCGCGAGGCGCTCAAGAAGTACACGCTGGACCTCACCGAGCGGGCCCGCCAGGGCAAGCTCGATCCGGTGATCGGCCGCGATGAAGAGATCCGCCGCGCCATCCAGGTGCTGCAGCGCCGCAGCAAGAACAACCCGGTGCTGATCGGTGAGCCGGGCGTGGGCAAGACGGCCATCGTCGAAGGCCTGGCCCAGCGCATCGTCGCCGGCGAAGTGCCCGATTCGCTCAAGAACAAGCGCGTGCTGGTGCTGGACATGGCCCTGCTGCTGGCCGGTGCCAAGTACCGCGGTGATTTCGAAGAACGCCTGAAGAACGTGCTCAAGGAAGTGGCCAAGGAAGAAGGCCAGACCATCATGTTCATCGACGAGATCCACACGATGGTGGGCGCTGGCAAGGCCGAAGGCGCGATGGACGCGGGCAACATGCTCAAGCCGGCCCTGGCCCGCGGCGAGTTGCATTGCATCGGCGCGACGACGCTGGACGAATACCGCAAGTACATCGAGAAGGACGCCGCCCTGGAGCGCCGCTTCCAGAAGATCCTCGTGGGCGAGCCCACCGTGGAAGCCACCATCGCCATCCTGCGCGGCCTGCAGGAAAAGTACGAGGTGCACCATGGCGTCGAGATCACCGACCCGGCCATCGTGGCCGCGGCCGAGCTGTCCAACCGCTACATCACCGACCGCTTCCTGCCCGACAAGGCCATCGACCTGATCGACGAGGCCGCCGCGCGCATCAAGATCGAGATCGACTCCAAGCCCGAGGCCCTGGACCGCCTGGACCGCCGCCTCATCCAGCTCAAGATCGAGCGCGAAGCCGTCAAGAAGGAGAAGGACGAAGCCTCCATCAAGCGCCTGGGCCTGATCGAAGAAGAGATCACCAAGCTGCAGAAGGAATACGCCGACCTCGAAGACATCTGGAAGGCCGAGAAGGCACAGGCACAAGGCTCCGCGCACGTGAAGGAAGAGATCGACAAGATCCGCTTCCAGATCGAGGAGTTCAAGCGCAAGGGCGATTTCAACAAGGTGGCCGAACTGCAATACGGCAAGCTGCCCGAGCTGGAAAAGCGCCTGCAGGAAGCCCAGGCCAAGGAAACCGCCAAGGGCAAGGGTGGCGGCGATGGCCGGCCGCAACTGCTGCGCACACAGGTGGGCGCCGAAGAGATCGCCGAGGTCGTGGCGCGGGCCACGGGCATCCCCGTGTCCAAGCTGATGCAGGGCGAGCGCGACAAGCTGCTGGCCATGGAAGACAAGCTGCACGAACGCGTGGTGGGCCAGGAGGAAGCCATCGTGGCCGTGTCCGATGCCATCCGCCGCTCGCGTGCCGGCCTGTCGGATCCGAACCGCCCGTATGGCTCCTTCCTGTTCCTGGGCCCCACCGGCGTGGGCAAGACCGAGCTGTGCAAGGCGTTGGCGGGCTTTCTGTTCGACAGCGAGGATCACCTCATCCGCATCGACATGAGCGAGTTCATGGAGAAGCATTCGGTCAGCCGCCTCATCGGCGCGCCTCCGGGCTATGTCGGCTACGAAGAAGGCGGCACGCTGACCGAGGCCGTGCGCCGCAAGCCCTACAGCGTGGTGCTGCTCGATGAGGTCGAGAAGGCCCACCCGGACGTGTTCAACGTGCTGCTGCAGGTGCTCGACGACGGCCGCCTGACCGATGGCCAGGGCCGCACGGTGGACTTCAAGAACACGGTGATCGTGATGACCTCCAACCTGGGCTCGCACCACATCATGCAGATGGCGGGGCAGCCTTCGGAGATCATCAAGGATGCGGTGTGGGTCGAAGTCAAGCAGCACTTCCGCCCCGAGTTCCTCAACCGCATCGACGAGGTGGTGGTGTTCCACGCGCTGGATCAGCAGCACATCGAGTCCATCGCCAAGATCCAGCTCAAGGGCCTGGAAGGGCGTCTGGCTCAACTGGAGATGAAGCTGGATGTGTCCCCGCAGGCGCTGGCCGAGATCGCCAAGGTCGGCTTCGACCCGGTGTTCGGTGCACGGCCCTTGAAGCGCGCGATCCAGCAGCGCATCGAGAACCCGGTGGCCAAGCTCATTCTGCAAGGGCGCTTCGGCCCGAAGGATGTGATCCCGGTGGATGTGGGCGAAGGCGAGGGCGCGGACTTCGTGTTCGAGCGAACGGTGCACTGAGCGTTCCAGTCGTTCATCCAGCCTTCACGGACAAGGCGCGGTACCGCTGAGGCGGGCGCCGCGCTTTTTTTGTGTCGAGGGAAAACGCCATGAGACATTGAAATGTGTCATGAACACATTTATAGTGGAGCCTCTTTCAAAAACAGGAGGATCTTCATGACATCGCCTCATTGGCCGCAGCAGCGGCCGTTCTCTTTCCTTGCACGCACCCTCGCGGGCACGACCCTGGCAGCGGCCATGGCCTGCGTCCCCGTGGCGGCGCAGGCGGCTGTGCCGTACACCGTCACGCAAACGCCTTACACCCCGCCCATGCCTTCGACGGGGCCCGTGCTGTCGATCCCCGGGAGCGCCATCTGGGGCAGCGCGCCCAATGCGCAGGGGGACATCGCCGGCACCGTCCGCAGCGACGCCTTCTATGAGGTGTTCAAGGCCGGACCGATCAACAGCGGGTCTCCCGATCTCGCCGGGTATCGTTTCCTGGGCACGGGCTCCAACGAGTTCGGTACATGGGCCACCTATCTGGGGACCTCGCAGGAGGCCTTTGTCACGCGCAACGGGCAACTGCAGCGCCTGGGCACGCTGGGCTTCGGAGAAAGCTCGGCACGTTTCATCAACGACCGTGGCCAGGTGGCCGGCGATCTGTATGACCGGCACGTGAGCGCGAACATCGTGAACGGTCAGCGCGTTGCCAATCCCGATGGCGCAGGATTCGCCGAAGACCGCGTGCGCCAGCACGCCTTCTTCCATGATGGAACCGTCATGAAGGACCTCGGCACGCTCGGTGGTTCCAGCAGCTACGTGACTGCGCTGAACAACCGGGGGGATGTGCTGGGCTCGTCCATGCTGACGGGCGATCAGGCATCGCAAGCCTTCCTCTACCACGATGGCGTCATGACGGCCTTGGGCAACGGGCAGAACAGCTATGCAACCTTGCTCAACGACAACGGTACGGTGGCAGGCGGCGGCCTCGGCGGTGCCTTCGTCTATCAGGACGGGGTCTTCCATGATCTCGGCCTGATGGGAGGCACGTTCGCCCAGGCCACCTTGCTGACTTCGAACAATGTGGTGGCCGGCGGCGTCTGGGGGCAGGGCAGAGGCATCTTTGTCTACAAGGGGGGCAGCACCACGATCGTGCCCACGCTGCGGTCCGCGGATGGCAGCGAGTTGCAGATGATTGCCTCCTCGGTCAACGACCACGGCGATGTGCTCGGCTTTGCCTTCAACAACAGCTATGACGAGTTCCATTCCTTCGTTTACCGCGACGGGGAGATCGTGGACCTCGAGCGGCTTGATGCCCATGTCCAACGGTTTCCCGCAGTTCGGCTTCGGTGGCGGCGAGATCGACAACGACGGCCGCATCACCTTCACGAACGGCGTCTCCATGCTGGTGCTGAGTCCGACGGCGGCCGTGCCCGAGGCTTCCACCATCGCCTATCTGCTGGTCGGTCTGGCGTTGATGTCGGCCCTCCGTGCACGGCGGGCACCCCGCTGAACCATCTCAAAGGAGAAGCCCGTGTCCTGGACCTCGAATCACCTGCGTTGGCTTGTCCCCGGCGCGCTGGCTTTCGCGACGTCGTTGAGTTGTGCCACCGCCGTGCAGTTCGATGCCAGTCCAAGGGCCTTGCCGCCACCTCCGCCCAACGTGATGGACTGGTGGGACACCCGCCCGGGCTATCGCTTCCTGCCCAAGGCTGTGAACCAGGCAGGCGTCGCGGCTGGCGCGATCACGAAGATCACCTCGGGCCAACTCTATGAGCCGGGGATGTTCAATGCCCAAAGCCCTGATCTGGACAGCTACCGATTCATCTCTTCCGTTCCGACATCCGAGGGCGGGCTGGTGGCGCGGTATCTGGATGTGTCGACAACGGCCACCGTGCGCCGCGGCGACACGCTGGAGACGCTGGACAAGATGGGTTTTGGTCGCAGCGATGCACTGTTCATCAATGACCGTGGCCAGGTGGCCGGTGACTTGAAGGACGTGAGCTTCCATGTCGCTTACGACAGCCACCTGGTCCGGAGTTCGTCGTACCGCATGGAGGTGAACACGGACCGCGCCCATGCCTTCCTTTACGCCGATGGCGCCATGAAGGACTTGGGTACGCTGGGCGGAACGTCCAGTGGTGTGAGCGCGCTCACGGCCCGTGGCGATGTGCTGGGCTGGTCACAGACCGAAGGCAATGCGGGCACCCATGCCTTCCTCTACACCGACGGCCGTCTCGTGGACATCGGTCAGGGCAGCAAGGACAGCGTGGTCACGGCGATGAACGAGCGCGGCACGCTGGCAGGCTACATGGATGACGAAGCCTTCATCTACCGCGATGGTGCACTGCATGGTTTGGGCGAACTGGTGGGCGGGGCAAGCCGGATCGAGGTGCTGGCACCCAATGATGTGGCAGCCGGAAAGGTGTCATCGAACGGTGCGCCAGCCCAGATCTTTGTCTACAAGGACGGGCAGATCGAGGTCCTTCCCCTTCAGTTTCGGGCGAACGGCAAAGTGATGCCCCAGACCGTGCTCAGCGTCAGTGTCCGCGGCGATGTGCTGCTTGCCGGCCAGGCAAGCCCCTATGACGATCCATTGACGTTTCTCTACAGCGATGGTGGCTACACCGATCTGAGCGATGCCTCGGCCTGGCTCGATGGCGAGCAGGTGAGCGTCAACGTGTATGACTTCGACGAAGCGGGGCGCCTCGTGGGCGGCAAGTTCGGCCTGAAGACTTTGACGCTCACGAACATGAGCGTCGTGCCGGAGCCGACTTCGGCTTTGCTCATGTTGCTCGGGCTGGCGCTGATGGCATGCATGTCCCGCTGTGCGAGCAAGCGTCCGCACGCCCAAGACCGCTGTGATCAGGCCTGCGCGGGATGAGCCACCCAGTTGCCATGAAAGCCCATGGGCAGCCGCGCGGGAATCTTCACCACGGCTTGTTTCTGCATGGTCCTGGCATCGATGACATGGAACTCGCCATGCCCGGTGGCCACATGGGCTGGCATAGCCCACCAGCCAGCCATCGTCTTCCGCAGGTGATCCCGGTGCCGTGTCGAACAGTACGCGGCACGAACACGAATTCACCCGGCTTGAGATCGGCGCCGAACGCATGCGCCACGGTGCCGCCGGCTTCCAGATCGTGCTTGAGCAGGCTCTGGCCACCGCGCTGATCGACCGTGAACTCCACCGCATAGGCATATCGGTAAGGCTGTCCCACCAGGGTTTCATTGAGCCGGGGGAATTCCTGCTCGCGCTCGCTGATGAGCTGGCGCACCACCTTGCGGCCCTCCTTGGGCAGGATCCAGCGCTCGAAGCGCGGCCGTGTATCGGCTTCCGGTCCCACGCGGGAGTGATCGAACATGTGCGCATGCACCACCACATCCAGCACCACGCTGCCATCGGGCCGGTCGTAGGCATTGCACGGGTGGAAGACATAGCACGGCTCCACCTCCAGCCAGCGGATGTCCTTGGCCTGGCCTTCGCGCGGCAGCAGGCCCACGCGGGCGGGGTGACGGCGGTTCCAGATGTAGGGGAAAGGCTCGCGCTTGAGCAGCGACCACCATGAGAAGGTCACCGGCAGATCCAGCACGATCACCTGGCTGCGCGTGATGGCGCAGTCATGCACCATCGGGCCATGCTTGACGGGGATGTGCACCGTCTTGTCGACCTTGCCGCTGCGGTCCACGCGCACATAGCTCAGGCGCCGATGCTGGATCGCGTCATAGCAGACGGCATGCAGATCCCCCGTGACCGGATCCAGGTGGGGGTGAGCGCTGTAGGGATGCGTGCGGCGGGCTGTCGAACAGCCCGTGCCGCACGGAGTTCAGCTCCCAGTCCAGCTGCACCGGCGCAGGCCCGGCCTCCACGGAAGCCCAGATGCGTCCCGCATGCCCGTAGACATTGGTGTTGACGGTGTCGAAGATGCCGCGCGTCTGCCCCGGCACCGGCGGCCGGCCCAAGGCTTTTTGGACCGACGCGGCGCCAATGTAGCGGTTGCGATACCACAAGGCCTTCCCATCCTGAAGCCGCAGGCCATGCACCATGCCGTCGCCCATGAACCAATGGTGCCGGGCGGTGTGGGGCGGCTTCAAGGGGTTGGGGCCGATGCGCACATACATCCCGTCCAGATCTGGGGGCAGCTCGCCCTCGACGCGCAGGTTGTGCAGCGTGAGCTCCTCGCCAACCGGGGCGAACACGCCTTCCACAAAGGGGTTGCCGGCCGTCGTGCCGGGTGCGGACGTGCCCGTGCGCGGCAACGGGAGGGCGGTGGAGGACGGTGAGTGGGCGGACATGGCGGGCTCCTGGCTGAGGGCAATGTCGGCATTGAACGGCATAATGTGGTCAATGTCAACATTTGCGCAGATCAAGCCCACGCTGTTCCAGAGCGGAACAATTCAGGCAGGGTCAAGCGGGTGAAGGCGCGCGCGGCTTCAGCCTGAGGGTGCCGCCGATCGGGAGGGTGAAGAAGGCGTCTTCAGCCAGTCCGCAAGCCTGTCTTGCCCGGGCCAGCGCCCTGGGCGGCTCGTCCAGCGGCTCGTCGGTCAGCGTGAATGTGCCCCAGTGCACCGCCAGTGCGCGCTTGCAGCCCAGGTCGTGGAAGATCTGCACGGCCTCTTCGGGGTTGACGTGCTGATCCTTCATGAACCAGCGCGGCTCGTACGCGCCGATGGGCAGCAGGGCGATGTCGAAGCCGCCGCCTTGATCGGGGGTATGGGCACGCGCGAAGTGGTGCCGGATGTCGATGAAGTCCCGCGAATAACCGGTGTCGCCAGCGAAGAAGAGATGGCAGTCGGGCGCCAGCACCGCGAAGCCGCCCCAGAGGCTGCGCATGGCGTCGGTGGCCGTGCGGGCCGACCAGTGCTGCGAAGGCGTGTGCGTGATGGGGATGCGGGCGGATCGGTCGCTGGCTTCGAGCGTGTAGGTGTCCCACCAGTCCAGCTCCACCACGCGGTGGATGCCGCGGCGCGCAAACCAGTGCTTGTGCCCCAGGGGCGTGATGAACAGCGGCGGGCCTCCGGCCTGCGCCGCCAGCGCCTTCAGCGAGCCCTCGTCCATGTGGTCGTAATGATTGTGGGACAGCAGCACCACGTCGATGTGCGGCAACTGGCCCAGCGTCAGGCCCGGTGGCGTGTGGCGGCGCGGGCCGGCCCATTGGACCGGCGCGCATCGGTTGGAGAACACCGGGTCCGTCAGGATGTTGAGCCCGCCGATCTGCGCCAGCGCGGTGATGTGGCCGATCCAGGTGACGGCGGGTGCCATGGCCAGCCCAGCTTGCGCGTTGGCTTGGAGGAAGGTCAGGTCTGGGGGGGTGATCGGGATGGGGGTGACGATCGGCCTGGGATGGCCCGCTCGCCAGGCTTGCCAACGCCAGCGCAGCAGCTCGTGCAGGCGTTTGCCTTTGAATGGCAGGTGATTGTTCTGAAATCCGTCTGGGCGGTGGTGCGGTTTGTCGGGGTTGAAATAGCGGTTCTTCATGGCGTCACCACAATCCATCGAAGTGGGACATTGTGATGCCTTGCGGCCATGCAAGAAGGGCGAAGCATCGCTGACTTCGCCCTTCAGGTCCTCCCGGATTTCGTGGTGGAGAGAAGCTCGGACCGAGGTCAGTACATGCCGAACATCGCGCCCAGGCCGTAATAGCTGGACCACAGCAGGCACTTGTGTGAGTTCGTGTATTCACCACCCGTCAGCGTCGTGATGCCCCCGGGTTGCAGGCTTTGCACGGGCGCGCCGACTTGGTTGAAGCGAGGCCAGCGCGGGGGCGAGCCCGCATCGCCGCTGTTCGGGTTGCCTGTGGCCATGAAATTGCGCCAGTAGCCTAGCATCTGGTCAGACAGTGCGAGCTGGGCTGTGTTCAGACCTGGGAAGGTCAGGCCACTGACGGGTGTCTGGAAGACGTAAAGCAAATCACCGCCATGGTAGGCCCCCCAGCCCTCGGGCATGAAGGGGTCCTGGAAGAACTGCGGCGCGTGCGTGTCGGCGAATTCGAAGGCATAGGTCGGCACATGTTGGGCCAGCGAGCTGGCCGCATTGTGCGTGGGGCAGGCCAGGGCCACATCCGTCATCGCGGCAGCCAATGCGCGGCTGACGCTGCCGTACTTGGACGCCGTGTAGAGCGAGGTCACGATCTGGCCACCCAAGTCGCCAGCGAAGTTCTTCATGGCGCCTTCGTACTCGGCCTGGGTCACCTCCCTTCCGAGCGCGCCGTGGAAGCCCCAGCCCACCAGGCCTTTGCCTTCGTCCCGGGTCGTGCCCATCATCACCGGGACCTTATGGAACTTGCCGTTGGCCAATGCCGACAGGGTGGCCGACGTCACCACTTCGCCATCGATGGTGGCGGGCCAGAACGAGTCGCTGATCGCTTCGGTGGGGGTGGCGATCTGTGCGGCGGCCATCAGCTCGGGCACCGATTTGGCACGCAGGCAGGCGATCTGGTCGGGACCCTCTGCGCAGCCCACCTTGTCCGCGATGTTCTTGCCGCGCGCCAAGGCTTTTTTCAGGGGCGTGGTCGCCATGGCGCAGGGGGCGCTGTGCATGATCACGCGGTGAAAGAGCCCGGCCGCCTTGGGCGAGGTCAATGCCAGGCAGCCTGAGCCGCCTCCGGCCGACTGGCCTGCGATGGTCACCCTGCCTGGGTCGCCGCCAAATGCTGCGATGTTGCGCTGCACCCAGCCCAGTGCGAAGTACTGGTCCTGCAAGCCGAAGTTGACGGCCTTGTCCTCGGTCGTGAGCCCGGTCGTGGTCAGGAAACCGAAGACACCGAGGCGGTAGTTGAGGGTGACGACGACGGCGTCTGTCTTGCGGGCCAGCACCGAGGCGTCGTAGTTTGCGCCCGAGCCGTCCCTGAAGCCGCCGCCGTGGATGTAGACCAGCACGGGCCTTGGCGATGTCGAGGCGGCTTGCGGGGCGTAGACGTTCAGCGTCAGGCAGTCTTCATTGACGGAGGCCGCGCCGAAGAGCGTGGCCGACTGCGGGCAGCTCGCACCAAACTGTGTGGCGCTGCGCACACCCGCCCAGGGCGTGGGGGCCTGGGGCGAGCGCCAGCGCTTGTCGCCAAGAGGAGGCTGCGCATAGGGCACCCCCAGAAACCGCGCCACGCCGTCGCCATCGGCGATGCCAGCGAGCTGGCCTTCCGAGATGGTGGCGGTGGGCGATGAGGCCCTGGCGGATGTGGCCGTGGCGGCCGCCGCCAGCAAGGCGAGTGTCACGGCCATGTGGGCCGAAACGCGAAGCAAAGGTGTGTTGGAAGTCCTCATGTCATTCCTTAAAGTGAGTTTCAAATCACATTAGTGATGCTGAACTCACTTTTCGGTGTGCGACACAGTGAAAACCCATGAACATGGGGTGATCGCCATCCAGGGGGACGAAGACAGGGGCGGTTGCGCGTCAGGCGGTGCAGACGGTGCCTGACGCACCGCCGCGTCTGGCAATCAGTGCGGGCGCAGCTGATCGATCATGTCCGCGAGCTGGGCATAAGCATGTTCGCCACTGAGGCCCAGGTCGCTGAACTCGCCATCGGCCAGTGCTTCGCAGAGGTGTTCGATGCCGATGAGCAGGGCGGCAACCTGTTCGGCCGAAAGCGCTGGCAGCCGGTCGCGGATGCGCAGGAGCTGCGCCTGGCGGGTTTGCGCGCAGGCTTGGCGTACGACCACTGCATCCTGCTGCAGGCGCCGCAGGCTGCGCTTGAAGGTCATGAAGGAGCGATGGCTTTCGACGCAGGTTTCCGCCAGGTGCCGGCTGCTGGTGTCTTCCGTCAGCATGGCTTCGAGCTGGGCCATCTCGGCTTCCGCCCAGGCCTTGTAGACGGCGATGAAGACGTCGAGTTTGTCCTTGTACCAACGGTAAAAGGTTTGCGGCGCGAAGCCTGCGCGTTCCGAGATGCGGTTGGTGGAGGTGCCGTCGTAGCCGTGTTCCACGAACTCGGCCGTGGCGGCATGCAGCAGCAAGGTGGGCGCATCCTGGCCGGCCAGCACCTCATCGCGGGAGGGGCGGCCCATGCGTTTGCGCGGGCGCGCGGGCGAGGTGGAGGCGTCTTCCACGGTCATGGGTAGGTGCCGGCATGTTGGCGGGCCTGGCGATCCGCCGGGAAGACCTGGTCCAGCCATTGTGTGATCGCCTGGTAGACCTTTTCCTTGCCCCGGTCGCGCAGCATGTCGTGCGCCAGGTCGGGGAAGGATCTGATGCTGGACAGGCCCTGAGGCAGCAGCGCGGCAAATTCTTCGCAGGCACGTGGCGAGATCAACCTGTCGGCGGGGGTGTAGACCACCAGCGTTTGGCGCGTCCATTGCGCTGCCCGGCTCATGGCGATGCGGCCATGCTGGACGATGAATGCAGCCAGCCTGGGGGTGACCTTCTTGTGCGCGAGCGGGTCTTGTTCAAACTCACGGATGACATCTGGATCAGAACTGCCCCATTCCGGTTTGAACACGATCGGCAGCGGCAGATCCTGCATCAGCCGGCCCATGGTGCTCAGCAGTGCCTTTTGCAGCATGCCCATGGTCGGCTCCAGCGCCGGTGCCGACAGCACCAAGCCATCAACCGGGCGGACCCATGGGGCCGTTTCGGGCGGCTGTGCCAGCGCCGACACGAATCGGGCCGCCACCGCTCCGCCCAGGCTGTGTCCGACCAGCACGCGCAACTCCCCAGGGGCAAGCTGCTCGGCCAGGTCCAACACGGCGGCCAGATCGTGGAGCGGGTCGTCATCCTGCTGGATGCCTCCCCTCACGCCACCCGAATGACCATGCCCGCGCAAATCGGGCACCAACACACGCCAGCCTGCGCGGTTCAGGTGCGCGGCGAACAGCTTGTGGCGGTCGGCATGTTCGGACAAGCCATGCAGGAACACGATGACGCCACGGCTGGGTGCCACCGGGTAATGAACGATGCGCAGCTTCAGGCCATCACGTGCCTGAAGCTCAATGTCGACACCTTTGGGTGTGCTCACTCGGTCTTGACCGGGATCTTGCCGATCTTGGCCTGCCAGACCTTCGGCCCTTCGATGTGGGCGCTGGTGCCTCCCGAGTCCACGGCCACCGTCACCGGCATGTCGACCACGTCGAACTCGTAGATGGCTTCCATGCCGAGGTCTTCGAAGCCCACCACCTTGGCGGCCTTGATGGCCTTGGATACCAGGTAAGCGGAGCCGCCCACGGCCATCAGGTAGGCGCTCTTGGCGTCCTTGATGGCGGCGATGGCTTCGGGGCCGCGCTCGGCCTTGCCCACCATCGCGATCAGGCCGGTCTGCTCCAGCATCATGCGGGTGAACTTGTCCATGCGGGTGGCCGTGGTGGGGCCAGCGGGGCCGACGACCTCGTCGCGCACCGGATCGACCGGGCCCACGTAGTAGATGACGCGGTTGGTGAAGTCCACGGGCAGCTTCTCACCCTTGGCCAGCATGTCCTGGATGCGCTTGTGCGCGGCATCGCGGCCGGTCAGCATCTTGCCGTTGAGCAGCAGGGTCTGGCCCGGCTTCCAGCTGGCGACTTCGTCCTTGGTCAGCGTGTTGAGGTCCACGCGCTTGGACTTGTTGTAGTCCGGTGCCCAGTGCACATCGGGCCACAGGTCCAGGCTGGGCGGATCCAGGTAGACGGGGCCGGAGCCATCCAGCACGAAGTGCGCATGGCGCGTGGCCGCGCAGTTCGGGATCATGGCAATCGGCTTGGAGGCCGCGTGCGTCGGCCAGGTCTTGATCTTCACATCCAGCACCGTGGTCAGGCCACCCAGGCCTTGTGCACCGATGCCCAGGGCATTGACCTTCTCGTACAGCTCGATGCGCAACTCTTCCAGCTTGTTCTGCGGGCCGCGCGCCAGCAACTCGTACATGTCGATGTCGTCCATCAGCGCTTCCTTGGCGAGCAAGGCGGCCTTCTCGGCCGTGCCGCCCACGCCGATGCCCAGCATGCCCGGCGGGCACCAGCCGGCGCCCATCGTCGGCACCGTCTTGAGCACCCAGTCGACGATGTTGTCCGAGGGGTTGAGCATGTACACCTTGGACTTGTTCTCCGAGCCGCCGCCCTTGGCCGCAACCGTCACATCCACCGTGTTGCCCGGCACCACTTCCATGAACACCACGGCCGGCGTGTTGTCCTTCGTGTTCTTGCGCTCGAAGATCGGGTCGGACAGCACGGAGGCGCGCAGCTTGTTGTCCGGGTTGTTGTAGCCGCGGCGCACGCCTTCGTCGACCGCATCCTGGATGCTCTTGCCGTTGAAGCCTTCCCACTTCACGTCCATCCCGATCTTCAGGAAGACGTTGACGATGCCGGTGTCCTGGCAGATGGGCCGATGGCCCTCGGCGCACATGCGCGAGTTGGTCAGGATCTGCGCGATCGCGTCCTTGGCGGCCGGGCTTTCCTCGCGCTCGTAGGCGCGCGCCAGGTGGGCGATGTAGTCGGTGGGGTGGTAGTAGCTGATGTACTGCAGGGCAGCAGCGACGCTTTCAACGAGATCGTCGTGGCGAATGGTCGTCATGGCAGAGGCCTTCTTGGGGCGTTCGTGGAGCAAGGGTGATGCGGGAAAGAACTGCGGATTTTACGCCCCGGCGGGATACGGCTTCAGCGGCCCCTGTCCTGGGGGCCCAGCAGTCTGGAACATCCCGGTGAATTCGGTCACACTGCTGCCCTATCCCATATTTTCAGGAGTGCCCCATGAAATCCTTCGTCCTGATGGCGGCCGCCTTGCTGGCGTCCTCCGCACATGCCGCTCCTTTCGATGGCTGGACGTTCAACGGCAACGCGCATCTGATCGAGGACGGCGCCACGCTGCGTCTGGCGGAGGCCAACTACCAGGCCGGCTCTGCCTGGGCGCCCACTGCGGTGTCGGTGGCGCATGACTTTTCCGTGGCCTTCAGCTTCCGTATCGCAGGCGGCACCGGTGCCGATGGCCTGACCTTCACCGTGCAGAACAGTGCGGCGGGCGCCCTCGCGCTGGGTGGCAACGGCGGCGGCCTCGGCTATGACGGCATCGGCAACAGCGCCGCCTTCATCTTCGATACCTGGGAAAACGGCTGGGACACCGACCGTGCGCCGGGGCCCAATACCGCCACGGCCATCGGCGGCCAATTGAACAATTGGGGTGGCAATTCGATCGGCCACGCCTACGATCTGCGCGACAAGGTGATCTACAGCTGGGTGGATTACAGCGCGGCCAACCAGTCCCTGATGCTGTTCATCAGCGACACCGCGGTCAAGCCGGTGGATGCGCAGGAGGCGCTGTGGGTGAACCTGCCCTCCCTGGTCGGCGGCAACACCGCCTACCTCGGCTTCACCGGAGGCACGGGCGGCGCCTCCGACAACCACGACATCCTGAGCGTGCAGATCAGCGCTGTGCCCGAAGCCGGTGCGCCCTGGCTGCTGCTGGCTGGCGCCCCCCTCGTGCTGGCCGCCCGCGCCCGACGTTCACGCCGCTGAACGGCATGCGGCCTGCCGTTCGGCCTCGGGCCGATCAGTGCGGGTCGCCGTGTCCGCTGTGCGTGCCGTGCAGGATCCGGTCCGTGGCGGCAATGGCCATGGCCGACAGCAGGAAGGCGATGTGGATGCACGTCTGCGCGATCAAGGCCTTCTCGGAGTAGTTCTCCGCGTTGATGAAGGTCTTGAGCAGGTGGATCGACGAAATCCCGATGATGGCGGTGCCCAGCTTGACCTTCAGCACCGACGCGTTCACATGGTCCAGCCATTCAGGCTGATCGGGGTGCGCCTCCAGGTTCATGCGTGATACGAAGGTCTCGTAGCCGCCCACGATCACCATGATCAGCAGGTTGGAGATCATCACCACGTCGATCAGGCCCAGCACGACCAGCATGATGGTCGTCTCGGTGAGGTGATCGGGGGCTGGGCCAGCCTGGCCGGCCGCCGCGAAGATCGCCTTGAGCGCCTCGGGATGGCCGAGCGCCGCTTCGACCAGGTGCACCAGTTCCACCCAGAAATGGTAGACATACACCACCTGGGCCAAGATCAGCCCCAGATACAGCGGCAATTGCAGCCAGCGCGTCGCGAAAATAAATGACGGAAGAAGGCCTGGTTTTGGCGACTTCTGATTTGTTTGCATGGGGTTCAAAGGCTGGAATGGCAGCGCGTATTTTATGCGGGCCTGCCAGTTGTCCGGAGATGCCCTCAGGTGCGTGAAATCCTCGTGTATCTGCCTTGCCTTGATGCATGGCGCGGTATGCACAGGCCTGCAAGTCCCTTCAGAATCACGCCGTTGGTCCGCGCATGCCGCAGGCCAGATGGCGACGCCTTTTTTGAAGGATGACCGTACCTTGAGTTCACCAGCACCGTCCGCGGTCAACGTTCATTATCTGGACCATGTGATGACGGTCGCGGAAGAGCGGCAGGTCGAAGCGACCGAGGACATCTATTCCGAAAATGGCATGAAGCTGGTGGCCAAGGGTTACGCCATCAACAAGTCCATGCGCGAGCGTTTGATCGAGCACAAGCTGATCAAGCCGCTGGAGGACTGCATGGCCGTGTCGGATGGCGTCACCGGCGCGCGTTGCGGCGAGGCGGCTGAAAAGCTGCTCGATACCTATCCGGTGCTGCGCGCCATGTGCATCTCCGATCGCCGCGCCAGCCCGGTCAAACTCATTGCCGACACCACCACATCGGGACGCCTGCAGACGCTGCTGACCGTGTATGCCGAGCACCTGCCCGGCAAGCTGGAACACGCCGTGTGCGTGGCACTGGTGGCGCTCAACCTGGCGCAGCGCATGAAGCCGGGGGAGGCCGACCTGCTCAACGTGCTGCTGGTGTCTTCGCTTGCTCATGATGTTGGTGAGCTCTACATCGATCCCCAGTACCTGCAAAAGGGCGCCAAGCTGGGGCCGGTGGAGTGGCGCCACATTGCGGCGCACCCTGTCATCGCGCACAACCTGCTCAAGGATCTCAACGGGCTGGCCCGGCACGCTGCGCCGTTGATCATGGATCACCATGAGCGGCTCGACGGCTTTGGCTATCCGGTCGGCAAGGGTGCGGGGCAGGTGGCCGACCTCTCGCAGCTGTTGGGCGTGGCCGAGATGCTGGGCGGCATGATGGAGCGCGGCCATGGGGTGCTTCAGCAGGCGGACGTGGCCGTCAAGCTCATCTATGGCGAGTTCAGCCGGCCCATCATCGACGTGGTCAGCAAGACCTTCAAGGAGTGCCGTGAGGTCGACGCCGGCTCCGACGCCGACAACCTGCGCGATGCCCTGCAGATGTCGCGGCAACTGGGCGAGCGGCTTCAGCGCATCCTTCAGGTCGAAGGCGAGTACCGGACCCTGTTCGAGCGCGCCAGCCCGCCGTTCAAGGCCCTGCTGGCGCAATCCCACGAGCGGTTCGGCAGCATCCGCAGAGCCTGGTCGAGCACAGGGCTGGACGTGCAGCCCGACGGCGCCTGGCTGCTTCAGGAATCTCCCGCCATGCAGCGCGAGGTGGCCATCATCCTCAAGGAGATCCGCTGGCGCCTGCGCGAGTTGCAGCGGGAGTTCCACGCACGCGTGATCCGTCATGCTGGCGGTGATCTGCCGGTCTTGGAGCGCTTTCTGAAAGACGTCAACACCGAAGCGCCCGCCGACGAAGTGGCCACTGCCGCGACGCCGGACTGAGGGCGCTGCGAGCGGCCTCGCAGCGGGCCGTCAGGCGTGCATTTTTCCTGTCCCGTATTGACACATCCGGGTAAGCACGCGGTAACAAATTGTCGTGTTCAGCGCATGGTGTCAGGTTGGCAATGCCCGCATGCATGATGTGCGGCCTTGACCGATCTAAATCGAGGCGCCACAAGCGCCGGTACAGGAGTTGAAAAATGACTGGCTCACCAGAGACGAGCAATCTCTATCCCGTTCCCGAAGCTTTCGCACGTACCGCCCACATCGGCAGCCGCGCCGCCTACGACAAACTCTGCGAGGAAGCCGGGCAGGACTACGCCGGCTACTGGGCCAATCTGGCCCGCAGCACAATCCACTGGCACAAGCCCTTCACCCGCACGCTCGACGAGTCCCAGGCTCCGTTCTACAAGTGGTTTGAGGATGGCGAACTCAACGCCTCCTACAACTGTCTGGACCGGCAGGTCCAGGCCGGCCTGGGCGACAAGACTGCCATCATCTTCGAGACCGACGACGGGCAGGTGTCCCACGTCAGCTACAAGGAACTGCTGGCGCGCGTGTGTCGGCTGGCCAACGCGCTGAAGGCGCAGGGCGTCAAGAAGGGCGACCGGGTCGTCCTGTACCTGCCGATGTCGGTCGAGGGCGTGGTGGCCATGCAGGCCTGCGCGCGCATCGGTGCCACGCACTCCGTGGTGTTCGGCGGCTTTTCGGCCCAGAGCCTGCGCGATCGCATCGAGGATGCCGGCGCCGTCATGGTCATCACCGCCGACGAGCAATTGCGCGGCGGCAAAGCCCTGCCGCTAAAGGCCATCGTCGATGAAGCGCTGACGCTGGGGGGCTGCGACACCGTGCGCCAGGTCATCGTTTTCCGTCGCACCGGCGGCAACGTGGCCTTCAACGCCGGACGCGATGTGTGGATGCACGAGGTCACCGCCACGCAGCCCGAGACCTGCGAGCCCGAATGGGTCTCCGCCGAGCACCCGCTGTTCCTGCTCTACACCTCCGGCTCCACCGGCAAGCCCAAGGGCGTGCAGCACAGCACCGGCGGCTACCTGTTGCACGCCGCACTGACCACCAAGTGGACCTTCGACCTCAAGCCCGAAGACGTGTTCTGGTGCACGGCCGACATCGGCTGGGTCACCGGCCACACCTACGTGGCTTACGGCCCGCTGGCCAACGGCGGCACACAGATCGTCTTCGAAGGCGTGCCCACGTATCCGGATGCCTCGCGCTTCTGGCGCATGATCGAGGCGCACAAGGTTACTATCTTCTACACGGCGCCTACGGCCATCCGTGCCCTCATCAAGGCGGCGGAATCCAGCGATGCGGTGCATCCGCGCAATTTCGACCTGTCCAGCCTGCGTCTGCTTGGCACGGTGGGCGAGCCCATCAACCCGGCTGCATGGGAGTGGTATCACCGCGAGATCGGCGGCGGCCGCTGCCCCATCGTCGACACTTTCTGGCAGACGGAAACGGGTGGCCACATGATCACGCCGCTGCCTGGCGCGCATGCCCTGACGCCCGGCTCGTGCTCCTTGCCCTTCCCGGGCATCGACGCGGCCGTGGTCGATGAAACCGGCAAGGAAGTGCCGTGGGGGCAGGGCGGCGTGCTGGTCGTTCGCCAGCCCTGGCCTTCGATGATCCGCACCATCTGGGGCGATCCGGAGCGCTTCAAGAAGAGCTACTACCCGGCCGACTTCGGCGGCAAGTACTACCTGGCTGGTGACGGCGCGATCCGCGACGCGCAGACCGGTTACTTCACCATCACCGGCCGTATCGACGATGTGCTGAATGTCTCCGGCCACCGCATGGGCACGATGGAAATCGAATCGGCCCTGGTGTCTCACCCGCTGGTGGCCGAAGCCGCCGTGGTGGGCCGCCCGGACGATCTGACGGGCGAGGCGATCTGCGCCTTCGTGGTGCTCAAGCGGCCGCGCCCGACGGGTGAAGAGGCCCGGCAACTGGCCACCGAGCTGCGCAACCACGTCGCCCACGAGATCGGGCCGATCGCCAAGCCCAAGGACATCCGTTTTGGCGACAACCTGCCCAAGACCCGTTCCGGCAAGATCATGCGCCGCCTGTTGCGCGTGATCGCCAAGGGCGATGAGGTCACCCAGGACACCAGCACTTTGGAAAACCCCGCCATTCTCGATCAGCTCGCGCAGAGCAATTGAGTATGTCAATCCGGAGGTGAAATTCCTCCGGCGTGCCGCCTGATTTGCGTCAGGCGGTTTCAGTGAGGGTTTGGAGGGTATGAGATGGCTGAAATACAGGCCAGGGAATCATGCCCTCGTCAAACCCTCCACCATCCCTGTAGTGGGGTATTGCGTGGCTGTTTAGTCCATTTGTGCGGTACCACCGCCCACTAAGCATTCACCCCTATTACAGTTCTTAACAAAGACCCCTAGATTGAGGGGTGGGTGCGCCACAAGCGCGCTCACTTCTGTAATGACGAGGAGCTCTACATGGCAAGCACCACCATATCCAACGCGCCGATGACGGCTGAAGAAAAGAAAGTCATCTTCGCGTCCAGTTTGGGAACCGTTTTCGAGTGGTACGACTTTTACCTCTATGGTTCTCTGGCGGCGATCATCGCCAAACAGTTCTTCGCCGGGCTTGATCCCACCTCCGCATTCATTTTCGCGCTGCTCGCGTTTGCGGCAGGGTTCATCGTCCGCCCCTTTGGTGCGCTGGTATTCGGCCGGCTGGGCGACATGATCGGGCGCAAATACACCTTCCTCGTCACGATCCTGATCATGGGCATGTCGACCTTCATCGTCGGCATATTGCCTACCTATGCCTCGATCGGCGTGGCCGCACCGGTCATCCTGATTGCGCTGCGCCTGCTGCAGGGCCTGGCGCTGGGCGGTGAATATGGTGGCGCAGCCACCTATGTGGCGGAGCACGCCCCGCACGGCCGGCGCGGCGCCTACACCGCCTGGATCCAGACCACCGCCACGATGGGCCTGTTCCTGTCGCTGCTGGTGATCCTGGGCACGCGCACCGCCATCGGCGAAGACGCCTTCCAGGACTGGGGCTGGCGCGTGCCGTTCGTCGTGTCGATCGCACTGCTGGGCATCAGCGTGTGGATTCGCATGAGCATGAACGAAAGCCCGGCCTTCCAGAAGATGAAGGCGGAGGGCAAGACCTCCAAGGCGCCGCTGTCCGAATCCTTCGGCCAATGGTCCAACCTGAAGATCGTGATCCTGGCCCTGGTCGGTCTGGTCGCCGGTCAGGCGGTGGTCTGGTACACGGGGCAGTTCTACGCCCTGTTCTTCCTGACGCAGGCGCTGAAGGTGGATGGCGCCACGGCCAACATCCTGGTGGCCATCTCGCTGTTGATCGGCACGCCGTTCTTCGTGGTGTTCGGCACGCTGTCCGACAAGATCGGCCGCAAGCCCATCATCCTGGGGGGCTGCCTGATCGCCGCGGTCACGTACTTCCCGCTGTTCAAGGCGCTGACGGAAGCCGCCAACCCCGATCTGGCCCGTGCGCAGGCTTCGGCGCCCGTCACCCTGGTGGCCGATCAGAAGGAGTGCTCGTTCCAGTTCAACCCGACCGGCACGGCCAAGTTCACCAGCTCGTGTGACGTGGCCAAGCAACTGCTGGCCTCCAACTCGGTGAACTACGAGAACGTCGAAGCCCCGGCCGGCACGCGTGCCGTGGTCAAGGTGGGCAGCACCGAGATCCCGGCTTTCTCGCCCACGCTGGTGACGGAAGCCGATGTCCCGGCCGCCAAGGAGGCCGCCATCCAGGCCAAGGCCAAGGCAGAAACCAAGCTGGCGGACGCGAAGGCTGCTGGCGGCGTCGGCAAGGAGGCCGAGACCAAGTTGAAGGACGCCGAGAAGGCCCTGAAGGAAGCCTCGGGCAACCTGGCCGCCTTCGACAAGGACCCGAAGGCTGCGGCCACCAAGGTGATGGAAGGCCAATTCAAGTCGGCCGTGGGCGCTGCGCTCAAGAGCGCCGGCTATCCTGCCAAGGCCGATCCGGCCAAGCTGAACAAGCCGCTGATCGTGGCCATCCTGACCATCCTGGTGATCTACGTGACCATGGTGTACGGCCCGATCGCCGCCATGCTGGTGGAGATGTTCCCGACCCGCATCCGCTACACCTCGATGTCGCTGCCGTATCACATCGGCAACGGCTGGTTCGGCGGCTTGCTGCCGACGACGGCGTTCGCCATCGTGGCCCAGACGGGCAACATCTACAACGGCTTGTGGTACCCGATCATCGTGGCCTGCATCACCTTCGTGGTGGGCCTGCTGTTCGTGCGGGAGACCAAGGACGTGGACATCTACGCCGGCGATTGACGGTTTGTTCCCAAGGCGCCACAAGCGCCTTGCCGACACCCAAAGCAAAAGCCCCGCTTCGGCGGGGCTTTGTTTTGGAGCGCGCGCATGGTGTGTCGCGCCGGATGCGGGTCGCGCCCGCATCCACCTTCATCACTTCAGCGACAGGATCCAGCTGACCAGCTGTTTGGCTTCTTCAGGGCTGACTTGCGGGTTGGCGGGCATGGCCACTTCGCCCCAGGCGCCCTTGCCGCCCTTCATGATCTTCTCGGCCAGCTTGGCTTCGATGCCCTTTTGACCGCGGTATTTCTTGGCCACGTCCTTGTAGGCGGGGCCGACGATCTTGTTGTCCACGCCGTGGCAGGCCAGGCAGGCCTTCTTGGCAGCCAGTTCCTGGCTGGCCAGTGCAGGCGACACGGAAACGGCCGCCAGGGTCAATGCGGCCAGCATGGAGGGCAGGAATTTCATGAGTGATCCTTTACCGAAGGGTCCATTACGATTGAGCGTGTTTTATAACGTCTGGGCGCACGGGTTCCGTTGACACGAGCCAATCTTTTTTGTTCCATGCGCCGATGTAAAGGATCTGAATCATGTGGTTTGTGGCAATCGGTGTGGCGATGCTGGTCATGAATCTCGCCGGCATCGGCCCCATCGGCCAGTGGAAATGGGGCTGGAGCGGCGAGGCGCTGTGGATCCTGCTGCCCTTTGGTCTGGCCGTTGTGTGGTGGGCCTGGGCGGATTGGTCGGGCCTCACGCGCCGCAAGGCGATGGAGCGCATCGACGCCAAGCGCGACGCCCGGCGTCAGAAGGCCCTCGACGCACTGGGCATGGGCCCCAAGGGCAAGGGGCGCCGGCGCTGAGCCGGACAGGGTGCCCCTTGGGCGGGAACCCGGGGCAGCGCGCTTGGAGCCTCACCAGCGTGTCCGCAGCACGGGCATCTGCCTCGGGATAAAATCGACCTCTTTTCGAAACTCGGGCGCATCCCGGCCCGCGGAGTCTGCTGTCATGCCTCAGTACCGTTCCCGTACCTCCACCGCCGGCCGCAACATGGCGGGCGCCCGCGCCCTGTGGCGTGCCACCGGCATGAAGGACGGCGATTTCGAAAAACCCATCATCGCCATCGCCAACAGCTTCACGCAGTTCGTGCCGGGGCACGTGCACCTCAAGGATCTGGGCCAACTGGTGGCCCGTGAGATCGAGGCGGCCGGTGGTGTGGCCAAGGAATTCAACACCATCGCCGTGGACGACGGCATCGCCATGGGTCACGGCGGCATGCTGTATTCGCTGCCCTCGCGCGACCTGATCGCCGACAGCGTCGAATACATGGTCAATGCCCACACGGCCGATGCGCTGGTGTGCATCTCCAACTGCGACAAGATCACCCCGGGGATGCTCATGGCCGCGCTGCGCCTGAACATCCCCGTGATCTTCGTTTCCGGGGGCCCGATGGAGGCCGGCAAGGCCAAGATCGAAGGCAAGGTGATCGCGCTCGACCTGGTGGATGCCATGGTCAAGGCCGCCGACAAGAGCTGCTCGGATGAAGAGGTGGCCGTGGTCGAGCGTTCGGCCTGCCCGACCTGCGGTTCGTGCTCCGGCATGTTCACGGCCAACTCGATGAACTGCCTGACGGAGGCCCTGGGCCTTTCGCTGCCGGGCAACGGCACCATCGTGGCCACCCACGCCGACCGCGAG
The DNA here is from genome assembly GCA_047601765.1 of Aquabacterium sp. Taxonomy (GTDB): domain Bacteria; phylum Pseudomonadota; class Gammaproteobacteria; order Burkholderiales; family Burkholderiaceae_C; genus Aquabacterium. The sequence continues at coordinate 434,280 of JASGIQ010000001.1, forward strand.
AAGCTGTTCCGAGAGGCCGGCCGCCGCATCGTCGACCTGGCCAAGCGCCATTACGAGCAGGATGATTTCTCGGTGCTGCCGCGCTCGATCGCCGGTTTCAAGGCCTTCGAGAACGCCGTGGCGCTGGATGTGGCCATGGGCGGCTCCACCAACACCGTGCTGCACCTGCTGGCTGCGGCCAAGGAGGCCGGCGTCGACTTCACGATGGCCGACATCGACCGCATGTCCCGCAAGGTGCCCTGCCTGAGCAAGGTGGCGCCTGCCGTGCCGGATGTGCACATCGAAGACGTGCACCGCGCCGGCGGCATCATGGCCATCCTGGGCGAGCTGGCCCGAGGCGGCCTGCTGCACACCGATGTGCCGACCGTGCACAGCGCCACCATGGCCGAGGCACTGGCCAAGTGGGACGTGAAGGCCACCAACGACGAGGCGGTGCACACCTTCTACAAGGCTGCGCCGGGCGGCATCCCCACGCAGGTGGCCTTCTCGCAGGACAGCCGCTGGAAGGCGCTGGACCTGGACCGTGAACATGGCGTCATCCGCAGCAAGGAAGCCGCCTTCACCAAGGACGGCGGCCTGGCCGTGCTCTACGGCAACATCGCCGAGAAGGGCTGCATCGTCAAGACCGCCGGGGTGGATGAATCCATCTGGAAGTTCACCGGCAAGGCCCGCGTGTTCGAAAGCCAGGAAGACGCCGTGGACGGCATCCTCAATGAAGTGGTGCAGGCCGGCGATGTGGTGGTGATCCGCTACGAAGGTCCGAAGGGCGGCCCGGGCATGCAGGAGATGCTGTACCCGACCTCCTACCTCAAGAGCCGGGGCCTGGGCAAGCAATGTGCGCTGCTGACCGATGGCCGCTTCTCCGGCGGTACATCGGGCCTGTCGATCGGGCACGCGTCCCCGGAGGCGGGCATGGGCGGCGCCATCGCGCTGATCGAAGATGGCGACACCATCGAGATCGACATCCCGAATCGCAGCATCAACCTGGCCATCTCGGCCGACGAGCTCGCCAAGCGCCGTGCGGCCATGGAAGCCAAGGGCCCGAAGGCCTGGAAGCCGGCCAACCGCGAGCGCCATGTCTCGGCGGCGCTGCAGGCGTATGCGCTGCTGACCACATCGGCCGATACCGGCGCAGTGCGCGACATCACCCAGATCCAGCGCTGAACGACAAGGCAGGCGCGGACACGCGCCGATGGGCGGAGGGCGGCACGACCCCTTCCGCCTTTTTTCGCTCAAGTATATTTGTGCAAATGTAAAAAGGCGAACGAAACAGGCATGGTGTTCAAGACGTTCAGATTGCAACTGCGCTTTCTCATCCCATTGGTGATCACGCTCGTCGTGGCGGCCAACCTGGCCCTGCCGTGGATGGACGGGCTCATGCTGCGCTGGGCTTCGCGTGATCAGGTCGCGCGTGGCGCCCTGGTGGCCAATGCCGTCTCCGAGTCGGTGGCGCGGGCGCTGAACCAGGGCAGGGTGGAAGAGCTGGAGGCCCTGTTCAATCGCACCCTCACCGACGAGCGGCTGCTCGCGATGGCGCTGTGCCGCGTCGGAGGGGACATCGTCATGCAGACGGCCTTGTTCCCGCAGGACCTGACGTGCGAGCGTGCGCGACAGACTTCCCAGCTCGACAACGGTCTGATGCCGCTGGCCTCCGGCCGGGTGCAGGTGGGCGTCCATCCGGTCAGCGATGGCGAACGGCCGGTGGCCGATCTGGTGCTCGTGTCCGATCTGAGCATCCTGGATCGCCGCAGCGAAGATACGCGGCGTCATCTGCTCACCTTGATCGCCGTGCTGGGTGGCGTCGTCTCCCTGATCACGGTGGTGGTGGCGCAGTTGAGCTGGCGCGGCTGGGTGGCAGGCGTGCAGGGCATCCTGCGCGGCGAGGGCCTGGTCAGACCGCTGCTGCAGCCGGCACCCGAGCTGCAGCCCTTTGCCGAGGCCTTGCGCGAACGCATGCGCGAGCTCGACGATGAATACCGGCGGGCGCAGGCTGCCGAGCAGCCGTGGGATCCGGAGCGTCTGCGCACGCTGCTCAAGACCCAGTTGCGCGGCGACCAGGTCATTGTGGTGTCCAACCGCGAGCCCTACATCCATGAACACAGCGATGGGCAGGTGGTTGTCAAGCGTCCCGCCAGCGGCCTGGTCACCGCGGTGGAGCCGGTGATGCGGGCTTGCTCGGGCACGTGGATCGCGCATGGAAGCGGCAGCGCCGATGCGCTGGCGGTGGATGCGAACGACAGGGTGATGGTGCCGCCGGGCCGCTATGACTATGCCTTGCGACGCGTGTGGCTGACGCCCGAAGAAGAGCAGGGCTACTACTACGGCTTTGCCAACGAAGGCCTGTGGCCGTTGTGCCATGTGGCCCACGTGCGCCCGGTGTTTCGCGAATCGGATTGGCAGATGTACCGGCGCGTCAACGAGCGCTTCGCAGAAGCCGTGGTGAAGGAGGCCCGCAGCGCGGACCCGGTCGTGCTGGTGCAGGACTATCACTTCGCCTTGCTGCCGGCCATGATCCGCGAGCGCCTGCCGCAGGCCACCATCATCACGTTCTGGCACATCCCGTGGCCCAACCCGGAATCCTTTGGCATCTGCCCCTGGCGGCGTGAGTTGCTGCAGGGCATGCTGGGCAGCACCATCCTGGGCTTTCATACGCGCTTTCACTGCAAGAACTTCCTGGAGACGGTGGACCGCTATCTGGAGTGCCGCATCGAACACGAGCACAACATGGTGAGCTATGGCAGCCACAACACGCTGGTGGAGAACTATCCGATCTCCATCAAGTGGCCCGATGCGCAGGACATGCAGCGCCTGCTGGGCGTGCAGGCCTGCGCGCAGAACGTGCGCGCTGCCTTCGGCCTGAAGAGCGGCCACAAGCTGATCCTGGGTGTCGACCGCTTCGATTACACCAAGGGCATCCTCGAGCGGCTCCACGCGCTGGAGCGGCTGCTGGAAAAGCACCCGTCTTGGCAGGGCAAGGTGTCCTTGTTGCAGGTGGCAGCGCCCACGCGCGGTCAGCTGGATGAATACCAGGAGTTCCAGCAGCGCATCTTCAAGGTGACGCAGCGCATCAACCAGCGCTATGGGCTGGGCGAATACCGGCCCGTGATCCTGGTGGCCGAACACCAGGATGCAGACAAGCTGGCCGAGCTGTACCGTGCGGCCGATGTGTGCCTGGTCACGAGTCTGCACGATGGCATGAACCTGGTCTGCAAGGAGTTCGTGGCCATGCGCGATGACGACCAGGGCGTGCTGGTGCTCAGCCGGTTTGCGGGGGCGGCGCGCGAATTGCCGGAAGCGCTCATCATCAACCCGTATCACGTGGAGGAAAGCGCGGATGCCCTGCACCGTGCGCTGACCATGCCCCAAGCCGAACAGAAGGAGCGGATGCGCAGCATGCGCATGACCGTGCGTGAGCACAACGTGTTCCGCTGGGCCGGGCGGATGTTGTCCGATACCGCGCGCGTGCGCCTGCGTTCGCGGATCGAGGCGCGTCTGCAGGCGCATCAACTGACGTGATCCTCTGCACCCATCCGGCATGAAGCACATTCTCGGCAATGAAGGGCGATCCGCGCTGGCGGTTCTGCTGCATGCACCGGCCTTGCTGGCCTTCGATTTCGACGGCACGCTGGCGCCCATCGTGGCGGATCCAACGTCGGCCCGCACGCCTTTGCCCATCGTTCGCGCATTGCGCACCTTGTCCGAGCACCACTTGCTGGCCGTCATCACTGGCCGTACGGTGGTCGATGTCCAGCAACGGCTGGGGTTCGAGCCCTGGGCCGTCGTGGGCAACCACGGCGCGGAAGATCCGGCCTGCCCGCCGGGCGAGCTGCCTTTGCCGACCGAGCTCGATGGCGTCAGGCAAGCCCTCGGCGCCGCGGCGGGCCGGCAACTGGCTCAGGCGGGCGTCATGGTGGAGGACAAGGGCACGTCCATGGCGCTGCATTACCGCCTCGCACGTGACCGGGAAGGCGCCCGGCAGGCGGCATGGCACTTCGTGGCGCCCATGCGCGAAGCGCTGGACGTGTTCGAGGGCAAGATGGTGCTCAACCTCATGCCGCGCGGCGCGCCGGACAAGGGGTGTGCCTTGCAGCGGCTGGCAGCCCGTGCGCCTTCCCGGCAGGTGCTGTTCGTCGGTGACGACGTCAATGACGAACCCGCCTTTCATCAGGCCAGGCCGGATTGGGTCACCATCAAGGTGGGCCGGGATGCCCGCTCGGCGGCGCGCTTCTTTCTGGATGCGACGGCGGAAGTTGCGACCTTGCTGGATGTGTGCGTGCGGCTGACGCAGGAGGCCGGCACCAAAAAAATGGCTTCTCCCTGAAAGGGCGAAGCCATGAAAAGACAACCGGTTCCTGCCTGCGCCCGGCAGACGACGCCAAGCGGGGCAGTTCGCCGATTCTACATTTGGACAAACATGGATGCACGGCCTTACAGATCGGCCAGGGGCGTATGGGCGGCGTTTTGCGCGCTCCCTTTGTCGCCCAGCAGGGTGATCAAGGTCTGGAGGTCATCGTGCATGCGGCGCAGCCGGGTTTCATCCATGTGCGCCAGCGCCTCGGGCAGCAGGCCCGACCAGGGCGCCGGGGCAAGGGCCAACACCTGGTCGCCTTGCGGGGTGATGAACAGGCGCACGGCACGGCGATCTCTGTCGTCCTTCTCGATGCGCAGCAAGGCGCGCTGGACCAGGGCCTTCACCAGATTGCTGGCGGTGGACTGGTGGATGTCCATGGCCTGTGCGAGGGCGCCGACACCGATGCCCGGTGTCTGCTTGACCACGCCCAGCGCCCAGACCTGGGCACCGCCAATGCCCGCCTGCTTTTCCATTTGCTGGAAGTGCGATTTGACTGCATTGAAAACGATGCGGAACTGACGCAGGACCAGGGCCGACGTGGCGGCCTCGGCTTCAGGCTGGGACTTCATGCCGCCTATTGTGCCCCTCGGCCACCTCCGCCTGCGTCGATGTGGGCGGGGACAGGCGGCTTTGTTGCAATACGGCCAGCGCGTGGTACATCGACGGGCTCAGCAGCCTGGCGATGGCGCTGGCGATCATGGTGCAGGCCATCAGGCTGAGGATGAGTGCGTGGCCTTCCAGCATCTCCATCACGATGATGAAGGCGGTGATGGGGGCCTGCGTGGTGGCCGCGAGAAAGCCGGCCATGCCCAGCGCGATCAACACGCGCGAGTCCGAATGTCCCGTCCATTGCGCGACCTCGGCCCCCAGTTCCGCGCCGATGGCCAGAGATGGCGCGAACACGCCGCCGGGCACGCCACTCCACAAGGAGAGCCAAGTCGATACCAGCCGCATCAGCATGCCCAGGCCCTGGCCATCGTGCTGGCCGTGCAGAAGGGCTTGGGTGGTCTGATAGCCGCTGCCGAAGGTGCTGCCGCCGCAGGCCAGGCCGATGACGGCCACCGCCAGGCCGCAACCGGCGGCAAAGCGCAAGGGATGCGTGCGTCGCCACAGGCTGAAGCGATCATGGCCGCCGCGCAGGCTCTGGATCAGCAGGCGGGAAAACAGGCCGCCCACCAGCCCGCACAACACGGCCACCAGCATGCCGGGCCACCAGAGATGCCAGCCCAGTGCTTCGGCCTGGATGCGGCCGAAGTAGGCGGTGTCACCGTGTATCGACATGGCCACCAGACCGGCCAGCACGATGGCGGTGATCAGCACGCCGCTGGAGCGCGATTCGGGCCGCCGCGAGAGACTGCTCTATGGCGAACAGGATCCCGCCCAGCGGTGTGTTGAAGGCGGCGGCCACGCCGGCCGCACCGCCGGCGGCCATCAGCCCTTGAGCGCTGATGCTGGTGCGTGCCGGCAGCCATCGGCGGGCATGCAGCATCACACCGGCTGCCACCTGCACCGAGGGGCCTTCGCGGCCGGTAGACAGGCCTGCCAGCAGCGAGCCGGCTGTCAGGATCATCTTGGCCACCGACAGCCGAAGGGAGACGAACAGCCGGCGTTGCGAGGGCGCCGTGCCAGGATCGAGCGCAGCCAGCACTTGAGGAATGCCGGAGCCCGCGGCCCCTTCGCACCAGCGCCGGGTGGCCCACACGATGGCCGCGGTGAGCGCGGGGGTCCATACGAGTGGCCACCACCCTTGCCATGCATGCAGGTGGCGAAAGCCCGCCAGCGCGCTGTCACACAACCAGGTGAAAGTGGCCACTGCCAGGCCCGCCAGCGCCGCGAAGCTCAGCACCACCAGGCGGGCCATCCAGCGTCGCCAGTCCGACAGCTCCTTGCCCAGATTGCGGGCCAACTCCAGATCGTCCGAGGTCATGCCTTGCTGATTAGCAAGAGGCACGCCACGGCGCCGTGCTCACAGGAGCTTGAACGCGGCCAGGGCGATCAGCGTGGGCAGCAGCGCGGCCAGCAGCAGGCCGCCGGCGTTGATGGATTCGTTCTCGAAGCCTGGCTTGAGGATGGAGGCGCCGGCCGGGTTGGGTGCATTGGCGATGATGGTCAGACCACCGCCGGCCACGGCACCGGCCACCAGGGCATATTTGAACGGTTCCGAGAGGCCCGGCACCAGCGAGCCCAGATACGTGAGCGCTGCGTTGTCCGTGATGGCCGTCAGCGCCGTGGCACCGAAGAACACGGCATCGCTGGACATGCTCAGCAGCACGGGCTCGAGCCACCATTGCTGTTGCCCGCCCAACACCACCAGGCCGGCCAGGAAGAAGGCGACCAGCAGCCCTTCGCGCAGGATCAGGGGAGACTGGTAGCGCTCATAGGCTGCGGTGAAGCCCAGGAAGAACAGGAACAGCCCCAGGAACACCGGCGGATGGTGGGCGAAGACGACGATGCCGACCAGAAAGGCCAGGTGGATGGCCAGGACGGGCAGCGGGGGCATCCGCTCGGCCGACACGCTCGGCGCGGGCAGGCGGAGGAACTCCTTGGAGAAGAACACCGTCAGGCCCACCGCATTGATGCCCACGGCCAGTGCCGCCTTCCAGCCGAAGTGCTGCAGCATATAGGCCAGATCCCAGCCCCAGGCCGCGGCCACCATCAACACCGGCGGTGCGGCATATGGCGTGAGCGTGCCGCCGATGGACACGTTGACGAACAGCACGCCGAGGATGGCGTACTTCAGCCGGTTGGAGATGCCCTGCTGGAAGACACCATCGCGCAAAAGCAGGGCGGCCAGCGTCATCGCCGCCGGCTCGGTGATGAACGAGCCCATCAGGGGCACGGCCGAGAGGATGACCAGCGTGGAGGCCATGGCAGCCGGCAGCGGAATGAGCCGGGTCAGAAAGCGTGTCAGCGCGCCTGCCAGCTGGATCACCGGCTTGCTGGCGGCCGCCACCATGATGGCGAAGACGAAGAGCGGCTCGGTGAAGTTGCGCGTGTCCAGGTAATGCACAGCCGCCTGCTTGCCCTCGGTGATGAACATGAACACCATCATCACCATGGCCCAGAAGCCGAAGACGACTTCCACCTCGGCCAGGAAATGCCACAGACCGGCGTTGGCCTGGTTGGTGTGGGCCAGGTTGTCGAAGAACTTGGTGGAAAACGTGTGCAGCAGGGCCACGCCGAACAACGCGGCACCGATGAGCTGGATGGTGGTCGGGTTCATGGTGGAAGATCCTAGCAGTCATCCCCGGCCTGGGCGGGCGGAATCGCTTGCCTCGGGATGCGGCTTGCCACATCGGTTATCGTTCGCGCCATGCTGATCCATCCCCAATTCAATCCGATCGCCATCTCCCTGGGGCCGCTGCAGGTCCACTGGTATGGCCTGACCTATCTTGTCGCGTTTGTCGGGGCCTATCTGTTGGCTTCCCGCCGGACCACACACCAACCTTATGCCAGCCTGGGCTGGAACCGGCAGATGGTCGAAGACCTGCTGTTCTACAGCGTGCTGGGCGTGGTGCTGGGTGGGCGCCTGGGCTACGTGCTGTTCTACAAGCCGGATTACTACCTGCATCACCCGGCCGAGATCTTTGCGGTCTGGCAGGGCGGCATGGCCTTCCATGGGGGGTTGCTGGGCGTGATCACCGCGATGGCGTGGTACGCCCACCGGCAGGGCAAGCACTTTTTCGAGGTGGCCGATTTCGTTGCGCCGGTGGTGCCCTTCGGGCTGGCGGCCGGCCGCATCGGCAACTTCATCAATGGCGAACTGTGGGGGCGCGCGGCCGATCCTTCGCTGCCCTGGGCGATGGTGTTCCCGCAATCGGGCACCGACATCCCGCGCCATCCCTCGCAGCTGTATCAGTTCAGCCTGGAGGGCATGCTCTTGTTCGCGCTGCTGTGGTGGTATGCCAGCAAGCCGCGCAAGCAAGGCGCGGTGGCCGGCGTCTTCCTGCTGGGGTACGGCATCTTCCGCTTCACCGCCGAATACTTCCGCGAGCCCGACAGCTTCCTGGGCTACCTTGCACTGAACCTGAGCATGGGGCAATGGCTGTGCGTGCCCATGATCGTGCTTGGTGCGCTGTTCTGGCTGCTGGCAAAAAAAGACGCCTTCCGATCCAAGGACCGGAAGGCGTGAAGAGGCCGGTGGAGTTTTCGCGGACCCACTGACCCCCGCTGAGGAAGACCGCCCGGCTCTGGCGAAACAGGCGGTCATGCATCCTTATGCAAGGGGTGTGCCAGCTTTCTCGTCGGTCCTCTTCTTCAGCGATGACAGCGCGTTGAAACGGTTGGGAATGGCGGCTCAAGCCGCCTTCTTGTCGGCCACGCCGTGGCGGGTGTAGAGGAAGTCCAGCACTTCCTTGCGGCAGTGCATGTAGGTCGGGTCCTCGGCCAGCTCGACGCGGTTGCGCGGGCGGGGCAGGGGCACCTGCAGGATCTCGCCGATGGTGGCGGCCGGGCCGTTGGTCATCATCACGATGCGATCGGACAGCAGCACGGCCTCGTCCACATCGTGCGTCACCATCACCACGGTTGACTTGGTGCGCGCCACGATCTTGAGCAGTTCGTCCTGCAGGTGGGCGCGGGTGAGTGCGTCGAGTGCACCGAAGGGTTCGTCCAGCAACAGCACCTTGGGTTCCATGGCCAGTGCCCGGGCAATGCCCACGCGCTGCTTCATGCCGCCGGAGATCTCATTGGGGCGCTTGTGGGTGGCGTGGCTCATGTTGACCAGCTCCAGCGCATCGAGCGTGCGCTGCTTGAGCTTGTCCTTGCCCTCCTTGCCGCCGAAGACGCGCTCGACCGCCAGGTAGACGTTCTGATAGCAGGTCAGCCAGGGCAGCAGCGAGTGGTTCTGGAACACCATCGCGCGCTCCGGCCCGGGGCCGGCGATCTCCTTGTTGTCGCAGATCAGGCCGCCTTCGGTGGGCATCAGCAGGCCGGCGATCAGGTTGAGCAGCGTGGACTTGCCGCAGCCCGAGTGACCGATCAGCGCGATGAACTCGCCCTTGTCGATGCCCAGGTTGATGTCGCGCAGCGCGTGGAAGCGGCCCTTCTTGGTGCTGAACACCATCTCGGCCTTCTGGATGTCGATGAACTGGGTCATGGTCGTCTCCTTCTTCCTTACTCGAAGCTGAAGCGCTTGGCCACGGCCATCAGCGCGTGTTCCAGAAGCAGGCCCACCACACCGATCACGAAGATCGCGATGATGATGTGCTGCACGTTCAGGTTGTTCCACTCGTCCCAGACCCAAAAGCCAATGCCCACGCCACCGGTCAGCATCTCGGCGGCCACGATCACCAGCCAGGCGGTGCCCACCGACAGGCGCACGCCGGTCAGCATGTAAGGCAGCACGGAGGGGAAGAGGATCTTGGTGACGATCTTCCACTCGGACAGGTTCAGCACCTTGGCCACGTTGAGGTAGTCCTCGGGCACGCGCTGCACGCCCACGGCCGTGTTGATGATCATCGGCCAGATGGAGCAGATGAAGATCGTCCAGATGGCAGCCGGGTCGGCCGACTTGAACACCAGCAGGCCGATGGGCAGCCAGGCCAGCGGCGAGACCGGACGCAGCAGGCTGATGATCGGGTTGAGCATGCTGCTGGCGATCTTGGAGCGGCCGATGATGAAGCCCATCGGGATGCCCACCAGTGCGGCCAGGCCGAAGCCCATGGCCACGCGCTTGAGCGAGAACAGGATGTTCCAGCCGATGCCCTGGTCATTGGGGCCGTTGCTGTAGAACGGATCCGAGAACAGCTCGACGGCGCTGGCCCAGGTGGCCATTGGCGTCGGGAAGGTGGTGCTCTTCATCGTGAGCAAATACCAGATGCCGATGAGGATGGCCAGACCGGCCACGGGCGACAAGGCCGTCAGGGCCAGTGCGCCCCAATCGACGGGCGCCTTGGGTGGGGCAGAGGGCTTGGTGGATGCGGCCGGCAGCGTGCCGGCGGTGGAGACTGCGGTAGAGACTGCGGTGCTCATGGGATTCGATGTGGGCTTGCCGGCTGCCTTGTCTGCGCGCAGGGCGTCGCTGGCATCCGAGGGGCTGTGAAAGACGGCGCTGACCATGTGGGACTCCTGTTCAGAAGGGTCTGATGGGTGAGAGCGAAGCGCAGGGGCCTGCCCGATTCCGGTTGTCTGCAAGAAAGCGGCCACGGTGGGCTTGAGCTTTCGGTTTGGGTCTCAGCGGGACTCAGTGGCGTTCTTTGCGAACACTCTAGGAAGCAAGGCGAGACGTGCGGAATCGGGCAGGTTGCACAAACCTGGTGCCTGAATTCGGTGAGTGAAATCAGGCGTGGATCTTGAAGCCGTCGGCGTACTTCTTGGGATCCTTGCCGTCCCATACGGTGCCGTCGACCATCTTGCTCGTGCGCATCACATCTTTGGGCACGCTCACGCCGAGCGCGCCTGCGGCCTGCTTGTACAGGTCGATCTTGTTGACCTGCTTGGCCACGGCCAGGTAGTCGGGGTGGTCCTTGAGCAGGCCCCAGCGCTTGTGCTGGGTGAGGAACCACATGCCATCGCTCAGGTACGGGAAGTTGACCTTGCCGTCATTGAAGAACTTCATGTGGTTGGGGTCGTCCCAGGTCTTGCCCAGGCCGTTTTGATAACGGCCGAGGATGCGCTGGTTGATGGCCTCGACGCCCGTGTTCACGTAGGACTTGGCGGCGATGGTCTCCGCCATCTTCAGCTTGTTCTGCAGGCCGGCGTCGATCCACTTGCTGGCCTCGAGCACGGCCATGATCACGGCGCGTGCGGTGTTGGGGTACTTCTTGACGAACTCGTCGGTGCAGCCCAGCACCTTTTCGGGGTGGTCCTGCCAGATGTCCTGCGTGGTGACGCCGGTGATGCCGATGCCGTCCATGATGGCGCGGTGGCCCCAGGGCTCGCCCACGCAGTAGCCGTCCATGTTGCCCACGCGCATGTTGGCCACCATCTGGGGCGGCGGCACGGTGATGACCTTGGCATCCTTCATCGGGTCGATGCCATAGGTGGCCAGCCAGTAGTACAGCCACATGGCGTGCGTGCCGGTGGGGAAGGTCTGCGCGAAGGTGTATTCGCGCTTCTCGGTGGACATCAGCTTGGCCAGCGAGGGGCCGTCCACGGCCTTCTTGTCGGCCAGGGCCTTGGACAGGGTGATGGCCTGGCCATTGTTGTTGAGGCTCATGAGCACGGCCATGTCCTTCTTGGGGCCGCCGATGCCCAGCTGCACGCCGTAGATCAGGCCGTACAGCACATGCGCCATGTGCAGGTCGCCATTCACCAGCTTGTCTCGCACGCCCGCCCAGGAGGCTTCCTTCGTCGGGATGATCTTGATCCCGTACTTCTTGTCGAAGCCCAGCACCGAGGCCATCACGACGGAGGCGCAATCGGTGAGGGGGATGAAGCCGATCTTGACCTCTTCCAGTTCCGGCTTGTCCGAGCCGGCGGCCCACACGGCCGATTGGAGTCCAGGCACAACCCCGACGGCACTGGCGGCGGCTGCGGTTTTCAAGATGGAGCGGCGGGTCATTTTCAGATCCTGCGAGTTCATGGTGCGAAGCTTTCCTGTTCGAAAAACAAAAAAGGTGTCGTCGCCGCGCGCTCACGCCACAGGGGCGCGCTCACGCTTCGATGACACCTTTGTCGGAAGCTCGGGGCCCATCGTTGGGCGCCCAAGGCACGCAAAGTCGCCGTTGACTTTGCTTGTCCTGGTCAATGCAAGGGGTGTGCCAGCTTTTTCTGCACAGGGCTGGTGTGTGCGTGCACCGGCACGTGGCGCACATGCTTGTGTGCCGCTGTGGCGCTGTCGTGGGGCGGTCAGCCCAGCAGGTCGGCGGCGTCGATCAGGCGCTGCGCCACTTCGGCGAGCTTGATGCCCTTGTCCATCGCAGCCTTGCGCAGGCGGGCGTAGGCCTCCTGCTCGCTCAGGCCCTGGCGGGTCATCAGCAGGCCCTTGGCGCGGTCGATCACCTTGCGCTCTTCCAGCTGGTTGCGCGCATCGGCCAGTTCGGCGCGCAGCTTTTCTTCGTGCTCGAAGCGCGCCATGGCCACATCCAGCACCGGCTTGATGTGATCGGCCGGGGTGCCCGCCACCACGTAGGCCGACACGCCCGCGGCGATCGCCTTGCGCACATAGCTCGTGTCTTCATCGGCGGAGAACAGCACGATGGGGCGTCGCTCGTCGCGCGTGGCCATCACCACGTGTTCCAGGATGTCGCGGCCTTGAGATTCGGCATCCACCACGATGAGGTCCGGCTGGATTTCGACCAGGCGCTCGGGCAGGAAGCGGTCGCCAGGCAAGGTGGCGACCACGTTGTAGCCAGCTTCCAGCAGCGCAATGCGCAGGATGCGGCTGCGCTCGACCTCGGCCACCTCGTCGTCATCGGGCTCGATGGACAAGGTGACGGGCAGGACGATCACGACGCGCAGGCGCTGTGCTTCAGGAAGGCTCATGCCCGCGATCATGCAACAACTGCGCCCCCATCTGCGCACGACGTGCGCATCACGGCCCCGATGTGGGGGCCGCTCTACACTTGCGGGATGTCCCAAGCAGAACAAGTGATCCTCGGCATCGAGTCTTCGTGCGATGAAACCGGGCTGGCCCTGGTGGCCTTGCCGCCTGAAGGCGCGCCGCGCTTGCTCGCGCATGCCCTGCACAGTCAGATCGACATGCACCAGGCCTACGGCGGCGTCGTGCCCGAGCTGGCCTCGCGCGATCACATCCGTCGCGTGGTGCCGCTGGCCCGTCAGGTGCTCGCCGAAGCCGGCAAGACCATGGCCGATGTCGACCTGGTGGCCTACACGCGGGGGCCGGGTCTGGCCGGTGCCCTGCTGGTGGGCGCGGGCGTGGCGTGTGCGTTGGGGGCGGCACTGCAGCGGCCCCTCCTGGGCGTTCACCATCTGGAAGGGCATCTCCTGTCGCCCTTCCTGTCGGCCGACCCGCCTGAATTCCCTTTCGTGGCGCTGCTGGTGTCGGGCGGGCACACGCAGCTGATGCGCGTGGACGGCGTCGGCCGCTACGCACTGCTGGGCGAGACGGTGGACGACGCGGCCGGCGAGGCCTTCGACAAATCGGCCAAGCTCATGGGGCTGCCGTATCCAGGCGGCCCGCATCTGTCGAAGCTGGCCCAGGAGGGCCGGCCGGATGCCTTCGATCTGCCGCGGCCCATGCTGCACTCTGGCAACCTGGATTTTTCATTTGCCGGATTGAAGACGGCGGTGCGCACGCATCTGGTGCGCCTCGGTCTGTTGGACCAGGCCGCGCAACTGGCCGAGTCGGCACACCGGCCGGCGCTCGCGGATCTGGCCGCATCGACCCAGGCCGCCATCGTCGAGGTGCTGGTCAAGAAGTCACTGGCCGCCTTGAAGCAGACGGGGCTCAAGCGCATCGTGGTGGCCGGGGGTGGGCGCCAACCGCATGCTGCGTGAGCAGTTGGACAAGGCCTGCATGCGGCGTGGTGTGCGTGTGCACTATCCCGAACTGCACCTGTGCACCGACAACGGCGCCATGATCGCGCTCGCAGCGGCCATGCGCGTGCAGGCCGGGCAGGCCCGCCCTTCCATGACGCCGGCCTTTGACGTCAAGCCGCGCTGGGATCTGGCTGACATCGCCTGAGCCCCTGTCAACGCCGTGCGTGCCGGGCGCTTTCCCGCACGCCGTTGTACGCCAATGCCTGACACAGATCGCGCGGCCTTCTGATAGACCGCGCACCGCCTGATTTCTACAGTCCTGAGCACCGCGAGCCAGCCTCTGGCGCGCATCCGCTTTCAGGCTCTGACAGGAATCAGGAGAGATGACATCCCACCCCGCAACGCCCTCATCGCCCTCGTCCGTTTCCACTGAAGGCTGGCGTGAAGACCTTGCCGCCGGCCTGGTGGTGTTCCTCGTCGCGCTGCCTTTGTGCCTGGGCATTGCCCTGGCCTCCCATGCGCCGCTGGCTTCGGGCCTGGTGACGGGGGCTGTGGGCGGTCTGCTGGTGTCGCGCCTGAGCGGCTCGCCGCTGATGGTGAGCGGGCCGGCCGCCGGCCTGACGGCCATCGTGATCGCCTCGCTGGCGCAGCTGGGCTCCTTCCAGGCCTTTTTGCTCTGCGTGGTGCTGGCCGGCGCCATGCAGATCGGCCTGGGCGTGCTGCGCGCCGGCGTGATCGCGCATTTCGTGCCTTCGTCGGTGATCCGCGGGATGCTGGCGGGCATCGGGCTCATCCTCATCGTCAAGCAGCTGCCTTATGCGATGGGTGCCGATCCGTCCGTCCAGGGCGGGCGATGGATCGAACGCGTGGCCCTCTTCGATCCACGTGTGCTGGCCCTGTCGGCCGCCTCCCTGGCCTTGCTGGTGGCCTGGCCCAAACTGTTGCCAGCCGGCGTGCGCAAGGTGATGCCGGCACCGCTGGCCGTGGTGCTGCTGGGCGGCGCGGCTGCGTGGCTGCTGGGTGTGTGGGGGGAGGGCTCGGCCCTGCCGGCTTCGGCCATGGTGGCGCTGCCGGTGGCTGCCACGCCGGCGCAATGGTTGAGCTACTTCAGCGTGCCGGACTGGGCCGCACTGGCCCAGCCCCAGGTCTGGCAGATCGCCCTGACGATCGCCATCGTCGCCAGTCTGGAGTCGCTGCTCAGCCTGGAAGCCACCGACCGCATGGACCCATTGAAGCGCACGTCCTCGCCTGATCGCGAGTTGATCGCACAAGGCGTGGGCAATGTGGCGTGCGGGCTCATCGGTGGCCTGCCGATGACGGGGGTGATCGTTCGCAGCGCGGCCAATGTCGACGCGGGTGCACGCACCTGGCGAGCCAGTTTCATCCATGGCGTGTTGCTGGTGGCCGCCGTGGCCAGCGTGCCGGCGCTGCTCAACCGCATTCCCCTGGCCTGTCTGGCGGCCGTGCTCATCCACACGGGCTTCAAGCTGGCCCATCCGACGCAGTTGCGGCTGGCCTGGCAGCGTGGTGCGCGAGACTGGCTGCCCTTTGTCGTCACCATCGCGGTGATCCTGGCCGCAGACCTGCTGGTGGGCATCGCGGCTGGCATGGCGATCAGCCTGCTGTTCGTCGTCATCGACAACGCACGGCATGGCTGCGCCCTGGAGCGCCCGTCCGACGACGCCCGTCAAGAGATCCGGCTGGTGCTGGCCGAACAGGTCAGCTTCCTGAGCAAGGCACGTCTGTCATCGGTGGTGCGGCGGGTGCCTCGCGGTGCGGTGGTCACGGTCGATGCGTCCCGGTCCAGGCAACTGGACCACGACGTCGTCGATCTGCTGCATGAGCTGGTCCATCGGGCGCGGCAACGCGGGGTGCAACTTCAGCTCCTGGGTGTGCCGATGCCATCCACAAGATCCCTCTGAGGAGAATCCATGTCCATCGAAGAACTGCTGGAAAACAACCGCCGCTGGGTGGATCACTGCACGTCCGACGATCCCGCCTTTTTCCGGCGCATTGCCAGCCAGCACAAGCCACGCTACCTGTACATCGGCTGCTCGGATGCGCGGGTGCCCGTCAATGTGCTGACGCAGACCGGCCCGGGCGATCTGTTCGTGCATCGCAACGTGGCCAATCTGGTGGTGCCCACGGACGCCAACCTGCTGGCCGTGCTGCACTACGCCATCGATGTGCTGGAGGTGCAGGACGTCATCGTGTGCGGCCACGAAGGCTGCGGCGGTGTGCGGGCGGCCTTGCACACCGGGGCGCCGCTGATGGTCGAGCACTGGCTGGCCGGTGTCCGCCACACGGCGCGCCTGCACCGTCAGGAGCTCGATCGCTTGCCCGATGAAGAGGCGCGTCTGCGTCGACTGGTGGAGCTCAACGTCGTGGAGCAACTGTGCAACCTCAGCCGCACGCCGCAGATCCAGAGTGCCTGGCGCAGGGGCGCGACCTTGCGGCTGCACGGGCTGGTCTATGGCCTGCATACCGGGCGGCTGCGACGGCTGGGGCCCGTGATGGACGGCCACCTGGGCCAGCATGCCGATGCGGAGCACGTGGTGGCCCGCATGCTGCAGGCCCACGGGTGAAGGGCCTCATCCGAGCAGCTTGAGCCTCAGTGCCAGGCGCACATAGTCGGCCCGCGTGGCGATGTCGAGCTTGTCGTTGATGCGGCGCCGATAGGTGTCCACCGTCTTGGCGCTGATGTGCAGCCGCTCGCCGATCTCGCTGGCGCTGTGTCCCTGGGCCACGTGCAGAAAGACCGCGCGCTCGCGGTCGCTCAGGGCCGCATGCTGCGCCAGCAGCGGGTCACGCGATGGCCTCTGCACCAGTGCATCGGCCAGCACATGTGCGGCTTCTGCACGCACGAAGCGGCGGCCTGCGGCCACGGTCTGCACGGCGTCGAGCAACTGGCTGCTGGCCGCGCTCTTGACCACATAGCCCATGGCACCGGCTTCCAGCAGGGGCACGAGGTAAGCCTCCTCGTCGTGCATGGTCAGGGCCAGCACGCGGGGATCGACGTGTCGCCGGACCAACTCGCGTGTGGCCGTCACCCCGTCCATGCCTTGCATCGACACGTCCATCACCACCACGTCTGGCCGCATGCGCTCGTACAGCGCCAGCGCCTGCTCGCCGTCGCGCGCTTCGCCCACCACCTCGATGTGCCCGGTGCCATCGAGCAGCGCCCTCAGCCCGAGGCGGACCACATCGTGGTCGTCGGCCAGCAGGATGCGGATGGGGGCTCTGCCACCGGCCTGGGCATGATGGCCCGCCGTCATGCGCTGCGCTCCGGTGGATTGGGCGCGATCGCATGCAGCGTGGTGCCGCGCCCCGGTTGCGCGTGGATGACCAGCTCGCCGTCGACCAGCATCATGCGCTCGCGCATCACGAACAGGCCCATGCCGGTGCGCTGCTGCTCCACCGCGCGCAGGTCAAAGCCGGGCCCGTCGTCCTGGATGGTCAGTCGGACGGTATGGCGGTCGACATGGAGCCGGATGCCGATCTGGCTGGGCCGCCCATGGCGTGTGGCATTGCCCACGCCTTCCTGGGCCACCCGGTACAAGACGGAGGCCACTTGCGGCGAAATGCGGGCTTGCACGGTCGCCTGGACATCGTGGCGGATGCCCGTCTGGGACAGGGTGCGCTTGAGCAGCAACTCCAGCGCCGCCGTCAGCCCCAGATGCTCCAGTGCGCTGGGATGGACGCGGTGGGCCAGCGTGCGCACCTCATGCAGCGCCTCGGTGACGATCTCCCGCATGGTTTGAAGCCGCGCCAGCAGTGGGGCGGTTGCAGGCGCATGGGCCGGCAAGGACTGCGCCATGGCGCGCAGCAGCATGTCGACCGCGCTGAGCGATTGCGCCGTGGAGTCGTGCAACTCGCGGGCGAGGTGCGCCCGTTCGGCGTCCGCTGCGCCAATGGCCTGGGCACTGAGGTACTTCAGTCGGGCCTGGTCCTCCTGCAGGCGGTCGAGCAGGCCGTTGAAGGTCTGGCCGATGCGTTGGATGTGCCGGTCCGAGACGTCTGCCGTGGGCACGCGCGCACGCCAGTCGCCCTGTGCGACCCGGTTGGCCGCGTGCTCCAGTGCCAGCAAGGGCAGCAGTGATCGGCACACCAGCAGGCCATTGAGGAGCACCGTCAAAAGCAGGGTGCCGACCATGATCTCCGTGGCGTGGCGCGACTCTGGCAGGGCGGCCATCACGCAGAAAGAGGCCAGGCTGACGACCAGATCGGCCATCACGAGCTTTTGCAGCAGAGGCAGTCGCAGCAACTGGCGGACTGGCGCAGTCATGCCCGCGTTTGGCGCAGCGGACGCCTTGAGGGAGAGTTCGAGGTTCACGAGACCGTTTCTTTCTTTTCGGAAATGGGTCCGGTGGCTCGGGGGGCGCATCGCACGAGGCGGGGCCTGCCGGGCAAGCGGGTTGTCTCCCTGAAATGTTGTTGTCGCCAGGCGGTGCAGGGCGCGAGCATCGCAAATGTGGACGGATCGCGCCAATGGTGTGTGTTTCACCCTGTAAAAGATCCCCCTATTGGGGCCGGGTGTGCCACGGGGCGGCCTGCTGACGCGGGTCCTCGATCAGTTCAAGTTGCGCTATACTTTCCGGCTTGCTGCCTCTTTGGGTGGCTTTCGCACGACCCGGGTCGGTTTCACCTGGTGTCGCAAGTCCAACGCAGAAACCGTTTGCGCGTCGGTTCTCGCATCGCCTGTTGTCCAGGCAATCGAGCTTTGGCGCCTCGGCCTGCACCTATGTTTTTAGGAAACAACCATGTCCGTCGCTGACATCAACAAGGCCGAGATCGTCAAGGCCAACGCCCGTGGCCAGGCCGATACCGGCTCTCCCGAAGTGCAGGTCGCTCTGCTGACCGCCCGCATCAACGAACTGACGCCCCACTTCAAGGCCAACAAGAAGGACCACCACGGTCGCCGTGGCCTGCTGCGCATGGTCAGCCGCCGTCGCAAGCTGCTGGACTACCTCAAGGGCAAGGATTTCGACCGTTACGCTGCTCTGATCGCCAAGCTGGGTCTGCGCAAGTAATCGGCTCATGATGACAAAAAGCCTGTCTGGTTCTCTCCAGCACAGGCTTTTTGTCTTTTGACTTTGCTCCTGCATTTTTTCTGAATCAGGCGCCGCCGCTCCATCAAGCGACCGCTGTGTCATTCCAACGGGGCTGATCCTTCAGCCTGCATCAACCCCGCTGATCAACCCCGCTGGAATGGCATCGCGACAGAGTGACGGCAAGACTGGGCCCATGAGCGGCCCTCACATAAACCGGAGAACACATCCATGACCATGTTCAACAAAGTCACCAAGAGCTTCCAATGGGGCAACCACACCGTCACGATGGAGACGGGCGAAATCGCCCGCCAGTCCACCGGCGCCGTGGTCGTCGACATTGAAGGCACCGTGGTGCTGGCCACCGTCGTGTGCGCCAAGAACGCCAAGCCCGGCCAGGACTTCTTCCCCCTGACCGTCGACTACATCGAGAAGACCTACGCCGCCGGCAAGATCCCGGGCAGCTTCTTCAAGCGCGAAGCCAAGCCCTCCGAGTTCGAGACCCTGACCTCGCGTCTGATCGACCGCCCGATCCGCCCGCTGTTCCCCGAAGGCTTCTTCAATGAAGTGCAGCTGGTCATCCACGTGCTGTCGCTGAACCCGGAAGTCACCTCCGACATCGCCGCCATGATCGCCTCCAGCGCTGCGCTGTCGATCTCCGGCATCCCCTTCAACGGCCCCATCGGCGCGGCCCGCGTGGCCTACATCAACGGCGAGTACGTGCTGAACCCCAGCCCCTCGCAGATGGCCGAGTCCAAGATGGACCTCATCGTCGCCGGCACCGAATCGGCCGTGCTGATGGTCGAATCCGAAGCTGACCAGTTGTCGGAAGACGTCATGCTGGGCGGCGTGGTCTATGGCCACGAGCAAGGCAACATCGCCATCCAGGCCATCAACGACTTCGTGCGTGAAGCCGGCAAGCCCGAGTGGGATTGGCAGCCTCCCGCAAAGGACGAAGACTTCATCGGCAAGGTCACCGCCCTGGCCGAAGGCCCGCTGCGCGCCGCCTACCAGATCCGTTCCAAGCAAGCCCGCACGCAAGCCTGCCGCGAAGCCTACGCCGCCGTGAAGGCCGGCCTGACGGCTGAAGGCGTGGCGTTCGACGAGGTCAAGGTCGAAGGCCTGCTGTTCGAGATCGAAGCCAAGATCGTGCGCAGTCAGATCCTGGCCGGCGAGCCCCGCATTGACGGCCGCGACACCCGCACCGTGCGCCCCATCGAGATCCGCACCGGCGTGCTGCCGCGCGTGCACGGCTCGGCCCTGTTCACCCGTGGTGAAACCCAGGCCCTGGTCATCTCCACCCTGGGCACCGAGCAGGACGCCCAGCGCATCGACGCCCTGACCGGCGACTTCCGCGACACCTTCCTGTTCCACTACAACATGCCTCCGTTCGCCACCGGCGAAACGGGCCGTGTGGGCAGCCCCAAGCGCCGCGAAATCGGCCACGGCCGTCTGGCCAAGCGCGCCCTGGTGCCGCTGCTGCCGGCCAAGGAAGAGTTCGCCTACACGCTGCGCGTGGTCTCCGAGATCACCGAATCCAACGGCTCCTCGTCGATGGCTTCCGTCTGCGGCGGCTGCCTGGCGCTGATGGACGCCGGCGTGCCGATGAAGGCCCACGTGGCCGGCATCGCCATGGGCCTGATCAAGGAAGGCAACAAGTTCGCCGTGTTGACCGACATCCTGGGCGATGAAGATCACCTGGGCGACATGGACTTCAAGGTGGCCGGCACGACCACCGGCGTGACCGCCCTGCAGATGGACATCAAGATCCAGGGCATCACCAAGGAAATCATGCAGGTCGCACTGGCTCAGGCCAAGGAAGCCCGCCTGCACATCCTGGGCAAGATGGTCGAAGCCATGGGCTCGGCCAACACCGAGGTTTCGCAGTTCGCGCCGCGCCTGTACACGGTGAAGATCAACCAGGAAAAGATCCGTGACCTGATCGGCAAGGGCGGCGCCACCATCCGTGCGCTGTGCGAAGAGACCGGCTGCCAGATCAACATCGCCGAAGACGGCACCGTGACGGTGGCGTCCTCCGATGGCGACAAGGCCAATGAGGCCCTGCGCCGCATCGCCGAGATCACCGCCGAAGTTGAAATCGGCAAGGTCTACGAAGGCGCGGTCACCAAGCTGTTCGACTTCGGTGCCCTGGTCAACCTGCTGCCCGGCAAGGATGGTCTGCTGCACATCAGCCAGATCGCCCACGAGCGCGTCGAAAACGTCGGCGACTATCTGAAGGAAGGCCAGATCGTCAAGGTCAAGGTCCTGGAGACCGACGAGAAGGGCCGCGTCAAGCTGTCCATGAAGGCCCTGCTGGAGCGTCCGGAAGGCATGCCCGAGCGCGAAGAGCGTGGCGACCGCGGTGACCGTGGCGACCGCCCCCGTCGTGACCGCAATGACCGTGGCGACCGTGGTGACCGCGGCGGCGACCGTGGCGAGCGTCGTGAGCGCGCGCCCCGTGCCGAGCAGGAGCCGATGGCCATGGCGCAGGAAGGTGACGCCGACGCCATGGCTCAGCAACAGCAGCAGCAACAGTGAGCGCCATGAAGAAACTGGTGGTTGGCAACTGGAAGATGCACGGCAGCCGTGCATCCAATGCCGAGTTGATCCAGGGCCTGCTGGCGGCCGATCTGGCCGCCACGGCGCCCAACGCCGATGTGGCCGTGTGCCCGCCCTTCGTGTTCCTGGCCGATGTGGCCGAGGCGCTCAAGGGCTCGGCCATCGCCTTCGGTTCGCAGGATGTGTCGGTGCAGGCGCAGGGCGCCTACACGGGCGAGGTGGCGGCACCGATGGTCCGCGAGTTCGGCGCCAAGTACGCCATCGTCGGGCACTCGGAGCGCCGCAGCTACCACGCTGAGAGCGATCAACTGGTGGCGGACAAGGCCAAGGCGGCGCTGGCCCATGGGCTCGTGCCGATCGTCTGTGTCGGTGAAACGCTCGATGAGCGCGAAGCCGACCAGACCGAGGCCGTGGTCTCGCGCCAGATGACGGCAGTGATCGACACGCTGGGCGCCGATCTCTCGAAGATCGTCGTGGCCTATGAGCCCGTCTGGGCCATCGGCACCGGCAAGACCGCCAGCCCTGAGCAGGCCCAGGCCGTGCATGCCATGCTGCGTGCCCAGTTGAAGGCGGCCCAGGCAGCTGCTGCATCCGTGCCGCTGCTGTATGGCGGCAGCGTCAAGCCCGACAACGCGCGCGAGCTGTTCGCGCAAGCCGACATCGACGGTGGCCTCATTGGCGGCGCGTCCCTGAAGGCAGCAGATTTTGCGGCGATTGCCCGTGCTGCGTAAGCAGGCGGGCCGCCCACAACAATGAGGAGTCTCCTTTCATGCAAGCATTGATGACCGTGGTGCTCTTGCTGCAGGTGCTCTCGGCCCTGGCCATGATCGGCCTGGTGCTGGTGCAGCACGGCAAGGGTGCCGACATGGGTGCATCGTTCGGCAGCGGCGCGTCCGGCAGCCTGTTCGGTGCCACTGGCAGCGCCAATTTCCTGTCGCGTTCGACTGCCATCGCGGCCACCGTCTTCTTCTCGTCGACGCTGGCGCTGGCCTATTTCGGCAACCTGCGTGGCACCGGCATCGCCGAGCCCACCAGCGTGCTGGAGCAGGCGGCTCGTGCATCGGCTGCGGCGGGTGCATCGGCGCCGGTGGCTGGCGCCTCTGCCGCATCGGTTGCGCCGGCTGCATCGACCGTGACCACGCCGGCCTCGGGTGCCGCTCTGATTCCCAACAAGTGATGGCCAGAGGCCCGTTTTCGGGTTAGAATGGAAGTCTTCGGTGAGCGATGCCTCATGCAAGCCGAAGCAAAATCAGAGGCCTCGTTTCAGCAGTTTCAAGCGTGTCTTTGCGGGCATGGCTTGGCAGGCGTTCAGCGCAAGCAGAAGCTGCAGGTTTCCAGGCCAAACATGCCGACGTGGTGAAATTGGTAGACACGCTATCTTGAGGGGGTAGTGGCGAAAGCTGTGCGAGTTCGAGTCTCGCCGTCGGCACCAAGAGATTTCAACAAGTCTTTGTGCCAAACCTCATGATCAGCCTCGGTCTATTCATCGCAGCTGATCAGATGGGTTGCAGAATGGGCCGCCCTGCAAAGGGGGCTCATGGCACAAGGTGCTTGGCCAAAAGCCAAAAAGGGCGCGCTAAGGATGGTGGCCAGCCGGGTTCGAACCTGGCTCGAGCAACATCTCTGGCGCGCTTTTTCTTTGCCGCTGTGGTCCAATCCTCGCGGCCCTCTGTTTCAAACATCGTGACCAGCTGAAAGCACGCGATCATGAACATCGAGCAATATCTGCCCGTCATCCTTTTCATCCTCGTAGGTGTGGGTGTTGGCGTTGCGCCACAATTGCTGGGCTTCCTCCTCGGCCCGCGTCGTCCTGACGAAGCCAAGAATTCCCCCTACGAGTGCGGCTTCGAGGCTTTCGAAGACGCCCGCATGAAGTTCGATGTGCGCTACTACCTGGTGGCCATCCTCTTCATCCTGTTCGACCTGGAAATCGCCTTCCTCTTCCCCTGGGCCGTGGCGCTCAAGGAAGTGGGGATGACGGGCTTCCTGGCCATCATGTTGTTCCTGGGCATCCTGGTTGTGGGCTTCGCCTACGAGTGGAAGAAGGGTGCGCTGGACTGGGAGTGATCCTCATCACCCGTCCCCGCACTGAGATCACAGGAATCCTCGAGAGGTAATTGATATGGGTATCGAAGGCGTCTTCAAAGAGGGCTTCATCACCACCTCCGCCGACACGCTCATCAACTGGTCCAAGACCGGCTCGCTGTGGCCCATGACCTTCGGTCTGGCCTGCTGCGCGGTGGAGATGATGCATGCCGGCGCGGCGCGTTATGACATCGACCGTTTCGGCATGCTGTTCCGTCCCAGCCCGCGTCAGTCCGACCTGATGATCGTGGCCGGCACGCTGTGCAACAAGATGGCGCCGGCGCTGCGCAAGGTGTACGACCAGATGGCCGAGCCCCGCTGGGTGCTGTCCATGGGCTCGTGCGCCAACGGCGGCGGCTACTACCACTACAGCTACTCGGTGGTGCGCGGTTGCGACCGCATCGTGCCGGTGGACGTGTACGTGCCGGGCTGCCCGCCGACGGCCGAAGCGCTGCTCTACGGCATCTTGCAGCTGCAGGCCAAGATCCGCCGCGAAAACACCATCGCACGCTGAGCAGGAGCCATCGTCATGAGCCAGAAACTGGACAACCTCGAAGTGGCCCTGCAGAACGTGCTGGGCGACAAGATCAAGCGCCTGGACAAGGCCCGCGGTGAACTGACGCTGACCGTGTCGGCCGCCGATTACCTGGGCGTCTGCGGCACGCTGCGCGATCACGCCGACCTGAAGTTCGAGCAACTGATCGACCTGTGCGGCATGGATTACGCCTCGTACAAGGACGGCGGCCCGAGCATCTTCGTGGATGCGCCCCGTTTCGGCGTGGTCAGCCACCTGCTGTCGATCAGCAAGAACTGGCGCCTGCGTGTGCGCGTGTTCGCACCGGACGACGACTTCCCCATCGTGGCCTCCATCAACGATGTGTGGAACAGCGCCAACTGGTATGAGCGCGAGGCCTTCGACCTGTACGGCATCGTGTTCGATGGCCACGTGGACCTGCGCCGCATCCTGACCGACTACGGCTTCATCGGCCACCCGTTCCGCAAGGACTTCCCGGTCTCCGGTCACGTCGAGATGCGTTACGACGCTGAGCAAAAGCGCGTGATCTACCAGCCGGTGACCATCGAGCCGCGTGAGATCACGCCCCGAATCATCCGCGAAGACAACTATGGCGGGTTGCACTGATCATGGCTGAAATCAAGAACTACACCCTGAACTTCGGTCCGCAGCACCCGGCCGCGCACGGCGTGCTGCGTCTGGTGCTGGAGCTGGACGGCGAAGTCATCCAGCGCGCCGATCCGCACATCGGCCTGCTGCACCGCGCCACCGAAAAGCTGGCCGAGACGCGCACCTACATCCAGTCGCTGCCCTACATGGATCGCCTGGATTACGTCTCGATGATGAGCAACGAGCACGCCTATTGCCTGGCCATCGAGAAGATGATGGGCATCGACGTGCCCGTGCGCGCGCAGTACATCCGTGTGATGTTCTCCGAGATCACCCGCATCCTGAACCACCTGCTGTGGCTGGGCTGTCACGGGTTCGACTGCGGTGCGATGAACATCCTCATCTACTGCTTCCGCGAGCGCGAAGACCTGTTCGACATGTACGAAGCCGTGTCGGGCGCCCGCATGCACGCGGCCTACTTCCGTCCGGGCGGCGTCTACCGCGATCTGCCGGATTCGATGCCGCAGTACAAGGCCAGCAAGATCCGCAACGCGCGGGCCATGGCCAAGATGAACGAGAACCGCCAGGGCTCGCTGCTGGACTTCATCGACGACTTCACGCAGCGCTTCCCCAAGCTGGTCGACGAATACGAAACCCTGCTGACCGACAACCGCATCTGGAAGCAGCGCACCGTGGGCATCGGCGTGGTGCCGCCCGAGCGCGCCCTGCAGATGGGCCTGACGGGCGCCATGCTGCGCGGCTCCGGCATCGTGTGGGACCTGCGCAAGCACCAGCCCTACGACGTCTACGACAAGCTGGATTTCGACATCCCCATCGGCACCAACGGCGACTGCTATGACCGCTATGTGGTGCGCGTGGAAGAGCTGCGCCAGTCCAACCGCATCATCAAGCAGTGCGTGGACTGGCTGCGCGCCAACCCGGGTCCGGTCATCACCGACAACCACAAGGTGGCGCCGCCGTCGCGCGTCGAGATGAAGACCTCGATGGAAGAGCTGATCCACCACTTCAAGCTGTTCACCGAGGGCTTCCACGTGCCCGAGTCCGAGGCCTATGCCGCTGTCGAACACCCCAAGGGCGAGTTCGGCATCTACCTGGTGTCTGACGGCGCCAACA
Organism: Aquabacterium sp.; assembly: GCA_047601765.1. GTDB lineage: Bacteria > Pseudomonadota > Gammaproteobacteria > Burkholderiales > Burkholderiaceae_C > Aquabacterium. Next base: position 459,964 of record JASGIQ010000001.1, read on the forward strand.
AGCCTTACCGCCTGAAGATCCGCGCCCCCGGCTTCCCGCACCTGGCTGCGCTCGACGAAATGTCGCGCGGCCACATGCTGGCTGACGCCGTGGCCATCATCGGCACGATGGACATCGTGTTCGGTGAGATCGACCGCTGATGATGAAGTGACCGACCAATCATGTTGAGCGAACAAACCAAAGCGCGCTTCGACCGCGAACTCGCCAAGTACCCGGCCGATCAGCGCATCTCTGCGGTGATGGCCTGCCTGTCCATCATCCAGCAGGAACGCGGCTGGGTCTCGCCCGAAAGCGAGCAGGAGATCGCGGACTACATCGGCGTGGCCCCCATTGCCGTCCATGAGGTCACGAGCTTCTACAACATGTACAACCAGCAGCCGGTGGGGCAGTTCAAGCTGAACGTGTGCACCAACCTGCCGTGCCAGTTGCGCGATGGCCAGAAGGCCCTGAAGTACCTGTGCGACAAGCTCGGCGTCGAAGCCGGCGGCACCACGCCCGACGGCGTGTTCACCGTGCAGGCCTGCGAATGCCTGGGCGCGTGCGCCGACGCACCGGTGATGCTGGTCAATGACCGCCAGATGGTCAGCTTCATGAGCAACGACAAGCTGGACAAGCTGGTCGACACGCTCAAGGCCAACGCGAAGTGATCGAGGCAAAGACAACCATGCTTGACCTCTCCCAATTCCAGTCGACCGGCAAGGAAACCGTCTTCCACGGCCGCCACATCAACCCGCAGATCTATGCCGGCATCGACGGCACGAACTGGGGCCTCAAGGACTACGAAGCGCGTGGCGGTTATGCGGCCCTGCGCAAGATTTTGGGCAAGGATGGCGGCGAAGGCATGACGCCGGACCAGGTCATCGCGGAAGTGAAGGCCTCGGCCCTGCGCGGTCGCGGTGGCGCGGGCTTTCCCACGGGCCTGAAGTGGAGCTTCATGCCCCGCGCCTTCCCGGGCCAGAAGTACCTGGTGTGCAACTCCGACGAGGGCGAGCCGGGCACCTGCAAGGACCGCGAGATCCTGCGCTTCAACCCGCACACCGTGATCGAAGGCATGGCCATTGCCGCGTACGCGATGGGCATCAGCGTGGGCTACAACTACATCCACGGCGAGATCTTCGAGGTGTACGAGCGCTTTGAAGCCGCACTGGAAGAAGCCCGCGCCGCCGGCTATCTGGGCGACAACATCATGGGCAGCGCGTTCAACTTCCAGTTGCACGCCCACCATGGCTTCGGTGCCTACATCTGCGGCGAAGAAACCGCGCTGCTGGAATCGATCGAAGGCAAGAAGGGCCAGCCCCGCTTCAAGCCGCCTTTCCCGGCGAGCTTCGGCCTGTACGGCAAGCCCACCACGATCAACAACACCGAGACGTTTGCCGCGGTGCCCTGGATCATCCGCAACGGCGGTGAAGCCTTCCTGAACGTGGGCAAGCCCAACAACGGCGGCACCAAGCTGTTCTCGATCTCGGGTGACGTCGAGCGCCCAGGCAACTACGAGATCCCGATGGGCACGCCCTTCGCCACGCTGCTGGAGCTGGCCGGTGGCGTGCGCGCGGGCCGCAAGCTCAAGGCCGTGATCCCTGGCGGATCGTCGATGCCCGTGCTGCCGGCCCAGATCATGATGGACTGCACGATGGACTATGACTCCATCGCCAAGGCCGGCTCCATGCTGGGTTCGGGCGCCGTCATCGTGATGGACGACTCGCGCTGCATGGTCAAGAGCCTGCTGCGCCTGAGCTATTTCTACATGCACGAATCCTGCGGTCAGTGCACGCCCTGCCGCGAAGGCACGGGCTGGCTGTGGCGCATGATGGACCGCATCGAGCACGGCCACGGCCGTCCCGAAGACATCGATCTGCTGAACTCGGTCGCCGACAACATCCAGGGCCGCACCATCTGCGCGCTGGGCGATGCCGCAGCGATGCCGGTGCGTGCCTTCATCAAGCACTACCGTGATGAATTCGTTCATCACATCGAACACAAGACCTGCATGGTCCCCGCGTATGTCTAGCCCCCACGCTCGGAGTACCTCGCTGCCCCCCAAGGGGGCTGGCCTTCCTTGGGGCGGCCCGGCGGAAGGCCGGCTGCGTACCGGAAAAGGTGAGTAACGCAATGGTTGAAATCGAAATTGACGGCCGCAAGGTCCAGGCCCAGGAAGGCAGCATGCTCATCCGTGCGGCCGAAGAGAATGGGACCTTCATCCCGCACTTCTGTTATCACAAGAAGCTGTCGGTCGCGGCCAACTGCCGCATGTGCCTCGTGGACATCGAGAAGGCGCCCAAGCCCATGCCGGCCTGCGCCACCCCGGTGACGCAGGGCATGATCGTGCGCACCAAGAGTGAGAAAGCCATCAAGGCCCAGCAGGGCGTGATGGAGTTCCTGCTGATCAACCACCCGCTGGATTGCCCCATCTGCGATCAGGGCGGCGAGTGTCAGCTGCAGGATCTGGCCGTGGGCTATGGCGGCTCGGCTTCGCGCTACAACGAAGAAAAGCGCGTGGTGTTCAAGAAGGACGTCGGCCCGCTGATCTCGATGGAAGAGATGAGCCGCTGCATCCAGTGCACCCGCTGCGTGCGCTTCGGCCAGGAAGTGGCTGGCGTGATGGAGTTCGGCATGGTCAACCGGGGCGAGCACTCCGAGATCGCCACCTTCGTCGGCCGCACGGTGGATTCCGAGCTGTCGGGCAACATGATCGACCTGTGCCCGGTGGGCGCACTCACCAGCAAGCCCTTCCGCTACAGCGCCCGGACCTGGGAGCTGTCGCGCCGCAAGAGCGTGAGCCCGCATGACAGCACCGGCGCCAACCTGATCGTGCAGGTCAAGAACGGCCGCGTGCTGCGCGTTGTGCCGCTGGAAAACGAGGCCGTCAACGAATGCTGGCTGGCCGACCGCGACCGCTTCAGCTATGAGGCGCTCAACGTCGAGACGCGTCAGACCCAGCCCATGATCAAGCAGGGCGGCCAGTGGCGTGAAGTCGACTGGACGACCGCGCTGGAATACGTGGCCAATGGTCTGAAGGGCGTCAAGAACGAGCACGGTGCCGCTGCCATTGGCGCGCTGGCGACCGAGCACAGCACCGTCGAAGAGCTGTACCTGCTGGCGCAACTGCTGCGCGGCCTGGGCAGCGACAACGTCGACACGCGCCTGCGTCAGGCCGATTTCGCGACCGGTGCCGGTGCACGCTGGCTGGGTCTGCCGATCGCCGAGCTGTCCACGCTGGACCGCGCGCTGGTGGTTGGCTCCTTCCTGCGCAAGGATCATCCGCTGTTCGCCTCGCGTCTGCGCCAGGCTGCCAAGCGTGGCGCGCAGATCGCGGCCATCGGTGCCGTGAACGACGACTGGCTGATGCCGGTGGCCCAACGCGTGTCGGTCGCCCCGAGCGCCTGGGTTCAGGCTCTGGCCGATGTGGCCGCGGCCATTGCGGCCCAGAACGGTGGCACGGCCCCCGTGGCCGGCAACGCGACCGATGCCGCCAAGGCCATCGCCGCCTCCTTGCTGTCGGGCCAGAACAAGGCCATCCTGCTGGGCAACGCCGCGGTGCAACATCCGCAGGCTTCGTCGTTGCAGGCGCTGGCGCAATGGATCGGCGAGCAGACGGGTGCCAAGGTCGGCTTCTTCGGTGAAGCGGCCAACTCGGTGGGCGCACAACTGGTGGGTGCACAGCCGCAGCAAGGCGGCCTGAACGCCGGCCAGATGCTGGGCGCCTCCAAGCTCAAGGCCATGGTGCTGCTGGGCGTCGAGCCCGAGTTCGATACCGCCAACCCCGCTGCCGCTCTGGCTGCCGTCAAGGGTGCCGAGATGGTGGTGTCCCTCTCTGCCTTCCAGTCGCCGGCCGCTGCCGACTACGCCGACGTGATCCTGCCGATCGCCGCCTGGGCCGAAACCTCGGGCACCTTCGTCAACGCCGAAGGCCGCGTGCAGAGCTTCCATGGTTCGGTCAAGCCGCAAGGTGATGCCCGTCCCGCGTGGAAGGTGCTGCGCGTGCTGGGCACGATGCTGGGCCTGCAAGGCTTCGAGTTTGAGACTTCGGAAGAGGTGCGCAACCGTGCCTTGGGTGACCTGGCTGCTCTGCCTGCCAAGTTGAACAACGCCACGGGCGCTGCCATCACCCTGGGTGGCTCCACCGGTGGCCTGGAGCGCCTGGCCGATGTGCCCATCTACAGCGCCGATGCGTATGTGCGCCGCTCGCCCTCGCTGCAAGCGACGGCCGATGCCAAGGCACCGGTCGCCAGCCTGCCTCAGGCTCTCTGGGCCGAGCTGGGCCTGGCCGAAGGCGCGCAAGTGAAGGTGACGCAAGACGGTGGCACGGTGGTGCTGCCGGCCGTGCTCGACGCCAGCCTGCCCGCCAACGTGGTGCGCGTGCCTGCCGGCACGGCCGCCACGGCTGCCCTGGGCGCATCCTTCGGCACCGTGCGTGTCGACAAGGCCTGAAGGGTAGGGGAGACAACACATGATTGACACCCTGTACAACGCCGGTGCCGCCAACCTGGGCGCTGCCTGGCCGGTGGTCTGGTCGCTGATCAAGATCGTCGCGCTGCTGCTGCCCCTGCTGGGCTGCGTGGCCTACCTGACCTTGTGGGAACGCAAGGCCATCGGCTGGTCGCAAGTGCGTCCGGGCCCGAACCGCACCGGCCCTGCCGGTCTGCTGCAGCCCATCGCGGATGCCGTCAAGCTGATCTTCAAGGAGATCATCCTGCCGTCGGCCGCGCACAAGGGCCTGTTCCTGCTCGGCCCCATCATGACCATCATGCCGGCCCTGGCTGCCTGGGCGGTCGTGCCCTTCGGTCCGGAAGCCGCGCTGGCCAACGTCAACGCCGGCCTGCTGTTCCTGATGGCGATCACCTCGCTGGAAGTCTATGGCGTGATCATCGCCGGCTGGGCCTCCAACTCGAAGTACGCCTTCCTGGGCGCCATCCGCGCATCGGCCCAGATGGTCTCGTACGAAATCGCCATGGGCTTCTGCCTGGTCATCGTGCTGATGACCGCCGGCTCGCTCAACGTGACCGACATCGTGCTGAGCCAGACCCGGGGGCAGTTCGCCGACATGGGCCTGAACTTCCTGTCGTGGAACTGGCTGCCGCTGCTGCCCATCGTGACGGTGTACTTCATCTCCGGCCTGGCTGAAACCAACCGCCACCCCTTCGACGTGGTGGAAGGCGAATCGGAAATCGTGGCCGGCCACATGATCGAGTACTCGGGCATGGCCTTCGCCATGTTCTTCCTGGCCGAATACGCCAACATGATCCTGGTGTCCACGCTGGCGGCCATCATGTTCTTCGGCGGCTGGTCGGCACCGATCTCGTTCAAGCTGCTGGGCATGGACACGCCGTCGTTCATCGAATCGACGATGTTCTTCTGGAACTGGCTGTGGGTCTTCATCAAGGCCTTCGTCATCGTGACCATGTTCCTGTGGGTTCGTGCTTCGTTCCCCCGCTTCCGTTATGACCAGATCATGCGTCTGGGCTGGAAGATCTTCATCCCCGTCACCCTCGTGTGGCTGGTGGTGGTCGGCGGCTGGATGATGTCGCCCTGGAACATCTGGAAATAAGGAGCCTCATCACCATGGCTACCTCCATCAAGGATTTCGTCTCCAGCTTCTTCCTGCTGGAACTGTTCAAGGGCATGGCCCTGACCGGCAAGCACTTCCTCAAGCCGCACATCACCGTGCAGTTCCCGGAAGAGAAGACCCCGCTGTCGCCGCGCTTCCGTGGCCTGCATGCACTGCGCCGCTATGAGAACGGCGAAGAGCGCTGCATCGCTTGCAAGCTGTGCGAGGCCGTCTGCCCGGCCATGGCCATCTCGATCGAATCGGATGTGCGCGAAGACGGCACCCGCCGCACCACGCGCTACGACATCGACCTGACCAAGTGCATCTTCTGCGGCTTCTGCGAAGAGAGCTGCCCCGTGGACTCCATCGTCGAGACCCACATCTTCGAATACCACGGCGAAAAGCGTGGCGATCTCTACTACACCAAGGACATGCTCCTGGCCATCGGCGATCGCTACGAAAAGGAAATTGCAGCCAACAAGGAGGCGGACGCGAAATACCGCTGACCCGATATGGACACCTTCAGCCTACTCTTCTACACCTTCGCCTTCGTGCTGGTCTTCGCGGCTTTCCGCGTGATCACCTCGAAGAGCCCGGTCGGCGCCGCGCTGCATCTGGTGCTGGCCTTCTTCAGTGCCTCCTGCGTCTGGATGCTGCTGCAGGCCGAGTTCCTGGCGATCTCGCTGGTGCTCGTGTACGTCGGCGCCGTGATGGTGCTGTTCCTGTTCGTGGTGATGATGCTCGACATCAACATCGATTCGCTGCGCCAGGGCTTCTGGAAGCACTTCCCGCTGGCCGGTGCCATCGGTGCGGTGATCGCCGTGGAAATGGCCTTCGTGCTGACCCGCGGCTTCGATCTGCCCAGCCCCAAGCCCTTCCCGCCTGACGTGGCCAAGGTGCCCAACGCCAAGGCCCTGGGCATCGAGCTGTTCACCAACTACCTGTTCCCGGTGCAGATCGCCGCCGTGATCCTGCTGGTCGCCATCGTGGCCGCGATCGCGCTGACCCTGCGTCGCCGCAAGGACTCGCGCTATCAGAACCCCTCGGAGCAGGTCCGTGTCAAGAAGGGCGATCGCCTGCGTGTGGTGAAGGTGGCCCCGACCATCGAGACCCCGGCCGCACCCGCCGCTGACGCATCGACCGGAGGCCAGGCATGAACACCAGCATCACCCTCGGACACTTCCTCTCGCTTGGCGCCATCCTGTTCGCCATGTCGGTCATCGGGATCTTCCTGAACCGCAAGAACCTGATCGTGCTGCTGATGGCCATCGAGCTGATGCTCCTGGCCGTGAACCTGAACTTCGTGGCCTTCTCCCATTACCTGGGCGACATGGACGGGCAGGTCTTCGTCTTCTTCATCCTGACCGTCGCGGCCGCTGAATCCGCGATCGGCCTGGCCATCCTCGTGGTCCTGTTCCGCAACCGCCAGTCCATCAATGTCGACGAACTCGACACCTTGAAGGGTTGAGGCAGGAGAGACACAAGAATGACAACAGAACTTTCTCTCAACTCCCTGCTGGCCGTGCCGCTGGCGCCGCTGGTCGGCTCCATCGGTGCCGGCCTGTTCGGCAAGGCGATCGGCCGCCGCGGCGCGCACATGCTCACCATTCTGGGCGTGCTCGTGTCCTTCATCATCTCGGCGATGACGCTCAAGGCGGTTGCCATCGATGGCGCCAGCTTCAACCAGACGGTCTACGAATGGATGTCGCTGGGCGCGCTGAAGATGGAAATCGGCTTCATGGTCGATGGCCTGACGGCGATGATGATGTGCGTGGTGACCTTCGTGTCGCTGATGGTGCACATCTACACCATCGGCTACATGGAAGAGGATCCGGGCTACCAGCGCTTCTTCTCGTACATCTCGCTGTTCACCTTCTCGATGTTGATGCTCGTGATGAGCAACAACATGCTGCAGCTGTTCTTCGGCTGGGAAGCGGTGGGCCTGGTGTCCTACCTGCTGATCGGCTTCTGGTTCAAGAAGCCCACGGCCATCTTCGCCAACATGAAGGCCTTCCTGGTCAACCGTGTGGGTGACTTCGGCTTCATCCTGGGCATCGGCCTGATCCTGGCCTACACCGGCACGCTGAACTACAACGAGATCTTCGCCAAGCGTGAGGAGCTCGCCACCTTGATCTTCCCGAGCACCGACTGGATGCTGATCACCGTGATCTGCATCTGCCTGTTCATCGGTGCGATGGGCAAGTCGGCGCAGTTCCCGCTGCACGTGTGGCTGCCTGACTCGATGGAAGGCCCGACGCCGATTTCCGCGCTGATCCACGCCGCCACCATGGTGACGGCCGGCATCTTCATGGTCTCGCGCATGTCGCCGCTGTTCGAGCTCTCGGACACGGCCCTGAACTTCATCCTGGTGATCGGCTCGATCACGGCGCTGTTCATGGGCTTTTTGGGCATCATCCAGAATGACATCAAGCGCGTGGTGGCGTATTCGACGCTGTCCCAGCTGGGCTACATGACGGTGGCCCTGGGCGTGTCGGCCTACAACGTGGCCGTCTTCCACCTGATGACGCACGCCTTCTTCAAGGCCCTGCTGTTCCTCGGCGCCGGCTCGGTGATCATCGGCATGCACCACGATCAGGACATCCGCAACATGGGCGGCCTGTGGAAGTACATGAAGATCACCTGGATCACGTCGCTGCTGGGCTCGCTGGCCCTGATCGGCACGCCGTTCTTCTCGGGCTTCTACTCGAAGGACTCGATCATCGAAGCGGTGCATGCCAGCCACCTGCCGGCCGCCGGTTTCGCCAACTTCGCCGTGCTGTGCGGCGTGTTCGTGACTGCCTTCTACAGCTTCCGGATGTACTTCCTCGTCTTCCATGGCAAGGAGCACTTCCATCACAAGCCCTTCCCGGGTGAGCACGATCACCATGACGACCATGGCGATCACGACCACACCCCGCACGAGTCGCCCTGGGTGGTGACGGTGCCGCTGCTGCTGCTGGCCATCCCCTCGGTGGTGATCGGCTTCATGACGATCGAGCCGATGCTGTTCGGCGAGTTCTTCAAGTCGGCCATCTTCGTGGACGAGGCCAAGCACGGCGCGATGGCCGAGCTGCACCACCACTTCCACGGTGCCACCGCCATGGCGCTGCACGCCTTCACCTCGCTGCCCTTCATCCTGGCGGCAGCCGGCGTGATCACGGCCTATGTGTTCTACATGGTGGCCCCGCAGATCCCGGCGATGTTCGCCCGCGTGCTGCGTCCGCTGATCGTCATCGGTGAGAACAAGTACTTCCTGGACTGGTTCAACGAGAACGTGCTGGCTGCGGGTGCGCGCCTGATCGGCCGCATCTTCTGGAAGGTCGGTGACGTCGGCATCATCGACGGTGCAGCGGTCAATGGCTCGGCCAAGGTGGTCGGCCTGATCGGCTCGCTGGTGCGCCTGTTCCAGACCGGTTACCTCTATCACTACGCGCTGGTCATGATCCTCGGGGTGTTCGCCCTGATGACCTGGTTCGTGTTCATGCATCCCTGAGCGCGAGGACCAGTCCATGCAAACAATGTCCAACATCCTTTCGCTGGCCATCTGGATTCCGGTGGCATTCGGGGTCCTGCTGCTGGCCGTGGGCCGCCAGGAAAACGCGGGCGTCACCCGCTGGATCGCGCTGATCGGCTCGGTCATCGGCTTTCTGGTGACGCTGCCGCTGATGCTTGACTTCGACACGACGACCGCCGCGATGCAGTTCGTCGAGAAGGCCCCGTGGATCGAGCGCTTCAATGTGTTCTATCACCTGGGCGTCGACGGCATCTCCATGTGGTTCGTGCCGCTGACGGCCTTCATCACCATCATCGTGGTGCTGGCCGGCTGGGAAGTCATCGAAGACCGCCCCCACCAGTACTACGGCGCCTTCCTGATCCTGTCCGGCCTGATGGTCGGCGTGTTCTCGGCGCTCGACGGCCTGCTGTTCTACGTGTTCTTCGAGGCCACGCTGATCCCGATGTACATCATCATCGGCATCTGGGGGGGGCCACGCCGCGTGTACGCCGCGTTCAAGTTCTTCCTGTACACGCTGCTGGGCTCGCTGCTGATGCTGGTCGCGCTGGTCTACCTGTACTACAAGTCGGGTGGCTCGTTCGACATCGCCGCCTGGCAGAAGCTGCCGCTGGCCGCCACGCCCCAGGCGCTCCTGTTCGGCGCCTTCTTCGCGGCCTTTGCCGTCAAGGTGCCGATGTGGCCGGTGCACACGTGGTTGCCCGATGCCCACGTGGAAGCGCCCACCGGCGGCTCCGTCGTGCTGGCCGCGATCATGCTGAAGCTGGGCTGTTACGGCTTCCTGCGCTTCATGCTGCCCATCGTGCCGGATGCCTCGCACGAGTTCGCGCCGGTCGTGATTGCGCTGTCGCTGATCGCCGTGATCTACATCGGCCTGGTCGCCATGGTGCAGCAGGACATGAAGAAGCTGGTGGCGTATTCGTCGATTGCGCACATGGGCTTCGTCACCCTGGGCTTCTTCATCTTCAATGAGCTGGGCGTGTCCGGCGGCATCGTGCAGATGATTGCCCACGGCTTCGTCTCGGGTGCGATGTTCCTGTCCATCGGCGTGCTGTACGACCGCGTCCACTCGCGCGAGATCGCCAGCTACGGCGGTGTGGTCAACACCATGCCCAAGTTCGCGGCTTTCGCGCTGCTGTTCTCGATGGCCAACTGCGGCCTGCCGGGCACTGCCGGTTTCGTTGGCGAATGGCTGGTGATCCTGGGTGCCGTGAAGTTCAACTTCGTGATCGGCGCGCTGGCGGCCACGGCCCTGATCTTCGGCGCGGCCTACACCCTGTGGATGTACAAGCGCGTGTACTTCGGCGATGTCACCAATGACGACGTCCGCGAGCTCAAGGACATCAACGCCCGCGAATTCCTCATCCTGGCCGTCCTGGCCGCTGCCGTGCTGTGGATGGGCATTCAGCCCAAGCCCTTCACCGACGTGATGCACGTCTCGGTGCAGGAGCTGCTCAAGCACGTGGCACAAAGCAAGCTGAACTGAGGGCCAACGCAAAATGAATGATCTGAACTGGTCCGCGGTGACCCCCGAGATCGTGCTGCTGGGCATGGCCTGCCTGGTGGCGCTGGTCGATCTGTTTGTCACCTCTCCGCGCCGCACGGCCACCTATGTGCTGACCCTGGCCTCGCTGACCGTGGTGGCCGCCTTGCACTTGGGCGCCCTGGACAGCCACACCTCCGTCTATGCCATGCAGAAGATGGTGGTGACGGACGCCATGGGCCACCTGCTGTCGCTGTGCGCGACGCTGGCCGTGATGGGCTCGCTCGTGTATGCGCAGGTCTACGCGGGTGACCGCGAGATGCTCAAGGGCGAGCTGTTCACGCTGAGCATGTTCATGCTGCTGGGCATCTCCATCATGAACATCGGCGCCAACTTCCTGAGCATCTACCTGGGCCTGGAGCTGATGACGCTGTCGCTGTACGCCCTGGTGGCGCTGCGCCGCGACAACGCACAGGCCACGGAAGCGGCCATGAAGTACTTCGTGCTGGGCGCGCTGGCCTCGGGCTTCCTGCTCTACGGCCTGTCGATGATGTACGGTGCCACCGGCTCGCTGGACATCGACAAGGTGTACGAAGCCACGCTGACGGGCAACATCAACAAGCAGGTGCTGGCCTTCGGCCTGGTGTTCATCGTCGCCGGCCTGGCCTTCAAGCTGGGTGTGGTGCCCTTCCACATGTGGGTGCCGGACGTCTACACCGGCGCCCCCACGGCGGCCACGCTGCTGATCGCGGGTGCGCCCAAGCTGGCCGCATTTGCCATCACCATCCGCCTGCTGGTCGAAGGGCTCATCAACGTCGCCACCGATTGGCAGCAGATGCTGATGATCCTGGCCGTGGCCTCGATGGCCATCGGCAACCTGGCCGCCATCGCGCAGACCAACCTCAAGCGCATGCTGGCCTACTCCGGTATCGCGCAGCTGGGCTTCATGCTGCTGGGCTTCGTGCCCAGCGTGGTGGCCGGCAACACCGTGTCGGCCGGCAATGGCTACGGCTCCTCGCTGTTCTATGTGCTGACGTATGTGCTGACCACCCTGGGCACCTTCGGTTTGATCATGCTGCTGTCGCGTCCGGGCTTTGAGTCCGAACAGATCAGTGATCTGGCCGGCCTGAACAAGCGCAGCCCGATGCTGGCTGGCGCCATGGCCGTGTTCATGTTCTCGCTGGCCGGCCTGCCGCCCACCGTGGGCTTCTACGCCAAGCTGGCCGTGCTGCAGGCCCTGATCACGACCAACTCGCCCTTGCTGCTGCAGATATCGATCGCGGCCGTGATGCTGTCGCTGGTGGGCGCGTTCTACTACCTGCGCGTGGTCAAGGTCATGTACTTCGACGAACCGGCCGATGCCGCACCGATTGCGCAGGGTGGAAGCGCCCGTGTGCTGCTGTCGGTCAACGCGCTGGCCGTGCTGGGCCTCGGGATTCTCCCCAGTGGCCTGATGACGCTGTGTGCAACGGCGATCATGCAATCTCTGGCAGGATAAGCGTCTTTCGTCCGGGGGGCGCTCCGTCAGAGAGTGCTCCCTCGCGTCATGATCTGCTGTTGATTGCCACCATGCCCCATCGAAAGGACCGCTCATGACGGGTCTCGTGCCCGCCTGGGCTGTCATCACCGTGCTCGTGGCCGCCTTGATCGCGGCCAATCTGCCTTTCATCAATGAGCGCCTGTTCGTGCTCGGCCCGCGCCGTGAGAACAAGGCGTTTGCGTGGCGCCTGCTCGAGTTGCTGACCTATGCTGGCCTGGTGGGCCTGCTGGGCCGCGGGCTGGAATCGCACCTCGGCCAGGCCAGCCCCGTCCGCTGGGAGTTCGTGGCGGTGTGGCTGTGCGTGTTCCTGACCTTTGCCTTCCCGGGCTTCGTCTGGCGCTATCTGCGCAAGCACGGATGACATCGCCAGACGACGACAAGCACCTGCGCGAAGACACGCTCGCATCGCAGACGGTCTACCAGGGCCATTTCATCGAGCTGCGTCGTGATCGCGTGCAACTGCCCGATGGGCGCGAAGCCGCGCGCGAGTACGTGGTCCACCCCGGTGCGGTGATGGTGGTGGCCATCCTGCCCGATGGCCAGCTGGTGCTGGAGCGGCAATACCGCTATCCCGTGCGGCAGACCATGATCGAGTTCCCTGCCGGCAAGCTGGATGCGGGGGAGGGCGGTCTGGCTTGCGCGCGCCGGGAGCTGCTGGAAGAAACCGGCTACACCGCTACGCGCTGGGCCAAGGCCGGCATCATGCATCCGGTGATCGGCTATGCCAATGAGATCATCGAGATCTGGTTCGCGCAGGATCTGACTCTGGGCGAGCGCCATCTGGATGAAGGCGAGTTCCTGGATGTGTTCACCGCCCCGCTCGAGCAGCTCGAAGACTGGGTGCGCGATGGTGTCCTCACCGACGTCAAGACCATCGTGGGCATGATGTGGCTGCAGAAGTGGCGGGCGGGACAATGGCCGCTGGAATGGGTGACCGTGTCACCTGGCGCCTGACCAGGCCCCCTCTTGCCATTTGCACAATAAAGCGGGATAGCGCGGGCTGCATCATGCTGGTGGTCGATCTGAACTGTGAGCGCGGGCATGTGTTCGAGGGTTGGTTTGCCTCGGGCGATGAGCTGCAGTCGCAGCAGGCGCGGGGGCTGTTGAGCTGCCCGGTCTGTGGTTCGCACGAGGTGGTTCGACGGCCATCGGCTGCGCGGTTGAACGTGTCTTCGCTCAAGGCGGCCAAGCTGGAAGGCACGCGGCCGCCCTCGGCGGGCTCTTCGACGCGTGACGACCGTCGGGGCCATGACCGCCCTGCGGATCGCCAGGCCCAGGGCGCAGCCTTGCCCGCGCAGCACACGCCACCCGACGCGCTCGACACCCACACCCACCAGGAGGCAGCGGATGCCATGCAGACCCTGCAGGCCATGTACCTGCAGGCCGTGCGGCACGTGATCGCGCACACCGAAGACGTGGGCGAGAGCTTTGCCGAAGAGGTGCGCAGCATCCACCAGGGTGAAGCGCCGCAGCGCGCCATCCGTGGACAGGCCAGCGCCGAAGAGCGCGAGGCCTTGCGCGAAGAGGGCATCGACGTGCTCAGCCTGCCCATCCCCGCCGCCCTCAAAGGGCCGCTGCAATAGCGACATGACATCCATCCTGCGCTGATCGGATCAGGCATGGGCCCTGTGCCCGACATGTCCCTGACAGCCGCCATCGGTAACTTCATGTGAACCGCCCGCCAGTCCAGCGGCGGCCTCATTCATGGAGTCAACGATGATGATGAAGTATTCGATCCTTGCTGCAGCCGCCGTGCTGAGCTGCGCCCCGGCCTTCGCTGCCGACCCCTTCGCCAATTTCACGCCGCTGACCGGCTCGGCCGGCCCCATCCCCGTGGGCAGCGCCGGTGAAGCCACCCCCATCACGCTGGGCAACCCCAACTGGACACAGCAGACGCTGGCCGACCGCGTCACCCAGAACACGGCCGTGCCCGGCTCCAACTCGGGCAGCTGGGACATGATCACTGCCAACGAAACGGGCCCGCAGGCAGGCCGCTATCTGTTCATGCCCTTCGAGTCGGGCTCGGCCGGCGTGCAGCGCGTGGACCTGTGGAACAGCAACTACGCCACCCGCACCACCACCATCGTGGCACCGGGCACCCAAGGCTTTGTCTCCGGCGACGCTTCGCGCTGGACGCCCTGGGGCGGCTATCTGACCGGCGAAGAATCCTGGGGCGCCGGCAGCAGCAAGGGCCGCCTGTTCGAGATCACCAACCCGACGACGGCCACGGCCAACGGCGGCAACTTCATCCAGCGCAACATCCTGCCGCGCGTGTCGCACGAAGGCCTGGCCTTCGATGGCGCCAACAGCCTGTACTTCGTCGATGAGCTCAACGGCGGCTCGGTCTACAAGTACGTGTCGGCCAATCCCAATGCCAACAACGGCAACGACTTCTTCGCCGCCGGCCAGACCTTCGTGCTGAAGGTCGGCGCAGGTGGCCAGTTCGAAGGCAACAACGGTCCGGCCATCACGGGCGGATCGAGCTGGGTCGCGATCACGCAGGCGGATGGCTCGGCCATCGCCGGTGTGTCCACGGTGCTGGCCGATGGCACCATCGATGGCCGCGTCTCGGCTGATCACGCCAGCATCCTCGGCACGGGTTTCAACCGCCCTGAAGACCTGGAGCTGCAGACCGTCGGCGACACGGAGCGCATGTACTTCACCACGACCGATTCCGACATCAACGGCAACACCACCGATGGCCGCGGTCGCGTCTACAGCCTGGATCTGGGCACGGGCGAAGTCAAGCTGTTTGCGAGTGCGCAAACCATCGACCTGGCCACGGGCTTGGCCGCCGGCGGCAGCTTCCGCAACCCGGACAACCTGGCCATCGACAAGGACGGCATCATCTACATCATCGAAGACCGCGATGGCGGCAGCGACGATGACATCTGGTACGCCCAGGACATCAACAAGGATGGCGATCTGGACGACGCTGGCGAAGGCCTTAAGCGCTGGGCGTCCAACGGCACACAAGGCTCCGAGTTCACCGGCCTGTACTTCGACAAGTTCAAGGATGGCGTGGCCTACGTGAACATCCAGCATCCGGCCAGCGGCAATGACCGCCTGATCCAGATCACCGCCGTGCCCGAGCCCGAGACGTATGCGCTGGTGGCCGGTGGCTTGATCGTGGCCGGCGCCATGGCGCGTCGTCGCAAGGTCATCTGATCTGCATCTTCCCTCAACCCAGCACACGCCCTGGGTTGAGGATGCCTTGAGGATCGAGGGCGAGCTTGATCGCCCGCATCATCGACAGCGCGACCGGCGACTTGCGCCGTGCCAACTCGCCGCAACGCAGGGCGCCGATGCCATGCTCGGCCGACAAGGTGCCGCCAAAGCGCTGCACCTGATCGAAAACGATCTGGTTGACCGCGGCCTCGAAGGTCGCCAAAGCCGGACCTTGTGACAGGGCCGCCGGGGGCTGCACGTTGTAGTGCAGGTTGCCATCGCCGAGATGCCCGAAGCACACGATGCGCGCGTCGTCCCATTGCGCCGCAATCGCCTGCGCCGTCTCATGGACGAAGGCGGGGATGGCAGAGGAGGGCACACCGATGTCGTGCTTGACCATCAGCCCCTCGGCCTTTTCCGCCAGCGGGATGGTCTCGCGCAGGCGCCACAGGGCCTGCTGCTGCGCGAGGTTGCTGGCCAGCGAAGCCTCGGTGATCAGGCCTTGGGCCAGTGCCTCGGACAGCACGGTATGCAGCCGATGTTCGGCATGGTCTGGGGATTCGATGCTGACGTGCTCGATGAGCACCAGCCATGCCGAGGCCTGTTCCACGGCCTGCCACGCAGCTTCGCCGACAGCGGCGGCGGCCGCAGGATGATGGCGGCGCACCAGCCGCAGCGGCAAGGGCGCCATGGCTTCGAATGCGGTCAGGCCGGCATCCAGTTGCAGCCTGGCCTGCTGCAGCAGCGAGACGGCCGCTGCCGCATCCGGGCAGGCCACCAGCGCGCACGCCTGGCCTTTCGGGCGCGGATAGAGCTTGAGCGTGGCCGCCGTGATGATGCCCAGCGTGCCTTCGCTGCCGATGAGCAGGTCACGCAGGTCATAGCCCGAGTTGTCCTTGCGCAGGCCTTGCAGCCCATGCCAGATTTCACCCTGCGCGGTGACGGCTTCCAGGCCCAGACACAGCTCGCGCGCGGTGCCATACCGCAGCACCTGCGTGCCGCCGGCATTGCTCGCCAGGTTGCCGCCGATGGTGCAGCTGCCTTCCGATGCCAGGCTCAATGGGAACAGCAGGCCGGCGTCATCGGCAGCCTGCTGCACCTGTGCCAGCGTGCAGCCGGCATCCACCGTGATCGACAGGTTGGCCGCATCCACCCCGCGCACCTGCTGTAGCCGGCCCAGGTGAAGCACGATCTGCGTGCCACTGTCATCCGGCACCGAGCCGCCCACCAGGCTGGTGTTGCCCCCTTGCGGCACGATGGCCACGCTGCGGGCTGCACAGGCTTGCACGATGCGGGCGACCTCATCCGTGTTGCCGGGGCGCACGACGGCCAGCGCACGGCCCTGATACCGGCCACGCCAGTCATGCAGATGGCGATCGAGCCCATCGACGGCATCGGGTTGCAGCACATGGGCCTGGCCCACGATGGCGTGCAGCGCCTGGATCAGCGTGTCAGACGAAGAAAGGGGTGTGGGCATGTGGAGGCTGGCAGGACCGCATCAGGATGCCGCATCGGCAGACGAAGCCGGGCCCCGGTCCGCATCCTGATGCGAGCCCTTGCGATCCTTGGGCGGCAGCACCTTCAGACGCAGCCGCACGTACACCGCGCAGGCCGTGAACAGGGCGACGCTCAAGGTCACCTCGATGCCCGCCAGGGCCTGCGACACACCGGTATCGCCCGTGGCCCGCACCACGCCTTCGGTGAAGTAAAGCCAGATCAGCAAGGACATCCAGCGGTAGGTGTAGAGCTTGTGCTTGAGCATGCCGGCGATGGCGAACGTCAGGGGCAGGACCTTCAGCGCCAGCGCCCCCGAGCCGCCCTTGAGCGGCGCCAGCCACAGCTCCCAGCACAGGCCCAGGCCGATCAGCGAGAGCAGCAAGGCCACATTGAGCAGCCGCATGCGTTCGATCTGGGCACGCCGCGCTGGTGGGTGCGGGGCAAACACCGGGTCGGCCGCGGCGGGATCCGGGATGTCCGGCGTGGAAGGGGAGGCTTGCGTCATGGTGAAAAATCGAAACCGGCGGGCGCTGCCCTCCGAGGGGCCGCCGCCATGGCTGGCATCATAGCCAGCATGACGTCGAATTGGACTTTCTGGCGAAACGCACGCGAGCGCTGGCGCGTGCTGGCCACCACCCTGCAGCAATGGCCCTGGGCCCAGACGCTGCAGACCCTGCGCCAGCGTTTCAAGGAAGACAGCCTGGGCGTGACGGCCGGCAGCCTCACGTTCACCACCACCATCGCGCTGGTGCCTCTGTTCACCGTGATGCTGGCCATCTTCAGCGCCTTCCCGGTGTTCGCGCGCTTTCGCAAGGTGCTGGAGCAGCAGGTGATCCAGGGCCTGGTGCCCGATGCCATCGCCAAGCCCGTGCTGCTGTCGCTCAACCGCTTCGCGGCCAAGGCCAGCCAGATCGGGGGCCTGGGCCTGATCGCGCTGGGCGTCACCGCCATGGCGCTGATGCTCACCATCGACCACACACTCAACCGCATCTGGCGCGTGCGGCAGGCGCGGCCCATCGCGCAGCGCGTGCTGGTGTACTGGGCTGCGCTCACGCTGGGGCCGCTGGTGGTGGGCGCCAGCCTGTCGCTCACCTCGTATCTGCTGTCGGCCTCGCGCGGGCTGGTCGATGAGCTGCCCGGCGGCGTGGGCCTGGTGCTCGCGTTCATCGTCTTCGTGCTGCAGACGGCCGGTTTTGCCGCCCTGTACCGCTTCGTGCCCAACACCTTCGTGCGCTGGGAGCATGCATGGGCCGGTGCGATCTTTGCGTCCACCGGGCTGGAGCTGGCCCAGAAGATCCTGGCCTTGTACCTGTCGAAGTTCCCCGTGTACTCGACCATCTACGGGGCCTTTGCGTCGGTGCCGATCTTCCTGGTCTGGATGTATGTGAGCTGGCTCATCGTGCTGATGGGCGCGGTGATCTCGGCGTACACGCCCAGCCTGCTGTCGCGCGTCAAGCGCTGGCCCGATGCACCTGGACACCGCTTTGCCCTGGTGCTGGCGGTGCTCAAGGCGCTGTCCTTCGTGCAGCAGGAAGACAAGCGGGGCCTGACGGCCGAGCAGCTTGCGCACCGGCTGCGCACCGATCCCCTCCAGATCGAGCCCCTGCTCGAAACGCTGCGTGCGCTCGACTGGATCGGCCTGCTCGACGAGCAGGACGCCGATCACGGTGGCCGCTTCGTGCTGCTGTGTGACCCGGACAAGACAGTGCTGGCGCCTTTGCTCGGCGAACTGCTCCTGCGCCCTGATGGCTTCACGCAGGACTTCTGGGATCATGCCGGGTTCGACACGATGACCCTGCGCCAGGCCCTGGGGAACTGAGCGCAGGCTCGCGCTACCGACACGCATTTCCCACTACATGGATTTCAAGGAGGACACCATGTTTGCCACTTCGGCTGTTTTTGCACGCCCATCCACCCCCACACTCGCGTTGACACTGGCGCTGACCGCATGGCTCGGTCTTGGCGCCCAGGCCGCCCTGGCGCAGGCCTATCCGCAACCCTGGCCGGGCCTGGGCAAGGTGGCCCTGGGCGATGCCACCGAGCAGGACTTCTACAACACGCCGGTGAGCGATCTGGCCAGCCTGCCCAACGGCACGCTGATCCGCTATTCGCGCATGGATCACACCGATGACGGCGCCAACCTGGATCCCGCGCGCTTCAAGACGACGCCGACCTTCGGCGGGGAAGACAATGCCGTGCCCTTCACGATGTGGCGTGTGATCTACACGACGCGCGGGGCCACCTTGAACCCGCTCACGCCTGGACGCCCGCTGCTGGCCTCGGGCATCGTGATGGTGCCCACTGCCGCGTGGGCCGGCGCGGGGCCGCGCCCCATCGTCATCGATCCGCCCAAGACGCAGGGCCTGGGCACGCTGTGCCCGCCCTCCAAGGCCATGCAGGCCGGCACCGAAGAGCCCAGCGAAACCCGCCGCGCGCTCGTCGTGCTCAAGAAGGGCTATGCCCTGGCCATCACCGATTACGACGGCTACACCGGCGGTGAAGCGCACTCCTACCTGGTCGGCCAGGTCAATGGCCGCGCCACGCTGGACCTGGCCCGCGCGCTCCAGCAACTGCCCGGCACCGGCCTGAGCACCACGGCACCCGTGGCCATCTGGGGTTATTCCGAGGGCGGCACATCGGCGGCCTGGGCCGGCCAGTTGCAGCCGAGCTACTACCCCACGATGAACCTCAAGGGCGTGGCCACCGGCGGGCTGGTGGCCGACATGCTGATGGCCGCCCGGGCCACCAACGCCACGGCCTTTTCCGGGCTGACCATGGCGACCACCTGGGGCTACAAGGTGGCCTACCCCTCGCTGTGGTTCAACGTCAACAGCAGCTACTGGACGCGCCTGCTGGGCAGCGACCAGTCCTCGGGCCCACTGGCCTTCCCGCCCAAGGCAGCCGACAGCCAGACCTCTGCCATGCTGCACAAGAACCAGTGTGTGAACCAGCTCGGCCTCTATCACTCCTTCCTGGACATCAAGTACCGCAACCGCGGTGCCTCGCCCACGGATCTGCCTGAAGGCCAGGCCGGCTACACCGTCGATCAGCTCACCAGCGCCACCGGCCCCACGCCCGACTGGGTGGCCGCCATGGAGGCCAACAAGATCGGCAACATGAAGATCAATGTGCCGACCTACCTCTACTACGGCGTGCTCGATCCCATCCTGCCGCAGGCCAACTTCACCGAGGCCTACGCCCGCCTGTGCGCACGCGGCACGGTGGTGCAGAAGAACTGGTATCTGGGCGGCCACCAGGACACCAGCGACTACGCCTTCAACGATGTGCTGCGCTTCCTGGACGAGCGTTTCACCGGCAGCAAGGCGCCGGTCAACAGCTGCAACTGAGCTGTCGCGGCACGGCCACCGGGGTGGCCACGGATCCACGGCTGAACGAGGCGTGGGTGATGTGGCAACCCCGGGGCAACCCTGAGGAAGGCGGCTTCTTTCGCATGGCCGTGGGGCGGTCTACCAAATTTCCTCTTGGCGGATGCACGCCGAAGGGGCTATATTGGTTTGCGTCCACGTCCGTTTTTTCCTGTCCATCGCCCTGAGGAGACCGGTCCATGAAAGTCAGCGACATCCTGCGCGTCAAAGGCAGCACCCTGTTCACGGTCCAGCCTGACCAGCCGCTGTCCGAAGCCACGGCCACCATGGCCGAGCATGACATCGGCTCGCTCGTGGTCATGGAGCATGGCGATCTGGTCGGCATGCTGACGTTCAGGGAAGTGATCCAGGGCGTGGTGCGCAACGGCGGCTCGGTGGGCTCGCTGATGGTTCGCTCGGTGATGGACGATCACCCCTTGACATGCACCCCGGAGACCGAGATCGACGAGGTGCGCCGCATGATGCTCAATCGCCATGCGCGCTACATGCCGGTGATGACGCAAAAGACGCTGATGGGCGTGATCTCTTTCTACGATGTGGCGCGCGCCGTGGTGGAAGGGCAGGACTTCGAGAACCGCATGCTCAAGGCCTACATCCGCGATTGGCCGGTGGACGAACAGGCCACCCAGGAGCGCCCCGCGTTGCTGTAAGTGCACGAGCGGCGAGCGCGCCTCGACAGGCGCCGCCCTTGCGACGGTCGCGATGCCCGGCTCAGGCCGGGTTTGTTTTTTCCGGATGGCGTCATGCCGGCGCGAAAGCTGCCGCCAAGCCGCCCGGAAACCCGCAGATCGCGCCGATGGGGGACAATAACGCCTTTCCCGTTCTCCCACGACCGACCTCCTAGAGCGCGCTATGCCCGGCAGCACCTTCGGCCTCCTGTTTACCGTCACCAACTTCGGCGAATCGCATGGCCCGGCCATCGGTTGTGTCATCGACGGCTGCCCGCCCGGGCTCGAATTGAGCGTGGACGACATCCAGCCCGATCTGGACCGTCGTCGCCCCGGCACCTCGCGCCATGTCACCCAGCGCAACGAGCCGGATGCCGTCGAGATCCTCAGCGGCATCTACGAAGGCAAGACCACCGGCGCGCCCATCGCCCTGGTGATCCGCAACACCGATCAGCGCAGCAAGGACTACGGCAACATCCTGCAGACCTTCCGCCCAGGTCATGCCGACTACACCTATTGGCACAAGTACGGCATCCGGGATCCGCGCGGCGGCGGGCGCTCGTCGGCCCGCCTGACGGCGCCCATGGTGGCGGCCGGGGCCGTGGCCAAGAAGTGGCTCAAGGCGCAGTACGGCACGGAGATCCGCGGCTGCATGACACAGCTGGGCACGGTGCCGATTGCCTTTGAGGGCTGGGAGCATGTGCACCAGAACGCCTTCTTCGCACCCAACCTCAGCCAGATCGAGGCGCTGGAAGCCTACATGGACGAGCTGCGCAAGGATGGCGACTCTTGCGGTGCCAAGCTCATCGTGGAGGCCAGCGGCATGCCGGTGGGCCTGGGCGATCCGCTGTTCGACAAGCTTGATGCCGACATCGCCTACGCGATGATGGGCATCAATGCGGTCAAGGGGGTCGAGATCGGCGCAGGCTTTGAATCGGTCTCGCAGCGTGGCACCGTGCACGGCGATGAGCTGTATCCCGACGGCTTTGCCACCAACCACGCCGGCGGCGTGCTGGGCGGCATCTCCACGGGGCAGGACCTGCGTGTGGCCATTGCCATCAAGCCCACCAGTTCCATCCGCTCGCCGCGCCAGTCCATCGATCTGAACGGGCAGCCCGCCACGGTCGAGACCTTCGGGCGCCACGACCCCTGCGTGGGCATCCGCGCCACGCCCATCGCCGAAGCGATGCTGGCGTTGGTACTGATCGACCACGCGTTGCGACATCGTGCGCAGTGTGGCGATGTGCAGGTGGACACGCCACGCATCCCGGCGCGGCGGGCCTAGGCCTAGTTGAGTTCGCTCGCCTTCTCGGGGCGCTCGATCAACTCGATCTTGTAGCCGTCGGGATCGGTGATGAAGGCGATCACCGTTTGGCCGCCCTTGATGGGGCCCGGCTCGCGGGTGATGGCGCCGCCCAGTGCGGCGGCTTTCTCGCGCACCGCATCGCATGTGGCGCGCACGTCGGGCACGCCGATGGCGATGTGGCCATAGGCCGTGCCCAGCTCGTAGCGTTCCACGCCGTAGTTGTAGGTCAGCTCGATCTCGGCATGCTCAGGGTTGCGACCGTAGCCCAGGAAGGCCAGCGTGTACTGCTGCTCGGGCCGGTCGGTGGTGCGCAGCAGGCTCATGCCCAGCACCTGGGTGTAGAAGTCGATGGCGCGCTGGAGGTTGCCAACGCGCAGCATGGTGTGCAGCAGTCGCATGGTGAAGGGCCTCTTCAAAACAGAAACCCGTAGTGTGCCGCTGCATGCGCCTGCAAGGCGGCGTGACGCAGGGTGGCCACATGCGCGCCACCGCCTTGCAGTGCTTACCGGGCGTATATCACTTGAACTGTGGCAGCAGCACGCTGTCGATCACCCACACGGTGCCATTGCTCGTCTTCACGCCCTTGCAGGCCGCCACCGACTGGTTCACCGAGGCACCGTCCTTGTCATAGCCGACGAACACCGTCTGGCCTTGCAGGGTCGTCACCTGCATGGGCGTGAGGGTGCGGCGAGGGTCGGCGCTGCCGGCCGTCACGTGATAGGTCAGCACGGATGTCAGCAGTTCGGTGTTGCCTCCGATCAGGTTGAGCAGCGGTGCGGGGACCTTGCCGAACGCGTCATTGGTGGGCGCGAACACGGTGAACGGGCCCTTGCCGTTCAAGGCGTCCACCAGATTGGCGGCCTTCACGAGCGTCACCAGGGTGCTCAGTTCCGGCGTGGCCACCGCTGCTTCCACGATGGTGCCGGGGAACTCCACCAGGGCGGTGTAGCGGCATTGGATGTAGCTGTTGAGGCTGATGGGCGTGGCCGCCTGGGCGGCGGAGCTCAGCGCCAGGCCGGCCAGGGCCAGCGCAGCCATGCGACCCGTCTTGGAGACAGCAGGCAAGCGACGGATGAGCGAAGACGGAAAGCGGGCGAACGAGGTCATGATTCGGCTCCTTTACCGATAAGTTGTCGTTAAGACCAATCTGTATAAAAAGTGACTGATCGGTATTTATTGTGCAGAAGCCGGGCGGCAAAAGGGCATATCCCTTCACAAATCAAGGAATTGGGATCGAACGGGGCTGTGCCGCGTTCAGGGCGCGTGGAGCCGCGCCGGAAGCCAGCCGCGAACGCTGTTGAACAGCGCGATGCCCTCTGAAGAAGCCAGTTCGGAGACGTGGATCGTGCGCTCTTGCAGCGTCCCGTCGGCGATCAGCGATTGCCGCATCACGCCAGGTAGCAGCCCCGCACTTGAGGGTGGGGTGAACCAGCATCCATCCTGTTTGACGGCGATGTTGCCGATGGTGGACTCGGTCACTTCGTGCCGGCTGTTCCACAAGATCGTGTCGAAGCAGCCGGCCCGGGGTGTGAAGCCGGCATAGGCCTCGCGTCGCGTGGTCTTGTGTCGGTTGAACTCGTCGGCCTGTGGCATGGGATGGTCTGCCAGGCTCACCTCGATGAGGGGGGTGTCGTGGCCGGTGGGGCCATCCTGGGCCAGTTCCCCACCCGGGCCGGTGAGCGGTGCGGCCTGAACCTCGGCATGGCCGGTCGCATCCAGCAGCAGGCGCAGCTTGAAGACCCCTTGGGGATGCGTCTGCGCCATGTGGTCGAGGGCCGCACGGACGCGCTGCATCGTCGCCTCGTCACGGGGCCATCCGAAATGCGCGGCACTTCGGGCGATGCGGGCCAGGTGCAGTGCCAGCCGGGGGATGTGGCCTTCGACCAGGCGCAGGGATTCCAGCAACTGGAACGGCCGATCTGCCCGCTTGAGGAAACCTTGCTTGGCCCGCCATTCGGCGGTTTCGCCTTCGGCCTGGGCGTCCAGCGTGATCCCGCTGCCGATGCCACAGTGCGCGCGCCAGGGGGCCGGAGGCGGGGGCGTGTGCACGCAGACCGTCCGGATGGGCACGTTGAAGGTGACGCGGCCGCCCGGTGCCATCAGGCCCACCGCGCCGCAGTACACGCCGCGCGCGGTGCGCTCCAGCGTGGCGATGTGGTGCATGGCCTGTCGCTTGGGCGCGCCGGTGACGGAGCCACATGGGAAAAGGGCCGCAAAGGCCTCGCTCAGGCTCAGGCCCGGCTTGCTGCGGGCGGTGACCGTGGACGTCATCTGCCATACCGTGGGCAAGGCCTGCACATCGAACAGCGAAGGCACCTGCACGCTGCCGACCTCCGCAATGCGCGAGAGGTCATTGCGCAGCAGGTCCACGATCATGAGGTTCTCTGCCCGCTCCTTGGCGCTGGCCCGCAGGTGTCGCGCGGCAGCTTCATCGCTGTCTGCATCGTGGCCGCGTGCCGCGGTGCCCTTCATGGGCCGGGTGGTGATGATCTGTCCATCCCAGTCGAAGAAGAGTTCGGGCGAGACGCTCAGCACGGCCCCCGGCGCGCGGCATGCGGCGCGTGCGTCCAGCATCAGACCAAAGCCCTGTGGCTGACTGCGGCGCAGCGCCATGAAGTAGGCCCACAGCGAGGCCGGCTCGCCTTCATACGGCGCGTGAAGCTGCGTGGTCAGGTTGATCTGGTAGACCTCGCCGGCGCGGATCAGATCGTGGATCTGCGCAATGCGTGCTTCGGTGTGGGCGGTATCGAGATCGGCCTGCCAGGGGCCCGTAGACCAGGGCGTGGCCGCTTCAGGTTCGACAGGCTCACCGGACCAGGGCTCGGCGTGGTCGAACACGGCCCACACGGCATACGGCTGGCCGGGCGGCAGCGCCTTGACGGGCAGATGCGGATTGAGACCGGGAGCCGCCTCGTACGCCACCCAGCCCACGCACCACTGGCCATGCCGGGCGAAGCTGTGTGCGGCGTCCAGCAGGCTGGGCACCTGGCTGGGGTCGTGCGCCACCAGCCAGCGCGTCGGCCGGTCAAAGCGCCAGCGTTGGCGAGGCAGCGAGGGCTCGCTCGCAAGGCCGCCTGGCTGCTGGATCGCTTCAGGGGAAGGGAAGTCCAGCAGGGCCGTGGGCAGCAGGGGATCCTGATCAAGCACGTCGGTCTGCGGTGACGGCGCTGTAGAGGCAGACGATGCCCACCAGGGCGAACAGGGCCAGACTCCAGAACTCGAAGGGCACGCCCAGGATGCTGGCCGCCGCATCGGCGCAATTGGCACGCACCTCGAAGACCTCGGGCCAGCGCGTGTCCAGGCCGAAGTAGGTGATGATCTTGTCGGCCAGTGTCAGCGCGCACGAGCTGCTCTTGGCCGCCACGAAGTGCTGCCACAGCGCCGCGGCCACGCCGCTGACCGCCACGGGCAGGATCAGCAGGGACATCAGCCGGCGCCACAGGGTGGCCGGCACGGCCGCGGCCAGCAGGCAGAGCACGGCGATCAGCACGAACAGCATGCGCTGCAGGATGCACCAGGGACAGGGCTCCATGCCGAACTTGTGCTGGGCCAGCAGGGCCAGCAGCACCGAGCCTGCCGAAACGAAGCCCAGCGCAGCCATGGCCAGGCGGGGCGAGAGCTTGCCGAGGGTGCTCATGTGTCAGCGCACTTCGGCGATCAGCTCGATCTCGACGCAGGCGCCCAGCGGAATCTGCGCCACGCCGAAGGCACTGCGCGCATGCACGCCGGCTTCGCCGAAGATCTCGCCGAGCAACTCGGAGCAGCCGTTGGTCACGAGGTGGTGCTCGGTGAAGTCGGGGCTGCTGTTGACCAGGCTCATCACCTTGACGATGCGCACCACCTTTTCCAGATCGCCCACGGCGGCCTGCAGGGTACCCATGAGGTCGATGGCCACGGCGCGCGCGGCCTCCTTGCCTTCAGCGGTGGTCAAGGTCTTGCCCAACTGACCCGTCCACACCTGGCCGTTCTTCTTGGCGATGTGGCCGGAGAGGAAGACGAGGTTGCCGGTGCGGACAAAGGGGACGTAGGCGGCGGCAGGCGTGGCCACGGGGGGCAGCGTGATGCCATGGGCTTGCAGGCGTTGGGCGATGGACATGGTGGCGACAGTGTGGGTCGGTGAGGCGTGGCTCAGAATCCTACACCCAGGTCCGGCAGGCAGCCGGCCGTCCGGGTATGACTGATCACCATGAACGCTGCGTCATTCACCTTCCTTGCCTTGGGGCTGGCCATCGTGGCTGGCGCGGCCGGTCTGCACCTGCGTGTGGCAGGCAAGAAGTGGCCGGCGTGGCCCGCTGGACTGCTGGCCTGCCTGGCGTTCGGCCTTGCAGCGGGGTTGGTGCAGCCCATGGGGGTGTGGTGGGTGATGCTGCTGTGCCTGGCGGGGTGGTGGCACGGCCGGAGCCAAGGCCTGCTGTCGGGCGGGTGCTTTGGCGCCTTGGCGCTGGCCATGGCCTTGCATGTGTTGCCCGGTTTTCGCCATCTGCCCTTGATGGTGAATGTCGTGTTGGCGCCTGGCGCACTGCCGTTCAATCTGTCTGCGCATGTGGACAAGGGCTTGGCTGGGCTGTGTCTGTGGATGCTGATGGGCCGCACTGCGGGGTGTGACAGACGTGCTCACGCGGGGCCATGTGACGCCGCCCTGGTCGGGCAGGTGCTCGCCTGGGCACTGGGTACCGCCACCATCGTGATGGGGCTGGCCTGGGCGGTGGGCTTGGTGCACGTGGCACCGCGCTGGTTGACCGTGCCCGATGCGTGGGCCTTGGTCTGGCGTTTCATGCTGGTGAACCTGTTCTTGACCTGCGTGGCGGAGGAGGCGTTTTTCCGTGGCCTGGTGCAGGGCGGGCTGGCCCGCTGGATGAGCGCCCGGCCGGCCTGGAAACGGCATGCGGTGTGGGGGGCGGTCGCGGTGGCTGCCGTGTTGTTCGGGCTGGCGCATGTGGGCGGTGGCTGGCTGTTCGCGGCGCTGGCCACACTGGCGGGGCTTGGCTATGGCCTGGCCTGTGCGCGTACTGGCCGGTTGGGGGCAGCGGTGACGGTGCACTTCACCGTCAATGCCGTGCACTTTCTGTTCTTCACCTATCCACGCCTGGCCTGAACGCGCGTCCATCACCTGCAAGGGTGCTTGAAGGGGGCCTGTCGCCATCCCACAATCCGCCCGCCTTGAAGCTGGCGCCGTCAAGCGTGTCCGGTGATGCCAGTCAGGCAGAAGAACAAACCAAGCGGAGGATGGTGCGATGGAGGCCCATGGAGATGAGGTGGCGTTGCGGCGTGAGCAATGCGCGCGTTGTGACCGTGAATCGCGGTGCGAGCGGCCATGGGCCGGTGGTTGAGTCTGGCGCTGGCCTGGCTGCTCGGCGTCATCTGCCAGACCAGTCAGGCGAGCCTGGCACCAGAGCGATGGGCCGTGGGCGTGTTGGCCGCTGCCGGCGGGCTGGCCTTGATGGTCATGCTCATCTGGCAACGGCTGCAGCGCGTGCATCGAGGCCAGCGGGGACATCTGCTCAAGGGGCGGGGCATTGGACAGCGCACGGTGCCCGCGCCAGCGCGGCGCGCCACACAGGCCGGGGCCTGGTTGTGGTGCCTGGCCTGCCTGGCGTGCTTCGGCGTGGCGTGGTCCAGCACCGAGTTGCGCGCCGCCCATCGGATGGCCGAGCGCCTGCCTTCTGCATGGTTGGGCGTTGTGCGCCCGGTGGTGGTGGCGGTGCAGGGCTTGCCGCAGCGGCAAGGGGCCATGGTGGTGTTCGATGCACGCGTACAGGCATGGGGGGATGAGGGAGACAGTGCCGTGGCCGCTTCCGAACAGGAGGTGCGGCAGGCCCCGCGCCTGTTGAGCTTGCGGATGTCCTCAGGCGTGGGCAGCCTGCCGCGGGCAGGGCAGCGATGGCGTTTGAGCGTGCGCCTGCATGAGCCGGATGGCGTGTCGAACCCAGGTGGATTCGATCCCACCCTGGGGTACTTCGAGCGTGGTGTGCGAGCCGTGGGTGTGGTGCCGGCGAACGCGCCTGCCCCGGTGATGCTGGCTGCACACCCGCGATGGCCGTGGCAGGGGCTCATCGACCGTTTTCGTCAGGACATCCGTGAACGCCTTTTTGTCACAGTGCCGGACCAGCGGGCTGCTGGCGTGCTGGCGGGCTTGTCCGTGGGTGATCAGTCGGCCATCGACCATGCCGATTGGGACGTGTTCCGCAAGGCCGGCCTGGGGCATGTGATCGCCATCAGCGGCACGCACATCGCCATGATGGGCTGGCTGGTGGCATGGGCGGCGCGACGTGTCTGGTCGAGGTGGCATGGCGGCATGCATGTCTGGCCCGCTTCCGATGTGGCCTTGTGGTGCGGCGTGGCGGCCAGCGCCTTGTATGCCTTGCTGGCGGGCTGGGGCGTGCCGGCGCAGCGAACGGTGGCGATGATGTGGCTGGTGGCCGTGATGCGGGCCAGTGGACGGCGCTGGCCATGGCCCATGGTGTGCTTGAGCGCCGCCGTCCTCCTCACGGTGCTGGATCCGTGGTGCATCCGGCAGCCGGGCTTCTGGCTGTCCTTTGTGGCGGTGGCCGTGCTGATGTCCGCTGGCTTGAATGCGGAGGGGCTGGCCAAGCCGCTGGCGCCTGCGCCGAACGAAGAGCGAGGGCGG
Source organism: Aquabacterium sp. (assembly GCA_047601765.1). Taxonomy (GTDB): domain Bacteria; phylum Pseudomonadota; class Gammaproteobacteria; order Burkholderiales; family Burkholderiaceae_C; genus Aquabacterium. The sequence goes on from JASGIQ010000001.1 coordinate 488,696, forward strand.
GCCCGTGCGGCGCGGTGGTTGGCCAGCGCTGCCCGGGCCGCCTGGCAAGGCGCTGCCGAGATGACTTCCGCGCAGTGGCTGGTGACCTGGGCCTTGCTGCCCCTGATCATCGTGTGTTTTGGACAGGTGTCCGTCATCGGTGCCGGCGTCAACCTCGTTGCCATACCCCTGTTCACGCTGGCGATCACGCCGCTGGCTTTGCTTGGCATGGTGTGGACGCCATGCTGGTCGGCCGGCGCCTGGCTGCTTGGCTTGCTGATGGCGGTTTTGCAAGGGGTGACCGCCTGGCCTTATGCCACGTTCGAGTTGCCGGACTTGCCATGGTGGTCGGCCCTGCCGGCCGTGCTGGCGGGTTGTGCGCTGGCCTTGCCATGGCGCATGCGCTGGCGTCTGGCCTTGCTGCCCTTCGCGCTGGTGCTGGGCCATGTGCCGCATGGGTGGCGTCTCCTGCCGGATCCGTCGCCAGGGCACTTCCAGATCCTGAGCGTGGACATCGGGCAGGGCACGGCCGTGCTGGTTCGCACGCGGCATCACCGCTTGCTGTTCGATGCCGGCCCCAAGCAGGGCGATTCGCCGGGGGCGGGCGAGCGCATTCTCGTGCCGCTGTTCCGCGCCATGGGCGAGCAGCGCCTGGATGCCCTCGTGATCAGCCATGAAGACAACGATCATGTCGGTGGCGCCCAAGCCGTGATGGACCAGATGCAGGTGGCCCGACTGATGTCTTCGCTGCCTGCTGACCATCCCTTGCGCATGCGCGGCGATCGACGTGGCCTCATCCCGCCGCACGAACCCTGTGGCGAAGGGCTGTCGTGGACGTGGGATGGGGTCCGCTTCCGGTTTCTGCACCCCACGGCCGACGACCTGGCCGCCCGCGCCAGACGGCCCAAGCGCATCGAGCCCAATGCCGTGTCCTGCGTGCTGCGGATCGAAGCCGGGGGCCATGTGGGCCGAGGCTCAGGTGGCGCGGGTGCGGGCAGTGCGTTGCTGACGGGGGACATCGGACGCGAACAGGAGCGGGTGATCATCGATCGGGCGGCTGGCGCGTCGGGCAAGGCAGAGACATTGCAGGCTGACCTGCTGATGGCACCGCATCACGGCAGTGCCACCTCATCTTCGAGCGCCTTTCTCAAGGCCGTCTCACCGCGGCAGATCGTCATCCAGGCAGGGCATCGCAACCGTTACGGGCATCCAGCGGCCGAGGTCACCGCCCGCTATGACGACATGGGGCTGGCCTGGATCGCCACGACATCCTGCGGCATGCACCTGTGGTCCAGCGGATCGCCCGAGGTCGCAGAGGTGAAGAAGGGCACACCACTCAGGCTGGGGCAATGCTGGCGTGATGCGCATCGCCACTACTGGCAAGGTTCATGAGGGCGCACGCACATGCGTGTGCATCTCTGTCTGGCGGTCACCGCTCGGGAAGCTGGCTGGCCAGGATCTTGTCGATGCGCTTGCCATCCATGTCCACCACCTCGAAGCGCCAACCTTCCCATTCGACCTTGTCGGCCGTCTGCGGCAGGCGGCCCAGCAGCAGCATGACCATGCCGGCCAGCGTGTTGTAGCGGCCCCGGTCTTCATCGGGCAGGTTCTTGATCTCCAGCCGATCCTTGAGTTCGGGCACGGGGATCAGGCCATCGATGAGCCAGGAGCCATCGTCGCGCTGCACGGCCCAGGCGTCTTCGGCCTGCTGCGGCGTGAACTCGCCGGTGATGGCTTCCAGCACATCGCGCAGCGTGATCACGCCCTGCACCTCGCCGTATTCATCGACCACGAACACCATCTGCGTGTCCGAGGCGCGGAAGTGCTCCAGCAGTTCCATGCCCGACAGGGTCTCCGGCACGAAGACGGCGGGCAGCAGACCTTCGGTGAGGTCGTTGTGCTGCTGGCGGGTCAACTGATGCAGCAGTTGCTGTGCGGTCATCACACCCAGGACGTCATCGAGGCCGCCGCGGCACACCGGGTAGCGCGAGTAGCCATGTTCGGCGATGGTGGCCAGGTTCTCGCTCATGGACACCTCGATGTCCAGCCAGGCGATGTCGCTGCGGGGGATCATCATCGAGCCGATCTGGCGCTCGTCCAGCCGGAACACATTGCGCACCATCTGGTGTTCATGGGCCTCGATCACGCCTGCATCCAGGCCTTCTTCCAACTGCGCGGCAATCTCTTCTTCCGTCACGCTGCGGTTGCCGTTGTCCTTGATGCCGATGAGCTTGAGCGTGGCCTCCGTCGTGAACGACAGCAGGCGCACAAACGGGCGGGTGATCTGCGACAGCCACGTCATTGGCTGTGCGACGAAACGCGCCACCGGCTCCGGGTACATCTGGCCGATGCGCTTGGGCACCAGCTCGCCGAAGATGATGGACACGAAGGTGATGATCAGCACGACCAGGCCGGTGGCCGAGACGCTGGCGATCTGCTCGGAAATGGGCAGATGCGCTTCGAGCCAGCGGGCCAGCGGCGGCGAGAACACGGCCTCGCCGACGATGCCGTTGAGCACGCCGATGGAGGTGATGCCGATCTGCACCGTGGACAGGAACTGAGTGGGGTTGTCGTGCAGGACCATGGCGGCCTGGGCACCGGCATCGCCGGTTTCAGCCATGACCTGCAGGCGGGCCTTTCGGCTGGCGGCCAGCGACATTTCCGACATGGCGAAGACGCCATTGAGCAGGACCAGGAAGATCAGCAGGGCTAAGTCCATACAGGGCGCCGGCAGTTCCGGGCCACGCGTTCAGGGACCGACAAGCGTAGCAGAATCCGTTCCATGATCTATCTGCTTGGCGATTTGCAAGGTTGCTGCAGCCCTTTCGAGCGGCTGCTGTCCACCATCGATTTCTCACCTTCGCGCGACCACCTGTTCGTGCTGGGCGATCTGGTCAACCGCGGGCCGGACTCTCTGGGCGTGCTGCGCAAGTTGCGGGCGCTCGAAGGCGCCGCCACCTGCCTGCTGGGCAACCACGACCTGCATCTGCTGGCGGTGGCGCACGGCGTGCGCAAGCCGCACCGCAGCGACACGCTGGAGGGCATCCTCCAGGCGCCCGATAAAGACGACTGGTTGACATGGCTGCGTCATCAGAAGCTGGCCGTGCATGCGCATGGGTGGCTGATGGTGCATGCCGGTGTCGTGCCGCAGTGGGATGCAGACCAGACCGTCGCCCTGGCGCGGGAGGTGGAAGCCATGCTGGCCGGACCGGACGTGCATCCCTTTCTGATCGACATGTATGGCAACGAGCCGGCCAGGTGGGACCCCTCGCTCATGGGCGTGCCGCGCTGGCGCTGCGTCGTCAATGCGCTGACCCGGCTGCGCTTTTGCTCGGCCGACGGCACCATGGAGTTTGCGACCAAGGAGGGGGCAGGCAGTGCGCCCGCCGGCTACATGCCCTGGTTCGAGGTGCCGGGCCGCCGCACGCTGGGCACGCCCATCGCGTTCGGGCACTGGTCCACCCTGGGCCTCATCAACCGGGACGATCTGCTGAGCCTGGACACCGGCTGCATCTGGGGCGGGCCGCTCACCGCTGCACGCATCGATGGCGCTTCGCGCGAGATCATCCAGGTCGATTGCCCGCAGTCGCAGAGACCAGGCGGGCATTGACCGCTACAATGCGGGCTCTCCAAGGGTGTGTGGCCGAGCGGTTTAAGGCACCGGTCTTGAAAACCGGCGAACGTTTGCGCGTTCCGTGAGTTCGAATCTCACCGCACCCGCCAGTTGGCACTGGTTGCCCCACCGGCTTTGTGCCGTTAGCCATAAAGGGCCGAAAAGGCGCTTTATGGCTTTTTCGTCGTTAGGCCACTTTTTGCTTTATTGAGTTCGCGTGCTAGCCGTAAATCGAAGCCTGTCAGGCCCATCTGGCAGGCTTCTTTTGTTTAGGAGCTCGTGAGTCTGATTTGCGAAGCATGCATCGGAGCAAGTAGGCAAGTGAGTGCGCTATGCTTGCAAACCGATAGCATTTTACTTATGGAGGCTCAATGGCAACCGGCAAGTCTGAAGTCGTCAGTGTTCGAGTCGAGCCTCACATCAAACAGGCGTTGCAGTTAGCTGCAGAGCGGGAGATGCGCAGCCTTGCCAACATGGTCGAGGTAATGGTGGTGACCTACTGTCGTGCGCAGGGATATCCACTTGAGGCGTGCCCGATGAAACGTTGCTCATCCAAGTTCGCGAGGGTCGGCCGCGTGACAGAGCAACGCCAAGCACTCCTAGGTCAGTTGGGCTTTCGTTATGGTTCAAATGGTCCCCACGCCGCACGGACGATGATGCTGGACGAACTTCGCCTGCTTCTAGGTCATAGTGAACCAGAGTCCAGTCATGAACGCTACGCCCGGCCATCTTGGACGAAAACGTGCTGGGAAAACCGACTCGCAAGGCCCGCGAGTTGACGCTGCGCTGAGGGCACTCTACAGTCTTGACGCGGCCAGTCCACGAGCGTGCGCCGTCTCGGCCCTTGAGCGAACGCGCTCAGCCGCCGCCCTCACTGCAGCGCTGGCACGCGACCCTGCGGCCACCATCATCATCGGTCAGCCGATTGGCGCGGCAGTTACAAGAAAGCAGTACAACGGACTCGCCGAGTCAACCACCGTAGCCCCGCTCGCCAAGTCCTTTGCGCAGAATGAGCCGGCACCTGGACAGCAGCAGGCCACCTGAACGGCCGGGTGCGCAAGACGCGCGCCGCAGTCCAGGCACACCCCGAATCCATCACCCCTACGGCAGGAGCCAATGAGGCCGGGCCGCGCCCGCGGCACGACAGGCAAAGCGCGGCTGCGCGCGAACGTCGAGGAGTCGCGGCCACCCAGCAGCAGGAAGCGCTGGGCTCTGACCTGACCAACGCCTCCCCGAGTGATGGCTGCCCAGGAGACCGCGCGCGTACTTTGAGTCTCCAGAAACCTGGCAGGCTACCAACCGGCAGCTGACGGAATTCGCGCCGACCTCAACGCCAAGCCAAACCGGGCACAGACCGCAGGGGTCTCCCCGGCGAGCACCACCCCCCGCGCCGATGCGCGAGACGGCTGGAACACCGGCCACCACTGCTGGCCCAGGACTGAGCGAACACGACACACCGAAAATCAGAGCAAGGACCACCATGCTGAACAGGGACATCTACAACAAGGCCCCGAAGGAAAACCGACTCGTCAATAACGGCGTCGCCGAGGTCTCGGAAGACCACTCAGCAGCCGCCCAGGACATCCTTCGCTATGAGCTTGAGACCTTCGTCTGCGACGGCCAGTACGAAAAGGGCCTGGAGACCATCCTCGACAAGTTCCTGGTGAACCTCGACGCCGGCACCGAGCAGCCGGGTGTCTGGATTTCTGGCTTCTATGGCAGCGGCAAATCGCACCTGGCCAAAATGCTGCGCACCCTGTGGACCGACTACCAGTTCACTGACGGCGCCACCGCCCGCAGCCGGCCAAGCTGCCTACCGGCGTGTTCGAGCACCTGAAGGAGCTCAGCACCCAAGGCAAGCGGCACGGCACGCTGCATGCGGCCGCGGGCAAGCTCGGAGCCGGTGCGGGCGACAAGGTCCGCTTGGCGCTGCTCGGCATCGTGTTCAAGTCGAAGGGCTTGCCCGAGCAGTACAACCAGGCGCAACTCGTGCTGTGGATGAGCCGCGAAGGCATCCTACCCACGGTCGAGGCCGAGCTGAAGGCTGCTGGTCGTTCGCTGGCCCAAGAGCTGCCGCACATGTACGTATCCGGCCACCTGGCCAAGGCGCTGTTGAAAGCCCGGCCTGACCTGGCTCACACCGAAGCAGACGCCCGCAAGCTGCTCAAGGAGCAGTTCCCCCAGGTCACCGACGTCACCAGCAGGGGCGCTGCGCCGCGAGGCGAAGCCAGCTTTGATTGCCGGTCTCGACGATGGGCAGTGATGGGTGAGCGGGCAGGCGGGGTCATCTTGGCGTCGCGAAACGGCGCCTCGCCCACCGCGAGAAAAGCGGCCGGCGCCGATGGCATGAACGCGGGGGGCGGGGTGCCGGGCCGGGCCGCCCACGAAGACCACGTGGGGCCGAGCACACGGACACGGCGCACGGGCAGTCATGAGCATCCCAGCGACGAGGAAGTCGAGCGGCAGCACGTTGAGCACATGGCGGCGCCACGTGGCCGATGCAGCGCCAGCCCACCGCACCCGTCATCGCCCGCAGGAGGCCAAGCGGGCACACGCGGCCGCGGCGCGCAACGCAGGCCGGGCATGGTCAAGGGGGCGCCGTTGCGCAAAGCGCCAGGTTGCGCCGAGCAGCACGTAGTGTCACCGCCGCAGTAATACTGACCCACCTCGTCGCAGTAAAAGACCCACCTGGGGTGAGGATGGCGGCTTTTGCCGCCGATGTTGACCCAGGAGCAAATAGTGGAGATCAAGGTGATGTCTCGGCGGGGCATGAGCATCCGGGAGATGGCGCGGCAGCTGGGCTGTTCGCGCAACACAGTCAGGCGGTACCTGCGTGAGGAAGGGGCGGCGGTCATGGCCCGCGTTCAGCAAGGGCGACCAAGCTTGACCCGTTCAAGGGCTATCTGCTGCAAAGGATCGAGGCGGCAAGGCCGCACTGGATTCCGGCCGTCGTGCTGCTGCGCGAGATCACGCAGCAGGGCTACACGGGCGGGCTGACGCAACTCAAGCAGTTCATCAACGGCCATCGCGACAAGCCGGTGGAGCCGCTCGTGCGGTTCGAAACGGCGCCAGGCCAGCAGATGCAGGCGGACTTCACGCACATCCGCAAGGGGCGCGAGCCGCTGATCGCCTTCGTGGCCACGCTGGGCTACAGCCGCGCCAGCTGGGTGCGCTTCACGGCGGACGAGCGTGCTGAGACGCTGGGCAGTTGCCTGGCCGATGCGTTCGAGTACTTCGGCGGCGTGCCGCAGCATGTGCTGTTCGACAACGCCAGCACCATCGTCACCGAGCGCGACGCTTATGGAGAGGGGCGGCATCGTTGGCACAGCCAGATGCTGCAGATGTCCGAGCGCTTCGGATTCACACCGCGCCTGTGCCGCCCGTATCGCGCCAAGACCAAGGGCAAGGTCGAGCGCTTCAATGGCTACCTCAAGGGCAGCTTCTGCGTGCCCCTGGCCGCGAGCCTGAAGCAAGCCGGGCTCAGGCTCGACGTGCAAGCCGCCAACGCCCACATCGGCCGATGGCTGATCGAGGTGGCCAACAGCCGCATACACGGTACAACAGGCGAACGACCTGACAGGCGGCTCGCACTGGAGCGTGCAGCCTTACTGCCGTTGCCGGCCACACAACCGCAGGCCTTGCCAGCCATACCGATGCGCAGCAGGCCGATTCCAGCGGAGAGCTTGCAGCATCCCCTGTCCGTTTACAACGAGCTGCTGGAGGTCCGACCGTGAACCTTCAGCATGAACGCATTGCCACGCTGTGCGGGGCGCTCAAGCTCGAGCGAATCGCCAGCGAATGGGCCGCTGTGGCGCAACGTGCCGCGCAGCAGCAAGACAGCCTGGGCGACTTTCTTGAGCAGATCCTCACGGTGGAGAACGATGCCCGGCTGCAGCGGCAACGCTCGGCGCTGGTGAAGATGGCCACGCTGCCGTCCATCAAGACCCTGGAGGAGTACGACTTCGCCTTTGCCAGTGGTGCACCGCGTGCGCAGATCCAGGAACTGGCGGCACTGACCTTCATCGAGCGGGCGGAGAACGTCGTCTTCCTGGGCCCCAGCGGCGTCGGCAAGAGCCATCTGGCCCAAGCCTTGGCCTACCGGGCTGCCATGGCAGGCATCAAGACGCGCTTCATCACGGCAGCGGACCTCATGCTGCAACTGGCCACGGCTCACAAGCAGGATCGGCTCAAGGAATACTTCAACCGCGCCGTGATCGGACCACGCCTGCTGATCGTCGATGAGATTGGATACCTGCCCTTTGGGCGTGAAGAGGCCACCTTGTTCTTCAACGTGGTCGCCAAGCGGTATGAGCGCGGCAGCATCGTGCTGACCAGCAACTTGCCGTTCAGTCAATGGGCCAGTGCCTTCGCCGACGATCAGACCTTGACCGCGGCCTTGCTGGACCGCCTGCTCCACCACGCCCACATCGTGCAGATCAGCGGTGAGAGCTACCGGCTCAAGGACAAGCGCAAAGCCGGCCAGATCAAGGCCAGGAACTGATGTGATCAGAGCCCGGGTGGGTCACTTTTACTCCGACGCCAGCGTCGGAAAGTGGGTCAGTTTTAAACCGACGTTGACACGTAGTGCCGCCAGTCGTACAAGGTCTGTCCTCGCTCGAAGCTGCGTGGCAGGTTCACAGGATGTTCTGGTGCATCGGCGATGGGGCCGACCACCACCAGGCGGTCGGGATAGCGCGCACGCTGACACTGGCGTGAGCCCACTCGCACGGCACGCTGTAGCGGTTGCGCTGGTAATGGATCAGCGAGGTGGCCGTCACCCGCGCCATCTGTTCGACATAGCCGTCGAAGGGTGCGGGATTGGGCATCAGGTGCGTCTGCTCTTGCTGCCAGACGTCGGCAATGGTCAGCTCTGGCCACTCGGGGTGCGGCAACGTGTGCCAGGCGTCCAGGCAGGCCTGGTGCAGCCATCCGTTGAGGCTGTCCAGGTCGGGCCAACGGCGCTCGGCCGCCTCCATCCAGATGCCGCGTCGGCGATCTTGTACGTTCTTCTCGACAATGCCCTTCTCCCAGCCAGCGGCGCGGTTGCAGAACTCGGGCTCGAACAGGTAGTGGCCGGTCATGGCCTCGAAGCGGGCATTGACCGTGCGGCTCTTGCCCTGGCCAACCTTGTCGACGGCAGTCTTCATGTTGTCGTAGATGCCCCGGCGCGGCACGCCACCAAAGGCAGCAAAGGCCCGAGCGTGGGCGTCAAACAGCATCTCGTGGGCCTGGCTGAAGTAAGCGGTCATCATGAAGGCGCGGCTGGCTGCCAGCTTGGTGTGCGCGGCCTCCAGGCGCTTGCGCATGCCGCCCACAAACAGGTACTCGCAGCTCCAGTCGAACTGGAAGGCTTCGCCCATCTCGAAGCTCATGGGCACGAAGGCCATGCGGGTGGGGGCGTCGGACTGCGCCTGCTGCCAGCGCTTGGCAAATTCATAGACCGGGCCACGACTGCCGGGGTAGCCCATGGCCTGCAGCGCCCGGAACATGGCCTTGACGCCTCGGCGCTCGCGCTTGTTGCGGTGGCTGTCGGCCTTCAGCCACGTGGCAAGTTGATCCTTGTAGGGGTCAAGAACGCTGGGAAGCGTCGCCCGCTTTGGATAGCGGGGCTCGACCATCGCATCGGCTTCAAGCCACTTGGCGGCCGTGTTGCGAGAGATGCCCAGCCTGCGGCTGGCTTCGCGCACGCTCAGGTGGTCACGGTGGACCATGCGGCGCAATTTGCTCAATGTGCTCACGTTGATCACTCCTGCACCCCGCTGCTGCAAAAAGCAGCAGGGTAGGTGGATAACGTGGCTCAAAATTGGACGTGACGCACGCCCTTCAGTGGCTCAGTTTTGCTCGTGATTCAACACGCAGGCTTTGGCACGCGACAGCGTGAACATCTCGTGTGCTTCCAACGCATTGTCGAGCGTGGCCAAGCGGCCTTGCGGCCCGACGTCCAGATGCAAGTAGCGTTCTGTAGCCAAGCTGGGTCGTGGAAGCACGTCATAGAGCGGGCTCAACCGCCAGCCACCAAGTCGCGGTTCGTAGACGAAGCCGTGGTTGCGCAGATGGTCGTCATCGTTGGTGACCAGGATGTTGTAGACCATGCGTTTGAAGAGCTCTGCGTTGTCTGCTCGGATGACGCTGGGGTGGCAGTATCTGCGTATGGCTTGTGCGAGGTCGGTGTACGCCTTTGTTCGCGACTCGGTTTCATCGCAACCCACAAGGGTGAGGCCACTGACGAAGCCCAGGCGGTGTTCTGCCTTGCCTCGACCCGGTTGCGTTGCCAGCAGGTTGACGGATGCATCGAGTGTCGCGCCCGGCTCAGCCCAGTAGCGGTCGAAACGGCGGATGAGCATCACCTTGCGTTCACCCATTGTGCGCACCTCCACCGGCGGCACGGTCAGTCCTGCTGCAGCAGCCAAACGCAGTGCCGCACATTCGACGGATGGGATGTCAAAGCCATCTTTCCGGCTTGAGAACTTGGCCAACCACAGCACGCCATGCTCGTCACGGACCGAAGCTTTGGGGCGTGCGCCGCCCAGCGCCGTGCCATCAATGAAGATGGCTTCAAGATGAGTCGGTACTGGCAGACCTTCTTCGATGCGCTCGGCCGCATCCATCAGGTATTCCAGCGAGTGGGTCGCACTTTGGCCGGGCGTTGGCCCATCTTGAATGGTCGGACGGATATCGAGTGCGCCAACCCGGTCACTGCCTGCGTGTAGCAAGTATTGCGACTCTGGGAGGGAGTTGGCCGGAACTTTGAGCTTGGCCTCGATGACGCGTCGACCCCATGCGTCAGGCGCTGCGTCCCGGATGCCACCGAAAAGAGGCAGGCCATTGGCCGGCAGCAGCCGTTTGCCCAAGACTTGGGCTCGGTCCTGAAGGCTCAGACTCACTGGGTCCACTTCCAGCGCATCCGGGCGGCGGGCGTAGTTCAGCCCGTAGGCGAAGTTGGACGCGAGCACGCCCGGGCCTTCTTCGGTCATCTGGAGTTGGCCGCAAGGCGCCCAGTCCTCGCCAAGGTGAGTGAAGACCATCAGCGTGGTTTCTTGTGCCATGCGTGTCCCCTCAGAAGTCGAGCGCTTTGAGTTCTGCTACCGTGAGGTCGCGTACACGCTGGGTTTGCTCTCGCGCGGCGAGCGCGCGCAGGGCCGGGTCTTTCTCCAAGAGTAGGTCAAGCAGGGTGCTGCCCGGGGCAATCGCATCCAGGTAACGGAGGACCTGGCCGATGGCCAAGCCGGGGTCGCCTTTTTCCAGGCGATAGGCCGTGTTGCGGGACAGACCGGCTCGCAAGGCAGCGTCGGTTTGCTTGACCTTACGAGCAACGCGCAGGCGAGCCAGCAGCGCCCCGATGCGGGTGCACTCATCCAGTTGCTTGGCGGAAAGCGTGGCGGATTGACTGACTTTCATGCTCGTTAAATCATTGATTCAGCCAACAAGGCTCGATTTAACGAACATCTTATATGAGATTCGTCAGTTGAGGTGTGAGCTCGTGAAATCGAGCTTAGTCGATTTTGTGCTCGATTTAACGAGCTTAGCCTCTGGCGTGCTGGCATCCTTGCCGTGGCTTCACAACAAGCAGCACGGGCGTTCACGTTTGGCTCTTCTCACGATTGGCCACCATATGGCTTATTTTTCGCCGTTAGGCCACGTTTTGCCTTAGCAGCCACTCGCTGTTGGCTGGGGGACGCCTAGTGCCGGCGGACAGCTTATGGCTTAACCGCCGGTCACGTTATCGCCTACGGCACAGGCTTTTTCCGGCAAGGTGGTGCCAGCCAGCTTCACCTCCGAATGCCCATCCGTCAGCGCCTGGCGGAAGTACGGGGCCATCAGCCGGGCCGCTTCAATCGAAGGATGCGCCCACATGTCGCGGTACATGAAGGTCTGGTTGATCCCCAGGTGGTTGCAGATCTGCCCCGGGCAGAAGAGGTCGAACAGGTCGATCACCACGATGTGATCCTCCTGTGACAGGCGCGCCAGGATGTGATCGAGTTTGGCCCGCCGCTGCAGCGAGGCATCGCGGCTGAGGTACTTGCAGGGGCCGCCGAAGGGCGTGAACCATTGATCCAGGCCGGTGGCCGGATCGCAGTTTGCGTCACGCAGATGGGGCAGGCCATGCATGACCGCCAGTCGGATGCCGTGGCTTGAGAGTTCACGGGCCGTACGTCGCAAGCCCTGTTCGTAGGCTTGCAGCAGTTGTGCTTCGTCCGGCGTCTGCTTGGGCGGCATCAGGGTGGCCAGTTCACTGAGCATCAGCACCCAGTCGCCCGGGCGCAGTTGCCTGACCAGTTCAGGCACAGCCTGCGTCCAGTAGTAGCCGTTGGCCTTGTCCCAGGGCGTCTTGTTGACGACCTCCTTGACAGGGGAGGCACCCCAGGCCGAGGTGATGGTGACGGCATAGCCATCGTCCATCACCAGTCGGTCGAAGGCATGGGTCAGCGCGGCGGCCTGGGAGTTGCCCAGCGCCAGCACGCGCTTGCGTGCGTGAGCGAAGTCGCCCAGCGTGCACTCCTGCGTGCGCATCGGCTTGCCGACATCACCGTTGTCCTGCAGCACGCAGTGCCGGGCATCCCATTGGTACTGGCCAAGCTGGTAGACATGGTTGAGCGAACGCGTGCCCACGGCTTCGATCTGCGGGCGCTGGCCGACGTACAGGCGGCCTTCGGGCATGCGCATGACGACGATGAGCGCGACTGCTGCCGTGGCCGCCGCAGAGAAGCCGAAGACGATCGTGGGCCACTTGCGTGTCGACCACTGCGCATGGCGCAGCGGCTTTTCGACGAAGTGATACGAAGCCATGGCCAGGCCCAGCATGGCGATCACCTGCAAGGGCACCGTGACGGGGTGGAAGCCCACCGTCCAGCGGCTCAGGGTCAGCACCGTCCAGTGCCACAGGTACAGCGAGTACGAGATCAGGCCGATGTAGACCAGCGGCCGGCTGCTGAACAGCGCGTAAGGCAGCGTGCCCTCGCGGCTCAGCCAGATCAGCAGGACGGTGGCCAGCACGGCGGCCGCCGTGGTGCCGACGGTGAAGTCGCCCCCCATCCACAGCACGCTCAGCAGCAGCACCAGGGAAAGTGCAGCCGGCCATGCCGCACGGGGTGTGCCGGCCACGCGCTGCGTGAGCCAGAACGCCAGAGAGCCGGCGCCCAGCTCCCAGAAGCGTCCGGGCATCTGGAAGTAGGCGATGTCCGGCGCGATCTGCAGTTGCCGGGTCAGATAGGCGATCGACAGCAGGCTGAAGGCTGCGAGCACGGCGTAGAACGTGCGATGCGTGCGGCCGTTGTGCCGGCCAAAGCCGGTGGCTGCCACGATCAGCGGGAAGATCAGATAGAACTGTTCCTCCACGCCCAGCGACCAGGTGTGGGTGAAGATGTTGAGCGAGGCTGCATCGCCGAAATAATCGGTCGCTTGTCGCACCAGGTACAGATTGGAGAGTCCGAACAGGGCCAGCATGCCGGTCTTGAGCGTCACCTCCGGGGCGGGGTTGACCATCACGATCAGCGCACTGCTGACGACCACGAACAGCACCAGGGCGGGCAGCAGCCGTTTGACCCGGCGTGCATAGAAATCGATGAGCAGGGAGACCGGGCCGTCGGACCGCCGCTCGAACAGCGAGGCGGTGATCACATAGCCGGAGATGACGAAGAAAACGTCCACGCCCAGGTAGCCGCCGGGCAGCAGCGACTTGCTGAAGTGATGGATGATGACGGCGACCACGGCGAGCGCGCGCAAGCCGTCGATGTCTTGCCTGTGTTTCATGGATACCCCTGTTTGGGCCGCTTGATCGGTTCTTAGCCGGCGGCTGGGGAAGTATCGTGAACTTGGCGGTGGATGCGTCAAGCCGCATCCCCGAGCCGGGGGGGCGGGTGAACCCTCGCGGGCCAGCGTTCGACCCCGGGGGGAACGGTCAGGGGTCAGGCAGCGTCGTCGCTGTGAGGGCCGGGCATTGGATCCACGGCCGCCGCAGGCCTCGAAGCGGCCTTCTCCGCCCGCTCGCGCGCCATCTGTTCCTGGAACTGCCGACGGCCTTCCTTGGACACCGCGATCAGCTTGGCGCGGTCCTTGTGGTGCGCGTGCGAGGCGTGCGTCAGACGCAGGTTGGCCGCGCGGAAGCGGTGGCGCACCTCGTCGGCCTCTTCGGGGCGCCAGCCCAGGGTCTGGAGCACGGACTGCGCGGTCAGCAAGGACGCATCGAAGACCTCGCGCTCGATCATGTCGACCTGCCGGTCCAGCAGTTGGTAGAGGTGGCCGACGTTGCGCGCTCGCGCGGCGATCTTGAGTTGGGGGAAGTGGGCCTTGACCATGTCGACGATGTCCAGCGAGGCCTGAACGTCGTCCACGGCCACCACGATGACGGCGGCGCTCTCGGCACCGGCGGCCTTGAGCAGATCCAGCCGGGTCGCATCGCCGTAGTAGACCTTCGAGCCGAAGTCCCGGGCGTTGTCGATGGTGTCGGGATCGTGGTCCAGCACGATGGTGGCCACGTCCTGGCTGCCCAGCATGCGGGCCACGATCTGCCCGTAGCGGCCAAAGCCGCAGATGATGACCTTCGGGGTTTCGCCGTCCAGTTCGGGCACCTCCGTGTCGCGTCCGGGCGTGTGCGCGGCGCCTGCCAGCATGCGCTCCAGGGCCATCAGCAGCAGCGGCGACAACAGCATGGAAAATGCCACCGCGCCGGTCAGCAGCGATGCTGTCTGGCGTGGCAGCAAATCCGGGCCGGCGGCCTGGAAGACGACGAAGGCGAACTCGCCGCCCTGGGCCAGCATCAGCGTCACGATGTGGCGCTGGCGCGCGCTGCCTTCGATGCGCCTGAGCAGGCAGGCGATCACCACCACCTTGATGGCGATGAAGCCGGCCACCAGGCCCAGCAATGCCAAGGGGCGGGACATCAGCACGCCCAGGTCGATGCCCATGCCCACGGCGATGAAGAACAGGCCCATGAGCAGGCCTTTGAAGGGCTCGATGTCGGTCTCCAACTCGCGCCGGTATTCGCTGTCGGCCAGCAGCACGCCGCCCAGGAAGGCGCCCAGCGCCATCGACAGGCCCAGCGCCTGCATCAGCACGGCCAGCGCGGCCACCAGCAGCAGCGCCGCGGCCGTGAAGATCTCGGCCGTGCGGCTGGCAGCGATCCATCGCAGCAGCGGGCGCAGCAACAGGCGCGCGCCGATCATCACGCCGGCGACGGCCAGCAAGGCCTTGCCGATGGCCCAGGCCGCCGTGGTGAGGTCCAGGCTGGCGCCCGCATGCGGCGTGGCGGCCAGCACCGGCAGCAGCGCCAGGATGGGGATGGCCGCCAGATCCTGAAACAGCAGCACGGCAAAGCCGGTCTGGCCGGCCGGCGTCTGCGTCAGGTGCAGCTCGTCCATCACTTGCAGGGCGATGGCGGTGGACGACAGCGACAGCCCCAACGCGGCAATCACCGAGGGCGTCCAGCCCAGACCGATGGCGGCGGCCGGCAGGCTCAGCGCGATGGTGCAGCCCAGCATCTGCAGGCTGCCGTGGCCGAAGATCGGCACGCGCAGGCGCCACAGCCGTTGGGGCTCCAGCTCCAGGCCGACGAGAAAGAGCATCAGCACGACGCCGAATTCGGCGAAGTGCAGGATGTCCTGCACCTGCGTCATCAGGCCCAGGCCCCACGGACCGATGAGCGCGCCGGCCAGCAGGTAGCCGATGATGCTGCCCAGGCCCAGCGCGCGCGAAATGGGCACGGCCACCACGGCAGCGGTCAGAAAGATCAGGGCATTGAGCAGCCAGTGGGGGACGTGTTCCATCGACAGCAGGCCTCAGCGTTGGACGAAGCCGAAGCGCTTTTCCCGCTCGTCCGACAGGATGTCGTTCACCTGGTGCTCGGGCAGCCCGGCGGCGTTCAGGGCAAAGGACGTCAACAGCAAGCCGGCCTCCAGGGTCTCCGGCACCACCATGGTGGCGCCCGCGTCATACAGCTCCTGCGCATGCGGCTCGTCGTGGGCACGCGCGAAGATCGGCAGTTCCGGGAATTCAATCCGCGCACTGTGCACCACGCGGCGTGCGGCCAGGGGCTCGTCCATCGTCACCAGCAGGCAAGCGGCCCGGGCCAGCTTGAGCTTGCGCAGCAGCTCGGGCCGCGAGGCATTGCCGAAGTACACCGGCTTGCCTTCGTCGCGCATGCGGCCGACCCGCTCGACATTGTGTTCGACTGCCACGAAGGGCATGTCCTGCTGCGCCAGCACTTCGCCCAGCAACTGGCCCACGCGGCCGTAGCCGATCACCACCGCATGCCCTTCGACTTCCGGCAGTTCTTCAGGGCCGGGCTGCGGTGGCGCACCGGTCTTGCCGCGCGCATCCAATCGGCGCCCGGCTTTTTGCCCCAGACGCGCCACCAGCGGCGTGACCAGCAAACTCAGGCTCACCACCATCAGCATGAACTGGCCGATCTCGCCGGTGACCAGGCCGGTGCTCAAGGCCGAGCCGATCACGATGAAGGCGAATTCGCCGCCCTGGCCGAGCAGCGCGCCACCTTCTACCGACTGGCCCCAGCTCAGCCCTCCACGGCGCAGCAACAGCGTCACCACCACGGCCTTGATCATCAACAGACCGATGACGGACATCACGATGCGCACCGGCTCGCGCACCACCTCCTGCACATCGATGCCCATGCCCACCGACATGAAGAACAGCCCCATCAGCAAGCCCTTGAAGGGCTCGATGGTGACTTCGACTTCATGACGGTATTCGGTCTCGGCCAGCAGCAGGCCGGCCAGGAGGGCGCCCAAGGCCATCGACAGACCGGCCAGTGCCGTTGCACCGGCGATGCTCAAGGCCACCAGCAGGGTCAGCGCCGTGAACACCTCGGACTGCCGCTGTTGCGCGAACGTCCGGAACAGAAAGGGCACCAGCTTGCGCCCGCCGATCAGGATGGCCGCCACCACGCCGACAGACAGCAGGGACTTGCTGAGGATCTCGGTGACGACGCCGTCCGTGGTGTTGCGTGCCAGCAGGTCCACGACGATGAGCAGCGGCACCACGGCCATGTCCTGCAGCATGAGGATGGCAAAGGCCGCCTGCCCCAAGGGCGTGGCCAGCCTTCTGCTGTGCGTGAGCAACTGCATCACCACCGCGGTGGACGACAGCGAGAGCACCAGCCCCAGCACCAGGGACACGGTGGTGGTGTTGCCGAAACCGTATGCCGTCACGCCGATTACCAGCGCGCTGCCCAGCACCTGCGCCGTGCCCGCGCCGAACACCCAGCGCCGCATCGCCCACACGCGCGGCAGCGACAGCTCCAGCCCGATGAGGAACATCAGGAAGATGACGCCCAGCTCGGCCAGCGCCTGCACGCCTTCGCGCCGCGGGATCGTCACCGAGGCCAGCCAGGGCCAGGTGTCCGCGAGGCTGCCGGCGCCATAGGGCCCGACCACCACGCCCATGATCAGAAAGCCGATGACCTGGTTGATGCGCAGGCGCTGCAGCAGCGGGATGAGGATGCCGGCCAGCGCCAGGAAGACCAGCGTCTCGCGCAGGAAGGGCAGGGGAGCGGTGTGGTCCATCAGGTCGACGAAGGCGTGCGCACCCAGCCCAGGGTTTGACGGGCCATGCTGTCGGCCAGTTCCTGTTGCGGCACCAGCACGTCGATGTCGAGCTGGCGGCGCATGAGCTGGGCCTCCTCCTCATCCATGCCGTGTACCAGCACCCGCACGCCCGGATTGAGTTGCCGTGCGATGTCGACCAACTGGTGGATGCGGAAGCTGTCCGGCTCGGTGATGACCATGGCCGCGGCCCGCGCAATGTGCGCCTGGATCAACGTGGCCGGGTCGGCCAGATCGCCCGTCACGGCGGCGATGTGCGACTCGCGCAACCGCTCGACGACATCGCGATGTTCTTCGGCCACCACGAAGGGGATCTGTTGGGCTTGAAGCTGCGAGGCCAGTTGCTCGCCCACGAAGCCATACCCCACGATGACGACCTGGCCCGTGAGCCGGGCCGGATCCGTCGTGGCCGGCAGTTGGGTGAGCGGGTCGTCGCGCGCTTCCAGTCGGCGGGCCAGCTCGGAGCGGGCCCGGATCCAGTTGAGCATGGGCTCGATGGCATTGAACAGCGCCGAATTCAGCGCAATCGACACCAGCGCAGCAGCCAGCACCAGATCCTGTCCCATCTTGGGCAGCAGCCCCAGCGAGGCGCCGAGCCCGGCCAGGATGAAGGAGAACTCGCCGATCTGCGCCAGGCTGATGCCCACCGTCAGCGCCGTGTTGAGCGGATAGCGGAACAGCAGCACCAGCAGCACGGCAGCGAGTGTCTTGCCCACCAGGATGATGCCGATGGTGGCGGCCAGCTTGCCGGGTTGCTGCCACAGCACGGACGGGTCGAACAGCATGCCCACCGACACGAAGAACAGCACCGCAAAGGCATCGCGCAAAGGCAGGGACTCATCGGCCGCGCGGTGGCTGAACTCCGACTCCTGCATCATCATCCCGGCGAAGAAGGCGCCCAGGGCAAAGGACACATCGAACAGTTTGGCCGCACCGAAGGCCACGCCCACCGCCGCAGCCACCACACACAGCGTGAACAGCTCGCGCGAGCCGGTGCGCGCCACCCAGGACAACATCCGCGGGAACACGCGCCGCCCGACGATCAGCATGGTCGCGATGAAGGCGAACACCTTGGCCAGCGTCCAGGCCACCGTGATCCACAAGGGCGCCCCCGGGGGTGCTGGGAGCCGAAGGGTTCAACATGCCGGCAAACGCCGGCAGCAACACCAGCACGAGCACCATCACCAGGTCTTCCACGACCAGCCAGCCCACGGCGATGCGGCCGTTGATGGTCTCCAGCAGGCCCTTGGCCTCCAGCGCCTTGAGCAGCACCACGGTGCTGGCCACCGACAGGCACAGGCCATAGACCAGCGAAGCCCCGATGGGCCAGCCCCACCAGTGCGCCATGCCCATGCCCATGCCCACGGCCACAAGGATCTGCACGACGGCACCCGGCACGGCAATGCGTCGCACCGCCAGCAGATCCGACAGGGACAGGTGCAGGCCCACACCGAACATCAGCAGCATCACGCCGATTTCCGCCAGTTGCGAGGCCAGCTTCAGGTCTGCCACGAAGCCCGGTGTGGCCGGACCGATGAGGATCCCTGCGAGCAGATAGCCCGCAAGAGGAGGCATCCGCAGCCGGATGGCGAGAAAGCCGAAGACGAGGGCCAGGCCGAAGCCGGTGGCGATGGTCGAGATCAGGCTGACGTCATGGGGCATGCGGGTGGGTGTCTCGCGTCAAGAGGGTGGGTATGGCAGGGTGGGAGCGGTCATTCTAGGCAATGGTCGGCGCCGTCCTGCGTGCTGGGCTCGCAAGCCCCTTCCGGCCGGACCACGCTGGCCCGGATACCGGTGGGCACCCCGGGGGCTGGCCCGGACATTCCCGGAGCTTCACAAAGTGTCTTGGTACTGTATAAAATCACAGTATGGAATCGCCCCGCAAACCCACCTGGATCGCTCGATGCGCATTGCGTCTGGCCGAGTTGCAGCCCGCGCTGCCGCCGGTCGCCGCATGCCGCATTGCCGAGCGCCTGTGGCAGGACGAGAGGGGCCATGTGCCGCCCGAGGAATGGGCGGAAATCGAGGTGAACAGCTGGGCCGCCCGAAGGCCTTGGAGCTGAGCCCCGGTCTGTTCTTGATCGGTTCCTGATCCACGCATCCACCCTGGTTGGGCACCCGCTTGAAGGCGGGGGTCTGGCCGATCCATCCCCGAGATCCCGATATGAAAGTGAGCGCCACCATGAGCGTCAAGCCGCCCCGTCTCCGTCCCCTTTCCAGCCCCCTGGAGCGCCTGCTCGATCTGGTCCTCTCGGATTGGTGGATCGACGTCGTGCTGATGCTCTTCATCGTCGGCTCGATGTTGTATTTGCATCAGTGATCCGGACACCCATGTCCCACCCATTCACGGGGACTTCAAGGTGCAAAACGCCGCAAATCGCCTCCATCTGGCGAAAAGGGCCCGATTCAGGGGGGATCGTCTCCCATCTGGTGAGAAAACCCTGCTCCGATAATCCCCTTGTTTTTGAATGTTTCAAGGCGTGTGCATCGGTAATTTTGACTGATCGCGCCATGTCCAACGGAGGCGGCTGTGACGCGTGTATTGAAGTCTGTGAGTCTGGCAGTTGCCTTGGCGGCCGTGGGCGTGGCCACCTGGTGGGGGGTGGAGGCGATGGTCATCGCGCGCACCGTCAACGAAGGGCGCACGGTGGCCGACATGGCTGAAAACGTAGGCCGCTGGGCGTCCAAATACGGTGGCGTGCACATCCGCACCGAGGGCGCCAATGCGCCGATGCCCGGTACCTTCCTGACCCGCTCCGTCTATGCCCGCAATGCCGGCGATGCGCATGTGCTGCAGGGCGCTCGCGCAGACGACCGCGTCAAGGAAAAAGAGGTGCTCCAGACGCTGGAGGCCTATCACTGGAAGAACCCTGCGCTGGTTCAACGTGAACTGGCCGACGTGCTGCTGGCCACCGGCAGCCGTGCGCAGTACCGCCTGACGGCCCGCACGGTGCTCAACCCCAACAACGAGCCCAACCGCTTCGAGCTGGAAGCCCTGGCCGCCATGCAGCAAAAGGCGGTGGCCGGTGGCACGGACAGCAATGAGTACTGGAAGGTCGAAGGCGGGCGTCTGCTGTATGCGCGCGCCGTGGTGGCGCAGCAAAGCTGCCTGAAGTGCCATGACTCCCAAGAGAAGGCCCCCGAGTTCCTGCGCGTCAACGAGCGTTTCAATGGCGGCGGTGGCTTTGGCTACGAAGTGGGCAAGGCGGCTGGCGTGATCAGCGTGGCCGTGCCCATCCCGCAGACATCGGCTTTGCTGACCACCGGCCTGCCTCCCAAGGCCTGGGGTGCGCTGGCCATTGGCGGCGTGGCCGCCCTGCTGTGGTTCGGGCTGTCTCTGCTGGGCATCTTGCGCCGCGACGGGCATTCGGTGGCCGGTGCCTCTGCCACCGCGCCGGCATCGACCACCTTGCCGCCGGCCATGCCGCCTTCTGGCGCCGCCTGAGGGCGGCAGGCCGGGGACGCGTGGCCGTTGTCAGTGTTGTCGGGAATGGCTAACAATGACACGCAGCATGGCTTGCCCTGCTGCCGCATCCACACACCCAGAGGCCCGATGTCATGAACGCCCCCGCCACGGTTCCCGCCCTGCATGCCCGCATCCCGCACTGGATCGATGGCCGGGTCCGATCGAGCCCCGATGCGGCGGTGCAGCCGGTCTACCAGCCCGCCACCGGTGAGGTGGCTCGGCATGTGGAAATGGGGGTGCAGGCAGATGTGGATGCCGCGGTGGCCAGCGCCCGCCGGGCCTTTGCGGAATGGGCCGAGACGCCGCCCCTGCGCCGCGCGCGCATCATGAACCGCTTTTTGGCGCTGCTCAATGAACACAAGGATGCGCTGGCCGCCATCATCACGGCCGAGCATGGCAAGGTCTTCAGCGATGCGCAGGGCGAGGTCATGCGCGGCATCGACATCGTCGAGTTCGCCTGCGGCATCCCCCAGTTGCTCAAGGGCGACTACACCGAGCAGGTGTCCGTCGGCATCGACAACTGGACGATGCGCCAGCCCCTGGGTGTGGTGGCCGGCATCACCCCCTTCAACTTCCCGTGCATGGTGCCGTGCTGGATGTTTCCGGTGGCCATTGCCTGTGGCAACACCTTCGTGCTCAAGCCTTCCGAGCGCGACCCTTCCGCGTCCGTCTTCATGGCCGAGCTGTTCAAGCAGGCGGGCCTGCCCGACGGCGTGTTCAACGTGGTGCAGGGCGATCGCGTGGCCGTCGAAGCCTTGCTGGACCATCCGGACGTGAAGGCCGTCAGCTTCGTGGGCTCCACGCCCATCGCACATGGGCTGTATCAGCGCGGTGCGCAGCAGGGCAAGCGGGTGCAGGCGCTCGGTGGGGCGAAGAACCACATGGTGGTCATGCCCGATGCCGATGTGGACATGGCTGTGGACGCCCTCATCGGCTCGGCCTTCGGTTCGGCGGGCGAGCGCTGCATGGCGATCTCGGTGGGCGTGCTGGTGGGCGATGTGGCCGATCGCATCATGCCGCTTCTGGTGGCGCGTGCACGGGCGCTCAAAGTGCGCGATGGCATGGACCCGCAGGCTGAGATGGGCCCCATCGTGACGCCTCAGGCATTGGCCCGCATCGAAGGCTACATTGCGCTGGGTGTGCAAGAGGGCGCCAGCCTGCTGGTGGATGGGCGGGGTCTGAAGGTGCCGGGGCGCGAGGGTGGCTTCTTCACGGGGGGCACGCTCTTCGACCATGTCACGCCGGACATGCGCATCTACAAGGAAGAGATCTTCGGTCCGGTGCTGTCGTGCGTGCGCGTGCCTGACTTCGCTGCGGCCGTTGATCTGGTGAACCGGCACGAGTTCGGCAATGGCGTGGCGTGTTTCACCAGCGACGGCCAGGTCGCGCGCGAGTTCAGTCGCCGCATCGAGGTGGGCATGGTGGGCATCAACGTGCCCATTCCCGTGCCCATGGCCTGGCATGGCTTTGGCGGCTGGAAGCGCAGCCTTTTTGGCGACATGCACGCGTATGGGGAAGAGGGCGTGCGCTTTTACACGCGGCAGAAATCCGTGATGCAGCGCTGGGCATCGAGCGTGCCCAAGGGGCCGGAGTTCGTGATGCCCACGTCGAAGTGAGGCCCAAAGAAAACAGCCCATCGGTCCTAGTCGATGGGCTGTACATGCGGGCCGTCCTCACCGGAGGGCCTGGTCTGGCGGGATGGTCTCCCAGACCTCTTCCCCTTTCAAAGGGGAGCCACCAGATCGGTGGCGTGGTGCAGCAAGACCATCTTGCCTGGCACGGCATGCTCATCGCATGCGATGCCTGTGCACCCGATTGGCGCCGAGTTCCGGCTACCTCGTCTTGCGTTGATCACTTCAACGTGTCGACGGATTCAGTATCTCTCAAGCGAGCGCCGATGTGTTGATCAAATGCAGGCAAACCATGCAGCAAATGCGTCTGCCGTGCGAAAGTTGGCGGCACACTGTGAAGACATGCATTGAACACGCGCGGGATGCACGCGTCGCACACGATGGTTTGTGAACTTCTCACTGTCGGGCAGATGGCCAGGGCCGATGCCGCCACCATCCAGGCCGGCACGCCTGGCTATACCTTGATGCAGGCGGCTGGCCGTGCCGTGGTGCAGGCCATCGTTCAGCGCTGGTCCCCCAGGCCGGTCGTCGTCTTGTGCGGGCCGGGCAACAACGGTGGCGATGGCTTCGTGGCCGCGTCGCTGCTGCAGTCTCTGGGCTGGCCTGTGAGGCTGGCCTTGATCGGTGACATCGCGGCCCTGCAGGGCGATGCCGGCATTGCGGCGCAAGCCTGGGTGGCCGCCTGCCATGAGACCCAGCTGAGTGCCCCTTGCGTGGCGCTCACACCCGCCTGCCTGGACGGCGCCGAACTGGTCGTCGATGCCTTGTTCGGCGCCGGCCTGAGTCGGCCGCTGGATGAGGATGTGGCGCACGTGCTGGCGCGCGCCCACACGCGCAACCTGCCCATCGTGGCGGTCGATGTGCCCAGTGGCGTCTGGGGGGATACGGGGCGGGTCACGGGGGCGGTGCCGGCCGTGTTGACAGTCACCTTCTTCAGGCCCAAGCCGGGCCATCTGCTGATGCCGGCGCGTGCCCTGTGCGGCGAGTTGATCGTGGCCGACATCGGCATCCCGGATCAGGTGCTGGGCAGCCTGGCCGTGCAGGCCTGGGACAACCAGCCGGCGGTGTGGCGCAATGTGTGGCCACATGTGGACCTGGCGGGACACAAGTACCACCGCGGCCATGCGCTGGTGTGGGGGGGCTCGGAGATGACCGGCGCCTCGCGGCTGGCTGCACGCGCGGCGGCCCGCATCGGTGCGGGCCTGACCACCGTGTGCGTGCCCCGCAGCGCCTGGGCCGTGTATGCCGCGGCGCTGGAGTCGGTCATGGTGCATCCGGTTGATGGTGCGGCCGCCTCCGACTGGCAGAACGGCTTGAAGGACTTGCTCGATGACGATCGCCTTTCGGCCATGTTGATCGGCCCGGGCGCTTCCGGCGGATCGAGCCCCGCCGGCACGCGTGGCCTGGTGTTGACCATGCTGGCCAGTGGCCGTCCGGTGGTGCTGGATGCGGATGCCTTGTCGGCCTTCCAGGAAGATCCTTCGCTGCTGTTTGCGGCCATCAAAGGCCACAGCCGACCGGTGGTGTTGACGCCGCATGGCGGCGAGTTCGCACGGCTGTTCGTGCAGCCGGAGATGGCCGCAGCGCAAAGCAAGCTGGAGCAGGCACGCGCTGCAGCCCGCATCAGCGGGGCGGTGGTGTTGTTCAAGGGCGCCGATACCGTGATTGCCGCGCCCGATGGCCGCGCCGCCATCAATCGCCATGCGCCCCCCAGCCTGGCCACGGCCGGCGCGGGCGACGTGCTGGCAGGCATGATCCTGGGCTTGCTGGCGCAAGGGGTGCCGGCATGGCAGGCAGCGTGCGCGGCGGCCTGGCTGCATGGCGATGCGGCACGCGAGTTCGGTGTGGGCCTGATCGCAGACGATCTGCCTGGCCTGATCCCGCGGGCATTGGGCCGACTGGCGGTGGCGATGTCGCGCTGACAGGCCCGGCAACGCACACACAGGCACAGGGATTGCCGGATGGATTCACGGACGAAGAGGCCTTCGTCCTTCCTCCATCCTGGCCTCCTGCTGAAGGACCTTCGACATGAACTCCCCCGCCGCCGCCCTGTCGCCCAGCATCACTTCCATGATCCGCATGGATCACCAGCATGTGCTCATGTCCTTTCACCGCTTCAAGCCGGACATGAGCGCCAGCACCAAGCAAGGGCTCGTCAACACCGTGCTGCTGGCGCTGGAGATCCACGCCCAGCTGGAAGAAGAGATCTTTTATCCCGCGGTGCAGGCTGTAGCCAGCGATGCCTCGATCCTGGACAAGAGCGTGCCGGAGCACGACGAGATGCGGGCGCTGATCGCCGTGCTGCGCGACAAGCCGCCGCAAGATGCGGACTTCGACGCCACCTTCTTCGAGTTGATCCGCAAGGTCATGCACCATGTGGCCGACGAGGAAACCGTGCTGTTGCCTTTTGCCGAAGTGGCCCTGGCCGACCAGCTCAAGGACCTCGGTGCCCAGATGACCCGACGCCGCCTGCAACTGCTTGCGCCTCACCTGGGCGAGCTGACGGTGAACACGGTCAAGGCCATGTCGCCGGCCAAGATGCTGATGGTGGGGGCAGGTGTGCTGCTGGGTGGGTATGCCGCCAAGCGGGCGCTGGAGCGCCGGCAACCGCCTTCCGGCATTGACATGCAACGCGTGCCGGCTCAGGCCATGCAGGTGCGGTTCTTGCCCGTGCGCTTGGCTTCGTAGAGCGCCACATCCGCGCGGTCCAGCGCGGTTTCGATGGCCTCGCCCATGCGATAGAGCGTCACGCCCGCCGAGAAGGTGATGAACACCTTCTTGTCTTCATGCGTGAAGAACTCGGCGCTGAGCGTGCGCTGCAGACGCGTGAGCACCTGCTGCGCTTCTTCCAGTTCGGTGCCGGGCAGCATCACGACGAACTCTTCGCCGCCATAACGGGCCACCACGTCGATGGGACGCAGGCATTCGCCCACGCGTCGAGCCAGGAACTTCAGTGCCTCGTCGCCCGTCTGGTGGCCCAGTGTGTCGTTGAGCTTCTTGAAGTTGTCGACGTCGAGCAGGGCCACGGCCAGCACCGTGCCGTCACGCTGCATCTTGGCCTGCTCGACCTCGAAGGCGCGCATCATGCCGCGGCGATTGGCGATCTGGGTCAGCGGGTCGGTCGAGACCTCGTCCGAGAGCTTGCGGATTTCGTCTTCCAGCTGGCGCACGCGTTCGGTCAATTGCGTGGCCTTGGTGTGTTCATCCTGCAGACGATGCTGGGTCTGCGCCACCACCGATTGCACGGCGCGGCTTTCTTCCACCATCTCGCGCACGACACCGGCCAGGCTCTCCAGGCTGTCGGCTTCGCCGATGGTCTCGGCATAGCGCCCCAGGCTGCCGTGGAAGCGGTCGGTGGTCGAGCCCAGTTCGGCAATCTCATGCAGCATCTGATGGATGAGCTGCTTGAGCGCCTGCCGCGCGGCTTCGCGCTCCTGCTTGAGCGCCACCTGCCGCTCGCGCGTGTCGCTCAGCAGTTGCTGCACATGCCGCACACCCCGGTTGTGCAGGCCTTCGCCCAGCAGGTGGTGCATGGCCACGCACTGGCCCTGCACCCAGCTGTCATCCTCCGACAGATCGGCCAGGCTGTCGGTCAGTGACAAGCACAGGTCCGTGAGCTGTGTGATGAGGTGATGCCGATGGTCGATGATGCGGCGCGCCTGTTCGCAGGCCTGTCCGATGTCCAGCCGGATGCTGGCGTGTGTGTCGATGGGCGCGTCCACGTCACGGCCCTTGTCGACGGCAGCCTTGAGCGTGTCGGCGGCTTCTTCGGCGTGCGGTTGGCCTGCGGGCAGAGCAGTGATCAGCGCATCGCCGAGATGGGACATGGCTTCCAAAGCCAGCGAAGGCCAGGGATGCTGGCTGAAGGCGTCTGCCATCGCAGCCGGTACAGCGGCTTCGGCAGGTTCGGATGGGGCTGGCGGATCGGTCTGCAATGCCCCCGGTACAGGCAGCTCGGCCGGCCCCGGCTCCGGGCTGGCCTCATGCGCGTTCTCTGTATCGTCTTCGAGCAAGGTGCTGTCCAGCGTGTCGCTGTCCCAACTGCCCACGAGCTGGCTCAGGCGCTGGTGCAGCCGATCCGCCGAACTTTTGCTGCCTTCCAGCACACGCTGCAGGCTGTCCTTCTTGCGTGCGCTCGTCCACTGGCGGCCGCCGCGTTCCGCACCCCGCAGGAGGCGTTTGATCAGTGTGGACCAGCGCTCGCCATCGTCGGCATGAACGGGCGCCGCGGCCTCGCTCGGCTTGGGCGCGATGCCGGCTTCTGCCTCATACGCCTTGCGGTAGTTGTCGGGTGTGGGCTCGAGCTTCTGCTCGGCCAGCCGCTTGAGTGCGGCTTTGGCAAGCTGGGCGGGCGTGGGGCTCGCGGTCGAGACGGCCATGGCGGTCAGTTCACTTCAGTTCAACGTGCGCCGCTGATCAGGGTGGGCGTCACGTCTGCCGCGCGTGAGGCGCCGATGCGGGGCAGGGTCTGGCCGGACTGCGTGTCGTGCAGCCACTTTTCGATCTGGCTGGCGGGCATGGGGCGCGCGAACAGATAGCCCTGGCAGATGTGGCAGCCCAGGTTGTAGAGCACCTCCATCTGCGTCACGCTTTCCACGCCTTCGGCGATCACGCGCAGGCCCAAGGCACGGGCCAGCGCGATGATGGCCGAGACCACGGCGCTGCTTTGCGGCGTGTCGCCCAGGTCCTGCACGAAGGAGCGGTCGATCTTGAGCTCGCTGATGGGCAGGCTGGTCAGGTAGGACAGCGATGAATAACCCGTACCGAAGTCATCGATGGAAATCTCGGTGCCCAACTGGTTGAGGCGATGCAGCGAAGGCACGACGCCTTGCAGATCCTTCATCAGCCCGGTTTCGGTGATCTCGAGCTCGATGGAGCGGGGCTCGACCCCAATGCGTGAGAGGATGCTTTCCACCTTCTCGACCAGATCGGGCTGCTCGAACAGGCGGCTGGGCAGGTTGACGGCAATCGAGGCATCGAAGCCGAAGCGGCGCTCCCATTCGAGCGCCTGCGTGGCCGCTTCCTCGATGGCCCACAGGCTCATCTCGCTGATGAGGCCCGTGGCTTCGGCCAGCGGAATGAACTCGCCTGGGGGCACGAGCTGATCGCCCCTCTGCCAGCGCATCAGCGCTTCGGCGCCCACCATGCGGCTGGTGCGCACATCGATCTTGGGCTGGTAATACAGCACCAGTTCCTTGCGCTCCAGTGCCTTGTGCAAGGCAGTGTCCAGGTCCAGGCGCACGCGCCCCTTGCTGGCCAGATCGGAGTCGTAAACCTGGGCGGTGTTGCGGCCCTGGGACTTGGCGATGTCCATGGCCACATCCGCATTGCGCAGCAGATCGGCCACGTTCAGGCCATGGGCCGGGTACAGGGCGATGCCGACGCTGGCCGTGATGAAGCATTCCTGGCCGGCAGCCATCATGGGCTCGCGCAGCGCGTCGAGGATGCACTGGGCGGTTTCCAGCGCCTCGCTCTCATCGGCCACTTCGGGCAGCAGCACGACGAACTCGTCGGCGCCCAGGCGTCCCACGGCTTCGAGCGTGCGGTGCGCGCGCTGGCCATGCTGGAGGTCCAGCGTGCCTTCCATGATCTGCTCGGAGTGCCGCACACAGCTGCGCAGGCGGCTGGCCACCTCGATCAGCAGTTCATCGCCGGCGTGGTGCCCGAGGTTCTCGTTGATGACCTTGAAGCGGTCCAGGCCCACCTGCAGCAAGGCCACGCGGTGATTGAGGCGCTTGGCATGCTCGATGGCGCGCTCGCTGCGCCAGAAAAGCTGGCGGCGGTTGGGCAGGCCGGTGAGCGTGTCGAAGTTGGCCAGGTGCTTGATCTTGTCCTCGGCCACGCGGCGGTCCGTGACGTCCTGCACGATGCCGGTGTAGCCGATGAGGTTGGCCTGTTCGTTGAACTCGGGCTCGGCCTCGATGTGCAGGATGCGCTGGCGGCCATCGTCCAGGCCGATGCGGACGTCGTTGCACAGCACCGTGCCGTGGTCCAGCACCTCGCGCAGCACACGCTCGAACGCACGGCGCTCATCGGTGGAGATCATGCGCAGGATCTGGCGCAGGCCCAGCCGGTCATTGAGCCCCAGCCCGAAGACGCGCAGGCCTTCGAGCGAGAAGACCAGATCGCCCGCGCCCTTGCGCCAGTCGAAGCTGCCCATGCGGGCCAGGTCTTGCGCGCGCGCGAGCTTGGCCTTGCTGCGCTCGAGTTCATGGCGGGTGCGCGAGGCACGCAGCAGGTAGCGCAGACGCCCCGCCAGCAGGCTCCACTGTGTGCTTTTCACGAAGAAGTCGGTGGCGCCGACCTCGTAGGCACGCGTGATCGAGGCATCGTCATCCAGGCCCGTGAGCATCAGCACCGGGATGGATTCGAAGCCCGGCATGTGCCGCAACTCCTGACAGGTCGCAAAGCCGTCCAGGCCGGGCATGACGGCATCCAGCACGATCACGTCGGGCACGAGCTCGGTGATCATCTGAAGGGCCTGCTCGCCCGAACTGGCTTCGGAAATGGCAAAGCCGCGCTCACGCAGGGCGATGGATGTCAGCAGCAGGTTGACCTCATCGTCATCGACCAGCAGCACCTTGGGCTGCTCTTCCTGGTCGTCGGCGATGACGGGGAAACCCTCGGTCATGGCTGATTCTCCAGCAGTTGTCGCAGGCTCTCGAGCACACGTTCGGCTTCGACGGGGACCTCCCGAATGCGTGAGCTCAAGTCTTCTCCTGTCTGGCGCCGGATCATGGTTTCGATTTCGGCACACATATGTGACAACTTGAGTGCGCCGATGCTGGCGGAGGACGACTTCAGTGTATGCGCTACATGCATGATGGCGGCGCTGTCGTTCATCTTGAGGGCTTCATCCATTTGAGGCAAGAGGCGGCCTACCGAGGTCTGGAAGGCCTTCACGACCCGCTCCAGCAACCGGTTGTCGCCGCGAGGGTCGAGTTCGCGCAGCCGCCGCAAGGCTTCGGCATCCAGCACGTCCTGGGGCAGGGCCGGTGCTGCGGGCCGTGGGCCGGCCTCGGTTTCGGTCGTCTTCGCAAGGGCAGGCTGCTCGGCGTTTTCACCATGCGGCATCTTGGGGCCGGCCTGCTGCGCTGCCGCGTTGGCTGTCGTCTCTTCACCACGTGAGGAGGTGGCCAGGGCATCGGTGTCCAAGGGCATGGGCACGGTGCTTGGCTCACCATCGATGTCCACCACATGCTTGGCCAGCAGGCCCTCGGCGTGGGTGTGCTCGATGAGGATCTTTTGCAACTGGCTCTGGCGGAATGGCTTGGACAGATAGTCGTCGAAGCCCAGATCCAGGAAGCGCTGTTCGTCGCCTTCCAAGGCGTTGGCCGTCACCGCGATCACGGGCGTGTCCGATGGCGTGACGAAGGTGAAGCGGTTGCTGGATCCGCGGCGGAACCAGCTCAGCGCTTCCACCCCATCCATGCCGGGCATCTGGATGTCCATCAGCACCAGGTCAAACTTGGTTTCACCGAGCTTGCGCAGACCTTCCAGCGCGGAACTGGCCACCTTCACATCGCAACCCAGGCGGCGCAGCATCTGGCTGCAGACTTCCTGATTGACCGTGTTGTCCTCGACCACCAGCACGTTCTTGTGGATGTAGAGCGCCTCCTGGGCCCCATCGCCGCCCATCTCCGCGGAGATGCCCAAAATGGCCTGTCGCAGCTCGGCCTTGCGCAGCGGCTTGGCCACGAAACGCTGGAAGCCGGCATCCTGGGCGCGGCGCACATCGTCCGGCGAAGAGACGGACGACAGCAGCACCATCTTCAGGTTGCCATAGCGTCCGCTGTGGCGCACCGCATCGGCCAAGCCCAGCCCATCGAGCTCGGGCATGTTCATGTCCACCAGCGCCAGGTCGAAGTCGGCATCCTGATCCGTGCGTGCCATCAGGATGTTGAGGGCCTCGCGCCCATTGCGCGCCTGCGTGACCTTCATGCCCCAGGCATTGAGCATGTTCTCGATGACGGTGCGGTTGGTGTCGTTGTCGTCCACCACCAGCACACTGAAGGAAGGCATCTTGGGCTCTTCCAGCAGCGTCATGTCGACTTGCGTGGCGCCCACCTGCACCGGCACGCGGAAGACGAACTCCGAGCCCACACCGGGTGCGCTGTGCGCCTCGATGTGCCCACCCATGAGCTCGACCAGTTGCTTGGAGATGGCCAGGCCCAGGCCCGTGCCGCCATAACGGCGTGCCATGCCGCCATTGGCCTGCACGAAGGCGCTGAACAGGCGAGGGATCACATCCGGCGGGATGCCGATGCCGGTGTCACGCACCCGGAACTCCAGATCGACCACCGCACCGCTTTGCTGCATCTCCAGGCCGACCGCGCCATCGATGGCGCGGCGGATGTCGACCACCACTTCGCCGTGTTCGGTGAACTTGATGGCATTGGCCACCAGGTTGGTGAGGATCTGGCGCAGACGCAGCGGATCGCCGTGGATGACGGCCGGCAAGCCGGGCTGCTCGCGGAAGCTCAGCTCCAGGCCCTTTTCATGCGCACGCGGGGCCATCAGCTCCAGCGTGTCTTCCACCAGCGTGCGCAGCACGAAGTCGGAGGTGGCCAGCTCCAGCTTGCCGGCCTCGATCTTCGCAAAGTCCAGGATGTCGTTGATGATCTCCAGCAGGCTCTCGCCGGAGCGGTAGACGGCCTGTGCAAAGCGGCGCTGCTTGTCGCTCAGTGGCGTGCCCAGCAGCAGCTCGGTCATGCCCAGGATGCCGTTCATGGGCGTGCGGATCTCATGGCTCATGTTGGCCATGAACTGGCTCTTGGCCTGGCTGGCGGCCTCGGCCATGTCGCGGGCGCGTTGCAGCTCCAGCGCCTGATTGTGTTCGTCGGTGACGTCGGAGACCAGGCCATACACCCGCGTCTGCCCGTCCGGCAGGCGGCGTGCGCGCGTGCGGTGGCGGATCCAGCGCAAGCCCTTGCCAGGTACCTCCATGCGCACCAGGGCATCGGCCGGCTCGCCAGCGCGCTCGCGGCGCTGTTGATCCAGCAATTGCTGCCGGTCTTCCCGCACGACCATGGCGCGCACCTGATGCGGGTGCTGCACGATGTCTTCGGTCGGCACGCCGATCAACTGGCTGGCGCGCGGGCTCACATACATGAAATGCTCGCGGCTCTCATCGGACACATACACCGTGTCGTCCATCGACTCGACGAGTTCACGGAAGCGGCGCTCGGATTCCTCCAGGTCGGCCTGGGCCTGGCGGGATGCGGTGATGTCGCGCGCCAGCGAGATCAGCAGGCGAGGGCGGCCGTTGCTGTGACGCAGCGCGAAGTGCCGTGCATTGACCACGCGGGTGCGGCCATCGGGCTCGATCAGCGTGAAGTCATGCTCCACGGTCTGGCCCGTCTCGATGGCCTGCTGCATGTACGGGTCGGTCTTTTCCAGCACCGTGTGGCCCAGGGCCTGGGCGATGGTGCGGCCGACCACCTTGTCGCGCGTGAGCTGAAACTCGATCTCGGTGTAGCGGTTGATCGCCACCACATTGAGCGAGACGGGATCGAGCACGAACAGGCTCACCGGCAGGTTGCCCAGCAGCGCTTCGAGGAACTCGCGCTCCTGCTCGCGGATGTGTTCCTGCGTCTTGCGTTTGGTGATGTCGTTGAACAAGCAAACATACTGGCTGCGCCCACCCGTCTCATCGAGCATCTGGATGGCATCGATCTCGCCCCAGTAACGGGTGATGCTTTGCGGCCCGTGCCGCCCGGATTCGTACGAGAGGCGGAAGGGCACACCGCGGGCAATGTGGTCGCGCAGCTCCGTGACGGAGCCTTCGTCGCTGACTTCCTGCGCCAGCAGGTCGGCCAGTTTGCGCCCCAGCACCTTTTCTTCGGGCCACCCCGTGAGGGCGACGAAGGCGCTGTTGATCCATTCGATGGTGCCGTCGCGGTCGGTGATGGCCACGCCGCTGCTGATGCGCGAGGCCACCAGGGTCAGCCGGCTCAGGTGCTCGGCGCTGCTGGCCATGTGGGCCAGGTTGGCGTCGCGCTGCGCGACGAAGCCGAGCTGGATGGCGGCGATGTCCAGCGCGGGCGTCCAGTCCATCATCATGTCGGCCGGGTCGTGGAACTCCAGCATGGCCAGCGGCCAGCCATCCACCGAGATGGGCACGGCGATGGCGCAACGCGTCTGGGCATCCCGCCAGGGGCTGGTGCTGCCGGTGTGGCCCTGTAATGCGCTCTGGCAGGGTTTGAGGCGGCTGAGCGCCTCACCCAGGGGGCGTTCGTCGCGATGGGTGGTGGCGATCGCAGAGACGTCGATGACGTCGTTGCCTTCGGCGCCGGTGTCGATCCAGGGGCGCAGCAATGCCGACTCGCCGTTCCAGCCTTCGACCTTCAGGCACACCCAGTGCCGTGAGCCGAGTTCGCGGTGGAGCGCATCGCCCACGCGGGCCAGGGCCTGCGCCAGGTTGGCGGAGGTGTGGGCCGCTTCGGCGATGCGGCGGCTGAGTTCGAGTTGGCGGCGCGAAAACAGCGCATCGGCGCCCCCCTCCTCATCGCCACCGGGTGTGAGGCCGCCCTGGCCCGTGCCTGTCGTCCGCGAGTGGGCATCGGCGTGCAGGATCTGCGTGGTGGCGTTGTCCAGTCGGCTGTCGTCCGGCGGGGCGGGCGTGAAGCGTCGCCTGGCCAGCAAGGCCAGCGTGCCCACCGCCATGCCGGCCAGCACCAGACCTGCACCACTGAGGCCCCAGCCCCAGGCTGCCGTGCCCGAAGCAGCAGCGGCCAACAGCAGAACCGACACCAGCCATGGGGCTCGCGGGTTGCGGGGCGTCGGGCGCAGGGTCGGCATATAAGGCCTGGTTAATTTTTCCGTGGGAAAGCCACAGTATCCACTTGGCAAAATACGTAGGCATACTGTGACAATCGTCAGATATTTCACGACTTTACAGGCTTCGTGAAATCCTCGGCCAGCCGAAGAAACCCCTTCCAGCCCTCCTTACAATGGTTTGGATGCGCAGCGAAGTCGACCTCACTACCGCTCGTCACATGGAATTCCGGTCAATCCGGACTCGTTTTTGGCGTAAGGCCTTCAGTGGCCTGTGCATCGGTGCGCTGATGGTGCTCACGCTCGCGCTTTTTGACGCGCCAGCGTATGCCTATGCGCTGATGCTGTTGGGGTGGGGGACGGCAGGTGTTCTGTGGCTTCGGGGCGACGTCGAGGCCTTTGCCGCGCGATCCGCTCCCCCGCCAAGCGGCATTTCCGTAACCGCTGCCGCGTCAGATTTCACGCCGACTTCCGAATCCCCCGTTGCGCCTCACATGGCATTCACCGGCTGGCAACACTGGGTCGCCGGCTGGTATTGGGAAACCGACAGCGACGGTCTTTTGCTGAATTTGCGCCCTGGCGCTGAGGTGCCGGCTGATTGGCAGGTGGATTGGCCGGGCTTGTCTGCGTTCCTGAAGACACGGCCACGATGGATTTCATGCTGGCCGCATGCGCTGGATGAGGCCGACAGCCCGGGGGCCGAAGGCTTGCGCCGTCTCGAATTTGCCTTGGTGCAGCAGGCGGCCTGGGCAGATGCCTTGTCCTTGCCCTGGCCCGCCGGTTTGACGGCGATCCAGCCATCGTCGGAAGGCTGGACTTGCAGCCTCCGGGCCCAGGAGCGTCGCGATGCACAAGGCCGGCCGCTGGGCCTGCATGGCGTGCTGGTGCCTCAGGCGCCCGCTGCGCAGCCTGCCTCGCCCTCTTCGGCCGTGCAGCATGAAGACCCGGAGTCGGCCCGGCTGCGCGAGGCCGAGCAGGAAGCGTTGCGCTATGCGATCTCGCATGATCTGCGAGCGCCCCTGCGTGTGGTCGAAGGCTTCACGCGCATCGTCAAGGAAGACTATGGCCGGCACCTCGATCGCCTGGGGCTGGACCACCTCGAGCGTGTGCTGTCGGCTTCGGCCAGGATGAACGGCATGATCGACGCCATCCTGGCTCAGGCGCAACTGGCCGGGGCGCCCCTGGAGCGCGTGCCGGTCGACCTCAGTGCGCTGGCACGCGAGATCGGTGGCGAGCTGCGTGCCACCTTGCCCGATCCCGCTTCGGTGTGCCTGGATGTGGCGGACGGCCTGAAGATCGACGCCGATCCCCTGCTGGTGCGACGCGTGCTGGAAAACCTCATCGGCAATGCCTTCAAGTACAGCGCCAAGGTGGCTGCGCCCCGGGTGGAGGTCGGCGTGATGCCGGCGACCAACCCTGCCGTCTTCTTCGTGCGGGACAACGGTGCGGGCTTCGACATGCAGCACGCCGACAAGCTGTTCGGCATGTTCCAGCGCCTGCACAGCGCCAAGGAGTTCCCGGGCACGGGGGTGGGCCTGGCCGGGGTGCAGAACATCATCCGCCGCCATGGCGGACGCGTGTGGGCCGAGGCCCAGCCGGGGCAGGGCGCCTGCTTCTACTTCACCTTGATGGACACGCTGCAGGCCCAGCAGCGCAGCGTGCGGCCATAAGCCGCTGCCCGCTCGGATCCGATCAGAGCGAGCCCAGACCTGCCAGCACTTCCTGTGCGTTGAGCAGGCGCTCGCACAGTGCTTCGATCGGGTGGCCTTCCTGCGCGGCCTGATGGCGCAGCTTGTCGAGCGCCTGACGCCGGCTCAGCGATTGCCGGTGCATCACGATGCCCACGGCCAAGGCCACGGTTTGCGTCAGCGGGTCGATGGCGGCCGCGGCCGCGGGGGCGGCCGGCGCGGTGACCTCGCTGACTGCAGCCGGTGCCGCCGCATCGGTCCCGGTGAGGGGCTCGGGTTGCGCTTCGCGGGCGCGCTGCGCAAAGGCGGCTTCCACGGCCGGCACGATCTGCTGGATGTCCAGCGGCTTGACCAGATAGGTCAGGGCACCGAGTTTCTTGACCTGGCTGACGGTGGCGTCATCCGCGAACGCCGACAGGAACATGAAAGGGATCTGGCAGTACTCGCGCAGATAGGCCGCCACATCGAAGCCGGACTTGCCTTCCATGCGGATGTCCAGCAGCGCCAGTTCGGGCTTGTGTTCGCGGGCCAGCAAGATGGCATCGTCCCCGTTGTCCGCATCGATCACTTCGTAGCCGGCCTGGGCCAGACCATGGGTCAACGTGGCCAGCACCAGCCGGTCATCGTCCACCACCAGGATCTTGCCTTTGTGATTCACGCCTGTGTCCTCTCGGCTTCGCATGAGCCGGCCATCCACCTGTACCACATCACCTCCGAACCATCGCGCATCTGACGGGTCTGTCGCTTTCGCTCTACAGATCGGAGCCGGCGAGACTGCCTGATACGCCATGGACCGATGCCACCAAGTCTAAGGCAAACCCGCAGGCCCGCCATGGGCTCGAACCTCGTCCGGTAAACCGTGTCCATTCTGCCGGTCTATTGTGGCCAAAGCGCAATCTGGTGGCCAGTGGGCTCACCCAGGATGTGGGGGGTAGCGGTCAGCGAGATGCCTGGTGGCGCCAGTTCGACATGGGTGAGCACCTCATCGCCCTCTTGCGTGAGTGACAGCTTGGCACTGCGCCGCGGCAGCAGGGCGCGTACCAGGCCCAGGCCGGAAACGCCGCCGGGCACGCGGTTGACGCTGAAGCCTTCGGGCAGGCGGCCGGGGTGGCGGATCTGGATGCTCACGCCGTGATCGCCCGAGTGCAGCAGGCAGCTCAGCGGCGCGGTGCTGTGGCCATGCTTGTGGGCATTGGTCAGCAGCTCGTTGAGGCACAGCGCGATGGGGATGGATTCGGCTTCCGGCAGACGCCAGTCCGCGGCATGCGGGCCTTCCACGGACAGCGTGATGGGCCGCGAAAAGGTGCGCTGGACCGAGGAGGCAATCGCTTCGATGACGGACTTCAGGGCCAGTGGGCCACCCGAGCCCACCTGCAGGCCATAGACCTGTGCAATGGCCTGAACCTGGCTGACCACTTCGGCCATGGCCGAGGCCATCTCCGGCTTGCGCACGGCGATCTGTTGCAGCAGGCCGGCCACGCCCTGGAGGTTGTTCTTGATGCGGTGGTGCACTTCCTTGACCAGCATCTCGCGCTGGGTGATGGCCGCATCCAGGCGGGCCTGTTCGGCGGCGCGCTGCTCGGTCACGTCTGAAGCCACGACCAGCAACTGGTCCGCCTGCTCCCCTTCGCCGGCCAGGGGGAGGTAGTTCACATCCCAGACCTGGTTGATGCCGTGGGCGGGACGGCTGTATTCGCGGTGCACCACCTGCTGCGAATCGAGCGCGTGCTGCATGTCGGCGCGCATGAGCCGCGCGCGGTCGGCGTCGTAGATCGCTTCCGGTGCCTTGCCCATGGCCTTGGTCGGGTCGGTGTTCATGAAGGCCGAGGCGGCCTGGTTGGCCTTGATGAGCGTGAGCCGATGCGCATCGATCAGGTTGATGGCCATGGGCGCCATCTCGATGATGCGCTGCAGGGTGGCCTGGGCTTCGGCCGATTGGGCTTCGGCCTCGCGGCGGCGGTCGATGTCCAACAGGGCGTAGGTGATGTGGCGCCGGTTGCCCACGCCCAGCGTGACCACGGCATTGCCCACGACCCAGAAGACGCGGCCGTCGCGGCCGACCACCTGGCATTCGAAGGTGTGCGACTGGCCGTCCATCAGCTCGTCGAGGTAGTCGGTCAGCCGGAAAGGGTGATCCAGATCGGGCGTGGCCACGGTGCTCAGGGGCTGGCCCACGAAGTCGGCCAGATCGCCTGCAAACATGCGGCGGGCCGAACGGTTCATCCAGGCGATGCCGTGTGCATCCAGCGTCACGATGCCCACGAAGACGGAGTCGAGGATGGCGCGGGTGCGGTCGGCCTGCAGCGTGAGGTTTTGCTCGGCGCGGTGGCGGTCGTCCACATTGACGAAGGAGGCGATGAAGCCTTCTTCCGGCCGTTGCGGATCGACCAGTCGCAGGTTGACTTCGGCCCACAGCGTGCGTCCACGGCGCGTGCGCAGCGGACGCTCGCCCTGCCAGGTGCTCTGGCTGCGCAGCAGGCTGGTGACATCGGGTTCGGCGTGGTGGTCGATCTCGGTGGCGTACAGGCTGAGCAGCGGTCGGCCTGTCAGGCTGGCGGCGTCATCGCCAATCAGTTGGGACAGCGCGGGGTTGGCGCTCTGGATCATGCCGTCCTTGACGAAGGCGATGCCGACGCCTGAGAGCGAGAACATCAGGTCGCGGTCACGGCCGAGCGTGTCCAGCCTGGCCTGCTGGTCGCGCATGCGGGTGACGTCTCGCAGCACGGCGATCACTTCGAGCGCGTCGGTGGATTCGCCGATGCGCCGCACGGACAGGCTGTAGCAGCGCTTGACGTCGCCGGGAATGGCGATCTCCATCTCGCTTTCGGACTGCTCGGTCAGCAGCAGGCCGGTGGCCATCTGCGTAACGACCTGGTCGATGCGGCTGTCGCTGGCCAGCAAGGTGGCGAGCTGTTGGCCGACCATGGAGCCCGGCGGCAGGCCCAGCATGCGTTCGAAGCGCCGATTGCAGCGCACCAGCACATCGCCGCGCAGGTAGGCAATGCCTGCCGGCGCGCTTTCGAGGATGGTGCTCAGTTCATGCAGCAGTTGGGCCTGGTCGGGGGGCGCGGGGTGCGGTGGCGTCGGCGTGGTCACCGGCGTGGGCGCCAACTGCATGCTTGGGACGACGCTGTCTGCATGGGTGGCGGGAAAGGGCGAAGCCGCCGCCATGGCTTCCTCGCGGATGGCGCACAGGAAGCGCCGTGGCCCGGCCTCGTCGCCTTGCGGCTGCACCCAGACCTGGCTGCGCAGGGTGGCGGTGGCCGAGCCATGGCGCGGTTGGGTCACCTGGTTGTGCAGCGGACCGTCGTTCGCGTCCAGTGCCAGCAGCGTCAGGGGCGCGTCCCAGGCGCACAGGCGCTGCAGGGCTTGCGGAAGCGCCGACAGCATGCTGCCCGGCGGTGCGGCATACCCCATCAGGGCGCTGAGCGCGGCATTGGCCCGCAGGACCCGGCCATGCTCGTTGAACTCCACCAGGGCCAGCGGGACCCGTTCGAACCAGGCATCGTCGGCGTGAGGGGAGGACTGGGGCATGTTGAGGGTGGGCGCCTGAGGGGTGAAAAGTAAGGGGCGGGTCCGGCGGAAGGCCTCAGGATTCGACGGCCACCGAAGGCATCTTCGATGAATAGTCCTTGGGCAGCTTCGACACGCCTGCGGCCAGCTTGCGGGCCATGGCCTTGTACAGCCCGGCTGTCTTGCCGTCGGGGTCGGCCACCAGGGTGGGGCGGCCGCTGTCGGCCTGCTCGCGGATCTTGAGTTCCAGCGGCATCGAGCCCAGCAGCGGCACGCCGCATTCCTCGGCCATGCGCTTGCCGCCTTCTGCGCCGAAGATGTGTTCTTCGTGGCCGCAGTTGGGGCAGCAGAACACGGCCATGTTCTCGACCACGCCCAACACCGGAACGCTGACCTTCTCGAACATCTGCAGGCCCTTGCGGGCATCGAGCAGGGCGATGTCCTGCGGGGTGGTGACGATGACGGCGGCGGTTAGCGGCGAGCGCTGGCTGATGCTCAGGTGGATGTCGCCGGTGCCGGGGGGCATGTCGACGATGAGGTAGTCCAGCGGCTGATCCGGCTCGCCCCAGTTGCTCAGGCGCAGCAGTTGATCGAAGGCCTGGCTGGCCATGGGGCCGCGCCAGATGGTGGGGGCCTGGTTCTCGACCAGCAGGCCCATGGACATCATCTGGATGCCATGGTTGACGGGCGGTGTGATGGTCTTGCCATCCGGGCTGGGCGGCTTGCCGCTCAGGCCCAGCATCAACGGCTGGCTGGGGCCGTAGATGTCGGCGTCCAGCATGCCGACGCGCGCACCTTCGGCGGCCAGGGCCAGCGCCAGGTTGACGGCGGTGGTGCTCTTGCCGACACCGCCCTTGCCGGAGCCGACGGCGATGATGTTCTTCACACCGGGCAGCAGGGCCTGGCCGCGGGAGGCGGCGTGGGTCTGCACCTGGGTGGACCAGTTCACCTGCACCTCGGCGATGCTGGGCACGGCCTTGATGGCCTGCTCGACCAATGCGGTGTAGGCCAGCCATTGCGAGCGGGCCGGGTAGCCCAGTTCGATGTCGAGCATGGCGCGCGTGCCGTCCACCTTCAGCGATTTGAGGCGGCGGCTGGAGACCCAGTCCTGGCCTGTGAGGGGATCGGTGACCGTGGCCAGTGCGGCCTGAACCTGGGTTTCGAGGGGGGAGAGCGTGGTCATACAGCGGGGGAAGCGGGGCACCGGACGGGGCGTGGGGTGCGTGTGAGAAGAAAGTCTAGGCCAAGGCTGGCGGTGCGCCGCCCGGGATGTGGCCAGGCAGCCATATTGCAGTGTGGCACGCGCTGCGGCCTAAAATCAGCGATTCCCCCAAGAACGACGGCAGCTTTGCAGTGGGCTCCAGCTTGCGCCTGCCTTCGTTCCTTACCCGATTGCGCCCCACCATGCCACGCCAGCTTTTTGTCACCACCGCGCTGCCCTACGCCAATGGCCATTTCCACATCGGCCACATCATGGAGTACATCCAGGCCGACATCTGGGTGCGCTTCCAGCGCATGCAGGGGCACCGGGTGCACTTCGTGGGCGCGGATGACGCGCACGGCGCGCCGATCATGATCGCGGCTGAAAAGTCCGGCAAGACCCCGCAGCAGTTCGTGGCCGACATCGCCGCTGGCCGCAAGCCTTACCTGGATGGCTTTCACATCAGTTTCGATCATTGGTCTTCCACCGACAGCCCGGAGAACCACGCCCTGGCGCAGGACATCTACCGCGCCCTGCGCGACCAAGGCCTGATCGAAGTGCGCCCCATCGAGCAGTTCTTCGACCCTGAAAAAAGCATGTTCCTGCCGGACCGCTTCATCAAGGGTGAATGCCCCAAGTGCGGGGCCAAGGACCAGTACGGCGATTCGTGTGAATCGTGCGGGGCGGTGTACTCGCCCACCGAACTGAAGAACCCGTATTCGGCCTTGAGCGGGGCCACGCCGGTGCTGCGTACCAGCGATCACTACTTCTTCAAGCTGTCGGACCCGCGTTGCTTCAACTTCCTGGAGAACTGGACGCAGGACGGCAAGCTGCAAGCCGAGGTGGCCAACAAGATCAAGGAATGGTTCACCAAGGACGAGGAAGGCAAGGGTGGCCTGGGTGACTGGGACATCAGCCGCGATGCGCCTTACTTCGGCATCGAGATCCCGGATGCGCCGGGCAAGTACTTCTATGTCTGGCTGGATGCGCCCATCGGCTACCTGGCTTCGTTGAAGTCGTACTTCGCGGCGGGTGGCCCCCAGGCCCGCTATGGCGAATCGCGCAGCTTCGATGAGTTCATGGCCGATCCTTCGGTGGAACAGGTGCACTTCATCGGCAAGGACATCACGTATTTCCACACCCTGTTCTGGCCGGCGATGCTGCAGTTCAGCGGCCGCAAGCTGCCCAATCAGATCAATGTGCACGGCTTCATGACCGTCAACAACGGCGAGAAGATGAGCAAGAGCCGCGGCACTGGCCTGGACCCTCTGAAGTACCTGAGCCTGGGCATGAATGCCGAATGGCTGCGCTACTACATCGCGGCCAAGCTCAATGCCCGTGTGGAAGACGTCGACTTCAACAAGGACGACTTCATGGCCCGGGTCAACAGCGACCTGATCGGCAAGTACATCAACATCGCCAGCCGTGCGGCGGGCTTCATTGCCAAGCGCTTTGGCGGCCAGTTGACGGCCGATGTGGGCAGCGATGGCCAGACGCTGCTGGCCGCTCTGCAGGCCGGGCGCGCCGGCATCGCGGAGCTGTACGAGCAGCGCGAGATGGGCAAGGTGCTGCGCGAGATCATGCTGCTGGCTGACCGCGTCAACGAATACGTGGATGCGAACAAGCCCTGGGAGCTGGCCAAGCAGGAAGGGCAGGACGCGCGGCTGCAGCAGGTGTGCACGGTGTGCATCGAAGCCTTCCGTCTGCTGAGCCTGTACCTGAAGCCTGTGTTGCCCGCGCTGGCCGCCAATGTGGAGGCCTTCCTGAAGGTCGAACCCATGTCGTTCGGCGATGCGGATCGCCTGCTGGGCACACACACCATCGGCGAGTACAAGCACCTGATGCAGCGTGTGGATCCGAAGATGCTGGATGCCTTGTTTGAGCCTCCGCCTGCACCTGTCGTGGAGGCGCCGAAGCCAGGAGGAGAAAAGAAGCCAGCCCCCATGCCCCCCGAGGGGGACGTCTCCGCCTTGGGGCGGCCCGGCGGCGAAGACATTGCTCAGACCATCACCATCGACGATTTCGTCAAGGTGGATCTGCGCATCGCCAGGATCGTCAACGCCGAGCTCGTGGAGGGCAGCACCAAGCTGCTGCGCCTGACCCTGGATGTGGGCGAGGGCCGCATGCGCAATGTGTTCTCGGGCATCAAGGAGGCCTATCAGCCCGAGCAACTCATTGGCAAGCTGACGGTGCTGGTGGCCAACCTCGCGCCGCGCAAGATGAAGTTCGGCATCAGCGAAGGCATGGTGCTGGCCGCGTCACATGCCGATGAGAAGGCCCATCCGGGCGTGTATGTGCTGGAGCCGTTCCCGGGGGCCGAGCCGGGCATGCGCATCCGTTGATGACGCTGTGCGCAGGGGCCGGCAGCTTCGCGGTGTGGTGGCCTAGGCCGACATCGCCAGGCAGAGTTCGAGCACGTCCAGGGCCATCAAGGTAGGGGCGGCCGATCGGGCCAGCAGGGCGGCGGCTTCGCCGTCTATCAGGTGTGAGGGGCGGGGGCGCAGTGCGCGCAGTTGCACGTGTGCGGCCTGCATCACCTGGGCATGCAGCGTCCGGCATGTGGCCTGGGCCTGCACCGCGGCCGGCGCCTGCCGCCACAGCCACAGCAGCCGGCGCAGGCCGTTGGCCCAGCCCTGGATCCATGGGGCCGGGTTCAGCAGTTCGGCGTCCGGGCGACCGACCGGGCGATGCGTTTCGCACAGTGCCACTTCGCTCAGGCATGCGCCGATCTGTTCGAGTGAGGCATCGACCGCTGCCAGCCACTGCCGCACGGGCGACATGCCAGGCTTGAAGCGTGTTCGCGGACGCGCGGGTGGCAGTGGACTGGGCTGATGGGATTCGGCTTCCCGCGCCAATTGATCGCCACGGTGTGCCTTGGTCTGCGTGTCCAGCCACAGACCGTGCCGCCGAACGAAGTCTCGCGCCACATCCAGTACCGCGCGGGGATCGCCGTCCACCAGTTCGATCTCCAGCTCGCACACGGGCCGTGTGAGCGTGCCGGCGGCGATCTCGCCGAGGTCCAGTGCCATCTCGACCTGGCCAGGGTGTGGCGATGGCGGTGTTGCGCCGAAGGTGTCCACCTGTGCGCGAAGGCGCTGCATGTGGGTCCGGTAGAGCTGCAGCAGTCCTGAGCTGCCGACCTTGCGGATCGATGTCCGGCTGCCAGCCCAGATCGCGCATCAGGGCCTGGCGCACGTGTTCGTCGGTGTGGCGGGCCAGATCCGGCCAGATGGTTTCATCCGGCGCAAAGCCGGGCAGGGGCTGGTTGTCTTCCAGCCGGGTCATGGCATTGGGGCCGGCCGCCTTGAGTGTCTGCACCCAGTCCTCGTCTTCCTGACGTACGCGCAGGGCGGCCCGGGCGCGCGCCAGTTTGCGGTCTGCCGTGTCGAAATAGGCTGCGTGCAGGCGCTGGGGGGGCAGTTCGCCATCAGGCAGGGCACGCAGCTCGGCGCGCAGCCGCTCCAGCGCATGCGCCGGGATCTGGAATTTGAGTTCGATTTCCTGCATGGCCTGGATTCTCCCGCGGTCGGGCTGCGGGTGGGGCTGGCAGGCGGATAAAATGCCGAGTTGCCGTTTTGACGAGATGGAAGCCTTCCCATGCCGCTGTTCTGGAAACCCTACAAGTCCGACGTGACGCAGTTCATCGACAGCCTCAAGTCGCGCGATCCCAAGCTGGAAGAGCGCCAGCGCGAGGGCCGTGCCCGCCTGTGGGACAAGGCCCTGGACCGCGAGGCCGAAAAAGACTGGCGCGACGCCCGCGTGGCGCAAAAGCCCTACGTCTATTCGACCAAGGGCTGATGGCCCGCGGCTGACCGGTGACGCACAACGTCCTGCCCGGCAACGAAGACGGCCTGCCCGAAGCGGCGGTCGATGCGCCGGGCCTGCCTCAGGTCGTGGACCATGTGGCCGTCGCCCGCCTGTATGGCGAGCCGCTGTTTTCGCTGCCCACGGATCTGTACATCCCGCCGGATGCGCTCGAAGTCTTCCTGGAGACCTTCGAAGGCCCGCTGGATCTGCTGCTCTACCTGATCCGCAAGCAGAATTTCAACATCCTCGACATCCCGCTGGCGGATGTCACGCGGCAGTACCTGGCCTATGTGGACCAGATCCGCAAGCGCAACCTCGAGCTGGCCTCCGAGTACCTGCTCATGGCGGCCATGCTGATTGAGATCAAGTCGCGCATGCTGCTGCCGCCCAAGAAGACGGACGACGGCGAAGAGGCCGAAGACCCGCGCGCCGAACTGGTCCGCCGCCTGATCGAATACGAGCAGATGAAGCTGGCGGCCGCCAAGCTGGATCAGCTGCCGCTGCTGGGGCGCGATTTCCTGCGGGTGGAGGTGCACAACGATCCGGCCGTGCGGGTACGCCACCCCGATGTGTCGCTGGCAGATCTGCGCGAGGCGTGGATGGACATCCTGCAGCGCGCGCGGCTCAACAAGCACCACACCATCACGCGCGAAGAGCTTTCGGTGCGCGAGTACATGAGCCAGATGCTGCGCACCTTGCAAGGCAAGCGCTTCGTCGAGTTCGAAGACCTCTTCGACACCACGCGCGGCCCGCAGGTGATGGTGGTCAGCTTCATCGCGATGCTGGAGCTGGCACGCGAACGCCTGCTGGAGATCACCCAGGCCGAGGCCTTTGCGCCGATCTACGTCCGGCTGGCCTACGAGCCGGCCTGATCGGCGCCGAGGGGTTCAGCCGGACTCAGCGGCGGTGCTGTCGGTCATGCTTGGCGTGGCGGATGTGCCGGCTGGCGTGATCCTGCCGCGCTTCCATTCGGGCAGCTTCGGCGGGCGTCACCTTGCCGTCGGCCTGCATGCGGTCCTCGGCCCGGTCGATGCGATGCTGCTCACGCTCCAGTCGTCGGGCTTCGGGACGCGTCAGGGAGCCGTTTTCCACACCTCGATCGATGCGTTGCTCCTGGCGCTGTTGACGGCGGTCGATGCGATCGTGCTGGGGGCTGCTGGCCTGGGCGTGCGCGGCGCTGGCCAGGCACAGGGTCAGGGCAGACAGCAGGGCCGGCATCACGGCGTGTCGGATGGTGGGGTTCATGGCAAAGGTCTTTCCTCAAGTTGGCGTCACGCGCTGGGCGCGGCATGCCGGCGGATTTGCCGGGCATGTGTCGCTTGAACCTGAGGCGCCGCGCCAGGCTTACGCGAGCCTGGTGCATACCCGACAAACCTCATCAGGTTTGCGTAAGTGCCGCCTGCCTGCGGGGTTCAACACCTCAAGGGTCGCCGGTCGGCATGAGCTGCGGCGTGCTGCCGCTACCATGCACGCTGACCACTGGCCTTGTTCCATGATGTTCTTGACGGGATCCACCATGGCTTTGCCATTGCCACCTTCATCGCACAGCCGCCGCCGTCGCCGCGTTCCTT
This sequence comes from Aquabacterium sp., assembly GCA_047601765.1. GTDB lineage: Bacteria > Pseudomonadota > Gammaproteobacteria > Burkholderiales > Burkholderiaceae_C > Aquabacterium. The sequence continues at coordinate 533,497 of JASGIQ010000001.1, forward strand.
GGCAGAGGGGCGTGCGCATGGGGCTGGCCTGGCTGATGGGCGTCTGGCTGGCGGTCGGTGCGGCCCAGGCGGACGAGGTGCCCGTACCCGATCCCGTGGCCTGGGCCAGGATGACGCCGCAGCAGAAGGCCGACAGCCAGGCCGCGCTGCGGCAGCGCCTTCAGCAGGCCACGCCCGAAGAGCGGCAGGCGTTTCGCCAGGCACTGCGCCAGCGGCTGCAGGGCATGAACCCGCAGGAGCGCAAGGCCTTGCGCGAGGAAGTCCGTTCGCAATGGGAGCAAATGCCGCCTGCCGAGCGCGAGCGCGTGATCCAGGAGCGCCGCGAACGCGTGCTGGCCATGACGCCTCAAGAGCGGCGCGCCCTGCGCGAGCAGCGTCGCCAGATGCTGCAGAGCCTGTCTCCCGAAGAGCGCGCCGCCCTGCGCGAGAAGTTGCGAGCCCGCTGATGCGCCCACACGAAAGGACATGGAGATGGTCGGCATGTCGCGGTTGAGCCGCTGGCTGGGCACGTCGCCGGCTGCCCGTCAAGACGAGAGCTTGCCCGCCGATTGGGCGATGTGGCGGCAGGCCTGCGGCGGGTGCGGCCGCAGCGCACGCGCGCTGGTGGAGATGTTGACGCCACAGGCTTTCAGCCTGGCGCATCAGATGCTCGGCCGGCGAGAAGACGCACAGGATGCCGTGCAGGACGCCTTCATGCGGCTGTGGCGCAGCGATCCTGGCGATAACCGGGGCGCACGTCTGTCGACCTACTTCAACACCATCGTCATCAACCGCTGCAAGACGCAGACTGTCGGCGCGCAAGGCGGGGCCGCTCAGCCTGGAGGCCCTGGCCGATGAGGATGGCCACGTCGTCGATGCGCTGCCGGACGGCGCTTCACCGGATGGGCCCCATCGGTTGGCCGCCAAACAAGCGCGACAAGGCATCGACGCGGCACTGGCCGGACTGCCCGTACGGCAGCGCATGGCCCTGGTCATGTGGGCGTATGCGGATGCCACCCCCGCCGACATCGCCCGTGTGCTCGACATCGATCCGAATGCCGCCCACCAACTCCTGCACCGCGCCCGTCATGCCTTGCGCGGTCGGCTTCCCGAGGGGATCGCACCATGAACCATGCGCCCAATGATGAAGATGATCGTCTGGATGACGCGCGCCTGAAGCAGGCCGTGCGCGGCATGCCGTCACCCTTGAGTGCGCGAGAGAGCACGGCCTTGCAGGAACGCATCCTGGCGCAGTGGCAGGACACGCATGGCGCGACGGCCTCCACGGTGTCCGGCTCGGTGCTGGTGTGGCGGGCTGGCCAGGGCCGCACATGGCGGATGGCCGCTGCCGCCTTGCTCATGGCCTTGATGGCTGCATCCGGCTGGTGGGCGTGGCGCGCTCAGCAGGAGACGGCCATCGACGAGGATCTGCTGCACCCCGACGTGCTCACCCTCATGGCCATCGAGGAGATGTGATGCAGGGGGGGCTCAGCGCGCCAGCCGGATGATCTGCCCGTTGCTGCTGTCCGTCAGCAGATAGAGCCAGCCGTCCGGTCCCTGACGCACGTCGCGGATGCGGCCGAAGGTGCCGCGATACAGCGCCTCCCTGCCCACCACGCGGTCGCCATCCAGGGTGATGCGCCACAGCGCCTGGCCGGCCAGCGCACCGATGAACAGGCTGCCCTGCCATCCGGGCAGCTTGTCGCTGGTGTAGAACGCCATGCCGCTGGGCGCGATGGAGGGGGCGGGCCAGTACGTCAGCGGCTCGATGAAATCGGGCGCATGCGTGCCGCCGCCGATGCGGCAGGCATCCGTCACCACCACCACTTCATAAGGACATCCATAGCTGCGCAGCGGCCAGCCGTGGTTCTGGCCGGCCCGTGCGATGTTGATCTCATCCCCGCCTTGGGGTCCGTGCTCACTGACCCACAACTCGCCCGTCACCGGATGCAGGGCCGCCCCTTGCGGATTGCGGTGCCCCAGGCTCCAGATCCGGCTGTCCGCGCCCGATGTGGGCCATGTCGGGTTGGCCGCAGCCGGCGAGCCATCGCGGTTGATGCGCACCACCTTGCCCAAGGTCTTTTGCAAGTTCTGGGCGTTGTCGAGCGTGGGGTTGGTGGTCGAATCCCGCTGGCGTTCGCCCAGGGTGATGAAGAGGGTGCTGCCAGCCCGATCCCAGACCAGGCGCGAACCATAGTGCCCGTCGCCGTCCACTTTCGGGGTCTGGCGGAAGATGACGCCGATGTCCTTGAGTTCCTGGCCGACCAGCCGGGCGCGCGCCACGGCTGTGCCGGATTTGCCGGCCTCCGCACCGCTGCCCGGTTCCGAATAACTCCAGTAGATCCAGGGCTCTGCCGGGTCGGAGGCGGGATCCACCACCACATCCAGCAGGCCGCCCTGTCCGCTGGCGAACACCGCCGGCACGCCGGCGATGTCCGTGAGTGTGGCCGGCCCCGTGTCGCTGAGGCGCACGCGCCGCATGCGGCCTGCGCGCTCGGTCACCAGCATGCTGCCATCGGGCAGGAAGGCCAGTGCCCACGGACTGGCCAGGCCGCTGACCAGCGTGGTGGCCTGGATGGACGAAGGCGTCTCGCCCGGGCCGGGGTCGGGGATCGAGGGCGGGGTGCCCGATGCGGTCTGACTGGGTCTGGCCACAGGCGGCGTGTCACCGCCCCCACATGCGGCCAGGCCGGCCAGCAGACAGCTTGTCAAGAGGCCAGCCATGGTGCGAGCGGGCCTGCGTCCGGAGAGGGCGTCGATGCGGGGAAGGTGGGCGGTCATGCGCAGCATGATTTCATCTTTTCGTGACCCATTGCGCATCAAGGGGTAACTGGGTCGGGGGACACTGGCACCCATCGTGCCTTGGCGTCGCCAATCTTTCCTGCACGAGCGGGCCGGTCGCCCTAGAATCGCGCCACTTTCCCAACCGGCCGCCACACCGTGGCAGCGCGCAAAGGACCGCATCCATGAGCACAGCCACCCCGTCGCCCCGCAAACCGCTCACCCTGCATCGCCTCAGGGAGATGCATGCGGCCGGCGAGAAGATCACCATGCTCACCGCCTATGACGCGACGTTTGCGCGCATCGTCGACGAAGCCGGCGTGGACTGCATCCTGGTGGGCGATTCGCTGGGCATGCTCGTGCAGGGGCACAGCAGCACGATTCCCGTCTCGCTGGATGACGTGGTCTATCACACCCGTTGCGTGGTGCGCGGCAACCGCAGCGCCTGGGTGGTGGGTGATCTGCCTTTCGGCAGCTACCAGGACAGCCGCGAGCAGGCGATGCGGTCCAGCATCGCGCTCATGCAGGCCGGTGCCCACATGGTCAAGCTCGAAGGCGGCGGCTGGACACCGGAGACCGTCCACTTCCTGACCGAGCGCGGTGTGCCCGTGTGCGCGCACCTGGGACTGACGCCGCAAAGCGTGCATGCGCTGGGCGGCTACCGCATCCAGGGACGTGACGAAGCCGGGGCTGAAACCCTGCGCCGCCATGCACGCGAGCTGGCCCAGGCGGGCTCGGCCATGATGGTGCTCGAGCTGATGCCCTCGGCTGTGGCCCGCCAGGTGCAGGAGGACAATCCCGGCATGATGACCATCGGCATCGGCGCGGGCAGCGCCACTGCCGGGCAGGTGCTGGTGCTGCACGACATGCTGAATTTCACCCGAGGCAAGCTGCCGCGCTTCGTGCGCAATTTCATGGCCGAAGGCGGCTCGGTGGATGACGCCGTGCGCCGCTATGTGGCCGCCGTCAAGGACGGCAGCTTCCCTGATGAGGCCGTCCACGCCTACTGACCCATTCGAGCAAGATGAAGATCGTCCATACCGTCGCTGCATTGCGCGGCGAGCTGTCTGCGGCACAGGCCCGCCCCGTGTTCGTGCCCACCATGGGCAATCTGCATGAAGGCCATCTGGCCTTGATCGCCCAGGCGCGTGAGGTCAGCGGCACCTCGGGCAGCCCGGTGGTGGCCAGCGTGTTCGTCAACCGCCTGCAGTTCGGGCCCAACGAAGACTTCGACACCTACCCCCGCACGCTGGAGCGCGATGCCGATCTGCTGCGTCAGGCCGGCTGCGATGTGCTGTTTGCCCCGTCCGAAGCGGAGCTGTACCCCGTGCCGCAGGGCTACAAGGTGGTGCCGCCGAGCGAGCTGGCCGACATCCTGGAAGGCGCCTTCAGGCCTGGGTTCTTCACTGGCGTGTGCACGGTCGTCCACAAGCTGTTCAATCTGGTGCAGCCCCGTGCCGCCGTGTTCGGCAAGAAGGACTACCAACAGCTGATGATCATCCGCAACATGGTGGTGCAGATGGGCCTGCCTATCGACATCCATGGCGGCGAGACCCTGCGGGCCGATGATGGCCTGGCGCTGTCCTCGCGCAATGGCTACCTCAGCCAGGCCGAGCGTGCCGAAGCCGTGCAACTGATCACGGCCTTGCGTGGCGTGAAGGCCGAGGTGGCGCAGGCGCGGGCTGCGGCCGGCTTGAGCCTGGCCGAGGTGGCCCGTCTGGAAGCCCAGGCCGCCTCGCAACTGGATGCCCGTGGCTGGAAGACCGATTACGTGGCGGTGCGCCGGCAACGCGATCTGCTGCCACCCACCGAAGCGGAACTGGCCGCAGGCGAGCCGCTGGTGAGCCTGACGGCCTCGCGGCTGGGCAAGACACGCCTGATCGACAACCTGGAGCTGTGAGCGGCCTGCGGGTGATGCCACCCGCGATCCCGGTGCCGGCTCAGAGTGTTTCCAGGAAGGACACGACCTCGTTTTCAAGCCGTGTGCGCTTCATCGGCGGCAGGCTCTGCCAGATGCGGCGACCATAAGGTTTGTCCACCAGGCGGGTGTCGCAGATCATCAGCACCCCGCGGTCCGTTTCGCTGCGGATGAGGCGCCCCGCGCCCTGCTTGAGCGCGATGATGGCCTGCGGCACCTGGTGTTCCATGAAGGGGTTGCCGCCTTGCTGGGCCAGCAACTCCAGGCGCTTGGCCAGCACCGGGTCATCCGGCGGGGCAAAGGGCAGCTTGTCGATGACCACGAGGGTCAGCGCATCGCCCTTGACGTCGATGCCTTCCCAGAAGCTGTGGCTGCCGACCAGCACGGCATTGCCCGCGCGCCGGAAGTCTTCCAGCAAGGTGGGGCGGGGTGCGTCGCCCTGCTGCAGCACCGGATACGGATCGCCTGCCTCTTCGAACAGATGCTTGAGCCGCTCCGTGGCCTTGGCAACGGCACGCAGGCTGGTGCACAGCACGAAGGCGCGCCCGCGGTTGGCGCGGATCAGCGGCAAGGCGGCGTCCACCACGGCTTCGGTGTGGCGGCTGTCGGAGGGCTGAGGCATGTCGGCCGGCACGTAGAGCATGGCCTGGGCGCCGTAGTCGTAGGGGCTGGACCAGGATTCGCAACGCGCGTCCTCCAGCCCGAGGGCCTGGGTGAAGTGGGTGAAGTCCTTGCGGACCGCGAGCGTGGCGGACGTGAAGATCCAGGCGCGGCGGGGCGGCTGCGGCATGGCCTCCTGCGAGGCGTCTTCGCGTTGCGGTGCGGCGGCGGCCTTGGGCGAGCCATGTGGCGCACCATCTGGCGCACCGTTCGCATCATCCGATCCGGCCAACAGGGACTGCAGGTCGTCCTCTTCGTCATCGCCTGGTGTGGCCAGCGTTTCGCCCATGGCGTCTGCGCCTTCTCCTGCCATCCCTTCCATCGGCGCGCCATCGCCGGCCGGGTCATCGCGCCACGGCAGATCGGCCAGCGCGGCCTGATCGGCGGCACGCGCGCTGCGCGCCAGCGCGCCTTCGATGTCGTCTTCGTCCGGCTCTTCATCGGGCGCCATGTCCACCTCGCCCAAGCCGAGTCCCAGGCGCTGACGCTTGAACACATCCGCCACGGAGATGGGCGTGCGGTGCAATTGCACGCCATGGGTGCCGACATCGATCCAGCACAGCTCAGGCTCGTTGGCACGCTCGGGTGCGCCCCACGCAGCCAGCCGCTGGATCAGCGCGTCGCTGCGGCGATGCAGTTGGGCCAGCTCGGGGCTGCGGTCGGCCTGGTGGTCGAGCACCTCGCGCACCTGCAGCAATGCTTCGCGCAGGTTGCGCAAGGCGGCATGCAGCGGGTGATCGCCTCCGAGTTGCGCGAACGATTGCCGCTGCATCTGCGGCCCGAAGCACAGGCGCAGATCGCGTGCGCCGCGCTCCAGAGGCGAGAGCACGTCATTCCAGTTGGCGCCGTCGCGTGCCTGCGCCTGACCGGTCGCCAGCGTGTCTCTCACCAGATCGAGCAGTTGCGCTGTCGAGACCGAATCGCCGAAGAAGAGCGTGGCCGTGTCCGGCAACTGATGGGCTTCGTCGAAGACGATGGTCTGGGCGTTGGGCAGCAGCTCGGGCACCCCTTCCTCGCGCAGCATCAGGTCGGCAAAGAACAGGTGATGGTTGACCACCACCACATCGGCATCCTGCGCCTCGCGGCGGGCCTTGATGACGAAGCACTCGTTGTAGTGCTTGCATTCGCTGCCGAGGCAGTTCTCGCGTGTGGAGGTGACGCGGCCCCAGATGGAGGCGTGTTCCGGCACCTGGGTGCACTCGGCCTTGTCGCCCGTGGGGGTGAGGTGGATGAAGCGGTTGATGGTGCTGAGGTCCCGCACCTCCTGGCGGCTGGCCAGCAGGGTGGCATCCTGGTTGGCGCGGTCCAGGTGATGCCAGCACAGGTAGTTGCTGCGCCCCTTGAGCAGCGCGACCTTGATGGGCACGGCCAGTGCATCCCGCACGGCGGGCAGGTCACGGTGGAAGAGCTGGTCCTGCAGGGCCTTGGTGCCGGTCGAGACGATGACCTTGCCGCCTTCGAGCAGGGCGGGCACCAGGTACGCCGCGGTCTTGCCCACACCGGTGCCGGCTTCGAGCACGACGGTCGAGGCCGAACGGATTGCCTCCTGAATGGCCTGCGCCATCTCGATCTGTTCGGTGCGCACGCGGTAGCCGTCGAAGGCGCGCGCCAGCGGGCCGGATTCGGAAAACAGCGTGGGCAGGTCCATGTTTGAAGCGGGTTGAATCCGCTATTGTCGGTGCTGGCGGGGCAGGCGTTTTGCCCTCCGAGGGGTCACCTCTTTGCGGGTGGGCAAAGTGCTTGCCACCGGCTCACGGCGTCGTGCGGATCACGCTGGCTGCCAGGGCCGTGTTCAGGGTGTCCAGGCAGTCCTGGCGGTGGATGGCTTCTGCCGTGTCGGCATGGGCAGGCCGGGGCGCGGATGATTGCAACTGCCGCTGCAACTGCCTGGCTTCGTCGCGGAGCATGGCGCGCACGTCGGCACGGTCACTGGCCTTGCGCACCACGGCCGCAGCCAGCCGGTTGACGTGCTCGCGTTGCAGATTGCGGCGCGCACGGGCCTGGTCCGCGGGCAAGGGCGTGTCTTGCCACAAGGTTTCGCGCAAGGACCGTTGCAGCGCCATCGGCGTGAGCGGGTGCGCCTCCTTGCCCTGCACCTTGTCCATGTTGTCCAGCAGTCGCTCTGCAAGGTCTTCGCTCATCAGTGCGGCCAGCACGGGCCTTTGCAGGGCGAGCTGCTGCGCCGCCCAGGACAGGTCGTTGGAGGAGCCGCCCAGTCCCTGATCGCCTGCATCCTGCCGGTCCAGATAGTCCGGAGACAGTCTCCGCTGCAGGGCCGGGGGGATGTCGAAGGCATGTGGCGAGAGGATGTCGTGCATCAGCACCTGCAAGGCGGCTCGCTGTTGATCGGCCGGCAGAGGGTCGAGCGTGTCGCGTGCGCTGCTGGGGCCATCCCGCCGCGTGACGATGCCGCCGATCTGCCTCAGCAGGATCTGGCTGGTGCGCGCCATGTCGCGCAGGGCGTAGCCCACCGTGCGCCGCAGCAGGGACGGATCGTCGTCGGGCTGCAGGGCTCGGGTGGCCTGACGTTGCAGGAGATCGCGGACGATGGTCAGCCGATGGCGCGCGAACACGACCGGGTCCCTGCCCAGGTCAAAGGCCAGGGCCTCGGGATCGAGCCCTTGCATGTTGTCTTCGTCCGTGCCGTAGGCCAGGGCGTCGCGGTACGCCGGGTCTTCGCTGCGGCGGGCGATGTCTCGCAGCAGGGCTGTGGCCTGGGCCGCATCGGGCGGCAGTGGCCTGTAGCCATATTCGATGGCCCAATGGTCATAGGGGCCCAAGGTGGTCTGGAAGGGCGCGCCGCCCTGTTGGCCGGGCAAGGGCAGGTTGATGGGCGCGTAGTCCATCACCGAGGCGCTGTTGCCATGTTCCCGGCCCAGGACCGGGTCGGACAGTTCCTGAGCCGTGCGCCAGCGCGAGGCACGGAAGTTGTGCCGCAGGCCCAGCGTGTGGCCCACCTCGTGCATCGTGGTGTCCTTGATGTAGGCCAGCACGAACTGCCGGACCTCCGGGCTGTCCGGGTCGACCGTGCCCCCGGCCGACAGCACGTCCAGTGCCAGATCCAGTTGCTCGGCGGCAAACAGGCTGTGTTGGCACGGCGCCTGGCCGTCGTGTGCCGTGTGCTCGGCCATCCCTTCGGCTGGCTCATGCGGCCAGGCGTTGATCGTGCCGTCGGCCAATGGGCGCGACGGGCTCAGGAGGAACTGGCTGCGTGCCGTGCGCATGGCCCGTGATGAGAGGCTCTCCAGTGCGATGTGGGCATGCAGGATTTCGCCCGAACGTGGGTCGACATGGGTCGGGCCGATGGCGCCGAACGCAGGTTGGCTGTTGGTCATCCAGCGGATCGAGGCCCGGCTGGCCGGCGCTTGGGGGCTGACGGGCTCGCCCGGCATGCGGACCTGGATGGCGTTGCGCAGGCCGATGGCTTCGAAGGCCTTGTTCCATGCCAGGATGCCTTCACGGATGGTGTCGCGATAGGCCAGCGGGATGCTCTCGTCCAGCGTGTACACGATGGGCTGCACAGGCTCCGACTCCGCTGCATCCGGCATCTTCTTGTCCAGGCGCCAGCGGTTGATGTGGCGCATGCGCGGGGTGCGCGACAGATCGTCGGTGAAGTCGGCGACGGTGGTGGCGAAGTAGCCGACGCGTGGGTCGGCCGGTCGTGGCGTCATCGCTTGATCGGGCAGCGGCGTGAGGGTGTATTGCACCGTCACGAACAGGCTGCGCGGATCGGGCACCGACATCGGAATGCTGGAGGGTGGGGCACCGGTCGCGCCACCGGCCGAGATCCCCGATGTGCCGAAGTGCTGCACCACCTCGAAGACCATGGCCTGGTCTTGGGACGCGATGCGGGCGATCGACGAATTGCGGTTGTCGAAGGCATAACTTTGACGGTAGGCGCGCTGCAGCGACTGCGCCATGCCCAGCATGTCCGTCAGCAGCAAAGCGTTGGCATCCACCAGGATGGCGCCAGACCCGCTGTGCGGCGCACTGGCGGCCGGCACGCTGCCCAGCAGGCTGGGCGAGAAGGCGCTGGCCACCGCCCGCGCCTGGGGTGTACCCCTCAGCGCGGTGAAGCTGGCGTTGATGGCCACCAGTTGAACCTGCTGCTGAACCTTGCGGAACTCCACCCATTGCGGCCGGCCGACCTGGGCCCAGCGACTTTGCAGCATGCCGCCGAAGATGCCGCTTTCGCCGATGCCGGTCAGCAGGCGGGGCGACAGGAACAAGGGCCTGTTCAACCAATGGGGCGACAGCTCGATCCACACCTTGTCTTGCCGGCGCCAGATCGGCAGGGGCCCATCCTGACGTTCCGCGCCTTTGACGACCTGCTCGAAGGCAGGCTGCGCGGTCGATGGGGAAGCTGCGGCGGCGGGGCCGGCAGGTGCGTCACCGCCGCGGGGCGCCGTCGAGGTGGCCGGCGCGGTGTCGCCTGGCCTCGCCGGTGTCGGGCTCGATGTGTGCATCGCCTCTTGGAGGGCGGCGCATCCACTCAGCAGTGCCGGCGCGGCCATCAGACACAGCGCACGGGCCAGGTACAGCGGGGGCAAAACAGAACGCATCGGAAGGCAACTCGGTCACAGCAAACGGCCCCATTGCGAGCACCGTGCGGGACATGACCTTACCACCCGCCGTTTGCCCGTGCGCAGTCAGGCCCGCAAAGAAAAAACCCGGCTGATGCAGATGCACGCAGCCGGGTCTGTTTCAGCGGATCAGGCGATCACTGCGCAGGCATGGGGAACCAGTCGCGAACGAAGGCCAGTTGCGGGAAATCGTGCACGGCAAGCGGGCCGAAAGCCACGATCACCAGGCCGATGGACATCACCACCAGCGGCAGGATCCAGCGCTCGTAGCGACGGTAGAAGCCCAGATGCTTGACTTCCCTGTCGGCGACGGTGACTTCTTCCTCGCCGATGACCTGACGGGTCAGCAGCTGGTTGATGGCCACGGGCGGCAGCAGGTAGCCGAGTTCGAAGGCCACCAGCACCATCATCCAGAAGTGCAGCGGGTCGATGTTGTTGGCATAGGCGATCGGGGCCAGCGTGCCCGAGACCAGCACCACGGCGCCGAACGGATCCATGATCATGCCCAGCAGCACCTTGGTGACGACCAGGAAGGCCATGGCCGTCCAGTGGTTCTCGAAGACCTTGGGGAAGTAGCCCATGACTTCGGAGCGCTCGATCACGCCACCCATGGCCAGCGACAGCGTCATCAGGCTGAGCAGGGCGCCGATGTGGCCGATGGTCTCGTTGGTGGCATAGCGGATCGACTTTTCCACGCCATCCTGACGGTGGCTGGCGTAGTCCGGCGTCAGCTCGGCCTTGCCCTTGTTGGTGATCTTGTCGTAGACCAGCAGGATCAGCAGGATGATCGGCATGATCACCGGGGCCGTGATTTCGTTGAGCTTGGTGTCGAGCGCGAACTCATACAGCCAGACCACGATGGCCACGACGATCATGTAGGGCACCAGCGGCGCGAGCTGGCGCAGCATGCCCGGGATGGCCACGCGCGGCGACTCGATGGAGGCGCGCTGGGTGCGCAGCATCTGCGAGCTCAGGAAGAACAGCGTGGACGTGACCAGGAACACATAGAAGCCCCAGTGGTACAGGCCGGTGGTCGTCACCTGCTTGTTCAGGGCCGCGATCATCACGACCAGCAGGCAGGGACGCAGCACCACACCCAGCGAGCCCGACATGGCCGTGGCCGCCAGCGCGAACTGGCGAGAACCGCCCGCGGCGCGCACTTCGTGGTAGATGATGCCGCCTGCAGCGATCACGAACACACCCGAGGCGCCGGTGTAGGCGGTGGCGTACGAGGCGCCCAGCAGGATGATGTAAGTCAGCAGCTGGGGCGACAGGCTCCACGGACGCAGCACGTTCATGAACAGGTCGACGATGCGGCTCTGCTTGAGCAGCATGCCCGCCCAGATGAACAGGCCCAGGTTCATGAAGATGCTGGGCAGCTCCATCAACTGGTTGATGTAGATGGCCAGACCGGCATGGTGGCCCTTGATCACGAAATACGAGCCCGAGATGATGGCCATCTGCGCATACAGCGGGATGGACAGGAAGGCCGTGCCCCACTCGCCTTCACCATGGGGCGACTTGACCGGCATGAGCACCCGCTTGACGTTGATCAGCAGCAGCAGGGTGAACAGGCCCATCCAGATGTAATGCAGCAAGGGGTGCTCCACCGGCACGCCGGAGCCCTGCAGGATCTGGTAGTAGCGAACGCAGGAGAACAGCAGGAAGCCCGCGGCGATCGCCTGGAACAGCGACTGCAGCAGGTAATCCTTCGAGTAGTGGCCGGGGCGGATGCCGATGTGGTGGAAGCCCAGCGTGGTGGTCACCGCAGCGATGGCCACCATCAGCAGCAGGATCAGCGAACGGTTGTCCGTGCCAAGCTGGAAGAGGTGGTGGAAGCTGGTTTCCAGGGTGCGGTAGGCCTTGACCTGGGGCGTCTGGTGCTGAACCACCTTGGCATACAGATCGTTCTTGGCCTGGCAGATGGCGTTGGCCTGTTCGATGGACTTGCGCAGCACGGCCGGGTCGACCGTTTCGTTGCCGAAGAGACCGCCGAGGCCATCATCCTCCGCAGGCACAGCACTGGGCGCCGATTGCTTGGCGATTTCCTTTTCCACGTCCATCATCACGCAGTCGGGCTTGACCGGATCGGCGCGCAGCATGAAGTACTGCACCTGCGCCTTCGAGTCGCCGAACATGGATTCGCCCAGCTTGAGCAACTGGCCGTGGACCATTTCGCCGGTGCCGATGATCAGGGTCAGCAGCAGCAGGGCAAAGACGGGGAGACTGGAGAACCATTCGAGGAAGGTCCGACCCAGTATCTTCTTGGAATCAGGGGTGTTCATAGGGCAATCGGGCGACTCGGCTGACGGGGAGGTCAGCCGTCAAAGGGGAAGAGCGGGGAAGCCCTTCGGCGGCGTCAGGCGGACATCAGGCAGACATCACGGAAAGCATCGAAGCGCAGGGGCATCACAGGCGCGACACCCCATCGGCCTGTCACTTCCACTCTTCTTCGGATTTCGTGGCGCATTCCGGGTCGGCCGGATTGACGCTGCAGCGGATCTTCTTGATCACCTTGAGCCCACGCTTGTCATACAGGCCTTGCTGGGCGATGTCGATGCGGGACTCGCGCAGCATCAGCGTGTACTTGTAGGAGTTCTCGGCGCTCAGCTCCATCCAGGTCGCGGGAGGGATGCTGCCGTCGGCCTGCTTGATGAGCTGCATCGAGCGGTCGAACTGGCCAGCCCAGTATTCGCGCGACTTCAGGCCGAAGCCGTCCGGGAACTTGGTCTTGTTCAGAACCAGCTGGTACGTGAGGATCAGGATGGGGAAGCGTGTGATGGCGCCCTTGCTGCCAATGCCCTTGTACAACTCCAGTGGCTTGTAGGCCATGGTGGGCGCCGCGATCATGTCGACGTTGCCGTTGTTGAACTTGGTGGCGAAGTTGGTGATGTCCGCCGATATCGGCTGTGCACCGATGCGCTGGATCATCACGGCCTGGGCCTTGTCGTAATCGAAGGAGGCGATCTTCTTGCCGGCCAGCGCTTCGACGGTGTTGACCTTGCGGTCGTTGAGCACCGGGTAGGCGGCGCCCAGGGGCGTGATGCCGCCAATCTCGTGGTTGCCCTCGACCATCAGCTTGGCAGCAGCCGGCGAGGCGTAGGTCTGGATGACCTTGCGCACCACGTCGTAGCTGGCAGCGATGTCGATCTTGCCGTCCTTGACGATGGTGGTGGAGCCGAGCGTGTCGATGGCGCCGGCCACAGGGTTGTACTGGCGAGTGCGGAACGCGGTGCCGATGAAGCCATCGCATTGCCCGGTGCGATAGTCTTCAGAGGCGACACGTTCGTCGGTATAGCCCTTGAGTTCGATGCTGGCGCCGTACTTCTGCATGGCCACCGCGTAATCCTTGGCCATGTTGAACAGGTCACCGGCGGTGCCTAACAAATCGTAAACGCAGATCTTCTGGGCGGCTTGCGCGCTGCCGGCAGCGCTCAGCACGATCGCCGCGGCCACGGCGGTTTTGCTCATCGAGTGGGCCAACTTCATGAATTCTCCTCGGGACCAAAAAAGCCAGGGGCTCTGCCTGAACCCCTGGTTTTTGCCGAATTTCGGCATGCGGAAGCGATTCTCTTCTGAATTCGGAATCGTTAGGTTTGTAACTATATCCGCGAAGCGGTTTCCTCAGGTAAACCCGACTCCACACACACGGGGGAAGGGATTTCCCGAAAGGTTGCCGCCCATTAACCGAAATCAGTTCAGGAAACTGTCGGCATTGATATCGCTGCCGGCCTTTTCATCCCAGAACTTGCCCAGGCTGCCGATCGGTGTGCGGGTGCCTGTGGCTTGCGTCCACATGCGGTCCGACACGTTGATCATCTGGGCTTGCGCGATGGCGTCCAGCAGGCGGTATTGGGCGTTCGGCTTGAAGTCCTTGATGTTGGAGAAGCGCTTGAGCGTGGCGCGCACGGTGTCCTTGTCGTCCGTCGATTGAGCGGCCACAGCCACCATCACGTGCGACAGGCGAATGCCAGCGGCTTCACCGAGTTTCATCGAGTTCTCGAACGTGCCCTTGACGTCCTTGCCTTCGGAGGCGCCCGGCAGGATGCTCCAGACGGCGGCGCGGGCTGCTTGCGGCACGCCCCACCACTTCTTGTTGTCCAGGCAGTTCAGGGCCTTTTCGACGATGGGGGCGATGTCAGTGGGCACGCCGACGGTCTGTTGGGCCGAGATGTCGTTCTGCATGGCTTGCAGGCCGGCGATGGAGCCCAGCAGGTAGACCAGTTCGTCGAAGTCACGCTTGAAGCGGGGGCACTCGCTGCCGAACTTGAAGAAGTACTTCTGCTCCATCTTGTTGCGCATGCGGACATAGCCCATGTACTGGCGCTCGGCCGCCAGGGCCTGGTAGCGCTTCTGGGCGATGCGGGCATCCTGGGCCTCGTCGGCACGCTTCTCACGGGCCGCGCGCAGGTAGCGCATCTCTTCATTGAGGCCCTGGTTCTCGGCACAGACGCCGGCGGACGACAGCATCACGGTTTCCATCAGCGATGGGTCACCGTAGAAGTTGCGGGCAGCGCCCACCAGAGGGGTGTTCACGTTGGAGAACTGGCAGGCGGTTTCCACATCCGTGCCTTGCATCACCGGCGGCGTGAAGCCGTCTTCCAGGATGGACAGGGTGGTGCCTGCGACGTTGGATTCAATCAGGGCGCAGCCGCCCATGGTCATCGCCGAGACGGCCAGGACGGTCGACGTGAGCAGGCGGGTCATCCGAAAGGTCATCGAGAAGTCTCCAACAAGAATCATCAAATTATCACCAGCGTCGGGGCCTGATCTGGTGTGTGTGGTGGCCGGTGCCTTGAGGCTTGCCGGGCTGGTTCGTGAACGGAATGGCGATGTTTTGGCGGCCTGGTCCCCGGTCCCTGATCGTCATGCACCGGGCTTGCACCGGGTGCATTGGACATGGCTGCCAATGCCAATAAAAGTCGGTGAAATTCTAGCCCCGGGCCGGGGTGCCCCCTCTGACGGAAACCCTAGGGATACCCCGTGCTGGCCCGGCCTTGCGCGCAGAAAAAAGCCCGTCCTGAGACGGGCTTGTGAGCAGCCAGGACGGCGCTTGGATACATGTTGTCGCAGTTAAACCAATTGGTTTGTAGCGAAGCCGCAAAGTCCGAGCCAATTCTTTTGTAGAAATGGCGCGGGCAATTTGTGGCAATTCAACGGATGGGCTTGAAACGCACGCGTTTGGGACGCGCGCCTTCTTCACCCAGGCGCTTCTTTTTATCGGCTTCATATTCCTGGTAATTGCCGTCGAAGAAGAACCATTGGGAATCTCCTTCGCAGGCCAGGATGTGCGTGCAGATGCGGTCGAGGAACCAGCGATCGTGGGAGATGATCATGGCGCTGCCGGCAAATTCCAGCAGGGCTTCTTCCAGGGCACGGAGGGTTTCGACGTCCAGGTCGTTGGAGGGTTCGTCCAGCATCAGCACGTTGCCGCCCTTGGCCAGGGTCTTGGCCAGGTGCAGGCGTCCGCGTTCGCCGCCGGAGAGCTTGCCCACCAGCTTCTGCTGGTCGTTGCCCTTGAAGTTGAAGCGGCCGATGTAGGCACGCGAAGGCATCACGAACTTGCCCACGACGATGTTGTCCAGGCCGCCGGAGACGTCTTCCCACACGGTCTTGTCGGCGGCCAGGCCTTCGCGGCTCTGGTCGACGAAGGCCAGCTGAGCCGTCTTGCCGATGACGACCTCACCGCTGTCGGGCTGCTCGACACCCTGGATCATGCGGAACAGCGTCGACTTGCCGGCGCCGTTGGGGCCGATGATGCCGACGATGGCGCCGGCCGGCACCTTGAAGCTGAGGTTGTCGATCAGGCAGCGGTCGCCGAAGGACTTGGTGACGTTCTTGAACTCGATGACTTCATTGCCCAGACGTTCAGCCACGGGGATGAAGATTTCGTTCGTCTCATTGCGCTTCTGGTATTCGACGTCGCTCAGCTCTTCGAAACGGGCCAGACGCGCCTTGCTCTTGGCCTGGCGGCCCTTGGCGTTCTTGCGCACCCATTCCAGTTCGTGCTTGAGGGCCTTGGCGCGGGCGTCTTCGGTCTTCTGTTCTTGCTCCAGGCGTTTTTCCTTGGCGTCCAGCCAGTCGGAATAGTTGCCCTTGTAGGGGTGACCGGCGCCGCGGTCGAGTTCGAGGATCCACTCGGCGGCGTTGTCCAGGAAGTAGCGATCGTGGGTGATGGCCACCACGGTGCCGGAGAAGCGGCTGAGGAACTGCTCCAGCCAGTCCACGGATTCGGCGTCCAAGTGGTTGGTGGGTTCGTCGAGCAGCAGCATGTCGGGCTTGGACAGCAGCAGGCGGCACAAGGCCACGCGGCGCTTTTCACCCCCGGAGAGCTTGCCGATGATGGCGTCCCAGGGCGGCAGGCGCAGGGCATCGGCGGCCAGTTCGAGTTGCAGGTCGGTGTTCTCGGAGCCGGCGGCGGCGATGATGGCTTCCAGCTCGGCCTGTTCCGCAGCGAGGGCGTCGAAGTCGGCGTTTTCTTCGGCGTAGGCGGCATACACCTCGTCGAGGCGCTTCTTGGCAGCCAGCACGCCGCCGATGCCTTCTTCCACGGCTTCACGGACGGTCTGGTCCGGGTTCATCTCGGGCTCTTGAGGCAGGTAGCCGATCTTGATGCCCGGCATGGGCACGGCTTCGCCTTCGATGTCCTTGTCGACACCGGCCATGATCTTGAGGAAGGTGGACTTGCCCGAGCCGTTGACGCCCAGCACGCCGATCTTGGCGCCGGGGAAGAAGCTGAGAGTGATGTCCTTGAGGATCTGCCGCTTCGGGGGAACGATCTTCCCCACGCGGTTCATCGTGAAAACATATTGCGCCATGAGGCACCTGCCATTCATAGAAAGAGAGGAGGCGTTGAGCCGCGCCGCGCGCGGCAACGCCGAACCCGATAGCTTAAAGCATGACGGGGACGCGGCCTTGCCCTGGCGTTGGGCCGCGCGGCGCAGAATCGTTGCAGCATGCTTAAGCAATCCGAAGTCCACGCACTGGGGAGCAGGGAGATGGGTCCGTACAGCGTTGTCGTCGTTGACGACCATGAGTTGTACCGCGAGGGGGTGAGGGCGGTGGTCAGCCGCTTTGGCCAGTACGAGGTGGTGGGCGAGGCTGCCGATGGCCATGGCGCCATCGAGGTGGCCGACCAGCGCAAGCCGGCGCTCATGGTGCTGGGCCTGGACATGCCGGGGATGTCGGGCATCGATGCCCTGCCTGGCATCCGCATGGCGAGTCCGGACACGCGGGTGCTGGCGGTTTCTGCGCACGAGTCGCACGGGGTCGTGATGCGCTGCCTGCGTTCTGGCGCCCAGGGCTGCGTGCTCAGAAGCATGGAATCGGCCGAATTGCGGCTGGCGCTGAAAGCCTTGATGCAGGGGCAGCGCTATCTGAGCCCGGCGGTCTCTGCCGCGGTGCTGGATCGGGCGCTGTTCGGGGATGGTGCGCAGGCTGACGCAGCCGATGTGCCGCAGCGTCTGTTGACGCCGCGCCAGATGGAGATCCTCACCTTGGTGGCCAGTGGGCAGAGTGCGCGGGCCATTGCGGCAGACCTGCAGGTCAGCGTCAAGACGGTGGAAGCGCATCGCGCGCAGATCATGGAGCGGCTGGGCATCCGCGACGTGCCTCGGCTGGTGCTGTATGCCGTCAAGCACGGGCTTGTGTCGCCAGGTGAAGCCCAACCTCGCAGTGCGTGACTGACTGGTCGAGGCGCATACGGCCCTGTTTGGTGCCACGGCATCAGCGCGTTTTTTCCTGAGGGGGCCTCAGGTTTCGGCGGGTGGGCCTTCAGACCTTTTCCGTGCGCTGACGTTGCGCCGTCAGCGCGTGCCTGAGAGCGCCGGACCAGCGGCTTTCCAGTGACCTTGTTTGGGCGATCACGCTTGGGTGCCCGCCGCTTCAATGCACTCCGTCAATTTGTTTTTTCACTGGATGGAGTTGCCCAGATGTCTCTCGTTCGCAAGGCCTCGGCCCCCAAAGAATCTCAGGTCGTGGCCCAGGCCGCCGCTGTGGGTGTATCGCGTCATGTCGCCCGCGATGCGGATGCGCAGCGCAAGCGTGCCCGCACGCTGGCCAAACAGCAGCAGGCGTCTGAGCGCGTCGCGGCTGCCACCAATGAGCTGTCTGCCGGCATCAACGAAGCTTCGTCGGCTGCCGAGCAGCTCAAGCGCGCCGCTCAGCAGATCGCCACGGGCGCCGAAGAGGCCTCCGGCGCTGCGCAGGAATCGCTGGCGGCACTGACGCAGGTGTCCGGTTCGATCACGCGTCAGATGACGGCGATGAGCACGTCGCAGACGATGGCCCAGGGCATGCAGTCGCTGGCCGCCGACATCAATTCGGAAGTGCAGACCACGATCAACAACGTCGCCACGGCGGCCGAGCGCCAGGCCGAGTCGGTCAAGATGGTGGCGGAGCTGGAGCGCCAGGCTGCCAGCATCGGCGACATCGTCAAGGCCGTGGCCCGCATTGCGGATCAGACCAATCTGCTGGCCCTGAATGCCGCCATCGAAGCCGCACGTGCGGGCAAGCATGGCAAGGGCTTCGCCGTGGTGGCCGATGAAGTGCGCACGCTGGCCGAGACTTCGGAAAAGAGCGCCAAGCAGATCCAGGAGCTGATCGCCCAGATCCAGGGCGAGGTGAAGGTGATCGCCGAAGGCATCAACGCGTCGTCTGAGACGGTCAAGGGCGAGGTCGAAAAGAGCACCGTGATCCTTCAGCAGCTGGAAGAGATCCGCAAGGCTGCAGCCGACATCACGAAGGGCGCGGTGGAGATTTCGACGGCTGCCGGTCAGAGCAACGTGGCGGCCCAGCAGGCGCTCAAGGGGGCCGAGCAGATCGCAGCGGCTTCGAACGAGCAATCGGCTGCGTGTGAAGAGGCCAACAAGACCGTCGGCGAGCAGACCGGTGCACTGGGCACGTGCGAGCAGACGGCGCAAGGCCTGTCCGAGCTGGCCGATGAACTGAAGAACTCCACCGACATCGCCAAGAGCGCCGAGGAAGTGGCCAGCTCGGCTGAAGAGCTGTCGTCCGCCGTGCAGGAGATCAGCCGTTCGGCCAGCCAGATCATGGTGGCGCTGGAGCAGATCCGCAAGGGCGCTCAGACGCAGGCGGCTGCCACGGCGGAGTCGGCTGCGGCCATCAGCCAGATCGAGAAGGGCGCACAACTGGCCGAATCGCGTGCTTCGGAAGCCAGCGAGCGTGCCCGTCTCATTCAGACGATGATGGGCGAGAACAAGACCAACATCGATGCGTTCGTCACCGGCATCACCAGCAGCGTGACGACCACGCAGGCCAGCATCCATCAGGTCAAGGAACTGGAACTGGTGTCCCGCAAGATCGACAAGATCGTGGATGCGATCACGCAGGTCTCTATCCAGACCAACATGCTGGCAGTCAATGGCTCGATCGAAGCTGCGCGTGCCGGCGAGTACGGCAAGGGCTTCGTGGTCGTGGCCACCGACATCCGCAACCTGGCGCATGACTCGGCCGAGAACGCCGATCGCATCAAGGATCTGGTCAAGGCCATCCAGGACCAGATCGGCCTGGTGGGGCGCGATCTGGCGGGCATCGTGGGTGCGGCGCTGGGCGAGGTCGAGAAGGCCAAGTCGATCACGTCGAACCTGCTGAAGATGGAAGGCGATGTGGTCGCGATCGAGCAGGGCAATGGCGAGGCCGTCAGTGCGGCGCGTGAGATTGCTGCGGCCGTAGCGCAGGTGAAGCTGGCGGTGGATCAGGTGTCTGCCGCGGCGACACAGGCGGAGAAGTCGGCAGAGCAGGCGGCTTCGGCGGCCAAGCAGCAGTCGCAAGGCGCGGATGAGCTGTCGGCGGCGATCGAGGAGATTGCTTCGCTGGCGGATGAACTGCAATCTGCGGCTTGATTGGCCCACCCCCGAGCGCCTTTGGCGCTCCCCCTCAAGGGGGCGCGGTCGATGGACCGGCAAAGCCGGATCCATGACCGCCGCTGGATGGGGTTGCCGGGCTGTGCCGGCAACGTCCTTGCGTTGCCCAGGGGTTGCGTCGTGCTGAATCAATTGACATATGGAGGTGTGCGATGAGCGCATCTGAGGTGCTGCACGAGGTCTCGGAAGACCTTGATGGCAGCAACAAGCAGTTCGTCACGTTTGCCGTGGCGAACGAAATGTTCGCGGTGCCCATGGGGCCCGTTCAGGAAATCATCCGCGTGCCCGATGTGGCGCGGCTGCCGCTGGCACCGAGCACGCTGGATGGGTTGGCGAACCTGCGTGGGCAGGTGCTGCCCATCATCAACTTGCGTCGGCTGTTCAGCTGCCAGGAGCGCGAGCACGATGATGCAACGCGCGCCGTGGTGATCAACCTCGGCCAGCCGCTGGGCTTCGTGGTGGACCGCGTGGCCAGCGTGATCAGCGTGGAGGCCGGCGAGATCGAGCCGGCCGATGCCATCCAGTCGGTGGTGAGCGCGGATTACCTCACGGGTGTGATCAAGCGTCCGCGTGCCGATGGTGGTGTGGACATGCTCATGACGGTGGACTTTGCCAGCCTGATCGACGGGCAGTTCAGCGTGATCCAGGGCGGCGGCAAAGCCGGTCGGAATGCGACGGCCAGCCATGGGGATGCGATGTCGTCCCACGGCGAAGGTGATGAGGTGGTCAATGACGATCTGCGTCTGGTGTCCTTCTCGGTGGCCGGTCAGGAATACGCGCTGGACATTGCCGAGGTGCAGGAGATCGTGCAGTTGCCCGATCAGATCAGCGCCTTGCCCAACACGCCGCACCATGTGATGGGCGTGATGTCCCTGCGTCAGCGCCTGCTGCCGCTGGTGAGCCTGCGCTGCCTGTTCGGCCTGCCTGATTTCGGCGATGAAGAGACGCAACGCATCGTGGTGACCAGCCTGCCGGGCGGCTTGCATGTCGGCCTGGTGACGGACGCCGTCAAGGAAGTGCTGAGCGTGCCGCGTTCGCTGGCCGAGCCCATGCCGGGCATCTTGTCGGCCGATCAGCAATTGCAGGAGTTCGCCTCGATCTGCCGTCTGGACGAGGGCAAGCGGCTGGTGTCCGTGATCGCCACGGACCGCCTGTTGCGCATGCCTGCGATCCAGCAGGCGCTGGAGGCTTCGGCCCAGGCTGCGGGCGCTGCCTCTTCTCAACTGGATGCCGACATGAACGACGACTTGAATGACAGCGTGGAAGCCGATGGCGTGGACGATGACACGCAGGTGGTGATCTTCCGTCTGGGTGCCGAAGAGTTTGGCGTGCCCATCATGAGCGTGCAGGAGATCGTGCGTGTGCCCGAGACCCTGACGCGCGTGCCCAAGACGCCGGCCTTCGTGGAAGGTGTCATCAACCTGCGCGGCACGGTGCTGCCGGTGATCGATCAGCGCGCCCGCCTGGGCATGCCGACCACTGCGCGCCACGATGGCCAACGCATCATGGTCTACCTGCTGGGTGGCATGCGCACCGGCTTCATCGTGGATTCGGTGGCCGAGGTGCTGCGCATCCCGCGCGCCGATGTGGCAGCTGCCCCGACGCTGTCGGCCGAGCAGAGCCTGCTGATCAGCCGGGTGGCCAACCTGGAAGGCGGCAAGCGCTTGGTGATGCTGCTCGATCCGGCGCACCTGCTGCAGGGCGAGGAAGTGCACGCCATGGGTGGCCTGGTGGATGCCGGGCGCGCGCAGGCTGAGGTCAGCGAAGCCGTGCTTGCGGCCAAGGCGGCCTGACGAGCGAGGGCGGGGTCCGGCACCGGCCGGGCTCCGGGATGAAGAAGACGATGGTTGGAGACGACAGGCGCCATGAAGCGGGTACTCGTCGTGGATGATTCGGCATTGATGCGCAAGCTGCTGAGCGGCGTGCTCGGTGAGGCGGGCTTCGAGGTGCACACGGCACGCAACGGCGCCGAAGGCGTCGATCAGCTGCTGCGCATCGAGCCCGATGTCGTCACGCTGGACATCAACATGCCGGAGATGGATGGGCTCACGGCCTTGTCGCTGATGATGGCGGCCAGGCCCACGCCCGTGGTGATGGTGTCTTCCTTGACGGAGAAGGGGGCGCTGGCCACCTTTGAAGCACTGGCGCTGGGCGCCGTGGACTTCATTCCGAAGCCGGGCGGCACCATCTCGCTCAACATGGATGACATCAAGGGCATGCTGGTGCAGAAGGTGTCTGCTGCCGCGCGGGCCCGGGTTGCGCCGGTGAAGTCCGGCGGGGTGGGGATGTCGCGTGCTGCACCGGCAAACGTCGGCTGCATCGGTCCGGCCGATGACCTCGGCCACCGTGCGTGCCGTCCCCAAGCCCGCACCTGTGGCATCCCAAGCCAAGGCAACGGTGCCCGGCCTCGTGCTGATCGGCGTGTCCACCGGCGGACCACGCACGCTCGAAGACATCCTGCCGAAGCTGCCGGCCGCCTTCCCATGGCCCGTGCTGATTGCGCAGCACATGCCGGTGAACTTCACCGATGCGTTTGCGCGTCGCATGAACGGTCTGTGCCCGCTGGATGTCAGCGAAGTGGCCCAGCCCATGCCGCTGGTGCCGGGGCGGGTCTACATCGGCAAGGCCGGCACGGACCTGGCCGTCACCGAGCGTGGCGGGCAGCTGTACGCCGTGCCGCGCCCCGAGACGCCTGGCCTGCTGTGGCATCCCTCGGTGGACGTGATGGTGGAGACGGCGATGCAGCATCTGTCGCCAAGGCAACTCGTGGGCGTGATGTTGACGGGCATGGGCTACGACGGCGCAGCGGCCATGGCGCGGCTGCACAAGGCCGGTGGCCGCACGATCGCCGAATCCGAGGAGACGGCGGTCGTGTTCGGCATGCCGCAGGAACTGATTGAACGCCAGGGCGCTTCGCTGGTGCTGCCGTGTTCGGCCATCGCGCACCAGCTCAAGGTCTGGGCGCATTGAGCGCAGGAAGGAATCCGCATGGGACTGAAGAAAAGCACCGAATCGGCGGGTCTGCATCAGGTGGAGGTGCGCGCCTATCCGCGCGATCTGCAGGGCCTGACCGCGCAACTGGCCGATGCCGATCCCGGCGTGCGCCGCTGGGCGGCACGGGATCTGTCTGCCGAGCCGCAGGCCGCACCATGGCTGTGTGCACGGCTGCCACAAGAGTCTGACGCCAGCGTTCGGGCCGTGCTGTTCACCAGCCTGTCGCAGATGGGGCATCACCCCGGCACGGGCGAGGCCGTGGTGCGCGGCACGCTGCCTCTGTTGCGAAGCGAGGATGCCGGCCTGCGCAATGGCGCCATTGAACTGCTGGCCGGCCTGCCCGATGCCGTGGCGCCTCACATCGAAGCGCTGCTGAGCGATGCCGACAGCGATGTGCGCATCTTCTCGGTCAACCTGATGGGCAACCTGCCCCATCCCCGGGTGCCTGCATGGCTGGCCCAGGTGCTGATGCAGGACGAGGCTGTCAATGTGGTGGCCGCGGCGCTGGAGGTGATCGCCGAGGTGGGAGGGCAGGAATCGGTGTCGGCCGTGGAGGCGGCGCAGCGCCGCTTCAACCATGAGCCCTTCATCGAATTCGCCGCCCAACTGGCGCTGGAGAGGATGGCGTCCGCATGAAAGTCACCACCCCTTCGGCCAGTGGAGCGCAGGTGGGAAGCGGCAATGGCCCGGGCGGTCGGGCCGCGCCACCTGTCATCACCGAAGCCGATTTCCAGAAGTTCGCCGAGTTCTTCTACCGCAAGACGGGCATCCACTTTGAAGACAGCAAGCGCTACTTCGTGGACAAGCGCCTGATCGACCGCATGAAGGCCACGGGCGCTGAGAGCTTCCGCGAGTACTTCATCTCCTTGCGCTTCGAGGCCGATGGCCGCGAGATGCAGGAGCTCGTCAACGCGATGACGATCAACGAGACATACTTCTTCCGAGAGGCCTATCAGTTCGACTGCCTGGTCAAGCACATGCTGGACGAAGTGGCCGCGCGCAAGAAGCCGGGCGATCGCATCCGCATCTGGTCGATCCCCTCGTCGACCGGCGAGGAGCCGTACTCCATCGCCATCTACCTGCTGGAGCGCTGGCCGCAGATCGACCGCTTCGAGGTGGAGATCCTCTCGTCCGACATCGACACCCAGGTGCTGTCGGCCGCACAGCGCGGCCTGTATTCCGAGCGCTCGGTGGCGCAACTGCCCAAGCCGTATCTGCAGAAGTACTTCACCGCGCAGCCCGATGGCCAGTGGCGCATCAGCCGCGATCTGGTGGAGTGCGTGGCGTTCAGCCAGGTCAACCTGACCAGTGCGCCGGACACTCGCCGCTTTCGCGACGTCGACGTCATCTTCTGCCGCAACCTGCTCATCTACTTCGATGACCTGTCGCGGCGCGTGGCCGCCGAAGCCATGTACGACGCCATGAGCCCGGGCGGTTTCATCTGCCTGGGCCATTCCGAATCCATGAGCCGCATCTCCTCGCTCTTTTCCGTCAGGCGCTTTCCCGACGCGATGGTGCATCAAAAGCCGCTGGAAGGCTGACCCCGACATGACCTGCATGACCCCATCCCACTCCCGCCGCATCCTCGTTGTCGACGATGCGGCCACCGTGCGGCTTTACCACCGTAAGGTGCTCAGCGATGCCGGCTGGCAGCTGGATGAAGCCTGCAACGGCGTCGAGGCGCTCGAGCGCGTGCTCGCGCAAGATGCCGCCGAAGCCTTCGACCTGTACGTGGTCGACATCAACATGCCCAAGCTCGATGGCTACAGCTTCGTGCGCGAGTTGCGCCGGCTGGACGCACGTCATCAGGCGCCGGTGCTCATGGTCTCTACCGAGGCAGGCCAGCACGACGCCACCGCCGCCTTCGAGGCCGGCGCCAATTTCTACCTCGTCAAGCCGACACGCCCGCAGGAGCTGGTGCTGACCGCCGCGCTGCTGCTGGGCGACCGGCCCGCCGCACTCAAGGCCGCCGAAGGAGTGACCCCATGAACCAGGCCGAACTGCTGGATCAATTCGTGCTCGAAGCACGCGAATGCCTGGAGGCCATCGGCCAGCGCCTGCTGGACGTCGAGCGCCAGCCCGGCGATGCCGCCTTGCTCAATGACCTGTTCCGCTCGGTGCACACCCTCAAGGGCAACTGTGGCCTGTTCGAGTTCAAGGCGCTCGAGCGCGTGGTGCATGCCGGTGAAGACCTGCTCGACAGCATCCGGCAAGGCCACATGGCCTACACCGATCAGATCGCCGATGCCCTGCTCGAAGCGATGGACTACACGGCCGAGCTGATCGACGAGATCGAGCGGGAAGGGCGCATCGCCGAAGCCGCGACCGCCCGATCCATGCAGCTGGCGGCTGCGCTGCGGTCCCTGCTGGCTGTTGAAGCGGTTGACGCCGCTGACACGGGTGACGCACAGTCCGCGAGCCAGGCGACGGCTGCGGCAGGCCACGCACCCGCACCGACCCACGCGCCATCGGCCGCACCCGACTGGCTCTCCCGCATCCCCAATGCGCAGGCCGCGCACGCCGGCGCCACCGCGTTGCGCTACGCGCCTGAGCCTGAATGTTTCTTCAAGGGCGAAGATCCGTGGCGGCTGGTGTGCACGGTGCCAGGCCTGCAGGCCCTCCACATCGCCCATCAAGGCCAAGGATGGCCCGCTGCCGAAGCCCGCCAAGCCTGGGACTGCTACCGCTGCGAGCTGGATGTCGTGCTGATCAGCGACGCGCCACGGGCCTACCTCGAAGACCACTTCCGCTGCGTGCCGGAGCAGGTTCAGTGGCATGACCTTTCCGACGTGCGCGCCATTGCCGAGCCGGCCGCTGTGAACCCCGTGGATGCCGTCATCGCCGCGCGCGTGGCAGACATCTGGCAGGCGCAATGCGCTTTGCTCAGCCGCGCCGCTGCCAGCCCTGGTGCCGTGCAAGCTGCCTCGCGCGGTCTCATGGGCCTGCTGCAGGCGTCGGGCGCAACGGTACCTGACAGCGTGCCGGCCGATCGCCTTGCCTTGCTGGCGTGGGCCCAAAGCGCCCAGCCTGGCCATGGCCGTGACGCCCCAGTCCACCGATGGCGATGATGCCGTGCTCAACCCGCTGCCTGCCGATGCGCAAGCCGAAGGAACGGCCTTGGCGCTGGCCGGCGGCAGCGGCAATGCGACGCAGCCCCGGGTGCTCAAGGTCGGCCAGGAAAAGATCGACCGCCTGATGGACCTCATCGGCGAAATGGTCGTGGCCAAGAACAGCCTGCCTTACTTGGCCGATCGCGCCGAAAACGTCTTTTCCCAACGCGATCTGGCCCGCGAGATCAAGGCCCAGTACGCCGTCATCAACCGCATCGCCGAAGACATGCAGCACGCCATCATGCAAGTGCGCATGCTGCCCGTGGGCACCATCTTCCAGCGTTTCGGCCGTCTGGTGCGCGACATCTCCCGCAAGCTGGGCAAGGATGTCCAGCTCGTCATCGAAGGCGAAGACACCGAGGCCGACAAGAACGTCATCGAGGCGCTGGCCGATCCGCTGATCCACATCCTGCGCAACAGCCTGGACCACGGCATCGAGTTGCCCGCTCAACGTGTGCAGGCCGGCAAGCCGGCACAGGGCACCATCCGCATCCACGCACACCAGCAGAGCGACCGCGTGCTCATCGACATCAGCGACGATGGCGCCGGCGTGCATCCCCAACGTGTGCGCGACAAGGCGGTCGAGCGCGGCCTCATCCCGGCCGATCGCGCCGGCAGCCTCAGCGACGAGGAGTGCGTGCAGCTCATCTTCCTGGCGGGTTTTTCCACGGCGGATTCCATCTCGGATCTGTCCGGGCGCGGCGTGGGCATGGACGTGGTGCGCACCGCCGTCGAGCGCATCGGCGGCAGCGTGGCCTTGTCGAGCAAGGTGGGGCAGGGCACGCACCTGAGCCTGTCCCTGCCGCTGTCGATGGCCGTCACCAACGTGATGATGATCGAAAGCGGCGGCCGGCGCTTCGGCGTGCCGATGGACCTCATCGTCGAGACGGTGCGCGTGCATGCCGACGACATCCACAGCTTCAAGCAGGCCCGCACGACCGTGCTGCGCGGCCGCATCGTGCCCCTGCGTTCGCTGGGCGACATGCTGGCGCTGGGCGAGCCCGACCTGCTCAACGAAGAAGGCGAGCACGCGGTGCTGGTCGTGCGGCTCGGCTCTGAAAACGTCGGCCTGATCGTCGACCGCTTCCATGGCGCCAGCGACATCATCCTCAAGCCGCTCGAAGGCGTGCTGGCCGGCCTCACCGGCTTTGCCGGCACCGCACTCATGGGCGACGGCAGCGTGCTGATGGTCCTCAACCCCAAGGAGTTGATCTGATGGGCATCCGTTATCTCAAGAAGCACGCCGTGCTTGAAGGCCATGTCAGCGTGGAGGAAGCCGAAGGCTTCATGCAATGGCTGTGCGGCCAGACCTCACCCGCGGTGGATCTGCAGGCCTGTGAGCACGTGCATGCGTCCGTGCTGCAACTGCTGCTGATCTGGCGGCCCCGCATTCGCAAGCCGCCGGCAGACACCTGGCTGGCCGCGGCCTTGCGCACCGCATGATCGTCAAGAGGGAGGTCTGTCATGCCTTGGAAGAAACTGTCGCCCGCGATGTGGCTGGCCTGCCTGACCGCCTGGCTGTGGTCCGTGCCACGGCTGACGGACTCGTCGACGGTCGCAGCCTGGTTAGGGGCTTTGGGCACCGCGGCCTTGTTCGCTCTGGCCGTGGGCCGCGATGGCGGCATGTCCGCGCGAGTGTGGCGCCCTCTGGCCGATGCCGTTCGCCCGCCCGACTGCGATGCCGTGCATGGCATGGCGGCACTCGATGCCCAAATCATGCGCCAACTCGGCCGTGCGGTTCAACTCTCGGAGAAGTCTGCACTCGACATGGTCGGCCGCGTTGCCAGCCTGCATGCCGCTTCTGCCCATTTCATGCGCTACCTGCACGAGGCCCAGACGCAAAACGACGCCATGCAGTCCGACGTCGAGCACAACAGCCACATCATCGATGAGCTGGCCAGCTTCGTTCAACGTCTGCCGCAGCAACTCGCCGACGAGCGACGCCAGTTCGACCAGGTGGTCACCGAAGTCCAGAAGCTGTCCGCGCTCAGCGACACCATCCGCCTGATCGCCCGCCAGACCGAGATCCTGGCCATCAATGCCGCGGTGGAGGCCGCCCGTGCCGGCGACTCAGGCCGTGGCTTCGCGGTGCTCGCCGGTGAAGTGCGGCGCCTGGCCACGCAGACGAACGAATCGGCCGCGCGCATCGGGCAAGACATCACGCGCTTGGTCGAAACGGTGGAAGACGGCTTTCTGGGCGGATTCCAGGCCCGCGTCGAACACCACGAATCCGAGTCGCACCGCTTGAGCGATTTGTCGCATCGCCTGCACCGCAGCTACATCGACATGCGCGCGTTCTATCAGACGCTCATGACAGCCGTGGGCCAGCACCACGGCGAACTCGACGCCGGCATTGCCTTGCTCTCCGATGCAGGGCAGTACCAGGACGTCTTCAAGCAGATCATCGATCGGGTGGATCCGGCCCTTGCAGAACGGCGGGCGCTCGTCGAGGAGCTGATTGCGCGTCTGCGCGGCGGGCAGACCGCCACCCAGGATCTGGACGAACGGGCGGCGGCCCTGTCCCGCACTTACCTGGCCAGCGAGGCCATGCACCGCGATCCCGATGAGAACGCCCAGGCCGCACCCGGCTTGCCGGCGGCCCGCATCGAATTATTTTGAGATTTCGCCAAACCCAATAAGGACACTGCCATGAAATGCATATTCCTCGTGGACGATTCCTTGACCATGCTGATGAGCGTGAAGAATTCCCTGGAAATTGCCGGCTTCAAGGTGGAAACCGCTTCCGACGGTTTACAGGCCATCACCAAAATCAAAACCGGATTCAAACCGGATCTGATGATCACGGACATCAATATGCCGAAAATGGACGGCATTGAATTGATCCGCGCCACGCGCCAAATACTCCGTTTCACGCCGATTCTGGCGCTGACGACGGAAAGTCAGCAGGCGCGACGCGACGAGGCCAAAAAACTGGGCGCGACCGGCTGGCTGGTCAAGCCCGTGGGAGGCTCGGAGTTGGTCAAGGTGATCAAACAGGTGCTGCCGGGCGCCTGAATCAGCTGCGCAGGCGCATGAACAGGTGATCGGCTTCCGTCTGCGCCTGGCGCTGGACGTTTTCATCGGTGATGAAGGCCAGCTCCTGCAGGGACAGCTTCAGGTTCATCAGGCCATCACGCAGATTGAACAGGGCCGCCTGCACTTCCAGCAGTTGCGCCTGGTTGTGTTCGGGGTTGTGCTTGTCGGACATGGCCTGGACTCCTCACCCCGGTACCTGGGACCCAACTGCCAGCGGGGGTGACATGCTGCAGTCATGAACCGACTGTAGCGGCCGTACCCCGGACGGGGTAGCGCCCGATTGAGGGGGACACGGCCCCGTCTCCAGGGGGGCTCAGGCCGGGCGATTCTGCAATGCGGTCTGGCGGGCCAGCCACTCGCTCACGGCTTGCGGGGTGGCGTTCAACGCCCACTGCTTGCGCCGCCCGCTCGCCCCTCGCAGCAGCTCGACGCTGCCCTGCGGCACGCCCAGTTCCTTGGCCAGCCACTTGCGCAAAGCCTCGTTGGCTGCGCCGTCGACGGGCGGTGCCGCCAGCCGCAGGCGCAAGGCGCCGTCATGCCAGCCCACCACTTCCGTCTTCTTGGCATTGGGTGAGACGCTGATGTCCAGCACCACGCGCTGAGCCGCTCCCTTGCCTTCCAGTCGGAGGCAGGGCCAGGCATGAAGGGGATCGGGCTGGTTCATGGGACAGCGGCGGGGCGTGCGGCGGTCGGTTCGCCCAAAAAAAACCCGGCGCGAGGCCGGGTGTGTGGAACCAAGCGGGCATCGGCCTCAAGACCGATGCCGGTTCATTCACAAGGAATGAACTCAGGGCTTGTTGCCCGTCGGGAAAGGCCAGGCTGCCTGGGGGCTCAGCGTGGTCTTTGCGGCCGGTGCAGCTGCCTTTTGGGGGCAGGGGCAGGCTTGGCAGCAGGGGCAGGCTTGGCGGCAGCCTTCTTCGCAGCCTTTTTGGCAGCAGGCTTTTTCGCAGCGGCCTTCTTGGCAGCAGCCTTTTTCGCAGGGGCCTTCTTGACGGCTGCCTTCTTGGCAGCAGCCTTCTTCGCCGGGGCCTTCTTGACTGCAGCCTTCTTCGCTGCTGCCTTCTTGGCCGGTGCTGCCTTCTTCACTGCAGCCTTCTTGGCGGGCGCCTTCTTGACTGCGGCCTTCTTGGCCGGGGCCTTCTTGGCTGCAGCCTTCTTGGCGGGGGCCTTCTTCACAGCGGCCTTCTTGGCCGGGGCGGCTTTCTTAGCTGCCACTTTCTTCGCAGTTGCCATACGGATCTCCTTGATCAAGTTGCAAAGAGCACTGCACTGCGGACTGCAGTACAGAGATCCATCACCCAACGCCCCCTAGGATCTGAGCGCGGTGTGATAGATGGGGTGGGTCGGTGGGACATGTCCGGGGTCGATCCTTGTGCTCTTTGCGGCTGCTTGATCAATCCCAGGACAGGGCTCCGCCCGACTGGTATTCAATGACACGGGTCTCGAAGAAGTTGCGTTCCTTCTTCAGGTCAATCATTTCACTCATCCACGGGAAGGGGTTCTCTTCATTCGGGAACAGCTCTTCCAGGCCGATCTGGGTGGCGCGGCGGTTGGCGATGTAGCGCAGGTAGCCCTTGAACATCGAAGCGTTCAGGCCCAGCACGCCGCGCGGCATCGTGTCTTCGGCGTAGCGGTACTCCAGTTCCACGGCTTTCAGGAACAGCGCCTTGATTTCGGCCTTGAACTCGGCGGTCCACAGATGCGGGTTCTCCAGTTTGAGCTGGTTGATCAGGTCGATGCCGAAGTTGCAGTGCATCGACTCGTCGCGCAGGATGTACTGGTACTGCTCGGCGGCACCCGTCATCTTGTTCTGGCGACCGAGCGCCAGGATCTGGGTGAAACCGACGTAGAAGAACAGACCTTCCATCAGGCAGGCGAAGACGATCAGCGACTTCAGCAGCGTCTGATCAGCAGCCATCGTGCCCGTCTTGAAGTTCGGGTCCATGATCGCCTCGATGAAGGGGATCAGGAACTCGTCCTTGTCGCGGATGGACTGGACTTCGTGGTACGCGTTGAAGATCTCGGACTCATCCAGGCCCAGGGATTCAACGATGTACTGGTAGGCGTGCGTGTGGATGGCTTCTTCAAAAGCCTGGCGCAGCAGGAACTGGCGGCACTCGGGCGCCGTGATGTGGCGGTAGGTGCCAAGTGTGATGTTGTTGGCAGCCAGCGAGTCGGCGGTGACGAAGAAGCCGAGGTTGCGCTTGATGATGCGGCGCTCGTCTTCGCTCAGACCGTTCGGGTCCTTCCACAGCGCGATGTCGCGGGACATGTTCACTTCCTGCGGCATCCAGTGGTTGGCGCAGGTGGCCAGATACTTTTCCCAGGCCCACTTGTATTTGAAGGGGACGAGCTGGTTGACGTCGGTCTGGCCGTTGATGATGCGCTTGTCGGCAACGTTCACGCGGCGGGTGGAACCTGCGCTGGCCGGTGTCGATGTCGATTCTGATCGGCGCGGCGGCAGATGCGGCACCCGAAACAAAAGAGGATGCGGCGCCAGTACTCACGCTTTGAACCGAAGGTGCAGCGAGAGGTGACGAAGCCGTGTTCCGTGCATCGCGAGGATCAGGCACAGAACCAACAGGCTTTGAAGATGATGCGGAGGAGTCGTCTTCCCAGACCAGCATGGTGAACATCCTATGGAGTCGGATTATGAAAGGGTGTTGTTAAAAACACCAAGCACTTCTTGACATGAATGGCCCTTGGTTGTTGCGGGCTTGCATCGAAAACATGAAGAAGGCAACGAATAAGGCGGCTTTGAGGTCTTGTTCAACGCTTTGATGAATGCATCGACAAGACATCGGTCTCATCAATCGATCGCATCGATGTCATCTCGTCGATGTGCGATGCGCATGCGATGACGATGAGGGCTCGGTGAAGCCTTGAGACAGACAAGACCTCGTGATCTTGTGCGAGATGACGAGGTCTTGTGTTGATGCGGATCGAAGGCCATGACGTTGACGCACATATCAAGGTGCTTCATCGCTCGGGCCTCCGATCTGCCGGCCCTTCAACTCACTGACAGGCTTCGCAGTCAGGGTTGTCGATCGAACAGAACTTGATGTCGGTCGCAGGCTCGGTTGCGGCAGCTTCGACGGGTGCCACAGCTTGCGGCGCTGCAGCACTCATGCCACCACCGGCCATGTTGGAGACGGCGTTGAGCTGGCCGCGCGAGACGGTCGACTTCTCGGCATGCGTGGCACCGACCGTGCGCAGGTAGTAGGTGGTCTTCAGACCGCGCACCCATGCGAGCTTGTAGGTCTCGTCCAGCTTCTTGCCGGAGGCGCCTGCCATATAGATATTGAGCGACTGGGCCTGGTCGATCCACTTCTGGCGACGCGAGGCGGCTTCCACCAGCCACACCGGCTCGACTTCGAAGGCGGTGGCGTACAGGTTCTTGAGGTCCTCGGGCACGCGGTCGATGCGGCGCAGCGAGCCGTCGAAGTGCTTGAGGTCCATGACCATGACGTCGTCCCACAGGCCGAGCTTCTTGAGGTCGCGCACCAGGTACTCGTTGACCACGGTGAACTCGCCCGACAGGTTGGACTTGACCGACAGGTTGCCGAAGCAGGGCTCGATCGAGGCGTCCACGCCGATGATGTTGGAGATGGTGGCGGTCGGGGCGATGGCGACGCAGTTGGAGTTGCGCATGCCGTATTGCGAGATGCGGGCGCGCAGCGCGTCCCAGTCCATCGTCATCGAGGTGTCGACTTCCACATAGCCGCCGCGTTGTTCGGCCAGCAGCTTGAGCGAGTCCAGCGGAAGGATGCCGCGGTCCCACAGCGAGCCGCGGTAGCTGCTGTAGCGGCCCCGCTCTTCGGCCAGTTCGGTCGAGGCCCAGTAGGCGTAGTAGCACAGCGCTTCCATCGAGCGATCGGCGAATTCAATCGCTTCGGGGCTGGCGTAAGGCACGCGCAATTGATAGAGCGAGTCCTGGAAGGCCATGATGCCTAGGCCGACCGGGCGGTGGCGCAGGTTGGAGTCGCGGGCCTTCTTGACGGCGTAGTAGTTGATGTCGATGACGTTGTCGAGCATGCGCATCGCCGTCTTGACCGTCTTCTTGAGCTTGGCGTGGTCGACGCCGCCATCCTTGATGTGCTGCGACAGGTTGACCGAGCCCAGGTTGCACACGGCGATTTCGCCGCCGTTGGTGTTGAGCGTGATCTCGGTGCACAGGTTGGACGAGTGCACCACGCCGACGTGCTGCTGCGGCGAGCGCACGTTGCAGGCGTCCTTGAAGGTGATCCAGGGGTGGCCGGTCTCGAACAGCATCGAGAGCATGCGGCGCCACAGGTCGGTGGCCTTCACGCGCTTGAAGGGCTTGATCTCGCCGCGGTCGGCCTTGGCTTCGTAGGCGGTGTAAGCCTCTTCGAAGGCCTTGCCGAACTTGTCGTGCAGGTCGGGGCAGGAGGAGGGCGAGAACAGCGTCCACTCGCCACCTTCCATCACGCGGCGCATGAACAGGTCGGGGATCCAGTTGGCCGTGTTCATGTCGTGGGTACGACGGCGGTCGTCACCGGTGTTCTTGCGCAGCTCCAGGAACTCTTCCACATCCAGGTGCCACGATTCCAGATAGGCGCAGACGGCGCCCTTGCGCTTGCCGCCCTGGTTCACGGCCACGGCCGTGTCGTTGACGACCTTCAGGAAGGGGACCACGCCTTGCGACTTGCCGTTGGTGCCCTTGATGTGCGAGCCCAGGGCGCGCACCGGCGTCCAGTCGTTGCCCAGACCGCCGGCGAACTTCGACAGCAGGGCGTTTTCCTTGATGGCTTCGTAGATGCCGTCCAGGTCGTCAGGGACCGTGGTCAGGTAGCACGACGACAGCTGCGAGCGACGGGTGCCGGCGTTGAACAGCGTCGGGGTGGACGACATGAAGTCGAACGAGGACAGCAGTTCGTAGAACTCGATGGCGCGGGCTTCGCGGTCGATCTCGTTGAGCGACAGGCCCATGGCCACGCGCATGAAGAAGGCCTGGGGCATCTCGATGCGGGTGCCCTGGTGGTGCAGGAAGTAGCGGTCGTACAGGGTCTGCAGGCCGAGGTAGTCGAAGTTCAGGTCGCGTTCATGCTTGAGCGCGGCGCCCAGGCGGGCCAGGTCGAACTGGGCCAGGCGCTCGTCGAGCAGTTCGGTCTCGATGCCCTTCTTGATGAAGGTGGGGAAGTAGTCGGCGTAGCGCGTGGCCATCTCGGCGTGCGTCACTTCTTCGCCGAGGATCTCGCGGCGGATGGTGTGCATCAGCAGGCGGGCTGTGGCGCGGGTGTAGGCCGGGTCGTATTCGATGCGGGTGCGCGAGGCCAGGATGGCGGCCTTGTAGACCTCGTCGATGGAGACGCCGTCGTACAGGTTGCGCTGCGTTTCGGCCAGGATGGGGCCGGGCTTGACGTCGTCGCCCAGGTCGGCACAGGCGGATTCGATCAGGGCCTGCAGGGCGGGCAGATCCAGGGGCACGCGCTGGCCGCGGTCGACCACGTGCAGCGTGGGCAGGGCGGCGGCCTGTTGCGCTTCGGCCTGCTTGGCGCGCTCCTGGGCACGGCGCTCACGGTAGAGCACATAGGCTCGGGCGATCTCGTGGTGGCCGCCGCGCATCAGGCCGAGTTCGACCTGATCCTGGATGTCTTCAATATGGAAGGTGCCGCCGCTCGGACGCGAGCGCAGCAGGCCGCGGACCACGGCTTCGGTCAGGCCGTCGACGGTCTCGCGCACGGAAGCGGAGGCGGCGCCTTGCGTGCCGTGCACGGCCAGGAAGGCCTTCATCAGGGCCACGGCGATCTTGCTGGGTTCAAACGAGACGACCGCACCGTTGCGTCGGATGATCTGATAGGCGGCGTAGGCGGACTGCCTGGGCTCGACAGCCTCGGCGGCGGCGCCCGGGAAGGCAGAAACGGAAGATGGCAAGGTGCTGGACGAAGACGTTTGCATGGGGTTCCCTTCAGGATCGCGAGGCGCTGGACCGCTGCCGAAGCGGCGCAAAAACCTGTTGAATTCAGGCGCCCGGGGTGACCGGCCGCCAACTGCGGTAGACACTATATCTGGTGTTTGGGGTGCTTTCGGGCACTACCTGTAGTGTCTGGGGGTGACTATAACGGTTTTTTGGCCTCCCCCCGCAAGTGAGGGGGAAAACAAGGGTCATCCCCAATGGGGGAAGTCGGCGTGACAGCTCGGCGACAGGCCGCTAGAAGGCCTTGCCGTGCCTTCAGGCCAGGCCTGTGGCGGGCGGGAAACGATCGGCCTGCCAGCCCAGCAGCGACTGGAGTTGCGGCCACTCGAAGGCCGCGCCAGGGTCGCGTTTGCGGCCCGGGGCGATGTGTTCGTGGCCGGCCACCTGCGTGATGGGCCAGCGTTGCGAAAGTGCATCCAGCAGCGTGCTCAACGCGCGGTACTGGGCTGCTTCGAAAGGGGTGTCTTCCAGGCCTTCGAGTTCGATGCCCACGCTGTAGTCATTGCAGTTGTCGCGGCCTTGCCATGAGGAGCGGCCGGCATGCCAGGCGCGGTCCAGCACCGAGACGAACTGCATCACTTCACCGGTGCGCCGGATCACGAAGTGCGCGGAGACTTCGGCGCCGCGGATCTGTTCGAAGTAGGGGTGGGCAGACCAGTCCAGTGTGTTGGTGAACAGGCGCTCGATCTCGTCGCCGCCATAGATGCCGGGGGGCAGGCTGATCGAGTGGATCACGGCCAGCGTGATGTCCGTGCCAAGCGGGCGTGGGCCGAAGTTGGGTGAGGGCACGTGACGGCAGCCTTGCCACCAGCCGTCCTGCCACAGGGAGGGCGTGCCGTTGTCGGGGGGGGGCAGATGCGGATGCTGCATGCGGGCGACCGGTGGCTTCAACTGGCTTCGCTGTCCGCATCCGGATCGAAGCGTTCACCCAGGACCACGCCCTGATCGGTCACCTGCACGCCGAGCCGCGCCATGCGGTAGCGCATCTGGCGCAATGAAAGCCCGAGGCTGGCGCCGGCGGCGGTGCGGTTGAGCCGGTGCTTCTCCAGCGCCTGCACAAGGATGTCGCGCTCCACCTGATCGAGGTGGGAGACCAGATCGCTGGGCAGCGGCACCGCTGCAGCTGGCTCGCCAGGGGCCGAGGCCGGATGAGGGGCCGCGGGCTGCACTGGCGCGCTTGCATCGTCGGTGAATTCGTCAGGGCGCGCGTGGGCTTCGACGTCATCCAGCGCGGGTGGCGACGAGGGCGCCAGGCCGAGGTCCTCGGGTTCGAGCTGCTGGCCATTGCTCAAGGCCACCGCGCGGTGCAGCAGGTTCTCCAGCTCGCGCACATTGCCCGGGAAGCGATGGCTCATCAGCGCCGATTGCGCAGCCAGACTGAGCTGGGGCACGGCGGCAGCGCCCGCATCGTGCGCGATGCGCTCAAGGATGCGCTGGCTCAGCAGGGGCAGGTCGTCCAGCCGTTCGCGCAAGGCCGGCAAGGTGATTTGGATGACATTGAGGCGGTAGAACAAATCCTGGCGGAATCGGCCGGCCAGCACTTCGGCCTGCAGATCCTTGTGTGTGGCGCTGATCACGCGCACGTCGACCTGGACTTCTGCGGTGGCGCCCACCGCGCGCACGGCCCGTTCCTGGATGGCGCGCAGCAGTTTGGACTGCATGGCCAGGGGCAGATCACCGATCTCGTCCAAAAACAGCGTGCCCCCATGCGCGGCCTGGAAGAAGCCTTCGCGGTCTTCATTGGCGCCGGTGAAGGCGCCTTTGCGATAACCGAAGAACTCCGCTTCCAGCAGTTGCTCCGGGATGGCGCCGCAGTTGACCGCCACAAAAGGCTTGGCGTTGCGGTGGCTGACATCGTGGATGGCACGCGCGACCAACTCCTTGCCGGTGCCGGATTCGCCCCAAAGGAGCACCGGGGCCATGCTGCGTGAGACCTTGTCGATGAGCACCCGCACCTGCTGCATGGCGATGCTGTTGCCTGCCAGCCGGGACAAGGCGGTGTTGGCGCGAGGCGATGTCGTGGCCGATGCCGCCGTGCTCGGGCCGCGACCGGGCGTCGCATCACTGCCGGTGTTCATCGTGCTGCCCCCACCGAGCGCCGAGGTCACCACGGCGCGGAACTGCTTGAGGTCGACCGGTTTGGTCAGATAGTCGAAGGCGCCCGCCTTGAGCGCGCTGACGGCGTTCTCGGCCGAGCCATAGGCCGTGATGACGATGGCCTTTTCCGGGCGGCCCTGTTCGTCCAGGTCGTGCAGCAGGTCCAGGCCCAGGCCATCGGGCAGGCGCATGTCCGTGATCAGGGCGCTGTAGCGGTGATCGCGCAGCATCTGGCGCGCCTCTTCCACGCTGCCGGCGGTTTCCACGTCATGGCCGTCGCGCAGCAGCGTGAGTTCGTAGAGGGTGCGCAGATCCGGTTCGTCGTCGACGACCAGCAGGCGGTGGCGGGCAGGGGCGTTCATGCGGCGTGGGGGGCGGGCGCGGCCTCGATGGGGACCGTCACGAAGAACTCGTTGCGGTGGCGGACCGGCGGCGGGTGCAGACGGTAGTCGATGTGGGCGCCATGGCGCTCGCAGAGTTCACGGCAAATATACAGGCCCAGACCCGTGCCGCGGCTGCGGGTGGAGAAGAAGGGCTCGAACAGGGAGCGCTCGGTTTCCGCGGTGACGGCATCGCCATCGTTGAGCACCGAGATCATCAGCATGCCGGCCGGATCGGCCGAAGGCATCCAGCGCAGCATCACCGCAATGGCGCCCGGCTCACCCGTGTTGTAGCGCAGGGCGTTATCGAGCAGATTCACCATGACGCGCTGCAGGTGGTCCGGCTCGAAGCGGATCTTGAGCAGCGGATAGGTGGGGGCACGCTGGCAGGCGCTCGTGTCGATGTCCATCAGGCCTTCTTCGCCGCCGGCCAGGCCCTGGGTGCTGCGCCAGTCGTTGCAGATGGCCACGATGGTCTCGATGGGGTCGATGGCCGGTGCCAGCGGGCGCACGCCCGGGGCGACCGCGAGGATGTCGTCGATGATGTGCTTGAGCCGGGCGACGTTGTCGCTCACCAGTTGCGTGAGCTTCTTTTGCGTTGGATTGGACGCGTCTTCGGCCAGCAGGGCGTTGGCCTGCGAGATGGCGGCCAGCGGGTTGCGGATCTCGT
Source organism: Aquabacterium sp. (assembly GCA_047601765.1). GTDB lineage: Bacteria > Pseudomonadota > Gammaproteobacteria > Burkholderiales > Burkholderiaceae_C > Aquabacterium. The sequence continues at coordinate 571,527 of JASGIQ010000001.1, forward strand.
GCGCGATGCCTGCCGACATGCGGCCCATGGCCGCGAGTTTGTCCTGGCGTTGCCTTGCACGCACGGCGCGCAGGTCCTCCAGGAAGATCACGCACATGTCTTCGGCGGTGCGGCCGCCTTTGCCGCGCGTGAAGCGCACGCGCACGCGCACATCGCGCTGGCTCTGATCGTCGAAGCGCAATTGCACCTCCTGGCCTTCCTCGCCGCGATGCGGGTGGCCCAGCGCGTGCTCGACGGCCTTGACCAGGCCTTGCCAGGCTGGCACGCCGCGCAACTGGAACGGCGCGGCCTGTGCCAGCCCCATGGACGACAGCAGCCTGCGGGCAGCCGGGTTGGCCGTGCGCACGCGTCCTTGCCGGTCGATCACCATCACGCCTTCGCTCATCTCCTCGATCACCAGGCGATTGAGCTGCGCCTGTTGCCGCGCGATCTCCAGGCTGCCGCGCGCGCTGCGCTCTTCCTTGGCCAGTCGGGTGGAGAGTTCGCTGGCCAGCGCCGCGATGACAAACAGGCCAAAGCCCGTCAGACCGGCCTGTGTCATCCAGCGTGTGAGGTCTCCGTCCGGGGCCTGGAACATGGCAGCCGTCAGCAGGTTGATGGTCGCTGCCGCGGCCACACCCAGACCGATGATGCGCGGCATCAACACCGAGGCCATGAGCACCGGCAGGACCAGCAGGGCCTGCGAGTTCACGGCATGCCCGGTCAGGTAGTGCATCAGGGCGAAGAACACCAGGTCCAGACCGATGCTGCCCAGGGCCTGGCGGGGTCTGAGGGACTGCTGCTCTGGCGGGAAGGGCTTGCGCTGGGAAGGCCAGGCCCACAGGGAGAACGTGACGGCGGCATAGCCGCCACTCATCAGGAACACCCATGCCGGCGGCATGTTGCCCAGCAGCCAGGCGCCGACGACCAAGGCCAGCAGCACGATGGCCAGGGTGGCGCGGGCGCCCAGGAACAGCCGGTAGATGCGGAAGAAGGCGGCGCGCGGTGGTTCGGTGGCCGAAGCCAGCGACTGGCGGATCACGTCCTTGTCGTTGCGCCGGCTGGATCGCTGACGAGGGCCGGCCAGCCCGGACCGGTGGTCTTCATGGGCGTCCTCGCGTGCATGAGGCGCACCATCGGTCATCGTCGGGTCTGACCAGATGGAGGTGTTGCCGGCCATCGGCCCGAACCACGATCCCTGACTGTCGCCCGTGGCGGGCATCTGCACGGTCGATGCACCTTCGTCCGCGCGAGCCTGGGGGGGCGGTTCGGTTCGGGGCGATCTGGACATGCCGGCTGGGTTGATGCTGGAGGAACGGCTGGAAGACGGTGTCAGCGGGCGGCCGGGCCTGCGCGTCGGTGGGTCGGGCTGCAGTACGGGCGGCCTTGTTCGTCTCTGAGGGCATCGCCTTCGGGCAGGTGCACACCGCAGTGCGCACATTGCAGCATTTGCTCAGCTTCGCGTTGAGGCGGGCGCGCAGCGGGTGTCTTGGCCGAAGGACTGCCCCGCTCGCGGCGCAGCAAGGGCGAATACAGCAACAGCACGATGATCAGGGCGATGATCAGGTATTTCAGCATGGCTGTATAAGTTAGTAGGCGACCGGAGCGCGGTGCAACACCACCTCCATCACGAAGCGCGAGCCCACATAAGCCAGCAGCAGGAGCAGCGAGCCGGCCACCAGCCAGCGCACCGCCTGCCTGCCACGCCACCCGAAGCGCGCACGCCCGATGAGCAGGGTGGCGAACACCGCCCAGGACAGCACGGAGAACACGCTCTTGTGATCCCAATGCCACGGCTGAGCCACGAAGGCACCCAGCACCAGCGTCAGGCTGAGCATGATGAAGCCGGCCGCCACGAAGCGCAGGGTCAGGGATTCCAGCCGGAGCAGGGGAATGCCCAGCGCCTGGCCCCCCAAGGCACCGGTGTGGCCAGCGGGCAAGGGCGCTGCGCCCATGGCCGGCTTGGTGCGAAGCTGCTTTTCGGCATGGCGCAGCAGCGCAGCATGCAGCAAGGCGGCGCCGAACAGGCCGTACGACGCGAATCCCAGCAACCAGTGCAGCGGCGCCCACGGCGAACTGCTGTGATGCGTCTGCCCCGGAAACAACCAGGCCAATACCACGGTGAAGGCCGCCAATGCCGCCAGCGCCCGCCGGACCCCGGGCAGGCCGATCCGGCGGCTCTCCAGTGCATACACGGCCACCACCAGCCAGGTGGTCACCGACAGCGCAGGGGCAAAGCCGAAGCGTGCACGCATGATGGCTTCATCCAGTGCGACGGCATCCAGCACGATGGCAGCGGCCTGGGCCAGCCAGCCGATGGCCAGGACCATCCAGACCGGGCGCTGCCGAGGCGCGGTATCCTCGCTGGGATCGGACCGTGGCCACAGGCTGGCCGCGGCATAAGCCAGGACCGCCAGGGCGCTCGGCCAGGCCGCAACGGACGTGAACGGGGCGGACGATAAAATCATGCGAGCAGTTTAAAAGCACATACAGCGATTTCATGGCATCGAACCTCACCGAAAGACTCAGTCGCCTCGTCAAGACCATGCGAGGTCAGGCGCGCATCACCGAAGACAACGTGCAGGAGATGATGCGCGAGGTCCGCATGGCGCTGCTGGAAGCCGACGTGGCGCTGCCCGTGGTCAAGGACTTCATCGCTCGGGTCAAGGACAAGGCACTGGGCCAGGAGGTCGTCTCCTCGCTGACGCCGGGCCAGGTCCTGGTCAGCATCGTGCAAAAGGAACTCGCCGCCACGATGGGCGAGGGCATCTCCGACATCGACCTGGCCACGCAGCCGCCCGCGGTCATCCTGATGGCCGGCCTGCAGGGCGCCGGCAAAACCACGACCGCCGCCAAGCTGGCCAAGCACCTGATCGAAAAGCGCCGCAAGAAGGTGCTCACCGTCTCCGCCGACGTGTACCGGCCCGCCGCCATCGAGCAGCTCAAGACCGTCACGAAGCAGGCCGGGGCCGAGTGGTTCCCCTCCGAGCCCAACCAGAAGCCGCGCGACATCGCCCTGGCTGCACTGGATCACGCGCGTCGCCATTACTTCGATGTGCTGCTGGTTGACACCGCCGGCCGCCTGGCGATTGATGAAGCCCTGATGGCCGAGATCAAGGAGCTGCATGCGCTGCTCAAGCCGGTCGAAACCCTGTTCGTGGTGGACGCCATGCAGGGCCAGGATGCGGTCAACACGGCCAAGGCCTTCAAGGATGCGCTGCCGCTGACGGGCGTGGTGCTCACCAAGCTCGATGGCGATTCGCGGGGTGGTGCGGCCCTGTCGGTGCGGCAGGTCACGGGTGTGCCGATCAAGTTTGCCGGCGTCTCCGAGAAGATCGACGGCCTGGAAGTCTTCGATGCCGAACGGCATGCCGGCCGTGTGCTGGGCATGGGCGACATCGTGGCCCTGGTGGAAGAAGTCACCAAGGGCGTGGACATGGCCGCGGCGCAGAAGCTGGCCGAGAAGGTCAAGTCCGGCGAAAGCTTCAATCTGGAGGATTTCCTCTCCCAGATCAGCCAGATGAAGAAGATGGGCGGGCTCTCGGGCTTGATGGACAAGCTGCCCACCGAGTTGAGCGCCAAGGCTGGCCAGGCCGACATGGACCGCGCCGAGCGGGACGTGCGCCGCATGGAAGGCATCATCAACGCGATGACGCTCAAGGAGCGCCGCAATCCGCAACTGCTGATGGACGGCAAGTCCAAGGCCAGCCGCAAGCGCCGCATCGCACAGGGTGCAGGCGTCCAGATCCAGGACGTCAACCGTCTGCTCAACCAGTTCAGTCAGATGCAGCAGATGATGAAAAAAATGAAAGGCGGCGGCCTTTTCAAGATGATGAAACGCATGGGCGGCATGAAAGGCCTTCCCGGCATGGGGGGCATGGGGCGCTGAAACGCTCTGTCACCTTGTCAGAGACATTCCCTCATTGAGCCGGCCCGGGTCTGACTGTTAGCGTATGTGACGTGTGTAGCGTCTGCTTTCAAGGGCTTCAGATCTGTCGGCGGGCTGCCGAAGAGGCCCGATGAAGCCGGGTGTTGTTTGCCCGGCTGACGCATCGGCGAAAGGCCTGAACCATGGACATGTTTCTGACAATGCCAGTGCTGCTGGCCACCGTATTGGGCTCTATGGCTGTGGCCGGCGCCTGGTTGTACAGCAAGAACCAGAAGGACAGCGCCTTGGCGTTGCGCAGTGCACGTGGCTCGCAAGGCGGCAGGGCTGCGCCAGCGCGTTCGGCCACGTCTGCCGGCGCCCGCGTGGCGTCGCGCACCGGCAAGGCCGGTCGCCGGGCAGGCGGTGCGCCCGAGGCGCTGGACACCCTGATGGACTGGGAGCCGATGGCCACCCGCGTGCTGACCACCGCCGAGCGTGATGCCTATCACGTTCTGCGCAAGGCCCTGCCCGAGCACATGATCCTGGCGCAGGTGCCGGTGGCCCGCTTCATCAAGGTGCCCACCGACAACCCCTACAGCGAATGGCTCAAGCGCGTCGGATCGCTCTGCGCGGATCTGGTGGTGTGCGACATGGCCTCGCAGGTGGTGGCCGTGGTGGAGGTGCGCCAGCCGCTGTCCAAGGAAAACGAACGAGCCCAGCGCCGCCATGCGCGCATGGACCGCGTGCTCAAGGGCGCGCGCATTCCCGTGCATGTGTGGCTGGAGACGGCCCTGCCTGGTCCGGCCGTGGCGCGCGAGGCCATCCTTGGCTCGGCCATCCAGGCCGATGGTGCTGGCGGCTATGGCGATGTGGACCTGGCGCGCCGCGATGCGGAGGCCGCTGCCGTGGTCGCCTCGATGCAAAGCCCCATCGGTGCCATGAAGGGCATGGTGGTGGACGAGGCCGCGGTGGATCTGCATGTCGACCGTTGGGCCTCTGACGACGAGGACGACGACGCCAGCGAACGCAAGGAGCCGCCGCCTTCCACCTGGTTCGATGACCTGGATTCCGGCTCGGCGCCGCTGGACATGCCGTCGTTGGCCGTCGAGGCGCCTCAGCAGGCCGTCATCATCACGCCCGAACTCAAGCGCAAGCGCTGATCACGACAGCAGCGCCTGGGCGAACTCCCGAGCGCTGAAGGTCTGCAGGTCTTCGAGCTTCTCGCCCACGCCGATGAAGTAGACCGGCACCGGGGCATGGCGTTCGCGCGACCACAGCGCAATCGCGGCCAGCACGCCACCCTTGGCGGTGCCATCCAGCTTGGTGACGATCAGACCCGTCAAGCCCAGTGCATCATCGAATGCCTTGACCTGCGACAGGGCGTTCTGACCCGTGTTGCCATCCACCACCAGCAGGACTTCGTGCGGGGCCGAATCCATGGCCTTGCTGATCACGCGCTTGATCTTGCGCAGCTCTTCCATGAGGTGCAACTGCGTGGCCAGACGGCCGGCCGTGTCGGCAATCACCACGTCGCAGCCGCGTGAGCGGCCGGCCTGTACCGCGTCAAACGTGACCGCGGCCGGATCGCCGCCTTCCTGGCTGACGATGTCGACGCGATTGCGGTCGGCCCAGACCAGCAATTGCTCGCGGGCGGCGGCACGGAAGGTGTCGGCTGCAGCCAGCAGCACACGCTGGTTGGCGTCGGCCAGATGGCGGGTCAGCTTGCCGATGGTGGTGGTCTTGCCTGCCCCGTTGACGCCGGCCACCATGATGACCGTGGGCGTGTGCAGGCCCACCTCCAGCGATTTCTCCAGGGGCTGCAGCAGATCGGTGATGGCATCGATCAGCAGGGCCTTGACCTGAGACGGATCGGTGGCCTTGCTGTCCTTGACTCGGCGCTTGAGGTCCTTGAGCAGGTACTCGGTGGCGGCCACGCCGGCATCGGCCATCAGCAGCGCGGCCTCCAGCTCTTCATACAGGGCATCGTCGATCTGCGTGCCGGTGAAGACCTGCGCAATGCTGGAGCCCGTCTTGCGCAGGCCGTGGCGCAGCTTGTCGAGCCAGGAGCGGCGCTCGGGGCGTGAGGCGGGCTCGGGCGGGGCCACAGGCCTTGCATCAGCTCGTGCAGTGTCGGTGGGCGCAGGTGAGGGCGCGCGGGGGGCGGACGTCAGTGTGGCCGGCTCGGCAGGAGAGACGGGCGACGGTGCGGATGCAGGCGCTGGCGCCGTTGGCGGTGCCGCCGTGGGTGCAGGCGAGGGCGCCAATGCCGCCGGGGAGGGCAGATCCGGTGCCGGCGCCTGGGATGCGGGGGGGGCTTTGGTGTCCTTGGTCTCCGCCTCGGATGTGCCCCAACCCAGCTTTTTCTTGATGAAACTGAACATGGCGGGATTGTACGGGGCACGGGTTTTTACAATGCGTCTTTGCCCTGGAACCTTGACCCTGGAACTGCTGCCCGCATGCCTGCCCGCCCTCCCTCATCCCGTGCGCCGACCCAGTCCCGCCGACTTGACGGCAGCGCCCCGTCGAAAGCGCAGCACGCAGCCGACCGGCTGGCCCGCAGTGCGCCCCAGGAGGTGCGCATCATCGGTGGGCAATGGCGGCGCACGCCCCTGCCCGTGCCGGTGGCCGCAGGATTGCGGCCCACACCGGCCCGCGTGCGCGAGACCCTCTTCAACTGGCTGGGCCAGGATCTCTCGGGCTGGCGTGTGCTCGATGCCTTCGCCGGAAGCGGTGCCCTGGGGCTGGAGGCTGCATCGCGGGGCGCCGATGAGGTGTGGTTGCTGGAGCGCCAGCCCGCGCTCGTGCACAACCTCAAGGCCGTGCAGACCAGGTTGAAAGCCACGCAATTGCACATCGTCCAGGCCGACGCCTTGGCATGGATGCGGCAGGCCTCACAAGCAGGCCGCTTCGACCTCGTCTTCCTCGATCCGCCTTTCGACGAGGGGCTCTTCTGGCCTGCACTGGAGGCGGCCTTGCCGTGCGTGCCGGAGGGCGGCTGGCTGTACCTGGAGGCGCCTGAAGCCTGGGCGGATCTGCCAGGCGCGGTCGATCATGCCGGTGCGATCGCCTGCCTTCGCCTGCATCGGCACGGCCATGCCGGCGCAGTGCACTTTCACCTGTTTCAGCGTGTGCCAGGCCCGACCGCCGTGTCGCAGGCCTGAAGCCGGCCATTACACTGGCGGCTGACATCCACCCCGGAGACGCCTTTGAGCGCCAATTCGCAGCATTCGCACACGTCGCAGCTGACCGCGGTCTATCCCGGCACCTTCGATCCGATGACGCTGGGCCATGCCGATCTCATGCGGCGTGCCAGCCAACTGTTCGGGCGGCTCATCCTGGCGGTGGCCGCAGGCCATCACAAGCGCACGATGTTCTCGGTCGAAGAGCGGCTGGAGATGGCCCAGGAGCTGGCCGCCGAGTACCCCAATGTCGAGGTGGTCTCGTTTGCGGGCCTCTTGCGCGACTTCGTCGTCGGGCATGGCGGCAAGGTGGTGGTGCGTGGCCTGCGCGCGGTCAGCGACTTCGAATACGAGTTCCAGATGGCCGGCATGAACCGCCAGCTCATGCCCGATGTGGAAACGGTCTTTCTGACACCCTCTGATCAGTACCAGTTCGTTTCCGGTACCTTCGTGCGTGAGATCGCGATGCTGGGCGGCGATGTCTCCAAGTTCGTGGCGCCTTCCGTGCTGGCGCGGCTGCACGAGCGGGTGAACCGCAAGGCCGAATGACACGGCTCGGCCGGGCTCGTATCGCACCAGACTTCTTTCTTTGCAGGCAGTTTTTCCATGGCGCTCACCATCACATCCGAATGCATCAACTGCGATGTGTGCGAGCCCGAGTGCCCGAACCAGGCCATCTCCATGGGCGAGACGATCTACGTGATCGACCCCGCCAAGTGCACCGAGTGCGTCGGGCATTTCGATGAGCCGCAGTGTGTGCAGGTGTGCCCGGTGGAGTGCATCCCCGTGGATGCCGCCCATGCCGAGAGCCGGGGCCAGTTGCTGCAGAAGTTCTTCAGGCTTCAGGCCGAAGCCGGCAAGCCGGTGCAGGACCAGGCGGCCGACTTTCCCGGACGCGCGGACGCAGCTTGAGCAGGCTGCACGCTGTTTGCGCCGCCTCAGTTGCCCGCTGACGGTGATGCCTTTGCGCTGGCAGGCTTGCGTGTGCGCTGACCTTTGGTGCCGGGTACCTGAGCGGTGAAGTCGGCCGGGCGAAGCGGCTTGGGGGCATGCGGGTCTGCGCGGTGATCCTTCTTGCGCCGCCGTGAAGACCTGTCTGACTGTCCGGACGAGGCTTTGGCCTGCTTGCCCGCGGCAGAGGCCGACGCGGCACCCGATGGCGGCCATCCCGTGAGATCCATGGCCCGCTGCTGGCCGGCGCGCTGATTGGCCCGGTGCCTGTCCCGGTTCAGGCTGCGAGCCAGGGCTTCGTCGCGCTCGTGCATCGTGCGGGCTTGCTTCGCCTGCTCGGGCGTGCGGGGGTCCTGCACGCGCAGCCGCGTTGTGCCGGTGTCCTCATCGCAAGCGTGCTGGCTGTAGGCGATGTGGCCGTCTGCCTGGCGGCATTTGAAGACCTGCGCGGCTTCGGCTGGAACGGCCAGACCGATGCCAGCGCATCCCGCCAGCACGATGGCGCTCAGACGGTGTCGCATGGTCCTTTGACCTCGGGACGATGAGGGTGGGGAGCCTGGGGTGGGGGGCATGGGCCGGATGCTTCCTTCAGCTCAACCGGGCTGCCCATCCGGCTCAGTGGGAGGCGAGGGCGATGGCGAAAGCGATGACGCGTTGGGCGCAGCAGGCTCCTTGCGCGGTGGCTTGGGCCGTTGGGGTTGCGCATGCACGAGGTTGATGGCCTTGTTCATGTCGCCGGCCAGCATGGCTTCGGTGGCCTCCAGCGATTGGGCGATGCACTTGTGGATGCCTTCCCGCTCGGACTGCGGCGGCTTGCGCAGCACGAAGTTCGCCACTTCGTGCTTGACGCCGGGGTGGCCGATGCCCAGACGCAAGCGCCAGTAATCCGGTGTGCCCAGCTGCGCATGGATGTCCCGCAGGCCGTTGTGCCCGCCATGCCCGCCGCCTTTCTTGAGCTTGACCTGGCCGGGTGACAAGTCGAGTTCATCGTGCACGACCAGGATCTCGTCCGGCGCGATCTTGAAGAAGCGCGCCAGAGGCGCCACGGACTTCCCCGAGACATTCATGTAGGTCATCGGCTGCAGCAGCCACACCGGGCCTTGCGGCAGGTTGGCGCGCGCCACCAGGCCGTGGTAGGCACGGTCAGGCACCAGCGTCACGCCCAGGCGGCGCGCGAGCGCATCGATGTACCAGAAGCCGGCGTTGTGCCGGGTGTCTTCGTATTCGGTGCCGGGGTTGCCCAGGCCAACAAACAGTCGAATCATGATGGGGGCGGATTATCCGGTTGGCTTGCCCAAAGGGAAAAGCCCCGCCGGAGCGGGGCTTGACAGGTCTGGGATCAGACGTGCGGCAATTACTTCTTGCCCTTCTTGCCCTTGGCGGGTTCGGCAGCGGCCACGGGCGGCAATGACTTCTTCCACAGGCTCCACCACGGTGGCGATCGTGGGGTTCTTGCGGCCGTGCGTCAGCACCTTGATGTGGCTGTCGAGCTTGATGTCTTCCACGTGGATGGTCTGGCCCTTGACGGCGCCGCTCAGGTCGACGGTCAGGAACTCGGGCAGCTGCTCAGCCAGGCACTCGATTTCCAGTTCGGTCACGACGTGGTTGATGATGCACTTGTCGATCTTGACGGCTTGCGACTCGGCTTCGTTCACGAAGTGCAGCGGCACCTTCTTGTGGATCTTCGTGGTGGCATCGACGCGTTGGAAATCGACGTGCAGCACGATGGACTTGAAGGGGTGCTTCTGGTAGTCGCGCAGCAGGACCTTTTGCACCTTGCCGTCCAGTTCCATCTCGAGGACGGAAGAGTGGAAGGCTTCCTTGCGCATGGCGTGGAAGAGGGCGTTGTGGTCCAGCTCGATGTTCTGGGGGGCTTGGCCTGCACCGTAGACGATGCCGGGCGTCTTGCCGCTGTTGCGCAGGCGGCGGCTCGCTCCGGTGCCCTGCAGGGTACGCTCAAAGGCGGTGAATTTCATGGATGGCTCCAAGGTTGGTTGAGAAAGCGCCCGCGACCAGGCGCTTGCAAAAAAGCCGGCAGCCTGAAGGCGCGCCGGCCGGCAATGCGGATCAGAAGTTGTTGTTCTGCTCCGAAAAGAGGGAGGTGACCGAATCGCCGTCGGTGATGCGGCGGATGGTCTCGGCAAAGAGGAATGCCGTGGTGAGCTGGCGGATCTTGGGCGTGCCCTTGGCCATGTCGTTGAGCGGGATCGTGTTGGTGATCACCACTTCATCGAGGTGCGAATTCTTGATGCGCTCGATGGCCGGGCCGGAGAACACGGCGTGCGTGCAGTAGGCGTACACGCTCTTGGCGCCGCGTTCCTTGAGCACCTCGGCAGCTTTGACCAGCGTGCCGGCGGTGTCGATCATGTCGTCCATGATCACGCAGTTGCGGCCTTCGATCTCGCCGATGACGTGCATCACTTCGGAGACGTTGGCCTTGGGGCGGCGCTTGTCGATGATGGCCAGGTCGCAGCCGAGTTGTTTGGCCAGCGCGCGGGCGCGCACGACGCCGCCGACGTCGGGCGACACCACCACCAGGTCTTCGTAGCGCTTGGACTGCAGGTCCGACAGCAGCACGGGCGAGGCGTAGATGTTGTCGACCGGGATGTTGAAGAAGCCCTGGATCTGGTCAGCGTGCAGGTCCATCGTGAGGACGCGGCTGATGCCGACGGCTTCCAGCATGTTGGCCACGACACGCGCGGAGATGGGCACCCGCGTGGAGCGGGGGCGGCGATCCTGGCGGGCGTAGCCGAAGTAGGGGATGACGGCCGTGATGCGCTGGGCCGAGGCACGCTTGAGCGCGTCGGCCATGATCAGCAGTTCCATCAGGTTGTCGTTCGTCGGGGCGCAGGTGGACTGGATCACGAACACTTCGCGACCGCGCACGTTCTGCTGGATCTCGACCGTGGTTTCGCCATCCGAGAAGCGGCCGACGGCAGCCTTGCCGAGCGTGATGCCCAGGTGGGTGGCGATTTCTTGCGCAAGCGCCGGATTGGCGTTGCCGGTGAAGAGGACGGTATCGGAAAGCATGGCGGGCCGGCGTGCTGGTGACGAAAATCGACGAAACGCAATCAGCCCTTCACCTTGCCCTTGAGGAAACCCGTCTTGGAGAAGGTGTCGGGCAGGTGGTGTTCGATCGACGAATGCAAGCATCTACATGACGCGCCATCAACCGAACAAGAAGATTTGGCAGGGGAGGAAGGATTCGAACCCTCGTATGTCGGAATCAAAATCCGATGCCTTAACCAACTTGGCGACTCCCCTACACAGGTCTGAACATCTGCTGGCATGGCTTCGTCAGCCGCTGCCTTCGGGTGTTCAAACCCAGTAAGCTGCTCTCTTGATCAGAGCCTCACATTGTAGCCGGTTTTTTGCGATTTCTTCAATCTGTTGTTCGGAATCTTCATGCTTGATCCAGGAGGTCAAGCAGGGGATGCCGAATCAGACCGCGACATTCGCGACCGACCCATGCGGGATCATCCAGGCCGACATCGGAAGGCTGGAACGACGCTTGCTGCGGGGAGGTGATCCAGGAGAACACCGTGCTGCCCGAGCCCGTCATCCGGCTGTTGCCGAAGCGGTTCTGCATGATCTCCAGAGCCTGGCTGATCTGACTGCTGTAAGCCTGTGCGGGCGGTTGCAAGTCGTTTCTGCCAAAGCGCTGGGGCGCTGCAAGAAAGTCTGCGACTATAGCATGTTCTGTGTCGCGTTTGAGCAAATCGCTGCCAAAAATGGCGGCGGTGGGCACGGCCACGGGGGGCTTGAGCAGTGCCAGGGGCGTCTGCAGCACGGATGGGGGCAGGGACAGGGGGGTGATCTGCTCGCCGATGCCTTCCACCCAGGCGTTGTGTCCGCGCACGAAAAAGGGCACGTCCGCTCCGAGGCGCACGGCCAGGGCTTCGAGCTTCTCGCCGGGCCAATGCAGGCCCCAGAGCTGGTTGAGGGCCCGCAGCACGGTGGCCGCATCCGAGCTGCCGCCGCCCAGGCCGGCGCCCCAGGGGACGCACTTGTCGATGTGGATGTCGCAGCCTTGCGACGTGCCGCTTTCGGCCTTCAGCAGGCGGGCGGCTTTCAGGCACAGGTCGTCTGCGGGCAGGGGCACGTTCAGGTCGTGGCGGTGCAACTGTCCGTCGTCGCGGGTGTCGATGTGGAGCGTGTCTGCCCAGTCGATCAGCATGAAGACGGACTGCAGCAGGTGATAGCCATCGGCCCGCCGGCCGGTGACGTGCAGGAACAGGTTGATCTTGGCCGGGGCGGGCAGGTGGTGCAGGCTGGGCATGGTGGCAGGAGGCTGGGGCCGCGTGACCCTGGGGCGTTGTTCAGCGATCCAGATAGACCTTGACGAAGACGCCGCGCTGGACAGGGGTGCCCGCCCGGGTGGCCGTGAGCTTGCGATAGGCCATCTCGTGCTGGTCGATGGTCCAGCCCAGTTGGGTGAAGCTGTCTGCTTGGGGGCCCTGGGTGCTGGGCGCGCCGGGGTCGGGGCGGCCCTGCATCCAGTGCACCAGCGCATGCAGGGGGAGCGATTCGCCCAGCACGGCCGCGCTGAGTTCATCCATGGACGCGTAGCCGTGGCGGCCCTTGTCGTCGGTGAGCCAGACGCCATCGGCCGACCAATTGACTTGCGCCATCTGGCTGCCCATCAGGGTCATCAGATCCAATTGGCCGGCGCTTGCGTTGCCGCTGAAGAAAAAGCCCAGGCTCAGGCCCTTGGCCGGGGTGTTGCCAAAGGCATGGAGCTTGATGCTGAGCTGGCCTTGCAGTTCATGGTGATCTGCAGGTGTCGCTGGCGTGGCTTGTGCAGGTTGCGTGCTGGCGAGGGCGGTGCCGGCGGGCACCGGCGCATCGGCGGCCGTGGCCTGCGCGCTGCGGGGCAAATGGCTGCAGGCGCTCAGTACAAGCGCCGTCACCGCATACAGGAGGGGCGAGGCGATGACCTTGTGCCTGCGGCCTGAACGGGCAAGGGCAGTCGGGGTCATGGGGCGACGTGAAAGCGCTTCATCGTGTCCTTGAGCGTGTCGTTGTCGGCGTTGCCCTTGAAGGCCTCGCGCCACACCCGGGCGGCTTCTTCCTTCTGGCCCAGGCTCCACAGCACTTCGCCATAGTGGGCGGCGATCTCCGGATCGGCGCGGGACTGCAGGGCTTCCTTGAGGATGCGCGCGGCTTCTTCGGCGTTGCCGGCGCGGAACTCCAGCCAGCCCAGGCTGTCGGTGATGAAGGGGTCCTGGGGCTTCATCACCAGCGCCTTCTGGATCAGCACGCGGGCTTCGTCGAGCTTGACGCCGCGATCGGCATAGCTGTAGCCCAGGGCATTGAAGGCATTGGGGTTCTCGGGGTTGAGTTCCATCACCTTGCGCAGCAGGCGCTCCATCTCGGCGAACTTCTTGAGCTTCTCACCCAGCATGGCCAGGTCGTAGAGCAGATCGGTGTCCTCGGGGAAGCGCCGTGTGGCATCGGAAAGCACCTTGTAGGCTTCGTCCCATTGCTGGGCATCGCGCAGCAACTGGGCTTCGGCCTGGTACTTGGTGACGGCATCGCGCGGCTCGGTCTCGGGCAGGGCGCGGATCAGCTTGCGGGCTTCGGCGGTCTTGCCCTGCTTCATGAGCAGGCGCGCGCGCTGGGCCTGGATGTTGAGTTTTTCGCCTTTGGGATCGGCCCGTTGCAGCCATTCGGCGGCCTGGCCCGGCTGGTTGCGCATGTCGGCCACCTGCGCCATCAGCAGATAGGCCTGTTCGACATCGCCGACTTCGCTGCCGATGCGCGTCGATGCGTCGTTGGCAGGGGCTTTATCCTTGCCTTCCTGCAGCGCCAGCACGCGCTTGAGCGCGGCTTCGGCCTTGTCGAGTTGCTTGAGTTCCAGGCGCACGGCCGCCAGCGTCAGCCATGAGCCGGTTTGATCCGGCTGGGCCTTGAGCAGGGTTTCCAGCTGCTGGGCCGAGTCTTCGTAGCGCTGCGAGGTGGCCAGCTTGCGGGCATAGGCCAGGCGCACCAGACTGGGCGCATCCGGGCGGGCCAGCATGGTCTTGAGGCGCTCTTCCGCCTCATGGCGCGATGACATCAACTCGATGGCCACCAACCCCGCGCCGGCATGGTTGGGCTTGAGGGCCAGGGCTTTGTCGAGCGAAGCCAGTGCACGGGCCGAATCCGGTGCGTTCATCCAGGCTTCGGCGCTGGCTGCCCAGGCTTCGGCCAGCTCCAGAGGGGGCTGACGCCAGGGTTCGGTGGCCTCGTCCACCACTTCGGCGGCGGCCTTCTTGTCATTGAGTCGGGCCACCGTGCGCGGCAGCGAGGCGATCACCTGGGGCTGTTGCGGCGCGGGCGTGAGCTGGATGAGGGAGCGCAGCGGCGATGCCAGTTCGTTGGCGCGCTGCAGGGCCAGCAGGATCTGCGCGGTGAACTCTGATGCTTCGCGCGATTGAGGCAGGGCCTGGCGCCAGGCCTTGGCGGCATTGAGCGCCTGCTCGCCAGCGCGTGCGCGCAACGCGATTTCGACGGCGCGCTGGTAGAGCTGGTTGCTTTGATGGCGCTTGGCGACTTCGAGGTAGATCTGATAGGCCGTGCCTGCGTCCGTGCTGTTGGCTTTGATCTCGGCGATCAGCAACTGGTAGAAGAGCGTGGCGTCCATGCCGGAGTTGACAACGGGCGGCTTGTCCTTGGGGCGTGTCACCACGCCGCCGGTCACCGTTTCGGTCTGAGGGGCGGCCAGCTCCGGCTCGGATGCGTTGTCCTGCTCGCCGGCATGGGCCACCGCGCCCCCCAGGATGCCCATGGCGCTCATCACGAGCAGGCATGTCGGCAGCAGGCGGCCCGGACGGCGGCCTCGCTGCTGGGGCACGGGCGTGAGGATGGTCGTGTCGTGTTCGGACGAAAGAGGCATGAGGTCTCCAACTGATCTGGCCATTCTAGGGATGTGGCGGCCACCGCTTGCGGGTGTGATGGACTCCGTCCACACAAGATAATTCCCCCATGCCTGAATTGCCTGAAGTGGAAGTCACCCGGCGCAGCCTGTCCGATCGCATCGAGGGCGCCGTCGTCAACTCGATTCACATGGGAAAGCCGCTGCGCTGGCCCGTGGGCATCGATGTCGATGGTTTGGTCGGCTGGAAGATGGGCGAAATTTCACGCCGTGGAAAATACCTGTGGCTGCCTTTGACAAATGGCGCCGGAAATTCGGGTGGTTTCCTGATTCATCTGGGTATGTCCGGATCACTGAATTTTTCGGCCCGACCTGGCCCTGCAGGACCTCACGACCATTTCGAGATGGTCACCACCCGGGGGATTTTGCGGCTCACGGATCCGAGGCGTTTTGGCGCTGTGATTTGGGGTGATGCGCTGGACGCCGGCATGCCCGCCCGCCTCATCGGGGCCTTGGGCAAGGAGCCGTTCGACGACACGCTGACTGCCGAAGAGTTGCATGGGCGACTGAAAGGTCGTCGGGTGTCGATCAAGCAGGCGCTCATGGCGGGCGACATCGTGGTGGGCGCCGGCAACATCTATGCATGCGAGGCCTTGTTCCGGGCGGGCATCGATCCGCGGCTGGCCGCGGGGCGTCTGAGCCGGCCGCGTTGCGAGCGACTGCTGCGCGAGGTGCGCGCGGTGCTGGCAGAAGCGGTGGCGGCAGGAGGCTCCAGCCTGAAGGATTTCAAGGACGCACAGGGTGCCCAGGGCCATTTTCAATTGAGCACCCGGGTATATGGCCGCGAGGGCCAACCATGCCGAAGCTGCGGCCAGGTGGTGCGCCGAATCACTCAGGGACAACGCTCGACTTTCTATTGCGGCAATTGTCAGAAAAAGTGACAGACGTGGCGCTTTGCCAATATCGCTGTACTTTTTGTCCCAAGTGGTCGAAACCATCGTATTTGGACAGCCCCGGCTTGAGATAGGATCAATTTCCATGATGCCGACCTTTGCCAGCCATTTGGACGCCCTGGGACAGTGGCGCGCCGAAACCGATACCAGACTCGCTGCGCTGGCCCGTTTTGCCCGTGAGCATGATCTGCTCGACGATGCGTCGGCCGAATGGTTCGAGGCCATGCGCCACCGCCTGTCGGGCGAGAAACTCATGGTGGCATTCGTCGCCGAGTTTTCGCGCGGCAAATCCGAGCTGATCAACGCCATCTTTTTCTCTGACAAGGGGCGGCGGATGATGCCGGCCTCGGCCGGCCGCACCACGATGTGCCCGGTCGAGTTGGGGTATGACGCCGAAGATCCGGTGGGCCTGTCGCTGCTGCCGATCGAGACGCGGCTGGAGGCCCCGTCGCTGACGGAATACCGTCGCCAACCCAAGGCCTGGACGCTGATTGAACTCGATCTGTCCAACCCTGAAGGGATGGCGCAGGCCCTGGCCGAGGTGATGCGCACGCGCAAGGTCACGCCGGAGGAGGCGGCCAGCCTGGGCTTCTGGGATCCCGAGCGTCCGGAGGACAACCCGCCGCTGCAACCCGATGGCTCGGTGGAGGTGCCGGTGTGGCGCCATGCCCGCATCAACCTGCCGCACCCGCTGCTCAAGCGCGGCCTGGTGGTGCTGGACACCCCCGGCCTGAACGCGATCGGCACCGAGCCGGAGCTGACGCTGGGCCTGCTGCCGCAGGCGCATGCCACGGTCTTCATCCTGGGTGCCGACACGGGCGTGACCAAGTCCGACTTGTCGATCTGGCGCGATCACCTGTGCGGGCCGGCCCTGGCGCGCTTCGTGGCGCTCAACAAGATCGATTCGCTGGCCGATCCGCTGTCCACACCCCAGCAGGTCGAGCAGACCATCCAGCGCCAGTGCGAAAGCGTGGCGCAGACACTGGAGATCCCGACCGAGCACGTGTTCCCGATCTCGGCGCGTCAGGCGCTGACGGCGCGCCTCAGTGGTGATGCCGCTGGCCTGGGTGCCAGCCGCCTGGAGGCCTTCGAGAACGCCTTGTCCGAGGGGCTGCTGCCCAAGCGCCGCGAGAACCTGGCGGAGGCCGCCGTCGATGGCGCGCAGCTGTTCCAGCAGCAGCTCACGCGCCGCTTCGGAGAGATGCGCCGCCTGTACGCCGATCAGTTGAACGAGTTGCGCGGCCTGCGCGGCAAGAGCAGTGGCAAGGTGCAGTTGATGCTGCAGCGCGTGCAGGCCGAGGCCACCGAGTTCGAGCAATGCACGGCGCGGCTGCAGGCCATGCGCAGCGTGCACGCGCGCATGTTGCGCAATGTGCTGCATGACCTGTCGTCGGATCGCCTCCGTCAGGAAGTGGATGTGCTGCAGCAGGTGCTGGGCGGATCCTGGTTGCCGCTGGGCGCCAAGAAGTCCTTCATCGAGCTGTGCGGTCGTCTGCGTGACCTGATCGAGCAGGCGCAGCAGCGCAATGACGAGATCCACGCGATGTTGGTGGCCTCGTTCTCCAAGCTCAATGCCGAGTTCGGCTTCAGCCTGGTGGCCGATGTGCCGCTGGATGTGCGCAAGTACACCGATGACCTGAACCTCATCGAGCGCAATTACGTGCAGTACCTGGGCCTGAGCCAGGCTTTCCGTCTGGCGCAGCCGGGCTTCCAGGAGCAGTTCCGCCGCATGCTGATTTCGCGTCTGCGTGTGGTGTTCGAGACCGTCAGCAATGACATCGAGCTGTGGAACAAGACGGCCTCCGCCCAGGTGGACAGTCAGTTGCGCGAACGCCGTCGCAACTTCAAGCGCCGCTATGAATCGCTGGACCGCATCCAGTCGGCATCGAGCGAGCTGGACAACCGGCTGCAGGAAGTGCAGGCACAAGATGAGCGCGTGCTTCAGTTGCAGACGCGGCTCAACACGCTGGTGGATGAACTGGTCAAGCAGGCCGATGCACAGAGCCTGAGCTCGGGCGAGGCGCTGCTCAAGAGCATCTCGCTGGACATCGCTTCGCCGGCTTCTCCCGTTGCTGCGGATGCGGCAACGGCCTCTGCCGAAGGTGCGTAAACTCTCAGGCTTTGCTTTTCAAGCGGTCTGATGCGTTCTCCTGATTCGAAGGCTCTGCAGGGCAGGGCTCAGCACGTCACGCCGATGCTGGCCGAGCGGCTGGTGGCCTGGCAGCGCCAGGAGGGGCGACATCACCTGCCTTGGCAGAAGGTGCGGGATCCGTACCGTGTGTGGCTGTCGGAGATCATGCTGCAGCAGACTCAGGTCAGCACCGTGCTGGGTTACTTCGAGCGCTTTCTGCAGCGCTTTCCCGATGTGCGTGCACTGGCCGAAGCGCCGCTGGATGAGGTGCTGGCGCTGTGGGCCGGCCTGGGCTATTACAGCCGGGCGCGCAACCTGCACCGTTGTGCGCAGGATGTGGTGGCCTTGCATGGCGGGGCGTTCCCGCCCAGCTTCGATGCCTTGCAAGGTTTGCCGGGCATCGGGCCATCCACCGCGGCGGCGATTGCGGCCTTCTGCTTCGATGAGCGCGTGTCCATCATGGATGGCAACGTCAAGCGGGTGCTCAGCCGTGTGCTGGGCTGGGGCGAAGACCTTTCCGTGCGGGCCCATGAGAAGGCCTTGATCGATGCGGCGGCGCTGGTGTTGCCGAGCGACGCGGCCGACATGCCTTCGTACACGCAAGGCCTCATGGACCTGGGCGCCACCTTGTGCACCCCGCGCAAGCCGGCGTGCCTGACCTGTCCATGGTCGGACCTGTGCGAAGCACGGCGTACCGGCGATCCGGAGCGCTATCCCGTCAAGACGCGCAAGCTCAAGCGGGGGGAGCGTGAGAGCTGGTGTCTGTGGTTGCAGTGGTCTGAGCAGGTGTGGCTGCAGCAGATGCCCGACAAGGGTGTGTGGGCGGGCTTGTGGACCATGCCCTTGTTCGACAGCGAGGAGGCGGTGGCTGCGCTGCTGGGGGAAACGGTGGACGGGATGGAGATCCAGCCGCGCATCAAGCATGTGCTGACGCATCTGGATTGGCATCTGCATCCTCGCCGTGTCCTGATCTCACGGCCGATCGAGGCTGAGCGGCTGCATGCCGGTTTGAGCAGACTGTCGCCTTCGGGCAGATGGGTGTCATTGCAGGATCTGGACCGTTTCGGCCTGCCTGCGCCGATGCGCAAGATGCTGGCGAATTAGCGGACGCAGCATTTTTTGGTTTTTGCATGAGCTTGGGTGACACCAAGTGGTTTGAAAGACAGCGGGAGTTCACATGAAACCATGGGAGAGGTCGGCCAGAAGATGGCTGGGGGCGGTGGCGTTGCTCGTCGGTGCTGCGCTTTTGCCGGGATGCGCCGTCCAGCACACGGCCAAGGTGCCTGGACGGGAAAATGTAGGCGTCGATCAAGGCGTCGTCTTGTTGAGTGTGACGAGCAATTCGCCTCGCTCTGGGCAGTTTGACAGTGTCACGCTGGAGCGTGAGACGCCTTCAGGACGAATGGCTGAGCGGTATCGGCTCGACCAGGTGTCGAAGGGCTTGGCGCGTGACACGGCCTTGTTCGTTGGTGCCGTGCCGCCAGGCCGCTACAAGGTGGTTCGTTTCGCAGTGGGTGAGCTCTACATTGCCTTGGGCGAAGCCTCGATCGCACGCATTGGCACTTTCGATGTCAAAGCGGGCGCAACCCAGGATTTGGGCCGGTTGATCGTGACCAATCTGAATGCCGGCGTGTTGGTGGGGCGCAGTGAACTGGTCAAGTCCAATGTCGATCTCGTCAGGCGTTTCGTACCCGAAGCGGCCAAGCATGTGGCGCGCATCGATGGCGCTGGCTGGGCAAGCGCACGTGATGCCAGGGACAAGACGGAGGAGTTTGCACTCGGTACGCCAGCCGGGGCTGCTTCGCTCACAGAGCTGCCAGATGGCGAAGTCGTTGCCGCGAGCCGGCTGGGGTCCATATTGCTGCGCGACAGTGAAGGCAGGTGGCGCCGCATTGGCATTGGCGGATTGGAGTCCTTGCTTTGGCTCAAACGGGTTGACCAGCCCGATGCAAGGTTGGTGGCAGTCGGCGAGTTCAACACGATCGTGCAGCTGGGGCGGGACTGGCATGTGACGCGCTTGAAGCCCGGCAATCTGCCGCCGGGCAATCTGATATTTGTGGACGGGAGCGAGCGTGAAGGCTGGTTCCTGGCCCAACAGGCGGGACCGTCGGTGACGATCTATCGGTCTCAGACCCTTGACGGTGGAGACTGGAAGCCGATCCGGGTGGTCCATGTGGGCGATTCATTCTGGTTCGGCACATCGCAGTTCTGGATTTGGCCGACCTCGGGCGGCTTTGCATACGCTGTGTCCAAAGGGGAGATCCACTGGTTCAACATGCAGTCCGGTGCATGGGTTCAGACGCAAGCGCCAGATGGTCGTCGCATCGCAGGGGTTCAGCACAATCCCGGCGACGCATTGGGTTTGGTGAGCAAGCCGGCAATGGGTCTGGATGGCCCATTGTTTGCCCGGGTCCATGTCAGCACGGACAAGGGGGCCGTGTGGCAGAGCATCGATTCGCCGTTCAGAGTGAATGTGCATTCACCCGTCCGACTTCCGTCGGGTGCATTGCTGCTGCACGGCGGTCAGCCGGCCAGCAATGAGCTTTATCGCAGTGATGGTGTGGGCGCACCATGGAAGCGTGTCGATCAGGACATTGCCTTCACTGAGCAACTCGTCGCCCTTCCGACAAAAGGCGTGTTCTCAATTGATGAGGGCAATTCCTTGTCAGGCTACGCGTCGATTCGGCACTCCGCCGATGAAGGGCGCACATGGCAGCTTGAATACAGCAACCGTGTGGACCTCAAGAAGTGAAGTGAATGCGATGGGCTTGTCGCCATTGACGAGCGGGAACAAGCCTGATCCTGGCGGTCAGCCCAGCGTGACGATCACCGGCGCGTGATCGCTGGGCCGCTCGTTCTTGCGCGGCAGCTTGTCGATCACGCAGGCGTTCACGCGCGGTTTCAGCGGCGTGTTGACCAGGATGTGGTCGATGCGCAGGCCCTGGTTCTTGCGGAAGGCCAGGTTGCGGTAATCCCACCAGGTCCAGGGCTTGGGAGGCTGCTCGAACAGGCGGAAGGCATCGACGAAGCCGATCTCCAGCAGCCGCGAGAAATGGGCGCGCTCTTCAGGGGTGCAGTGGATCTGGCCCGCCCAGGCCACCGGGTCGTACACATCGGCGTCGGTGGGCGCGATGTTGAAGTCGCCCATCAGCACGACCTGAGGATGTGTGGCCAGCTCCGCGGCGAGCCAGGCTTCGAGTGCGCTCAGCCAGTTCATCTTGTAGGCGAACTTGTCGGTGCCGGGGGCCTGGCCGTTGGGGAAGTAGCCGCCGATCACGCGCACAGGGCCCAGCTCGGCGTGGACCACGGTGCCGGCGATGACGCGGCATTGCTCATCGTCGAAGCCGGGGATGTTGCGCACGATGTCCGTGCTGGCGGTGCCGCGTGTGAGCAGGGCCACGCCGTTGTAGGTCTTCTGGCCGAACCATTGGGCTTCATAGCCGGCGGCGGCCAGTTCGGCGTGGGGGAACTTGTCGTCGGTGAGCTTGGTTTCCTGCAGCACGATGGCGTCCACCGGGTTGGCGGCCAGCCAGTCCAGCAGTTGAGGCAGGCGCACGGCCAGCGAGTTGACGTTCCAGGTGGCGAGTTTCATGGTCATGATCGGTACGTGGGCCGCGCAGGGGCCTTCATCGGCCGCCCATTCTGCCCTTGTTCCGCAGGCCCGGTTCAGCGCGTCTGGATCCGCACCGGCAGCATCATGTCGTGGTCTTCGTGATCGAGCACATGGCAGTGCCAGACATAGCCGCGCACGGTGCGTGGTGAATCCTGGATGGCCGGATTGAGGCGCAGGGCGCCGTTGCTGGATGCCGTTTGCGCAGCGCTGCACACGGCGGCTTGCGCCGATGTCTCGGCGGCGGTGGCCGGCGTGGGCGAAGCCATGGCAGCGAGGGTGTCCACGGCCGCGGGGGCGCCCGTGACGATGTCGTCGGGCACCTGCACAGGGCGCTTCGGGGTCGAAGCCCATCTCATCCAATGAAGGCCATTCCACCAGCACGCGGGTGACCATGCCGGGCGGCGCATGCACGGTGTCCTTGAAGCCGGCTTCCCAGGGGCGGGGCGGCTCCAGGGGGCCGGTGGTGAACTTGTCGGCCGAGGGTGACCAGCGCATGCCCAGGGCCGGGCGGCGGTTGAGCAACTGGTAGTTGGTCTTGCTGAAGGGCTGGCGGCCTATCACCTTGATGCGCGCCAGGTGCAGGTGGATGGGGTGCTCGTCGGTGGTGAGGTTGATGAGGTTCCACTGCTCGACCGTGCCGGCGCGCGGGCGTTCGACATCGGTGGTGTCGAAGGGCAGGTTGTTGAGCGACATGAGGGCCGGCGGAAAGCGCTTGAAATCGGCGATCTGAAGGATCGTCATGTGGCGGACCTGGACCGGCGCACTCAGCGTGTGCAGGCGCGGCATCAGGCGCCAGCCGCCGCGCAGGATGTTGGGGATGCGTGCAGGCAGGCCTTTGGATGACAGGGCGGTAAAGCGCATCACGTCGGTGATGATCGGATCGCCGAAGACCTGGGCCTGCAAGGGCAGGCGCATGTCGTTGCGCAGCGTGACCTTCTCGCCGCTGGCCAGGGCGGAGAAGTCGACCAGCACGTCGTAGCGCTCGCCCGGGGCGATGATGAGTTCGGTGCTGCGCACGGGGGCGTCCATCAGGCCGGCGTCGGTGCCGATCACGTGAAAGGGCATGCCGTTGCTGAAGGACAGCAGGTAGGTGCGCAGGTTGGAGGCGTTGAGCAGGCGCAGGCGGTACAGGCCGCGCGCAACTTGGCAATCGGGCTTGACCTTGCCGTTGACCACCGGCACATCGCCGTATTGCCCGCCTTCCCATCGGCCTTGTGGCACGTAGGTGGCGGTGCGAAAGATCATGCGGCCATCGGTCTTGGAGAAGATGCGGTCCTGCAGGACGAGCGGGATCTCGAAGTCCCCGGTGGGCAGACCCAGCGGGTTGGTGAGCGCGGCCGGTGTCCACGTCGTCGCGCAGCAGGTAGAGGCCGGCCAGGCCGGCAAACGCGTTGAGGCGAGTCAGGCCGAGGGCATGGTCGTGGTACCACATGCCGCAGGCTTCCTGCCGGTTGCTATAACGGTGTGTGCGTGAGAAACCGTTGCGGGTCGAGGCCATGGGGTGGCCGTCGGAGTTGGGCTCGGTCAGGCCGCCGTGCAGGTGCATGGACACGCGGGGGTAGCTGCGGTCGAGCTCGCTCACGCCCATGATGCTGGTGTCCATGTCCCGGGCGAAGGGGTGGCTGCACAGACGGTTCACATAGGTGATGTGGAGAGGATCGTCGCGGTGGGCCTGCAGGGTGGGGCCCATGTAGCCGCCGTCGCCCAGGCCGAGGACGCGGTCATCGGGCAGATCGCGGTGGAAGCGGTGCGTGCGTTCGCTGATGAGCAGTTGAGCGGGATTGGTGGCCGCCGGTGCGAGGTGCGGCAGCGGGTCCACGAAGGGTGCGAGATCCGGCGAGCGGAAGGTGGTCAGGGCGGTGGCCGCTGCCTGCACATGAGGCATGCCGGCCAGAGCGCCTGCGCCGCCCAGTCCGGCCACGAGAAAGCGCCGACGGCCGGGGTACTGCTTGGAATCCATCCAGGAACATCCAGTGAGGGTATGGGATGCCTTGGAAGATAACGCCGTGTTCGCAGCGCATGGGGAGCACTTACCTGCATGGCCCACGCCTGAATGAGGGGGCGCTGCATGGGCTCAGAGGGCGGCCTCAGTCGTCGTCATCATCATCGTCGTCGTCCTTGTCGTGGGCTTGGCTGCCCGCGCCGGGATCGCTGGACGGGCCGAACCCATCGTCGTTTGACGGGTCCGCCAGCGTGGCATCAGGTCCGTTCATGCCGGGGATCAACCCCTTCGGAGAGGTCTGCCATTGCCAGGTGATGAAGGCCATCACGCCCGCCAGCACCAGCGCGGCGAGCCAGCCTCGGTTGTGAGGGACGACGTCCGGCCCGGCGCCGGGCATGCGGCCGGTGAGCATCGGCAAGGCCTGGTTGCGGCGGCGCAGGACGCTGAGGACAGCGATCAGCGCGATGTGGCCCAGCACCAGCATCAAAAAGCCGTTGCCGAAGAACTCATGCAGCTCTTCCAGCCATTCGCCGTCGCCCGTCAGCGCCTCGCCCCATTCGTTGTACAGCGCGTAGCCGCTGAATGTGAGGGGCACGGTGGTGGCGAGCAATGCAACCGTCAGCAGCGCCATCGAGAGGTTCTGGCCTTGGCGCCAGGGCTTGCTGCCCGGCGCGTCGCCTGCGGAGGTCATGCTGCGCAGCCATGCGGCCAAGCCCGAGACCTTGCGCCACATCACGCCCAGGCGAGCAGGCCGTGGCCCGATGAGGCCATAGACCAGGCGGAAGACCAGCAGGCCCACCATGGTGTAGCCCAGCGTGACGTGCAGCATCCGCCAGCGTTCGCCTTCAGCCGTGAGATAGGCGCCGAGGAAGCTGGCGGCGAACAGCCAGTGGAACATGCGGGTGGGTGCGTCGGTGACGCGCCGGCCAGGATGGGCAGGCGTGGTGCCGGTCGGCATCGGGCCGGCTGTGGATGCCGTGGGGGTGGCGCTGTGGGGCATGAGGGGCTCCATCGTTTGTTGAGCAGGACGGATCGATCGTTGGTTCAGTCGTCGGACCAGGCACTGCGCTGCCGTGCGGTGAGGCCGGCGGGGAAGCGCAAGGTGTCTTCGTCGAAATCGCCGCGGTCGGCACGGGTGTGGCAGGCGGCGCAGTTGGCGGGCGTCTTCACGCTCGGCAGGCGCCAGACGGCGGGTTCGATCTCACGGTGCTTGTGCAGGAACCAGTCCGAGCGCGTGATGCGGTCTTGGGGCGGCGCTTGGGTGACGCGGCGATAGGTGCCTGCGTTGGCCTGCAGCCAGGTGCTGAGTTGCCTGACCGTGGCTTCGTCCAAAGAGGCATCGCTGCCGTAATGCTTGTCCAGCGTGGTCATGATGCGTTGCCACGAGTTCGCCGGCAGCAGCCCGGGGGGATAGGCGGTATGGCAGGCCGCGCACTCCTGGACATAGGCGGGCGGAATGTTGGACGGCATGCGTCGGCCATGGTCGTCGGCGCGCGCGAGACCGGCGGGCACCAGCAGGGCCCCGGTCAGCAGCGCCATCAGGGTGGATGCAGGCTGGATGGACATGGCAGGGCTCGCTTTCAAGGGTGGAGGCTGATCAGGTAGGCCAGCACATCGGCCTTTTCCTGGGCGGTGCATTCGCGGCCCACAACGTCCTTGCAGTTGCGCTTGAACCACTTGTCGACCTTGGCGGTGCTGGTGAAGGCCTGCGGGTTGAAGGCCGGCGCCATCGGGTCGATGGCTCGGCCCGTGGTGGCATGCTTGCCGGCCGCCGTGGGCGGCATGCCATGGCAGGAGGCACACGACCATTCGCCACCGTGCCGGTTGGCGAAAAACAGGCGCCCCCTCTCGGCTTGAGGGGCGGCCTCGGCAGCAGCGCGCCACCGTGCCAGTTGCTGGGCTGCCGAAGTGTCGGCGGCATGGCTGGCCGTGGCTGACAGCGCCAGGCTCATGGCCATGATGGGGGCCATGACCAGCATGGCGGTATGCCGACGCAGCGCCGGGGCATGCCGATGGCGGCTGCGGAAATGGGGGCCTGGGTGTGTGTGCATGGGCGCATCTTGCGCAAACACACCTGTATGAAATCTGAAGCCGGCGTTCATCCCTTGTTCAGATTTCAAGGCGCACAATGACCACATGATCCGTCCATCTGCCGTGTCCCAGTGCCGTGCCGCCTTGATGGCCGCAGCCCTGGTCATCTGCGCTGGTCTGGCGGGTGAATTCGCCTGGGCAGATCGGCGTGACGAGCATGACCAGGATCGCGCACGCCAGGCCGTGCAGGCCGGGCAGGCCCTGCCTCTGCAGACGGTGCTGGGACGCCTGGCATCCCGCTACCCGGGTCAGGTGCTGGAGGTGGAGTCTGGAAGACGAGCACGGCCGCCTGGTCTATGAAGTCAAGCTGCTCCAGCCGGATGGCCGCTTGATGAAGCTGGTCGTCGATGCCCGCACGGCCGAGGTGCTCAAAGCCAAGCCTCGCACACCGGCTCCTGGCGATGCCGGGCACGAAAGACGATAGGATCCATCGGCATGCGAATCCTGCTTGTCGAAGATGAACCGACCTTGCGTGCGCAACTGCGCTCGGGCCTGCAGGAGGCAGGCTATGCGGTGGACGAAGCCGACAATGGTCGCGATGCGCACTTCATCGGCGAGACCGAATCGCTCGATGCCGTGATCCTCGATCTCGGCCTGCCCCAGATGGATGGGCTGACCGTGCTCAAGCGATGGCGGGATGCGGGACGCACGATGCCAGTGCTGATCCTGACCGCGCGCGACAGCTGGCATGAAAAGGTGGCCGGCATCGACGCCGGCGCCGATGACTACCTCACCAAGCCCTTCCACATGGAAGAGCTGCTGGCGCGGGTGAGGGCACTGATCCGCCGTGCCAGCGGACAGGCCTCGCCGATGCTGCGTTGCGGCGATCTGGCGCTGGACACGCGCAGCGGCCGCGTCACCCTGGATGGACAGGGCATCACGCTGACCAGCCATGAATACAAGGTGCTGGCCTATCTGATGCACCGCCCGGGCACCGTGGTCTCGCGCACGGAACTCAACGAGCACATCTATGCGCAGGACATCGAGCGCGATTCGAACACCATCGAGGTGTTCGTCGGCCGTTTGCGAAAGAAGCTGCCCTCCGTCCAGATCGACACCGTGCGCGGGCTGGGCTATCGCTTGAGTCCTCCTGCGGCATCATGAGCCGTCCGGCACACACGAGCCCGCCGCAGCCGGGCAGGCCTTCTTCCGAAGGTCGGCATCCCCAAGCCACCCCACGCTTGGCGGGCTCCCTCCGCTGGCGTCTGCTGATGCTCACTGTGCTCGGCCTGAGCGTGGCGCTGACCCTGGCCGGCGTGGTGCTGGCTGGCATCTTCCGTGACCATGTGCAGCGCCAGTTCGAGGTCTCTTTGCAGGCGCAACTGGACCAGCTCACCGCGCGACTGGAGTTCGATGCGGCCGGCCAACCCCAAATCGCCGCGGATCGCCTGTCCGATCCCCGCTGGCAGCGCCCGTATGCCGGCCTGTACTGGCAGATCGACGAGATGAGCCGCGATGGCCAAAGCCGCAAGGGCGTGCTGCGATCTCGTTCCTTGTGGGACGCCAGCCTGAACCTGCAGGCCGATGCGTTGCGCGATGGTGCGGTGCACGTGCATGCGGCCACGGGCCCCGAGCGGCAGTCCCTGCTCTTGCTTGAGCGCACCGTGATGCCTGAGGGGCAGGCCTTGGCGCGATGGCGCCTCATCGTGGCCGGCGATCTGAGCGAAACCGATGCGGCCGTCGCCGGCTTCAATCGGGTCTTGGCGATGTCCTTGCTGGTCATGCTGGCCTTGATGGCCCTGGTGGCCTGGGCGCAGGTCAGCGTGGGGCTGCGGCCGCTGAGGGCCCTGCAGCAGGCCCTGCAGGGCTTGAGAGAGGGGCACAGCACGCGGCTGGAGGGGGGCTTCATATCGGAGGTGCAGCCGCTGGTCGATGACTTCAATGCCGTGCTCGATCGCCATCGCGAGGTGGTGGCACGGGCGCGCACGCAGGCCGGCAACCTGGCGCATGCCCTCAAGACGCCGCTGGCCGTGATGGAGCAGGCGGCCACGGCCGATGTGGGCACCTGCCCTGGCTTGGCGGGCGTGGTGCACGAGCAATGCCAGATGGCACGCCGGCATGTGGATTGGCACCTCAGGCGCGCGCGCATGGCTGCATCGCAAGGGCTGCCCGGCGTGCATACACCGATCGCGCCGGTGATCCAGGGCCTGGTGCGCGTGATGCAGAAGGTGCATGCCGGGCGAGGGATCGCGATCCATGTCGATGCCCAGGCAGACGCTTCATCGCCACCGCTGCTTTTCCGGGGGGAAGAGCAGGATCTGCATGAAATCCTCGGCAATCTGCTGGACAACGCGTGCAAGTGGGCCCGGCACGATGTGCACGTGGCGGCTCAGCCTTGGCGGCCTGGCACCGGGTTGCGAGTCATCGTCGAAGACGATGGGCCCGGCATTGACCCGGCTGGGCGTCAGATGGCGATGGCGCGTGGCGTGCGGCTGGATGAATCCGCCCCTGGCAGTGGCCTGGGACTGGCCATCGTCGGCGAGCTGGTGGCGCTGTATGGCGGCTCGCTGTCGCTGGAAGCGGCTGCGTCAGGCGGCCTGCGTGCCGTCGTTGTGCTGCCTGCGGTTCAAGGTCCGTTGCCTGCCTCGACGACACCATAATGGAGCGGGTTTTCTGCTGAGAAGGTGATCAGGGTGCGCCACTGCATGACGTGGATACCGCTGTGTCTGCTGGTTTGCACTTGGTCTGCACAAGCCGATACGCGCGGATGGCTGAAATTTGCCGATGGCAATGTGTTGTCCGGGCATCTTCTGCGCAGCGATGAGGCAGGCGGTGTATTCCGCTCGGATCGCTTCGGCGAACTGAGCTTCCGCGAGCCCGAGGCCCGCTTCGAGGCCGAGTCAACGCAGCCGGTTGCCACCGTGCTTGAGACGCCCTCCCGCAAGCTGGCGGAGCCCGGGTGGCGTCCAGTCTCGTGGTCGGTCTCCCTTTCCGGTTATTGGGAATCGGAAGACGGCAGCACCGAAACGGACGCTTCGATCGATCTGGATGCCATCTGGAAGTGGTCCGGCAACGAGTTGAACTTGACCGCCAGTGCCGATTACAAGATCGTCGATCACGAAGTGGACAACAACGAGCAGTTTCTGCGGGCCCGCTGGTTCCACGACCTGCGAGGGCCCTGGTTCACTTTGCTGCAGACTCAGGCCCGCCGCAATACCTTCGAATACGATCCGTTGCCGCCGTTGGACTATCTGCTGCTGCAGAACTCGGTCGGCCTGGGGGTGCGCAAGGCGTGGTCCGAGCATCGCCAGACGCGGCTGGCCATCGCCCATGACCGCATCCGCCTCGAGCTGTTGCGGTTTGACGGGCGCGTGCGCACCTACGCCACCTCGCTCCTGTTCGAGAACGACATGGCCATCACGGATCGACTGACTTTCTCCAACATCACATACTTCTACTTCTGGCAGGATGGCGACAAAGGCGTCGATTCTCAGTCTGAGATCCGTCAGGCCATCAATGACAAGCTGAGCATAGGCATTCGGCATGAATTGCGGCGCAACGCGGTCAACCTCGATGTGGGCGTCTACAAGCGTGTCAGCCTGACCACCCGACTGGCTTTCTGAAGGGTTCAGTGAACCGTCCACATGAACCGCTGAGACAAAGGCCCACCATGACGACATCTCAAGTTCCCGTGACCATCACCCACCCCCGCGATGTCGAGCGCTTGATCGCCGGCCAGCCCACCTCCGACGGGGCCGGCGTGAAGCTGACCCGCGTGCTCACCCAGCCGCTGCAACGCAGGCTGGACCCTTTCCTGATGCTGGATGCCTTCGGCACGGATCGGGCGGAGGACTACATCGGCGGTTTTCCCGATCACCCGCATCGCGGCTTCGAGACCATCACCTACATGATTGCGGGGCGCATGCGGCATCGCGACAGCGCGGGACATGAGGGCCTGCTGCAAAACGGTGGCGTGCAGTGGATGACGGCCGGGCGGGGCGTGATCCATTCGGAGCTGCCCGAGCAGGACGAAGGTCGCATGGAGGGCTTCCAGCTGTGGCTGAACCTGCCGGGCAAGGACAAGATGTGTGCCCCCTGGTACCGTGATTTCCAGGAGGCCGACATCCCGGCCTTCACGACCGGGGCCGGTGTGGGGGTTCGTGTGATCGCCGGTGCCAGCCACGGTGTGCAAGGCGCCATGCAGCGCGAGGCCACGCAACCGCTTTACCTGGATGTGCACCTGCCCGCTGGCGCGTCTTTTGCGCAGAGCCTGCCGGCAGCGCACAACGCATTCGTCTACGTCTATCGTGGCGAGATCAAGCTGGGCGACATGGCCGTGCCTGCACAGCGCATGGCCATCCTCAAGAACCAGCCCGATCGCGACGGCATCGTGCTGAGGGCGGGTGCCGACGAGGCCCGGGCCTTGCTGATCGCCGGGCAGCCGCTCAACGAGCCCATCGCCCAGTACGGCCCCTTCGTGATGAACACGCACGAAGAGATCTTCCAGGCCGTGGCCGATTTCAAGGCGGGCCGCTTGGGCACTGACGTGTGAGCCGGGAGCGTCGCCACCAGGGATTTGGATGGCGGCCGTCATGGCAAAGCGCTAGGCTCGCACCTCTTGATGACCTCTCGGCAAGGAGCCTGCGATGAGCCTGACTTTCTATTACGCGCCCATGAGCACCGCGACCATCACCCAACTGGTGATCGAGGAGTTGGGCGTGGCGTGCGACAAGGTGAAGATCGACCTGAAGGCGGGGGGCGCCCATACGGCGGACTACCTGCGGCTCAATCCCAATGGCAAGGTGCCCTTGCTGGTGCACGAGGGCGTGCCGATCTGGGAGTCGGCGGCGATCACCCTGTATCTCGGTGAAGTCTTCGGCGTGGACAAGGGCCTGTATCCACCGCCGGGCCCTCAGCGCGGCGCGCTGATGAAGTGGGTGGTGTGGAGCAATGTCACGCTGGGCGATGCGGTCTACCGCTGGCTGCGCAACACCGCCGAGCACTCGCCGCAAGACCAGCGCAATGCCAAGGCGGGGGAAGCGGGCAAGGCCGACATGCATGCCTGCCTCAAGATCCTGGACCAGTCGCTGGAAGGGCGCCAGTTCCTGGGAGAGGCGTACTCCCTGGCGGACACCCACGTGGGCGCGTTCACCGACTGGCTGCGCTTTTGCGAGGTGGATTTCTCGGCCTATCCGCACCTCAATGCCTGGGCCGAAAGGTGTCACGCCCGGCCGACGTATGCCAAGGTGATGTCGGCCGGCTGAAGATGGCTCAGCGGCGCCGGTAGGTCACGAAGGCATAGTCGAAATCGTTGGGCGGGGGCGCGTGGTGCACCTCCCGCGCGACCTCTTCGAACTGCGCCCTGTCCCATGCCGGGAAGAAGGCATCGGCCTCGAAGTCCCGATCGATCTCGGTCAGCACGATTTCGTCGGCTTGAGGCAGGGCTTCGGCATAGATCTGCCCGCCGCCAATCACGAAGGCCTTGTCTGCATCGGCCACCAGTGCCAATGCCCCTTGCAGCGACGACGCCCGCTCCACCCCGGGCATCGTCCAGTCCTCGCTGCGGGAGATGACGATGTTGCGTCGGCCTGGCAAAGGCCGTCCGATGGACTCGCAGGTCTTGCGGCCCATGATGACGGGGCAGCCCATGGTGGTGCGTTTGAAGAACTGGAGGTCTTCAGGCAGGCGCCACAACAGGGCGTTGTCCTTGCCGATCGCGCGGTTGCGTGCGACGGCTGCAATCAGGCTCAATGAGGTCATGGGGGGTCGGGTGCCGACGGCGCGGTCAAGTCGTAGCAGAGGCTGCAAGCATGCCAAAAAAAAGGGCCCGAGACGGGCCCATTTTTTTGTGGCACCGGTCTGCCCATGGCAAGCCGGATGGCCCTTCACGCCGTGTGCGCGCGTCGACGACGGGTCATCATGCCAAGGCCCGCCAAGCCCGCGGTGATCAGCGACAGCGTGGCCGGTTCCGGCACCGCGCTCACCGAGGCGGACAGCACGTTCAGGCCCAGCGTGCCGCACTTGTCCCACCCGCAGCTGCCTTCCTTCACGTAGGCGGTGCCATGGAAGCCGTCGTACTTGGCCGGGTCGAACGATGCGGCCAGCGTGTGCAGATCGGGTGCCAGGTGCTGCGTGCCGGAAGGATCGCTGAAGAAGATCGAGCCGCCGAACACGGTGCCGGGCTGGAACATCCAGTCGTATCCGCTGGGCAGGTAGAAGTAGTACGTGTCGCCGCCGCCTTGGCTGGTCTCGGTGATGCTCACACCCTGATGGACCTGGCTGGTGTTGATCGAATCCACGCCGGCACCCGGCACGATCAGACGATAGGACTTGAAGGCATTGGGGAACGAGGCGACGCCATCCGGGCCATAGGGCGTGTCCAGATCGACCACCACTTCGGCGGTGAAGCTCTGGCCTGCGGCAAAGGGGGCCATCTGCACATCCACCGCAGCGCGTTGTTCGGGCGAGTACAGCGGGATGTAGGACGATGGGTCCGATGTGTGGCTCAGGCGCCAGTCATCGTAGGCATAGCCTTTGGTGACTTGGTCAATGGTGCCGGTGAAGGTCCAGGTCACCAGGTTTTCTGCGTGAGCCGGTGCGGACAGGGCAGCGGCAAGGGCGGTGGCCGCAACAAAGGCGGCCTTGCTTGTGGGCTTCATGATTCCTCCTGAATGCATTTGAGAATGGACGCGCCAATAAATGACGCGCCGCTGAGGGTAGCAGCCGCCATCACATGATCAAGTCGGGGTTTCTCTGCCCTCAGATCAAGGGGAGGTTCAGACGGCCACGGGTGCCTTGATGGCCGGGTGATGCTGGTATTCCAGCACTTCGAAATCCTCGTACTCGTAATCGAAGATCGAGGCGGGCTTGCGCCGGATGTTCAGCAGCGGATAGGGCAAGGGCGTGCGGCTCAGTTGCAGCTCGACCTGCTCGGTGTGGTTGCTGTAGATGTGGCAGTCCCCACCCGTCCAGATGAAGTCGCCGACGTCCATGTCGCACTGCTGCGCCAGCATGTGGGTGAGCAGGGCATACGAGGCGATGTTGAAGGGCACGCCCAGGAAGATGTCCGCGCTGCGCTGGTAGAGCTGGCAACTGAGCTTGGGTTTGCCGCCTTCGACTTGCGGGGGCGCCACGTAAAACTGGAAGAAGGCATGGCAGGGCGGCAGGGCCATCTGCTCGATCAGGCCGACGTTCCAGGCGCTCACGATGATGCGGCGCGAGTCGGGCGAGGTCTTGAGCTGCTTGACGACTTCGCTGATCTGGTCGACGTGCGAGCCGTCGGGCTTGGGCCAGTTGCGCCACTGCACGCCGTACACGGGGCCCAGCGAGCCGTCTTCACGCGCCCATTCATCCCAGATGGTGACGCCGCGCTCCTGCAGCCACTTGACGTTGTCGTCCCCGCGCAGGAACCACAGCAACTCCACGATGATGGACTTGAGGTGCACCTTCTTGGTCGTCACCAGCGGAAAGCCTTCGGACAGGTCGAAGCGCATCTGGTGGCCGAACACGCTGCGTGTGCCGGTGCCTGTGCGGTCGGTCTTGAGCACGCCCGTCGTGTGGACATGGCGCATGAAGTCTTCGTACTGGCTGCGGACGGGACGGGTCACCTGAAAGGCCTTGAGGAAATGACAACAGCCGGATTATCGCCCGGCTCGATCGGGCCCACTGCGTCGGGCCTGATGCGAAGCCGGCATGAAAAAAGGGGAGCACGGCTCCCCTTTGATGCGGCCGCCGAGCGCGGCGGATGCGGTGATCGCGTGGATCAGTTGACGCGAACCATCTTGGCGCGCAGGTCGGCGGGCACGTCCTGCACCAGCACGATCTTGAGGCCGTCCTTGGAGAAGTCGCTCTGCGAAGTCTTGGCCGCAGCGCCTTGCATGCTGGCTTTGATCTCGTTGGGCGACAGGGTGTACATGTCGCCATTGAGCGGGTCGACGACAAACCAGCCGATCAGGCCGCCGAAGACGAAATTGCCCAGCAGATACCAGCCATTCGGGGTGGCCTTGAGCACCACGCTTTGAGACTCGAAGCCTTCCTTGGCGATCTTGACGGTGTAGGTCTTGCCGCCCCAGTAGGTGCCGTCGCTCTTTTGCAGCGTGACGGTCGTGGGGGTG
The DNA here is from genome assembly GCA_047601765.1 of Aquabacterium sp. Taxonomy (GTDB): domain Bacteria; phylum Pseudomonadota; class Gammaproteobacteria; order Burkholderiales; family Burkholderiaceae_C; genus Aquabacterium. The sequence continues at coordinate 605,144 of JASGIQ010000001.1, forward strand.
TTGCCCTTGAACACTTCAGAACCACGTTCGTCCACGATGGAAATCGAGGCTTCGCTCGGCGTGCTGGCGATGGGCACCACTTGGGCCGGATCGCCAATGATCGTTGCACATCCCGACAAAGCCAATACTGCGGCGGCCGCTCCCAACTTCATAACCAGCTTCTTCACTTTGACTCCTTGACTGACACAAAAAAACGCCTGGGACATGCGCCCAGGCGTTTGTAAATGTTACTTTACTTTTGCGGCAGTGCCCCCGCGTGCCCGGGGGGGCGGGTCACGGCGCAGTGTGCGATGCGTCAGGATTGCGAGGCCGGATCGCGCAGGAAGATTTCCACCCGGCGGTTGCGGGCCTGGCCTTCGGCGGTCTCATTGCTGGCCACAGGTTCACGCGAACCGCGGCCCACCACCTCGACCCGGCTGGCCGGGAAGCCGCGATCGACGATGAAGTTCTTCACGCTCTCGGCGCGCTCCAGCGACAGCGGGTTGTTGATGGCGTCGCTGCCGCTGCTGTCTGTGTGGCCGACCACGCGCACGACCATGCCGCTGCCGTTGGTCTTCAGGCCATTGGAGAAGGCCTCCAGCACCTCGCGCAGTTCGGGGCGCAGGGTGGCGCTGTTCTTGGCGAACGAGATGTCGTTGGGGATGTTGACCTTGAGCTGGTTGTCCTGCGTGCGGGTCACTTCGACATCGGTGCCGCGGGTGGCGGCTTCCATGGCTTCGCGTTGGGCCTGCATGCGCTTGGACCACATGTTGCCGGCCACGGCGCCAGCCAGGCCGCCGATGGCTGCACCGGCACCTGCGTGCTTGCCGGCCATCTGGCCGATCACGGCGCCGGCCACGGCACCGATGGCGGCACCTTGCGCGGTACCGCGCTGGGTTTCATCCATGTTGGCGCAGCCGCTGGTCAGCAGGGCGGCGCTGAGGGCACCGATGAGCAGGGGATGGCGGGCAGAGTTCAGTCGCTGGGTCATGGATGTTGTGGACATGGAATTAGGCAGAGTCAAACCGTGCGCATTCTCAACGCGGCCGGGCCGCTTCAGGCTGACAGCACCCGCCTGGATGCGGGGTCGGCCGATGCGTCCGCAGCGTGATCGAACTGCATGGCCGCCAGCCTGGCGTACAGGCCGTTGCGCGCCATCAGCTCGGCGTGCGTGCCGGCATCCACAATCTGGCCGGCCTCCAGCACGATGATGCGGTCGGCATTGACCACGGTGCTCAGACGGTGGGCGATGACCAGGGTCGTGCGGTCCTTCATGGCTTCTTCCAGGGCAGCTTGCACGGCGCGTTCGCTCTCGGTATCGAGCGCGCTGGTGGCCTCGTCGAGCAGCAGCAAGGGCGCGTTCTTCAGGATGGCGCGCGCGATGCTGATGCGCTGGCGCTGCCCGCCCGACAGGCGCACGCCGCGCTCGCCCAGGAAGGTGTCGTAGCCCTCGGGCAGGGCGCTGATGAAGTCGTGCGCATGGGCGGCGCGGGCCGCGGCCTTGACCTCGTCATCGCTGGCGCCCGGCTTGCCGTAGCGGATGTTCTCCATCGCGGTGGTGGAGAAGATGGTGCTGTCTTGCGGGACGATGCCGATGCGTTCGCGCAGGGCATCCAGGGACAGTTGAGTGATGGGTTGGCCATCCAGCTCGATGCCGCCGGATTGCGGATCGTAGAAACGCAGCAGCAATTGGAAGACGGTGCTCTTGCCCGCGCCGCTGGGGCCGACCAGGGCGATGGTTTCGCCGGGGTTCACGCTCAGCATGATGTCGCTCAAGGCGGGCTGGCCGGGGCGCGAGGGGTAGTGGAAGTGAACGTGGCTGAAGTTCACGCGTGAGCCGCCGGCGGGCGCGGGCAAGGCGCGTGGCTGGGCTGGCGATTGGATGGGTGAGCGGGCAGAGAGCAGCTCCATCAGGCGCTCGGTGGCGCCGGCGGCGCGCAGGATGTCGCCATAGACCTCGGACAGGGCCGCCACGGAACTCAGCAGCAGGATCACGTAGACGATGGTCTGGCCCATGTGGCCGGCGGTGATCTTGCCTTCCAGCACGGCCTGCGTGCCTTGATACAGGCCCCACAGCAGGGCGCCGGTGGTGGCGCTGATGATGAAGGCCACGAGCACGGCGCGGGCCTTGATGCGGCGTTCACCGGTGCGGAAGGCGTTTTCGGTGGCCTCGTGGAAGCGGGCAGCCTCGCGCTGTTCAGCGGTGTAGCTCTGCACCACGGGCACGGCATTGAGCACCTCGGCGGCGATGGCGCTGGAATCGGCCACACGGTCCTGGCTGGCACGCGACAGGCGCCGCACGCGTCGGCCATAGGCAATGGCCGGCAGGACCACCAGCACCAGGCCACCCAGCACCTGCGCCATCACATACGGGTTGGTGACGATCAGCATGGTCAGCGCGCCCACGGCCATGATGGCGTTGCGCAGGCCCATGGAAACGCTGGTGCCCACCACCGTCTGGATCAGGGTGGTGTCGGCCGTCAGGCGCGAGAGCACCTCGCCGCTTTGCGTGGTCTCGAAGAAGGCGGGGCTTTGGCGCAGCACGTGCGCATACACGGCGCTCTTGATGTCGGAGGTGACGCGCTCGCCCAGCCAGGTCACGGCGAAGTAACGCGAGGCAGAGAACACACCGAGCGCCACGCCCACCCCGAACAGCGCCAGGAAATGCTGGCGCAGCGCCATCACACGGTCCCCTGCATCGGGCGCCACGAAGCCCTTGTCGATCAGCGTTCTCAGGGCGATGGGCAGCACCAGCGTCGTGAGCGCCGCCATCACCAGGCAGAACAGGGCCAGGGCGATCCGGCCGCGGTAGGGCTGGAGGAAGGGCCGCAGGCCTTGCAGGGGCTTGGCCGACTTGGCCGGAGGCGGGGTTTGGGAAGCTGCGCTGGACATGGATGAGACCGGTGAGGGCAGGAAGGATGTCTCATTATCATGCCTTGACAATATTTGCACAGGCAAATAAATTCAAGGCATGTCAAATTCGTCAAGCAAGCCGTCTGCACCTCACTCCGCCCGCGGGTTGCGCCGCCGAGTCCGGGCGATGCGATCTACAGGCGCGAAAACTGGTGCCGCGAGAACAGCTTCGGCTACCTGATGCGCCGTGTCGTGCAAGTCATGGTCGGCCAGGTGGACAAGCGGCTGGAGCACCATGGCCTGACGCAGGCGCAGTGGTCGCCCTTGTTCCTGATCGGGCAGGGCCGGGCCAACACGCTGGCCGAACTGGCGCGTGAGCTGCAGCTCGATGCCGGTGCCTTGACGCGCACGCTTGATCGCCTGGAGGCCAAGGGCCTGTGCCGGCGTGAGCGTTCGACCGAAGACCGCCGCGTGGTGCATCTGGCGCTCACGCCCGAAGGCGAAGCCGCCATGGCACCGGTGCCCGAGGTGCTGTGCGATGTCAGCAATCGCCTGCTGGAAGGTTTCACACAAGCAGAGTGGCAGACCTTGATGGATCTGCTGCGCCGGCTGCAGGCCAATGCCGAAGCCATGCGCGACGCGCCCGCCACATCTGTGCAAACGCCCCCGCTGGAGTCCCGAGATGAGTGAAGAACACAAGGCCGATCCCGCCGCTGCCGCTGCTGCGTCGTCGGCGCAGGCCGCGCCCGCATCGACCGGCCGCAAGAAGGCGGTCCGCGCGGTGCTGGGTGTGGCGGTGGTGGCCGGCATCGCGTATGCCGCGTACGACCACGTGATCGAAGGCCGCTTCGAGCACACGGACAACGCCTATGTGCAGGCCAATGTCGTGCAGATCACGCCGCAGGTGGCCGGCACGGTGCTGGCCATCCAGGCCGATGACACCGACATGGTCAAGGCCGGGCAGTTGCTGGTCAAGCTCGATGAGGCCGATGCCAAGGTGGCGCTGGAGCAGGCGGAGGCCCAACTGGCGCAGACCGTGCGCGAGGTGCGCACCCTGTTTGCCAACAACGCCGGCTTGCGCTCGCAGATCCAGTTGCGGCAGGCCGAAGTCCAGCGTGCGCAAAACGAAGTCAAGCGGGCGCAGGACGATGTCGATCGCCGCAAGCCGCTGTACGCCGCCGGTGCCATCGGCAAGGAAGAGTTCGATCACGTCACGGCGCAACTCACCTCCGCGCAGAGCGCGATGGCAGCGGCGCAATCGGCGCTGGCCGTGGCCCAGGATCAGCTGCAATCCAACCAGTCGCTGACGGAAGGCACCTCGGTGCAGCAGCATCCCAATGTCGTACGGGCGGCGGCGCGTGTGCGCGAAACGTATCTGGCGCTCAAGCGCGCGGCCCTGGTGGCCCCGGTCGATGGCTATGTGGCCAAGCGCAGTGTGCAGGTCGGCCAGCGTGTGCAGGCCGGTGCGCCCTTGATGACGGTCGTCTCGCTGGACCAGCCCTGGGTGGATGCCAACTTCAAGGAAAGCCAGTTGCAGCGCCTGCGCATCGGCCAGCCGGCCACGCTCAAGGCCGATGTGTATGGCCAGGAGGTGGTCTACCACGGCAAGGTGATCGGCATGGGAGCGGGCACAGGCGCGGCCTTCTCGCTGCTGCCGGCGCAGAACGCCACGGGCAACTGGATCAAGATCGTGCAGCGCGTGCCGGTGCGCGTGGCGCTGGATGCGGCAGAAGTGAAGACCCATCCGCTGCGCGTGGGCCTGTCGATGGAAGTGAAGGTCGATGTGCGCGACCAGGGCGGGGCCATGTTGGCCGTGAGCCCGCGTGCCAAGCCGGTGGCGCAGACGGCGGTGTTCGACGACATCCAGCACGATGCGGATGCACGCGTGGCCCGCATCATCGCCAGCAACCTGGGCGCGCCGCTGGCGCATGCCCCCGTGTCGACCGAGCGCAAGGGCGCCTGAGATGAGCGCGCCGGGATCCGCAGGCGCCGCACAGCCGCTGCATGGCTCCTCGCTGGTGCTGGGCACGGTGGCCCTGTCGCTGGCCACCTTCATGAACGTGTTGGATTCGTCGATTGCCAACGTGTCGCTGCCGGCCATCGCAGGCAACCTCGGCGTGAGCCCGACGCAGGGCACCTGGGTGATCACCAGCTTCGGCGTGTCCAACGCGATCTCGGTGCCTTTGACGGGCTGGCTCACGCAGCGCTTCGGTGCGGTGCGCCTGTTCGTCACCAGCGTGCTGCTGTTCGTGCTGGCCTCCTGGCTGTGCGGCCTGGCCGGCTCGCTGGAAATGCTGATCGCCTACCGCGTGCTGCAGGGGCTGGTGGCCGGGCCGATGATCCCGCTGTCACAGACGCTGCTGTTGTCGAGTTATCCGCCGGGCAAGGCGGGCATGGCGCTGGCGATGTGGGCCATGACCACGCTGGTGGCGCCCGTGACGGGGCCCTTGCTGGGCGGCTGGATCACCGACAACCTGTCGTGGCCGTGGATCTTCTACATCAACGTGCCGGTGGGCCTGGGCGCGGCCTTCGTGACCTGGCGCATCTACGCCAAGCGCGAGACGCCCACGCACAAGCTGCCCATCGATGTGGCTGGGCTGACGCTGCTGGTGATGTGGGTCGGCGCCCTGCAGATCATGCTCGACAAGGGCAAGGAGCTGGACTGGTTCGAGAGCGGCGAGATCGTGTCGCTGGGCATGACGGCGCTGGTGGGCTTCATCGTCTTCGTGTGGTGGGAGCTCAAGCAGAAGCATCCGGTTGTGGACCTGCGCCTGTTCGCGCAGCGCAACTTCGTGTTCGGCGTGCTGGCGTTGTCCATCGGCTATGGGCTGTTCTTCGGCAATGTGGTGCTGCTGCCTCTGTGGCTGCAGCAGTACATGGGCTACACGGCCTCGGTTGCCGGCATGGCGATTGCGCCGGTGGGCCTGCTGGCCATCCTGCTGTCGCCGGTGGTGGGCAAGAACGTGAGCAAGGTCGATCCGCGCATGCTGGCCACGGTGGCATTTGCGGGCTTTGCGCTGGTGCTGTGGATGCGCTCGCACTTCACCGTGCAGGCCGACTTCGCCACCATCATGATCCCGACGATTTTGCAGGGCGGGGCGATTGCCTTCTTCTTCATCCCGCTGAGCGCCATCACCTTCAACGGGCTGACGCCGGATCGCATCCCGTCTGCATCGGGTTTGAGCAACTTCGTGCGCATCACGGCAGGCGCGATGGGCACGTCCACCGTCACCACCTTGTGGGACAGCCGGGCCACGCTGCACCATGCGCACATGGCCGAGCGCTTGACGTCGGCCGACCCTGGCGCGGTGGAGGGCTTCAACACCTTGATGGCCACGGGCATGAGCTTCGATCAGGCCGCGGCGCAGATCAACCGGCTCATCGACCAGCAGGCCTTCACGCGGGCGGCCGACGATGTCTACCTGCTGTCGTCGATGCTGTTCGTGTGCTTGATCCCGATCGTGTGGATGGCCAAGCCGCAGGCGCTCACCGGCTGCGGTGGACGCGGGTGGGGCGCATTGAGCTCCTCAGGCGGGGATCGCATAGCTGGCTTCGGTCATCAGGTCGACGCCGCAACTCAAGACCTTCGACCCACTCGATGAATTCGGTGATCGCGCTGCCCACCAGCGGCGCGCCATGCTGCGGCACGATCATGTCGATCTTCAACTGGCGCACCATGCGGGCCCAGTAGCGCAGGATCTTGTTGGACACCATGTAGCGCCGGTGGAAGGCTTCCATGCCCGGCGGCATGGGCTTGAGCGTGGCAATCGTGTGCTGCACCTGTTCGCCCGACAGCATCGACACCCCCAGATCGCCGGAGAACAGGATGCGGCTGATCGGGTCATAGAACTGGAAGTTGCCTTCGGCGTGCATGAAGTGCGCTGGCAGGGCGATCAACTCGCTGTTGCCGATCCGGATGCGCATGCCCTGATCGGGGATGCCGACCACACGCCCGACCGTTTTGCCCGGCTTGCAGAAATGCGGCACGAAGCGCTCCCACAGCGTGGAGACATACAGCTTGGCATCGGGCGTGGCGGTCATCCAGCGGTCCAGCGAGGCGATGATGTCCGGGTCGGCGTGCGAGGCCAGGATGGCCGAGAGCCGGCTGGGCGAGAAGTGCTTGCTCATGCCCAGGTAGAGCTCGCTGTAGGCGAGGTTGCCGCCCGGGTCGATGATGGCGCCGGTGTCGTCGTTGACGATGAGGAACTGGTTGGCCTGCACGGCGCCGCCCCCTTCGTCACTCAGGTCGGAAAACATCAGACAGGCATGACCCTGGCGGCGAAAGAGTTCGTAAGGCATGGATCGATCTCGGTGAGGCGGCCAGCTTACGAAGGGCATCGGTGTGCAGGCTTAAGCCAAGTCAAGCTTTGCTGCGTCGGGCTTGAAGTGGCTTTTTTTGCGTGCCGGAATGCGACAGCGTCCGCAGGCATGCGCCGCAGTTCAGCGGCCCGCCATGAAGGCCGCACGCACCCCTTCAAGTGCGTCTGCCTGATCGCACGCCACCACGAGGCGATGCGGCATGCTGCGCAGCCAGGTGATCTGCCGTTTGGCCAACTGGCGCGTGGCCGCGATGCCCTGGTCCATCACGTCGCGCAGCACGCCTGGCTGATCCAGATCCCGGCCGGCATCCAGAGCCTCCCACACCTGCCGATAGCCCACGCAGCGAATCGACGGCAGGCCCACGTTCAGATCCGGCCTTTGCCGCAGGCGCCTGACCTCATCGATGAAGCCGGCCTGCATCATCTGTTCGAAACGCAGCGCGATGCGGGCGTGCAGCCAGGCGCGGTCCGTCGGCTCCAGCGAGACGAGGATGGCGTCGCGCCGCGACGCGGGCGCATCGGCCCGGCGATCGCGTTGATGGAAGCTGGAGAGCGGCTGGCCCGTGCTGTGCCACACCTCCAGCGCCCGCTGGATGCGCTGTGTGTCGCCGGGCGCCAGACGGGCCGCGGTGACCGGGTCGACTTGCGCCAGTTCGGCATGCAGCGCGGGGCTGCCGAGTTGGGCCATGCGCGCGTCCAGCATCGCGCGGATCTCGGGCGATGCGGCGGGCATGTCGTCCAGGCCTTCGAGCAGGGCCTTGATGTAGAGCATCGTGCCACCCACCAGCAGCGGTGTGCGGCCGCGCGCGCGGATCTCGTCGACCAGTCGGTTCGCATCCTGAACGAAGCGTGCGGCGCTGTAGCTGTCGGCAGGATCGATGATGTCGATGAGGTGATGCGGGACCTGGGCGAGTTCCTGCGGCGTGGGCTTGGCCGTGCCGATGTCCATGCCGCGGTAGATCAGGGCCGAATCGACGCTGATGATCTCCAGGTCGATCTCATGCGCCAGTGCGAGCGCGGCAGCCGTCTTGCCGCATGCGGTGGGGCCGGCCAGGATCCAAAGAGGGGGCGTGTTCATGGCGTTCACGCTGCGGCCTCGTCGTCTTCATGCACCGCCTGGCCATGGCGCTGCACGATGCCCAGCGCGATCCAGGCCGTCGACAGGCCGCCCAGTCCCACGCCCAGCGCCATGGGATGGAGGGTGCCGGCCCAGCCGGGCAGGGCGCTCCACCACGACAGCACGGCGGCAATCCCGAAGGCGATGACCGCCAGCACGAAGCCCGACAAGGCCGATGCCGCACCGGCCTGACGAGGAAAGGCCGCCACGACACCCGTTTGCGCGCAGGGCTGGTGCAGGCCATGCGCAAACGCATACACCGACAGGCCAGGCAGCAGGGCCCAGACCTCGCCCGGCCAGCCCGTGAGCCAGCTCACCGGCGAATTCGCAGCGACGAGCAGGCCCCCGGTCAGCGAGCACCAGCCGCCGATGCGCACGGTGCCCGCAATGCCCCTTTGCGGCAGCAGTCGGCGGCACACGAAGGTGCCGGCCAGATAGGACACGGACAGGGCTGCACCGCACAGGCCGTAGCCAGTCCGACTCACGTGCAGCACATCGATGAGGAGGAAGGCCGACAGCGCCAGGTACACATACAGCCCGCCGTAGGTGGACGAGGTGAGCATCGCGTGGGCACGGAACGCAGGGTGCTTGGAGATCTGCCACCAGTTGCGCAGCATGGCCGGCCAGTTCAGATGTGGCTGGCGGCGCTCGGTGGGCAAGGTCTCCGGCAGGCGCATCCACACGAAGGCCCAGGTGATCAGGCCGAACAGCACCATCAGGGCCATGGTGGCGCGCCAGCCGGGCCAGGTGGCCGTCAGCCCGCCCAGGATCGGGCCCAGCAAGGCCAGGATGCCCAGACCGCTGAGGCCGCGCGCCATCATGCGCGCACCCTCTTCAGGCGCATACAGATCGCGGATCATCGCGCGGCCGCACACCACGGCTGCCGCCATGAAGGCGCCTTGTGCCGCGCGTGCGGCGATCATCACAAAGCCATCGGCCGCCACCGTCACCAGCAGGCTGGAGACGACGTACAGGCCCAGCGCCCAGCGCAGCACGGGTTGCCGGCCAAAGCGATCGGCCACCGGCCCCCACAGCAGTTGCCCGAAGCCGAAGGCCAGGATCAGCACGGACAGCGTCCATTGGGCCTGCGAGGCGTTCATGCCGAGCGCGCGCTGCATCTGCGGCAAGGCCGGCAGGTACAGGTCGGTCGTCAGCGGCTGCAGGCCCACCAGCAGGCTCAGGGCGATCACGGCCACCCAGGCAGGCACGGCCGCAGAGGTGGTGCGGGTCGGCACGCCTGCGCCTGCGGGCTCCGTCACGCGCATGTCCACCCGCGCGTGCAGGCTGGCGATTCAGAAGCGCTCATCGGGCCTCAGGAAGCGCCATTGCCCCACGGGCAGCTTGCTCAAGGTGATGCGGCCCATGCGCACCCGCTTGAGGCCCACCACCTTGAGCCCGACGAGTTCGCACATGCGGCGGATCTGGCGCTTGCGGCCTTCTTTCAGCACGAAGCGCAACTGGTGTTCGTTCTGCCACGACACCTGCGCGTGTTTGAGTGGCCGGCCATCGAGCGCCATCCCGAAGCGCAGTTGTTCCAGCACCTCGGGCGGCACGATGGCCGAGACGTTTTCGGCCTCGGGCTGCGACATGGCCTGCACCCGCACCAGGTACTCCTTTTCGATGCCCGAGTCTTCGCCGATGAGCTGCTTGGCCACGCGGCCATCCTGGGTCAACACAAGCAGGCCGGTGGAATCGATGTCCAGGCGCCCGGCCGGCGCCAGGTTGCGCAAGTGCCCGCGGGTGAGCTGGATGGGCAGCCTGTCGTCCTTCCAGCGGTTATCGGGCGTGACCAGCGCGACGGCCGGCTCGTAGCCGTCTTCGGCCTGCCCGCTGACATAGCCCATGGGCTTGTGGATGAGGATGGTCACGCGCTGGGCCTGCTGCGTGCGCGCCATGGGATCGATGCTGATCGATTGATCGGGATGGATGCGCGTGCCCAGTTCGCTGACGACCTCGCCATCGACACGCACCCAGCCTTGCTCGATCCACTCGTCGGCTTCGCGACGCGAGGCCAGGCCGCGCTCGCTCATCAGCTTGGACAGGCGGATGCGGCCGTCGTCCTCACGCGGCTCGGTCGCTGGCATGGCGGGGGCCGATGGCATCCGCGGGGGTGCCTTCCTTTCCCGGCTTTCCGCAGCGGCCTTCATGGGCGGCTTGTTGGCCCAGCTGAGCGAGGCTTTTGGTGAGGGTTTGGCGCGGGGCTCGTCCGAGCGGGTGTGGGGGGCATGGGCCGCCTTGCCGCGTGGGGCAGCTGCGTCCGGGCGACGAGGGCGATCCACGTCCGCGCGTTCCGACGGACCGCGATGGCGCGCGCCGCCCATGCGTTCTGGCTGACGTTCCTGCCGATGTTCCGGCGGACGTTCCTCTTGCTGACGGCTGGCCGCCTCTTCGCGCGCCTTGGCCGCTTCTGCCGCGCTCATGCGCGCGCGGGGGGCCGTCCCTGGCCCGCGAACGGGCGGCTTGCGGCGCGGCTCTGTGCCGGCATCGGCGGCGCCTTCGCCTGTCTTTTTCAGGCTCAGTTTCTTGCGTTCATCAGTCATGGGGATGGGGTGTCATGCGTGCAGGCAGGGCAAAGGCGCGGGGCACCTCAGCGGCCACGCATGAAGAGCGCGTCCAGTTCGCGCAAGGTCAGCTGTCGCCAGGTGGGGCGACCATGGTTGCATTGGTCGGCGCGCTCGGTGGCTTCCATGTCGCGCAGCAGGGCGTTCATCTCGGCCAGCGTCAGGCGGCGGTTGGCGCGCACGGCGCCGTGGCAGGCCATGGTGGCCAGCAGCTCGTGCTGGGCGCGCTGGATCACGTTGCTGGCGTCCAGCTGGGCCAGCTCGCCCAGCACCGAGCGTGCGAGCTCGACGCCATCGGCCTGCGACAGGGCCATGGGCATCGAGCGCACGGCCAGCTTGCCCGGGCCGATGGCATCGACATCCAGGCCCAGGGACAGCAAGGCTTCGCGCTGGGTTTCGGCCGTGGCCATCTCCTGGGGCGTCGCGGCAAAGCTCATCGGGATCAGGAGGGGCTGGCTTTCCAGCCGTTCGTGGGCGAGCTGGGCCTTCAGGCGCTCGTACACCACGCGCTCGTGGGCTGCATGCATGTCGACGATGATCAGGCCCTTGGCGTTCTCGGCGAGCACATAGATGCCGCCGACCTGTGCGATCGCGCGGCCCAGCGGCCACTCCTGGGCTTCGTCCATGCGCGCCGGGGCGATCTGTGCGGCCCAGTCGCTGGCCGTTGCGTCGTCGCTTTCCGGCCGGCACAGCGCGAGGCACCCCTGCGGATGAGGCGCCTTCGAGCAAGCCTGCCGAGCCGGTGGACAGCGCCTCGTCATCGGTGCCCGCGGCCGGCACGATGCGGGGCAACTGCAGTCCGGCAAACACGTCGGGCGCTGTGCCCAGTCGTGTGGCAGCGGCCCCGAAGGCGGCGGCGTCTTGTGCGGTCAGCGGCGCGTTCGAAGATTCGCCAGAACGCTCGCCAGGCCAGCCTGCCCAGCGGCGCTCGGGCATGCCGTCCTGCGGTTTGGTCCAGGGCAGCGGGGCCTGTTGCGTGTTGCTCAGCACCGGGGCGGCAGCAGCCGTCGATCCCACCTCTGGCGCAGCGTTTGAGGCGCTGCCCACAACCGGATGGGTGCCGGCCCGCGAGAGCGCCAGCGCCGCCTCCACGGCCTTGCGCATGGCCTGATGCACCTCGCGCGAATCGCGGAAGCGCACTTCGATCTTGGTCGGGTGCACGTTCACATCCACCAGCTCCGGGGCGATGTCGATGAACAGCGCATACGTGGGCTGGCGTGCGCCGTGCAGCACGTCTTCATAGGCCGAGCGCACGCCGTGGGCCAGCAGCTTGTCGCGCACGTAGCGGCCGTTGACATAGCAGTACTGCCAGTCGGCACGGGCACGCGCGGCATCGGGCAGGCCGGTGCGGCCGTGGATGCGCATCGGGCCGATGCGCAGGTCCACCTCGCGGCTGGTGCGCACGAACTCATCGCCCAGCACATCGGCCAGGCGTTGTGCGGGCATGCCGGGGCGCAGCTGTTCCACCAGCTTGCCTTCGTGCCAGATGGAAAAGCCCACGTCCGGACGGGCCAGGGCATGGCGGCGCACGGCTTCCACGCAGTGCGCCAGTTCGGTCGCTTCGCTCTTGAGGAACTTGCGGCGCGCCGGTGTGCTGAAGAACAGCTCGCGCACCTCGACGCTGGTGCCCACGCTGCGGGCTGCCGGCGTCAGCTCGCCTGAGCGGGCGTCCAGCCGGTGGGCGTGGGGTGCATCGGGCGTGCGGCTGGACAGCGAGGTGTCCGACACGGACGAGATGGCCGCCAGCGCTTCGCCGCGAAAGCCCATGGTCGCGACTTTTTCCAGGTCGTCGAGCGAGCGGATCTTGCTGGTGGCATGGCGCCGCAGCGCCAGCGGCAGTTCGGGCACGGGGATGCCGCAGCCATCGTCTTCCACCAGGATCTGGCGCACGCCGCCCGCCATGAGCTTGACGGTGATGTGGCTGGCCCCCGAATCCAGGGCGTTGTCCACCAGTTCCCGCACCACGGAGGCGGGGCGTTCCACCACCTCGCCGGCGGCGATCTGGCTGATCAGCTCGTCCGGCAGTTCCTGGATGCGGCGGCGGGGGGCAGCGGGGACGGCCTGCACGGGGGCGGTGTCGTCGGGCAGGGGGGCGCGGGCGGGCTCAGGCGTCATCCCGGTATTGTAAAAGGGCGACATCGCGGCGCCGGCGGGCCAAGACATGCCCCTGCGATCCGGGGTCGCCACGGCCGCCGCGGGGGGCGTATCGGCCCGCATAATGCGCCGCCATGGACATCGCACACTTCCTGATCGATTTCATCCTCCACGTCGACAAGCACCTGGCCGAATTCGTCCAGGCGTATGGCATGTGGGTCTACGGCCTGCTCTTTTTGATCGTGTTCGTGGAGACCGGTCTGGTGGTGATGCCCTTCCTGCCAGGAGATTCGCTGCTGTTCATGGTCGGCGCCTTGGCGGGCACGGGCGCGATGAGCCTGCCCCTGGCCATGGTGGTGCTGCTGATCGCGGCCATCCTGGGCGACCAGGTCAACTACTCCATCGGCCGCTACATCGGCCCGAAAGTCTTCCAGTGGGAGGACTCGCGCTGGTTCAACCGCAAGGCCTTCGATGCGGCCCACAACTTCTATGAGAAGCACGGCGGCATCACCATCATCCTGGCCCGCTTCATGCCATTCATCCGCACGTTTGCGCCCTTCGTGGCCGGCGTGGCGCAGATGAACCGCGCCACCTTCACGGCCTACAACGTGATCGGCGCGGTGATCTGGGTGGTGGGCCTGACCTGGGTGGGCTACCAGTTCGGCAACATTGCCTTCGTGCAGCAGCATCTGAGCAAGATCATCTGGGCGATGATCCTCATCCCTGGCCTGATCGCGCTGTATGGCGGCTGGAAGGCCAGCCGGGCCGCTCGCCAGAGCGCGGCCTGATGTGGGCCTGAAGCCGGACGACAGCGGGACTACAGCGCCCGGTTGCGCGCCAGCGGCGGGTTCTTGGCGAAGTAGCGCTGGATGCCCTTGAGCAGGGCGTCGGCCAGATCGCGCTGGTAGTCCTCGTCCTTGAGCTTGGACTCTTCCTCCGGGTTGGAGATGAAGCCGGTCTCGACCAGGATCGATGGGATGTCAGGTGCCTTGAGCACGGCAAAGCTGGCCTGCTCGACCCGCGCCTTGTGCAGCCGGCCGATCTTGCCCAGGTGGCCCAGCACGGCGCTGCCGAGCTTGAGGCTGTCCTTGATCTGCGCGGTGGTCGACATGTCGAGCAGGGCCTGCATCACGGCCCGGTCGCGCGCCTTGATGTTGACGCCGCCGACCAGATCGGAGGCGTTCTCCTTGCGGGCGATCCACCGGGCCGCGGCGCTGCTGGCGCCACCTTCGGACAGGGCGAATACCGAAGCCCCGCGGGCCTGCGGGTTCATGAAGGCATCGGCGTGGATGGAGACGAACAGGTCGGCCTTCACGCGCCGGGCCTTGATCACCCGCTCCTGCAGGGGCACGAAGTAGTCGGATTCGCGCGTGAGCATGGCACGCATGCCGGGCTGGGCGTTGATCAAGGCGCGCAGCTTTTGCGCCACCGACAACACCACATCCTTCTCATACAGCCCGCTGGGGCCGACGGCACCCGGATCCTCGCCGCCGTGGCCGGCATCCAGCGCCACGATCACCAGGCGCTGAGCCCCTGCCTTGGGGTTGCCGACGGGGATGTCTTCTGCGGCTTTGGCCTCGGCCGTCTTCGTGTCGCCAGGCTTGGCGGCAGGTGCCTTGGCCGTGTTGCGATCACCAGGGGGGCGACGCAGGTTGCCGATGAAGTCGCCCAGCGCGTCGTTCATGGCCTCGGCCGCTTCTTGCGAGTTGGGGCTGCCGGGCTGCGACGGGCGGGCGATGTCTGCGGTGGAGGGGGCGTTGCTGCCACCCGGCGCGCTCATGTAGGCGCCAGGGCTGCTGCCCGCCTGAGGGTTGGAGGCGGCCTGGTTGCCCGCCGATCCCGATGCGCCGGCTGCCGTCGAAGGCGGTGCACTGGCTGCATGGCCCGGGTTGGCCACAGGCGGCGTGCCGGCTGGCAACTGCAGCGACAGCTTGGGATCCGGCTGTTGCGTGGGATACAGATCGAACACCAGCCGGTGCTGATAGGCCGCCACGGGCGCCAGCCCGAAGACCTGCGGCTTGATGGGCTGCTTGAGGTCCAGCACGATGCGTGCGACATGCGGGCGGTTCTGGCCCACGCGCACCCCGGCGATGTACGGATCGTCGGCCTTGACCTTGCTGATCAACTCCTTGAGCCCGCTGTTGAGCGCCAGCCCGTCGATGTCGATCACCAGCCGATGCGGGTTGGGGATGGCAAAGAAGGTGGCGTTGAGCGGCACGTCCGATTCCAGCGTGACGCGGGTGTAGTCATTGGCCGGCCACACGCGCACCGCCACGCAGCTCGGCGCCCCAGGCCAGTTCCTTGGGGCCCAGCAGCATCACCAGCGTGCCGCCGGCCATCTGCTTGAGCAGGCTGCGACGCGAGGGCGACCGTCCTGGGCGGGTGTGCAGCGACTTATCCATGGACGGGTGCTCCTGCCGAGGCATCGGGTGTGCGCTCAAGCCGGGTCAGGGCGTGCATGCCGCTGGGGCTCATGGCCTGAATGCGCACGCGGCGCGGCTCGCTGCCTTGCGCATCGGAGGTGGCCGCTTCGATGTGGATGCGCAGATCGGGTGCCGGCAGCAGCCCTTCGGCCTTCTCGGGCCACTCGGCCAGCTTGAGTCCGGGCGCGGCGAACAGGTCGCGAAAGCCTGCGTCTTCCCATTCCTGCGGGTCGTTGAAGCGGTAGAAATCAAAGTGGTGGATGTCCAGGCCGGGCAGGGTGTGCGGCTCGACCACGGCATAGCTGGGGCTCTTGATGCGGCCTTGCACCCCCAGTGCGCGCAGCAGGTGCCGCGTGAAGGTGGTCTTGCCCGCGCCGAGGGTGCCGTGCAATTCGATGTAGAGGCTGTCGCCCCGAAGCAGGTCGCCTTGAATATGCCGGGCCAGATCGGCGGCCAGCACGGCACAGGCGGCTTCGTCCTTCCAGATGAAGTCGCGACTCAGGGGCCCCGGCGTTGCCGAAGGGGCACCCGCTTGCGGGCTTGCTACGATCGTCACATGCGTCATGTACTTCAGTCACCCGCGGGCGACCCGTCGGGCCCGGCATCGGCTCCCTTGCAGCAGCAGATGGACCCGGGCGAGGTCATGGCGCGCTTGCGCCAATGGGCGACAGAACTGGGATTTTCTCAGATTGGCGTAGCCGATGTCGATTTGTCAAGTGTGGAACCCCGGCTGATGGACTGGCTGGCGCGTGGTTTCCACGGTGAGATGCATTACATGGCCGCCCATGGCCTCAAGCGCGCCCGCCCGGCGGAGCTGGTGCCCGGCACCGTTCGTGTCATCACTGCGCGCATGGATTACCTGCCGGCCGCGCTGCCCGAAGGCTGGCAGCCCGTCGAATGGCAACGGCTGATGCGGCCGGGCGCGGCCACCGTGTCGATGTATGCCCGGGGGCGGGATTATCACAAGGTTCTGCGCATGCGGCTGCAGAAGCTGGCCGATCGGCTGGCTGCCTGCATCGGGCCGTTCGGGCACCGTGTGTTCACGGATTCCGCGCCGGTGATGGAGGTGGAACTGGCCAGCCGCAGCGGCCTGGGCTGGCGCGGCAAGCACACGCTGCTGCTGTCGCGCGAGGCTGGATCGGCGTTCTTTTTGGGCGAGATCTTCGTGGATGTGGCCTTGCCGCTGACCGAGCCCGAAAGCGCCCACTGCGGCTCCTGTTCGGCCTGCATGGACGTGTGCCCCACCCAGGCCATCGTCGGCGAAAAGCTGGTGGATGCGCGGCGCTGCATTTCCTACCTCACCATCGAGCATGCCGGGCCGATTCCGCAGGCGCTCCGGCCGCTCATGGGCAACCGCATCTATGGCTGCGATGACTGCCAGTTGGTCTGCCCCTGGAACAAGTTTGCGCGCCGCGCCGTGCTCGCCGATTTCGATGTGCGGCCGGCTTTGGCCGACCCGACCTTGCTGACGCTGTGGGCCTGGGATGAGCCGACCTTTTTGCGCCTGACCGAAGGCAGTCCCATCCGGCGCATCGGTTTTGCGCGCTGGCAGCGCAACCTGGCTGTGGCCATGGGCAACACGCTGGCCGGGCGGCTGATGCCGGATGCCGGCGCAGCAGGCCCGGCCGAGGCGGTGGAGGCGATCGATCCCCAGGCCCAGGGCATCCGGCGCGAGTTGCCGGACACGTTGCGCTCAGACCTCATTGAAGCCCTGCAGCGATGGCAGGCCGCGCCGCCGCCCATGGACGATGTCGACCACGCGCTGGTGGCCGAGCATGTCGCCTGGGCGTTGGCTCAGGCGTTGACCAGCACCACCTTGCCGCGCACCTGACGCGTTCCCATCAGCGCAAAGGCCTCCTTGAGCTGGGCCATGGGCAGCTTGTGCTCGATCACCGGCTTGATCTTGCCTTCCATGTACCAGGCAGCCAGCTGCATCAGGCAGGCGGCGTTGTTCTGCGGCTCGCGCTTGGCGAACTCGCCCCAGAACACGCCCATCACCGAGGCGCCCTTGAGCAGCGGCAGGTTCAGCGGCAGTGCCGGGATCGGCCCATTGGCAAAGCCGATGATGAGGTGGCGGCCGCGCCAGGCGATGGAACGGAAGGCCTGCTCGGTGAGGTCGCCACCGACCGGGTCATAGACCACGTCGGGGCCCTTGCCCTCGGTCAAGGTCTTGAGCTCATCGCGCAGGTTCTGCGTGCTGTAGTTGATGGTGGCGTCGGCACCCAGGTCACGGCACAGCGCGCACTTTTCGTCGGTGGAGGCCGCAGCGATCACCCGGGCCCCTGCGGCCTTGGCGATCTGGATGGCGGCCGTGCCCACGCCGCCGGCTGCGCCCAGCACCAGCACCGTCTCGCCGGCCTTGAGCGCGGCGCGGTCCATCAGCGCATGGTAGGTGGTGCCGTAGGTGCACAGGAAGGCGGCGGCATCCTCGAACGAGAACACCGGGGGCAGCGGCATGAGCATGTTGGCCGCGCAGACGGTGTGCGTGCCGAAGCCGCCTGTGCCCGCGAAGCCCGCCACGTGCGTGCCGATGGCCAGGTGCTTGACGCCTTCGCCCACGGCTTCGACCACGCCGGCAAACTCGGCGCCGGGCACGAAGGGCAGGGGCGGGCGCATCTGGTACTTGCCCTGCACGATCAGCAGATCGGGGAAATTCAGGCTGGCCGCCTTGATCGCGATGCGGACTTCGCCCTTGCCCGGCTCCGGCGTCGGGCTGTCCTGCCAGGTGAGGGCGTCGGGGCCCTTGAGTTCGCTGCAGATCCAGGCTTGCATGGGTTGTCTCCGTTGTGATGTGAGGCAGGACGGGGGATGTGCGCAAAGCGCGCGGCGATGTTACACGGGCCGCCATGCAGACCCGCGCGGATGGTCGGCGAAGGGTGCCTCCTAGAATCCGGGCTTTTGCAATGCTTTGATCGCGCCGTCTTCGGCCGGACGCGCTCGTTCGCCCCCATGCACGCCGCGTCGGCTTCTGCCTCTTCTGAATCTGCTTCCCCCTTGGTTTCGCCCGTCCGATGGCTGTGGATGGTCGCGCTGGCCTCGCTGGCATGCCGCGCCTGGCTGTCGGCGGCCTTGCCCATGACGGGGGACGAAGCCACGTTCTTCGGCTGGGCGCGCTTTCTGGACTACGGCTATTACGATCACCCGCCCATGGTGGGTTGGTGGATCGCCGGCATGCGGGCGCTGCTGGGGGATGCGCCTTGGGCCATCCGCCTGCCTGCCGTGTTGCTGCCGCTCGGTGTGGGGGCCGCCATGTGGTGGGCCTGGTCGCCTGTGGACCGGAGCCGCGCCGCATGGGCCGTGCTGCTGTATTGGCTCGCGCCGATCAACTGGCTCAATGCCTTGATCGTGACGGACACGCCGCTCATCCTGTTCGCCGCATGGTCCACCGCGGCGATGGTCCGGGCGGTGCACGCCCAGGCGCAGGGGCGTTCGGCGTGGGGGCTGTATGCGCTGGCCGGCATCTTCATCGGACTGGCCTTCCTGTCCAAGTATTTCGCTGTGATGCTGGGCGTGGCCTTTGCCGTGTATGTGCTGTCGGCAGGGCGGGCCAGTTGGCGCGGCTTCGTGTGGATGGTGCTGTGGGCCTTGCCCGCCGCAGCCCTGAACGTGATGTGGAACCTCGACCACTGCTGGACCAACGTCATGTTCAACCTCTTCAATCGCAATGAAGGGGCCGAGGGTTCGTGGGGCACGGTGGGCGAATACCTGCTCATGCTGGCCTATCTGCTGGGCCCCGTCATGCTGTGGGCGCTGTGGCATCAGCGACAGGCGGTCGCGGCGGTGGCGCGTGGCCATGCCTTGCTGGCCTGCGTGGCCGGCATCCCGCTGCTGATCTTCCTGCTGCTGTCGGCCAAGAAGGTGATCGGCCTGCATTGGGTGATGGCCTTCTACCCCTTCGCCTTCGTGATGCTGGCGCTGGCCTTGCCTGCGAGGGCGATGCGGTCGACGGCACGCGGCATGGCCGTCTGGTTGGGGTTGCATCTGCTGCTGGTGGCCGCAGTGGCCTCGACCGATCTGCAGGACTGGCGCAAGCTCAAGCATTACCACCGCCTGGTGGAGGCCCTGCGCACCAGCCAGATGGTGGCCCAGGCCGATGCGCCGGGTGTGGTGCTGGCCTCGAATGTGTATTCGTCGGCAGCGCTGTTCGGGTATGCGGCGGGCCGGCATGTGCCCGTGCTCGGGGTGGGCAGCGTGCATGCGCGGCAGGACGACCTGGTGATGGACTATGCCGCGCTGGAGGGCCGCACGGTGCGCGTGCTGGCCACGCGCAAGCCCGATGTGGCCGATTACGCGCCGTATTTCCAAACCGTGCGCCTGTTGACCTTCCAGCAGGACGGCGTGCCCTTCTACGCGGTTGAAGGCCAGGGCTTCCGGTACGAGGCCTATCGACAGACCGTGCTGGCCGAGGTCAACCGCCGCTACTACCAGTTCCCGGCGTGGCTGCCCGTGCGGGCCTGCGTGTTCTGCGAGCGGTACTGCGGCCAGGCGCGGTGTGCGCCCTGACCGACGGGCCTGGCGAGGTGGCGCCCGGGGCTCAGATGGCCTGCCAGATCACCAGTTGTCCGGGCACCGGCTTGTCCACTTCCGTACGCAAGGTGGTGTCGGTGATGCTCAGGGCCTTGAAGCCATGTTGCTCGGCCAGACGCGCCAGATAGGCGCCGGACTGCCCGTATCGGCCTGAGGCCTTGAGCCGGTATTCCGTCGCCGCCTGGGCGGTGTCGGCTTCGGGCAACTCGAGCGTTTCGACGGAGAAGGCCATCAGCCCGCCCGTGCGCAGCAGCCGGCGTGCTTCGGCCACGATCTCGTCGATCTTGCCGATGTGGATGAACACGTCGGCCGAAGTGATCAGATCGAAGCTGCCGGCCGCCTCGGCCTTCATCACGGTATCGATGTCGGCCTGCAGCAAGGATTGGTAGACACCTTTGCTGCGCGCCTTTTCCAGCATCTTGGGCGACAGGTCCACGCCGATCAGCTCGCTGGCACGCGAGGCGATGGCCACGCCCATCAGGCCGGTGCCGCAGCCCAGGTCCAGCACACGCCACGGGCCTTGTGGCGCCTGGCCGCAGGCGTTGATGAGGTCGGCGAGCTGCCGAGGCACGGTGTACTGAAGGCCTTCGACCCAGTGCGCCTCGAAATTGTCAGCCTGGTTGTCGAAGATCTTGGCGACGTAGCCGGGGGTGGCGCGCTCGCTTTGCTGGCCGCGCAATGACATCACCAGGTGGCGGACGTAGTCGTCATCAGGCGTCAGCGCCAGACGTCGCTCGAACAGCGGAGCGGCCTCCTGCGGGCGGCCGTTGTGCAGCAGCAGGTGGGCGAGGTTGAGCAGGCCATCGGCGTAATCGGGTTTGACCTGGATGGCGCGCTGGTAGCAGGCCTCGGCGAACTTGGGCTCTTTGAGGGCCTCCAGGGTGCTGCCCAGGTTGTTGAAGGCCTCGTGGTCATATGGCAGCAGCTTGCACGCCGTCTGCATGGGTTTGAGCGATTCGGCCAACTTGCCTTGCATGCGCAGCAGCACGCCCATGAACTTCCAGGCCACACCGTGCTGCGGATACTGCTGCGTCATCCGCAGGATCTGCTTTTCCAGCTCGGCAACGCGGCCTTGCTGGAACAAGGTGGTCAGTGCATCGATCTCCACCTGCGACGGCATGGCCGGCTTGGTGTTGCGGCCGACTTCAAAGATGTTCGGTTTGCTGGAGGTTTTCATGGTGCGGTGTAGCGTGACGGGGGCCGGCCTGCGGCCAAGCCGGCAAGATACACCGACTCCCGCCGGCCTCATGTGAGAGAGAACCCATGTGGCACCCCCTCAAGCCGGTGCGCCAGGTGATATTTTGTAAGGGCGGCACGTCGATTGCTGCCCCGAGGCAGAGCCACAGGCCCGCGGGGCCGCGAAGGAGTCGCCATGCCGCGTTCCATCTGGAAGGGCGCCATCAGCTTCGGGCTGGTCCACGTGCCCGTTGCGCTGTACCCGGCCACGCAATCGGACCGGATCGATTTCGACTGGCTGGACCGTCGCACCATGGACCCGGTCGGCTACAAGCGAGTGAACAAGCGCACCGGCAAGGAGGTGCGCAAGGACGACATCGTCAAAGGCGTCAAGCAGCCTGGGGGCGACTACGTGGTGCTCAGCGAGGAAGAGGTGGCCGAAGCCTATCCGCGCACCACCCAGACCATCGAGATCGAAGCCTTCGTGAAGGCCCAGGAAGTGTCCTTCGTGTACCTGGAGCGGCCCTATTACCTGGAGTCGATCAACAAGGGCGACAAGGTCTACATGCTGCTGCGCGATGCCATGGCGCGTGCCGGCGTGATCGGCATTGCGCGGCTGGTGCTGCACACCAAGGAGCACCTGGCTGCGCTGGTGCCGGCCGGCCCTGCGTTGATGCTGGACCTGCTGCGATGGGCCGATGAGATCCGCTCTTCGGACGACATCCACATCCCCGACAAGGCCGATGCCCGGCCGAAGGAGACGGAACTCAAGATGGCCACGGCGCTGATCGACGAGATGACGGCCACCTGGCAAGCCGATGCCTACAAGGACACGTTTTCCGATGCGCTGCGCCAGCTCATCCAGATGAAGGTGGAGGCGGGCGAGACCTCGCACATCGAACCGCTGGAGCCGACGGAGCCCGGCGCGAAGTCGAACGTGATCGATCTGGCGGAGTTGCTGCGCAGCAGCCTGAGGCAGCATCACCAGGGCGGCAAGGCGGATGAGACCAAGGTGGAGCGCAAGGGCGCGTCCAAGGCCCCTTCCAAAGTGGCATCGAAGCCGACGTCGAAGGTGGCATCCAAGGCCGCATCCAAAGCCGCATCCAAGGCGGCGCGCAAGCGGGCTTGATGCGAGCTGACCTGAACTGACGTGACAGATGGAGCGCCTCTTCCATGCCGACCACCGCCCGTTCCAGCGACCCTTTGCAGCGCTACGCCGCCAAGCGCAACTTCGGCGTCACCCCGGAGCCGGGGGCCAAGCGCGAGCGCACCGGCAAGATCCTGCGCTTTGTGATCCAGAAACACTGGGCTTCGCATCTGCACTACGACTTCCGCTTGGAGCACGCCGGTGTGCTGCTGAGCTGGGCCGTTCCGAAGGGGCCGAGCTTCGATCCGCAGGCCAAGCGCATGGCCGTGCACGTGGAGGATCATCCCGTCAGCTATGGCAGCTTCGAAGGCACCATCCCGCCGCGTCAATATGGCGCCGGCGAAGTCATCGTGTGGGATCACGGCTCCTGGGAGCCGCAGGGCGACGTGGATGCCGGGCTGCGTCAGGGCAAGCTGGTCTTTCGGCTGCATGGCCAGAAGCTGGCGGGGCTGTGGGAGTTGGTGCGCATCTCGCGCCAGGGAGACAAGCGCGACAACTGGCTGCTGTTCAAGAAGCGGGATGAATGGGCCAGGCCGGCCGCGGAGTTCGACGTGACCACGGCCTGGCCGGACAGTGTGATCCGGCAACCTCTGGGTTTGCTGGAAGTGCGGGCCGGGCAGATGACGGAGCAGATGACGGAGCAGGTGAACGGGCAGGGCGCCGCGCCAGGCAAGGCACGCACGACACACCGTGCAGCCAGTGCCACCGCCCCGCGCGCCGCCTTGCCCGAGGCCTTGCAGCCTCAACTGGCCACGCTGGCCAAAGGCTTGCCGAGCAGCGGCCAGTGGATCTATGAATTCAAGTTCGACGGCTACAGGCTGCTCGCCCGCATCGAACGGGGCAAGGCGCGCCTGTTCACCCGCAATGGACATGACTGGACGGCGAAGATGCCCGAGCTGGCCGCAGACATCGCGGCCCTGGGCTTGCGCAGCAGCTGGCTGGATGGCGAAGTGGTTGCCTTGGGAGACGATGGCCTGCCCGACTTCAATGCCCTGCAGAATGCCTTTGATGCCTCGCACACAAGCCAGCTCATCTGGTACGCCTTCGACGCACCTTATCTGAATGGCCGGGACATGCGTCAGTTGCCCTTGGTGCAGCGCCGTCAGGCCCTGGCACAGGCGCTGCAGGGGCATGAGCTGGCCCATGTCCGCTTGAGCGAGGCGCTCGATGGTGCCGCGGCCGATCTGTGGCGCAGCGCCTGCAGCACCGGCCTGGAGGGCCTCATGGCCAAGCGGGTCGATGCGCCGTATGTGCACAGCCGCAGCGAAGACTGGCTCAAGATCAAATGTGCACAACGCCAGGAGTTCATCGTGCTGGGCTATACCGAGCGCTCCAACGGTGCGGGCGATTTCGGCAGCCTGCTGCTCGGCTATCACGATGCCGACGGGCGATTGCAATACGCGGGCAATGTCGGCACGGGCTGGAACAGCCACACCCGTCACGAGTTGTTCGAGCGCATGCGCGCGATCGAGGTCGGGCAGCCGCCCGCAGGCATCGACAAGCCCTCGCGCGGCCGGTGGTCCATCCGGCCACAAGGTGTGCCGCACTGGCTCAAGCCCGAACTGGTGGTGGAGGTCAGCTTCGGAGAGTGGACGCCTGAGGGCCGCATCCGTCATGCTTCGTTCCAGGGCCTGCGCACCGACAAGCCGGCCCGCCAGGTCAACCGGGAGGAGCCCGTGTCCATCGATCGTCCAGCCCCTGCGCGCAAGAAGGCCCTCCAGATCACCCATGGCGACCGGGTGATCGATGCGAGCAGCGGGCTGACCAAACTCGATCTGGTTCGCTACTACGAAAGCGTGGCTGAGCACCTGCTGCCCCATCTCAAGAAGCGGCCCGTCTCGCTGGTGCGCGCCCCCGAAGGCGTGGATGGGGAGAAGTTCTTTCAGAAGCACGTGGATCCCCGCACGATCCCCCATGCGCATCAGCTCGATCCGGCCCTGTGGCCCGGTCACGATGCGCTGGCCGAGATCGCCAGCGTTCAGGCCTTGATCGAGGCCGCGCAGATGAACGTCATCGAGTTCCATACCTGGAATGCAAGCACGCGGCACATGGACAAGCCCGATCGCCTGATCTTCGATCTGGACCCGGGCGAAGGCGTGGGCTGGCCGGAGGTGCAGGAAGCCGCCTTGCTGACCCGCGCGCTGCTCGATGAACTGGGCCTGCAATGCTGGCTCAAGACGAGCGGGGGCAAGGGGCTGCACGTGGTGGTGCCGATCGCGCCGAAGCTGGGCTGGCAGGAGGTCAAGGATTTCTCGCGCGATGTGGTGGCGCACCTGGCCCGCACGGTGCCCTCGCGCTTCGTGGCCAAGAGCGGCCCCAAGAACCGCAAGGGCCGCATCTTTGCCGACTACCTGCGCAACGGCGAAGGCCAGACCACCGTGGCGGCTTTCTCGGTGCGGGCGCGGCCCGGGCTGGGGGTCTCCATGCCGATCGACTGGGCGCAATTGGGCGAGGTGCCGCGCAGCGATGCCTGGACTGTCGCCAATGCGCGCGATCACCTGTCCTTCCTGAAGGCAGACCCCTGGGCTGGCTATGCAAGCTGCCGCCAGACCTTGACCCAGGCGATCCGGCGGATGGCCAAGGTCGCCCAAGGCGTGTAAAGCCGATCGCTGACGACGCCGCCTCACGAGGTTTGGCCGCGAACCTTTGGCATGATGCCGGCCATGTCTGCCCCGCCCGTCCTGCATCTTCAGCACCTGCACTTCGCCTGGCGACGCGGTCAGGCCGATCTGCTGGATGTGCCGGACTTCCAGGTGGCGCGCGGCGAATCCGTGCTGCTGCTGGGGCACAGCGGCTGCGGCAAGAGCACGCTGCTGTCCTTGATGGCCGGGGTGTTGACGGCCACCAGCGGCCGCATCGCCCTGCTCGGCCAGGACTGGTCCGCCTTGCGTGCCTCGCGCCGCGACGCCTTGCGCGCCGACCATGTCGGCTACATCTTCCAGCAGTTCAACCTGCTGCCTTACCTGTCTGCGTTGGACAACGTGATGCTGCCTTGCCGCTTCTCGCGCTTGCGGCGCGAACGGGCAGGGCGGGATCCGCGCGCCTCGGCCATGGACCTGCTGCGGCAGGTCGGTCTGCCCGAGGCTGTCTGGCGTCAGCCGGCCTCGCAACTGTCGGTGGGGCAGCAACAGCGCGTGGCGGCCGCGCGTGCGCTCATCGGCCATCCTGAACTGCTGATCGCCGACGAGCCGACCTCTGCGCTCGATGAGGACCTGCGCGACAGCTTCATGCGCATGCTGCGCGATTCGCAGGCCAGGCAGCACAGCGCGCTGGTCTTCGTCAGCCACGACACGCGCCTGGGCCCGCATTTCGACCGCGTGGTGCGGCTGCCTGAACTCAACCGGGCCGCGCATGCCCAGCCGGTGCAGCCGGAGGCCGCGGCATGAGCGTGTGGTGGACACTGGCCTGGCACAGCGCGTGGAACCGCCGCTTCGTACTGTCCCTGACGGCCTTCGCGGTGGCCCTGTCCACCTTCGTGCTGCTGTCCATCGAGCGCGTGCGCACCGATGTGCAGGACAGCTTCGCCCAGGCGGTCTCCGGCACCGATCTGATCGTCGGGGCGCGCACCAGCCCCATCGAGTTGCTGATGTACAGCGTCTTTCGCATGGGTGGCGTCAGCCGCAACATCCGCGAAAGCAGCCTGCAGCCCTTGCGTGAGCACCGCGCCGTGGCCTGGGTGGTGCCGCTGTCACTGGGCGATTCGCACCGGGGCTTTCCCGTGGTGGCCACCACGGTGGACTACTTCAGGCACTTTCGCTGGGGCGATGCGCAGCCCCTCGTGATGGCGCAGGGCCGGCCGTTCGAGCACGCCGACGAAGTCGTGCTGGGGGCCGAGGTGGCCTCCCGCCTGCACCACAAGCTGGGTGACAAGCTGGTGCTCTCTCATGGCGATGGCGCGCTGGAAGAAAACGATCACGCCGATCATCCCCTGGTGGCTGTGGGCATCCTCCAGGCCACGGGCACGCCGGTCGATCGCTCTGTGCATGTGAGCCTGGAGGCCATGGACGAGATGCACGAACACGCAGGGCCGGGCGGCGCCATGGGGGGCATGGCCTTCGGGCTGCCGTCCGGTTCGATGCCGGGGTTGATGCCGGGTGCCACGCCGCAGCGCCAGATCACCGCCGCCCTGGTCGGCCTGCACAACCGCGCGGCCGTCTTCAGCGTGCAGCGCGAGGTCAACCAGTTCCGCGGCGAGCCGCTGATGGCCATCCTGCCTGGCGTGGTGCTCGATGAATTGTGGCGCGTGGTCAACCAGGGTGAGCGCGCGCTGTGGCTGGTCAGTGCGCTGGTGGCCGTGGTCAGCCTGCTGGGCCTGATGGCCACCATCCTCGCCAGCCTGGATGCACGCCGGCGTGAGCTGGCCATCCTGCGTGCCTTGGGCGCCGGCCCCGTGGGCATCGGCTTCCTGCTCGCGCTCGAAGGCACGCTGGTCACCCTGCTTGGCATGGGCGTCGGCGTGGCGGCATCGTTGCTGGGCAATCGCCTGGCTGCGGATCCCGTGCGGGCCCTGGCCGGCATCAACCTGCACACCGGTGGCCTGACGGAAGGACAATGGCCGGTGCTGGCGGCCGTGCTGGCGTGCGCGGTGCTGGTCTGCCTGGTGCCGGGCTGGCGGGCTTTCCGCCTGGCGCTGCAGGATGGCCTGACCCCAAGGAGTTGATGTGGCAGATGTGGTCAAACGAAGCAAACCGGTGAGCGCGAGCGTGCACGCACGTCTGTGCGGGTCGGCGATGGTGGCGCTGTGGGTGGGCACGGCGTGGGTGATGCCGATGGCGTCGGCTTGTGCGCAAGCGTCGGCGCCTGCCAAGGCCCTCAAACCCGCGGACACCGCTCGCCACCTGCTGTGGAGCGATCTGGTGCCCAAGGGCTGGGACCCGATGGCCGAGTACCGCGAGCGCTTCAAGGATCCCAAGCTGTCGATGATGGACGACGCCGATCCCAAGGTGATGGAGATGATGCGCGAGTTGCGCGAGATCTGGGACAAGGCCCCCGTCAATCCCGAGATGGATGGCGTCACCGGCAAGCTGCCGGGTTATGTCGTGCCGCTGGACGACAGCCGCAAGGGCATGAAGTCGTTTCTGCTGGTGCCTTACTACGGCGCGTGCATCCACTCGCCGCCACCACCGGCCAATCAGATCGTGCTTGTGCACAGCGACAAGCCCATCCGCGGCTTTCAGTCGATGGACACGGTGTGGGTGCACGGCACGCTCAAGGCCTTCCGCGGCGATTCCGCCATGGGCGTGAGCGGCTGGCGCATCGATGCCGTGAAGGTGGAGCGCTACGAACGTCCGGCCGTGCAGCCGGCGCGCTGATCTTCCTGCTGCCCGCTATCCTCAGGCCGGTGCGGTGCGCCGCCGCACCATGGCTTGGCTGATCTGCCGCACCTGCGCGGGAGCCAGATGCGCCGCGCCGGGGTACACATCGTCTTCTTCCCGCTGGGCATGGGCGATGTAGCGCCGGGCGAAGTCCTCCACTTCGGCGGGCGCGGGATGCACGCGGCCTTCGGCGGTCGCTGTCAGCCAGGGCAGCACCTGGGCCCACAACTCGGCCAGCTCGGCATGCTCTGCATGCAAGGCATCGATGCATGCCGACAAGCTCGCCTGCTCAGGCACGCCAAGGGCCTTGAGTGCGGGGAAGAGGTCCACCTCCTCGTCTTCGTGATGCAAGGGCGCAGCCACCGTGAAGTAACGCACGATGGCGCTGGCCGCATCGCGCGCCTGTGCATCGGGTGGTGATCCGGCAGGCAGATCGGCCAGATGCTGGCGCAGGCGCAGGGCGAGGTTGGCGAAGCGGCGGACTTTTTCGTGGCAGGCCGTCAGCAGCTCGATGGGATCGTCGATGCTGGGTGCCACAGGCTGAAGGGGAGGGCGCATGTGGCATTGGTATCACCTTTCATGCGCCTTGTCAGCCCTCGACCCTGGCTTGACATCCGGCATCTCCCCAGGCTGACAGGGCGATGAAGCTTGCGCCCCGTCAAATATCGAAAGCGGCGGGCACCACAGAATCCGGACCATCAGGTCCTACAAGAGCCACCATCAATGAGGAGCCCCGCCATGGCCATTCGCCGCGTCAACGTTGTCTCTTCGCTGGCAGCTCAGCCCTTGTTCAAGGGCATGCCGGCGCATGAGCTGGCCCGCATTGCTGCGGCCACGCAGTTGCGGCGCATCTCGCGGGGCGAAGATCTCTTCCGTGCCGGGCAGCCTTGCGAAGGGCTGTATGTGCTCGTGGAAGGGCTGGTCAAGCTGTATGCCAAAGGGCCCGGCGGCCAGGAGAAAGTCATCGAGGTGATCCCCGCCGGGGGCTGCGTGTGCGAGGCACTCATGTTCAGCGATGTGCAGCACGACATGAACGCCTCGGTGTTGATGGATGCCCAGTTGCTGGTGGTGCCGCGCGATGTCCTGGTGCAGGAAATCGAGCACAACGCCGGCCTGGCCATGCGCATGCTCACGGGGCTGTCACGCCGCTTCAACAGCCTGGTCAAGGACATCGAGGCCGTCACGCTGCACTCGGGCGTTCAGCGCGTGGTGCAGTACCTGCTGCATGCACCCGTGGTGGCCGAAAGCGGCGGCCCGGGGCCGGGCAAGGAGGAGGACGTCACCGTCTCCCTGCCGGCCAGCAAGGGCACCATTGCTTCGCTGCTGTCTGTCACACCGGAGCACTTCTCGCGCATCCTGCATGACCTGCAGGCGCGCGGCCTGATCGAGGTTCAGCGCCGTCACATCCACATCCTGGACGCCCAGGAACTGGCGCGTTGCACGTAAGGCGGTTGAGTCCGCCTTCGAGGGCTGTGAGACGGGTGCTGCCCCGAAGGCAGCGTCGCAATGAAAAAAGCCGCGGCCCTTCGTAGGCAGCGGCTCATTTGCAGGCCGTGTGCGCGATGGCCAGCGGCAAGCCGCCGGGGCCATCAACAGGCCATGCCGATCCTTACTTGCGCCGGCGCCAGGCCGCCACGCCGACCACAGCCAGACCGGCCACGACCAGCGCAATGGACTCCGGCTCGGGCACCATGTGCACCGGCGAGTTGCTGTTGGGCACGCCGTTGGACGGGCCGGGGATGGTCACGGTGATGTCCTTGCCGGGGTTGGTCACCGGCGGGTTGCCCTGGCCGTTGCCCGGATTGGCGCGGGGGCCGCCAGCCCAGGCCTGGGCAGCAAGCGCGCTCAGCAGGACGGCGGCGGAAAGCATTTTCTTCATGGTGAAACTCCGGGAAACGGTCTGGTTGTTGCCCATGTTAGTGGGGCACTGATCCAAACGGTCCCCGCAACGAAGGGGGCGGCAGAGCACTCTGTCACGAAGCGCCGGAGAAACTCCAACCGCGCGCAGCGAGGGATCAGGCGGCAGCGCCACTCAACCTGAACACGTCGACCGATTGCACCAGCGAATGGGCCTGCTGCTCCAGCGATTTGGCCGCTGCGGCGGCTTCTTCCACGAGGGCGGCATTGCCCTGCGTGACCTGATCCATCTGGCCCATGGCGTCGTTGATCTGCGAGATGCCTTGCGATTGCTCGGATGCGGCATCGGCCAACTCGCCCATGATGTCGGCCACCTGGCGCACGCTTTGCACGATCTGCGT
This sequence comes from Aquabacterium sp., assembly GCA_047601765.1. Lineage (GTDB taxonomy): Bacteria > Pseudomonadota > Gammaproteobacteria > Burkholderiales > Burkholderiaceae_C > Aquabacterium. The sequence continues at coordinate 634,913 of JASGIQ010000001.1, forward strand.
CATCGTGCCGCCGGCATCTTCGACCAGCTTGCAGCCTTGCTCCACATCGCTGACCGAGCGGCCGATCAGTGACTTGATCTCGCGTGCGGCCGTGGCCGAGCGGCTGGCCAGGCTGCGCACTTCGGCGGCCACGACGGCAAAGCCGCGCCCCTGTTCGCCGGCGCGTGCGGCTTCCACGGCGGCATTGAGCGCCAGGATGTTGGTCTGGAAGGCGATGCCGTCGATCACGCCGATGATGTCGGCAATCTTGCGCGAAGAGGCATTGATGGCCTCCATGGTCTGCACCACCTGGGAGACCACGGCGCCGCCGCGTTGCGCAACCTCGGCGGCCGACGAGGCGACCTGATTGGCATGCCGGCCGCTGTCCAGGTTGTGCTGAACCGTCGAGGTCAACTGGTGCAGCGATGCGGCGATCTGCTGCAGCGAACTGGCCTGCTGTTCGGTGCGCTGCGACAGGTCGAGGTTGCCCACCGCGATCTGGCTGGTGGCCGTGGAGATCGTCTCGGATCCCTGGCGCACATGGCCCACGATGCGCGCCAGATTGCCATTCATCTCCTGCAACGTATCGAGCAGTTCACCGAGCTCGTCGTGTGCATGGTCGTGCACGGTGGCCGTGAGATCACCACGCGCCACACGCCGGGCCAGCGCCACGGCATCGCTCACCGGGGCCGTGACCGAGCGGGTGATGAGGTGTGCTGCGATCGCGCCGCACAGCAGGGCCACGGCGCTGAGCCCCCACATCAGGTACACGCTGGACGCCACATCGTCCTGGACCTTGCGGCCGCTCTCGATCACGATGCGCTTTTGCAGGGCATTGAGATCCTGCATGGGCTGCTCCAGTGCGGCAATGGCGGGCAAGGTGTCGGCCCGCATGGCCGTCACGGCCTGCTCGCGTTGACCTGCCTGCAGCAGCTGGCGCACCTTCATGAAGGAGGCCACGAAATGCTGGCGTCGGGTGCGGATGTCCTGCAGCAGCGTGCGGGCCTCTGGTCGAACCACCAACGCATCCAGCGTGGCCAAGGATTCGTCGATGCGCAGCTTGTTGCGGTCCATGGCCTCGCGCACCGCTGCCATCTGCGCGCCATCTTCCAGAAAGAGCAGGGCCATGGCGTGCCGGGCGTTGGCACGTGTGGTGGCATCGACCAGCGCTGCCGCCTCGGCCTTGCGCCACTCGATGTCGATGAGGCGCTGGTTGATCTCGCCGATGCTGTGCAGACGCCAGATGGCGGTGAGGCAGGCCGCGCACAACAGGGCGAGCATGAGGCCGAAGCCCAGGCCCAGACGTTGGCCGACACGGAGTTGGATGCGAAACATGATCTTGCCTTTGGGTGCAGCTCAGAAAGTTTTGTGAAAGCCACCGATGTGGCCGCCACGTCAAGGCGCGATCAGGAAACGAAACATCACCTCGCCGGTGACTTCGGAGCGCTTGTCGCCTTCTGAAGAGCCGCGGTTCGTGCGATATGGCACGGCGGAAAGGGCACGTGGCGCTTCAGAGCTTGATGTTCCTCAAAAAATGATCGTGGAATGCGCAGGACGTGCATCCATTGGGACGCACGCGCACTTTTATCTATCCATCTGTCAATCACAAAAGCAAGATGTGACAAATACGACCGCCTGAGAACGGGGGATCCGGGGGTTAACCCACGCTGGGAAAACGGTGCTGTTCGGAGACTTGGACAACAAATTGCAAATCATTGATGTTCAAAACGAGAAATCTGAATAGAGGTACCATGAAACCCAGCCATCCCATCGTGCCCCTGCCACAAGCTCGAAGTTCGGCCTTGACGGCGAACATCCCCCGCTACTGGTTCGGTCAACGATCCGTTCAAAAGCCGGCTGTTCGATGCCATGTCCACCCTGTTCCCTGAAGGGGAGCGCTTCTTCATCATGTGCGTGCGCGACTGGCGCGATCGCGTGACGGAGCCAGAACTGGCGCAGGAGATCAAGGACTTCATCCGTCAGGAAGGCCAGCACGGCATCGTCCACACGCGCTACAACGAGCGGCTCAAGGCCCAGGGCATCGACGTCGATCGGCTCGAACGCCTGCTGCGCTTCCTGTTCGACAAGGTGGCACGCAAGCTCGCACCGCGCATCCAGAACCTGGCCGATACGGCTGCCACCGAGCACATGACGGCGATCATGGCCCACTGCCTGTTCACCAACAAGGACGTGATGCAGGATGCCGACCCGCGCGTGCGCGCCATGTATGCCTGGCACGCCATGGAAGAGATCGAGCACAAATCCGTGGCCTTCGATGTCTATGAGAAGGTGGCCCGCGGCAGTTGGCTGCGCCGCGCCGTGTCCCTCTTCGGCGTGACGATCGGCTTCAATGTGTATTCCTTGACCGTGACCTCGCACATGCTCAAGGTCGATGGCATCGGGGTGTGGCGGCGCATGGGCCTGATGGCCAAAGGCATCTGGTGGCTGTACAAGCCGGGCGGCTTGTACATGCCCATCCTGGGTCACTACCTGGCCTATCTCAAGCCCGGCTTTCATCCCTGGGAGACAGGGCAGATGCACAGCTACGGCGCCTGGCGCGAAACCTACGACAGCACGGGCGATGCCTTGCAGGCCGGCGAAGTGGTCTACGCCGCGGCCCGCGAAGACTGCAGCGGCCCCTTTCAGGGCAGGCGGAAGACGAACAGCGCGTTGCCGGGGCCACCCTGCCACGCGTTGGCACCGCCGAAGGTGCTGTAGCCGGCGTTGATCATCAGGTCGCCGCCGGCGGGCACAGGCCCCACGGAATCGATGGTGCCGCCGTGTCCCTGCACGCCATGGACGTCGCTGACTTCGCGCACCGTGTTGTATGACCAGAGCGTTCGGCCATCGCGGCTGCGCAGTGCGTACACGCTGCCATCGAGGCTGCCGGCCAGCAACACGTCGTTGGTGACGCTCAGTGCCGCGGAAAACAGGCTGTTGTAGCGCTGCCCTGCATGCAGGTGCTGGAGCTGCCGATGCCAGCGCACCTGGCCGCTGCGCAGATCCAGGGCGTAGATGCCCGGTCGGGCGCCCGGCACCGGGGCCATGTCGCCGAAGACGCCGTGCGTCAGCAACCGCCCGAAGGACAGGCGCTGCACCTTGTTGACCCACACATCGGTGACGGCGGCGTAGACCTGTTGTGCGTCCGCGGCCATGCCCCAGTGGATGCCGCCCAGGCTGCCGCCCACGCCCAGCTTGCGCGACCAGTTGAGCTTGCCGTCGGCAGGGTCGAGCGAATAGACGGTGCCGTTCTTGCTGCCGGCCAGGATGGCTTGTGCGCCGTCAGGCAGGGTGGCCAGCAGAGGGGGGGCGCCGAAGTCGAAATCGCCGCCCGGCCTGGAAGGGCAATGGCCGTTGAGCCAGGACGGTGCCTGGCAGGCCGCGTTCCAGGCATCGCCCTGGACGGCCTGGAACACCCAGCGCACACGGCCCGATGCCACGTCCAGCGAGATGATCGCGTCGGAGTTGGTGGTGGTCGGCAGGCTCAGGTTCTGTCCGGTGCCCACCACCACGGCATGATGCGCCTCGTCGATCATCGGGGTGCCCCAAATGCTCATGCCGCTGGGGCCGAGGCTGCGCGTCATCGGATCGAAGCGCGGTGGTGGCGCGGTGTGATACGTCCATTTGATGCGGCCGCTGTGGACGTCCACGGCCTGCAGCAGGCCATGGCTTTCGCAGCAATCGGAGAAGACATCGGCGATGGTGGACACCACCTCGTTCGTGGCCACAGGCACGAACAGCGTGTCCTGGTGGACCTGGAGCCCGCCCGTGACCATGTGCCGCGCGGGATCCGTGCCCATGAAGCGCTGCCAGACTTCCTTGCCGGTGCGCGCATCGACCGCATACACATGGCCGCGGAAGTCGCCCGCGATCACGAGGGCTGGGTGCGGTGGGGCGGCAGGCACCAGAAGGATGGCGGCAGAGCGGATGTTGTTGGGCGCCATCCACCGCCGGTTCGCGCGTGCGCCTTCGTAGCGCCAGTACTCGCACCCGCTTGCGCGGTTGGCGGCCACGATGGCCATGCCTTCGGCAAAGAAGATGGTTTGGGCCGTGATGGCCGGCGCACCGCGCTTTTCCTTCTCCCCTTCGGCCACATGCACGTGGTGCAGCTTGAGTTGCTGGACGTTGTCGCTGCGGATGGCCGAGGCCTGCATGCGCGTGTTGCGCGCGTTCAAGCCAAAGCCGTTGGACAGGACGGGGGAGGCCACATCGATGTGGTCCTGGCACAGCACCTTCTGCGCGTGAACGGCCGCTGGCAGGGCTGACAAGGCCGGCACGCAGAGCAGGAGGTGGAACAGGGGCCGGGGCGCACGCGGGAAATGCATGTGCTTGGACATGTTATTTGTTGAACTGCAATGACTGATTGTCCAATGTGTGGGGCATGGCGGTGTGCAGGGCTTTCCAGTGGGCCGCGGCGCTGGCTGCGCGGGCCACGCGCTGAAGCCGCTGGCAGGGTCTTTTCCTGACGAACACAAGGCTTCGGGCTTTCGGTCAGGCTCGCAGCGTCCCCCATGAACACGGGGGCGGTTGTGGCGCACTTCGTCACAGAACGGGCCGGTTCGGCGGGGGAGACCCTCAGGACGGACCCCTGACGTGTCGTCACACTTCCCGTATGTCCTGGATCCAGCAAATTTCTTCCGTCCTGCTGCGCCTGTTTTCGTCGGCGACGCTGGACACGCGCGTGCAAACGGCCGCGCCGGAAATCCAGGCCGAGATCGATCGCGCCCGCGAGCGCGCCTCGTACGAAATGATGCCGGCGGCCATGATCGGCCAGCTCGTGGCGTCACAGGGCATCTACTGGATTCTCCAGGACCGTCTGCCAGGCACCCAACTGCTGTGGTGGCTGGTGCTGCGCCAACTGATCAGCGCCGTGCGCCTGGCCCATGCCAGCTTCGTGCTGCATGGCTATCTGCCCATGGGGCGCACCACGATGCGCCTGTTCACGGCCATGGCCTTCTGCGATGGCATGGCCTGGGGCGCTTTGGGCTGGTGGCTCACGCCCATCTTCCGGCTGGATGTGGCGGTGGTCACCATCAGCACGCTCGTCGGCGTGGCGGCCCTGGCTGCCCTGATGCTGCAGACCAACATGCCCACGGCCATCGTGTTCATCCTGCCCATGACCTTGCCCAATGCGGTCTATGCCGCCGGGCGGGGCGATGACCTGGGCTACTTCTGCATGATCGCCATCTCCGGCTTGGCGCTGATGATGCTGGCCGAGGTGGGGCGCTCGAGCCGGCGCATCATCGAGATGCTGCGACTGCGGTTCGAGAGCGAGCAGGCCAGCAAGGCCAAGACGGAGGCCTTGAAGCAGGCGCGCGTGCTGGCCGAGACCCGCAGCCGCTTCCTGGCGACGATGAGTCACGAAATGCGCACCCCGCTGCACGGCATCCTGGGGCTGCTGCGGCTGGTGCAGGACGACGTGCGCGCGATGGACAACCCCAGGCTCATGCGCAACCTGACGCTGATCCAGGGCTCCGGCGAGCACCTGGTGCACGTGATCAACGATGTGCTGGATTTTTCCAAGAGCGAGGCCGGTGGGCTGTCGGTGCACGAGCAGCCTTTCTGCGTGCACGAGATCCTCTCCGAGTTGGCCGAGACCTCGCAGATGCATTGCGCGGACAAGGGGCTGACGCTGGATGTGCGCCTGCAGATCGATCCGCACGATAAGGTGGTGGGCGATCCGGTGCGTCTGCGTCAGGTGCTGTTGAACCTGCTGGGCAACGCGATCAAGTTCACGCCGCGTGGATCGGTCGGGCTGCATGTCTGGCGTGACGAGCGCAGCGGTGCCATGGTCTTCCAGGTGTGCGACACCGGCATCGGCATCGCCGCGCCGGAGGTCCCGCGCGTGTTCGACGCCTTCCATCAAGCCGAAGGCACCTACGAGCGCCGCTTCGGTGGCACCGGCCTGGGCCTGACCATCTCGCGTGATCTGTGCAAGGCCATGGGTGGATCGCTGCGCTGCGAGAGCGAACTGGGCAAGGGCTCGGTCTTCACCTGCGAGTTGCCGCTGGTGCGTCGTCAACGAGGACCCGAAGGCGTCGCAGGCCGTGGCGGTGGCGATGCGGCTGGATGCCTCGCCCGTGATGGCGCAGGTCTCGTCGAAGGTGGCGCATCCCGCGGCGGTGACGGCATCGGGCCAGCAGTCCGGCCCGCACGTGCTGCTGGTGGAAGACAACCCCGTCAATGCGCTGGTGGCGCAGGCCGAGCTGGATCGGCTGGGCGTGCGGGTGACCGTGGTGGACAACGGCTTTGCCGCCATCGAATGCCTGGAACAGCAAGGGGTCGACCTGGTGCTGATGGACTGCGAGATGCCCGTGATGGATGGCATCGAGACCACCCGCCGCATCCGCGAGCGCGAACGTCAGCGCGGCAGCCGGCCGATCGGCATCGTGGCCTTGACGGCCAACGGGGTGGAAGTGTTTGAAGAGCGCTGCCAGTCCGTCGGCATGAACGACCATCTGCTCAAGCCGTTCAAATCAGGCGAGCTGGCCGAGGTGCTGAGCCGGCATCTGCACCTGGAACCCTGTACCGGCTGAGCTGCTGGCCCGGTGGGCTTGCACGGCCGGGTGTTCAGGCCTGGGCCATCACGATCACGGCCTGACCGGCGCTGACGCCACCTCCTTGTCGGCAGGAGACTTTCAGCACCGTGCCCGAGGCCGGAGCGGGCACCGGAAACTCCATCTTCATCGACTCCACCACAGCCAGCGTCTGGCCCTCCTCCACAGCGTCGCCCTCCTGAACCAGCACCTGCCAGACACTGCCTGCCACGGGGCTGTTCACGGCCATGGCGCCTTCGGGCAGCGCGCTGTCATCGGCAGCAGGGGTGACATCGGCCTCGCTGAGGCTGCCATCCTGGCCGGAGGCCTGCCAGCGTTCGCGCTCCTGTTGGAAGGCGGCCTGTTGCCGCGCCTTGAACGCATCGATGCTGTGGGCCGCGGCCTGCAGGAAGCGGCGGTATGCGCCCAAGCTGAAGCGGCCTTCTTCGATGCGCAGCTTGAAGCGACCGGTGGGGAAGTCGCGGCGCAAGTTGGCCAGTTCGGCCTCGCTGACGGGATAGAAGCGGATCTGATCGAAAAAGCGCAGCAGCCAGGGCTTGCCGGCTTCGAAGTCGTGCGCACCACTGCGTGCATCGCGCCATCGGTTCCACATCTGGATGGTGCGCCCCACGAACTGATAGCCGCCCGGGCCTTCCATGCCGTAGACGCACAGATAGGCACCCCCGATGCCCACCGCGTTCTCCGGTGTCCAGGTGCGTGCCGGGTTGTACTTGGTGGTGACGAGGCGATGACGCGGGTCCAGTGGCGTGGCCACGGGAGCGCCCAGGTAGACATCGCCCAGACCCATCACCAGATAGCTGGCATCGAAGACGATGCGCTGCACCTCGTCGATGCTGTCCAGGCCGTTGATGCGGCGGATGAACTCGATGTTGCTGGGGCACCAGGGGGCATCCGGCCGCACAGATTGCATGTACTTGTCGATGGCCTGGCGTGTGGCGCTGTCGTCCCAGGACAGCGGCAGCCACACGGTGCGCGTGGGCACGGTGATCTCGTCCATCGGCGGCAGGCCGGCCTCTGCCTCGTCCAGGATGGCGAGCAGCACCTCGCGCGGCAGGCGGGCCGGATCGTGATGCAGTTGCAGCGATCGGATGCCGGGAGTCATGTCGATCAGGCCGCTCAACACGCCCGCGTCCCCGCCTTCATGGCGGCGCTGCTGGAGGGCGCTCATCACGGCATGCACATGAAAGCGCAGGTCCAGGTCCAGCACGAGGGGGCCATATTCGATCAGCAGATAGCGGTCGCCGGCCTGGCGGATGACGCGGGCCGGATGGTCGCCTTGCGCGGCGCGTTGCGCGACGATGGGCGACAGCGTCGTGGCCACTTCGTGGGCGGGCGTGGCTTGCGGCAGGCCGGGGGCCACACCCGAGCCGATCTCATGCAGCCAGGCATCCTGCGCCGCCTGCATCGACAAGGCCTGACCGTGCTCGATGGCGTGAAAGCGCACCGTGTCACCCGCCTTGAGTTGGCCCAGCTTCCAGCGCTCGGCCGAGACCACCACGGCCGGGCACACGAAGCCGCCCAGGCTGGGGCCGTCGGGCCCGAGGATGACGGGCATGTCGCCGGTGAAATCGATGGCGCCGATGGCGTAGGCGTTGTCGTGGATGTTCGATGGATGCAGCCCGGCCTCGCCGCCATCGTGTCGTGCCCACTGCGGCTTGGGGCCGATGAGGCGCACACCAGTGCGGCTGCTGTTGTAATGGACTTGATAGTCGGTGCCGAAGAAGGTGTCGATGTCCTGAGGGGTGAAGAAGTCCGGGGCGCCGTGGGGGCCGTACAGCACCCCGATGTCCCAGTGCCGCGTGAGCGAAGGCGCGAGTGCGGCCGGCAGCGCGTGCCGTTCGGCCATGCCGGGCAGGCCGCTGGCCATGCGCAAGGTGGCATGGCTCAGTGAGGGCGGCACGTCGGGCCCCGGGTGGGCCACGTGCAGCATGTCACCCAGGCGCAGCGTGCGGCCCGCATGGCCTCCGAACTGGCCCAGCGTGAAGGTGCTGCGGCTGCCCAGGTACAGCGGTACATCCAGCCCTCCCTGCACGGCCAGGTAGGTGCGGCAGCCGCCTTCGGACAAGGGCGCCGTGCCCAGTTTGAGGATGCTGCCTGCAGGCACGGCCAGCGGCCTGTTGAAGGCCTCGCCATGGGCCAGCAACCGGCCGTTGAGCCACACCGGCATGGCAGCACCTGTGAGCGCCATCACCATGTCCGCATGCACACGCAGGGTCGGGCCACCGACCGTGCACTCCAGCGCGGCATCACCTTGTGCGTTGCCGATCAGCCGGTTGGCCAGGCGCAGGTGCAGCTCGTCCATCGGCCCTGAAGGCGGCACTCCGACGTCCCAGTAGCCGATGCGGCCGGGCCAATCCTGCACGGTGGTCTGCACGCCGCCGTCGATCACCTCCATGGCGCGCGGCTGCCAGGCGAAGTCGCCCAGCGTGCGCGTGATGACCTGGCCTTGTGCGAAGACCGGCGAAGCCACCACGGCGCGCAGGTAGCGCAGATTGGTCTCGATGCCGGCCAGCCGCGTCTCGGCCAGAGCCTGGCGCAGGCACACCACGGCCTGCTCGCGCGTGTCGGCCGTCACGATGAGCTTGGCGATCATCGGGTCGTAGTGGGGCGGCACTTCGGTGCCCGTTTCCACCCAGCCATCGACCCGCACGCCATCGGGAAACTGCACCTCGGTCAACACCCCGGCGCAAGGTTGGAACTGGCGCGCCGGATCTTCGGCATACAGCCGCACCTGGATGGAGGCGCCACGGGAAGGCGGGCTTTGCAGCGGCCATCGCTCACCGCGCGCCAGCCGCACCATCCATTCGACCAGGTCGATGCCCGTGACCTGCTCGGTCACGCCATGCTCCACCTGCAGCCGCGTGTTGACCTCCAGAAAGTAGAAGGCGCCGGTGTCGGCATCCAGCACGTATTCGACGGTCCCCGCCGAGCGGTAGGCCACCGCCTGACCCAGCCGGACCGCCGTGGCCAGCAGGGCTTGTCGAGTGGCTGGGGGCAGGCCTGGCGCGGGTGTCTCTTCGATCACCTTCTGATTGCGGCGTTGCGCCGAGCAATCGCGCTCGCCCAGCGCCACCACGGCGCCTTGGCCATCGCCAAACAGTTGCACCTCGATGTGCCGCGCCCGCTCGATGAACTTTTCCAGGAACAGCCCGGCATCCTTGAAGTTGGTGCGGGCCAGCCGCGCCACGGCCTCGTAGGCAGCGTCCAGCTCGGCTTCGTCGCGCACCAGCCGCATGCCGATGCCGCCGCCACCGGCCGTGCTCTTGAGCATCACCGGATAGCCGATGCGCCGTGCCTGCACGCGGGCGTCATCCGCGTCGGCCAGCAGGCCACTGCCGGGCAGCAGCGGGACATCGTGCTGCTGCGCCAGCGTGCGCGCGGTGTGCTTGAGGCCGAAGGCGCGCATCTGCTCGGGCGTCGGGCCGATGAAGGCGATGCCGGCGTCTTCGCAGGCCTGCGCGAAGCCTGGGTTTTCCGACAGAAAGCCGTAGCCCGGATGGATGGCACCTGCTCCGGTCTGTCTGGCTGCTTCGAGGATGCGTGCGGCATCCAGATAGCTTTGGGCCGCAGGCGCCGGGCCGATGCACACGCTGGCATCGGCCATGGCCACATGCCGCGCATCGGCATCGGCTTCGGAGTAGATGGCCACTGAACGCAGGCCCATCTTGCGCAGCGTGCGGATGATGCGGCAGGCGATGGCGCCGCGGTTGGCGATCAGGACGGTGTCGAACATGTGGTGTCACTCCCAGACCAGAAACCGCGCGGGCGTGGGGTTGTAGGCATTGCAAGGGTTGTTGAGCTGCGGGCAGTTCGACACCAGCATCAGGATGTTCATCTCGGCGCGCAGCTCCACGTACTTGCCCGGTGCCGACACGCCATCGGCAAAGGTGAGCTGGCCGTCTTCGGTCACCGGCACGTTCATGAAGAAGTTGACGTTGGGCACCAGATCGCGCTTGCTCAGGCCCAGGTCCGCGTGCTGCAGCGCGATCAGGTAGTTGTCGCGGCAGTTGTGCATGAACTTCTTTTGCAGCGCGTAGCGCACGGTGTTGCTCTCGGCCGCGCAGGCGCCGCCCAGCGTGTCGTGCCGTCCGCAGGTGTCGGCCACGATGCTCAGCATCGGCCGGCCTTCACTGGACATCAGCACCGAGCCCGTCGTCAGGTAGATGCCGCCTTGCGCCAGCATGGTGTCGGTGGCGCTGTAGTGCTCGGCCAGGTCGTCGGCGTTGTAGAAGATGACGTCGACGGCCTGGTTGCCTTCCAGATCGACGATGCGCAGGGTCTGGCCCTGGCCGATGTGCAGCAGGTAGGGCTCGCCCGATGGCAGCACATGATCGACGATGGCATGTGCCGGATCGAGCGCGCTCTCCCGGATGCGGAAGGCCGATGCCCCGGATGTGGCGGGTGTGGCGAAGGTGGTGTGTGCGGTCATGATCAAGCGCCTTTCCGATCAGAGGTAAAGCATGTCGGCGTTGTGCAGGGCACGCGCGCATTCAGGCCGGAAGCGACGGTTGAAGTCATCGGCCGCTGCAGCCCCCGACTTCCAGGCGGCCAGTCCCACCTTGCCCGGCGCATACGATGGCGAGGGATCCAATGGATGCGGGGCGCTGGACACGGCGATCAGCACGTCCATGTCAAAGCGCAGTTCCACCATGGCGCCGGCCGCTGCGTGATGCGGCGCAAACTGGAAGCGGCCCTCCGCATCGACCGAGACCTTGCTGAAGAAGTTGACCGGCGCAATCAGGTCACGCCGGCTCAGGCCGTACTTGCCGATCTCGATCAGCAGCCCGTCCTTGCCGTTGCGGTACATCGCATTGCGATGCGTGTGGAAGCTGTGGTCTCCATATTGCCTGTGCAGCCGCTGGGCATCGAGCAGGGCGCCCATCGGGTCATGCCAGCCCACCGTGTCTTCCGTGATGCTGGCCAGCGCGCGGCCCATGTCGCTCATCAGCACATGGCCGCGTGTGTAGTGCGCCGTGTGCTGGGCCTTGAGCGAATCGGGCATGTTGTAGCGCTCCAGCTTCTCTCGTGCGTGGTAGAGCACCATGCTGAGGTTGGCTCCGGCGGCCAGCGCCACCATGCGCAGACGGCTGCCGCGGGGCATCACCCATGACCAATGCGCGCCCCCGGGCAGGATCTCCGACCACATCACGTGCTCGGCAGGCAGGTCTGGCGCAAAGCGCTGCCAGTGCGCGGGCGCATCGACAGGCTGGTGGTCGGGCGGGTTGTGCAGCGTGGGGTCGAGCGAAGCAGGCGAGCCGGTCATGCGGGGTTCTCCTTGAGCGTGGCCGATGGGGCAGGCAAGGCAGAACCTGAGGCGCAACCTGAAGAGATCAGGGTGCTGCGGGGAGCCATGGGGCGGCGACCGCGGCCATGGCTCCGAGCACGGATGTCACGCGCAACCGCACCGCGTGACCGACAACCTGGGCAGGTGGCTCTCACTGACAAGCTCCATCGGCAATGGGACACAAAGCGAGAGGACACTTCGGCTGTCGAAGCGAGTCTCCCGGGCTTTTGTCCCGCCGTGGAGCTTGTGACGGTGTGACGCGTGCGCGTGTGAAGGCCGACCCAAGCCGGCGGCTCTCGGACCAGTCATCCCGTGGATCTGTGCAGATCTCGCGGGACCGGAACCCTAGCCACCTTTTCGAAGCAACGACAAGGGTGTCGTTCCTCTCATGCGGCAAGGAATGCAAGCTTGATGCCAGCGCGCAAACGGCCTGTTTGCCTCACGACAGGGCGCTTTCCCCAGGCCGGCCGGTCGCAGAAGGCGCCCGCGTGGTGCAAAGCCAGCCGCCGCTGTTGACTTTGGTGCAGGGGCCTTGGGCCGCTGCCCGACATGAAACTCAGATGGCTTGCGTGCGCGTGGTCAGCCAGGCCAGTGCGTCGCCATCGAGCAGCGGGCTCAGCCGCGCCCGCACCTGTGCGTGGTAGGCGTTGAGCCACTGCGCCTCGTCAGGCCGCAGCAGGGCCGGATCGATGCAGCGTGTGTCGATGGGGCACAAAGTGAGCGTCTCGAAGGCGAGGTATTCGCCATGCTCGGGCGTGCCCGGCGCTGCATCGGGCACAGCCGAAGGCATCGGCACGTTGAGCACGAGGTTCTCGATGCGGATGCCCCATTGCCCGGGCCGGTACAGCGCCGGCTCGATCGAGGTGATCATGCCCGGCTGCATCGCCATGTTCGGATCCGGCATCGTCTTGGAGATCGATTGCGGCCCTTCGTGCACATTGAGGAAATAGCCCACCCCATGGCCCGTGCCATGGCCGAAATCCATGCCCTGATCCCACAGCGGCGCGCGCGCGATCGCGTCCAGCATGGGGCCCAGCGTGCCGCGCGGGAAACGCGTGCGCGACAAGGCCATCGTGCCCTTGAGCACGAGCGTGTAATCGCGCTTTTGGGCGGCCGTGGGCGCGCCGATGGGCCATACCCGGGTGATGTCGGTGGTGCCGCCCAGGTACTGCGCCCCCGAATCGATCAGCAGCAGCCCCTGGCCCGCCAGGCCTTGCGGCGTGCTGATCAGTGCATGCGATGTGGCCGTGGCGCGGTAGTGCGGCTGGGCGCCGTTGGCATTGAAGCCCGCGATGGTCGGAAAGCTCAGCGAGACGAATTCCGGCTGCTTCGCCCGCTCGGCCGTCAGCCTTTCATCGATGGTGAGCTCCGTCACCTGCTCGCGGCCGAGGGCCTGCTCCAGCCAGGCATAAAAACGGCACATGGCCGCGCCGTCGCGCGCCATCGCCTCGCGGATGAAGCCGGCCTCGGCCTCGGTCTTGCGGGACTTGGCCAGGGTGCTCGGGTTGATCGCCTCGATCACCTTCACGCCGGAGGCCACGGCATCGCGCAGGCCCCAGGTCAGCCGCTTCGGATCGATCAGCAGGGTGCTGCCGGCAGCCAGCTCGCGAAGCGCCTGCGTGGCCTGGGCATAAGGGCGGACCTGCACCCCGTCCTGCGCCAGACGGGCGACCACGTCCGCCGGGATCTTGCCTTCAGCCACGAACAGCTGCGCATCTTGCTGGCCGATCAGCGCATGGCCCAGGAAAACGGGGTTGTAGTCCACATCCGCGCCACGCAGATTGAGCAGCCAGGCCAGATCGTCCAGCGTGGCGATCCAGTGATGCGTGGCGCCCTTGTCCTGCATGGCGCGGCGCACGCCGGCCAGCTTGTCGGCGCGCGAGGTGTTGGCATGGGGCAGGGCATGTTCGAACACCGGCGCCGTGGGCAGGGACGGCCGGTCCGGCCAGATGGTGGCCACCGGGTCATCACAGGTGTGCAAGGTCCAACCCTGGGCCTTGAGGGCATCGGCCAGCATCTGCGTCATGGCCAGGCCCAGCGTGTCGCCATCGACCGCCAGGGTGCCCGGCGCGCCGCCAGCCTGTTCACCCAGCCAGCGCACCAAGGCAGGCACCGGTGCGCCATCCAGCTTGACCAGATCGATGCCGCTGCCAGCCAGCTCCACCTCGGCCTGTTCCCAATAGCGGCTGTCTGTGAACACCGCGGCCTTTTCGCCGGACACCAGCAGCGTGCCGGCCGATCCGGTGAAGCCGCTCAGCCACTGGCGCGCCTGCCACCGTTCCGGCAGGTATTCGGAGAGATGGGGATCGCTGCTGGGCACCAGCACGGCCTGCCAGCCGCGTTCGGCCATGTGGCGGCGCAACGCGACCATGCGTTCAGGGATGGGCGAAGCCAGCGAGACGGGGGCAGGGCGGGGATTGTTCACGGCAGAAGGCCGCAGGCGGGAAGCCTGCGGTCGGGCGTCACAAAGGAAGCCTCATGTTGCCACGATCGGCGCCGGGACGAGGCCGGTGGGGCCTCGCGACAACAAGGGGTGCCTGTCCTCAGCCGGCCGGATTTGGCCGCGGCGCGCCCGTGGGTGCATGCTGCGCCGAGCCGCTGGATGCCGCGGTGGCCGCCGCCGGCGTGGCCGCCGACACGCTCACTGGCGGCACGGGGGGCGGCGGCACGCGCACCAGCATGGCATTGGGCTCCAGCGCATGCGGATCGGGGAACACGCGCGCGTGCCGCTGCGAGGTGAAGTAGGCCCAGGCCCAATCCACCAGCACCACCATCCGGTTGCGGAAACCGATCAGGAAGTACACGTGCACGAACAGCCAGAACAGCCAGGCCGCAAAGCCGCTGAACTTCACGCGCTTGTTGATGCCCGGCACGTCGATCATCGCCACGGCTGCGCGCTTGCCGATGGTGGCCAGCGAGCCGTAGTCGAAGTAGCGGAAGGCCTGCGGCTCCAGACCTTTCATGCGTCGCATGATGTTGAACGCCGCCTTGCGGCCCATCTGCTTGGCGCCGGGGCTCACGCCCGGCACCGGCGTCGGGTTCTGCGGATCGTGATAGCTCTTGGCCGAAGCCAGGTCGCCCACCACATAGATGTTCGGGTGGCCGGCGATGGTCAGGTCCGGCTGCACGATCACGCGGCCGGCGCGATCGAGCTGGCAGCCGGTGCTCTTGGCCAAGGCGCGGCCCAGCGGCGAGGCCGCCACACCGGCCGCCCACACCACCGTGCGCGTGGGCAGGAAGTGCGAGGTCGAGCGCACGGTGCCATCGGCCGCCGTCTCGTTCAGGTCGTAGTGGATGCCAAAGGCCGTGATGTTGGTCACCTTGGCGCCGGTCAGCACCTCGGCACCCAGCATCTCCAGCTGGTCCTTGGCGCGGGCAGACAGGTCATCCGTGAAGGTGCCCAGCACGCGCGGCGCACCTTCGAGCAGGATCACGCGGGCCACGCGCGAATCGATGCGGCGGAACTCCGCGCTCAGCGTGTGCTGCGCGATCTCGGCCATCGTGCCGGCCATTTCCACGCCCGTGGGGCCTGCGCCCACCACGGCAAAGGTCAGCCAGGGCTCGCGGCGCGCCGGGTCCGTCTCGCGTTCGGCCTGTTCGAAGGCGGTCAGCACGCGGCGGCGGATGGTGAAGGCATCGCCCAGGGTCTTGAGGCCGGGCGCGTACTTGGCCCAGTCGTCGCGGCCGAAGTAGCTGTGGGTGGCGCCGGCCGCCAGGATCAGGTGATCGAAGTGCACGTGCTCCCCGCCATCGAGCACCACGCAGTTCGAGGCCGCGTCGATCGATGTCACCTCGCCCATCAGCACCGTCATGTTGCCCCGTCCGATCTGCTGGCGAAGGATGTGTCGGATGGGGGCGGCAATCGCCGGTGCGTGCAGGCCGGCCGTGGCCACCTGGTAGAGCAGCGGCTGGAAGAGGTGATGGTTCGTGCGGTCGATGACGACGATCTCGACATCGGCGCCCGACAGGGCCTTCGCCGCCTCCAGCCCTCCGAACCCGCAGCCGATGATGACCACGCGCGGCTTGTTCCCCACCGAGGCGGTCGTCGGGCCGGAAGCAGTCGAGGAAGAGCTGGATAGGGTCATGCGCGACACAAGGGAAGAGGCTGCGAACAAAAGGAACCCGAAGCGCCGAAATCGTCGCTCAGAGGGTCCCGGCGGGGTAGGTGGTTATACCAGTGTCCGACCAATTCGTGAGGATTTGCACCGCCCTGGTGCGCCCCTCGATCACGGGGAAGTTACGTTAAATGATCCCCTGTCGCCCACCCCGATGCACGTCCTCGGCCTGCGCGATCACGAAGCGGGCCTTGCCCTGGTGCTTGGCCGCGTACATGGCTGCGTCGGCCCTCTCGCACAGGCCATCGAGCGATTCGCCGGCCTCGTACACCGCCGCGCCAATGCTGGGCGTGACCGACCATGGCGCGTCTGCCAGGTGATGCGGCTGGCTCAGCCGATCCAGGATGCGCTGGCAGATGCGGATGAGTTCGCCCGGATTGCCCGCACCTTCGAGGATGACGGTGAACTCGTCGCCGGCCAGGCGGCAGACGCAGTCGGTCAGGCGCACGCAGCTCAACAGGCGCCGCGACACCTCGGTCAACACCTGATCGCCGGCGGCATGCCCCAGCCGGTCGTTGACCGCCTTGAAGCCATCGAGGTCCACGAACAGCACGGCCAGCGTCTGCGGATGGCGGCGCGCGCGCGCCATGGCCTGATGCAGCCTCTCGCCGAAGGCCCGCCGGTTGGGCAGCCCGGTGAGGCTGTCATGCCGGGCCTGTTCCACCAGCTCACGCTGCTGGGCCTTGAGTACGGAGATGTCGCTGAAGACGCGGATGTGCTGCGTCACGCGCTGCTGCTCGTTGCGCAGGGTGCTCACGCTCAGCCAGGTGTCCAGCGCACGGCCGTCGGCGCAGATCTGTCGGCTCTCGCCTGACCAGCGCGTGCCATCGCGCAGCGCATCCGTCACGCCGGGCAGGTGCGATTCACGCAGGGGCGACAGGCCCAGCAGTTCCGCACTGCGCCCCACGACCTCGGTCGGGCTCATGCCCGTCATGTTGAGAAAGGCGGGGTTGACCATCTCGATGCGGTCCAGTGCATCGCTGACCACCACGGCATCGCCGGTCTCCTCGATCACCCGTGAGGCCAGGCGCAGCTGGGCCGTGGCGTGCTTGAGCGCCGCGGTGTGCATCTCCGTCGTGTCGCGCGTGATCAGCAGCAGGCCGCCTTCGGTGGGGATGATCTGGTGATGCAGCCAGCGCGGTGCCATCTCGCCGCGCTCTTCGTGCAGGGTGTGCTCGTCCACTTGTGCCTGTCCTGAACCGCGCGCGGTTTCCAGCCGCGGACACAGGCCGGCATACAGGCGCTCGGGCATCACATCGAGCAAGGTCAGCCCGATCACCGTCACCGCATCCTGCCCATACAGATCCTGGGCCCGCGCATTGGCCTGTCGGATCTCCCAGCCCATGAAGCGGCCCATCAAGTCTTGGCGGGGGGCCACCAGCATCATGCTGTCGAGGCTGCCGGTCATCAGGGCCTGCCAGGTCTCGTCCGATTGCTGCAGCCGACTGGATTCAAGGTGCGTCCTCTGGTGGATCAGCCACAACGCAACCGCTGCCATGCCGGACAGCACGGAGCCGAACCAGGACAATGAGGAACGGTCGTAAGGAGAGGACAGCGCAAGCCCGAAGCCAAGCAAGAGCAGGCACAGCGTGGAAGCCGAAACCTGCGGGCGACGGATGGTGGGCGTCCCCATGATCATCGAGTGGATCAGCGAAGACATGGACACCCCGAACTGCAACACAACAGCTTCCAGGGTTTTCGGACCGGGTCGTGGCGTCTTTAGGTCCCAAACGCATATTTATGATGCCTCGAGGAATGTTTTCTGCACCCCACAACAAGCTCGGAAAAGCGGCTGGCTGCGGTAAGCTGCCCACCCTGCATCACCCCCGCACTTTGATCGACAACGAGGCTGTAGCAGCCGTCCTTGCGTGACGGCGAACGAACTCCACTGCCATGCCCACCATATCCGAGCACGATGCGTTGCCGAGCGGCACCCGCCTGGGTGAATTCGAGATTCAGCAGGTGCTGGGCATCGGCGGCTTCGGTGTCGTCTACCTGGCCTTCGACCATGCCCTGCAGCGGCAGGTCGCGATCAAGGAATACATGCCGGCGGCGCTGTCCAGCCGCGGCTTCGGTGCCGAGGTGGTGGTGCGATCGGCCTCGCATGCGGACACCTTCTCGCTGGGCCTGCGCTCGTTCATCAACGAAGCGCGCCTGCTGGCCCGCTACGACCATCCCTCGCTGGTCAAGGTCTATCGTTTCTGGGAGCAGAACGGCACCGCCTACATGGTGATGCCGTATTACCGCGGCCGCACGCTTCAGGATGTGCGTCGCGACATGCCTTGCCCACCCGATGAAGCCTGGCTGCGTCGCCTCATCAGCCCTTTGCTGGGGGCACTGGAGTGCCTGCATCGGGAGAACGTCTTCCACCGCGACGTGGCGCCCGACAACATCCTGCTGCTGGACGACGATACCGGCCAGGCGCAGGGGGCGCCGGTGCTGCTGGATCTGGGCGCTGCGCGCAAGGTGATCGGCGATCACACGCAGACGCTCACGGCCATCGTCAAGCCCAGCTTTGCGCCCATCGAGCAATACGCCGAGACGGTGCAGCTGCGTCAAGGCCCGTGGACCGACCTGTATGCCGTGGCTGCCGTCGTCTATTTCTGCATCACCGGGCGCCCACCCTCTCCGGCCACGGCCCGCTCGGTGGACGACGAAGTGGTGACGCTGGGAGAGATGCGCGCCGGACTGGCCTCGGCCTTCGACCGCTGCTACAGCGAAGCCTTCCTGCATGCGATCGATCACGCCTTGCGCGTGCGGCCGCAGGAGCGGCCCGAAAGCATTGCAGCCTGGCGCCAGGAGTTGCAGGGCATCGTCACCGAACGTGGGGCGGCTGGCAGCTCCGGTCATGCGCCTCGGCCAGCCAAGAGCGATGCCTGGGTGGCGCAATACGTGCTGCTGCATCGCGAAGGCAGCGAGGGCGATGCGTCCGCGCCGGGCCGAGGGCCGGACGACGCCTTCATGACCACCATTCCCGCGGCCGGCCGGCTGCACGCGCCACCCGCCTGGCCGCATGCCGAGGTCGCCCGGCGGGATCAGGCCGCACCGTTTGCGATGCCGGCCACCATCCATGTGGGTGCGCCGCCAGCCGCCGAGGGCCCATCCTCGGCGGCCCTCCAGCCTCAGCGCAACGGCGACATCCCTGCCACCATCCCCATGGCCAGGCCGGCCAGTGTGACAGCGCCGGACGCCCCGGCCGATCAGCCTTCGGACGCGCCGTTGAGGATCGATCCGGCGGCCTTTCCCGCCACCATGGCCATCCAGCGCGAGCCATCGACGGCTGCGCCGCGTCCGACCCCGGCTGTGCCCATGCCGCCGGTCGCGCGAAGCACCACGCCGGGCTGGCTCAAAGGCGCTTTCGGGGCCCTGCTCCTGTGTCTGGGCCTGGCCATCTGGTGGAGCCAGCCGCGCAGCAAGCCCGAAGCGATTGCAGAGCAGCCTGATGTGCGGCTCACCGCGTCCACCGCCTTGTCCGGCGTGCCTTCCGAGGCAGACCGCATCGAGCGCCAACCCCCGGGCTCAGGGCAGCGGCAAGCCTCCGTGCTGGCCGAACGCAAGTCTCGCGGCGAACTGGACGCATCGGCGCGTCGCAAACCGGTGTCCGATCAGGCCAGGACAGAAGGGCCGCTCAACCCCCGCAAGGCGTGCGGCGATCGCAGCTTCATCATGCTGGCCATCTGCATGAAGCGTCACTGCTCCACGCCGGAGTACAGCGGCCATGGCGAGTGCGAACGCATGCGGCAGCAGGAAGCTGCGCAGCGCGGCAACTACTATCCTTGAACGATGAAGCCCATCAGCCGTGCCGGCCTCAGGCCACGGCGCGGGTGGGGCAGCGCAGGCTCAGCAAGGTCTGCTGAAGGATGCGGGCATCGGAACTGGCACGGTGACGCGCCAGACCCAGGCTCATCACCACGCGCCGCTTGACGTCATGCCAGCAGGCGGCCTCGGCATCCGTCAGCAAGGCGCGCAGGTTGTCGAGCTTGAAGCTCGGGCTGCGGCCGGCCGCTTCATACATGCGGTTGAGCCAGGTGTAGTCATGCGCCCAGGCATCGGAATACACCGTCATGCCATGCAGGCGCTCATTGAGCAGGCTCACCACCTCGGCGCAGCTGCGGCCATGCTGCAGCAATTGCTCCCGGGTGATGTGGTGCACCGCCGCGGCATTGGGATCCCAATGTTGCCAATCCGGCTGAGGCTTGACGAGGCTGCACCAAGTCTGCCCGTCAGGCTGCACGAAACCGACTTCAATGGGATAGCTGCCCAGGCCGAAACCGGAGGCTTCGATGTCCAGGATGGCTGGAGGGAAGTCGACAGGAGCGCGAAGGGAAGACGTCGGCATCGGGGACCCTGATGATTTGGGACAGTGGTTTTCTGCGAAGTGTCGCACTTCGTCAAGGTCCCTGATCTTGGGGTTTGAACGGGCTTCGCTCGTCTAATTCGTCGATGTAGCCAGCCACGCCGTGCTTTTCCCGTTCAATGAAATCATGGATTGCATCGCGCAAACCCTCGTGGCGAATCCAATGCGCGGAAGACGTCGGCACCGGCAGCAAGCCACGCGTGAGCTTGTGTTCGCCCTGTGCACCGCCTTCGAAACGCTGCCAGCCGTGCGCGATGCACCAGGCCAGCGGATGGTAATAGCAGGCCTCGAAGTGCAGACACGACACCTGGGCCAGTGCGCCCCAATAGCGGCCGTAGGCGATGCGGTGCACAGGATCCAGTGCCAGCAAGGCCGCGGCCATGCGCTGGCCCCCCCGGTGGGCGATGAACAAGGCCCAGGCTTGCGGCGCCGCCTGCCAGGCCAGTGTCCAGAACGCGCGGGTGAGGTAGGGCTGCTGCCCCCGATCCAGGTACGTCTGGCTGTAGCAACGGTGAAAGAAGTCCCAGTCGGCCGGCGTGATGTCGAGGCCTTCGATCACCTCGAAGCTCACGCCAGCGTCTCGCACCTTGCGCCGCTCCTGCTGGATCTTCTTGCGCTTGTCCCGTTGGAGGCTGGCCAGAAAGTCATCGAAATCGACATACGGCCGGCCCCCTTGCGCCTCGTTGCGGTTGTCCCAGTGGAACTGCACGCCGTGCCGCACCAGCCAGCCCTCGTGCCTGGCCAGTTCCGATTCCCGCGGCGACATAAACAGCACATGGGCGGACGACAGTTGTTGCGCCTCGCACGCCTCAACCAGGGTGCGCAACATCGTGCGCTGTGCGGCCACGTGTGCCTCGGCAGGCAAGTGAGGCGACACCAGCAGCCGCTGGCCGGGGATCGGCGAGAACGGCACAGCACTGAGCAGCTTGGGGTAATAGTGCTGACCCTGTCGCCGCAGGGCGCGGTCATGCGCATCGGCCCAGGCCCAGTCGAACACGTACTCGCCGTAGGAGTGCGATTTGAGGAAGATGGGGCAGCCTGCCATCACGCGGCCTTGCGGATTCCGCAGGGTCAGAAACCGGGCTTGCCATCCCGTCTCGGCACAGGCGCTGCCGCTGTCGATGAAGGCGGACAGCACGTCATGGCGCAGGAAAGGGGTCCCTCCGGGCACGGCCATGGCCATCTCATCCCACTGCGCCGTGTCGATCTCGTCCAGGCTGTCGTGCCAATGGACGGTGAGGGCCGGTACCATGCGGGTCTGCGCGTCCGGTCGAGGCTGCGCCCCCGATGAAGAAGATTGAATCTCGTCCATGAATCCTGTGTCGTCTGCCGCCGCACCTGCCCAAGCCCTGGAAGTGGCCTTGCTGCAATTCAATCCCGTCGTCGGTGATCTGCGGGGCAATGCCCGGGCGATCATCGATGCCAGCCGCCAAGCCTACGCCAATGGCGCGCGGCTGGTGGTCACGCCGGAAATGGCCTTGTGCGGCTACCCCGCCGAAGACCTGCTGCTGCGCCCGGCCTTCATGCAGGCCTGCGACGAGGCGGTTCGGGACATCGCCCAGGCCCTGGCCGATCTGCCGGATCTGCACCTGGTGCTGGGTCATCCCCTCAAAGGCGAGGGCGAAGACATCCGCACGCGTTCCTGGGCCGTGCTGCGCCGCTTCAACGCTGCCAGCCTCATCCGGGACGGACGGGTGGTGGCCAGCTATGCCAAGCGCGAGTTGCCCAACTACCAGGTCTTCGATGAACGCCGCTATTTCATCAGCGGGCGAGAGGCCGGCCTGGGGCCCGTGGTGGTGGATGTGCTGGGCTGGCGCGTCGGGCTGCTGGTCTGCGAAGACGCCTGGTTCGACGAGCCGGCGCAATCGGCCGCCCTGCAAGGCGCACACGCCCTGGTGGTGCTCAATGCCTCGCCCTACCACGCAGACAAACGTGCCGAGCGTGAAGCCCGGATGGGCGATCGCGCCCGGGCGCTGGGCCTGCCGCTGGTCTATGCCCACATGGTGGGCGGGCAGGATGAGGTGGTGTTTGACGGCGCCTCGTTCGCAGTGGATGCGCAGGGGCGGCTTGCCGCGCGCGCGCCCAGCTTCGAAGTGGCCAGTCTGGCATTGACGCTGCAGCCGGGGGGGCAGGTGCAAGGCGATGTCGCCCCGGAGATGTCGGCCGAGGCCGAGATCTGGGCCGCGCTCGTGTGCGGTGTGCGCGACTACCTTGGCAAGAACGGGTTTCCCGGCGCCATCATTGGCTTGTCCGGCGGCATCGATTCCGCGCTGGTACTGGCCATCGCGGTGGATGCCCTGGGCGCCGACAAGGTTCGCACGGTGATGATGCCTTCGCCTTACACCGCCGACATCTCCTGGATCGATGCGCGCGACATGGCCGATCGCCTGGGCGTGCGCCACGACGAGATCGCCATCGCGCCCGAGTTCGATGCGTTCCGTGCCTCGCTGGCGCCGCTGTTCACCGGCTACCAGGAAGACACGACCGAAGAGAACATCCAGGCCCGCATCCGCGGCACCTTGCTGATGGCCTTGTCCAACAAGACGGGCGCCATCGTGCTGACCACCGGCAACAAGAGCGAGATGGCCACCGGCTATTGCACGCTGTATGGCGACATGGCCGGCGGCTTTGCCGTCATCAAGGACCTGGCCAAGACCCTGGTCTACCGCCTGGCCCGCTGGCGCAACGCCGATGCGGCCGCCCAAGGCGCGGTCGAGCCCATCCCCGAGCGCATCATCACCCGCCCGCCCTCGGCAGAGCTGCGTCCCAACCAGACCGACCAGGACAGCCTGCCCGACTACGAGGTGCTCGATGCCATCCTCGAGCGCTACATGGAGCAGGACCAGTCCATCGAAGAGATCGTGGCCGCAGGCTTCCAGCAGGCCGATGTCGACAAGGTCACCCGCCTCATCAAGATCAATGAATACAAGCGGCGGCAGGCGCCGGTCGGCATCCGCATCACGCACCGCGCATTCGGCCGGGATTGGCGCTATCCCATCACCTCGCGCTTCCGTGCGTGAGGGGCGTGGCGGCGCTGAGCTTCATCATGGGATGCGCGCTTTTCTCACCACGGCGTGCTGCGCACAGGGTGGATGCGTCCCAAACTGCGCGCACTCGTGATTAAATACTTCTAACGCGATGCAACATCGCCCCAGCGTTCGCTGCCCCTGATCCCCCCGGCCTTTTTCGGAGTTCCTTTTATGAAACAGATCACCGCCGTCATCAAGCCCTTCAAACTCGAAGAAGTCCGCGAAGCCCTGGCCGAAGTGGGCGTGACGGGCCTGACCGTGACCGAGGTGAAGGGTTTCGGCCGTCAGAAGGGGCACACCGAGCTGTACCGCGGCGCGGAATACGTCGTGGATTTCCTGCCCAAGGTGAAGATCGAGGTCGTGGTCAAGGGCGACGATGTCGACCGCTGCATCGAGGCCATCATCAAGGCTGCCAAGACCGGCAAGATCGGTGACGGCAAGATCTTCGTGACGCCGGTCGAGCAGGTCGTGCGCATCCGCACCGGCGAGACCGACGAGGCCGCCGTCTGAGCAGTGTGATCAGGTCCAGCTGATCAGATTTCCTCTGCCACGCCGCCCGGGCCAGGTTCACCCTGTTCCGGCGGCGTTTGCGCTTTCAGGCGCGCGAATTCGTCTTCGACGCGGTCCAGCAGCTGTGTGATGTCGCTGTCCACCAGAAGCAGTTCCTGAACATCAGGCCACAGGAAGCCGCCATCGCGACTGCGGTCGATGAAGCGCAGCAGCTCGTCGTAATAGCCCGCCACATTGAGCAGACCCAGCGCCTTGCGGTGGTAGCCGAGCTGGCGCCAGGTCCAGACCTCGAAGATCTCTTCCATCGTGCCGATGCCGCCGGGCAGAGCGATGAAGGCATCCGACTGCATGGCCATCTTGTGCTTGCGCTCGTGCATGCTGTCGACCACCTGCAGTTCGGTCACGCCGCCATGGCCCAGTTCGCGTTGGATCAGCCGGTGCGGGATCACGCCGATCACCGAGGCGCCGGCGGACAAGGCGGCATCGGCCACCGCACCCATCAGCCCGGTGCTGCCGCCGCCATACACCAGGCGCCAGCCCCGCTGGCCGATCTGGCGGCCCACTTCACGGGCGGCGGCAAGGTGAGCAGGGTCCAGCCCGTCGCGCGAGCCGCAGTAAACACACAGGGAAAGGGACATGGATATTCAGTCAGGAAGGGCGTTCAGGGCCGCGTGTCGATCAGACGGGTACGGCACACAGCATCGTGCAGGAACTGGCCGTTTGGCAACAGCCACGTCAGGCCCATGTAGAACAGCATCCACACGCCCATGGCACCGTACAGCAGCTTGGACTGATGCCAGCCCGCCAGATAGGCGCCTCCCCAGGCCGGCATGAACCACAGCCAGGACAGCAGAAAACGCGCCAGCGCCTGTCGGGGAGAAACGGTCCGGCCTTCTTCCGTGACCAGCCGGATGTGCCAGGTTCGCATGGCCAGGGTCTGTCCGCCATGCGTCCAGAACCAGATGAAATACACCGCCAGGGCCAGGAACTGCGCGGCCATCATGCCTTCGCGGCCAGCCAGGCCATGGCGCTGGTTCACGGTCACCGAGTAGATCAGGCCCACCACCATGACCAGTCCGAACAGCAGCACGCCTTCATAGACGAAAGCCAGCATGCGTCGGCGCAAGGCGGGGGCCGGGCCCTTGGCGCGTGCCTGGCAGACAGCCAGGCTGGGGCCGATGGCAGGGGAAACGGGCGAAAGCGACATGAAGCAGGGCAAGGCCGGGGAAGGCCCGAACGATACACCAGACTGTGTGTGGCCCATGCGCGGGGGGTGTGCCAGACGCCCGCACGAGTCTGCCTGGCCTCAACGGCCGGGAGGCGCCTTGCGGGCCGGGTCCAGAGGTGGTGGCGTCATGGCCGCGCCCTGCGCGCCTTTGCGGGGCAGCAGGGTCACCGGGTCGACGAAGCCCGTCGTGGCGGCGATCTTGGGCAAGCCGGCCTGCTGGTGCAGGGGAGGCGCGGGCCGCTGGTTGACGAGGTTGGTGGTGGCGCCTTGTCCGGCCTTGACCAGGGCCGGTCGCACCACGGTGCGCGAGGTCGCCATGCCGGGCACTGCGTTGGGCACCAGGTTGGATTTCTGGGAGGGCGAATTCGGCGCCACAGGGCGCTTGACGGCATAAGCCTGCCGCGCTTCCCGGGGACCGCTCATGTCGTTGGGCAGGAACACCGGCTTGGCCTTGCGCTCCGCCTGGCGGGTCAGATCCTGGCGATCTTCGGGCGACAAGGCCTGGTAGGCGGCCCATTTCTTCTGACGCTCGTCGGCGCTGATCTGACGGGTTTGCTGGAACCTCAGGCGCGCTTCGCCACGTTGCTGCGCGGGCAGGCGGGCCCACTGGTCCATGCGCTCTTGCATCCGTTCGCGTTCGGCCGGGCTCAGCCGGTCGAAGCGGTTGGCCACGTTGATCCACTTTTCTCGGCCCGTGCCGTCGATCTTGCGCCAGTGCGGCGCCAGGGGAGCCAGCACCTTGCGCTGGGCCGGCGTCAGCTCGTTCCACTCGGCACCATCGTCCACCGCGGTGCCGGCGTGCGCCTTGCCCACCACGCCCGACGCAGCCTGCAGCGGCCCATGCGCCATCCACAACACGGTGGCGCACAGCCAGGCCAGCGTGGTGCTGGTGAGAAGGCGGGTCTGAGAGCGGGTCATGCCGGACAAGAACGGGCTTCGGTCATGGGGTGGCGGATGCCGGCGCCGCTTCAGGCTCTGCCAGATCGGCTTCGGTCTCGGTCGTCGTCAAATCGCCGCCGATCTCGGGGGGCGCATCTTCGATGTCACGCACCGTCGGGCCGGCGTCGCGGCGCAGGAACTCTTCGAAACCCGGATCGGCATAGGCCGAGGGCGGCAGATCGTCGGTCAGCAGCTCGCATGTCCACATCCGTGGCGGCTTCCACCTGCTCGTGCTTGGCGTAGCGGTGGATGCCCCACAGGCCCGCCACCAGCGCGACCACCGGCAGGACCGCGGCCAGACGCCAGCCCCAGGAGGGCGGGCCGTCGTCCAGGCGGCGGCCACGTCCCGGCGTGCGGGCATGCTGGCTTTCATTCCAGCGGCCGATCAGACCTGTGCCCGTGTTCATCTGGCCTCCGGCAGGGCCGGCGCCACTCAGGCCGGCCACGCCGACGCTCACTGGCGTCGGGGCCGCCACGGGTGCCACCACCGGCGCATGCGCCAGCCGCGCTTCGCGCGCCGCTCGCAAGGCCTGTTCGCGCGCCACCCGCAGGCGCTCGGAGATGTCATGAGGCAGGGCCTGCGCACCTTCTTCCAGGCGCGCAGTCAGACGCAGGGCAAAGCGGGCTTCGAGGGCCTCGCGTTGCGCTGACGTCAGCGGTGGAGTGGAACGATTTTTCACAGTGTGATACCGCGCGATTGAAGGGCCTTGGCCAATGACTGGACGGCACGGGAGCAGTGCGTTTTCACGCTGCCTTCGGAGCAACCCATGGCTGCCGCCGTCTCCGCTACATCCAGTTCCTCCCAGTAACGCAACAGAAACGCTTCCCGTTGACGCGTCGGCAGGTTGTTGATTTCTTCCTCGATCTGGCCGAGCAATTCGGTGCGGCTGGCGGTCTCGTCAGCACCTTCCGTGCCGGCATCTTCCAGCTTCAGGGCTTCCAGCAGGTCGAAATCGCCGTCATCGTCTCCCACGGAGGCTTCGAGGTCGCCGATGTTCATGAACACCGCATTGCGGACCTTCTGGCGGCGGAACCAGTCCAGCGTCGCGTTCGACAGGATGCGCTGGAACAGCATGGGCCATTCGTTGGCGGGCCGATCGGCGTAACTCTGCGTCAGGCGGATCATGGCGTCCTGGACGATGTCCAGCGCGGCGTCCTCGTCGCGCACGGCGTAGACCGTGCGCTTGAACGCACGTCGCTCGACGCTCTTGAGGAAGTCGTTGAGTTCCTCTTCTGTGGAAGGGCTGGGCAGGGGGGTCAAGGGCCGGAACGCTGAGTGCTGCAGTCACGCGAAGCCGGCGGGCGGAGGAAGGGGGAGCCCTCCGGTGGGGCGCCGTCAGCCGTTTCGCGCCGCGGATTATGGCACCGGGTCGGGTGGCGGCCGGCGCGCGAACAGGGGGCAGCCCCTCAGAAAACAGGCCATCGCGCCTGGCAGATCCCTTGAATTGGCAGGAATGGATGCGATAATGGCCGTCTTTGCGTCATCTCGATCTGGCCTGAGTCTGGAGAGCCAACCCCACGCAATCGCGCCCTTGCAGGGCGGTGGTTGCCGGCACCAGTGGCAGGCCGCGCAGGCTCCAAATCCGCCTCACAAGGGCGAGCACACGGTCATCCGTGATCGCAGTGCTGCTGTGGTGGTCCGTTACGGGCTGCCGTGGTGAAGAGGGGCACCGATCGTTTTTCGTTAGAGAAATTCGGAAAGGTTCCTTCCATCATGGACATGTCTCCTGCGGACATCCGCCGCGCCGGCACGGCCGACGCCCAATCTCAATCCCCCTCCGGCGAGATCCTCAACGGGTCCGACATCCTCGTGCGCTGCCTTCAGGCCGAAGGCGTCAAGTTCATGTGGGGTTATCCGGGCGGTGCGGTCCTCTACATCTACGACGCCCTGTACAAGCAGGACACCATCGAGCACGTGCTGGTGCGCCACGAACAGGCCGCCGTGCATGCCGCTGACGGCTATGCGCGCGCCACGGGCGATGTCGGCGTGGCCCTGGTGACCTCCGGCCCCGGCGTGACGAACGCCATCACCGGCATCGCCACGGCCTACATGGATTCGATCCCGATGGTGATCATCACCGGACAGGTGCCCACGCCGGCCATCGGCCTGGACGCCTTCCAGGAGTGCGACACCGTCGGCATCACGCGTCCCATCGTCAAGCACAACTTCCTCGTCAAGGACGTCGCCGATCTGGCCGTCACGATGAAGAAGGCCTTCCACATCGCGCGCACCGGCCGTCCGGGTCCCGTGGTGGTGGACATCCCCAAGGATGTGTCGCTCAAGACCACGGCCTTCCACTACCCCGAGTCGGTGGAAATGCGCTCGTACAACCCGGTGCGCAAGGGCCACGGCGGCCAGATCCGCAAGGCCGTGAACCTGCTGCTGAGCGCCAAGCGTCCGTATATCTACACGGGCGGCGGCGTGATCCTGGGCGAGGCCTCCGCCGAGCTGCGCGAGCTGGTCAACATGCTGGGCTACCCCAGCACCAGCACCCTGATGGGCCTGGGTGCCATCCCCGCCTCGGACAAGACCTTCCTGGGCATGCTGGGCATGCATGGCACGTACGAAGCCAACATGACGATGCAGAACGCCGACGTGGTGATCGCCATCGGCGCCCGCTTCGACGACCGCGTGATCGGCAACCCCAAGCACTTCGCCCAGGTCGAGCGCAAGATCATCCACATCGACATCGACCCTTCGTCGATCTCCAAGCGCGTCAAGGTCGACATCCCCATCGTCGGCGACGTCAAGGACGTGCTGATCGAGATGATCGCCCAGATCAAGGAGTCGCCGCTCAAGCCGGATCAGAACGCGCTGGCCACCTGGTGGAACCAGGTCAACGAGTGGAAGAAGCGCGAGTGCCTGAAGTACAAGACCTCCAAGGAGGTCATCAAGCCGCAGTCCGTGATCGAGAAGCTCGCCGAGCTGACCCGCGGCACGGAGTACTACGTCACCTCCGACGTGGGCCAGCACCAGATGTTCGCCGCGCAGTACTGCAAGTTCGAAGAGCCGCGCCGCTGGATCAACTCGGGCGGCCTGGGCACCATGGGCGTGGGCCTGCCTTACGCCATGGGCATCAAGCTGGCCAAGCCCGATGCCGACGTGTTCTGCGTGACGGGCGAAGGCTCGATCCAGATGTGCATCCAGGAGCTGTCCACCTGCCTGCAGTACAACACGCCGGTCAAGGTGCTCTCGCTCAACAACCGCTACCTGGGCATGGTGCGCCAGTGGCAGCAGCTGGACTACGGCGGCCGCTATTCGCACAGCTACATGGACGCGCTGCCTGACTTCGTCAAGCTGGCCGAGGCCTATGGCCACGTGGGCCTGCTGATCGAGCGTCCGGAAGATGTCGAAGGTGCGCTGCGCGAAGCCATCAAGCTCAAGGACCGCACCGTGTTCCTCGACATCCGCACCGACCCGACGGAAAACGTCTGGCCGATGGTGCAGGCCGGCAAGGGCATCTCCGAGATGCTGCTGGGCTCCGAGGACCTGTGATCCACGCCCGACTGACGACCTGAACCTGAAACCAACCGACATGCCCGGCTGAAGCGGGGCAGGGTGCGGGCCGATGCTTGCCGGCATCGGCTCTGGCGACCCTGAACCGCGCAGCCGGGATCACACTGCAACGATCCACATCGAACCGCGAGGCCACGGCCCCTGGGTTACCGCCCACGGGCTCAAGAGCCTGGCAAGGACGATCCGACATGAAACACATCATTGCCCTTCTGGTCGAGAACGAAGCCGGCGCGCTGTCGCGCGTGGTGGGCCTGTTCTCCGCACGCGGCTACAACATCGAGAGCCTGACCGTGGCCACGACGGAAGACCCGTCGCTGTCGCGCATGACCATCGTGACCACCGGTTCGGACGACGTGATCGAGCAGATCACCAAGCACCTCAACCGCCTGATCGAGGTGGTCAAGGTGGTCGATCTTTCCGAAGGCCCCTACACCGAGCGTGAGCTCATGCTCATCAAGGTCCGTGCCGTCGGCAAGGAGCGCGAGGAGATGAAGCGCATGGCCGACATCTTCCGCGGCCGCATCGTCGATGTGACCGACAAGACCTACACCATCGAACTGACCGGCGACGCCGCCAAGCTCGACGCTTTCATTGAAGCGATCGACCGCGCCGCCATCCTTGAAACCGTGCGCACCGGGACCAGCGGGATCGGGCGCGGCGAGCGCATCCTGCGCGTCTGAAGAAGGCGCGATCGCGCTTGTTCACTCTTCCCGCTATTTCCTGAACCCATCAACAGTTTTTCCGACGGAGCTACAAACATGAAGGTCTATTACGACAAGGACGCCGATCTGAGCCTGATCAAGGGCAAGAACGTCACCATCGTGGGTTACGGTTCGCAAGGCCACGCCCACGCACAGAACCTGCGTGATTCGGGCGTCAACGTGACGGTCGGTCTGCGCCGCGGTGGCGCATCCTGGTCCAAGGCCGAAGGCGCTGGCCTGAAAGTCGCCGAGGTCGACGAGGCCGTCAAGGCCGCTGACGTCGTCATGATCCTGCTGCCCGACGAGAACATCCCCGAGGTGTACAAGAACAACGTCGAGCCCAACATCAAGCAAGGCGGCGTGCTGGCCTTTGCCCACGGCTTCAACGTGCACTACAACCAGGTCGTGCCCCGCGCCGATCTGGACGTGATCATGGTCGCCCCCAAGGGCCCTGGCCACACCGTGCGCTCCGAGTACCTCAAGGGCGGCGGCGTGCCTTCCCTGATCGCTGTCTATCAAGACAAGTCCGGCAAGGCCCGTGACATCGCCCTGTCCTACGCTGCGGCCAACGGCGGCACCAAGGGCGGCGTGATCGAGACCAACTTCCGCGAAGAAACCGAAACCGACCTGTTCGGCGAACAGGCCGTGCTGTGCGGTGGCGCTGTCGAGCTGGTGAAGATGGGCTTCGAGACGCTGACCGAAGCCGGCTACGCGCCCGAAATGGCCTACTTCGAGTGCCTGCACGAGCTCAAGCTGATCGTCGACCTGATGTACGAAGGCGGCATCGCCAACATGAACTACTCGATCTCGAACAACGCCGAATACGGCGAGTACGTGACGGGTACGGAAGTGATCAACGAGAAGTCGCGCGAAGCCATGCGCGCTGCTCTGAAGCGCATCCAGACCGGCGAATACGCCAAGATGTTCATCCTGGAAGGCCGCACGAACTATCCGAGCATGACGGCCCGTCGTCGCCTGAACGCTGCTCACCCGATCGAAACGGTCGGCGCCGAGCTGCGCGGCATGATGCCCTGGATCGCCAAGAACAAGCTGGTGGACCAGTCCAAGAACTGATCGGAACCTGCCGCTCTGGGGGGCGGCGCCGGATGGGCGTTTGATCGCCTGTCCGCCGCCCTCTGACAAAAAAGCCGCCGTGGCGTGATCCCGGCGGCTTTTTTCCTTTCCCCTGGCCCCTTCGGCCCAGGGTGTGCTCAGGGCTCGACCGGCACCACGCGCTGAAGAAAAGCCAGTTGATCGGCGGTCATGACCTCGAAGGGCTCGTCCGTGTAGATGTCGAAGTGGCCGAAGGGATAGACCTTGACCGTGCACTGAGGCGCATGCTTGGCGTAGCGCAAGGTCTGTCTGGAAGGGGCCACTGAGTCGCCATCGCACACGCACACCATCATGGGCGTGCGCAGGTCCTTGAGCTTCTTGCCCGGCCGCCAGAACATGATCTTGAGCCCGAAGATGGCGCTGACGCCGTTGATGAGCACCGTGCCGGAGGGCAGGATCACCGAGCCCGTGAGGCCGGCGATGGGATAGGGCTCGGGCTGGTCGGACGTGCGGATGTTGGGGGTGAGGTGGATCGTCTTGCTGGCAAAGCGATGGAAGTGCTGCGACAGCCGGCCCGACAGCGCCGACCCCTGAGGGAAGAGCTTGAGCACGCCTTGCACCACATCGGATGCCGTCATCATGGCCGGTGTGCCGAAGGTGCCCGCCAGCGGCACCAGCACGGGCCTGCCGCGGATCAGCCTGGACAGCGCATCCCACGCAGCGAACAGCCCGACGCCGATCGCGCTGGGGATGGACAAGGCCATGGCGGAAGCCACGCCGTCGGTGAAAGGCGCCTGGATGATGGTGGCGGCGATGTCGTGCCGTTCGCTGGTGACGTCGATCATGTGACCGCCGGCCAGCGAGGAGCCGAAGAGCACGATGCGCTGGCCGTCCACACCCTCCAGCGTCTTGCCGTACTCGATCGCGGCGGCGATGTCGGCCTGTTGCGCCTGGCGCACCAGCCAGTGCCGTGGATGACCGTCGCTGCGGCCGAAGTAGCGGTAGTCGAAGGTGAGGGCAGCGTACCCCGCCTGGGCGAAACGGCGGGCATAAGCGTCCAAGCGCATCTCATAGATGCCGCCCAGGCCATGGGCCAGCACGATCAGGGGCGCGGTGCGGTGATCGTTGGCGGCCCGGGCCGGGCGGACAAACAAGCCCCGGCAGACCGTGCCGCGGGATGTGAACTCAATGTTTTCTTCGTGGATGGACAACTGCGGCATCTCATGACCCCGTGACGTCAAGCCGGCGTCAGAGGGCCTGCGCTTCATTTCTTGAATGTCGTTCAAGAGCTCATCCTAGCAGTTTGTTGAATGCCATTCAAGATCTTGCGATATGCTGGGGTCATGGCCAAGAACAAGCGGAACATCGACGCTCAGCTCAAGCGCGACGAAATCGTGACGCATGCGCTCGCGCTGTTCCAGGCGCATGGCTTCGAGGACACCTCCATGGCCATGATCTCGCGCAGTGCCGGCATCGCGGCCAATACCATCTACTGGTACTTCGCGGGCAAGGACGAGGTGCTTCTGGCCACGCTGGACAGGCTGGTGCAGTCACTGGTGGCCGAGTACCAGCACAAGCGGTTTCGTTCCGCCCTGCAGAGCCTCACCTGGGTGATGGACCAGTTCAGCGCCTACAAGCCGCTCATCGGGGCGGTGCATGCCCGGCTGGAGCAGTCTCCTGCAATCCGGGAATGGCATGAACGCTATCACCAGGCGCTGGAGTCGTTCATCACCGCCCATCTGACGCAGGAAGGGCTGAGCCCTGAGCGCGCGCAGTTGATGGCCACGGTGGGCACCTTCGTCATGGAAGGGCTGCTGTCGCATCCCCATTCGACTGCGCAGCGCCATGCCATCCTGTCTTGGCTGGCTGGGGAAAGGGGTTCGGGCAAGACGGGGTCGGCCGGGTCCATCGGTGCAAAGAGCCCCTTGCGGTCACCGACCTGACGGTTCACTGAACGCAGCGTCACCCACAGCGCTGAGGCCCCTGGATACAGGGTGGCAGATCCCCCGATGGCATGGCACCGAAAGTCCATGAAAATCGCACCCCATGAACATGGCTCGCTGATGAGCCATCCAAGAGGGGATGCATCATGAAAAACATTTCGCGGGCAGGATCCTTGGCGCTGATCCTGCTGTGTGGTGGGCTGACGGCGCAAGGCACTGCCCAGGCCGCGGCCACCTCCCAACTGTCCTTCAGTGACGTGACGATCACCTTGAAGGACCTCGATCTGGGCGACGGCATCGCGCCATCGATCACCTGGGATCCTGGCCATCTCAGGCAGTATGTCGACGGGTCCGAGTCCTCCGTCATCCGTGGTGAGAACCCGCCTTGGTTGCAATTTGACGGGCAGACCGTCTCGCAGGATTTCCAGGGGCCGCTGGATGCGAGCCACGTCACCAGCGTGTATGGCTACCAGGCAAGCTCGGGGCCCGAAGGCTTCACGGTGCGTGCCGACGTACCCGCGGCGGGCGCCTGGAATTTTCTCCAGTTCTACCGGGCCGGATTCAAGCTGAGCCCCCAGACATCCGTGACCATCACGGTGCAGGCCAAGGCGTCATGGGCGATCGAGATGCCGGAAGGCAGTGTGATCGATTTGGGCAATGGGCAGTTCGACAACGGATACGGTTCTCAGTGGTCCATGAGCACCTTGCAAGACGGCGGCCTCTTTATCACGCAGGACGAGCGGGAATACATCGCGCAGCCACTCGACTGCATGTCCTGCCTGGACGACGCGCCGTACCTGTCGGGCTTTGGTACGTACACGAGCCGCTCCAAGTCGGAGCAGAAACAGTTGAGCGTGACGCTGCAGAACTACAGCGACGCACCTTCTCAACAGTACTTCTATGCGCTGATACAGCAGTCCGGCTATGCGGTGGCGCCCAAGAGCCTGGTGCCTGAGGCCGGCAGTGCGGCGTACATGGGGCTGGGTGTCGTGGGGCTCGCCGCCTTGCTGGGGCGCAGAAGGGCCGCGGCGTCCGCCTGACCGACCTCCGCCTGGCTCACCGCATCAGCACATAGCTGCCCGGCGCATCCGCCAGTTTCTGGCCCTTCTTGCCAGGCAGACCCATGCGCGGCGGCGCCACCTTGCCGCTCGAGTGCCCGGCCAGCCAGTTCTGCCATGAAGGCCACCATGAGCCTTCTTGCGTGGGCGCCTGCTGCTGCCACACTTCGGGCGCGATGTAGCGGTCCGAAGCCGGCCGGTGCTGCAGTTGGAAATGCCGCCGTGGGTGTCCGGGCTCGCTGATGATGCCGGCGTTGTGGCCGCCGCTGGTCAGCACGAAGGTCACGTCCAGTGGCAGCAAGTGCAGCTTGTAGACGGACTTCCATGGCGCCACGTGGTCCGAGACCGTGCCAACCGCGAAGCAGGGCACATGGATGTCGGTGAACCAGATCGGCTGACCGTCCACCTCGTAGCGGCCCGTGGCCAGGTCATTGTTCAGAAAGAGCTTGTGCAGATACTCCGAGTGCATGCGGGCGGGCATGCGTGTGGCATCGGCATTCCAAGACATCAGGTCATTGGGCAGGTCGCGCACGCCCAGCATGTAGTGCTTCAAGGCGCGCGACCAGATCAGGTCGTTGGAATGCAGCAGCGTGAAGGCGCCGGCCATCTGCGATCCGCGCAGATAGCCTTGTTCGGCCATGATGGCTTCAAGCAGGTTGACCTCGGCCTCGTTGATGAACAACAGCAACTCGCCGGCTTCTGAAAAATCGCCTTGGGCGGCCAGCAGCGTCATGGATGCCAGGCGCTCGTCCTTCTCGCGGCCCATGGTGGCAGCGGCGATCTGGAGCATCGTGCCACCCAGGCAGTAGCCCACGCCGTGGACCTTGCGATCCGGCACGATCTGGCAGACGGTGTCGAGGGCGGCCATCACGCCATGCACCCGGTAATCCTCCATGCCCTTGTCGCGGTCCTCCGTGCCCGGGTTCTTCCACGAGATCATGAACACCGTGTGCCCATGCTCGACCAGGTATTTCACCAGCGAGTTGTGGGGGGATAGATCGAGGATGTAGTACTTCATGATCCACGCCGGGACGATCAGGACCGGTTCGGCATAGACCTTGTCAGTGGCCGGGCTGTACTGGATCAGCTCGATCAGATCATTCCGGTAGACCACCTTGCCCGGCGTGATGGCCACGTCCTTGCCCACCTGATAGGCCTCGACCCCGGCGGGCGGCAGCTTGTGGACCATGCGGTGCAGGTCATCCAGCCAGTTCATGGCGCCGCGCATCAGGTTGGCGCCATGTTCTTCTTGCGTGGCCTTGAGCACATCCGGGTTCAGCCACGGCAGGTTGGCCGGGCACAGCACGTCCAGCCACTGGCGTGCGGCAAAGGCGGCCGCTTCTTCGTTGCGGTGGTTCAGGCCCGGCACGCCATGCGTGGCGCTTTCCCAGGCGCGCTCCAGCACGCGAAAGCCCTCGGCAAAGGCCACATACGGCCATTGCGCCCAGCCGGGTGAGGCAAATCGCTTGTATTGGCCGTCGGCCGCTTCGACCTCGCGCGGCGCGCTCGACAGTTTGAGCATGGCGGCCTGACTGTCCCCCAGCAAGCCCCGGGCGATGTCGAGCTGCTTGCCGGGCGAGGCCATCAGATGGCCCAGCCAATCCAGGTAGACCAGCGAGGCTTGCAGGGGTGAGATACCGCCCACCATTTGCCCGATCCGGCCTTGCACGTGCTGGTCGATCCGGTTGACGAGCGCATGCCAGTGCGCTTCCTGGGTTTCCGTGGCAGGGTTCACGACGTGGTTCAATTGGCGCCTCTCCAGCTGTTCCATCGGCGGCCATCCTCGCACGGAACCCCTCCGTTTCAGCGGGATCGGATCAAAGTTCGGGTGAAAACTCGGGTGCAACCCCTTGGTGTCTTCGTGTCCAATCCTGGGCGCAGAGGTTCTCAGATGATCACTTACCAGACGACGAAATCACGAAACATCACGGTGGCACTCGTGGCAGCCATTGGCGTGGCCGCAGCGGGGGGCTACTGGTACTGGAGCCATTCCGGGGCGGAAGAGTCCACCGGCGTGGTGCTGGCCGAAGGGCAGGGCGGTGTCATCAAGCCGACGACGACCGTGGAGGCCGAAATCGCCCAGGAAATGAAGGGCCCTCCCACACTGGAAGACGGTCGTCCCTCCGATGTTTCGCCCGACGACTGGAACACGCTCAAGGCTGCGCTGGCCAAGCAGAATGCGCCCAAGGGCGAGGCCGAGCGCATCGTCAGCTACCTGCGCTACCAGAAGAGCTTCGAGAACTGGCAGCAGCTGGATCAGGAAAAGGACGCCCAGAAGCGTCGCCTGATGGCCCAGCGTCTGCTGGCCGAAATCCCCGAGCGCATGGGCAAGGGCGAGTTCTCCGCCATCGAAGGCCAGATGATGAGCGCCGTGCTGCTGACCGAAACCACCAGCGACGAGGGCGAACGCACCCGCATCATCGAGGATTGGCAGCGCAAGCTCGCGGAAATCGCTTCACCGCTGGAAGACGAGAAGGTGCTGCTGGCCAAGGCTCGCGAGGTCGAGTTCAAGCGCCGCCAGGCCAACGCCTTCTCGGAGTGGCAGGATCAGACCAACCCTGCCGAGCGCACCGCAGCCCGTCTGGACCAGGCTTTTGAAGGCATCCGCCGCGCCTACAACAGCGGCGAGTTCTGAGCGCCGATCCGCTGGCTGCCCCAGCGTGACTGGGCGCCGCCTCAGCCGGGCAGCCGCCACCAGGCCAGTGCGCCCAGCCACAGGGGCGTGGTCGCCATGCCCAGCAGGGTAGATATGGTGATGAGCCCGGCCACGAAAGGCCCGTGGCCACCCATGCGCACGGCCAGCACATAGGCGCTGGACGCCGTTGGCAGTGCGCCGAAGGCCACGAGGATCGCGTGTTGGGCGGGTGGCAAGCCCAGCTGCCCGCCTGCAAACAGCGCGATGGCCGGCAAGATGCCGTGTCGGATCGCCAGCAGGGCACCGGCCAGGCCGGGCGACGCGGTCAGCCCCGTCATCTGCAACCCGGCGCCGACGGCCAGCAGCCCCATCGGCAGCGCAGCCTGGCCGATGCGGCCCACCGTTTCCAGCAGCCACCCGGGCATGGGCAGGCCGGTCACCTTCACCGTCAGCCCTGCCAGCGTGCTGACAATTAACGGGTTGCGCACCAGCTCCTTGAGCAGATCATGGCCGCCATGGCGCGCCAGCGACCAGACCGCGCCTGCATTGCACAAAGGCACGCAAAAGGCGATGAGCAGGGCGATCCAGGCCACGCCCTGGGCACCGCCAATGCGCTCGGCCAACGCCAGTGCGATGTAGGAGTTGAAGCGAAAGGCGATCTGGGCGCCACTGGCCTGCAGACGGTGGTCGACGCCGGGCCACCAGCGCAAGGCGGTGGCCAGCGCCAGCCCGATCACGCACAGCGCGATGCCGCCGCCCACGAGCACGCTGGCGTCACCTGGCTGCAGCGGACTCCTGACGATGGAGGCAAACAGCAGCGCGGGGAACAGCACGTGATAGACCAGGCGTTCGACCACCTCCCAAACCGGCCGCCCCAGCGAGGTGAACCTGCACATGGCCAATCCAGTAAGGATCAGCAGGAAATCGGGAAGCAGCAACAATGGGTCCAACATAGGGGCGCAAGGGTAACCGCAAGGGCCTGGCCCGCAGGGTGTGTCGGCCATTTTCCGGCTTGCCGCGTTGACGATGTCACACCCATCAAGGATGGAGAAGCGATGAGAACCAAGAGCTGGCTTGCACGAAGCTGGCGCCAGACCGGTGCAAAGGGCGTGCTGACAGGCGTGTTGGCGGTGGCCGCCGTGCTGCTGGGGGCCGGTGCGCTGGCCCCCGTCGATGTGATGGCGCGCGAAGCCCGGACGGTGGCCCTGGAAGGCCAGCGTTTCGAGGAGACGACCGACCTTTCGGATCGCACCTTGCGCCTCAACGGGCTGGGTTTGCGAGGTGTGGCGTGGGTCAAGGCCTTTGTGGCTGGCCTCTATCTGAGCGCGCCGACACGGGATGCCGGCCAGGCCATCGCCATGCAGGGGCCCAAGCGTTTGCGCTTGAAGATCATGCTGGCCGCCCCCAGCAGCGAGTTGACCAAGTCCCTGATCCGCCGCATCGACCGGCACGAGCCGGAGTCCGTGCGCGCGAAACTGGGCGATCGCCTGCCGCAACTGGCTGCCATGATCGACAACCTGGGCGAGTTGCAGCCCGGCGATGCACTGGATCTGGACT
Organism: Aquabacterium sp.; assembly: GCA_047601765.1. Classification (GTDB taxonomy): domain Bacteria; phylum Pseudomonadota; class Gammaproteobacteria; order Burkholderiales; family Burkholderiaceae_C; genus Aquabacterium. Next base: position 673,375 of record JASGIQ010000001.1, read on the forward strand.
ACGTGCCTGACCGGGGCGTCAGCCTCAGGTTCAACGACAAGCCGGTGGGCACCACGGTGCCGGGCGAAGACCTGTACCGCGCGGTGCTGAAGATCTTCGTGGGCGAGCAGCCGGTGGATCCGCGCATGAAGGAAGGGCTGCTGCGTGGCGGCGTCTGAGCCGAGCGTGGTGGACCCGGACCTCGACCGGTTCCTGGACGCACTCTGGCTGGAGGACGGCCTGAGCGCCAACACCCTGTCCGCCTACCGCCGTGATCTGCAGGGCCTTTCGGACTGGCTGCGAACGCATGCCCAGGGCCGCACCCTCGTGAGCGCGGCTGAGGCCGATCTGCAAGGCTACGCGCTGGCCCGGCATGCCGACTCCAAACCTTCTTCCGTCGGACGGCGCTTGAGCGTCTTTCGGCGCTTCTACCGCTGGGCCGTGCGCGAGAGTCTGTCCGCAGCCGATCCCACGCTGCGCATGGACGCACCCCGTCAGCGCCTGCGCACGCCGGGCACCCTGAGTGAACAGCAGGTCGACGCCTTGCTGGCCGCCCCCGACACACACGAGCCGCTGGGCCTGCGCGACCGCGCCATGCTGGAGTTGCTGTATGCCAGCGGCCTGCGTGTGAGCGAACTGGTGACGCTCATGTCGGTGCACGTGAGCTTGTCGGAAAACGTGCTGCGCATCATGGGCAAGGGCAGCAAGGAGCGGCTGGTGCCCTTCGGCATGGAGGCCGGCGAATGGCTGCAGCGCTACATCGCACATGCCCGGGGCGACATCCTGGCCGGCCAGGTGAGCGACGCGCTCTTCGTCACCTCGCGCGGCGGCCCGATGACGCGGCAGATGTTCTGGAAGCTCATCAAGAAGTACGCCGTGCTGGCCGGCATCACGCAACCCTTGTCTCCGCACACCTTGCGCCACGCCTTTGCGACGCACCTGCTCAACCACGGTGCCGATCTGCGCGTGGTGCAACTGCTGCTGGGCCATGCGGACATCTCGACCACGCAGGTCTACACCCATGTGGCCCGCGAGAGATTGCGGCAACTGCACGCGGCCCATCACCCGCGCGGTTGATTTGAGCCGCGGGCGGCTCATGCAGGTAAGCCTCAGCCGTCGCCCAGCAGAAAGGCCATCTCTTCTTCGGTGAAGCCGGCGGCCTTGCGCGCCACTTCGTTGAAGGGTGGGCGCAACCTCGGTGCTTCGTATTGCTTGACGAGTTGCGGATACAGGCTCGTCGCATTCAGACCGCGCGCCTGGCACAGATGGTGGAACCAGCGGTTGCCGATGGCCACGTGGCCCACTTCGTCCCGCAGGATCACATCCAGGATATCGACGGCGCGCAGGTCGCCGGCGCGTCGCAGCTTGTCCTGGATCAGCGGCGTGGCATCGAGCCCGCGTGCTTCCAGGGTGCGGGGCACGAGCGCCATGCGCGCCAGGATATCGCCGCGGGTCTTCTCGCACATCGACCACAGGCCGTCGTGGGCTTCGAAGTCGCCGTAGTCCCAGCCCATGCTGCGCAGGTGATCCCTCAGCAGGCCGAAGTGCAGGGCTTCCTCGTCGGCCACGCGCATCCAGTCGATGTAGAAGTCGGACGGCATGCCGGGGAAGCGCCAGACGGCGTCCAGGGCCAGGTTGATGGCGTTGAACTCGATGTGGCAGATGGCATGCAGCAGCGCGGCGCGCCCTTCATCCGTGAACGGTGAGCGCGAAGGCACCTGCTTGGCCGGCACCAGCGCCGGCCGATCCGGACGGCCCGGCATGGCGGCATCCTGTGGCGGTGTCAGGGACAGCGCTTCGGCCCGTTCGCGCTCATCGAGTTCAGGGGCCTGGTCCTCCACGGCGGGCTGCGCCATCCAGCCGGCATACAGCGCCCGGGCCGCCTCGGCCTTGGTCTGTGGGTCGCGGATCAGCAGGATCCGAAGGGCTTCGTGTCTCAGGCGCATGGCCGCATTGTGCCCGCCATGGATGGCGCACCCTTGTGCCTGATCAGCCGGCCTGCATCATTCGGCCCAGGTCACCCACCCCATGTTGGCGGTCACCAGGATGAGGATGCCGAAGGCGATGCGGTACCAGGCGAACGGCACGAAGTTGTGCGTGGACACGTAGCGGATCAGCCAGCGCACACAGATCCAGGCCGACACGAAGGCAAACACCAGCCCCACGCTGAACAGCGGCAGATCGCCTGCCGACAGCAGGGCCCGTTCCTTGTAGAGGCTGTAGACGCCCGCGCCCAGGAGGGTGGGGATGCCCAGGAAGAAGCTGAAATCCGTGGCCGCCTTGCGCGACAGGCCCATCAGCATGCCGCCAATGATGGTCGCGCCCGAACGGCTCGTGCCCGGCACCAGGGCCAGGCACTGGATGATGCCCACCTTGATGGCGTCGGCCAGGGTCATGTCGTCGATGGTCTCGACGCGTTGTTGAGGGCGCTGTGCGGCAAAGCGCTCGGCGATCAGGATGATGACGCCGCCCAGGATGAAGGTCACGGCCACGATGGTCGGTGTGAACAGATGCTCCTTGACGACCTTGCCGATGGCCAGGCCCATGATCACGGCCGGGATGAAGCCGACGATGACGTTGACGGCAAAGCGCTGTGCCTTGGGGTCGGACGTCAGGCCCACCAGCGTGTCCTTGATGCGTTGGATGTAGACCAGGATCACCGCGAAGATGGCGCCCGACTGGATCGCGATCTCGAAGACCTTGGCCTTGTCGGCGCCGGTGCTGCCCGAGAAGTTGATCAGCGAGTTGGCCAGGATCAGGTGCCCCGTGCTGGAGATGGGCAGGAACTCCGTCAGGCCTTCCACGATGCCCATGAAGGCCGCTTTCAAGAACAGCAAGATATCCACGCCGAAGTCCTGTGGGGAGTCGTCAGAAGTGCCGCATCTTAGGTCAGGCGCCCAACACAAGTAGGCGACCCTGCCCCAGGGACAGGGGGGCCTGTCTACACTTCACCACATCCTCAGCCACGCAAAGAGCCTCCCCATGAGCGACTACCCCGTCAAGAAGACCGATGCCGAGTGGCGTGCCCAGCTCGATCCCACGGACTACCAGGTGACGCGCCAGGCAGCCACCGAGCGGGCTTTTACAGGCCGTTACTGGGATCACTTCGAGGACGGGGTCTACAAGTGCGTGTGCTGCGGCGTCACGCTGTTCGATTCGGCCACGAAGTTCGATGCTGGCTGCGGCTGGCCGAGTTATTGGCAGCCCACGGACAACGCCACCATCGAGCGCGTGATGGACCACAGCCACGGCATGGTGCGCGTGGAAGTGCGCTGCAACCATTGTGGCGCGCACCTCGGGCATGTCTTCGATGACGGGCCGGCCCCCACGGGTGAGCGCTATTGCATCAACTCGGCCGCGCTAGACTTCCAGCCGCGCCAGACCTGAGCGCACAGACTGAACGCACCCCCATGAAAATCTTCTTCGACCTGCTGCCCATCTTCCTGTTCTTCGCCGGCTACAAGTGGGCGGACGGGCACAAGGATCTGGCTGCCCAATGGATGACGCAGTACCTCGGCTTTGCCGTGGCGGGCGGCAAGGTGGGGGCCACCGAAGCGCCGGTGCTGCTGGCCACCGTGATCGTCATCTTCGCCACGTTGCTGCAGATCGTCATCCTCAAGGCCATGCGCAAGCCGGTGGACCGCATGCTGTGGGCAGGCTTGGTGGTGGTCGTCGTGCTCGGCGGGCTGACGCTGTGGTTCCACGACGAGACCTTCATCAAGTGGAAGCCCACCATCATCTACTGGCTGATGGCGGGCGGCTTCCTGGTCACCGAGATCCTGATGGGCAAGAAGCTGCTGGCCCAGATGATGGGCGGGGAGATCGAGGCGCCCGACGCCGTCTGGCGCAACCTGGGCTGGGCCTGGGTGCTGTTCTTCGTCGGCATGGGCGTGCTCAACCTGTGGGTGGCCTTCCACTTCCCCACCGACACCTGGGTGAGCTTCAAGATGTGGGGCAGCCTGGGGCTGACCCTGGTGTTCACACTGGCGCAGGGCCTGTATCTGAGCCGCCACATCAAGCCTCACGAGACCTCGAAGGCCAATTGAACTTTTTGACTCCGAAAGGATCTGCGCATGAGCGGCATGACCGTCACCGCCGATCAACTTCAAGCGGCGCTTCAAAAGGCCTTGCAGCCTGAATCCTGCGAAGTGATCGATGACAGCAGTGCCCACATCGGGCATGCAGGGCACAGTGGGGCCTCTTCTGGCACCCACTTTTCCGTGCATGTGCGTGGGCGCTGCTTCAATGGTTTGTCCCACGTTCAACGGCATCGCCTTGTGTATGATGCCCTGCGAGATTTGATCCCTCAGGGCGTCCATGCTTTGGCGATCAAAGCCGAGCCCGTGTGAGTTTCATTTTTAGAAAGCTTTTCCGCTCATCATGAAGACTTCCCGTATCGCCAAGGCCGCCGTGCTGGCCGCTTCGCTCTCGCTGGCAGCGCCGCTGGTGTTCGCGCAAAACATCGCCGTGGTCAATGGCAAGGCCGTTCCCAAGGCCCGTGTTGACGCCATGATGGAGCAGATCCTCAAGTCGCAGCAGCCCGGCCAGCCGCCCCAGACCCGCACGCCCGAACTGGAGCAGAAGGTCAAGGACGAAATCGTGCTGCGCGAGATCTTCATCCAGGAAGCCGAGCGCCGCGGTCTGCAAGCCTCTGCTGACTACAAGACGCAGATGGAACTGGCCCGCCAGTCCATCCTGATCCGCGCCCTGTTCCAGGACTACGAGAAGAAGAACCCCACGACCGACGCCGAAGCCAAGGCCGAGTACGACAAGATCAAGGCGGCCAACGGTGACAAGGAATACCGCGCCCGCCACATCCTGGTCGAGAAGGAAGACGAAGCCAAGGCCATCCTGGCTCAGCTCAAGGGCGGCGCCAAGTTCGAGGACCTGGCCAAGAAGAACTCCAAGGACCCCGGCTCTGCCGAGAACGGTGGCGATCTGGACTGGGCCAACCCCGGCAACTATGTGCCGGAGTTCTCTGCTGCACTGACCAAGCTCGAGAAGGGCCAGGTCACGCAGGAGCCCGTGAAGTCGCAGTTCGGCTATCACATCATCAAGCTGGAAGACGTGCGTGCCACGCAGTTCCCCGGCTTCGACGAAGTCAAGGAGCAGATCAAGCAGCGCGCCAACCAGGCCAAGATGGCCAAGTTCCGCGACGAGCTCAAGGCCAAGGCCAAGACCGAGTACAAGTTCAGCGGCGAGTGATCCTCGCGCATGAACCGGTCAGGCCTTCAGCGGCCTGACGGCAGGTACACCGTACACAGGGCAGCGCTCCTCGCGGAACGCTGCCCTTGTTGTTTGCGGCGCTTGTGCTGATCAGCTGAAAGCGTTCGTCAGCGCTTGCGGAACACCAGATCCCACACACCGTGGCCCAGACGCAGGCCGCGGTTCTCGAACTTGGTCAGCGGGCGGTAGGCCGGCTTGTCGGCGTAGCCTTCGGCGGTGTTGGCCAGAGCGGGTTCGGCCGAGAGCACTTCCAGGATCTGCTGGGCATAAGGCTCCCAGTCGGTGGCGCAGTGCAGGTAGCCGCCGGGGGCCAGACGGGTGCACAGCATCCGCACCAGCGGTGCCTGGATCAAACGGCGCTTGTGATGGCGCTTCTTGTGCCACGGATCCGGGAAGAAGATGTGCACGCCGGCCAGCGAGGCGGGCGCGATCATGTTCTCAAGCACCTCGACGGCATCGTGCCGCACGATGCGCACATTGTTCAGGCCCAATTCGCCCACGTGCTTGAGCAGGGCGCCCACACCCGGCTCGTGCACTTCGCAACCGATGAAATCGGTATCGAGCAGGGTCTGCGCGATCTTTGCGGTGGCATCGCCCATGCCGAAACCGATCTCCAGCACGACGGGCGCCTGGCGGCCGAACACCGCGCGGAAATCCAGCGCCTGTTTTTCATAGGGCAGCACGAAGCGCGGCCCCAGCTCGGACAAGGCGCGCGCCTGGCCTTCGGTGGTGCGGCCGGCGCGCATGACGTAGCTGCGGATCGTGCGCGGGTGCTCGGGCAGTGCGGCGGGCGCTTGGCCCTCGGTGGCGGCCTCGTCCTGAGGCGGCAGGGATGCGGGCTGATTCATGGGCGGGATTCTAGTGGCGCGGGGAAACCTCCCCCCTTGTTCAGGGGGCGGGTCTTCGCGGGGTGTGAACTAGTTGACCGCCTGCCTGGGCACGCATTCGCGGGGGTGTGCTGGAGGAGGGTGCTTTCTGCGATCCTTTGTCCATGGTCCAGCGAGGCCGCGCCAAGCAAGGCGCCCCCACCACCCGAGAAGGAGTCTCCATGTCGTCACTGATCAAGAAAAGTCTGTACGTTGCCGCTTTCGGCCTCACCCTGGGGGTGACGTCGTTCAGCGCCAGCGCGTCGGGCCTGCCCATCACCTTGCCGACGGGCGCCATCAACGCCAATTCGACCTTCACGTTCTCGGACGATTCGGCCTATCTGATGGAAAGCATGGGCGTCTCGGTGAGCGGGCTGGGCAATGCCACCCGGATCGCCGGCGACGCCCTGGCGTTCAACATGCCGGTGACCGAGGTTTCCGTCAACGTGGGCCTGCTGCCGCCCAGCCTCACGCCGGTGGCGGGTGAGGCGATGGGTTCGGCCCTGGGCTTCCAGCGTCAGGGCTCGGACGGCTTCGTGCTGGCCAACTTCGGCCTAGACTTCAAGCGCAATGTGCTGCAGGCCGACTTCATCTCGGCCGGCGGCACCACCAAGGCCATGGACATCTTCAATTTCCAGGTGGACGAGGGCCTGAAGATTTCGATGAACGGCGGCCTGTCGCTCAACATGGCGCTCGACAGCATGTTCCTGACCTCGACGGCGCAGCAGCGCTTCGCCTCGGCCCTGAAGCTGCCTTCGTATGCCGTCTCCGGCCTGAGCCTGCTGGACTTCGGCACCTTGGGTGTGGACATCGATCCCAGCCTGCGCTTCGGCCTGTCGACCAAGGCCTACACCGCCGGCATCGTGCCCGAGGCGCCCCAGATCGCCATGATGCTGCTGGGCATTGCCGGGCTGGCCCTGGTGTCCAACCGCCGCCGTCGTGACTGAACGACGCCCAGACCGGTCAGGGGGCCGGCTTCGGCCAGGGCCCCTTGACCTCCTGCATCAGCAGGCCTGACCAATGCAACGGCGCCGTGGTGCGCCGTTTTGCTTCGATGTCCTGGTAAATGTAGATGGCCTGCTGTTCGGTGATGCCAAGGCAGGCGGCCAGGTCGGCAACCGGCTTGCCTTCGTTGACGTGCCACAGGGCCACGTCCATCTCCTTGTAGGGAAGGGCGTAGTAGAACTCGTCCTGCCCCTGGCTCAGGCTGTAGGTGTCCGTGGTCGGCGTGGCGTTGCAGATCACGTCGGGCAGGCCCATGTGGCGGGCCAGTGCGTAGACCTGCGTCTTGTACAAATGGGCGATCGGCTTGAGATCGGCCGAGCCATCGCCGTTCTTCACGAAGAAGCCCTGGTCGTATTCGACCCGGTTGGGCGTGCCCACCACGGCGTAGTTCAGACGGTCGGCATGGAAAAACTCCAGCGTCTTGCGGATGCGCTGCTTGAAGTTGGTGGCGGCCACGATCTGCAGGTATTCGCGCAGGCCCAGCCGCTGTTCGTGCAGCGAGCCGTCGGGCTCGGCCACGACGAGCTTGAAGTGGTTGAACTGGCCAGAGGTGCCGCCTGCAATCACGATCTTGTTCTTCCAGCCCGGGCCATAGGCAGGGAACACCGCACGGATGGCATCGTCGCGCCACCGGTAGCAGCCGATGGCTTCCAGCGTGGGCGCGATGTCCTGCACCGTGTAGGTGATGCCCAGGTGCTGGGCCAGCGTGGTGGCCTTGATCGCGCTGTCGGACGAGGAGTCCTGCTCGGGCATGAGCAGACCGAAGACGCGGGACGGGCCCACGGCCTTGACGGCCAGCGCCGCGCACACGGAACTGTCGATGCCGCCGGACATGGCCACCACCAGGCCGCGGCGCTTGAGGTGGTCGCGCAGCACCGTGCGCATCTTGTCGGTGATGCGGGCGATCTCCGCATCGTGGTCGAAGGCCAGCAGGCGGGTGGTGAGGGCGTCGATGTCAGGCGTCATGGTGTGATGTCGGCTCGGCGGGTGGGGTCGCAAGGGTGGCGGCCAGCAGATGCTTTTGCACCTTGCCGGAAGCGGTTCGGGGGAAGTCTGACAGGAAGCTGACGGCCTTGGGGACCTTGTAGCTGGCCAGTTGGGCCTTGCACGTCTGAAGGATGATCCTGCGCAAGGCATCGGAGGGCGCGTCTGCCATCACGAAGACGTGCACCGTCTCGCCCAGCAGGGGATCGGGCGCACCGATGGCGGCCACCTCACGCACGCCGGCCAGCGGGCGGATCACCTCTTCGATCTCCCAGGGGCTCACGCGGTGCGCGCCGGTCTTGATCTGTTCACGCAAGCGGCCCGTCAGGAAGAGGAAGCCTTCTTCATCGAGATGGCCGAGGTCGCCGGTGCGCAGCCAGCCATGCTGCAGCGTGGCGGCCGTGTCCTGCGGGGCCTGCCAGTAGCCCGCCATCACGTTGGCGCCTTGTGCGCAGACTTCGCCGGTCTGGCCTGCAGGCAGCAACGCGCCCTGTTCGGACTGGATGGACAAGGCCACACCCGGCAGCGGCAGGCCGACGGACCCGGGCTTGTCGCTCAGCCGATGGGCGGGCAGCGTGGTCAGCCGAGAGCAGGCCTCGGTCTGCCCATACATCACGTAGAAATCGACGCCAGGCAGCAGGCGCCGCACCTCGTCGATGCGTGCCGCGTCCATGGCCCCGCCTGCCTGCGCGACGTATCGCAAGGATGGGAGTCGGGCCTGTGCCAGTTGGCCGCGCTCCATCAGCAGGTAGTAGCTCGACGGCACGCCGTAGAAGGCGGTGGCATGGGTCTCGGCCATCTTCTGCAGCACCTGCTGGGGGTACATCAGCGAGTGCTGCAGCACCAGCGTGGCCCCCAGGGTCAGGTGCGTGTGCAACACCGAAAAGCCGAAGGCATAGAAGAAGGGCAGCAGGCACAGTGTGACGTCGTCTGCCTGCATGGGCAGCGTCTGCTGGATGGCCGAAACGTTGGCCGCCAGATTGCCATGCGTGAGCATGACGCCCTTGGGTTTTCCGGTCGTGCCGGAGGTGTAGATGATGGCCGCAGCCTGCGTGGCATCGGGCATGTCGAACGCGGAGAACGCCGGTGCGATGGACGGGTCGGCAAGGGTTTCGTCGCAGGCATCGTTGGGCAGAACCTGGATGCCCAGCGCTGCCGCCTTCTCGGCCACGGCCGCGTACTTGTCGCCATGGACCAGCACCTTGGCGCCGCAGTGCTGCAATTGCCACAGCAGGTCGTCGGGCTTGAGGGCGGTGTTGAGCGCCACCCATACGCCGCCGGCTGCCCAGGCGCCGTAACCCACGGAGGCGGTGCGCGCGCTGTTGTCCATCAGCAGGGCCACGCGGTCGCCGGCCTGCATGTGTCTCGACAGGCGCGCGCACCAAGCCATGGCGCCAACCCACAGGGCGGCATGGTCGATGGCTTGCGGCCCGTCTATGAATGCCATGTGCCGGGGGCGGGCCTGAACCTGCTGATGCCAGCGCTGCAGCAGTGGAACAGAGGCTGTGATCAGGCCGTCTTCAGCGGTTTGCATGCGTGTTGCGTCCATGGCGATGTGCGTATGATCTGCCGATGTGGTCTGACGGGGCATGACGCATGTGCGGTATCGCAGGAATTCTGGACTGGCGTGGCGCGCCCGATGTGGGCCGCCGGCCTTCGGCGCGCCAGTTGCAGGCCATGGCCCGCGCGCTGCATCACCGTGGACCTGATGGTACGGGGTTTCTGCAGCGGCCCGTGTTGGGATTGGCGCACACCCGCCTGAGCATCATCGATCTGGCCGGCGGGGATCAGCCCATCTTCAATGAGGACGGCCGTGTGGCGGTGGTCTTCAATGGCGAGATCTTCAACTACGTCGAGTTGCGTGAGGCCCTGGTCCGGCAAGGCCACGTCTTTCGCACGCACAGCGACACCGAAGTCATCGTGCATCTGTACGAAGCGCATGGCGATGATTTCGTGCACCACCTCAACGGCCAGTTCGCCATCGCACTGTGGGATGAGCGACAGGCGCATGCACCCCGCCTGCTGCTGGTTCGCGACCGGGTCGGCATTGCGCCCTTGTGCTATCGGGTGGGCGAAGGCAGCGGCCCGGCAGATGCGCCCCAACTGGTCTTCGCCTCGGAGGCCAAGGCGGTGTGTGCCGTGTGGCCGCACAAGCCGCAGGCTGACCGCATTGCGCTGGATCAGGTGATGAGTTGCTGGTCGCCCATTGGCGACCGCACGATGTTCGAAGGCGTGCGCACGGTGGAGCCCGGCACGATGCTCGTGGCCGAGAAAGACCACGACGATGCCCTGCGGCTGCGCACCCACCGCTACTGGGATTGGTGCTTCCCGACCGAGCCCGAAGCACCGCCCATGCCCGATCAGGACGATGCCCTGCTGGACGAATTGCGGGAACTGCTGCTGGACGCCACCCGCATCCGCCTCAGGGCTGATGTGCCCGTCGGTGCCTATCTGTCAGGCGGGCTCGATTCGTCGATCCTGGCCAGCATCGTCCGGCATGAGACGCGCACGCCTTTGCGTACCTTCTCCATCGGCTTCGGCAGTGCGCAGCATGACGAGACCGCACACCAGGACCGCATGGTGGCCTTCCTCGGCACCGATCACAGCCGCATCTTCTGCGAGGCCGAAGACATCGGGCGCAGCTTCCCTTCGGTCATCGCCCACACCGAGACCGCGCTGGTGCGCACCGCCCCGGCACCGATGAAGATGCTCTCGGGGCTGGTGCGGGCGCAGGGCTTCAAGGTGGTGCTGACGGGCGAGGGCGCCGATGAGGTCTTCGGGGGCTATGACCTGTTCAAGGAAGCGAAGGTGCGCCAGTTCTGGTCGCGTGAGCCGGCATCGGCCGCGCGGCCCTTGCTGCTGCAGCGCCTGTATCCGTATCTGGCCCAGCAGGGCGCGCGGCTCAAGACCTATCTGGAACACTTCTACGGCATCGGCCTGGCACGTCCGCAAGCCCTGGCGTTCTCCCATCTGCCTCGCTTCGATTCGACGAGCAAGTCCAAGGCCTTCTTGCTGGATGCGCGCCCTCTGGATGCCGTGGTCGCCGAAGTGGAAGCCCTGTTCCCCCGCGAGGCACGGCACTGGACGTGGCTGGCACGCGCGCAGTACCTGGAGGCCCGTCTGCTGATGGGCAACTACCTGCTGAGTTCGCAGGGCGACCGCATGCTCATGGCCAATGGGGTGGAAGGGCGCTTTCCCTATCTGGACCACCGCGTCATCGAGTTTGCCAACCGCCTGCCGATGCGGCTGAAGATCCGGGCCCTCGATGAAAAGCATGCCCTCAAGCGCGCCATGCAGCGCTACCTGCCGACCGCGACCGTTCAACGCAGCAAGCAGCCTTATCGCGCGCCGGATGCCCAGGCATTCCTCGATGTGCAAACGGGGCAGCCCTTGCCATGGGTGACCGAATTACTGTCACGTGAACGGCTGGAAAACGCCAACTATTTCCACCCCTCAATGGGTGAAATGCTGCTGAAGAAGGCTTCGCGCAACCCCCAGGCCATGGGAACAAGAGACAATCAGGCCCTGGTTGCCATGGCCTCCATGCAGGCATGGCATCAGCATTTCATTGACGAGGCACCGGCGCCTGTTGCGGCCGGTCCAGCATGACGGGAGAGCCATGAGCACCAACACCAGAGAAGCCCTGCGGCGCTATGTCCTGGAGAACTGTCTGTTCACGGACGATGGGAGCAAGCTGCAGGATGGCGCCTCGTTCCTGGAGACGGGCGTGCTCGATTCCACCGGCATCCTGGAGATCATCCTGTTCGTCGAAGAAACCTTCGGCGTCAAGGTGACCGACGACGAGATGGTGCCCGACAACCTCGATTCCATCGATGCCCTGGTCGCCTTCGTGGACCGCAAGCGATCGGCGCAGGAGGCCTCGCAAGGGAGCGCGGCGTGAGTCTGTCGCGTCTGCAGGGCTTTCGCATTGCCGGCATCAGCACCTGCGTGCCGCCCGATGTGGTGGACAACCAGTCTCTGGCAGACACTTACGGCGCCACCGATGTCCGCAAGGTGGTTTCCATGGCTGGCGTCCGCTTTCGCCATGTGGTCCAGCCCGGCGTCACGGCCACCGATCTGTGCATTCAAGCCGCGCAGCAACTGATGGCCACTCTGGGTTGGGAGGCCGACTCGGTCAGCGGCCTGATCCTGGTCACGCAATCGCCGGATTACTTTCTGCCTTCGTCCGCCTGCATTGCGCACGCCCGACTCGGGCTGGGCGTTCACTGCGCGGCCTTTGATGTCGGCCTGGGTTGCTCCGGCTATCCCTATGGGCTGTACATCGCCGGCACCATGCTCAAGGGGGGCGGCCACCGTCGCATCCTCATGCTGCACGGCGAAACGCCCAGCCGCTTCGCCTCGCCTGACGACGCCGGCACGACGCTGCTTTTCGGCGATGCCGGCTCGGCCACCGCCCTGGAGTGGACGGACGACGCGGCCGATGAAGCCAGCTTCGGCCTGTATACCGATGGCACCGGTGCCGATGCGCTGATCATGCGCGGCGGGGCCTTCCGCGATCCCCAGCCGGCCGATCCGCGCGATCGCCATGTCTTCATGGATGGCGCGGCCATCTTCAATTTCACGATCAAGCGGGTGCCCGCGATGATCGAAGAGACCCTGGCCTTTGCCGGCAAGGGCGTGGCCGACATCGACAAATTCGTGTTCAACCAGACCAATCGCTTCATCATGAAACACCTCATGAAGAAGTTCGAGTTGAGCGACGATCGCGTGCCCATGACCATCGAAGAGACCGGCAACTGCGGCGGGCCTTCCGTGGCGGTGACCGTCACCAAGGCGCTGGGCATGCCGCGCGATCGCGAGCTCACCTTGATGCTGCTGGGTTATGGCGTGGGTCTGTCGTGGAGTGCTGCCATCGTCAGACTGCGGGCCGATGTGCCCTTGATCCACTCGGTGCTGGGCGGTGAACCTGTTCAGGCGTGAGTGCGCCGCGTATGGAAGTCGAAGTGAAGTTGGGAGGTACCAAGTGACGGCAATGAGCACCACAGAGGCGCTGGCCATGCTGGCCCAGGCGTTCGATGCGCCACCGGAAGAAGTCAAGGTCGACACGCCCCGTGCGAACCTGCCTGGATGGGACTCGATGGGCGTGGTGATGCTCAGCGCCGAACTGGACGAACGCTTCGGGCTGGAGCTGCCCGCCGAGGTGTCCCGGGCGATGACCAAAGTCAGCGACGCCCTGGATTTCCTGCGTGCCCAGGGCGTTCTCGCCGATCATTGAGACATGAGCACCGCGGGCGCCACGCTGCCGGATTTCGCCAGGACGACGCGCCTGGTCGCTCGTGCCTTGCGGGCCGATCCGGCGGAGCTGCCCTCGTGGCTGCGTTGTGCCACAGAGGCCGATCTCGACGCGATCATCGGCCTGCGGCAATCGGCCATTGGCGATCAGATCCAGTGGGATGACGCGCGCTACCTGCGCTGGCGATATCGCCTGGGTCGATCCGGCGAGGGCCGGGGTGACCTGTGGGTGCTTTTCCAGGGTGAGCAGTTGCTGGCCATGATCGGGCTGGAGGATCTGGAGCTGGAAGTGGCCGGCAAACGCGTGGGCGTACACCGCGTCATGGATCTCCTCGTGGATCCGAGGTGGCAGGAAACCGGCATGGGCTTGTGGATCAACCAGGCCATCGCGCAGCGCTTTCCCAATGTGATCGCGGTGGGCAGCAACACGCAATCGGCCGGGCTGGTGTCGCGGGCCTATCACGTGCTGGAGGGGCGTCGCACGCATGTCCGGCCGGTTCGGTTCGATCGATATGTGCTGCGCCGCATCCGCTTCAAGCCTGCGGCTTGCGTGGTGTCTGCCCTGCTCAATTTCGGCGTGCATGTGGCCAGCCTGTTCACGCTCGGGCTGGGCCGACAGGGCATCCAGGTCCGGCACGAAAGCGAGCTGCCCGTGGACGCGGAATCCCTCATCACACGCGCGCGACATCCGGATCGCATCGAGGTCATTCGCAGCAGGGCGCATTGGTCCTGGCGCCTGCAATCGCCGCGGGGACGCTTTGACATCTGGACGGCGCGGGACCCCGCCCGCAACGAACTGGTGGGGTTGATGATCACCCGCCGCGACCAGTTCACGCCCGGCCGCTGGTGCTGGACGGTGATGGAGCTGGTGCTGAGCGAATCACATCGCGATCAGGCCTTGCGAGCCTTGTTGTGGCGCGTCATCGGCGAGGCCGAGCGCCAGGGTGTCGAGTACCTCGAGCTGTACGCTGCGCAGGCACGACATCGAACCGGAACTGCAGCGTGCGGGCTTTGTGCCGCATGCAGGCGAGTTGCGGGCCTTCTCATGGGTGTGCACCGATCCGGTGTTGCGGGCACGCGGCGAGGCCGGAGCCGATTGGTCTTTCTGCGAGTTGCACACCGACGGGGATTGATCCCGCGTCAAGCGCCTGGGCCGCGCTACAATGCGGCCCAACGCGGGTGTCGTTCAATGGTAGGACTCTTGCTTCCCAAGCAAATAACGTGGGTTCGATTCCCATCACCCGCTCCAGATGCAAAAACGAAACGGCTTGTCGAGAGACAAGCCGTTTTGCTTGGAGGCTCGGTGAAGCCGGATCGTCAGGCCGACATCACTTGTCCAGCCCACCCAGGCACATGTACTTCGTTTCCAGGTAGTCGTCGATGCCCTGGCGCGCGCCTTCGCGGCCCAGGCCCGATTGCTTGACGCCGCCGAACGGCACCTCGCAGGTCGAGATCAGGCCGGTGTTGATGCCCACCATGCCGTACTCCAGGCCTTCGCCCACCCGGAAGATGCGGCCCACATCGCGGCTGTAGAAATAGCTGGCCAGGCCGAACTCGGTATCGTTGGCCAACTGGATGGCCTCGGCTTCCGTCTCGAACTTGAAGACGGGCGCCACCGGGCCGAAGATTTCCTCGCGCGACATGCGGGCATCGGCCGGCACGTTGGCCAGCACGGTCGGCTGATAGAAGTGGCCGCCTTCGATGTTGTGCGCGCGCCCCGCCGGTGATCACGCGCGCGCCACGGTTGAGCGCATCGGCCACGAGTGTCTCCACCTTGGACAGGGCTTCGGCCTCGATCAGCGGGCCTTGCACCACGCCTGGCTCGAAGCCGTTGCCGACCTTCATCTGCGCCACCTTCTCGGCCAGCTTGGCTACGAACTGGTCGTAGATGCCGGCTTGGGCGTACAGGCGGTTGGCGCACACGCAGGTCTGGCCTGCGTTGCGGTATTTGCTGATCAGCGCGCCTTCCACCGCGGCGTCGATGTCGGCATCGTCGAACACGATGAAGGGCGCGTTGCCGCCCAGTTCCAGCCCGAGCTTCTTGACCGTGGGCGCGCACTGCTGCATGAGGATGCGGCCGACCTCGGTCGAGCCCGTGAACGAGAGGTGGCGGACCACATCGCTGGCGCACAGGGCCTTGCCCACCTCGATGGACTGCTTCGCATCGGCGGTGACGATGTTGAGCACACCCGCCGGCATGCCGGCGCGCTGCGCCAGTTCGGCCACGGCCAGCGCCGACAGTGGCGTGGCTTCGGCCGGCTTGATCACCACAGGGCAACCGGCCGCCAAGGCCGGGGCCACCTTGCGCGTGATCATCGCGATCGGGAAGTTCCACGGCGTGATGGCCGCGCACACGCCGATGGGCTGGCGGATCACCAGGAAGCGTTTGGTCGGATCGGTGGCCGGCACGGTCTCGCCGTAGACACGGCGGGCCTCTTCGGCAAACCATTCGATGAAGCTGGCCCCGTAGCCCACTTCGCCCTTGGCCTCGGCCAGCGGCTTGCCTTGCTCGGCCGTCATGATGCGCGCCAGGTCGTCGGCGTGCTGCGTCAAGAGCTGGAACCACTTCATCATGATCGCGGCGCGGGCCTTGGCCGTCATCGCGCGCCAGGCGGGCCAGGCCTTGTTGGCTGCGGCGATCGCGCGTTCGGTGTCGGCCGCGCCCAGGTTGGGCACGTCGGCCAGCTTGGCCCCGGTGGCGGGATCGGTCACATCGAAGCGGGCGGTGCCATCGACCCACTGGCCGTCGATCAGGGCCTGGGTTTTCAGCAGGGTGGGGTCCTGGAGCGAGGCCAGGGGGGAGGGGGAGCGCGTGGTCATGGGGTCCTCGGGAGGGTCCTGTCAAACGGTACGGGTCTTGGTTGGGCCGGTTTCCTGAGTGCCCGCCTTGGATCTGAACGGGTCTGGTTGAATCCGCAATCATAGGCCCCCAAACCTATAATGGAGGGCTTCGCCCCTCGCGCGGGAGAGTCCTCATGAAAGCCGCAGAATGAAAGCAGCCGATATCCGCAAGACCTTCCTGGAGTTTTTCCAGTCCAAGGGCCACACCATCGTGGCGTCCAGCCCTGTCGTGCCGGGCGACGACCCGACGCTGCTGTTCACCAACGCGGGGATGAACCAGTTCAAGGACGTGTTCCTGGGCTTCGACAAGCGCCCCTACACGCGCGCCACCACCTCGCAGAAGTGCATCCGCGCCGGCGGCAAGCACAACGATCTGGACAACGTTGGCTACACCGCGCGGCACCACACCTTCTTCGAGATGCTGGGCAACTTCTCGTTCGGTGACTACTTCAAGCACGACGCCATCCAGTACGCCTGGGAGCTCTTGACCACGCAGTTCAAGCTGCCCAAGGACAAGCTGTGGGTGACCGTCTACCACGAGGACGACGAGGCCTACGAGATCTGGAACAAGGTGGTGGGCGTGCCCGCCGAGCGCATCGTGCGCATCGGCGACAACAAGGGCGGCCGCTACATGTCCGACAACTTCTGGATGATGGGCGACACCGGCCCCTGCGGCCCCTGCACCGAGATCTTCTACGACCACGGCCCCGACGTGGCTGGCGGCCCTCCGGGCAGCCCCGATGAAGACGGCGACCGCTACATCGAGATCTGGAACAACGTCTTCATGCAGTTCAACCGCACCGAAGACGGCGTGATGCACAAGCTGCCCAAGCCCAGCGTGGACACGGGCATGGGCCTGGAGCGCATCGCCGCCGTGCTGCAGCACGTGCACTCGAACTACGAGATCGACCTGTTCGTGGCACTGCTGTCCGCGGCCCGCCAGGCCGTGACGAACGCATCGCCGGCCGGTGAGGGCTTCGATCCGCAAAGCCCGTCGCTGAAGGTGATCGCCGACCACATCCGCGCCTGCTCCTTCACCGTGGCAGACGGCGTGATCCCGTCCAACGAAGGCCGCGGCTACGTGCTGCGCCGCATCACGCGCCGCGCCATCCGCCACGGCTACAAGCTGGGTGCGCGCACCCCGTTCTTCCACAAGCTCGTGGCCGCCCTGGTCGAGCAGATGGGCGAGGCCTACCCCGAACTGCGCCAGAACGAGAAGCGCATCACCGAGGTGCTCAAGACCGAAGAAGAGCGCTTCTTCCAGACCATCGCCCACGGCATGGAGATCCTCGAAGGCGCGCTGGCCACGGGCGCCACGCAGATCGATGGCGAAACCGCCTTCAAGCTGCACGACACCTATGGCTTCCCCGTCGACCTGACGGCCGATGTCTGCCGCGAACGTGAGGTCACCGTCGATCAGAAGGGCTTCGACGAAGCCATGGCCCGCCAGCGCGAACAGGCCCGTGCCGCCGGCAAGTTCAAGATGGCCGCCGGCCTCGAATACAGCGGCGTGCCCACCGCCTTCCATGGCTACGAGCACCTGAGCCACGATGGCGCCAAGGTCACCGCCGTGTACGTGGATGGCGCGCCCGCCCAGCAGGCCAATGCCGGCGATGACGCCGTCATCGTGCTCGACAACACCCCGTTCTATGCCGAATCCGGCGGCCAGGCCGGCGACAGCGGCGAGCTGCGCAACGGCACCAGCCGCTTCCTGGTGGAAGACACGCAAAAGATCCAGGCCGATGTCTACGGGCATCACGGCCGCGTGGTCGAAGGCACGATCAAGGTCGGCGACACGATCAATGCCCGCGTCGATGGTGACGTGCGCGCCAAGACCGTGCGCAACCACAGTGCCACCCATCTGATGCACAAGGCCCTGCGCGAAGTGCTGGGCGATCACGTGCAGCAAAAGGGCTCGCAGGTCACGGCCGACCGCACCCGCTTCGACTTCGCCCACAACGCCCCGCTGACGGACGACGAGATCCGCCAGGTCGAAGAGCTGGTCAATGCCGAGATCCTGGCCAATGCCGATGCGCAGGCCCAGGTCATGGCGCTGGAAGACGCGCAAAAGAGCGGCGCGATGATGCTGTTCGGCGAGAAGTACGGCGAGACGGTGCGCGTGCTGTCCATCGGCTCCTCCAAGGAGCTGTGTGGCGGCACCCACGTCCAGCGCACCGGCGACATCGGCCTGTTCAAGATCGTGGCCGAAGGTGGCGTGGCTGCCGGCGTGCGCCGTGTCGAAGCCATCACCGGTGCCAACGCACTGGCCTACACCCAGAACCTGGAAACCACCCTCAAGGGCGTGGCGGCGCTGCTCAAGGCCACCCCGCACGACGTGCCCGCCCGCGTGGCCGCCGCGCAGGACCAAATCCGCTCGCTGGAAAAGGAAATCGCTGCCCTCAAGGGCAAGCTGGCCTCCAGCCAGGGCGACGAACTGATGGCCCAGGCAGTGGACATCAAGGGTCTCAAGGTGCTGGCGGCCACCCTGGAAGGGGCCGATGCCAAGACCCTGCGCGAGACCATGGACAAACTCAAGGACAAGCTCAAGACCGCTGCCATCGTGCTGGCCGCCGTCGAAGGCGGCAAGGTCCAGATCGCGGCCGGCGTCACCGCCGACAGCATTGGCAAGGTCAAGGCGGGCGAACTGGTGAACTTCGTTGCCCAGCAGGTGGGCGGCAAGGGCGGCGGCAAGCCCGACATGGCCATGGCCGGCGGCACCGATGCGGCGGGTCTGCCCCAAGCCCTGGCCAGCGTCCAGGGGTGGGTGGCC
This sequence comes from Aquabacterium sp., assembly GCA_047601765.1. GTDB lineage: Bacteria > Pseudomonadota > Gammaproteobacteria > Burkholderiales > Burkholderiaceae_C > Aquabacterium. Next base: position 692,299 of record JASGIQ010000001.1, read on the forward strand.
GAGCGCCTGTAAGGTTGTCTGTCAAGCCTCCGGGAGGTCTTTGCGCTGTGCCGTGGGGCCAGCGCAAGGCACTGCCGAACCGCCTTGCCGCCTCAGGTCGCCGCCAGCACCACGCGATTGCGTCCGCCGCGCTTGCCGTCGTAGAGCGCGGTGTCCGCGCGGGTGATGGCCTGATCGGCGCTTTCTTCGGGCTGCAGCGTGGCGATGCCTTGCGTCATCGTCATGCGGATGGGGCGCTGCCCGTGATCGAACGCGGCCTGCTCCAGCTTCTGGCGCAGCCGCTCCGCCACCAGGCGGGCACCTTCCGTATCGGTATCCGGCAGGACCACCAGGAACTCTTCGCCGCCCCATCGGGCCACGAAATCCACATCCCGCACACCTGACATCAACACCTCGCTGGCCTGTTTCAACACCGCATCGCCCGCATCGTGGCCCAGCGTGTCGTTGATGCCCTTGAAGTGGTCCAGGTCACACAGGATGAACGACAGGTAAGGTTGCCCCCGTCTCACACGGCTTTCCTCTCGCCGGATCAGCTCCATCATCGAGCGCCGGTTTCGCAGGCGCGTCAGCGGATCGGTGCCGGCCATCTCGCGCAGGGCCGTTGCCGCCTTGTCGATGAGGAAGTAGTAATAGCCGGCCAGGAAAATCAAAATCACCATGACGCCGACCACGTTGAAGTAGTGGAGGCCGTCGATGACGGCGGTAGAGAGGGCCTTGGCCGGGCCCTGATGCCGGAAGGCGATGTCCAGCCCCAGATAGGTCAGCATCACGCCCAGTACCGTGGCCGCCTTCAGGCCCACCGGCCGGATCGAGCTGATCACCGCGACAGGGATGACCAGCAGGATGTAGTAGTGAAAGCCGGTGTCCCAGCCCAGCACGGCCACCGCCAGCACGGCATGCCCCAGCACTTCGGCAATGGTCAGTGCCCACGCCTGCCCAACCTTGTTGCGGCGCGCCATCTCGAACACCGCCACGTAACACAACACGCTGCCGATGTTGATGTAGGCCAGCGACGTCACGCCACTCCAGAAAAACAGGCTGCAGAAGGCCGCATGCGTCAGACCCGCAATGACGCCGATGCCCTGCACCAGCGCCCGGAACGCTTCAGGTTGGGCGGCATCGGTGCCTTGCCAGGGCGACGGTGCGGATGAAAGCGATGGGGTATCGGCAGACATGGGCAAAAAGGCGGCGAGCGTGTCGCCATCAAGATATTTTCAATATTGGAGCTTTGCAGCCCGATTTGAGCCCAGGGGAACTGAATATTCCAGATATGGGTCCCGAAGCGCCGACGCGTGAAGGGTTTCTCGAATTTCAAGAGGCGCCACTGGCCTCATATTGGCGAGAATGTCGCTGCAGCGTCCTTGCTGTCATGCCTTATCCTGTCGCCCCATCAGGCTGTGACCTACAGTGGGGTACAGCCAGAACAACGCATGAGGTGACTGCCATGAATGCAAAGAAACACCCTGAGGCCCAGCATCCCATCATTCCGCGCGAAAAGCTGAATTTCGGGCTGGACGGCGATGTGCCCAAGTACTGGTTTGGCGGCGATCCGGTCAAGACGCGTTTCTGGGATGCGCTGTCCCTCATCTTTCCCCCTGGCGAGAAATTTTTCATGACCTGCGTGCGCGATTTCCGCGACCGCATCACCGATCCGAAGATGCTGGAAGACATCCAGGGCTTCAACCGCCAGGAAGCGCAGCACACCCTGGTCCATCGGCAGGACAACGATCGTCTGCGCAAGCAGGGTGTGAAGGTGGACGCCTTGGCCGCTTATGTCGACAAGCTGCTCAACACCACCTATCGCAAGCGCTACAGCCGCGAGTACACCCTTGCCATCACCGCCGCGCTGGAGCACTTCACCTCCATCATCGCTCACAGCCTGTTCGACAAGCGCGACGTCATGAAGGAAGCCGATCACCGCGTGCGTGCCATGTACGCGTGGCATGCCATCGAAGAGGTCGAGCACAAGGGGGTGGCCTACGACGTGATGGTCGATTACGCCAAGGTGGGCTATTTCAAGCGGGTCCTGGCGTTGGCGCATGCATCCATCATGTTCCCCATGACCATCCACGTGATTCAGCGCCAGCTCTACATCCATGATGGCTACAACGCCTTCCAGCGCATCGGCCTGATGCTGCGAGGCATCTGGTGGCTGTTCAAGCCGGGCGGCCTGCTGCAGCCCATGTTCAAGCACTATTTCCAGTACTACAAGCCCGGCTATCACCCCTGGGAAGAAAGCGAGCAGCACGGCTATGCCGAATGGCTGGCGGCTTTCAACAGTTCCAAAGACCCGGTCAAGGCCAGCGAGCAAATGCGGCAGGATCTGGCCCTGTCTTCCTGACGCCATGTCGGGACGTCCTTCACACCTTGTCATCGGCCCCTGCCCAGGGGCCTTTTTCTGGGCGATCGTCGGGCGCATGCGGCTGGCCCCTCCCTTGGTGAAAACACTGAATCCCGGGTGTCGTGGACGATACCTTGCTGTCATTCCGCATCCTGTCGGCCGCGGTAGTAAGTTCTTACAGTCATGTCATCGGATATCGGAGACACCGATCCCAATCACCGAAACCCACCAGAGGTTCCAATAGATGGCATACCAGACCGAGCACCAGCATCCCATCGTTCCGCGTGAGCGCCTCGATTTCGGCCTCGATGGCGACATCCCCAAGTACTGGTTCGGCGGCGACGCATTCAAGACGCGCTTCTTCGACGCGATGTCGCTCATCTTCCCGCCCGGTGAAAAATTCTTCATGACCACGGTGCGCGATTTCCGCGACCGCGTCACCGACCCCAAGCTGCTGCAGGACATCAAGGACTTCAACCGCCAGGAAGCCCAGCACAGCATGGTGCACAACCAGTACAACGACCGCCTGCGTGCCCAGGGCATGCCGGTCGACAAGCTGAGCAAGTGGCTGGACTGGCTGCTGTTCGATCACTACCGCGGCAAGTTCAGCCGCGAGTACACGCTGGCCATCACCGGTGCGCTGGAGCACTTCACGGCCATCGGCGCCCACCCCATGTTCGACGAGCGCGACATCATGCGCGAGGCCCATCCCAATGTGCGTGCCATGTACGCCTGGCACGCCATCGAAGAGGTCGAGCACAAGGGCGTGGCCTACGACGTGATGATGGACTACGCCAAGGTGAGCTACACCATCCGGATCGCCGCGATGATCCACGCCACCTTCATGTTCCCCTTCGTGATCTTCAAATTCCTCAACGCGATGCTGAAGGCCGATGGCTTCAGCTTGGCCGAGCGCGTGAAGCTCAACATCAAGGGCCTGTATTGGCTGCTCAAGCCCTCCGGCTTTGCAGCGCCCATCTACAAGCACTATTTCCCGTACTACAAGCCCAGCTACCACCCCTGGCAGGAAGTGGATCAGCCCGGCTACAAGGAGTGGGTGGCCGCGTTCAACATGAACCGCGACCCCGTTGAAGCCAGCGAGATGATGCGCGCGGCCATGGCCCGCTGACCCGCCGTGATGGCCTGTTGAACTTTCCCGGCCTCGTCTCCATTTAGTTGGTTAGACTTCGGCACACGCCTTGAGCACTTCGGTGGCGGAGCAATTCCGTTCCGCTTCATGAGGTGAACGCTCACAGGGTGTGCCGATTTCTTTTCTATGCGTATCCCACTGCCGCCGCAAGCTGTCCTGGAAGCGATGGGCATCCGGCCCATTCCGCTGTTCATGTTGTCCGCCTGGATCAAGGCAGCGGCCAAGTGCGCCTTCAATGTGCAGCCCCTGTTCAAGGAAGCTGGCATCAAGATCGATCTGATCCGGCTGGAAGACGCCCGTGTGTCGCCGCTGCAGCTGATCTCGCTGCTGGAGCAATGCGTGGCCCTGTCGCCGCCCGACAAGCATTTTCCGCTGGTGCTGGGCGACACCTTCGCCTTCGAATCGCTGCCCGAATTCGAAACCTTGCTGACCACCAGCCCTACGCTGCGCGATGCCTTGCACGTGGCCGAGCTCGCCAAGCGCGTGGTGCTGCCTTGGCTGAAGCTGGAGGTCAAGGAAGAGGGGGACGTGGCGAGGGTGGTGGTCGATTTCGATGTGCCGCTGCCCAATCTGGCCGCGTATGGCCTGCCTCTGCATTTCGTGTCGCAAGGGATCCTTGCCTGCATTCGCAAGTTCGGACGCTCACTGCAGGGCACGGAAGAGGGCTTCATCGGTGTCACCTTGAAGTGTGATCGCCCCGCCAACGCCGATCTGTTCGAGAAGTTCTTCAACGTGCCGGTGACGTTCAACGCCGGCACCGACGCCCTGGTCTTCGAAAGCCGCATCCTGGATCAGCCGCTCGAAGGGGCCTTCCCCGCCTTGCATGAGCAGGCCCAGCAACTGGCCGAGCAGCGTCTGGGCAAGGAGGCGCGCCGCCAGGGCGTGGCCGCTGAGATCGAGGAGCTGATCTCCCGCGATCCCGCCTTGCTGGCCTTGGGGGTGGAAGACATGGCAGACCGCCTCAACCTCCACCCTCGCACGCTGCAGCGCCGCCTCAAGGACGAGGGCGACAGCTACCTGCATGTGCAGGCCCGCATGCGCCACCGCCTGGCCTGCGATTGGCTCAAGCGCGGGGATGTCTCCATCGATGACATCAGTGCGCGGCTGGGTTTTTCTGATCGCCGCGCGTTCACTGCGGCCTTCAAGCGCTGGGAAGGTGCCACCCCCAGCGCCTGGCGCGAGCAACAGCTCTGACCCTTTGCATTGAATGTCTGCCGCCCCTCGTTCGAAGGGCGTGGATGACCCTTGCTTGCGGCCCATCCGATTTTTTGATCAATTTGAATTGATGTAAAGTCAGATTGTGTGCCGGAAACGGTACCTTCTGCGAAGGCAGGTCTGTCGTGTCGAGTACCCCCTAGGGTTTACCAGACATGTGCGCGGAAGATCAAATTGGTTTCGTCTAGCGTGTGGCGCGTAATATTCCTCGCCAATGTCGTGCAATGTTGCACACCCCCATTCAAAGACATAGATTGAGTGTCAGAGGGGCGACAAATTGCACGCAGATGACGTCAGATGCAGATCAACTGAGTCATGTAGTTGTCAGATGTCCCCTTAGTCGTTCCACCTAGCGTTTGCGATCCGGCCATGCATCATCCGCTTCTTGCCTCCAACGTGCCCGTGCCAGCAATCGGCAGCTGGCGTCAAGCCGCCAACCAGTGCGGTTTCACCCTTGAGCCGGTGTTTCGTGATGCGGGCATCGCGGCCAACGATTCGCAGCCGTTGAAGGTCCCCGCACCCCGCCTGTTCAAGGCTTTCCAGATGTGTGTGGAGCGCTCGCGGGGGCAGCACTTCCCATTTGCTTTGGGCGAATCCTTCGTCTTCGAACATTTTGCAGAGTTCGATGCATTCATCTCGTCTTGTTCCACCTTGCGGGAAATGCTGGAGATGGCCCACTGGGCGCGCGATCTGGTCGCGCCGTGGCTGTCGGTTCACCTGGACGAGTTCGGGTCCGAGGCCCATCTTCGCGTGGAGTTGAATGTGCCCGGCACGGCCGATCCGGCCGATTACCGCTCGGTGCGCGAGGTGGCCCTGTCGGCCATCAACCAGTTGCTGCGTCGGGCCACCAAAGGCACCCCTTGTCTGCTGTCGGTGCGCATCAGCGGATCGGCACCGGCGCACAAGCAGGAGTTTGTGGATCACTTCGGCGTGCCCGTGTTTTTCGATGACACCGCCGATGCGCTGGTGATGGACCGCCGCTGGCTGGACCAGCCGCTCAACACCTTCGAGCCCAACGCCCATACGCAGGCACGCCAGCAGATCGAGCGCCGGCTGAACCGCGAAGTAGGCGAGCGCCGCATCGTCGACGAAGTGCGCTGGGCGCTCGAGCGCCGCCCTGAACTGCTGCGGGAGGGGCTGGAGTCCACGGCGGCTGCACTCAGCCTGCATCCCCGCACCCTGCAGCGGCGTCTGCAGGCCGAAGGCGTGAAATACGTGGACATCCAGTCCGCGGCCAAATGCCAGCGTGCGCAGACCATGCTCAAGCGCCGCGCCATCAGCATGGAGTCCATCAGCGTGGAGTTGGGGTTCTCCGACCGGCGCGCCTTCACCTTCGCCTTCAAGCGTTGGACCGGCCTGTCGCCCAGCGCATGGCGCGACCAACTGGGACACGTGAACCGTTGACATCCGCCTGAGCGGGCGCCACCTCCATGGGCACAAGCCTGTTAGAGTGCCGGCCATGTCAGAACGTTCAGATATCCAGGGCCGGCACATCGTGCTCGGCCTGACGGGCGGCATCGCTTGCTACAAGGTTGCCGAGCTGGTTCGCCTGTTGACCAAGGCTGGCGCCTCCGTGCAGGTGGTGATGACCGAAGCGGCGCAAGCCTTCATCACGCCCGTGACGATGCAGGCCCTGTCCGGCCGCGCTGTGGCGAGCAGCCAGTGGGATGCGCGCGAGCCGAACAACATGGCGCACATCAATCTGAGCCGCGAAGCAGATGCCGTGCTGATCGCGCCGGCCAGCGCAAACTTCATCGCCAAGCTGGCGCAGGGCAGGGCGGACGAGTTGCTCAGCCTGCTGTGTCTGGCGCGTCCGCGCGAGCGTTGCCCCTTGCTGGTGGCCCCGGCCATGAACCGCGAAATGTGGTCGCATCCGGCCACCATGCGCAATGTCGCGCAACTGGTGGAGGATGGCGCGCTGATCCTGGGGCCGGGGTGTGGCGACCAGGCCTGCGGTGAGGTCGGCGACGGTCGCATGCTGGAGCCTGCTGAACTGCTTGAGGACCTGATTGCGCACTTCCAGCCCAAGGTGCTGCAAGGTCGGCGGCTGCTGATCACGGCAGGCCCCACCTTCGAGCCGATCGATCCGGTGCGTGGCATCACCAACCACTCCAGCGGCAAGATGGGTTTTGCCCTGGCCCGTGCGGCCCGGGAGGCGGGCGCCGATGTCACCCTGGTGGCCGGACCGGTTCACCTGCCCACGCCGCGAGGTGTGCGCCGCGTCGATGTGATGACCGCGCGCCAGATGTACGACGCCGTGCTGCCCCAGGCGGCCTCGCACGATGTGTTCGTGGCCACCGCCGCGGTGGCCGATTGGCGCCCTGCCTCGCTGAGCGAACACAAGATCAAGAAGGAAGGCAAGAAGGTGGCGCCCACCTTCGAGCTGACCGAGAACCCCGACATCCTCGCCGCCGTGGCCGCCTTGCCGGATGCACCGTATTGCGTGGGCTTTGCCGCAGAGAGCGAAAACCTGCTGGCACACGCGCGCGCCAAGCTGCAACGCAAGCGCCTGCCCCTCATCGTCGGCAACCTCGGCCCGGCCACCTTCGGCCGCGACGACAACAGCCTGCTGCTGGTGGATGCGCAAACGCATCAATCCTTGCCCGCGGATGGCTCGTCTGCGGACAAGCTGACCCTGGCGCGTGCCTTGATTCAAGAAGTCGCCCGGCGCCTGAAGGTCGCTGCGTGAAGCGCTGCCTGACGATCTTTTTTTCCTCTGCCCGTATTCGAGTTCTGCATGACCACCGTTGACATCCGCCTCCTTGACCCTCGCATGGCCGATTTCATGCCCGCCTATGCGACCCCCGGCAGTGCCGGCCTGGACCTGCGCGCCTGCCTGTCCGAACCCGTGGTGCTGGAGCCCGGGCAAGCCCAACTGATCCCGACGGGTTTGTCCATGCACCTGGGCGATCCTGGTCTGGCGGCGATGATCCTGCCTCGCTCGGGCCTGGGTCACAAGAACGGCATCGTGCTGGGCAATCTGGTGGTTATGCGCAGGAATCAATCAGTCTCAGCCTTGTCTCACTGAACCACTGAGCAGATAGAGAACCCCAGATGGTCTTGGGGAGCGACCTGCTGCAGAGCTTTGAGCTGAGCTTCTGAGCCAGGCAGCGCTGCTTACCTCGAAGACTGGCCTGTCTGTTTTTTGGTGAGGTTTTGCTTTTGCTCCTTGGCGTGCACAGTGCCCTCTCCCGGCCAATCCGGTTTTCAATCCGGTCTTGTGCGATCCGACAGTCCCCTTGTACCCTCCTGAGGCGGTTGGGGCGGCATCTACAGAACTAGCCTGGAACGCTGTTGACACACCTCCAAAGCTGCCAGTCGGCACTGAACGGGTGATCGACGAACTCCACGCGCTAAGACCGAAGAAACGGTGCAGCGTTAGGGCCGTCCCCTTTCTTCAGTTCTCCACGGCTTGAGCGCATCCGTGCGGGTGACCTAGCCGATGCCCCTAGCAGGGCCTGTGGCAGGCCACAGGCCGCTCATAACGCCAGAGGGAGGCCCCGTTGCGAGGAGGGCGCCCAACCTCTCGGCGGGCGCTCTAGCGTGAGACCGCTTTACACGCGTCCGGTACTTCCGAAGCCGCCTTCGCCTCGTGAGGTCTCGGTCGAGAAGGTATCCACGAACTGAAACGCTACCTGGACCACAGGCTGAAACATCAGCTGGGCGATTCGCTCGCCGGGTTCAATCTTGAAGACGGTGTCGCTGTCATTGGCGAGGATGACGCCGATTTCACCGTGGTAGTCCGAATCCACTACGCCGATTCCTTGCGCAACACGGACTCCGTGCTTCAAGGACAAACCGGATCGAGACGCAACTATTGCGACCAGTCCCGGGTCCATCATATTGATCGCAAGACCAGTCTTCACAAGCGTGCGGGAGCCTGGCGCAAGCTCAGTTGCCTCTGTTATGCAGGCGCGCAAGTCGATTGCCGCCGAGCCGTCCGTAGCGTAAGTAGGCGCGGGCACGGAAGTGCCGAGTAGGGGGTTTACAATTTTCGCTTCAATTCGTCGGAACATGGGATCACTCCAGAGCAAGATGTATTAGGGCGGATTCATTCAATTTCTTAATGGTAAAATATTACCACCAAAGTCAACGCTGGAGTCACCAAGTCGCTGGCGCAGGCGCTTGCATTCGTTCCACAGAAGAATAATCTGCACATTTTTCGCCTTGGAAATTTCGTCTCGCTCTTTCTGCGCTGCGATGACTTCTTTTTTCAGATTTTCAATCACTACGAGTGCATCGCCAGAGTTCGCTGACTTGAGTTTGTAATATTTAGATTCCCTCGACGTGTGTCCGTTCAACGAATCAAAGGACTCCTGCAAAGCGGTATATTTCGCGAGATACCTGTAAAAAGTGGCCCGTGACACTTTTGCTTTCTTCGCAGCCGTCTCCACGCTGACACCAGGGGAAGACGTTATGTCCATCGGCCTAGTTGCAAGCGCAGCAATTGCGAGCGAAATCTTCTTGTAATTATCAGGCATCAGTGATCCTTTGCCATTTTTATGATGTCTCGGATGCGTTCAGCCTCTCGGTTCAGGAGTTCTTGCTGAAGCTTATTGCGATTGGTTAGGGCGGCGAACTCTATGGTCTGTTTTAACTGCCCCTGCCAAATGGGGATATGTTCCTTGCGCACACAAGAGTTAGAGCAACGCCCTGGATCACAAGCGTTAAGCACCGGCCCCTTAGCATCTGGCCGCTTCCCCGTACACAGAGCCTGCTCCGGGCGAAACATGCAAAGATTGAGCTTGCCGACATGTATTGACGGGGAATCGCGCTCGAGCCACTTTGCAATTTTCGAGGCACTTGCATCCACGGCCTGTCCCTCATATTCCATTTTATATTCCGACGCCAATGCTTTGCCGAGCCCACCCGCGATTTCCCCGGCTGCGATGTCAAGGGCGATCTCGCCGAGGATGTCTACGTCGAAAAGCTTTCGCTCTTCACTCATGAGATTATTCCATTCGGGGTCATTTCCGGCATAGCCTTCAAACGTGGCCACGCTGATATGTTTATACTGGAGCATGCCTGCGATTACGCCAAAGGGCCTCCGCGCGATGTGTCGGGCGAGTGTTCGCCTAAACTGGCGTGCATTGAATCGCCACTCAACTAATGCTCCAGTGCGCGTCTCATTTAATGGAATATCGCGACCTAGGAATGTTGAACAATGGTCTACAAATGCTTTGATTTGATAGGTGATCGACGCATTTGTGTAAGGCGTCCACTTAAATCTTGTCAAATCCGAATTAACAGAAAAAGGCGCGTGGCCGTTGGTAAGAAATAGACCATCCTTTTTAATGGCCCCACGAATGAATTGAGTTAATTGTTCCATAATTTTAACTGCATCAACCACTTCTTGAACAATCACCCACGTATCGCGTTTTCCCCCTGCGCGGTGCTTGTGCAGAACGGTGTTTAAGTACCAGACCTTCTCGCCCGTCGGAAGTTGATCCTCTACGCAGGAATTAGCAACGATTGAAAGAAGTTCGGAAACTCTGATTCCGGAAAATGCTAGGATCACCAACATCGCCGCGTTACGAAGGCTATAAACTTCTGCGAGTAACTCATCTAGGGTGGCCCATTGCTTGAGCCTCCAATCGGAGGGCCTGTCGTGAAGGATTTTGCGAACAGCCACTGCGAGCGCCTTGTTCTTGGTGGAATTCGCGACATGCCTTTGGGAAATCCGCTCCCAGCTAGCCATCACGGTTAGCCAGGCCTCAACGATATGGAGCCACTCTTGCGTATAGCAGAATGCGTTGGCCATAAGCGGCGAGAAAATATGGTCAGGAATGCAAGGTGTTTTATTCTCCCCTCGCTTAGCCGCGCCACTCGGTAATAACCTATTCATAGACATGCCGAACGGGATTTCAGGTAGTGGGCAGGTGAGCCTTTCCCCGTAGCGCCAGAGTCGATAGGCTGTGCCTGCCAAGGTGGCGATTCGCTCTGGGCTTCGCTTTTTCTCCCTTCCGATTTGCATGCTTTTCAAAAAATGCATCCATTCTCTTTTTCGGATTTGGGAGAAATCCATTTTCCCAAGAGAATCGAAGAACTTGACAAAAGTTTTGATCGAATTTACTTCATTCTGAACTGTTAGCCACTCGACCTCGTAATCCTCGTCAACTAGAGGTTCGTGCATCCTCGCGTATGCGTACTCTGCGATTGCCAGCGCAAAACCACCTGGAAAACCAGGGATTCTGTGCAAATGTAGTTCCTGACTCCCAGCCACTCCTGGAGTCGTCACTAGGCTCTTCATCTTCCAGACACCATCAGAGAAAACTGAGTCTGGCGACACGGCCTCATCTGGTCCGACCTTGGAGTCTGGGTCCAGTTTGCCTGCGGCGGACGATGCCCTGGCTAACGCATGTTTAATCATGCGTTCCCTTTCAGTTCGATGGGGATATAGAATTGCTGAGTGGTGGCCGCACGCTTGGCATTTTCGAGTACGTTCTGAGAGAAGCGAGGCAGGACATCCGCGTAGATCAAATCAACGGCTCTTGAAAACATGCTTTTCCATTCGACCTCGCCAAGCTCCGCTTTCATGCTCTCGGCGTGATTTAAATATGCGAAGACGCGGGGGAGCACATGCCGAGTAATTACTGTGTTGCCGCACCCAAAGCACTCCCATGTCCTGTCACATAATGTGTTCGGGGCGCCTCCCGGTCGATTAAAGACATCCTTACAGGCATTGAATAGGACATCCATTTCCCCTTTTAGGATTGCACGTACCTTTTCAACCGGGGCGCTCAACTCATTCGATCCCTCAATGGGATTGTTGGTTGGCAGGATGACCGGTTTTTGCACAATCGCAATCGCGTCGTTTACCCCGTCCCGAACAGTTTGGTCATGAATGTGCTTCGTGGACGAGTTGGCAACATAGCCTACGGTGGTGTCAGCCAATGAGTGCACAGCGTCATTTGATACTTTAGAAAGCTGGCCGTGCTGAATGTACTTGCGGCTGAGGTAGGTAACTCGTAACTTCACCGATGAGATTTGAAGAATCTTGCCGGAGGCGTCTTTTAACTCGTTTCTCTCGCACCACCCGCCTTCCCGATTCATCTGGTACTTGAAATAGCTATGGTCTAGCGCTTTCACCATCTGCTTTGGATTTTTAGTGAAAATTGTCATTCCCAGAAACAAGAAATCACGCTCCGCTTCAGGCGCATGTTTTGTAAACGGTGCAGTCAACACAAGCAGTTGCCGGATAAGGCCGGCCGCAGAGTGTGGTCCATCGTCATCTATTAGCTTTCTGAATTCTTTGTCAGCCGACCGGAGTTTTCGGTAAATCATATAAAATTTGCCGTCAATTTCACGAAGGCAATCACGTCTCAAAGTCAGGAGGGATGATTCGTTCCGGCCGGTTCGCTTTGCCAGCAGAATAAAAAATGGGATCAGGTCCTCAGTTAGAGTGTAACGATGCGCATGCACGTCCCAGTACCGATAGACTCCCTTGTAAACCCCAACTATCGCGTTGATATAAGAGTAGTCTTTCAGTGCTGTCAATGCAGGTCGTTGAAGTGGAAGCTCGCCATGAATATGCGTCACATACCAAATGAGGTTTTCCAGTTTGTTCCAGGCCAATTCTTGCGGCGCGCGTCCTTTCCCATTTCGAACCCCTCTCGGATTAGATCCCATGGCAAGCAATTCTTTACCGCGTTGCAGGCGGGCATGCAGCTCATCTATGCATCGCCGACACGCCTCCTCTAGGTCTAGTTGCTCGGTGAACGTATAGGGCTGGCTAACCGTCGCATCATCAACATACCGAAAATTGCGTGGAATGCGGGTTGTTGCCTCAAACAGACCAATTGCTCGCGCCGATTGGAGCAACCGATTGAAGTTTCCGTATATTCGTCTGTAGGTCGCATTCTTTTTTGATTCCAAACGCTCCTTTATGTGTTTCCTGAACTTCAAAATGAGTTCGGTGTCGAAGTTGGCGAGCCTTACGTTGCTTGGCAAGCCCTCTTGCTCTCCAAATTCAAAAACCCTTTTAATTACTGAGGTGTAATTTCTGAAGGTGAAGTCGCTTTTCACCTTGAAAAGGGCATGGCGGCCAAGGGATGCAATTAAGTCAAGGGCTAAAGCGCGAAACGCCGTCTGACCGGTGAGGTCCAATAAGGCCCATTTGCCTAGGCGTTCTCTCATGTCGAGAACAAGGCTGCCAATGAGATACGGCTGCCCAATCTCTTCGGGGAGTGGGGTAAACTCAATCTTTAGGTCGGCCATTTCACGATTTCCAGGTGACCCAACTCTCAAGCGATTCTTCGACTAATTCCTCTGCTTCTTCGAGGCAATCTAAGTATATGTAGGTGCTAAGGATGCTTGAGTGGCCCATTTGTCTTTGAAGTTGACGCAGTGGGTCTGTAAGAAGCAATTTGTATGCGTTGGTGCCATGCTCTTTAATATCTTTCAAATGTATTGCAAGTTTGCGAATAAGGGCCGCCAGCTGATATACGGCGAACGTATGTCGACATCCGTGAGGAACAAGCTTAATCCCGGTTTCGTCGGAAAGCTGCTGAAACAATAGCTGAACAGAGCGGGCGCTGAGTCGATTGCCATGAGTGGAAAGAAAAATAGGAGAACCGTCATTGATTTCTCCATTGAGTCGATATTCGTCTGACTCGATGTAGAAGCATATGGCGCGAACAATATGCTTTGGGACGCGCACGGTTCTTGTTTTATTGCCCTTGCCGGTGACCGTGAGTGGAACCGTCTTGCGATTTTTCCACTGGGGATGATGGAGCCCAGGAAGATCGCCTTGATTAAGGTTGAGCGCCTCAGTGATACGCAAACCAGCCGCTATCAGCAAATCAATAAGCGAGATATTTCTTAGTGAATTCCTGCCCGCTAATATTGTTGGTCGCCAGATGTTCTTGTAGTTATCAAGGGGGATGAAGCGTACTGCGTTCTTGGGGTTCTTCGCGAAGATGTCGGCTACTTCCTTCGGCGGCGCGCCAAATCCGCCCCAACCAGCGCGGTAACTGAACGGCACGATGTGGATGAGCCCGTCATCCCTTGCCCACTCGTAGAGGTGAACCATCGCCGTGGCGGTGATGTTCCATGAGCTAAGTGCAATGGCGGGCACGTTCTGGTGTTTTCCGGACGTGCGGACGTAAAAGAAGCGGTTGAGGTGCTCCTGCGTCGCGCTCTTCCACTCGACGCCTTGCCGCTCAAGGTGCCGGAGCATGATTGAAAGGCCGTGGGCGTATGAACTCCAGGTCCGCGGGCTCGCCCGACGCGGAGTGATGAGTCGCTCTGAAATGAACCTGTTGAGGTCTTCGTCTGGCGCCGAAGTCGCTGCGTCAAGAAAGCAAGGCCTGCCCTCTTCGGGCATCCTGCCTTCTACCGAGTGCAGGAAGCTGCGCCACTCTTCGGCGTCAATGCCTTCGGGGGCGGGTGCTCGGTCAAGGACCTCGCGCTTGAAGAAGAATAGTTCTCGCATCGGGCTAGGTCACACGCATGTGAGCGGCGCAATATGCTTCGTTTGGCATTCAGCCGCCAGAGGTGCGGCGACCTGACAAGTCAGCCTGACCCTGAGCGCTGTGCTGGGTCGTCTTCAGTCTGCAGCAGGAATCGGTGCACGCGCTGGTCGAAGCCAAGTAGCTTCGACACAAGGCGCTCGGGGCCGTTTTCGAAGACAAGCACGCTGCTGGCCTTGTCTAAGAAGCCGAGCAGGGCCGCTTTGCCTATCAGCCGGGCCCCTGTGTCCATCGCCCTCATGCCACTGCGCTTGCCGTACTTCTTCATGACATCAGCTCCACGACGCACATCAGGCCAACCGCGCTTGCGTCACAGCTCGCGGATGGCTAGGATTGAGGCGTCTCGGGAGGAGATGAAGAGCCGCCAAACCCACTCCGATCTGTCAATTTAGGGCTCGACAAACGGCTAGTCAAAGCTAATTTGTAGGCAGTTCACAAGCGGCAAATTCCTTGTTATGTGGGTAGTCTCGAACACGCAACAAGGCCCGACAACACGGTCTTCATGGGTTTGTTCGACGCTGGGACGATGCGTTAAATCGGATTCCAATTGCGCTGTGTTTGAGCGATTAGCGCGTGCAGTCTGCCAAGCCGACGCTAGTGGGATTTGCTTGGATCGCATCTGCCTACCGCTCAGACCTATACGGAGCCGTTCATTGACATTGGCATCCAGCTCTGATAGGTTGCAAGCAAGGAGGAATCCATGAAATTCCGCACAGCCAAGTGTCGGCCAACCGGCACTCACGAAGCTCGCAGCGCCCCAGTTTCGGCCGCTGCAAGTGAGCCTGCGCGCCGAGGCCCCAGCGACTTGACCAGGGCCTGGTCGAACCACTTCAGCACCCATCAGTATTCGGTGGAAGCGGTTGCTGAGTTGGTGGTCGGCCCTTCCACAGCCAAACGCCTGGCCAAGCAGTAAGAACGCTTCGCCAACCCAAAAGAGGATGCTTCGGCATCCTTTTTTGTTGGCGCCCCAGGTGACATCGCCAATGATTAGGAAATCAGAAACCTAGTCTCGCACCCAGTTTTGCGCTAGCGGAACCCAAGCTTTTGCAGGTTAGTCATGCGCCAGTGCATGGTCGTTGGCTTCGACCAAGTTCTTGAGGAACTTGATGGCCTTCTCAAGCTCTTCCCGCTTTATCAGGTGAGGCGAGGGTGAGCCGGTCGTCGCGGGCTTTGAGCGATGAACCGCATCGCCTCTCTTGCCAATCAACTCGTCCAGCGTCTTCTTGGCTTTGGAGGGGTCGACGTTTTGCCACTCCCACTTTGCCGTTACGTCGATGCCAGCAAAGTCAAGAAAGATCCGTTTGGTTTTTTCCGCGTTGGGGTTGTGGAAGCGCTTCAGTTCTTCTTTGAGACGACTCTGAACGAAATGGCCTAGGTAGCTACCGTTCACAACCTTAAGCCGGCTCTCGACTTCTTCGGTGATGCGATCCTCCACATAGGTCTCCCAAGCGGTCAGCGCCATGATTAGCCCAGCACGCTTCAGGACCTCTGCACTCTCCGGGGGCGGCTTTTTATTGATGGCATCGAAGTGGTTCAGTAGCTCTTCCGCATCTCGGATTGAGCTTTCGAATGTTGCTTTGGACTTCGACATGGTTTTCAAAAAACGTTTCGGGAATGGAGCAGGAAGGGGCTTCTCCAGGGCGCCTCACTTCTTGCAGTCATAAGTGATGCCCATGCTATCGACTTTGCAGCGACTGCAGCTTAAGACGAGACGCTTGTCGCCCGATACGACCGTGCCGTCATCATTGATGGAGCGGGTGTACTCCTGCCACTCAGCAGTTCGGGAGGGCTCAAACGCTACGAAGTCGATGGGCCAATCCGTTTCCGGCGGATATGTGAGTCGCAAGACGTTGCGGTTTGAGCGGTAGGCCGTAATCGGAATCCACTCGGTCTTGATGTATTGGGCTGGGCCACCCTCATTCTGGCGGTACAGCTTCCCACCTTCCAGTTTGAAGCGCGATACGAAGCCTCTCAAGGATGGATAGCACCACTCGTCGACCAGCCACTGGAGGTCTTCTTGAGTTGCACTTGTCCATCGCTCGCCTGGGTACGAGCCTTTGAGCTCCACCGTGCCGATCTTGGCCCAGGTCTCCTTCGCGAACTTTTCGACATCGCTGTATTTGGTGATGCCGGTGATGATCGCAACGACGCTGCCTGCTATGGCTAGGATTCGCTTTAATCGGCGTAGCGTCCACTTAGCGCCTTGCTGCGGCGGAACGCCCTGAGCTTTTGGGTCTTGTGTCATCGTCAGCTCCCCGATGGTTGCTCGCAGCAGCGCACGCTAAGCGTGCCCTCAATGTGTCGGGCAAGCAGGCGCCTACAGTCTGCCAAGTCGACGCTAGTGTGATTAGCTTGGCTCGCATCTGCCACCGCTCGCTCGCGGGGGCATCAAAGGCTCGACTACAATGGAAGGGCTTCGCATGCGAGAGACCCGGGAATGGCGTCGGGAACAGCGGTCATCTTAGAACGACCGGTGATGAGGAAAATGGCAGCCCTAGCAAGTCCGACTTGGACTTGGACGGCGCGACTGAACAAGGTTCAGAAGCTGGGCGGCCAGCCGCTCCTCCTCAACATGAAGCTGGGCGGTAGCCCATCCTTGAGCGCTCGTTAACGAGCGCTTTTCTTTTTCCAGCGCGTTGCTTCAGCGCATGGCAAGCACCAGCGGCGCACTGAAGCCAACGGGCCCTCCTCGGTTGCCCCGCAGCACGGCGTCCAACCGCTTTCATGCTCTACCGCTAGCTCGTTCTTGGGCTTGGATGTGGCGATCTCGTGGTCCTTTGGCTACTGGTTATATCGAACGCTTGTACTTTGCCAAGTTGCCTCGCAAATGTTTTGACTCCGCGTCCACAGAACCCTAGATTCGATGGCTTCTACTAGCACGCGAACGTCAAAGCCATGAGTCGGATAAAAGTGTTAGCGCTGGACCTCGAGGGGACCTTGATCTCGACGGCTGTATCGCAGTTTCCTAGGCCCCATCTAAAGCACTTCCTGGAGTGCTGCCAAGGGATGTTCGAGAGGCTGGTCGTGTTCACGACTGTGAACGAGCCGCGGTTTCGAACCATCGCTGCGACGCTGGCGGCCGAAGGCGCCGTGCCAGGCTGGTTTCAAGGAGATCCGAGTTCGTGCATTGGAGTGGGCCGACCAAGGACTTGGCGTTCATTCCAGCTTGCGAAGCTGGTGAAGCGCTGCTTCTTGATGACCTGGAGGCGTATGTGCACCCTGGTCAGCTTGACCGCTGGGTGCGGATCAAGCAGTTCGAGCCTCCGTACGTGGCTGAAGACTCGGAGCTCCTACGTGTGCTTGAGGAACTTGAAGGGCGGGTGAGCGCTTGATTCGAGTCAGCACGATAGAAGTGACCTGCTCGGATTCTTCGCTCCAGTGATTCCTGGGAAGATGGCTCCCATCCTGTGAGGAGCCCATGAGAAAGAGTCGATTCACCGAAGAGCAAATGGTTGCCGTGCTGCGCGAGACAGAACCGTACAAGCTTGGCCGAACTTGCTACTAATTGGGACAGGCCGTGAGGGCAGGCCTCCTTGGCGCGGCGTCAACGCACACTCACCCCGGAGCCACTGCTCCGGAGATGAGCATCAATGACGAAAATATCGACTGTCGTCACATTAACCCGGAGTGACCATGGCGGGATGGCTGCGATTCCGTGTCCAAGGCGTAACCGCGAAGCCTGACGACTAGGCTGGGGCGCGTAGGTCACACCTCTGCCCCCAGCCTATCTGGTATTACGCGGAAAGGTCGTCGTCGGTCGGCTCTATTGCTGCGACCTCAGGCCCCGGCGTTGAAAGCTCGAGCAAGGATTTGTCCAGGGTCGTCTTCTTGCCGATGATGGCGCTCAGGAACTCTTCGTACATCGCCTTCGACTTCCCCAGCACCTCGGCCTTCACCTCTTTGGTGAGGTCTGCCTCGTCAACACGGTTTTCTAGGCAGTACGCCGCCAGCTTGCGGCGGTAAAGTGATTGAGCCACTGCAGATCGGGCTCGTGCCCTGTCCTCTTCGATGAGTGCCTTGAGCTCGGGCGTGGCAGACTTCCACAATTCAAGAATCAGGTAGCGGTATTTGGGCCATTCTGCAGGCTGTAGCTCCCCGGGAAGGACCACCTCTCTGAACGTCGGCCCACCGGCCTTGAGCTTCACTTCCGGCTCGACCAACAGCTCTCCCTCGAAGGCGTGCAGCAAGCGCCTTGAGGTCGCTGATGTTCTTGGGCTTCAGCAGGCCGTTCACGGCCTCCACATACTCGTCGAGCAACTCCACGGTGGAATGCTGGACTCCACCGAAGGCGATCTGCACAGCCTCGGCGTACGTGCACACGATAGCCGTCTGGAACGCCACCGTGGAGAACACGTCGCCGAAGAGGCGGTCGATGGCGTCGCGCACCGGCTTAGCCACGACACCATCGGCGATGACCTGTTTCTTGGCCCGCAGTAGACAAGGCATCGAGCATGAACAGCGCACGAGTCGCCTTCATGGATTCCACGGTAGCTTTTCTGCTAGCCAATACGCCATTGACCCGGTTTAGGGTTTCGCGAATTTCCGGGGTCGTCCAGTTCGGCTCTTTGTCTTGGACGCGCCGGTTGAGCCCTTCGCGGAAGTCGTCGAACGTGCGGGCCGTGGCCTGACCGTCGAAGAGCATCTTCTCGAGCTCGGCGTCCCGTCGGCTCTCAAGCGCTTCCTTGAGGTTGATGGTGGCTCGTGCAAACGCTGCGTACGGGTGAATTTTGCCGAAGACGCGGTCAACGATGGGAACGTAAAGCTGCGTCCACTTCGCACGGAAGACCTCGGCTATCTCATCAGAGTAGTCTGGTTCCGGGTATTGACCGTCCGCTGGTCAGAGGTCAGCTCGTCCTTCAGCCCCAGGCGGTCGTAGGCGTCATCCAAACGCTTGCGAGGCGCCCCGACCTTCCCGCGTGTCTCGATGCCACGTGCGTGACCGAGCATCAGCAGCTGCTCGGTCACATGGTACAGATGGCTGACCCCGCTGAATGCAGCATCGCTGACGATCTTGACGCGGTCGCCTTCTTGGTCGAGCTCGACGTTCCAGATGCGCAGGCCGGTGTCATCCTTGGCATCCAGTGCCTTGATATACGACAGCGTCGCTCGCAGGCACTCAGCAACGATGTCCTGGTCGTTGAGAAGCTTGTTGCGTGGAGTCGGAAACCTTCTTCGCTGTCTTGTTTAAGGTGAGGAACACGCGTCGGGCCGCTCGCACCACGTCGATGTCCTGCGCCAAAGTCCCATCGAGCTGCGGAAACGCGCAGATAAGGACAGGCAGCTGCAGCTCGCTGAGGTTGTAGGTGCGGATTTCCTTCTCGGGCCAGACCTTGTAGTAACCCTCATACGGGCTGCGGCGAGCATCCGACCAGCCACCTGTGAGATTACGGTACAGGGCGAGCAACGCCATGGCCCGGCGTTGTCCGTCGACGATGGCCAGCGTGCAGTTGTCGCGCGCCAGGCTCAGTCGCGCACCCTCAGCGAGCGGTGTCTCATTGCGATAGTGCTGGAAAAACTCGCAACCGCTCCTCGCCTACGAAGCCTGCTGTAATGCGGTCATCCTTAATGCCCTTGTGTTCTGGTGAGTCGATCCGCGTGCGTTCCACCTTGCGGTAGTTGGCGTCAGGCACCCGGCTGTTGGGCTTCAGCGGCAATGCCACTGCCACGATGGGTGGGGAGAGTTTGATGAGCCCTGAGGTAGAGGTGTCTAGCAGGTATGGGATCAGTTCTAGCGACACCCGCGCGTCGTCGATGTCGCGCTGCATGATTTCGTCGAAGCCGAGTTGCTTCAGATCGAAGACTTCGCGCACTGGGGCCAGCATGCTCAGCAGCTGCGCCTGACCTTGTTTCTCGGACAGGGTAACGTGAGTGAGGAGATACCGCACCTCGACACCTGCCGACTTCCCGTCTTCTGTACTCACGCGGAAGGTGCCAATGGTTCCATTGAGGTGTACGTCGAGTGCGCTTTTGCCTCCACTAATCAAGGTGGCCATGGTCAGTTCCTTCCGAAGATGGGGTAGTTGATTCGATTGAGAATGTTCTCAAGGTCGTTGTGCTCGCCTGTGTCGACGTTTACTTCGGCGATGTGAACGAACAAGTTTGTAGGATCGAAGTTGCGCGCGACCACCTGATTCGCAAAGCCTGCCTCCGCCGCATCGTCGATGGAAGTGAGGCCCTGGAGGTCTCGCAGTTCAACGATCTTGTTGCGGTGTTGCTTTAGCCTGCTGCGCAGGTTGATGGCCATGCCGATGTAGAGCGGCGCGGTGAACCAGGGGGCTGCCGACTTCAGCACTTCGGAGACTGTGCGGAACCGCTCCGGGTTCGAGGCCAGGCGACCAATGAGCGAATCCGATTTGCTCGGCTCATGAAGCACTTCGCCGCTGAACTTGGGCTTGAGCTGACCCCGCAGCGCGACTTGGTACGGCGTCTCGCGGTACGGGCTGAAGATGAAGCGGTCCAGCGCCTCCTCAACCTCCATGCGTGCTTTGGCCTCGCTCTCTTGCCGCGCCATCTGCACACGCTTGATGACGTCGTCGATGTCCGCCTTGGAAATGACCAGGCGCGAATACCACGCATACACGCCCGGCGTTTCAGGTGCCAGGTCAATCTCTGACCATGTCAGGGCGCGCCCTGGTGGCACCTTCATTTGTGGCAAACAAGGCAGGCTCCGCCGCCCTCATCTTCGAGATAAAGGTCGTCGATGTCGACCGGCTCGATAGGGATCACGCGAAGTGGGTTGGGTTTGCGACGTGCGAGCTCTCGCTGCTTCCGCATTTCGAAGTCCGTCATGATTTCAGCGACGCGCTCGGGTTGCTCGAGGTCGGTCAGCGGCTCACCTTGGCTCCACGTAAATGGCGAGCCGTGCTCGAGCGCATTCTTCTCGTAGGCCTTCGCGGCCTCGAACGCCTCAGGGTGGTTCTCCTTTAGGCGAACCCACTCGACCTTCTGTTGAAAGAAGCAGAAGGTGCACCCCGAGCGTGACCGCCAGTCGTAATACTTTGGCAACCCCAGCCCCGAACCTTCCAGAAGTTCGAATACCCCTGGTTTGTCGATGCCGTGCTCGCGGAACGGCATGCGCACAATTAGGTTCTCGTGCTGGGCGACCATGCCTTCGCGATGCTCTTCGTCAGCACGAATCGCCACGTAGCTGTAGACCTTGTCCCCAGCATCCAGAGACGGCTTGATCCACTGTTTGAACGGATCAAGCTTGAGCTTGCGGGTGCACCAGCGTGTTTTGGGCGACGGGAGGTAGTTGTTGTAGGTTCTTAGCCAGAAGTCAAAGTCGCGGTGCGGATTCAGGAAGTGAATCTTGCGACCAACAAACCCTTCCAGCTTGCCCAGGAACTCATAGACCTCAGGCAGTTCTTTGCCGGTGTCTGTGAAGAAGTATTCCAGGGGAATCTCAGGATGATGCAAGCTCATGTACACCGCTAGCGCGGCGCTGTCCTTGCCACCCGACAGGCCCAACACATGACGTTCAGCCATTCCTGCTTCCTTTACCCTGTTGCTTGACCATCATGGCTCCTGCCTCCGCGAGGGCCGCCAGGATGACCTCCTTGCGTTCTCCTTGAGCTTCAGCCAGGAACTGCTTGACCAGGCGGTCAACCGCTGGCGTATCCATGTCGGAGATGTCCACGAAACCAGTGGCATCCTGGCCATGACTCGCGCCGAAGACAACGCCAATGACGCGGCGGGTTGACGGTCGACCACGCAGCGGTGCCATGGTCTCTGCCTTGCGAAACTCCACTGCCCATTCCGCAAGCTTCGCTATGGCAGCGTCGATGTCTCGGTCCACCCACGCAGCCTGCGGCTTGTCGATTGCCAGGCTGATGAGGGACTCGACGTTCTCATCAGCTTGATCGTAGGTCTCCAAACGCGTCGCGAAGGCGTCGAGCTTGAGGTTGCCAGTCATCCCTTTCACGGTGCCTGCTCGCTTGCGCAACTCATCAAGTGGTCGTGTTCCATGGTCGAGCGCATCGAGCAGATGCGTGCGCACATTGCCGAGCATGATCTGGTATGCATCCGCCAGCTCATCCGTGACGGCCTGCAGCCTCGTATTCAAGGTGGCCGGGTCATGTGCTTCAAGCAAAGTCGGGAGGTCTGAAAAGAGTACCCGCAGCGGATCGCTGGCCTTCAGAAGCATGGCGCGCACCTGCTGTGCCCGAGACGACACAGTGTTGGTCCGCTTCGTCCAGCCTGGAAGGCCAACGACGAGCCCGACCAGGCCGCGCGCCACGTCAAGTGGCGCCGCGCCAACCTCTGTGTTTGACCTGTCGGACACGGTCTTAGCAAGGGCGTTGACCAGCTTGGCCTTGTCCTTCGAGGCTTCGACGTGCTGGAAGCGGATGCGCCCAGGGTCCAATGTCCACTCGTCAACTACCGCATCGGTCAAATCGGGCGTGAAGACACCATTAACGTAAAGGGCCAGCGAGGACCGATTGGCCAAGTAGAACGCCAGCGAGAGCACCGGCATGACTCCTGCGCGGACACCAAACGGCGGTTGGGCCCAGGCCGCGTAAAGGTCCTTTAGCGTGACCGACTTGCCTTCTTTGAGGAACTCACCTTTTGTCCTCCACCAGAAGGTTTCATATGACCTTCCGCGGATGTTGCGATTCGGATCGCCGAAGTCCCATTCACCGTCATCGCGAACGCGATGCAGACCAGGATCGTTGAGCACCGTGTAGTAAAGCCCTGCGTCTGCGGGGAATCCTTCGTAGCCGAGCTTAGGCAAATGCGCATGCGTGACCATGCGGTTCATCAAGTCCTTGCGCGCTTTGACTGAGTTGCTAGACGGGTCTTCGCGATTGATGAGTTCACTAAAGATGAACGGTGCCTTGTCGTAGACCTGCTCGACCATGTCCGATGCAATGATGGACAGAGTCGTGCCGCCCTTAGTCTCGATTGCTTCGCCTTGGCTATGCCACTTCGAAAGTTCGAAGGCGTCTGCCAGCTCCTCTTCGAGCGAAGCCCGTACCGCCTCGATGCGCCCCACCACTTCACGGCGAGCGACGGAATCCCCATGCAGCTCCGGCCGGGTGTTCATCACTCGCTGGGATGCAGCCAACTCAAGGCTCAGCTCGATGATGCGCTCGGCGTTCTTGGGTGTACCGATGAGTAGGGTCTCCAAGCCTGCGGATGCGCTCGCGTGGCGCACACGATGTTCCGCAGAGCGTACGGTTTGTCCCGGAGGCGGTAGGCATAGAAGGAACGCGCCTGCGCTCGCACCTTTCAGGTCGAATTTCTCTACGACGGTCTCGATATCGTCCAGTCTAATGATCCCTCGAGTGAACCACCGCATGGTTCCAGTCTTCTGGTAATGGCGCTTAGCCAGGACCGGTTGCAGGTCGCTCAGCGTAGAGATGTGACTGAGGTCAGGCTCACCGATTTCGCCGCGGGCGACATTGATAGCGCCCTCGATGTCGAAGTCTGAACCTGCGTAGATGCCCCATGCCCCTAGGTGCTTGCG
Source organism: Aquabacterium sp. (assembly GCA_047601765.1). Taxonomy (GTDB): domain Bacteria; phylum Pseudomonadota; class Gammaproteobacteria; order Burkholderiales; family Burkholderiaceae_C; genus Aquabacterium. The sequence goes on from JASGIQ010000001.1 coordinate 715,941, forward strand.
TTCGATGAGCACCTTCCAATCGGCGAGCTCCTCAAGCGCTTTGCGAATCTGGTCTTCAAGCACGCTCGGTGTGGATACGGCGAGGACAGACTCTTCCGCGACGAGACCCGAACCGTTGCGGAACATCTCGATGAGCGCGATGGTCTTCGTCAGCTTGACGTGGATGTCAGTGCCCTTGGCTTCCGAGCGCTCAACGGCGTCGCAGCACTGTGCCCAGCGATGACCGTCTGGCGAAGCGATGATTGCGGGTTCGAGGTTGGCTCGTAGGTAGTCCCAATAGGCCGCTGGGCCATACATGGTGAACCACTGCGCCTCATAACCATTGAGAAACTCGACGAAACCCAAAGGTTCGCGCGAGGCCAAGAACCCGAAGGTGCTCCGTTCGTTTTGTCCGAAGCGACGCCTGGAAATGGGGCCCAGCAGAGCCGCGGTGACAGGGTGAAGTGGCCAGCACGCTCGCAGCGAATCGGCGAGTGTTGCGGGCGTACCAGGACGACGGGTGCGGATCGCTGCCGCGATTTCCTCTGCAAGGTGCGATGCACCGACCGGCAGAGTCGAGTCCTCGACTTTGATGGCTTTGCCCACGAGTTCGATGACCTCGTCCGCGGCCGCGACCAACGGAATGTCGACGAAGCGTCCTTGAACCTTGGCCCACTCATCGCGGGACTGACGCCCCAGCCGCGAAGCGTATGCCTCGAAAGCTTGGTGGAGAATGCCAACGATGACCAGCTTGCCGGAACAGCGGCTTGCCGCTTCGGCAAGCTCCTGAAAAAAATAGATGTCGCCGCCGTCCTGTGCAGACGCCTCGAGCAGCTTGCCGAGTTCGTCGATGACGACCAGCACACCCTGTGGGTGACGCTCTGCCACTTCGACCAGTTCACCAACAACGTCGGGCTGCTTTTTGCGGCTTGGCGGCAAGCCTTGAGCCTTCGCCAGTGCGGCACCAAGCTCCTGAACGACATCAGCTCGCTTGCCCACTACTGGCACGACAAGCCAGCCGTCACCCTTCGCTTCGAACGCCTTGTGAACCAGGCTGCCTTCAGGAATGTCCAACAGCTTGTCGTGCCTTTGCACGGACCTTCGGCTGCGCTCCCACCAGTGAGCAAAGCATCAAAGCAAGCGAAGACTTGCCTCCGCCATATGGGCCAGTCCAGGTGAAGGCACGTTGTCTGGTTTCAGTGATCTGCCGCGCCATGCTCTCAAGCAAGGAGCTTGCAGTCCCCTGGCAGATGTAGCCCGAGAGTGCGTCATCTCTCCCCAAGTCGGTGTCAATGCGAACCGAGCGAAGAAACTGTCGGGAGATGGTTACGACGTCCGACAGCATGCGCTTGTCGGTACCGGACGAACGTGGGGGCTTACGCATAGGCGCTTTCCAGGAGCTTGTACTTGTAGTCGCTCAGGCTGCTCAGCGCCGACTCTCGCCGCGTCACCTGCCGGATGCCGGCCTGTTCAGTCCATTGAATTTGCCCGCGCGTCAGGTCCTCCAATGCCATCAATCTGTCGGCCACGGCATTCTCATCGAGCTTGAATACACGGCCGGGTGATCCGTAGTCGTAGGCCACACGGTCGAATGCCATGACCGACCCAGCGTGAGGCATGCGCTCCCAATAGTCGAGCAGGGCATAAGCGAACACGCCATCCGGCAAGGAGCGCTTCGATCCGCGACGGAACTCGAAGGCCCCCTTGGCGTTCTGCTGAATGAGACCAAGTTCACCAAGGAGCGGTTCGCTCATCTCTTCAGGCGAGTCGCCACCAAGGCGCGGCACATAGCTGCGAATGCAACACTCAACGTCTCGCTTGAGCGTGGCCATTGAGATGCGCAGCTTGTGTTCGGCAACCAAGCCCGACAGCGACGTCACGATGAAGTCGCGGTCGAACACTTGCTGCGCGACATGGTTAAAGAGGAACCACCAAGTAGTGGTCTTCTCATGCGTGCTTGCGGCCTGCCAATGCATCAGCCAAGTCGTGGCTGTGCGTTCACAGTATTCGTCTAAGCCGCTCTTGCTGTTGAACAAGAGCTTGCCGAGCCGTGTCGGGCTATATCCGCCTTCATCTTCGATGATCCCGCAGGCGGTTGCCCAAAACCTGATGGACATCGCCATGTTCTTGCCGACACCGAAGCGCACGATGGCTTCTTCGTCAGCGAAGACCGAACGGGGGGCGGGCTCGTCAAACTGCGTGACGGCGTCGTACGCCTTGCGGAGCCAAAGCTGACGCAAGGGAAAAGTTTCATGCCCCGAAAACTGCGGAGGGGCGTCGGACGGAAGCTGAATCATTGCAGGTAGTGTAACTGGACGACCTCGCCAGTCCGGCCATGTCGATGCTGGACTGCTACACCATCGCGCGCCGCTCGATTGGTGTTGGCTATCAAACCTGCGTCGTCGATATACCAAGTTAGCTGTATAAAACAACAGTGTGGTGGCTTGCCGGATTTTTTGCAACAGCGACGCGCTCACGGGCCGCAGCTTGGAGGCGCGGAGCGCCCCTTGACTCGCTTTGGGAGCTTCCGTAAAGTAAGTACAGCTGACCGGGTTGCTCCACCGTAGGGTGGGGCAGCAGAAATAGGCAAGCATCTAGTCGAGTAAGGCGTGGCTGTACCCATCAGGGGCGGTTGTGCACTCAAAGGCGAACTATGACTGTCTCTCCGTCCGAGGCGCAATCGCGCGCCATCGCGTCGTTTCAGGCGCTTCTCTCGAAGCATAGGCCTGAGTCCTCCCCCTACCGAATTGCTGAGCGTGCTTTGGACCTCATGTTCAACGGCAGGTGCGTGCGCGACGACTTCGAAGCCCAAGAGCTGTCGAAGGAGGCTGAACACCTTATCGCCAAGCAGGTGCGGGCGAGACTCCTGGTGCAGCATTCCATCCCAGACCCCGAGCCAGCGCACGACGTCGCACGTGGATTGCGTCGGACGGTGTGGAGCGGACGACTGCATGCGTCCATGCACGTCGAACTGTCGCTGACTGAGCATCGCGAGGGCGCTCATGCATTTGCTTGCTGAACTCGAGTTCGGCGATCAGACGCGGTTTGCTTTCGTTGCAACGCCTGCGGTGGTGCGAGCTCTGGTCGCTCCAGGCTGGCCAGGTGCCTACACGCTGCTGCAGATGGGGCTGCCCATCTACGTCGGCCGGTCGGACCACTGCCTAAAGACCCGGCTGGCTGGGCATCCACTGCTGCCATTGGCAACACATGTCGCCTGGCACACGTGTGCGACACCACTGCAGGCTTACCGCCTTGAAGCTGCATGGTTCCATGCGCTGGACGCCTCCCCCAGTCTCATCAACAAAATTCATCCCGCTCGGCCAGCCGGAGCGGAGGTGAACTGCCCCTTTTGCAGCACGAGGGACGGTCTGGCCTGGGCGCACTTGATGCGTCCGTGTTCAGAAGATAGTGCTGTGCCCACGGTGGTCGACGAACAGATGTGACGGCCGCAAAAACAGAGGAATACACATGAACACCAAAACTCAAAAAATGGATATCGAAATCCCGATGATCCAAACCGGACAAGCTCTGCTGTCCCTGCGCGACTCTGGCCATAGCCTGCCCACGGCTTTGGGTGAGGTCATCGACAACAGCATAGAGGCAAGTGCGAACAACATCGCCGTGTTGCTGGAGCAAAGCGAGGAGCGCGGGAAAAAGCGCGTTCATCGCATTGCAATCAGCGACGACGGCGCAGGCATGCCTGCAGACATCTTGCACCGTTACTTGGTGCTGGGGTACTCGTCGCGCTACATGCGTTCGGACACCATTGGCAAGTACGGTGTCGGCGCGAAGTTGGCCGCGCTGAACTTCGGTCGTCGTATCGACGTCTGGAGTCGCGACACCGCGGGTGCTGACTGGCTGCATGTTCACTTCGACCTCGATGAGGCGCTCAAGGAAGAATCAGACGGGAAGTCGGTCGTCCTCAGTGCACCGGCGCCCGCGGAGCCTCCTGCCGACCTGAAACTGTCGTTCCCCAAGGAGACCGGCACGGTGGTGCTTTGGTCTCGTGTGGACAGGCTCGAAGAGGGCCGTGCTGCGCGCGATTTCAATGAACTTCGGCAGGAGCTTGAGAAGGAGTTGTCACGCATCTTCCGCCACTTCCTCGATGGAGGCATCAAGATTTCGATCAACGGCCAGGACCTTGTCCCCCACGATCCGCTGATGCTGTTGGAGGGAACCTGGGCCGACGTGCAACTCAACAAAGAGTACAAGCGGGACGACCTCAAGAGGGGGGCGCTGCATCATTACCGCGCAACCACCATTGGCGAGGACCTGGTGAAGGTTGGAGACCACACCGCGCGCCTACGAGTGACCCTGTATCCGAAAGAAGTGTTGCGTAGCCGAGGAAAGGGTGGCGACGCCTTGGCCAAGACGTTGCGCGTGCCCGAGAACGAGGGGGCGCTCAGCTTCGTTCGCAAGAACCGCGAAGTCGCTTATTCGAACGTGCCGCGCATACTGCCGGGTGGAGTGAAGGATACGGACCGCTTCATCGGGATCGAGGTCTCATTCGATCCGGAGTTGGATGACTACTTCGGCATCCGGAACGTCAAGCGCGGGGTGGAGCCTCACGGAGAGCTGCGCGAGAAGCTGCGCGAGCTACTCAAGAAGCACATTCCGACTGCGCGCAAGCTCATCGACGACGCATGGGGGGAGGCGTCTCGACAACAGCACGAGGCCTCAGGAGAGCACAGTGCGATTTTGGGTGCAGTGAAGGACGTAAATGTGACCATGCCGAAGCCGAGGGTGGAGCCACAGCCGGGCACACCCGGGCCTGAGGATGCGCTCAAGGAGTTGGCGGAAGACGCCGGTTTCACGAAGCCGGAGGAGCAACAAAAGTACATCGAGGACAAGCGGCAGCTGCCATTCGTCATCGAATCGGTGAGCTTCCCTGGAAACATCTTCTTGAGCACTACGCACGTCGCTGACCAAGTCATCATTCGCCTGAACACACGCCACCCCTTCTATCGAGAGATGTGGGAGCCCTTGAAGGCCATTTCTCAACGAGACCCCGGAACTGTGTCCGGCGACGAGGCCGTCAAGGCCGCGCGTCGAAGCATCGAAGCCATGTCGCTTTTGCTCGTCGCGTACGGAAAGGCTGAGTCCATGCATCCGAATCCTGTGGACCAGTACCAAGACCTGACCCAGTTCTGGGGCCAGTTCCTCGGGACGTTGCTGAACAAGGTCAAGGACGTTCTGTGACCCAGCCGGCGCGGTCCTTTTGGATCGCGTCGGTGAAACAAGGGCCGGCCGCAACTGAGTTGTCGTTACTTTGAATCGACGGGCCTAGTACGGAGGAGCGACTCACCGGCCATGTCCAATGGTGGGTTGACTGTTCCATGCCATCCGACAAGAACGCGGCCGTACGAGTCTCGAAAGTAAGAGGCGCCCGCAGGAATTCTGACTAGGCCACCTGCGTACGCCACGAATAATTCAGTGCTGGCCACTGCTTGTGCGGCTTCAGGCCAGCGGTTGCTGCTCGGGAGCACATCTGGGTCAAGCGGTGATGCCCAAAGTGAATCTGTTCCCATCGAAACCTCTCGGAGGAGCGCCGCAAGCCCATGATGGCCTTGCCGCTCAGCAACGTCTGCAGGCGTGCGCAAGTCATGAGTCAGCGCCTCCACGGGAGCCCCTCTTTGGATCAGCTCTCGGCAGGCTTGTGCGTGGTCGAAGTAGGCGGCTTGATGCAGAAACGTCCACAGTGACCCGGGCTTCGCATAACGGCTACAGCGCTTGGCAATGAGGTCGGAACTTGCCCACTCCGAAATAAGTCGATCCCACTCGCCGGCCTTTGCCGCCTCGTATGCTTGTTCAAGGAGGCTTTGAAGCTCGCTCATACTGGAATGCACTCAAGGTTGGGCATGTTGGCGTTCGATGTCGTCGAAAGAAATGCGCTTCCCATGATGTCCATATGCGTGGACCAGCATGAGCATCGCTTCACTCAGGGCGCGGGCGCGTTCAATTGGAGTCGACTTGGTGTCTTTAGATCTTGAAGTCTTCGATGGTCTTGCCTGCAGCCAGGGCGGCCGTCAACCACTTTGGCTTCAGCCCGCGGCCGCTCCAGATGTTGCCAGTTGATGAGTCTCGATACTTTGGAGCAACAGCTGCTCGATTGGCTTTGCCTTTGCTTGAGACTTTAGATGCTTTGCCACCTACAAGCTGCTCGGGCGTAAGGCCATGCTCGACCATCAAGGCTTTGATTTGGGAGATGACGCCAAAATGCTCCTGCTTGAGTGCATCGGTCAATTGCCGCTGGAGCTCAGCAGTTTGACGTTCGAGCGCAGCCTTTTGCGCTAGCAAATCGGAGTAGGAAGGGGTCGTCATCTGGATTGGAGGAAGAGTTGATGCCTCATCTTATCCAATGACAGACTAGGACTGAACCTTTGCAAACTGGACGCTAGATTTCACGCGCATGGGTGCATGCCGCGTGCCTAGCGATACGCCTTCTTGGAGGCCCTCAGCCCGATAACCGCCCCCAACACGACCAAAGCAAGCCAAGCGCCCAGGAACAGATTCAACGCCAGAGGATTTCTGTCGAACAGGCTGTCTTGCGGATCGAGGTTCAACGCAGCCCAAGCCAACAGGCCACCCCAGGCCAGCACAGAGCCTGACAGCACGCCAAGAATTGTGAAAAGGGATCGCTTCATCAGTCGATGGGGAAGAATCGAATCTTCTTGGCTTTGCGCAAGTCGGACCAGACACCGAATGGGATCACGATGCCAAAGCGTGCCCGGAGCCCAGAGCCTGTCGCAGTCATTTTGCTGCCGTTCCACAGGTCAATGTGGTCACCCCCCGAACCGCCCGACGGTGCGTAGTAGTCCTCAAAGCATAGGATGCCCGTGCGGTCCACGACCTTTTCATACCAGTCTGCTCCAGTGATCTGCTCAGACTTTTTGCAGCCGACGAAAGGTTGAAGTTCCAACCAGTCGGCCAACTCTGCGGCAGACAAGATGTGGTCCGCATCTGCATGGACCCAGCACTTGCGCTTCGCAGGGTAGGACTTGAACGTCACCCCGGCCTTCTTCAGTGCATGGCTCAGTCTGATGGCGCATTGGTTGGCGAACAGCTTCTTGCCGTCCTTGTCCTTGGCATCGCATGGGTCGCTGCCGGGATAGTTGCCCCATAGGTCCTCGAACTTGACGGCTTGCACATTGACCTTGCATACCGATTCATTTCGAGGGTTGGTTTTGACCTTGGTGGCCTGCTTGAGTGCTGAGCTCATGACTCAGCGAGCTCCATCTCGACGATGGCTGCATCGCCCCAGAGAACCTCGTAATCCTCTTCCGAGTCTGTCACGATGCGTGGCAGCTCTCCGCTGTCGTCCAGTCGACCTGAGTATGTCTTGCCAGAGAGCGTCTTTACGAACCAGGGCAAGCCGACAAGCACGGCCGTGTCGCCAGAAACCTCAAGCTTCGTCTTTTCGTCGTAGGTGACGCGGACCTCTGGCTGAACGGCAGCGAAGCCTGCCGCGCTTGCCTTGGCTGCCTGCTCAGCGCTTGCAGCAGCAGGATTGGACGCGCCACCTTCTGCGGTGGTCGACGAACTGGCCAGCTATGAGCGTGGCTCCGCATGCGCACTTGTCTCCGTGGCGGGCCGCCGGCTGGCCGTCGATGACCATCGTTGGATCGCCTGAGACGATGACTGTGGTGCCACCATGGCCCTTTTTGGGGCAGTTGACCTGGTCGCCCACTCGAGCGATTCTCTTGCCGTGCGTATCTGTTGTTCCTGCGGCGCCCACCACAACTCCACCGTGGTCGGTACGGTCGCCCAGGACGATGAAGGGGCGTCCCATGGTGATTTCCTGCGTTTATGCGTTTGGGGCGCACTTTACCAGCGCGGCGCATGAGTGTTCAGCATGAGGTCCCGCAGCGTATTGCCTCCTCAGGGCCAGGCTCACGCGCCGGAGTTCAAGATCGACCGTTCGGCGACTCCTTGGGTTGTTTTGCTTGTCCAAGCTGGTTGGCGGCCAAAGCGCGCTGCTTTGCCTTTGCTGCGGACGCGGACATACGGTTCGCCATGGTGTCCGCAATTGCGGCGATCATGTTAAAAGAGTTGTCAGTGTGGGCTTGTCGCGGCTCGGGGTTCTCGACGCTGCAGACTTTGACCAGTTTCGCGATTTGATCGACGGGCAGCCTCGGTGAGTCTGGGCAGAAAAGGCTACCCGTCTGGTCACGCATTACGACCACAGTGTCCCTGCCAAAGGTACCTGCCAGCACTTCCACCACCTGGCGGACTCTCCAAGTGTTTGCTTCGGGGTGCGAGCAAACAAGGTTCACTACCGCTTTGTCATGCAAGTTGATGTTGTTTAGCAACTCCAGCCCTGACTTAAGAGTGAACGTGGCCAAGTGGGAAGAACCATCGGCGGTTTCATCGCGAAGGATCACCACTATCCAGGGGCAGGTCGTTGCAGGCCACGCGTGAGGAAGGGTTGCCTGCTCCTTCAATGAAGGCGAGAACGCCGCCAAAATCATGAAATTTCTCCGTTAGATGGATCAATATTGCGAACAATGCCTGTATCAGAGGCTGCTGGTCTTGCCCATGCATGAGTTCGTCGCAGTCGGTAGTGAAGGGCGATACCTCAGGGGGGACTTGAATGCGCTCGGGTGGTGGGAGGTTGATGTTTCTCTCAGGCGGCTACCGTCACCTAGCCATGAGGCCATGTGTGATTGTTAAGATTGGGCAGTATACGATTGGGCGGTATACGTTTGGTCTGTAGACGGTTGGGCAGAAGTTGTGGAGCCTCGCGTTCCATGACAAAGAAGATGACAGCGCGAGCTCTTCTCGCGGCGAACGTGCGCCGGCTGCGAACTGAAGCCAAGCTTTCCCAAGAAGGCCTCGCCGCGATGTGCGGCCTACATCGCACTTACATCAGCCACTTGGAGACGATGCGGTCAAACGTGACGCTGGATACGTTGGACATGCTTGCCAATACATTGGGGGCTAGTCCGGCAGACCTGCTTCGTGCTGGAGATCTTTAGCTCGAATGCCTTGTCTGGTGCATTCCGCTGATACCGTGCCAATCGCAACTGTGTGCGCCTAAAGCTGCTGTCGCGAGAAGCAGCAACCACCTGAAGCCCCTGGTCAAGCTATTCGAGCCTACTCAGGTCTCAGCCGCCGCCCCAGCTGCTCTAGACAATCATCCGTGGCTAAAGAATTCTTGTCAGGCTGATGCTCGTTAAGTCCGTACGAAAGGGGCCTTCCCATGATGCGGGAGGCGCTCCCGCTGGGACATCGAGCCCATATATATAGCGAAGGGCTCACAGACGTGAGATGTCTCAATTTCGTCTTGGCACGGGCCTCATCGATTCCGATTACCAGGGGCCCTTGATGGTCAGTTGCTGGAATCGAGGCAGTTCAGCCTTCACGATCCAGCCGATGGAGCGCATCGCGCAAATGATCATCGTGCCGGTGGTGCAGGCTGGCTTTCGGGTGGTGGACAGCTTCGAAGCCTCGTCCCGAGGCGAGGGTGGCTTCGGCTCGACCGGACGGGGTTGACCTGCTCGGCACCGTGAATCTGACGCCCATGTGAAAAAGGCCTGGTATCTACCGGGCCTTTTTGCTGGATCAAGCCCCGATCGGGCTCAGTGGAGGGTTTCGTTCGGTGGCGCGCTCGGTGCGAAGCTGAAAGGCGAGGCGGAGACGGATCCCTGTTCGATCTCTTCCTCCGTTGCCGTGCGCACGTCGCAGACCTTCAATGCCAGACGCAGCGCCAGGCCGGCCAAGGGATGGTTGCCATCGAGCACCACGTGGGTGTCATACACCTCGGTGACGGTGTAGATCGCGTCCTTGGGCATGTCCGGCGTGACGGCCCCTTCGGGTGGGCCTTCGAACTGCATGCCTTCGCTGACGTCCTTGGGAAACAGTTCGCGGGCCTCAAAGAAGACGAGTTCGGCGTGGTAGTCGCCGAACGCGTGCTCCGGCTCCAGGAAGAGGTGTGTCTCGAAGCCGGTGCTTTGCCCGATGAGGGCCTGCTCCACCTTGGCCAGGAGGTCGTCGCCGCCCAGCAGGAATTCCATGGGCTGTTCAAGTTCGTCGATGAGTTGGCCCTGGGCATCTTCCAGACGCCACATCAGGCTCACGACACAGGGGGAAGAGATGATCATGATGCCGCGATCATCTCACGGCTCGCTCCCGCCGATCCGTCGGCAGGAAGTCGAGGCTTGAGCGGGATCATGCGTGCAGTCCTTGCGCACAGCGCACAATCCGGGGATGAAAACGACGACCAAGCCTTCTACGCCGCTCATCGACATCATCCGTCCGACGCCTTTGCTCGGCGGCCTGTCTCCCAAGGCCTTCATGAAGCAGTACTGGCAGAAGAAGCCATTGCTGATCCGCCAGGCCTTGCCGGGCGTGCAGCCCCCTCTTGAGCGGGCCGCCCTGTTTGCCCTGGCCGAAAGCGACGACGTGGAGTCGCGCCTGATCATCCAGCATCAAGCGCAGGCCGCGGGCCCGGCCTCGCGCAAAGGCGGCAAAGCGGCGCCTGGGAAGAAGGCGTCCAAGGCCAGTGCGGGATGGGAGCTTCACCATGGTCCGTTTACGCGGCGCAGCCTGCCGGCGCTGTCCACGCCAGGCTGGACCTTGCTCGTGCAGGGGCTGGATCTTCACGTGCCCGCAGCCTACGAGTTGCTGCAAAGGTTCCGGTTTGTGCCCGACGCGCGTCTGGATGATCTGATGATTTCCTACGCGACCGATGGCGGTGGCGTGGGGCCACATTTCGATTCCTACGATGTGTTTTTGCTGCAGGTGCATGGGCGCCGCAAATGGCGCATCGGCGAGCTCAAGGATGCGAGCCTGCAGCCCGACGTGCCCTTGAAGATCCTCAGCCATTTCGAGCCGGAGCACGAATGGGTGCTGGAGCCGGGCGACATGCTGTACCTGCCGCCCAAATGGGCGCACGACGGCATTGCCGAAGGGGAGTGCATGACCTGCTCGATCGGGTTCCGCGGTGCCCGAGGAGACCGACCTGGCTCGAGAGGTGCTGGTGCGTCTGACCGAAGCCCTGGACGCGCCCGACAAGGCCCGGCTCTATCAGGATCCGGGGCAGCGCGCCACGACGACGCCAGGCCAGATCCCTCAGGCTCTGCAGGCGTTTGCTGCCAAGGCGGTGGCCAGGGCGCTGAAGGACCCCGCCGTGCTGGCCTCTGCGTTGGGTGAGGTGCTCACGGAGCCCAAACCACGCGTCTGGTTCGAGTCCGGCCAGCCCTTGCCCGCCGGGGTGGGGGTGCGCCTGGATCCGCGCACGCGCATGGTCTACGATGAAGACCGTGTCTTCGCCAACGGCGAGTCGTGGCGCGCCGCCGGCAGGGATGCGCGTCATCTTCGCGCCTTGGCCGACGCGCGTCGGCTGGATGCCACGACGGTCGCCAGCGCCAGCCCGGCCTTGCGGGAGTTGCTCGATCAATGGGCCGAAGACGGGTGGCTGCACCCCGAGGCCTGATCACAAAGGAGGCAGTGATGGACGTCCTGGTGGCCTTTGGCGGCGCCGATCAATCCGGCCAGATCTCCAGTTGGCGGGATTTCGAAGACCGGTTCCGCGCGGCGCTGGCCGTGGCTGCGGCTCAGCCAGTCGACATGTTGCTGATGGACACTGACTTCCGCCACTGGCCATTGGGGCAGCGCAGCGTGATGGAGGCCTTCCATCAATGGGGACTGAGTTCAAAGGGTACCCATTGCCAATTGCTGGCAGCCCATTACGATGACGTCTCCAGGCAGCATCCGCTGTGGGTGGCGTGGCATCGAACATGGGCGCACCGGGTCCAGTGCCATCAGGTGCCGGAGGAATTGGCCCAGCAATTGAAGCCGACCTTGATCCTCAAAGGCACACTCGGCCTGCATGTGCTGGAGCCCTTGCGAGGGTCGGGCATCTGGACGCGCGATCCGGGGACTTTGTCCGAGTGGTCGCTTGAGATTGATGCAATTTTGCAACGATCCGAGCCGGCCATGCCTCCCACGACCCTTGGACTATAGGGAATAGCCTTAGGCATCGTATAATCGATGGCTGAATGTAAAGCAACGCCAGTTGCGATGCATCCTACGCCCTTGTCTCGCTTTTGATGGGACTGTGGGCTTTGCACATAGTTCCAAGACCACCGGTTTTATTGACACTCCTTTTGAGGACACAAGCATGAAAAAGTCGCTCCTGCTGGCTTCGCTGATCGCTGCCATGGCCCTGGCCGCTTGCGGCAAGAAAGAAGAACCCGCTGTTGACGCAGCGTCGGCCGCTTCCGAAGCCGCTCCCGCTGCTTCCGAAGCCGCTCCGGTGGCCGTTGAGCCCGCTCCCGCTTCGGAAGCCGCTTCGGCTGCTCCGGAAGCCGCTTCCGACGCTGCCAGCGCTGCTTCGAACTGATCTCGGTTCGATGGTATGAAAAAGCCGCTCATTCGAGCGGCTTTTTTTCGTCCGGATTCGTCCAGATTTGCGTTTTGAGGATTTGCGCCGAGTTTGCGTTTTCCTATTTGTGAAAACCCCGGCTTGCCCTCATTGGAAATGAAAAATCCCGGCCTTGGCCGGGATTGTTCTTGAAGCGCCGCTGAGGGCTGAAAAGTCGGGATCAGCCCAACTGCTCAGCGATCTGTTTGGCAATTTTGCGGGGCACGTCGCCCTGCGCCGGCTTGCCGCTGTCGTCTTGCACGCTCACGAGGCTGGTACGCCCCTGGCCTTGCACGGTCACACGGTAGCGGCGCAGCCCATCGGTGTTGGCATTGCTGCTGCCGAAGAGGCGGGCGAAGAAGCCTGGCTTGTTGGCCTCCACATCGCTGTCGGACAAGCGCACCTCATACAGGCCCTGCTTGCGGTCCCGGCTCTCGACCGTGAAACCGCTGCGATCCAGTGCGAGGCCGACGCGGCGCCAAGCCAGTTCCACATCGCCATCCACCATCAGGGAAACGCCGTCGGCATTGAGGCGCGCGATGCTGTTGTTGGCGGGCCCAGCCGGCGTGGCAGCCGCAGCCGTGTCGATGGCGGCTGCATTGGCGGCGGCTGGCGTGCTGCCCAGCTTGAGCATCAGCTTGCGCAGCATTTCGGCTTCCAGACCTGGGTCGCTGGGGCGGCCGCGCCAAGTGGTCCGTTCCTTTTTGCTGTCTTCGTACTCTTCGCTCAGGCCGCGGTGGCTGATGTAGATCTCGCTGCCGCTGGCTGTCCGCTCCACGCGGGTGCGGTACATGTCGCGCTCACCCGTGTCATACAGCAAGTCGAAGACGCGGCCCAGGCTCTGCCGGATGATGCCGTCCTGCGGTACCTTGGCGCGGTTTTCAGACCACGCGGTTTCCATCACGCCAGCCTGAGGATCGTCCTTGGCCAGATCGAAGCCGGTTTCCTTCCAGAAGTCCCGCAGCTTGTCCCAGACCTGTTCGGGCGATTCGCTGACCACCAGCCAGCGCGATGCGCCGTTGCGCTCCAGTTTCACGCTGCCCACTTCTGCAGGCGACACGGTGGCCGATGCAGTCGACTGTTCGCCGGGATTCTGACGGGCCAGATTGGTGGCGGACACGCTGGCCGCGGGCACCTGACCGTAGCGCTGCTGCCCGGGGAGCTGGCTGAGATCGGGAGGGACGTCCAGGCGCACGGTCTGGGCGCCACTGGTGCGGTAGTCGACCTTCTGGCCACCCAGGGAATCGCTGATGCTGGAGCAGCCGGTGCTCACGACCAGCGCGGCAGCCAGCGAGGCGCCGATCGCCAGGCGCTGGCCCTCGCGCGGGAGGACGCCGGCAGGCGCGACATGGCTCGTGGAGAGAGAAGTCTGTTGACGGTTGGAGGTCTGCATGGGCAATGGCACTCAGGCCCCGTCAGGCGGGGCCGGTCAAGATCGGAGGATCAGGTCAAAGCACCCCGGCTTCGCGCAGGGCGGCTTCGACGACCGGCTGTGCGGACTCGGACAGCGGCGTCAGCGGCAGGCGCAGCGTACCACCAACCTTGCCCATCTTCGCCAGGGCCCACTTCACCGGGATCGGGTTGGGCTCGATGAACAGCTGCTTGTGCAGTGGCAGCAGCTTCATGTGGATGTCCACGGCGCGGGGGGCATCCTTGGCCATGGCGGCCTGGCACAGCTCGGCCATGCCGCGTGGCGCCACGTTGGCTGTCACGCTGATGTTGCCGTGGCCGCCCAGCAGCATCAGGGCCACCGCGGTCGGGTCGTCACCCGAATAGATCGAAAAGCCCTTGGGCGCGTGCTTGATCAGCCAGGCGGCGCGCTCCAGGTTGCCGGTGGCTTCCTTGATGCCGATGACGCCGGGCAGCTTGGCCAGGCGCAGGGCGGTCTCAGGGCTCATGTCCGCCACGGTGCGGCCGGGTACGTTGTAGAGCACCACGGGGATGTCCACCGCTTCGACGATGGCCTTGAAGTGCTGGTAGATGCCTTCTTGCGTCGGCTTGTTGTAGTAGGGCACGACCTGCAGCGTGCAGTCGGCGCCCACCTTCTTGCAGTATTCGCTGAGCTCGATGGCCTCGCGCGTGGAGTTGGCCCCGGCGCCGGCCATGATGGGCACGCGACCGGCAGCCTGCTGGACGGCGACGCGGATGATTTCCTGGTGCTCTTCGACGGAGACGGTGGGCGATTCGCCCGTGGTGCCAACGACGCCGATGCAGTTCGTGCCCTCGGCGATGTGCCAGTCGATCAGTTTGCGCAGACTGTCGTAATCGACACTGCCGTCTGCGTGCATGGGGGTGACCAGTGCAACGATGCTGCCAAAGATGGGTTTCATGGGGTGATTCCTTCGATCCCGAGATTCTACCGGCGAGCCTCTTGGCGGCCGCATGGCGGTGATTGCGGAAAATCACCAGGGTGCACGGCGATCCTTGCCCCGAGAGGGCCGAAACAGGGCCATGTGCGGCTGCCAGACGTTCACAGACAGCTCCAGACGCGGGTGGCCAGATCGATGACCATGCCGGGCTGCAGGTAGAGCCAAAAGACCGCCGCGAGTACCGTCCCGGCCGCCAGGGTGCCCAGCAGCCATCGGCCGTGGCGCCCGAGGCCTTTCATCATGCGGCAACCGCTGGCCGGGCGGGCTGGCGGTGCTCCTGGATGGGCAGGTTGACGAGGGCGGCCGTGACGCCGAGCGCGATCGCGATCCACCAGACGACGTCGTAGCTGCCGGTGAGGTCATACAGATGACCGCCCAGCCAGACGCCCAGGAACGAGCCGATCTGGTGAGAGAAGAACACCACGCCACCGAGCATGGACAGGAACTTCACCCCGTGCATCTGGGCGACGATGGCATTGGTGGGCGGCACGGTGGACAGCCACAGCGCGCCCATGGCCGCGGCAAACACGTTGACGCTCCAGGCACTCAGCGGGGTGAGGATGAACAGCGTCATCGCGATGGCGCGGCCGAAGTAGATGGCCGAGAGGATCCAGGTCTTGCGCAGGCGGGAACCCAGTGCGCCGGCCGCAAAGCTGCCCATCACATTGAACAGGCCGATGAGGGCCAGGGCCGTGGTGGCCACACCAGGCTCCAAGCTGGTGGTCCTTCAGGTAGGAGGGCAGGTGCACGCCGATGAAGGCCAACTGGAAGCCGCAGACGAAGTACCCGGCGGTCAGCAGCAGGTAATCGCGGTGGCGCAGGGCTTCTCGCAAGGCCTCGCCTGCGTGGGTGGGCGCCATCGGCACGGGGGCGGATGTGAGGGCCGAGGCCTGGCTGCGCGCCCCATCGGCGGTTGCGGCGGGCCCGGGGGGTATCGCCGGTGCGAAGGTGTCTCGCGGCTCGCGCAGGCCGAAGGCCAGCGGCCCGATGAACAGCGCCGTGGCGGCCAGGCCCATGAGGGCGTGAGACCAGCCCATCTGCTGGATGAGGCTGCTGGAAACCGGCACCATCAGAAACTGCCCGAAGGAGCCGGCGGCCGCCGTGATGCCCATGGCCCAGGAACGCTGTGCCACGCTGACATTGCGCCCCACCACGCCGTAGATCACCGCGTACGTGCTGCATGCCTGTGCCAGCCCGATCAACACACCCGCCGTGAGCACGAAGGCCAGATGCTGACCGGCCGTGGCCATGCCGAACAAACCCGCTGCATACAGCAAGGCGCCCAACCACAGCACCTTGAAGGCACCACTGCGATCCGCCCACCATCCCACCAGCGGCCCGGCTGCGCCCCACACGAGGTTCTGCAGCGCCATCGCCAGCGAATAGTCCTCGCGCGTCCAGCCATGCGCCATCGTGATCGGCTGAAGCCAAAGCCCGAAGCTGTGCCGGATGCCCATCGACAGCGTGACGATGAACGCGCCGCACAGCAGCAATTGCCCCAAAGGCAGAGTGCCCGATTGTCCCGATTCATGAACCCCCCAACGGCAAAAGCGCGCAACCCTACGCATGCCCCCCGCTGATCCAGCGACTGCCATGGATCCGGCTGTCGCCGGTCCATCGGCAGTGCCCCCTCGAGGGGGCGCGCGAAGCGCGTAGGGGGGAGCTCAAACCTGCATGTTCATGATATCCGTGTAGGCCTGAACAAGCTTGTTGCGCACCTGGACGGCCGATTGGAAACCGAGCTGCGCCTTTTGCATGGCGATCATGGTTTCTTCCAGGCTGACCGTGGGGTTATCGAACTGCACTTCGCGCTGCATGGTGGCCGCGGTGGCCTGGGCCTTGCTGATGGATTGCAGGGCGCCGGCGAAGGAGTTCTGAAAGCTGGCCTTGTCGACCTGCTGGCTGGAGGTCGCGCCATCCAGGCGCGTCTTGGCTTCCACCCGGCGGGCGACATCGGCCATGCCGGCACGGGCGGCGGCTTGCGCGAAATCGAAGGGCTTCAGTTTGACGTCCATGGTGCCGATATCCCCGACAAGGTGTGATGCAGTTCACCACAGCCACGACTCTACGGATTTCCCCGTGATGCGATGCCGAGAAGAGGCTCGCATTTGGCTGGCTGTTCCGGCACTTTTGCCGTCCGTGACTCCGAATAATGGGCCCGTTATCGCGGCTTTGCGGCATCGTCTTGTCTATCGATGCGCGGCCCCACGCTTCGACCGCTCATGGACGTCACTGTTGCTCAACCTCAAGCTCTGGCCGTCGCCCCACCAGCAGGTGCGGTGATCGAAACGCCGCCCGGATTCGCCCAGCGGGTGATGGCCTTGCCTGCCCAGCGCAAGATGATGCTGGCCGGCGGCATCGCTGCGCTGGTGGCCATCTTCGCGGCCATGATGATCTGGGGGCGCGAGGGCGATTACCGCGTGCTCTACGCCAATCTGTCCGACAAGGACGGTGGCGCGATCCTGACGGCGCTGCAGCAGATGCAGGTGCCCTACAAGCATGCCGATGGCGGCGCGGCCATCCTGGTGCCGGCCGACAAGGTTCACGATGTGAGATTGAAGCTGGCGTCTGCCGGCCTGCCCAAGGGCTCGGTCGTGGGCTTCGAGCTGATGGAGAACCAGAAGTTCGGTGTCACGCAGTTCCAGGAGCGGCTGAACTTCCAGCGCGGGCTGGAAGGCGAGCTGACCCGCTCGATCCAGGCGCTGGCCAGCGTGCAGAGCGCGCGTGTGCATCTGGCCTTGCCCAATCAGAACGGCTTCTTCCGTGAGCAGCAGAAGGCTTCGGCTTCGGTGGTGCTGACGCTGTATCCCGGACGCACGCTGGACCGCGGCCAGATCGCCGGCATCGTGCACCTGGTGTCGTCCAGCGTGCCGGAGATGTCGCCCAAGGCGGTGAGCGTGGTCGATCAATCGGGCGCATTGTTGTCCGGTCCGCAAGAAGGCGCCGATCAGTCGGGTCTGGATGCGCAGCAGTTGCAGTACGTGCGGCAGATCGAGAGCAACTACACCCAGCGCATCCGCGACATCCTGGAGCCGGTGGTGGGCAAGGACAACCTCCGGGCGCAGGTGAACGCCGAGGTGGATTTCTCGCAGGTGGAATCCACGGCCGAGGAATACAAGCCCAATCAGGGCCAGCAGGCCAGCGCCACGGTGCGCAGCCAGCAGACCACCGAGCAGATCGGGCAGGGCAGCTCGACGCCTTCGGGGGTGCCGGGCGCGGCCAGCAATCAGCCGCCGGTGCCTGCCACGGCACCCGTCAACGGTTCGGCGCAGCAGCTGCAGGCGGGCCAGGGTGGCACGAGCAACAGCAACAGCCGCCGCGAGGCCGTCACCAACTACGAGGTGGACCGCACCGTGCGCGTCACCCGCAATGCCACCGGCACGATCAAGCGGCTGAACGCCGCCGTGGTGCTCAACCACCGCACGGTGACCGATGCCAAGGGCAAGACGACCACGCAGCCCATCTCTCAGGAGGAGCTGGACAAGTTGACGGCCCTGGTGCGCGAGACCATCGGTGTGGACGACCGCCGTGGCGATTCGATCAAGGTGATCAACACGCCCTTCCATGTCGACAAGGAAGAGGTGGACGAGACCCCGTTCTGGAAGCAGCCTGAGACCGTGGACGTGCTGCGCACGCTGGCCGTGCCCATGGGCCTGACGCTGGCTGCACTGATCGTGGTGTTTGGCGCCATCCGCCCCGCCATCCATGCTGCCAAGCCGCCTGTGCCCGAGGAGCCGGCCAACAAGCTCAATGCCGTCGTCGATGATGCGGAAGAGCTGCCCCAGATCGAGCGCGCCGAGCAACTGGCGCTGGAAGGCCCGCAAGTCAACGACAAGCTGGAACAGGCCAAGCGCTTTGCACGCGAGAACCCGCAGGCCATGGCCAATGTCATGCGCGGCTGGATGAACAACTGAACGATCGATCGACAAGGACCCTGATTCATGGACGAGCAAGGTCTCGAAGACGCCGCGATTCTCCTGATGTCGCTGGGAGAGGAAGAGGCGGCCGAGGTATTCAAGCACCTGGAGCCCAAGGAGGTCCAGTCGCTGGGCGAAACCATCGCCAAGCTCAAGACCGTGTCCAAGGACAAGGTCGATTCGGTGCTGGACCGTTTTGCCGGCGAAGCCACTGAAATGGGCGCGCTGGTGGCCGACACCGATGAATACATCAAGTCCGTGCTGCGCAAGGCCCTGGGGGACGAGAAGGCCAATCTGCTGATCGATCGCATCATCCAGAACAGCGACATCGCGGGCATCGAGAGCCTGAAGTGGATGGACCCGGGTTCGGTGGCCGAACTCATGCGCAATGAGCACCCGCAGATCGTGGCGGCCATCCTGGTCCACCTGGATCCGGATCATTCGTCGGCGGTGCTCAAGTGCTTCACCGATCGCCATCGCAATGAGGTGATGGTGCGCATCGCCACGCTGGATGGCATCCAGCCTTCTGCGCTCAAAGACCTCAATGAAGTGCTCTCGCGCGTGCTGGCCGGTGGCTCGCAACTGCGCAAGGCCTCGCTGGGAGGGGTCAAGCCGGCGGCCGAGATCATCAACCTCATGGGTTCGAGCCTGGAGACCTCGGTGCTCGATTACATCCGCGAGGCCGATGCCGATCTGGCACAGAAGATCATGGACAACATGTTCACCTTCGATGACCTGATCAAGCTCGACGACAAGGGCTTCCAGGCCATGCTCAAGGAAGTGCAGACGGAATCGCTCATCATCGCGCTCAAGGGCGCCTCGCCGGAGATCCGCGACAAGGTGTTCAAGAACATGTCCAGCCGCGCGGCCGAGACGCTCAAGGAAGACCTCGAATCGCGCGGGCCGGTCAAGCTGTCCGAAGTGGAAGCCGAGCAGAAGGAGTTGCTCAAGATCGTGCGCCGTCTGGCAGACGAAGGCCAGATCGTGATGAGCAGCGGAGGCGACGATGCCTATGTCTGACGGCAACGGTCAGGGCAACGGCAACGGTCGTCCGGGGCCCGGAAACGGCGCGACGCCGAGTTCCTATGCGCGCTTCATTCCGCGCGAAGAGGTGGGATCGGTCAAGGCCTGGAGCCCGCAGACCTTCGAGGCGCCGGTGCCTCAGCCAAACGAGGAAGCCGGCGTGCGCAAGCCGACGCTGGCCGAGCGCGCCGCCGCAGAGATGCGACCGACGATGAAGCACGGCGGCGCCCACCATGCGCCTCAGGCCATGGGGGGCCTGGGCGCTGCGGCTGCACAGGCGCCTGTGCGGCCTGCGGCTCCTCCTGCCGCCCCTCAGGGCGTGCCCAAGGCAGGCCCTTCAGCCCAGGCTGCACGGCCGGCCTCTGCGGGCAAACCGCTGCCGCCTCGCAGGCCCATCGTTGGCGGTGTACCGGGCCAGGCGGAGGCAGAAGAAGCCGCCGCAGCGGCTGCAGCCGCTGCACAGGCCGAACCGAAGCCTGATCTGGAGGCGCTGGTGCAGGCCGCCCGCCAGGAAGGCTATCAAGACGGCTATCGCAATGGCCTGGCCGCGCTGGAGAGCTACAAGCAGACGCAGGCCGCACAGATGGCCGCGTACATGAGCGATCAGGTCGGCGCCTTGGCGGCCGATTTTCACCATCGCCTGGAATCGCTGGAACAGCAGCTTGCCGGCCGCATTGCGGGCGTGGCGCTGGAGCTGGCGCGCCAGGTGGTGCGCAGCGAACTGCAGCAGCGCCCGGATGTGGTCGTGGATGTGGCCGAGCAGGCTTTGGGCGCGCTGTTGGCGTCGGCCCGCCAGATCGTGCTGCGCCTGAACCCCGAAGATCATGCGCTGGCCCAGGCCCAACTGACCGAGATGCTGGCCGCACGCGGTGCCCGTCTGGTGCCGGATGCGGGCATCTCCCGCGGTGGCTGCCTGGTCGAATCCGACATCGCCGTGGTGGATGCCACGGTGGAAGCCCGGTGGGACCGCGCTGCGGCTTCGATGGGCCACCATGCCCCCTGGAACGGGGGTCGCGAGGCACTCGAATCCACCGAGGTGCGCCTGCCCGAAGGCGAGGAAGAATACGAAGACTGGCCTGCCACCGAAACCGAGGTGGCAGCCGGCATGCTGGACCTGCCTCTGGAGGGTGACGCATGAACATGCCCATCCGTGCCCGCCACGACGTGGCGATGGACCGCTGGAACCGCTTCCTGGACGACCTGGATGCCTGTGCCGGTGCGCCCCTGCTGCTGGAGAACCAGGGCAAGCTGGTGCGCGTGGCCGGCCTGGTGCTCGAAGCCGCCGGCCTGCGTCTGCCCGTGGGCGCCGTGTGCGAGATCCATTCCGAAGCGCGTCTGGAAGGCACGCCGGTGCTGGCCGAGGTCGTGGGTTTTGCGGGCGATCGCGCCTACCTCATGCCGACGGCCGAAGTGCATGGCTTGGCCAGTGGCGCGCGCGTGGTGCCGCGCGCCATGCCGATCAACCCGCCGCTGCTGGGCCGCCCGAATCACCCGTGGCGTCGCAGCGAAGACCGCACCCGCCATCTGCCTGTGGGGGCCGGCCTGCTGGGCCGTGTCGTCAATGCACAAGGCGAACCGCTGGACCGCAAGGGCCCGCTGCAGCATGTGCGCAGCGAGCCGCTGGCCCGCCGCCCCATCAATGCGATGGAGCGCGATCCCGTGCGCCTGCCACTCGACACCGGCGTGCGCGCCATCAACTCGATGCTGACCGTGGGCCGGGGCCAGCGCATCGGCCTGTTCGCAGGCTCGGGCGTCGGTAAATCGGTGCTGCTGGGCATGATGGCCCGCTACACGCAGGCCGATGTGATCGTCGTAGGCCTGATCGGCGAGCGGGGTCGCGAAGTCAAGGAATTCATCGAAGACATCCTGGGCGAAGAAGGCCTGGCGCGCTCGGTCGTGGTGGCCGCGCCCGCCGATGCGCCGCCCCTGACGCGCATGCAGGGCGCCAGCTACGCCACCGCCGTGGCCGAGCACTTCCGCGATCAGGGCCTGCACGTGCTGCTGCTGATGGATTCGCTGACCCGCTATGCCATGGCCCAGCGCGAGATCGCCCTGGCCATCGGCGAGCCGCCGGCCACCAAGGGCTATCCGCCTTCGTGCTTTGCCAAGCTGCCCCAACTGGTGGAGCGCAGCGGCAACGGCCTCAATGGACACGGCTCGATCACCGCTTTCTACACGGTGCTGTCCGAGGGCGATGATCAGCAGGATCCCATTGCCGATGCGGCCCGCGCCATCCTGGACGGCCACATCGTGCTGTCGCGCGAGCTGGCCGAATCCGGCCACTTCCCGGCCATCGACATCGAACGTTCGGCTTCGCGCGTGATGCACAACGTGGCCGACGGGCAGCACATCGACGATGCGCGCCGCTTCCGCCAGCTGTGGTCACGCTACAGCAAGGCGCGCGACCTGATCCAGTTGGGCGCGTATTCCCCTGGCGGGGATCACGACCTCGACCTGGCCGTCAGGCTGCACCCGATGATGGTGCGCCTGCTGCAGCAAGACATGAACACGCCGGCCCACATGGCCGACAGCGTGGAAGACCTGCACCACATCGTGCAGGGTGGATGAGGCAGGAGACCTTAGATGAGCAGTACCGCATCCGCATTGCTGATGGTCCTGGAGACCGCAGAGAAGGCTCGCGACGCCGCCGTGTCCGACCTGGAAGCAGCACGCCGTTCATATGAGACGGCCCGCCAGCAATCCCAGTCTTTGCTGGACTGGCGCAAGGATTACCAGAACAAATGGCAGTCGCAATTTCGCCAGGCGGGTGGTATGGAGATCATGCGGTGTTATCAGGACTTCATGCAGCGATTGGCCGATGCGGTTTCCGATCAGGATAAGCGTGTGGAGCAGGCCCGTGTCTACATGGAGCGCTGCCGCGAACAGTTGATCGAACGCGAACGCAAGGTGGCTGCGGTCTCGCAACTGTTGGAGAGACGCCAGGCGGAACTGCTGCTCGCACAGAACCGCCGGGACCAGAAAGCCACCGATGAGATGGCCGCCAGGGCCGGTCGGTCCGCACAGGGTTTCGGCCCAGGTAGTGGCCCCATGGCATCCGGTTCGTATTGAAAGAGGTCCACACGATGTCCACGCCGATCAAATCGTCGAACACCGGCTCGGCCGCAGGCATGCCCGCGGCGCTCAACGAGCTGATGAACAAGCTCAATGCCCAGACGCAGAACGCGATGGGCTCGGCGACCGAGAACCCCGAACAGGCCTTTGCACGCTGGCTGGAAAAGCACGCCATCGGCGCCGAAGCAGCGCGCCGGCCGGAAGACGCATCGCAAACCGCCACGGCCACCAAATCGAACGCCTTGCAAAACAACGTGGCAGCCTCCCGCGCGGCGGAGCAGGCCTTGGCCCGTGCACGCCAGTTGTCGGCAGCCGCCAAGCCGGCCGAGCATGCCGCCGAGCCCAACACCCGCGCCGAGGCCAAGCCTGCCAAGGCGCGCAATGACCAGAACAACGCGAACAAGACCACACGCAAGGAGGCCAGCGCCAAGCCTGCCTCCGGCGATCATGCCGAGCAGACCGAAGAGACAAACCAGAGCGGCGATGAAGTGAACTTCAGCACCGCCATGGGCGACGGTGCCGCGGTGGTGCGCGAACTGACCCCGCCCCCCACCATCCAGGCGGGCGACCCGGCCGCGATGATGGCCTGGCTGGCCAGCCTGACCAACGGCGACGCGCAGGGCCAGACGCTGCAGACCGGCGAGTTGAACACCGGCGAGCAGGCCGCCACCGATGCCAAGGACCCGGCCGACGCCGCCTTGCTGGACGGCAACGCCCGCGGCAAGGGCCATGGCCGTGGCGGCATGACGCTGGACCTGCAGGCCTGGCAAGGCGTGAGCGGCAAGGCCGAGAAGAACCTGGAACAGCTGGGTGCCGGCGGCCGTCCCGAGGCTGACGCCCTGAGCAGCCTGATGTCGGCAGGTGCCGGCAAGGCCGGCGGCTTCGGCCAGGTCATGAACGAGGCCACGCGTGGCCTGCGCCATGAATCGGCCACGCTGAACACGCCGTTCGGCAGCCCGGAATTCCCTCAGGCCCTGGCCGAAAAGGTCAGCATGTGGGTGAACACGGCCCGTGACGATGGCCCCATGACCGCCGAACTGCACCTCAATCCGGCCGAAATGGGCCCGATCAACGTGAAGATTTCACTGGATGGCCAGTCTGCGCATGTGGACTTTGCCGCCGCCGCGTTAGAAACAAGGCAGGCGATCGAATCCAGCCTGTCGATGCTGTCGAGCGCGCTCAATGACGTGGGCCTGAGCCTGACCGGTGGCGGCGTGTCGTCGCAGACCTCGCAGCAGGCCTTCGAGCAGCAGGCCGGGCGGGATGCCGGCACGGGCCGCATGCCCGCCTCCGGTGGCCGCTCCGAGGGCGCGCAGGACGACAACGAGCCCTTGAGCGTGCGCCAGGTGGCTGCACCGCGCCCCGGCCGTGCCGGCGGGCTGGACCTCTACGCCTGATCGGGGCCACGTCTGCCGCCCGGAATCGTGCGTGTTTCCCACGGTTTATCGATTCATCGGAAAGCGGGCAGGCCTCGAATAATCCTCTCATGAGCTGAATGCAGCACACCGCTGCCAGCACATGATCCCCAGGAGATACGAGCATGTCCGCAGCACCGGCCGCAGCAGCTCGAAGGCGAAGCCCCCAAGAAGGGCTCGAAGAAGCTGATCATCATCATCGCCGTCGTGGCCCTGTTGCTGGTGGGCGGTGGCGGCGCAGCCTTCTTCATGATGAAGAAGAAGGCCGCCGATGCGACCGAAGAAGGCGCCGCCGACGAACACGGCGACTCCGCCAAATCGGGCAAGAAGTCCGAGCACAAATCGGAGCATGCCGGCCCCCCCACCTTCGTGCCGCTCGATCCCTTCGTCGTCAACCTGGCCGATCGCGAGTCCGAACGCTTTGCCCAGGTCGGCATCACCTTGCAGGTGGACGACCCCAAGATGAGCGAAGAGATGAAGGCCTACATGCCGGCCATCCGCAATGCGGTGCTGCTCATCCTCTCGCACAAGACCTCCGAAGACCTGCTGAGTTCCGAAGGCAAGACCAAGCTGGCCGAAGAGATCCGCCGCGAAGCCGCGCGATCCATGGGCTATGAAATCGAAGACCCGGAGGAAGAGGAAGCACCGCCCGAGGACGAAGCCCCCAAGAAGAAAAAGAAGAAAAAGAAGAAGGCCGAGCCTTACAACCCCATCGTTCAAGTGCATTACTCGAACTTCATCATCCAGTGACGCGTTCCTTGCAGCTGAATCCTTCCACCCAGGTCCCGGCAGTCTTCAGACCATGAACCAGCAGATCCTTTCTCAAGACGAAGTTGATGCGCTCTTGCAGGGCATCACGGGCGAAAGCCAGAAGCTGGAGCAGGAAGAGGCGCCCAAGGAAGGCATTCGCGACTACAACCTCGCACAGCAGGAACGCATCGTTCGTGGGCGCATGCCCACGATGGAAATCATCAACGAGCGCTTTGCACGCAACATCCGCATCGGCCTGTTCAACCTGATCCGCAAATCGCCCGAAGTGTCGGTTGGCGGCATCAAGGTGCAGAAGTACAGCGCCTTCCTGCGTGAGATCGTGGTGCCCACGAACTTCAACATCATGGCCGTGCGCCCCCTGCGTGGCTCGGGCCTGATCGTGTGCGATCCGACGCTGGTGTTCGCCGTGATCGATGCCTTGTTCGGCGGTGCAGGCAAATACCACACGCGCATCGAAGGGCGCGACTTCTCGGCCACCGAGCAGCGCATCATCCGCCGCCTGGTCGAAGTGATCACGGCCGAATACAAGCGGTCGTGGCACGGCATCTACCCGGTCGAGCTGGATTACCAGCGCTCCGAAATGCAGCCCCAGTTCGCGACCGTGGCCACGCCCAGCGAGATCGTGGTGTGCTGCTCGTTCACGCTGGAGATCGGCGACACCAGCGGCACCATCCACTTCTGCATTCCCTACGCCACGCTGGAGCCCATCCGCGACATCCTGTTCTCGTCGATCCAGGGCGATTCGGCCGAGCCGGACCGCCGCTGGGTGAAGCTGCTGACCCAGCAGATCCAGTCGGCCGAGGTGGACGTGGTGGCCGAGCTGGCCTATGCCCCCGCCACTGTGGAACAGCTGCTGGCGCTCAAGCCCGGCGACTTCATCGAACTGGATCTGGAGAAGGTCATCCAGGCCAAGGTGGACGGCGTGCCCGTGTTCGATTGCTACTACGGCACTTCGAACGGCAAGTACGCCCTTCGCATCGACAAGCTTTTGACCACCAGCAACATGAGCTGGATCGGAGACGACAATGTCTGAAGAATTCCCGCCAGAGTCGTCTGGCAACGCCGAGCAGGACGCCATGGCCGCGGAGTGGGAAGCGGCGCTCGCCCAGCAGGCCTCTGCGCCGCAGCCTGATCTGGACGATTTCGCCAGCGCTGCTGCCACCGAAGTCGCCACGCAGGCAACACCGGCCGCCTTTGCGAACTTCTCGCCCTCGGTCCCGAATGCCGCTGGCAACGACATCAGCATGATCCTGGACATCCCGGTTCAGCTGACGGTCGAGCTGGGCCGCACGCGCATCCCCATCAAGAACATCCTGCAACTGGCGCAAGGCTCCGTCGTGGAACTGGACGCGCTGGCCGGCGAGCCGATGGATGTGCTGGTCAACGGCTTCCTCATCGCGCAGGGTGAGGTGGTCGTGGTCAACGACAAGTTCGGTATCCGCCTGACGGACATCGTCACGCCATCCGAACGCATGCGCCGCCTCAGCAAGGGCATGTGATTTCAAGAGACAGCCAACATGCCTTCCATGGGTCTTTCCATTCTCTGGTTCCTGGCCATCCTGGCCTTGATCCCCATCTCGCTGTGGGTGCTCAAGCGCTCGGGCATGGCACCGGGTGCAGCCGGCACCACCGCCGCCTTCTTCAAGCCGGTGGCGCAGTTCAACCTGGGCCCCGGCCAGCGCCTGATGGCTGTTGAAGTGGGCGCGGGCGATGCGAAGCAATGGCTGGTGCTTGGCGTCACCGCACAGCACATCAGCACCTTGCACACCATGGCTCCGCAAGAGTTGCCAGCGGCGCAGATGCCGTCCGTCCATCCTGCATTCGCCACCCTCCTGCATCGCTTTTCGGCGCCGCAGGACAAGACCTGAGCCGATTCTTTTCATGTCCCTTCGTTTTTTTTCCTCGGCTCGCTCGCAGCACCTGGCACGCGGCCTTCGCGCTCTGATGGTTCCGGCGCTGGTGTTGACGGCATCGGCGGCCATGGCGCAAAGCACGGGCGGCGCACCGGTGCCGGCCAGCAGCACGGCCACGCTGCCTTTGCTGGTGGGGCAGGGCGCCGGTGGCAACAGCTACTCGGTGCCCATCCAGACGCTGCTGTTCTTCACCGCCCTGAGTTTCCTGCCTGCGGTGCTGCTGATGATGACGGGCTTCACCCGCATCGCCATCGTGCTCAGCCTGATGCGCCAGGCCATCGGCACACAGGCCGCGCCGCCCAACCAGGTGATCATCGGCCTGTCGCTGTTCCTCACGTTGTTCGTGATGGGCCCGACGCTGGACAAGGTCTACAAGGACGCCTACGAGCCTTTCTCCACCAGCCAGATCAGCTTCAACGAGGCGCTGGAGCGCGGCCAAAAGCCCATGCGGGAGTTCATGCTCAAGCAGACCCGCCAATCCGATCTGGGCCTGTTCGTACGCCTGGCCAGACTCGAAGGCGATGTCAAACCGGAGACCGTGCCCTTTCGCGTGCTGGTGCCGGCCTTCGTCACCAGCGAGCTCAAATCGGCCTTCCAGATCGGCTTTCTGATCTTCATCCCCTTCCTGGTCATCGACATGATCGTGGCCAGCGTGCTCATGAGCCTGGGCATGATGATGCTGTCGCCCGTGCTGGTGGCCTTGCCTTTCAAGCTGATGCTGTTCGTGCTGGCCGACGGCTGGAACTTGCTGCTGGGCTCGCTGGCTGCCAGCTTTGCCCAATGACGATGGTCTGAAGACCCAGGAGCCTTCAAGCATGGATCCCCAACAAGTCCTCACCATCAGCCGCGACGGCCTGCTGACCCTGCTCACCGTGTGCGGCCCGATCGTGCTGGTCGTGCTGGCTGTGGGCCTGGTGGTCAGCATCTTCCAGGCGGCCACGCAGATCCACGAGCAGACGCTCTCCTTCGTGCCCAAGCTGCTGGCGGCCTTCGCCACGCTGGCCGTGCCGGCCCGTGGATGATCAGCACGCTGGTGGACTACATCCAGCAGGTGCTGCAGTCGATCCCGACCGTGGTCGGCTGAAGCCTGACGCCTTTTTCTTTCCATGATCACCTTCACCGAAGCCCAGGTCCTTGGCTGGATCTCGGCGTGGATCTGGCCGTTCTTCCGTGTGCTGGGCCTGTTCACGGCCGCCCCGGTGCTGTCGATGCGTGTGATCCCGCGTCGCGTGCGCGTGTCGCTGGCGCTGCTGATCGTGGTGTGTGCCCAGCCCAGCCTGCCGGAGATGCCGCCGGTGTCGGTCAACTCGGTCGAGGCCTTGATGGTGATCGCGCAGCAGGTGCTGATCGGCGTGACCATGGGCTTTGCCGCCCGCGTGGTGTTTGCCGCCATCGAATTCGCCGGCGAGCTGGTGGGCCTGCAGATGGGCCTGAACTTCGCGAGCTTCTTCGATCCGATGAGCGGCGGGCAGGTCACCGCCGTCAGCCGCTTCTATGGCACGAGCGCAGCCTGGCTGTTCGTCGTGATGAACGGCCACCTGATGCTCACAGGCGCCGTGCTGCAGAGCTTCCAGGCCTTTCCCGTCTCGGCCGAGCCGCTGGCCTTCCTGAATACCGTGCAGCCGCAGGTCTGGGGCGCTGAAGTCTTCAAGCTGGGCCTGTGGGTGGCCTTGCCGGTCGTGTCCATGCTCATCTTGGTGAACCTGGTGATGGGTCTGGTGGCGCGTGTGGCGCCTCAGATGAACATCTTCTCCATCGGCTTTCCCGTGACGCTGGGCGTGGGCCTGACGGGCCTGTGGCTGACGCTGCCGATGATGCAGACGCCGCTGACCATGGCGCTGGAGCGGATGATGGGCTACTTCCAGTAGCCTTCTCGCAGCTGCCTCAACTCACAGATGTGAATCGGCCGGGTGATGCCGGCTGGGCAGCAATTCCCCGCTGCGCTGCAGCACAGGATAGGCCGCCGCTGCGACGATGTGGCTGTTGATCAGCTTCATGTCGCGCAGCAGGTCCAGGTGCAGGGCCGATGTCTGGGCCGTGTCGCTCTGGCCTTCACGCAGGCGCTCGATGTGGGCGTTCATCGCCTTGGTCTCGGCTTCGCGGAAGGCCACCTTCTCGTCGGCCAGCAGCCGGGCGATGCGAGGCTCCTGTGTCATGAAGAGGGAGGCCGCCATGCGCAGGTTGATGGCCAGGCGGTCCATCATGGCGATCAGCTCGATCTCGCCGGCCTTGGGGAAGGCCAGGCCTCGCTCCATGCGCTTGCGCACGTGCGGCAGCAGGTTGCGGTCCAGCACGTCGCCGGCCTGCTCGATGTTCATCGCAAACGTCAGCACTTCGTTGAGCCGCAGGTGATCTGCAGGGTGTCAGGTCCTGCTGGTCGAGTGAGGTCAGGTAGGCCTTGATGGCGGTGTTGAGGTTGTCCAGGATGTCGTCGCGCTGCTGGATCTGGGCGATCAGCTTGCGGTCGCCCTGTACGATGGCCTCGCGACCGCCGCGGATCATGTCCTCCAGCACATCGGCCAGTCGCATGGCTTCACGCGCGGCGCCGGCAATGGCCACCACCGGTGTCTCCTTGGCGACGGGATCCAGGTAGATCGGTTTGGAGGGGTCGTTGTTGTCCGTGCGATCGGGCCACAGCTTGTGCAGCAGGCGCGCAAATGGCTGCAGGATGGGAAAGAAGATCAGCGCGACAGCCACATTGAACAGGGTATGGAAGTCCGCCACCATGCGGGCCGGATCGGCTTGCAGCGCAGCATAGGCCTTCGTGATGAGCGGCAGCGCCACCAGCGCGATGGCCACGCCCACCAGCCGCATGATCAGATTGCCCAGCGGCAGGCGCCGTGCGACCGGGTCGTCGCTGTTCGTGCCTTCGAGCAGCGGGTTGAGGGCC
The DNA here is from genome assembly GCA_047601765.1 of Aquabacterium sp. GTDB lineage: Bacteria > Pseudomonadota > Gammaproteobacteria > Burkholderiales > Burkholderiaceae_C > Aquabacterium. Next base: position 745,654 of record JASGIQ010000001.1, read on the forward strand.
GTGCCCAGATTGGCGCCCAGCACCAGCGCCAGCGCGGTTTCCGGCGGCACCACATGCTGTGCTGCCAGCGACATGATCAGCAGCACGATCACCACACTGGAATGCGCCGCCCATGTCAGGCCTGCGGCCAGGAAGACGTCCAGCAAGGGCGATGTGGCCACCACACCGAGCAGCGTGCGCAAGGCCGGCCCGTCGCCGTAGTGGGACATGAGTTCGAGCAGTTGGCGCAAGGCCAGCAGCATCAGCCCCAGGCCAATGAACATGCGCCCCAGATCGTGGGCCCAGGCATTGGCCCCGCGTCGGAACATCAGCATGCCCACCAGCACCAGCACGGGCGCCACCGCAGCGATGTCGAAAGACAGTGCCTGAACGATGAGGGTGGTGCCGACGTTGGCACCCAGCATCACAGCCAGCCCGGGCACCAGGCCCACCAGCCCGCCAGCGACGAAGCCAGTCGTCATCAAACCGGTGGCTGTGCTGCTTTGCAGCGCGGTCGTTACGCCGACGCCGGCTGCGAAGGCCTTCCACCTGTCGCGCAGGGCGTGGCCCAGGATCGACTTGAGTCGAGGCCCGAAAGCCTTCTGGATGCCCGTCTGGACCATGTGCGTGCCCCACAGAAGCAGGGCCACCGCGCCGGCCAGGTCAATCAGCGTCAGTGGAAAGTACATCGACCGATATCCTCCGCGGCTAACGATCAACTTCGCGTTGCGACCTGTGCAACGATTTGATTGTTGATTCTGAACCGGTGAAGCGATACGGAGAGTTGTACTGAGTTTGGCCCTTACTACGTGAATGACATCACATCTGTGGCTGGAAGAACACGCACGCTCGTTCTGCTTTTCAAAGGATGTGCAGGTGCAGCAATGCCTGGATCAAACCTTGATGGGTTGCCCGAGTTGCTTGATCAGGTCGCGCACATATTGCGCGCGGTCCTTCGGATCGCTCAAGGCCTTCTCGATGCGCAGCTTGTCGTTGCCTGCCAGCTTGATGTGTCGGTTCTTCTGCACCAGCTCGATGATGCGCATGGGCTCGATCGGCGGGTTGGGGCGGAAGGTCACGTTGATCACGCCCGGTGCCGCATCGATCTTGATCACGCCATAGGGCTTGGCCAGCACGCGCAGCTTGTGCGTGTCGAACAGGGCCTGGGCCTGAGGCGGCAGCTTGCCGAAGCGATCGACGATCTCTTCGAGCATGGTCTCGATCTTGTCGAGCGAATCGGCCGTGGCCAGGCGCTTGTACAGGCTCAGGCGCACATGCACATCGCCGCAATAGGCATCGGGCAGCAGGGCAGGGGCATGCAGGTTGATGTCGGTGTTGCTGCCGAACATGCCCAGCGGCGACAGCAGATCCGGCTCCTTGCCGGCCTTGAGCGAGCGCACGGCTTCGGACAGCATCTCGTTGTAGAGCTGGAAGCCCACTTCCATCATGTTGCCGCTCTGGTTGTCGCCCAGCACCTCGCCGGCGCCGCGGATCTCCAGATCGTGCATGGCCAGGTAGAAGCCGGAGCCCAGCTCTTCCATGTTCTGGATGGCTTCCAGCCGCTGCGAGGCCTGCTTGGTCAGGCCTTCCACATCGGGCACCAGCAGGTAGGCATACGCCTGGTGGTGCGAGCGGCCCACGCGTCCGCGCAACTGGTGCAACTGCGCCAGCCCGAACTTGTCGGCCCGGGTGATGATGATGGTGTTGGCCGAAGGCACGTCGATGCCGGTCTCGATGATCGTGCTGCACAGCAGCACGTTGTGACGCTGGGCCACGAAGTCGCGCATCACGCGCTCCAGCTCGCGCTCGGGCATCTGTCCGTGCGCGATGGCAATGCGCGCTTCCGGGATCAGCTCGACCAACTTGTCGCGCCGGTTCTCGATGGTTTCCACTTCGTTGTGCAGGAAGTAGACCTGCCCGCCGCGCTTGAGCTCACGCAGGATGGCCTCGCGGATCGGTGTTGCTCGATTCGCTGCGCACGAAGGTCTTGATGGCCAGACGCCGCTGCGGCGCCGTGGCAATCACGCTCAGGTCGCGCAGGCCCTCCATCGCCATGCCCAGCGTGCGCGGGAATCGGCGTGGCGGTGAGCGTGAGCACATCGATGTCGGCCCGCATGGCCTTGATGGCTTCCTTGTGGCGCACGCCAAAGCGGTGTTCCTCGTCGATGATCAGCAGGCCCAGGCGCTTGAACTTCACCGATTCGCTCAGCAGCTTGTGCGTGCCCACGACGATGTCGATGGTGCCGTCCTCGATGCCCTGCATCGCCTGCTTGATCTCCTTGGCCGAGCGGAAGCGCGACATCTCCGCCACCTTCACCGGCCATTGCGAGAAGCGGTCGGAGATGTTCTGGTAGTGCTGCTCGGCCAGCAGCGTGGTCGGCGCCAGCAGCGCCACCTGCTTGCCGCTGGTCACGGCCACGAACATCGCGCGCAGGGCGACTTCGGTCTTGCCGAAGCCCACGTCGCCGCACACCAGGCGGTCCATCGGGCGCGGGCTGATCATGTCCTGGATGACGGCGTGGATGGCCGCACGCTGGTCGGCCGTCTCCTCGAAGCCGAAGCTGGCGGCAAAGGCTTCGTAATCCTGGGCGCTGAAGCGGAAGGCAAAGCCTTCGCGCGCCGCGCGGCGGGCATACAGGTTCAGCAGCTCGGCCGCGGTGTCGCGCACCTGCTCGGCGGCCTTGCGCTTGGCCTTGTCCCATTGCGGCGAACCCAGGCGGTGCAGCGGCGCTTCGTCTGCGCTCACGCCGGTGTAGCGGCTGATCAGGTGCAGTTGCGAGACGGGCACATACAGCGTGGCCTTGTCCGCATATTCCAGATGCAGGAACTCCGACGGCCCTTCGCCCAGATCGAGGTTGATCAAGCCCTGGTAGCGGCCGATGCCGTGGTTGCTGTGCACCACCGGGTCGCCCACGTTCAGCTCCGAGAGGTCCTTGATCAGCGAATCGACATCGGTGGTCTGCTCGGACTTGCGGCGGCGGCGCGTGGCCGGTGTGGCGTCGAACAACTCCGTCTCGGTGACGAAGTGGATGGCCACCTCAGGCTGGGCCGGGTCGTGCCAGATGAAGCCGGCGGCCAGCGGCGCCGCCGTGATCGCGCGGCGGTGATCGCTGTCGGCAAACGCATGCAGCGTGTCGATCGACGGCAGGTTGATGCGGTGATCGCGCAGCAGCTCCATCAGGCTCTCGCGGCGGCCGGCGCTTTCGGCCACCACCAGCACACGCGCGGCCGTCTTGTCGATGTGCTGTTCGAGCTTGCGCAACGGGTCCTGCCCGCCGCGCTCCACCGCCAGATCGGGCAGCGGCCTTGCCCATTCCACCGGCTCGCTGCCGCGCACCACCAGCACGGCATGCGCATTGGCCAGCGTGAAGAAGTCTTCCGGCTTGAGGAAGAGGTCTTCGGGCGGCAGCACCGGCCGCTCGGGGTCGTGTTGCAGGAAGCGATGGCGCTCGCGCGTTTCGGTCCAGAAGCGGCGCAGGGCTTCGTCGATGTCGCCATGCAGCACGACGGTGGCCTGCTCCCCCAGGTGCTGGAACAGCGTCGAGGTCTCATCGAAGAACAGGGGCAGGTAGTACTCGATGCCGGCGGTGGCCACGCCGTTGCCGATGTCCTTGTAGATGCGCGATTTCGTCGGGTCGCCTTCGATGCGTTCGCGCCAGCGGTTGCGGAAGGCGCCCCGCGCCGCCTCGTCCATCGGGAACTCGCGGCCGGGTAGCAGGCGCACCTCGGGCACGGGGTAGAGGCTGCGTTGCGAATCCGGATCGAAGGTGCGGATGGAATCGACCTCATCACCGAACAGGTCCACCCGGTAAGGCACGGGCGAGCCCATGGGGAACAGGTCGATGAGGCCGCCGCGCACCGCGTATTCCCCGGGCGAGACAACCTGGCTCACATGGTTGTAGCCCGCCAGCGTCAGCTGCGATTTGAGGGCCGCTTCGTCCAGCTTCTGCTTTTGCTTGAAGTGGAAGGTGTATGCCGCCATGAAGGAGGGCGGCGCCAGCCGGGTCAACGCCGTCGTGGCCGGCAGCAGCACCACGTCCACGCCCGTGTCCGAGTTCACGCCCTGCTGCACGCGCCACAACGTGGCCAGGCGCTCGGAAATCAGGTCCTGGTGCGGAGAGAAGGTGTCGTACGGCAGCGTTTCCCAATCCGGAAAGACGGCGCAGCGCAGGTCGGGCGCGAAGAACGCGATCTCGTCGAGCAAGCGCTGGGCGTCCGCGGCATCGGCTGTGAGGATCGCCGTCAACTGCCCCTGCACCTTGCGTGCGCGCGCGAAATGGCCGAGCAAGAGCGCATCCGCCGAACCATGAGGGCGGGGCACGGTGAAACGTTTGCCGGGGGCGATCGATGGCAGGGGCAGGGCAGGCAGCATGGCGTGCAGAAATGACAAAGCGCCCGGACACAAGCTGCGCCGGGCGTGAACGATGATCAGGCCGCCATTTTAGGTCGGCGACAATCGCCCCATGTCCCTCACGATCGCTTCACACGACTTCAAACCCCGGGCCTTTGCGCTGGTGCCTTGCGCTGGCGTGGGGGAGCGCGCCGGTGTTGGCGGGCCCAAGCAATATCATCCGCTTGCCGGCCAGGCGGTGGTCGCACACACCCTGGCGGCTTTGCGGCAGGTCTCGCGCATCGAGGCCACGCTCGTGGTGCTCTCGCCAGGGGACACGCAGTTCGCCCGACATGTGCCCGGCTTCGAAGGCGATCGGGGCTGGGTGGCGCACGTGGGCGGTGCGAGCCGTGCCGAATCCGTCGCCAACGGCCTGGACGAGCTGTGTGCACGTGGCGCCCAGCCGCACGACTGGGTGCTGGTCCACGATGCCGCGCGTTGCCTCATCCGTCCTGAATGGGTTGACAGACTGATCGAAGCCTGCGAGGACGATGAGGTGGGCGGCCTGCTGGCCTTGCCCTTGGCCGACACCTTGAAGGCGAGTGCCTTCGGCTTGAGAGGAGAGGCCAGGGTCGAGGCCACCGTGCCCCGTTCCGGCAAGTGGGCGGCTCAGACCCCGCAGATGTTCCGCCTCGGCCTGCTTCGTCCGGCCTTGCAGGCCGCGCTGGCCGACCCCGAAAGCGCTGCCGCCATCACCGACGAAGCCAGCGCCATCGAGGCCTTGGGCCATGCGCCACGCCTGGTGGCTGGCGCTTTCGAGAACTTCAAGCTCACTTGGCCGGACGACTTCGCTCTGGCCGAACGCCTGTTGTGCACCCGCCGGGACGCGGGCCCGAACACCTAGCCTCAGGCCTTTCGGGGCGTCTTGCCGGCGGCCTTGCCCATGGTTCTGCTTTTGCCTGTGCGCTCGGCCGGGCTGACAGCTTCACGCGCCGTCGTGCGCGCTGACTTGGGCGGCGTAGCCGACTTTGTCTTGCCGCCGTTCGCTGCCTTCCTGGATGCAGCCGGAGCCTTGCCCGCCACCGCTGTAGGCTGCACATGCACCGCCTCGCCGTTCACCGACAACTTCAGCGCCGCGGCCACGACAGGTTTGGCCCATTCCGGTGTGCCGGCGAGATCGCGCAATGCCGGCACCAGCACTTCGCCGTGCCCATCTGCGGCCGTGCGCCGCCAATGCAGTACTGGCTGGGGCCGTGGCGCCTTGCCTTGATGCGGATCGGCCTCCGCGGTGTTGTCATACAGACGCAACTCGCTCAGATGCGGCAACAACTCGATCAGTTGCAGCCGGCTCTGATCGAAGCGCCGGCGGATGTCGGCCTCGGGGATGTCATGCCCGCCCTTGCGCACCCGTGCCTTGACGCGCGCCAGATGGTGCTCCGGCGACGCCAGTCCGACGTACCAGATGCGCACTTCGATGCCGCGGGCGGCTGCATCCTTGAGCAGCGTGGCGAAGCTGCGTCCGCCCAGCGTTGTCTCGAAGTTGTAGTCCATGCCATGCGCAATGGCGTGCTGCAGCAGCCGCTTGCCTTCATGCCATGCCGCGCTGTTGGCCTGCGTGGCACTGAGGTGCGGTTGCGCGGCCCGGATGCGTGCCGCGGCTTCATCGGGGTTGAAATACTGCGCACCGCGGGCGCGCAACGTGGCGCCGCCAATGCTGCTCTTGCCTGCACCGTTGGTGCCGGCCAGCACAAAAATTCGGGGCACGTGGGCAGTCGTGGCCACGGTCTTGCCTCTCTGTTGGATTGAATGGATGGAATGCACAGCGGGCCTGCAGCCCATCACTGGCGCTGGCCCCACAACGCCGCACAAGCCGGAAGGCTTGCGGCCAATGAGAAGAAAATGAGATTCTCGGCGATCCGAGTGTGCTCAGCCCTTGCGCGATCCCTTGACTGCCTTGAGTGCAGCCTGCCCCATCTCATGCGGGCTGGCATCGAAGGCATCCATCATGGCATCCCGGGAGGAGTCGCCTTGCATCTGCTGCAACAGCAGATCGAACTCATGGCTCAGCGATTCCAGCGGCCGGGCCTGTGCACTCAGCAGGGCCTGATAGGCATCCAGTGACAGCACCACTGCCGTCGGCCGGTCCCGTTTGGTGATGGCCACCATGCCCTGGCTGAAGGCCGTGTCCAGCACCCGACCAAAACTGTTCTTGGCCTCGGTGGCGGAAAAGCCGGTCACGGGGATGTCTTCACCCCGGGGATTGCGCATGGTCACGGCGGTCATGATGGGGCTGCCTTCGCGAAAGCTGTTGAGGAGCTGTTGGCCATTTTAGCCATTTTGGCTGGATTGTCCAGTTCGCGAAGGCGCCTTCACACCATGAAAAATGCCGATTCCGTACGCTTTACCAAGACACTTCCTGCTCGGGCGTGGCCTTGATGCGGTGAATCGACAGGTCGGCGCCCTCGAATTCTTCTTCCTGCGACAGGCGCAGCCCCACCATCTTGTTGAGCACCCCGTAGACCAGCGTGCCGGTCACCAGCGCCAGGCCCACCACGCACACGGTGCCCAATACCTGGGTGCCGAGGTTCACGCCCCCCATGCCGCCGAGTGCCGGTTGCCCGAAGATGCCCGCGGCCACACCGCCCCAGGCCCCGCACAGGCCGTGCAAGGGCCACACACCCAGCACATCGTCGATCTTGAGCTTGTTCTGAACCAGCGTGAACATCACCACGAACAAGGCGCCCGCCACCGCGCCCACCACCAGGGCACCTGCCGGATGCATGATGTCCGAGCCGGCACACACGGCCACCAGCCCTGCGAGCGGGCCGTTGTATGCAAAGCCGGGGTCATTGCGGCCCATGAGCACCGCCACCAGCGTGCCTCCCACCAGGGCCATCAGGGAGTTGACAGCCACCAGGCCCGAGATTTTGTCGATGGTCTGCGCGCTCATCACGTTGAAGCCGAACCAGCCCACCGCCAGGATCCACGAACCCAAAGCCAGAAACGGGATGCTTGAAGGCGGATGCGCCGACATGGCGCCGTCCTTGCGATAGCGGTTGCGCCGGGCGCCCAGGATCAGCACCGCGGGCAGGGCGATCCAGCCGCCAAAGGCGTGCACCACCACCGAACCGGCGAAGTCATGCAACTGCCCACCCGTCACACGCTGCAGCCAGTCTTCGAAACCAAACTTGTTGGCCCACACCGCGCCCTCACACAACGGGTAGAACACACCCACGATGACGGCCGTGGCCACCAACTGCGGGCCGAACTTGGCCCGCTCGGCGATGCCGCCCGAGATGATGGCCGGAATGGCCGCGGCAAACGTCAGCAGGAAAAAGAACTTGACCAGCCCATACCCGTTGTTCTGAGCGAGCGTGCCAGCGCCGACGTAAAAATCGATCCCATAGGCCAGCGTGTAGCCCACAAAGAAGTACACGATGGTGGAGACACAGAAATCCACCAGGATCTTGACCAGGGCATTGACCTGGTTCTTGCCGCGCACGGTGCCGAGTTCCAAAAACGCGAAGCCGGCGTGCATGGCGAGCACCATCACGGCGCCGAGCAAAATGAAAAGCGCGTCGGCGCCTTGTTTGAGTTGGTCCATTCTGTGTCTTCCTGAAAGAACAAGACGCCGCACCGAAATGAATCGCATGCTGCGTCGTGGGTCACTGCGCACCAATAGCATGCAAGAGTTGTGCCAATTTTGGGGCGCGCTTGGGCCGCTTCTTGGGGCATTTGCCGGTGCAAATGGCACCAACATGGTGCCTTTCATCGCGTTGCCCCCAATACGTCCCTAGTTGGTGCGCGCGATGGAGAGGGCGCCGGCATGCACGGCTTTGCTGTGTGATTCGGCGGCCCTTTTGCCTGGACAATCGCCGGACAATCCCCGGACAAGCAACATCCAGAACACACCATGACCCTGCCAGTTTTGCGCATCGGCGAAGGATGGGACACCCATGCTCTGGTGACAGAGCGCCCCCTCATCCTGGGCGGCGTCACCATCCCGCACACACACGGCCTGCTGGGCCATTCAGATGCCGATGCCCTGTTGCACGCCATCACCGACGCGATGCTGGGGGCCGCCGGACTGGGTGACATTGGCCGTCACTTCCCCGACACGGATCCGAACTTCAAGGGCGCCGACTCCATCGTGCTGCTCAAGGAGGCCGCCCGCCGGGTGGGCGACGCAGGCTGGCAGATCGGCAACATCGATTCGACCATCGTGGCCCAGGCGCCCAAGATGGCACCTCACATTCCCCAGATGCGCGCCCGCATCGCCGAGGCACTGGGCCTGTCCACGGACGCCGTGAACGTCAAAGCCAAGACGGCCGAAAAAATGGGGCCCGTGGGTGAAGGCCGCGCCATCGAGGCCCGGGCCATCTGCCTGTTGTTCAGGGGTTGAGACGCAGGCGTGGGGCCTGGCGAAGTCCCACAACGCCCGCGAAAAATCAGGGCGCGCGCTTGAGCTTGATGTGCGCCACCAGCCCGCCTCCCGGCGCGTTGGCCAGCTCGAAGCCGCCGCCCATGCGCTGCAGCGCCTTGTCCACGATGGCCAGCCCCAGGCCGGCGCCCGTGGCCGCCGTGCGCGCCGCATCGCCACGGAAGAAGGGCGTTGTCAGCTGCGACAGCTTTTCCGGTGCCACGCCGGGCCCGTGGTCGCGCACGCTGATGATCACCCAGGAGCCCGAACGCATGTAGCTCACGTCCACGTTGGTCACGCCGGTGTAGGTGTTGCGGCCGTAGCGGCGCGCATTCTCGAACAGGTTGGTGAGCACGCGGCCGAGTTCCGTCTCGTCGGCCATCACCTTGGTGTCGATCGGCAGCTTCGCGGTGATGCGGATGCGCTTGGTGTCGCGGAACTGGCTGATCGCCTTGTCCACCACCGTCGAGACATGCACAGGCACCAGCTGCACGTCGCCCGGCCGCGCATAGTCCATGAACTTGTCGATGATGGCGTCGAGCTGGTCGATGTCGGCCGCGATGTTGCGCTTGGCCTCTTCATCGATCACGCTCATTTCGGCTTCCAGCCGCAGGCGGGCCAGCGGCGTGCGCAGGTCATGCGAGATGCCGGCCAACATCACGGCGCGGTCCTCCTCCACCTTGGCCAGTTCGCGCGCCATCCGGTTGAAGCCCTGGTTCACCTCGCGGATCTCACGGGTGATCATGGTCTCGTCCAGGATGGAGTCGTACTCGCCCTCGCGGATGCGGCTGGCCGCGAACGACAGCTCCTTGAGCGGCTGGTTGATGAGCCGCGCGATCACGGCCGAACCCAACACCGTCGCCACCAGCGCAATGCCGACCCAGATGAACCACGTTCGCCCGGTCATGGGCTCGACCCGGCTGCCATCGGCCTGCAGCCAGTAGTTGTCCTTCTCGATCTGGAAGCCGACCCACAAGCCCGGCACGCCGTTGACGCTGCTGGCCACCACGGTCGTCGGCCCCAGCCGGGAACGCAATTCCTTGCCGATGGCCTGCGTGAAGCGGCTGACCTCGAAAGGCTCGTAGCGGTCCGAAGGCTCGTGCGGCTTGAGCGCGATCGATTCCTGGTCGAACAGTGTCTTGATCAGCGTGACCCGGTTGATGCTGTCGGCATAACGCAAGGCTGCGCGCGACAGGTTCACCAGGCTGGCGATCTGCTGGGCGGCCTGCACGGCACGGGGTTCAAACTCCAGTGCCTTGAAGGTCTGCACCCACGCGAAGATGCCGGCCGTCAGCAGCAGGCCGAGCAGGATGAAGGTCCGCCAGAAAAGACTGAGAGCGAAACGCTTTCTCGGCATGCATCAGGCCCCGCCATCCGGCACGAACACATATCCCACGCCCCAGACGGTCTGGATGTAGCGGGGCTGTGCCGGATCGGGCTCGATCATCTTGCGCAGGCGGGAGATCTGCACGTCCAGGCTGCGGTCGAAGGGCTCGAATTCGCGGCCACGTGCCAGCTGGGCCAGCTTGTCGCGCGACAACGGCTGGCGGGGGTGGCGCACCAGCGCCTTGAGCATCGAGAACTCGCCCGTGGTCAGCGAGATGGGCTCGCCTTCCTTGCTCAGACGGCGCAGTGCCAGATCGAACTCAAAGGGGCCGAACTGCACGGTCTGCGCTTCCTTGGCCGGCGCCCCCGGTGCTTCCTGGGCAGGGCGGCGACGCAGCACGGCGTGGATGCGGGCCAGCAACTCGCGGGGGTTGAAGGGCTTGGGCAGGTAATCGTCGGCACCGACCTCCAGGCCGACGATGCGGTCCACGTCCTCCACCTTGGCCGTCAGCATGATGATGGGCGTGACGTCGTTGGCCGCACGCAGGCGGCGGCAGATCGACAGGCCATCTTCCCCGGGCAGCATCAGGTCGAGCACGATGAGGTCGACCGTTTCACGCGTGAGCAAGCGGTTGAGCGCCTTGGCGTCTTCGGCCAGCAGGACTTCGAAACCCTCTTGGCTCAGGTAGCGGCGCAACAGGTCACGGATGCGGGCATCGTCGTCGACGACGAGCACGCGGTCAGGACGCTGGTTGGGTGTGTTGGAGGTCATCTGCATTCCTCGATTTGTAACAAGCGGGGATTGTGCGCAGTTTACGGACTGCAAAATCGACGCGCTGACCAGATGTTACAAATCTTGCTGCTACCGGGCACACCCGTCAAGTGCCGTGGAAAGAAAGCCATCGTTGTCGTCCGGACGGTCGTGTGCGCACGTTAAGCTGGGGTCCACATGGATCGTGACGTTCAACACAACAGAGGTCCGCGCATGCCTGCCTTGTCTCTCCATTTGCCCACCGCAACCCCCTGGGTGCTGCCGCCCAGTCGCTTCCTGGCGGCCGTGCTTGGCGCCTTCGTGCTGAACGCCAGCGCCCAGACACAGCCAGAGCCGCCGCGCAATGCCGTGCGGTTTGCTGCCACCGCGACGGAAGAGGTGACGCAGGATCTGCTCACCATCACGCTTCAGGCCTTCCGGGAAGGCAGCCAGGCGGGCGAGGTTCAGGCCCAGCTCAAACAGGTGCTGGAGTCGGCCCTCACTGAAGCCCGCAAGTCGGCTCAACCCAATGGCATGGAGGTGCGAACCGGTGGTTTCTCCGTGCAGCCTCGCTACAACAACAGCGGTCGCATCACCGGCTGGCAAGGCTCTGCCCAGCTCATCCTGGAGGGCACGGATGTGGCGCGCATCGCGCAAACCAGTGGGCGGCTCAATCAGCTCAATGTCATCAACGTGGGGTATGGGCTGTCGCGCCAATTGCGCGAGCGGCGTGAATCCGAGCTGACCACCCAGGCCATCGAGCGCTTCAAGACCCGCGCCACCCAGATCGCCAGCGATTTCGGCATGAAGGGTTATGCGCTGGCCGAAGTGTCGGTGTCATCGACCGACCCGGGCTTTGTACCGCGCCCCTACATGGCGATGGCTGCTCGGGCCAAGACCATGGAAGCGGCCGATGCACCCCTGCCCCTCGAGCCGGGCAAGGGCGTGCTGCAGGTGACGGTCGAAGGCCAGGTGGTGCTCAAGCCGTGAGGCTTGCGGGTGCATCAAGTGGAGGCCGACTTGGGGGCGTGATCGTGCGAAAGCGATGCTCGGCGCCTGCCGGGCATGTCGGGCACCTCGCTCTGTTCGCGCCACTGCCCGTTGACCAGCACCTGATGCGGCAGGAACTGTGCCTTGTAGGCCATCTTCGGGCTTTCGGCGATCCAGTAGCCCAGGTACAGATAGGGCAGCCCCAGGTCGGTCGCTTGCTGGATCTGCCACAGCACGTTGTAGGTGCCGTAGCTGGTGTGGGGCTCGGGCTCGTAGAAGGTGTAGACCGCTGACAGGCCATCGTTGAGGATGTCCAGAATGGACACCATCTTCAACACACCTTGTTCCTGTCCTGGCAAAGCCGGTTCACGGAATTCGACCAGCCGGGAGTTCACGCGGCTTTGCAGGAGGAACTGGGTGTACTGATCGACGGAGTCATGGTCCATGCCGCCCCCCTTGTGGCGGCCTGCCTGGTAGCGCAGATACAGCTGGTAGTGCTCTGGCGTAAAGCACAGGCGCAGCACACGGGCTTCGAGGTGTTGGTGCTGAGTCCAGGCACGGCGCTGGCTGCGATTGGGCTTGTAGCGCTCGGCAGGAATGCGCAGCGGCACACAGGCCCGGCAGCCATCGCAATATGGGCGGTATGTGAACATGCCGCTGCGCCGGAAGCCATTGCTGACCAGGCCGGAATACACGTCGGCATTGATCATGTGGCTGGGCGTGGCCACCTGCGAGCGAGCGGCCTTGTTGTCAAGGTAGCTGCACGGATAGGGCGCCGTTGCATAGAACTGCAAGGAAGCCAGCGGAAGCTCTTTGAGATGCGTCACGCGCTGCGCTCGATGAGAGACCAGAGATCTTCATGATAGGCCCAAACACGCGGGGCCTCGGCGTCGACCACCGTACTCAGATGGTGCTCGAATTCACCTCGTGGAATCGGCCTGGCGCCCAGGGATGCAAGGTGGCTGGTCTGCTGCTGGCAGTCGATCAACGCCATGCCATGCGCCTTGCAAAAACACACCAGAGCGGCCAGCGCAATCTTGGATGCATCCGTGCGCCAAGCGAACATGGATTCGCCATAGAACATGCGGCCCAGGTTCACGCCGTAGAGACCGCCGACCAGTTCGCCATCCATCCATGTCTCGAAGGAGTGCACGCGCCCGAGCGCATGCCACTGACGGTAGACCTGACGCATCTCGGGCACGATCCAAGTGCCTTGTTGACCCTGTCTGGGCGTGCTGGCGCAGGCCAGGGTCACGCGTTCGAAAGCAGAGTCGATGCGGATCTCGCAACCGGGTGTGCGCTGGAAGCGGTGCAGGGCCTTGCGGAACGAGCGCGAGACCTTGAACTCGTCGACGGGCAGCACCATGCGTGGATCGGTTGTCCACCACAGGACGGGCTGGCCCGGGCTGAACCATGGAAAGATGCCGCGGCGATAGGCCTGCTCCAGGCGGGCAGGGCTGAGGTCCGCGCCCGCTGCCAGCAGGCCGGGCGCTTCCGAATCCGGACCCAGTGCAGTGGACGTGTCGGGGAAGGGCGCCTCGGGATCGAGCCAGGGGATCATGGATGCGAGCGTGATGGCAAGCGGACTTCAGCAAGCGGGGCGGGCGGCACATCGAGACGAAAAAAAGCCCGATGGCGAGCCACCGGGCTTAAAGGTACCCTAGAAATGGTTCAGGAGGTACCGAGGAGACAACCTTTCAGGGAGCGCCGCTTGTCCAGAGCGGCAACTCTCAGATTCGGGGCGACAGGGCAAAGTTCAAGCCGGCCGGACCACAAACCTTGCAAAGTTTTGTTGCCGGGGCCCCCTGTCGCGCACCGATCAGGCAGCCTTGCGAGCCTTGGTCGAGGCGGCTTGGCTGGCCTTCACGGCGGTGTTGGTGATGGCCTGGAAGTTGGCTTCGGCGACGTCGGCAGCCTGCTTGGCGGCCTTCTGAACGGTGTCGAACGCGTTGTTGGCGGCGGCCACAGCCGACTTCACCATCACGACGGCGTTTTCCGTGCCGGCCGGCGCGTTCTTGACGGCGTTGTCAACCACCGAGACGAACTTCTTCTGGGCTTCAGCGAACTGGGCTTCGGCCAGCTTGCCCACTTCCGAGCTTGGTGGACGAAGCAATGTCGTACAGGTGACGGCTGTAGGCGGCGGCCTTCTCGGCCGAGGGCTGCAGCAGGCTGGCCTGCAGAGCGAGCAACTCTTGTGCATCCTTGACGGCCAGCACAGCCTTGGCGTGCTCGGCGGCTTCGTCGAAGCTGGTCTTGGCAACCTGCATGTTGAGTTCCAGCACCTTCTCAACGCCTTCAAAAGCCTTCTGACCCAGATCGAAGAGGGTCGCGATGTTGGCTTTCTGGGTGGCCAGCAGTTGTTCAGCGGTCAGCATGACAGGATCTCCGTACGTGTTGATGGGTGAATTGCAGCTTGCCGAAGGTGCCTCAAGACTTGCTGGAGGCTTTGTTGCGCTGCAACATGATGCTTAGTATATGCATCCGTTCTGCGTTTGCAAGCGTTTTTTGTGCGGCGCAGCAAAAATGTGGCGTCAACGTTGAAATCAGGACATTTCCTCGGGCCGCGCCGAAAGCGGGAAGCCGGCTGGCGAAGGGCTGGCATCGCCTACACTTGCCGTCGATTGCATTTTTCAACCCGATGACCCGTCCATCATGAGTCTGCTCAACGTTCCTGCCGGCGCCAAGGCGCCCGACGTCTTCAACGTCATCATCGAGATCCCCGCCAACGCAGATCCGATCAAGTACGAGATCGACCACGAAACCGGCGCCGTCTTCGTCGACCGTTTCATGGGCACGGCGATGCACTATCCCTGCAACTATGGCTACGTGCCCCAGACCATCGCGGCCGATGGCGATCCGGTGGACGTGCTGGTCGTGACGCCCTTCCCGCTGCAGCCGGGGGTGGTCGTGCCCTGTCGTCCTCTGGGCATCCTGAAGATGGAAGACGAAGCGGGTGGCGACTCCAAGCTGGTGGCCGTGCCTACCGAGAAGATCTGCGCCATGTACAAGGGCATCCAGAAGTTGGAAGACCTGCCCGAGCTGCTCGTCCAGCAGATCAAGCATTTCTTCGAGCACTACAAGGATCTGGAGCCCGGCAAGTGGGTCAAGGTGGTGGGCTGGGATGGCATCGAGGCCGCCAAGGCCGAAGTCACCACTGGCCTGGCAGCGTTCAAGAAGGATCATTGATCCATCACCGGCCGGTGACAGGCTGCGCCCGCTTTCGAGCCGGCGCCTCGTCTGTCAAAGCATGAAGCCGCCGACCCGGCCGGGTCTGGCGGCTTCTTTGTTGTGGTGGGCCGATGCGACTCAGGGGACCCGCTTGATCACCTTCTCCAGGGTGGAGACGATCTGATCGATCTGGCTGTCGTTGATGATGAGCGGTGGCGAGATGGCGATGTTGTCGCCGGCAGCGCGCAGCAGCACACCTTCTTCCCAGCAACCCAGAAACACCTCGAAGGTGCGTCGGCCAGGGGCGGCGCCCGGGCGTGGCGCGAATTCGATGGCGCCGACCAGGCCGGTGTTGCGGATGTCGACCACATTGGGCAGGCCCTTGAGGCTGTGCACAGCGTCTTCCAGCTTGGCGTGCATGGCACGGCCTCGGGTCAGCAGACCTTCTTCATCGTAGGTGTCCAGCGTGGCCAGGGCCGCAGCGCAAGCCATCGGGTGGCCGGAATAGGTGTAGCCGTGGGGCAGCTCGATGCCGGGAGCGCCCGCCATGAAGGTGTCATGGAGCGACTGCTTCACAATCACCGCGCCCATCGGGATCGTGCCGTTGGTGATGCCTTTGGCACAGGTGATCATGTCCGGTGTCACGCCAAAATGCTGAGCACCAAAGGGCGAGCCGAGTCGGCCAAAGCCCGTGATGACCTCGTCGAAAATCAGCAGGATGCCGTGCTTGTCGCACAGGTCTCGCAAGCGCTGGAGGTAGCCCTTGGGAGGCAGCAGCACCCCGGTTGAGCCTGCCATGGGCTCGACGATGACGGCCGCGATGGTCGAGGCATCGTGCAGGGCCACCAGTCGCTCCAGATCGTCGGCCAGTTCGGCGCCGTGTTCCGGCTGTCCACGGGTGAAGGCATTGCGTGCCAGATCGTGCGTGTGACGCAGGTGGTCCACACCCGAGACGCTGGAGCCGAACAGCTTGCGGTTCGGGCCCATGCCGCCAAGAGCGGTACCGCCAAAGTTGACGCCGTGATAGCCGCGCTCGCGGCCGATGAGGCGGGTGCGTTGCGCTTCGCCGCGGATGCGGTGATAGGCCAGGGCGATCTTCAAGGCGGTGTCGACGGACTCGGAACCGGAGTTGGTGAAGAACGTCCGGTTGAGGCCTTCCGGGGTGTATTGCTGCAGCCTGTCCGCCAGTTCGAAGGCCAGGGGGTGCCCCATCTGGAAGGGTGGGGCGAAATCCATCTCCGCAGCCTGCCGTGCGATCGCTTCCACGATGCGCGGGCGGCTGTGCCCTGCATTGACGCACCACAGGCCGGCTGTGCCGTCGAGAATCTGGCGTCCCTCAGGCGTCCAGTAGTGCATGTCTTTTGCTTTGGACAACAGGCGCGGGGCCTGCTTGTAGTCACGATTGGCCGTGAACGGCATCCAGAACGCATCGAGGTTGAGTGCCATGTTGTTCTCCTTGTCGAATCATCCGCCCAGGCGCCTGCACGCGAGGGGCGCCGAGGTGCTGCCAGTCAGTTTCCGTCAACTTTGATGTCAAAACAGGGGCAGCCTTCTTGGTGCAAGCCCTTGCGAAGGGGGCGGCAGCCCGTCCGGGCAGGGGCATGGGTCAGATGTCGGGCGTGCAAGGCCTGGGTTGTTGTCATTTCGCCTCAAGCCGCCTCCCCATGGTGGCCCCCGCGTATGAAGGGAGGGGTCTTATATAAGACATAAGTCTTTGCCTAACCCCCGTTTTCCCGCTAGACTCGCGGGTTTTCAAGTACTTCCCCCCAACCCCCGGAGATCTCGTCATGACGAACCTCACCCGTGAACAGCAAATCGCTGCCCTGGAAAAAGACTGGGCCGAAAACCCCCGCTGGAAGCTTGTCAAGCGCGGCTACTCCGCTGCTGACGTCGTGCGCCTGCGCGGCAGCATGCAGCCCGAGTACACGCTGGCCAAGCGCGGCGCTGAAAAGCTGTGGGAAAAGGTCAATGGCGGTGCCAAGAAGGGCTACGTGAACGCTTTCGGCGCCATCACCGCCGGTCAAGCCATGCAACAGGCCAAGGCTGGCCTGGAAGCCGTGTACCTGTCGGGCTGGCAAGTGGCCGCCGACGGCAACACGTCGGAAACCATGTACCCCGACCAGTCGCTGTACGCCTACGACTCGGTCCCCACGATGGTCCGTCGCATCAACAACACGTTCAAGCGTGCTGACGAAATCCAATGGTCGCGTGGCATCAACCCCGGCGACGAAAACTTCATCGACTACTTCCTGCCCATCGTCGCTGACGCGGAAGCCGGTTTCGGCGGCGTGCTGAACGCCTTCGAACTGATGAAGAACATGATCGCCGCTGGCGCTGCCGGCGTGCACTTCGAAGACCAAGCTGGCTGCCGTGAAGAAGTGCGGCCACATGGGCGGCAAGGTGCTGGTTCCCACGCAAGAAGCCATCGAGAAGCTGATCGCTGCTCGTTTCGCTGCTGACGTGATGGGCGTGCCCACGATCGTTCTGGCCCGTACCGACGCTGAAGCAGCCAACCTGCTGACCAGCGACCACGACGCCAACGACAAGCCTTTCCTGACCGGCGAGCGCACGCAAGAAGGCTTCTACCGCGTCAAGAACGGCCTGGAGCAATCCATCAGCCGTGGCGTGGCCTACGCTCCCTACGCCGACCTGGTGTGGTGCGAAACTGGCGTGCCCGACATCGGCTTCGCCCGTGAATTCGCGCAAGCCGTGCACGCCAAGTGCCCCGGCAAGCTGCTGTCGTACAACTGCTCGCCCTCTTTCAACTGGAAGAAGAACCTGGACGACAAGCAGATCGCCAAGTTCCAGGACGACCTGTCGGCCCTGGGCTACAAGTACCAGTTCATCACGCTGGCCGGCATCCACATCAACTGGTTCAACACCTTCCAGTTCGCCCACGCTTACGCCCGCGGCGAAGGCATGAAGCACTACACCGAAATGGTGCAAGAGCCCGAATTCGCAGCTCGCGAGAAGGGCTACACCTTCGTGTCGCACCAACAGGAAGTTGGCGCTGGCTACTTCGACGACGTGACCACCGTGATCCAGGGTGGTTCGTCTTCCGTGAAGGCCCTGACCGGCTCGACCGAAGAAGAGCAGTTCCACTGATCTGCCAGAACGCGGTTCCACCGCGTCCTGCCTGCATGAACGGCGCCTTCGGGCGCCGTTTTTCGTTTCTGCGATGCACCTCGCCGCCTACGCCAAGCACTGGCGTGGGATTTGCTTAATCGGACATCGATCCCCTGGTTCAAGGGTTCTCCCCTTGGTTGAGGGTTGCTTTTTTGCTTCATGAGCCGGTTTTCCGGCCGCTGTGACTCAAAAAGCCGCCTTCTTGAACGGGGAGCGTTCATTCTCGCGCTTACATTTTCGTGTCGGCATGAGAAATGTTGTTTCGGCTGATGCAAGGCCGATTGGCTGTCACGGCGTCTTGAGAGCGCCATGCCAATCGCGAGGGGGATCGCATGACGTTCGATGAAATCCTGAAAACCAGCTTGGTGTTTGCGCACTTTTTCGCCAGTGCCGTCGCGCTTGCCGCGATCCTGAGGGCGGACTTCTTCATCTTGACCCGCTACGGCTCGGCCCTGACTGCAAAGTCTTGCGCTCGCATCCATGGTGTCAAGCGCGTGGTGGGCCCTGCGCTGCTGGTCCTGTGGCTCACGGGTCTTGCGATCTGCTTTCACGGCTATCTTCATGCGCCCGCTTATCTGACGAACCAGAAGCTGTGGATGAAGGTGATGGTGGTGCTCACCCTCACGCTCAATGGCTGGTTTCTGCATCGTCACGCCTTCCGGCACATCCGTCCGGGCGTGTGTCTGGCGGAGTTGGCGCCGCGTACCCGACGGGGCCTCATCGCCATGGGCAGCCTCAGTTCGGGCAGTTGGCTGTTTGCGTGCTTCCTCGGAATCGCCCGGGCGCTGAACAACAAGCCCAATCTGGTTGATCTGGCCGGCGTCTATCTGTTGATGCTGGGGCTGGTGTTTGCGGGGGGTGTTCTGGTGACGCACATGCTGGATACCTGGGGCCGGCGCGGCTTTCCTGTGTCGTCCAGATGGGCCGGGCGGTTGCTGGGCACGATTCGGCCGGGCGTGGATCGCGGGCAGGAAAGCGAGTTGCAGATCTGAGCCGAGGCCTCATGGCGGGCGCATTCAAAACAGCAGCTTGATCCCCCACCCGAAGGCCCATGCCCGCGATCTCACCTGGGACACATCGGTGCGGGGCCAGAAGTGTCCCAGCAGCAATTCACCGATCACCTCATCATGATGCAGGGGTTGCTGCCAGCGGACCTGCACCCCGTGATCTGCCACCGTGACGGCGGAGCCGACGACGCCGGTGGACAGAACCTCGAGGCTCAGTTCCTCGTGCTTGCCCCAGGCCTTGTGCAATCCCAGGCTGCTGGACCAGCTTGCGTGCCCCGATTGCTCCGTGGCCGTGAGGGCATTGAGCCACCGCAGCGTCAACGTGGGGGACAAGGCGTGGCCCCATGCCAGCGCCGTGGTTGAGCCCACGCGGTCATCGTGTGTGACAAACACGGTCTCCCTCAGGTCCACCCGGGTCTCCTCGTTCCATTGCCAACCCTTGCGCCAGCGCGCTTGCGCGTAGGGTTTGAGGCCGCCGCGCAGGCCAATCCGCACATCCACCGCGTGAGCCAGCGCGGCGCCGATGCCGGCAAAGAAGGCGTTGTCGCCGTTGTCTGCCCGGGTCAGTTCGCGCTGGCGCGAGAAGGTGTCGGGCTGGTCGGTCACGATGTCCCGCCGATCGTCGTTGCCGATGAAGGCGTAAGTGCGTGACTGCAGGTTGGGCAGTTTGAAGCGGGCCTTGAAGCGCACGCCAATCCGGCTGGACTGATCTTCGCGGCGGTACCCATTGAGGCCCAGCTCCCCATCGCTGACCCGTCCGCCATCCGAGAAGGGGATGTCACCGAACCAGCTGTCGATGCTGCCGGCCATCCGTTCGACGGTCAGCCGGACGGTCTGGCGCGTGACTTGAACCGGGTCCGCCTCGGCTGCCGTTGGCTCGCCGCTTGTGTCGCCCATGCTCTCGCACAGCGCTGAGGCGCTGTACAGCATCAGACAGCCCGCGGCGGCAAGCAGTCCAATGCAGCGGCGGGTTGAAGTCGGGGGCGGTGAGGGCGGCTGGCCGGGCATCTGCGGTGGGGTGCGAGTCTGGAGTGGCCCTGCTGCGAGGATACCGCTGGGCGTGCGCGGTGTTTCACTTTTCAGCATGCGCCTTGTGTGGGGCGTCATACAATCAGCGCTGGCGCTTGCATCGGGCGCGCCCATGACACAGTAAGAAACGTAGAAAGGCAGATCCGGTTATGACACCGCGAACTTCGACCACCCCCACTACCTCCACCGAGGTGTAGTCGGCTGGCCGCTGCTTTCGTTTTCCTGTTTGTCATCTCAGAAAGCGCGGCGACCACCGCGCTTTTTTGTTGCCCGCTCGGCCTCACGGCCGCGGGTGAACGCCAGATTTTCAGGTTCTCACCATGATTTCGATTCAACTTCCCGACGGTTCCAAACGTGAATTTCCCGGCCCCGTGACGGTGGCCGAAGTGGCTGCCTCGATCGGTACCGGCCTGGCCAAGGCGGCGCTGGCGGGGCGGGTAGGGCAGGGTGATGCGGCTCGCCTTGTCGATACCAGTCATCGCATCGAGGGCGACACGCAACTGGCCATCATCACCGAGAAGGACGCCGATGGCCTGGACGTCATCCGCCACTCGACGGCTCACTTGCTGGCCTATGCCGTCAAGGAGCTGTTCCCTGAGGCCCAGGTCACCATCGGCCCGACCATCGAGGATGGCTTCTATTACGACTTCGCCTACAAGCGCCCCTTCACCCCCGACGACCTGGAGGCCATCGAAAAGAAGATGGGCGAACTCGCCAAGAAGGACGAGAAGGTCGAGCGCAAGGTGCTACCGCGCGATGAGGCGGTGGCGTACTTCAAGAGCCTGGGCGAGCATTACAAGGCCGAGATCATCGAAAGCATCCCGGCCGATCAGGATGTCTCGCTCTACAGCGAGGGTGCCTTCACCGATCTGTGCCGTGGCCCGCACGTGCCCAGCACCGGCAAGCTCAAGCACTTCAAGCTGATGAAGGTGGCGGGCGCCTATTGGCGCGGGGATCACCGCAACGAGCAGTTGCAGCGCGTCTATGGCACGGCCTGGACCAGCAAGGAAGACTTGGCCCAGTACCTGCACCGCCTGGAAGAGGCCGAAAAGCGGGACCATCGCAAGCTGGGCCGTGAGCTCGATTTGTTCCACATCGATGACCACGCGCCGGGCGTCGTGTTCTGGCACCCCAAGGGCTGGACGGTGTGGCAGGCCGTGGAACAGTACATGCGCCAGGTCTACCGAGACAACGGTTACCAGGAGGTCAAGGGCCCGCAGATCCTCGACCACACGCTGTGGGAGAAGACCGGGCACTGGGACAAGTACCGCGAGAACATGTTCACCACCGAGTCGGAGAAGCGCGAGTACGCGCTCAAACCGATGAACTGCCCCGGCCACATCCTGATCTTCAACCAGGGCATCAAGAGCTACCGCGATCTGCCGGTGCGCTACGGCGAATTCGGCCAGTGCCATCGCAATGAGCCGACGGGTGGTCTGCACGGCATCATGCGCGTGCGCGGCTTCACGCAGGACGACGGCCACGTCTTCTGTACCGAAGACCAGATCCTGCAGGAGTGCGTGAACTTCACGGCCTTGCTCAAGAAGGTGTATGCCGACTTCGGCTTCACCGACATCATCTACAAGGTGGCGACGCGGCCCGAAAAGCGCATTGGCGCCGACGAGGTGTGGGACAAGGCGGAGAACGCCTTGATGGAATCTTTGCGCGCCACGAACAGCGAGTTCACCATCGCGCCGGGCGACGGCGCCTTCTACGGCCCGAAGATCGAGTACACGCTCAAGGATGCGCTGGGCCGTCACTGGCAATGCGGCACCATCCAGGTCGACTTCTCGATGCCACAGCGCCTGGGTGCCGAATATGTGACCGAGTCGAGCGACCGCAAGCATCCGGTGATGCTGCACCGCGCAATCTTGGGCTCGCTCGAGCGTTTCATCGGCATCCTGATCGAGCAGCACGCCGGTGCGCTGCCCGTGTGGTTGGCGCCGGTGCAGGCGGTGGTGCTCAACATCACCGATGCGCAGGCCGACTACGCGCAGGAAGTGGCGGCTGAATTGCAGCGTCGTGGCATCCGCGTCAAGCTGGATCTGCGCAACGAAAAAATCACCTACAAGATCCGCGAGCATGCGCTTCAGAAGGTGCCGTATTTCGTCGTGCTGGGCGACAAGGAGAAAACCAGCGGAGTGGTGGCGGTGCGTGCGCGTGGCAACCAGGATCTGGGTGTGATGGCCATCGACGACCTGATCGGCCGCATCACCCAGGCTGTGGCGGACAAGGCCTGATGTGGTCGGCGGATGCCTCTGGTCAAGGGGGCATCCCGCCCGTCGGGTTTGCGCCACGAAAAAATCACGTATAAAATCGACAGGCTTCGTTGAAGGTGTCTTGTAAGTGGTCGTGGTGCGACTTTCTTGCAGATGCCGTCGCCGTGCGCACCCGGGGTCTTTGCCACCCCGGCGTGATGTCGCTCGATGACTTCTCCCGGAAGATCGCTACAGACATCGCCAGCAGGGCCTCAGGCGGGCGTGTGCCATTCCCTTCGTCGTTCGGGACGGTGCGCGCCGCTGATACAGCCGGGTGCGTGTTCATCATCGTTGGTGAGGGGTGAAGGGCCTCTTGCCTGAAGGAATTTGACATCGCTAACTTCTTCGACCGCCGTACGCGCAATGACGAGCGCAAGCACCGGCTGAATCGTGAAATCATGGCTCCCGAAGTGCGCCTCAATGGCGTCGAGAACGAGCCTCTTGGTATCGTCAGCATCCAGGAAGCCCTGCGCTTGGCTGGTGAAGCCGATGTGGATCTGGTCGAGGTTGCGGCCACTGCGGATCCGCCTGTCTGCCGCCTGATGGACTACGGCAAGTTCAAGTACCAGGAGCAGAAGAAGGCTCACGATGCCAAGCTCAAGCAGAAGGTCATCGAAGTCAAGGAAGTCAAGTTCCGGCCGGGCACGGACGAAGGCGACTACCAGATCAAGCTGCGCAACCTGCGCCGGTTCCTGGAAGACGGCGACAAGGGCAAGGTGACCCTGCGCTTCCGTGGTCGCGAAATCACGCACCAGGAGCTTGGCATGCGCCTGCTTGAGCGGGTGCGCGACGACTTGCAGGATTGCTCCACGGTCGAGAACATGCCCAAGCTCGAAGGCCGCCAGATGATCATGGTGCTCGCGCCCAAGAAGAAGAAATAAAGCGCAGCGCTTCATTTTTCTTCTATAATGCTGGGTTTTCCAGGTGCTCGGGCCTGGGTGGGCGTTCCATATGATGGAACGCCTTGCGAAATCCGAGCAACGCAGGGGGTGGCCTGGTCGGCTGCCTTCGGTGATATCCAAGTGGCAGCAGGCCCATCAAGACGCGAAGTGGTGTTCGCGGCGCCTGGCTGGCACAAGTCATAAAGGAGCAGAACATGCCCAAGATGAAGACCAAGAGCAGCGCGAAGAAGCGTTTTCGCGTTCGTCCCGGCGGCACCGTCAAGCGCGGCCAGGCTTTCAAGCGTCACATCCTGACCAAGAAGACCACGAAGAACAAGCGTCAGCTCCGCGGCGCTGTGAACGTGCATGAGACCAACATGGGCCACATGGCTCAGATGCTCCCCTTCGCCGGCCTCTGATTGGCTGCGAACGGATCAGCAAGTCTCTTATCTGGTTTTGATTTTCACGCTGAAGGAGTAATCCATGCCTCGCGTCAAACGTGGTGTTACCGCCCGTGCCCGTCACAAGAAAGTTCTCGCCCTGGCCAAGGGTTTCCGTGGCCGCCGCAAGAACGTCTATCGCATCGCCAAACAAGCCGTCATGAAGGCAGGTCAATATGCCTACCGTGACCGCCGTGCCAAGAAGCGCGAATTCCGCCGCCTGTGGATTGCGCGTATTAACGCCGGCAGCCGCGCTCTGGGCCTGACCTACAGCAAGTTCATCGCCGGCATCAAGAAGGCGTCGATCGAGATCGACCGCAAGGTGCTGGCCGACATGGCCGTCAACGATCCGGCAGCCTTTGCCAGCATCGTTGAAAAGGCCAAGGCTCAACTGGCTGCCTGATTCATTGAATTGAAACAAGCAGGCAGCACGATGCTGCGCCGGGTGGGAAGCCCTTTGTGATCTCTCAGGGCGGCTTCACAGCCGGTGAATGAAAGGCCAACATCGCGTTGGCCTTTTTTTTCGACACAAGAACCATGAACGACCAGCCAAGCGATCTTCAGGCACTCGTGCAGTCGGCCCAGGCCGCCTTCGCCGCCGCCGATACCCCCGCCGATCTTGAAAACGCCAAGGCGCGTTTTCTGGGCAAGTCGGGCAGCGTCACCGAATTGCTCAAGGGCATGGCGGCCTTGAGCCCGGAGGACAAGAAGACCCGAGGCGCGGCCATCAACCAGACCAAGCAGCAGATCGAGGCGGCGCTGAACGCCCGCCGCCAGGCGCTGGCCGATGCCGAGCTGGCCGCGCAACTGCATGCCGAAAGCCTGGATGTCACGCTGCCTGGGCGCCGTCGCGGCGAGGGCGGGCTGCATCCCGTGTCGCTGTCGATCGAGCGCATCGAAAACATCTTCGGATCGATGGGCTTCGATGTGGCCGATGGCCCGGAAATCGAAGCCGACTGGTTCAACTTCACGGCCTTGAACACGCCGGCGGATCACCCCGCGCGTTCGATGCACGACACCTTCTACGTGGAAGGTGGCCACCTGCTGCGCACGCACACCAGCCCGATGCAGGTGCGCTATGCGGTGCAACACGTCAAGCGCCATGCCGATTTGATCGCGCGCGGCGAGCGCATGCCCGAGATCCGCGTGATCGCGCCGGGCCGCACCTACCGCGTGGACAGCGATGCCACGCACTCGCCGATGTTCCACCAGTGCGAAGGCCTGTGGATCGGCGAGAGCGTCAGCTTCACCGATCTCAAGGCCGTGCTGGGCGATTTCTTCAGCACCTTCTTCGAGACGGATGAGCTCGACATCCGCTTCCGCCCGTCCTTCTTCCCGTTCACCGAGCCCTCGGCCGAGGTGGACATCGCCTTCGCGTCCGGCCCGCTCAAGGGGCGGTGGCTGGAGGTCGGTGGGGCAGGGCAGGTGCACCCCAATGTGGTCCGCAACTTTGGGCTGGATCCGGAGCACTACATCGGCTTTGCCTTTGGCCTGGGCCCTGATCGCCTGACCATGCTGCGTTATGGCGTGAACGACCTGCGCCTGTTCTATGAAGGCGATCTGCGTTTCCTGCAGCAGTTCCAGTGAGTCTCGTGCTGGCGTGGCGCTCACGAGGCGCTCGCCAGTGTCCTGTGCATGACGGGCTGCGTCCGTCGCTGACCGTCACCTGCCGTCACCCGCTGAATAAGGAGCATCGACATGAGCGCACCATCTGCCATCCGGGCCTGGGCCGTGCATGAAGCCACGCGTCCCGCCGAGCCGTTCTCCTACGACCCTGGCCCCTTGGGCGCCGAGGAGGTGGAGATCCGTGTCGAGCATTGCGGGCTGTGCCATTCCGATCTCTCCGTCATCGAAAACGAATGGCAGAGCACGCCATATCCGGTGGTCGGCGGCCACGAAGTGATCGGCACCGTGATCGCCATGGGGCCTCAGGCGCGCGGCGTGCAGGTGGGGCAGCGTGTGGGTCTGGGCTGGATGTCGGGCAGTTGCATGGCCTGCCGCAGCTGTCTGGCGGGCGAGCCGCAGATGTGCCGGGCCGGTGTGCCGACCATCCTCGGCCACCATGGCGGCTTTGCCGAACGCGTGCGTGCCCACTGGCTGTGGACCTGCCCCATCCCCGATGGGCTGAATCCGGCCAAGGCGGGGCCGCTGCTGTGTGGCGGCATCACGGTGTTCACGCCCTTCCTGGAATTCGACATCAAGCCGACGCACCGGGTGGGTGTGGTGGGCATCGGTGGCCTGGGGCACCTGGCGCTGAAGTTTGCGCGGGCTTGGGGGTGTGAGGTCACGGCCTTCACCTCAAGCGACTCCAAGCGCGATGAGGCCATGCAGATGGGGGCACATCGCGTGGTCTCCAGCGTGGATGCCGCATCGATGAAGGCCTTGCGTGGCCAGCTCGACATGGTGCTGGTGACGGTCAACGTCATGCTCAACTGGAAGGCCCTGATGAGCACGCTGGCGCCGCATGGCCGCCTGCATCTGGTGGGCGTGTTGCCTCAGGCCATGGAGATCGAGGCCGGCCCGCTGCTGGCAGGCCAGCGCAGCGTATCGGGCTCGCCCACGGGCTCGCGCCAGGCCATCGACACGATGCTGAGCTTTGCTGCGCGCCATGGCATCGAGCCGCAGACCGAACACTTTCCAATGAGCCGCATCAACGATGCGCTCGATCACCTGCGCGCCGGCAAGGCGCGCTATCGCGTGGTGCTGGATGCCGATTTCCCGGCCTCCGCGTGAGCACACCACCCACGTACCGAATCCCCGAGGATCCCTGACATGCAATTCCCCGAGTCCTGGCTGCGATCGTTCTGCAATCCAGACCTCAGCACGCAGCAACTGGCCGATCTGCTGACCATGGCCGGCCTGGAGGTCGAAGAACTCCAGCCCGTGGCCCCGCCGTTCACGGGGGTGGTGGTGGCCCAGGTGCTGGAAGTGGCCAAGCACCCCGACGCCGACCGGCTCAATGTGTGCAAGGTGGATGCCGGCACGGGTTCGGTGCTGCAGATCGTGTGTGGCGCCCCCAATGTGCGCCCGGGCATCAAGGTGCCGTGCGCCACGGTCGGGGCGGAGCTGCCTCCTGGTGCGGATGGCAAGACCTTCAAGATCAAGCTCGGCAAGCTGCGTGGCGTGGAAAGCCAGGGCATGCTGTGTTCGGCCCGTGAACTCGGCGTGTCTGAGGAATCGAGTGGCCTGCACATCCTGGGTGATGACGCGCCGATCGGCCAGAACATCCGCGAGCACCTGCGTCTGGACGATACGCTGTTCACGCTCAAGCTCACGCCCAACCTGGCGCACTGCCTGAGCGTGCAGGGCATTGCCCGCGAGGTGTCTGCACTGACGGGCACCCCCTTGACCTTGCCCGAGATCGCGCCCGTCAAGCCTGCCATCGATGCGCGGCTGAAGGTCCATGTGGAGGCTGCCGATCTGTGTGGTCGTTTCGGTGGCCGCGTCATCCAGGGCGTGAACCCCCAGGCCCAGACCCCGGGCTGGATGGTCGAGCGCCTGGCCCGTTGCGGGCAGCGTTCCGTGTCGGCCCTGGTGGACATCTCGAACTACGTGATGTTCGAGCTGGGCCAGCCTTCGCATGTGTTCGATCTGGACAAGATCCATGGCGACCTGACGGTGCGCTGGGCCCGCAAGGGGGAGTCGCTCAAGTTGCTCAATGGTCAGACCATCGAGATGGACGAGCAGGTGGGCGTGATTGCCGATGCGCAGCAGGTCGAATCGCTGGCCGGCATCATGGGCGGTGACGCAACGGCGGTGGGCGATGACACCCGCAATGTCTATCTGGAAGCCGCCTTCTGGTGGCCGAAGTCCATTGCGGGCCGGGCTCGCCGCTACAACTTCTCCACCGATGCCTCGCATCGCTATGAACGCGGCGTGGACCCGGCGCCGACGGCCAAGTACATCGAGCGCATCACCCAACTGATCCTGGACATCTGTGGTGGTCAGGCGGGCCCGCTCGATGACCAGAGGCTGCAGCAGCCGGATCGCCATCCGGTCACCATGCGCCTGTCGCGCGCCCAGCGCGTGATCGGCATGCCGGTCACGCTGGCCGAATGCCAGCAGGTGTTCACGCGTCTGGATCTGCCTTTTGCCACCCAGGCACAAGGCGAGGACACGCATCTCGTCGTCACGCCGCCGAGTTGGCGCTTCGACCTGCAGATCGAGGAAGACCTCATTGAGGAAGTCGTGCGTGTGATCGGCTTCGACAAGCTGCCGCGCCGTGCCCCCAAGGCGCCTGTGCGTCCGCACGTCAAGCCCGAAGCACGCCGCAGTCTGTATGCCGTGCGCCGCGCCGTGGCTGCACGTGGTTACCAGGAGGCCATCACCTTCAGCTTCGTGGAAGAGAAGTGGGAGGCCGACTTTGCCGGCAACGCCCAGCCCATCCGCGTGCTCAACCCGATTGCCGCGCCGCTGGCCGTGATGCGCTCGTCGCTGATCGGCAGCCTGGTGGATGTGCTGCGCACGAACCTGGCCCGCAAGGCCGAACGCGTGCGTCTGTTCGAAGTGGGGCGCGTGTTCCAGCGTGATGCGTCGGTGGCCGATGGTGCCCAGACGGTGGCTGGCTTTCATCAGCCCGTTCGGGTGACGGGGCTGGCCTATGGCTCGGCCGAGGCCCTGCAATGGGCGCAGGCTGCCCGCACGGTGGACTTCTTCGACGTGAAGGGTGATGTCGAGGCGCTGCTGGCGCCGCGTCAGCCTCAGTTCGTGAAGGCCGAGCATCCCGCCATGCATCCGGGCCGTTGCGCCCAGGTCTATGTGGACGGCAAGCCGGTCGGCTACGTGGGCGAGCTGCACCCCAAGTGGCGCCAGGCCTATGACTTGCCGCTCGCCCCGGTGGTGTTCGAGCTGGATGCCGATGTGCTGGCCGAGCGTGTGGTGCCCCGGTTCACCAGCGTGCCCAAGATGCAGTCGGTCTACCGCGATCTGGCTCTGGTGGTGCTGGACAGCACGCCGCATGATGCACTGATGGCCGCCATCACCCAGGCGCCGACCGATGGCCTCGTGCGCGGCGCCCGCCTGTTCGATATCTACAAGCCCAAGACGCCGGTTGCCGGGATCGCGCACAATGAGCGCAGCCTGGCCGTTCGGGTGGAGCTGCGCGATGATGAGCAGACGCTGACCGATGAGCGCATCGATGCGGCCATGAAGGCCGTGCTGGCCATGCTGTCCGAACGTGTCGGCGCCCGTGTGCGCGCCTGAGGCCGGGGAGGGCCTTTGAGTCATGAATGACAAGATCAGCGACCTGACCGTGCTGTTGCCCACCATCGAGACGCCGACGCTGACCAAGGCCGAGCTCTCGGACATGCTGTTCGAGCGGCTCGGCCTGAACAAGCGCGAATCGAAGGACATGGTCGAAGCCTTCTTCGAGTTGGTCAACGATGCGCTGGTCCAGGGCTCGGACGTCAAACTCTCGGGCTTTGGCAACTTTCAGATCCGGCGCAAAGCGCCCAGGCCCGGGCGCAATCCCCGCACGGGTGAAGCCATTCCCATCAAGGCTCGCAATGTCGTGACTTTTCACGCCAGCCAGAAGCTCAAGGGCATGGTGCAGGGCGACATTCCCAGCGGTGAAGACTTGGAGTAAAGTCTGAAGCCTTTGCCCGATCTCGTTGATTCGGTTCGGGAATTCCGGTTTGAATGAACAAGGCAAACATGGATCGCCCTGACAGCGTCTTGCCGCCGATTCCCGCCAAACGCTACTTCACCATCGGTGAGGTCAGCGAGCTTTGCCTCGTCAAGCCGTATGTGCTGCGCTACTGGGAGCAGGAGTTCGTCCAACTCAAGCCCATGAAGCGGCGCGGCAATCGCCGCTATTACCAGCACCATGAGGTGCTGCTGATCCGTCGCATCCGCGAGTTGCTGTATGAGCAGGGCTTCACCATCAGCGGTGCCCGCAACCAGCTCGCCGAGATGGGCGTGGTGGTCCCCGTGCAGGAGGATGGCCCGGACCATCCCGCCGTGGCTGCCGAAGGCTTCGACGCTGCGGCGGTGTCGCCGGCTTATGCGGGCGCCATGCTCCAGCGACCGTGGGCCGGATCGACTGGCGGTGACGGCCGTCTGGCCACGCGTGCCTTGCAGGCCAGTACACCGGTGATCGCAGATTTGAGCTGGCTGGGTGCTGACTTGCCGGATCTGCAGGGCCTGAGCCCGCAATCCACAGCGGCCCTGCGCGAGGCACTGTTGTCCATCCGCGACCTGCTGGCCTGAGCGTTTTTCAAAAAAAGCACGGCAGGCTTTAGAAGCCATCTCAAACCGTGCTATAGTCTAAGTCTTCGTCGGGGTGTAGCGCAGCCTGGTAGCGCACTTGCATGGGGTGCAAGGGGTCGCGAGTTCGAATCCCGCCACCCCGACCAAAGTTCACGAGGGTCAGCAGGAAACTGCTGACCCTTTCGTGTTTTCAGTGTCGTACTTTCAGCGCCGCGTCCCCATGGCGCTCTGTCGCATGTGGCTTTGCGTGCTTCTGGCCTACAGACAACGTCATGCCTGATTCGTTCGTCTCCACCTCGCTGGCGCGCAAGCTCGCCGTGCCTTTGTCCAAGGCCTATCGTCTGCTCAACCACGGGCCTACCATCCTGGTCAGTGCGGCACATGCCGGTCGGTCGAACGTGATGGCTGCGGCGTGGAACATGCCGCTGGACTTCCAGCCTCCGAAGGTGGCCGTGGTCATCGACAAGCAAACCTTCACCCGCGGGCTGATCGAGGCTTCAGGCGAGTTCGTGATCTCGGTGCCGCCCGCTTCGATGGTGGAGGCCGTCGTGAAGGCAGGGCAGCTGTCTGGCCGCGATGTGGACGACAAACTCCCGGCTTGCGGATTGGGTGGGCAGCCAGCCAGCTCGATGGCGGCCCCGCTGATCGAAGGCTGCATGGCGTGGCTGGAATGCAGGGTGCTGCCCGAGCCGACGATGGTGGAGCGTTACGACCTTTATCTGGCGGAAGTGGTGGCCGCCTGGGCTGATCCTCTGGTGTTCAGCGATGGGCGTTGGCACATGTCAGACAAAGATGATGCTGCTTGCAGCCTGCATCATGTGGCGGGCCGCGCCTTCTTTGCCACCGGCAAGCCGGTCTCCGCCGCCAGCGGGTGATCCGCCTTTGATCAGCGCTTGGGCGGCTTGTTCTGCGTGAGGCTGTCGAACTCCTGCTGCAGCACCACGGGAAAGGCCGCGCTGATGGAGCCGACGGCCAGGGGGCGAAGTCGTTCGAACAAGCCCTGGAGCGCTCCCATCATGGCCGGGTCGATGGCCACGCTGCCTGTGCCCTGGCCGTCCTTGTGGCGGGCCTCGGCGCCACCTTGGCGGGCCGCCGCGGCCGTCAGGGCTTTGGCCATCGCCAGGAACAGGTGTTCCACATAGGCCCTGGCAATGGCCCGCGTGTGCTCGATCAACGTATCTTGGAGATCCAGCACGGTATCGAGCGGCACACTCAGTTCAGCCAGCTGGATGCCAATGCGCTCCAGGGCCGGGCTGAGCATCTCCACCTCCTCCTCGCCCACGTTGCGGTACAGGCCATTGCGTGCCAGGCGCGCTTTCTGTTCCGGTGTGGCCGTGGTGTCCCAGTGCGCGGCCATCTCCTTGATGGACTTTCGCTGCGGCGCCTCCACCGTGAAGAACGTGGTCGAGAACAGCTCGCTGATCAGAGAGTATTCCGGCCAGGCGCCTTCGGGCGTCTTGTCCAGCATGCCTTTGATGGCCTCCAGCCGGAAGCCCTGCTGCCGCAGATCGCGGATCAGTTCGAGCTTGCCCTGATGGGCAGCGCTGTACAGCGCCAGCCGTCCTTGCAGCCTGGGTGAAGGCATGAGGCCGGCTGTCTGATAAGCGCGGATGTTGCGCACGCTCACGCCTGTGCGTGTGGACAGTTCTTCCACCGTCATCTCGCCATGGCGCACGGCTTCGCGCGTGGGCCGGCTGCCAGGCTGTGCCGCGCCCGCGGTGGCGGCTTTGGGCGTGTTCGATTCAGATGCACTCACGATGATGCCCAGGTGACCGGGGCCGATCGCTGCGGCATGGCATCAACACTTGATGCCCAGGTGCAGCGCCACCACACCGGCCGTCATGTTGTGGACGTCGACATGGCCGAAGCCGGCTTCCTTCATCATGCCCTTGAGCGTGGCCTGATCTGGATGCATGCGGATCGATTCGGCCAGGTACTGATAGCTGGCGGCATCGCCGGCCACGAACTGGCCCAGGCGCGGCAGGATCTTGAAGGAATACCAGTCGTAAGCCTTCTCCAGCGGCTTGGCCACTTTGGAGAACTCCAGCACCAGCAGACGCCCGCCCGGCTTGAGCACCCGGCACATCTCGGCCAGCGCCTGCTCCTTGTGGGTCATGTTGCGCAGCCCGAAAGCCACGGTGACGATGTCAAAAGTGCCGGTGGGAAAGGGCAGCTTCTCTGCATCGCACAGCGTGGTGGGCAGGACCATGCCGGCATTGAGCAGCCGGTCGCGGCCGGTGCTCAGCATGGCTTCATTGATGTCGGTATGCACCACCATGCCGGCCGGACCGACACGCTTGGCAAACGCCTCCGCCAGGTCGCCCGTGCCACCAGCGATGTCGAGCACCTTGTGCCCCTCGCGCACGCCGCTGGCGGCGATGGTGTACGCCTTCCACAGGCGATGCAGCCCCATCGACATCAGGTCGTTCATGACGTCGTACTTGTTGGCCACCGAGTCGAACACCCCGCGAACGCGTTGTGCCTTCTGCGACTCGTCGACCTGCTGAAATCCGAAGTGCGTGCTGCTCATGGCGGCATCTTAAGCCAATGCAGGGGTGCCGGCCAAAGCGCGGGCACAGGCAGCGGCGCTCGACCAAGCCCACTGGAAGTTGTAGCCGCCCAGCCACCCAGTGACGTCCACCACTTCGCCGATGAAGTGCAGGCCGGGCATCAGCCGGCTTTCCAGGGTCTGGGAGCTCAGTTCGCGGGTGTCGACACCACCGGCCGTCACCTCGGCCTTGGCATAGCCTTCCGTGCCGTTGGGGGTGATGGTCCAGGCGTTGGCGGCACTGGCCAGGGCGTCCAGGTCCTTGTCCTTGAGTTCGGCCAGGGCGGCCTCAGGCCTCAGTGCCGGGTGGGAGAGGGTTTGTTGCGCCAGCCAGGTCTGCGCCAGGCGTTGGGGCACCGCATCGCCCAGGCACAGGCCCCAGGCGGATGACAGTTGCTTGCGCGAGCCCGACTTGGCGGCCTTCAAGAGATCGGCCAGGTGGCGCCCCGGGCACAGGTCGATGCGCAGCGGCTGGCCTTCCTGCCAGAAGCTGGAGATCTGCAGCACCGCCGGCCCGCTCAGCCCGCGGTGCGTGAACAACAGGTCCTCCAGGAAGTGGGCCTGTGCGGCCTTGTTCCTTTTGGTCGCGCCGGTTTGAGGTGCGGGTGGCAAGGCGGCGATGTCCACCTCCAGGGACAGGCCGGCCAGCGAGGCAAAGGGGGTCCAGTGTGTGGCGTCGAAGGTCAGCGGCACCAGCGCAGGGCGCAGAGGCACCACGCGGTGCCCGAACTGCCGCGCCAGCCTGTGGCCGAAGTCGCTCGCGCCGATCTTTGGAATGGACAGGCCCCCCGTGGCCACCACGATCTGGTGCGCATGCACCGTGCCGGCGTCTGTGTCCACCTCAAAGCGGGACGGCCCTGCATCCCCTTGTGCGCGGACCGCCTTGACGCTGCAAGGCTGTCTGCGCTCCACGCGGCCGGTTTCGCATTCCCTGAGCAGCATCTGGATGATGTCCTCGCTGCGGTGGTCGCAAAACAACTGGCCCTTGTGTTTCTCATGCCAGGCGATGCCGTGGCGATCGACCAGTGCAATGAAGTCCTGCGGCGTGTAGCCCGCCAGCGCCGAGCGGCAGAAGTGGGGGTTCTCGCTCAGGAAGTTGGCGGGTGTGGCGTCCCGGTTGGTGAAATTGCAGCGGCCGCCCCCGGAGATGCGGATCTTTTCGGCGACCTTGGCCGCATGATCAAGCACCAACACCTTCAGGCCGCGCTGG
Source organism: Aquabacterium sp. (assembly GCA_047601765.1). Lineage (GTDB taxonomy): Bacteria > Pseudomonadota > Gammaproteobacteria > Burkholderiales > Burkholderiaceae_C > Aquabacterium. The sequence continues at coordinate 779,324 of JASGIQ010000001.1, forward strand.
CCTGCCATGCCGGCGCAAAAGAGCCCGGCGGCTCCGGCACCGATCACCACCACATCGAATCTGGACATGGGCGCAATTGTGCCTGTTGCGTGCCTGTTGCCGGCCAACTGACCGACCCGGTCTCGGTCACCAGGTTCAGTTCAGCCCCAGTTGCCGTCCGTTCGAGAATGTGGGCTGCCCAGCCGACTCACCCCCGGCCACGGCGCGCCCACGGCCTTGGCGCTTGGCCTCCTGCAGCGCCTGGTCGGCGCGGTGCGTGGCCTCGGTGAGCGATTCGCCAGGCTGGATCTGCACGATGCCGAAGCTCAGGCTCAGGGGCTGCTGCTGCAGGGCTGCCCGCTCCTTGTCGACGTGGCGCACCATGCGGTCTGCGACGTGCAGGGCATCGTTGATGGTGGTCTCGGGGAGCAGGGCGATGAATTCGTCGCCTCCGAGGCGGCCCACCAGGTCACGGCTGCGAAGCATCTTGCGGGCGCTGCCAGCCACCAGCTTGAGGGCCTCGTCTCCGCCGGCATGGCCGCTGGTGTCGTTGATCTGCTTGAAGTGATCGATGTTGAACACCATCAGCGAAGACGAGCCCGGCGGGCTCAGGCGAAGTGTCTGCTGCGCCATTTCGTTGAAGTGACGCCGGTTGGGCACCTGCGTGAGCATGTCGAAATCGGCCAGGATCCTGAGTTGACGATGCGATTCGCGCAGGTCGTGTTCGGTGCGCTCATAGGTCAACAGCAGGCACATGTAGACCGAGAACATCACCGCAGCCACCAGGCCGAGCAGTGCAGCCGGCTGCTGGATCTGGTGCGCGTCCGTCACGGGCACGCCCCAGTTGGCGAACGCGGTCAGCATGCGCGGCACCTGGAAGGCGGCGGCCACGACCAGGAAGAACAGGATGGCCTTGAGGTAGGGGCTTTGCCGCCAGTCGCGAATGGAGTGCACTTGCCAGGCAGCATAGACATAGCAGCCGATGTTGAGCGAGCTGAAGGTGGCCACGCGCGCACCCACATCGTTCGGATCCATGCGCCACACCAGGAGGTAGACGCAAAACGCGCTGATCAGCAGAAGCAGGTCAGCCCAGGGCGGGGTGCGGAAGTTGCTGCGGATGTAGAACTGCCGCATGCCGGCCAGCATGGTCAAAGGCCACTGCAGACTCAGCAGCACGGAAAAGGGCAGGGCCCAGGGCACCGAGTCCACGAACATCAAGGCGATGGCACTGACCATGTTGGCCCATTGGGCGGCCGTCCAGTACCAATAGCCCCGGTAGGTGCGCTGGGTCAGGCCCACCAGCGTCATGATGGCGGCCGCCGTGAACAGCACGATCCCCACCACGAGGGTCAGGGTCGGCAGGTGGAGGGAGGCAAAATGGCGCATCACGGCGAACTACGGCGGGACGCCATGCGTCCTCGGAACTCATACACAATCCGCCTCATGGTACCCCCAGCTAGTTCGTTTTTGTGTGGCGATTTTCACGCCCGCGGAAGATCGATGGGAATCCCACAACAACAGGTATTGACTTGAAGGAGATCGCGTCATGGCAATGGACGTCGTAGATTACGAGATCAAGGGTGCGGAGATGCAGTTCGTGGAGGTCGAGCTCGACCCCGGCGAGGCCGCCATCGGCGAAGCCGGCAGCATGATGTTCATGGAAGCCGGCATTGAAATGGACACCGTTTTCGGTGATGGCTCTCAGCAGCAGGGCGGCCTCTTCGGCAAGCTCATGGGCGCCGGGAAGCGCCTGATCACCGGCGAAAGCCTGTTCACCACGATCTACACGAACCAGGGCAGCGGCAAGCGCCGCGTGGCTTTCGGCGCGCCTTACCCCGGCAAGATCCTGCCGATGGACCTCAAGCAACTGGGCGGCACGCTCATGTGCCAGAAGGATTCCTTCCTCTGCGCTGCCAGGGGCGTGTCGCTGGGCATCGGCTTCCAAAAGCGTCTGGGGGCGGGCTTCTTTGGCGGGGAGGGCTTCATTCTCCAGAAGCTGGATGGCGATGGCCTGGCCTTCGTGCATGCCGGCGGTACCGTGGTGCGCCGAGAACTCAAGGCTGGGGAGTCCCTGCTGATCGACACCGGCTGCGTGGTGGCCTTCACCGCGGGCGTGGACTTCGACATCCAGTACGTCGGCAAGATCAAGACGGCACTGTTTGGTGGTGAAGGCCTGTTCCTGGCGAAGGTGACAGGCCCCGGCCACGTGTGGCTGCAGAGCCTGCCGTTCTCGCGTCTGGCCTCGCGCATCTTTGCGGCAGCGCCGCAAACCGGAGGCGGGCAACGAGAACAAGGTGGGCTCCTGGGCAGCCTGTCGGCTGGCGGTGTGGGCGGCGTGCTGGGGTCGGTGCTCGGCGGCGACGAGTGACATCGCGCGTCAACGGACGGGGGGAGGCCGTCCGTTGTAGGAGGGTGTCAGGTGGATGCCCTCCGGTGTACGCCTGGCGATCGGCCGAGGGCTGCGGCGTACACTGGTTTCGTGATCGCAAGATAACCATAAATGACTCTGAGTGAACTCCTGATCCGGGGACGGCGCACGACGCGGTCGCCCGGTCGCCGTGCGCTGGTGACGGGCCTGCTGGCCTGCCTGTGCGGCGGCCTGGCCTGGGCGCAGCCCGCGCAGGCGCCTGCCCGCCAGAAGCCGCCGATCTTTGCGCTCAATTCGCAGGACGCCACGATCAGCGTCATCGATCCGGTCACGTTCGCCGAGATCCGCCGCATTCCCACTGGCAAAGAGCCGCACCACCTCTACCTGACGCCCGATGAGCGCTCGCTGATGGTGGCCAACGCGCTGGCCGATTCCATGACCCTGGTCGATCCGCGCACGGGCAGCGTGCAGGGCGTGGTGCGGGGGATTTCCGACCCTTATCAGTTGCGGTTTTCACCGGACATGAAGTGGTTTGTCACGGCGGCCAACCGGCTGGATCATGTGGACATCTATCAGGCGATTGCCCGCAAGGGCGGTATCAACCTGAGGCTGGTCAAGCGAGTGGCCACCGGGAAGACACCCAGCCACATCACCATCGACAGTCGCAGCACCACCGCCTACGTCAGCATGCAGGACAGCGACGAGCTGGTGTCCATCGATCTGGCCACGCAGCAGCAGCGCTGGAAGGTGCCCGTGGGCAAGATGCCGGCTGACGTGTTTCTTTCGCCCGATGACCGCAGGCTCTTTGTGGCGCTGACAGGAGACAAGTACGTCGAGGTGTACGACGTGAGCAAGGCCTCGCCCGTGCGGATCGAGCGCATCAAGACGGCCGATGGCGCCCATGCTTTCCGGGCATGGGGCGATGGTCGGCATGTGCTGGTCTCCAACCGTGCGGGCAACACCATCAGCCGCATCGACATGCAGGCCTTGAAGGTGGTGGACACCTACCCAGCGCCCGGTGGGCCCGATTGCATGGACCTCACGCCGGACCGCAAGACCATCCTGGTCACATCGCGTTGGGCCCGCAAGCTCACCTTCATCGACACGCAGAGCCGGACGGTGATCCGCCAGATCCCGATCGGCAAATCGCCGCATGGCGTGTGGACGCTGGATCATGCGCCACGACAGTGATCGCCTGGTGCGTCGGTGGTTGCGGGCCTCGGCGGCCTTCGCCTGCATGCTGACCGGGGCTCCCACGGTGTGGGCGGCATCGGCGCCGGAGCCCGCATGCGCCCGCCCTGTTTATCTCACCATCGACACCGGGCACATGGGTGTGGCTCCCTTGATTGCGGATGTGCTGCAGCGCCATCACGTCAAGGCCACGTTCTTCCTGGCCGATGAGGCCACGCAGGCGGTCAATGGCCGCCAGGCGGGCACGACCCTGGACGAGCAATGGGCACCGTGGTGGAAGGCTCTGGCTTCGCAGGGACATGACTTCGGCTCCCACACCTGGGATCACGTGGTCTGGAAAGGCGAGGCAGGCGGGCGCTTTCGCGTGATGGCGACCTCCGGGCCCATGAAAGGGCAGGTGCAGGCGCTCACGCCCGCCCAGTATTGCGAGGAGCTGGCTCGGCCGGCGCGGCGCTTTGCGCAAATGACCGGCCAGTCCATGCGGGCGTTGTTTCGTGCGCCGGCCGGCAGGACCTCGCCCGCCTTGCTGGCTGCCGCCAAAGCTTGCGGCTGGACGCATGTGGGCTGGAGCCCGGCGGGCTTCCTGGGTGACGAATTGCCCAGTGAACGCTTTTCGAATCGCGCATTGCTGGATCAGGCCCTGAAAAACGTGCGTCCTGGTGACATCCTGCTGATGCACCTGGGGATATGGTCGAGACAGGACGCCTGGGCGCCCGCCGTGCTGGAACCGCTCATCATCGGTTTGAAATCACGAGGGCTGTGCTTTGTGACCTTGCGTGCCCATCCCGACTTCGCCAAAGTGGGCCCAGCCCCCGTGAATGTGTTGCCATGATCGACCAGTGGCTGATCGCCCCTCTGTCCGATGCCTTCGGGCATGCCCACCAGGCCCTGTTCGAAGCCGTGGTGCAGCCGGCCCTGTTCCACCTCGGCTTTGGCAACCTGCTTGAAGACGCGTATGACGCCACCGGCTGGTTGCTCATCGGCTGTCTGCAGTTGCTGGTGATGATCGGTTTGATGGGGCCGCTGCAGCGGCTCTGGCCGGTGGAGCGGATGTCCCGGGGCGAGTCGGTGCGTGTGGATGTGATCTACACGCTCATCCACCGCTTGGGCCTGTTCAGACTCGGGATGTTCTTTGCCATCCAGCCCGTGCTGGACATGGCTTTCGGCGAAGCGACGCTGCATGGCTGGACCGGCATTCAGCTCGACGCGCTGCTGGGCGGCGTCTGGCCTGGGGTCTTGGATACCGCCTGGGCCAGCCTGGTGATGTACCTGCTGCTTTTCGATCTGATCGACTATGGTTTGCATCGAGGCCAGCATCACTTCAACCGCTGGTGGGCCCTGCATGCCGTGCACCATTGCCAGCGCCACATGACGATGTGGAGCGACAACCGCAATCACCTGCTCGACGACATGCTGCGCGATGTGATCCTGGCCGTTGTCGCGCGGGCCGTCGGTGTGCCTCCGGGGCAGTTCGTGGCCATCGTGGCGATCACGCAGTTGGTGGAGAGTTTCTCGCATGCCAATGTGCGCATCGGCTTCGGCTGGCTGGGCGAGCGCCTGCTGGTGGGGCCCCAGTTCCATCGCATGCACCATGGCATTGGCGTCGGCCACGAAGACGGCGTGCCGGGCACGCTGGGTGGGTGCAACTTTGCGGTGCTGTTTCCCATCTGGGACATCCTGTTTGGCACGGCCCGTTTCGACAAGGCCCCTGTGCCCACGGGCATCCGGGATCAACTGCCGGAATTCGGCGGGCGTGATTACGGGCGAGGCTTCTGGGCGCAGCAGTGGCTCGGACTTCGGCGCCTGTTGGCCGGCCATTGACGATTCGACAGGCTGGCGGATGGCTTTCCCCATCACCTTCGCATCGCCATGCGCCGGCAAGGCCGACGCGGCTTGGGTATGCTGCGTGCTCGACCACTGAAGTTTGCACAGCAAGCCCGCAGCCGATGAGCCAGGCAGCACCTCCGTCCTCCACCTTGATGTTCGAGTCCGCCTTGCGCGCGGCGCTCTACTGCCTTCACCCGCGGGTGATCTTCCTGTCCTTCCTGCCGCTCCTGCTGGCCGCCGTCACCTTGGCTGCCTTGGGCTATTGGGGCTGGGAGGCTGGCGTGTCGGGCATCCGTTCGGGACTGGACGACTGGTCACTGTCCGGCACGATGCTGCAATGGATGGACCGCGCAGGGCTCTCGCACATGCGCGCCTTGCTGGCGCCTTTGCTGTTGCTGCTTCTGGCCGTGCCGCTGGTGGTCATCCTCTGTCTGCTGCTGGTGGGAGGCTTGATGACGCCCTCGCTGGTGCGGCTGGTCTGGGCCAAGCGGTTTCCAGGCATGACGGCCGCTCAGCAGACGCCCTGGTGGCGTTCGCTGGCATGGTCGCTGGGCGCCACTTTGATGGCCATGTCGATGCTGGTGATCAGCCTGCCCTTGTGGTGGATCCCGTTGTTCGCGGTGGTGCTGCCGCCTTTGATCTGGGGGTGGCTGACCTATCGTGTCATGGCCTTCGACACCTTGGCCGACATCGCAACGCCGGCCGAGCGTCAGCAGTTGCTGGCCACACACCGGCGCAGTCTGCTGGTCATGGGCATCGTGTGCGGTTACCTGGGCGCGGCACCGACAGCCTTGTGGGCACTGGGCGCCATGACCATCATCCTCGCACCGATCCTGATGGTGGCTTCGGTGTGGATCTATACGCTGGTGTTTGCCTATTCGAGCCTGTGGTTCGCCCACTATCTGCTGCCTGCCTTGCAGACCCTGCGACAACCCGCGGGCGATGCCTTGTCGGTTCGGGATCAGCTTTCCTCATCATCATGATCGGACTTCTCATCATCGGCGACGAGATCCTCAGCGGACGTCGTCAGGACAAGCACCTTCCCAAGGCCATCGAGCTGCTGTCCGAACGCGGCATGGCCTTGTCGTGGGCCCGCTATGTGGGCGATGACCCCGAGCGCATCATCGCAGACCTGCGCGATGCCCTCGACTCTGGCGACGTGGTGTTCTCGTTTGGCGGCATCGGTGCCACCCCGGACGATCACACGCGTGCGTGTGCCGCCGCCGCATTGGGCGTGCCTCTGGCACTGCACCCCGAGGCGCGGCCCCTGATCCTGGCGCGCAGCGAGGCGCTGGCCAAGGAGGCTGGCCACCCCTTCGATCCCGATTCCGCCGATACCCAACGGCGCTTGCAGATGGGGTGTTTTCCGCAGGGCGCCCGCATCATCCCCAATCCGTACAACCAGATCCCGGGGTTTTCGGTGATGGGGCGTGTCCACTTCGTGCCGGGCTTTCCGGTGATGGCGTGGCCCATGATGGCCTGGGTACTGGACCAATGGCATGCGGATCTGCATCACCAGGGGCGGCTGGCGGAGAAATCCGTGGTGGTGTACGGGGCGATCGAATCCATTCTCACGCCGCTGATGGTGGAGATTGAACGTCGCTTTGCGCCCGTGAAGGTCTTCAGCCTTCCGAGCGTGGACCATCCGGTGCACGGACGCCACATCGACCTGGGGGTGAAGGGGCCCGCCGAGTCCATTGAGGAAGCGTTTGCCGCGATGATGGAGGGGTTGCGCGATCTTGGTGCGCCAATTGGCCCCATCATGGTGCGATAAGAGGTTGCCTGTGGAGTTTGCACTTTATTGGTGCGTTGTAGTGATGGCAGAGCGCTGTGTTTGCCTCACATTGGTTTCGCGATCTGCAAACCGGGCTTTTGCCGTGCACGACGCCCCGTCCGGAATGATTCGCTTCGGTGCGTGCGGTTGCGGGGTTTCCCGGCTTCCGGGGTGCAAAGCTTGATCTGCCTGCCTCGGGCGGCATGCTTTCTGCTATTACACTCCCCGCTGTTTCTGATCTGGAAACAGACCAAATTTCACTTCCTGCATTTCTATTACGCCTCTTGCTAGGAGCACCTGATGGCCAACAAGACCGTCGCCGACGTGATGAAGTTGGTGAAGGACAACGAAGTCAAGTTCGTGGACTTCCGCTTCACCGATACCCGTGGCAAAGAACAGCACACCACCGTGCCTGTTTCCCACTTTGACGAAGACAAGTTCACCTCGGGCCACGCGTTCGACGGTTCGTCCATCGCCGGCTGGAAGGGTATCGAAGCCTCCGACATGCTGCTGATGCCGGATCCCAACACGGCCAACATCGACCCCTTCTTCGAAGAGCCCACGCTGCTGCTGACCTGCGACGTCATCGATCCGCACGACGGCAAGCCCTACGAGCGCGATCCCCGCTCCCTGGCCAAGCGCGCTGAAGCCTACCTGAAGGCTTCGGGCCTGGGCGACACCGCCTTCTTCGGTCCGGAACCCGAATTCTTCGTGTTCGATTCGATCCGCTGGGGCAACGACATGTCCGGCTGCTTCTTCAAGATCGAATCCGAAGAAGGCGCCTGGAACACAGGCAAGGAATACGAGCACGGCAACTCCGGCTATCGTCCCACCGTCAAGGGCGGCTACTTCCCCGTGCCCCCGGTCGATTCCGGCCAAGACATGCGTTCGGAAATGTGCCTGATCCTGGAAAGCATGGGCATTCCGGTTGAAGTGCACCACCACGAAGTGGCCAACGCCGGCCAGATGGAAATCGGCACGCGCTTTTCCACGCTGACCCAGCGCGCTGACTGGCTGCAACTGCAGAAGTACGTGATCGTGAACGTGGCCCATGCCTACGGCAAGACCGCCACCTTCATGCCCAAGCCCATCGTTGGCGACAACGGTTCCGGCATGCACGTGCACCAGTCGATCTGGAAGGATGGCAAGAACCTGTTCGCAGGCGAAGGCTATGCCGGCCTGAGCGAGTTCGCCCTGTACTACATCGGTGGCATCATCAAGCACGCCCGTGCCCTGAACGCCATCACCAACCCCGGTACGAACTCGTACAAGCGTCTGGTGCCCGGCTTCGAAGCCCCGGTGAAGCTGGCCTACTCGGCCAAGAACCGTTCCGCTTCGATCCGTATCCCGTACGTGGCCAACCCGAAGGGTCGCCGCATCGAGGCCCGTTTCCCGGATCCCTCGGCCAACCCGTACCTGGCCTTCTCGGCCCTGATGATGGCCGGTCTGGACGGCGTGGAAAACAAGATCCATCCGGGCGAAGCCGCCACCAAGGATCTGTACCACCTGCCGCCCGAAGAGGACGCACTGGTGCCGACCGTCTGCCACAGCCTGGATCAGGCCCTGGAGCACCTGGACAAGGACCGCGCCTTCCTGACCAAGGGCGGCGTGTTCACCGATGCCTACCTGGACGCCTACATCGACCTGAAGATGCAGGAAGTCACGCGTTTCCGTATGGCCACGCACCCGGTCGAGTACGACATGTACTACGCACTGTGATGCCGGTGCGCCCTCCAGATCGGGCGCATCCCATTCAGGCCGGCCTTGATGGCTGGCAGACAAGGGCGACGCAAGTCGCCCTTTTTCATTTCGGGTGCCGTTCAAGCTCCGGTGCCGAGGCGCCGAAGTCCTGCCATGTGGTGCAAAGACGCCTGTCTGCCCCCGCGGGCAAAGGCGGGTTGACGCCCGCCCCTCGCTTGAGGGCATACTGTGCCTGCGGTCTTGCGCCGCAGCCTCTCCCAACCAGATGATCACGAAGACGTATATGGCAACTCAAGATCCTGGATCGCATTCCGCAGACGCGGCTTCGCACGCGGGGCTGGTATCCATGTCTCGCCAGGCTGGCATGGCCGTGATGGCCTGCTTGCTGGCTTGCCAGGCGGGCCATGCGCTGGCGCAGGAAAAGCCGGTCTACCGGTGCCCTGGCAATCTGTATACCGATGCCCTGAGTGCCAAGGAGGCCCATGACAAGGGTTGCAAGACGCTCGATGGCGCGCCCATCACGGTGATCCAGTCGGTGGTGCCGCGCGGCGGCGCACGGGCGGCGGCCGCAGCGCCTGCTGGCGGCGAGAAGGTGTCCACGGATGATCAGAAGGCGCGGGATGCCGATGCCCGCCGCATCCTCGAAGCGGAACTGAAGAAGGAAGAGGACGCGCTGGCGGCCCTTCAGAAGGACTACAACAACGGCCAGCCCGAGCGCCAGGGCGACGAGCGCAACTATCAGAAGTACCAGGACCGGGTCAATGAGATGAAGGCGGCCATCACCCGCAAGGAGGCCGATGTGGCCGCGCTGCGGCGTGAAGTCGCCAAGTTCGGCGCGGGCAAGTGACGGCCAGTCTGGAGGAAGGCGACGTGGCGAAGTCAGCATCTGCCGTGGCGCGTGGCGCGGCTTCAAGTGCCTTGGCAGCCGGCCCCGGCAGCGTGGCGTCTGACCAGCAGGCTCGTGTCCTGCCGCCGGGGCTGGAGACCTTCGATCACCTGGCCACCATGGTCGCCGTGGCGGCCCCCGAGGGCCATTGCCTGTTTGCGAACGCAGCTTTCGAGGAAGTGCTGGGCCTGTCGCGTCGCAGCGTGCTGCGAGAGTCGATCTTCGACTGGTTCGTCGATCCGATGCTGCTCAAGGACATTGTGGCCGCCGTGGCGCGCAATGAGTTCGCCACCAGCCGCCTGCAGGCCGAGCTCAAGCGGCATCTGCACGTCACGCCCGGCGATCCCTTGCCCGTGCAGGTCATCGTGACCCGTCTGGATCATTCGGACCTGGTCATCATCGAGTTGGTGGAGGTCGAGCAGCAGACCAAGCAGGAGCGTGAGGAGCGGGCGCTCGATCAGGCCCAGGCCAACAAGGAGCTGATCCGCAACCTGGCTCATGAGATCAAGAACCCCCTGGGTGGCATCCGTGGGGCGGCCCAGTTGCTGCAGATGGAGTTCGAATCCAAGTCACTGACGGAATACACGCAGGTCATCATCCATGAGGCAGATCGCTTGCAGGCGCTGGTGGACCGTCTGCTGGCGCCGCACCGCCGGCCGCATCTGGTCGGTGACGTCAACGTCCACGAGGTGTGCGAGCGGGTGCGCTCGCTCATCCTGGCGGAGTTCCCGAAGGGCTTGAAGGTCTGGCGGGATTACGACACCTCGCTGCCCGAGTTCCGAGGCGATCGTGAGCAGCTCATCCAGGCGGTGCTCAACATTGCCCACAACGCCGCGCAGGCCCTGTCGGAGCGGATCGCCGCCGGTGACGCCGTGCTGACGCTGCGCACGCGGGTCGCGCGACGGGTCACCATCAACCGCCATCTGCATCGCCTGGCATTGGTCTTGCATATTGAAGACAACGGCCCGGGCATTCCGGAGGCCATCCGTGACCGCATCTTTTACCCTCTGGTATCTGGGCGGGAAGGCGGGTCTGGTCTGGGCCTGACTTTGGCGCAAACCTTCGTTCAACAGCATCAAGGCACCATCGAATGCGAAAGCGAGCCAGGTCGCACGGTCTTCAAGATCCTGATACCGCTGCCCTGAGCTTGCTCGCTCAACGTATCCGTTGGGGTGCCCATCACCATAGGCCAGCATGAAACCCATCTGGATCGTTGACGACGACCAATCCATCCGCTTTGTGCTTGAGAAGGCACTGGCAAGAGAGGGCCTTCCGGTCCGCGTGTTCACCAACCCCCGCGATGTGCTGACGGCACTCGATGACGACGAGCCGCAGGTGCTGGTCTCCGACATCCGCATGCCGGGTGGCTCGGGCATCGATCTGCTGGGCAAGGTCAAGGCGCGTCTGCCTGGCCTGCCCGTGATCATCATGACCGCATATTCAGACCTGGACAGTGCCGTGTCGGCCTTCCAGGGCGGCGCGTTCGAATACCTGCCCAAGCCGTTTGACTTGCCCAAGGCGGTCGAGCTGATCCGCCGCGCGGTCGATGAGAGCGTGCGCGAGGAAGTGATCGACGAGCGCGTGACCCAGATGCCCGAGATGCTCGGCCAGGCGCCGGCCATGCAGGATGTCTTCCGTGCGATCGGGCGGCTCAGCCAGAGCAATGTGACGGTGCTGATCACCGGTGAATCGGGTGCGGGCAAGGAGTTGGTGGCGCGCGCGCTGCACAAGCACAGCCCGCGTGGCAATGGGCCTTTCGTGGCCATCAACACGGCCGCCATCCCGAAGGACCTGCTGGAATCCGAACTGTTCGGCCATGAGCGCGGGGCCTTCACGGGCGCGCAGACCATGCGGCGTGGGCGCTTTGAGCAGGCCGATGGCGGCACGCTGTTCCTCGATGAAATCGGCGACATGCCGTTTGATCTGCAGACACGGCTCTTGCGCGTGTTGAGCGACGGGCAGTTCTACCGCGTGGGCGGGCATCACCCGCTCAAGAGCAATGTGCGCGTGATCGCCGCCACCCACCAGAACCTGGAAGAGCGTGTGCGGCAGGGCGTGTTCCGCGAGGACTTGTTCCACCGGCTCAACGTGATCCGGCTGCGTCTGCCGGCACTGCGCGAGCGCCGCGAGGACATTCCGACGCTGGCCCGCTTCTTCCTGCAAAAGAGCGCGAAGGACCTGGGCGTCGAGGCCAAGCGCATTTCGGATGCGGCCCTGGCGCGCCTGGCGGGTTTCGACTTCCCGGGCAATGTGCGGCAGCTCGAAAACATCTGCCACTGGTTGACCGTGATGGCGCCCGCGCAGGTCATCGATGTCAAGGACCTGCCGCCCGAGTTGCTCGATGGCAAGGGCGGTCATGGCGCGATGCCTTCGATCGAATCGATGAGCGCGGCTTCCTCTGCGACGGTGCCGACCGGCTTCGAAGAACCGCGTCATGAACCTGCGCCCACAACAGGACGGCCGGGTCTTGGCGATGCATGGGCGCACGCGTCTGCCAGCTCGGGGGACGTGGCAGTGGCCAATGTCGTGGCTGCGCCGGCTTCCATGGCTTATGCGCCTGCAGGCAATGGGGCAGCACATGCGTCGGCAGGTGGCTCACCGCTTGTCACGCCGGCGTATCCGGCCGCTGTACCCGCCGATCTCGGCTCGATCACGGGCCTTGCGTCGGGCGGGCATTCACAGCATGGCGGCGGCTTGCCGACGTCCTGGCTGAAGGACCTGGAGCGCGATGCGCGCGCGCGGCTCGAAGCGGGGCAGCCGGATGTGTGGGATGTGCTGACCCGGCTGTTCGAAGCCAGCCTGATCCACACCGCACTGGACCTGACCCGGGGACGCCGGATCGAGGCGGCCCAGAAGCTGGGCATCGGCCGCAATACGATCACCCGCAAGATCCAGGAGCTCGGCATCGACGATTGAGGATCCGGCGCCTGAGACAGGCGCGGCACAGTGTGAGATGCTGATCGGACGGCCACGCCACTTTACAAAGTGCCGTGGCCGTCTGCGCTACAGTGGATGTGTGGTGCAGCCTGCCAAGGCGGGCTGTGCGAAGTTGCTGGTATGGCCCGGTGCCTGAGGAAGCGTGTCCATGAAGAAGTCATTCCTGACCGTGGTGGTGAAGGCCGCCGCTGCGACGAGCCTGTGCGTGCTCGCCGCCTGTTCAACCACCAGCCCGGATGTGATCAAGCCCGGCGATGCGCAGAAGCTGTCGCAGGTGGAGGATGCCGTGGTGTTGAACGTGCGGCCGGTGGTCGTCGAGGGCAATCAGAGCGGCATGGGTGCAGCCACCGGTGCGGTGCTGGGTGGTGCGGCGGGCCTGGGCGGCTCACGCAACAACACCAGCTCGGCCATGATTGGCGTGGCAGGTGCGGTGGTGGGCGGCATCGTCGGCAATGCGGTGGAACGTTATGGCACGCGTGAAGACGCGCTGGAGATCCTGCTGCAAATGCCCAATGGTTCGCGCCGCTCCATCGTGCAGGCGGCCGGCAATGAGGCCTTCAAGCCGGGCGATGCCGTGATCCTGGTCACCACAGGTGGCAAGACCCGGGTGATGCTGGCGCCCAAGAGCACGGCGCCGGCGGCTCAGCCCGCGCGTTGACGCGCCTTGCCGACGTTCAGTTTTCGGTGGCGGGGGCTTCGCAAGGAAGCGCGCGAGCGGCGTCCGCCAGAGGGGCCAGTTCCGCCTCGCTGAGCGTCTCGTGTTCCAGCAACTGGTCTGCGCCTTGCTGCAGCAGCTCCCGGTGGGCTTGCAGGATGCGCATGGCCCTCGCAAAGGCCGTGTCGATCAGGCCACGAACGGCCAGGTCGATGTGGCGCGCCGTGTCTTCGCCATAGCTGCGCTCTGACCCGAAGGCCGGCAAGGGGTTCAGGAACGGCGTGCGAGCGCGTTCGTAGGCGACCTGGCCGATCTCCGTGGACATGCCCAGACGCGTGACCATGTCGAGTGCGATGTCCGTGGCCTTGGCGAGATCATCGGCTGCACCGCTGGAGACTTCGCCCAGCATGAGCTGTTCGGCCGCACGGCCGCCCAGCAACACGGTGATGCGGTTCTCCAGTTCGCTGCGCGTCTGCAGGAAGCGGTCTTCCGTGGGGCGCTGCATGGTGTAGCCCTGGGCGCCGATGCCACGCGGGATGATCGAGATCTTGTGGACGGGATCCGTGCCTGGCAGGGTCATGGCCAGCAGGGCATGACCCATCTCGTGATAGGCCACGGTCTGGCGCTCCTTGACGCTGAGCACGCGGTTGCGTTTCTCGATGCCCGCGATGATGCGCTCGATGGCATCGTTGAAGTCCCGCGCCTGGACAGAGGCGGCCTGCCTGCGCGTGGCCAGGAGGGCGGCCTCGTTGACCAGGTTGGCGAGATCGGCGCCGGCAAAGCCGGGGGTCAGCGCCGCGATGGCGTCGGGCTGCACGTCGCCGTCCAGCGTGATCTTTTTCAAATGCACACGAAGGATGTCGGCGCGGCCTTTGCGATCGGGGCGGTCCACCAGGACCTGGCGGTCGAAGCGGCCGGCGCGCAGCAGGGCCGGGTCCAGCACCTCGGGGCGGTTGGTGGCGGCCAGGATGACCACGCCCACGCTGGCATCGAAGCCGTCCATCTCCGAGAGCAATTGGTCCAGCGTCTGTTCCTTTTCATCGTGACCGCCGCCGAGCGGGCCCGTGCCGCGTGCCCGGCCCAGGGCGTCGAGCTCGTCGATGAAGATGATGGCCGGCGCGGCACGGCGTGCCTGCTCGAACAGATCGCGCACGCGGGCCGCCCCCACGCCGACGAACATCTCCACAAACTCCGAACCACTGATGGAGAAGAAGGGCACGCCGGCTTCACCGGCCATCGCGCGTGCCAGCAAGGTCTTGCCGGTGCCGGGCGGGCCCACCAGCAGCACGCCCTTGGGCATGCGCGCGCCCAGCCGCCCGTACGACTTCGGGTTCTTGAGGAAGTCCACCGATTCGCGCAGTTCGGCCTTGGCTTCGTCCACGCCCGCCACATCGTCGAAGCGCACGCCGACATCGGTCTCGGCATACACGCGCGCACGGCTGCGGCCCACGCTCATCATGTTGCCCAGGCCGAAGCCGCCGCCGTCCTTCATCACGCGGCGCGCCAGCAGGTTCCACAAGCCGAACATCAGCAGCACAGGCAGCACCCACGACAGGATGTCGTGCAGCAGCGTGCTTTCCACCACACCTTCGAACTTCACATTGGCACCGGCGAGTTCACGGGCCAGTTCGGGCTCGACGCGGGTGGTGACGAAGCGCTGGCGGCCATCGGGCAGCGGTTTTTTGAGCTGGCCTTCGATGAGGTTGCTGCCGATGCGGATGGATTCGATGTCGCCGGCCTTGAGGTGCTGGACGAAGTCGCTGTAAGGCATGGGCTGGACCTGGGCGTTGTTGACCAGGAAATCGCGCGCCCACAGCAGGGTCAGCAGCACGAACGCAATCGTCCAGGGATTGAACGACCAGGGTGGCTTGCTGCCGTTGCCGGATGCGGGATCGGTGGGCGAAGTGGGTGGTGGCATGGCAGGGTGTCCTCAGCTTTGCATCTGGCTGACGGTCTGGCGAAAGCGCTTGAGCGCGCCGGCAAAGAAGACCGCGCCGATGATGGCGATGGCGGCGAAGTGTGGCCAGACGATGCTCAGGCCCGCGCCGCGATAGAGGATGGCCTGGGCAAAGCTGACGAAGTGGGTGGTGGGCGCAGCAAGCATGACGGTGCGAACGATCTCGGGCATGCTCTCGCGCGGCGTCATGCCACCGGACAGCAGCTCCAGCGGCAGCAGCACCAGGATCATGAGCAGCCCCAGTTGCGGCATGGAGCGCGCCACGGTGCCCAGATAGATGCCCATCGAGGTGGTGGCGAACAGGTGCAGCGCACAGCCAGCCAGGAACAGGGCGGTGGAGCCGGTGATCGGCATGTGCAGCGCATCGCGCAGGACGAGCTGCATGGACAGGGCCGTGGCCAGCATCACGACCAGCCCCATCGACCAGACCTTGGCCACCATGATCTCGAAAGGCCGCAGCGGCAGCACCAGCAGGTGCTCGATGGTGCCGTGCTCGCGTTCGCGGATCAGGGCCGCGCCGGTGAGGATGATCGACAGCATGGTCACGTTGTTGATGAGCTCCATCACGCCCATGAACCAGCGGTCGTCCAGCGAGGGGTTGAAGCGCATGCGCAGCGCCAGATCGATCTGCGGGGCTGCACTGAGCCGCTCGCGCTGAACGAACTCGGCCACCTCGCCGAGCGCGATGCTCTGGATGTAGCCGGCACCCAGGAAGGCCTGGCTCATCTGCGTGGCATCGACATTGAGCTGGATGGATGGCGACTTGCCCGCCAGCACATCGCGCTGGAAGTTGGGGGGGATGTCCATCGCGAAGGTGAAGCGGCCCTGGTCCATGCCCGGGTCCATGTCGTGCAGCTCGATGAGCTGCGGGGTCATGAAGGTCGGCGGATAGAAGGCGGACACCACCCGCTGCGACATCGGCGAGCGGTCTTCGTCCACGATGGCGATGGGCGCGCGGTGCAGCCGGTCCGGCACGCTGTTGGCGGCCACGTACACGGCGCCGGAGAAGGCCCAGATGACGAAGAGCAGCAGCATGCGGTCGCGCCAGAGGCTGCGCAACTCCTTGACGCCCAGGTTCCAGACGTTGGCCAGCATCAGCCGAAGAGGCGGGGCAGCGCGCGCGGGCATGTCAGGTGTCCTGCTTCTTGAGCAGGCGCGTGCTCAGCAAGGTCAGCACCGGGATGGCCAGGGCCAGCGGCACGTAATACGGCCACAGCTCTTCGAAGCCCAGCGCCTTGGAGTAGGTGCCGCGGCTGAGGATCACGAAGGGCCCGGTGGGATAGATGCGGCCCATCACGGCACCGATGCCTTCGAGCGAGGAGACGGGGTTGATGATCCCCGAGAACTGCACCGCCGGCAGCATGGTGCCCAGCGCCGTGCCGAAGATGGCGGCGATCTGGCTGCCCGTGAAGGTGGACATCAGCAACCCCAGCCCCGTGGCCGCGGTGACATACAACAGGGCGCCCATGGCCTGGGCCAGCAGGCTGCCCTTGAGCGGCACGCCGAAGGCGCCCACGGCCATCGCCGTCATCAACAGATAACTCACCATGGCCGTGCCGACATAGGGCAGTTGCTTGCCCAGCAGGAACTCCAGCCGCGTGACGGGGGTGACGTACAGGTTGACGATGGAGCCCAGCTCCTTCTCGCGCACCACGCCCAGTGCGGTCAGCATGGCGGGGATGAAGATCAGCAGGATGGGGATCACCGCGGGCACCATGGCATTGAGGCTGCGCACATCCGGGTTGTAGCGGTAGCGCACCTCGACATTGGCCAGCGCCGCTTGCGACAGGCCCCGCTGCGCGGCCTGGTCCTGCAGATAGCTCAGGTGCAGGCCCTGCACATAGCCGGCCACGGTCTCGGCGCGTTGAGGCATGGCGCCGTCGACCCACACACCGATCTCCACCTTGCGGCCGCGCGCCAGATCGGCCATGAAGCCGGGCGGGATCTCGATGGCCAGGCTCAACTCGCCATTGCGCATGCGGCGGTCCAGCTCCGCATCGTTGGCAATCGGCGGCTGCTCCAGGAAGTACGGTGAGCCCGACAGGTGCAGCACATACGAGCGGCTCAGCGAGGTCTGGTCACGGTCCAGCACCGCAAAGCGCAGGTCCTGCACGTCCATGCTGATCCCGTAGCCCATGATGATCATCAGCAAGGCCGTGCCCAGCAGGGCCAGCGTGAGGCGGATGGGATCGCGACGCAGCTCCAGCGCTTCACGGTGGCTGTAGCTCAGCAGGCGAGCCAGGCTGAAGCGGCTGGCGCGTTGGGGGTTGGATGAGGGCGAACGCTTGAGCTCGGAGCTTGCTTCAGCGAGGGGGAGGCCATGCGTTGAGGGCGTGGGGGCCGCCTGGGTGGTGGCAGACCGCGGCGGCTGCATCTCGATGCCTTGCGCCGAAGCCAGCAACTCGATGAAGGTGTCTTCCAGGCTGTCGTGACCATGGCGGTGCATCAGCGCCTGGGGCGTGTCGCTGGCCAGCACCTTGCCGGCATGCATCAGAGAGATGCGGTCGCAGCGCTGGGCCTCGTTCATGAAATGGGTCGAGATGAAGAGCGTGACCCCGTCCTTGCGCGACAGCTCGATCATCAGTTCCCAGAAGCGGTCGCGTGCCACCGGATCCACGCCGGATGTGGGCTCGTCCAGGATCAGCATGTCCGGCCCATGCACCACGGCCACGGCCAGCGACAGCCTCTGCCGCACGCCCAGCGGCAGCTTCTCTGGCAGGTCCTCGGCGACGTCTTTCAGATCGAAGCGCTGCAGCATCTCGTCGATGCGGGGCGGGATCCTGTCGGCGGGCACGTGGAACAGCCTGGCGTGCAATTCGAGGTTCTGCCGCACCGTCAGCTCGCCATACAGCGAGAAGCCCTGCGACATGTAGCCCACGCGCTTGCGCACGGCCATGTCGCTGGCATCCACCGGCCGGCCGAACAGCGAGGCATGGCCTTCGCTGGCTGGCAGCAGGCCGGTGAGCATCTTCATGGTGGTGGTCTTGCCGCAGCCGTTGGAGCCGAGGAAGCCGAAGATCTCGCCGCGGTGGATGGACAGGTCGACATGGTCCACCGCGGTGAAGTCGCCGAAGCGGCAGGTCAGGCCATGCGCTTCGATGGCGATGTCGCCATCCTCGCTGGCGCGCGGCGGCACGACGAGCGCGCGATGCCCATCGCGGCGCGAAGCCGGCAGGAGTGCGACGAAGGCGGCCTCCAGCGTGGCCTGGCCGGTGCGCGTGCGCAGTTCGGCGGGCGTGCCGGTGGCGAGGACGCGGCCCGCGTCCATGGCCACAAGGTGGTCGAAGCGCTCGGCTTCCTCCATGTAGGCGGTGGCCACGATCACGCTCATGCCCGGACGGCGGCTGCGGATGCGCTCAATGAGCTCCCAGAACTGGCGGCGCGAGAGCGGATCGACGCCGGTGGTGGGCTCGTCCAGGATGAGCAGGTCCGGGTCGTGGATCAGTGCGCAGCACAGGCCGAGCTTCTGCTTCATCCCCCCTGAGAGCTTGCCTGCGGGTCGGTCATCGAAGGGCGCCAGGCCGGTGCTGTGCAGCAACTCGTCGATGCGGGTGCGACGCTCTGCCTCGTCCTGCCCGAACAGGCGGCCGAAGAAGTCCACGTTCTCGCGCACGGACAGCGTGGCGTACAGGTTCCTGCCCAGGCCCTGCGGCATGTAGGCGATGCGCGGGCAGACCTCGCGCCGGTGGCGGGCCGAGCCCATGTCCCCGCCCAGCACCTGGATGCGCCCCGACTGGATCTTGCGCGCCCCTGCGATCAGGGCCAGCAAGGTGGACTTGCCCACGCCGTCCGGGCCGATCAGGCCCACCATGCAGCCTGCGGGCAGATCGAGCGTGACCGCGTCCAGCGCCGTCACACGCTTGTAGCCATGCGTGAGCGCCTCGATGGTGGCGACCGAGTTGTTCACTGTCTTGCCGTGGAGGACGGTGCCGATGCGCCAGGCACGGGCGGCAGCCGGATGGACAGCTTGTCGGGCCAGGCCACATCGGCTTGCACGCGTGCATAAGCCATGCCCGGCATCCCGGTCTTGACCTGCTGTCGATACTGGGCCAGCAAGGCCGGGTCCACCTGTGCCTTCACCTTGAAGACCAGCTTCTGCCGCTCGGCAGCGGTTTCGACCGTCTTGGGCGTGAACTGCGCGACGCTGGCCACGAAGGACACCCTGGCCGGGATCACATACTGCGGTGCGGCATCCAGCACCAGTCGCACTTCCGAGCCGATGGCCACGCGGCCCACCGCCGTTTCGGGCAGGAAGAAGGTCATGTGCACATCGCCCAGGTCCGCCAGCGACATCACCCGTGCGCCCGCACCGATCACCTCACCGGCCTGGGCCGCGAGCACCTGCACCCGCCCATCGCGCGGCGCCTTGAGCGCGCTGTCATTGCGGTCGGCCTGAATGCGCGCCAGCCCCGCTTCGGCAGCCGCGATCGCCGAATCCGCTTCGATGAGCTGCGACTGCGTGGCCGTCACGGCCGTGCGCGCCTCGGCCACCTGCGATTGCGCCGCGCTCAAGCCCGCCTTGACCGATTGCACCTGCGCCTGGGCCTCATCGAGCTTCTGCGAGGAGATGAAGCCCTTGCCGACCAACTCTTGCGCACGCGCCAGTTGCTTGTTCGACAGGTTCAACTCCGCCTGCCGCTGCGACACGACGGCCTGCGCCGTCTTGACCGCCTGTTCGCGTTGGGCCAGCAGGGCCTGCGCGGTGACCTTGGCGCTGCGCGCCTGCGCCACCTGGGCCTGCGCGCGGCTGTACTCCGCATCGAGCGTGGCCGTGTCCATGATGGCCACCGTCTGGCCGCGCCTTCACGTCATCACCTTCCTGCACAAGGATGCTGCGGATGCGGCCGCCATAGCGGCTGGCGATGTCGACATCCGTGGCTTCGATGCGACCATTGCCGCTTGCGATGCCGGCGGGAATGGGCGGCGGCTTGAGCCGGCTCCAGCCCACATAGGCGAGCAGGGCGACCACGGCAAGGGCGGCCCACCACCAGGGTTTGCGCTGTGGGGTTGTGGCAATCACGTCAGCCATGCAAGGGTCCAAGCTTGATCTGTGCGAAATCTGTTTCTACCACGTCAGGGTTGCTCCCTGGATGATGTCGAGCAAGTTCCGCTGTCCGGTTGTTGCGGTCCCCGAACGCCCCTTGGGGGAACCTTTACATGGCCCGCCTACACTCAGACTCGTCCCTCGGGCTGCGGCCCGGTTCAGGGCACCTGCGATCCTTCACCCAGAGCCACTTCCACAGACACAATGCGCCGATCCTCCTGTTCGTCCCGTGCGTTTCGTCCCCGCCTGACTCCGGTACTGGCCGCCGCCATGCTGGGCGTCCTGGGGCTGGGTCTTGTCCCCCTGTCGCCGGCCATGGCGGCCCCCGCCGGCCTCGGTGCCGCGGCGTCCCCTGCCCATGCACGCCAGCTGCAGCAAGTCACCAGTGTCGAAGGCATCACCGAATATCGCCTGGCCAATGGCTTGCAGATTCTGCTCAACCCCGATGACTCCAAGCCCACCACCACGGTCAACATGACCTATCGGGTCGGATCGCGCCACGAGAACTATGGCGAGACCGGCATGGCGCACCTGCTGGAGCACCTGCTGTTCAAAGGCTCGCCGCGGCATCCCCAGGTATGGGCCGAGTTCAACAAGCGCGGCTTCAGCGCCAACGGCAGCACCTGGTACGACCGCACCAACTACTACGCCAGCTTCTCGGCCAATGAAGAGAACCTGCACTGGTACCTGAACTGGCAGGCCGATGCCATGGTCAACAGCTTCATCGCGCGCAAGGACCTCGACAGCGAGATGACGGTGGTGCGCAACGAGATGGAGATGGGCGAGAACGACCCCGGCCGCATCCTGATGTCCAAGACGCTGGCCACGATGTACGAGTGGCACAACTACGGCAAGTCCACCATCGGCGCGCGAACCGACGTCGAAGGCGTGGACATCACCCGCCTGCAGGCCTTCTACAGGCGCTACTACCAGCCCGACAATGCGACGCTCATCGTCTCGGGCAAGTTCGATCCGAGGAAGGTGCTGGCCTGGGTGCAGGAGGCCTTCGGCCCGATCGCCAAGCCACAGCGCAAACTGCCCGAGCTGTACACGCTGGACCCGGTGCAGGATGGCGAACGCAGCGTCACCTTGCGCCGCGTGGGCGGCTCGCCCTTGCTGTACGTGGGCTATCACGTGATGCCCGGCCCCCACCCTGACTTCGCCGCGGTGGAGATGCTCTCCATCATCCTGGGTGACACGCCTTCGGGCCGCCTGCATCAGGCCCTGACGGAAAAACAGCTCGCTGCCGGCACCTTTGCTTTTTCGCAGGATCTGGCCGATCCGGGCTTCATGCTGGTCGGCGCGCAACTGGCTCCGCAACAGGATCTCGACGCCGCGACCCAGGCGCTGCTGGCCGTGGTCGAGTCCATGCGCCAACAGCCCGTCACGCAGGCGGAACTGGACCGTGCCCGCGCCAAGTGGCTCAAATCCTGGGAGCTGGGTTTTGCCGATCCGCAGCGCATCGGTGTGGCCTTGTCGGAGTCCGTCGCGCAAGGCGACTGGCGGCTCTTCTTTCTCCTGCGTGACCGCGTCAAGGCCGTCACCTTGAAGGATGTGCAACGCGTGGCCGAGCAGGTGTTCGTGTCGTCCAACCGCACCGTGGCGCAGTACGTCCCCACCGCCGCTCCCGAGCGGGCGCCCAAGCCCGAGCGGGTGGATGTGGCGGGCATGTTCAAGTCGTTCAAGCCCCAGGCGGCGCAGGCGCAGGTGGAAGCCTTCGATGCCAGCCCGGCCAACATCGACGCCCGTACGGAACGTTTCAGCCTGCCTTCCGGCATGAAGGTCGCCTTGCTGCCCAAGGCCACGCGCGGCCAGACGGTGCGTGCAACGCTGACCCTGCACTACGGCAACGAACAGTCGCTGGCCAACTGGGGCGAAGTGCCCGATGCGCTGGCCGCCTTGCTCGACAAGGGCTCGGCCAGCCTGACCCGCCAGCAGTGGGAAGACAAGCTCGATGCACTGCAGGCCGAAGTGGGGTTCTCGACGGGGCAGGGCAGCCTGACAGCCAGCCTGGTCACGCGGCGTGAACACCTGCCCGAACTGCTGCGCGTGGTGGGCGATGTGCTGCGCCATCCCGCCTTGCCGGCCGCCGCACTCGAAGAGGTGCGTCAGCAGGCGCTGGCGGCCATTGAAGAGCACAGCAAGGAGCCCGAAGGCGTCTTGAGCGAAGCCATGTCGCGCCACGGTAATCCGTATCCCAAGGGCGATGTCCGCTATGCGCCGACCTTTGCTGAAAGCGCACAGGACTGGAAGGACGTCACCGTGGCGCGCATCCAGGCCTTCCACGCCAAGTTCGTCGCGGCCTCGCATGCGCAGATCGGTGTCGTGGGCGATTTCGACGCCGAGCAGGTTCGCCAGGCTTTGAACGCCACGTTCGGAGACTGGCGCAGTACCGAGCCATTTGCCGATGTGCCCGACCCTTTCATTGCCTTGCCGCCCACGCGCATGGTGCTGAAAACACCGGACAAACAGAATGCGAGCCTGTCTGTTGCCCAGCCTTTGCCGCTCAACGATCTGCATCCGGATTACCCGGCGTTCATGCTGGCCAATCACCTTCTGGGGGCGGGCGGAGATTCACGCCTGTGGCGGCGTATTCGGGAAAAGGAAGGGCTTTCGTATAACGTCTACAGCGGCGTGCAATGGAATCCCATCGAAGCCCATTCCCGCTGGATTGCTGGCGCGATCTATGCCCCGCAGAATCGCGACAAGGTGGAAGCCGCTTTGCGCGAAGAGGTGGACAAGGCCTTGCGAGACGGTTTCACGCAGGCCGAGTTCGAATCGGGCCGCAAGGGCTTGTTGAGTTTCCGGCGATTGGGCAGGGCGCAGGATGCACGGCTGGCAGCGGCCTGGGCCAGTAATCTGTATCTGGATCGGACCTTTGCCGTGGCCGCAAAAGTGGATGCCGCACTCGAAAAGTTGACACTGGACGACGTGAATGCCGCCTTGCGGCGTTATCTGAAGCCCGCGCAATTTGTCCTCGGTGTGGCGGGGGATTTCAAGGGGCAGTAGTCAAATGTCGACACGATGCGGGCTCCTCGGCTCCGCCGTCGTGGCGCCAAATCTGTCCAGAAAACAAAATGGGCCGGTGCGTTACACACCGGCCCATTTTGTTTCAAAAAGAATTCAGATGGCGAAATCTTCGAGTTTCTTGCCCGAGGCAATGGCGGCCTGAACCCACTTGGGCTGCAGACCGCGGCCCGTCCAGGTTTCGCCCGTGGCGGCATTGCGATACTTGGGGGCCACCTTGCGGCCCGCCGAGGCGCTGGCACCGGTCGTCTTGCCGCCCGGCGTGGCCTTCAGGCCCAGGTCGGCGACCGTCAGCCCGTGTTCGGCCAGCAGGGATTTGATTTGAGCGATCACGCTGGCGCGTTCCGCACGGCGGGCTTCGCTCAGTTGCTTTTCGAGATCGGCGGCTTGCTTTTCGAGCGCGACTTTTTGCGCCAGCAGTTCTTGATAGTTGCTCATGTGGTGTCCTTTGTGCCCTCGACGACGGCGGATGAATACTTATTCGTTCGCGGATGGTTGCTCATTCCGTGCGCCGATTCTAAACACAAATTAAATCGCCACGCAACGCAATATGGCCGATGACGTCAAAGCCGCCTCATCCTTGCATTTATATGTGGGGCGCTTCGGACGATCGTCGTTTGGCCGACGTTTGAGGCACCTTATGTCATCATGGATTGAGCCCATTTTGTCGAAAGACTTCCTTGAGCAAGGCCTCGCCCAGTTGCGTGACGGCCAACGCGTAATAGCTGGACTGGTTGTAGCGCGTGATGGCATAAAAATTTTGCGTGCCGGCAATCAGTGTCGGCGCATCCTGGCCGTTCTGCAGCAGAACCAGGGCCAGCTTGCCGGGGTGGTTTTGTGCCGCAGGGGGGAGCGTCGCGCCCATGTCCATCATCTCTTGCGGCAGAAAACTGGGCACGATATCTGGCGCGAGCAATTTGGCCCGTGCGGCCGTCTCGGTGGGGGGCGCGATATCGAAATACACCGGCTGACCGGTTTGCCAGCCGTGCTCCGACAGAAAATGTGCGACGCTGCCAATCGCATCGGGTGCACTGCCGATCAAGTCAATGCGGCCATCGCCATCAAAGTCGACGGCGTACCTGCGGATCGATGAAGGCATGAATTGGGGCAATCCAATCGCCCCCGCGTACGATCCCAGCACGCTGTCGGGCTCGATCTGCTGCTCAAAGCACAGACGCAGGAATTGGCCCAGTTCGGCCTGAAAGAACGGGCTGCGATCACTGCGGCCTTTGGGGAAATCCAGAGAGAGCGTGGCCAGCGCATCCAGCACCCGAAAGCCGCCCATGTTGCGGCCGTAGATGGTTTCCACACCGATGACACCAGCGATGATGGCCGCCGGCACGCCGTACTGGTTCTCGGCGCGCTGCAGTTCGGGTTCATAGGTGCGCCAGAACTGCGCACCCGCACGGATGCGCTGGGGTTCGATGAAACGGCTCCGATAAGCTGCCCAGTTCTTCGGCGTGCCGGCAGGCGGGGGCATCATCAGCTTGGCTGCCGTGTCCTTGACCTTGGCTTTCGATAAAGCGTCCCAGACCCATTGCGGATCCAGCGTCATCGATCGTGCCAGTTCAATGGCGAGCCGCTTGGCGTCCTCACGGAAGGCGTAGCTGTCGGGCGCCGGGTTGCCCAGCAGCGGTGCGGCGGTGATGAGCGATGCCGGCTCGATGGCGCGTGCCTGCACTTCGGCTGTGGGCGATGACGCGGGCTCTACAGAGACGGGTGCAGCAAGGGGCGGCGCCTCGGCGGGCGGTGTGCTGCTGCATGCGCTCAACAGAAGGCAGGCCAGTGCAGCAGACAAAGACAAGGCAAAGCGCGAAGGGGCGCGGGATGACGCGCCGGGCAGGAAGCGGGACAAGGGCATGAGACAGGCAATGCAGAGGTGCGGCTAGTTTGCCCGAAGCGGACGAACGCGATCCCGTTTCGCCGCTGCCCGCCACGCCTGACAGAGCTGTTCGATCTCTTCGACCAGCGCCTTGCGCGCGCGAGGGACATTTCCTCCCGATGGCTCGGCAGATGCATACCGCAGGGCATCGAGCCGGATGAGGGCGTCCTTCAAGGCCTGATGGATGTCGGCCGGCATCGCGGTTGCGGATGTCGCAGATGCCATGTCCAGCTGACGCACCCAGCTCATTGCCGCAGCCGGCGCAGGGCTGGCGGGCGGGGGGATGCCGCAGGCCGCCAAGGCACGGTGCACCTTCAGCATGGGCTTGAGCCAGGGCGTGCGAGCCTGGCGCGGCCGTGTCCACCACAGCCATCCGATGCCCAGCATGCTGATGAGGATCAGCATGCCGCCTGTCAGCCTCAGCAGGTCCGCCCAGCTTGGCGACGAGAAGCCCCAATCCTTGAGCAGCTCCATCTGTTTGGAGCGCGAGTACTGCAGCACCCACACGTTCCAGCGATGGTTGCCCGCGTCGATGTAGCTGCGCAGCTTGCCCCACACGGCCGGATCGATGTTGGACAGCGGCCCCGGCAGCGGGTTGCGATACCGGAACACCTGACGCGCGCGCGTGATGCGATCGGGTTCGGCGGCGGCCGTCGGATCGACGCGGATCCAGCCGTCCTTGGGCGCCCAGATTTCAGCCCACGCATGGGCATCGCTGTTGCGCACCACGAACAGGCCATCGACCGGGTTGAGTTCACCGCCCTGATATCCGGTCACCACCCGGGCGGGCACGCCCATCGCGCGCATGACGAAGACATAGGCCGTCGCGAAATGCTCGCAAAAGCCGCTCTTGCGGTCGAGCCAGAAACTGTCGATCACATCGGGATGGCCATTTCCGTGGCTGGCGCTGTCCTGCGCCTCCGGGCCGGGCGTCAGCGTGTACTGGTAGCCGCCTTGGCGGATGTGCCGGAGCACGGCCTCGGACAAGGTCCTGGCGTCGGCCTGCTGCAAGCCCTGGTCTGCCAGAAAGCGGCGCGCCCAGACCACCGTGCGCACGTTGGCACGCGGCGGCAGTTGCAGCCACCCGCTCTGCACGCCGGAGACGGCCTGCGGGCCATGCTGCACGTGGGCCCAGAACTGCCCGTCGATTTGCACCCTCTCCGTCAAGGTGGTGTTGGCCATCCAGCTCAGGCCTTCGCGACGCAACTGCGGCGTCGTTGCCGGCGGGGTGGGGGCGGCCACCAGCGTGCCTTCGAGCAGCGGCACCGCCGTGATGCGTGAAGGCTCCAGCGTCACCTGGTAAGGCAGAGGCTGGCCTTGCGGTTGGATCCGTTCATCGCTTTCGGACGCGGGCTCGAGCGGACTTTGCTTGGCCGCCCGCCAGGTGCGGCCATCGAAGTAGGTCAGCACCGGCCCGCGGAAGTACATCTCTCGCGCCATCGGCGGGCCCTGCTCGAATCGGATGCGCATGGCCACCGAGTCGTCCAGCGCCAGGTCCGCCACGCGTCCGAGCTCGATGTTGTCCGACAGCCCGGTGCGCGGCCCGGCGTCGGAGGGCACGCTCCACAAGGGGCCGATGCGGGGGAACAGGATGAACAGCGCCAGCATCATCGGGATGCCCATGACCACGCTGCGCGTGGCCGCCAGCAGCGCCACGGCAATCCCTGGTCGGCCCGTGGGCCGCTGGGCCAGTACGAGAGACGTCAACAAGCCCATCAGCGCCATCAGCATCAGCGCAGCCATGAACACGCTTTGCGAATACAGGAACTGTGTGAGGATCAGAAAGAAGCCGAGGGAGGTGACCACGAAGGCATCGCGCCTGGCACGCAACTCCAGGGTCTTGAGCCCGGCCAGCAGCGTGACGAGCGTGACCCCGGCCTCCCGCCCCAGCAAGGTCTTGTAGGTCATGAGCGTCAGCGCCATGCCCGCTCCCAGACACACCACGAGGATCCACCGCGGCGGCAGAGCGGCATCCCGCCATGCCACCCGCGCCCGCCACACGAGTGCCGCCGCCGTGCCGATCGAACACCACAGCGGCAGGCGCCCCATGTGAGGCGCGATGCACAAGGCCAGCACGCCCAGCAGCCACAGCGTGTCGCGCCCCTCTCGCGAGATGGCCGCGCTCGACAGTGGGGCGCCTGCAGTCTGGCTCATGATGGATCGGGTTGCGACGGCAGCCCCCAGACGGCCAGCGTATCCAGGCAGTGGCGCAGGTGATGGTGGCCGGCCGCACAGGCCACGGTCGTGCCCGGCAGCTTCAGGCCGTACAAGGGCCCCTGGGCGCTGGCCTGCTGCTCTGCCTGGATCAGCCAGGTCGCCAGCCGGCTCAGACGCGCTTCGGTGTCCAGGCTTTGCAAGCCGGGTGATGCATCGAAATCCAACCAGAGGTCCGGCGCGCTGCCCTGGGCCGGCTCTCGGCTGATCAGGCCGGTACCCGATGCCAGTGCATGGCTGGATTTCTTCCAGGCGATCCAGCGCAGCGGGTCGCCGCGTCGATAGTCGCGCAGCCCTTCCGGCATCTCGCTGCCCGCTGAACTGGGCCTGCGCTGTTGTTCCATGCCGGCCGCCTGGGCGCGCTCGGGCAGGGCAGACGCCAGGGGGTCCAGGGCAGGCCAGATGAGCACCCGGGTCTGGGGCCGCCAGTATGCCCAGGCACGGAACAGCCCGAGGGGGTAGCGTGTCTCGATGGTGACGCGGGGCAGGCTCAGCCAGCCGCGCTGGTGCGTGGCCACGTCCACCTCGATCGTGCAGTCGCTCCCGGGGGTCAGTTCTACGTCCTGCGGGCAGCCGGGGCCTTCGGTCGTGCCTTCCGGCGCCCGTGGGCCGGCCGTCACCAACAGGCCATGGCGTCCCAGCTTGCGGTGTTCGTTGCGCAAGGTGATGCCCACGCTCAGCACCTGTCCTGCATGCACGCTGCGCAGGCTCAAGAGCCGCAGGCTGATGCCGTGCAGGTTGCCATGCGTCTGGTAGAGCGCGGCCATGGCGGTGCCGGCCAGCAGAAAGCTCAGCGCATAGCCCAGGTTGACCTGTTCGTTGATCGAGGCCAGCAGCAGCACCAGGAACACCGCACCAAAGCTCCATCCCGCACGGCTGGGCAGGATGTAGAGATTGCGGTGATTGAGGGTGAGCTGATCCCGGCGGGGAAGCTTGTACTCCAGCCAACTGGCAAAGCGCTGCGCCAGGGGGCGCGTCCAGGCATCGAGCAGGCGCCGGTTCAACTGCATGGCCGGCCGTGGCAGGGGGCGGGGCCCGCGCCCGCGTCCCTTGAACAGCCCTTTGGCGCCAAGCCGGTCCATCATGGAACGGGCGTGGCCTCCAGCAGCACCCGGGCCTGAGCAGCTGCGCTGCGCCCGGATTGCGGCAGGGGCAGCAGACGGTGGGCCACGGCCGGCACCCACAGGGCCTGGATGTCCTCAGGCGACACATGCTGGCGGCCCAGCGCCAGCGCCCGAGCGCGCGCCAGCCTGAGCAGCGAGAGCCCCGCGCGCGGACTCAGGCCCAGCGCGAACCAGCGGCCGTCACGTGTGGCCGTGATCAGCGCCTGCAGATAGTCCAGCAGGCTGTCGGCCACATGCACCTGGTCCACCAACGATTGCCATTGTTCCCACGTGTCGGGCGACATCACCGGCTGCAGATGAAGCAGCGCGGCGCGTCGGTCATCGCCGATCAACAGCGAGCGTTCGGCAGCCGGATCGGGATAGCCCAGCGACAGCCGCATCGCAAAGCGGTCCAGTTGCGATTCCGGCAGGGGGTGCGTGCCGAGTTGATCCGAGGGGTTCTGCGTGGCGATCACGAAAAACGGCGAGGGCAGGGCGCGTGTCTCGCCCTCGACCGACACCTGCCGCTCTTCCATCGCTTCCAGCAGCGCGCTTTGCGTGCGGGGGCCTGCACGGTTGATCTCATCGGCCAGCAGCACCTGCGCGAACACCGGCCCTGGATGGAAGACAAACGCCTCCTTCTGCCTTTCGTACACGCTCACCCCGATCAGGTCGGAAGGCAGCAGATCGGCGGTGAACTGGATGCGCGAAAAACTCAGGCCCAGGCAACGCGCCAAAGCCTGAGACAGCGTGGTTTTGCCTACGCCGGGCACGTCTTCGATCAACAGATGGCCCGAGGCCAGCAGGCAGATCACACTCAGGGTGACTTGTTCGCGCTTGCCCACAATGATCGTGCTAACCTGATCAATGAGCTGCGTGATCTGAGAGCCTTTGACCGATGATGCGGCGCCAGTTGGCATGACAAGGTTCAAGTCGTTTCGGAGCATGGTGGCGACATTAACCCAAACCCGCGCGGCGGGCTGAGCAAAGCTAACCCATGGCTACAGGTTATTTTTCACATCCTGACTGTCTGGCGCACGACATGGGGCCCGGCCATCCCGAGTGCCCGCAGCGCCTGCACGCCATCGACGACCATCTTCGCGCAGTCGGCCTGGATGCGCTGATGCTCACGCCCGATGTGCCGCTTGCCAGCAACACAGATCTGGCACTTGCGCACGAGTTGAACTATGTCCTGACCCTGGACGACTTCCTGCAGCAACTGGAATCCACCGGCGAGACACGTGCGCTCGATCCCGACACCTGGGCCTGTCCCGGCACCCGCGCGGCCACCTGGCGCGCCGCGGGCGCCGCCATCGCAGCGACGGATGCGGTCATCGACGGCAAGCTGGACAACGCCTTTTGCGCGGTTCGCCCGCCCGGCCACCATGCCACGCGCGGCCAGACCATGGGCTTTTGCTTCTTCAACAACGTGGCCGTGGCGGCCCGGCATGCCCTGGACGTGCGCGGCCTTCAGCGGGTGGCCATCGTCGATTTCGATGTGCACCACGGCAATGGCACGGAAGACATCCTGGCCGGCGACGACCGCGTGCTGATGGTCAGCTTCTTCCAGCACCCGTTCTATCCCTACAGCGGCGCCGAGAGTCCGGCCGGCAACATGGTCAACGTGCCCGTGCCTGCTCGCAGCAACGGCTCGGTGATCCGCGATGTCGTTGAAAGCTATTGGCTCTACCGCCTGGAGCATTTCCAGCCCGAGATGATCTTCATCTCGGCCGGCTTCGATGCGCATCGGGAAGATGACATGGGCGGCCTGGGCCTGGTGGAGGCCGATTACGCCTGGATCACGGAGAAAATCATGGGCGTGGCGCGCCAGCACGCCCAAGGCCGCGTGGTCTCCTGCCTCGAAGGCGGGTATAACCTCAGCGCCCTGGCGCGCAGCGTCGCCGCACATGTGCGCACGCTGATCGAGGCCTGATCTCCGGTGGTATGGGATCGGCCCGGCGTATGCCGGCGCGCCTGTTCTGTGATCCAACCCGATTTGCCCACTCCATGCCTCTTGCACCCGTAGCCGGCGCCAGTTCCAGTGCCCATGCCTTGACGCCGGAAGAATTCCTGCACCTGCTCAGCCAGCTGGATCAGCCGTCCACGCTGATCGAGCTGGGTCTGTTCCTCGGCTGCCTGGGTGTGTCGTGGTTGATCGTGCGCTTTTCCGGCGGACGCCAGCGCGATGGGCGCTCCATCTGGTTTGGCCGCCACGTGGTCGATGGCGTGCTGTTCCCCATCCTCGCCTTCCTGCTGGCGCTGGGCGTCAAGCGCCTGTTCGCCACGGAACTGCCCCTGGCCGTGTTTCGCATCGTCGTGCCGGTTCTGGCCTCCCTGGCCGTCATCCGGCTGACGGTCAAGGTGCTGCGCGCGGCCTTCCCCAAGTCCCCCACGGTGAGGGTGATCGAGCGCACCGTTTCCTGGCTGGCATGGATCGTCACCGTCCTGTGGGTGACCGGCGCCATGCCCATCCTGCTCAAGGAAATGGAGGAACTGACCTGGAAGATCGGATCCACCCAGGTCAGCCTGCGCAACCTCATCGAAGGCGCGCTCAGTGCGGTGCTGGTGCTGATCCTGTCCCTGTCCGTCTCGTCGGCCATCGAATCGCGTCTGCTCAAGGGGGCCACCGAGAACCTTTCCTTGCGCAAGATTGCCGCCAACGCGATCCGCGCCATCCTGCTGTCCATCGGCCTGATGCTGGCACTCTCGGCCGCCGGCATCGATTTGACGGCACTGTCGGTCCTGGGGGGCGCCGTGGGCGTGGGGCTGGGGTTCGGCCTGCAGAAGCTGGCGGCCAACTACGTCAGCGGTTTCGTGATCCTGGCCGAACGCAGCCTGCGCATCGGGGATCTGGTCAAGGTCGACAACTTCGAAGGCCGCATCACCGACATCAACACCCGCTACACCGTGCTGCGCTCGTCCGGTGGGCGCGAATCGATCGTGCCCAACGAGTTGCTGATCACCCAACGGGTCGAAAATGCCTCCACGGCAGACCAGCGCCTGCTGCTTAACACGGTGGTGCAGGTGGCCTATGGATCCGACCTGGACCAGGTCATGCCTCTGCTGGCGGCGGCCGTGGCCAGCGTGGACTTCGTGCTGGAGGATCCGGTCCCCTCGGTGCACCTGACCAATTTCGCCGCCGACGGCCTGGAGTTGACGATCACCTTCTGGATCGATTCCAGCACCGGGCAGTTGGGTGCGCGCTCGGCCGTCAACCTGGCGATCCTGGCGACACTCAACCGCCTCAAGGTCGAAATTCCCTATCCCCAGCGGGTCGTGCATCAAATCACGGCAGCCTGATGAGGTATCCTCCGCCGCCATGCGTTATCCATTTCCGATGCCCTTGCGGGATTCCTTGGAAAACTGGCCCCTGGTGGGTGTCATCCTGATGGCCGTTGCCCTGGCCGCTGTCTGGCAAGGCGTGGAAGCCGCAGCACTGGTGTCGGTGCTGGGCGCCGCAGCCTGGTACGGTTTCGGGCGGCAGCAGCCCCGGATGGTGCCCGCGCAGCCCGGCGTGGTGCTGTGTCCGGCCGACGGGCGCATCGTCCGCATCGAGAAGGCGCGAGATCCCTATGCCGACCGCGAGGCCCTGCGCATCAGTGTGTTCACCAGCCTGTTCAACGGGCATGCGAACCGCGCCTGTGTCGACGGCGTCATCCGCGATGTGCGTTACACGCCGGGCCAGCTCGTCAATGCGGAAGTCGATGCATCGACCGGCCGCCAGGAGCGCAATGCCGTGGTGATCGAGTCCAACGGTCAACTGGTCACCCTGGTTCAGGTTGCCGGATTCGTTGCCAGGCGCATTCTTTGCTGGGTCAAGCCTGGCGACACGCTGACCCGCGGACAGCGCTATGGCCTGATCCGCTTCGGCGCGCGTGTCGATGTGTACCTGCCGCCCCATGCCGTGCCCAAGGTGGCCCCGGGAGACCGCGTGGCCGCCACCACCACCATCCTGGCGACCCTGAACCCAGCCTGATCACCATCGTGCAACCCGTGCCCCACAAAGACCCCGCCGACGCCCTGCCTGAGGCCGTTCTCGACGACGTCGAGGAGGTCGATGCGCCCCGGCGTCGCCGCAAGGGTATCTACATCCTGCCCAACCTGTTCACCCTGGCAGCCCTGTTCGGTGGCTTCTACGCCATCGTCATGGCCATGAATGGCCATTTCGAGCAGGCGGCCATCGGCATCTTCTGCGCCGCCGTGCTGGACAGTCTGGACGGCCGCGTGGCGCGCATGACCAACACGCAAAGCGCCTTCGGCGAGCAGATGGACAGCCTGTCCGACATGGTGTCCTTCGGCGCCGCGCCGGCACTCATCGTGTACGAGTGGGCGCTCAAGGACATGGGCAAGCTCGGCTGGATTGCGGCGTTCGTGTATTGCTCCGGCGCCGCATTGCGGCTGGCCCGCTTCAACACCAACATCGCCGTGGTGGACAAGCGCTTCTTCCAGGGCTTGCCCAGCCCGGCTGCTGCCGCGCTGGTGATGGGGCTGATCTGGGTGGTCACCGACATGGGTGAGAACGCGCAAACGCTGCCGTGGATGGTCTGGCTGGCTTGCGGTTTCACGCTGTATGCAGGCCTGACCATGGTGACCAACATCCCGTTCTACAGCTTCAAGGACGTGAATTTCCGCCGCACGGTGCCCTTCATTGCCATCGTGGCCATCGCGCTGGGCATTGCCGTCATCACCATCCACCCGCCCATCGTGCTTTTTGGCGTGTTCGTGTTTTATGGCGTGTCGGGTTACGGCGTCTACGTCTGGAAGCGCATGAAGGGCAAGCCGGTGAGCGTGATTTCCACCTCCACCGACGAGCCCGATGAAGCCGGCCTGCATCGCTGACCGCTTTTTTCAGGGCTTTTCACCATCTCCAGGCCCCCACGGCCTGGAACCCCGCGTGTTATATTGCCTGCCATGAATCCGTTCAACGCATCGCTGCTGCTACTACCGCTAGGAGTGCCCCGGGCGCGTTGATCGCTGACGTCTGTACATCTGTACCCCTTTGCATCACGGCCCGCCAAGCGCTTCTTGCGGGCCGTTTTATTTGGCAATCTGTTTGGAAGTTTCGCTCGACGACAAAGTCCAGGAGCGTCAAGGCAGCCAGATGAAACCCTTCGAAGAAACCGAGGCGGCCATTCTTCACTGACCTGACTTCTTCCTTTGTCCCTCGGAGACCATCATGACCGACAAGCTCATCATTTTTGACACCACCTTGCGCGATGGCGAACAGTCGCCCGGCGCGTCCATGACGCGTGAAGAAAAGCTGCGCATCGCCCGTCAACTCGAGCGCCTGAAGGTCGATGTGATCGAGGCCGGTTTTGCGGCGTCGTCCAATGGGGATTTCGAGGCCATCAAATCGATTGCAGACGTCATCAAGGATTCGACCGTCTGCTCGCTGGCCCGCGCCAACGACCGCGACATCGCTCGCGCCGCCGAGGCCTTGAAGGGCGCCAATTCCTGGCGCATTCACACCTTCATCGCCACCAGCGCGCTCCACATGGAGAAAAAGCTGCGCATGTCGCCCGAGCAGGTGCTGGAGCAGGCGAAGCTGTCGGTGCGTTTTGCCCGAAACCTCACCAGCGACGTCGAGTTCTCCGCCGAAGACGGCTACCGCTCGGATCTGGATTTCCTGGCCAAGGTCTGCGAGGCGGTGATCAACGAAGGCGCCACCACGATCAACATCCCTGACACGGTGGGCTACGCCATCCCTGAGCTGTACGGCAATTTCATCCGTGAGTTGCGCCAGAAGGTGCCCAACTCCGACAAGGCCATCTGGTCGGTGCACTGCCACAACGACCTGGGCATGGCCGTGGCCAATTCGCTGGCCGGGGTCAAGATCGGCGGTGCCCGTCAGGTGGAGTGCACGATCAATGGCCTGGGCGAGCGTGCCGGCAACTGCGCGCTGGAAGAGGTGGTCATGTCCGTCAAGACCCGGCGCGATTACTTCGGCCTGGACGTCGGCATTGACACCCAGCAGATCATGCCGGCCTCGCGCCTGGTGTCGCAGACCACCGGTTTCGTCGTGCAGCCCAACAAGGCGGTGGTGGGGGCCAATGCCTTTGCGCACGCCTCCGGCATCCACCAGGACGGCGTGCTCAAGGCGCGCGACACCTACGAGATCATGCGGGCCGAGGACGTGGGTTGGGCCGCCAACAAGATCGTGCTGGGCAAGCTCTCGGGCCGCAATGCCTTCAAGCAGCGCCTGCAGGAGCTCGGCATCGACTTGGATTCCGAGGCCGAAGTCAACGCGGCGTTCGCGAAGTTCAAGGAACTGGCCGATCGCAAAAGCGAGATCTTCGATGAAGACATCATTGCCCTGGTGGGCGATGAAAGCGTGACCAGCGAACAGGAGCACTATCGCCTGGTGGCGCTGTCGCAGCGCTCCGAAACCGGTGAGCGCCCGCATGCCAGCATCGTGTTTGCCGCCGGCGAGCAGGAGCACCGCTCCGAGAGCGATGGCAATGGCCCGGTGGACGCCTCGCTCAAGGCCATCGAAGCTGTCGTGAAAAGTGGCGCGGAAATCGTTCTCTACTCGGTGAATGCGATCACGTCCGGAAGCACAGAATCACAAGGAGAGGTGACGGTCAGGCTGCAGCACAGCGGTCGCGTGGTCAATGGCGTCGGTGCCGACCCCGATATCGTGGTGGCGTCAGCCAAAGCCTACCTCGCCGCGTTGAACAAGTTGCACAGCAAAGCGGAAAGGGTTGCGGCCCAGGGTTGACCCGCTTGACGCTGGCCTGGTTCGCCAGACCACTTGATAAAAGGCGCGTAAGTCTTTGATCTTGCGCGTTTTTTTATTACACTTGCGTGAAGACGAAAGGGCTGTACCGTGTTGTCCTCGAAATTGAAGAAAAACTGGCTCGTTCTGGCACTGGTTTCCGTGATGGCGTTCACGGTCAGTGCCACGGCGGATGCCGCCCGTCGTTCGAAGGATGACTCGGCCAAGGTCACCAAGACCAGTGCCCGCAAGGCGGTGTCCAAGCCGGCCGCTCGGTCTTCCCGCACGGCGGTGAAGGCCAAGTCGCGGTCCACACGCAAGGTCTCGGCCGCTTCCCGCAACCGTGAAGCCGCCCCCGAGATCCGCCCTGTCGTTCACAGCAAGGCGTTCAAGATGGATTCGGCGATGCCGGCCTTTGCCCCGGTGTCCGTCAACAGCCCCAATGTGCCGCGTCGCAGCCTGAGCAATCTGGCCGCTGCGTCGGGCGCTTCCGGTGCTTCCTTTGGTCAACTCTTTGGCTTGCATCAGACGCAAGACCCCTTGGATCTGCGCTCCAGCGTCGCCCTGGTGGTGGACCAGGACACGGATGAAGTGCTGTTTGCCAAGAACTCCGAAGCCGTGCTGCCCATTGCATCGCTCACCAAGCTGATGACGGCGATGGTGACGGTTGAAGCCCATCTGTCCATGGACGAGTACATCACCGTCACGGCCGAAGATGTCGATTACGAAAAGAACAGCAGTTCGCGGCTGGCCGTGGGCGCCACGCTGACCCGCGGCGAGTTGCTGCATCTGGCGCTGATGTCCTCGGAGAACCGGGCTGCCCATGCCCTGGGCCGCTCCTACCCCGGCGGTCTGGGCGCCTTCGTCCAGGCGATGAACAACAAGGCGCGCAGCCTGGGCATGGCCGACACCCGCTATGTGGACCCGACCGGTTTGAACAGCGGCAACCAGTCGAGCGCCAAGGACTTGGCATCGCTGGTCAAGGCCGCCTACCAGCAGCCGTTGATCCGCGATTTGTCGACGACGCCTGAACACGCCGTGCGCGTCGGCTCGCGTCAGCTCCAGTTCCGCAACACCAACAGCCTCGTGCGCAGCCCCGCCTGGGACATCGGCCTGCAGAAGACGGGCTACATCGTTGAAGCCGGGCGTTGCCTGGTGATGCAGGCGCGCATGGCCGGTCGCAAGTTCATCATGGTGTTCCTGGATTCGGCCGGCAAGTATTCGCGCCAGGCCGATGCCGAACGTGTGCGTCGCTGGATCGAGAAGGCTGCACAGAAGGGCACCCTCAGCGGCGTGCCCCAGCAGGCCAAGGTCACCTCCTGAGCCTGATCCTGATCCGATTGCCCAAATGAAAAAGCCTCCCTCGGGAGGCTTTTTCATGGGCGCTCCAGCCGCCGCGACGCGGCTGAGGCGTTTTGAGTTACTTGTGCGACCAGCCCAGGCTGCCTGAGATGCGCTGCGCGGTGGCCTTGAGAGCCTCGCCCCATTCCGGGCTCATGCGTGCGGTGGGCACATTCAGCGCGAGGCTGGCCACCACCTGGCCGTGATCATTCCAGATCGGCGCGGCCGTCATCTGCAGGTTGGGATCCTGGTTGTCATGGTCATGGGCCAGACCTGCCTGGCGGATCTGCGCCAACTCGTGGTGCAGGTGATCGGTGCGGGGGCCGGGGCCGGAAGTCAGGTGATTGAGCTCGTTGGCGGTGTCCTGCAGCAACAGCACCTTGCCGGCGGCGCAGCTCACCAGAGGCACACGCAGGCCCATCACACGGGTCACCTGCACGCCATTGCGTTCGGTCACCGTGCGCTCGATGCACAGCGCGTCGTCATCCTGGCGGGCAAACAGCGAGACGGAGTGGCCTGTCAGGCGATGCAGTTCCTGCATGGGCCGCACAGCCAGTTCGCGCACATCCAGGCGGTTGCGCACCAGGTTGCCCAGCTCCAGCAGGCGCAGGCCCAGTCTGTAGCTGCCCGGGCCCGATCGCTCGACCATGCCGCCGACGGCCAGGTCATTGAGGATCCGGTGCGCCGTGGACGGATGCAGGCCGGTCTGTTCACTGATGAATTTCAGGGAAACGGCGTCCCCTTCCTGGGCCAGGGTGTTCAACAGACTGAACATTCTGCTGAGAACCTGGATCGAAGTCTCGGAGGCGGATTTGACGTCGCTCATCGGGGTTTTCCTTCCGTGAGAAGGGATTTTGAAAGGTGAGATACCCCATCAATCGGCGAAATAATCCTGGCCTTGAGCGCATTT
The DNA here is from genome assembly GCA_047601765.1 of Aquabacterium sp. Classification (GTDB taxonomy): domain Bacteria; phylum Pseudomonadota; class Gammaproteobacteria; order Burkholderiales; family Burkholderiaceae_C; genus Aquabacterium. Next base: position 816,835 of record JASGIQ010000001.1, read on the forward strand.
CCACCCGTCTGCCCTGTTGTTTTCGGCATTTCATAACGGCCTATGCACATTTCCAGACTCATTGCGCAATATCTCCGGGTCCAGCGCCGCGCGACCCGACTCCAACGGAGCCCTCAGCGGTTCTTGATGGCGGCTGCCCTGCAGATATCGGCCAGCATCCTGGTTCTCCTGAGCGGGCAGACGGCAGCCCAGCCTTCGGGTGCTGTGGCCGAGCGCGAAGCGGCCTCGGCGCCGACGGACGCGGCCTCCACGGCGCCGGCTCCCTCCACGCCGGGCAGCGCGGCCGAGCCCGCGGCCAACAAGCCCGTGGAGCGGCGCTGGGCCAAGGCGCCGCGTGTGTTCGGGCATTTGACCGCCGCCGAGCTGGGCATCGTCATCAACGAAGACGATCCCTATTCCGTGGCGGTGGGCGAGTACTACGCCAAGGCCCGGAAAATTCCGGCAGCCCGCATCCTTCGGGTGAAATTGCCCGTCAAGGGTGTGCTCAGCCGTGATGAATTTGAGGGTTTCTCGAAAAAGGTGGGCTCGTATTTCAATGCCAAGGTGCAGGGTCTGGCGCTGGCCTGGCGCGTGCCTTATGCGGTGGAATGCAATTCGATCACCGGCGCGCTGGCGATGGGCTTTGACGGCAGCTTGTGCAGCAAGACCTGCGGGCCCAGCAAGCGCTCCACGTATTTCGGCTCTGCCTCGACCCAGCCGTTCAAGGACCACGGCATGCGGCTGAGCATGCTGCTGGCTTCAAGGGATGTGGAGGCGGCCCAGGCGCTCATCGATCGGGGCGTGCAGTCCGACGGCACGCTGGGCTTGCGGGGTGGTCTGCCGGTGCGTGCGCATTTCGTGACCACGGGCGATGCCATTCGCAGTCAGCGCCAGCTGATGTTTCCGCCTGCAGGCCTTGTGCGGCGTATCGGCCTCGATGTGGCGTTGAGCCAGACCGAGGCACTGCGCCATGAAGACCGGGTGCTGATCTACATGACGGGCCGCGCCACCGTGGAAGGGCTGGACACCATCCGGTTCGTGCCTGGTGCCCTGGCCGATCACCTGACCTCATTTGGCGGCATCCTCGACAAGCCCCACGGCCAGATGCCCGCCCAGGCCTGGCTGGATGCGGGGGCCACGGCCAGCTACGGCACCACCAGTGAGCCGTGTGCCCATCTGCAGAAGTTCCCCAACCCCCAAGCCTTGCTGTTGTTCTATGTTCAAGGCGCCACGGCCCTGGAGGCTTACTGGAAGAGCGTCATGTGGCCGCAGCAAGGGCTGTTCATCGGCGAGCCACTGGCCGCGCCGTTTGCCCACTGAGTTCAGCGCAGCCAGCCCCACCGCACCTTCTGCGCGATCCAACCTTTCTTCAAGGGTGTCAGCACGATGCGTTCGCGCAGCACCCGGTCACCTTGCCGCACGATCTCGTCCATCTGCGCCAGGTGGATGTGGGCCAGCACGGCCAAGGGTGTGAGGGCCCGCATGTCGTGCGGGGGCAGTTGCCGGTGATCCTGCAAGGCCAAGCCAAGGGCTTGGGCGGCCCGGTCGTGCAGGTGGGCGAGCAGGGCGGGCAGCCCGGCCGGTGGGTGGGCTGCGTCGGGCCGGGTCAACTGGTGGGCCTTGACGTCGTATTGCTGCAGCACGTCGATGGCCACATTGACCCAACCGGCGCGCGCATCCTGCCCCAGGCGCGCGAGTTGATGGGCCAGCCGCAAACCGATGCCCAATTCCAAAGCCACCTGCTGCGCCGCTTCGCTGTGCGCGCCCAGCAGGCTGGCTGCGCCCTGGCACGCCAGGCCTGTGGTCAGGCGCGCATGTCTCAGCAAGGTGGCGTCATCCAGCCAGCGGGTTTGATGTACCAGCGTCAGCATGGATTCGAGCTGGCCTTGCCAGCAGGATGCGGCAGGCAATCGGCCAGGAGGGGGAAGCGCGTCTGGCGTCCACAAGGCCTTCATCAGGGGGTGACGAGGCTGGCCTTGGCTGGATTCCTGCACCTCGCGCTGCCACCAGCGGAGTTTGGTTTCCGCCACACCGGGGTCGCTCACATTCAAGGGGATGCCGGCCGTTTCGTGCCACCACGAAGCCCACGCGCCAAGACTTGGCCGCAGGGGGGATGGCACGGCGGCAAGCGCGTAATGCAGGCTGCTGCCTGGCCTGGGGAAGGGAGGGGCGGACGACGGCAAAGACGAATTCATGCGATTTTCAGGGGAAGCGGGCGTATTGTCTCAATAGCCGAATTGACAGACCGCGATGGGGCTGCCTACATTACTGACCCGCGAGTCAGTTAAACCGATCTGCTGGACGATCGGGCATTGCCAAGAATCACAAGATGAAAAACAACGCGCATCGGACTTCGACCACGGCGGCCCTGGCCGCGCTCTCTGCCATCGCCGGGGCCCTGTTGCTGGGAGGATGCAGCAAGCAGGAGGCTCAGCCTGAACCGGTGCGTGCGGTGCGCACGATCACCGTCACGGAAACCGGCGGCGTGCTGGAGCGTGAATTCTCCGCCGACATTCGGGCGCGCACCGAATCCCGTCTGGGTTTCCGGGTGCCGGGCAAGGTGTCGCGGCGTCTGGTCGAGTTGGGGCAGGCGGTGAGGGCCGGGCAGGTGCTGGGTCAGCTGGATCCGCAAGATCTGAGGTTGCAGCAGGATGCGGCCAAGGCGGGTCTGGCTGCTGCCGAAGCCAATGCCTTGCAGGCCACCTCCGATCTCAAGCGCTTTACCGAACTGAAATCGCAGGGCTTCATCAGCGAGGCCGAGCTGGAGCGCCGCGCAACCGCCCAGCGTGCTGCCGAGGCCCAGCTCAGGCAGGCGCGTGCCCAAGCCGGTGTGCAGGGCAACCAGACCAGTTATGCCGCCTTGACGGCCGATGCCCCCGGCGTGATCACCTCCGTCGATCTGGAGCCTGGGCAGGTCGTGAGTGCCGGCCTGCCGGTGCTGACCTTGGCGCACGATGGCCCGCGCGACGCCGTGTTCTCGGTGCCGGAAGATCTCGGCGCCACGGTGCGCCCGCTTGTCGGCAAGCCCGGGGCCATCAAGGTGCGCCGCTGGGGCAGCACCGAGTGGGTGCCGGCCACCGTGCGCGAGGTGGCCGCCGCAGCGGATCCGATCACCCGCACCTTCCTCGTCAAGGCCGACGTGGGGCATGTGCCGGGCTTCGAACTGGGCCAATCCGCCAGTGTGGCGTTCAGCACGCCGCTGAAGGTCAGTGGCGGCGTGCGAGTGCCTTTGCAGGCCCTCAGCGAACAGGGGGGGCGATCGGCCGTGTGGGTGCTGGATCCCGCCTCGATGACGGTCAAGCCGCAGCAGGTGGCCACGGCCGATATCACCGGCAATGTGGTGCTGGTGGTGCGCGGCCTGTCGGTGGGGCAGGAAATCGTGACGGCGGGCGCGCACACGCTCAGTCCGGGCCAGAAGGTGCGTCGCTATGTGTCTGCCGGCGCGGCGGCGTCCGGTGTGGCTTCGGCCAAGCCCTGAAGCAAGCGGGAGCCCGAGTTGAACGACAAGACCCCCGCCTCCGAGAGCGAGGCCGCTTCCCATGGCGGCTGGCCTCAGCCGCAACGCTTCAATGTGTCCCGTTGGGCGCTGGAGCACCCGGCGCTGACGCGTTATCTGATGGTCGTGCTGATGCTGCTGGGCCTGGCGGCCTATTTCCAGCTCGGTCAGGACGAAGATCCTCCGTTTGCGTTCCGCATCATGGTCGTGCGCACCTACTGGCCGGGCACCACCGCCCAGCAGATGGCCGAGCAGGTGACGGACAAAATCGAGCGCACGCTGCAGGAAGTGCCCTACGCGGACAAGATCCGCTCCTACACCAAGCCCGGCGAGTCGTACACGCTGATGCTGGTCAAGGATTCGTCGCCGCCCAAGGAGATCCCCAACCTCTGGTACCAGGTGCGCAAGAAGGTGGGCGACATGCGCCACACTTTGCCGCAGGGCGTCATCGGCCCGTTCTTCAATGACGAGTTCGGCGATGTGTACGGCTCGATCTATGCGCTGTCCGCCGATGGCTTTTCCGAGGAAGAGCTGCGCCAGTTCGCCGAGCGCGTGCGCTCGGACATGCTGCGCGTGCCGGGGGTGGCCAAGGTCGAGTTGATGGGCGTGCAGCCTGAGAAGATCTTCATCGAGATCCCGCAGTTCCGCCTCGCGCAGATGGGGCTGGACCTCAATGTGCTGATCGGGCTGTTCAACGCCCAGAACGGTGTCGAAGGCGCGGGCGTGTATGCCGGCGAGCAGGCCAACATCCAGATGCGCGTCAACGGCGCCTTCCAGACGATCGACCAGATCCGCCAGATGCCCTTGCGCATCACCAACCCGGCCACGGGCCAGGGCCGCACCTTCCGCCTGGGTGACATCGCCACCATCCGGCGCGGCTATGAGGATCCGCCCACCTCCAAGGTGCGCCATCAGGGCCAGCAGGTGATCGCGCTGGGCATCTCGATGGCCAAGGGGGCGACATCATCCAGTTGGGCAAGGACCTGCGCACGGCCGCCCAGCGCATCAAGTACGAACTGCCCATCGGCATTGAACTCGGCCAGATCCAGGATCAGCCCACGGCGGTGTCCAACTCGGTGGGGGAGTTCGTCAAGGCGCTGGTCGAGGCGGTGGTGGTGGTGCTGGGCGTGAGCTTCCTGAGTCTGGGCCTGCACACGCGGCCGCTGCGCCTGGATGTGTGGCCTGGCCTGGTGGTGGCCATCACGATTCCGTTGGTGCTGGCCGTGACCTTCCTCATCATGAAGGTCTGGGGCGTGGGCCTGCACAAGATCTCGCTGGGCGCGCTCATCATCGCGCTGGGGCTGCTGGTGGACGACGCCATCATCGCCGTCGAGATGATGGTGCACAAGCTCGAAGAGGGCTATGACAAGGTGCGTGCGGCCACCGCGGCCTACGACATCACGGCGATGCCCATGCTCACGGGCACCCTGATCACGGCTGCCGGCTTCCTGCCCATCGGCATGGCCAACTCCGCGGTGGGCGAGTACACCTTCGCCATCTTCGCCGTCACGGCGGCGGCCCTGCTGATTTCCTGGGTGGTGTCGGTCTACTTCGTGCCGTATCTGGGGCAGTGGCTGCTGCGCACCAAGCCCAAGGTGCTTGCGGGGCAGGGCGAGCAGGTCGATCTGTACGACACGCCGTTCTACCGCCGCTTCAAGGCCACGGTGAACTGGTGCGTGCAGCACCGCTGGATCACCATCGCCATCACGCTGGGTTGCCTGGCGCTGGGCTTTGTAGGCATGGGCAAGGTGCAGCAGCAGTTCTTCCCCGATTCCAGCCGTCTGGAGATCCTGGTCGACCTGTGGCAGCCCGAGGGCAGCAGCTTTGAATCGACCGAGGCTGTCGCCAAGAAGTTCGAAGCCCGCATGCTGCAGGAAAAGGACGTGAAATCGGTGAGCGGCTGGGTGGGCACGGGCTCTGCCGCGCTTCTACTTGCCGATGGACCAGATCTTCCCGCAGTCCAATGTCAGCCAGTTCGTCGTGCTGCCCGTGGACCACGAGGCGCGCGAACGCCTGCGCCGCAAGCTGCCCGACATCATGGCCGCCGAGTTCCCCGAGGTGCGGCCCCCGCGTCAAGCTGCTGCCCAACGGGCCGCCGGTGCCGTACCCGGTGCAGTTCCGCATCGTGGGCGAGGACGTCACTGAACTGCGCCGCTGGGCCGAGGAGGCGAAGGCCATGATGCGTGCGCATCCCCACATGCGCGGCGTCAACGACAACTGGAACGAATCGGTCAAGGCCATCCGGCTGGATGTGGATCAGGACAAGGCTCGCGCCCTCGGTGTCACCACGCAATCCATCGCCCAGGCCAGCCGCGTGCTGACCTCCGGCACGACCATCGGCCAGTACCGTGAAGGCGATCGCCTCATCGAGATCAGCCTGCGCTCGCCCCAATCCGAGCGTCTCGACGCTGGGCGCGCTGGACAACGCCTACGTACCCACCGCTTCCGGCCGCATGGTGCCTGTGCTGCAGGTGGCCAAGCCCAAGCTGGTGTGGGAGCCGGGCGTGCTGTGGCGTGAGGGCCGCCACTTCGCCATCACCGTGCAGGGTGATGTGATCGAAGGCGTGCAGGGCCCGACCGTGAGCACGGCCCTGTGGCCGCAGTTGCAGGCGCTCGAAAAGAAGATGCCGACCGGCTACAAGGTGGAACTGGCAGGCACCGCCGAGGAAAGCACCAAGGGCCAGGGCTCGATCTTTGCCAACGTGCCGCTGATGCTGTTCATCATCTTCACCCTGCTGATGCTGCAACTGCAGAGCTTCTCGCGGGCCATGCTGGTGTTCCTCACCGGCCCGATGGGGATCGCTGGGGTGGCGATGGCGCTGCTGGCGCTCAACCGTCCCTTTGGTTTCGTCGCGCTGCTGGGTGTGATCGCGCTGATGGGCATGATCATGCGCAACTCGGTGATCCTGATCGACCAGATCGAGCAAGATCGCGCCCGAGGCGTGCCGGCCTGGGATGCCATCGTGGGTGCGGCCGTGCGCCGCTTCCGCCCCATCGTGCTGACGGCGGCTGCCGCCGTGCTGGCGATGATCCCGCTGTCGCGCAGCGCCTTCTGGGGGCCGATGGCGGTGGCCATCATGGGCGGCCTGATCGTGGCCACGCTGCTGACCCTGCTGGCCCTGCCGGCCATGTACGCGGCCTGGTTCCGTGTTCGGCACCCTGGCGCAGGCCACTCGAACCACGCGCCGGCGGCCTGAGTGACCTGGGGCGCGCGCAGGGGTATGTCCAGGGCGAAATCCGGGCCTGAGCCGCGGTAGAATCCGCGGTTCAGACCAAATCAGCTGTCCGGGTGCCGGGCGAGCCTGTCCGGACGGATGCCATGACTGCCACGACTGCCATGAGGATCCTCTGGCATGCGCGACCGGCGGCCGGGCTTTTCAGTCAATGCGCGGGTGGCGAATTTGGTAGACGCACCAGGTTTAGGTCCTGACGCCAGCAATGGTGTGGGGGTTCGAGTCCCCCCCGCGCACCAGACTTCATTTCTACCTTTTGAGAGATTCATCATGGCGATCAACGTGGAGACCCTGGACAAGCTGGAGCGCCGCATCACGCTGTCGCTGCCAGCCGACGTTCTGCAGAACGAAGTCGATGCCCGCCTCAAGAAGCTGGCTCGTACGGTCAAGGCTGACGGCTTCCGTCCCGGCAAGGTGCCGATGAACGTCGTGGCCCAGCGCTACGGCTACTCGGTGCAGTACGAAGTCGTCAACGACAAGCTCGGCGAAGCCTTCGCCAAGGCCGCCCAGGAAGCGCAACTGCGCGTCGCCGGCCAGCCCCGCATCTCCAAAAGGAAGGCGGCCCGGTCGAAGGCCAGCTTCAGTTCGATGCCACCTTCGAGATCTATCCCGAAGTGAAGATCGGCGATCTGTCCACCGCTGAAATCGAGCGCGTGAGCGCCGAGGTCAACGACGCCGCCATCGACCGCACCATCGAGATCCTGCGCAAGCAGCGCCGCACCTTCGCGCAGCGTCCTGCTGCCGAGGCCGTGGCCGACGGCGACCGTGTCACCATCGACTTCGAAGGCAAGATCGACGGCGTGCCCTTCGACGGCGGCAAGGCCGAAGGCTTCCAGTTCCTGGTCGGCGAAGGCCAGATGCTCGAGGCTTTCGAGAAGGCCGTGCGCGGCATGAAGACCGGCGAATCCAAGACCTTCCCCCTGAAGTTCCCGGACGACTACCACGGCAAGGACGTGGCCGGCAAGGAAGCCGACTTCCTGGTGACCGTCAAGAAGATCGAGGCCCAGCATCTGCCCGAGCTGACCGAAGACTTCATCAAGAGCCTGGGCTTGGCCGATGGCTCCGTCGACGCCCTGCGCGCCGACATCAAGCGCAACCTTGAGCGCGAAGTCAAGTTCCGCACGCTGGCCCGCAACAAGGCTGCGGCCATGGATGCGCTGCTCAAGCTGGTCGATTTCGATCTGCCCAGTCGCTGGTGGCCGCCGAAACCGACCGCCTGGTGGAAGGTGCCCGCGCCGACCTCAAGGCCCGCGGCATCAAGGACGCCGACAAGGCCCCCATCCCCGCTGAAATGTTCACGCCCCAGGCCGAGCGCCGCGTGCGCCTGGGCCTGACGGTGGCCGAGCTGGTCAAGGCCAACAACCTGGCCGCCAAGCCCGAGCAGCTTCAGGCTCACATCGAAGAGCTGGCTCAGAGCTTCGAGCAGCCCGCTCAAGCGGTGGCCTGGTACATGAGCGACCGCCAGCGCATGGCCGAAGTCGAGGCTGTGGTGATCGAAGGCAATGTGGCCGAGTTCATCCTGTCCAAGGCCAAGGTGAGCGACAAGCCCCTGAGCTTCGAAGAGCTGATGGGCCAGCAAGCCCAGGCCTGATCTCCGGATCGGCCGACATGGCCGTTTCGACCCCCTGCGCGGCCACTGCGCCGAGCCGGTCAATCGGACATTTCTACAAAAGGCATCTGCAATCCCGAGTGAGGCAGGTGCTTTTTGTTTTGGGCAACCTAGGGGTTCAATGAATGTCGACCCGCGCCCCAACCACGTCCAAACGCCATCCTGTGCGTGCAAACAACGGAAAGGCGAGCAAGCAACTCGTGCGCTTTTTCCAGCGTTCGATGCAGGCTTTTCGCACGTCATAATCAATTCACAAGGACATCCTTGGCGCTGCGAAATTGGCGCCATTCAAGAGAAGGAAGCACATGAGCGCAATGGACATCCAAAACCTGGGCTTGGTGCCCATGGTGATCGAGCAATCGGGCCGGGGTGAGCGTGCCTACGACATCTACAGCCGGTTGCTGCGCGAGCGGGTGATCTTCCTCGTCGGCCCGGTCAACGACGCCTCGGCCAACCTCGTGGTCGCCCAGTTGCTGTTCCTGGAAAGCGAAAATCCGGACAAGGACATCTCCTTCTACATCAATTCCCCTGGCGGCACGCGTGAGTGCCGGCATGTCGATTTTCGACACGATGCAGTTCATCAAGCCAGATGTCTCTACGCTGTGCATGGGCATGGCCGCCTCGATGGGGGCTTTTTTGCTGGCTGCCGGGCCAAAGGCAAGCGGTTTGCTCTGCCTAACTCGAAGATCATGATTCACCAGCCGCTGGGCGGTGCGCAGGGGCAGGCCACCGACATCGAAATCCACACCCGCGAGATCCTCAAGACCCGCGAGCAGTTCAATACGCATCCTGGCCGAGCATTCCGGCAAGCCCCTGGAGAAGATCCAGAACGATACCGAACGCGACTACTACATGTCGGCCGAGGAGGCCGCCAATTACGGACTCATCGACAAGGTGATCGACAAGCGTCAATGACTGGACAACCCGGCCGGCGGGCAATTGGCCTGCCCGGCACCCCGGAGAGAGCGGCAAAAAAGTCGCAAGATCCGGGGGCAGTTTGCGGGCATGCCCCGCCGGGCAATTGTCTTATCATGCTTCTCACTCCCTTGGCGATTTCTTGACAGGCCAGCACCATGCCCGAGAAAAAAGGCTCTTCCAGCGAAAAAATCTTGTACTGCTCCTTCTGCGGAAAGAGCCAGCACGAGGTGAAAAAGCTCATTGCCGGCCCGTCGGTCTTCATCTGCGACGAGTGCATCGAGCTGTGCAACGACATCATCCGTGACGAGGTGGCCGCCGAGGCCGAGCAGTCGCGGCCTGCGCGCAGCGACCTGCCCACTCCGTCGGAGATCAAGTCCAGCCTGGACCAGTACGTCATTGGCCAGGACACGGCCAAGCGCACGCTGTCCGTGGCCGTGTACAACCACTACAAGCGGCTCAAGCACATGGGCAGCGGTGAGGGCAAGAAGCCCGACATCGAACTGGCCAAGAGCAACATCCTGCTGATCGGCCCGACCGGCTCCGGCAAGACGCTGCTGGCCCAGACGCTCGCCCGTCTGCTGAACGTGCCCTTCGTGATCGCCGACGCCACCACGCTGACCGAAGCCGGTTACGTGGGCGAAGACGTCGAGAACATCATCCAGAAGCTGCTGCAGAACTGCAATTACGAGGTCGAGAAGGCCCAGCGCGGCATCGTCTACATCGACGAAATCGACAAGATCTCGCGCAAGTCGGACAACCCGTCCATCACGCGTGACGTGTCGGGTGAAGGCGTGCAGCAGGCCCTGCTCAAGCTGATCGAAGGCACGATGGCCTCCGTGCCCCCGCAAGGCGGGCGCAAGCATCCCAACCAGGACTTCCTGCAGATCGACACCACCAACATCCTGTTCATCTGCGGCGGCGCCTTCGATGGCCTGGAAAAGGTCATCCAGAACCGTTCGGTGAAGTCGGGCATCGGCTTCTCTGCTGCGGTCAAGAGCAAGGAAGAAAAGAAGCTCGGCGAGGTCTTCCGTGAAGTGGAACCCGAAGATCTGATCAAGTTCGGCATCATTCCCGAACTGGTCGGCCGTTTGCCGGTGGTCGCCACTTTGGGCGAATTGACCGAGGATGCGCTCGTCCGTATCCTGACCGAACCGAAGAACGCGCTGGTCAAGCAGTACCAGCAGCTGCTGAACATGGACGGTGTCGAGCTCGAAATCCGTCCCGCAGCGCTCTCTGCCATCGCCCGCAAGGCGCTGGCCCGCAAGACTGGCGCACGTGGACTGCGCTCCATCGTCGAGCAGTCGCTGCTCGACACGATGTTCGAATTGCCTACTCTGGAAGGAGTCCAAAAGGTGGTCCTGGACGAGTCCACCATCGAAGAGAACGCCAAGCCCTTGTTGGTGTATCGGGAACAGGCTAAGGCCAGTGCCTGAGCGAACCGTAGTCACGCAGTACAGGTCTGCTCTGCCGGGCACCGCTGAAAACCCTGAACTCCAAGGTTTTCACGGTGCCCTTGTGTTTTATCGCTGAAGCCCAATCTGGGCATCAGAGAAAGTGAGCCCCCAATGTCTGGACACCCCATTCTTCCTTCTGAACCCATCACGCTGCCGTTGCTGCCCTTGCGTGACGTCGTGGTCTTTCCTCACATGGTGATCCCGCTGTTCGTGGGTCGCCCCAAGTCCATCAAGGCCCTCGAAGCCGCGATGGAAGCTGGCCGGCAGATCATGCTGGTGGCCCAGAAGGCCGCCGGCAAGGACGAGCCCAAGGCGGAAGACATGTTCGACGTGGGCTGCGTCTCCAGCATCCTGCAGATGCTGAAACTGCCTGATGGGACGGTGAAAGTGCTGGTCGAAGGCGTTCAACGCGCCAACACCCAGGCCATCCACGACGAGAACGAGTTCTTCACGGCCGATGTCGTGCCGGTGCAGCCTGAAGCCCAGGTGACGCCGGAGGTCGAGGCTCTGCGCCGCGCCGTGACGCAGCAGTTCGACCAGTACGTCAAGCTCAACAAGAAGATCCCTCCCGAGATCCTCACTTCGATTTCCGGCATCGACGATGCCGGTCGTCTCGCAGATACGATCGCGGCCCATCTGCCGCTCAAGCTCGAAGCCAAGCAGGCCATCCTGGACCTGTATTCGGTCTCCGCACGCCTGGAAAAGCTGCTGGAGCAGCTCGAGCATGAAGTCGACATCCTCCAGGTGGAAAAGCGCATCCGTGGCCGCGTCAAGCGCCAGATGGAGAAGTCGCAGCGCGAGTACTACCTGAACGAACAGGTCAAGGCCATCCAGAAGGAGCTGGGCGAGGGCGAAGAGGGCGCAGACCTCGAAGAGCTCGCCAAGAAGGTCGAAGCCGCGCGCATGCCCAAGGAGGCACGCAAGAAGGCCGAGGCCGAGCTCAAGAAGCTGCGCCTGATGTCGCCCATGTCGGCCGAGGCCACCGTGGTGCGCAACTACATCGACACGCTGGTGAACCTGCCGTGGAGCAAGAAGTCCAAGGTCAAGCACGATCTGGGCTTTGCCGAGGAAGTGCTCAACAAGGAGCACTACGGCCTCGACAAGGTCAAGGAACGCATCCTGGAATACCTTGCCGTGCAGCAACGTGTGGACAAGGTCAAGGCGCCGATCCTGTGCCTGGTCGGCCCTCCTGGCGTCGGCAAGACCTCGCTGGGCCAATCGATCGCCCATGCCACGGGCCGCAAGTTCGTGCGCATGGCCCTGGGCGGCGTGCGTGACGAGGCCGAGATCCGCGGTCACCGTCGCACCTACATCGGCTCGATGCCGGGCAAGGTGCTGCAAAGCCTGTCCAAGGTGGGCGTGCGCAACCCGCTGTTCCTGCTCGACGAGATCGACAAGTTGGGCATGGACTTCCGCGGCGATCCTTCGTCGGCGCTGCTGGAGGTGCTCGACCCCGAGCAGAACCACACCTTCGGTGACCATTACATCGAGGTCGATTTCGACCTGTCGGATGTGATGTTCGTGGCCACCTCGAATTCGCTGAACATCCCGCCGGCGCTGCTGGACCGGATGGAAGTGATCCGCCTGGCCGGCTACACCGAAGACGAGAAGGTGCACATCGTTCAGACGTATCTGTTGCCCAAGCAGATCAAGAACAACGGTGTGAAGGAAGGCGAGCTGGAGGTGGCCGAAAGCGCCATCCGCGGCATCATCCGCTACTACACCCGTGAGGCTGGCGTGCGTTCGCTGGAACGCGAGGTCTCCAAGATCTGCCGCAAGACGGTCAAGGGCTTTGCGCTCAAGCAGTACGAGGGCAAGGTGGTCGTGACCGACGAGAACCTCAATGACTTCCTGGGCGTGCGCAAGTACAGCTACGGTGAAGCCACGAAGGACAACCAGATCGGTCAGGTCGTGGGCCTGGCGTGGACGGAAGTGGGCGGCGATCTGCTGACCATCGAAGCCGCGATCATGCCCGGCAAGGGCAACATCATTCGCACCGGCCAGCTGGGTGATGTGATGAAGGAGTCGGTGGAAGCGGCCCGCTCGGTGGTGCGTTCACGCGCCCGTCGTCTGGGTATCACGGACGATCTGTTCGAGAAGCGCGACATCCACATCCACGTGCCCGATGGCGCCACGCCCAAGGACGGTCCTTCGGCCGGCATCGCGATGACCACGGCCTTCGTGTCGGCACTGACGGGCATCCCCGTGCGTGCAGACGTGGCCATGACGGGCGAGATCACGCTGCGAGGCGAGGTCACTGCCATCGGTGGTCTGAAGGAGAAGCTGCTGGCGGCCCACCGTGGCGGCATCAAGACGGTGCTCATCCCTGAAGAGAATGTGAAGGACCTTCAGGAGATCCCCGAGAACGTCAAGAGCCAGATCGAGATCGTGCCCGTGAAGTGGATCGACAAGGTGCTGGAAGTGGCCCTGGAGCGTGAACCATCTCCATTGCCTGAAGAGGACGCGAAGGTGGAGGCCAAGCCGGAAGCGGCTGCATCCCCAGCCGCGCCTGCTGGCCCGGCCGATGTGATGAAGCACTGAGTGCGTGAAAAAAGCGACGACCTGAAGAAGTGACCAAATCTGGTGTATAGTTCAAGTCTTCGCTGATCACTGCACCAACAGTGATGCCGCAGCAAAGCAGGATGCAAGTTCAGAGCATCTGCGGCACCAAGCGATTGCCACCAGTCCTTGTGACTGTGGTCCATGCGGGAATAGCTCAGTTGGTAGAGCGCAACCTTGCCAAGGTTGAGGTCGCGAGTTCGAGCCTCGTTTCCCGCTCCAAATTCTTCAAATCCCCTCCGCAGGAAACTGTCGAGGGGATTTTTGTTTGGGTTCAGCGCGGCGTGCCCGCCGGCTCGGTGAGCAGCCATGCGCGCAGCACTTCAGCGACGCTCCAGGCTTGCGCAATGCAGCCACGCGGGTGGTAGGGCGCTTGGGCATCGAAGATCTCGCTGATGCTGCCGATGCCGGCGTCTTGCAGATGGCTCGGGAAGGCTTGGAGCAGGGCGCGCGCAGCTTCGGGCTCGGGATGCACGCGCAACCAGGCCGAGATGAAGTGGCCAATGAGCCAGGGCCACACCGTGCCTTGGTGATAGGCCGCATCGCGCGAACGCAGGTCGCCTTCGTAATTGGGCTTGTAGTCAGGATGCCCGGGCGAGAGGGTGCGCAGACCGTAGGGCGTCAGCAGGCGCGCCTGCACCACCTCCAGCACGCGTTGCCAGCGATCCCGGGTCAGCACAGGATGGCGCAGCGACATGCTGAAGATCTGATTGGGCCGGCAGGCGTCATCGGGGCCTTTGTCGCCGTCGATCACGTCGTAGAGGTGGCCCTGAACCTCGCACCAGAAGCGCTTGTTGAACGAGCGCTGCACCTGCTCCGCCATCTGGCTGTAGTCCTGAGCAGGCTGCTGCAGCTGTGGAGCCCACTCGGCCATCAGGCGCAGCGCGTTGTGCCACAGGGCCTGGATCTCGACCGGTTTGCCGCGGCGTGGCGTGACCACCCAGCCATCGCATTTGGCGTCCATCCAGGTGAGTTGATAGCCTTCTTCGCCTGCATGGATGAGCCCGTCGGCCGGGTCGACGCCGATGCGGTAGTGCGTGCCGGCCACGTGGTGCGCAATGATGTCCTGGAGGACGGGGAACAGCGCGGCGAGCAGGCTGGTGTCGCCTGTGTAGTGCAGGTAGCGGTCGATGGCATGGAAGTACCACAGCGTCGCGTCCACCGTGTGATAGAGCGCTTCGCGCTCGCCTTCGGGGAAGAGGTTGGGCAACAGGCCGTCGCGCACGTAGTTGGAGAAGGTCTGCAGGATGGCGCGGGCCTCGTCGTGGCGGCCGGTGCACAGGGTGAGGCCTTCGAGGCTGATCATGGTGTCGCGGCCCCAGTCGCCGAACCAGTGGTAGCCGGCGATGACGGTGCGGACCTGGTCGCCGCTGGCGCCGGCATGCAGCGTCTCTTCCAGGCGGCTGCCGGGTACGACGATGAAGGGATCGGCGGCGGCCACGAGTTGGGCGGCAAAGCCTTGGCGTGCGGGCTCTGGGGCCAGCGAGATGAGGCGTTCCACGCGGCGGCGTTCGTTGTCGATCGCGACGGCGCCGTCGACATCCATCGCTTCCCAGCCCTGCGTGGTGGCGACGAAGGTGACGGGCTGGTCGGCGCGCACTTCGGCGGTGAAGTAGCCGGGGCTGTAGAGGTGCTCACTGTGGTCATAGCCGCGGACTTGTTCGACACGGTAGAGCGCATGGCTGCCCACCACCTCCTGGCAGGTGAAGACACCGCTGGCGCCGGCCATGCCGCTGGCGCCGCCGGCCCCGCTCAAGCCGAAGCGCAGCAGGAGTTCGGAATGGCTTTTGCGCACCTCGTAGCGGCCTTGCGAGAACATGACGATGAAGGGCCAGGTTTCTTCGTGCACCAGCACGGCATCCTGGCGGCGGAAGGCGAGGAAAGGCCGCAGGCGCAATTCGGCCCGTTCGCCTTGAATGAGCCGGTAGTGCACGCACACCGTGTTCTGGTTGTGCGGCATCACGATCGTCTTTTCGAGCACGGCGCCATCGACCTGGATGCGCCAGGTGGGCATCAGCGAGGACCAGCGGAAGCTCTGCAGGCAGCGGTGCACATCCGTGTCCAGCATGCCGTCGACATACTCGGCACCGCCGAACTTGACGTGCCGGCCTTGGGCGCCGATCTCTTCGTCGAAGCGCGAGATCATGATGTGCCGGCCCTTGGGCTGCGTGAGGTTGGGCACGAACAGGCCGTGATATCGGCGGGTGCCGATGCCCAGGAGGCTGCCGGAGGCAAAGCCGCCCAGGCCGTTGGTGACGATCCATTCGCGGTCGCGCAGCGCGGCGGGGTCGTCGCCGATGCGCCAGTCGAGGGTGATGTCGGGCGGGCTCATGAGGCATCCTTTCTCGCGGGCTTTTGGGGGCGTCAACGGGTGCTCGCTGTGGCGTCGTCGCCGCGGCAGACCGCGGTCATCAGGCAAGCGCTTTCACCGGGCAGCCGCCAGCCGTCGGCTTCGCAGGGATCGATGAGGCCAGCACCACCATGCGCGGGGTGGTCGCTGGACCATTGCAGGTGCCAGCGGTGTCCAGCGGGTGGCGCCAGCAGGGGTTCGGGGACAGGGCGGAAATCCAGTTCGTCGCCGAGATTGACGAGCAGCAGGCGGTCGCCGTGTTCAGGGGCGAACCACCGCAGGACGAAGGCCTTGTCTGACAGGACCGCGCCGTCGATGGCTTCTCGGCGCTGTTGAGACAACACGGGATCGGTGCGGCGCAGGGCGATCAGGGACTGGTGCAAGGCCAGGATCTCTGCATGTCGCTCTCGTTCGGACCAGTCCAGCTTGCACTGGGTGAAGGTGGCTTCGTCGGATGGATCGAGGATGCGGGCCTGCGCTGCATCGCCTGCCCAGGCGGGGAACTGCGCCACGAATTCGCGGCGGCCTTGCCACACCTTGCTTGCCAACTCCGGCTGGTGATCGGCAAAGAAGGTGAAGGGCGTGGAGGCGGCGAATTCCTGGCCCATGAAGAGCATGGGCGTCTGCGGGCCGAGCAGCATCAGGGCCGTCATGGCACGCAGGCGGCCGGGGCTGGTCAGCTCATGCAGACGCTGGCCCCAGAAGGTGTTGGCGACCTGATCGTGGTTCTGGATGAAGTGGACGAGGTGCGGCGCGCCCAGGGTGAGCGAAGGCGTGCCCCGCGGCTGCTTCTGCCAGCTGTAGTACTGGCCCTGGAACAGGAAGCCGTGGCGGATGGCCGAGAGCAGTTCCTGAGCGCGGCCTCGGTGATCATGCAGATAACCTTCGTGGCGGCCCGTGAGGGCCACGCGCGCGGCATGGTGGAAGTCATCGTTCCAGGCGGCGTCCAGGCCATGGCCGCCTGCTTCGATGGGCATCACGGTGCGCACATCCTGTGGCTCATTTTCGGCGATCAGCAGGACGGTGCGTGGGTGTGCGGCCTCGCGCACACGGCGGCTGAGTTCGGCGAGCACATGGGTGGGCGATGCGTCGTGGATGCATTGCGTGGCATCCAGCCGCAGGCCATCGAAGTGGAATTCGTCGATCCAGTAGCAGGCATTGCGGATGAAGTATTCACGGACGTGGCGGCTGTGCTGGCCATCAAAGTTGATGGCCTGGCCCCATTCGTTGGGGTAGCGGTCGGTGAAGTAGTCGGGGCTGAAGCAGGTCAGGGCGTTGCCATCGGGGCCCAGGTGGTTGTAGACCACGTCGAGGATCACGGCCAGGCCAAGTTGGTGGGCGCGGTCCACGAAGCGGCGCAGGGCATCCGGTTCGCCATAGACGTGATACGGGGCGTACAGGTTGACGCCGTCGTAGCCCCAGTTCCAGCGGCCGGGGCATTCGGCCAGGGGCATGATCTCCAGCACCGTGACACCCAGGTCGCGCAGGGCTTCGAGTTGGTGCAACGCAGCCTCGTACGTGCCTTGCGGGGTGAAGGTGCCGATGTGCAGTTCGTAGATCACCTGTCCGTGCAAGGGGGCGCCTTGCCAGGCTGCATCGGTCCATTGAAAGGTGCTGGGGTCCACGACCATGGAGGGACCGTGGGGGCCTTGAGGCTGAAAACGCGAGCAGGGGGCGGCATGGGCCTTGTCGCCATCGATGCGAAACCGGTAGAGGCTGCCGTGACCGATGCCTTCTGCCAGGCCGCTGAAGTGGCCGTCGCCTTCCGGTTCAAGCTGGATGAGCGTGGCCGGCGGGGGGGCAGTGGGTGTGGATGGGCTGGATGGCGCTGCCGCTTCGATCACCACGTCGATGCGGCGGGCCACGCTGCTCCAGACGCGGAAGAAGGTGCCCTCGGGGCGGACGTGTGCGCCGCATGCGCCATGCGCATGCCGCTGTGTGCCCTCTGCTTGCATCGAAGCTGCTCCTGGTCATCCGTGGGGACAGGGGCGCTGCCTTGGGCATGCACCCCTGCCGCACATCGGCAAGCGATGTGCCTCATTGGCGCCAGGGGTTTGCAGGACTTGGGTGGGGGGCGTTGGATTGCGGAGGGCGGTGACTTACTGGAAAGTCGTCCGGCACTTGATGCCGGCAGGGATGCTGCCATCCGGGTTGGCGATCTCCAGGCGCACGCCGAAGGTGCCGCTGGCCGAGTCGACCACCTTGTCCACCACCGTGACCACGGCGTTGTAGCGGCCGGACAGAGGCCGTTCGGCTTCGACCACGGCCTTGCTGCCGTTGCGCACCTTGCCGAACATGGCCACGGGCAGGACCACTTCGACACGCAGCGGGTTGATCTGTGCGAGCTTGAGGATGGGGCGCGCGTTCTCGCCGGCCTGGGCGATTTCGCCGGGCTGCTGCAGGCGGTCTGTGACCACGCCGTTGATGGGGCTGCGGATGCGGCGCTGCTCCAAGGCTTCGGCCAGGCGCCGTTGTTCGATGTCGGCCAGGCGGCGGTTGTCCTTGGCTTCGACGAGGTTGGCTTCGGCCATTTGCATGTCGGCCAGGGTGTCGTCACGATCCTGCGGTGCCATGAAGCGCTCCTGCACGAGCTCTTCACGGCGGCGCAACTTTTCCTTGGCCGCGGTCAGGCGGCTTTCGGCGCTGCGCACCTGACCTTCCATGACCGCGCGATAGCGGGCACCTTCGAGGGCGATGCGTTCGCTGGCGGCATCGAGTTCGACCAGGATCTGGCCCTTGCGAACCTCGGCGCCGCGGTGGACATGGATGGTGTCGATGCGGGCTTCAATGGCGCTGCGCAACTCCACGCGCTGATACGGTTCGATCAGGCAGGCATAACCAGGTTCTGCGGCATGGGCGAGGTGGCCGAGGCCGTTCCAGCCGATGAGGGCGCTCAGGCAGATCAGGCGGATGGGGGGGCGGATGTGGCGGCGTGGGGGCAGGGCCTGGGCGATCGGGGACTTCTTGCTCATATCGGGTCGCCGGAGAAGGCGAGGGTCTTGTCGAGTTGATGATCGCGCCGCAGGGTCTCGCGGCGGGTGCGCGCGTGCATGCGTTCGGCGCGCGATTGGGACAGCGTCAGCGCCAGCTTCAGGGCCTGCTGGGCCATCCGGCCTGGCCAGCCATGCGCAGGCGTGCCTTGGGCCAGCCGCAACAAGGCCCGTGCCTGCCCCGCATGCTGCGCGAACAGCTCGTCATCGAGCGCGACGATGGCCTGGCAGCGGCCCGGGTCGCCCTGGCGCGCGCAGCGGCCGATCAGTTGGCGGTCGATGCGGGGCGAGTCGTGATATTCAGTGAGGATGACGAAGAGGCCGCCCAAGGCGTGGGCCTCGTCTTCAAGACCGATGTCGGTGCCGCGGCCCGCCATGTTGGTGGCCACGGTGATGGCGCCCACGCGGCCGGCGCGGCCCACGATGTCGGCCTCTTCGGCATCCTGCCTGGCGTTGAGCACCTCGTGCGGAATGCTGCGTCGATGCAGCTCGGCGCTCAAGCGCTCTGACGCTTCTACCGAGCGTGTGCCGATCAGCACCGGTTGCCCGCTTTGCTGCAAGGCCGCGGCGCGTTCGGCCACGCGGGCCCATTTGCTGCGCTCATCGGCGCACAGCATGTCTGGATCGCGCTGGCGCCGGTTCGGCTTGTGGGTGGGGATGGTGACGGTGTCCAGGCCGTAGACCAGGCGCAGCTCGCCGGCCACTTCTCGCGCGGTGCCGCTCATGCCGCCCAGGCGCAGGTAGCGCGCGAAGAAGCGTTGATACGTGATGCTGGCCAGGGTGCGGGTCTGTTCGGACAGCTTGGTGCCTTCCTTGGTCTCGATCATCTGGTGCAGGCCCTGTTCCCAGGTGCGGCCAGGCAGCACGCGGCCGGTGTACTCGTCGATGATCTGGACCTCGCCGTGGGGATCGATGAGGTAGTGGCGGTCGCGATGGAAGAGGTGCAGGGCGCGCAGCGCTTGCGAGAGCATGGATTCACGGGCCTGTGCGCTGCGCCACACGCCGTCGCGATCGGCGCTCAGCCGGGCGATGTGCGACTGGCCTTCGGGGGTGAGGTGCAGTTCCTTGTGGACCGCGTCGATGCGGTAGTGCGTCTCGGGCGTGAGGCCGCGGGCCATCTCCAGCGCATCGGCGAAGTGTTCTGCATGGGCCACGGCGCCGGCCTTCTCGGCCAGGATGAGCGGGGTGCGGGCCTCGTCGATGAGGATGCTGTCGGCTTCGTCCACGATGGCAAAGTGCAGGCCGCGCAGCAAGGGCTGGCCGCCTTGGCCCCCTGAGAGCAGCCGCCGCACGCTGAGCTGGGCGGCGCTGGCGCGGCCTTGTGCATCGACCCTGTCGCGCAGGTAGTCGAAGACGATGTCCTTGTTGGTGCAGTAGGTGATGTCGCAGGCATAGGCCGCGCGCTTGGCATCGGGCGCCATGCCGTGCACCACCACGCCGACGCTCAGGCCTGCGAAGCGGTAGAGGGCGCCGTTCTTGTCTGCATCGCGCTTGGCGAGGTAGTCGTTGACGGTGACGACGTGGGTGGGCACGCCGGCCACGGCGGCCAGGCAGGCGGCCAGGCCGGCTGTCAGCGTCTTGCCTTCGCCGGTCTGCATCTCGGCCAGACGGCCGCGCAGCAGGGTGGCGGCACCCGTGAGCTGCGTGGCATGGGGGCGCATGCCCAGGGAACGCCGCGAGGCTTCGCCCACCAGCAGCAGCACGTCGTGCAGGGCGGGCGTGTGGAGATCGCGGATGGCGGCGGGGGCCTGCTGACGCAGGTGTTGCATCAGTGTGGCGTCATCCAGTTGCGCGAGTGCGGGGGCGTCCTGCGCCAGCCGCCTCGCCAGGGTCGCGACTTCCCTGGCGGCTGGCGGGCGCACGAGCCGCTGCAGGCGCGCGACGATGCCTGTGGCCCATTGATCGGGGGCGGACAGTGGCTTGTCGGCGCGCTCGGGGAAGGCGCTGCGCGCCAGCGTGCCCGTGGTCGGCAAGGTCAGGACAGGCATGGGGTGCTCACACCTGCAGTTGCGACAGGAAGGCGCGGCGCACGGCGCGCAGCCAGCGCCAGCCGATGGGCTCGGGGCTGTGCTCGAAGCGCAGGGTGACGCGGCCCCCCAGCAACTGGCTGGGCACGTCCCGGGGCATGGCCAGCTCGAACTCGAAGACGGATTCCAGCGTGGTGAGGCCCTGTTCATCGCGCGGATCGCTCAAGGCCGGGCCACCGCCCTTGTGGCCGAGCACGGCGCTGGGCAACTGGTGCCCGGCTGCGGGGATGGCCCGGCTGAGGTGGGCCTGCCAGGTCTGCTGGCTGCGTTGGGCCAGGCGCACTTCGACGCTGCGCGTGTCCAGGCGCACGGCGTCGATGTCGGCCTGGGCGACCACACCGCGCACCACCGGCGGCTCGGCCGTGCGCACATAGCCCACCACATCGCCCTTCTTGAGATAACGGCCAGGCAGGTCGGAAGGGTTGTCCAGCAGCAAGGTGCCATCGAGCTGGCTGCGCAAGGTCAGGCGTCGCGCTTCATCCTGCAGGCTGTCGAGCACGCCTTGTTCGCGCTGCAGTTCCTGGTCAAGCTGCTCGGCCTGGGATTGGGCCACGCTCCAGGCGGCGTCGTATTTGGCCTGGATCTCCTCGATGCGGGCCTGCTGGGCTTCCAGCCGTGCCTGCAGGCCGGGATCCACGCTTTCGATGACGGGCTGGCCTGGGGCCATGCGCTGGCCGGGGCGGGCCAGGACGGCGCGCACGAAGCCGCCCGTTTCGGCGCGGAGCACGGCCTTGTCGGGCAGCCACAGCACGCCTTCGGTCACCGTGTGATAGGGCAAAGGCAGCGCAAACAACAGCAGGGCGAAGGTGGCCAGTGTGCCGGCCAGCACCGCGCGCACGCGCTGGGCACGTGCCGCGAAGCGCTGCTGGGTGAACACGGCCTTGAGGCCTTTGGCCACGGGCCACAGCATGCCAGTGGCGATCGTCCAGGCGGCCAGCAGCACGCCCACCACGAAGAACTGCTGGGCCAGCAGCAGCGCGATGCCCAGCGACACGCTGAGGCGGTAGACCATGGCCAGCGGCGCATACAGCAGGAACCAGCGGCGTTCGCCCGGTGTGGCCTGCGGCGGCTGGGTGCCGTGCACGCCGAAGATGTGGCGCTCGATCAGGTGCAGCCAGTACTGGTTGGCGCGGTTGCCGAGGTTGGGGATCTCGATCAGATCGGCCAGGATGTAGTAGCCGTCATAGCGCAGCAGCGGGTTGGCATTGAAGAACAGCGTGGTGACGCTGGCCAGCACGGCCACGTTGTAGGCGATGGAGCGCGCCAGCCCCGGCTCCAGCAGCAGCCAGAGGTAGAAGGCCATCGCCGCCACCATCAACTCGGCCAGCATGCCGGCCGCGCCCACCAGTGCGCGATGCCACTTGCTGACGAAGGCCGACGAGTGCGACACATCCACGTAAGGCACGGGGTAGAGCACCAGCAGCATCAGGCCGGTTTCATGCACCTCGCCGCCTTGCAGCCGACAGGCCAGCGCATGGCCAAGTTCATGGACGGCCTTGATCAGCGGGAACAGGATGGCCACCAGCACGAGGTTCTCGGTGGCCAGCATGCGCTCGGCGAAATTGCCCGCCAGCTCCCGCCCGTGCGAGAAGGACAGGATCAAGGCAGGCAGCACCAGTGCCAGCCACAGCAGCACGCCGCCACGGCCATTGAGCGGGGCCAGCACGCGGGCGAGGCGGGCCACATGCCGGTCGGGATCGAACAGCGGCAGCTTCAGCGACATGGGGTTGCCGACACGGCCCATCCATTTGCGCCGCACCTGCTGGCCGCGCCGCTCGAACAGCTCCGCCACATCGGGCGTGACATCGCACAGGATCAGGTCCACCGCATGCAACTGGCCGAGCAGTTGGATCAGTTCTTCCTGCGTGGGGATGTCGCCGGTGCCATCACCCTCGCGCGTCTCGGCCTCGATCAGCGCCCACACATCCTGCATGGTGCGTTGTCCGTCCATGAGGCTCAGCACGCGGTAGGCCATGGCGTTGAAGCGGTGGTGCTTGCCGCCCACGCGGTCTTCGACCACATGCCAGACCTGGCCGCGGTAGGCATGCCGGTGGATGCGGACGTGGCCGCGCAGGCGTGGCCGCAGCCCGCTGACGCGGTACCAGTTGCGGGACAGCAGGGAGGCGCTCATGTGCGGTGCCCCGTCCTCAAGGCATGAAGTGCCACCAGCTCATGCGCAGCCATTCGACGAAGCCGTGGGTCCAGATCCACAGCAGGCTGTGCTCGCCCGCCTCGATCTTGCCGACGCCTTCCATGTTGGGCCGCAGCTTGGGCGCATGCTGATCGAGTTCGGCCTCGACGCGGAAGTAGGTGCGGCCGTCTTCGGCCACCGATATCGGCGTGAGCTTGCGCACCTTGAACGGCCAGGACTGGCCGGGCAGGCTAGAGAGGCGCAGCGTGCCGATGGCGCCGGGCTGGACGTGGGTGATGTCGCGGTCATCGACCTTGAGGATCACGCGCCAGGCATCCAGCGGCGCCAGCTCGAACAGGACCTTGCCCTGCTCGATGGGCGAGCCCAGTTGCTGCGACAGATCGCCCTTGACGACCACGCCATCGAAGGGCGCGGCAATGTGGATGCGAGCCAGCTTGGACAAGGCCAGATCCAATTGGGCGCGGGCCTGGTTGGCTTGGGCGGCGGCCAGGCGCTGGTCCACCCGGTTGCCTTTGGCCATGGCCTCGCGTTCCTTTTGCTGGGCGACCTCGAGCTCGGATTCCCAGCGCAGCTTCTCGAGCTTGAGATCCTTGTCGTCGAGCAAGGCGAGCAACTGGCCGGCCTTGACGACATCGCCCGCGCGGGCGGGGGCTTCGCGCACGAAGCCATCGAAGGGCGCGGCGGCAGCACGCTGCACCGCGCCTTCGACCACGGCCTGGGCCGAGATTCGGAAGGTACCCGGGATCAGGGCCGTGGCCACAAGGAAGACCGCGAGGGTGGCTGCCCCCAGCTTGATGGCCGGGTAACGCGGGCCGGTGATGAGCTGCATGGCCTGCGTGGCCTGTTTGCGCGCACGCGTGAAGGCGCCTTGATCGGCCTGCTGGCGCGTCTGGATGACGGGCGCGGCGGCCAAAGCCATGGCTTCGAGTGCCGTCAGCTCTTCGGGTGAGAACGGGCGATCGCGCTCGCACATCAGCACGCCGGCCAGCTCATGCCCGGCGATCAAGGGCAGGCTGCACAGGTGTTTGCCGCAGGCCTGTTCGGCATAGCGCGCATGGGCCAGTGTGGCGGCGCCCTTGTCCTTGATCGGGGCATCGGCCTGGGCGGGCCAGACGATGCGCTGGCGCTGGTCATAGGCCTCGTGCATGGCCTGCAGGGCCTGGTTGATGAGGCCGGCGCGTTCGTCGAACCAGGCCGCGTGCGAGATCGCCAGCATCTGCAGCGTGCGGCCCTTGGGCGTGGCCAGTTGCACCTGCTGGCAGTCGAGATGGCGGCCGATGCGGTTGACCAGCATCAGCGCCGCTTCGCGGGCACTGCCTTCATGCAGGGTGGCCAGCAGGGTGTCGAGCAGGAAGCCGGCTTGTTCTGTGCGGTGCAACTGGCGCGAGAGCTCACGCTGGTTCATCAGATCCAGCAGCCAGCCGGCGCCCCAGTGGGTCAGGCGCATGGCGCGTTCGACGGCGGCTTCGTCGGCGGGGCCGAGGTCGAGCACCACGGCGCCATCGAGGCGTGCGCCGGCTTGCAGCGGGTAGGCCAGGCGCACGTGGCCGAGTTCATCGCGGCGCACGGTGCCTTCGCGCTGGCGCAGGGACTCGGTGGCGATCTCGGCCAGGTATTGCGTGTCTCGGCCGGCAGGCAGGACGGCCACCGGCGCGAAGCTGCCATCGGGCTGGGCCAGCAGCAGCGTGGCGGTGCGCGCGGGCACCAGCGAGCGGGCCAGCACCTCCAGCCAGGCCTTGCACAGCCCATCGGCCGTCTGGGCGGCAGACAGCCGGCGCCACGCGTCGTCAGGCGATGCGGCGGCGGCACGGGCGGCTGGATCTTCGAGGGGCGCGGCGGACATGATGGAGGCGCAGTTTAGCGAGGGGAATGCAAGGCGACCAGACCGCAAAGCCGGGGTTGGCGTCGCACTGAGTTGATCGCCCTCATTGCTCGCCCAGCAGGCCGTCGAGCGCGCGCACATCCTGCTCGGTGAGCTGGCCGGCCGCGGCCTTCAATTGCAGGGCCGAAACCAGAGTCTGATAGCGTGCGGCAGACAAATCCCGCCGGGTGGCATACAGCTGCTGTTCGGCATTGAGCACGTCCACGCGCGTGCGCACGCCGACCTCCATGCCGCGGCGGGTGGATTTCACCTGCGTTTCATTGGATGACAAGGCCTGCTTGAGCGCGCGGTTCATGGCCGCACCCGATTGCACGCCCAGCATGGCCTGGCCGGCTTCGAATTCGGCCTGACGGCGCGCGGCTTCGAGTTCCTCGCGGGCGCGCTCGTGGTTGGCAGCGGCTTCACGCTCGCGCGAACGCACGGCACCGCCCTGGAACAGCGGCACGTTCACCTCCACGCCAATCGCGGCCTGGCGGGTGGTCTGCGGGCCGGTGACGTTGTAGCTGGCGTGGTAGTTCTCGACCTTGTTGGCCACCAGATCGACCGTGGGCCAATGGCCGGCCGATTCGCGGGCCACTTCGCGGCGTGCGATCTCGGCCGTCGTGCGACCGATGGCCACCTGCAGCGAGCCTTCAGGCGCCTGGCTCACCAGTTGTTGAAGCTGCTCTGGAGGCAGCAGCTCGACCGAGGCCTGTTCATTCAACGTGGCCAGCCGCGGCACCGTGACGCGGATGGACTTCTGCACGGCGCGGCGCTTGACCTCCAGATCGTTGAGCGCCGCAATCTCCTGCGCCAGCGTCAGGTCGTAACGCGATTGCGCATCGTTGACATCGGTGATGGGCGAGACGCCGACCTTGTAGCTCTTGTCGGCCTGCGCGAGCTGCTGGCTGAAGGCCTCCTTCTGGGCGCGCACGCTGTCGAGCGCGTCCTGGGCCTGCAGCACATCGAAGTAGGCCTTGGCCACGCGCAGCAGCAGGTCCTGCTCGGCCGCCTGCAGCTGCAGATCGGCGAGGGCCGCCTGCAGTTCACCCTGTTTGAAGGCCTGGAAGTTGGCCATGCGCAGCAGCGGCTGGTTCAAGGTGAGGGCGGCCACACCCGAGTGGTAGTTGACCGGATTGGGCAGGCCCGTGTTGGATTCGTGCACGCGGCGCGCGCTGCCGCTGGCCGACAGCGAGGGCAGCAGGCCGGCACGGCCCTGGACGTACTTCTCGCGACCGGCTTCGGCGCTGGCCTTGGCGGCGGCGTACTGCGGATCGTTGTCGCGCGCCATCTGGAGGATGTCGCTCAGGCGGGCGGCTCGGGTGGCTTGTGGGGCGGCTTGTGACGCGGTTTGCGGAGCAGCTTGCTGGGCCATCACGGCGTTGACGGCAGAAGTGGCTTCTGCCGCATGCGCAGGCTGCACCGACATCGGCAGGAGCCCGCCGATGCCGACGAGGCCGATGACGCCGGCCAGGGCCGTCGTGGTCAGGCGCAGCTTGAGCGCATGCGGGCGATGGGTTTGGAAAACGTGCTTCATGAGGGACTGAACTTCTGAAAAACGGCTGAATGCGGTGGGGAAGGTCTGGGTCGACGTGGCCTCAAAGACGGATCTGCCAGCTGGGTGGCGCCTCGTCCTCGACGCCCACCCAGCGGGCCACCCATCCGGGCGCGCCGTGCTGGAGCGGGAAGGCGGGTGCCTGCGTGGCGGGATCGGCGGCCATGTGCACCACAGGCGGCGGCACCTCGGCCATGGCATGGCGCCGGGATGCGGCCAGGCCGCCAGCCTCGGGCGGCAGCCCGTGCGCCAGGCGCGAGACATGCCGCGTGCGCAGCGGCCTGCGGACGGCGGGCCTGCGCACGGCTGGCTGCATGGCGGCATACAGCAGGCTGACGAGGCCTGCGCCTGTGCCCGTCGCATCGCCTGTGGTGACGCTCCTTCCCTCATCGGCCGATGCGGTGCGGGTGTCGCCTGAGGCAGGCAGCAGGCTGATGCGCTGACCACCTTCCGACACGATGAAGCGCGCCCGGAAGTGCCCGCCCGGCTTGCCGTCGTAGTCGCCGTCGAGCAGCAGGCCGCGCTGGTCGACCACGCCGTCCCAGGCGGCACGCAGCATCAAGGTGTATTCGCCATCGGGCAGCAGGCCCTTGTCGGCGATGAAGACGAAACCCTCGCCATCGGCATCGATCACGATGTGGCCGGCGATGGTGGCCTTGCCACGCATGAGCACCACCGCCGGGCCGTTGCCATGCTTGAACTGGCTGAACAGCTCGCCATGCAGACGGCGCCCGTCGATGGCTTCGGTGAAGCGCACGTGCAGGCCGGTGGCGCCCACCGTCACCCCGGTGACCTGCAGCGAGCTGCGTGCGCCCGCGCCGGTGGGGTTGCGCTCGATGAGCTGGTTGAGCGCATCGGCCGTCATGACGACATGGCTGGGCACGCGGTCGGCCGGTGCACTCTCGATGCGGGCCACGCCGCGCGCCTGCACCATGGGATGCGCGCTGAGCGTGCCCGTGATGACGGGCAAGCGCAGGCCGCCGCTGGTCGAGCCATTCGGATCGCCACTGACCGAGCCCGGCAGGCCACTGCCGGGGCGCGTGACCACGGTCGAGCTGCCCGGCCGGTTGGGATCGCCGCTGGTGCCTCTCGGGTTGTTGGGATCGGGGCGGCCGCCGCCTGCGCCCGTGCTGCCGCCACCCGGCAGGCCACCGGGGAGGGTGTTGGGATCCCCCTGGTTCGGATCCTTGCCGCCACCGCCCTGGTTCGGATCGGTGTTGGGATCGCTGGCCGCCACGACCTTGAGTGTGCGGCTCGGGCCGGTCCACGTGCCGTCTTCATCGCTGGCCTGGACCTGCACGGTGCGTTGGGCCGCCGCGCTGGTGTAGACGTGCGATGCCGTGGTGACGGTGCCCGAGAGCACCTCCACCTTGCCATCGCCCCAGTCGATGCGCCAGTTGATCAGCGTGTCCTGACCCGGATCGGTGTGGCCCAGGCTGATGGTGACGGGCTTGCCGACCTCTGCCGATGACGGGGCACCCAGCGTGAGCGTGGGCGCCACATTGGCCACGTTGACCGTGAAGCTCTGCGCGGCCGACGAAGCGCCGGCCTGGTCCACGGCACGCAGCGTGAAGCTGTACGCCGCGTTGCCATCGGTGGCGCGCCATTGCAACATGCCGCCCGCCGTGATCGTGGCCCCGGCTGGTGCCTGATCCAGCACGTAGTGCACCGTGTCGCCCGTGTCGATGTCGATGCTGCTCAAGGGCAGGGTGATCAGGGCACCTTCCTGCACGTTGAGCGGCCCCTGCACCGGCGGGTTGAGCGTCGGGGCATCGTTGACCGGGGTGACATCGATCGTCACCGTGGCGACGTTGCTGTCCGCCTGACCATCGTTGAGCAGGTAGGTGAAGCTGTCGCTGCCATGGAAGTTGGCCACCGGCGTGTAGCGCAGCGTGCCATCGAGGTTGCGCACCACCGTGCCGTGGGCCGGCCCCTGAACGATGACGATCTGCAGCGGGTCGCCATCGGCGTCGGTGTCGTTGCCGCGGGGGTCGAACACGATGGCCGTGTCTTCTTCGGTGGTGACGGCATCGTCATGCGCCACGGGGGCATGGTTCTGCGGTGCGCTCTGTTCGCCGAAGCGCACATCGTCGATGGCCACGCGGCTGCCCAATGCACCGAAGCCCAGCAGGTCGAAGTACAGCGCCATCTCGGTGCCAGCCTGCAGGCCGGCCAGATCGATGGTGACGATCAGCGGCGAGCTCCACTGCGTCGGCAGCTTGCCGTTGACCAGGCCTGTGATGCTCACCGAAGCGGCGCTCAGCACCGTGCCATCGGCCTGGATGTTGAGCAGGGCATCGGTGCCTTGCAGGTCGATGGCACCGGCCAGCGGCGTGTGCGTGCTGGGGTCGAGCAGGGCCACTTCGAAGGCGTCGCGCGGGCCGCTGCCCAACGTGCCGAACATCGCTTCGGTGATCTTGAAGCTGAGCTTGCTGGCACCCTGGGCCACGGTGAAGTCCTGCCGCAGGCGAGAGGTCAGCGACACGTCTTCCTGCAGCACGCCCTGGCCGTTGGCCACGGTGGCGCTGCCGGTGGCCTGCCAGCCGAAGTCCGCACCCGGCGTGCTCAAGGCGAAATCGCCATTGCGCAGCGGCACCGGGGTGGCGCTCACGGTGACGAGGCCCGGGCCGATGTTCACGGGCATGGCCACACCGGTGGACGGCAGCGTGGCGCCGCGCACCGCGGCCAGCACCTGGGCGTCCAGCAGCGAGGGCAGCTTGCGCTGCGACAGGGCCAGGCTGTCGGCCATGAGATCGTCGGCGTGGTCGGCATCGCTGAAGTGGGCGCCGTCGGCGGACAGCATCACGCTGATGCCTTGGGCATGGAACAGGCGGGTGCCGTCTGCCGCGGTGCTGACGCGTGCATCGAAGCCGGCAAAGCCTTGCAGGATGCCCAGCGTGTGGCCCACTTCATGGGCGAGCACGGTGAACAGGTCATAGCGGCCCTGGGCCGATGAGCCCGGCAGCGCCGACCACGACTGCGTGGCCGATCCGGTGCCCAACTGCGGCGCGAACTCACCAGCGTCCAGCGGCGTTGCATCCACGAACCAGCCGTGGCCGTCGGCATCGATGTCCAGCACGATCTTGCCTTCCGAGGGCAGGCCTGCCGCATTGAGCTGGGTGATGTAGGCATGGCCCAGTTCACCGTCGGGCAGATCCGCGATCTCGATGCGCAGCGCCAGGTCGGCCGCCGCCATGCCGGCCGGACGCAGCTGGTTCCACAGCAACGTGGCCAGATCGGCCAGTTGCAGCGAGGCGCTGGTGTCCTGCAGGCGCGTGGCGGCCGGCAGCGTGACGGTGCCGGATGTGTGGCCGGCCGTCAGCGCACCGCCGCCGGTGGGCCAGTGCACATCGGTGCGCATCTGCGGGGTCAGCGCCTGGTTGGACAGGTCCAGCCAGTTGCCGCCCGGATGCAGGTACTGCGCCTGCGGTGCGTCCACCCACAGCTTCTTGTTGCCCAGGAAGCCGAAGCGCTGGCTCGGCGTGTTGACCTGCACCGTGGGCCCGTAGACCGGGAAGCGCGGGTTGGTCGAGTGGTAGCGCACTTCGACATTGCCCAGGCCCAGCCAATTGCCGGCCGCATTGGTGGTCAGCTCGCTGGCCATCAGGGCGTCGGCTTCGAGCGGGCCGCTCATCACCAGGGTCTGCGGGATGCCGCCGGCGGCCGCACCGTTGATGCGCGCGCTGGTGACGCCGCTGAAGTAGTGGTTGACGTTGTAGGTGATCTGGTTGGGGTCGTGGTTGACCTTGGTGAGGATGTCCTGCAGGCCGCTGCCCGAGATGGGGTTCTGGCCCGGCATCTGGAACATCGTGCCGGAGCGCGCACCGCCGCTGCCCAGGCCGCCGAGCAGGGCCTCGATCTCCTGGTTGGTGATGGCGTGGAGATCGGCCTGTGCGGCCTGCAGTGCGGGCGTGCGCAGCCGCACGGGCGACTGCTCGATCCGCAGGACGGATTTCTCCAGTGCACCCATGGAGGCGTTGGCGCCCGTGCCTTGCAGCGCTGCCGCGGCATTGACCGCCGCCTCGCGCGCCACCGGCGCCGCAGCGGCCGGCGTGTTGCGGAAGGCGCTGCCCTTGGGCTGGTCCCAGATGCCGTACCAGTTCTCGCCGGAGCCCGGCTGCATGGCGCGGTTGTAGACCTGGGCCTCGCTCATCTCGGTGACCACCAGGCCGCTGCGTTCGGCACGCACGGCTGTGATGGCGCCGGGCGCGCCGATCTTGTCCATCTGCACGCCCTTGCCGATGGGGCTGCTGGTGAAGTTGAGGTAGCCGCCTTCGGTCATGTGCATGGTCGCGTGGGCGCCATGGTTGAACGAAGGCGTGCCGCCGAACTCGAACACCTTGCGGTTGTTCATGCGGTCGATGACGTCCAGCACCTCGCGGTTGTTGAGTTGGCGGATCGTGCCGTCGGGCATGCGCTGGGTGATGCGGTAGATGTCCAGGTCACCGCGGTAGAAGTTGTTGCGCAGCCAGCCCTGAACGCCCTGCGTGGGCACTTCCCAGATGGCGCGCACACCCGCTTCGACCAGGCCCTTGACGCCCGGCGTCTTGGGCGCGATGCCGAAGTAGGTCTTGCCCTTGTAGTTCTCGGGCTTGGCGGCCAGGCCCATCTCATCGCCCCAACGTGAGACGGCCGAGGTCCAGCGGTCGCCGGAGCGGATCTCGAAGTCGAGGTTGTAGATGCGGCTTTCGGAGGCCAGGATGACGCGGTCGCTTTCGCCCGCGGCAAAGCTGCCCACGCCACCGGCTTCTTCCAGCAGCGCGGCCTTCTTCTGCTTGACCCAGCTGTTAACCGCGTTGTCCATCGTGTCGAGGATGGAGCCCTGGCTCTCCAGCACCTTGTGGGCCGTGCGCGGGTTGGTCTTGAGCGCCTGTTCGTAGCGCTTGAGCATGAGCTGCTCGCGCACCTCCTGTGCGCCCACACGGATGTCGATCTTGCCGATGCGCTCGGCCCAGGCGTCGTAGTTGGTGCGGCGCAGGTTCTCCAGCTCGCGGTAGCGGCCGATCCACTCGCCTGCCTTGCCTTCGGCCTTGGCCTGAAGCTGCAGGGTGTGCATGAGCGCCTTGCGGTCGGTGTAGTCCATGCCGTACTGGCGGAAGTGCGCGACGGCGTTGTCGCTGCGCAGGCCGCCCATGCCCAGATCGCGGCGGGTCTCCTTGAGCACGCGCATGGCGAAGCTCTCAGCTTCCAGTGCGCGGCCCACGGAGGCCAGCTCCACCACGGCACCGGCCACGCCGATCACCGGCGGCAGCACATTGAGCGCCACCTCGATGACGGGCTCGGTGAACTTGTAGCCGGCCTTGACGTTGTTCCACACGCTGCCGCTGGCGGCCAGGTCATCGACCTCCTTGTCCCACTTGTAGTAGGCCTCGGCCGCGGCGTTGTACATGCGGTCGAAGGTGCCAGGCAGGGAGTTGATGGCGTGCAGCAGATCGCCGCAGGGATCGAAGGCGTCCTTCATGCGCTGCTCGGCGCGCTGGCGGATGGCCGCTTCGCGCTGTGCTGCGGATTGCCAGAACAGCGGGTTGATGACGTTGCGGTCGATGAAGGTGCCCACGCTGTAGCCCATCTCGAACACGAAGCCCGGCACGGCCGCGATGGCGCCGACGCCGCGTGCCGCCCACTTCACGGCGGTGGAGTTGGTCTGCAGCTCGGTCATGCCCGTCGGGTCGGTGGCGCCGAAGGGGTTGTTGCCGACGTAGCGGTACAGGTTGGCATCGCCCGCGCCGAAGCCCATGGGGTCGGTGCTCACGAAGCGGCCCATGCGGGCGTCGTACCAGCGTGCGCGGTAGTCCATCAGGTCGAGCACGGCGTCGTACTCGCGGCCGGTGTAGGTGTAGCGCGTGGCCACCGCGGCGTTGGTCTGCGCGGTCAGGCGGCCGAAGCTGTCGTAGCGCAGGTGGTTGAGCAGGTTGCCGCTGGCGTCGGTCACGTCGCGCACGGTCTGCTGATGGTCGGCCAGGGTCCAGCGCAGCTGGTTGCCGTGCTGTTCGGCGATCAGCTGGTCCATGCCGGGGGCGTGCAGATACAGGTCCTGCATCTGGCCGTTGCCGTCATACACCATGGCCACGTCGTCGCCCTCGTGCACATAGCGCTGGGTGACGGCGCCTTGCGTCCCGGCGCCATCGGCATCGGTGACGGTTTCGATCTTGCGGTCGAAGGCGTCGTAGCGCACGGTCTCGGTGGCGATCACCTGGCCGCCGGCATTGCGCGTGGTGGCGCTGGTCAGGCGGTTGTGGTGGTCCCAGGTGTAGGTCGTGACCTGGCCGGTGGCCTTCTCGGTGCGGGTGGCACGGTTGCCTTCGGCGTCGTAGGTGTAGGTGTAGAGGCTGTCGTCGGTGACCTGGTTGTTGGTGCTGGTGCCGGTGGCGGGGTTGCCGTTGCCGTCGAGGTTGAAGACCTGGTCGTCCTGGTAGGAGAAGTCGGCGCGGTTGAGCTGGCCGGCCTTGTCGTAGACGAAGTCGGCCGTGCCATCGGTGGACACGAGGTGGCTCAGCAGCGTGGCTTCGTTCCAGGTGTACTGGTAGTTGGCCACGGTGCCGCTGGCGTTGCTGTGTTGCAGGCTCGAGATGCGGCCAGCCTGGTCCCAGGTGATGGCCGTGCGGATGTCGGCGGCCGTGCCATTCGCATCGAAGCGGCGCGTGGCGGTCAGTTGGCCGGCGTCGTCGTAGTCGAACTCGGCGCGCTTGAACACGGCCGGGCCGCCGTCCTGCACCATCGTCTTGACGCGGTTGAGCTTGTCGTAGGTGCTCTCGGTGTGCCAGCTGGCGTTGCCGTTGATCGTGGCTTGCACGCGCAGCACATTGCCCACCGCGTCGTAGCGGTAGTCGAAGGCGGCCTGCACGGCGCCCGGCGTGCCGCTGTTGTCCACGCGGGTGACGCGGCCCATGCCGTCATACGTCATCGCGTAGACGCTGTCGGCGTCGCTGATGCGGGTGAGCTGGCCCGCCTCGTCGTAGACGCGCGTGATGACGCGTTCGGTGCTGCCGGTGGTGCCCAGCCAGGTCTCCGTGGTCTGGCGGTTGAGTGCGTCGAAGCCGTAGTCGGTGACGCGGCCCAGCGCGTCCGTCTTGCGGATGCGGTTGCCGGCGGCATCGTAGGCAAAGCTGCGCACGGCGTTGAGGGCGTCGGTCTGCTTGACCAGGCGGTCGAGGCGGTCGTATTCGTAGCGGGTCGTGTTGTTGTCGGGATCGGTGACGGACTTGAGCTTGCCGACCTCGTCGTATTCGTAGGCCGTGCCGTGGCCTTCGGCATCGATCTCGGTCTTGACGCGGTTGAGGGCGTCGTAGACCTTGAAGGATTCGTGCAGCAGTGGATCGGTCACCTTCACCAGGTTGCCCACGGCGTCGTGATCGAAGCGGGTGACCAGGGCCTGCATGGGCCCGGCGGTGCCGTCCGGATCGGGCTGGGTCACCGAGATGCGGCGGTCCAGTGCGTCGTAGGCATAGGTGGTGGTGCGCTGCAGCGGATCGGTGACCGTCAACAGGTTGCCCACCTTGTCGTAGGTCGAGGTGGTGACCTTGTCGAGCGCGTCGATCAGTTGCGTGCGGCGGTTGAGCGCGTCATAGGCGTAGCGCGTGACGCGGCCTTCGGCATCGGTGGTGGCCAGCAGGTTGCCGGCGGCGTCGTAGCGCATCTGCGTCACGGGCGATGCCTGCGAGCCCTCGGCACCATCCGGATCCGGATGCGTGACCTTGACCAGGCGGCCCAAACCGTCGTACTGGTTGAGCGTGGTGCGGCCCAGCACATCGGTGCTGCGCGTGAGGCGGCCCATGGCGTCGTAGGCCATCGTGGCCGTGTGGTTCAGCGCATCGGTGGTGCCGATGCGCTGGCTGAGCTTGTCGTAGCTGTAGGTGGTGGTGTGGTTGAGCGGGTCGGTGATGCTCAGCACATTGCCCACGGCGTCGTAGCTCATGCGGATCACCGGGCGCGTCTGCTCGCCGCTGCCGTCCGGGTCGGGCAGCGTGGTGAGCGTGCGGCGGTTGAGGTCGTCGTAGCTGTGTTCGGTGACGCGGCCCAGCGCATCCGTCTCGGTCAGCACATTGCCCACGTGGTCGTAGGTGACGCTGTTCGTCTGAAGGAGCGCGTTGGTGGTGGACAGGCGGCGGTTGAGCTTGTCGTAGCTGTGGCTGGTCACGCGCTTGAGCGCGTCCGTCGTCGACAGCAGGTTGCCGTTGAGGTCGTAGGCAAAGCGTGTGATCGGTGCCTGGCGCTCGCCATCGCCATCCGAATCGGGATCGATGGTGGTGATGCGGCGGTTCAGGTCGTCGTAGACATAGGTCGTGACGCGGCCGAGTGCATCGGTGCGGCTGGTGAGGTTGCCCACCGCGTCGTAGCCCATCAGCGTCTCGCCGTTCAGGGCGTCCGTGATCTTGGTGTTGCGGCGCAGCGCGTCGAACTCGTAGCGCGTGGTGTGCTGCAGCGCATCGGTGCGGCTGACCAGATTGCCGACCGCGTCGTAGCCCAGGGTGGTCACAGGGGCGGTCTGCTCGCCGGTGCCATCCGGATCCGGCTGCGTGATGCGGATGCGGCGGTTGAGGTGGTCATAGCCGTATTCGGTGACGTAGCCCAGGGCATCCGTGCTGGTCAGCACATTGCCTTCGGCGTCGTAGCTGACGCGGCTGGTGTGGTCCAGCGCATCGGTCACGGAGGTCACGCGGTTGAGCTCGTCATACACCTGCGTGGTCACGCCGTTCATTGGATCGGTCGTGGTCAGGCGGTTGCCCACCTTGTCGTAGGTGAAGTGGCTGACGGGCGCCGTCTGCGCGCCTTCGGCACCATCCGGATCAGGCTGTGTCAGCGTGATGAGGCGGTTGAGCTTGTCGTAGGCGTAGGAGGTCTTGCGGCCGAGCTCATCCAGGGTCTCGATGACATTGCCCACCTCGTCGTACCGGGTGGTGCGCGTGTGGTTGAGCGCATCCGTCTCGCGCCAGACGCGGTTGAGTTCGTCGTACTCGACCTTCGTCTCGTAGCCCATCGCGTCGATGGTGCTGGTGCGGTTGCTGGCGGCGTCGTAGCCGAAGCTCAGCGTGGGCGCGGCTTGCGTGCCCGTGCTGCCATCCGGATCGGGCAGGGTCGTGCTGATGAGGCGGTTGAGGGCGTCGTAGGTGTAGGTGGTGACGCGGCCGAGCGCATCGGTGGTGCGCACGACGTTGTCGGCCTCGTCGTAGCGCAGCGTGCTGCTGCGGCCCAGTGCGTCGATCACCTCGATGCGGCGGTCGAGCTTGTCGTAGGCGTACTGCGTGGACTTGCCGAGTGCATCGGTCATGCGCACGAGGTTGCCGTTGGCGTCGTACTGGAAACGCGTGACGGGGGCCGTATGGCTGCCCTGCGCCCCATCCGTGCCATCCGGATCGGCCTCATGGCGTTCGGTCAGGCGGTTGAGCGCGTCGTAGACGAAAGTGGTCTGGTTGCCCAGGCGGTCGGTGCGTGCGATGACATTGCCCACCGCGTCGTACTCGGTCGTGCTGGTGTGCATCAGCGCATCGGTGGTGGACGTCAGCCGGCGCAGCTTGTCGTAGACGAAGCTGGTGGTGTGGTTGCGAGGGTCCGTGATGCCGGTGCGGTTACCGGCGGCATCGTAGGTGTAGGTCCACACAGGCGCACCTGTGCCATCGGCATCGGGTTGTTCGGTGCGCGTGCGGCGGTCAAGGTCGTCATAGGTGTGGACGGTCTTGCGGCCGAGCGCATCGGTTTCTTCGATGACGTTGCCGACATCGTCGTACGTGACGCTGCTGGTGTGCTGGAGCGCATCGGTGACGCTGGTCTGGCGATGCAGCTTGTCGTAGGTGTAGCGGGTGCTGTGGCCGCGCGGGTCGGTGACGCTCAGCAGGTTGCCGACCAGGTCGTAGCTGTAGAGCGTGACCGGCGGCTGCTGGGCCGTGGCGGCCGACGAGCCGGCGCCATCCGGATCCGGCTCCGTCATGGACACGCGGCGGTTGAGCTTGTCGTAGCTGAAGGTGGTGGTGTTGCCCCGCTTGTCGGTGCGCTCGATCAGGTTGCCGACCTTGTCGTACACAGCCTTGGTCTTGTGGTGATCGGCGTCTTCGGTCTCGGTCTGGCGGTTGAGTTTGTCGTAGGTGTAGCTTTCGGTGTTGCCGCGTGCGTCCTTCTTGGACAGAAGGTTGCCCACCTTGTCGTAGGTGAAGGTGGCCACGGGTGCCGATTGCGTGCCGCTGCCAT
The DNA here is from genome assembly GCA_047601765.1 of Aquabacterium sp. GTDB lineage: Bacteria > Pseudomonadota > Gammaproteobacteria > Burkholderiales > Burkholderiaceae_C > Aquabacterium. The sequence continues at coordinate 853,200 of JASGIQ010000001.1, forward strand.
CGGGATCGGGCCCCGTCACGCTGAGTCGGCGGTTCAGGTGGTCGTAGGTGAAGGTGGTCGTGCGGCCGAGTTCATCGGTCTGCGTGAGCACGTTGCCGACCGCGTCGTACGTGACCGAGCCGGAGTGGTTGAGCGCGTCCGTCCAGCCGATGCGGCGGTTGAGCTCGTCGTACTGGGTGCGCGTGACGGCACCGATCTCGTCGGTGGCCTGGATCTGGTTGCCCACCGCGTCGTATTCGTACGTGATCGTGGGCGATCCGCTGCCGCCCGTGCCATCGGGATCGGGCAGGGTGACCTTGATCAGGCGGTGCTGGACATCGTAGGCAAAGCCGGTGACGCGGCCGAGTTCGTCGGTCGATGCCACCATGTCGCCCACCTCGTTGAAGGTGCGCGTGGCCGTCTTGTTCAGCGCGTTGGTGGTGCTCACCAGGCGGTCGAGCTTGTCGTAGACGTAGCGGGTGGCATAGCCCATCGCATCGATGGTGCGGGTGCGGTTGCCGACGTCGTCGTATTCGTACTGGGTGATGGCCGGCTCGTTGCCGCCGGTGCCACCGGGCGCAGGCTCGGTCACCTTGGTCAGGCGGTTGACCTTGTCGTAGGTGTAGGTCGTGCGGCGGCCTTCGGCATCGGTGCGTGCCTTGACATTGCCTACTTCGTCGTACTCGGTCTCGCTCACGCCGTTTTCGGCGTCGGTCATCTTGATCGCGCGGTTGAGCTCGTCGTAGACGTAGCTGGTGACGCGGTTGAGCGGGTCGGTGTAGCTCAGCAGGTTGCCGACCTTGTCGTAGGTGCGCTTGGCCACCGTCGTCGACGCGCCCGCCACGTCCGGATCGGGCATGTGCGTTTCGGTCAGGCGATTGATCTTGTCGTAGACGTAGGTGGTCTTGCGGCCGAGGAAATCGGTGGTCGCGATGACGTTGCCGGCCTCGTCGTACTGCGTGGTGGCGCTGGCGTTCTTCGCGTTGGTTTCCTTCACGCGGCGGTTGACGGCATCGTATTCGTACGAGGTGGCGTGGTTGAGCGCATCGATCACCTGGATGCGGTTGCCCACGGCGTCGTAGGCCATCTTGGTGATGGACGGGCCGGCCGAGCCGGTGTCGCCATCGGGATCAGGCAGGGTGATCTGGACGAGGCGGTCGAGCGCGTCGTACTTGTATTCGGTGCGGCGGTTCAGCTCGTCGATGGCGGCAATGCGGTTGCCCACCTTGTCGTACTCGTTGCGCGTGATGCGGCCGTACGGGTCCTTGGTTGTGATCAGCCGCTTGCGGGCGTCGTAGGTGTAGTGGGTGGTGTGGCCGTTGGCGTCCGTGTCGGCGATCACGTTGCCGAGCACGTCGTAGTCGGTCTTCGATTCCTTGCCTTCGGCATCGGTCACGCCGATGCGGCGGTTCATCGCATCGTAGTGGTACAGCGTGGTGTGGCCGCGCTCGTCGGTGGTGGCAACGAGGTTGTTGGCGGCGTCGTAGACGTTGATCAGCTGCTTGCCGAGCGCATCGGTCTTCTCGATGAGACGGCCGCGGGCGTCGTATTCGTAATGGGTCTCGTGGCCTTCGGCGTCCTTGACCACTTCCGGCCGTTCGCCGTGGTGGTATTCGTATTCGGTGACGTTGTTTTCCGCATCCTTGACCGTGAGTACGCGGTAGCGCAGGTCATAGGTGTAGGTGGTGCGGTGGCCCAGCGGGTCCTCCATCCAGTCCATCTCGCCCTGGCTGTTGTAGTGCCAGGTGGTGGTGCCGCCATCGGCCGCCTTGCGGCTGGTGAGCTGGCCGCGACGGTCGTAGGTGCTGATCACCGTGTGGCCATTGGCGTCGGTGGCGCTGGTCTGGTTGCCGGCGGCGTCGTAGGTGAAGCTCTGCTCGGGCTTGGTGAGCTGGCCGTTGATGAGCGCAGCCGGCTGGATGGTGCGCACCAGCCGGTTCATCGCGTCGTATTCGAAGCTGGTGGTGCGGCCTTCCTCGTCGGTGCTGGTCTTGACGTTGCCGGCCGCGTCGTAGGTGTAGCTGCGGAAGCTGGCGTCCGGGTTGCGCACGCGCTCCAGTCGGCCCTTGGCATCGTAGAAGTAGGCGGTCTGATGCCCTTCGGGATCGGTGGCCGTGCGCACCATGCCCTGCGGGTAGTAGGTGTAGGCCCACTCGCTGCCGTCGGCGTTGGTGACCTTCTCGATGTTGCCCTTGGCGTCGATCTGGTACTTCGTGGTGCGCAGCAGTTCGTCGGTGACGCTGGTGACCACGTTGAAGCGGCCGTCATACGTCATGCGGGTGGCCGCGCCGGAGGCGGATTCCTCGTCGCTGAAGCTGGTGCGGTTGCCGCGCTCGTCGTAGGTGGAGACGACCTTGCTCATGGCCGCCGTGCGTGGCCACGAGCACATTGCCCATCTCGTCGCGCTCGAAGCGTTCGACTTCGCCCAGGCTGTCGCTTTCGACCAGCACCTGGCCGCGCTCGTTGAAGGTGACGGTCTTCTCGTTGCCGTTGGCGTAGGTGAACTTCGCCTTCAATGCATCGATCTTGCCGATCATCACCTGCGCGGTGGTCTCGCGGGTGGCGGTGTCGGCCGGGTCGGCCAGGCCCTGCACCTGCCAGGCGCTGACTTCCACCTCCGTGCCATCCGGCCGGTGCGCCGTTTCGGCGCGGCCGTGGAAGCCGTAGGTGTTGGTCTCCGTGCCGCCCAGCTTGTTGATCTCCAGGGTCATGTGGCCCTTGGCGTCATAGCCGAAACTGCGTTCGGAATCGTCCGGGTCGACGATGCCGACCAGATCCTTGCCGAAGTAATTGAGGTGCGTGACGCGGCCCGCCGGATCGGTGATGGTGGTGACCTTGTCGCCGCTGTAGCCGAAGAGGGTCTTGAGCCCGGCCGGATCGGTGATGGTGAGGATGCGGCCGGCGTTGTCGTAGTCGTAGCGGGTGAGGTTGCCGTAGCGGTCTTTGACGCTCAGCAGCTTGCCGGAGACGTGCTTGCCCTGCGCATCCACCGTGGGGGTGCTGTAGAGGTATTCGGTGCCGTCGTCGAGCTTGCGGCGGTAGGTGCCGTCTGAAAGCTGTTCGAGCTTGTTGGCCGGGTTGTCGCGCGAGGTGTAGACCTTCTGCACAAGGCCATCGGCGCAGGTGCCGTCCTGGATGTCCACGCCGGGCGGGGCGTCAAAGGCGGCCTGGTTGCCGCCGCCATCGCCGATCTGCAGGGTGCCGTCCGGGCTCTGGTTGAGCTCCTGCAGGCCGGTCAGCGTCCAGCCGCGGCCGAAGACGCTGTCGGACTTGTTGTCCAGCATCAGGCCGCCGGTGCTGGTGCGTTCCTTGCCGAAGAGCTTGGCCTTGATGGTGTAGCCGTAATAGCCGCTGGGCAGCGAGCTCAGGTCGGCCTGCATCGCCACGTTGATGTCGTTGGCGTTGAGCGGCACCTTCCAGTATTGCGGTGCGGTGGTCAGCGAGCCGCCTTCACCGTTGAAGGTGATCTGCACCTCCAGCAGCGGCGTGCCGTCGGCCGACAGTTCGGACGCCGGCGCCTTCTGCAGGTACTGCTGCATCTCGGCGGCCATGCCTTCCCAGCCAAAGTGCAGGATGGGGCTGGCATCGGCCGACATCGAGTTGTAGACCAGCTGCAATTGCTGCGTTTGGCCCATCGATTGCCATGAGACCAGGTCGTGCGTTTCCACGACCGCGCCGGTGTCGAGCTGCACCTCGGAGTTGTAGTGCTCGTCCGGGCAGTCCTGCGGCTTGGCCACTTCGGCCAGCAGGTCCTTCACGCCCAGATCGGCGCGGCTTTCGATGCCCCACTTGCGGCTGAGCGCGAATTGGTTCCAGATGCGCGGGCCCGGCGCGGTTTCCGTCGGGTGGGCCGACAGGCCGCGCGGTGTGCCGCCTGTGGCAATGGGCGCGAACGGCGAGGCCACCACTTCGGGCGGCGTGGCCGGCCAGCCCTGGGCGTTCACATACAGCGAGCTGTCGGCATTGAGCCACTGGCCCTTGGCATTGCGCTTGTAGGGCAGCACGGCGCCGTCGGCATCGACGTAATGCCCTTGCTGGTCCATCTTGTACGGCACGCCATAGGTGAAGCGGCCGGCCGCGTAATTGGCCGCGATGATGCGGTAATCGCTGCGCACGTTCATCTCGCCGTTGATGAAGTTCAGGTCTTCGATCAAGGGCAGTTGGCCTTCGCGCGAGAACTGCTCGATGGGGTAGCGCAGCATCAGGCTGCGATCCGGCGAGTTGTAGGTGGTCTCGACCTGGTCGATCAGGCGCACCAGGTTGTAGACGAACATCGCGCCCAGATCGCCGCCGCCCACGGACACACCGCGGTAGCTGGCGAACAGGTAGTTGTAGCCGCTGGCAAAGGCCATGTTGTCGATCACGCCGATGGGGATCGAGGTGGTGGCCGCCACCAGTTCGCCATTGCGGACGATGCCGATGTTGCTGCCGGCTGGCGGCTGGCTGCCGCCCGCATCCGGATCGTGCGCGGGGCTGCCCTGAATGAAGCGGTTGAAGCCCGCGACGAAGGTGTACTCGGGGTGCTCGCCGATGGCGGACTTCAAGGCATTGGCCGGCAGCACCAGCAGGGCCTGGCCATTGTTGATGTCGAAGGTGTCGTTGGCTGAGCCGAGCGTGAGCGCCAGCAGCGGCGAGGCCGTGCCGCTGAAGGACACCGGATCCTGGCTGCTGATGACGAGCTGGCCGATGCCGCTGGGGTCATCGATGTACTTGTCGGTGTAGAGGATGCGGCTGGGATCGCCCGTGCTTTGCAGCGCGTAGGTCTCCTGGCCGGTCTCGAAGGCGCCGATCTGCTGCCAGTAGCGGCGCGGGTTGGCGCTGGGGGCATTGCTGCCGGCTGGGGGATCAGCTGGCTTGTCAGCCGGGTCGATGTTGATGGCGATCAGGCGGCTGGTGGCCAGATCGGTGGCTTCCTTGGGCAGGCTGCCATCGCGGTTGGGAGCAGCCGCGTACAGGCGCTTGCCGTCGTCCGACACCAGCAACTGGCGCAGGCCGCGGCCGGCCGCATCAACCTCGATGGTCTTGACCAGCTTGTGGAAAGTGGCCGACTGGGGATCGATGTCGATCACATAGATGCGGCCCTTGGGCGAGAACGGGTTGAGCGGATCGGTGTAGTTGTTTTCGTCGGCCACATAGGCGTAGTGGTCGGCCTTGTCGATCTCGATCCAGAAGGGCGAGGAGCCGGCGGGCAGTTCGATCTGGTTGATGCCCGCAGCCGTCAGGTCGGCATCGACCTGCTGCAGCGCGAGCATGTCCACCACAGCCACCGAATGCTGGCCCGACAGCGTCACATAGGCGCGTGTGTGATCCTTGGTGAGCGCGGTGTCGCGCCCGAAGCCATAGGGCACATTGGCGGCGGGCTCCTGGCCGATGGGGATCTCGGCGGCCAGTTGCAGCGTCTGCTCGGGGTGTTCGGAACTGGGGTTGCCCTGCGTGAACACGCTGAGCTGCGAGCGCGCCACGCCGTTGTAGATGCCATAGCTGGCGGCCACCACGTAATCGCCGCCAGGCGGCAGCGTGATGCGGTTGCTGGCGTAGGCCTTCTGCACGGGCACCACCTGCTGGGCGCATTCGTCCCAGCCGGGCACCGTGTCGATGCGCACCAGTTGCAGCTCGGCGATGCCGGCGATCACCTCCTGCGGGATCTTCACGACGATCTGCTCGCGGCCATTGCCCAGCGGCGTGACGGCGCCCACGACATCGGCCTGGAAGGCCTTGCCCTGCTGGCGCCACACGGCGGCGAACTGCGAGCTGCCGGCTGTGCCGGCCACCGCACTGAGCTGCTGGCCCGTGAGCACGGCCACCGGCGTGGTGGCGCCATCGACCTGACGGAACTCGAAGTCGGCGCTTTGCAGCACGGGCGACTTGGGCAGCAGGTTGGTGGGCTGCGCGATGGTGGCGACCACGTCGTTGATGACGCCGGGCTTGAGCTTGACGTCCACCGTGGTCACGATGGGCAGGCCTTCCTTGGGGATGGCCACATAGCTGATCTGGCCCACATCCAGCGACACCGCGAAGAAGGGCGAGAAGGTCGCCATCACCCCGGGCAGCGTGGCCGCGATCGGGAAGATGCCGATGGGGAAGTTGACCGTGAGTTTGCCGTTGGCCAGCGTGGCGCCGGGCGGCGGCGAAGCCAGCATGTACAGGCCTGCCGGCTCCACGCCGCGCCACGGAGGCGAGCTGGTGCGTGCCACGCCGTCCTTGACGACGAGCACTTCGTCCTGCCACCAGACCTTGTCCATGCCGCCCTGGGCATTGGGGATGTCGCCATAGCGCATCAAAAAGAGCTGCTGCCCTTCGGGTGTGCCGGCCGGCACCTTGATGGCCATCTGGGCGGGGTCGGTCAGCGCATCGCCCTCGAAATCGAGGTCGTAGGCGGCCAGATACGTCCAGCCCGGCGGCACGGCCTTGGGCAGGGCGCTTTCGGCCACGGGTGTGAAGCTGACGGTCTGCGAGCCGTCGATCGCACCCGGCGGGATGGTGACGATGGCGCCATCGGCGGCCTGGATCGCACCGCCTTGTTCGCCGATGAGGGCCTGGGCCTGCGCCGGGGCCTGCACGTGCACGGGCACCACGAACTCGGCGCCCTTGTAGATCACCGTGACCACGGTGGTGCCGCCTGCAGCGGCCGCGTTCAGGCCGGTCACCAGACCGGCCGCATCCACGCTCACCACCTGCGTGTTGCCGCTGAAGTACAGCGTGCCCTGGGCGGCGCCGTTGACGGCCTCGCCGTCCTTGATCTTCACGCTCAAGGGCTTGAAGCCCTCGGGCACGAGGCTGAGCGCCTCGGGGTAGACATCCAGGCCGGTGAACAGCTGCGCATGGTCGAAGCGGCTGGGCTCGCCCACCACGATGGCGGTGGCGCCGGTGATGTCGCCGCGCTTGGCCACCAGCGCGCTGAAGCCTTGCGTGAGGCCCTGCAGCGCACCGTTGGACAGCAGCTTGGCCACGGCCGGATCGGTGCTGGACAGCGTCACGTAATCCGCATCCAGCAGGGCGCCTTGCTGGTCGGCGAAGTCGCCGATGAGATCGGGCATCCAGGCGTTGCCCAGCTGGATCTCGGGGCGGCGCTGCGCGAAGTCGATGCGCAGCAGCGGGGCGTTGCTCACCTTGACGGTGACCGTGCCCGCGGCCGATTGCGAATAGCCGTCGTCGGCCACGATGGTGAAGCTGGCATCGCCGAAGTAGCCGGCTTCTGGCTTGAAGATGACCTGTGTGCCATCGCCGGAGAGCTGCGCCACGCCGTGGGTGGCACCGACGATGCGGTAGGTGAGGCGGTCGCCTTCCGGATCGCTCAGGAAGGACGCCACGCCCACGCGGGTGCTGAGGTCCACATGGGTGAAGCCCTGGCCGGCGTTGATGACCGGCGCCGCATTGGGCGCAAAGCCCAGGTTGGTGTAGAGCAACTGGGCATCGGCCTGATCGACCTTGCCGTCGCGCGTGAGGTCGGCAGCGGCCACATACGTGCCGTCGCCTTGCTGACTCCCGCGCGCCGCGCTCATCAGCGCGGCATCCTGGCCATCGACGCGCGCATCCCCGTTGACGTCGCCGACCGCATACAGCTTGAGCGTGTAGCCGCCCGAGCCGGTGCCACCGACGCGCAGGGCCTGCAGACCCGCTTCATCGAGGCGGAAGATGGCGAAGCTCTTGCCGTCGCGGGTGCCGGAGGCAATGGCCGTGGCGCCATCGATCTGGGGCAGCGTGGGGGCGAAATCGCCAGATGTGGGCGCGACTTCCACTCCCAGCAGGAAGGCGCCACCTTGCGGCAGGCCCACTTCGCTGTTGCGCACGGCAAAGCTGTAGAGCTGCGTGCCGCCGTTGCTGATCTGGCCGGTGATGGGTTGGGCCAGGTAGGACAGGGCCGCGCCCAGATCCTGCTGAACCGGGGTGACGGTGGCCGAGCCGTTGGCCGCGTAGCTCACCACCTGGCTGGTGCCGCCCGTGCCGCCGCCGACCAGCGTCAGCCGGTGCGAGGCGGGATCGGCATAGGCATAGCGCTGGCTGCTGCCGGCCGACAGGTTGCGTGCCGACACCAGGTTGCCCTGCGCGTCGTAGCTGTAGTCGAAGCTGCGGCCGTCCGGCGTGGTGACGCGGGTGAGGCGGCCTTGTGCATCCTTGATGAAGCCGACGGTGCTGTTGTCCGGGCCGGCGATGCCGCTGTCGGACACGCGCCACTGCACGCCGTCGGCAAAGGTGATGCCGGTCAGGCCCTGCGTGGTGGAGATGGCGTAGCGGGTACCGTCCGGGCCGATCAGCGTGTACTGCGCGGCTTCGTCCAGCAAGGCCGCCGGGTTGTACGGCGAGCCGTCGCTCAGATCGTAGAACTTGCCGGCCGCGCGTTGCAGATGGGCTGGCGCCGATTCCAAGTTGCCAGCCGGCCTGGCCGCTGGCGTTGTCGGCCACCCAGGCGGGGCTGAAGAAGGCAAAGCCGTTGCCCTGCGTGGCCTGCGGCTGGAAGCTGAAGCCGATGCGCTGGCCATCCGGCGTGGTGACATAGGCGCGTGCGCCTTCGAACAGCGGGTTGAACACGCCGGTCGATTCGCTGCCGGTGGGCAGCACATTGGTCTGCACACGCATGTCCAGCAGACCCGATTGCCAGGCGGCGCCGAAGCTGCCCGGTGCCTGTTGCGTGTTCACCTGGTCGTGGCGGCGGCTGAAATCCAGCGTGTGGCCGCCCAGGCTGATCGTGAAGTCGCTCGTCTGGTTGACGTAGCGGCCGGCAGCCGGTGTGGCGGCCAGTTCCAGTTCGAGCAAGGTCTCGCCGCGGCGTCCGGCCACGTCTTCGGCGATCAGGCGCAACTGGTAGAAGCCGCGTGCGTACTGGCTGGCGTCGAGCGTCGCCAGTGCGCCCTGGATGGGGGTGCTGCCTTGGGCGATGTCGTGGAAGTCATCGCTGCCCAGGGCGGCGATCGCCAGCGTCCAGTGGTCCAGGTTGGTGTCGGCCACCTGGCCCTGGATGGCGATGCTGCCGGCCACGCGCGGGCCTTGCGGCAGCGGCGTGAGCGACACCGCGGGCTGCGCCGTGTCGGCAGGGTCGCGGACCTTGAGCGTCTGCGTGGCCGTGCCGGTGTAGCCGTCGGCATCGGTGGCGGTGGCCGTGAGCGTGTAGACGCCGGTGGCACTGGCCGTGAACAGCGCGCGGCCGCGTTCGTCCAGCGTCAGCGGCTGGCCGTTGATGGACAGCGTGCGCGAGGCGATCGACGAGAACGCATCGGCCTGCACCGTGATGGACACGGGCTGGCCCGGCACCGAGGGGAAGCTCGGCGTGAGCACGATGTTGGTCTGCGGGCCCACCGGCTGCGGGTTGACGCGCAGGGCGATGCCGCGCTGCACGGTGGTCTTGCCATCGCTGACGCCGACCACGGCGAAGAAGTCGCCGATCTGGCCGGGCTGCGGTGTCCAGCTGAAGGCGCCGGTGGCGGCATTGAACTGGGCGCCTTCGGGCAGGCCGTTGGCCGAGAAGGTGAAGCTTTCGGCCGTGTCGGGATCGGTGGCTGTGAGCTGGAAGTGCAGGGTGTCACCCAGGGCCACCTGGTGGTTGGTGACGCTGAGCACCGGCTTGCGGTTCACATCGGCGATGTTGAAGGCGATGCTGCGTTCCACGCGTGCGCCGGCTGCATCTTCGGCGGCAAAGGTCAGCGTGTGGATGCCGGCCTGCTCGTACGAAGGCGTCCAGGTGAAGGCGCCGGTGGTCGCGTCCAGCGTGGCGCCCTTGGGCAGGGCACCGACGACGCTGTAGCGCAGCACGTCGCCATCCGCATCGGAGCCGACGAGGTTGAGCTTGAGCAGCGACTGCTCTTGCCCACCGATGGGCGCAATGGGGGCGAGCACCGGCGCGCGGTTCGTCGGCGTGACGGTGATGCTGATCTTTTCGCTGCTCTGCTTGCTGCCGTCGGAGACGATGAGCTCGATCCCGCTGTAGGTGCCGGCGGCATTGAAGTTCGGCTGCCAGGTCAGCACGCCGGTTTCGGCGTCCAGCTTGGCGCCGGGGGGCAGGGCGGTGGCACGCCAGCTGAGCACATCGCCATCGGCATCGGTGGCCTGCAGCGGCACGCTCAGCAGTTCGCCTTCGGCCACGGTCAGGTTGCCGATGGGCGCGAGCACCGGCGCGGCATTGCTGCTGCGCGCGATGAGCTGGATGCTGCGGCTGTGCGTGAGCCCGGTCGAATCCTGCACGGTGAAGGTCACTTCGCGGCTGCCGGCTTCTTGCGCGGTGGGCGTCCAGTTGAACTGGGCCGTGCCATAGGCAACGCCAGGCGTGAGCGTGGCGGTCGAGGGGTGCGCCGTTCATGCTGAAGCTCAGCGCATCCTGGTCCAGATCAGAAGCCTCGATCCAGAAGGACAGCGGCTGGCCGATGAGCGCGACCTTGTTGCCAATCGGCGCCAGCAGCGGCGGCTCGGCGGCGGACTGCACGGTGATGGTGAACTGACGCGAGACGCTCAAGGCCTTGCCCAGGCCTTCGCCGTCGCCGTTGTCGCGGGCGCGCAGTGTGACGATGTGGCTGCCGCGGTCGCGGTCGCCGGGGGCGATGTGCAGCACGCCGGTGCCATCGCCATGGTCGGTGAAGCCGGCAAAACCGGGCAGGTCGTCGAAGCTGAGCGTCAGCGGGTTGCCATCGGCATCGCTGGTGCTGATGGGCAGGTCCACCACCTGGCCCTTGGCCACCGTGAGGTTGGCGATCTCGGGGATCACCGGTGTGCGGTTGACGTTGGTGACGAGGATGGACACATCCACCGTGGCGCTTTGCGCCTGGCCGGTGCCGTCGCCGTTGTCGGTCGCGGTGACCTGGATGTGGTAGGTGCCAGCTTGCGTGTAGCCGGGGCGCCAGCTCAGCAGGGCGGTGCTGGCATCGAAGGTGGCGCCTTCAGGCAGGCCCTGTGCTGTGTAGCTGACGGTGGCGGAGGTGTTCTCCGGCACGCTCAGCGAGCCATCGGCCAGACGGACTTGGGGCTGGTAGCGCGGGTTGTCCGCATCGTAGGCGAACAGGCGCAGCGACATGGGCTGGTCTTCGGCCACGACGATGCCATCGAACTGCGCGAACACCGGTGCCGCATTGACGTTGAGCACGTTGATGCGCACGGTGCGCTGGCTGCTGGTGCGGCCATCGCTGACGCTGAAGTGCACGTCGACGGGGCCGGCACGGTCATACGGCGGCGTCCATTCGAAGACGCCGGTGTTCGGGTTGAGCGTGGCACCGGTGGGCAGGTCGGCCGAGGCAAAGGTGAGCGTGTCGCCGTCCTCATCATCGGCCGTGAGCGTGAAGCGCAGCGGATCGCCCTGGCGCACGGTGCGCTCGGGGATGCCATGGATCACCGGCGCGACGTTGACCTTGTCCACGATCATCTTGAGGACGCGGCTGGTGGTGATGCGGCCGTCGCTGACGGACACGAGCACGTCGTCGTAGGTGCCGGCCTGGGCGCCCGTCGGTGTCCAACTCAGCTTGCCGCGCACCGGATCGAAGCTGGCGCCCGGCGGCAGCTTGTCGATCGCGTAGACCAGGCGCTGGGCTTCCGGATCGCTGCCCACGATGTCCATCGTGAACGGCTGGCCGGTGTAGAGGTGCACGGATGTAGGCAGCGTCAACTCTGGCGCGCGGTTGCCGCCAGCGACCTCCAGCGTGAAACTTTGCGTGGCATGGCCGCCGCGGGTGTCATAGGCGCGCAGCACGATGGGCGTCTGCGCCAGTGCCTGCGCGGAAGGCGTCCAGCTCAGCAGGCCGGTGCCGGCATCGATCTGCAGGCCATCGGGGCCGTCCATCAGCACATAGGTGATGACGGCGCCGTCCGGGTCGGTGGCATGCGCCTGGTATTGCCAGGGCTGGCCGGCCTGCGCGGTCTTGACCGGCGTGGTCGTGAAGGTGGGCACCTTGTTGGGGTAGGGCACCGAGTAGATGCCGCTGCCGATGTCCACGTGCTGGCCCAGCGGGTTGCTCAGCGTGACGGTGCGCACCTGGGTCGATGCGCCGGGTGCCAGCACGCCGCCGGGCAGGCCGGTGCCGATGTCCAGGTACCACAGGCCATTGGCCTGCGGCGATGCGCCGATGGGTTCGCCCGCGAAGTAGCGCGAGGGATCCAGCACCAGCATGATGGGCGTGCGCAGCTCGTAGTCGGTGAGGTTGGTCACCCGCACATCGAAGCTGACGGTGCCGTCGCCGCGGTCGGAGCGGGTGGCCAGGAAGGCGATGTCGACGATGGACGAGAAGTCCTGCACGGCGGTGAAGCTCGTCGTGTAGTCGGTGCCCAGCGTGAGGCCGCTGGCCGCGCGCACACGCTGGTCCACTGTGAGCGTGTACACATCGGGCGTGGGCGATTCGAAGTGCAGCACCGCCTTGCGCGTGGCCGCGTCGTACTCGACCGAATCGATGTGGATGGCGTTGCCGCTGCTGTCGATCAGGCGGTAGTTCAGCGGGTTGAGGACGGAATCGTCCGCACGGCCCAGGCCCCGCTTCATGTCGACATTGAAGGTGATGGCGATGGTGTTGTGCGGCAGCGCGACCATGGCACCGGCCGGCGGGTCGGTGCTGATGACGTGCGGCGCCACCAGCGGCGCGAGCTGATCGACCTGATCCCCATTGGCGATCAGCAGGCGGCCGTCGCTGGTGGTGATCAGCTGCTCGGCGCTGGGCCCGCCCTTGGCGACTTCGAGCACGCGCATCGTCGAGAGATCGACCATGTACACGCTGGCCGGCTTGGTGCTGCCCGAGGGGATGCGCGAGGAGATGAACAGCAGCCCCTGGAGCTGCGTGCCGGCCTGGCCGAAGGCCAGCGAATCCAGTGCAGCATCCAGGCGCAGTTGGGCACTGGGCTGGCCCAGGGCATCGAAGCTGACGACTTCGCCGCGGTTCGGCCATGAGGTCGCCCACAGCTTGCCGTTGGGCGCGATGGCCAGGTCATCGACGCGGAAGTTGCTGAAGTGGCCGAAGGTGCGCGAGGCCGGATCGAAGGTCTCGATGCCATCGCCCGAAGACACGTAGAAGAGCTTCTTGCCCGCGTCAAACGCCAGCGACTGCGTGAGCCCGTCGCCATAGCGGTTGAGGATGGCCAGGCTGACGGGGTCGAGCTCCAGCAACTGGCCGCCACCACTGGTGGCCCACAGGCCGCCCTGGTGGTCATAGGCCAGGTCGTAGACGGGCTCGTCGAGCATCACCTGCGCGTTCAGTGCCTTGCCGCCGGCCTGGTTGTACACATACAGCGCGCCGCGGTTGAGCCCGCCGCTGACGACGAAGCTGCCATCGGGGCGCTCCAGCAGCGCCAGCGGGCCGATGCCGGCGCCGCTTTGCGGGATGCCGGTGCCGAAAACCTGGCCCGAGAACGGCGCCAGCACTTCGCTGAAGTGCGCCGGCTTGTCGTTGGGCGAGGCCGGCAGCAGCTTCTCGGCCTCGGTGAAGAGGTCGTTGGTGGAGGTGGCGTTGCTGGGCGTGGGCGGCGTGCCGGTGTCGGTGCTGGTGCGGCCCACCGTGGGCGTGCTGCCCAGGTTGCCACGGGTGCCGTCATCGGGCAGGTTCAGGCCGCGCGTGGGCAGCTCGCGGTTGCCCGCGTTGTCGGTGGACAGGGCCGCGAACTCGTAGGTGTGGCCCGGTTCGCCCTGGAAGATGGCCGAGGTCTCGGTGGTCTGGCGCAGCCAGATCTCCCACGCGCCGCCATCCCTGGAGACGAACACGGTGGTGTGCAGCACGCCGGAGCCGGCGGCATCGTCGGTGGCCGTCCACTTCACGGCGTACTGGCCGGTGTTGCCGGCGTTGCCCAGCGGCGTGGCCGTGAGCGTGGTGACCGGGGAGGTGCCATCGATGGTCTGCACCAGATCCGGCGTGTCGAAGGCCAGCTTGCCATCGAACACCACGCGGGCCTGTGCATGGATCTGCGTGCCGGTGGCCACGTCCAGCAGCGGCGTGGCGGTGAAGCTCACGAAGCCCGTGCCGCTGCCTTGCAGATCGTTGGCGGGCAGCAGGCCGCGGGTGGCGTCGGTCATCACCTCGCCGGTGGCCGGGTCGATCGCCTGCAGCACCCAGCGCGCGATGCGCGTGCTCGGGTCGATGGCGGCCGACACGCGCAGCACGAATCCCTTCGAATTGCGCAGGTCGATGTCGCCCTGGTAGTTGGCACGGCCTTCGGGGATGTGGACGTTGATGTCGCCCAGCTTGATGTCGCCCAGGCGGAAGGTGCGCAGGTTGAGCGCGGCATCGAGCCTTTGCGTGATGACGACTTCGTGCACGGCCGCGCCGGCATCGGCGGCGTTCTGGAAGCTGACCGTGTAGGGCAGGGCCTGATCGAAAGGCAGGAACTGCGCATCGCCATAGGCCTGCGGGCCGGTGATGTCGGCCTGGGCCGCATCGCTGGCGGCCAGGTCGAAGGCCGAGCCCAGCATCAGGTCCGTCAGATCGGCGCTGGCGCCGGCCGAGACCTGGTCCTTGCGGCCCTTGGCATACACGTTGAAGGCGTTGAGGTAGGTGGTCTGCGACAGGCCCAGGTCATGGTCGGCATACGCGGGCAGCGCCGGCACCGGCACGTGGATGATCTCTTCCTCGCCGAACTCGTTCTTGACGACCAGGATGTCGTAACTGGCCACGGGCGCCAGCGTGCGGGGCGCGTCGTCATACCACTGGTGGATCTGCTGGAAGAAGGCCTGCAGGTCGGCGGTGCTGTCGATCTGCTGGCCGGCGGGGCCAAGCTTGACGCCGGAAGCCAGGATGGACAGCGTGCTGGCCACGCGCGGATGCTGCAGGATGGGCGGCGCCGCATCTTCGGGGCGCAGCAGGCCGGATTGCTCGAGCGAGGCCAGATAGCTCTGCTTCCAGCCTTCGGCATCGCTGGCCAGGCCGATGAGGGCGACGCTGGCGGTGGTGTCGGCCAGCACCTTTTGGCGCAGGGCCTCGGCATCGGCCGTCTGGCGTGCGACGAACTGCTCGCGCGTGAGCGCGGTGGCCGTGGCGTACACATTGAAGCGGAAGGGCATGTACTTCTGCACCGCCGCGATCGCCTTGTAGAAAGCCAGGCTGTCGGGGTGGTCGATCGCGTTCTGGATCAGCGTGTACAGGCCTTGCAGGCGCGTGTCGATGCTGCCGTCCTCGACCCATTCCGGGCGTGCGTCGACCAAGGCTTCGCGCAGGGCGACCTTGTTCTTGGCCAGCACTTCGAGGAAGCCGGGGTAGGTCTGCGCCGTGAAGTTGAAGCCGGTGGAGCTGCCATCGCCCAGGTCCAGCACATAGCCGGAGGCGCGCAGGTAGCCACCCGTGTTGAGCTCGGAATCGAGGCTGGCCCAGGCCGCATCGCCATCGAGCCCGCTGGGGCTGGTGTCGCCGCGGATGTTGCTGGCAAAGCTCACATAAGGCAGGCCCCAGACCTTGCCGTTGATGCCCATCTCGGGCACACCCACTTCGAAGTAGATGTAGGGTGTGTCCACGTTGGAGACGTTGTCCAGCGTGACGTGGTACAGGCCGGTGTTGCCCGGCGCGAGCGAGCGCGGGCCACCCAGGCCCAGGGCGATGTCGATGGGCAGGGCCCGTTCGACCAGGTAGCGGTAAGGCACCACGGCCTCGGCGCCCCCGGGGTTGATCACCTTGACGTCGTACAGGCCGTGCGGCTGGTTGCGCAGATCGAAGATGGCCACGATCTTCGTGGCATCGATGATCTTGACCTGCGTGGGCTCGATCTCGGCTTCGCCGGGACGAACCAGCTTGGCGATGGCGCCTGGCTTGAACTGCGCGCCGGTGATGGTCATCGTCACCCAGCGGCCGTCGCCGCCCTGGTCGGGCGAGACATCTGTGATCTGGAAGGGCAGGGCTTCGACCTTGACCTTGGCCGGCACGCTGGTCGCGCTGGCCGATTGCGATCGCACCAGCACGTAGTAGTCGCCCGCCTGGCTGGTGGGGATGAGGGCCGTCTGGTCGGGCTGCAGCGGCGTGGTGAAGCTGGCGTCGAAGGTCGAGCCGGTGGGCACGTCGTTGAAGCGCACGTAGATTTCATCGGCCGCATCGACCGAATCGGCATCCAGGCTGAAGCGCAGCGTCTGGCCGGCTTCCACGTGCACCTTGTAGAGCTGGCCCTGGCCGACGGTCAGCGTGGTGTTCTTCGTCACACCGAGCTGCAGCGAGGGCACGGTGACCTGCACCACATCCGGTGAGGCCGCGCTGTTGTTGGCTTCCTTGTTGGCCTCGTACACCTGGTTGAAGATGTCCGGGCGCACGATGATGCGGTACTGGCCTTCCTTGAGCGGCGGCAGCTTGAACTTGACGGCCGCGGTGGTGTAGGTCTCGTTCTTGAGCAGGGTGCCGTTGTGCACGACCTGGCCCAGCAGGAGGTCGTCCAGACCCCACTGGCCATCGGCCGAGATGTAGACCGAATCCGTCCAGCTGCCCTGGGCGGCGAAGTCGCCCTGGTTCTGCACCGTCCACTTCAGCGTGATCTCGTCGTTGACGGTGGCCGCGCCGGGCATCTCCCAATCGGTGACCACGAGGTCGGCAGGCGGCGGCTGCACGATGCGCACGGGCACCGTGGTCCTGGCGTTGTTGTTTTCCTTGCTGCCTTCGTACACATCGCCGCGCGGGCGGTCGCCGGCCGGATCGGTCACCACGAAGACGTAGAAGTTGCCCACCAGATCCTGGTTGAGGCGGATGTGGCGCGTGACGTCGTAGCCGCCACCGGAGGCCAGGCCCCCTTCGTGCTGCACGGTGTCGATCAGGCGGTCGGACTTGAGGTCCAGCGAGTCATCGGCCGACAGGTAGATGCGGTCGGTCCAGCGCAGCTGGTCAGGCGGCGTGTCGCCCAGGCCGGCGTTGACCACGCGGTAGCTGACCTTGAGCACCTGGCCGGTGAGCACTTCCGCATCGGTCTCGACCTTGCCGACCTGCAGATCGGCCGCCGGCTTGAGCGTGATGCCGATGCCGCGCACCGAGACGTTGTTGCCTTCGCCGCGGAACTCGTCGACCGCGTCGTTGACGAGGCCGATGCGGCTGGTTTCAGTGGGCGAGGGGCCTGTGTTGCCAGGGCCGATGATGTCCGAGTCGGCATAGGCGATCAGGTACCACTGGCCTTCGGCGCCTTCAGGCAGGCGCACCTGGAAGTTGGTGGTGTAGCTGCCTTCGGGGTTGAGCACGCCCTGGTGCAGGAAGCTGGCCACCTGCAGGTCGCCCGTGTCAAGCGATGGGTCGCGCGACAGGTAGACGCGGTCGGTCCACCAGGCCGTGCGTGTGGCGCGCGTGCCGCTGTTGGTGACGGTGAAGCTGACGTTGACCAGGTCGCCCGAGGAGGCCGTGGTCGGCATCGTCAGCGGCGAGACGGTGAGGTCGGCCTCGCGGTAGACCACCTGGGTTTGCGTGGCCTTGCGGTTGTTCTCGCCCGTGCCCGGCGTTTCGTAGGCGTGGCTGCCGTAGCGGCTGTACGAGTAGCTGTTGCTGCCGGCCACGTCTTCGCCATCGGGGGCGCCGTTGTAGGCATCGGCGATGAGGTGGATGTAGTAAGGGCCGTCGGTGCCGGCGGGCAAGGTGAACTCGGCCGTCTGCGTGTAGGTGGCGTTGGCTTGGAGGCCGCCGGTGTTGTCGTGCACGACGCTGCCCAGGCGGGTGGCGCGGCCGGCGCTGAACACCGGGTCGGGCGAGAACCAGACCTCGTCCGTCCAGGCCTTGGTGCCGGACCAGACGTCCTGGCCCTGGTTCTGCACCGTCCACTGCACCTTGACCTTTTCGCCCGAGTAGTTCGGGCCGCCATTGGCTTGCGGCAGCACCTTGAGCTCGATGGGCACCAGGTCCGCGGGCTTGGCGTCGATCACCGTGTTGGTCGAGCCGCTGTTGTTGGTCTCGTTGCTTTCCTTCACCTGCGGCTGGGCCACCGTGTCGGTCTTGACGGTGACGTAGCGTGCGTTCACGCCGGGCGCGAGGTTGAAGCTTTGGGTGTTGGTGTAGGTCTCCAGCTTGCCCAGGGCCTTGACGCGCTGGAAGGTGCCCAGCGTCCAGACCTTGGCGCCGGGCGCATCCATCGGCAGGTCCGAGACATAGACCGTGTCATACCAGTCGTCGGCCGTGCCTTCGTCGTGGTTCTCGATCGTCCACGTCACCTTGAACGGTGCGGCGGTGGAGCCGGTGGCATCGGCCGTCACGTTGCTGACGCGAAGATCGGCCAGGGCCGGCGGCGGGTTGCCGATGATGTCGATCGCGCGGGCCTTGTAGTTGTTGCTGTCGAACTCGGCCGGGTCATCGGGGTTGGCGATGAAGGTGTCTTCCAGCACCGCGTCGTAGGCGTCCGTCCACGGCGTGATGTAGTAGGTGCCCGATTCGATGATCTGCGGGATGCGCACCTTCATCGTGACGGTGTAGCTGCCGTCCTTTTCCAGCACGCCGGTGTGCGTGACGCTGCCCAGGAAGATGCCGCCGTTGCCGATGACCTGGCCGTGGTCGTCGAGCAGGCCGGGGGTGGGGCGGGTCTTGTCGCGCGCCAGCCAGACGGAGTCGGTCCACGAAGACTTGTCCGTCTTGTTGACGCCCTTGTTGGTGACCTTGAAGCTGACGGTGACCTCGCTGCCGTACACGGCCTGTGCGGGCGCGCTGACCTCGCTGGCCACGAGGTCGGCAGGCGGGTAGCCGTTGACGTAGATGGCACGGGCCGTGGCGTTGTTGTTCTCCAGCGGGTGCTCGTCCATCGCGTTGTCGCGGTCGGCGGCCACGATGATGTAGGCGCGGCCTTCGAAGCGCGTGGGGATGGTGAGCGTGCCCGTGGTGGATTGGTACTCGCCTTGCGAGATCAGCGCCTGCGGGTTGGCCACGGCATCGAGCAGCAGGTCGTCGCTGCTGAGCTTGTCGTCCAGCGACAGGTAGACCTTGTCCGTCCAGTGCGGCACGGTCGTGTCCACGGTGCCGCGGTTGGCCACGCGGAAGGTCACGGCAAAGCCGGAGCCCGCGGTGACTTCGTCCGGTGCATCGATGCGGCTGACCTGCAGGTCCGGGCGCGGGTTGGCCGCCAGCATCAGCAGGGCATCGTCCACCAGCTTGTTGTTCTCGGCGCGCTCGCCGAGTTCGAACACATGGCCGCTCTGGTTGGTGATGACCTGCACCACCCAGCCGCCTTCGATGTGGGCGGGCAGCACGAAGCGCTCGGTGCGCGTGTAGGTCTTGCCCGCTTCCAGGCCTTCGGCACGGGTGAAGCTGCCCAGCGTGATGGGCTGCGCGCTGCTGTCGCCCGCCTTGACGAGCTGCACCTGATCGACGATGCCGCTGTTGGCATGGGCCTGGCCCTGGTTCTTGACCGTCCAGGTGATCTGGATGGCCGAGCCTTCGTTGGCCGCCGTGGGCGCCTGGATGTCGGTCACCACCAGATCGGCGCTGGGTGCCACGCTGACCTGCACGGTGCCGGCCAGCTTGCGGTTGTCGTTGCCGTAGATGAACTCGTAGGGCCCGCCGGTTTCGACGAACACATAGAAGGTGCCCGAGAGGCCTTCGGCCAGCGTGAGCACGCCGGTGCGGTCATAGCCGCCGTCCTTGGCCAGCGCGCCGAGGTGATCGAAGCCGGCCGTGGCCACGATGCCCGTGCCATCGGGGTTGGTGGCCAGGATGACGCGGTCCGTCCAGCTGGTGGTGTCGGTGCGGGCGATGCCCTTGTTCTCGACGCGCCAGTTCACGGCCAGTTGGCCACCGGATTGGGCCGTGGCCTGCGTGCCGGCCTGCGGGATCCACAGGTCGGCATACGGGATGGGCATGATGTCGACCGTGTGGCCGGGCGTGTCGGCGTTGTCCGTCTCGCTGCCGTTCTCGAAGACCTGCTTGGTGAAGTCGCTCTGCACGAACAGCGTGAAGCGGCCGCTCATGCGTGCGGGCAGGATGATCTCGGTGGATGCGTCGTAGTGGTCCGTGTCGGCGAGGCCGCCGGTGTGGGCCACGCTGCCGATGACGGTGTCGTCGCCATCGCCCAGGATGGCATTGCGCGAGGCGATGATGGCATCCGTCCAGGCGCTGGTGGCGCCGGCCCCGGTGCCGTGGTTGCTCACCGTCCAGCTCACCGTGAGGCGGCCCGGGTCACCGATGACCTGCGTGGCGGCCTGCACATTGGAGACGGCCAGGTCGGCATACGGCGCCAGCGTGATGGCCAGCGGCCGGGTGATCTGGTTGTTGCCTTCGAAGCCGACTTCGGTGACGACCTTGCCCGTGTCGCTCACGGCGATCAGGTACCACGTGCCCTGCACATCCAGTGGCAGCTGGACGGTGTAGTCGTGGTGGTAGGGATCCAGGGCATTGAGCGTGACGTTGTTCATCACGCGCTGGTCCAGCACGCGGTCGCTGGCGTCGAAGACCTGGTCCTGCGAGAGGACGAGCTTGTCCGTCCAGGTGCCGGTGAGCGTGCCGGTGCCGGCTTGCACCATGTCCACGCCCACGGTGATGGTGTCACCCGACTGGGCCGCGGCGGTGCTGGCCGTGATGCCGGTGGCCTGCAGGTCCACATGGCGCAGGGCCATGGGGTCGCCAAGCTTGCGGTTGTTGGCCTCGCGGCCCGATTCATTGATCTGCGTGTTGGCGTCGGTCACGACGATGATGCGCGTGCTGCCGTCGGCCCACTCGGGCAGGGTCACGGTCATGCTGTCGTCGTAATGCGCCTCCTTGGCCAGGCCGCCGGTGCGCGTGCGCGAGCCCAGCAGGGCCGCGCCGTTGAGCGTGCCGTCGGTGGACAGCCAGATCTGATCGACCCAGCTGCCCGTGGCCTGCGCCTCGCCGCCATTGGCGACCGTCCAGCTCACGGTGATGGGGTGGCCGGCCAGTGCCTGGGCAGGGCCTTCCACACGGGTGACTTGCAGATCGGGCGACGGGGCAGGGTCGACCTTCAGCACCTGGGGTGCGGCGGCGGCGTTGTTGCCGGTGCGCCCACCTTCGAACAGCTTGCCTTGCACATCGCTTTGCACGAGCACGCGCCAGTTGCCCGTCACCGTGACGGGCAGTGTGAAGGTCTGACGCTGCGTGTAGGCTTCGCCAGCCGCGACAGGGCCGGCGCTGATCACCGTCCCCAGCACGATGTCGCCCTCGCCGGGCGTGTCGTCGAGCGAGAGCAGGATGCGGTCGGTCCAACTGCCGGTGGCCGCCGTGTCGCCCAGGTTGCGCACGCGCCAGGCCACTTCGATGGCGCCACCCGTCAGGGCCTGCGTGGGGGCGGCCACGGCTTCCACGGCCAGGTCCACATACGGCGACACCAGCGTGACGACCTTCGCCTGCGAGGTGTTGTCCGCGCGGGTATCGGGCTCGGCCACGGCCTGGCCCACATCGGTTTGCACCAGCCAGTGGTAGCTGCCTTCCAGCCCGATGGGCAGGGTGAGCGTGGCCTGGCCGATGTAGCTGCCGTCCTTGGCCAGCGGGGTGTTGCGCACCACGTCCACGCTCAGCACGGTGTCGGTGCCGCCAAAGGCGTTGTCCTTGGACAGCACCAGGCGGTCTGTCCACGGCGCGCTGGCCGGGCCGCCGCCGTGGTTGCTCACTGTCCACTTGACGGTGATGGTGTCGCCGCCGCGGGATGCGGCCGGCGCGTCGATGCCATCGACGCGCAGGTCCGGGTAGTTCGATGCCGTGGAAGTGAGGTTCAGCGTGGCGCTGTTGTTGGTCTCCCCGTTGCCGGCCTCGTTGGCTTCGAGGATGAGCTGGGTGGTGTCGGCGCTGACCGTGATGACCAGATCGCCCACACCGGCCAGGCCGTCGGGCAGCTTGAAGCTGTAGCTGCGCGGCCGCGAACCGTTGGCGGCGATGGCGCCTTCCTTCGTGGCGTCGTACAGCAGCGTGGTGTTGAGCAGGGTCACGCCCGTGCGGCTGTTGTAGACGGTGATGCGGTCGCTGAAGCCGGCGGTGACGGGGGTGGTGCCGGTGTTGATGTCGTTCCAGCGCAGGGTGACGGTGCCGCCGGAGGTGACGGGGCCGGCATCGGCCTGCAGCCCGCTGACCTGGAGATCGGGGGCCGAGGTGATCTTGAGCGTGCTGGTGTTGTTGCTTTCACCGGTGCCCGTCGGGTTGGCCTCGAACACGTCGGTGGCGCTGTCGACCAGCACCTGGAAGGTGAACACGCCTTGCGACACATTGCCCGAAGGCCAGTTGAAGTGCACGCTGCGCGCGATGCTGCCGGTCAGGGCCGCCAGCTCGCTGCCATCGTGCGTGAGGGTTTCGGTGTAGACGATCTGGTTGTTGGCCGCATTGCGCACCAGCACCGTCTCCTGCCAGGCGCCACTGACGGGGCGCGCGCCCGTGTTGTGCGTCTCCCAGCTGAAGGTGACCGGCGTGCCGGGTGCCCAGGCGCTGCCCGGTGAGACGGCCAGGCCCTGGGCCACCAGGTCCGGGTAGGCGGCCGCGGCCACCACGATGTCCTTGAACGTGGTGTTGTTGGATTCGGCGTCGCCCGTGGTGTTGTCTTCGGTCAGGATGTTGTCGACATCGGTGCTGATCTCGAAGCGCAGGTTGCCACTGCCGCGCACGCCATCGGGCAGGGTGATCACCTTGGAGCGTGCCACCGCATCGCCCACCTTGAAGCTGGCCGCCTCACCAAGCTGGAAGGGCACCAGCTCGGTCAGCAGGATCTCGCCCGTGTCCACGCGCTTGACCACGAGGCGGTCGCGCCAGGGCTGCGTCACGTCGCGCGAGCCGCTGTTGGTGATCGTCCAGTTCACGCGGATGTCGGCGCCGGACTCGATGCTCCCGCCCGCCTGTGCAGGCGCGATGCCGATGTCCGATGGCTCGAGATCGGGCGCGGGCGCACCGCCGATGCCGCCGATGGGCGTGGGCGGCACATCGAGCTGGTCTTGCAGCGTGAAGCTGTAGCTGATCGGCGTGGTGACCGTGCGCTTGCCTTCCAGCGCCAAGATGTAGGTGCCGGCATCGGTCAGCGTGAAGACATCGCGGTCGCTGTCGATGGCCTGCTCGTCGCCGATCAGGTTGCCGTAAGGGCCGTACAGGCGCCACTGGCTGGTGGATTTGTTGGCGCTGAAGGTCTTGGCATCGAAGTAATAGCTGCTGCCCGCGGCGGCCGTGAACTTGAACAGCTGCGTGCCGCTGCCGGGGTTCAGCAGGCCTTCCTGCGTCTGGCCCGGGGTGATCTGTGTGGCGCTCTTGAAGTCGAGCAGGCGGAAGGCGAAGGTGCCGGTGGCGTCGTTGTCCGGGTCGATGGTCAGCGTGTAGGTGCCGGCCACGAGTTCCATGGCCAGGTTGCCGCTGGCGTCGTTGGCGTCGGACGACTGCATCGAGCGGCGCCAGCCATACAGGCCTTGCTGGCCGCGCTCGTTGGTGCCGATCAACACGCCGCGCGGGCCGTTCAGCGTCCAGTAGAAGGGCGTGTCCGTCAACGTGTCGAACAGGGCGCGCGTGGTCTCGTTGAGCGTGAAGGTGTAGACGGCCTTCTGGCCGGTCTGCCCGATCTGGTCGGAGATGGTCTGGCCCAGGGCCAGGCCGCCAGTGATGTCCTGCACCTTCTGCACATTGAAGCGGAAGGAGGGCGTGCTGGCCGCGCTGCCGCGATAGCCCTCGACCACGAGGTAGTAGCGCCCGCCTTGCTGAAGCTTGAGCGTGTTGATGTCGGTGCCGAGGTTGGCTTCCCACAGTTGCTGGCCGTCCGGGCCGATCAAACGCCATTCGGCATTGGTGTCGGACGTGGCCTGGTTGTCGAAGTAGAACGATTCACCGGCCTGCACATCCAGCGCATACACCTTGGTGCTGTTGCCGGGCGACAGCGTGTCGGTCAAGGGCGTGTTGGGTGTGATGACGGCATCCACCGCATCGAGTGCAGCCAGGCGGAAGCCGTACTTGCCCGTGACATTGCCTTCGACCTTGAGCGTGTAGGTGCCGGCCTGCAGGTCCAGCACGGGGTTGCCCGAGAGGTTCGTGCCGCGCTGTGTGAAGTCACGGCTGACGAGCACGCCGCGCGCATCGCTGAGCGTCCACGTCAGGCTGGAGTTGTTCAGACGCGGGTCCATGACCAGCTTGCGGTCCTGGCCCAGTGTGAAGGTGTAGACATCGCGCTGGCTGCCGGTGTTGCGCACCGTTTCCACCAGCTCGCCCAGGTTGATGGCCTGGGTTTGGGCGGGCAGGGCGGTGAGCCGCGCCCAGTCGATCGCCACATCGGCCTTGGTGTTGCCGCCCAGGCTCTTGTATTGGTAGAGCCCCACGCGCATGCCGTTGCTGAAGGCTTCGGCGGTGATGCCCATGTCGCGGCTGTACAGCTCGGTGCCTTGATCGCTGAGCACCACGGCGCGCAGGTTGCCGTGGATGGGCGCTTCGAACTTGAGGCGATACCAGGTGTTGTCGGCGAAGGCGAAGGCCGGTGTGGTGCTGCCCGCGCCGGAGACACCGCTGGTGCCGCTGCGCACCTGGCGGTTGGCGCCCGTGGCGTCGCTGAAGAGATTGAGATAGGCGTAGCGCGAGGGGTCCGTCACATCCCAGGCCGCCAGGCCCAGCAGCTCGTCAAAGCCGGTGGCGGCCGATTGCACCAGGGTGTTGAACCGTACCTCATAGCCGAAGCCGGCGCTCAGGATGTTGCCGGTGCTGCCGAGGCCGGCGGACTGGTTCTGCACGGTCAGGCTGCCTTGCAGGCGCAGCACGGTGGCGCCATCCAGGGTCTCGAACTTGGGGGTGAGCCCGGTGTTGGTCCAGGTCGAATTGCCGGCGGTGCCCGTGAGCCACATCGCATCCAGCGCCGGGCCATCGAAGCCCTGATCGAAACCGGTGACGCGCTCGGCCAGCGTGTTGCCGCGCGGCTCCAGCTTGAAGCTGAAGCTGTTGTTGTGGGTCGCATTGCGGCGGCCTTCAATCAACAGGGTGTAGCGGCCGCCCTGGTCGAGTTGACGCAGGCCGGCATCGGCGCTGAAGGCATTGGAGAAGATCTGCTCGCCCGTGGGGCCGATCAGGCGCCACTGCATGTCGGTGTCCGAGGCGCTGATCTGATCGAAGAAGAGGCGGTCGCCGGCGGTCGCGTCGAAGGCGTAGACCCGGGTGGCGGCGCCGGCCGGCAGTGTGTCGCTGATGGTGCTGCCGGGTGTGATCGCGGTGGCCTGCGCCAGATCCAGCAGGCGGAAGGCATAGGCACCGGTCTTGTCGCCGGGCGCATCGACGGTGAGCGTGTACTGGCCCGGCTGCAGCGTGTAGACCACGCGGTCTGTGCGGGTCGGATCGCTGCTGAAGCCAAAGAAGCCCTGCTTGTCGCGCGAATCGGAGGCATTGAAGGTGCGCGGGCTCACGATGCTGCCCGCGGGGCCGTCTAGACGCCAGGTGAAGTCCAGATCGCTGAGCGAATCGAACACGACGCGGCGCGTGCTGTCCACCGTGAAGGTGTAGGTCTGTTGCTGGCCGGGCTGGGTGATGCGGCCGTGCACCGCATCGGTCAGCCCATCGAGCGGGGTGCTGACACGGCCATCGAGCGCGTGGGTGCTGCTGTCGGCGACCGTGCGGCCATTGGCGGCATTCAGGCGGTAATCCAGCACCAGGCCGGCTGCATCGGCGGCTGGCCGCGTGTCCACACCGGCGGCGATCTCTTCGGGCGTGCGCACGGTGTTCCACACCCGCACATCGCTGATGGTGCCAATCAGGTTGTCAAAGCCGCTGTACGGCTCTTCGGTGTGCCCGATCAGCAGCGGCTCGGTGGTGGACACCATGTCGGCCTTGACCACGGTCGTGCTGGCCACCTGCACGCCATCGACGTACAGGCGCATCTGCCCATTGATGCGGTCAATCGTGGCGGCGATGTGGGCCGTCTGGCCCAGCTTGATCACACCACCGTTGCTGAAGAGCGCACGTTCACCGCCGGCATCGGCCGTGCTCAGCAAGAGCGCGCCGCCGTTGGTGACGAACACGCTGTAGCTGCGCTGCGCACCCAGGGCTGCACTGTTGGCGCCCTTGTAGATGATCGGCGTGTAGCTGTTGGCGAAGCGGTCCACCGTGACGGTGGCTTCCAGCGTCACGGTGCGGCGTGGGTCCAGATCGGCACTGGACGGCCCGGTCACCCATTGCGAGCCATCCAGATGCAGCCCGGCAGGCGAGCCGCTTGGGCGCCAATCGGGCAGGGCGGGCTCGCCCAGCGGCTGGCCGATCTGCATGGCTTGCGTGCCGTCGTTGACGGTGCCCAGGCGGAAGCTGTAGGCATTGGGCACATCGGCCTTGTTGCGGCGGCCTTCGACCATCACGGTGTAGGTGCCGCTGACCGGCACCGTGAAGGTGTCGACATCGGTGCCGAAGGTCGATTCCCACACCAGATCGCCCCAGGGGTTGATCAGGCGCACGCGGCCATCCGTGTTGCCGAAGCTGCGGGCATCGAAGTGGTAGCGCTGGCCGGCCTGCAGGCTGATGCGCATGCCATCGCTGCGGCTGCCCGGGTCCAGCGTGCCGTTGACGATGACGTCCGGCGCGATGGTGGGCAGCGTGGCGAGATCCAGCAGGCGCAAGGCATACGGGCTGGTGTTGTCGCCGCTGGCGTCGATGCTCAGTTCGTAGCTGCCTTCGGCCAGGTCCAGCACCGAATACCGGTTGTCGGCATCGGTGTTGTTGAAGTTGCGGGTGATGTCCACACCGCCCGGGCCCTTGAGGCGCCAGGTCACCACGCCATAGGCGTTGGTCAGCGCATCCATCGCGATCAGGCTGCGCTGGCTGAGCGTGAAGCGGTAGCGATCCGTCTGCCCGGGCTGGCTCAGCACGCCGGCGATCGTGCCGGGCGTGTTGGCGTAGAGGCTGCGGATCTGGGCGGCCGTGCCGCCCTCGACAAGGTTGGGCGTTTGCCCATTGCCGCCGGCGTTGGCGTTCAGGCTGTCAAAAGGCAGGTAGACCTTCAGGCCCGCCTCGTTGCCGTTCAAGGGCGTGTTCAGCGAGGCGTTGATCTCGGTGGGCGTGAGCACGCGGTTCCACAGCCGCACCTCGTCGATGGCACCATCGAAGCCCGATTCGTTGTCCACACCTTCGGCATCGGCGCCGATCAACAGCGGGCCCGGGCTGCCCACGGCGGGGGCGGTGCGCAGGTTGCCGCTGGCCACCTCCACGCCATTGATGTAGATGCGCATGCGGGGCGTGCTGCCCGAGCGGTCCAGCACGCCGGTGATCTGCGACCACTCGTCCAGTTTGACCAGGCCCGAGGCGCTCTGGATCCACTGCTGGTTGGTGGCGTCGGCGCTGCCCATGCCGATGAGGCCGCTGCTGTGCAGCCACAGCGAATACGTGCGCGTGTTGCCGCCACCCGGCATCGCCCTTGACGAGGATGGGCATCCAGGTGTCGGAGAAATGATCCGGACGGATCCAGGCCTGCATCGTCACGTCGCCGCGCAGATCGGTGCTGGCGTCGTTGGGCACTTCGATGCTTTGCTGCCCGTGCAGGTTGATGGCCTGGCCCAGGCCAGGCTGTGCCCCGCTCACCACATCGGGCCCGGTGCCGTGGCTGACGCCGATCTGGATGTCGGTGACCGCCTGGCTCACCGGCACCAGCTGGAAGTTGTACTGGCTGCTGGCGAGCTGCTGGTTGCGCGTGCCTTCGAGCAGCAGCACGTAGCTGCCCGTCAGTGGCAGCTCGAAGGCGTCCACGTCGGTGGACATGGTCGTCGTCCACACCTGCTGGCCGGTGGGCGAGATCAGCCGGTACTGGGCATCGGGCCCGACTGTGGCACCTACGTCGAAATACAAGCGCTGCCCGGCCTGGGCCTCGAAGCGCCAGGCCACGGTGCTGCTGCCGGGGTAGAGCGTGCCTTGTTGGCGCTGGCCCGGTGTGATGAGCGTGGCCGTCGACAGATCCAGGAAGCGCAAGGCATAGCTGGAGACGTCGTCGTTGGCGGCATCGAAGCTCAGGGTGTAGGTGCCGGCACCCAGGTTGAGCAGCGGGAATGCATTGACGCCGTCGCTGCCGGTCAGGTTGCGCTGGGCCACCACTTGCCCATCGGGGCCGGTCAGCGTCCAGGTCACGGTGCCGGTGCCGTTCATCAGCGAGTCGATGGCGACCTGACGCGCGTTGTCCAGCGTGAAGCGGTAGCGGTCGATCTGGCCGGGCTTGTCGAGCACGCCGGTGATGGTGCCGGGCGTGTTGTCGAACAGATGCTGCACGGTGCCGTTCGCACCGGCGCCGCTGCTGTCATTGGCCGTGGTGCTGGTGGCGGCTTCATCGAAGCCCAGGCGCAATGCCAGGCCGGCCTGAGGCGCGGTGAGCGCCTGGTTCATGGTGGCCTGGATCTCGGCCTGGGTGCGTGCCACGCTCCACAGACGGACTTCGTCCATGAGCCCGTCGAAGCGGTTGAGCGTGCCGGTGCTTTCGGCCGAGTTGCCGATGTGCAGTGGGCCCCGCCACCGACACGGCCGGTGTGGTGCGCAGCGCACCCGTCTTCACCAATTGGCCGTTGACGTACAGGCGCAGTTGCGGCGTGGCGCCGCTGCGGTCGATGACACCGGCCACGTGCGTCCACTGGCCGAGCTGCACGGTGCCCCAGGCACTTTCGATCCATTGCTGGCCGCTTGCATCGGCCGTGCCCAGGCCGATGAAGCCCTGGCTGTTGAGCCACAGCGAGTAGGTGCGGCTCTTGTCGCCACTGGCATCGTCCTTGACGATGATGGGCGTCCAGGTGTCGGCATACCGGTCCGGGTGGATCCAGGCTTCCAGCGTCACATCGTTGCGCAGATCGGTGGCCGGGCCGTGCGGCACCGTCACGTCGCGCAAGGCATCGAAGGCCAGGGCCGAGCCGCCGTCGTTGAGCGCCGGTGCGCCGCTCTCGCGGCGGGGCACGTTGCCCACGGTCTGCCCCAGCGTGATGTCGCGCACGCTGTCGTCTTGACGGTGGATGGCAAAACGGTAGTTCTGTGCGGTGCTCTGGTTGTTGTAGCCGTTGAGGATCAAGGTCCATGTGCCGGCCTGCTGCAGCACCGTGTCCCGATCCGTGCCGGCCGAGACGGCCCACACCTGATCGCCTTGCGGACTGGTGAGGCGCCATTCGGCCTGCGGGTCCAGCTGTGCATCGAAGTAGAAGCGCTCGCCGGCCTGCGCGTCGAAACGCCAGGTCTGTACGGCACTGCCAGGGTTGAGCGTGCCCGATTGCAGCGCACCGCTTTCAATCACCGGCGCGGTGGCCAGGTCCAGCATGCGCAAGGCATAGGTGCCCGTCTGCGTGCCGTCGATGCGCAACTGGTAGCTGCCTTGCGGCAAGGTGATGGTCGGCCATTCGCCCCAGTGACCGGACGCCATCACGCCGCGCTCGCCGGTGATCGTCCAGCGCAGCGACGTGGTGTTGTTGCGCGTGTCCATGACGAAGCGGCCGGGCTGCTGCAGCGTGAAGCTGTACAGATCGGCTTGCTTGGCGCTGGCACGGTCTCCCGACGTGAGTGTGGCCCATTTGGCAGAGGCGTGACCTGGGCCGGCGCGGTGCTCAGCCGCGCGTAGTCGATGGCGACATCGGTGCGCACCTGCGAGCCGGTGGTGTTGGATTGGTACAGCCCCACGCGCATGCCGCCCGCAAAGGCGTCGGCCGTGATGCCCAGATCGCGGCTGATGAGTTCGGTGCTGCCATCGTCGGCCAGCAGGACGGCGCGGATGTTGCCGCCTTCCACCGCCTTGAGTTGCAGCCTGTACCAGGTGTTGTTCTGGAAGGCAAAGCCCGGCTGCTGGAAGCCCGTGCCTGACAGGCCACGCGTGTCGACCCGGAACTGGCGGTTGCCGCCGTTGCCATCGGAGAACAGCGCCGTCGCGGCAAAGCGCGAGGGATCGGCCACATCCGTCAGCGACAGGCCGATGAGCTCATCGAAGCCCGTGGCAGCCGACTGCACCAGGGTGTTGAAGCGCACCTCATACGTGAAGGTCGGCGCCTGCACGTTGACGGCCGGACTGCCAGCCCACACCGCTGTACTGGCCATTGACCGTGTTCTTCAGCCGCAGCACGCTGGCGCCATCCAGCGTCTCGAAGGCGTAGGCCGGGGCGCCGCGAGAGGTCAGCGTGGTGGGCACGCCGCCGGGCTGCCACAGCGGATCCAGATCGGGCCCGCCGAAATCCTGTTCGATGCTGGTGACGCGTTCCGTCAGCGTGTTGCCCTTGCGCAGCACGTTGAAACTGATCGCGTTGTCAGCCGTGTGGTACTGCCGGCCTTCCAACAGCAAGGTGTAGCGGCCGGCCTGCAGCAGCGTCATCTCTCCCACGTCGTTGCCGAAATAGGTGGAGAAGATCTGCTCGCCCGTGGGGCCGATCAGGCGCCATTGCAGATCGGTGTTGGTGGCGCTGATGCGGTCGAAGGCGATGCGTTCGCCCGCACTCACATCGAAGGCGTAGGCCCGCGTGCTGCTGCCCGGCGCCAGGGTGTCGTTGACGACCGTGCCGGGCGTGATGTCCGTGGCCGAGGCCAGGTCCAGCAGCCGGAAGGCAAATTTGCCGACGCCATCGTTGGCCGTGTCCATCGTGACGGTGTAGTGCCCCGGGCCCAGCGTGTAGACGACGCGGTCGCTGCGGGAGCGATCGGCCGAGTAGCCATCGAAGCCCTGCAGATTGCGCGAGTCCGAATACTGGATGGATCGCTCGTTGACCAGGCGGCCCAGCGGCCCGTCAAGGCTCCACGAGAAATCGATGTTGACGCCGGCGTTGTCGGCCCACAGCGCATCGAACACGACTTGCTTGGTGTCCGTCAGATCGAAGTTGTAGCGCTGGACTTGCCCGGGCTGCGTGATCGCCCCGCTGACCGACTGGCCGATGCCGATGCCCGTCTCGCCATCGCTCAGGCGGTGGGCGGTGAACTTGTATTCGGAGGTGGTCTGCGCATCGACCCGGCCTTCGACCAGCAGCGTGTAGATGCCGCTTTGCGTGAAGGCGGGCGGCTCGACATCGCTGCCCATCGAGGTGGGGCTGGACGACCACACGGCCTTGCCGTCGGGGCCCAACAGGCGCCAGTAGGTGGCGCTGGGGCTGGCGGTGCGATCGAAGAAGAAGCGCTCGCCCGCCGAGGCGCTGAATTGATAGGCGTCGGTGGCCTTGGCGTTGTCCAGCGTGCCGGCGACCTGCAGGCCGGGCGTGAGCAGGGGCGCCTTGGACAGATCCAGGATGCGCAGCCGGTAGTCACCTGTGAAGGCGCCGCTGCCATCGACCGAAAGCGTGTAGTCACCGGCCTTGAGGTCGAGTGCGACATCGCCCGAGCGGGCCGAGGCGTCGGTGGCATTGAAGGCGCGCGAGGCCACCACATTGCCTTGCGGGCCGTCGAGGCGCCAGCTCACGCTGTCGGTATCGGTCAGCGAATCCATCACCACCCGCACGTCCTTGTCGAGCGTGAAGGTGTAGTGATCGGTCTCGCCGGCCACGTTGATCTGGCCGCTGATCTCGGGGCCCAGCGGGCTGGCCGACATCAGGACGCGGGGCTCCAGCGGTTCGGCATTGAGGGCCGCTGGGCGGCTGGTGGCGGGCGCCAGGGCTTCGCGTGTGCGGCGTGCAAGCCGCTGGAGCTTGCCGGGCTGCTTGCCCTTTCCTGGTCCTTCGGACGACGGATCGTCTTGCGGGTCGAGGTGGTGGTCGTGGTTCCCTGCGTCGTCTTTCGCCATACAGCCTGCCGAAATGTCTTGCATGCAGACGCGCAAGTCCATGCGGCAGCTGCCATCCGGCAGTTGCAGGAGCGCGCGGACCACGCGTCAACAATTGAAATAGGTGGTGCGGGGTGTTGCGGGCGCCCCTGTTGTGGAAACGATTATCTGGCGCCGCCATTTGCGGTCCGAAAACCTCCAATCAGCTATTCGGACAATTTCCCTTGACCTAGGGGGGCGTGGCGTTTGCGATGTCCACATCTGACAGGGACATATCGCCCGGTTGGTGTGACCTGGGTGCGATATATGAGGGAGATCAGCGGGCGATTAGGGGGCGACGCGCGTCAGGCGCCTGCAACGGTGTTTTTTGCTGCCGCGAGGGCCGCGTCTTCGCGGTTGGCCCGTGCCTCCAGCACGAAATACAAGCCGGTGGCGCACAGCAGTGGCAGCAGGTAATAGATGGCCCGGTAGCTCAGCAAGGCCGCCAGCAACTGGCCGGTCGGCACACGCGAACTCAGCAAGGCGACGAACACCGTTTCAATCACGCCCACACCGGCCGGCACATGCGTGAGCACGCCCGCGATGGCGCCTGCCAGCAAGGCGCCGATGACCAGGGTGTAAGGCACGGCGCCCTTCAACAGCAGCCACACGACACTGGAGATGAGCAGCCAGTTCAGCGTCGCCAGCCCCACCTGCAAGGCGGCCAGCCGCGCCGATGGCAGGCTGATGCGCTGCCCGCGGATGCGCATGTGCCGCCCGCGTGCACCGCCGCACAGCCACACATACAGGCCCACCACCAGCCACAGCACGCCTCCTACCCAGGGCAGGGCGGCCCGACTGAGATGCCAGTCGGGTGGCGGCGTCAGCCATCCGAAGAGGAAGACGGCGCCCGCCACGGCGGCGTAGCCCAGCCAGTTGGTGGTCAGGCTCAGCGCCAGGATCTGGGTGATCAGGCCCTTGCGCAGGCCCAGGCGCGAGTACAGCCGATAGCGAAAGGCGATGCCGCCCACCAGCGAGCCCAGGTTGAGGTTGAAGGCGTAGCTCACGAAGGTGGTCTGCATGACCCTCTGCCAGGGCAGACGGTGCCCCGTCCAGTGCCGGCCCATCAGGTCATACGTCGAATAGACCAGGTGGCTGAGCGCTGCTACGCCCAGTGCCGCCAGCAGCGTGCCCGGCGGCATCTTCAACAGGGCATCGCCCACCTCGTGCCAGTCCACCTTGCGGGCCGCCCAGGCCAGCAGCACGATCACCGCCAAGCCCAGCAGCCCGGTCAGCCAGCGTGTCCAGCGGCGCATCGGCCGGGGGGCAGAAGCTTCGGGCGCCGCGGGTTCTGCGTGCGCCCGAGGTTTTTCAAGGGGATGGCCCATGCCGCGTCCTCATGCCTGCTGTTGTTCGGCCTCGAACGCGTCTCGCCAGACCCAGGCCTTGGCATCCGCTTCCACCGGCCTGGCCACCATCACCGTGCTTTCGGCGGCGGGCGTCAGGCGGGGCCGCCGCCGCGGCAGGTAGCTGGCCCAACGCGGGAAGTGCCGCACCACATGAAAGGCCACATAGCTCAGCCACGACAGCCACGGGTGCCCGGGCAACTGCTCGGCGTCGACCTTCACGCAACTGCGCTCCATCAACTGCCTGAGCCGGCTGCGCAGCTCCTGGTTGAAGCCGCGGTCACGGATGACGAGGTTGGCCTCCAGATTGAGCGACAGGCTCAGCGGGTCCAGGTTGCTCGAGCCCACGGTCGCCCATTCATCGTCGACGACGGCCACCTTCGCGTGGATCGGCCGCTCGCAATATTCATGGATGTGCACGCCGGCGTCGATCAGGCGTCGGTAGATCATGCGCGCGGCAAACGTCGCCCACGCGATGTCCGGGCAGCCCTGCAGGATGAGGTGCACACGCACGCCCCGGCGGGCCGCGCGCTGCATGCCTCGCAGCAGCCGGTAGCCGGGGAAGAAGTAGGCGTTGGCGATGATCACTTCACGCCGAGCCGCGAGCAGCGCCAGGCGGTAATAGCGTTCGATGTCGTCGCGGTGGCGGTGGTTGTCGCGGGTCACCACCTTGGCCCAGGCTTGGCCCACGCGCGGCAATTCGGTGGCGGCCGGTGCCTGCCGGCGTCGCCATTGCCACCAGCGTGTCGGATTGACCGCGGGCGCGATGATCTTCATCGCGGCCTCACGCAGGTGCGCCACGATGGGGCCCCGCACCTCTACCGCGTAGTCCTGCTTGGCCTGGGGGCCATAGTCGCCGAGGTGATCGGCCGAATAGTTGATGCCCCCGATGAAACCGACTTCCCCGTCCACCACGACGATCTTTCGGTGCAGGCGGCGAAAGGGCTGCAAGCGGCGCGAGAGTTTCGGCGGTGCGTCGAACACATGCAGGCGCACGCCGGCATCGGCCAGCGAGCGGATGAAGTCTTTCGGAGAGCGCCGGCGAGCCGAAGCCGTCGATCGTCACGTCGATCCTCACGCCTCGGCGTGCCGCGCCCAGCAGCACCGCATGCAGGGCCAGCCCCACCTTGTCCTCGAACAGGATGAAGGTCTCCAGGATGACCTCGCGCTGCGCCGATTCGATGGCTGCAAAGACGGCCGGGTAGAAGGCCTCACCGTTTTCGAGCAGGCGCAAGCCATTGCCGCCGGTCCAGCCATCGATCTTCATACATCCACCTCCGCCGCCAGCGGCGCGTGGTCCGACAGGTGGGACCACGGCTTGCGAGGCAGCACCACCGGCGCATGGGCGGTGGCGCCACGGACATAGATGCGATCGAGCTTGAGCACCGGCCAGCGGGCAGGGAAGGTGCGTGCCGCCGCGCCGTGTTCGCCGGCGAACACTTCCTTGAGGCCGGCTTGCCGCTCCAGGAAGCGGTGGGCGTGCTGCTGCCAATCGTTGAAATCACCGGCTACCACCAGCGGGGCGTCTTGCGGCACGGCGTCGATCAGCTTGCACAGGGCGCGGACCTGGGCGCGGCGGTGGGATTCCCGCAAGCCGAGGTGCACGCACACCGCATGCAACTCCTGCCCAACACCGGGCAACTGGACCACGCAGTGCAGCAGGCCGCGTTTTTCAGGACCTGAAACCGACACATCGTGGTTTTCATACCGCACGATGGGGAATTTCGACAGCAAGGCGTTCCCGTGGTGGCCATGCGGGTAGACGGCGTTGCGCCCGTAGGCGAAATCCTTCCAGAGGCTGTCGGCCAGGAATTCGTAGTGTGGCGATTGCGGCCACTCCGGCACCTTGGCGGCATGCAACTGGTGTTCGCCGAGCACTTCCTGAAGGAAGACGACGTCCGCGGAGACGCTTCGAACGGCCTCCCGCAGCTCGTGGAGCACGAAACGCCGGTTGAATGGCCCGAAGCCCTTGTGCAGATTGACGGTGAGGATCTTGATCGGCATGCCCCGCTCTCGGCAAGCGCTGTGCCCGATTCGCCCGGGGCGTCCGCCGGCCCTGGTACATAATGGCGCCCTCACACGTCCTGCACGTGCCGCCGATTTCGGCGATACTGCGGGCCGCGCTGCAAGGCCTTGGCTTTTGCAGCCCCTGGCGCGGTAGCAAAGCGGTTATGCACCGGATTGCAAATCCGTGTAGGTCGGTTCGACTCCGGCCCGCGCCTCCAGTTTTCCAAGGCCCGTCAGCCGTCTGACGGGCCTTTTTGCTTTCGGGGCCCACCCTCCATTTCGGGGTAGCCCAGGGGGGAGCTGGCGGCAAGAGTTGGCGCATTCGGTTCCCTGTGGGCGGGCTTTCCTGGGGGATTTTTGACCATCAATGCCGCTAATCTGCATCCCCTGATCAACCTCACCGCCTCCCTCGACATGGGTATGTTCCAACACCTTGCGCGCGCTGCCGCCGCGTGCGCCCTCCTGAGCGCCGCCTTTGGCGTGCACGCCGCCCCCGAGGGCCGTGCCGACAGCGGTGTGCCTTTCTGCATCTTCGATCCCATCGGCAGCGGCGACACCCGGCGCGCCATGCAGGATTACGCGCTGGCCATGCTCAAGAAGGGCTATCAGATCCAGATCAAGACCTTCACCGACGAGCGCGTGGCGGTGGAAGAGTTCCGCACCGGCCAATGTGACGGCGTGGTCGCCACGGGCCTGAGAACCCGTCCTTTCGTGCCGGCGCCTGCCGCGCTGGATTCCGTGGGGGTGTCGACCATCGTGCGCAATGGCAAGGTGGATCTGAAGTCCTCCTACGAGGTGGTGCAGCAGTTCGTCAACCTGATGAGCTCGCCCAAGGCGAAGGACTTCGTCACCGCCGGGCCCTATGAGCTGGCTGGCATCTTCCCGATCGGGGCCGTCTACGCCTTCGTGAACGACCGCACCATCGACACCGTGGAAAAGGCCCAGGGCAAGCGGATTGCCGCCTTTGACCACGACAAGGCGCAGTCACAGCTGATCCAGCGGGCAGGCGCCAAGCCGGTGGCCGCCGACATCACCAACTTCGCCACCATGTTCAACAACGGCCTGGTGGACGTGGTGATGGCCCCGGCCATGGCCTACAAGCCGCTGGAGCTGTTCCGCGGCATCGGCACCAAGGGCGGCGTGGCGCGCTTTCCCGTGCTGATCCTGACGGCCCAGGCCGTGGTCCGCACCGCCAAGCTGCCCAAGAACTTCGGCCAGGATTCGCGTGAGTACTTTGCCTCGCAGTTCGACACCGCCCAGTCCATCGTGATGAAGGGCGACAAGGAAATCCCCGAAAAACTGTGGATCGATTCCACGCCGCGTGACAACGAGCGCTACGTGCTGATGATGCGCCAGGGGCGCGTGATCATGGCGGACAAGGGCTTCTACGACAAGCGGGGCCTCAAGCTGCTCAAGCGCATCCGCTGCAGCATGCATGCCGAAGCGTCCGAGTGCACCGAAGACACCGAAAACTGGCAATGAGCGCAGGAGCAAGCACGATGATGTGGTTTCGTACCTTGGCACTGACGGCGGCTGCCGTGGCGGCGTGCCTGCCCCTGGCCCAACAGGCGCAGGCCGCGAATGCAAAGGCACGCATGTGCGTGTTCGATCCGCAAGGCACCGGCGGTGATGGCTTCCGCGCCGCACGCGACTTCAGCCTGTCCATGGAAGACGAAGGCGGCGTGGACATTGAACTCAAGGCCTTCACCAACGAACGCGTGGCGGTGGAAGAGTTCCGCACCGGCCAGTGCGATGCCGTGATGGCCACCGGCATCCGCACCCGCGCGTTCAACGATCTGGCTTCCTCGCTGGATGCCGTGGGCGCCTCGAACATCGTGCGCAACGGCAAGGTGGATCTGCTGGGCAGCTACGACGTGGCGCGCCGCTTCATCAACCTGATCAGCTCGCCCAAGGCAGCCGCACTGATGGTCGATGAGCAGTACGAAGTGGCGGGCATCTTCCCGCTGGGCGCGGCCTACATGTTCACCCGTGACCGTTCGTACGCATCCATCGAAGGCCAGACCGGCAAGCGCATTGCCGCGCTGGATTACGACAAGTCGCAGGCCGAGCTGGTCGAGCGCATGGGCGCCAAGCCGGTGACGGCGGACATCAGCTCCATCGGGCCGATGTTCAACAACGGCAACGTCGACACCATCATCGTGCCGACCATCGCCTACTTCCCGTTCGAGCTGCACAAAGGCCTGGGCACCAAGGGCGCCGTCATCCGCATGCCGCTGACGATCGCGACCTATCAAATGGTCATCCGCCATGCCAAGTTCCCCAAGGGCTTCGGCCAGAAGGCGCGCCTGTACAACGCCCGCAACTTCGAGCTGGCGATCGCCACGCTCAAGCTGGCCGACAAGGATGTGCCGGACAACATGTGGGTGGACCTGGCCCCGCGTGACACCGAACGCTTCCAGCTGATGATGCGCCAGGGCCGCGTGCTGATGGCGGAAAAGGGCCTGTACGACAAGAAGGGCCTGAAGATCGTCAAGAAGATCCGCTGCGAGCTCAACCCCGGCGCCTCCGAGTGCACTGAAGCGACGGAAGAGTGGCAGTAAGCAGGAGCGCCGGCAGCCTGCCTTCGCCGATCTGGCGGCTGCTGCGGCATTTCTCGTGGCAGGAGCTGCGTCACCATGCGCTGCGCCACGGCATGGCGATGCTGCGTGGTCACGCTGGGCGTGGCGCTGGCGTTTTCCATCCACCTGATCAATGCATCGGCGCTCAGCGAGTTCGATGCGGCGGTGCGCTCCGTCAATGGGCAGGCCGATGTCAGCCTGAAGGCGGCCAGCGGCGGCTTTGACGAGGCCTTCTACCCGGTGGTCGCGCAGCATCCGGCCGTGAAGATCGCCAGCCCGATGATCGACCTGCAGACCCTGGTGGCGGGCAAGCCCTTGCGCATCCTGGGTGTCGATCCCTTGCGGGTGCGCATCATGACGCCCGCGCTGATGCCGCAGGTCTCGCGCGATGTGATCGGCAATGACAAGCTCACGCTGTTCCACCCCAAGGTCATCTTCCTCAATGCGCAGGCGCAGAGGATGCTGGGCATCACGCCCGGCACCGAGATCGAAGTCCAGGCGGGTTTGAAGCGGCTGACCCTGCGCGTGGCCGGCACGGTGACGGCAGGCGGCGAGGCCCTGGGCGTGATGGACATCGCCGGTGCGCAGGAGGCCTTTGACATGCTCGGCCAGCTCTCGCGCATGGACGTGCAGCTGCACCCGGGCAAGCAGACCAGCGATCTGCTGTCCAGCCTGAAACTGCCCGCCGGTATGCAGGCGGATACGCCGCAGGCGGCCAACACGCAGGCCACCAACATGTCGCGCGCGTATCGCGTCAACCTGACGGTGCTGGCGCTGATGGCCTTGTTCACGGGGGCCTTCCTGGTGTTTTCGACGCTGTCGCTGTCGGTGGCCAAGCGGCAGCGGCAGTTCGCGCTGCTCGGTGTGTTGGGCGTGAGTGCGGGTGAGCGGCTCAAGCTGGTGCTGATGGAATCGACCGCGATGGGGTTGGTCGGCGCGGCCCTCGGCATCGCGGCCGGCACGGGTCTGGCCAAGGCCGCCTTGTCGATCCTGGGTGGTGATCTGGGTGGCGAGTACTTTCCCAACAGCGTGCCGCCTTTGCAATGGTCGTGGCCGGCGGCCTGGCTGTACGGTGGGCTGGGCGTGGCGGCGGCGGTATGGGGCGGCGTGCTGCCTGCGCGCATGGCCCAGCGCTTGACACCGGCCCAGGCGCTCAAGGGCGCGAGCGTGGCCGATCGGCCGGGCAATGCGATCTGGATGGGGCCTTTGCTGCTGATCGTGGGCGCTGTGCTGAGCCAGTTGCCGCCGGTCGATGGCATGCCGATCTGGGCCTATGTGGCCATCGTCTGCCTGATGGTGGGCGGCATCGAGTGTGTACCGGGTACGGTCGCGCTCTTGTTGGGTGCGGTGATGAAGCTGCTGCCCTCGGGCTTCATGCAGCGCAACGCGCCGCTGGTGCTCGCCCTGGAGCGTGTGCGCCACATGCGCCAGACGGCCACCGTGGCCATTGCCGGTGTGGTGGTGAGCCTGGGCCTGTCGATCGCGCTGACGGTGATGGTCAGCAGCTTCCGCAGTTCCATCAACCAGTGGCTGGATGTGCTGCTGCCCGCCGACCTGTACGTGCGCACGGGTGCAGCTTCGGCCAACCAGGGCAATGATGCGCTGAAGCTGGACGCGGGCTTGGTCGAGGCCATCGGCCGCATGCCCGGCGTGACGCAGACCATGGGCGTGCGCGTGAGCAAGCTCAGCCTGCGCACCGATCGATCACCGGTGGTGCTGGTGGCGCGCCCGCTTGGCCACCTCGGCCGACGACAAGCTGCGCCGGCTGCCCTTGATTGGCGAGGCGCTGCCTGAGAAGCCCGGCACCATCGGCGTGTTCGTGAGCGAGGCGGTGGTGGAGTTGTATGGCGTCAAGCCGGGTGCGGAGCTGCCATTGCCCTTGCGTTCGGGCCAGCTCGCCTTGCCGGGGCATGTGCGCGGCGTCTGGCGGGACTACGCTCACCAGCAGGGCGCGATCATCATCGACATCCAGGCCTTTCGGGATGTCACGGGCGATCATTCGCTCAACGATCTCGCGCTGAGCCTGGCACCCGATGCCGCCGTGAGCAAGGTGCAGGACGCCATCCGCCAGGCCGCCCAGGACAAGGGCCTGGACGGTGCCTTGCTGAGCTTCAGCGAGCCGCGTGACATCCGCGAATCCACCTTGAAGATCTTCGACCGCAGCTTTGCCGTGGCTTACTGGCTGCAGGCCGTGGCGCTGGGCATCGGCTTGTTCGGCGTATCGGCCAGCTTCTCGGCACAGGTACTGGCGCGTCGCAAGGAGTTCGGCCTGCTGGCCCACCTGGGGTTCACGCAGCCGCAGATCCTGCGTGTGCTGGCGGGCGAGGGCGCTTCGCTCACGGCTGTGGGGGCCTTGCTCGGCCTGGCGCTCGGTGTGGCCGTGAGCTTCATCCTCGTGCATGTGGTGAACCCCCAGAGCTTCCACTGGAGCATGGACATGCTGCTGCCCTGGCCGCGCCTGCTGATGCTGTGCGGCGGCATGGTGGTGGCCGGCACCGTCACGGCGTGGATGGCCGGGCGTGCAGCCGTGGGCCAGGACGCGGTGAAAGCCGTCAAGGAGGACTGGTGATGCGCATGACCCGTCGTGACTGGCTGGGCACCTGGTCGGTGGCGCTGGCCGCCGGCGTGCCGGCCTTCGATGTGCTGGCGCAGGCCGGGCGTCCGATGCCCAAGCTGATCTCCGGCGACAGCCCCATCGAGGCCAAACTCGCCTGGCCTCGCGATCACGCGGCGCACATGGACAGCCGCGTCGAATGGTGGAGCTTCAAGGGCGAGCTGCATCCATCTGCGGGCAAGACGCTGGGCTTTCACGTGGCCATCATCCGCTCGCAGGTGGAATCGGCCCAGGAAAGCAAGAGCCGGTTCGCGCCCAAGCATGTGCTGGCGGCGCGCGCCTCGCTGACGGATCTGGATGCGCGCGAGCAATGGTTCGATCAGCGGGTGGCGCGCCTGGGCTTTGGTCTGGCCGATGTGGCCGAGAAGGAGCTGGACATCCGGCTGCACGATTGGTCCCTGTCGCGCACCGCTGCTGGCGATGCCAGCGTGTTCCAGGGCCGCATCCTGGGCAAGGATTTCCAGCTTGATTTGAAGGGCACGCAGGCCCAGCCGCCGCTGCTGCATGGCGAAGGCGGCGTGCTGCACCGGGATCCGCTGCTGTCGTATCCCACGCGCTATTACTCGATGCCGCAGCTCAAGGTCGAAGGCCAGGTCACCCTGCGCCGCAGCCGCCAGAACGTGAGCGGCAGCGCGTGGCTGGACCACGGCTGGGGCCGGCGCATGATGTCGCCCGATGCGGTGGGATCGGACTGGGTCTGCATGAACCTGCAGGATGGTGGCGCGCTGGTCGTGTTCCAGATGCGCCGCTCGGATGGCACGCCTTCGTTTGCCGGTGCGGCCTGGCGTCGCCCGGGCAAGCCGGATCAGGTCTTCCACAGCGAAGAGGTGAAGATGAAGGCCGGCGAGCTGTGGCGCAGCCCGGCCAGCGGGGGGCAATACCCCGTGGCCTGGACGCTGGAGCTGGCCGGCACGCGCTACACCGTCAAGGCGCGTATGCGCGAGCAGGAAGTCGATGGCGGCAACGAGATCGGCGACTTCTTCTGGGAAGGCCTGAGCGACCTGACGGACGCCCAGGGCCGTCTCATCGGCTCGGGCTTTCTGGAGATGACGGGCTACTCGGCTGAGTTGGCGTGGTGAGGAGCGCCAGCTTGTTGGCCGGCGCATCCGAGCCTGCTTGAGGCGCGCTTGCCGCCGTGCGGTCCGCAGGTGCACCCCAGCCGCCACCCAAGGCGCGGATCAAGCCCACAGTCGATGAAGCCCACGCGCCGCGCAACTGCACGGCCTGACGCTCGATGGCCAGCAAGCTGCGTTGCGTGTCGATCAGCGTGAGGTAGCTGTCTTCGCCAGCGCGGTAGCGCTTGTCGGCCAGTTCGGCTGCACGCCGGGCCGCGACCACCGCTTCGGCCAGCGATTCGGATTGCGCACGCACGGCGCCCAGGCTGGACAGCTGGCCTTCGACATCGCCGAACGCGTTCAGCACGGATTGCCGGTAATCGGCCACCGATGCTTCCAGCGAGGCTTCGGCGCTGGTGATGGCCGCGCGGTTGCGTCCCCCATCGAACAGCGGCAGCGACATCACCGCGCTGGCCAGCCAGGTGCGCGCATCCCAGTGGAACAGGTCGGACAGCTCATACGAGGCCTGGCCTCGCTGGCCCGTCAACACCAGTGCGGGGAACAGCGCCGAGCGCGCCTGGCCCACACGGGACGTGGCCGCCATCATGCGGGCCTGCGCCGCAGCCACATCGGGCCGGCGTTCCAGCAAGGCCGATGGCAGGCCGGCGGGCACCTGAGGCACCTGCACATCGGCTGGCAGCGGCCGTGCTTCGAAGCTGTAGGCGGCGGGCGCGCGGCCCAGCAGCACGGCCAGCGCGTGTTCGGCACGTTGCCGCTGGCCTTGCAGGCCTTGCAGCTCGGCGCGCGTGGTGGCCAGATCGGTGCGGGCACGGCTGACGTCCAGCTCCGACACATCGCCCGCGGCGCGGCGGCGTTCGATCAACTGCAGGGTCTGTTGACGCAGGTCCTGCGTGCCTGCCAGCACGGCCACTTCGGCGTCCAGCGTGCGCAGCAGATAGTAGGCCTGCGCCACATCGGCCTGCAGTGCCAGCAGCACCGAGCGGTAGCCCGCTTCGGTGGCCTGCAGATCGGATTGCGCCGCATCGATGCCGTTGGCCACGCGGCCGAACAGATCGATTTCATAGCTGGCGCCGATGCCTGCCTGCCAGACCGTGGCCGGCGGCACGCTGGCATCGGCCGCCAGGCCTTGCAGCGCGGGTGAGGTCTTCTGCCTTGTCACGCCCGCATTCAGATTGACCTGCGGGAACAGGCCCGAGCGGCTCGCAGTCAGCAAGGCACGGGCGGCTTTCACGCGAGCGGCGGCGGCCGCCAGACTCGGATTGGCCACCGCGGCCTGCTGTTGCAAGTCGGTGAGGGCAGGGTCGTTGAAGGCCAGCCACCATTCGCCGCGAGGCTGGCTTTCGGCCGGCTCGGCGGCCTTCCAGCTGCCTTGCAGGGCCGCCGCTTCCTTGAAGGCGGCGGGCACATCGATCTGGGCTTGTGGCGGGGTGGGGGCGGTGGCACAGCCCGCGAGCACGAGGGCCGCCATCAGGGGCGTGAGCAGTCGGGTCATGGCGTGTCGTGAAGAAAGTGAAGTGGGCGCGTTCGGGCTCATGCCTGCACCTCGCCATTCAGTTGGGGCGGCACGGCGGGCTGGGCATCGCCACGGCGGCCTTCCAGCCGCACGGCCAGCTTGCGCAGCAGCACGTAGAACACGGGCGTCAGGAACAGGCCGAACAGCGTCACGCCCAGCATGCCGGCGAACACGGCCACGCC
This sequence comes from Aquabacterium sp., assembly GCA_047601765.1. Classification (GTDB taxonomy): domain Bacteria; phylum Pseudomonadota; class Gammaproteobacteria; order Burkholderiales; family Burkholderiaceae_C; genus Aquabacterium. The sequence goes on from JASGIQ010000001.1 coordinate 895,984, forward strand.
CATGGCATGACGCATCTCGGCGCCGGCCCCGGTGGAGAACACCAGCGGCACCACACCCATGATGAAGGCGATGGAGGTCATCAGGATCGGGCGCAGGCGCAGCTTGCTGGCCTCCAGCGCGGCTTCGACAATGCCGCGGCCGTGGTGCTCCAGCTCACGCGCAAACTCCACGATCAGGATCGCGTTCTTGGCTGACAAGCCCACCAGCACGAACAGCGCGATCTGCGTGAAGATGTTGTTGTCACCCTTCGTCCACCACACGCCCAGCAAGGCGCACAGCATGGACATCGGCACGATCAGGATCACGGCCAGCGGCAGCGTCCAGCTCTCGTACTGCGCAGCCAGCACCAGGAAGACCAGCAGCACGCACAGCGGGAACACATACACCATGGTGTTGCCGGCCAGGATCTCCTGATAGGTCAGGTCCGTCCACTCGAAGTTCACGCCCTTGGGCAGCGTCTCGTTGGCCAGTTTCTCCATGATGGCCTGGGCCTGGCCCGAGGACACGCCGGGTGCGGCCGCGCCATTGATGTCGGCCGACACATAGGCGTTGTAGCGCTGCACGCGATCCGGCCCATACGAGTCGGAGATCTTGAGCAGGCTGCCCAGCGGCACCATCTCGCCCGAGTTGCTGCGCACCTTGAGCTGCGAGATGGCATCGGCGTTGTTGCGGAACGGGGCATCGGCCTGCACGACCACCTGGAAGGTGCGCCCGAAGCGGTTGAAGTCGTTCGCATACAGCGAGCCGAGGTTGATCTGCAGCGTGTCGAAGATGCTGCCCAGCGGCACGCCCATCTGCTTGGCCTTGGTGCGGTCCACGTCGGCAAACAGCTGCGGCACATTGATCTGGTAGCTGCTGAACACGCCGGCCAGTTGCGGCGTCTGCCAGGCCTTCATCTGCAGGGCCATCACGGCCTTGAACAGCTCGTCGTAGCCCACGTTGCCGCGGTCTTCCACGAACAGCTTGAAGCCGCCGATGGCGCCCATGCCGTTGACCGCAGGCGGCGGGAACACCATGATGAAGGCATCCTGGATGGCACCCAGGCGCTTGTTGACCTCGGCCGCGATCGCCTGGCCCGACAGCGACGGATCCTTGCGCTTGCTGAATTCATCGAGTGTGTAGAACACGATGCCGGCGTTGGGCGCATTGGTGAAGCCGTTGATCGACAGGCCGGGGAAGGCCACCGATTCCTTCACGCCCGGCACCGTCTTGACGATGTCGGACATGCGGCGGATCACCGCATCCGTGCGCTCCAGCGAGGCGGCATCGGGCAGTTGGGCAAAGCCCACCAGGTACTGCTTGTCCTGCGCCGGCACGAAGCCCGCGGGCACTTGCTTGAACACGAAGAACGCAGCCACGCACAACAGCAGGTACACGGCCATGGTGACGGCCTTGTGGCTCAAGGTGCCGGCCACGCCGCCCTGGTATGTGTGCGAGGCGCGGTCGAACACGCGGTTGAAGCGCTTGAAGAAGCCACCCAGCAACCAGTCCATGCCGCGCGCGAAACGGTCCTTGGGCGCGTCGTGCGGCTTGAGCAGCACGGCGGCCAGTGCGGGCGACAGGGTCAACGAGTTGAAGGCCGAGATCACCGTCGAGATGGCGATGGTCAGCGCGAACTGGCGATAGAACTGCCCCGTCAGGCCCGACACATAGGCGATGGGCACGAACACCGCGCACAGCACCAGCGCGATCGCGATGATCGGCCCCGACACTTCCTTCATCGCCTGGATCGTCGCATCACGCGGGCTCAAGCCGTTGGCGATGTTGCGCTCGACGTTCTCCACCACCACGATGGCATCGTCCACCACGATGCCGATGGCCAGCACCAGGCCGAACAGCGACAGCGTGTTGATCGAAAAACCGAAGCCCAGCAGCACCGCGAACGTGCCCACGATGGACACCGGCACGGCCAGCAGCGGGATGATGGACGCGCGCCAGGTCTGCAGGAACACGATCACCACGATCACGACCAGGGCCACGGCCTCGATCAGCGTCTTGATCACGGCCTCGATGGAGTCCTGCACGAACTGCGTGGGGTCATACACGATGGCGTAGTCCACATCCGAAGGGAAGTCCTTCTTGAGCTCGTCCATCACGGCGCGCACGTTGGTGGACAACTGCAGCGCATTGGCATTGGGCGCCTCGAAGATGCCCATGCCGATGGCCGGCTTGTTGTTGAGCAGCGAGCGCAGTGCGTACTGGTTGGAGCCCAGCTCGATGCGGGCCAGATCGCGCAGGCGCGTCACACCGCCATCGTTGGTGGTGCGCACGATGATGTTGCCGAACTCCTCTTCGGTGGACAGGCGCCCGGGCGCATTGACCGACAGCTGGAACGGCGCCTTGGTATCGGGCGGTGCGCCCACCACACCGGCGGCCACCTGCACGTTCTGCTCGCGGATCGCGGCGACCACGTCACCTGCGGTCAGGCCGCGCTGGGCCACCTTCTGCGGATCCAGCCAGATCCGCATGGCGTAGTCCCCCGCACCGAAGACCTGCACATCGCCCATGCCGGGCAGGCGCGCCAGGCGGTCCTTGATGTTGAGCGTGGCGTAGTTGCGCAGGTAGACATCGTCATACGTGCCCTTGGGTGACAGCAGGTGCACCACCATCGTCAGGTTGGGCGAGCTCTTGACGGTCGTCACGCCGATCTGGCGCACCTCTTCGGGCAGGCGGGGCAGCGCGCGCTGCACACGGTTCTGCACCTGGGTTTCAGCCTGCTCGACGTTGGTGCCGATCTTGAAGGTGATGGTCAGCGTCAGCACGCCATCGGTGGTGGCCTGCGAGGACATGTACAGCATGTTCTCGACGCCGTTGATCTGCTCTTCCAGCGGCGCAGCCACCGTCTCAGCGATCACCTTGGGGTTGGCGCCGGGGAACTGCGCGCGCACGACCACCGAGGGCGGCACCACCTCGGGGTATTCCGAGATGGGCAGGTTGAAGATGGCGATGACGCCGGCGATGAAGATGAAGATGGACAGCACGGCCGCAAAGATCGGCCTGTCCACGAAGCGTGTGGAGATGTTCATGGGGTGGGTTCCTCAGCGCTTTACTGCTTGGCGGCCTGGCCGGCTGCCGTGGGCGCCGCGCCTTCCATCGGCACTTCCTGCGGCGCCACGGGTGCGCCGGGGCGCACGCGCTGCAGACCATCGACCACGATGCGCTCGCCGGCTTTCAGGCCCGAGGTGACCACGCGCAGATCCCCGATGGCCGAGCCCAGCTGAACGGGGCGGTATTCCGTCTGGTTGTTGGCCGCGATCACGTACACGAACTTGCGGTTCTGATCGGTGCCGATGGCGCGCTCGGCCACCAGCGCGGAGGCCGCGCCATTGGACATGTCGGCACCCAGGCGCACCTTGGCGAACAGGCCCGGGGTCAGCAGGCCGTCCTTGTTGTCGACCACGGCGCGCATGCGCACGCTGCCGGCTTGCGGGTCGATCTGGTTGTCCACGAATTCCAGGCGGCCCAGGTGCGGGAAGCCTTGTTCATTGGCCAGACCGATGTTGACCTTCAAGGCGCCAGGATTGCTGCGCACCAGCTTGCCCAGGCTCAGGTAGGTGGCCTCATCGCCGCTGAAGCTCACGTACACGGGGCTGGCAGACACGAGCGTGGTCAGCACGGTGCTGTTGTTGACCAGGTTGCCCACCGTCACCTCGGCCTTGCCGACACGGCCATCGAAGGGCGCACGCACCGTGGTCCATTCCATGTTGAGGCGGGCGGTGGCCAGGGCGGCCTGATCGGCGCGGGCGCCGGCCTCGAGCTGGCGTGCGTTGGCCTGGCGCTCGTCGTAGTCGCGCTGGGCGATCGCGTTGTCATCGAGCAGGCGTTTGGAGCGCGCCAGTTCGGTCTGCGCCAGCTCCATCTTCACGCGAGAGCTGGCGGCCGCGGCTTCCAGGCGCGTGACCTCGGCCTGATACGGACGCGGGTCGATGACGAACAGCACCTCGCCCTTCTTGACCAGCGAGCCGGCCTTGAAGCGCACGCTGTCGACCGTGCCGGCCACACGCGGGCGCAGCTCGGCCTTGTCGATGGCTTCGACCATGCCGGAGAACTCGCGCTCTTCGGCCACAGGGCGCGCGATGACGGCGGCCACGCTCACGGGCATCGCCGGCGGGGCGCCCGCAGCCTTGTCAGGGGCGGCCTGGGCCGTCTGTTCCTGGCCGCAGCCAGCGAGGATGCCCACGAGCAGCAGCGAAGCCAATGCAGCGAGGGCGCGAGGATGAGGGGGGATGAGGCGGTTCGTCATGATGGTGATGGCAGCGTGAAATGAAGAGATGTCAGGTTGACGACGATCGGGCCGGCCTGGGTTCGACAGTCGGGCGGGTCATGAAGTCCTTCATGGCCAGCACACACGGGTCGTCGGCGGTCAGCTCGCAGCGGTCTTTGTTGTCGTGCAGCTCAGGGGGAGGGGGCAGGGCCAAGTCCGTGACCTCGTTGCCGGCCTGCCGCAATTTCTCGGCATAGGCGATGGCTTCGTCGGACAGCGGGTCTTCCTTGGTATGCAGGATCAGCGAGCGCGGCAGGCCCGACAGCCGGCTGGCATTGAGCGGGCTGGCATACGGATGCAGGCGGTCGGCCGGGCGGGGCAGGTATTGGCGGTAGGCGTCCTCCACCGCGCGGACCATCTCGCGCTTGTCAGGATCATCCGTGGCGCAGCGCATGGAGGGGCAGCGCAGGTTGGCATCGAGCATGGGCGTGACCAGGATCTGGCCTTCCAGCGAGGGCCCCTGCCGGTCACGGCACACCAGCGCGGAGACGGCCGCGAGGTTGCCCCCAGCTTCCACGCCGCCCACGAACAGCCGTGTGCCTTTCCAGCCCAGTTGCTGCTTGTTGCGCGCCACCTGGCTCAGCACCGAATGCGCATCTTCCACCGCTGCCGGGAAGGGGCGGTTGGGGGCCAGGGCATAGCAAGGTGCCAGCACGCTGACGCCGCAGGTTTCGGCCAGCACGCGCAGGCAATGGTCGGCCTCGTCCAGATCCGCCACGACGAAGCCGCCCGGCGCGAAGAACACGAGCAGGGTGTCGCTGGTCTTGCTGGGCGAGCCGCGGTAGAGCCTCAGCAGCAGCGGGCCGCTGTGCCCGCGCCATTCCAGCTTGGCGTCGGGCCCCGGAGGGCGTGTGGTGTCGGCGTTCATGGGTGAATGGGGAGCGTGAACAAGGCACAAAGCCGGCAAGCCTGCATCAGGGGCTCGACTTTATTGACTCCATTCGTCTGGATAAATAACCCCAGACCGAAATGACTGTTCGAGATTCATGAACAATCCATGTCATGGACAAACTCAGGGCCCTGGAAGCTTTTGTGCGCGTGGTGGACACCGGCGGGATCACCCGCGCGGCCGACATGCTCAACGTGCCCAAGGCCACCGTCTCCACCCTGATCCAGGACCTTGAGGCGCAACTTGGCATCCGACTGCTGCACCGCACGACCCGCAAGGTGACGGTCACAGCGGACGGCGCGGCCTATTACGAGCGCTGCGTGCGCATCCTCGAAGACCTGCGCGAAGCGGACGAGGCCGTGTCCTCACGCGATGGTGCGCCGGAAGGCCGCCTCAAGGTGGACATGACCACCAGCATGGCCAGCCTGCTCATGCGCGATGCGCTGCCCGAATTCCTGGCCCGCTATCCCGGCATCACGCTGGAGCTGGGCTGCACCGACCGGCCCATCAACATGATCAGCGAAGGCGTGGATTGCGTGATCCGTGTGGGGCAGGTGACCGATCCCTTGCTGGTGGCGCGCCGCATCGGCTCGATGCATTTCGTGACCTGCGCCGCGCCTGCGTATCTGGCGCGGCATGGTGCTCCTGAGCATCCGCGCGATCTCTTTCGCCATCGCTGGGTCAATTACTTTGCCAACGGCCGCCCCGTGAGTTGGGATTTCCGCAAGGGTGACGAGCTCTATCAGCTTGACCTGACAGGCGGGCTGGCCGTCAACGATTCCAATGTCTATCGCGACGCATGCCTGGCGGGCGTGGGCATTGGCCAGTTGCCCGGCTATGCCTTCATGGTGCACGAGCCCAAGGGCGAGCTGGTGCAGGTGCTGCATGACTGGCGCACGGAGGCCTTGCCGGTGCATGTGCTCTACCCCTCAAATCGTCACCTGTCCACGCGCGTGCAGGCGTTTGTGGAGTGGGCAGCCGAAGTCTTCGACCGCACACCCGGTCTGCAGCGAGAGGCTTGAGGCGAGGTTTGACGCGAGTTTTGCGGGGGGCTCAGCCCTGGCGCACAGGGTGTGCCGGTCGCGCAGGGGCCACGCCCGGGTAGATGGGCCGTGTCGGGCCGCTGTAGCGCTGCAGGGCCAGATCGTCTGCGCGGATGGCGGGCGAGCGGCCCTGGATCAGATCGGCCAGCACCTGCCCACTGCCGCAGGCCATGGTCCAGCCCAGCGTGCCGTGCCCGGTGTTGAGCCAGAGCTTGTCGATGCGGGTGGGGCCGATGATGGGCGTGCCGTCCGGTGTCATCGGACGCAGGCCCGTCCAGAAGCTCGCATCGGCCAGCGGGCCGGCATGCGGGAACAGATCGGTCACCACTTTTTCCAGGGTCTGACGCCGACGATCGCGCAGGTTCAGGTCGAAGCCACTGAGCTCGGCCATGCCGCCCACACGCAGGCGATCCTCGAAGCGGGTGAGGGCCACCTTGAAGCTTTCGTCCAGCACGGTGGAGCGAGGGGCGGCCTGTCCATCGGTGATCGGCACCGTCAGAGAATAGCCTTTGACCGGATAGACAGGCAAGTCGATGTGCAGCCCCTGCAGCATGCCGCGCGAATAGCTGGCCAGTGCCACCACGTACACATCGGCCAGCCTGACGCTCGCGCCTTGGGGCGTGCGCACCCGCACACCCGTGATGGCGCGGCCATCGTGCAGCAGGCCGTCGATCTCAACGTCGTACTCGAACTGCACGCCCAGCTCGCGCGCGCGGCGGGCCATGTCCTGCGTGAAGAGATGGCAGTCGCCGGTCTCATCGCCGGGCAGGTAGAGGCCGCCCGTCAGCAGATGGCGGCGCAAGGCCAGTGCAGGTTCCTGCTCGATGCATTGCTCGGGGCTCATCAGACGGTAGGGCACGTGGCAGCGGTCCAGCACGGCCGTGTCCTTGTGCGCGCCACGCAGTTGTGCCTGCGTGCGAAACACCTGCAGGGTGCCGAAGGAACGGCCTTCGTAAGCCAGGTTCATCTCGCGGCGCCACTGGCGCAGGCAATCCCGGCTGTATTCGGCCAGGCGCACCATGCGTTCCTTGTTGACGCTGTAGCGCTGCGGCGTGCATTCGCGCAGCATGCGCGCCATCCATTGCCATTGCCAGAGGCTGCCGTCGGGGCGCAGGGCCAGGGGTGCATGCCTTTGCAGCAGCCACGCCATGGCCTTGAGGGGCAGGCCGGGCGCGGCCCATGGGGACGCATAGCCGGGCGAAATCTGTCCCGCATTGGCGAAACTGGTTTCCAGCGCGGCGCCCGGCTGGCGATCGATCACGGTGACGTTGGCACCGGCACGTGCGAGGCAATAGGCGCTTGTGACGCCGATCACGCCGCTTCCAAGGATGAGGACACGCATGGCGTCGACCCCTTTGCTACCTGTATGCGAACCATTCTAGGCAGCGAGCGGCAAGGCGGGGTGCTTGTCGGGCATAGGCCACGGGCGGGGCGTGCACTAATTGCAGGCTCGTTTTCCCTGGATCTTGCGTGGCGCGATTGGCGTGGTGCCCCGAGCCGGACTTGAACCGGCACGCCCTGTGAGGGGCCGCAGATTTTAAGTCTGCTGTGTCTACCGATTTCACCATCGGGGCCTGACGCGGGCGCCAGTGTAAGGGGTCTGAAGGCCTGGGTCTTGGCGGGCTTGGATGGCCGATGCGGCGATGGCTGGGCGCGGTGCATGAAGCCGGGACCGTGGCGTCGCTCGAAGAAAATTCGCAACAACTTGCGGGGATGGCAAAAATCGATGTATAGTTGAGGTCTTCGCTGATTGCGCACCAACGCAGTCAACGCATCAAGAATGCAAAGCGAATATGCGGGAATAGCTCAGTTGGTAGAGCGCAACCTTGCCAAGGTTGAGGTCGCGAGTTCGAGCCTCGTTTCCCGCTCCAGACGTTCTATGCTGCGGAACACAGCAAGTTTCGCCAGTGTTTGATCAAAGGGGCCTTTCGGCCCCTTTTGTCGTTCTGAGGGCGCCACCTCATTGCGCTTCATTCTTCGCCATGCCTGTGGCGTTTCGTGCAATGAATTTGAACGCGGATTCATCCGGGGCGGCCCCGTCGTTGCCAGATGCAGTGCTGCAAGCAGCGCGCTCGTGCGACAAAGATTACACCGCCGACGCCGCTGGAGGGTTTGCCTTCTTCGTTCCGACAGGGCGATGGAAAGGTCGCTGTCTTCGACCTTGGACTTCGTAAGACAAGGTAGGCGAAGCTTGCCAATCTGGATGTCTGCGAAGTGGCGGCCTGTCGTTGCGCACACCTTCAAGCCGCGTGACTTTCGTCCGTCGACTTCGCCGCTACTCGGGGGAACCATCTCACGCCGGTCCATGACTGGTCCAAGCAAAATGACAAAGCGAAATGGAAAGGGCGGGCGATGCCGCAAGGCCAAGGTACGACCACGTCGCGTTTAGATCCGCGTTCGGACGAGGATGCCGTAATGAACGCTGACGCGACGGCATCGCCGCACGCCACGCTGCGTGTGATCCGAGACCCGGAAGGCGGCACAGCGCATGACGTGGTCGAGGGCGACAGCGTCGACAGCCTAGCTTGGCAGTATGGCCACGCGGGCGAGACGATCTGGTGCCATCCTAAGAACGAGGCACTTGTTGCACAACGGGGCGATGACCGCGTGCTCTTTCCTGGCGACGTCGTCTACGTGCCCGAGCGCCGGGCCGCCACCTTCGACGGCGAACAGACCGGTCGGCGGCATATCTACCGGCGTCTGGGCGCTCCCTCGCTGCTGCGCTTTCGGCCGACCCTGTTCGGTGAATCATTTCCCGGCGCCCCGTTCGAGATCCTGCGTGGCGGTGTGCAAATTGGCAGTGGGTTGACGGGGCCCCACGGCGACGTCGAGTACGAAGTCATGCCCGACGATTCCGGCGTCACGGTACGTATTGACTTCGGTGGTTTCCAACGCGATTACGAACTCGCCTTCCGCGAGCTCGATCCAGTCGGCGAGGTCCGCGGCGTGCAGCAACGTCTGGCCGAGTTGGGCTACTACCAGGGCGATGCCGACGGCCGGCTGTGCGATGCGATGCAGGAGGCCGTCAACCAGTTCCGGATGCGCCACGAAATCTATGAGGGCGAAGGCCTCACGGACGCCGTGCGCGATGCCCTGCACAAAGTCTTTGGAGGATGAGCCGCGATGATCAGAGTGCGCAAAGCCGCCGAACCCGCCTCGCTGGCCGAAGCCAGAAGCGAGATGGAAAAAATGCTTGTCGAAGCCAGCGCGAATAGCTGGACCATCGAGCTCGCCAAGGATGCGACTAAGCTGACCTTTACCAAGGACGAGAACAAGAAGATCCTCAAGATCAATATGAGCGACGAGGCCTACCGCCCGCCCGAAGCCAAGGCCCGCCTCGTGCTGGACCACTATGGCAAGTGCGCATTCTGCGAATCGCGCTTCTACAGCACCGCCGTGGGTGACGTGGAGCACTACCGGCCAAAGGGCGGCTACAACGAATTCGACCGCAACACGCCATCGGGCTTGAGCAAGCGCAGCGGCCAGGGCTATTTTTGGTTGGCCTACAACTGGAACAACCACCTGCTGTCGTGCAAGATGTGCAACTCCGAGTTCAAGGGAAACATCGCTTTCCTCATGCCCGACATGTTGGATCCGGATGAGGCCAAGCTCACGGAGCGGCTGAGTTGGGACAGCCCCGCCGCGCAGACGGAATCGCTCGTTCTGCTCAACCCCGCCGACCCCAACGATCCAGATCCGCGCGCCGAGATCAGCTTCGATCCGACCAGCGGCTTGGCCATTGGCGGCGTGTTGGACGACAAGGGCCGCTTCATCTCAGTCAGCCACCGGGGCGGCGCCACCATCCAGTACATGGGGCTCAACCGTCCCGATCTGGTGTTCGCCCGCGCCAACCACCTGCTCCTGCTGAGGTCGGTCTTCGTCGAGATGACACGCAGCTACCAAGCCGTTCTGATGTTCCTAGTATGGCAAAGAGGAAAGGATTGGCACGAGGAGGCCGCTAGAGCGATCAGCGTGGCCACGGTTTGGGGCTCTCCCGACATTTCCGGGTTGTCGGACAAGAGGAGGGAGAAGGAGCGCAACCGGCTCCTGAGCATGAGGAAGGTCCTGACGGATACCCAGCCCCTGCCTTCGTACCCTGACGTTGTGATGTCGGACTCGGATCCGGCCGTGCCCTCCCATGTGATTGCGCCGACCAGCACCGAACCGCTGTTCTCGTGCAAGGACAAGGTCGACATCCCGGATTCGCCCTGCATCGACAACAACCCACAGACCTCACCGCTGCAGTACTTGCGCTACGCCGTGTCACCCAGAGCAGCCTTCTCCGGCCTAGCGCGCGATGCGCTGGCCGCCTGGAGCTTGGAGCTGGCCCAGGCCATGCTCGCCAAGAGCAGCTTCGCCGTCCAGCTGGATAAGCCCCAGACGAACGCGACCGCGCCCGTGCGCTCGACGGCGGACATGCGACCGTTTTCCATCCACGCGCACATCTGGAACTGGTACACGCGGGACATGAAGGCACTGCGCCAATACGAGCAGGACTGGACCATCAAGCACGCCTGCTGGGCCGCCAAAGTGGACATGCGGTCGCTGGAGTTCGTCTGCCGCAAGATCCTGCTGCTGCGGATAGACAATCAACACACCAAGCTGGGCACCATGTGCAACACGCAGCGTGCCAGCTCCGATTACTCGCGCCTTTACTACGAGCACCTTCAGGACCTGGATGAGATCGAACGGACGATGGTGCTCTACAAGATCGATGCTGCGAAATGGAAGGACGCGCTCAGGGACATGAACGAAAACATGGACAACCATCCGCCCGCCATCGACTACAGGCTCAACTTTGTGATCAAGCGCTTCAACACGCTGGTGGACAACTGGCATCAGCGCCATCTGCCTGCCTACCAACAGGAATGGCTCGGCGTCTCGCAGGAGGTCGACCAGTTGACCGACGACTATATGAGGGTAGGGGGATCGGCCGAAGCCGAGGTGGGCAAGCTCCAGCTGATGCGCAATGGCCTTGATGCCTCACCTCCCGCCCCCCTGTTCGATCTCCAGCCTGGCACGCTCCAGTCTTCGCAGGATTCAATGCAAGGCATCGTGTTGCCCACGCCGCCCGCCAAGGTCGACGCGATCGAGGTCGACCCGCCTGAACAGAGCACCTGGAAAAAGGTCACGGCTTCGGCCATCCAGTCGAAGACTGACTACTTGGGCAAGGACCGCGAAGAGGTCATCTGGCAACAGATCCGAGCCGATGCCGTGGTGCCCAGTCGTTCCTAGCACCCGGGAGAGGCCATGCTGTTGATACGCGATGCGCAAGCGAAAGCCATGGCCGAAGGGCGGACCATGCTCATCACTCCCTGTCCCCGCCGCACCTGGATCGAGGTCGCGTTGGTAGGCATGACGGGCAAGCCCATCCCGAGGGAGCGCTACGTGGTCGTGACGGCGGATGGCCGCCGCATCGAAGGCCGGCTGGACGATGCGGGCCTGGCCACGGTGCAAGACATCCACGAAGGTGACTGCCGGGTCATCTTCCCCGACCTGGACGAGCATGCGGTGGATCGCGCCTGACTACGCGGTCCAGGAACCGACCAGTTCATACCGCTCGGCCAGTCCTTCGCTTTGACGAAGCGCTGGTGCAAGACGGAAAAGCCGGTCTGCAAGCCCGTATCACCAGGCAGGCTGGTTCCCTGTGCCTCTGACAGCGACGTTGACGCAGGGAACCGCCCGTGACAACCCTGGTTTGGCCGAAATGATCAATTTATGGCCAAAAAGATCAATCGCGTCGCGATGCTGCATGGTCATCATCCATCGCACCATCACCCAGGCATCCTGGCGCGGCATTCGGTAGGGAGGTAGGACGTCGCGCGGGGGCCATGCAGGATCGCGACGTGAGCACGCTCTACATCGGCTATGCACGACTGCTTTGCCAATGCCTGACCCGCGCAGGCATCAACGTGACGTCTCTCTTTGGGCGGGCGCAAGTGGAGGCACTGTGGCGGCTGCCTGGATGGGCCAGGATGCCGGTGGCCGCATGGCACGAGATGGTGGATTGCGCGCAGTGCGAGTTGCCCGCCACCGACGTGGCGCTGGAGATGGCTGCCTTCATCACACCGATGGACATGGGCAGCGTGGGGTTCATGGCCATGGCCTGTGGCGATCTGCTCGAATCGGCGCAGGCCTTCGCGCGCTTCTTCCCTTTGTTGAACGACGCTTATGCCTTGAGCGTGGCCATGGAAGATGGGCGGCTGACGACCCGGATGGTGCCACTGCATGCGCAGCGTTCTCATCACCTGGAACGGTTGACGCTGGGGGCCTTGTGCTGGCACAGCCGATGGCTTGCACGCCGCATGGATCTGTGTTTTGACGTGTGCCTGCCGTCCCCTTCGCCAGGCGAGCGGCGTGTCCGGCAATTTGCGGAGACCTTCGGCGGAGACCTCAGATTCGATGCGGAGGTCGCGGCCTTGCGATGCCCCGAAGGCGCGGGAAGGTTGACTGTCTCCCGGGATGGCGCAGGGGTCAGAGCCCTGCTGGGCTCTCAATTGAGCGCCGACATGGCCGATCTGGAGACGGCCAGCGCAGGTCTGCTCATGGACGTCGAGCGGGCGGTGGTGGCCATGCTGGCGCAAGGCGAGGTGCGCATCGAAGAGGTTGCTGCGGCGCTGGGCATGTCGGTGCGGACCCTGCAGCATCGCCTGCAGGCGCAAGGCCTGGCCTTTCGCGCCGTGCTCGACCGGATCCGGCGGGGGCAGGCCCTGGCCCTGATCGCGCAAGGCGAGGTTGCTTTGGTCGATGTGGCCACCATCCTGGGTTTTTCATCGCAATCCAGTTTTGCGCGTGCCTTCCAGCGGTGGACCCGCACATCGCCCGGTGCCTATCGAAACCGGTGCCTGCGTTCCAGGGCCGAGGGCGGGCGGTCTGCATGCGAGCGCGCCACCTCGCCCACGATGGATCAGGGCGTCAACCGGAACGATTGATTGGCCCGGCCGTGACAGGGCCACTGGATCACGACGGCGCCCTCGGCCGTGGAGGCACCTGCGATGTCCACACATTGGCCGCTCGCCCGGTTGACCAGGGTGTAGCCGCCGCTGGCGTCCTGCTGGATTCCGAAGCGCTGGGCCGCCACGCCGCTGTCCTGTGATTGGGTCAAGGCCGTGCCGTTGGTGTTGGAGGCATTGGGCACACCCAGGGTCTTGCGGCTGTTGACGTTGATGAGCTTGTATTCGCCATTGCCGGTGCGGGTGATGTCGAATGATTGCGCGGTGCTGCTGTTGCAGGCTGCCTGCGTGGCGCCTTCGCCGTCTGCTGTCGATGCGCCAGTGATACCGATGCACTTGCTGCTGTGTGCCGCCACGATGCGATAGCGGCCGTTGGGCAGACCTGCCGCGCTGCCGCGATAGCCGGCCACGATGCCGCTCGTCTGGTTGATGGCCTGCGCCGCATCGGCGTAATCCGCGCGGCCGCAGGCCTGGCTGGCACAGCCTCCGATGCGAGGGTTGGAGTACTTGTAGTAGTGCTGTCCGGCATAGGACATGACGTCGCCGAGGTTGGTGCCCGGCACGATGTAGCCCCATGCATACGGGTACACCGGCTGGCTGCCGCCTTGTGCATGGTCATGGTTCATGCCGAAGTTGTGGCCCAGTTCATGGGCCATCACCATCGTGGGGCAGCTGTCGTCGGTCACGCCATAGCCGGCCCCCTGGCTGCCTCGCGGGCCGCTGGTCACGCTCAGGTAGGCGATGCCGCACGAGCCCACGCCGACGGTCGGCTTGTGCAGCAGGTGGACCAGATCGGCACCGGCTGCATCGCGTTCGGCCTTGATGTTGGAGAAGGCGCCCTGGCCACTGTTGATGGCCTTGAGCAGATCGCCCTGGTTGACGTTGTCGCTCTGGTTCACATACAGGGCCTTGACCAGGCGCATCTGGACCTGAACCTGGCTGTCGACCATGATCTGGTTGGTGACGGCCACGAGGTTGTCGATGCGCGTGCGCACCTGTGCATCCCCACCCAGGCGGCTGACCATCCCCGGGGTGTAGACGACCATGAGGTCCACCGTGGTGCTGCCGGGCGCTGCGGCGGTGGCGGCACCCTTGGCGGGGATGGGCGGTGAGCTGGTGGCGGCATCCGCCTTGAATGCGGCCATGGCGGCTTCGGCTGGGATCAGCGGCTCGGCCATCGGGGCATAGGTCAGCCCAGCTTTGGCCGTGTCCACCAGCCATGTCCGCCCCTTGCGTGTTTCCACGCGGATCTCTCCTTCGGGCAGGTTGATGACGCCGAATGATTCACCTTGTGCACCGGTGGTGATCACCACGCGGTAGTCGGTGCCGCGGTCGCGGACGTAGCCGACGAAGGTGTAGTTGCCCGAGGGGCTGATGCTGGCGTTGTCGTGCACGAGCGAGACGGTGCGGCCGTCGGGCAGATTCAGCGCGACCTCGGTGTTGAGCGGCAAGTCGCGCAGCGGCTTCATGTTGAGGGTGACGGGATAGGTGCCGATTTCCGGCAGATCTTCAGGCCGCTCTGCCGGCGTGTCGGGGTGCAGCGCGTCTTCGGTGGTGGTGGCGAACATCTGCTGTCCGCCCGCATGGCGTTGAGGCGGCTCATAGGCATCGCTCATGCGGGTCACGAAGGTCTTGCCCCCCGTCTGGCTGATCCAGTAGCGCCGGTTTTTCAGCACCACGGATCCCGACAGCCCCGATGCGCTGCGTCTGAGCGAGATGCGCTGCGTGGGGTCGCCATCGATGTGCGCCTCCCAGAAGGTCGTGTTGTTGTGCTGAGCCGTGGCGTGTTCGAAGACCAGCGGCAAGCTGCCGATGCCGCGCAGATCCAGCGTGAGTCTCTGGCCGGCTCGAAGACGGAGCAAGGCTGGCTCGTCGAGTTGGATCTCCTGGGTGCGCCCCACTTCCAGCAATGACGGAGGAGAGGCGATGGCAGGGGGCTTGCCCGCCATGGCTGCGGCCGAAGCAGCGCCGGGTGAGGTCAGGATGAGCGTGAAACTGAGGGCGCAAAGGGTGCCGAGTACGGTGCTGGCAGCCGTTTTGGAATGTCGCATGTCAAGAATCCAGGTTGCATTGCGCTCGCAGCCCGTGACGCGGATCGTCCAGGGGCCGGCGCGGGCGGATTCTTGGGAGCCGGGCTGGGGCCTGTCTTCACACAGGGCGAACGCCATACACCGTTTGCGCAAACGGCCGGCCAGGGCCTCGGCAAGAGACGACGAGGGGTTACAGATCTCACCTTGTTGCCGGATGTGCAGGCGTGCGTGGCGTCATCCGGCCAGCCGGTTTTCGGTGCCGTGATGCGAGCAGCCTTCGAGTTCGGCGCCTTTCCAGATTTCCAGGCCGACGTCGCCCAAACGGATGCCGCCGGGACGTCGCTCGATGAAGTCGTGCTGGATGAGGTTCTGGGCCACGACACTTTCGAACTCTCGCCTCAGCCGGAAAATCTGTGTGTTGAGATGGCCGGTGTCCATGTCGAGCACTTGCCCCAGCCGCTCGAAATCCATCCAGCCTTGCGCTTCGCGGCCGATGGCGCTGTGCTCATCGGCCAGGCGTTGCCGGGCCAGCAGCAACAGCAGGTAGTGGTGCAGGCCATCGCCCAGATCGCGCACGGCCCGCCCACGTGAGATGGTCAGGTAGACGTGTTCCTCGTCCAGCGTGGTCTCGAACTTCAGCCAGGTCACGGTGCGCGAAGGCACGAGGGTGTTGAGCCGCTCTTCGGCGCACATCAGCCGCCACGCGTGCCGCCCGATGTAGACGATGTCGCCGTGCTGGAGCGGCGTGACCCCTTCGGCCGTTTCCTTGAGCCATTGGCCCATGGCCGAGCGGTAGATGCACGCTTGCGGCGCGGTGTCATCGGGCAGGTTCTGGAAGGGCGCCAGGGTGATGGTGTGCTGGCCCAGGGACAGCGGCAGCAGCACGTCGGCGGGTGCCGCATCGTCGATGACCTGCCAGGGCTCGGCCTCGGGCGTGCCGAAGCTGATGCGGTCGCCGACGTGCAGGGGGGTGGGTTGGTCCTTGGTCAGACGCTCACCGTTGACGTAGGAGCCGTTGCGGCTGTGGTCCGTCAGGGTCCATTGAGGCTCGGCCCAGCGGCAGTAGGCATGGATGAGCGAAATGGTGGGCAGAGGCAGCACGCAGTCGGCATGCTGGGCGGAGCGTCCAAACACATGGTAGGGCTTGAGCGCGTGCTTCGTACCTGTCGAT
Source organism: Aquabacterium sp. (assembly GCA_047601765.1). GTDB lineage: Bacteria > Pseudomonadota > Gammaproteobacteria > Burkholderiales > Burkholderiaceae_C > Aquabacterium. The sequence continues at coordinate 912,335 of JASGIQ010000001.1, forward strand.
GTGTCCAGCAAGATGGCCATGTGGCACCCCGCTTTCTGGAAGTGAAAGCCAGAGTTTGAGGGTATCCGTTTGGCTGGGGCGGCGGGGAAATAGCTGCGCCGGCCGTGGGGTGGGGCATGCCGGGGCAGTGCAGGAGGCCTGCGCATGAAGGGGCGGAACAGCGATTGCTCAAGCCGGTCAGGCCGGCAGCGGTTGCACGGCCGCCATCTTCAGCCGTGCCAGGGCACGCAGGGGGCGCATCATGGGGCATTCGGTTCACTTCAGCGGTGAGGACGCCAGGTTTTCCAGGCAGCTGGATGCCAGGCAATGGCAGGTACGGCATCCGCCTTCTTGGGAGGGCGACAGGGCGCGCAGGCGCTGGCCAGTGTGGGCCATGTGGCTGGTGGGCTTTCTGCTGGGGATCTGCTGCGCCGCCTTCAGTTACGCCTACGCGGCCGAGGGCGCGGATCCCGCGCAGGTGCCGCGGTACAAATCGCGCACCATCGGGCAGACCGTCTTGTCATTGTGACCAGGGCGGGCAAAACTGGTGCATAATCTCAGGCTTTGCTGAACGGAATGCGGGATCTTTGTGTTCCCGATGGCGGTTCGGCACCTGAGGCGCGGTAGCAAAGCGGTTATGCACCGGATTGCAAATCCGTGTAGGTCGGTTCGACTCCGGCCCGCGCCTCCACCTCTCTTCTTTCTCTCCCCCCACGGCACAGCGTTGCACGGCCCGAACCTGCGGTCAGCAGTTCGAATAAGGGCCGGCTTTGCCGCGCTATTGCCGCTTAAGTCTCCCATCCCCCCCGCCTAGCATCCAGGGACATGTTCCAAAAGAACGTGCGTCCCTTGTTGTCGTCAGCTGGAGCTGTGGGTGGACACACCGTTTGAGCCCGATCCGATCGAACCGATTGGCGTGCCGGAGCCGCAAGGCCAGGGCACGGGCGAAGCCGTGGCCAGCGACCCGCTGCTCGAAGCCGTGGTGTGGCTGTGCCGGCACCACGGGGTCGACCGCACGGACGCCTCCTTGCTGGATGGCATGCAGCCCGGCCCCAATGGCATGACGCCGCCCGAAGCGGTGGTGGTGCTCAAGCGTGCCGGCTTCAGTGCGACGCTGGTGCGCCGCCCGCCGGGCAAGATCCTGTCGCTCCTGATGCCGGTGGTGATGCTGCTCAAGAACGGCGATGCGGTGATCCTCACCAAGCGCCTGGGCTCGCGGTCCAAGCGGGCTGGGGGCACGCGTTACGAGGTGGTGATGCCGGGTTCGGGCAACGAGGTCTGCACCGCCACGGAAGAGGAACTGCTGCCCGAATACTCCGGCTACACGCTGCTGGCCGCGCTCAAGCCCGGCACCGTGCACGGGGACCGCGAAGCGCAGCACCGCACGCCGAGCCACTGGCTGTGGGCCACGCTCAAGCAATATGTGCCGTATTACCGATCGGCCATGTTGGCGGCGCTGCTCAGCAATGTGCTGATGCTGGTCACGGGCTTCTTCACGTCCGTGGTCTATGACAAGGTCATTCCACACAACGCGATGGTGACGATGTGGTCCCTGGGCATCGGCACGCTGGTCGGCATCTTTTTCGATCTGGCCGCGCGCCAGTTGCGCAGCTACCTGATCGATGCGGCCGGCAAGAAGGCCGACCTGAAGCTGGGCAACACGCTGTTCAACCAGGCACTCAACATCCGGCTGGAGCACCGGCCCGATTCGGCGGGCTCGTTCGCGCACCGGCTGGCGCAGATCGAGATCGTGCGCGAGTTCTCGACCTCGGCCAGCGTCTCGGTGTTGACCGATCTGCCCTTCATCCTTCTGTTCATCGTGATGACGTATGCCATCGCCGGGCCGCTGGTGGTGGTGCTGCTGGTGGCCGTTCCGCTGGTGCTGGGGGCCTCGCTGGGCATCCAGCGCGTGCTGCGCCGCTCGATGCGCGCCAACATGGCCCAGCATGCCGACTTGCAGGGCGTGCTGGTCGAGGCCATGGAAGGGCTGGAAGACGTGCGGGCCGCGGGTGCCGCGGGCTACTTCTCGCGGCGCTATGAGGCAGCCAATGCCGCGGCGGCCGCATCGGCCTTGCGTTCGCGGGCCATTGCCAGCCTGGTGAGCAACTTCTCGATGGTGGTGCAGCCGCTGGTGACGGTGGCCATGCTGATCTGGGGCGTGCTGCTGATCCAGGAAGGCAAGGTGACGGGCGGCTCGTTGATCGGTGCGGTGATGTTCGCCACACGGGCGATTGCGCCGTTGACGTCGGTGGTGGCGCTGGCCAGCCGGTATCAGGGTGCCAAGGCAGCGCTGATGACGCTCAATGACCTGATGGCCATGCCCACCGAGCGTGTGCCGGGCAAGCAGTATCTGTCGCGGCCGCAGGTCAAGGGCCAACTTGGCCTGCACGAAGTGACTTTCTCTTATCCCAAGGGCAAGCACGACCATTCGCCCACGGTGCTCAAGGGCGTGAGCCTGACGATCCAGCCCGGCGAGCGCATCGCCATCCTGGGCAAGATCGGCAGCGGCAAGTCGACCATCCTGCGCTTGCTGGCGGGGCTGTACCAACCGACCGACGGCTTTGCCGAACTCGATGGCGTGGACCTGCGGCAGATCGACCCGGTGGATTTCCGCCGGCATGTCGGCTTCGTGTCCCAGGAGCCGCGGCTGTTCTACGGCACCTTGAAGGAAAACGTGCTGCTGGGCCGGCCCAATGCCGATGTCGGGCACTTCCTGGAAGTGGCGCGTCAGACGGGGCTGGACAAGCTGGCCGCCGCCCACCCCATGGGTTATGACCTGCCCGTCGGTGAGATGGGCTCGTTGCTGTCGGGCGGGCAGCGGCAGCTGGTGGCGCTGGCGCGCTGCCTGGTCACGCGCTCGCAGATCCTGCTGATGGATGAGCCCACCAGCTCGATGGATGCGCAATCGGAAGCGGCCTTCATCAACCACCTGCGCTCGGCCGTGCATGGGCAGACGCTGGTGGTGGTCACGCACCGCCCGGCCTTGCTGGATGTGGTGGACCGCATCATCGTGGTCGATGGCGGACGCATCCTGGCCGATGGGCCCAAGGCCAAGGTGCTGGCGCTGCTGGCGGGCCAGCGGCCGGGGCAGCCGACCCCTCAGGCTGTCCAGCAGCCGGGCCCGCAAGACATGGCGCAGCCGATGCCCCAGCGTGAGCTGGCCGCGGCGGCAGGGTAAGAGGGGCAGGGCGGTCGATGGTGGCATTGCGTGTTCCCCGCCGGTCCGAAGAGGGCCGCTATTACCCGGGCGATGAAGAGTTTCTGGCCGGCATCAAGCAGGCCGAGGTGGTGGAGACCACGCCCCAGGCCATCTGGTCCATCTACCTGATGCTGACCATCGTGGTGTGTGCCGTGGTGTGGTCCATCGTGGCGCGCGTCGACCAGATCACGCGGGCCGACGGCAAGGTGGTGTCCGACGGGCGCGAGCAGGTCATCGCCAGCCTGGAAGGCGGCATCCTGCGCGCCATCCTGGTCAAGGAAGGCATGACGGTGGAAAAGGGCCAGGACCTGGTCCTGATCGACCCGACGCGTGCCGAGGCCCAGCAGAACGAAGGGCAGGCCAAGCGCCTGGCCTTGACGGGCACGCTCTCGCGCCTGCTGGCCGAATCGACCGGCAAGCCGCTGCTGTTCCCCAAGGAAGTGCTGGCGCAGCCGCAGATCGTGCAGGGCGAGACCGAATCCTACGTGGCGCGCAAGCAGGCGCTGGAAGAGGCCGTGGGCGTGACCCGCCGCAGCCTGGAGCTGCTGCGCCGCGAGCTGGCCATGGCCGAGCGCATGTCGGCCAAGGGGCTGATGTCGGAAGTGGAAGTGATGCGACTGCAGCGGCAGGTCAATGACCTGACCTTGCAGATCCAGGAGCGCGTGAACCGCTTCCGGCAGGACGCCAGTGGCGAGCTGGTGCGAGTGCGCACCGAGCTGGCCCAGCTGGAAGAGCAGATGGTGGTCAAGCAGGACATGCTGACGCGCACCACGCTGAAGTCGCCGGTGCGCGGGATGATCAAGAACATCCGCATCGCCACGGTGGGCGGCGTGGTGCCGGCCGGTGGGCCGATCATGGAAATCCTGCCGCTGGGCCCGCGCGTGCTGATCGAGGCGCGCATCAAGCCGGCCGACATCGGCTTCGTGCGCGTCGGCCTGCCGGTGACGGTGAAGCTCACGGCCTACGACTACTACATGTACGGCGGCCTCAAGGGGACCATCGAATACATCAGCCCCGATGCGCTTGGCGACGAAGCCAAGACCGGCGCACCCGACACCACCTACTACCGCGCGCTGATCCGCTCGGACGCCTCCACCTTGCGCAAGGGCGGCCAGCCGCTGCCCGTGATGCCCGGCATGACGGCTTCCGTCGAGGTGCGCACGGGTGAGCGCACCGTCATGCAATACATGCTGCAGCCCCTGGTCAAGAGCCAGGAGGCGTTCAGGGAACGTTGATGGACGTTGCGAGATGCGACGCCGAAGTACCGAGAGAGACCGCCATGAAACCCATCCAATCCCTGAAGACCGCCGTGTGTGTGGCCGTGCTGACGGCGCTGGCCGGCGCGCTGCCCGCCTGGGCCGGCTGCACCGACGAGCTGACCAAGGACACGGACACGAAGACCTCTGCCAAAGGCAAGGGCCGGGATGCGGCGCTGGCCAACCCGGTGCCGGCCTCGGCGGCCTCGCCCATGGAGCCGCTGACGCAGTTGCAGCAGATCGCGCTGGAGGCGACGCGCCGCAGTGCCTCGGTGGGCGCCGCCCGCCTGCTGGCCGAAGCCGCCGAGCTGGAGATCACCGAGACCAAGGCCGGGCGCTGGCCCACCGTGAGCGTGAGCGCCTCGGCCGGTGCGGCCCGCAGCGAAATCGACGGCCGGGTGGTGTCCTCCGGCAAGCAGGGCACGGTCAACCTGAACGTGGCGGGCAACCTGTGGGACAACGGCCGGCTCAGCAACCTGACCGACTGGCGCACGCAACTGGCCGGATCGGCCCGGTTCGGCGCGGCCCTGACCAATGAGCAGGTGGTGCTGGAAGCCGTGAGCGCGGCGCTGGAGCGCAACCGCTATCGCCTGCAGGCGCAGGTCTACCAGCAGTACATGCGCAAGATGAGCTGCCTGGTGGAGGCGCTGGAGACCATCGTCTCGGAAGACCGCGGCCGCATGAGCGAGCTGGTGCAGGCCCGCAAGACGCAGGCCCAGGCCGAGCTGCAGCGGGACCAGGCACTGGCGCAAAGCCGTCAGTCCGAGTTGCGGCTGCGCAAGCTGGTGGGCGAGCAGGCCCCTCCGGGAGACGGCATCACCATCCCGCTGGCCAACGTGCCCGAGCTGGGCGAAATCAACCGCCAGATCGAAATGAGCAACGACGCACGCCAGTTGCGTGCCCAGGCCGAGGCGCAGGACGCCTACGCCAAGGCCGTGGTGGCCGGGCAGAAGCCGCAGCTGAACTGGGCCGTGGGCAAGTCGGAAGGGCGCATTGCCGGCACCAACACCTCCGGCTGGACGGCGGGTGTGACGGTGAGCTACAGCATCTTCAACGGCTTCTCCGACGATGCGGCCTCGCGTGCGGCCGCCAAGCGCGCCGAAGCGGCCCGCCAGCAGTTGCAGGATCTGCTCAACACCAAGTTCTCGCGGACGGCGGAAATCTACGACACCGCCATCAGCGCCTTCGACCGCGCCAAGCGCTATGTGGACGTGCTGCGCGACAGCGAACGTGTGCGCAATTTCACGTTCCAGCAGTGGTCGCAGTTGGGCCGCCGTTCGCTGTTCGACGTGATGTCGGCCGAAGGCGACCACTTCAACCTGCGCATCGCCTACGTCAACGCCCTGCACGATGGCTACCTGGCCACGGCGCAGTTGCGCTCGCTCGGGTCCGGGCTGACGGCCTGGCTGACGCCTCAACTGGTCAACCCCTGACAGGGCGTCGGCCCCCCGGGATCGGGCCGGCCGGGCCAGTGGAATTTGACCGGTATTTCCCGCTTTGTTGACGGGAGTGTCGACAGGGTCGCTACCCTAATCTTGGCCTTGCGGCGAGGTTCGCCGCGACTGAACAGGCCACTCCATGGGAAACCGACCGCTTGCCGCTGCCCTCCGCCCCGCACACGAAGCCGTGTCCACCTTGGTCAAGGAAGTGGGGGCCGCCGCGGCGCCTGCCGCCAGCCCTGCGCCCGACGCCGCGCAGGTTGCCGCGCAGAACGCTGCCCAGAACGAACAGGCCCAGCTGATCCGCGGACTGGAGTTGCAGAACGCCGGGCGCGTGCAGGAAGCCGAAGCCGTCTTCACCGATTACCTGATCAAGCACCCCTGCGACGGCATCGCCACGTATTCGCTGGCGGTGATCCTGATGCAGCGCCAGGATCTGGCCAAGGCCCTGGCCATCCTGGAGCCCTGCGTGGCCGTGCTGCCCGGCTTTGCCCCCGTGTGGATGGCGTACGCCAACGTGCTGCAGAACCTGAGCCGCCGCGACGAGGCCCTGGCCGCCTACGAGAAGGCCATCGCCATCAACCCGCAGTACACCGAGGCGCTGATCAACAGCGGCGTGCTGCTGCGCGAGACCCATCGCCATCTGGAAGCCCTGGACCGCTTCCAGCGCGTGCTGGCCATCAAGCCCGACCATGAGACGGCCCTGGGCAACACCGGCATCATCCTGACCGAGTTCAAGCGCACGCAGGAGGCCATTGCCATCTTCGAGCGCCTGCTGACCGTCAACCCGAACTACGACTGGGGCAAGGGCCTGCTGGCCTATGAGCGCCTGCACGCTTGCGACTGGTCGCACTTCGATGAAGACGCGCGCCAGATCACCCAGGGCATCCGCGAAGGCCGCAAGACCTGCAAGTCCCTGCCGCTGATGGCCATCTCGGACGACGCGCAAAGCCACCAGCTCAGCGCCCGCATGTTCGGCCAACGCTTTCCGGTCAAGGCGGCGCTGTGGCAGGGCGAGCGTTATCGCCACAAGAAGATCCGCATCGCCTATGTGTCGCCGGACCTGCGCGAGCACCCGGTGGGCCACCTCATGTGCGGCATCTTCGAGCACCACGACAAGAACCGCTTCGAGACGATCGCCATCTCGCTGGGCATCGATGACAAGAGCCGTCTGCGCCAGCGCATGCTCAACTGCTTCGATCACTTCATCGATGCGCGCTTGATGACCTCGCAGCAGATCGCGCACAAGATGCGCGAGATGGAAGTGGACATCGCCATCGACCTGGCCGGCTACACGGCCGATTCGCGTACCGATGTCTTCGCCTATCGGCCGGCGCCGGTGCATGCCAACTTCCTGGGCTATCCGGGCAGCATGGGCCTGTCCTACATGGACTACATCATCGCGGACCGCCATGTGATCCCGCATGAGCACCAGGCCTTCTACGACGAGAAGGTGGCCTACCTGCCCGACGCATACCTGCCGACGGACGCCGGCGTGAAGATCGCCGAGCGCACGCCCACGCGTGCCGAATGCGGTCTGCCGGAAGAGGGCGTGGTGTTCTGCTCGTTCAGCCACGACTACAAGCTCTCGCCACCGATGTTCGACATCTGGATGCGCCTGCTGCAGCAGGTGCCCGGCAGCGTGCTGTGGCTGATGTCGCGCGGCGAGACGGCCCAGCACAACCTGCGCAAGGAAGCCGCCGCCCGGGGTGTGGATCCTTCGCGCCTGGTGTTCGCCGGCCGCGTGCCCATGGTGGAAGACCACCTGGCCCGCTACCGCCAGGCCGACATCTTCCTGGACACCCACCCCTACAACGCCCACACCACCGCCGCCGATGCCTTGATGGCCGGCCTGCCCGTGGTGACCTTCATGGGCGGCGCCTTCCCGGCGCGCGTGGCGGCCAGCCTGCTGCATGCGATCGGCATGCCGGAGCTGGTGGCCGATTCGAAGGAAGGCTACGAAGCCCTGGCCCTGAAGCTGGCGCATGACCGCCCGCTGCGCGAGGCCCTGCGCACCAAGCTGGCCGTCAACCAGAAGACGCATGCCCTGTTCGACACGCAGCGCTTCTGCCTGAACCTGGAAGCCATCTACATCTCGATGTGGCGCGAGGCCGAACTTGGCAGCGCCACCGACGAACTCTGATCAACGCCATCCCCAACGAGGACACCCCATGGATCAAGCCCGCATGGAACGGCTCAAGCAGCAGTACGGCCTGTCTTATCACATCAACTTCGTGGCCATGGCCGAGCAGCTTGTCGGCATGGCTGACAAGCGCGTGCTGGAAGTGGGCGGCAGCCTGCCTTCGGGCCTGGTGCTCGACGAGCTGGGCGTCAACCAGTGGGTGGCCCTGGAAGAGCCCGACTACTGGGACGAGACCCTGAGCACGGGCCTGGTGCTGGGCACGCCGCCGGAACTCAAGGGCCAGCGCAAGTTCTTCAAGGACGCCACGCCGCAGGACCTGGGCCGCCACAACCTGCTGTACGGCCGCATCGAGAACCTGCCTGATGCGCTGCACGGCCATTTCGACATGGTGTTTTCCATCGCCGCGTTCGAGCACATCCACAAGCTGCCGCAGGCGCTGGACAAGATGTTCTCGGCACTGCGCCCTGGTGGCCGTCTGTTCTCGATGTTCTCGCCGGTGTGGTCGGCCCACGATGGCCACCACCTGCCGGAGATCATGGACAAGGATGGCCGCAGCCACAACTTCGGCAACTCGCCCATTCCGCCCTGGGGCCATTTGTTGATGCGCCCCACCGAGTTGTACGACCATCTGCTCAAGGCCACGGGTGACCGCCGCTTCGCGCAGGAGGTGGTCTATTACGTCTACAACTCCAACCACATCAACCGCTTCTTCCTGGAAGACTTCGTGGAGATGATCGGCCGCAGCCCGTTCAAGCCGGTGCAGGTCTCGCCCATGTTCCCGATGAACGTGCCCGCCGAAATCCAGTCGCGCCTGGAGGCCATGTACCCGGGCCGCAAGAACTTCTCTCACAACGGCCTGCTGGTCGTGCTGGAGCGTCCATGAGCACGCACATCCTTCAAGCCTTCCAACGCATCGAGGCGCCAGAGACGCCCGTGCGCCAGTCGCAGGAACTGGTGCGCTTTGCGCAGGGCGATCCCTTCTTCCAGCTGGCGGCACTCAAGCAGAGCCGCCGCAATGTCTTGAAGGCGCACTTTGCCGACCAGCCGCTGACACGCGTGATCCTGAGCGCCAACATCAATGGCTTTGGCTGCCAGATCCCCGGTTGCACGGTGGAGTACCTGGAAAAGGGCTACTTCGTCGAACCCGATGAGGCGATCCGTGCCGAGAAGCGCGCCCATCTGGCGGGCGCCATCGTCATCGTCAACAACAACGACGTGGGACAGAACAAGGCCGAATACGCCGACTTCTATGCCCAGTGCGACAAGACGATCTTCGTGGCCTGGGACTGGGACAACCACCACTGGCTGGACCTGAGCACCTTCCTGGCCGCGCACAGCGATCTGTATGCGCCTGCGCACCACGAAAACCTGTACCTGCTGACCCGCTACAACTGGGCCACCGTGGGCCCGGTGTACTGCGCCACGGTGCAGTGGTCACGCGCCTTCCTTGCCGACAGCATCACGAAGATGGTGACGGCCAAGCGCTCGGCCGCCCCCCTGGGCAAGCACATTCCGTATGCGCCGTTCACCTACCGCAACCGCGTGGTGAGCACGCTCAGCCAGCACTACCCCTCCATCGGCTTCAGCGACCGCAACTTCCACGTGCGCACGCCCGATGAGCGGCTGGAGGAGTGGTACTCGCACAAGGTGCACTGGATCGCGCCGGTGCTCAACGACGTGGCCATCCGCATCTTCGATGCGCTCATCAGCGGCGGCATCCCCGTGGTGCCGGCATCGATGCAGGGCCTGCCGCCGATTGCCGGCATCGACCGTCGCCACATCGTCTTCAGCACGCCGGACGACATCCTCAACCCCAAGCCCTTGATCGAGCGCGCCAATGCGATGTTCGATGCGGGTGGCGCCGACGGCATCGTGACCCGTCACCGCTACGCGCTGGAGCACCACCACGGTGACCAGCGCATGGCCGATGTCATGCACTTTGTGCGGGAGCTGTTTGCAGCATGAATGCCTCCGTGACGATGCCGGCGCCGCTGGCTGCTGATCGCACGGCCTCCTGTGTGGTGGTCGTGCCCATCTACCGCGAAGGGCTGGAGCCGCTGGAGCGCTTCTCGCTGGATTATTCCTTCGAGCGCCTGCAGGGCCGGGACCTGGTGTTCATTGCGCCCGAGCGGCTGGACACCTCGTTCTATCAGGCCAACTACCCCGGTGTGCCGGTGCTGCGCTTTGCCGACGACTACTTTGCGTCCATCAAGGGCTACAACCGCCTGCTGCTGGACCCGGCCTTCTACGAGCGCTTCCACGCCACACACGAGTTCATGCTGATCCTGCAGACGGATGCGATCATCCTGCGCGACGAGCTGGATCACTGGTGTTCGCTGCCGTATGACTATGTGGGCGCGCCGTGGCCGGATGGCCTGGAGGTGACGCTCAACCTCGATTGTTTCGGCGGCGCCATGGCACGCAAGGTGCGTGCGCATGTGGGCAATGGCGGGCTGAGCCTGCGCCGCAATGCGGCCTGTGCGGCCCTGCTGCGCGAGTTCCCGCAGGCCACGGACATGTTCCTGCGTTCGGGCTCCAGCGAGGATCTGTTCTTCTCGTTGATGGGCACGCAATCGGAGCGCTTCGTGGTGCCCAATGAGCGTGTGGCCTCGTTGTTCGCGCTGGAGCTGACACCGGAGACGTATCTGGCAGTCAACCAGGGCAGGGCGCCGATGGGCGGCCATGCCTGGTGGCGCTACAACCAGCCTTTCTGGGTGGCCCTGCTGGAGCAGACCCCACCCGTGCTGGTGCCGGCAGCGGCGCCCGGCCGGCCTGTGCTGTCGGCCAATGTGGTCGGCGCGGCCGGCACGAACCCCAGTACGGCACACTGAGGTCTTCCGGCCTGCCTTGCCTCAGAACTTCGGCCGGCTGGCATCCACCTTCTGGCATTCGCCAGACAAGGTCCACACCGGGTTGCGCGAGGCAACTTCCGGTGGCGGCACCGTGACGGTGAGCGATCCCGTGAGGCGATCGAACACGAAGGCGCGCAGCCCTGATTCATGTTGTGGCGGGCGGCTGATGACGATGCGCTGCCTGCTGAACTGCACCACATTGCCCAGCGGGTTGCCGTCGGTTTCCAGCACCGTGCGGCGGGCATCGCTCACGTAGAAGAACATGACCTGCGCCGCGTCCGGCGCGCGCACGGTGCGCAACTCGCAGCGGATGGCCACGGCGCCCGACTCGATGTCGGCGGCTGGCGCTTGCGCCTGTGCATGGACGCTGGGCGCCAGGTTGGCGATGGCCACAAGGCCCAGTGTGGCGAAGGTGCGCAGGGGGCTTTTGCGCAGCGTGGGGGATGCGGCGTGGGGCACGGCGTCCGGCAAAGCAGGGGGCACGAGGTGAGGCATGGCGTTCATCCTGAAGGGGGCGGGAATCTGCATGCGATCTTGCCACTGGCGCCTGGATTTCCCCATGCGGAATGCCCTGGATCCAGCAAGGCCGGCGGTGTGCGTTCGATCACGCACAGCCGGTCAAGCGTGCCCATGAGCGCGCCGAAAACGAAGAGTCGACCCTGTTTTGGCATGCGAGTTCAGCCCGTTCAATCCTTCATCTCCCTGCTGCTCACCGCGACCCAGCCGCGCCATGACGATGAGCCTGGCGAAGGCGGGCGGCCGGCTGCGCGCCACCTGCGCCGCGTCAGCCTGATGCTGCAGTTGTGCTGCCTGCTCACGGTCTTGCTGGCCCTGGGTTGGACGGGGTATTTCGCCTCCCACAGGCTCTGGCTGCCCATGGGCATGCCGCTGTCGATCGCGCTGGTGAGCGTGGGGTGTCTGGTGGCGGTGCACCGAGGGCATGCCTACATCGCCGGGGCCGTGCAGATGATCGCCTTGTACCTGGTGGTGAGCCTGATCTGCCTGGTGCTGGACATCCCCAGCGCCAACCTGCCTCGCACTTCGCACCTCTTCCTGCTGCCGATGGCCGCGGCCGCCTCGATGGTGCTGCGCGGCGGCGTGGCGTGGTTCCGTCACGGTGTGGTGCTGCTGTGCCTGGGGACCTTCGTGGTCTTCGCGACCACCACCTTCGGGCTGGACACGCCGTATGCGCTGACGGAGGACATCCGGCGGGTGGGCACCAAGTTCGACTGCATCTTCGCGACCTCGGCGCTGTTCACAGTGCTCTACATCATGCAGGCCGATGTGGACGCCCGCAACGTGTTCGAGACCGAACTGTGCGAGGCCATCATCGAAGGCCAGTTCGTGCTGCACTACCAGCCGCAGGTGCGCGCCGATGGGCGCATGATCGGTGCCGAGGCGCTGGTGCGCTGGCAGCATCCGCGGCGAGGTCTGGTGGCGCCTGGCGAGTTCATTGCCAGTGCCGAGAAGAACGGCCTGATCCTGCAGTTGGGCGACTGGGTGCTCAAACAGGCGTGCACGCACTTGGCGGAATGGGCGCATGAGCCGGCCATGGCCCATCTCACGATGTCGGTCAACGTGAGCGCGCGTCAGTTCCGTCAGCCGGATTTCGTGGCGCAGGTGCTGGCCACGGTGGAACGCACGGGTGCGAACCCGCGCCGGCTCAAGCTGGAGCTGACGGAAAGCATGCTGGCCAGCAACCTGGACGATGTGGTCCACAAGATGAAGGCGCTCAAGGCCTCGGGCATCGGCTTCTCGCTCGATGACTTCGGCACGGGATATTCATCGTTGTCCTACCTGCAGAAGCTGCCGCTGGACCAGCTCAAGATCGACCGGGCCTTTGTGCGCGATCTGCAGACACAGCCCAAGGACATGGCGATTGCCCGCACGGTGGTGCACCTGGGGCAAAGCCTGCAGCTCGACGTGATCGCCGAAGGGGTGGAGACCCGGGCGCAATGCGAGGCGTTGGCAGCCATCGGCTGCCATGCCTACCAGGGCTACTTGTTTGGCAAGCCGATGCCCGAAGCCCAGTTGCGGCGCGAGGCCGAGCTGGGGCGGGTGGTGGAGATGGCTTGAGGCGCCCGGCCTGCCCGGCGAGGCCGGGGCGGCGGGCCGGTCAGAAGCGCCAGCCGAGCTTGAGGCCGAAGGTGGTGTCGTCGCCGGTGCGGTCGGCTTCCAGGCCGATGTTCAGCACAGCCAGATTGAGGTTGACGCCGGCGAACACGCGGCCTTGTGTGTAGGACTCCTTGGCCCATTGACCTGAATCGGTGGAGGCCTTGCTGCCCACGATGCCGACGCCGGCATACGGTGTGGCCATGGCAAAGCCCTTGGAGATGGAGATGTCGGCGCCCTGGCTGTGCATCTTCATGTCGCCCAGGCCGCTCATGCGGCTGATGAAGGCGCGCACGGCGATGGCCGGTGTGAGGGTGCCGCCGCTGACGAAGGACCATTTGACTTCACCGCTGACGGCTGCGGCCGATGTGCCGGGAATGGCGGTGTAGGCCGCGCCGATGTCGAAGTCCAGCGGCAGGCCTTTGTGGATGCGCACGGTGGCGGTGGGCAATGAATCGGGCACGTCGCCATTGTTGGTGGCGCGCTTGAGCAGGTCGCGGCTTTGGATGTTGGTCAGGCCGGCGCTGAGGTTGATGTCAAAGCCGGTGATGCCGAGGCCTTCGGCGGGGGCCATGGGTTTGTAGGCGAGGGTGGCGCTGAGGTCCTGGGCGACTTGCTTGAATTCGGCCTGGGAGTTCAGGAGGCTGAGGGTGTTGAATTCATAGGCTTGGGCGGCGGGGGCGGCGATCAGGTGGTGAGTGCGGCCAGGCGGAGGGAGCGGGGGAGGGCGGTGGTCATGGGGGCCTTTCTTTGTTCTGGAGGGTGATTGGGCGGCATGCGGGCGCAGGGCGTGAGCATGCCATGAGCGGGGCGGCGGTTTGTAAAGCCTGGGAGGCGGTTGGGCTTTGGCCGTTGTGTTCTTGGCTTTCCTGGTTTTGAGCGCCCTGTCGGGGCAGCGCGGGGCGCGGGCTGAGCCGGCCTTCGTCTGGGCTTCAATGTTGGCGGTCCCGTCTGCGACGGGACTGCCCTGCGCTGCTCGCGCCGGGGTGGGGCCCTCCAACTCACTCCGCGGCCTTTGCGCCGCTGCGTTCAAACAATTCGGGCCAGTCAGATGACGAAGCGCGCTGCGCGCGCCCACCCCGGCGCTCCGCTGCTCGGCGCCAACAAGGCGCCCAGCCGAAGGCCGGCTCAGCCCTTCATCGCCCCGCTGGTGGCGTGCGAGGAGGCCGGTGTGGTGGCGAGGGCTAGCGTCGGATCGGCGTGGCTTGTGCTTCAGGGCGGTCCATGCTGACGAGCAGGCACCTTCGATACCGGTACATCATCATCCAGCCATCCAGCCATGTATCCACGAGCTTTCTACGCTGGCTTCGGCGGGATGATCCCAAGCGCCAGCCCTGGTCATGCCTGGATTCGTGGCATGTCATGAGCGGGGCGAAAAAGGGGTGAGGGGGCACGCGGACGGGCGCCTTGTTGGTGCCGAGCAGCGGAGCGCCGAGGTGGGCGCGCGAGAGCGCGCTTCGTCATCTGACTGGCCCGAGTTGTTTGAACGCAGCGGCGCAGCCGCGGAGTGAGTTGGAGGGCCCCACCTCGGCGTGAGCAGCGCAGGGGAGTCCCGTCGAAGACGGGACCACCAACATTGAAGCCCGGCCGCGTGCCCCCTCACCCCGCGCCCCGCGCTGCACCGGGAAAGCGCGCCAACCGCAGCCCGCACCCTCAAAACGAGCAAAAGCAAAAGGGCTCCGAAGAGCCCCCACACAAGCGGAACATCCAGCCAGGAAGAGCAAGCTCAATCCACCAAAGCCTGCCCCATCGCGATCTTCCCGCTGTCAGCCGCCGGATTGTTCGTGTAGTTGTTCGGCAAATGATGGATCCACGCCCGGAAGTCCGTCTGCCTGAACTTGCGCGACACACGCAGCAGATTGCGGCTGTGAAAGCCCTGCGGCACGCTCATGTAGGTCTGCCCGTACGTCGCACGCTCCCGGGCATCGAAGTACCCCGGCTGCCCATTCTGGATCGCTACCATCCGCGCCAGATTGGCGTACTCGCTCATGCGGAACGAAGGCGATGCAATGTGCTCGGCCAGCAAGGCGCGGTCGTAGATCGTCATGCCCTGATACGGCGCCGTCATGTTGACGAACTCGCAGCCCTGCACCTCGATGAAGGGCGCACGCGCCAGCGAGGTCGGCTGAAGCAGGTCGGTGCTGTGCCACTGCCGCGTGGTCTCGTTCCATTCCACGCGCACCAGCGTTGGATAAAAGGGCGTGCCAGCCAGCAGCTCGCGCGATTCGATCCAGTATTCCATGTTCGCCGGCGTCAGCGCCATGTCGTCTTCCAGGTAGACGAAGTGCGTCAGCGTGGCGTCGCGCTCGTACTCTTCCTTCATCACCTGCTTGTGCGCCCACGGCAGCAAAAACGGGTGCATCAGGTTCGAGACATGCAAGACCCTTGGCGCCGGAAAGCGGCTGGTCTGCTGCACCGTTTGCTGCAACTGCCGCGCTTCGGCTTCCACCGTGGTGTTGGTCAACACGCAGATGCGCACATCGCATGGGAAAGCGTTGAGGCCTTGCAGCACCTGGGCCAGATAAGTCAGTCGCGCTTCGTTGTAGTGGAAGGCGATGCACACCAGCATGTGCAGCGACGTCAGCGGCGATGCGTTGTGCGTCTGCGCCATGGGCGAGCGCAACACGCCAGGCAGGGTCGAAGGGTGCGCAGGGGCGTCATCAGCGAGGATGTCAGCCGGTCCGGTCAGCGTCGCCTGTTCTGTCATCGTGATGTCCGGTGCTGGAAATGGGGCCGGCGTCTCGAAGGACGCCGGAATCTGTTCAGTCAGGGAAAAGCTCAGGCCGCTTCGGGCGCCGGCACATCCACCTTGCGCATCAGCGACAGCAGGTGCGGGCCGCGCCATTCCTGGCTGAGGATCTGGAAGGCCCCCTTGAAGCCGTAGGCCGAGGCCCAGCGGTTGACGTTGTCGAAGTAGGCCGGGAAGGTCTGGTCCGTGATGATGTTGACGTGGGTCGGATCACGGAAGGCTTCGGGGTGCGGGTAGGCCGGCGTGAACGACATGAAGACGCCGCCCGGTTTGAGCACGCGGTGGATCTCGTTCATCACTTCCACGAAGGCGTTGCGGCGGTCGGGGCAGTAGATGAGGCGGGGGATGTGCTCCAGGAAATCGTGAGCGGTCACGAAATCGAAGGAGTCATCGGGGAAGGGGATGGGCTCGACCACCAGGTCGGCCTTGTAGATGCCCGCGTCCACGTCGGTGCGCACATCGATGCCATAGACCTCGGTGGCATTGAAGGGGTTCTTGGGCTTGGGGCCGCAACCGATGTCCAGGGTTTTCGTCGTCATGGTGGTGTTCCCGCTTGAAGTGAGTGTGCTGGGGCGGTGGAGGCGGCCTCAGGCCGGCAGGGCGATCTTCTCGACCTTGAGCAGGTTCTCGAAGTAGGCAATCGTCTTGCCCAGGCCTTCTTCCAGTTGCGTGGTCGGCTGCCAGCCCAGGATGGTCTTGGCACGGGTGATGTCGGGGCAGCGCTGCATGGGGTCGTCGTGCGGCAGGGGCTTGTAGACGATGGGCGAGCTCGAGCCGGTCATGTCCACGATCTTCTCGGCCAGTTCACGCACGGTGGTCTCCACCGGGTTGCCGATGTTGATCGGGCCGGTGATGTCGTCGGGGGTGTTCATCAGGCGCATGGCGCCGTCGATCAGGTCGTCCACATAGCCGAAGGAGCGTGTCTGCGAGCCATCGCCGTACAGCGTGATGGGGCGGCCGGTCAGGGCCTGCACGATGAAGTTGGACACCACGCGGCCGTCGTTGGGGTGCATGCGCGGGCCGTAGGTGTTGAAGATGCGCATGACCTTGATGCGCAGCTTGTGCTGGCGGTGGTAATCGAAGAAGAGCGTTTCGGCGCAGCGCTTGCCTTCGTCGTAGCAGGAGCGGTAGCCGATGGGGTTGACGTGGCCCCAGTAGTCTTCGGTCTGCGGGTGGACCTGCGGGTCGCCGTAGACCTCGGAGGTGGAGGCCTGCAGGATCTTGGCCTTGACGCGCTTGGCCAGGCCCAGCATGTTGATGGCGCCGTGCACGCTGGTCTTGGTGGTCTGGACCGGGTCGTGCTGGTAGTGGATGGGCGATGCGGGGCAGGCCATGTTGTAGATCTCGTCCACCTCGATGTAGAGGGGGAAGGTCACGTCGTGGCGCTGGAATTCGAAGCGCGGGTGGTCCAGCAGGTGTTCGATGTTGCGACGCGAACCGGTGAACAGGTTGTCGAGGCAGATCACCTCGTGGCCCTGTTCCAGAAGGCGCTCGCACAGGTGCGAACCGAGGAAGCCGGCGCCGCCGGTGACGAGACAGGTCTTGCTGGTACCCAGTCGCATGCTCATGCTGGAATCTCCTTGACGACGTCCAGGGCAGACGTGCGCCGGACAGTTCTGCCATGGTGATTCGTCTCCGCCCGCGACAGAAGCCTGAAAAAGCCGGGCAAACGTGGACATTTGCACGTTTGGGGGCCGCAAGCACGAACGCCCCGCGGCCCTTTCTGCAAGGGGCGCGAGGCGCTGGGGGCCGCCTCCGCAGGGGGAGGCGGCGGCCGCCGGATCGTCAGATCAGCGGGTTGTTCTTGGTCTCGTCGATCAGCTGCGTCGGGTCGACCTTGATCAGGTCGACTTCCACCGTGACCACCTGGATCGTCGCGTGGACCTCGACCGGGGTGGCCGGGTCGCTGCTGGCGAGCAGGTCGTCGCCGCGGTGGGCCAGCAGGTCGCCGGCGCTGACACCCAGGGTGCCGGCGGTGGCGGCGTGCGCCTCATCCCCGGTGGCCGCGGCCGTCTGCGTGGCGTTGCCGGCGGCTGCCGTGGCATCGGCGGTGGCGCCCGTGGCGGCTGCCGCGGCGGCAGGGTCTGCCGTCGGGGTGGCCGCGGCGGTGGCGCTGCCGTGTTCCTTGGCGAACCAGACGTCGGCCATCGCGTGGGTGCTGCCATCGGTGCTGGTGTAGCTCGATGTCAGGCCCAGCAGGTTGCCGTTGTTCATCTCTGTGCCGGCCTGCGCATTCAGGTTCAGCTCGATGATGCCCAGGCTGGCCAGGGTGCGCAGCTCGCCTTGACCGGTCAAGCCATCGCCGTTGCCGTCCACCCAGACGCGCAGTTCGTTGAACTGGAAGTCCGCGGCGGTGAGCTTGCCGTCGTGGTTGGTGTCCAGGTCACGCATCGCGTTGTAGCCGTCGCCTGCCTTCTGGCCGCTGGCCAGGTGCGTGGCGGAGCCGAACAGCTCGGTGCCGTCGTTGATCAGGCCGTCACCGTTGATGTCGCGCACCAGCAGGCCGTCCGTCTTCGAGACCCAGCCCACGTTGTGCTGCTGGCCATTGCCCAGCAGATCGAAGTGGACGCCGGCCTGTGTCGACAGGGTCTGCACGCCGTCACCATCCAGGTCCAGCACCACCGGCGAGATGCCGGTCATCGCGTTGGCCTGTTCGGTGGTCAGGGCGCCGAACTGCGTGGTCGTCAGCGCTGCACCCTGGACCATCGTCATCGCGGCGATGTCCGTGGTTTCGAAGGCCTGGATCTGGTCGGTGGTGAAGGCCTGGATCTGCGCCGTATCCAGGGCACGGATGTGCGCCGTGGTGAAGGCCGCGATGTCTGCCGTGTTGAACGCGGCGATCTGGGCCGTGTCCAGCGCATGCAGTTGCGCCGTGGTCATCACCGCGACCTGGGCGGTCGTCAACTCGTGGATGGCGGCGGTGCTGAGTTCACCGAACTGCGTCGAGGTCATCGCCGCGAAGTCGGTGGTCTCCATCGCCACGATCTGGGCCGTGTTGAGGGCCGCGATGTCGGTCGAGTCCAGGGCCACGATCTGGGCCGTGGTCAGGGCCACGATCTGGGCGGTGTCCAGCGCCGCGACGTCGGCCGTGGTGAAGGCCTTGATCTGGGCGGTGCTCATCGCCTGGAGCTGATCGGTGTGCAGCGCCGCGACCTGGTCGGTGGTGAGCGCGGCGACCGCGTTGGTGCTCAGGGCGCGGATCTCGGCGGTGTTCATCGCCACGATCTGGGCCGTGGTCAGTGCCGCGGCCTGGGCCGAGTTGAACGCGCCGATCTGGGCCGAGGTCATCGCCGCCAGGTCACCCGTCTCGATGGCGGCGACCTGGGCCGTCGTCATCGAAGCGATCTGCGTGGTCGTCAGGGCCGCTGCCTGCACCGAGGTGAGGGCCACGATCTGATCGGTGGTCAGCGCGTTGACCGCGTTGGTGCTGAAGGCGCGGATGCCGGCGGTGGTCAAGGCGCTGATGTCCGTGGTCTCGATGGCGGCCGCCTGAGCCGTGTCGAGCACGGCGATCTGGGCCGTGGTCATCGCAGCGAAGTCCGTGCTTTGCAGCGCGGCGATCTGGTTCGTCGTCATCACATCCACTTGCGTGGTCTGCAGGGCGGCGATCTGCGCGGTGCCCAGCGCCTGGATCTGGTCGGTCGTCAGCGCAGCCACCGCGGCGGTGCTCAGGGCGCGGATGGCGCCGCTGGTCATCACAGCGATGTCCGTCGTTTCGATCGCGGCAGCCTGGGCCGTGTTGAGCACGGAGGCCTGCATCGAGGTCAGGATCGCGGCGTCGTTGCTTTCCAGCGCGGCAATCTGATCGGTGGTCAGGGCCTTGACCTGGTCAGAGGTCAGTTGCACCACTTGGGCCGTGGTCAGCGCCTGGACCTGGGCCGTGTCCAGCGCTGCGGCAGCGGCCGTGCTCAGGGCCCGCACGGCGGCGGTGCTGAGCTGGCTGATGTCGGTGGTCTGGATCGCGGCGGCCTGGGCGGTGTTGAGCACGGCTGCTTGCGCCGAGGTCAGTTGACCAGCCTGGACAGAGGTCAGGGCGGCGATCTGCTCGGTGTTCAGGCCTGTGATGCCCTGCGTGGTGATCGCACGGACCGCAGCGGTGCTGAGCGCGCTGATGTCGGTGGTCTCGATGGCGCCGATCTGGGCGCTGTTGAACACGGCCACTTGGGCCGAGGTCATCACCGCCAGATCGGTGCTTTCCAGCGCGGCGATCTGGTTGGTGTTGAGCGCGCCAGCCTGGGTGGTCAACATCACGGCCACTTGCGTGGTCGTCAGGGCGGCGACCTGTGCGGTGTCGAGCGCGCCGATGGCGGCGGTGCTCATCACCTTGATGTTGGTGGTGCTCAGCAGGCTGATGTCGGTCGTCTCGATGGCTGCGGCCTGAGCCGTGTTCAGCGCGGCGACGTGGGCCGTGTTGAGGACCGCGAAATCAGTGCTTTCCAGCGCGGCGATCTGGTTGGTGTTGAGCGCCTGGACTTGCGCCGAGGTCATCGCAGCCACCTGAGAGGTGGACAGGGCAGCGATCTGGGCGGTATCCAGCGCACCGGCAGCGGCGGTGGTCAGGGCACGCACGGCGGCGGTGCTGAGCTGGCTGATGTCGGTGGTCTGGATCGCGGCGGCCTGGGCGGTGTTGAGCACGGCCGCTTGCGCCGAGGTCAGCTGGCCGGCCTGGACAGAGGTCAGGGCGGCGACTTGCTCGGTGTTCAGGCCGGTGATGCCTTGGGTGGTGATCGCACGGACCGCAGCGGTGCTGAGCGTGCTGATGTCCGTGGTCTCGATGGCGCCGATCTGAGCACTGTTGAACACGGCGACCTGGGCAGACGTCATCACCGCCAGATCGGTGCTTTCCAGCGCGGCGATCTGGTTGGTGTTGAGTGCGGCGGCCTGGGTGGTCAGCATGGCCGCCACTTGCGTGGAGGTCAGCGCAGCCACTTGGGCGGTGTCGAGCGCGGCCACAGCCGAGGTGCTCAGAGCGCGGATGTTGGCCGTGCTCAGCAGGCTGATGTCGGTCGTCTCGATCGCGGCAGCCTGAGCGGTGTTCAGGGCGGCCACTTGCGCGGTGTTGAGCACGGCGAAGTCGGTGCTTTCCAGGGCGGCGATCTGGTTGGTGTTGAGCGCCTGGACCTGGGCCGAGGTCATCGCGGCCACCTGAGAGGTGGACAGGGCAGCGATCTGGGCGGTATCCAGCGCACCGGCGGCAGCCGTGGACAGGGCACGCACGGCGGCGGTGCTCAGCTGGCTGATGTCGGTGGTTTCAATCGCGGCGGCCTGGGCGGTGTTGAGCGCTGCGGCCTGGGCCGAGGTCAGTTGACCAGCCTGGACGGACGTCAGGGCGGCCACTTGCTCGGTGTTCAGACCGGTGATGCCTTGCGTGGTGATGGCACGGACGGCAGCGGTGCTGAGCGTGCTGATGTCGGTGGTCTCAATGGCGCCGATCTGGGCGCTGTTGAACACGGCGATCTGGGCGGAGGTCATCACCGCCAGATCGGTGCTTTCCAGCGCGGCGATCTGGTTGGTGTTGAGCGCGGCGGCCTGGGTGGTCAGCATGGCCGCCACTTGCGTGGAGGTCAGCGCAGCCACTTGGGCGGTGTCGAGCGCGGCCACAGCCGCCGTGCTCAGGGCCCGCACGTTGGCGGTGCTCAGCAGGCTGATGTCGGTGGTCTCGATCGCAGCGGCTTGCGCGGTGTTCAGAGCAGCCACTTGCGCGGTGTTGAGCACGGCGAAGTCGGTGCTTTCCAGGGCAGCGATCTGGTTGGTGTTGAGCGCCTGGACTTGTGCCGAGGTCATCGCGGCCACCTGAGAGGTGGACAGGGCAGCGATCTGGGCGGTATCCAGCGCACCGGCGGCAGCCGTGGACAGGGCCCGCACAGCGGCGGTGCTCAGCTGGCTGATGTCGGTGGTCTGGATCGCGGCGGCCTGGGCGGTGTTGAGCACGGCCGCTTGCGCCGAGGTCAACTGGCCGGCCTGGACGGACGTCAGGGCGGCGACTTGCTCGGTGTTCAGACCGGTGATGCCTTGCGTGGTGATCGCACGGACCGCAGCGGTGCTGAGCTGGCCGATGTCGGTGGTTTCAATCGCACCCACCTGGGCGCTGTTGAAGACGGCGACCTGGGCAGACGTCATCACCGCCAGATCGGTGCTTTCCAGCGCGGCGATCTGGTTGGTGTTGAGCGCGGCGGCCTGGGTGGTCAGCATGGCCGCCACTTGCGTGGAGGTCAGCGCGGCCACCTGGGCCGTATCGAGCGCGGCCACCGCAGCGGTGCTCAGGGCCCGCACGTTGGCGGTGCTCAGCAGGCTGATGTCGGTCGTCTCGATCGCAGCGGCTTGCGCGGTGTTCAGCGCAGCCACCTGGGCCGTGTTGAGGACCGCGAAGTCGGTGCTTTCCAGCGCGGCGATCTGGTTGGTGTTCAGGGCCTTGACCTGGTCAGAGGTCAGGGCAGCGACCTGCGAGGTGCTCAGGGCGGCGATCTGTGCCGTATCCAGCGCACCGGCGGCAGCCGTGGACAGGGCACGCACGGCGGCGGTGCTCAGTTGGCTGATGTCGGTGGTTTCAATCGCGGCGGCCTGGGCGGTGTTGAGCGCTGCGGCCTGGGCCGAGGTCAACTGGCCGACCTGCACGGAAGTCAGCGCGCCGATCTGCTCGGTGTTCAGGCCCGTGATGCCTTGCGTGGTGATCGCACGGACCGCAGCGGTGCTGAGCGTGCTGATGTCCGTGGTCTCGATGGCGCCGATCTGAGCACTGTTGAACACGGCCACCTGGGCAGACGTCATCACCGCCAGATCCGTGCTTTCCAGCGCGGCGATCTGGTTGGTGTTGAGCGCGGCGGCCTGGGTGGTCAGCATGGCCGCCACTTGCGTGGAGGTCAGCGCAGCCACTTGGGCGGTGTCGAGCGCGGCCACAGCCGAGGTGCTCAGAGCGCGGATGTTGGCCGTGCTCAGCAGGCTGATGTCGGTGGTCTCGATCGCTGCAGCCTGAGCGGTGTTCAGGGCGGCCACTTGCGCCGTGTTGAGCACGGCGAAATCGGTGCTTTCCAGGGCGGCGATCTGGTTGGTGTTGAGCGCCTGGACCTGGGCCGAGGTCATCGCGGCCACCTGAGAGGTGGACAGGGCAGCGATCTGGGCGGTATCCAGCGCACCGGCGGCAGCCGTGGACAGGGCCCGCACAGCGGCGGTGCTCAGCTGGCTGATGTCGGTGGTTTCAATCGCGGCGGCCTGAGCCGTGTTGAGCGCCGCGGCCTGGGCCAGGTCAGTTGACCAGCCTGGACAGAGGTCAGGGCGGCCGACTTGCTCGGTGTTCAGACCGGTGATGCCTTGCGTGGTGATGGCACGGACGGCAGCGGTGCTGAGCGTGCTGATGTCGGTGGTCTCGATGGCGCCGATCTGGGCACTGTTGAACACGGCGACCTGGGCCGAGGTCATCACCGCCAGATCGGTGCTTTCCAGCGCGGCGATCTGGTTGGTGTTGAGCGCTCCAGCCTGGGCGGTGGTCAGCGCGGCCACTTGCGTGGACGTCAGCGCGGCCACCTGGGCCGTGTCCAGCGCCGCGACAGCCGCGGTGCTCAGCGCCTTGACGTTGGCGGTGCTGAGCTGGCCGATGTCGGTCGTCTCGATCGCAGCAGCCTGGGCGGTATTCAGCGAAGCCACTTGCGCCGTGTCGAGCACGGCGAAGTCGGTGCTTTCCAGCGCAGCGATCTGGTTGGTGTTCAGAGCCTTGACCTGGTCGGTCGTCAGCACAGTGACTTGCGCGGTCGTCAGCGAGGCGATCTGCGCAGTGTCAAGCGCGGCAATCGCAGCGGTCGACAGGGCGCGCACGGCCGCCGTGGTCAGCGAGCTCAGATCCGTCGTCTGGATCGCAGCCGGCTGGGCCGAGTTCAGCACCGCAGCCTGGGCCGAGGTCAGCGAGCCGACCTGCGAGGAGGTCAGGTTCACCACCTGATCCGTGTTCAGGCCGGTGATGCCTTGCGTGGTGATGGCGCGGACGGCCGCGGTGCTCAGGGCGCCGATGTCGGTCGTCTCGATGGCGCCGATCTGCGCGCTGTTGAGCACGGCAGCCTGGGCGGAGGTCACCACCGCCAGATCGGTGCTTTCCAGCGCGGCGATCTGGTTGGTGGTCAGCGCACCAGCCTGGCCGGTCGTCAGGGCCGCCACCTGGGTGGTGGTCAAGGCGGCGATCTGCGCCGTGTCGAGGGCGGCCACGGCCGAGGTGCTCAGCACCTTGACGTTGGCGGTGCTCAACTGGCTGATGTCGGTGGTCTCGATCGCAGCGGCTTGCGCGGTGTTCAGCGCAGCCACTTGCGCGGTGTTGAGCACGGCAAAGTCGGTGCTTTCCAGCGCAGCGATTTGGTTGGTGTTCAGGGCCTTGACCTGGTCAGAGGTCAGCGCAGCGACTTGCGAGGTGCCCAGAGCGGTGATCTGCGCCGTATCCAGGGCGCCGGCAGCGGCGGTGGACAGGGCACGCATCGCAGCGGTGCTGAGCTGGCTGACGTCCGTCGTTTCGATGGCCGCAGCCTGCGCGGTGTTGAGCACAGCGGCCTGGGCCGAGGTCAGCACGCCAGCCTGCACCGAGGTGAGGGCGGCCACCTGTTCGGTGTTCAGGCCGGTGATGCCCTGCGTGGTGATCGCACGGACCGCAGCGGTGCTGAGTTGGCCGATGTCGGTCGTTTCAATCGCGCCGACCTGGGCGCTGTTGAAGACGGCGACCTGGGCCGAGGTCATCACAGCCAAGTCGGTGCTTTCCAGCGCGGCGATCTGGTTGGTGTTGAGCGCGCTGGCCTGGGCGGTGGTCAGGGCGGCCACTTGCGTGGAGCTCAGGGCCGCGACCTGCGCGGTGTCCAGGGCGGCCACAGCCGATGTGCTCAGCGCCTTGACGTTGGCGGTGCCGAGCTGGCTGATGTCGGTGGTTTCGATCGCGGCGGCCTGGGCCGTGTTCAGCGCAGCCACCTGGGCCGTGTTGAGCACCGCGAAGTCGGTGCTTTCCAGGGCAGCGATCTGGTTGGTGTTGAGCGCCTTGACCTGGTCAGAGGTCAGCGCAGCGACTTGCGAGGTGCTCAGGGCAGCGACTTGCGCGGTGTCGAGCGCGCCGGCCGCAGCGGTCGACAGGGCACGCACGGCGGCGGTGCCGAGCTGGCTGATGTCGGTGGTCTCGATCGCAGCGGCCTGGGCCGTGTTGAGCACGGCAGCCTGGGCCGAAGTCAGCACGCCAGCCTGCACCGAGGTGAGGGCGGCGACCTGCTCGGTGTTCAGACCGGTGATGCCTTGCGTGGTGATCGCACGGACCGCAGCGGTGCTGAGCTGGCCGATGTCCGTGGTCTCGATCGCCCCGATCTGGGCGCTGTTGAGCACGGCGATCTGAGCCGAGCTCATCACGGCCACATCGGTGCTTTCCAGCGCGGCGATCTGGTTGGTGTTGAGCGCGCTGGCCTGAGCGGTCGTCAGCGCGGCCACCTGCGTGGAACTCAGGGCGGCAATCTGGGCCGTGTCCAGCGCGGCCACCGCAGCGGTGCTCAGCGCCTTGACGTTGGCGGTGCCGAGCTGGCCGATGTCGGTGGTCTCGATCGCAGCGGCCTGGGCCGTGTTCAGCACGGAGACCTGGGCCGTGTTGAGCACCGCAAAGTCGGTGCTTTCCAGTGCGGCGATCTGGTTGGTGGTGAGGGCCTTGACCTGGTCGGTCGTCAGCACCGCGACTTGCGAGGTGCTCAGCGAGGCGATCTGGGCCGTGTCGAGCGCGGCAATCGCAGCGGTCGACAGGGCACGCACGGCGGCGGTGGTCAGCGAACTGACGTCCGTTGTCTCGATGGCCGCGGGTTGGGCGGTGTTCAGCACGGCCGCCTGGGCGGAGGTGAGCGCCCCGATCTGTGCCGAGCTCAGTTGAGCGACCTGATCGGTGGTCATGCCGGAGATGGCCTGCGTGCTCAGGGCGCGGACCGCAGCGGTGCTGAGCTGCGAGATGTCCGTCGTCTCAATGGCCGCCAGTTGGGCGCTGTTGAGCACGGCCGCCTGGGCCGAGTTCATCACGGCCACGTCGGTGCTTTCCAGCGCGGCGATCTGATTGGTGTTGAGCGCGGCCGCCTGGGCGGTCGTCAGCGCGGCCACCTGCGTGGTCGTCAGCGCAGCGATCTGGGCCGTGTCCAGCGCGCCGACAGCGGAGGTGCTCAGGGCGCGGATGTTGGCCGTGCCCAACTGGCCGATGTCGGTCGTCTCGATCGCAGCAGCCTGCGCGGTGTTCAGCGCAGCCACTTGCGCGGTGTTGAGCACCGCAAAGTCGGTGCTTTCCAGCGCAGCGATCTGGTTGGTGTTCAGGGCCTTGACCTGGTCAGAGGTCATCGCAGCCACTTGCGAGGTGCTCAGGGCAGCGATCTGGGCCGTATCCAGGGCACCGGCAGCGGCGGTGGACAGGGCGCGCACCGCAGCGGTGCTGAGCTGGCCGATGTCGGTCGTCTCGATGGCCGCAGCCTGGGCGGTGTCGAGCACGGCCGCCTGGGCCGAGCTGAGCTGGCCGACCTGCACGGAGCTCAGTGCAGCCACCTGTTCGGTGTTCAGGCCGGTGATGCCTTGCGTGGTGATGGCGCGGACCGCAGCGGTGCTGAGCTGGCCGATGTCGGTCGTCTCAATGGCACCCACCTGGGCGCTGTTGAACACGGCGACCTGGGCCGATGTCATCACACCCAGATCCGTGCTTTCCAGCGCGGCGATCTGGTTGGTGTTGAGCGCGCTGGCCTGGGCGGTGGTCAGGGCGGCCACTTGCGTGGAGCTCAGGGCGGCGACCTGCGCGGTGTCCAGTGCAGCCACGGCCGAGGTGCTCAGCGCCTTCACGTTGGCGGTGCCGAGCAGGCTGATGTCAGTGGTCTCGATCGCAGCAGCCTGCGCGGTGTTGAGCGCAGCCACTTGCGCGGTGTTGAGCACCGCAAAGTCGGTGCTTTCCAGCGCAGCGATCTGGTTGGTATTGAGCGCCTTGACCTGATCGGTCGTCAGTGCAGCCACTTGCGAGGTGCTCAGGGCAGCGATCTGGGCGGTGTCCAGTGCACCGGCGGCAGCCGTGGACAGCGCGCGCACGGCGGCGGTGCTCAGCTGGCTGATGTCGGTGGTTTCAATCGCAGCGGCCTGGGCCGTGTTCAGTGCAGCGGCCTGTGCCGAAGTCAGCACGCCAGCCTGCACCGAGGTGAGGGCAGCCACTTGCTCGGTGTTCAGACCGGTGATGCCTTGCGTGGTGATCGCACGCACGGCAGCGGTGCTGAGCTGGCCGATGTCGGTGGTTTCAATCGCACCCACCTGGGCGCTGTTGAACACAGCCACCTGAGCCGAGTTCATCACAGCCACGTCGGTGCTTTCCAGCGCGGCGATTTGGTTGGTGTTGAGCGCGCCGGCCTGGGCGGTGGTCAGGGCAGCCACTTGCGTGGAGGTCAAGGCGGCAACCTGGGCGGTGTCCAGTGCGGCCACGGCCGCGGTGCTCAGCGCCTTCACATTGGCGGTATTGAGCTGACCGATGTCAGTTGTCTCGATGGCCGCGGCTTGCGCGGTGTTCAGCGCAGCCACTTGCGCGGTGTTGAGCACGGCAAAGTCGGTGCTTTCCAGCGCGGCGATCTGGTTGGTGTTCAGGGCCTTGACCTGCTCAGAGGTCATGGCAGCCACTTGAGAGGTGCTCAGGGCGGCGATCTGCGCCGTATCCAGGGCGGCCGCAGCGGCGGTGGACAGGGCACGCACGGCGGCGGTGCTGAGCTGGCCGATGTCGGTCGTCTCGATCGCAGCGGCCTGCGCGGTGTTGAGCGCTGCAGCCTGGGCCGAGGTCAACTGGCCGACTTGCACGGATGTCAGCGCACCGATCTGCTCGGTGTTCAGGCCGGTGATGCCTTGCGTGGTGATGGCGCGCACGGCGGCCGTGCTCAACTGGCCGATGTCGGTCGTTTCAATGGCACCCGCCTGGGCGCTGTTGAACACGCCCACCTGGGCCGAGGTGAAGTTGGCGAAGTCCGTGCTTTCCAGCGCGGCGATCTGGTTGGTGTTGAGCGCCGCGGTCTGACCAGTGGTCAGCACGGCGGTCTGCGCGGTGCTGAGGGCGGCGATCTGGGCGGTGTCCAGCGCGGCCACGGCGGCGGTGCTCAGCGCGCGCACGTTGGCCGTGCTCAGCTGGCTGATGTCCGTCGTCTCGATGGCGGCAGCTTGTGCGGTGTTCAACGCGGCAACCTGAGCCGTGTTCAGCGCGGCAAAGTCCGTGCTTTCCAGGGCGGCGATCTGGTTGCTGTTGAGTGCCTGCACCTGGGCCGAGGTCATGGCGGCCACCTGGGTGCTGGTCAGCGCGGCGATCTGGGCGGTGTCCAGCGCAGCCACGGCAGCGGTGCTCAGGGCACGCACGGCGGCGCTCGACAGGGTCGAAATGTCCGTCGTCTCGATGGCGGCGGCCTGCGCGGTGTCGAACACGGCCAGGTGGGCCGAGGTCAGCACGGCGGTGTCCGTGCTTTGCAGCGCGGCGATCTGCTCGGTGTTGAAGACGTCGATCTGGGCCGTGGTCAGCGCCCCCAGCTGGACCGAGCTCATCGCCACGATCTGGTCGGTCGTCAGTGCGGCGGCCGCGGTGGTGCTCAGCGCACGCACATTGGCCGAGTTGAACTGGCCGATGTCCGTCGTCTCGATGGCGGCGACCTGGTTGGAGTTCAGCGCAGCAGCCTGGTTGCTGGTCAGCGCACCGATCTGATTCGAATTGAGCGCGGCGATCTGTTCGGTCGTGAGCGCACCCGCGGCGGCGGTGCTCAGCGCACGCACGGCACCTGTGCTCAGTTGAGCCAGGTCAGCGGTTTCGATGGCCGCAGCCTGGGCCGTGTTGAAGGTGCTCACCTGGGCGGAGGTCAGCATGCCGGCCTGGGTCGAGGTCAGGGCCTCGACTTGGTTCGTCGTCAGCGCGCGCGCCTGTTCGGTGGTCAGCGCCAGCACCTGATCGGTGGCCAGGGCGGCGACGGCGTCGGTGGCCAGGGCGGCCACGTTGGCGGTGTTGAGCGCGCGGATCTCAGCGGTCGTGAAGGCACGCAGTTGGTCCGAATTCAGCACCGCAGCCTGGGCGGTGTTGAAGGCCGCGATCTGGGCCGTGTTCATCGCGCGCAGATCGGTCGATTCCAGCGCGGAGAACTGGGTGGTGTTCATCACACTGACCTGCGTGGTCAGCATCGATGCCACTTGCGTGGAGGTCAAGGCCTGCACCTGCGTCGAGTCCAGCGCTGCGGTTGCGCTGGTGCTCAAAGCACGAAGGGCCGCTGTAGACAGGGCCCCGATGTCGGTCGTTTCGATCGCTGCGGCTTGTGCGGTATTCAACGCCGCCGCCTGTGTGGAGGTCAGCACCCCCACCTGCGAGGAGGTGAAGGCGGCCACCTGACTGGTGTCGAAGGTGCCGATGGCCGCTGTGCTCAGCGCCCGGAAGTCCGCGGTCTGGATCGCGGGGATCTGAACCGTGGTCAACGCCGCGATCTGAGCGGTGTTGAACGCGGCCCAGTCCTCTGTCGACAACGTCGCGATCGAGTTGGTCGACAGGGCGGCGATCTGGGTCGTCGTGAACTTCGGAATGAGTGTTGCCATGGTCGGATCCTTCAAATCCATGCAATCGAACTGGGGGAGCAACACCCGGCTGTACGACCGTCACCCTTTATTCAGGGATTTATGACGGGGCGGTCGCACAACCGGTTACTCCATGGGGACATATCGGCTACCGGCCATGGTTGCTGAAGGGCCAGCTTTACAAAGCTCAGATAAGCGTGCCCTTTTGGGTCTCATCCAGCAGTTTGGTCGGGTCTACGGGCAGCAGTTGCGCGTGCAGATCCTCGACCGCCAGGCTGGCGTGGACCTCTCCACCGCTCGGGGCGTCGGCTGGTGCCGAGGTGCCCGGCATCAGATCTTCGCCACGGTCGGCGAGCAGGTCGGAGGCCTTGACCCCCAGCGTGCCGCCGTCGCCGGCCGGCGCCGGGGCATGCGCCACACCGGCCACCACCGCGGCCTGGTGGCTGTCGCCTTCGGCCGGTGCGGGTGTCGGGTTGGCGTTGCCGCTGGTGGCCGCGTGCTCGCCGCTGGTGTCCTTGGTGAACCAGACGTCGGCCATGTCGTGCGACTTGCCGTCAGTGGTCTTGTAGCTGGACACCAAGCCGAGCAGGTTGCCGTGGTCGATCTCGGTGCCTGCCTTGGCGTGCAGGTCGATCTCGATGATGCCCAGCGAGGACAGGTCGCGCAGTTCACCCGCATCCGTCACGCCGTTGCCGTTGGCGTCCACCCAGACCTGCAGGTCCTTGAAGTGGGCGTCGGCGATGGTCAGCTTGCCGTCGTGGTTGGTGTCCTGCTCCAGCATGGCGTTGAAGCCGTTGCCTGCGCGCTGGCCGTTGGCCAGTCGGGTCGCACCACCAAACAGCTCGGAGCCGTCGTTGATCAGGCCGTCGTGGTTGCGGTCCATCACCAGCAGACCATCTCCGCCGGACGTCCAGCCGTAGCGGTTGTGGGCGCCGGTCGCGTTGATGTCGAAGTTGACACCGTCGGCGGCCGCGACCGTGCGCACGCCATTGCCATCCAGATCCAGCACGATCGGGGTCGAGCTGATCAGGGTGTCGAGCTGGGCACTGCTCATCACGCCGACCTGGGTGGTGGTCAGCGCCACCGCCTGCGTGATGCTCCAGGCCGCGATGTCCGTGGTCTCGAAGGCCACGATCTGGTCGGTCGTCATGGCCTGGATCTGCGAGGTGGTCATCTCATGGGCCTGGGCCGTGGTCAGCGCGGCGATCGCGTCCGTGGTGAACGCGGCGAACTGGGCCGTGTTGAGCACACGGATCGCGGCCGTGGTGAACGCGGACACATGGACCGAGTCGATGGCCGCGATCACATCCGTGTGCAGCGCGGCGACCTGGGTCGTCGTGAAGGCGCGCAGGTCGCTGGTCTCGATGGCCACGATCTGATCCGTCGTCAGCGCACCGATGTTGGCGGTGTTGAGCGCCACGAACTGGCTGCTGGTCATCGACACGATCTGTGCGGTGGTCAGCACGGCCACATCGGCGGTGTTGAAGACGGCGATCTGGGCCGTGGTCATGGCGCGGATGTCGGCCGATTCGATCGCCAGGATCTGGTCGGTCGTCAGCGCGGCCACCTGCGTGCTGCTGAAAGCCGCCACCTGTGCGGAGTTCAGCGCCACGATCTGGTCGGTCGTCAGGGCAGCCGCAGCCGTCGTGGTGAACGAGCGGATCGCGGCGGTGCTCAGGGCGGACAGGTCCGTCGTTTCGATGGCAGAGGCCTGGGCGCTGTTGAGCACGCCCACCTGCGTGGTGCTCAGGGCACCCACCTGGGCCGAGTTCATCGCCACCACCTGATCCGTGGTCAGCACCGCCACATCGGCCGTGCTCAGGGCACGCACATGGGCGGTGTTGAACACGGCGACCTGGGCGGTGGTCAGCGCCGCGGCCTGGGCCGTGTTGAGGATGGCCAGCTGGGCGGTGTTCATCGCGACGACGTCCACCGTTTCGATCGCGGCGATCTGGTCGGTCTTCATCACCTGGATCTGAGCCGTGCCGAGCGCGGCCACCTGGACGCTGCTGAAGGCGCCGATCTGGTCGGTCGTGAGCGCGGCGGTGGCCGTCGTGGTGAAGGCGCGGATGGCGGCGGTGTTCAGGCCGGCCAGATCCGTCGTCTCGATGGACGAGGCCTGGTTGGAGTTCAGCACGCCGATCTGCGTCGTGCTGAGCGCACCCACCTGGGCCGAGTTCATCGCGATCACCTGATCGGTGGTCAGAGCGCCCGTGGCGGCCGTGTTCAGGGCACGGAACACCGCGGTCGTCAGCACGCCGATCTGGGCCGTGGTCAGCGCGGCGGTCTGCGCCGTGTTGAAGGCCGTGGCCTGTGCCGAGGTCAGCACGGCCGCATCGGTGGTCTCGATGGCGGCGATCTGGTTGGTGTTGAAGGCAGCGATCTGCGTCGAAGCGAACGCGGCCATCTGCGCCGTGTTCATCGCCGCCACCTGCTCCACCGTGAGGGCGCCGGCCGCCGCGGTGGTGAAGGCACGGATCGCCGCCGTGTTCAGGCCGACCAGGTCGGTCGTCTCGATGGCCGAAGCCTGGGCCGTGTTCATCACGCCGATCTGCGTGGTGCTCAGCGCACCGAGCTGGGCCGAGTTCAGCGCCACCACCTGGTCGGTGGTCAGGGCTGCCACAGCCGCCGTGCTCAGGGCCCGGATCGCCGCGGTGTTCATCACGCCGATCTGGTCGGTGGTCAGCGAGGAGGCCTGTGCCGTGTTAAGCACGGCGAACTGGGCCGAGGTCATCGCCGCCACATCGGTGGTTTCGATGGCGCTGATCTGGTTGGTGTTGAGCGCAGCGATCTGCGTGGTGGCCAGCGCGGCGATCTGCTGTGTGTTGAAGGCAGCGATCTGGTCCGTGGTGAAGGCGGCCACCGCAGCGGTGCTGAAGGCCCGCATCGAAGCGGTGTTCAGCCCGGCGAGGTCACCGGTTTCCAGCGAGGACGCCTGGGCGGTGTTGAGGATGCCGATCTGCTGGGTGCTGAGCGCGCCGAGCTGGGCCGAAGTCATCGCGGCCAGTTGATCGGTGTGCAGCGCGGCCATGTTGGTCGTGGTCAGGGCACGCACATCGCCCGTGTCGAGCTGGCCGATCTGGTCGGTGGTCAGCGCCACGGTCTGGGCCGTGTTGAGGACGGCCATCTGCGCCGTGGTCAGCGCGGCGATGTCGGTCGTCTCGATGGCGGCAATCTGGTTGGTGTTGAGCGCCGCGGTCTGCGTGGTGCTCAGCGCGGCCAGTTGCACCGAGCTCAGGTTGGCGATCTGGTCGGTCGTCAGCGCGGCCACGGCGGCGGTGCTGAAGGCCCGCACCGATGCCGTGTTGAGCGCCCCGATGTCGGTTGTCTCGATGGCCTGCGCCTGGTTGCTGTTGAACACCGCCACCTGGGCGCTGCTCATCGCACCCAGCTGGGCCGAGGTCAGCGCCGCGATGTGATCGCTGCTCAGCACCGCCGTGTCGGAGGTGTTGAGCGCGCGGATGGCGCTGGTGCTCAGCAGGCTGATCTGGTCGGTGGTGATCGCGGCGGCCTGGGCCGTGTTGAACACCGCCACCTGGGCCGAGCTCAGCACCCCGACATCGGTGGTCTCGATGGCTGCAATCTGCGCCGTGTTCAGCGCTGCCGTCTGCGTGGTGCTGAGCGCGCCGATCTGTGTCGAGCTCATCGCCACCGCCTGGTCCGTGGTCAGCGCCGCCACGTCGGCGGTGTTGATGGCGCGGATGGCGGCCGTGTTGAGCACGCCGATCTGCGCGGTCGTCAGCGCCACCGTCTGGGCGGTGTTGAGCGCCGCCATCTGCGCGGTGGACATCGCGGCCACATCGGTCGTCTCGATGTTGGCGATCTGGTCGGTCGTCATCACGCGAACCTGCGTGGTGCTGATCGCATTGACCTGGGCGGTGCTCAGGTTGGCGATCTGGTCCGTCGTCAGGGCGGCAATGGCGCTCGTGGTGAAAGCGCGGATCGCGGCCGTGTTCAGGCCCACCAGGTCAGTGGTTTCGATGGCGGCGGCCTGCGCCGTGTTCATCACGCCGATCTGCGTGGTGCTCAGTGCGCCGATCTGGGTCGAGCTCATCGCCGCGACCTGATCCGTCGTCAGTGCGCCCACGCTGTTGGTGTTGAGCGCGCGGACATGGGCGGTGTTGAACACGCCGATCTGGGCGGTCGTCACGGCCGTCACCTGCGCCGTGTTCATCACGGCGATCTGGGCCGTGTTGAGCGCCGACACATCCACGGTCTCGATGTTGCTGATCTGATCGGTGTTGAGCACCGCGAACTGCGTGGTGCCCAGTGCAGCCACCTGGGCCGAGTTCAGGTTGGCAATCTGGTCGGTCGTCAGGGCGGCCACGGCCGTGGTGCTGAAGGCACGCACCGCAGCGGTGTTGAGCCCCGGCAGGTCGGTGGTCTCGATGGACGAAGCCTGGTTCGAGTTCATCACGCCGATCTGCGTGGTGCTCAGCGCGCCGATCTGCACCGAGCTCATGGCCACGATCTGATCGGTGGTGAGCGCCGCCACATCGGTGGTGGTGAAGGCGCGGACCTGGGCCGTGTTGAGCACGCCGATCTGCGCGGTCGTCAGCGCCGAAGCCTGTGCCGTGTTGAATGCGGCAATCTGCGCCGTGTTCAGGCCGGACACGTCAACGGTTTCGATGTTGCTGATCTGGTCGGTGTTGAGCACCTGCACCTGCGTGGTCGACAGGGCAGCCAGCTGCGTCGATGTGAAGTTGGCGATCTGGTCGGTCGTCAGCGCAGCCACGGCGGCGGTGTTGAACGCGCGCATCGAGGCGGTGTTCAGGCCGGCCAGGTCGGTGGTCTCGATGGACGAGGCCTGGTTGCTGTTGAGCACGGCGATCTGTGCCGTGCTCAGCGCGCCGAACTGCGCCGAGTTCAGCGCCACGATCTGATCGGTCGTGAGCGCGGCCACATCGGTGGTGGTCAGGGCACGCACATCCACCGTCTCCATCTGGCCGATCTGCAGCGAGTGCAGGGCGGCGGCCTGGGCGGTGTTGAGCACGGCCACCTGCGCGGTGGTCAGCGCGGGGATGTCCGTGGTCTCGATGGCCACGATCTGGTCGGTCTTGAGCGCGGTGATCTGCGAGGTGCTCAGCGCGGCCAGTTGCGTCGAGGTCATCGCCACCATCTGGTCGGTGGTCAGCGCACCGACCGCCGCTGTCGACAGCGCACGGATGGCGGCGGTATTCAACGCCCCGAAATCACCGGTCTCGATGGCCGAGGCCTGCGCCGTGTTCATCACGGCCACCTGGGCGGTGCTCAGCGCACCGATCTGGGCCGAGTTCATCGCCACGATCTGGTCGCTGCTGAGGACGGCCACATCCCGGGTGTTGAGCGCCCGCACGGCAGCGGTGTTCATCACCGACACCTGGTCGGTGGTGAGGGCCGCGGCTTGTGCGGTGTTGAACGCGGCAGCCTGCGTCGAGCTGATCACCGAGAAGTCGGTGGTCTCGATGGCCGCGATCTGCGCGGTGTTCATCGCTGCGATCTGCGTGCTGCTGAGCGCGCCGATCTGGTTGGAGCTCATGGCTGCAACCTGGTCCGTCGTCAGTGCGGCGGCATCGGTGGTCGTGATGGCGCGCACGTGTGCGGTGTTCAGCGCCGCGATCTGCGTGGTGGTGATCACGCTGATCTGGGCCGTGTTCATCACCGCGATCTGGGCTGTGGACATGGCGCCCAGATCACCCGATTCCATGTTGGTGATCTGATCCGTGTTCATGGCCGCCACTTGCGTGGTGCTGAAGGCGGCGATCTGGGTCGAGCTCAGGTTGACGACCTGGTCGGAGGTCAGCGCATTGACCGCGGTGGTGGTGAAGGCGCGCATGGCGGCCGTGTTCAATGCGCCAATGTCCGTGGTCTCGATGGCCGAGGCCTGCGTCGAGTTCATCACGCCGATCTGGCTGGTCGACAGCGCGCCGATCTGTGCCGAGTTCATCGCCACGATCTGGTCGCTGGTCAGCGCGCCCACCTCGGTGGTGGTGAGGGCCCGGATCTGGGCGGTGCTCATCACCGCAATCTGGGCCGTGGTCAATGCGTTGACCTGGGCCGTGTTCATCACAGCGATCTGAGCCGTGTTCATGGCCACCATGTCGGTGGTCTCGATGGCCGCCACCTGCACGGTGTTGAGCACGGCCACCTGGCTGGTGCTCAGCGCCTGCACCTGGGTGGATGTCATCGCGGCAATCTGCGTGTCCAGCAAGGCTGCCGTGGCAGCGGTGCTCAGTGCACGGATCGCAGCGGTGTTCATGGTGGCCAGGTCACCGGTCTCGATGGCCACTGCCTGCGCCGTGTTGAACACGGCCACCTGCGTGCTGCCCAGTGCGGCGGTCTGGGCCGAGTTCAGCGCCGTGACTTGCGTGTCGGCCAGGGCCGCCACCTGCGTGCTGCTCAGGGCCGCCACTTGTGTGGAACTCATTGCGCCGATCTGCGCGTCTTGCAGTGCGTGCACGGCAGCGGTCGAGAGGGCCCGCACCGAAGCGGTGTTGAAGCCGACGATGTCGGTGGTCTCGATCGCCTGCACCTGATCGGTGTTCATCACCGCCACTTGCGTGGTCAGCAGGGCGCCGATCTGGGACGAATCCATCGCGGCAAACTGGGTGCCGGTCATGGCGGCGATCGCGGTCGAAGAGATCGCCCGGATTTCTGCCGTCGTCATGGCGGTGATCTGCGCATCCCCCATCGCGGACACTTGCGTGCTGTTCATCGCGGCGATCTGGGCCGTGGTCATCGCGCGCAGATCACCGGTTTCGATGTTGGCCACCTGATCGGATGTCATCGCCGCGACTTGCGAGGTGTTGAGCGCGGCGATCTGGCTGCTGTTGAACGCGACAATCTGATCCGTCGTCAGCGCCGCGACCGCCGCGGTGCTCATGGCACGGATGCCGGCGGTGCTCAGGCCCGGCACATCGGTGGTCTCGATGGCCGCTGCCTGGGCCGAGTTCAAGGCCCCGACGTTGACCGAGTTGAACGTGGCCAGTTGGGCCGAGTTCAGCGCGGCGATCTGATCCGTGTTCATCGCGGCCACTTGCGACGACCCGAATGCGGCCGTCTGCGCGGTGCTCAGCGTGCTGATCTGCAGCGTGTTCATCGCCCCGACGGCAGCGGAGGTCAACGCACGGATGTTGGCCGTGTTGATGGCGCTGATGTCGGTGGTCTCGATGGCGCCGATCTGATTGGTGTTGAGCGCCCCGAACTGCGAGGTGCTCAGCACGCCGATCTGTGCCGAGCTCAGCGTGGCAATCTGGTCGGTGGTCAGCGCGTTGACGGCCGCGGTGCTCAATGCACGCATGGCCGCGGTGCTGAGGGCCGCGATGTCGGTGGTCTCGATGGCGGCT
This sequence comes from Aquabacterium sp., assembly GCA_047601765.1. Lineage (GTDB taxonomy): Bacteria > Pseudomonadota > Gammaproteobacteria > Burkholderiales > Burkholderiaceae_C > Aquabacterium. The sequence continues at coordinate 948,925 of JASGIQ010000001.1, forward strand.
GCCTGAGCGGAGTTCAAGGCGGCGGCCTGGGTTGAGTTCAGTGCGCCGATCTGCGCCGATGTCATCGCCACGATCTGGTCGGTCGTCAGCACGGCGGTCTGCGTGCTGGCCAGTGCCGAAACCTGCGCCGTCGAGAAGGCGCCGATCTGGTCGGTCGTCAGCGCGGTGACTGCGGCGGTGTTCAGCGAGCGCACGGCGCCCGAGTTCAGCCCGGCGATGTCGGCCGTTTCAATGCTGCTGACTTGCGAGGTGTTGAGCTGGCCGATCTGCAGCGTGCTCAACGCGCCGATCTGTGCCGAGTTCATGGCCACGATCTGATCCGTTGTGAGTGCGGCCACGGCAGCGGTGCTGAGCGCGCGCACATTGGCCGTGGTCAGCCCGACCACATCGGCGGTTTCGATGGCCGTGACCTGGGCGGTGTTGAACGTGGCGACCTGCAGGCTGGTCAGCCCGCCGATCTGGGCCGAGCTCATCGCTGCGATCTGATCCGTGGTCAGCACGGTCGATTGCGTCGTTCCCAAGGCGGCCACTTGCGCCGTGGACAGCGCGGCGATCTGGTCGGTCGTCATCGCGCGGATGGCGGCCGTGGTGAAGGCCCGGATGCTGGCCGTGTTCATGGCTGCCAGATCACCCGACTCCAGGATGCTGGCCTGGTTCGAGTTCATCGCGGCGACCTGGGTGGTGCTCAACGCGGCAGTCTGGGCGGAATTCAGCGCGATCACCTGATCGGTGGTCAGGTTGGCCACGCCCGCCGTGGTGATGGCGCGGGTCTGTGCCGTGGTGAGCGAGCCGATCTGGTCGGTGCTCAGGTTGCTGACCTGGTTCGTATTGAGCGTGGCGATCTGATTCGAGGTCATCGAACGCAGGTCAGCGGTCTCGATGGCCACCACCTGATCCGAGGTCAGGGCGGCGATCTGCACGGTGCCCATGCCCGCCAGCTGTGCCGAGTTCATGGCGACGATCTGATCGGTCGTCAATGCGCGAACGGCATTGGTGCCCAGGATCGCGAACTGCGCCGAGTTCATCGCCGCGATGTCGGTCGTCTCGATGGCGGCCACCTGCGCGGTGGTCATCGCCTGCACCTGCACGGTGGACAGGGCAGCGGCCTGCGCCGTGTTCAGCGCGATGATCTGGTCGGTGGACAGGCCCGCGACGGTGCTGGAAGCCAGCGCGCGGATGGCCGCCGTGCTCAGGCCGCCCATCTGCACGGTGGTCAGCGCAGCGATCTGCGTGGTGGTCAGCGCGTTGATCTGGGTCGTGGTCAGCGCACTGAGATCGGTCGATTCGATCGAGGTCAACTGATCCGTGTTCAGGGCACGGATCTGCGTCGTGGAGAACGCGCTGATCTGCACCGTGTTCAAGGCCGCCATCTGATCCGTGGTCAGGGCATTGACCGCGGCCGTGCTCAAGGCGCGCACCGCCGAAGTGCCCATCGCCCCGATCGAGGCCGTGTCGATGGCCGCGATCTGCGCGGTGGTCAGGGCACCGATCTGATCGGTGTTGAGCGCGGCGATCTGCGCGGTGCTCATCGCCGTGATCTGGTTGGTGCTCAGGCCTGCGATCTCAGTCGTGCTGAAGGCCTTGACGGCCACGGAGTTCAGCGAGCGAACCTGGGCCGTCGTCAAAGCCTGCGACTGGGCAAGGTTGAAGATCGCGACCTGTGCCGAGTTCAGCAGCGCCAGATCACCGGTCTCGATGGCCGCCACCTGATCGGTGGTCATGGATGCCAGTTGCGTCGTCGACAGCGAAACGACCTGCGCCGTGTTGAGTGCGGCCACCTGGTCGGACGTCAAGGCTGCGAAGGCGGCCGTGGTCAGCACACGCAACTGCGCCGTGCTGAACGCACCGATGTCGGTCGTCTCGATGGCGGACACCTGTGCGGTCGTCAGCACCCCGAGCTGCGTGGTCAGCAGGGCCTGGATCTGATTGGACGTCATCGACGCGATCTGATCGGTCGTGAACGCCGCCAGCCCGGCCGTCGTCACCCCTCGCAGATCATTGGTTTCGATGGCCTGCATCTGAGCCGTCGTGAGCGCCTGGATCTGGGCTGTGTTGAACAGCGCCCAGTCCACCGTGGTCAAGTTCGCGATCGTCTGTGTCGACAGCGCGGCCACTTGGGCGGTCGTCAGCAACGGAATCAATGAAGGCATGTGCAACCCCTGGTTGGAGCCTCGTCCGCCGGGGTGAGACATCCTTCACATGTGGACGCCGACCTCGTCAGACCAGGCGAAAAATCCGGTCTCGATGCAGGCCGGCCGAAGGGCCAGGACCTGCGTTGTGTCGATCAGCGGGCTGTTGGACGAACGCGTTCAGCAGCGCGACAGATGCGACACGGCATCGAGATATCGGACGGGGTGACAGGCGCTTGATAGCCGGACCGCAGTCGATGAGGCCCCGGGTTGTTACCGGGGACAAAAGCGCGGCAAACCGCACGCAGCGGTGGGCATCGGGCTCGCTGTTTCGGGTTTTGCCGGTTTGGCGCGGGGGTGAAAACCGTGCAGATGGCACACGGCCTGGGCAGGCTCAGGCCTCGGCGTGCAGGGCCTGCACCTGCGCTTCGAGCCCCAGCCAGGCGCGGGCCACGTCCTGCAGGTGAGGCGGGGAGCCGCTGGTCCACAAGTGCAGCGCGCCGGTGCTCGCCGGCTTGTCCTGCGCGCGCTGGGGTGCATGAAGGGCACACAGCCGGGCCGTGTGCTCGGCCACCGCCACGGCGGTGTCGATGACTTCCACTCCCGGGCCCAGTGCCTCCTGAAAGATCGGCGCCACAAAGGGATAGTGCGTGCACCCCAGCACGACGGTGTCCACCTGTGCCGCCTTGAGTGGGACGGTGAACGTCTGGACCAAGGCCCGCAACTCCGGCGTGTCCAGTCGGCCTTTTTCGATCTCGGCAGCCAGACCGGGGCAGGCCTGCGCCACGATCAAGGCGTCTTTGGCATGCGTTTCGATCAGGCGTTGGTATTTGTCGCTGGCCAGCGTGGCGGGCGTGGCCACCACCCCGACGCGCCGCCGCGCCGAGCGGGCCACCGCCGGCTTGACCCCGGGCTCCACACCGATGATGGGCACCTGGGGGTGCCGCTGCCTCAAGAGGTGAATGGCCGCCGCGGTCGCGGTATTGCAGGCCACGACGATGGCATCGACCTGCTGCGCCAGCAGGACATCGCAGATCGCCTGGCTGCGCTCGACGATGAAGTCCGCGGCCCGCTCGCCGTAGGGCGCGTGCCCCGAGTCCGCGACATAGCTGATGTCGGCCAGCGGCATTCGCGCGTGCAAGGCCCGCAGCACCGACAGGCCGCCCAGCCCCGAATCGAACACCCCGATGTGCGTGTGCGAACCGTCGAAGTGCGGTGCTGCCGGCATCTGCTGGGTGCGTACGTCAGAAGTGGGGTTGGCGTGATCTGTCACAGGAGGGGCGGGCGAGTCGCCGTGGGCGTTTCAGAGGCAAGACGGGCTGACCGGCCCTCCATGCCGGGGGGCATAAGTCGCATATTGTCATGCGATTGCATGCGGGATCTGTGGTCCAATGCCCCAAGTTCGCTGTAGAATCGAACGATCGTGCTTTTTTTGGCGCGGCAAACAAGTTTTCAATTAACTCTTCCTCATGACGCAGGAGAACATCGCATGAAGGTTCTGGTTCCGGTCAAGCGGGTTGTGGACTACAACGTGAAGGTTCGCGTGAAGTCTGACGGCTCTGGTGTCGACATCGCCAACGTCAAGATGTCCATGAACCCCTTCGACGAAATCGCCGTCGAAGAGGCCACCCGCCTGAAGGAAAAGGGCGTGGTCACCGAAATCATCGCCGTCTCCGTCGGCCCCACCCAGTGCCAGGAAACCTTGCGCACGGCCATGGCCATCGGTGCCGACCGCGGCATCCTGGTCGAAACCGGCGACGAAGTGCAGCCCCTGGCCGTGGCCAAGGTGCTCAAGGCCCTGGTCGACAAGGAAAAGCCCGACCTGATCATCCTCGGCAAGCAAGCCATCGATGACGACAGCAACCAGACCGGCCAGATGCTGGCTGCCCTGGCTGGTCTGCCCCAAGGCACCTTCGCCTCCAAGGTGGAAGTCGCCGGCGGCAAGGTCAACGTCACGCGTGAAGTGGACGGCGGCCTGGAAACCGTGGCCCTGAACCTGCCGGCCGTGGTCACCACCGACCTGCGTCTGAACGAGCCTCGCTACGTGACGCTGCCCAACATCATGAAGGCCAAGAAGAAGCCGCTGGACACCGTCAAGCCGGCTGACCTGGGCGTCGATGTTGCGCCGCGCCTGAAGACCCTGAAGGTTGCTGAGCCGCCCAAGCGCTCTGCTGGTGTCAAGGTGCCCGACGTGGCCACCCTGGTCAGCAAGCTCAAGAACGAAGCCAAAGTGATCTGAGGAGACAACACATCATGACCGCTCTCGTCATTGCTGAACACGACAACAACAGCATCAAGTCGGCCACGCTGAACGTGGTCACCGCCGCCAAGCAACTCGGTGGCGATGTGCACGTGCTGATCGCTGGCGCCAACGCCGGTGCCGCTGCAGCCGCTGCCGCCCAGATCGCTGGCGTGGCCAAGGTGCTGCACGCCGACGGCGCCCAGTTCGCCGACGGCCTGGCCGAAAACGTGGCCGCCCAGGTGCTGGCCGTCGCTTCGGGCTACAGCCACATCCTGTTCCCCGCCACCGCTGCCGGCAAGAACGTCTCGCCCCGCGTGGCCGCCAAGCTGGACGTCGCCCAGATCTCGGAAATCACCAAGATCGTTTCCGGCGACACCTTCGAGCGTCCCATCTACGCCGGCAACGCCATCGCCACCGTGCAATCGGCCGACAGCGTGAAGGTGATCACCGTCCGCGGTACCGCTTTCGACGCCGCTGCCACCACCGGTGGTTCCGCTGCCGTGGAAACCGTGGCTGCCGTGGGTGACTCCGGCTCCTCCTCGTTCGTGGGCCGTGAAGTGACCAAGTCCGAGCGCCCCGAGCTCGACCGCCGCCAAGATCATCGTGTCCGGTGGCCGTGCCCTGGGCTCTGCAGACAAGTTCAACGAAGTCATGTCGCCCCTGGCCGACAAGCTCAACGCCGGCCTGGGTGCTTCCCGCGCTGCCGTGGACGCTGGCTACGCTCCGAACGACCTGCAAGTCGGCCAGACCGGCAAGATCGTCGCGCCTCAGCTGTACATCGCCTGCGGCATCTCGGGCGCCATCCAGCACTTGGCCGGCATGAAGGATTCGAAGGTCATCGTGGCCATCAACAAGGATCCGGAAGCCCCGATCTTCCAAGTGGCGGACTATGGCTTGGAAGCCGACCTGTTCGTGGCAGTGCCGGAACTGGTGAAGGCGCTGTGATCTGAGCCCACCCCCTACGGGCTTCGCCCGCCCCCTCAAGGGGGCACCACCAGTGGACCGGCAAAGCCGGATCCACGGTGGTCGCTGGATGAGGTGGGGGTACGTGCGAAGACAGTTGAGCTATTTACGGGATAATTCATGACAGACGTTTTTGTCTGTTTGACAGACCCGACACGGGGGCGTCTTAGCAGGGCGCCCCCTTCGTCGTTTATCGGAGAATACTCATGAGTTACCGCGCCCCCGTCAAGGACCAGCTGTTCTGCATCAAGGAACTGGCCGGCCTCGACAAGATCGCCCAGATTCCCGGCTTTGAAGACGCCGGCATCGACACCGCTGCGGCCGTGCTGGAAGAGTCTGCCAAGTTCAACGAAGGCGTGGTGGCTCCCCTGAACTGGAGCGGCGACCAGGACCACGGCTCGTGGGACAACGGCGTCGTGCGCGCCTCCAAGGGCTTCAAGGAAGCCTACAAGGCGCTGGCCGAAGGCGGCTGGCAAGGTTTGCAGCAGCCGGCCGAATATGGTGGCCAGGGCCTGCCCAAGACCATCGGTGCGGCCTGCATCGAACACATGACCTCGGCCAACCTGAGCTTCTCGCTGTGCTCGATCCTGACGGGCGGTGCCATCGAGGCCCTGCTGACGGCTGGCAGCGACGAGCTCAAGACCCGCTACATCCCCAAGATGATCGCCGGCGAGTGGACGGGCACCATGAACCTGACCGAACCGCAAGCCGGCTCGGATCTGGCGCTGGTGCGTTCCAAGGCCGTCAAGCAGGCCGACGGCAGCTACCGCATCTGGGGCCAGAAGATCTTCATCACCTATGGTGAGCACGACATGTCCGAGAACATCGTGCACCTGGTGCTGGCCCGCACGCCGGACGCGCCCGAAGGCGTCAAGGGCATCAGCCTGTTCGTCGTGCCCAAGTTCATGGTGAACGCCGATGGCTCGCTGGGCCAGCGCAACGACGTGTTCTGCGCCTCCATCGAAGAAAAGCTGGGCATCAAGGCCTCGCCGACCGCCGTGCTGGTCTATGGCGACAACAAGGGCGACGTGGGCGAGGGCGCCATCGGCTACATCGTCGGTGAAGAGAACCGCGGCCTCGAATACATGTTCATCATGATGAACGCCGCCCGCTACGACGTGGGCGTGCAGGGCCTGGGCGTTTCCGAACGCGCCTACCAGCATGCCGTGGCCTACGCCAAGGACCGCATCCAGTCGCGCCCGGTCGATGGCTCGCAGCCCGGCTCGGCCGCCATCATCCATCACCCCGATGTCAAGCGCATGCTGATGACAATGCGCGCACTGATCGAGGGCGAGCGCGCCATGGCCCTGGTCGGCGCTGCCGCCTATGACACGGCCCATCACCATCCCGACAAGGATGTGGCCAAGCAGGCGCAGGCTTTCTATGAGTTCCTGGTGCCGTTGATCAAGGGCTACAACACCGAGAACTCGGTGGAAGTGACCTCGCTGGGCGTGCAGGTGCACGGCGGCATGGGCTTCATCGAAGAAACCGGCGCAGCCCAGTACTACCGCGACTCGCGCATCCTGCCGATCTACGAAGGCACGACCGCCATCCAGGCCAATGACCTGGTCGGTCGCAAGACCGCACGTGATGGTGGCGCACTGGCCAAGGCCATCGCTGCGCAGATCGCCGACACCGAAGGCCAGCTGGCCGGCCGCCAAAGCGCTGCCGCCAAGAAGCTGGCTGCGCAACTCAAGGCTGGCCGCGAGGCCTTCCTGCAGGTGGTGGACTTCGTCGTGGCCAACGTCAAGACCCAGCCCAACGCTGTCTTTGCTGGCTCGGTGCCTTATCTGATGCTGACGGCCAACCTGGTCTGCGGCTGGCAGATGGCGCGTGCACTGATCGTGGCCGAAGACAAGCTGGCTGCGGGCGAAGATGCCGAGTTCATGTCGGCCAAGATCGCCACGGCACGCTTTTATGGCGACCACATCCTCTCGCGCATCGCCTCGCTGCGCGACGCGGTGCTCAACGGTGGTGACAGCGTGACGGCCTTGTCGCTCGACGCGTTCTGAGCCACCGCGCCCAGCGCAGTACAAGACGCCCCACTGACCACGGTGAGGGCGTCTTTTTCGTTTGAAAGACAAATCTGGACCCCAATAGGAGACAAACAGATGGCCTTGCCCGACGTACTCAAGCGCGTTCCCTTTCCCGTCATCGCCTCGCCGATGTTCATCATCAGCAACCCCAAGCTGGTGATCGAACAATGCAAGGCTGGCGTCGTTGGCTCGATGCCGGCGCTCAATGCCAGGCCTGCTGCCCAACTGGAAGACTGGCTGGCCGAGATCACCGAGACGCTGGCCGCCTACAACCAGGCCCATCCCGACGCGCCTGCCGCACCGTTTGCCATCAACCAGATCGTGCACAAGAGCAATGACCGGCTCGACCATGATCTGGCAATGTGCGTGAAGTACAAGGTGCCCATCATCATCACGTCGCTGGGTGCCCGCGAGGATGTCAACCAGGCCGTTCATGACTACGGCGGCATCGTGATGCACGATGTCATCAACAACAAGTTTGCCCGCAAGGCCATCGAGAAGGGCGCCGATGGCCTGATCGCCGTGGCAGCCGGTGCGGGCGGCCATGCCGGCACCACCAGCCCGTTCGCGCTGCTGCAGGAAATCCGCGAGTGGTTCGACGGCCCAGTGGCCCTGTCGGGTGCCATCGCCACCGGGCGTGCCGTGCTGGCCGCACAGGTCATGGGGGCCGACTTTGCCTACATGGGCTCGACCTTCATCGCCACGGACGAGGCACGTGCCGTCGAGGCCTACAAGCAGATGATCGTCGACAGCAGCAGCGCCGACATCATCTACTCCAGCAAGTTCACCGGCGTGCACGGCAATTACCTGCGCCCCTCCATCGTCCAGGCGGGACTGGATCCCGACACCCTCGGCAATGGGGACCCGAGCCAGATGAGCTTCGGCAGCAAGGACAGCGGTGACGCCAAGGTCTGGAAGGACATCTGGGGCTGTGGTCAGGGCATTGGTGCGGTCAAGGAGATCGTGCCCGTGGCTCGCCTCGTGGCGCGTCTGAAGGACGAGTACGCGGCAGCCCGTGCCAAAGTCTGCCAGGGTTGATGGCGTCAACGGGGCTGTGCGGCAGCCCCGCCCGTCTGCATCACAACTGGGTCGCCAGGATGCGGACGTCCTTTTCCCAGTCGGTCAGGCGTTCGGTGACCTTGTCGCGTTGTGCCTGGGTGGTGCCGTTGTGGACGGTCGAGCCCAGCACGCAACCGGCACTGATCCAGCGGGCGAGCTTGCTCTTGCGGGGCTCTTCACCAGGCTCGAAGGTTTGCTGCACCACGCTGCGCAAGGCCTGCTCGACCTGCGCTTGTGACAGCCGCTCGGCCTGCGCCTTGCGTGCGATCTGGGTGATTTCGCGCTCCAGACGCAGCAGTTCACCATACGCATCCTGCGCCGAGAAGGGCCCGGTGACCACGCCGCGGATCAACTGATCCCGTTGTGCGCGGCTCATCCGGCCATAGAAGAACTCTGCCCACTTCAGGGCGAACTCCCCCCAGGCTTCGTCTCGATCCGCCTTGTCCTCCTGCAGGAAGTCGTCCTGAAAGTCTTCGTTGAAGTCGTCCAGAAAGGACTTCAAATGGGCAAGTTGGTAGGGCTGGAGGGAGCGCAGCAACTCCGCCATCATGGGGATCGCGTGGTCGAGCGATCGGCGGCCCACTTTCTCGAATTCCGCGCGTCGTTCACATACCAGTTCGGGCGAGATGGACCCCTGTGCCTCGCGTGCGCCACGCTGTAGCAAGGACGCGTAGAGCGGCAACTCGGCCTGCCGGTGCCAACGGAAGAAGCCATGAAGGTTGCGGCGCAATTGGTCTGACTGTTCGTCTTCCAGGTGGAAGGCGCGGTTGACCTGCCAATAGATGAGGTTGCCAGCCTGGTTGTAAATCGTGCGCACGATGCTGCAGCCCGCGATGAACAGCAGCAAGCTGGCGAGCAGCAGCGCGGCCAGGCGCAAACGGGGAGTGAGCGGGGCGCGGTGCGAGGCGCGCATGGAGGCGGGGAGGATGTCGTGCATGGCGTTGGTCCTTGTCTTGGCAACGCGCATGCCGAGGTCCCGGGTTGACCGGGTTTACGTGGGCTCAGCGCACGCCCAGCTTGAACGCGATCATCGCGCGCAGCTTGGTGGGCACCACGGGCTTGATGAGCACGTGGAAGTTGTAGCGCTGGGCGTCTTCCTCATGTCCGGTCATGGTGCTGCCGGTGACCATGATGGCCGGCAGGGCAGCGCCGAAGCGTTCCCGCAGGATTCGGATGGCATCGATGCCGGTCTTCTGGTTGGGCAGGCGGTAGTCGACGATGAGCAGATCGGGCTGTGCGTCGGCTTGCTGTGACCACGCCTGCACGGCTTCGACCGAGTCGAAGGCGCTGACGGTGGCGCCCCAACCCTTGAGCAGCACCTCCAGACCTTCCATCACGGCCATCTCGTCTTCCACGACGATGATGTGGCGGCGATCCAGCGTGACGCCCAGGCTGGTCTTGTCCACGGTGCCGGTGGCAGCCTGAAGCCTGGGGGCGCGTCCCACGGGCAGGTTCAAGGTGAACACCGTGCCGTGGCCCACGCGCGAGCGCAGCGTCAGCGGCACGCCCATGAGGTCGGCCAGGCGCTTGACGATGGCCAGCCCGAGCCCCAGGCCCTTGCGGTGATGCGGCTCCAGCGGGCGGCTGCTCTGGGTCTGGTAGAACTCGTCGAAGATGCGGCCCTGCTCCTTTTCGGAGATGCCGATGCCGGTGTCCCACACTTGCACGCAGAGCTTTTCGCCACGACGGCGGCAGGTGACCAGCACGCCGCCGTCTTCGGTGTAGCGGATGGCGTTCGACACCAGATTGCGCAGGATGCGCTCGACGATCAGCGGATCGGCGTAGACATGGTGCTGATCGCCCCGGAAATTGAGCACCAGGCCTTTTTCGAAGGCGTTGGGCTCGAAGGTCAGGCGCAGGCGGTTGAACAGCTCGCGCATCGAGAAGTGTTCCGGCTGGATGTCCACGCCGCCGGTGTCGATCTTGGTGATGTCCAGCAGCTCGCTGAACAGGCCTTCCAGCGCATCGACCGAGCTGTTGATGCTGTTGACGAGGTGGGCGACCTCTTCGTCCTTGCAGCGCTGGCGCAGCGCTTCGGCAAACAGGCCCATGGCGTGCAGAGGCTGGCGCAGATCGTGGCTGGCCGCGGCGAAGAACTGGGTCTTGGCGCGGCTGGCCGTTTCGGCCTGGCGTTGCGCGGCGGCGGCCACGGCCATCTCTCCGCGCAGCTTCTGGGCCAGATCCTGGGTGTGCACGCGCAGGCTCACCATCTCTCCGAACACGTTGTGGAAGACGCGGCCCAGGGCCAGCACGCACAGGCACATCAGGCACCAGACACCGGCCAGCTGCAGATCGGTGGGGGCGCCGTGCAGGGCCGTGCGCACGATCATGGGCACGAAGTACAGCCCCATGCATGACAGGAAGAGCTTGGGCTGCGAGGCCATGTAGGGCACGGCGCCGATGGCGAACGAGTAGATCGCCAGCATCAGCGTCATGCGCTCGAAGCTGTCGCCGTACTCGTAAAAGAGCATGCCCGCGGCACTCCACAGCGTGGCGCCGATGAGCGCCCCCATGTTCCAGCGGCGCAGCCAGAGGTCGGCGTGCGCGCGGCCTTGCAGCACGGCGCGCTCATAGGTGAGCAGGCCGACGAAGCGGGCCGTCCACATGACGGCGAAGGCCAGCGTCCAGCCCCACAGCAGCGCATGCGGGACGTGTTCCCAGTAGATGGAGGTGATGACCACCATGCCGAGAAAGTGCCCCATGAGTCCGGCGCTGGTCTGGCGGTAGACCAGTCGGACGGTGTCCTGGGCCAGCGCCTTGTCGGACGGGCGGGGAAGGGCGGTGTAGCCCTCCGCGTCTGGCGTCACGTAGGCGTCGGCATCATCGTGCGGGGCGGCAAGTGCAGTCATGGTGGGGCGGGGCGGAAGCGGCGCTTATCTGGCGCGCCAGACCGGGCTGGGGGTGGGCGCCATGCCGGCCCCTTGCTTCTGGAGGATCTGGCTGACCGCGATCACAGCCTGGGTACGCGAGCTCACGCCCAGCGCCCGCAGCACGGCGGCCACATGGTCCTTGACGGTCTCAACCGACAGGCCCAGCTCCCGGGCGATCAGTTTGTTGGGCTGCCCTTTGAGCAGCAGGGTGAGCACGTCCGACTGGCGGGGCGTCAGGCCCAGTTGCACCAGGGAGGGCACGGTCTGGAACGCGGCTTCCGAGGCCTCGCGCTGCACCTGCTGGATCTGGGGCGAGCCGCTGAGTTGCGTCTGGTGATCGGCTCCCATGCTCATGGGGGGGACGTACACGCCGCCGGACATCACCTGCTGGAGCGCGTCGAACAGCGTCTCGTTGGTGGCGCGCTTGGGCACAAAGCCCATGGCACCCATGTCGATGGCACGGATCACGTCGCTGGTGCGGTCAGAGGCCGAGATCACGACCACGGGCAGGGCGGGGTATTTGGTCCGCAACTCGCCCAGCAGATCGAAGCCATCGGCATCCCCCAGGTGCAGATCCAGCAGGACGAGGTCGTAGCTGGGATCGTTGCGCAGCGTTTCCCTCGCCGCCCGGCCGCTGTCGGCGGCGCCCACCGTCACGTTGTCACCCAGGCCGCGGATGACCGACTGCAGGGCGGACAGGATCAAGGGGTGGTCGTCGATCAGCAAGACCTTCATGGAAAACTCCTGAAACGTGGTGTGTGCGGACGGGCTGGCCCCGTGAATCCCGATCAAGTGTGAACTTCGTCCGTTAATCGAGGAATTGACCGCTTGAGATTTCTCGATCATAGAGGCAAGCCGGGTAGAAATACCCGCCTCCCCCATGTGTGTGATGAAGGACCCGCGCTTGGACACCACCGTTTCAGTCCGCCCGAAGCTCGAGGCAAGGCCACCGATACCGCCCGCGGTACCGGTGCCGCCTGCGATGCCGACGCCCAAGGCGCCGGCGGCCTCGTCGCGGCTGGATGATGCCGGGGCCTTGCTGTGTCTGAAGACCTTCCTGGGGGAGATGGACTGGACGACCGGGGTCACGGCCCTGGTCACGCAGCTCAACAAGATGCTGGGCTGCCACCGTGTGTCGCTGGGCTGGGTGGTCGGTCAGTCGCTGCAGGTGCGGGCGCTGTCGGATGGCGTGCTGCTGGACGAGGGCATTGCCATGCCCGAAGTGCATCAGGCCATGCTCGAGGCCTCGCATCAACAGGCGGTGCTGTTCTGGCCGCCGCGTGCGGCCGCGCAGGATGCCAGCCAGCATCGGATCACGCTGGCGCATCAGACGCTGTACCGGGTGCAAGGTTTGTCGGGCCTGGTGACCGTGCCGCTGGCTCAGGACGATGCCGTCATCGGCGCCCTGACGTTCGAGCGCACGGGCCGCAACGATCCGCTGCGTCCGGTGACGCCGCAGGATCAGCGCGAGGTGCATGCGGGCTTTGCCGATGATGAATTGCGCTGGCTGGAGCAGGTGGCCAGTGTGCTGGCCCCCGCCCTGGCGCTGCGCTACAAGCTGGAGCAGCCCTGGTGGGAGCGCATGCGTGCCTGGGCCGAGTCGCTCAAGCGTCGGCTGTCCGATCCGCGTGAGCGGGTGCTGCGCTGGTCGGTGCTGGCCTTCTTCGGTGTCGTGTCCTTCGGCATCGGGCTGCCCCTGCCGTATCAATTGACGGCCACGGCGCGGCTCGAAGGCGCGGTGCAACGCGTGATGAGTGCGCCGCAGGACGGCTTCCTGCGCGAAGTGAATGTGCGGCCTGGCGATGTGGTGAAGGCCGGGCAGGTGATGGCCGACATGTCGGACGACGAGTTGCAGGGCACGCGCCGCGCACGGCAGGCCGAGGCCAATCAGCATGAGAACGCCTTTGCAGAGGCTTTCGCGCGGGGCGATCGCGCCCAGGCCGTGATCGCGCAATCCAAGCTGGCGCAGGCCAAGGCCGAGCTCTCCCTCATCGAGCAGCAGATTGCCAGGCTCAAGATCACTGCGCCGTTCGATGGGGTGGTGATCGCAGGAGATCTGCGTCAGCAGTTGGGTGCCCCCGTCAAGCGGGGGGATGCCTTGCTCACCTTGGCGCCGGGGCTGGACTGGCGCGTGGTGATGGAAGTGGACGAAGCCGATGTCGCCTCGCTCAGCAAGGGGCAACTGGCGCAGTTGCGGCTGGCAGCCATGCCGGACCAGACGATCGGGCTGGTGCTTTCTCGTGTGACGCCGGTGGCCAAGAGCACCGCCTCGGGACTGAAGTACGAAATCGAGGCCGTGCCCAGCGGCGCCGGGGCCGGCGCCACCGGCCTGCGCCCGGGTCTGCAAGGCGTGGCCCGCATCGACATGCCGTCGCGGCCGCTGCTGTGGCGCGCGGCCGACCGCTGCTGGCACTGGCTGCGCATGCAGGCCTGGATCTGGCTGTAACGCTGTCCCATGCAAGACACCCTCCTGTCGCCCTATTGGTATCGCATCGCCAAGCTGCATCCGCGCCTGAGGCCGCATGTCAGCGTGCGCATGCAGCGCACCCGTGGCCTGGCCTGGTATGTCCTGCACAACCAGGCGACAGGGCGGTATCACCGCGTCAATGCCCACGCCTTCGAGCTGGTGGGGCGGCTGGATGGCCGACACAGCGTCGATGAGATCTGGCAGGGCCTGTTGCAGAGGCAGGGCGACGAGGCGCCCACGCAGAACGATGTGATCCGCATCATGGGGCAGTTGACGGATGCCGGCCTGGTGCAGGCGGAAGTGACGCCCGATGTGCGGCAACTGGTCAGCGCGACCGAGGAGCGGTCTCGCAAGGAACGGCGTGCACGGCTCAACCCCTTGTCGTTCAGGCTGGGGCTGTTCAACCCGTCGGCGGTGCTGGAGGTGGTCTATCCACGTCTGCGCTGGATGTTGACGGTACCGACCTTGCTGGCATGGTTTGCCATCGTCGGCATCGCGCTGTTTGCGGCCGTGGCCAACTGGTCCGACATCCGCAACTATGCGGCCATGTATTTCATGACGCCGACCTTCCTGGCGATGGTCTGGCTGATCTACCCCTTGATGAAGGCGGTGCACGAGCTGGGGCATGCGCTGATGCTCAGACGCTTTGGCTGTGAAGTGCCCGAGGTGGGTGTGAACTTTTTCATGTTCGTGCCCATGCCGTATGTGGACGCGAGCGCCTCCAACCGCTTGACCCGGCGCAGCGAGCGCGCCTTCATCAGTGCCGCGGGCATCATGGTGGAGCTGGCCCTGGCCACGCTGGGGCTGGGACTGTGGCTGGCCGTCGAGGACGGCGTCGTGCGGCAGGTGGCCTTCGTGATGATGTCCATCGGCGGGCTGTCGACCCTGCTGTTCAACGGCAATCCCCTGATGAAGTTCGACGGCTACTTCGTGGCCTGCGATCTGCTGGATCTGCCGAACCTGGCGCAGCGCAGTGCGCGCCTGCACGATCGCCTTTGGCTGCGGCTGGTGGCCTTTGTGCTGCGCATGCCGCAGGAGCCGGCCGAGCACGCGGAAGCCGATGCAGTGGAGCGCTGGGCGTTGCGCCTGCACGCACCGCTGTCGTGGCTGTACCGGCTGGGCGTGAGCGGGCTGATGGTGTCCTGGGCCTCGGAGAAGTCCTCATGGCTGGGCATGGGCATCCTGGCCTGGATGGTGTGGAGCCTGGTGCTCATGCCGTGCCGCAACTGGACCAACAACCTGTTGAACGCACCGGGGTTCGAATCGGCACGCACGCGTGCCTCGTTGGGGGGCACGCTGGCCATGGTGGGCGTTGTGGCCATGCTGGCTTTTGTGCCGGTGCCGTCCTTCATCATTGCCGATGGCGTGGTGTGGCTGCCACCGGATGCGCAGGTGCGCGCGGCCAGCCAGGGCGAGGTCGAGGCGGTGCTGGTGCAAAGCGGCCACCGCGTGGTGCAGGGCCAGCCCCTGATCCGCTTGAGCGATCCAGCCTTGCAGACCCAGCGCGAGATCGTGCTGGCGCAGATCGAGAGCAGCCAGGCCGAGCTGAATGCGGCTTTCGGCACCGAGCCCTTGAAGGTCAGCAATGCAAAACAGGCGCTGGAGCGGGACCATGCCCAACTGGCGCAGATCGATCGCGATCTGGAGAACCTGGTGCTGCGCGCGGCGCGCTCCGGTGAGTTCGTGCTGTCTCGCCAGGAGGACATGGCGCAGCGTCAGGTCAACCGCGGGCAACTGCTGGCCTATGTGCTGGCCGATGTCTCGGGCGTGGTGCGCGTGCTGGTCTCGCAGCGGGATGTGGGCGATGTGCGCGGCCGGCTGACCGGCGTGTCCGTGATGCTCGCCGAGGAGCCCGGCAAGGTGCTGGCTGCACGGGCGCTGGGCGATACGCCTGCGGCGGTCGATCGCCTGCCGGCCCCCGGGCTGAGCAACACCGTGGGCGGCCCCATTGCCACCGATGCGACCGACCGCGAAGCCATGCGGCCGGCCGAACCGATGTTCGCCATGGACGTGGCCGTGAACCAGCCGATTGCGCGTGCCGGAGGGCTGGCCAAGGTCAGGCTGGACCTCCAGCCCAGGCCGCTGCTGCACACCTGGGCCCTGCGCCTGCGGCAGCTGTTCCTCAAGCATTTCTCGGATGTGGGGGCTGCGGCATGAGTCTGCTGTCCGAACTGGCCGGACCTGAGGCCTGGTCCGACAAACTGACGACGGGGGCACCTGTGCCGCGCCCAGGCCCGGTCTTCGGGCCGTATCCCGTCAAGGACATCGCGCGCCGTTCGCACAGCCCTTTCGTGGCCTGGCTGCAGGCCGTGTGGCAGGCACCGCCGGCGATCCGCGCTTCAGGCAATCGACAGTTCCTGCAGGAGGTGCGTCGCGCGCGCCAGATGTGGGGCGAGTTGCCCGCACAGGAGCGGGGGCACCGCCTGGTGTCCATGCGGGTCAAGCTGGGCACGCAGGGGCTGGAGTCGCCGCTGGTGCCGCAAAGCTTCGGCCTCATCGCCTGGGCCGTGCATGCGCACCTGGGCTTCGAGTTGCACGATGTGCAGTTGCTGGCCGGCTGGTGGATGCTGGGGCAGCGCCTGGTGGAAATGGCCACCGGCGAAGGCAAGACGCTGACGGTGCTGCTGACGGCGGCCACCGCGGCCATGGCCGGTGTGCCCGTGCATGTGCTGACGGCCAACGATTACCTGGCCCGGCGCGATGCCGAGCAATTGGCCCCCATCTACGCGATGCTGGGCTTGAAGGTGTCGTTCGTGACGGCCTCCAGCACACCGCTGGAGCGCAAGCAGGCTTATGAGGCCGACGTTGTCCACGTGACGGCCAAGGAGGTGGCCTTCGACCACATGCGCGACCGCGCTGCACGCGCCGTCGGCGATGCGCAGAGCCTGGTGCTGCGGGGCCTGTGCATGGCCGTGGTCGACGAGGCCGATGGCATCCTGATCGACGAGGCCTGCACGCCGCTGATCCTGGCCACGGCCACGGACCCGCGCAAGGCCGACCAGCGCTATCGCATGTCGCTGTTCCTGGCGCGCCAGTTGAAGGATGGCGAAGATTTCGAACGCCAGGACGGGCTCGGCCTGGACCTGACCGAAGCGGGCGACCAGAGGCTGGCCAAGCTGGCGGCCGGCATGCAGGGCGAATGGCTGTGGCGCAAGTACCGCAACACGCAGGTGCTGCTGGCCTTGCAGGCCCTGCACGTGTTCAAGCGGGATGTGCATTACCTGGTGCGCGATGACGCCATCCACATCATCGACGAGACCACCGGCCGGCTCGCCGTGGGGCGCTCTTGGTCGCGCGGCCTGCACCAGATGATCTCGATCAAGGAGGGCGTGACGCCCACGCCCGAGAACGAGACGCTCAGCCAATCGAGCTACCAGACCTTCTTTCCGCGCTACCTGCGCCTGGCCGGTCTGAGCGGCACGCTGTACGAGGACCGGGACGAGATGATGCGGGTCTACCGGTTGCCGGTGCAGCGGGTGCCATTGCGCGTGCCGTCGAAGCGACAGGTGCGTCCGCCGGTGGTGCTGGCCTCGGCGCAGATCAAGTGGCAGACCATCGCGCGGCGGGCCCAGGAAGAGGCCGGCAAGGGCCGTCCGGTGCTGATCGGCACCGACACGGTGGCCGATTCGGATGCCATCTCGGCGGTGCTGAGCGCCATGCAGGTCGAGCACCAGGTGCTCAATGCCCGCCAGGACGGCGAGCAAGGCGAGCGCGAGCGGTTGGTGATCCAGCACGCCGGCGCGCCGGGCTGCATCACGGTGGCCACGCACATGGCCGGCCGGGGCACCGACGTGCACCTGTCGCCCGAGGCCCTGGCCCATGGGGGCCTGCATGTCATCAACACCAACCTGAACCGATCGCGCCGCATCGACCGCCAGCTTGTGGGGCGGTGCGCCCGGCAGGGCACGCCCGGCAGCAGCGAGACCATCCTCAGCTGGGAAGACAGCAGTTGGGCCGAACACGCCGGTCAGGGCTGGCTGGGCACGGTGGTGCGGCTGGCGCAAAGCGGCCTGGGCGGGCAGCCGCTGGCGCGCTGGTTGTGCGGCCAGGTGCAGGCCACCGCGGAGGCCCGGTCCCGTCGCAGGCGATGGGCCATGCTGCAAAACGAGCTGCTGATGGCACGGCAATTGGCCATGGCCGGCAGTGAAGACTGGGACTGAGGTGCCATGTTATTCGTTCGATCACAGATGACGGGGCAGACGCAAGATTCGTTTCACATGCTGGAGGTATGCAGTCCTCCGTGCATGGGGATTGCAGGAGCAATGAAGTGAACAAGAAAGCCTTGAGCGTGATGACTGTCACCAGCCTGACCTGGTGGAGTTGCGGCCATGCTGCAGAGATGCTGGGCTGTCTGATCGAGCCGGATCGGGTGGCCGACGTCGGTACGCAGTCCACCGGTGTGCTCGCTTCCATCCACGTCGAGCGCGGAGACGAAGTGACGGCCGGGCAGGTGCTGGCCCGGTTGAGCGCCCAGGTCGAAAGGGCGTCCGTGTCCGTGGCCGAAGTCAAGGCCAAGGCCGAGGCCGAAGCCCTGCAGGCCCAGGCTGCCTACGATCTGGCCCAGCGCAAGCTCGAACGCACCCGCGATCTGGTCAAGCGCGATTTTGTTTCCGATCAGGCACTGGATCAGGCTGAAGCCGAAGCCCGTGTCGCCCAGCAACGTGTCGAACAGGCGCACGAGTCTCAGCGCGTGGCCCAGCGCGAGCACCTGTTGTCCAACGCCCAGTTGAGCCAGCGCGAAGTGCGCAGCCCCTTTGCCGGCCTGGTGGTCGAGCGTTACCGCACCGAAGGAGAGCGCATCGAGCGCGAACCGGTGGTGCGTGTGGCCCGCATCGATCCCCTGCGCATCGAGGCCATCGTGCCGGCGGTGCAGTTCGGCCAGATCAAGGCAGGCCAGCAGGCCTCGGTGAAGACCGATCTGCCTGAGTTCCCCATGCTCAATGCGCAGGTCACCTTGGTGGACCGCGTCATCGATCCGGCTTCCAACAGCTTCCGTGTGCGCCTGAAGGTGCCCAATCCCGGCAACCGCATCCCCTCGGGCCTGCGCTGTCGCATCGCTTTCAATGAATCGGGCAACAGCAACGGCAAGGCCGTGGGCTCTGCCATGATTCCGCCTGCACCGCCAGCGGCTGCCGGCAGCGTGGCGCCGGCCCGTTGGCAGCAGCCCGTGCAGGAGCCGTCCCAAGCGGCCCGCGTGACAACCGCTCTGGCCTTGCCTGCCATGGTCGTGCGCACGTCGGTGGCTTCGTCGATTCAGACAGTCGTGCAGCCGGCGACCCATGTGTCGTCCACCCTGAAGTTCGCGATGGCTTTGCTGGGCCGCAGCACGCCGGGTGGTCGCCTGTCCGAGTCCACGGCCGATCTGGATCGGGCCCGCGCACGCGAACGCCTGCTGCAGCAACAAGGCACCACGCTGGCCATGTCCGGCCGCCTGCCTGCTACAGCGGTGGCTGCGCCGGCCGCAGCACGAGCCGCAGCACCGCAGGTGGTGGCCAAGGCCCGCCCCGCGCGTGAGCCCATCGAGCGCAAGCTGCCGGCCGTCGCGGGCGTGCAGCTGGCCAGCGTCCGCTGATCCGCAGATCGAAAGGCGGGCATGACCCAGGCAGCCACAGCTCCGGCAAGAACGGCAGGCGGGCGCAAATGGTGGGCGCTCAGCCCGACGCTGCGCATCAGCATGGGACTGGTGTCCATGCTGCTGGGCTTGCTGATGATCCTCGACCTGGTGCTCGAGGTGCTGCCCAACCAGCGCGCGATGACCATGAACGTGCGTGAGCAGGTGTGTGTGCACCTGGCCGTGCAGGTGCGCAAATCGCTCAATGAGAACCAGCCCGCCGCCAAGCTGCAGGGCATGCTGAGCGAGCTGGTCGAACAATCCAATGACATCGTCTCGATGGCCGTGCGCCGCGAGAACGGCACGGTCTACGCCACCACGGCACTGCACATCCAGAAGTGGGAGGCGCCGCCGCTGGGGGCCTCCACGCTCAACGCCATCGTCGTGCCGCTGAACGCGGGAGACAAGCGCTGGGGCCAGCTCGAAGTTCAATTCAAGTCCCCGTGGCCGGAAAGCATCGTGGGCTGGCTCAAGCAACCCACCATTCTGCTGGTCGGCACATTGAGCCTGGCCTCGTTCGTGGCCTTCTACCTGTACCTGCGCCGCGTGCTGCAGCATCTGGATCCCTCCAAGGCCATTCCCGAGCGGGTGCGCGTGGCCTTCGACACCCTGACCGAAGGCCTGCTGGTGCTGGACATCGACGGGCAGATCCTGATGGCCAACTCCGCTTTCCGCGGCTTCCATCCCCAGGCGCATGGCGTGCTGCTGGGCCGCTCGATCGCCGAGATCGACTGGCTCACCAAGGGCCTGCATGAAACCGCCGATCTGCCGCCGTGGGAGCGGGCGCTGCTGAGCACCGAGCCCATCCTGGGCGTGGAAGTGGACTTGACGCACAAGGACGGCGAACCCCGCCGTGCGCTGCTCAACTGCGCCGCTGTGCGCGACGCGGCCGGCAATGCCCGCGGCTGCCTGGTGACGCTGGACGACGTGACCGCGCTGGACCAGGCCAACGCCCGCCTGCGCGAAGCGCTGGGCGAGCTGGAAGCCTCGCGCGACCAGATCCAGAAGCAGAACGAAGAATTGCAACTGCTGGCCAATTGCGATCCGATGACCGGCTGCTTCAACCGTCGCGCCTTCTTCGCGCGCGCCGAGCCCATGCTGGCGCATGCGCTGAAAACGGGCGAGCCGCTGAGCTGCTTCATGACCGACATCGACAAGTTCAAGTCGTTCAACGACACCTACGGCCACGCCGTGGGCGACCTGGTGATCCAGCAGGTCTCGCGCATCCTCAAGGCGGCGATGCGCCCGGAAGACGTGCTGTGCCGCTTCGGTGGCGAGGAGTTCTGCGTCTTCATGCCCGGGCTGACCCAGGACGAGGCCGCCAAGGTGGCCGACCGCATCCGTCTGAGCATTCAGGACGAGGCCGGCCCGGCCATCGATGCCGTGCCCAATCTGCGCATCACGTCGAGCTTCGGTGTGGCACAACTGGGCTCAGGCGGCGCCAAGACGGCCTTGCTGCTGATCGAGCGCGCCGACCAGGGGCTGTATGCCGCCAAGGAAGGCGGTCGCAATCAGGTGCAGTGCATCGACTGGCATCCCGAGAAGGCCGCTGCAGCAGAGGCCGCAGCGCACTGAATCCGGCTCAGCCGCCAGATCAGGTCCGCCAGACGCGAGGCGGGCAGGGCGTCAGCCCCCACGCCAGCGGGCGCCACGCAGCCCAGATCTTCACCAGCAGGTCCATCGTCGGCTCCACCCGTTCGGCCAGCACACGCACGATCAACACCTGTTCATGCGGGCTGGTGCTGCCGCTGACATGGGCCAGGGGATGCGCTTCCTGCACCCCGCGTGCCGCATCCAGCAAGGCCTCGCGCCGTTCGCGAGGCAGCGGCGCACCGCACGCGAGCCACATCGTGGCCATCACCCGTTTGCCTGCCCATCCCAGGGGGCTGTCGAGCAGGCGCGCGTCATCTGCGCGCACGGTGCCGCGCTCCAGCCACACGCCAGGGATCTCGATCTCCTGCGTGAAGCGGCCCTGCTTGTGGCCCGTGTCGTCAAAGGCTTCACCGGCTGCGGGCAGCCCCAGTGCCAGAACGTCCCAGCCCATCATCTCGGCGCCGGGCGCCAGCTCGAAACGCATGCGGTTGGTGGCCACGCAGGATCGGTAGGCCAGTGCTTCCAGCGGCAGCCATTCCAGGCGGGCGTCGGCTTCGAGCTTCACGGCCACGGTCTGCACGGCTTCGGGGCCGGTGCTGCGGTAAAAGCGCGTGGCGCCCGGTGTGGTGATCAGCGCATGGCTGTGCGGCGCCAGCGTGGCTTGCAGCTTCAGCACATCGCCGCCCACCAGGCCGCCGGGCGGATGGACCAGCACATGGTGGCAGACGGCATCGCCCTCGGGGTAGAGGCGTTGCAGCACACGCAGCGGGCCGTCGTGGCGATCCAGGGCGATGGTGCGTTCGCCGTCGCGGCGGTAATCCAGGTTCAGGTGGCCATGCCAGCTCATGGGTGCGTCTTCCGGGGCGCCAATGCGTCGATGCGCCAATGCGATGGGCCAGTGTATGCGCTTGCCGGCGCGCTTCAGGCCGGCATGCAGCGCACGGCATCCCCCACTTGCAGGCGCCCACCCTGCAGCACGCGGGCCGTCATGCCGCCGTGGCCACGCATGGCGTTGTAGCCGCCGGGGCCCAGCAGTTCTTCCATGCGGGAGCACGGCTCGCATGGGCCGGTGATTTCCAGCCGCACCTCATCGCCCAGGCACAGCACCATGGGCGCCTTGGCGAACATCGCGCGCGCAGCCAGCAGGTTGAGCCCGGAGACCACGAGGTTGCGGCGCAGCAGCGCCGGATCGATGGCCGCAGCGCCTGTGAAGGCGGCGACTGCTGGCAGATGCTCCGCCTGGATCAGGGTGACCTGCCGTTTGTTGCCGCCGGGGCGCCACGGCTTCTTGGCCGCGGCACGGTCGCCTTCCAGCCCGCGATCGACCAGGGCCATCGCCTCATTGACGGCCATCACGGGCGCACGCCGCTCGGGCCGCAGGTAGATGGCTTCGAGCCGGCCGGCATGGGCGAACTGCTGAACAAGCTGATGCAGGGAGGGCGAGGGGTTCATGCGGCCGCAGTGTAAGCCGCCCGGCCCGCCAGGCCGCTCCCGGTTGACGTCAGCTCAGTCGATCTGCGAGATCCTGCGCCAGCCCGCACATCGTGAGCGTCGGGTTCCACGATCCCGATGTCGGGAACAGCGAGCCACCTGTCACGTACACGTTGTTCACGCCGTGCGGCCGGTAGTCCAGCCCGACCACCGAGGTCGCCGGATCGCGGCCCATCCACAAGGGCGAGGCCTCGTGCACGATGATGTTGAGCCGGATCTGCGACTGCGGCGGCCGGCCGGGGCGCCAGCTGCCGCCACCATGGCCATCTTCTACCCAGTATTCGATCGAGGGTGTGGCGCCATCGCCTGACACCAGCGCGTCCAGCGTCTGATATGTGGCTTCGTCCAGCGTGTCCCACAGCTTGCCGTCGGCCTGGCTGACGCCTAGCTGCAGCTGGATGTTGCACGAGGCATCGGCGCCGTCGTCCAGCCGGATCCAGTTGTCGGCGTTCTTCTCGCTGACCTCGCCCAGCGTGGCGCACACGAAGACCACATGCTCCGGCGAGCTCTGCAGTTGCGTCAGTGTGGCCACGGCCGCGGCATCCGGGGCCTCGTGCGAGATGGTGTCCATGTCCCTGACCGCATCCTGCGTGGCGAAGGCGCTGACCTGTACGTGGTACTGCAGCCCCTGCGCATCCTTGCCATCCAGGTACATGGCGCCCAACTCCAGCGAGCCCAGTTGCTGGAAGGCCGATCGCCGCACACGCGCCGTCACATGCGACATGAAGTGCCCGGTGTAGCGCTGGCCCGCGTTGGGCAGCCTGCTGCCGAACGAATTCATCAGCAGCGTGGCCGGCGGGATGGTGCCCATGGCCAGCACCACCTTGGCCGAGGCCACGGCCAGCTCGCCCCGGCTGGTCGACAAGGCCGTGACCGTGCCGCGCTCATCATGGATCAGCCGGTCGACGATGCAATGGTCCACGATGGGCAGTGGCGCGCCATTGCCTTCGTCAGCGAGCAGCTTCTGGGCGTTGTGCAGGCCCAGCAGCGTGCCCACGGTGGAGAACTTGTAAAAGCGCACCGTCTGCCAGCCCGGGTTGGCCACGGCGATCGGTGCGGCATACGCGTTCTGTGCGCTGGGCACGAAGCGGCGGAAGTTCTCGCGCAGGTGGATGCCAAGTTGCTCCTGCAGGTTGCCGTAGACGCCGTCGTGGACCTTGTCCATCGTCGTCACGTTCAGGAAGCTGCGGGCGCGTTCCCAGAAGCCGGGCTTGAGCGTGACGTCGACCAGTTCCTGCGGCCAGTCACGCATGAGATCCGGCGTGGGCGAAGGCGACCAGGCGCTCCAGTAGGTCGAGCGCCCGCCCAGGATGGGGATGTAGCCGGCCTGGAACATCTGCATGCCCTGGGTGGCCATCTCGGTGGTGCGCGTCCACGGATAAGTGGTAGGCGGCGAGCCTGTGAAGCTCTGGAAGGCCATTGGCAGCATCTGGTAGTGCACGGGCAGCACGAAGCCGCCACGTTCGAGCACGAGGATGCGTGCCTGCGGGTTGCGCTTGAGCGCCTGCTCGATGAAGGCCACGCCGGTGGGCCCGGTGCCGATGACAATGAAGTCAAACGGCTGCTGCTGGATCTGCTGCCATTGGGCCTGGCTGGTGAAGAAGGCCTGCGTGGCCATCTGATCCGCGCTCGTTTGCTGCGGCCCGGGAACGGGGTAGCCCAAGGCAATGCCGGTGGGTGTGGTGTCGCCCCCGCGTTGACGGGCGAAAAAGTGTTTGTAGGTGTGGCTCATGTGAGGCCCCCTGGATTTGTTGGAATGGTGTTGGCAACCATGCCGGCACGTGCGGCCGGCATGGCGTCAGGCCGTGCGCTTCAGCGCTGCACGGGCTTCAGGTAGCGGCGGCCGTTGCGGTCGGTCTGCAGCAGCGGGTGGACCGTGCCTTGGGCGGCCTGTGTGGCCTGATACCAGGCCGGCAGGGACTTGAAGGTCAGCACCATGTCGAAGTCGGCCGCCACGGCGCCCTTGTCCATCGGCACATTGCCCAGGCGGTTCTGGAACCACTTCATCCACAGCGGCGAGCCCGGGGGCGGCGAGTTCAGCGCATTGCATTCCTCGTCGCCCTTGCAGCCGGCCGGAGGCTGAGGCGTCGGCGTCAGGATGGGCAGCAGGAAGGAGGGCATGCCGACCTTTGGATTGTTCACATCCCACTGTGCCGAGCTGTGGCAGCTCATGCAGGACGAATCCTTGCCGTTCTTGACCAGCACCAGTTGCCCCGGCCTGGCGGCGCCATCCTTCTTGCCTTCAACCTTGCTGGCATCCGTGGGGTGGGTGCCGCTCACATAGGCGTAATCGTTCATCGCGCCATCGTTGGGGCCGGACAGGCGCTGGCCCCAGCCCAGGGTCTCCGTGGCATAGAACGGGGCAGCAGGGTTGTTCCAGTTTTCGATCAGCTTGGGGTTGGGGTTGCCCGGGTCATTGGCCTGCGGGTCGTTGCCCCACTGCGCGCCCAGCGCCACCATCTGGTCCCACACGCCATTGGGACCCTTCTTCAGACGCTTGTCATACACCAGCGTCATGAACACCCAGCCCGTCTTCGGTGCGGATTTGGTGTCCTTGACGATGATGTCGAACTGCATGAACGAGGTGTTGGTCAGCACCGGCGGCGTGACCGCATAGCTGGGTGGTGGATTGGTGGTGGCGTCCACGCTGATGTAGAGCGGCCAGGTCAGGGCATCGGCCATGGGCGGCCACACGCTGCCGTCCGCAGTCACGAACGAGGCCTTGACGATGAGCGCGCCTTCATCGAACTGCGTCGTCTTCGGGTTGACGACCGGCTTCATGCCCGTCTGGCCCCAGATGCGGTTGAGCGTGACGGCGGCCGTGCGGTCGTAGTACGTCAGCACATAGGTGGTCAGTGGCTTGGTCAGGCCGCTTTGGGCAAACAGGGATTTGTCGAATTCCTGCGTGCCCACGTACATGCCGTGAATGGGCTCGCGCAGAAAGCCGATCCACGGCTCGTTGTACCAGCCGCGCTTGGCGGCATCCCAGTTGGCGTAGTCCTCCAGCAGCACGCGCATGTCGGGCCCGACAGCCTGCTTGAGCGCTTCGGCATACGCCTTCGCATTGCCGACGTTGATCTGCCCATTGCCGATGGCCTTGCGCCACGGCATGGCCGGCACCGGCGCCTTGGCCGGGTAGTCGTGGCTGAGCTTGAACTGGGGGCCGCTGTATTGCCCCGGGGGCACGGTGGTGCCGTTGTTGTCGGCGAAGGGCGTGGGGGTGGGGCCGGTGGCCGGTCCGGCCCAGGCCTGCAGCGTGAACAGGCAAGACGTACCCAAAGCGGCCCACAGGCGCTTGCTGATGATCTTCATGCTTGGATTTCTCCGTCAGAGGGGGTGAAACAGACGCGGAGTCGACGAGGAAGAACTCGGCCGGTTCTTTTCATGATGTGAACGAAAAGCAAGGCTAGGTGAGGATCTTCGGACAAGCCATTACACGTGATGACACTGTGGCGCGCGCGACAATGGCGCCATGCACATCGACCCAGACACCGTCATCCAGTCCACGCGCGAGTGGCTGGA
Organism: Aquabacterium sp.; assembly: GCA_047601765.1. GTDB lineage: Bacteria > Pseudomonadota > Gammaproteobacteria > Burkholderiales > Burkholderiaceae_C > Aquabacterium. Next base: position 974,908 of record JASGIQ010000001.1, read on the forward strand.
GAAAGCCGTCATCGGCCTGAACCTCTGCCCGTTTGCAAAGTCCGTCCACATCAAGGAACAGATCCGGTATCGCGTCTCCCAGGCCACCACGCCCGAAGCCCTGCTGGCCGATCTGCTCGACGAACTGGCCATGCTGCGCGACGCCGATCCGGAGCAGATCGACACGACCCTGCTCATGCACCCCGGCGTGCTCAATGACTTCCTGGACTACAACGATTTCCTGGATGTGGTGGATGCCGCCATCGAAGACATGGAACTCGATGGCGTCCTGCAGGTGGCCAGCTTTCACCCGGATTACCAGTTCGATGGCACCGAACCCGATGACATCGACAACTACAGCAACCGCTCGCCGTATCCCACGCTGCACCTGATCCGCGAAAGCAGCCTGGAGCGGGCGGTGGCCGCCTTCCCTGATGCGGCCGACATTTACGAGACCAACATCGAGACGCTCAAGCGTCTGGGCCACGAGGGCTGGCGCAAGCTGTTTGCGAAGGCCTGAAAGTGCCCGGCGGCGGCGTGGCGGTCTGGTAGGCGCTGGTCGGTGCCGCGATGAGATCAGCCGGCCTGGATGCCCAGCTCGGCCGCCATCTTCATCACCAGCGCGCGCAGTTCGGCCAGTTCGGCGGCCATGCGGGCCTGTTCGGCCTTGAGCGTGGCCAGGTCTTCATCTTGAACGCGGCCAGGGGCTGTGGTGTCGGCCAGGGCACTGGATGCAAAGGGCCGCGCTGCCTGGGCCTGCGCATGCGTTTCGCCGCACAGCAGATGCACCCAGCGGTGCTCGCGCTCGCCGGGGCCCTTGGCCAGCTTCTGCACGCGAGGCGGCGTCTTCTCGGCCATCTCTTCCAGAAAGCCTTCGACCGATGACACATCGGCGAAGCGATGCAGGCGTTCGGTGTGCAGGCGCAACTCGGCCGAGGTCTGCGGGCCGCGCAGCATGAGGATGGTCAGCAAGGCGGCCGACTGGCTGGGCACACCCAGGCCACGCGCGGCGTTGTGATCGAAGCGCACCACTCGGCTGCCGCTCACCTCATTGACCAGGCTGCGCTCCTTGAGCCCGTTGATGGCCTGCAGCACATCGGCTTCGCTCATCTGCATGACCGGCTCCCGTGCGGTCTTCTGATTGCAGCCCAAGGTCAGCGCATTGAGGGACAGCGGGTAACTGTCGGGGACCGTGTGCTGCTTTTCCACCAGGACAGCCAGCACACGGGCTTCTTCAGGACTGAGGGGCGGTTTGTTGTCCACGTTGAAGGGCTCCACAGGTGTCTTGGGTGAAGCTTATACACCTGGATGCGCCTTCGACGCGGCGGCGCTGCCGCCTGCCGGCTCAGAAGCAGGTCATGCCGCCGCAGCCGAAGTACTTCGTCCAGTAGTTGCGACCATCGTTGCCACTGGCGCTGATGTAGACGGAGGCGTAGTTCACCATCTCGCCCAGGCTTTCTGCCGTGAAGCTCACGCCCGAGCCGCTGGGGTCTTCCTGCTGGCCCTGGATGGGTTCGAGCCCGTAGGACGAGGCAAACCAGCTGACGTCATCCACGCGCGAACCCGTCGTCCAGTTCAGGTTGAAGGTGCCGGCGTTGACACCCAGCGATTGCAGCGCCGTCACCGAAGCCTGATTGAGCGTCGCAAAGCGCTTCTGATAGGGCGAATCGGTCGCTTCGATCTGCGCCAGGGTCACCGGCAGCGTGCTCAGCCGATGGGTGTAGGTGCCCAGAACCTGATCCGAGCCGTCATACACGATGATGGTCAGCATCGGCATCACCTGGTTGTTGGCATACGCCTGTTGCAGCATGGTGATGTTTTCATCGGGCATGTCGTACAGGTTGCCCGCGCAGTGGCTGGGTGAGCTGGGCTTTTGCAGGTAGTCGGCATTGCCGCAGCGGCTCAGCGAGGCCAGCAGGTTGTCGCCCAGCTTGACCTCGACGCGGTACACGTTCGCGTTGGGCAGCGCTTCCGGATCGTTCTCGCCATCCACAGGCAGCGGCACCCACACTTGCAGGCCGGTGCGGTAGCCGGTGTTGAGCGTGCTGCCGTCAAAGCGGATGGCACGCTCCATGGTGGGCCGCACTTCGACGCGGTAGTCCATCTGGTCGCCAAAGAGCAGCCATTGCCCGGACGTCTTTTCGATCACCCGGACCTCGAACGGGTCGCTGAAGCCATCCTTGTTCATGGTGGCGCCGACGCGGCACACATACTTGCCTTGGTAGGCCAGGCCCACCGTGTCATTCGATGGCAACTGTTTGCAGCCCACCACGGTGAACTTGCCGACCGTGCCGCCATGGTCCTCGCTCCACACCATGCTGACGGTGCTGGCGGCGTCCATCCCGCCGTCCTTGAAGTGGGGATCGAACACGGCCGCCAGGGCGCTGGGCGAAGAGCCGCTCAGTGCCGCGTTGATGGCGGCGCCCAGTTGCGTGTCCAGAGCCGCGAAGCTGGGGCCGCTGGCGGGCACGACGGAGGTGTCGTTGAGCCGCGTGGTCAGTGTGCTGCCGTCGAAGTTCTCGGTGCTGGCCGAGCCCACCACGGCGCCGGTCACCTTCGATGTCACGGTGAAGGTGCTGTTGCTCGGGTTCCACTCGATCTTGAGCTGGTCGAACTTCTGGTCGAGCGCGTTGACCTTGTCGGCCACGTACTCGCCCTTGATGGGATCGATGTCGCCCACCACGACCTGGATCTGCTGGATGGCCGTCTGCACCTTCTCGGGCGTGATCTGCCCCAGATTGGCTGCCGCATCCTCGAAGAAGGCTTCGGGATCGCCGCTCAGCACGGCACCTGCGACCACCGTCGTGGCCGGGTTGACGTTGGCGGTGTTGTTGCCCGAAGGGGTCACGGTGTCGAGCACCGAGTACTGCACGATCTGCTCGCCCGTGCCGTCCACGCCGACGGCCTTGATCGCGCAAGGCGCCGTGGGAGCGGATGTGAAGGTGGCCGTGAAGGCGCCGTCGGCCCCGGCGGTTGCGGTGGCAGAACCGCTCGCACAGGTGACGGTGACGGTGGCGCCCGACATTGGCGCGCCGGTGCCGGCCACGCCCGAGATGCTGGTGCTGCTCGAACCTGCGGGCGTATCGCTCGGCCCGCTACCGCCGCCGCAGGCGGTCAACACAAGCCCTGCGGTCACGGCAATGGCGGGCCACAGGGATGACAGAGGCTTCACACGCATGGATGACTCCGAAGTGAAAGATCTAGCTTGGGAAGTCCATGCTAGGTAGTCACCCGATGTCGCGTGCGGGTTTTGCCGATAACTGTTTCACGAAGGGAAAGGCGTCCTCATGGAAGCCTTTCCGGTCGGGTCACAAGTGCGATCTCAAACCATATGCCTGCATCACAAATCAAACCCGGGCATCCGGACATGGCGGCTCGCAAGGCCTCATGGCTGCATCAGAACGGCAGCTTCAGCGTCGGGGCGAAGATGGCGATGTTCACGCCCAGTGCCACAGCCCACACCAGCGAGCGCAGTGCCGCGATGTTGGCGAAGTAGATGATGGTGTAGACGATGCGCAGGCCGATGAAGATCATGGCCAGTTGATCGGTGCGGGCCTGATCCAGGCCCGCCATCTGCGCAGCCAGCACGCCGAAGACAAACAGGGGCAGGGCTTCGAAGCCGTTGTTCTGGGCTGCGGCGGCGCGCGCGCGCCAGCCTTCGAGCTTGCCCGTCCATTCGCGCGGATTGTTGTTGTCGTAGCCGCCCTGGCTGCGCTTCTTGCCGGCCGTGCTGGCCTTGGCGATGCCCATCGTGATCACGGGCATCACGGCGGCGATCAGGACGGCGGTGTTGGCGATGGTCATCTTCTTGTCTCCGTTCGGTTCCGGGCGTGTACAACGGCGCCACCTCGCAGCCCGGTCAGCAAGAAGGCCCGGCGATTCTATAGTGACAACGAATCTTGTCAAATAGGATCGGCACGGGCCTGGGTGCGGCCCCGTTCAAGGTGCCGCGCGGGCATCGCTGAGGTGGTCAGGTGGGCATCACGCCGGCAGCGTCGGGTAGTCGATGTAGCCGTGCGGGCCCTGGCCACCGTACAGCGGCGCATCCTTGAACAGCTCGTTGAGCGGGGCGTCTTCCTTGAAGCGGCGCGGCAGATCGGGGTTGGTGAGCATCAGGCGGCCGAAGGACACGAGATCGGCCTTGCCGGATGCGATGGCCTCTTGCGCCATCTCCTTGGTGTAGCCGTTGTTGACCATCCAGACGCCGGTGTAGGGCTTGCGCATCGCTTCGTAATCGAAGGGCGCGATGTCACGCGGGCCGCCGGTGGCGCCTTCGACCACGTGGATGTAGACCGGGTTGAGCTTGGCCAGTTCGCGCACCACGTATTCGAACAGGGGCTGAGGCTGGCTCTCGTTCGAGTCGTTGACGGGCGAGACCGGCGAGATGCGGATGCCGGTGCGCTCGGCGCCGATCTCCTTCGTCACGGCCTGCATCACTTCGAGCAGGAAGCGGGCGCGGTTCTCGATGCTGCCACCGTACTGATCGTTGCGCTTGTTCGAGCCGTCGCGCAGGAAGGCGTCGAGCAGGTAGCCGTGGGCGCCGTGGATCTCGACACCATCGAAGCCGGCCTCGATGGCGTGGCGCGAGGCGGTGCGGAAGTCATCGACGATGCCGGCGATCTCCGACCGTCTCCAGGGCGCGGGGCGTGGAGGTGTCGACATAGCCTGCGCCGGGGATGTAGGTCTTGGCCTTGGCCGCGATGGCCGAGGGCGCCACCGGGGCCTGTTCATTGGGCTGGAAGGCCGTGTGCGACATGCGGCCGGTGTGCCACAGCTGCACGAAGATCTTGCCGCCGCGGCGGTGCACTTCATCGGTGACCTTGCGCCAGCCGGCGATCTGCTCGGGCGTGTGCAGGCCGGGCGTGGCGATGTAGCCCTGGGCCTGTGCGGACACCTGCGTGGCCTCCGCGATGATGAGGCCCACCGAGGCGCGCTGGGCGTAGTACTCGATGGTCATCTCACCGGGGACGTTGCCGGGCTCGGCGCGGTTGCGTGTGAGCGGGGCCATGACCATGCGGTTGGCCAGCGTGATGGGGCCGAGCTGGAAGGGCTCGAACAGGGCGTTGGCGGTCAGTGCTTTGTCGGAAGATCCCATGAGTGGCTCCGGTGTTGGGTGTGAGTGGGCGGGGTGATCGGTGGGCGATCACATGCGAAAAATCAGGGGCGGAAAAACTGGTTGAGCATCACGCTCAGGAGGGTGCGCAGAGGCTCGACGCTGTGGTCGACCTTGGTGCGCAGCACGGCGCCTTCCCATGCATCCCAAAAGCATGCTGACAAGGTGTTGGCATCGATGTCTTGACGCACCTCATGGGCTTGCTGGGCTTGGCGGATGAGGTGCGGCGAGGCGGTCGCGCCAGTCCTGCAGGACGTGGGCGAGGGCGAGGCGGCAGTGTTCGCTGGCTTCGACCATTTCAGCGGCGAAGTTGCCCACCAGGCAGCCTTGGCAACCGGTCTGTTCGTGGTGGGTGATGAACTGGCTGAAGACGTGGTGGATGGCCTGCAGCGGGGAGGCGGGGGCGCCGGTCAGCGCACGCTGCCAGGCTTGGTCGACCCAGTCGGCGTAGTTGCGGATGATCTGGGCGGCGAAGGCTTCTTTGCTGTCGAAGTGGTTGTAGAACGAGCCCTTGGGAACGCCCGCCTTGTCGGTGATCTGCTGGATGCCGGTGGCGTTGTAGCCGTGTTGGTTGAACAGGGCGTAGCCGGCCGCGGTGAGGCGGTTGGGGATGTCGGTTTTGTCGGCGGTGCGGGGCATGGGTTGGATAATATGACCAGTCGTCTTAAAACATCTGGTGCTTTGTTTTGCTTGAGTTGGGTGTGGGGTTTTGTCGCTCTCTTTCGTTCTTGGTTTTCGCGTGCGACGGGTGGGGCGGGACCGAGGCACCGGGTGGTCAACTCCGCTCATGTCCTCCGTCATCGGCTTCGCCGATGCCTCCCCCTTTACTTCGCTGCGTTGACCACCCGGCGCCTCTGTCTGGCGGCGTTGGGCGCACTCTCCGAGCCACTGCGCTCTGATCGGTCGGGCCTGTGACGAGGGCCGTTGCGCAGTCAGACCGATGACAAGTCAGAGTTCTGGCGGCAGCAAGCCTTGTGTCACGACCGGCGCTTGAACTGCAGCAGCCATAGCATGGCGGAGGCATGACACCAGACCAGTGTGACGAGCAGTCCTATTGCGCAGTACCACGCCATGTACTTCGGCACATGCCCTCGGGCATGGGCTTCGATGAAGTCCAGGTCCAGCTGGATCTTGTATGCAGCCAGCAGCAATGCGCCGAGGATCAGAAGCATGTCCATCGGTCGGCCCTCGTGGAACAGGCGCAAAGGCAGGCCGGCCCATGTGAGTGGCAAGGCGATCAAGTACATCAACGCCACGGCCGCCAAGGCATGACGCAAAGTGCGCCGCCACCGTGCGATCACTTCCGGGCGCGCTCGCCTGAATGACACCAGAATGCACGCCATGAGGCAGAACGTCAGGCCTGCTGCCTGGATCGCAACGCCTGGGTATAGCTTTTCGGCGAGCACGGTCATGACGCCGACAGTCAGACCGTAAGCCACCGCGAAGAGCGGTGCGGTGTAAGGCAGGGTTGGTTTGACAAAGCCGGCCATCAGCATCAGCACCAGCGCGGCACCAAAACCTCCTCCAGCAAGCCAGATCAGCAGCAAGGTGTGATCGCCGGGGCTGGATGCCTGATGCCACACCAGCCCGGCGGTCGCGACAGTGATGGCGAGCATGACTGCGCTGCGATGAAGTGCATCGCTGAAGGTCATGTGCGGCGCCGGAGATGCCGGATGAAGAAATGCGCTGGCACGAAGCGCAGGGTTGCCCGGGCTGAGCAGGGGGCTTATCTTCTGTTGGGGCGTTGCGGTGGTCATGCCATGTTTTTCTTGGTGAGTGCACGAGCCTTTGACCATCACTGATCTGTCAAGCCATGCGTGGGCTGGAGATGATAAGTGGCAGCCTTCTGGGCTGCCGCAACGACGTTGCAGCCGTTGCTGGATCCTGATGGTGATGGATGGTCTGCAGCGTGCGGTTCTTGCCTTCATTGATCATGAACAAGCGATGAACGCGCTGTTCAGCTTGCATGCGGAAGAAGAGGACCACAATGTCATTCAAACGGAAAGGCCGGTACCGCTTGCGCTTCGAATCGCAGTGATGTTGGCCAAGCCGGTGTTCAAAGGAGCCCGTCCATGAGATACCACCCCTTGCTGCGCCATGGTGTGCTGGTTCTGTCCCTGGGTGTGGCCCACCTGCCCACGTGGGCCGGTGACGATTGCGAGGCGCCGCTGAACCGCTGGCAGTCGCGTGAGGCCGTGCAGCAGATGGCCGCGCAGAAGGGCTGGCAGATCCAGCGGCTGAAGATCGACGACGGCTGCTATGAGATCCGTGCCACGGATGCCCAAGGGCGCCCCTTCAAGGCCAAGCTCGACCCCGAGACCCTGAAAGTCTTGGCGATGAAGCAGAGCCACCATCAGCATGACCGGACCCGACACCGCGATCGAGACGGGGCCGCAGGGCAGAGCCCACCCGCCTCACCGGCATCGGCACCCGCGGTGCCGCCGCGCCGCTTGATCGAATGACCACCGCTTTCACAGGAGCCCCTTCATGTCCAAGCACCTCTTGACCGCCCTGGCCGCCGCATGCGCGCTGGCCCTGCCCGCGGTGGCGCAAAGCCGCCCGCTCACGCTGACCACCCAACTCAAGAACTACGGTGGTGACGGTGCGTATCTGGCGGTGTACCTGACCGATGCCAAAGGCGCCTACGTGCGCACGCTCTGGGTGGCCGGAGGCAAGGCCAAGTACCACAAGCACCTGTCTGACTGGAGCCGCCTGTCGGCGGGCGACGCCAAGCGGCTCAATGGCGTCACCGGCGCGAGTGTCGGCGCGGGGCGCACGCTCAAGGTCAGCGCCGATCTGGCCGACGCCTTGATCGATGCAGGCTATGAAATCCGCATCGATGCGGTGGCGGAAGACATGCGCGACAGCCCGTCGGAAGTCCGCCTCCCACTGACAAAGGCCAGCGCCGGCAAGCCGCAGGCCGGCAAGCGGTACATCCAGTCGGCCACCTTCCAACTCCAGTAAAAGCGCAACATGGGTTGGAAAGCGATCCACCGCTGGCTGGGCCTGACCGTCGGCTTGCTGGCGGTCGTGCTGGGCATCACCGGTGCCTTCCTGGCCGTCGATCCGGTGCAGCAGGCATGGCAGGCCCCCTCTGCCCAGCACGATCTGCCGGTGGCCACGCTGGTGGCACGCCTGTCGGGCACCGTCCCCGGCGCCGAAGAGATTCGCCGCCTGCCCTCGGGTGCCATCGTGGTCTACAGCTTTGCCGGTGATCAGCCACAGGCATCCTATGTCGACCCTGCCGATGGCCGGGTGCTGGGTGCGTGGCAGGCATCGACGCTGCCGCGCTGGGTCAAGAACCTGCACCGCTCGCTGCTGCTGGGCGATGCCGGACGTTGGGGGGCTGCGGCCACAGCCCTGGTGATGGGCGTGTTGTGCCTGTCGGCGCTGGTGTTGCTGCTGCGGCGCATGGGCGGGTGGCGCCGGCTGGCGGGGCGGGTGCGTGGCACGCTGGCGCAGCGCATCCACGTTGTGGCGGGGCGAGTCGTGCTCGCCGTGCTGTGCCTGACATCGCTCACGGCGCTGACGATGAGCGCGTCCACCCTGGGCCTGGTGGAACTGGACACGAGGGCCGAGCCCGAGGTGTTCTCGGTGGTGGGCGACAAGCCGGTCCCCAGCGGGTCACAGCTTGCCGCGCTGCAGGGCTTTGCCGTGGGGGACTTGCGCCAACTCACGCTGCCCAGCCCCACCGATCCGGAGGACACCTGGAAGATCGTCACCGCACAGGGGCGAGGATGGATCGACCGCCATTCAGGCCGGATGCTGGCTTGGCAGGATGCGACCCTGGCGCAGCGCGTCTATGACTGGGCGCTCGTGCTGCACACGGGCGAGGCGGCCTGGCTCTGGGCCGTGGTGCTCGGGGTCTCGGGTGCAAGCGTGCTGCTGTTCTGGCTGTCGGGCGCCATCATCTGGTGGCAGGCGCGCGAGCTGACCCCCCACATCACCGGCAACACCCCGCTGGCACAGGCCGACGTGCTGATCTTCGTGGCCAGCGAGGGCGGCAGCACCTGGGGATTTGCACAGACCTTGCACAAGGCGCTGAGCCAGGGCCAGCATCGCGTTCACACCAGTGCGCTGGAGAACTTTCGCACCACAGCCGCCACACGCCAGGTGTTCGTGCTGGCCGCCACCTATGGCGAAGGCCAGGCCCCGGCGCATGCCAGCCAGGCCCTGGACACCATCGCCAGGCTCGATGCGGGCACGGTGCCCGTGACGGTGCTCGGCTTTGGCGACCGGCAGTTCCCCGCCTTCTGTGCCTTTGCCGTGGCGCTGGACCACATGCTGCGCCAGCGGGGCTGGCCCGCGCTGCTGCCACTCGAGTGCCTCCACCAGCAATCGGGCCAGCAATTCGCGCGTTGGGGCGATGCCCTGGCTGAGGCGCTGGGGGAACAGGTGGTGCTCGAACATGTGCCGCGCGTGCCGCCTGTCGCCACGCTCACCCTTGTGGCGCGCCAGGACTACACCGGCGCGAGCGGCCAATCGGCATCGATCCTTCGCTTTGTGTGGCCGGCAGGCAGCCTGGGCGCACGAGGCGGCCTGGCGCGCTTCGCGGCCGGTGACCTCGTGGGCATCGTGCCGCCCGGGTCTGGCGTGCCCCGCTACTACTCGCTCGCTTCGGGTTCGGAAGACGGCTTCCTCGAAATCTGCGTTCGCCAGATGCCGGGTGGTCTGTGCTCCACCCACCTGCTCGGCCTGAAGACAGGCGAGGCGATCAGCGCCTTCATCCGCCCCAACCCGGGCTTTGCCTTGCCGCGAGGCCGTCGTCCCGTGCTGCTGATCGGCGCGGGCACGGGCGTCGCGCCTTTGGCCGGCTTCATCCGCCGCAATGACCGGCATCGCCCGATGCACCTGTACTTCGGCGGGCGTGATCCGGCTCGTGACTTCTACTTCGGCCCCGAGCTGCAAGGCTGGCTGGGCGATGGCCGCCTGGCCACCTTGCAGACCGTGTTCTCTCGCATCCCCGATGGCGGTGGCTATGTGCAGGACGCCCTGCGCCGCGACGCCGAGCGTGTGCGCGAGCTGGTGGCGCAAGGCGCGATCGTGCGTGTGTGCGGCAGCCGCGCCATGGCCAGCGGCGTGGCCGAATCGCTCGACGTGCTGCTGGCACCGCTGCACCTGAGCGTGGCCCAAGCTGAAGGCCAAGGAGCGCTATGCCGAAGATGTCTTCTGACCCCGCAGCCCCCGTCCAACGCACCAGCCTGCACGGTGCCACGATGGGCACACGCTGGTCCGCCAGCATCGACGCCGACGGCATCCTCGACTTGTCCGCCCTGCAGCACGACCTCGCAGCGGCGGTGCAGTTGGTGGACGAGCAGATGTCGCCCTGGAAGGAGACGAGCGATCTGGTGCGCCTGAACCGTGCGCCCCTGGGTGTCTGGGTGGACCTGCCTGCCGAGATGCTGGAGGTGCTGGACTGCGCGCTCGACGTGCACCGCCTGAGCGCCGGCGCCTTCAATCCCTGCGTGGGCGCGTTGGTCGATGCCTGGGGGTTCGGTGCGGTGCGCGACACACCCGATGCGCAGGCGATTCGTGCGGCGCGCGACGCCACGCCGCTGGCCGCGCAGGCCTCGCTGGAACTGGATCGGCCCGCGGGCCGCGTGCGAAAGAACGCGGCCCTGCAGGTCGACCTGTGCGGCATTGCGAAGGGCTACGCGGTGGACCGCATGGTCCGTGTGCTTGAGCAGCATGGCGTGCGGCATGCGCTGGCCGCGCTGGACGGCGAGTTGCGCGCTGTGGGCGCTCAGGCCAATGGCGAGCCCTGGGCCGTGGGGCTCGAACGTCCGGAGGTGGGCCGGCGCGCCGTTCATGGGGTCATTGAGCTGGAGGATCTGGCGGTGGCCACCTCGGGCGACTACCGGCACTTTGTGGACGTGGGGGAGACCCGCCTGGCGCACACGATGGACCCGCGGCGCTGCGCGCCCGTCCACAACGCCGTGGCATCGGTCACCGTGCTCGCCCGCAGTTGCATGCAGGCAGACGCCTGGGCCACGGCGCTCCTTGTGGCGGGGCCTGAGACCGGCCCCATCCTGGCCCAGCGGATGGGGATGGATGTGCTCTTCCTGTTGCGCCGCGCGCAAGGCCTGACCGAAGTGGGGCTGGGCCGGTTTGGCGCATCCGCGGGCTGATCCGAGCCTGGCAGGCACAAGCAGCGCATCCGTTTCATGGCGTTCGGCACCTTCGACATGCCATCAAACCACTGTCGCCTGCCCCCAATAGTGGTAACTCACAAACCGGGGCCCAGGCAGATAAGCCGCTTCCACACGCGCATCAAACCCCGCGTCCTTGAGCAGCTCCGGCACATCCACACTCAACTGGCAGCCGCCTGCCAGCGGGCCCCACAAGGGCTGCAAGCGTTGCTGCCAGCGCCTCACGCTTTCGTCCGGCGCCCGCCCGTGCTCTGAAAACAGCAAACGCCCGCCGGGGCGCAACACCCTGCGCATCTCGGCCAGCGCGCAAGCCGGGTCCGGTATCGAGCACAAGGTATAGGTGCACACCACCGTGTCGAAGCTGGCGTCTGCCAGCGGCAGGCGTTCTGCCGACAGCCCCACCAGTTCCACCTTCAGGCCGGCCGCATCGATGCGGCGCTGCGCCATGGCATGCAGTTCAAGCGAGGGGTCCACGCCCACCACGCGGTGCACGCGCGTCTTGTCATAGAAGGGCATGTTCAGCCCCGTGCCGATGCCCACCTCCAGCACATCGCCGCGTGCAGCGGGAATGATCTTCTGCCGCTGGCGGCGCACGGGTTTGACGCCGCAGGCCAGGTCCAGCACGTGGGGCAGCACATGACGGTCATACCAGTTCATTCGATGCACTCCCTGCAACTGAAGGGCCGAATGGGGCCCACCCTGATGTCTCGCCCGGCATTTTTTCACGGCCCCGACCCATTTCGACTCGCCAGAGCGCAGATTCCGCTCAAGCTCCGCCACAGGCCGCGCTGGAAGCGTCGATAACAGGTCTTATGCCGTCTGATGTTGTTGACGATCTCCCCTCGCTGGCCAGAGACACGCTGCGCCGTGGGTTTCCCTTGTTGAGGTTTCCCGCGCCGCTGGAGTTGGCCTACCGGTCTGCCTTCCAGGCTCAGCGCCAGGTCACCCTGACCAAGGGCCTCGCGTTTTGTGCGCCGCTCTACCTCATCCTGCTGTGGGTGGATCACGAAATGCTGCCAGGCAGCCAGGGGCTGTCCTTGTGGCTGCGTCTTGGCGTGTTCATGCCCTTGCTGGCCCTGGGCGCCTGGGCCATGTTGTTCAAGGTGCGCTCGCCTTTGCTGCGGGAATGGCTGTTTGCCGGGCTGGCCGGCGCCGCCTGCCTGATCAGTGTGCTGGTCAGTGTGGGTGCGGAGGGTGAGTTGCGTGTTCAGCATCTGGTCATCCTCAACGCCATCGTCATCTATGCCGTGCTGTATGGGCGCTTCTGGCCCATGGTCTGCCTATGCACCGCTGTTTTCGACATGCACCTGCTGGCCGTCCATCACATCGGCAGTTTGCTCAGTGGGATCGGTGTGGGCACCACCTTGCTGTTGCTGGCCAACTGCACCTACATGGTCTATGGCAGCTATCTGCTGGAGCAGGCCGCGCGCACCAGTTTCCTGGTCGATCTGCAAGAGGCCGAGATGGACGCCGAGCTGACGCGTGCCACCGAGTGCCTGGGCCGCATGGCGCGTGAAGACGCCTTGACCGGCCTGGCCAACCGCCGGCATTTCACGGAGTTCCTGCGTGAGGCCCATGCCCGTGCGCTGGTGGAAGGCAGCCCTCTGGCGCTGGTGCTGATCGACGTGGACCACTTCAAGGCTTACAACGATCACCATGGGCACCCGGCGGGCGACGAATGCCTGCATCGTGTGGGGCAAGCCTTGCGGTCGGCGGCGCGTGAACCGGTCGATCTTGTGGCGCGCTGGGGTGGCGAAGAGTTTGCGGTCGTGCTGCAGGACGTGGACCAGGATCGGGCCATGCAGACAGCCGAGCGCATGCGCATGGCCCTGTGCGAAAGCGCGATCCCGCACGCGGCCTCGCAGACGGACGGCATCGTGACGATCAGCCTGGGTGTGGCCATGCTGGATCCGGACACACAGGTGCCACCCGTGGCGCAACCGGGTGATGCAGGCATTGCCGCCTTGCTGGCGCGGGCCGACCAGGCGCTGTATGTCTCCAAGACCTCAGGACGCAATCGGGTGACGCTGGCTCAACCGGATGACGCAGCCGCCACTGCGCCGAGCGAGGCCGCTCGCATCGAGAGCGTCGCGCATTGAAGGAACGGGCATGACGACCATCCGCTTGCTGGACACCATCGTGCCTTCGCTGCGCTTTGAATCCGATGAGGATGAACGCGTCTTTGCCGAAACGGCCTATCCACAATGGCTGAAGTATTCGACCGTAGGCGGACTGTTGGCGCTGGTGTTCAACAACGCCTTCCTGCTGATGGATTACATGATCAGCCCTGCGGTGTTTGAAGTGGGGCTGCACATCCGCTTCTATCTGTGCACGACCTTCGGTTTGTTCGTCTTCGCGTCTGGCGCCATCAGCCTGTACCGGCCCACGCCGATTCCCCGTGTCGTGCAGGAAGGTCTGGTGGTGGCGGCCAGCGTCCTGGCGGGCCTGAGCATTCTGCTGGTGGCCATGCTGTCGCCCATCCACGGGACGATGTGGGGCATCTTCTATCACGCGGGGCTGGTGCCGATCCTGGTGTTCGCCAGCGTGATGATGCGGCTGCGATTCAGGGCGGTGTGTGCACTGGCCGCGGCGCTGCTGCTCATGCACTGGACGGCATTGGCGCTGTCGCCGCCCGTGCCGGGTGCGCCGGTGACATCGATGATGCTCACGGTGGGGGCCCCCAGCCTGTTCATGCTGATCTTCAGCTACCAGTTCGAGGTGGCCAATCGCCATCGCTTCATGCAAAAGCGCCGTGCGGCCGTGCTGCGGGATCAGTTGCATGCCAAGCGCGTGGCGCTGGAGCAGGCCACTCAGAGCGATCCCTTGACGGGCGCGTTGAACCGACGCGGCTTTGGCGTGTTCATGGACGAACTGCGCGCGAGGGCGCAAGCCGACGGGCATGCTTATGCGCTGGCGCTGATTGATGTCGATCATTTCAAACGCTACAACGATGGCTATGGGCACCCGGCAGGCGACGAATGTCTGCGCGCCGTCGCGAAGGTCTTGATGCGGGTGGCAGCCGAACCTGGCGGGGTGCTGGCGCGTTGGGGAGGTGAAGAGTTCGTCATGGCCTGGCCGGAGAACGATGCGGCGGCCGATCCGCTCGCGATGGGGGAAGGCTTGTGCGAGGCCGTGGCGGCTCTGGCGCTGCCTCATGCACATTCAGACACTGCCCCAGTCGTGACCGTCAGTGTCGGTGTATCGTCGTCGGCGCATTTGCCCGATTGGCGCGATTGGCAGGGCGTGCTGGCGCAGGCCGATGCAGGGCTGTATCAGGCCAAGCGGGAAGGGCGCCATCGCGCCGGGATGGTGCTGCCTCCGTCGTCGTCATGGACGACCTGAAGGGGTGGACAGCGCATCGTTGGACTGAGTCAGCTGCTAGGGATACCCTCGCGGCCCGGATCGTGACAGCATCACGGGATCACTTCATCACCCGGGAGCGTTCACCATGTCAGCTGTCATCGCCGCGCGCAAGTCGGCCTTGTTTCCACTTTGCTTGTTGACGGCCCTGGCCTGTTTCAGCGGCGCTGTGCATGCCGATGCGGCGGCATTTCGCCAGCCCATCCACGGCATGGGCGGCCAACTGACGTACAACGAGACGCGAGGCGGCAATCTGGATGTGAATCCCGAACGCAAGGCGGTGGTCTCGGATCGTGGCCATGAAACGGTGGGCAGCATCAAGCTGGATCAGTCAGATGGCACCATCCGCGGGTATGCCAGCTACAAGCTGGCGCAGGACATCGTCGTGCCCCGGCCGCGTGACCCTGGCCTGGTGGCGGTGGATGGCAAGCTCTTTTACACGGCCCATGTGCTCAAGGTCGGTGATGGCCCCACACCGGACGAGCCGCTGAAGATGCAGGTGGAGTTGACGGTGCACGGCAGCTTCGAAGAGATCATCGGCCACCCCTTGCTGGCCTTGGCGGGGTCGTTGGCGGTGAACCACTTCCCGGGCGGGATGGCCTCGGGCGTCAACGATGTCTATTTCGTCAATCTGGCCTTCAGCACGATGTCGGACACGGGCTGGAGCGAGACGGTGGATGTCAAGATGTTCAAGTCGCTGACGGGTGCGTCGTCCCAGAATCCTTCGTATACCGATGCCATCTGGGCAGCGGGCACGGCCGTGCAGAGCGCCCGACATGACAACCTGTCGGCCGTGCTGCGTCTGAGCGTGCCCGTGACGGAGGGGGATGACGTGGTGCTGATCGGTCTGTTGGGTGCCACGGCCACCCATGCCTATACGGTGATGCCGGAGACGGTGCCCATTGCCAAGGACATCGCCGTGAGCGCAG
Source organism: Aquabacterium sp. (assembly GCA_047601765.1). Taxonomy (GTDB): domain Bacteria; phylum Pseudomonadota; class Gammaproteobacteria; order Burkholderiales; family Burkholderiaceae_C; genus Aquabacterium. The sequence continues at coordinate 990,438 of JASGIQ010000001.1, forward strand.
CGCAGGGGGCCGTGGATTTTTCAAACACGGCGCGCCTGCGCATCTACATGCCGCAAGGCCTCGCCTTGTCCGGGCCGCGTGCACCCGCCCCGGGCCTGGTGGTGACTTCGGCCGTGCCGGAGCCGGCGGCAGGCCTCATGGCGGCTGCCGGATTGGTGCTGGCATGGCGGGGCGCGCGGCGCCGCGGTGTCAGCCTGGCCTGAGGTTGCTTGCAGGCCGCCGTGGCTGGACGGCCCTCACATCTCGCTTTCGTGCCAGCCGCCCAATGCCCAGCGGGACAAGGCTGCCAATGAGGCGAACACCGCGATGCCGGTGAGCGAGATCAGCACCAGCGCTGCAAACAGGCGCGGGATGTCAAGCTGATAGCCGGACTGCAGGATCTGGTACGCCAGCCCCGTGCCGGTGCCCCCGGTGCCGGCCACGAACTCCGCCACCACCGCGCCGATCAGCGACAGCCCGCCCGAGATGCGCAGGCCGGCAAAGAAGTAGGGCAGGGCCGAGGGGATGCGCAACCTCACCAGTGTCTGCCACCGGCTGGCGCGCTGCAGCCTGAAGTACGCCGCCAGCCCGGGATTCACGCTGCGCAGCCCGATGGTGGTGTTGGAGATGATGGGGAACAGGGCCACCAGCGTGGCGCACACCACCAGCGAGGCCGTCGGGTCCTTGATCCAGATGATGATCAGCGGTGCGATGGACACGATGGGTGTCACCTGCAAGAGCACGGCATACGGGAAGAAGGCCGTCTCGATCCAGCGGCTTTGCACAAAGGCAAAGGCCATCAAGGTGCCGATCACCACCGCGCACACGAAGGCCAGCACCGTGATCTTCACCGTCACCAGCAAGGCGCCGGACAGCAGTGCCCAGTCCTTTACCAGAGTCTGCGCGATCAGCAGCGGCGAGGGAACGAGGTAGGCGGGCACATCGGCCATCACCGTCCACATCTGCCAGATGCCGAGCAGCACGCAGGCCACCAGCAAGGGCCACAGCACACGCAGCGCGCGATCCTTCATGCTGGCCCTTCCGTTCCCCGAGCCTGGTCCGGGGGGGGATCGGCGCTGGCCCGTGCAAGGCTGTGCTGCAAGTGCCGTACATGCGCATTGAAATCGGCGGAGGTGCGTTCGTCTTCATCGCGCGGCCATTGCTGCGCGATGGCCACTTCCTCGGCGATGCGGCCTGGCCTGGCTGCCATCACCACCACGCGGCTCGACAGGTACACCGCCTCGGTGATGCTGTGGGTCACGAACAGCACGGTCAACCCCTGCTGGTGCCACAAGGCTTGCAGATCGTCGTCCAGCCGGTTGCGGGTGATCTCGTCGAGCGCACCAAAGGGTTCGTCCATCAGCAGCAGGCGCGGGCGTGTGACCAGCCCGCGTGCAATCGAGGCGCGCATCTGCATGCCGCCCGAGAGTTCGCGTGGCAAGCGCTTTGCAAAGCTTTCGAGGCCGACCAGCGTCAAGGCCTCACGCACCTGTTCATCGGCCAGCTTGCGCGGCAGCCCGGCCAGGTCCAGTGGCAGGCGCACATTGGTCTGGACATCGGCCCAGGGCATGAGCGTGGGCTCCTGGAAGACGAAGGACAGCCGGTGATCCGTACCGCTTTCATGTACGGGCCGGCCGGAGAGTCGGATGCGACCGGATGTGGGCCTCAGCAGGCCGGCCACCATCTTGAGCAGGGTGCTCTTGCCGCAGCCTGATGGCCCCAGCAAGGTGACGAATTCCCCTTGCGCCACAGTGAGCGAGACGGGCAACAGGGCCCGCACCCCGTTGGGGTAGACCTGCTCGACCGCGTCGATCTCGATGGCGGGTGCGACGTCGTTCATGCAGACACAAGCCCTTGGGCCCCTTTAGGGCATGACTTTGAGGTCCTTGACGAACTCGGTCGTGTACGTCTTCTTCAGATCCACCCGGTTGGGATCCAGCAGCTTGTGCTGCACCAGGAGGTCGTAGGTCTGCTTCATGCGTGCATCCGTGATCACGCCAATGCCGTACCTGGCCGCATCGCCACCCATGACCATGCCTTCTTCCTTGATCTTGCGGATGCCGAAGGCGAGGAGGTCTTCGGTCATGTTGGGGTTGTCCTTGCGGATCAGCGTGTGCGCCGGCTTGGGGTCGCCTTGCAGATAGCTCTTCCAGCCCTCCATGCTGGCCTTGACGAAGGCGGCCACCTGTTTGGGGCGCTTCTGCAGTGTCTGCGCAGAGCACACGATGGTCATCGCGTAGGGCGGCCAGCCTTCATTGGCCAGCACGAAAACGGAGGGCTTGATCTTGCTCTCCTTCTCGATGGAATACGGCTCGGAAGCCAGATAGCCTTGCTGCGCGATGTTCGTGTCGGCCAGGAAGGGCTGGATGTTGAAGTTGTAGGGCTTGACCTGGGCATCGGTGAAGCCGTACTTCTGCTTGAGCCACGGCCAGATGGTGACCAGGCTGGCGCTGCCGATCATCAACGTGCGGCTCTTGAGCTGCTCGATCTTCTTCACGTCGGGCCGCGCGATCAGCACGATCGGATCCTTCTGGAAGGCAGCGGCCACGGTCACGGCCTGGATGCCTTTCTCCCAGGCCTGGATGGTCTGCACGTCGTAGCCCATGACGCAATCGGCTTGGCCGGCCATCATCAATTGCATCTGGTTGACCTGCGGCCCGCCCATGCGGATCGTCACGTTCAGGCCGGCCTTGTTGTACAGGCCCGTGGCCAGCGCCTGATAGAAGCCGCCGTGTTCGGCTTCGGCATACCAGTTGGTGACGTAGGTGAAGGGCTCGGCTGCGGTGGCCATGCGGGGGGCCAGCAAGGCGCTCAGGGACAGGGCCATCAAGGGCAGGGTGGCGCGGCCGAGGGCGCGCGCCAGCGTGGATGCGTGCATGAAGGGGCTCCGGTGTCGGGGTGGGGAAGCACATTGCGGAGGGGCGCGTCGCGCCTCAATCCTGCTTTGTACCCCGAGCCGGGGCTGCCGGATGCCGCTCATGCCGTATCCGAGGGGGATGCCCCCGGGTGGATGGCCTCGGCAGTTGGCTGGCGGCCACACCGCTAAAATGCGCCGCTTTCTGTCCTTCACCCACATCAACCATTGGGGGCCCCTGTGTCTGATCGCCTGTTCGTGTCCATGCAGTACGTCCTGCCCAAGACGTTGCTGACGCAGATGGCCGGCAAGTTCGCCTCTCTGCAGGGCGGTGGCCTGACCACCTCCTTCATCCGCTGGTTCGTCAAGCGCTATGGCGTGAACATGGCCGAAGCGCAGAACCCGGACATCGCCAGCTACCCCACCTTCAACGAGTTCTTCACGCGCCCCTTGAAGGCTGGCGCACGCCCGCTGGCGCAGGCCGAATTGATCTGTCCGGTCGATGGCGCCATCAGCCAGTTCGGCCCCATCCGCAAGGATCAGATCTTCCAGGCCAAGGGGCACGACTATTCGACCACGACGCTGGTGGGGGGCGATCGCGATCTGGCCGCCAAGTTTGAAGACGGTCACTTCGCCACGCTCTACCTCAGCCCCAAGGATTACCACCGCATCCACATGCCTTGCGAAGGCCGCCTGACACGCATGATCTATGTGCCGGGCGACCTGTTCTCGGTCAACCCGGCCACGGCGCGCGGCGTGCCCGGCCTGTTCGCCCGCAACGAGCGCGTGGTGTGCGTGTTCGAGGGCGACAAGGGCCCCTTCGTGCTGGTGCTGGTGGGCGCCACCATCGTCGGCAGCATGGCCACGGTGTGGCATGGCGTGGTCAACCCGCCGCGCAGCGCGCAGGTGCGCGAGTGGCGCTATGAGGATCAGCAGATCGTGCTGCGCAAGGGCGACGAGATGGGCCGCTTCCTTCTGGGCTCCACCGTGGTGATGCTGTTCCCACGGGGCCCGTTCAACTTCAACCCGACCTGGGTGGCCGGCAAGGCCCTGCGCATGGGCGAGGCGATGGCGCAGCGCTGATCGTCTGACTGCTTTTCAGCGGCGCGGCGGTGCTGATGCCTTGAAGGCCCGCAGGGCCGCATGCAGATCCAGGCTGCGGCCGCAGTCGAAGTGCCGCGCCTGACCCGTGACGGGATCCTCGAAGGCCAGGGACCGGGCCAGCAGTTGCAGCGGGCGGCTCACGTCCGGCGGCTCGTGCGCTGGCTGTGCGGGCATCAGCTCCGGATAGATTTGATCGTTCACCAAAGGCATGCCCAGCGCGGCCATGTGGGCGCGCAGCTGATGCTTCTGTCCGGTGATGGGCTGCAAGAGGAAGCGGCCCCAGCCATCGGCGGTTTCCAGCAAGGTCACCTCCGTTTCGGCATTGGGCGGCCCCGCCACTTCGTGCATCGCCATGAAGCGCTCGCTTTCTTCCAGCCGCGATCGGTGCGTGAGCGGAAAGCGCAGAGCCGGGTTCAGGGGCGCGATCGCTTCGTACGATTTGCGCACGCGCTTGTCGCGGAACAGCGCCTGATAGGCATCTCGCGTCGCGGGCTGGATGGTGAAGGCCACCAGGCCGGCCGTCTCACGATCGATGCGGTGCATGGGCACAAGCGTGTCCAGGCCCAGACGGCGCTTGAGCCGCACCAGCAGCGTTTCCTGCAGATACCGGCCTTTGGGCGTGACGGGCAGGAAGTGGGGCTTGTCGGCGATCACCAGCCATTCGTCCTGGAAGACCACACCTTCCTCAAAGGGAATGGGGTGTTCGAACGGCAGGCTGCGCCAGTAATACACCTTGGTCTGCGGACGGTAGGCCGCATCGGGCGCGAGCGGTTGGCCTTCGTGATCCATCACCTCGCCGCGGGCCATCCGCGCCGCCCAATCATCGTGCGACACGGCCGGGATGCGGTGCGCCAGGAAGGCCAGCACCGTGGGCCAGGGCCCGTGCGGCAGCGCGACACAGCTGGCACTCACGCCGTTGCGCGTGGGCAGGGCAGGGCGATGGCGGCGGCGCGGTCTGGCCGCAGCGTCTTCACGGGAAGGCTTGCCGATCGAAGGGTCCTGCTGTGTGCTCATCGCCGGGCATTATCGCGGCCTGCGTGGCGGCATCGCATTTGCTCTTCAGTGCAGGGCCGACATCGCCAGGACCTCCGCATGCACATTCGCAAGATCGCCTTCTTTCGCCCCAACGCGGTGGGCGACTTCGTCTTCGCCTTGCCCGCGCTGCATGCCTTGCGCCGCGCCTTCCCCGAGGCCGAGATCGTCTACCTCGGCAGGCCCTGGCATGCCGAGTTCCTCAAGGGCCGCCCTGGCCCGGTGGACCGGGTCGTGGTCGTGCCCCCGGTGGCCGGACTGACGGCGGCCAGCGCCAAGGACGAGAACGCGCTGGCCGTGGAGGATTTCGTGCGCACCATGCGCATGGAGGCCTTTGACCTGGCGATCCAGGCCTATGGTGGTGGGCGCTTTTCCAATCCCTTCGTGAAGCGGCTCGGCGCGCGCCAGACCATCGGCCTGTGTGCCGAGGATGGCGAGCCGCTGGACCGGTGCCTGCGCCTGCGCGATCTGCAGCATCGCCGCCTTCAACTGCTGGAGCTGGTCGCCCTGGTGGGCGCCGATGTGTGGGAGATGGGGCTGGAGTTGCAATGCGCTGCACGTGACCACGAAGAGGCCGACCGTGTGTTGCCTGCCACGCCAGGCGAGCGCCTGGTGCTGCTGCAGCCGGGGGCGACCGACCCCCGCAGACGCTGGCCACCCGGCCGCTTTGCCGCTGTGGCCGATCAATTGGCCGAAGAGGGGATGATGGTCGCCATCCACGGCACCGAAGCCGAGGGCCCCATCGTGCAGGCGGTGCTGCGCGACATGCAGCATGCCGCGATCGATCTGAGCGGCCGGGTGTCTCTGTCGGGCTTGTGCGGGCTGCTGGCGCGCGCCCATCTGCTGGTTTCCAATGACACGGGACCCCTGCATCTGGCCTGCGCCTTGGACACGCCTGCGGTGGGCATCTATTGGCTCAGCAACCTGGTGGAGTCGGCCCCGCTGCGGCAGGAGCGGCATCAGGCCTTCATGTCGACCCGGGTGCTGTGCCCCGTTTGCCAGGTGCAAAACCTCACCCAGCGCTGTGAACACGATGTGAGCTTCGTGGACGATGTGCCGGTGGAGGATGTGCTGCGAGGCGCCCGTGACTTGCTGCAGCGTTGCCACGGTGCCGCCGTGGCCTGATTTGCGCGGCGTACGCTGCGAGCGGCAAGCCTTACTGCTGCACGCAAAAATTGCCTGATGGCGCCAGTCAGTGCGCGCTTGAGGGTTGCCCGCGCACGGACCATTTGCTGGCCAGCAGCAGCGCGACCAAGGGGATGAACTCTGCAAAGATGCGGATCTCCGAGAGGTTGCCCACCACGGCCATGCCCGCCAGATAGGGCACGAAGCACCACATCATGCGTTTGAGCCGCGTGTCGGCCTGCCCGGGCAGGGGCAGCGCCAGCCACAGCATCCCCAATGCGAGGAAGGCGTTGGCGGTATGCAGGAACTCGGGCTTGAGCGTCACGAAGGTGAAGTTGTAGATGTAGCGCGGCAGCCCGGGAACGTGCTCCAGGCTGGCCATTTCGTCATATGCCCGCAGCATGTGAGAGATGCCCAGCTTGATGCCCACGCACAGCAACAGCATCAGCAGCACCTGGGCCAGCACGCGCCGGGATGAGACGCCGTGCCAGGCCAGATAGAAGAAGGGCAGCACCACCGCCGTCTCCCGGTTCAGCATGGCGAGCACCAGCAGCATCAGCATGGGCTTGAGGCCTTGCCCCGACACCGTCATCCACACCCCCGCCGCCACGAAGGCCACCGACATCATGTCGTACGGGTAGTAGTAGTTGTGCACGGGCGAGAACACGAAGGTGACCCACATCTGCCACCAGAACAGCACCATGGCGATCAGCACGCCACGCGCATCGTCCAACACCTTCCAGGCGGCCTTCCATACCAGCATGAAGGCGGCAAAGGTGGCGATGAAGTCCACCGTCAGGAAGAAGTTGAACAGACCGAGGCTGCCCAGCCGGTGAAAGGCATTGGCGATGCGGGCCATGACGAAAGGCAGCACCCGCGCCTGGAAGGGATGCTCGCCCACGAAGTTGACGAAGTCGCGCCATTCGAGGAACTGTTCGGCCTGTTGGCCGTGCATCTGCGTGAACCAGCCGGCCATCAGCAGACCGGCGAGGCCGACGAGCCAGGGGCTTCTCAGCCAGGTGACGAAGGAAGAGGGCACAGGGCTCACGACAGCGGCCTCCATGGGTGTCCAGTGTTGATGTGCATGCCAGGCGCATCATAGGTGGCATCCCCTCGCCTTCAGCCCCCGGGCCTCGGGGGCGGGATGCCCCGGGGCATGCAGCTTGCCGGCACGGTGTCTGTCCTCATCGCACAGGAGACGACCATGGCGAAGTACGGCCCCAAGGCATCGGAGAAGGTGGAAGAAGCCCTGCACGAACAGAAGGAGGGCAAGCTCAAGAGCGGCAGCTCGGGCAAGAAGGTGACCAGCCGCAAGCAGGCGATCGCCATCGGCTTGTCCCAGGCCCGCAAGGCCGGCGGCAAGGTGCCGCAAGCGCCGTCGCATGGCCATCACGCCTCGAAAAAGGCGGCCTGAGTGGCGGACGGGCCACGCCCGTCACGGCGCCGGCCATGTCGCGAATCGGGTCTTGCGGTGACTCTTCACGGCGGCGGCCTGAATGTGGAGAACCGCAGCGGGATGGCGCTCTCGCGTTCCTAGAATGCGGCGCATGAGTGCGCAGAAGTTCCCGCCCGTTCGCAAGCCTTCCACCCATCTGCTGTCCGAGCAGGATCTGGCCTGCATTGCGCAGCGCGGCGCGCCCGAAGGCATCCGGTCCGATCTCATCCAGATCGACGATGCGGGGCGCCTGATCTTCAGCATGCGAGGGTTGCATTTCTATCGGCATGCCCTGGCGCAATACGGCTTGGATGCGCCGCTGTCGGGTTTGAAGACCGAGGCCGATGTGTTGCGGCTGCATGTGGACCTCAGCGCCGCTGCCTTCAGTCACCTGGTGCGGCAGCTTGACGCGGACTGGTTGAAGTCCGAAGACGTGCGCCAGCATGTGCAAGGCCTGGTCAAAGGGGCGCTCGATGGCATCACCCAGGCCACCCAGCGGCTGCGGGCGCATACCGTCGTGGCCTGAATCCAGGACTGAACGCCGCCCTCATCAAGGCTGGAGCAGATCGGCCAGCGTGCGCGCCACCACCTTGGTGGCCTTGCGCAGATCGTCCAGCACCAGGTGTTCGTCTGCGCGCTTGGCGTTCGATTCCAGCACCGTGCGAGGCCCTGCGCCATAGATGACGGCTGGGATGCCTTGGGCACAGTACAGGCGCACATCCGTGTAGAGCGGCGTGCCGCGCGTGGGGATGGGTTCGCCCAGCACCTCCTGGCCGTGCTTCTGCAGCGCGGCCACCAGCGGTGCATTGCCCGGCAGCGGCTGCAGCGAGTGGGCCAGAAGCAGCCGTCTGATGTCGACCCGGATGCCAGGCACGGAGGCCGCTGCATCGGTGATGACCTGCCGCACGCTGGCTTCGACCTGGGCGGGATCCTCTTCAGGAATCATGCGGCGATCCAAGCGGAACATCACCTTGCCCGGCACCACATTGGTATTGGTGCCGCCCTCGATGCGCCCGACATTGAGGTAAGGATGATCGATGCCGGGCACTGCCGACCTGTGCTGCCGGTACAGCGCATTCTGTGCATACAGGGCATTGAGGATGGCCACGGCACCTTGCAGTGCATCGATGCCGGTGTGCGGGATCGCCGCATGCGCCATCTGCCCATGCACGGTGACTTCCATCTGCAGGCAGCCGTTGTGGGCCGTCACCACTTCGTGGCTGAAGCCAGCGGCGATCAGCAGATCCGGGTGGGTGAGGCCCTGCCTGAGCAGCCAGCCCGGGCCCAGTTCCCCGCCGAATTCTTCGTCATAGGTGAAGTGGAGCTCGACCTGGCCTTGCAATCCGGCTGAAGCCGCGGCTGCCTCCAAGGCGCGCAGGGCGAAGGTGTAGGTGGCGAAGTCGGACTTGCTGACCGCGGCTGCGCGGCCATACAGCTTGCCGTCCTGGATGTCGCCGCCATAGGGATCGTGCGTCCATCCCTCGCCCGGGGGCACCACATCGCCATGCGCGTTGAGGGCGATGGTGGGCCCGCCGGCATCAGCGTGACCGAAGCTGCGGCGCACGATGAGGTTGGTCAGGCTTTGAAGTCCATAGGCCTTGACCTCGTCGGTGGGCACCTCATGCGCTTCGGGCTGCCAGCCGAAACCGCGCAGCAGTTCGGCGGTGCGCAGCGCATGCGGCGTGTTGTGGCCGGGAGGCGTGTCGGTGGGCACCCGCACGAGTTCCTGCAGGAAGCGCACCTCTTCGTCGAAGTGGGCATCGACCCATTGATCCAGGGCTTGATGAAGGGGGCTCATTCGATCTGGTCCAGCAGGTGCATGAAGGCATCGACGCACAGTTGTGCATCGTCGTTGGTGATCGTTTCCAGCGGGTTGTGGCTGATGCCGGCATTGCCGCCCCGCACGAACAGCATGGCCTGCGGCATCACCTCGTGCAGCTTCATGGCATCGTGGCCAGCGCCGCTGGGCAGGCGGAACACGGGCAGGCCTTGCGCGGCCACCGCCTCTTCCCACCGGGCCTGCCAGGCCGGGTTGGACGGTGCTGCAGCCGCGGCCATCGTGCGCTCCAGCGTGTGGCGCAGGCCGCGGCGTGTGCAGATGGCCTGCAGCTCGGCCAGCACATCGGCCACCATCGCATCGCGCTGGGCGTTGTCGGGTGCGCGCAGATCCAGCGTGAACCGGCATCGGCCCGGCACCACATTGAGCGAGCCATCAGGTACCTGCAGCACACCCACGGTGCCAACAGAGGGGCCCTTGGGCGAGCAGGCGTCCTGGCTGGCCCTGCGTTCCACAAAGAGGATCAGCTCGGCGACCGCGGCGGCCGCGTCCTTGCGCCGGTCCATGGGCGTGGTGCCGGCATGGCTGGCCTGTCCGATCACTTCAGCGCTGAAGCGCACGCTGCCATTGATCGCGGTGACGATGCCCAGCGGCTGATCGATCTCATCCAGCCAGGGCCCCTGCTCGATGTGCACCTCCACGAAGCCCCGGTAACGCGAGGGATCGCGCCGCAGGGCGGCGATGGCATCGAGGTGGCCAGGCAGCCCGGCTTCCCACATGGCCTGGCGCATGCTGATGCCATCGGCATCCACCTGATCGAGCCAGCCTGCCTCGAAGCTGCCTGTCAGCGCGCTGGAGCCCAGAAAAGTGGCCTTGAAGCGCTGGCCTTCTTCTTCGGCAAAGGCCACCACTTCGAGGTCGCAGGGCAGGCGCCGCTGCCCGGCGCTCAGGCGACGAACGCAGGCCAGGGGCACGAGGATGCCCAAACGGCCGTCGTACTTGCCGCCATGGCGCACCGTGTCGTAGTGGGAGCCGGTCAGCAGGCGCGGCGCAGCGCGATCCTGCCCATGGTAGAGGCCCACGACATTGCCCACCGCATCGATCCATGCTTCATCGAAGCCGCAGTCCTGCCGCATCCAGTCCAGCAGTTGTGCGGCACACGCCCGGTGCGCAGTGGTCAGGTACGTGACGGTGAGCTGGCCGTGCTGCGCCGCCTGGGGTTCGCTGTGCGCTGCCAGGGCCTCGGCCCAGTCCCACACCAGGTTGCCGTCATCGGGCTGCATGCCGAACTTGTCGTGCAGCCTGATCTCGGCAATGCGGTGGATGTTGCGCAGGCATTCGGCCAGTTCGAAGTCGGCCGGGTTCTCCAGCCTGCGGGCAAAGGTGTCGATGATCTGCTGGCGGCTCACGCCCAGCCCGCGCGGGCCGCGCACCGCCAAGATGAAGGGCCAGCCAAAGCGGGCCTTGTAATCGGCATTGAGCTGATGCAGGCGGGCGAACTCTTCGGGCGTGCAGTGCGTGAGGCCGGCGCGGCTTTGTTCGTTCGTGGATTCGGCCGTCAGCTCGCCAGCGATCGCCGCCTTGCCCGCCAGTTCCGGGTGGGCGCGGATCAAGGCCGTCTGCCGGTCTTCCCCGGCTTCTCTCACCGTGCGTGCCAGCTCGTACTTCAAGTGCGGCAGGGTGAGGAAGGGGCGCCGGTGCCAGGCCGCCTGCGCGATCCATGGCGAATGCTCATACACCCCATCAAGCAAGGTGACGAAGCCGGCCTGATCGGCAGCGTTGAGTGCGTCCAGTGTCAGCAGGGTGCCCATGCTTGCCTCGCTCCTCAGTTGGCCGAAGTGGACGTGGGAGCAGGGTGCGTGGCCTGCCAGTGACGTGCGATGTCGATGCGGCGGCAGATCCAGACCTGGTCGTGACGCGCCACATGATCCAGAAAGCGCTGGAAGGCGCGGAAGCGGCCCGGGCGGCCCAGCAGCCGGCAGTGCATGCCCACGCTCATCATCTTGGGGGCGTTGTCACCCGCCGGGTCGCCTTCTGCATACAGCAGGTCGAAGGTGTCGCGCAGGTAGGTGTAGAAGTCCTCGCCGTGTGCGTAGCCCTGCGGCAAGGCAAAGCGCATGTCGTTGACATCCAGCGTGTAGGGCACGATGAGCTGCTGCACCACCTGGCCATTCGTGCGCTGGACGGGCATCCAGAAGGGCAGGTCGTCACCGTAGTAGTCGCTGTCGTAGACGAAGCCGCCGTCGTCGGCCACCAGCCGACGCGTGTTGGGGCTGTCACGGCCGGTGTACCAGCCCAGGGGGCGCTGGCCGGTCATCTGCTCGATGATCTGCATGCCGATGCGCATGTGCTCGCGCTCGGTTGCCTCGTCCAAGTTCTGGTAGTGGATCCAGCGCCAGCCGTGGCAGGCGATCTCGTGGCCAAGGTTCACGAAAGCCTGCATCAGCTCCGGATGACGTTGCAGGGCCATGCTCACGCCGAAGACCGTCAGGGGCCAGCCGCGTTTTTCAAATTCACGCAGGATGCGCCACACGCCAGCACGCGAGCCGTATTCGTAGATCGACTCCATGCTGAGATGCCGATCGGGATACGAAGCGGGGTTGAACATTTCGCTGAGGAACTGTTCACTGCCGGCATCGCCATGCAGCACCGAGTTCTCGCCACCTTCTTCGTAGTTCAGCACGAACTGCACGGCGATGCGGGCCCCGCCTGGCCAGCGGGCGTGCGGCGGATTGCGGCCGTAGCCGATCAGGTCGCGGGGATAGCTGGCATCCATGACATGGGCCTCATGCAAACTTCAAGCCGGCATCGGCAGTGGGAGAGGTCAACTGTCGTTCAACGGCATCCAGATGCGCATGCAGCAGGGCGACGGCCCGGTCGGCATCCTTCGCTTCGATGGCCTTGAGCAGTTGGGCGTGTTCGTCCGACGACGCCTTGGCATGGTCGGCCGACTGGTACATCAGCGTGATCAACGAGCAGCGCGACACCAGTTCCTGCATCAGCTGCGTGAGCACCTGGTTGCCCAGCACCTGGGCCAGCTGCACATGGAAGTCGAACAGCAGCCGTGTTCGCCCCGGCACATCGACGCGCAGGACGGCTTCGCGTTCGGCCTTGAGGTGCGCCTTGAGCCGGCGCACATCGGCCGGCCTGATGCGCTCGATCAGTTCGCGCAGCATCTGCGATTCCACCATCCGCCGCACCGCGAACACGTCCTGCGCCTCGCGGATCGATGGTGCGGCGACGAAGGCCCCGCGTGCAGGCTCCAGCCGCACGAGCTTGAGCTCCGACAGCCTGAAGAGCGCCTGCCTCACGACGGTGCGGGACACACCAAAACGATCGCCCAGCTTTTGTTCGACCAGCTTGACGCCGGGCAGCAGGCGGTGCTCGACGATGGCCCGTGTGACGGCCGTCACGATGGCTTCGGTGCTGGAACCTTCATGACCGGGCTCCTCGGCGGCCGCAGCGGGGATGTGCTCCGGGTTGGCGCGAGGCAAGGGGGTGGCACGCCGCGCGGGCGGCGATGGCCGGGTCTTGCGTGCCTCGCGGATCATGGATAAAGTGTATACAGTTATGCAATGCGAAGGCAAGCGAGGAGACAAGCCGTTGTCCTGATCCACGCGTTGGAGCGTCCTCATGAACCCCACTTCCGATCCCGTCTCTCCACCCACGCCGCATGGCGCAGCCACCGAGGGGCGGCTGACCACGCATGTGCTCGATACGGTGCATGGCCTGCCGGCGGCCGGCATGAAGATCGAGCTCTACGTGCGCGAGACCTCGCCTGACGGCTGCGGCGATGGCCGCTGGTTGTCGCTGCGCAGCGTGGTGACCAACGAAGACGGCCGTCTGGACCGGCCCTTGCTTGCCGGTGATGATCTGAAGCAGGGCTGCTACCGGCTGATCTTCGATGTGGAGGGCTATTTCAGGGCCCGCGGGGTGACGCTGCCGCAGCCCGCCTTCCTCGGCAAGGTGCCGCTGGACTTCGGCGTGGCCGATGCACGCGCGCACTACCACGTGCCCTTGCTGGTGAGCCCGTGGTCCTACAGCACCTACCGGGGCAGTTGACGTGAAGGGCGTTGCTGGATGACCGAACTGTCGCCGCTGTGGGCCTATGCCCTGGACTGGGCCAATCTTCTCCTGCGCTGGGCGCACGTGATCGTGGCCATCGCATGGGTCGGGTCCTCGTTCTATTTCGTGTGGCTGGACAACTCGCTGACACCGCCGTCCGATCCGGCCTTGAAGGACAAGGGTGTGGGGGGCGAGCTCTGGGCCGTGCATGGCGGTGGCTTCTACAACCCGCAGAAGTACCTGGGCGCGCCGAAGCAGTTACCTGCGCACCTTCATTGGTTCTATTGGGAAAGCTATTCCACCTGGCTGACGGGCTTTGCACTGTTCACGGTGCTCTACCTGTTCAATGCAGGCACCTTTCTGATCGATCGTTCCGTTCATGCCTGGTCGCCCACGGAGGCGGTGAGCGCGGCGCTCGGATTCCTGGCGGGCTTCTGGCTTCTGTATGACGTGGCCTGCCGCACGCTGGGGCAGGGTGCCAGGGGCGATCAGATCGTCGGGGCCGTGGTGCTCGCCCTGGTCGTGGTGGCCTCATGGCTGGCGTGTCAGCTCTTTGCGGGGCGAGCGGCCTTCCTGCTGGTGGGTGCCATGATCGCCACGGCCATGAGCGCCAACGTGTTCTTCTGGATCATCCCGGGGCAACGCAAGGCGGTGGCCGCCATGAAGGCAGGGCAGCCGGTGGATCCGGTGCACGGCAAGCGCGGCAAGCAGCGCAGCGTCCACAACACCTACTTCGTGTTGCCCGTGTTGTTCGCCATGCTCAGCAACCACTATGGCTGGGCCTATGGCCATGCACACAACTGGCTGGTGCTGGTGCTCATCATGCTGGCGGGCGCCCTGATCCGCCAGTTCTTCGTGGCGCGGCACAAGACCTTGCGGGCTGGCAAGCCCGCGCCCTGGCATTGGGCGCTGGCCGGCGTGGGACTGCTGTTGGGCGTGGCGATCTGGTTGGCACCATCGGCGCCTGCCGCATCCAGCGCGTCGGCCCGTCCGGATGCCGGGCCTGTGTCGATGGCGCAGGTGCAGGCCGTGGTGGAGCAGCGTTGCGTGCTCTGCCACAACGCGCAACTGGCGAACAAGGGCGTGATGCTGCACACACCGGACTTGATCCGATCGCACGCGCAGCAGATCTACCAGCAGGTGGTGGTGCTCAAGGCCATGCCGATGAACAACGCCACCGGCATCACCGAGCCTGAACGCGCCGTGCTGGCGCGCTGGTTCCGCGAACAGACCTCATCCGCGCCGTGACCTTGGTCACAGATGCGTTTCATGGTGTGCAATCTTGACGGATGACGCCGGCCACGCCCCTTGCTTGAGGGGGCAAGTTCAGGCCACTGCCTGAGACTCGCCCGCTATAGTCCCAGCACAGTTTCTTACAAACCAAGGACGTTGTCGTGAAGAACATTGCTGTTGCTGCACTTTCTCTCGGTCTGCTGGCTTCTGCTTCCGTGGCGCAGGCTGCGCCCGTCAGCGTCGATGCCGGCCAGTTCGTGCTGAGCTATGACGACAGCTTCCTGCCCGGTGCAACGGTCTCCTTCGATGCCGGCGTGATCACCTTCACCAACGTGAATGTGAGCGCCTCGTCGACGGGTGGCGATACGGAGCCGGTCATCGGCAGCAGCAGCTTCAACAGCTACCTCGGCAATCCCTTCCCCATCGTGCTGACCGCCAAGGCGGGCTACAAGATCACCTCGGTCACCGAGACCGTGATGGGTGGTTATGGCTTGTCGTCTCCCAGCCTGAGCGGTGGTTCCGCGGCCAGCATCGGCGCCCTGTCGTACTGGCTGAACCCGGTCACCATGGACATGCTGGGTCTCAACGTTCCCAACGATGGCCCCCATATCCTGCCTGAGGGCTACGAGATGGGTTCCGGCTCGATGACTGGCAGTTCCACGCTGGACATCGCCGGTGGTCTGTCTTCCGTCGCCTTGACTTCCATCGATTTCGTGGCCATTGCCTATGCCCCCGAAGCGGGTGCCGGTGCGATGTCCTCGCTCACGGAATACAAGGTCGGTGCGCAAGTCACGGCCGTGCCCGAGCCGGAAGTGATCGGCCTGCTGCTGGCCGGTCTGGGCGTGGTGGGTGCCACGATGGCCCGCCGCCGCCAGTCTTGATCGGGCGCTGAGCGCTACGGATGCCTCAGGGCGCCACTTCGGTGGCGCCTTTGTTTTTTCTGCGGCGGAATGCGCGTGCGTAGAATGCCGTGTTCAATGCGGCAGATGCCGCGCATGGTGGTTGTGCCGCGCCACCAGGGCTTGCAGATTCACCGTCGTCAGCCGGCCGTGGTCCACCACCACCTTGCCGTTGACAATCGTCCATTGGGCATGTTGGGGCTGCGTCAGCATCAGGGATGCGACCGGATCGTGCACCGCCGCGCCCGCCATCGACAGGCTGTGCAGATCGAAGATCGCCAGATCCGCTGCCATGCCCGGCGCAATGAAGCCGATGTCGTCACGCCCCAGCACCGCTGCACCGCCGCGTGTCGCCAGCCTGAGGGCATCGCGCGCGCTCATGTCCTTGGGGCCCAGCTCGCACCCGAAGGGCATCAGGCTGGCGCCAACGCGGCTCAGCAACATGGCCTGACGCGCTTCGCCCAGCATGTGCCCCGCATCGTTGCTGGCCGAGCCATCAATCCCCAGACCGACCGGCACACCGGCCTGCAGCATGCGCCGCACGGGTGCGATGCCCGAGGCCAGCCGCATGTTGCTGCAAGGGCAGTGCGCCACCCCGGTCGAGGTCGAGGCAAAGCGCTGGATGCCGTGGTCGTCGAGCTTGACGCAGTGCGCATGCCAGACGTCATCGCCCAACCAGCCCAGCTCTTCGGCGTATTCCGATGGCGAGCATTGGAAGTGGTCGCGGCTGTAGGCCAGATCGTGGTCGTTTTCAGCCAGGTGCGTGTGCAGCCTCACGCCTCGCCCGAAGCTGCGGGCCAGCCTGGCTGATTCGCGCATCAGGTCCTGGCTGACTGAAAACGGCGAGCAGGGCGCCAGGGCCATGCGCAGCATCGAGAAGCGGGAAGCGTCGTGCCAGGTTTCGATCAGGCGCTGGCTGTCGTGCAGGATGTCGCCCTCGTCCTCGACCAGGATGTCGGGTGGCAGGCCGCCTGCGCTTTCCCCCACGCTCATGCTGCCGCGGCAAGGGTGGAAGCGCATGCCGACCTCGTGAGCCGCCTCGATGCTGTGATCCAGCTGGATGCCGTTGGGATACAGGTAGAGGTGATCGCTGCTGGTGGTGCAGCCGCTCAGCAGCAGTTCGGCCATGGCCACCTGGGTGGACACCTTGATCATGTCCGGCGTCAGGCGGGCCCACATGGGGTAGAGCGCGCGCAGCCAGCCAAAGAGCTCGGCATCCTGCCCGGCAGGCACCGCGCGGGTCAGGCTCTGGAACATGTGGTGGTGGGTGTTCACCAGGCCGGGAATGACGATGTGGCCTTTGGCGTGGATGGTGGCCTTGGCCGTGTTCAGCAGGTCTTCGGGGAGGGTGTGCGTCGGCCCGCAGGCGATGATCTCGGGGCCGCGGATCACGATGCTGGCTTCATGCCATTCCGTGCCTTCATCGTCCATCGTGGCCACACAGGCCGCGTCCTTGATCACGAGCGTGGGATAGTGCATGGCGCACCTCCGATGCGAAGGTTGTGGTTGAAGACGATGCGCTTGAACCACAGCGCGCGAGCCTGCGGGGATGGGCTGATCGTCAGGCGGTGTGCAGCAGAAGCTGTGCCACCACCGCGATCGCGATCACGGCGGGCTCCTTGCCCGGGATGCCGGGCATCCCGATGGGGCAGACCATTGTGGCCAATTGCGCCTCGCTCAGGCCGCGCTCGAGCAGCCGATGCGTGAATCGTGCACGCTTGGTCTGTGAGCCAATGAGGCCGGCCAGCCGGGCATCGCCGCGCCGCAGCACGGCGTCGATGATGCGCAGATCCAGGTCATGGCGATGCGTGAGCACCAGGTGGCAGGCACCGGCCGGTGCATCGGCCACATCAGCTGCCGGATCGTCGGAGGGCACCCAGGTGATGTGGGGCGGCAGGCGTGCGATGCTCTGGGCATCGGGCTTGCCGGGCCAGTCCTCGGCCAGATCGCGCATGTCGATCCAGCGGACGGTGCAGTCGATGTCGGCCAGCAGGCGCACGATGGCCTGACCGACGTGGCCGGCGCCATGCAGTTCCAGGTGGAAGCGGGGCGGCGCCAGCGGCCAGTTCGCCAGCGATGACGGGGCCAGCGGTTCAAACTGCAAGGTGACCACGCCGCCACAGCATTGGCCCAGTGCGGGGCCCAGGGGATATGCCTTTTGCCAGGCGGTGAGCCGATCCCCTGGCGGCATGCCTTCCGACATGCATTGCGATGCGGCTGACGGCGGGGTCTGGGCCCGGCCTTCGGCCAGCGCATGGCGCGCCAGATCCACGGCCTGCCACTCCAGGTGCCCCCCGCCGATGGTGCCCAAGGCCGCGTCCCGCGACACCAGCATGCGTGCACCCGGCTCACGCGGGGTAGACCCCAGCGCCTGCACCACGCTGATCAGCAGTGCCGGCTCCCCAGCCGCCAGCCATTGCCGGGCGGTCTGCTGGAGTTGGCGTGCCGTCAACGGGGTCATGCTCATGAAGCCTCAGGGTGCAGTCTGGGATGCCGCAGCCTGGCGCACGGCCGCGATGGCATCCAGGATGGCTTCTGGCGTGGCCGGCACGCGCAGCGGCGGATCGACCTGGTCATGGCTCACCGATGAGATGGCATCGCGGATGGCCAGGAACACCGAGAAGGGCAGCAGGTACGGCGGCTCGCCCACGGCCTTGGATCGGTAGACGGTGTCTTCCACGTTCTCGTTCTCGAAGAGCTGCACGCGGAAATCCGCCGGGCAATCGTTGGCGGTCGGGATCTTGTACGTGGAAGGCGCATGCGTCATCAGCTTGCCCGATTCGGGATGCCACCACAGCTCCTCGCTGGTCAGCCAGCCCATGCTCTGGATGAAGGCGCCTTCGATCTGGCCGATGTCGATGGCCGGGTTGATGGAGCGACCCACGTCGTGCAGCACATCGGCGCGCAGCACACGGCACTCGCCGGTCAAGGTGTCGACCAGCACCTCGCTGACGGCCGCGCCATACGCAAAGTAGAAGAAGGGCCGCCCCTGCATCGCCTCGCGATCCCAGTGCAGCTTGGGCGTGGCGTAGAAGCCGTCCGACCACAGTTGCACGCGGGCCTGGTAGGCGTTCATCACGACGTCTTCAAAGCGCTGCGGCTGGTTGCGTATCCACACCTGGTCGTGCTCGAAGCGGATGGCTTCAGGCGTCACACCATGCACCGCGCACAGATGCTGCACCAGCCGGTCGCGGATCTGCCCTGCGGCATCGGCTGCGGCCTTGCCATTCAGATCGGAGCCGGTGGATGCCGCGGTGGCCGAGGTGTTGACGACCTTGCTGGTGTCGGTGGCCGTCACGCGCACGCGCTCGGCGTTCACGCCCAGTGTGTGGGCCACCATCTGGCGCACCTTCGTGTGCAGGCCCTGGCCCATCTCGGTGCCGCCATGGTTGACGATGATGCTGCCGTCGGCATAGACGTGCACCAGCGCCCCCGCCTGGTTGAGGTGCACCACGTTGAAGGAGATGCCGAACTTCAGCGGCGTCAGCGCCAGGCCCTTGCGCAGCACCGGGCTGTGCTGGTTGAACGCGCGGATGGCTTGCCGCCGGGCGTGGTAATCGCTGCTGGCCACCAACTGATCGATGAGCGCATGCAGCACGTTGTCCTCGACCAACTGGCCGTAGGGCGTCGTGTTGCGCTCGTGAACGCCATACAGGTTCAGGCGGCGCACCGCCAGCGGATCCTTGCACAGCTTGCGGGCCAGCGAATCCAGGATGATCTCCATGGCCAGCGCGCCTTGCGGGCCGCCAAAACCGCGGAAGGCCGTGTTGCTCTGCGTGTTCGTGCGCGCGCAGTGGCCATGCAGATCGACGGCCGGCAGGTAGTAGGCGTTGTCGAAGTGGCACAGCGCCCGCGTCATCACCGGCGCCGACAGATCGGCCGAAAAGCCCGCGCGAGACACCATGTCCACGCGTGCGGCCAGAAGGCGGCCTTCGTCATCGTGGGCGACTTCATAGTCGTGGAAGAAGCAATGCCGCCGGCCCGTGATGAGGAAGTCATCGTCCCGATCGGGACGCAGCTTGACGGGCCTTTGCAGCTTGAAGGCCGCCAGCGCGGCCACACAGGCGAACACGGCCGATTGCGATTCCTTGCCGCCGAAGCCGCCGCCCATGCGCCGGCATTCCACCAGCACATGGTGCGAAGACAGGCCCAGCGACTGGGCAATGGCATGCTGCATTTCGCTGGGGTGCTGGGTCGAGCAATGCACGAGCAGGCCGCGGTCTTCGCGCGGGATGGCGTAGCTGATCTGGCCTTCCAGGTAGAACTGTTCCTGGCCGCCGATGCGGATGTGGCCTTGCATCGTGTGGGGCGCGCTGACCATGGCGGCGTTCACATCGCCGCGCTGCAGATGCATGGGCGGCACCACGTACTGGCCTGCGGCATGCGCCGCTTCGGGTGTCAGCAGGGCGGGCAGGGGCTCGATCTTCAGCCAATGGGCGGCCTTGGCGGCCACGCGGCGGGCCGTGTCGCGGCAGGCAGACAGCACGACGAAGACAGGTTGGCCCAGGTACAGCACCTCGCCCGTGGCCAGGATGGGCTCGTCATGGACGACGGCGCCGCAATCGTTGACGCCGGGGATGTCGGCGGCAGTGAGCACCGCTTCCACCCCGGGCTCGCGGGCGATGGCGTCCACATCGATGGCCAGCAGCCGGCCATGGGCCACCGGTGACAGGCCCAGGGCGGCATGCAGCGTGCCGGCCAATTCCGGCAGGTCGTCCACATACGTGGCCTGGCCGGCCACATGCAGGTGCGCGGATTCATGCGGCAGCGCCTGACCGGCGGCCGATGCGGTGGCTCGAGCTTGGAGGAAGGCTTCGGTGGCTTGGTTCATGGCGATGGCTTCGGGCAATCAGGCGGCCGGTGCGGGCCAGACTTGCACCATCTCCGGTGGCAGCGCCGCGCCCGGGCGGGTTTCAAGCCAGAAACGCTCCAGGAGGTTGACGGCCACGGTGATGCGGTAATCGCTGGAGGCGCGCAGATCGGTCAAGGGCTGGAAGTCCTGTCGCAGGGCGGCTTGGGCCAAACGCAAGGTGGCCTCATTCCAGGGCTGGCCGCGCAGCGCCTGCTCGGTCTGTGTTGCACGCCGCGAGGTGGCCGCCATGCCGCCGAAACCCAGCCGCACATCGACGATGCGATCGCCATCCAGCTTCAGCCACAGGCCGGCGCACACGGCGGAGATGTCGCTGTCTCGGCGTTTGGAAAGCTTGTAGGCCCGCAGCGTTTCGCCTTGATCGGCACGCAGACATGGCACGCGCACGGACTGGATGAATTCACCTGGCTGCAAGGCATGCTTCATGTAATCCAGATAGAAGGCCGACAAGGGCAGGGTGCGCGTGTGCTCGCCCCGGCGCAACAGCAGGGTGGCATCCAGCGCCAACAGGATGGGCGCGCTGTCGCCAATCGGCGAGCCATTGGCCAGATTGCCGACCAGGGTGCCGGCGTGCCGGACGGGTGGCGCGGCAAAGCGCTTCCAGATCTCGCGCAGCATCGGCATGGCCCGCGTCAGGGCAGACCAGGCCGCTTCCAGCGAGACGGCCGCGCCGATCTCCAGGCTGCCATCGTCATGGTGCGTGCATGCCGACAACTCCGCCACGCGGCCCAGGTACAGGATGTCGCCCAGCGGCCGGAACTGCTTGGTCACCCACAGCCCGATGTCGGTGCAGCCGGCCAGCAGCCGCGCGTGAGGCAGTTGCGCGCGCAGCCTGGCCAGTGCCTGCAAGGTGCGGGGCGCGTGAAAGCGCTGCATGGCCTGCCGAGCAGGGTCGGCATCGGGCCCTTCATAGACCAGGCCGTCTTCGCCGTCGTCCAGACAGGCTTGTTCGGCTTGCTGCAACAGCGCCAGCAGCGGCTGCTTGTCATGCTCCACCCGAGGCGCCTCGTACATCTTCAAGCCGGCCTCCAGGATGGGACGGTAGCCCGTGCAGCGGCACAGGTTGCCGGACAAGGCTTCGGCCAGTTCGGCGCGCGTGGGAGCTTCGGCATGGCGCTCATACACATCCCACAGCGACATCACGAAGCCCGGTGTGCAAAAGCCGCATTGCGAGCCATGGCAGTTCACCATGGCTTGCTGGCAGGGATGCAGAGGGGCCGAAGGGGCATCGGCGACATCCTCCACGGTCAGCAGCGCCTTGCCATCGAGCATGGGCAGGAGCTGGATGCACGCGTTGACGGTCTGCTGACGCCATGTGCCGGTCTGCGGGTCACGCTCGCCCACCACCACCGTGCAGGCGCCGCAATCGCCTTCGGCGCAGCCTTCCTTGGTGCCGGTGCAATGGGCGGCGTCGCGCAGCCACTGCAGCACCGTGGTGGTCGGCGCCAGGCCACTGACCTCGCGCATCCGGCCCTGATGGACAAAGCGGATCGGGCGCGGGGCAGCGGTGCTCATGAACGGCTCCTGAAGGGCGGGCAGCAAGACGTGAAGACATCGTGGATGGGCCGGGATGCCGGATGCGGCAAAACCCTGTTCACCACTCAGAGGGTAGCGTTGGCCTGAAGGTGAGATATACCATTTGACTGATAGTTATTATCAGCCGCGGTGTATGAATAAGAACACGCTTTTCGAGAAGATCGACCTCGCCCTCATCCGTGTCCTGCACACCGTGATCACCGAATGCAGCGTGTCGCGGGCGGCCATCCGCCTGCAATCGAGCCAACCCGCCGTCAGTTCCCAACTGCGCCGTCTGCGCGAGCTGACGGGCGATCCTTTGCTGGTGCGATGCGGCCAGTCCATGGCGCCCACCGATGTGGCCTTGAGCCTGCTGGAGCCGGCAGCGGCCATCCTGGCCCACGCGCAGAGCATGTTCGGCCACCAGAACAATGTGCGCGAGTTCGATCCGGCCACGTCGTCGATCACCTTCCGCATCGCCGCGACCGATTACCTCGATCCTTATTTCCTGCCCGAACTCACGCTGCGCCTGCGCCGCACCGCGCCCGGCATCCGCGTGGAAGTCGTGCCGCTGACGGCCGATCTGGATTACCGCCGCAGCCTTGCACGCGGCGAGGTCGATCTGGTCATTGGCAACTGGCTAGAGCCTTCGGATGAATTGCACCTCGGGCGCCTGATCAGCGATGAAGTGGTCTGCCTGGTGTCCGAAGATCACCCGGCCGCACGCATGCCCAAGGAAGGCAAGCGCGCCTGGACGGTCGATCAGTACCTGGCATCGGATCATGTGGCGCCGCCGTCGCTGCACCCGGGCGCCATCGGCATCATCGACGAGCACCTGGCCATGCAGGGGCTCAAGCGCAACATCGTCGTGCGCAACCCGCACTTCACGCAGCTGCCCTACATCGTGGCCGGCTCCTTGCTTGTGCTGACCACGGGGCGGCGCTTCTGCGAACGCTATGCCCAACAGATGCGCGTGAAGATTGTGCGCTGCCCCGTGGCCTTTCCGGCCATGAACTACTATCAGCTCTGGCACGATCTCACCCACCACTCTGCCGCCAGCCGCTGGCTGCGCGAACAGGTGCGGGACGTGGTGCGTGGACTGCAGCTGGTCCGCCCTCCCACCCGTGCCGAGGCCCTGCCCGTGCTCAGCTGATCGCTTGCCCACATCCATGACTGACGCCGGACCAGCCGCCGACATCGCTTTGCCTCATCCCGCCAGCCAGGCCCCCAAGGTGCTGTGGGGGGACTTGCTCGACTTCACCGCCGACCCGGGCTTTGCCCATCCGGGCGAAGCGCCGGGCGTGCGCTGGCGTCCGGATCATGCGGTGCTGATCGATGCCGATGGGCGCATTGCCGCCGTGGTGCCGCGAGCGCAGCCGCTGCCAGACGCCTGGGCCGACGCCGAGGTGCTGGACCACCGGGGGCGCCTGATCATGCCGGGCTTCATCGACACGCATGTGCATTGCCCGCAGCTCGATGTGATCGCCAGCTTTGGCACCGAGCTGCTCGATTGGCTGGCCACCTACACCTTTCCCGCCGAACGACGTTATGCCGATCCGGCCGTGTCCGAAGACGGTGCGCGTCGTTTCGTGCAGGCCTTGTGGGCGCATGGCACCACGTCGGCGGTGGTCTTCCCCACGGTGCACAAGGTCAGCGCGCAAGCGCTGTTCCGTCACTGCGCGGCCCACCGCATGCGCATGATCACCGGCAAGGTGCTGATGAACCGCCATGCGCCCGACGGCCTGCGTGACGACGTGGTGCAGGCAGAGCGGGATTGCATCGACCTGATCGATCAATGGCATGGCCGGGATCGACAGGCCTTCGCCGTGACCGTGCGTTTCGCGCCGACCAGCACGCTGGAGCAATTGCAGATGGCCGGCCGCCTGTGTGCCACCTATGCCGGCACCTACATGCAGACCCACGTGGCCGAGAACCGCGACGAAGTGCGCTGGGTGGCCGAGCTCTATCCCGATGCGCGCAGCTATCTGGACGTGTATGACCGCGATGGCCTGATCGGCCCGCGCGCCGTGCTCGCCCACGGCATCTGGCTGAACGAGGAAGACCGCGCCGTGCTGCGCGAGCGCGGTGCACAGATCGCGCACAGCCCGTCGTCGAACCTGTTCCTGGGCAGTGGGCTGTTTGATTGGGCGCAGGCCCAGCGCGAAGGCGTGAATGTGAGCCTGGCCAGCGATGTGGGCGGCGGCACCAGCCTGTCCATGCTGCGCAACATGGGCGATGCCTACAAGATCCAGGCCTTGCAGGGAACGCGGCTGACGGCGTGGAAGGCGCTCTACACGGCCACCTTGGGCGCGGCCAGCCATCTGGGGCTGGCCAATGAGATCGGTGGCATCGAGCCGGGCCTCATGGCGGATCTGGCCGTGTGGAACTGGGCGCAGGGGCCCGTCGCGCAACATCGTGATGCCCTGGCGCAGGCATCGGGCCAACTGCATGAACGTGTCTTCACCTGGATGACCCTGGGTGACGAGCGCAATCTGGTGGCCACCTTGGTCGCCGGTTGTGTCGTACACGCCACCACCTGAGTCGGCCATGAACGGCCAGGCAGTACCGCCATCCTTCAACGAAAGCCCTGTTGCATGACCCCTCGGCTCGAATTGCGTGGCATCACGAAGCAGTACCCCGGTGTGCGCGCCAACGATGGCGTGTCCCTCACCGTGCAGCCGGGGGAGATCCACGCCGTGCTGGGCGAAAACGGCGCGGGCAAATCCACCCTGATGAAGATCATCTTCGGCTCGGTCAAGCCCGATGCCGGCGAGGTGTTCTTCAATGGCCGGCCGGTGCAGGTGAAGTCGCCGAGCGAGGCGCGGGCGCTGGGCATCAGCATGGTGTTCCAGCATTTCTCCTTGTTCGATACGCTCACGGCTGCCGAGAACGTGTGGCTGGGTCTGGACAAGGGCATGAGCCTGGAGGACGTCACGCGCCGCATCGCGCAGGTTTCGGGCGAATACGGGCTGGATGTGGAGCCCGAGCGGCCGGTGCATTCGCTGAGCGTGGGCGAGCGTCAACGCGTGGAGATCGTGCGGGCCCTGATGACGAACCCGCAGTTGCTGATCCTGGACGAGCCGACCTCGGTGCTGATGCCGCAGGCAGTCGAGAAGCTCTTCATGACCCTGCGCCACCTGGCCGACAACGGTTGCGCCATCCTCTACATCAGCCACAAGCTCGACGAGATCCGTGCGCTGTGCCATCGCTGCACGGTGATGCGCGCCGGCAAGGTGACGGGTGAGGTCGATCCCCGGCTGGAGTCCAACGCGAGCCTGTCGAGGCTGATGATCGGCGCCGAGCCGCCTCAGCTGCATCGCACGGCGCGCAACCTGGGCGATGTGGCCATGGTGGTGCGCAACCTGAACGTGCCCCGCAGCGATCCCTTCGGTGTGGACCTGCAGGGCGTGAACCTGAGCTTGCGCGGCGGCGAGATCGTCGGCATCGCAGGCGTGTCGGGCAATGGGCAGCAGGCCTTGATGGCCGTGCTCAGTGGCGAGGACCCGCGTGCGGCGCATGGCAGCGTCACCCTGTTTGGCAAGGACGTGAGCCAGGCCGATCCGGTGCGGCGGCGCAAGCTGGGCCTGCACAGCGTGCCGGAAGAGCGCTTGGGCCGAGGTGCTGTGCCAACCTTGTCGCTGGCGCTCAACACCTTGCTGACGCGGCGTGACGCGGTGACGCGCGGCGGCTGGCTGCGCATGGGCGGTGTCATCGGCATGGCCGAAGAGCTGATCGATGCCTACAAGGTCAAGGCCGCAGGCCCGCATGCGCCGGCACGCAGCCTGTCCGGCGGCAACCTGCAGAAGTTCATCGTCGGTCGCGAGATCGATGCCGAGCCGCGCGTGCTGCTGGTGTCGCAGCCGACCTGGGGTGTGGATGTGGGCGCTGCGGCGCAGATCCGCGGCGAGTTGCTCAAGCTGCGCGATGCCGGCGCGGCCGTGCTGGTCGTCAGCGAAGAACTGGACGAGTTGTTTGAAGTGTGTGATCGATTGATGGTGATGTCGCAAGGCCGCCTGTCGCCCGATGTGCCGGTGGAGCAGGCCACGGTCGAGCAGATCGGCGCGTGGATGAGCGGGCTGTGGAGCGAGCAGCAGGGAGGCAGCCATGTTCCGGCTTGAACCCCGCCCCGCGCCCTCACGGCTGCTGATGGTGGCTTCGCCGCTGATCGCGCTGGCCATCACGGTCCTGATCGGCATCGGCCTGTTCGTGGTCCTGGGCAAGGATCCCCTGGCCGGGCTGGGCATGTTCTTCGTCGAGCCGCTCAAGAGCAGCTATGCCTTGTCCGAGATCAGCCTGAAGGCCACCCCTTGATCCTCATCGGGCTGGGCCTGGCCGTGTGCTTTCGGGCCAACATCTGGAACATCGGGGCCGAGGGCCAGTTCATCCTTGGGGCGATTTGCGCGGGCGGAGTGGCCATGCGCGCCACGCCGGAGACGGGCGGCTGGATCGTCGCCCTGGTCTTGCTGGCCGGTGTGCTCGGCGGCATGCTGTGGGCCGGCATCGTGGCCTTGCTGCGTGACCGCTTCCATGCCAGCGAGATCCTGGTCAGCCTGATGCTGGTGTATGTGGCCGAGATGGTGCTGAGCTACCTGGTCTATGGGCCCTGGAAGGACCCCCAGGGCTACAACTTTCCGCAGACGATCACCTTCCTGCCTGCCACCCGCGTGCCCAGACTCATCGAGGGCCTGCGCATGAACTGGGGTCTGGTGCTGGCAGGCATCGGCGTGCTGGGCTTCGCCGTCTTCATGGCGCGAACGTATGCGGGCTTTCAGCTGCAGGTTGGCGGGCTGGCGCCCGATGCGGCGCGGTATGCGGGCTTCTCGTCGCGACGTGCCTTGTGGACGGCGCTGCTGCTGTCGGGTGGCATGGCCGGCCTGGCCGGTGCCCTGGACGTGGCCGGGCCGCAGGGGCAGCTCACGCCGTACATCCCGATGGGCTATGGTTTCGGCGCCATCATCGTGGCCTTCGTCGGTCGCCTGAATCCTTTTGGCATCGTGTTCTCGGCCGTGCTCATGAGCATGTTCTACATCGGTGGCGAACTGGCGCAGTCGCGTCTGGGCCTGCCCAAGGCACTGACGGGCGTGTTCCAGGGGCTGCTGCTGTTCGCGCTGCTCGCGTGCGACACCTTCATCCACCAGCGGCTGCGCCGCGTGCCCGCGACAGGAGCCCGCTGATGACCAGCTTGAACCTGGAACAACTCGCCTTGCTGCTGGCTGCAACGCTCAATGCCGGCACCGTGGTGGCCCTGGCTTCCCTCGGCCTGCTGCTCAACGAGCGCGCCGGTGTCGTCAACCTGGGGGCCGAAGGCATGATGCTGGTGGCCGCCATCGCCGGTTACGCCACGTGTGTGCACACCGGCAGCGATGTGCTGGGCTTTGCCGCAGGTGCCGTAGCCGGTGCCGCCATGGCCGCCCTGTTCGGTGCGCTGGTGATCTGGCTCAACACCAACCAGTACGCCACGGGGCTGGCGCTCAGCCTGTTCGGTGCGGGCTTGAGCGCCTTTGTCGGCATTCAGTACACACAGCAGCGCCTGCCCGAGCGCATGCACTTCGATCTGCCTGTGCTGGGCGATCTGCCTTTCGTGGGCCCCGCGCTGTTTCGACACCATCCCTTCGTCTATCTGGTGGTGGTCCTGGCGCTGGGCATGGCCTGGTTCCTGATGCGATCGCGCGCCGGGTTGGTGCTGCGGGCGGTGGGTGAATCACCTGAATCGGCGCATGCGCTTGGGTTATCCGGTGCGGCGCATCCGCATGGCGGCGGTCATGCTGGGTGGTGCGCTGTGCGGATTGGCGGGCGCGTATGTGTCCCTCGTCTACACGCCGATGTGGGTCGAGGGCATGGTGGCCGGCAAAGGCTGGATCGCGCTGGCCTTGACCACCTTCGCCACCTGGCGGCCAGCCCGCGTGCTGCTGGGCGCCTACCTGTTCGGCGGCGTGACGATGATCCAGTTCCATCTGCAAGGGCAGGGGGTGCAGATCCCCAGCCAGTTCCTGACGATGCTGCCTTACCTGGCCACCATCGTCGTGCTGGTGCTGATCTCGCGCAATCCGATGTGGATTCGCATCAACATGCCTGCCTCGCTCGGAAAACCCTTCCATCCCGGATCGTGAGCCGGCATGATCGTTGCTGGCCCTTGCGGCACGTTTTCCTCGGTGATCGTCCTCGCGATTTCCCATTTCCTCGCAAGCAGTCCCAACCTGGAGATGACATGAGCCACCCTGTGTCCAAGCGCGCCATGCTGAAGCTGGCCACCCTTGCCGCCCTGACCGCCGCCACGGCCCTGGTTGGATGCGGCAAGAAGGAAGAATCCGCTGCGCCTGCAGCCTCCGCCGCTTCAGAGCCGGCCTCCGCGGCAGCCGCTGCTGCAGGTCCGCTCAAGATCGCGTTCGCCTATGTCGGCCCCGTCGGGGATGCCGGCTGGACGTTTGCCCACAACGCCGGCCGCCTGGCCATCGAAAAGGAATTCGGCGCCAAGGTGCAGACCACCTTCGTCGAAAAGGTGCCTGAAGGCCCGGAAGCCGAACGCGTGATCCGCGATCTGGTCGGCCAGGGCAACACCTTGATCTTCGGCACGACCTTCGGTTACATGGAGCCCATGCTCAAGGTGGCCGCAGACAACCCCAACGTGAAGTTCGAACACGCCACGGGCTACAAGACCGCGGCCAACATGCGCACCTACGATTCGCGCACGTATGAAGGCGCCTACATGGCCGGCGTGATCGCAGGCGCCATGAGCAAGACGGGCACGCTGGGTGTAGTGGGCTCCATTCCCATCCCTGAAGTGATCCGCAACATCAATGCCTTCACGCTCGGTGCGCAGAGCGCCAACCCCAAGATCAAGACCAAGGTCGTGTGGGTCAACAGCTGGTTCGATCCGCCCAAGGAAACCGAAGGTGCGCAAAGCCTGATCAACCAGGGCGCCGACGTGCTCTTCCAGAACACCGATTCGCCCGCCGTGCTGCAGACGGCGGAAAAGGCCGGCAAGTACGCCTTCGGCTGGGATTCCGACATGCGCATGTTCGGCCCGAAAGCCCATCTCGCCTCGGCCATCATCAACTGGGGGCCTTACTACGTGAAGGCCACGAAGGACGCGCTGGAAGGCACCTGGCAGACCGGCGGCGTGTGGTGGGGCGTCAAGGAAGGCGCGATTGACATCGTGTCGATTGCCGACGCCGTGCCCGCCGAGGTCAAGGCCAAGGTGGACACCGTCAAGGCTGGCCTGAAGGATGGCAGCTTCGTCATCTGGAAGGGCCCGATCCTCGGCCAGGATGGCAAGGAAGTGCTGGCCAAGGATGCCGTGGCGGATGACAAGTTCCTGGGCGGCATCAACTTCTACGTCAAGGGCGTGGAAGGCTCGATTCCGTCCGGCAAGTGAACCGCAAGTGAACGGCAAGTGAAGAAAGCCCCCGCCATGTCCAAGCCTGTTTTCCACGTTCCTGCCGCCGAGCTGCCGGCCTTGCTGGAGGCCATGCCCAAGGCCGAGTTGCACATCCACATCGAAGGCTCGCTCGAGCCCGAGCTGATCTTCGAGATGGCCCGGCGCAATGGCGTGAGCCTGAGCTACCCCAGCGTGGAAGCCTTGCGTGCAGCCTATGCCTTCACCGATCTCCAGAGCTTTCTGGACATCTACTACGCAGGCGCCTCGGTGCTGCTCAAGGAGCAGGACTTCCATGACATGGCGTGGGCCTACTTCCGCCGGGCCAAGGCCGACAACGTGGTGCATGCGGAGCTGTTCTTCGATCCGCAGACGCACACAGACCGCGGCGTGCCCTTCGAGGTCGTCATCCAGGGCCTGAGCAGCGCGTGCCTGCGCGCGAAGAAGGAACTGGGCATCAGCTCGGCGCTGATCATGTGTTTCCTTCGCCATCTCTCTGAAGAAGAGGCCTTCAAGACACTGCAGGAGAGCCTGCCTTACCGTGAGCACTTCATCGGCGTGGGCCTCGATTCCAGCGAGCGTGGCCACCCGCCCGAGAAGTTCGCGCGTGTGTTTGCCAAGTGCCGTGAACTGGGCCTGCATTTGGTCGCCCACGCGGGCGAGGAAGGCCCGCCACAGTACATCATCGACGCGCTGGACATCCTGCATGTGGAACGCATCGACCACGGGGTGCGCTGCGTCGAGGATCCGGCGCTGGTGCAGCGGCTGGCGCGGCAGGGCACGGCCTTGACGGTGTGCCCGCTGTCCAACATCAAGCTGTGCGTATTCAAGACCATGGCCCAGCACAACCTGAAGACGCTGCTGGATCAGGGCCTGAAGGCCACGGTCAACTCCGATGACCCGGCGTACTTTGGCGGCTACATGAACCAGAACTTCCTGGCTGCCTTTGCCGCCTTGCCGCTGGATGCGGGCGATGCCTACACACTGGCGCGCAACAGCTTCGAGGCCAGCTTCGTGGACGATGCCACCAAGGCCGGGTGGATCGCTCAGCTGGACAAGACCTTCGCCAGCTTCGCGAGCTGATCGGCCGGCCCGAAGCCGTAGGCATCCATGGCCAGATGGCCGTGGGTGACGCTGGCATGCAGGCGCAGCGCGGATGAGGGCCGGTTGACGCTGAGGGGTGCCGCGCCGGCCTCCAGATCCGCGCCAGCACCGGCTGCGAAGTAGAAGGGCAGCCAATGTTCATCGCTCGGGTGCATCAGCACGGCGTGCGGGGCCTGCTGACGGTAGTCGAGCAAAGCGGGCCAGTCGCCTGCTTCGGAACGCGTTGCCACCCAGGTCCGGAAGGCCGCGCAATCCGGCTCCTCCGGTGCATCCACCGGCGTCGGCCGGGTGAAGAAGCGCCGCAGGTTGTGGGTGAGGCTGCCCGAGCCCATCACCAGCACACCTTCGGCGCGCAAGGGCGCCAGTGCGGCACCCAGCGCCATCCACATCTGGGGTGATGCATCGGCCGGCAGGGCCACTGGCACCACCGGCACGTCGGCCTGGGGGTACAGGTGCATCAGCACCGTCCAGATGCCGTGGTCGAGACCGCCCTGGTCGATGCATTGCGTCTGTGCATCCACCTGCTGCAGCCGCTCAGCCACGTGCCCGGCCAGCACCGGCTCCCCCGGCGCCGCGTAGCGGATCTCATACAGCGCCTGCGGAAAGCCGCCGAAATCGTGGATGGCCTCGTGGCGGGCACCGCCCAGCACCAGCGGCGTGCGTGCGGCCGAGTGCGGCGAGACGGCCACGATGGCTTTCGGCCGGCCCCACAGCGCATCGATGTGCGGCCCCAGTTGCTGCATGAAGCGGCCTGCGGCCCCCGGCTCGATGGCGATCATGGGCGAGCCGTGGGACAGGAACAGGGAGGGCAGGGTGTCGGGCATGGCGTCGATCCAGGTGGGCGTGGTGAGCATGATGCCCTTGCTGGGCACTCAGCGCCGGGCAGGGATGAATTGCCCAGAGGACAGCAGCGCCAGCACGATGGCCAGTGGCACGGTGGACACATAGCCCACGTGTTTGAAGCCCAACGCGCCGATCACGCCGCCCACGAAGAACGAGACCACCAGGGCCACGTGCACCTTGAGCTTGTCGATGTTGGCGCGCACCAGTTGATCCGGGTGCGTGTCGCTGCTGTTCCAGTAGAGGATCTTGCCCAGCTCGATGCCGATGTCGGTGACCAGGCCGGTGACGTGCGTGGTGCGGATCTCGGCGCGCGAAACCTTGGTGATCATCGCGTTCTGCAGCCCCATCACGAAGCACAGCAGCGACACCGTGATCAGCATCGAAGAGCCGATGTAGTGGTGCAGGGCGCCCAGCACGCCGAAGGCCAGCAGCAGCGCGGCCTCCAGCAGCAGGGGCAGGGCATAGGCGTGGCGCGGGTTGCGGCGCAGGGCCCAGTTGATCAGGATGGCCGAGGTGGCCGCCCCCAGCAGGAAGGCGATCAGCGAGGTCATCCAGTCGAAGACCAGATCGAGCCGGCCGAGGGCCAGGTCATCGGCCATGCTGGAGACCACCCCGGTCATGTGCGATGTGTATTCCTTGACGGCCAGGAACCCGCCGGCATTGGTGGCCCCGGCCACGAAGGCCAGCGTCAAGCCCAGGTGCAGATTGCTGCGCCGGGTGCGTTCCGGGGACGTCAGGGTCCGCAGGTAATCAACGGGCATGTGAGGGCAACGCGTGAACTTCGATTTAAGCTGACATGATCGCTCAATTCGCGAGCAAGCCCGTGCAGCATGCAACGAAGTTGAAAGGCACCCCATGAGCCAGCCCTCCAGCCTGAACATGCCCGCCTGGCGGTGGGCCCTGATCCAGACCCGGCGCGATCTGCGTGCCAGCACCATGCGCTTCCTGATGCTGGCCGTGATCCTGGCGGTGGGCGCCTTGACGGCTGTGGCCTTTTTTGCCGACCGCATTGAGCGCGGGCTCAACCGGGATGCGGCGCAACTGCTGGGCGCCGATGCCGTGGTGGTGGCCGATCTGCCCGTGGCGCCCACGCTCGCCCAGGCCGCCGAAAAGCTCAAGCTCCGCATCGCGCGCTCGGCGGTGCTGGCCAGCATGGCGCGGGCGACGGACGAGCAGGGCGGTGAAACGCGGCTGGTGGCCCTGAAGTCGGTGAGCGAGACCTATCCCTTGCGCGGCCAGCTCACGCTGGGCGTGATGGGCGCGGATGGCAAACCGCAGGCCACGGGCAAGGGCCCGGCCGGCGGCCCGGAGCCTGGCACCGCGTGGGTCGACCCGGGTGTGCTGCTGGCGCTGAACCTCAAGGTGGGCGACAGCATCTGGCTGGGCGAGTCGCTGTTCCGCATCGCTTCGGTCATCGTCAACGAGCCGGATCGCGGCGGCGGCTTCATCAGCTTCTCGCCCCGGGTGCTGATCCGCGAGTCGGACATGGCCGCCACGCAGCTCATCCAGCCGGCCAGCCGCGTCACCTACCGTCTGCTGGTGGCGGGGCCGGCGCGGGCTGGCGATGCGGGCGTGACGCCCGTCCTGCCGCCCATCCGCGAATTGCCCAGGCAGATCGAGCAGTTCGTCAAGGAGGCCCGCAAGCAGGCCGAAACGCTGCGCGGCGTGCGGGTGGAGACGCTGGACCAGGGCCGCCCCGAGATGCGCGCCACGCTCGATCGGGCCGGCTTGTTCCTGCGGCTCGTGGCCTTGCTGGCGGGCCTGCTGGCGGCCGTGGCCGTGGCGCTGGTGTCTCGCGATTTTGCCCAGCGCCGGCTGGATGACTGCGCGCTGCTGCGCGTGATGGGCGTGCCGCAAAGGGTGATGGCCTGGTCCTATGGCCTGCAGTTCGCGCTGGTGGGCCTCATGGCCAGCGCCATCGGCCTGCTGCTGGGCTGGGGCTTCCACTTGGTGTTTGTCGAGCTGCTGTCGCACCTGGTGGGTGTGTCGCTGCCCGGCACGGGCGTGCAGCCCATCCTGCTCGGGCTGGGTGTGGGTGTGCTGCTGACCCTCGGCTTCGGTCTGCCGCCGGTGCTGCAGCTCGCCAGCGTGCCGCCGCTGCGCGTGCTGAGGCGCGAACTGGGCCAGCTCAAGCCCTTGTCCACGGCGGTGTGGCTGCTGGGTGGCGCGGCGCTGGTCGGCATGCTGATGGCCGTCGCGCGCGATGCCAAGATGGGTGGCATCGCCCTGGGCGGCTTCGTCGGTGCCATGCTCGTGTTTGCCGTGCTGGGCTACATCGTGGTCAGCGTGCTGCGGCGTCTGGCCGATCGGCTGGCCGGTGTCTTCCCGACCTGGTGGACGCTGGGCACCCGGCAGGTCACTGCGCAGCCGGCGCAGAGCGTGGTGCAGGTCTGCGCCTTGAGCGTGGGGCTGCTCGCACTGATGCTGCTGGTGCTCATCCGCACCGATCTGGTCGACAGCTGGCGCAAGGCCACGCCAGCCGACGCACCGGATCGCTTCGTCATCAACATTCAGCCCGATCAGGTCGATGCCTTCCAGGCCATGATCAAGGAAGCCGGCGTGAGCCGTTTCGACTGGTATCCCATGGTGCGTGCCCGCCTGGTGGGCATCAACGGCAAGCCCGTGCGCCCGGAGGATTACGCAGACGAACGCGCCCAGCGCCTGGCCGACCGCGAGTTCAACCTCAGCTATGCCGGCGAGGCGCCGCCGCACAACCCGATCGTGGACGGCAGCTACCGCACGGACGAGCCGGATGCCTTCAGCGTGGAGGAGGGCCTGGCCAAGACGCTCAAGCTCAAGCTGGGCGACAGCCTCAGCTTCGACATCGCCGGCATCACGCACCAGGGGCGCATCACCAGTCTGCGCAAGGTGGACTGGTCCTCCATGCGGGTGAACTTCTTCGTGATGGCACCGCAGGCCGACATGCCGCAGTGGCCGGTGACCTACATCACCTCGTTCCGCATGCCGGCCGGCGCCAAGCTGGACCGCGCCCTGGTGCAGACCTTCCCCAATGTGACGGTGGTGGATGTCTCGTCCACGCTGGCGCAGATCCAGAGCGTGCTGGGCCAGGTGGTCACAGCCGTGGAGTTCCTCTTCGTCTTCACGCTGGCCACGGGCGTGATCGTGCTGATGGCCGGGCTCATGACGTCGCGCGAGCGGCGTGCCAAGGAGTGGGCGGTGCTGCGCTCGCTGGGCGCCACTGTGCGGCTGCTGACGGCGGTGCAGCGTGTGGAGTTGCTGGGCGTCGGTGCGCTGGCAGGTGCGATGTCGGCCACCGCGGCGCTGGCCATCGGCTGGGTGCTGGCCGATCGCGTGTTCGAGTTCGAATGGCAAGCGCCCCTGTGGTGGCCCGTGCTCGGGGCCCTCGCAGGGGCGCTGCTGGCCTGGCTGGCCGGGTGGTGGAGCCTGCGCGGCGTCACCCACCGGCCGGTGGCGCTGACCCTGCGCGCGGCAGAGTGAGCGCCGCCAGCTTGATCAGGACGACAGGCTGTTGATCAGGCCCATCTCGGCGCTGCCCATCAGCGATTCGATGTCCATCAGGATCAGCAGGCGATCACTGACATTGGCGATGCCGGTGATGTAGGTCGTGTCCACGACCGAGCTGCTCATCTCGGGGGCGGGCTGGATGGCCTGCTCGGCCAGTTGCATCACGTCGCTGACCGAATCCACCACGGCACCCACCACGCGGCCGCGCACATTGAGCACGATCACCACGGTGAAGCTGTTGATCTCGGTCTGGCCTTCTTCGTTGAAGCAGTTGAACTTCACACGCAGGTCGACGATGGGGACGATCACGCCGCGCAGGTTGACCACGCCCTTGAGGTAGGCCGGCGCATTGGCGATCTTGGTGGGCGGCTCGTACGAGCGGATCTCCTGAACCTTCAGGATGTCGATGCCGTATTCCTCGCTGCCCAGACGGAACGTGAGGTATTCACGGCCGGCCGGCACATGGCGGACCTGGCGGTTGATGCCGTTTCGCATGCCGAGACCGGGCGCAGCAGGAGAGGCCGCGTCGCGGGGGGCGGCAGATGTCTTGGGGGCGGCTTGCAGGGTTTCCATGCTCGTCCTTCGGTGCGTGGGGGTCATGCGCCATGCGGGGCGCACACCGTGAAGTGACCTTCGTGTCGTCAATATCGGCGCCGTGCGGCCGAACTAAAGCCGGATGTAGGAGGTCTTGCGCTCACAAATCAGAATTTGAAGCCGTACCAGCCCACGCCCAGGCCCCAGGTGCGGCTGTCGGGCGTGGCGTTGGTGCGGCCAGCGGTGGCGTCGATGGCCAGTTCGTCGGGCAGCGCCCAGTAGCGCACGCCGGCCTGCAAGGTGGCGGGGCCATGGCGTTTGCCAAAGGCTTCGGCATGCAACTGCCAGCGTTCGTGCACAGCCCAGGTCAAGGCCGTGGCATAGGTGTTGTGGGTGGTGCCGGCCAGTTTGTCGGCGCGACGACCGAAGTTCAGGTGCGCGGCCCAGCGGGGCGTGAACGTGTAGGTGGCCAGGCCCATGAACTCGGAGCTCGACTGTCGCCAGCCCGATGCCCCGGGCGCCTTTTCTTCGTTGACACCGACTTTCAGCCCGCCGCGCAGCGCACCCAGGGCGAACCAGTCCGGCGCCCATTTCAATGCGATGCCCTGGCCTTGCGGCAGCGTGTCCGCGGGCGATACCTGCACCTTGTCGATGGACAGCTCCAGCCCTTCGAGCACGCCGCAGGCCGGCGACACATGGCGCGCACGTCCTTGGGTGTCCGAGTCGATCCAGCCCTCGATGTGACATTGCGCTGTCGCTTCCGCCCCCGCATCCTCCGTCGTCAGCGGACGGCCTGCATGCGCCTGCGCAGCCAGCAGCGCCAGCACGCCGAGCCAGGCGTGGGGCAGCAGGGTCTTGAGGTCGCGGCTTGATTGCTTGGGCATGGGGACCTCCTCGGGCATCACACATCGAACACGGACATGGCCCGCGTGAGCTTGAGTGCCTGATCCTTCAGGCTGGCCGCCGCAGCGGCGGATTGTTCGACCAGCGCGGCGTTCTGCTGCGTCATGTGGTCCAGATTGGTCACGGCCTGGTTGACCTGGGCAATGCCGGTGCTTTGCTCCGTGGCCGCACCCGAGATCTCGCCGATGATGTCGGACACCCGCTGCACGCTGGTGATGATTTCCTGCATGGCTGCGCCCGCGTCGTGCACCAGCTTCGTGCCGGATTCGACCTTCTGCCCTGAGGCCAGGATCAACTGCTTGATCTCGCGTGCGGCCGTGGCGCTGCGCTGCGCCAGGCTGCGCACCTCGCCAGCCACCACTGCAAAGCCGCGCCCTTGCTCGCCGGCGCGGGCTGCCTCCACCGCCGCATTGAGCGCCAGGATGTTCGTCTGGAAGGCGATGCCATCGATCACGCCGATGATGTCGTTGATGCGGCGGCTGGTGCCGTCGATCTCGTCCATGTTGGCCACCACTTCGTTCACGATGCTGTTGCCGCGGTGGGCGGCCGTGGCCGCGCCTTGGGCCAGTTCATTGGCTTGCCGCGCGGCGTCGGCACTGTGCTCGACCGTGCCGGTCAGATGCTGCATCGAACCCGAGGTCTCTTGCAGGCTGGAGGCCGTGTTCTCGGTGCGGGTGGACAGGTCCATGTTGCCGCTGGCAATCTCGGAGGAGGCCACGCTGATGGCATCGGCCGAAATGCGCACGTCGCTGACCGTGGCGCGCAGTGAGTGCTGCATCTCGTCGAGCGCACGCAGCAGATCGGCGGCCTCATCCTTGCCGTGCGTGGCCACCGTGTTGTTCAGGTGGCCCTGCGCGATCGAGAGCGCCAGATGGCGCGCGCGGTCGATCGGCTCGCAGATGCACATCTGGTTGACGATGGTCGTGGGCACCACGATCAGCAGGGACAGCAGCACTGCGCCGAGGAAGAGCACCAGCGTGTCGCGCACATTGCGCTCCTGGGCATCGTGGGCTTGCCTGGCTTCGGCGGTCATGACGCCGTCGATGGCTTCGAGGTGTGCCGTCAGCGTTTGCGCCAGCTTGACGCTGGGCGCGATGGCGTTCTGGGCCGCATCCCGCGCGATCCCGGCGGTGCCCAACGCGGCCTGCTGCGCCTCAAGGCCTTGCTGGTATTGCGCCAGATCGCGCAGCGTCGCTTCTGCAATGGGGTTGTCTTCGTCCGCCTCGCCCTGCAGCAACCCCTGGGTGAGTTCTTTCAGCCGCGAGACGGCAGCACGCCAATCGTTGGCGGCGGCACCCAGGCTGGTGGCATCGCCCGCAGCCAGCAGCATGCGCTGCTCGTGCATCCGAACCTGTCCCAGCGCTTCGCGCATGCGAGACAGCCGGGTCACCTCCGTGAACGAACTCGTCTGATAACTGGCGCTGACATCGGCGCTGTGCAGCAAACCGTAGACACCGACCCCGCCCACCATGAGCAACAAGGCCAGGACCACGCCAATGGCGCCGAACATGCGGATGCGGATCGTGAATCCGCGCATCAATGCAAAAAGGCTCATGAACTTCCAACTCGCCGCAAACACTCCGGGTGGCGGCCGCCAAGCGTGCGGCATGGCACGTTCAGGTCGCCTGATTCATCGTGGATTTCGGCGGATGGAATGGCGGCTTGAGTGTTTTGTGCCGACAGCGTGCCGTAAAAAAAGCCGGCTGATGCCGGCTTCTCTTTGCTTTGGATCACCTCTTGAAGATTTAAACGGCGTTCAGCGCGTCAGCATCGGCACCCATGTCGCGCCCAACCCGATCACGGCGCAGCTTGCCAGCAGTGGCATCACGCCAGCCTTGTATCGGAACAAGGCGATCGCCGCACCGAGCGTGATCACGGCCGAGACCGCATCGAAGCGCCCCTCAAAGCCATGGGGCCACCACACGTGGTACGCGAAGAACAGCGCCAGATTCAGGATCACCCCCACCACCGCAGCCGTGATGGCCGTCAGCGGCGCGGTGAACCTCAGATTGCCATGCGTGGATTCGATCAGCGGACCGCCGGCAAGGATGAAGATGAACGAAGGCAGGAAGGTGAAGAAGGTCACCACGCAGGCCGCCGTTGCGCCGGCCAGGAACAGGGCATCCGGCCCGAACAGCTGCTTGAGCCACCCGCCGACGAAGCCGACAAACGCCACGACCATGATGAGCGGCCCCGGCGTGGTCTCGCCCATGGCCAGCCCGTCGATCATCTGGGGGCCGCTGAGCCAATGGTGGTGCTCGACGGCGCCCTGGTACACATAGGGCAGGACGGCGTAGGCCCCGCCGAACGTCAGCAAGGCCGCCTTGGTGAAGAACCAGCCCATCTGGGCCAGTGCGCCGCTCAGGCCCTGGCTGGCCGTCAGCACGCCCATGACACCCAGCCAGAGCCCAGCCCCCACGGCCAGCACGGCCCCCAGGTGGCCCCGCCTGAAGAGGGCGTGCGCCGGTGTCGGCGTGTCGTCATCGATCAGTGCGGGGCCGTAGCCCTCCTTGGCCGCACCGTGTCCTCCGCCGACCGCAAAGACCTCGGGCGCCAGGCGGGCGCCGAGTGCCCCCAGGCTGCCGGCGACCAGCACGATCAATGGGAAGGGCGCATCCAGCAAGAAGATGGCCAGGAACGCAGCCGCGGCGATGCACCAAAGCCATGGATGCTTCAAGGCGCGGCTGCCGATCCGGTGCGCGGCATGGAGCACCAGTGCGGTGACGGCGGGTTTGATGCCGTAGAACAGGCCGGCCACCACCGGCAGGTGTCCGTAGGCCACATAGATCCACGACAAGCCGATGAGGATGAACAGCGATGGCAGGACGAACAGCGCGCCTGCCACGATGCCCCCCCAGGTCCGGTGCATCAGCCAGCCGATGTAGGTGGCCAACTGCTGGGCCTCCGGCCCGGGCAGCAACATGCAGTAGTTCAGCGCATGCAGGAAGCGCCGCTCGCTGATCCAGCGGCGCCGCTCCACCAGTTCGGTGTGCATGATGGCGATCTGCCCGGCTGGCCCGCCAAAGCTGATGAAGCCCAGCTTGAGCCAGAAGCGGAAGGCCTCCCAGAAGCTGACCGCCGGCGGTCGGGCCTGGTCGGTGGGCAGTGGCAGATGCTCGCCGGTCATGCCGCGTTCCGAAGTCTG
Organism: Aquabacterium sp.; assembly: GCA_047601765.1. Classification (GTDB taxonomy): domain Bacteria; phylum Pseudomonadota; class Gammaproteobacteria; order Burkholderiales; family Burkholderiaceae_C; genus Aquabacterium. Next base: position 1,029,716 of record JASGIQ010000001.1, read on the forward strand.
GATTCGAGCGACGATGGCCTCAGACGTTGAACAGGAAGTTCAGCACGTCGCCATCCTTGACCACGTATTCCTTGCCTTCTGCGCGCATCTTGCCCGCCTCCTTGGCGCCGGCTTCACCCTTGTACTGGACGAAGTCTTCATAAGCGATGGTCTGCGCACGGATGAAGCCGCGCTCGAAATCCGTGTGGATCACGCCCGCGGCCTGCGGGGCCGTGTCGCCCACATGGATGGTCCAGGCGCGCACTTCCTTGACGCCCGCCGTGAAGTAGGTCTGCAGACCCAGCAGCTTGAAGCCGGCGCGGATCAGGCGGTTGAGGCCCGGTTCGTCCTGGCCCATCTCGGCCAGGAACATGGCGCGGTCCTCGTCGTCCATCTCGGCCAGTTCGGCTTCCGTCTTGGCGCAGATCGCCACGACCTCGCCCTTCTGGGCCGCAGCGTACTCGCGCAGGCGGTCCAGGAAGGGGTTGTTTTCGAAGCCGGTCTCCGACACGTTGCCCACAAACATCGCCGGCTTGGCCGTGATCAGGCACAGCGGCTTGAGGATGACGAGTTCTTCCTTCGTGAAATCGATGGAGCGCACGGGCTTGGCCTGATCCAGCGCGGCCTGGCACTTCTCCAGCACCTTGACCAGGGCGGCAGCTTCCTTGTCGTTGCCCGAACGGGCAGCCTTGGTGTAGCGCTGCAGGCTCTTTTCGACGGTGCCCAGGTCGGCCAGGCACAGCTCGGTCTGGATGACCTCGATGTCGGCAATCGGGTCGACCTTGCCGGCCACGTGGATCACGTTGTCGTCCTCGAAGCAGCGCACCACATTGACGATGGCGTCCGTCTCGCGGATGTGCGAGAGGAACTGGTTGCCCAGGCCTTCACCCTTGGAGGCACCCGCGACCAGGCCGGCGATGTCCACGAATTCGACGATGGCCGGCAGGATGCGCTCGGGCTTGACGATCTCCGCCAGCTTGGCCAGACGGGGATCGGGCACTTCCACCACACCCACATTGGGCTCGATGGTGCAGAAGGGGTAGTTCTCAGCCGCGATGCCGGCCTTGGTCAGGGCGTTGAAAAGGGTGGACTTGCCGACGTTGGGCAGACCCACGATGCCGCACTTGAGGCTCATGGATGTTCCTGGGAAGGTAAAGAGGAGGGCGCTGGCATGGAAAGCACACGAAGGAATGTGCGGCCGGCCGCCGAACCGCGCATTTTACGCGGCCGACAGGCGCCGCGCCCGCCCGATCGCTTCGCGGCCTGCGCCTTGAACGTTTTCCATAGTAGATTGCCGGGGGGCGCCGCTTCCCGGCTGGCGCCCCAGCCTCATTCCTCCTGATTCCAGATCGACCTCATGGCTACGCCCGGATTTGATGTTTGCGTGAGTGGTTCGGGTGCCGTGGCCATGAGCCTGGCCCTGTCTCTGTCGGCCGAAGGCTGGAAGGTCGCCTGGGCGCGATCGCCCCAGCATGCCCGTGCCGAGCAGGCCGATGTGCGCACCTACGCCCTCAATGCCCGCGCCATCCGCCTGCTCGAGCGCCTGCGCGTGTGGCCGGCCTTGCAGGAGTGGTCCGCGCCCGTCTTCGAAATGGACGTGCGGGGCGATCAGGGTGGGGCCCTCTCGTTTTCAGCCTGGCAGCAGTGCGTGAGCGAGCTGGCCTGGATCGTGGACGCCGCCGCCCTAGAGCGCCTGCTGGGTGAGGCGCTGCGTTTTGCGCCCCGCGTGGAGGTCGTCCCGCCCCTGGCTGATGACGGCACGCCGCCAGTGACCGCCGCACTGCTGGCCATCTGCGAAGGCAAGCATTCCGGCACGCGCACCGCGCTGGGCATCGAATTCGCCCGTCAGGATTACGGCCACATGGGCGTGGCGGCTCGCCTGAAGGCCACGCAGCCCCATCACGGCGTGGCGCGCCAGTGGTTCCGCTCGCCGGACATCCTCGCGCTGTTGCCCTTCAACCAGCCGCAGCCCGGCGCCTCGTACGGCCTGGTGTGGTCGGTGCCCAAGGCCCGCGCCGAAGAACTGCTGGTGCAGGCGCCCGAGGATGTCGAACGCAGCCTCATGGACGCCATCGCCCAGTCCGATCCTGCTGCCCTGGACAAAGTCGGCCAACTCGCCTTGTCGTCCCCTGTGATGGCGTGGCCATTGGCTTTGGCGCAAGCTGATCGCTGGTGTGGCCAGGGCTGGGTCCTGCTGGGCGATGCCGCGCACCAGGTGCACCCGCTGGCCGGACAGGGGCTCAACCTGGGGCTGGCGGATGTCGATACCCTGGTGTCGGTGCTGCGGCAGGCGCGCGAGGTCGAGCCTTGGCGCACGCCCGGCGACGAACGGACCTTGCGCCGGTACGCCCGTCAGCGCGAATGGCCGACCAAGGCGATGTCCGGCCTGACGGACGGCCTGCTCAAGCTGTTCGCCGATGACCGGATGCCGCTGAAAGAGGCGCGCAACCTCGGCATGGGTCTGGTGCAGCGCCTGGGCCCCGTCAAGAGCTGGCTGATCGGCCGTGCGCTGGATGTTTCGTGATCATGAGGATGTGCGGCCCGTCATCACCGTGCTGCCATCGCCCCATCAATGTTGAACAAGGACTGAGGATGTTTGCCACCTTTCGCGGCCGTGCCATCGCACAGACGATCGCCGCCCTGACCTTCGCGATGAGCACCGCCGCCCTGGCCCAGAACGATGTGCCGGCCAGCCAGCTCAACGCCCTCAAGAGCAAGCTGGCCCAGCGCATGCCCACGCTGCCGCCCATCGACTCCGCACGCACCACGCCGATCGCCGGCCTGATCGAGCTGCGCATCGGCGCCAACGTGCTCTACACCGACGCTTCGGGCGAATACGTCATCGACGGCCACATCCTGGAGACCCGCAGCCAGCGCAACCTCACCCAGGAACGTCTGGACGACATCAACAAGATCGATTTCGCCGGCCTGCCCTTCAAGGACGCCGTGGTGTGGAAGTCGGGCAATGGCAAGCGCCGCATGGCGGTCTTTGCCGATCCGAACTGCGGCTATTGCAAGCAACTCGAGCGTGAGCTCCAGCAGCTCAAGGACGTGACGGTCTACACCTTCGTGGTGGCCATCCTCGGCGAAGACTCCAAGACCAAGGCCGAGAGCATCATGTGCGTGAACAACCGCACCCAGGCCTGGCTGGACTGGATGCTGCGCGGCGTGCAGCCCCCGCGCGTGATGGGCATGTGCAACTCGCCCGTGCCGCGCAACCAGGCGCTGGCGCAGAAGTTCGGCATCAATGGCACGCCCGCGGTGTTCTTTGAGGATGGCACGCGTTTGCCGGGTGCCGCAGCCAAGGCGGCGCTGGAGCAGCGTCTGGACAAGGCGGAGAAGGCCGACAAGGGCTGAAAAAGGCTGAAAGGGCTGAGCCTCACGGCTGCGGGCCGGGCGGTGTGGCGGCCTTGCCTGCGTGATCGGCCGGTGCTTCGCCTGGAGACTGCTGCGGCGCCCCGTCCATCTTCATGTCCAGCCAGATCTCGTCGCTCCAGCGTGTGAAGATGCGCACCGGCAGGTACTGAAGGCCGGGCGCAAACCAGATCTCGCCAGACAGGTTGTCCTTGTCCTTGATGACGCGCCGCGGCTTGACGTGCAGCGTGGCGATCTCACCCATCGTGGTCGACAAGGTCTCTTCCTTCATCACGTCGTAGGCCAGGATCTCGGTCTTCTTGGTCCACGCGATCGGCATCTCGACGGTGTTGCCGGGCTTGAGCAGCTCCGGGTTCTGGATGAAGCGGTAGGCCAGATGGATGAGCTGGCTCACGGGATCCTGCATCTCGGGCAGGCGGGGCTCGCGGTCGCCGTTGGCCAGCACGACCTGTTCTTCCTCGAAGCGGATGCTGTTCATGCGCGCGCTTCTGAACAGCATGCGGTTGACGCTTTCATAACGCTGCGGCGCCAGCCCCTTGGGCGTGATGAGGCCTTCGCTGGTCATGTGCATGGAGCCCAGTATGGCCACGCTGGCTTCCATGTGCACTTGGTAGCGGTTGTCCTGGCGCACCCATTCCACGGCTGCGGTGCCATAAAAGGGGCCGCGGTAATTGCCCTCCAGCTTGAAGTTCACGCGTGTGGCCTTGGGCCAGACAAAGGTCGGGCCGCTGGGGGAAGGGCTGCTGGCCGACTGCGAGACGGTCAAAGGTGGCGTGGGGGCGACCGCTTCGGACGGCGCGCTGGTCACGGTCGGGGGCGTTGGCTCAGGTGCTTGCGCGACGGGCTGGCTGGCCGTTTCCTGCGCCATCACCGGCGGCTCCGATGCAGCCTCTTGCGGTGCGGAGGCCGCCTTCGGTGCGGGCACGGGTTTCTTCTTGCGTGGACGTGGGGCGCGTGCCGAGGCGGCAGAGACCGGCGTGGGCGCAGGGGGCTGCACTGCGGCGACGGCCACCGGCGGCGCGGTGAGCTTCACTTCGGAGACATAGGTGGCCTCCATGCGCTGGATGCCCGGCTCCGGCGAGAGCGCCGCCATGCGCTCCGATACCGCATAGGTCAGCCACAGGTGGATCAGCAGCACGGCGAGCGTCAGCAGGCCCAGCGCCAGACCATGGCGCCGTTGTCCGCTTGTCGACGCTCTGCTTGACGTGATCGGCATCGGTGCCGACGCCTCTTGCCTCAAAGACATCTCCCAGCGCCCCGCCTCATGCTGTCAGCCAGGCACGCCGTCGGCTGCGGATGGCGTCGTGCTGCTCGCCACCGTTGGGCACGTTGAGCGCCACGATCTCCGGGCAGACGGATTCGCGCGCCAGCTCAGCCAGCACGTCCATGTCTCCGGCTTCATGTTTGCGGTGCTGCCGCCCCTTGGTCTGCACGGCCGGCTGGACGGCCGGCACCTTCAGGCTCAGGATCTGCTGATCGCGGCAAACCAGGAGCGCCTGCTCGCGCGCAGCGTCATGCCATGCCGCCAGGTCGTCGCTGCGGCGCACACGCCAGCCGTCCAGCGCCAGCAGCTCGTCCCCGACGCTCAGGCCCATGCGCTGCGCGAAGCCATCCCGCATCACGGCCTGCACTTTGGTGCTGCCGTTGCTGTCCTGCAGGCGCACGCCCCATTGCTGCGGGAGCGGGCCGGGCTTGCTCGTCCATTCCACGCCGTGCTGGGTCAAGAGGGTCTTGAGCGGCAGTTCATCGCAGCCTTCGGTCCAGCGCGTCAACAACGCCTGCCAGGCATCGACCACCGATGTGCCGGCCGTGAAAGGCATCAGGTTCGGCAGATGCCCCGCTTCGTCGCCCAGCGCCTGAGCCACGTCGGCCACGGTGATGGGCCGCTGCAATTGCCACAGGCGCTGCATGACGCCATCCAGGCTCGGCTGGCGGCCATCCACCGGCGGCAATTGGCGCAAGGCCAAATCCAGGCACAGGCCGATCAGCGAGCCCTTGGTGTAGTAGCTCACCGTGGCGTTGGCCGTGTTCTCATCCGGACGGTAATAGCGCGTCCAGGCATCGAAGCTGGCCTGGGCCACGCTGTGCTGCAGCCGCCCCGGGGTGGCCAGCACCTGGTTGATCGTCTTGGCCAACAGCTTGAGATAGGTGCCGCTGTCGATCAGCCCGGCGCGCAACAGGAACTGGTCGTCGTAATACGAGGTGAAGCCTTCGAAGAACCACAGCATGCGCGTGTAGTTCTCCTGCGTGTAGTCGTAAGGCGCGAATTCGACGGGCTTGAGCCGCTTGACATTCCAGGTATGGAAGTACTCGTGGCTGATGAGGCCCAGCAGCGTCGTGTAGGCCTCCTTGTTGACCGGACGCCCCTTGCGCGGCAGATCCTTGCGCGCGCAGATCAGCGCCGTGCTCTGCCGATGCTCCAGCCCGCCGTAGCCGTCTTCGACCACGTTGAGCATGAACACGTAATGGTCGAAGGAGGGCTTGCGGCGTCCATGCCAGAAGGCGATCTGGGCCTCGCAGATCTTGCGGGTGTCATCCAGCAGCTTGTCACCATCGAAGTCGGACGTGGCGCCGGCCACCACGAACTCATGGCGCACGCCCCGCACGATGAACTCCCCGCGCCAGAAGGTGCCCAGCTCAACCGGGTGATCCACCAGCGCGTCATAGTCGGGCGCTTCGTAATCGCCCCAACCGCGGGCATCCACATTCAAGGCCGGCAGCGAGGTGGCCACCGACCAGCTCTTGGGCAGGCCGGCGATCTTCAAGGCCTGAGGCCCGTCTTCAAAGCCATGGGCCTTGAGAAACACCCCGGTGCCATTGAAGAAACCACGCTGCGCATTCAGAAAGGCGGCCCGAACCGAGGTGTCGAAGGCGTAGACCTCGTAGCTCACCGTGAGCGCGGCCTGCCCCTGCGTGGCGACATCCCACGTGGCCTTGTCGACCTGATCGATGCGGACTTCACGAGAGCCTTGGCGCGCGGTGAGCGGCGACAGGTGCCGTGCGAACTCCCGCACCAGGTAACTGCCCGGAATCCAGACCGGCAGGCTCAGGCGCTGCGGGCTTTGGGGCCGGGCGATGCGCAGCGTCACGCGAAAGCGGTGTGCGTTGACATCCGCCACTTCGATGCGGTACTGGATCATGCGTGGGGTCTCATGCAGTGAGGTCGGGCTGGGGTTCACCGAAAGCGAACCGGTCGATGTGTCAACGAGCTTCAGATCTGGGCTGCGGCCAGGAAGCAACTCAGGCTGGCAACGGCCGTGAGCCGAAAACGCAGGGTGAGCCAGCCGGCCACGCCCAGTTCAGGGTAGCGCTTGCGGTCCGTGATGTAGCAGGCGATGAGCAGCGTGCCCAGCACGACCAGTCCGGCATGCGGGGGCATCAACAGGCCGATCCACGCGGCCGTGCAATAGACGATGCCCGTCCACAGTGCCTTGCGGGAGGTGGCTGGCAAAGGCAGCCCCGCGGCGGAGCGCCACATCACCAATCCCCAGGGGATGCCACCCAGGAAGGACGCGATCAGGGCGGCATAGCTGCTCAGCGCCAACACCACGAACTGGAAGGGCTCGTCTCCCACACGGCCTGCCAGCAGCCACACGAACAGCGCCCCCGCCACAAAGGGCACGAGGCCGGCATAGCCAAGCTTGCGGGCCAGATCGTCCGGCTCGGCGTGGTGATGTGTGGGCAGGCTGGGGTGGGCGAGGTCGTTCATGGCAGGAGGCAAAGCAAGGGCCTCATTGTGACAAGAAGCGCATCCACCCGCTGGCGCTCACGCCGCCAGCCAGCAGAAAACGGCGGGCACGTCGCCTGGCAACGTCAGCTTTTGCTGACGCCAGCGTGCCACGGTGTCGGTGCGGCTCCAGCCCTGGGGCAAGGTCAGGCCGCAGCTCACGCTCAACAAGGTGGTGGGCTGCAAGGACTGCAGCAGCGCCTGCCACAAAGCGGCGTTGCGGTAGGGCGTTTCGATCACCAGTTGCGTCTGGTGGGCCTTGCGCGATGTCTGCTCGAGTTCGCGGATGCGCTGCGCGCGTTCGGTCTGGTCGACGGGCAGATAGCCGACGAACGCAAAGCTCTGACCGTGCAGGCCGCTGGCGGCCAGCGCCAGCACCAGCGAACTGGGCCCGGACATGGCCACCACCTCGACGCCGGCCTGGTGGGCAGCCAGCACCATGGCAGCGCCAGGGTCGGCCACCCCAGGCAGGCCCGCCTCCGAGATCAAGCCCAGGTCATGGCCGGCCAGGGCCGGCGCCAGCAGGGCGCGCATGGCCGCAGCGTGGCTGTCTCCCCCCTTGGCGTCGCCTTTCCCGGGGCCTTTGTCCCCGCCTTTGGCAGGCCGGGGCAGCACCTGGATGTCCTGGGATTGCAAGGGTGTGGCCAGGGGCACGATCTCGCCCACCCGTTTGAGGAAGGCGCGCGTCGTCTTGGCGTTTTCCGCCACCCAGTGGCCCAGCCCGGCCGAGGCGTCGATCACCCCTTGCGGCAACACCTTGCGCAGATCCGGCAAAGGCACGCCTTCGTCGCCTGTGCAGCCCAGGTCCAGCGTGTTGGGGATGAGCAGCAGCCGTCCACGTGTCGTCATGCCGCCTCCTTGCGCAAGGCCGCCCGCCAGCGCAGCGGATCGGCACCCGCCGCCCGCATCAGCGCCGTGGTGGCAATCAAGGGCAGCCCGATCAGTGCGGTCGGGTCATCGGAGTGGATGGCCGACAGCAAGGCGATCCCCAATGTTTCGGCCTTGGCGCTGCCGGCGCAGTCATAAGGCTGTTCCGCGTGCAGATAGGTCTGGATGTCGTCATCACTCAGGTCGCGAAAGGCCACCGTCACCGTGCTGCGGTGCGTCTGCAGAAAGCGCCTGCCGGGCCGTGCCACGCACACCGCCGTGTGAAACCGCACCTCACGCCCGCGCATGGCCTGCAGTTGCGCCACGGCCCGGTCGTGATCTCCGGGCTTGCCCAGGGCCTGCCCATCCAGATCGGCCACCTGATCGGAGCCGATCACCAGCGCGTCATGCGTGCCCAGCACCGCATGCTGCCGCGCCGCCGCGCTCGCCTTGGCTTCGGCCAGCCGCCAGGCCATCTCGGCCGGAGCCTCTCCCGCAGCAGGGGTTTCGTCGACCTGGGGGGCGCAGGTCACAAAGGGCAGACCCAGGCGGGCCAGCAACTCCCGCCGGTAGGGTGAGGTCGAGCCCAACACCAGCGTGGGCCAGTCCGTGCCGGCCGGATGCACATCGTGTTTGTCCATGCCTGTATTGTCCAGGCATCGGTGGCAGTGAACCGGGCCGCTACACTCGGCGCCATGAAACCGCGTAGCTTTTCGCCCCGCAAAATGGACATCGGGGCCTTCATTGAATCTGGCGAGCCCCTGAGCGACGAAGTCGCCGTCCGGGAGCTGACTCGTCTGGCCGAGGGGCTGGCCAAAGATGTCGATATGAACACCTTGCCGGCCCTGACGTGGTCCGCGCAGGGGCGTTTGGTGCCGCAGCGAGTGGGCAAGCCGCAGATGTGGCTGGATCTGAAGGCCCAGGGCCAACTGGCGTGGGAATGCCAGCGCTGCCTGCAGGCCGTGACCTTGCCGATCCAGGTGCAGCGCGGCATCCGTTTCGTCCAGGATGAGGCGGCCGCTGCGCAACTGGATGCCGATGGGGACGACGATGTGTTGGCCTTGTCCCGCCAGTTTGACCTGCTGGCCTTGATCGAGGACGAGCTCATCATGGCTCAGCCCATCGTGCCACGCCACGACCAGTGCCCCACCGACGTCTATCGCCATATGACATCGGAGGACGAAGCCATGCCCGCGGGCGAAGCCGCGAAGGCCTCGACGGAGGATGAGGAAAATCTCACGCTCTCCGGCAAACCCAACCCCTTTGCCGTGCTGGCCTCCCTGAAGAAGAATCAGCCCAAGGATTGATGCTGCGGGATAACTCGTGCTAGAATCGCGAGTTTTCCGGGTGCGCCTGTCTTAGGGTCTTTGTATTCCAAGCAGGCAATCGCATTCATCCATTTGTTATCAACTTGCTTGCAGACTGCAAGGCGGCCGGTTTCTTGTGAGGCTTTCGAAGGTTTCACGCGCTGGCAACGGTGTGGTCTGACAAACCTGCGGGTGCTCGATCGAGCCGGCTGCCGCCGGCAACATGGCAAGTCCCGCTCAATCGGAGTCCATCATGGCCGTTCAGCAAAACAAGAAGTCGCCTTCCAAGCGCGGTATGCACCGTTCGCACAATGCCCTGGTCACCCCGGGCACGGCCGTGGAATCCACGACGGGCGAGGTGCACCTGCGTCACCACATCAGCCCCACCGGTTTCTACCGTGGTCGCAAGGTCCTCAAGACCAAGGCAGACGCCTGATCAACGGTCAGATAGGGGCCGCCCATGCCTGATGTGGCGTGAGGCTGCCTGATCCGTCTGGCCTGCCCCGTACGCATCACGACGGGGAATAAAAACAAAGCCAACAGGGCTGGGACATCCGATTCCATCGGTGCTCCGGCCCTTGTCGTTTCTCCCGCTCCCACATTGAAGGCACCTGCACGCAGCCGGGCAAGGCGCATGTCGTCTGCTGTCGCGCCCCTGGCTGTGGCCCATCATCCATGACCGCCTCTCCCTCTGCCGTCTCGCCCCAACCGAATTCGGGTCGCCGTGCGTCCAGCGACGTGCTGTCTCCGGTGCGCATCGTCGTGGACTGCATGGGGGGTGACCATGGCCCCTCGGTCACCCTGCCGGCCGCCAAGTCCTTCCTGGACAAGCATCCCGATGCCGAAGTCGTGCTGGTGGGGCTGCCGCAGGCCATTGAACCTGCTCGCGCATGGCCGCGCACCACGCTGGTGGTGGCCACCGAGGTCGTGACGATGGACGATCCCGTCGAGACCGCGCTGCGCCGCAAGAAGGATTCGTCGATGCGGGTGGCCATCAGCCAGCTCAAGGCCACGGCCGACAAGCCGGCTCTGGGCCATGCCTGCGTGTCGGCCGGCAACACCGGCGCGCTCATGGGCCTGGCGCGCTACCTGCTCAAGACGGTCGATGGCATCGATCGCCCCGCGCTGGCCACGGTCATGCCCAATCAGAACGACGGCTTCACCACGGTGCTCGACCTGGGGGCCAACGTCGATTGCACGGCCGAGCACCTGCTGCAGTTCGCCGTCATGGGCAGTGCCCTGGTGTCCGCCGTGGACGGTAAGGAAAGCCCCAGCGTGGGCCTGCTCAACATCGGTGAAGAGCTCATCAAGGGCAGCGAAGTCATCAAGCAGGCCGGCGAGTTGCTGCGCTCGGCGGCCGACAAGGGCCTGATCAACTTCCACGGCAACGTCGAAGGCAACGACATCTTCAAGGGCACCTCCGACATCGTCGTCTGCGACGGCTTCGTGGGCAATGTGGCGCTCAAGACGGCGGAAGGGCTGGCTGGCATGTTCGCCGCCTTCATCAAGCAGGAATTCACCCGCAACGCCCTGACCAAGATGGTCGCGCTGGTGGCCATGCCGGTGCTCAACCGCTTCAAAAAGCGCGTGGATCACCGGCGCTACAGCGGGGCGGCCCTGCTCGGTTTGCGCGGTCTGGTGTTCAAAAGTCACGGCTCCTCGGATGCCCTGGCGTTTGAAGTCGCCATGATTCGCGCTTATGATGCCGCCCGTCACCGACTGCTGGAACGGGTCCACGACCAGATCGCAGCCACGCTGGAAAGCCTGCCCACCCCGGCGGTGCCCGACGGCGACAAGGCGGATGTGGGGCGCGCGGCCTGATCCCTTACTGAATGTCCATTCGACAAACGGCTCACGAGGCCGCGCCACTGTCGCCACAAGCGGCAGGTCAGTCACGTTTTTCCCGCATCACCGGCACCGGCAGCTACCTGCCACCGCGCCGCGTCCTCAACCAGGAACTGGTGGATCGTCTTGCCGCCGACGGCATCGAGACCTCCAATGAATGGATCGTCGAGCGCACGGGCATCCAGGCGCGTCACTTTGCCGAGCCCAATGTCACCTCCAGCGTGCTGGGGCTCAAGGCGGCGCAGGCGGCACTGGAAGCTGCCCACGTCAAGCCGGGCGACATCGACCTGATCATCTGCGCCACCTCCACCCCGGATCACGTCTTCCCGGCCACGGCCTGCCTGATCCAGCGCGAGCTGGGCATCCACGGCTGCCCCGCTTTCGATGTGCAGGCCGTCTGCTCCGGCTTCATCTACGCCTTGACGGTGGCCGATGCCATGATCCGCGCCGGTTCAGCCCGTCGCGCGCTGGTCATCGGCGCCGAAGTGTTCTCCCGTCTGCTTGACTTCCAGGACCGCACCACCTGCGTGCTCTTCGGGGATGGTGCCGGCGCCGTCGTGCTCGAAGCATCGGACAAGCCCGGCATCGTGGCCTCGCGCCTGCATGCCGATGGCCGCTATGCAGAGCTGCTCAATGTGCCGGGCAACGTGGCGGGCGGTGAGGTGTTGGGCGTGGCCACCGTCAGAATGGACGGGCCGGCCGTGTTTAAACTCGCGGTCACCGTGCTGGATCAGGCTGCGCATGAAGTGTTGGCCGCCGCCGGGCGCGATGCATCGTGTGTGGACTGGCTGATCCCCCATCAGGCCAATCTGCGCATCATGCAGGGGACGGCCAAGAAGCTGAAGCTGCCGCTGGAAAGGGTGGTCACCACGTGCACCAGCACGGCAACACCTCGGCGGCATCCATTCCGCTTGCGCTGGATCAGGCTGTGCGCACCGGTCAGGTGCTGCCCGGCCAGACGCTCATGCTAGAAGGCGTGGGCGGCGGTTTCACCTGGGGCGCGGTGCTCGTCGACTACTGATCCGCCGTCTGGCACACATCGCAAGATCATCACAGTGCGCGACATGTCTCGCGCGGCATGACAACAAGAAGGACCGTTTCATGACTGCATTCGCCATCGTGTTCCCCGGGCAGGGTTCCCAGGCCGTGGGCATGCTCAATGCGTGGGAAGGCCACGCAGCCGTGCGCGACACGCTCGCCGAGGCCTCTGAGGCCCTGGGCGAGGACATTGCCCGCCTGATTGCCGAAGGCCCCAAGGAAAGCCTCGACCTCACCACCAACACTCAGCCCGTGATGCTCGCGGCCGGCATTGCCTGCTGGCGCGCCTGGCTGGCCGAGACGGGGCTCAAGCCCTCGGTGGTGGCTGGCCACTCTTTGGGTGAATACGCTGCCCTGGTCGCCGCAGGCGTGCTCACGCTCAAGGACGCCTTGCCGCTGGTGCGCTTTCGCGCGCAAGCCATGCAGGAGGCCGTGCCTGTGGGCGCTGGTGGCATGGCCGCCATCCTCGGCATGGATGCTGACGGTGTGAAGGCCGGCTGCGCCGAAGCCGCCCGGGTCTGCGGCGAAGCCGTCGAGGCCGTCAACTTCAACGATCCCAAGCAAACCGTGATCGCGGGCACCAAGGCCGCTGTCGAGAAGGCCTGTGAGCTGCTGAAGGCGGCAGGCGCCAAGCGTGCGCTGCCCCTGCCGGTTTCCGCGCCTTTCCACTCCAGTCTGATGAAGCCGGCTGCCGATCGCCTGAAGGAGAAGCTGGCCGCCACGTCGTTCGCTGCGCCCCAGATCGATGTGATCAACAACGTGGATGTGGCCGTGGTGAGCGATGCCGATGCCATCCGCGACGCGCTCTATCGCCAGGCCTTCGGGCCCGTGCGTTGGGTCGAGACTGTCCAGGCCATCAAGGCCCGGGGCGTCACCCGTGTGGTGGAATGTGGTCCCGGCAAGGTGTTGGCGGGCATGGTCAAGCGGATCGACGCGGATCTGATCGCGGCCACCGTGTTCGATCCCGCATCGCTGCTCGAAACCAAGGGGCTGCTCGCATGACCACCACCGAACGCAACACCGAATTCAAAGGCCAGGTCGCTCTGGTGACAGGTGCCAGCCGCGGCATCGGCCGCGCCATCGCGCTGGGGCTGGCTCAGCGCGGCCTCAAGGTCATCGGCACGGCCACTTCCGAAGCAGGCGCCCAGGGCATCAGTGAGGCACTGGCCGGATTCGAAGGCAGCAAAGGCATCGTGCTCAACGTGACGGATGCTGCCGGCGTGGATGCTGCGATCGATGCCATCCTCAAGGAGCACGGCGCTTTGCACGTGCTGGTGAACAACGCCGGCATCACGCGCGACATGCTCGCCATGCGTCTCAAGGATGAGGATTGGGATGCGGTGATCGACACCAACCTCAAGGCCGTCTTCCGTCTCAGTCGTGCCGTCATGCGCCCCATGATGAAGCAGCGCTATGGCCGCATCGTCAACATCACCTCGGTGGTGGGAGCCAGCGGCAATGCGGGGCAGGCCAACTACGCGGCTGCCAAGGCCGGTGTCGCAGGCATGACCCGTGCACTGGCGCGCGAACTCGGCAGCCGCAACATCACCGTGAACTGCGTGGCGCCCGGCTTCATCGACACCGACATGACCCGCGCCCTGTCGGAAGAGCAGCACAATGCGCTCAAGGCGCAGATCCCGCTGGGACGTCTGGGCCAGCCCGAAGACATCGCCGATGCCGTGGGTTTCCTCGCCTCGCCCCATGCTGCCTATATCACGGGCGTCGAATTGCACGTCAATGGCGGCATGTACATGAATTGATTTTGAGGTTGTTCAGGGAATCTCAACTTCCAATTTCGGACCGGCGGCGTATTGTTGCGCCGAGCCGGTAAAATCCCTGGTTTGTTTGCACCACCTCCTGGAGGAGTCATGAGCGATATCGAAGCACGCGTCAAGAAGATCATTGCAGAGCAACTCGGTGTGGCCGAGTCTGAAGTCAGCCCCGAGAAGGCTTTCGTGGCCGACCTGGGCGCCGATTCCCTGGACACCGTTGAACTGGTGATGGCCCTCGAAGACGAGTTCGGCATCGAGATCCCCGACGAAGAGGCTGAAAAGATCACCACCGTGCAGTTGGCGATCGACTACGCCAAGGCCCACGTGAAGGCCTGAACAACAGGCCGGGCGAACAAGCCGGCCTCTTGAACGGGGCCCTTGTTCCACCCTCCTGTTTTCACACCGCATTCATCATTTCTGGATAAGCATGAGCCGTCGTCGCGTCGTCGTCACTGGCCTGGGCCTGGTTACCCCCGTGGGCAACAACGTTCAGGAATCCTGGTCGAACCTGGTTGCTGGCCAGTCCGGCATCCAAACCATCACCAAGTTCGACGCCTCGGCGTTCGCCTGCCAGTTCGCGGGTGAAGTCAAGGGCTTCAACATCGAGGATTACATCCCCGCCAAAGAAGCCCGCCACATGGACACCTTCATCCATTACGGGCTGGCTGCAAGCCTGCAGGCCGTCCGTGATGCGGGCCTGCCCACGGGCGAGGCCCTGACACCCGAGCAGGCCGAGCGCATCGGCGTGCTCGTGGGTTCCGGCATCGGCGGTCTGCCGATGATCGAAGACACCCATTCCGAATACATCAATCGCGGCCCCCGCCGCATCTCGCCCTTCTTCGTGCCGGCGTCGATCATCAACATGATCTCCGGCCACGTGTCGATCCAGTGTGGCTTCAAGGGCCCCAACATCGGTGTGGTCACGGCCTGTACCACCGGTCTGCACGCCATCGGTCTGGCCGCCCGCATGATCGAATACGGCGATGCCGACATCATGGTGGCCGGCGGCTCCGAAGCGACCGTCTCCCCCCTGGGGGTTGGCGGCTTTGCGGCTGCCCGCGCCCTGTCCACGCGCAACGACGATCCCAAGACGGCTTCCCGGCCCTGGGACAAGGACCGCGACGGCTTCGTGCTGGGCGAAGGCGCTGGTGTCATGGTGCTCGAAGAATACGAAAGCGCCAAGGCGCGTGGGGCGAAGATCTACGCCGAGCTGGCCGGCTTCGGCATGAGCGGCGACGCCTACCACATGACTGCTCCGGATGTGGATGGCCCCAAGCGTTCCATGCAGGCAGCGTTGCGCAATGCCGGCCTGAACGCCGATCAACTGCAATACGTCAACGCGCACGGCACCTCTACACCGCTGGGCGATGTCAACGAAACCAACGCCATCAAGCTGGCGCTGGGTGAACATGCCAAGAAGGTGGTGGTCAACTCGACCAAGTCCATGACCGGGCACCTTCTGGGCGGAGCCGGCGGCATCGAATCCATCTTCACGGTCCTGGCGGTGCACCATCAGATCTCGCCACCGACGATCAACATCTTCAATCAGGACCCTGAGTGCGATCTGGACTATTGCGCCAACACCGCACGCGAGATGAAAATCGATGCCGCGCTGAAGAACAACTTCGGTTTCGGTGGGACCAACGGGACACTGGTCTTCAAGCGCGTCTGAGGCTTGCGTCTGCCGCGGCCTCCAGGCTCCTCACTTCTGACGTGATCGCCATGGCCGCTCATCCTCTCACCCGCCCTGCCGCCTGGACCTTGACTGTGGGGGCACCTGCTGCTGTGCTGGTGCGCTGGCCTGTGGGGCTCGTGTGGCTGAGCGGTGCCGCCATGGCCGTCGCATGGCTGTTGGCCTTGACCGAGGATGCGCTGGCTGGGCATGTCCATCTTGCAGCGCTGCCATTGGCCTGGTTTGGCGTGACCGCATGGCTGGCCATGGCCTGGCGCATCTGGCAGCGCTGGACCCGGGATGCGCATGCCCTGACCCTTCAGTGGCAAGGCCCGGTCGAGCGGGATGAATCCTCCGGTGCATCATCCGGTGGTTTCCACATCGCGCAGTGGCGTTCCCCCGTGCGGCTCAAAGTGATGCTGTCGTGGCAGGGCTGGATGCTTCTGCGTGTGCAGCGTGTTGGCGATGCGCCGGCTCGGGCCGTGCATGCCTGGCTGGATGCGCGGGATGTGGAGGTCGCTGGGACGGCCTTGCACAGCATGCGCAACAGGTCGTTACATCAGCTGCGGACCTTGTTGCATCTGCCGGAAGGGATGACCACTCAGGAGGGGGGAGCCAGCGGTGCTGGCAGCACAGGGCGTGACGCCAGTCATGTGGCAATGGCATCATGGGCCCCTTCAATCATGTCGGGAGCCGTGTTGCGTCGTCTTGTCAGCCTCATCCGCCCGCGGCGCGTGCCATCTGGCCAGGGCCATAGCCGTATCGATACGGCCTTTCCTGTCACCACGGTGATGGCAGATCGTCGGCCGTTTTCTGCGGCAGCCCAGCCTGCGCGCCGGCCCGCGCGCCCACACCAGGGAGGACGCGGATGATGCCCAAGAACCCTGTGGACATGCCTCCGGGCGAGGGCACGGACGTGACCCTCCAGGAGCAGGATCCCGCAGCCGTGCCGTCCACCTTGCTGAACTCGCCCGAGGCTTCGGTGCACCGGGAGTTGGTGGAGCCGGTGGTGGATGTGGACGCCGCCCTCGTCGAGCGTGTCCAGCGGGGTGACCAGAAGGCCTTCGAGATGCTGGTGGTGAAGTACCAGCGCCGCATCGAACGGCTGATTGCGCGGATGGTGCGCGACGTGGATCTGGTCGAGGACATCGCGCAGGAGACGTTCATCCGGGCCTACCGCGCGTTGCCCACCTTCCGTGGCGAAAGCGCCTTCTATACCTGGCTCTACCGCATCGCGGTCAACACGGCCAAGAAGGCGATGATCGGTCTCAAGCGGGATCCCATCCTCACGGAGGCGGCCCTGGGTGCGGCAGGCGGGGACGATGACGACGGCCCGCGGGTGGAAAACGAGCTTTCGGACGGCGAAACCCCCGAGTCCGTGCTGGCGAGCCGGCAGATCGCCGAGACAGTCAACGCCGCCATCGAGGCCTTGTCCGAAGACCTGCGCCAGGCCATCACGCTTCGGGAAATCGAAGGCCTGAGCTACGAAGAAATCTCGGAATTGATGAACTGCCCCATCGGGACGGTGCGTTCGCGCATCTTCCGTGCACGGGAGGCCATCGCCAATCGCCTGCGGCCCCTGCTGGACACTCGGCAAGGCGAGCGCTGGTAAGTACGCTTTGGACAAGCTGTTCTGAGTGCCTGACACGAATTTGTAAATTCAGGTGAACTTTCGGCCGGTGGGTCACTCTATGCCTGTATGCGGCGGCCTTGCGTCCCATGTTCCCTGCAGCACGGCGCCGTCACCTGACCACAGGAGCCATTCTCATGTCCGACCGTTTCAACGACAGTGAATCCGCTCGCGAAGCGCTGTCGGCTCTGGCCGACGGCGAGGCGCAGTCCCCGGAGGTGGCGCGTGCCTGCGCCGCCTGGAAAGACGATCCTGAAGCCCGGGCCACCTGGCACGCCTACCAGCTCATCGGTGACGTGATGCGTTCCGAAGACTTGGCCGAGTCCAGCGGCACAGACAGCTTCCTCAAGAACTTCCGTGAGCGCATGGCCCAGGAGCCGGTTGTGCTGGTTCCTGCGGTGGCTGCTGCGCAAAAAGCGGCGGCCGTGGCGGCGCGCCATCTCACCGATCCGTATGTGGATCGCAAGCACCCGATCGAGCTCAAGCGCCGCACATGGATGGGGCCAGTGGGCGTGGCCGCGGGTTTCGTGATGCTCGTGGGTGCCTTGCTGTCCACCCAGGGCTTTCCGACAGGGCCGGCGGGGCAGGGCAGTGGGGTGACCATGGCCGGCGTGCCGAACACGGCAGTGGCGCCGGATCTGTCCATGGCCGCGGTGTCGGGTCCGTCCTTGGGTAATGCGCTGGGCAATGCACTCATGCCGGTATCGGCGGAGCAAGGCAAGGTGCCGGAAGCGGTCAGCGGCCCCAGCTTCAGCCGGCCGGAAAACATCTATGTGGTCATCGTGCGCGACCCCCGTGTCGAGCACGCCATGAGTGCACCGGTGCCCACCTTGCAGGCACCCGACCTGTCGTTCTCCACTGGCCAGAGCGGTCTGGTGCGGCAGGTGGTCTACGACGCCCGTTGAGGCCGTCCACCGTTCATACCCTGTTCCTCCTCTCCACGGAAGGAAGGCCGCTGCCGGCACATGCTGCCCCAGCGGCCTTTTCTCGTGCTGGAGCAGATGAAAGCGTCGCGTCTTTACTTCTCTTCACCAAGCCGCCAAAGAACTGTCAGCCGGCTGTGGGACTCTTACGTTACAACTACGCCTTCTTCGTTTTCCGTTCTGATCAACGAGGTTTCGAACATGACGTCTTCTCATCCGTCATCGTCCGCATCGGTCGTTCGCCGCACCCTGGTGGTCGGCGCCGTCGTGTCGGCGGTCGGTCTGGTCCTGAGTTCCAGTTTGTTCCCGCATCCGTCGCAGGCGCAGCAGTCGGCGCCGGCGTCTTCTTCCCCGCCGATCCAGAGCAATGTGCCGCAGGCCAACGCACCGGTTCTGGTCAAGGGGCCTGCCTGACTTCACCGAGCTGGTGGAGAAGGTCGGCCCGTCGGTGGTCAGCATCCGCACCACACAGCGCGTCAATGATTCGGACGAAGAGGGGGGCGAAGCCGATGCGCAGATGCGCGAGTTCTTCCGCCGCTTCTTCGGTGTGCCGATGCCGGGGCAGCCGCCCCAGGGGCGCGCACCGCGGCAAGGGCCTGGGCAAGGTCAAGGCGAGGGTGAAGAGCGCCCCCGGGGCGTGGGCTCGGGCTTCATCGTCAGCGCTGACGGCTATGTGCTGACCAACGCCCACGTGGTGGAGGGGGCCGACGAGGTCTACGTCAACCTCACCGACAAGCGCGAATACAAGGCCAAGATCGTGGGCGTGGACAAGCGCACCGATGTGGCGGTGGTCAAGATCGAGGCCAGCAAGCTCCCTGCCGTGGCCATTGGGGATGTCGGCCGGCTCAAGGTGGGTGAATGGGTGATGGCCATCGGCACGCCCTTTGGCCTGGAGAACACCGTCACTGCCGGCATCGTGAGCGCCAAGGCGCGGGATACCGGCGAGGAGATCCGCTTCATCCAGACCGATGTGGCCGTGAACCCCGGCAACTCCGGCGGGCCGCTGATCAACATGCGTGGCGAGGTGGTGGGCATCAACTCCCAGATCCTCAGCCGCTCCGGTGGCTTCATGGGCATTTCCTTGTCGATCCCCATCGATGACGCCATGAAGGTGGCCGAGCAGTTGCGCAGTGGCGGCAAGGTGATCCGTGGGCGCATCGGTGTGGCCATCGCGCCGGTGACCAAGGATGTGGCCGAGTCCATCGGTCTGGGCAAACCTGTCGGTGCCTTGGTCCAGAGCGTGGAGGCCGGCACGCCCGCGGAAAAGGCCGGCGTTGAAGCAGGCGACATCATCACCAAGTTTGGCGGCCAGACGATCGACAAGGCGCAGGATCTGCCTCGCCTGGTTGCGGCCACGAAGCCGGGCACCAAGTCTGCGTTGCAGGTCTTCCGCCGCGGTGCGTACAAGGAGCTGACGGTGACGGTGGCCGAGCTGGACTCGCAGCCCAAGGAGGCCGCGGAAGCGGCGAAGTCCGAGGGCAAGCTGGCCAGCAGCGGCCTGGGGTTGAGCCTGGCTGACCTCACCGCCCAGCAAAAGCGTGAGCTCAAGCAAGCCGGCGGCGTGGTGGTGGAGGAGGCCACGGGCCCGGCAGCCCGGGCCGGCCTGCGTGCGGGCGACCTGATCCTGGCGGTGGCCAATGTGCAGATCGACAGCGTCAAGGCGTTCGAGGCGGTGCTGTCCAAGCTGGACAAGAGCCGTCCGGTGAGCGTGCTTGTGCGCCGTGGTGAATGGGCGCAGTACGCCGTGATCCGGCCCGGCAAGTAAGCCATCGCCCGGATTCCCCGGCGCTTTCGTCGGGCCGGTTCGCCCCAACCCTGAGCGGAAACCCGAGAGCCGCTCAGGGTTTTTTACCGGAATGCCCGACTGTTTGGACGGGGTGTTGGGGACATTCGACAGCGGGTTTCGCTGTTGATAACTCCCCGGAGCCCCCGGCGAATGCCGATACAATCCCCGGGCTGACGGATCCCCCCCGAACCGACCGCTCTAGCGTTGGAGTTGTTCACAAAATCCTGTGGATAACTTGTGGAAAACAAAAGTTAGGGGGGGCCGGACATCCCTGTTCATGGCTGTGACGCAGCCTTTTCGGGAGGGCTTTTCGATACAATGAAAGTCCAACAAGCAGTTGCCATACGTTTTTGTTGGAAGGCGCGTCACTCCTTTGGACGTGCCTTTTTTTTATGAATCACATCCGTAATTTTTCGATCATCGCGCACATCGACCACGGCAAGTCCACCCTGGCCGATCGCATCATCCAGCGCTGTGGCGGTCTGAGCGACCGAGAGATGGAAGCCCAGGTGCTGGACTCGATGGACATCGAGAAAGAGCGCGGCATCACCATCAAGGCCCAGACGGCCGCGCTGCAATACAAGGCGCGCAACGGCCAGGTCTACAACCTCAACCTCATCGACACGCCGGGCCACGTGGACTTCTCTTATGAAGTCAGCCGCTCGCTGTCGGCATGCGAGGGGGCCTTGCTTGTGGTGGACGCCAGCCAGGGCGTCGAGGCCCAGACGGTGGCCAATTGCTACACCGCGCTCGATCTGGGTGTCGAAGTGGTGCCGGTCCTCAACAAGATGGACTTGCCGCAGGCCGATCCTGATCGTGCCAAGGAAGAGATCGAAGACGTCATCGGCATCGACGCCGCCGACGCCATCCCGTGCTCGGCCAAGACCGGCATGGGTGTCGAGGACATCCTGGAAGCCGTGGTGGCTCGCATGCCGCCGCCCAAGGGCGATGCCGATGGCCCGCCGCGCGCCATGATCATCGATGCCTGGTTCGACAACTATGTCGGCGTGGTGATGCTGGTGCGTGTGGTCGATGGCGTCCTCAAGAAGGGCGAGCGCATCCGCATGATGGCCACCAACACCGTCTATCCGGTGGAGCACCTGGGGGTGTTCACGCCTAAGTCCACGCCCCGTGACGAGCTCAAGGCCGGCGAGGTGGGCTTCATCATCGCGGGCATCAAGGAGTTGTCGGCGGCCAAGGTGGGCGACACCGTCACGCTGGAAAAGAAGCTGCCCAACAATGCCGGCCCCGCGACCGAGCCGCTGCCCGGTTTCAAGGAAATCCAGCCGCAGGTGTTCGCGGGCCTGTATCCCAGCGAGTCCAGCGAATACGACCAGCTGCGCGATGCCCTGGAAAAGCTCAAGCTCAACGACTCCTCATTGCGCTATGAGCCGGAAGTCTCGCAGGCCCTGGGCTTCGGATTCCGCTGCGGCTTCCTGGGCCTGCTGCACATGGAGATCGTGCAGGAGCGCCTGGAGCGCGAGTTTGACCAGGATCTGGTCACCACCGCGCCCAGCGTGGTCTACCAGGTGGAGCTGAACGACGGCGTGGTGATCGAGGTCGAGAATCCCTCGAAGATGCCCGAGGTGGCCCGCATCCGCGAAATCCGCGAGCCCATCGTGACCGTGCACCTGTACATGCCGCAGGATTACGTCGGTCCGGTGATGACGCTGGCCAACCTCAAGCGCGGCGTGCAGCTCAACATGGCCTATCACGGCCGTCAGGTCATGCTGACGTACGACATGCCGCTGGCCGAGATCGTGCTGGACTTCTTCGACAAGCTCAAGAGCGTCTCGCGTGGCTATGCCTCGATGGACTACGAGTTCAAGGAGTACCGCCCCTCCGACGTGGTGAAGGTGGACCTGCTGATCAACGGCGACCGTGTGGATGCCTTGTCCATCATCGTGCACCGCACGCAGGCCCAATACCGTGGCCGGGCGGTGGCCGCCAAGATGCGCGAGCAGATCCCGCGCCAGATGTACGACGTCGCCATCCAGGCTGCCATCGGCGGCAACATCATTGCGCGGGAGAACATCAAGGCCCTGCGCAAGAACGTGCTGGCAAAATGCTATGGGGGTGACATCACCCGCAAGCGCAAGCTGCTCGAAAAACAAAAGGCCGGCAAGAAGCGCATGAAGCAGATCGGCACCGTCGAGGTGCCGCAAGAAGCCTTCCTGGCCATCCTTCAAGTGGACGATTGATGAGTTTGATCACTGGTGTGCTGTACGCCGCTTTGTTGGCGTACCTGGGGGGCTGGTATGCCGGTCGCTGGACGGGCAATTTCTCGCTCCTGTTGCTCGTGCTGACGGTGGTGACCCTGCTGTACTGGCTGGCCGAGCGCTATCGCTTCCGCCCCGCGCGCGAGGCGGCAGCTGCCAACCTGGTCAATCAGGATCAGGCGCGTCGTGCGCAACTGGCCAGCCAAGGCATCGCGCAAGTCGACGGCAATGTGGCCGAGGCGCGCGACAAGCTGTTGATGCAGCCCTGGTGGCTGGACTGGACGGCTGGCCTGTTCCCCGTCATCTGTGCCGTCTTCCTGATGCGCTCGTTCCTGTTCGAGCCGTTCAAGATCCCGTCCGGCTCGATGATCCCGACGCTGCTGGTGGGCGA
Source organism: Aquabacterium sp. (assembly GCA_047601765.1). Taxonomy (GTDB): domain Bacteria; phylum Pseudomonadota; class Gammaproteobacteria; order Burkholderiales; family Burkholderiaceae_C; genus Aquabacterium. The sequence goes on from JASGIQ010000001.1 coordinate 1,052,247, forward strand.
CCTCATCCTGGTCAACAAGTTTCACTACGGCATCCGCCTGCCGGTGATCAACAAGAAGATCATCGCCAATCACGAGCCCCAGCGTGGTGACGTGATGGTGTTCCGCTATCCGGTCAATCCGAGCCTGGATTACATCAAGCGCGTGATCGGCGTGCCGGGCGACGAGGTGGCCTATTTGAACAAGCAGTTGTTCCTCAACGGCAAGCCGGTGGCGACCCAGGCCCTGCCTGAGTTCTATGATGCCGACAGCATGCGCTATGCCCTGCAGTACTCCGAAAAGCTGGCCAGCGTGGAGCATCGCATCCTGATCGACAAGGACCGTCCGCCTTTCATCCCGCCGCAGGCCATCGAAGACTTCCCCTTCAAGGAGAACTGCCGCTACAGTGGTGAAGGCGTGGTCTGCAAGGTGCCTCCTGGCCACTACTTCATGATGGGCGACAACCGCGATAATTCGCAGGACTCGCGCTTCTGGGGCTTTGTGCCCGACGATTACATCGTCGGCAAGGCCTTCGTGATCTGGATGAATTTCAGCGATCTCAAACGCATCGGCTTCTTCCATTGATGCGCGCCGTGCGCACCTGTTGACCTTTTGACTGACGGTATGAGGACAAAGGCAAAGATGATGATCTTGAACACCCCTCCGACATCGCGCCATCTGCCCGGGCATCAACGCGGCATCACGCTGGTCGGTCTGCTGTTCTGGGCGGTGCTGATCTCGTCGATCGCGCTGGTGCTCATGAAGGTGTTCCCCGCCATCAACGAATACCGCACCATCCAGTCGATGGTCAACAAGGCGGCCCGCGAAGGCGGCAGCACGGTGCCTGAAATCCGCGCCGCTTTCGAGCGCTCAAGGCAGATCGAATACGGTGTGGAGTCGGTCAAGGGCAGTGATCTGGACATCACCAAGGAAGACGACAAGGTGGTGGTCAGTTTTGCGTATGACAAGGAGATCGAACTGGTCTCGCCGGTCTACCTGCTGATCAAGTTCGAGGGCCATTCCCGCTGATGGCCATCCCGATTTCCTGCTGAGCACATGTGACGGGCCTGGAATCGACTTCAGGCCCGATCTGTTTTGATGAGCGCATCTTCTTCATCCGGCCCCGGCTTGCCTGCGGCCCTGCGTCAATTGCAGCAGCGCCTGGGGCACACCTTTGGCGATGCCTCTTTGCTGTTGCGTGCCGTGACGCACAAGAGCTTTGGCGCCGACCACTACGAACGCCTCGAGTTCCTGGGCGATGCGGTGCTGAGCCTGGGCGTGTCGGCCTTGCTCTATCAGCGCCTGCATCGCAGCGATGAGGGCGACCTCACCCGGGTGCGCGCGCACCTGGTCCGCCAGGACACGCTGCACCAGCTGGCTGTGCAACTGGGGCTGCCCGAGGCCATGCGCCTGAGCGAGGGCGAAGCCAAGGGTGGGGGCGCGCAAAGGCCTTCGATCCTGGCCGATGCGCTGGAGGCCTTGATCGGCGCGGTCTACATGGATGCCGGGTTCGATGCCGCGCGCGATCTGGTGGTCCGTCTGTTTGAGCCGGCCCTGGCGCAGCCGGATCTGGACGGTTGGGGCAAAGATGCCAAGACCGCCTTGCAGGAATGGCTGCAGGGCCGCAAACTGGCCGTACCGAACTACCGCGTGGCCGAGACCCGCGGCAAGGCCCATGAACAGGTGTTCGTCGTGGCATGTGAGCTGCCCGAACTTGGCGTGAGCCTCAGCGGCGAGGGCTTGTCCAAGCGGGCGGCCGAGCAGATCGCGGCCCAGGCTGTGCTCACCCATCTGCAATCCTTGCCGCCCAAGGATCTGCCCAAGCCCGTCAAACCGACGGTCGTCGTCAAGAAGTCGCGTCTCAAGTAAAGAGTTGTCCCCATGCCACGCAAGCCGTCCACCCCCTCTCCCGCACCTGCGCGCAAGTCCGCGGGGCCGGCTCAGCCGGCTTCGAAAAAGGCCGCCGGCAAGGCGGCAGTATCGGGAGAGCTCAATCCCGATCTGGACGCGATGCTGGCCAATCTGAGCATGGCCCGCAAGGGCGGCAGCGATGCCGCCATGCCCGCGCAACAGCAGCGGTGCGGTCTGGTGGCCATCGTTGGTCGGCCCAATGTGGGCAAGTCCACGCTGCTCAATGCGCTGGTCGGGCAGAAGGTGTCCATCACGTCCCGCAAGGCGCAGACCACGCGCCATCGCATCACCGGCATCCGCACGGATGGCGACACGCAATTTGTCTTTGTGGACACGCCGGGTTTCCAGACGCGGCACACCGTGCGCGGCACCGCGGCGCTGAACCGCAACCTGAACAAGACGGTGCAGGCCACGCTCTCGGATGTGGACGTTGTCCTGTATCTGGTGGAGGCGGGGCGTTATGGTCCGGACGATGCCAAGGTGGTGGCCTTGCTGCCCAAGGACAAGCCGGTGATCCTGGTGGCCAACAAGCTGGATCTGGTTCACCGCCGGGAAGATCTCTTCCCCTGGCTGCAAGGCATGCAGGCGCATCACACCTTCGCGGAATTCGTGCCGCTGTCGGCCCAGAAGGAAGACGACACCAAGCGTCTGATGGGCATCCTCCGGCCTTATCTGCCCGAGCAGGCCTGGTGGTATGACCCCGAGGCGCTGACCGATCGCACGGACCGCTTCCTGGCCAGCGAGATCATCCGGGAAAAGCTCTTCCGTCTGACGGGCGACGAGTTGCCTTACACCTCCACGGTCGTGATCGACCAGTACGCCGAAGAGCCGCCGCCTCCGGGCAAGGCCAATGCGACCGGCCTGGTGCGCATTGCGGCCACGATCATCGTCGAGCGCGAGCAGCACAAGGGCATGGTGATTGGCGACAAGGGCGAGCGCCTCAAGCGCATCGGCACCGAAGCCAGAACCGAGCTCGAACGGCTCCTGGGCTGCAAGGTCTTCCTGGAAGTGTGGGTGAAAGTGCGCTCGGGCTGGGCCGATGACGAGGCCCGTCTGCGGACCTACGGCTACGAATAACCAGGCACGAAGACCGAGGCCGTGGCACGCGCAGCGCAACGATCCGGGACGGCGGCCTTCGTGCTGCACAGCCACGACTGGAGCGAATCCAGCCTGATCCTGGATCTGTTCACGCGGGATCACGGCCGTGTGGTGGCCGTGGCCAAAGGAGCCAAGCGCCCATATTCGCAGTTGCGGCCGGTGCTGATGCCCTTCCAGCGCTTGACGGTGGCCTTCGGTGCCAAGCGCGCGCAGGAAGCGGAGGTGTGGCTGCTGCGCCAGGCGGAGTGGGCCGGCGGCCCGGCCTGGCCTGGCGGCGCGGCGCTGCTGCCGGGGTTCTACCTGAATGAACTGCTGATGCGGATGATGGTCCGCCATGATCCCCATCCGGACTTGTTCGATGCCTATGCCCAGGTCTTGCAGGCGATGGGGGATCCGGCATTGTTGCAGGCAGCCCTGCGTGCCTTCGAGCTGATCCTGCTGCGTCTGCTGGGCCATCTGCCCGATCTGTCCGTGCAGACTGTCGATGGCATGCCCTTGTCCGTCGATCAGCCGTACGAGCTTCACCCGGAACTTGGTGTGATGCCGGCGAGGTGGGTGGGTGAAGCCGGCAGCGGGCCGGTGGTGTTGGCCGGCGGGATCCTGGCAGGGATCGAGAAAGCCTTGCCAGCAGGTGTGCCGTCTGTCATGGCCGCCTGCGTGCCTGCGTTGAGTGAGCTCAAGGCCATCCTGCGCACGCTCATTCACTATCATCTCGGATCGCAGGCCCTGCGCACGCGTCAGCTCATGATCGAACTTCAACAACCATGACCTTCTCCGGCTCCCAACTGACCGCCATGGACGCCCCGCTTCTGGGCGTCAACATCGACCATGTCGCCACAGTACGCAATGCGCGCGGCGGTCGCTTCCCTGACCCGGTGGCTGCCGCCTTGCTGGCTGTCGAAGGCGGGGCCGACATCATCACCTTCCACCTGCGGGAAGACCGTCGGCACATCAAGGATGAGGATGTGCAGCGCCTGAAGACGCATGTGCCCGTGCCCCTGAACTTCGAGGCGGCCGTCACGGAGGAAATGATCGAGATCATCGCGCAGACGGCCCCGGCCCATGTGTGCCTGGTGCCCGAGCGGCGCCAGGAAGTCACCACAGAAGGCGGTCTGGATGTCGTCGGGCAGCGCGCGCGCGTGGAAGACGCCTGCAGGCGTCTGGCTGCGGCCGGCTCGCGTGTGTCGCTGTTCATCGGCGCTGATCCGGCGCAGATCCACGCGGCCGCGGAAGCGGGCGCGCCGTGCATCGAGCTGCACACCGGGGCACTGGCCAATGCCTGGTGGGATGGCGACCAGGCCGCCTTGCAGCACGAGCTGCAGCGTCTGCGCGATGGCCTGACACTGGGCCGCAGCCTGGGGCTGCGCACGCATGCGGGCCACGGCCTGGCCTTGAGTCAGCACCTGCCCGTGGGCGATGAAGACCGGGCCACCGGCCAGCCCAGCAGCACGGCGCTGGTGGCGGCCTTGCCCGACGTGAGCGAACTTCACATCGGCCATGCGCTGATCGGCCACGCGGTGTTTGTCGGCCTCAAGCAGGCCATTGCCGATTTCAAGGCCGAAGCCATCCGGGCCCGGCGCGCTTCGGCCTGCGCATGATCACCGGCATCGGCGTCGACCTGTGCGATTGCCGCCGCATCGAGGCGGCCCTGGCGCGCCATGGCGACCGGTTCGCGCAGCGTGTGCTGGGCGACGCCGAATGGCGTGTCTACCTTGAGCGCAAGGCCGCGCACGAACGCCGCGCGGTACGCTATGTGGCCACACGCCTGGCTGCGAAAGAGGCCTTCTCCAAGGCCATCGGCCTGGGCATGACCGCGCCGATGACCTGGCGTGATTGCCAGGCGCTGAATGGCGATCACGGCCGCCCTGTCATCCAGCTCAGTGGCGAACTGGCCCGCTGGTTCGATCAGCGGCGCTGGTGCGCGCATGTCTCACTCACCGATGAAGGCGACTATGCTCAAGCCTTCGTTGTCATCGAAACCCTGCCCACAACGCCATGAGCAAGAAAAACAAGGCCTTCTCCAAACATGCCGCCTCGCCGGACGGCCGTGCCCCCATCGAGCACGCGCCCGTTGTCCTCGACATCGCAGGCCTGAGCCTGACGGACGACGATCGCCGTCGTCTGCAGCATCCGCTGACGGGCGGGCTCATCCTGTTTGCACGCAACTGGGCCAGCCGCACGCAACTGACTTCGCTGTGTGCCGAGATCAAGTCCATCCGACCGGACATGCTGATCTGCGTCGACCATGAAGGTGGTCGCGTGCAGCGCTTCAAGACCGATGGCTTCACCCATGTGCCGGCCATGCGCAGGCTCGGCGAGATGTGGATGAACGATGGCAAGGGCGCGCCGGGCAGCGGTGCCATGGCTGCCATGGACGCGGCGACGGCGTGCGGCTATGTGCTGGCCAGCGAACTGCGGGCCTGCGGTGTGGACCTGACCTTCACCCCCGTGCTCGATCTGGACTGGGGCGAAAGCGGTGTCATCGGTGATCGCGCCTTCCACAGCGACGCACGCGTGGTCACCGCGCTGGCCAAGAGCGTCATGCATGGCCTGCTGCTGGCCGGCATGGCCAACTGCGGCAAGCACTTCCCTGGCCATGGCTGGGTCAAGGCCGACTCGCACGTGGATGTGCCGGTGGACAAGCGCTCGCTCAAGCAGATCCTGGCCGACGACGCCAAGCCCTATGCGTGGATGAGCACCTCGCTGACCAGCGTGATGCCGGCCCATGTGATCTACCCGAAGGTGGACAGCCAGCCGGCGGGCTTTTCGCGCAAGTGGCTGCAGGACATCCTGCGTGAGCAGATGGGGTTCACCGGCGCCATCTTCAGCGACGATCTCAGCATGGAAGGTGCCAGCGTGGCGGGCAATCACACGCAGGGCGCCCTGGCTGCCCTGAACGCTGGTTGCGACATGGTGCTGCTGTGCAACCAGTCGCTCGACGGCGGCAAGCCGGTCGACGAACTGCTCGATGGCCTGAGCGAAGCGCTGGGCTATGGCGACTGGACGCCCAGCCCTGACAGCGAGGCGCGTCGGATCGATCTGCTGCCTCAGACGGCGCCTCTGACCTGGGATGAACTGATGCATCACCCGGCGTACCAGCAGGCACTCAGCAGGCTGCCCCGCTGAGTCCGGTTAAGGCTCGAGGTGGCCGCCACCGATGGCCGTGGCGGGATAACTATCAACGATCGGCATGGCAGGCTTGTCTAGAATCGGGCGCTTGTGCCTTGCGGGCCGTTTTGACATTCGAGAAGGTGGAAAGTCGTCATGAAAAAAATCCTGGCAGGTCTTGTGATGCTGGCCGTTGTGGGCGCCACGCACGCGCAACAGGCGCGACAGGCCCCGCAGCGGCTGTACGTCGGCGCAGCCTATGGCATGACCAGCCTGAAGATCAGCTGTGACCAGACCACGCAGTGCGATGTGCACGACAGTGGCCCCAAGATCTACGCAGGCCTGAACCTGACACCCACCATCGCGGTGGAAGCGGCCTACATGGACTTCGGCGACGCCGGATACCGGCTGGGCTCGACGGCGCACGCCGCTGGCGATGCACGTGCGCTGGTGGCCAACCTGGCCTTTCGCCATGCCTTCATTCCCGAGTTCAGCGGGGTGCTGCGAGCAGGTTTCGCCTACGTGAAGAGCCGCGGGGAAATTTCCAATGGCGTGGTCACCGTGGACGAGACGGAAAACGAAATCCGGCCGTACTTCGGCATCGGCTTTGAATACCGTTTCGACAAGATGTGGACGGGCACGCTGGGCGCCGACTTCACGCGCGGTGAAGTGGGTGATGTGAAGGCCCGTCTGGAGATGTACTCCGTGGGCGCGCAGCTCAACTTCTGAGTGTGCAGGGCCTGGAAGCGGTGTGTCTGCACCGCCCGGCAGAGGCTGCCTGCGTGGGTTGCCTGCCGGGCGCGGACCGTGTCAGGGGGTGACGGTCTGGAAGTAAAGCAATTCGCCGTCGAAGCGCAGCGTCAAGGTATGGCCGACCACTTGGTCGCTCTCGTTGACGCGGTGGCAATAGGTGCGAGGGTAGGTCGTGTAGACGTCTTCATTCGCCACGTTCGCGTCGGCCGCAATCACTTCGCAGACCCGTGCCGTCGTGTCGGTGTCCGAGCGGACTTCCCACGAGTGGCTCTCGAACCCGTTGATATTGTCGATCACCACATGGCCTCGCCGCAATGGGCCAATGCTTCCAATGCGGGCAGTGGTGGGGTAGGGCAGGGGCACCACGTCGTCCACACGGGTCACGATGTAGTAGTGCGTGGCCGTGCCGGTTGTCCCAAGGTGCTCGAACGATGGCGATGGTTCAAAGTATTCGTCGCGGATATTGACGTACACAGTGTCATACACCAGGCTGCTGCCGCTGGTGCGGCCCTTGCGCAGTGTTTCAGTGACCACCATGGGCGTGGCCGTCGTGCTGTTGAACGTCACGTTGGCCTTGGTTTCCCGGGCGATGACCAGTTGATATGGCGTGCCGTTGCTGGAAGTGGCCGTGTAGGTGTACAAGACGGGGCCGCCCAGCGGCTCCAAGGCCAGGGAGGCCATGATGCTTCCCACGGGAAAATCGTGGGTCAGGATGGTGGGCGTGGTGACCGGGGGCATGACGGGTGTCGGGGTGCCCACACTGCGATCCACTGCATCGGTTGGCGAATGCGTGCCATCGCTGCCGCCCCCGCCGCAAGCCGCCAGCAGCATGGAAACGGCCAGCATCACAGCCATACGTGTCGATTTCATCGTCCTTCAACCCAATCGGAAGTGCAGGTGGAATTCTCCCATAGCGCGTCGGCGTGAACGAGCCCCGAGGCATGGGGCACACCCTGGGTTCAGGCCCGTTCTTCATACATCGCCTGGATCACATCCTTTTCACGATCCAGGACCACTTTGCGCCTGACCTTCATGGTGGGTGTCAATTCGCCGCCTTCGATGCTCAGTCCCCGCTTGAGCACGGTGAACTTGCGAATCTGCGCGACGCGCGCCAGCTGCTCATTGACATGGTCCACTGCCGCTTGCAGCGCCTCTGTGACCCGCGGGTGCTGCTGCAGCCGTTGCAAGTCGGTGACCGGCAGCCCGTGGTTGGCGGCAAATTCGGCCAGGGCCTGGGGCTCCAGCGTCAGCAGGGCGGTCAGGTAATGGCGCCCGTCGCCGCAGACCACCGCGTACTCGATCAGATGGTCGTCCATCAGTGCCGCTTCGATGTTGGCGGGCGAGATGTTCTTGCCACCGGAGGTGATGATCAGGTCCTTCTTGCGGCCGGTGATGAACACGAACCCGTCTTCGTCGATGTGCCCCAGATCGCCGCTCAGGAGCCAGCCGTCCTGCATGCATTGGGCCGTGGCTTGCGGCTGATGCAGATACCCTTGAAAGATGTGCGGCCCCTTGACCAGCAACTCGCCATCATCGGCCACCTTGATGTGCGAGCCTGGCAGCGGGCGGCCGACCGATCCCAGCCGCGTGGCGCCTGGCACGCTCAAGGTGGAAGGCCCGCACGCCTCGGACTGCCCATACAGCTCGCGCACCACCAGGCCCAGGCCAGTGAAAAAACGCAGGCTTTCGGCCGAGATGGGAGCGGCTCCGGTGCTCAGCATGCGGGCATGCTGAAAACCCAGTGCGGCCTGCACCTTGCCGTGGATCAGGCGATGGGCCAGTTGCCTTTGCAGGATCAACCACACGCCGGGAAAGCGGCCTTCGAGATCGGCCTGATGCCAGCGCTGCCCGACGTCCATGGCCCATCGGGCCAGCCCGGCCTTCACGCCGGTGGCCTGCGACAGTTTGGCCTCGATGGCGGCTTGCATCTTTTCCCACACGCGGGGCACCCCGAAGAACACCGTGGGGCGGACCTCCTTGAGATGCTCGCCCAGTTGCTTGATGCTCTGCGCGTAGTAGACGGAAAAGCCGGCATACACCTGGTTGTGCATGGTGCCCATCTGTTCGGCGATGTGGGCCAAGGGCAGGTAGGACAACATGCGGTCCCGCTCGTCCGCACGGAACAGCTTGCGCAGGCTGGTGGCCACCCACCAGAGGTTGCCGTGGCTGATCATCACGGCTTTGGACGGGCCGGTGGTGCCGGAGGTGTAGATGAGGGAGGCCGTGTCCTGTGGGCGGATCAGGCTCAGCCTTTGTTGCACCGTGCTGGCCAGCGATGGCGTGGCGCGGGCGGGCTGTCCCAGCGCCAGGAAGCTGGCCCAGTCAATCTGCGCCCCCCGATGGATGGACACCGGCTCCCCGCTGAACTGGACCACGGTGTGGAGGTGCTGCAGCCGATCCGCGCAGGCGCCGACCTTCTGCATCCGTTGGGCATCCTCGACGAAGAGGACGGGTGCGGCGCAGTGGTTGAGGATGTATTCAATGTCGGCGCTGGAGCTGGTCCAGTAGATGCCGACGGGCATGGCGCCGATGCTCATGGCGGCGTAGGCGGCCGTCGACCATTCCGGCCGGTTGAAGCTCAGGATGGCCACGGCATCGCCCTGTTGAACGCCCAGCGCGACAAGCGCCTGCGCGGCCTGCTCCACTTGTTCGGCATAGCGTGCCCAACTGGTGGATTGCCATCCCTGCTCACGGCGCACCCAGTAGGCCGGCTGGTTGGCAAGCCGTGCGGCCGTCTCGCGCAACTGCACCGGCGCTGCCACAAAGCCGGCGTACCCGTCCGACATGGGCGGCGCATCGTCGCCCGGGGAAGGCGCAGCGGGGCCGGCTTTCACGGCAGCGGACGTCATGGGCATGGCCAGTCTCCATCTGGGATGCCACATTAGAGAGCACGATTGACGTATGGGTCAATCTGTTGGCGTATAGGTAAAACCCTGTTTCGTGGCGGAAACGAAAAAGCCCGGCGCGAGGCCGGGCTGTGTCAAGAGGCGGGAGCCTGTCAGGCTGCGTTCTCGAACGGCAGCGTGATCTGGTTGAGGTCCTTGCGGGTCTCGACCAGGATGAGCGGGCCCTCGTCCAGCACCACCCGCGCCTTGGGTGCACGTGGCACATGGACCGGCTTGGGCTCGTTGGCAATCGCTTCCTGCACCTGGCGGATCTTGTCCAGATCGGAGTTGATCCACTCCAGGCCGGCGGATTGCGCGATGGCCTGCAGCGCGCTCAGCGGCAGCACGAAGGGCTCGGGCGGCAGGGCAGAGGCCGAGGCCGTGTCCACCTCCGCGACCGGCTCATGGCGGGCTGCAGGAGCCATGGCGATCGGCTGCGTCTCCCCACGGGCGGTGGCGGGCTGCTCATCCGACGTCGTCGCCTCAGAAACGGGGGGGCGGGCCTCGATAGGTGCGGGCTGGGCCGGAGTTTCCCCGGTGGCCATGCCTGCAGCCACGGCTTCGGCACCTTCGGTTTCAAGGGCTGTTTCCTCGCCCTGGGCTTGTTCACGACGATCGCGGCGGAAGCGATCACGGCTGCGACGGCGACGGCCGCCTTCGGACGCTTCGCCTTCACCTGCCTGATCGGCGCCGCCTTGCCCCTCGGCCTCGTCCACCGAGGCTTCCCGGGCCTGCATGTCGGCCGATGCCAGTTGTTCCGGCTGCTCGCCTGCAATGCCTTCCGGCAGCGTGCCGTTCTGGCCTTCTTCGCGCTCACCGCGGCCGCGTCCACCGCGACGGCGACGGCGGCCGCCTTCGCGCGTCTCGCCGGCCTCGCCTGTGGGGGCGGTGCCGCCGATGCCGGCGTCATGGGCCGATGCAGCGGCCAGGCCCAGGGCCTGGGCTTCAGCGGCAATGGCCTCGCGGTTGATCACCGGGCGTTCGCCCTGGCGATCGCCGCCGCGGCCACCACGGCCTCGCCGGCCCTCGCCGCGGCCCTCACGGGCCTGGTTGTTTTCCTCAGTGCGGGCTTCTGCGCCGACGGATTCGGCCTGGCGGTCTTCCCGCTGGCGACGGCGGTTGTCACCGCGCTGTTCCCCGTTGCGCTCGCCATTGCGTTCACCCTTGTCGGCACGCTCGCCACGGCGTTCGCCACCACGGCCTTCACCGTTGTTGCGGCCCTCGCCACGCTCACCACGGCGCTGGCCGTCGCGTCGGCCGCGACCCTGGCCCTTGCCGCCTTCCTTGCTTTCTTCAGGCGTGGCCACAGGTGCGGCCGGTGCCGGTTGCGGCGCCACCACCGGGGCAGGTGCCTCGCCGCCGAACAGGCGCTTGAGCCAGCCGAAGAAGCCGCCGCCGACGGCGGGTGCGGGCTGAGCCACCGGCGCGGCAGGTGCTGCCACCGCGGCAGCCGTCACCACAGGTTCGGGTGCAGGCTCCGGCTTCGGGGGAGCCACGGGCGCGGGTTGATCGGGCAACACGCCCTTGATCACCGGCTCCTGCTTGGGCTTGGCCTTTTCACGACGCGTGATGCCGACTTCGTCATCCGGCTCCTCGATCATCGTGTAGCTGGCCTGGATGTTCTCCAGGCGCGGATCATCATGGCGCAGGCGCTCGAGCTTGTAGTTGGGCGTCTCGATGTGCTTGTTGGGCACCAGCAGCACGGTCACGCGCTGCTTGAGTTCGATCTTGGTGATCTCGGTGCGCTTTTCGTTCAGCAGGAAGGACGTGACTTCGACGGGCACCTGCACATGCACGGCCGCCGTGTTGTCCTTCATGGACTCTTCCTGGATGATCCGCAGGATCTGCAGCGCGGAGGACTCGGTGTCGCGGATGTGGCCCGTGCCGTTGCAGCGCGGGCAGGTGATGTGGCTGCCTTCGCTCAAGGCCGGGCGCAGGCGCTGGCGGGACATCTCCAGCAGGCCGAATTTCGAGATGGAGCTGAACTGCACGCGGGCACGGTCGTAGCGCAGGGCGTCACGCAGACGCTGCTCGACCTCGCGGCGGTTCTTGTTGTCCTCCATGTCGATGAAGTCCATGACGATCAGGCCGCCCAGGTCGCGCAGGCGCATCTGACGGGCGATTTCGTCGGCCGCTTCCAGGTTGGTGCGGAAGGCGGTTTCCTCGATGTCGCCGCCACGGGTGGCGCGCGCCGAGTTCACGTCCACGGCAACCAGGGCTTCGGTGTGGTCGATCACGATGGCGCCGCCGGAAGGCAGGTTCACCGTGCGGCTGAACGCCGTCTCGATCTGGTGCTCGATCTGGAAGCGCGAGAACAGGGCCGCATCGTCACGGTAGCGCTTGACGCGGTTGGCCTGGTCCGGCATCACGTGCAGCATGAACTGCTTGGCCTGCTCGTAGATGTCGTCCGTGTCGATCAGGATTTCGCCGATGTCGGCGGTGAAGTAGTCGCGGATCGCGCGGATCACCAGCGACGACTCCTGATAGATCAGGTAGGCGCCCTTGCCGGCGGCGCAGGCCTCGTCGATGGCCGTCCACAGCTTGAGCATGTAGTTCAGATCCCACTGCAGCTCGGCTGCGGTGCGACCGATGCCGGCCGTGCGTGCGATCAGGCTCATCCCCTTCGGGTACTCGAGCTGGTCCATCGCCTCCTTGAGCTCTTCACGCTCGTCGCCCTCGATGCGGCGGCTCACGCCACCCCCACGCGGGTTGTTGGGCATCAGCACGAGGTAACGGCCGGCCAGCGAGATGAAGGTGGTCAGGGCGGCACCCTTGTTGCCACGCTCTTCCTTTTCGACCTGGACGATGAGTTCCTGGCCTTCCTTGATCACGTCCTGGATGCGGGCAGAGCGGACGTCGACGCCTTCCTTGAAATACTGGCGCGAGATTTCCTTGAACGGCAAAAAGCCGTGCCGTTCTTCGCCGTAATCGACGAAACAGGCTTCGAGAGAGGGCTCGACCCGGGTGACGACGGCCTTGTAGATGTTGCCTTTGCGCTGTTCGCGCCCTTCGATTTCGGTTTCGAAGTCCAGCAGTTTCTGGCCGTCAACGATGGCCAGGCGCCGTTCTTCCGGCTGCGTGGCATTGATCAGCATGCGCTTCATGGGATCTCCTGATGCTCCAAGCGAGGCGTCTCCGGGATGGCGCCGGAAAAGCCTCCACTCACCGTCACCCTTTCAGGCAACGGCAGCGTTCATGCACGAGCAACGAAGGTGAACCTGAAGGAATTGCCTGGGCTGTCAGGGCCGCGCTTGGCGTCCGGGCAGCAAGGGCGCGCGCGCCGAGACTTGGACACGGGCCTGCCGCCATCCGGTGCCCGAAGGTCCTGGCTGCACCTGGAAGATCAAAGGTGGCACAGCACAGGAGAGGGCGATGGGGGACGGGGAGGGGGCGTCATCCCATCCGGACCCGGCCCAGGCACGGCGCAGCGAACCGGCTTTCCATCCTGGAAAGGCGGCCTGCGAACAGGCAAGGGGGGGGGAGATGAGAATGGAGCCGGGACACGTGGGCAGTCACTCGACGCAGATGCCAGCGAAATGCCGATCGTTTTGAAATCGTGCGCCGCGCTGGCATCCAAATAAACCTTGAATCGTGGTTCGATCTACGTTGGCTCTGACACATGCCGCTTGCCGGCAAAACCACACCTTGGGCGGTTTTCTCCGGCAGACTGCGTGTGCTGCATCACCATCGATGGCGGGGCACCCCGCCGGGCCTTGTCATGCCGCCCAGCCCGATCTGCTCAAAAGGTAAAATGCAGTCTGGCTTTGCGCATTGGTTGCTGACATCGGCACAGGCCAATCCAACAAACAAACATTTCATAACGTGGCTGGCCCGATTATAGGTGCGAAAACCGCTTCGCACCGCTCCAAAATGGCTGTGAAATCACAGGCGGCAAACAAGGTCAAGCCCCCAGCGAGGGTGTCTGTCGCAGGCAAGCCCCAAGCTGCTGCGGTGGCGGCATCCCCCCAAAGTGTTGCGCAGGTGCAGCATCTGGTCATCGAGGAGGGGGCCGCCGGGCAGCGCCTGGACAACTTCCTCATCAAGGTGCTCAAGGGGGCGCCCAAGACCCTGGTCTACCGCATCATCCGCAGTGGCGAGGTGCGGGTCAACAAGGGCCGCGCCAGCGCGGACACCCGCCTGGAGATGGGCGATGAAGTCCGCGTGCCCCCTTTGCGCCTGACCGAAAAGGACGAGGCTGCCGCCGCCGCGGTTCCAGCCCGCGAGTTTCCAGTGCTCTACGAAGACGAGCACCTGCTGGCCATCAACAAGCCGGCCGGCGTGGCGGTACACGGGGGCAGCGGCGTCAGCTTTGGCGTGATCGAGCAATTGCGCCGCGCCCGTCCGCAAGCCCGCTTTCTGGAGTTGGTGCATCGGCTGGACAAGGAAACCTCGGGCATCCTGCTGATCGCCAAAAAGCGCAGTGCGCTGACGGCCTTGCAGGATGTGTTCCGCCACCGGCAAGCGCACAAGACCTACGCAGCGCTGGTCATCGGCGATTGGCCCGAGCGCAAGAAGGTCATTGACGTGGCGCTGCACAAGTTCCTGACGGCGGAGGGCGAGCGACGCGTGAAGGCGGTCAAGCCGGGGCAGAAAGGCGAGCCGGGAGACGAGGAGGAGGGGCGGCGCTCCATCTCCATCGTGCAGGTGGTGAGGCGCTTTGCGCAGTTCAGCCTGCTGGACGTCACCATCAAGACCGGCCGCACCCACCAGATCCGCGTGCATCTTTCGCATGAGGGGCATCCGATCGTCGGCGATGACAAGTACGGCGATTTCGCACTCAACAAGGCCTTGTCGCGCGGCGCGCCAGGGGAGGCGATCGAGGGGGTGGATCGGCGCAAGCTGTCACAGGGGCGCTTCGAGCGCATGTTCCTGCATGCCCGCTACCTCCGTGTGCCGCATCCCGCGACAGGGCAAGAGCTGGTGTTCGAGGCGCCCTTGCCTCCGGAATGCGACAACCTGCTGTCCTCCCTCGATGCGGTGACATCTTCGCGCGGGTAAAGTTCATTCTTTGGTGTGGCTGCCACGCCCGCCGCCCATCGCATCAGGAGTCATCCCTTGGAATTCGCATCCGACAATGGCCTGCGTCCCCGTGCCTATGACCTGGTCGTGTTCGACTGGGATGGCACCTTGTTCGACTCCACGGCCTTGATCGTCAAGTGCATCCAGTCCGCGTGTGCGGATTTGGGCTTGCCGGTGCCGGCCCGCCACGAGGCCTCCTATGTGATCGGCCTGGGGCTGCACGATGCGCTGGCCCACGTGGCGCCCACCTTGCCGCCCGAACGTGTGCCCGAGCTCGGCCTGCGGTATCGGCACCACTACTTCAATGCGCAGCACGACCTGAGCCTGTTTGAAGGGGTGCTGCCCATGCTCAACGACCTCAAGCAGCGCAATCACTGGCTGGCCGTGGCCACTGGCAAGACGCGCGTCGGGCTCGATGAAGCGCTCGCGCATGTCGAGTTGCAGGGCTTGTTCGATGGCAGCCGCACAGCCGATGAAACGGCCTCCAAGCCACACCCGCGCATGCTCAACGAGTTGATCGCCGAGTTTGGCGTCGACCCGGCGCGCACCTTGATGATCGGCGACACCACCCACGATCTGCAGATGGCCGTCAACGCGGGGACGCACTGCGTGGCGGTGAGCTTCGGAGCCCACGAGCCCGCTGCCTTCCATGACTACCCCACCCAGGTGGTCGCCCATTCCATGTCGGAACTGCACGATTGGTTGAAGCGCCATGCCTGAGCTGGATCTGGCGCCGCAGTACCTGTGTGAGGCCCAGGCCCTGGAAGAGGGCGGCGATGCCGTCACCTTCGAGGTGATGGAGTGGGGGCAGCTGACGCCCGCCTTTGCCGTGCGTTATGACAACGTCGTCGTGGCCTATCTGAACCGCTGTGCCCACGTGCCTTCCGAACTCGATTGGCAGCCCGGCAAGTTCTTCGACATGGACAAGCGCTTCATCATCTGCGCCGTGCACGGCGCCTTGTATGACCCGCCCAATGGGCAATGCGTCAGCGGCCCCTGCCCCGGCGCGCGCCTGACGTCCATCCGTGTGGCCGAAGAGAACGGCAAGGTGTATTGGTATCCTTGCGAGCGCTTCCAGCCCCTGTTCTGACCTTCTTCGCCTTCTCAGGCATCCTTCCGAACCGACATCAGGCCTGCATGAGCACCCTTGACCCGACATCGACCACCGCCCAGACGGAAAGCGCTGTGCTTTCCCAGTTTGCCCGCGCCTACCTGGATCAACAACGGCGGGAGCTGCGTTGGCGCCGCTTCTGGCGCATCGTGTGGCTCATCGTGGCCATTGCGGTGGTGTGGGCGACGGTGGCCAACACCCCCTCTGCCACGGCTCAGGCCGGGCCGCACACGGCGCTGGTCGAGGTGCGCGGCGAGATCGGTGCCGATACCGAATCCAATGCGGACAACCTCATGACGGCGCTGCGCAGCGCCTTCGAGGACAAGGGCGCCCAGGCGGTGGTCCTGCGCATCAACTCACCGGGTGGCAGCCCGGTGCAGGCCGGTCTCGTCAATGACGAGGTGCGCCGCCTGAAGGCCTTGCACAAAAAGAAGGTCTATGCCGTCTGCGAGGAGATGTGCGCTTCCGCTGCCTATTACATCGCCGTGGCAGCTGACCAGATCTATGTCGACAAGGCCTCGATGGTTGGCTCAATCGGCGTGCTGATGGATGGTTTCGGCTTTGTCGGCACGATGGACAAGCTGGGCGTCGAGCGTCGCCTCATGACGGCTGGTGCCAACAAGGGCATGCTGGATCCGTTCTCGCCGCGCAAGCCGGAGCATGAAAGCTTCGCGCAAGCCATGCTGGATCAGATCCACCAGCAGTTCATCCAGGTGGTGCGCCAGGGCCGTGGCAAGCGCCTCAAGGAAAGCGCCGACACCTTTTCAGGCCTCTTCTGGAACGGGCAGCAGGCCGTGGGGCTGGGACTGGCCGACGGGCTGGGCAGCCTCGACCAGATTGCGCGGGATGTCGTCAAGGCCGAGGACATCATCGACTACACCCAGAAGGAAAACCTGGCCGAGCGTCTGGCCAAGCGCTTTGGGGCGGCTTTCGGCGCCGGAGCGGTTCAAGCCTTCCGCTCCTCAGTCAGCATCCGCTGAGCCCAGCTCCAGCCGTGTTCAGCTGTCCATGCCCTGGATCAGCCTGAACGCGGCTTCGTAGTTCAGGTTGAGCAGCTTGGCCACTTCGGCCACGTCGTCCGGCATGGCGGCCAGCGCATGCGGATCCTCCCAGCCATGCTGGGTGTGACGGGCGATGCGCACGCCCAGCACAACGCTGCGGATCTTCGGGTCCGTGGCATTGCGGTTGTCGGTGCAATGGATGAGCAAATCGGGCAATTGCCAGGCACGCATCAGCTCCTGTGACAGATCATTGAACTGCACGCCCAGCACATCGCGCTGCACATCGGCAGAGCGCAGCGTGTGATCGGCCTTCAGGCGGCGCGCGATTTCCATGGAAAGCCGGGGCGCGTGACACCACAGCAGCATCTCGGTGAAATCATGCAGCAGCGCGGCTTCCTGGATGACGACGGCATCCTCGTCCTGGCGGCGCAACGCAAACCCCATCGCGAAATGGGCGGCGCGGCGGGCGCGCGTGATGCAGCGGATGAGGCCGCTCAGGGCTTCGGGCTCTTCGTGCAGCCATTCCAGGACGGTGGCCACCTTGTCGAAGGCGCGAAAGAAGGGGCCGATGCCCTGCATCACGATGGCCCCGACCAGGGTCTCGGGTGGCTCGATGCTCAGACGCGTGCAGTAGCGCGAGACGTGCACCAGCACCTTGAGGGTCATCAGGGGGTCTTGCGCCAGGCCATCGGCCAGGGTGTGCGCATCGACAGTCCCCTTGGTTTCCTCGATCTCGCGCAACTGGGTCAATTCCGCCGCGGAGCCCGGCAGCACCGGGATCTCGACATCGCCCAGGGCCTGGGTCCAGGCGCGCAGGGAGGGAAGGGCGGATTCAATCATGGACGGGTTTCCCCTGTTCACATGAGCTGGTTATCGGCGCTTTTGATCAAGATGACAACCCGGGCTCACCCCCGGCTGCGCATTTCGGCACACGATTTTGTAACGTTTGCTTACTTTGGGCCCAGAAGGGCATCCTTGAGATCGCTGTCCACCGGTGAGGATCCCAACCAGATTCGCAAGACCGCCGAGAAAAACTCCTCGGACACGGGCTGGGCGCCCTTGATCACGCCGTCCATCAAGACCTGCACGCCGGTGCCGGGAACGAAATCGATCCGGATGGTCGTGCCTTTGCGGACGGAGCCGAACGAGGCCATCATGCTGCGGATTTCGTCGATCTTGTCGTGAAAGCGGGCCACGTCCGCCTCGGTGTTGTTGTGTCGAAAGCCCTTGACCATCGCATCGGCGAAATCCTCGCCGGTGAGGTCGCGCAGCAGCACAATCTGCATGCTTTTGGGGCCCGGTTGGTTGACCAGTCCGTTGGCGTTGTGCTCTTTGTGAGGCACGTACAAGCCCGCCGCATACACGTCGACGATCAGCTTGACACGGATGCCGGCGCCGTTGAGCGAGAGTGTCTGATTGCCCAGTTGATAGCTGTCATTGAAGCGGGCACCCTTGATCACCACGGCCGCCCAGGTGTGGGTCGAGGCCAGCAGCAGGATGCAGACGGCCATCTTGCGCAACAGATACATCATCGGAAGGCTCCAGGGTGGCAGGTTCGGCGGTGAACCCGATCCGGGGCGCACGTCATGCGTTGCCCCGCTGTGGTGCGCACGATAACGGAAGAATTTGGGGCCATGTCCCCCCTCTATAGGTATTTCTCTCTATCCCGTGGTGACTTTGCTGCACCGCGCAAAGGGGTTGAGCGGACCAATGCGGTGACAATGGCGGTCATACCAAGGGTTCAGGGCGCTTTCTTTTCAACGAGATCCGTGCATGTCGTTTCTGGTCATCGATATTGGTAACACCCGTCTGAAGTGGGGGGTGTACGGGCACCCGGCACCCGGTGCAGAGCTGCTGGCCCACGGGGCGGTGGTACTGGAAGACATCGATGGGTTGTGGGATCAGCACTGGAAGCATCTGGTGCATCGCCCGGACGGCATGCTGGGCTGCGTGGTGGCCGGTGAGGCCATCAAGCGTCGGGTGGAAGAGCAGTTGATCGAAGGCTGGGGGCTGGTGCCCCGTTGGGTGTCGGCATCCGCCCAGGCCGGGGGTGTCCTCAACGGCTATGAACATCCGCAGCGTCTCGGGGCTGACCGGTGGGCGGCCATCATCGGTGCCCGTCAACGGGCCTTGCAGGCCTCTTTGCAGGATCCGCCTCCCGTGCTGGCCGTGATGGTGGGGACCGCCGTGACGGTGGATGCCGTCGATCAGCATGGGCGTTTTCTGGGGGGCTTGATCCTGCCGGGTTTCGGTCTGATGTACCGCGCTCTGGAGAGTGGGACCGCGGGCCTGAAAGTGCCCACAGGGGAGGTGCGGGACTTCCCCACCAACACCAGTGATGCCCTGATGAGCGGCGGCACCGATGCGATCGCCGGCGCCATCGAACGCACGCTGCGTCGACTGAGGCAGCAGGCCGGCCGGGAGCCCTTGCTGATCATGTCCGGCGGGGCCGTCAGCCGCCTTTCGCACGTGGAGGAGTTGCCCGCCAGCGTGGTCGAAAACCTTATCTTTGAAGGTCTGTTGACACTGGCTGCCGCAGAGCAGCCCAAAGCCTGAGCCGCTGCCCGTCACGCCGCTGACGCACTCACAGGATGAAGCGAGACAGATCCTCGTTTCGGGCCAGCTCCGCCAGCTTGGCATCCACTTCTTCGGCTGTGATGCTGTGCGCTTGGCCCGACATATTGGGTGCCTGGAAGGACAACTCGTCCAGCAGCCGCTCCATCACGGTGGCCAGCCGCCGCGCACCGATGTTCTCCGTGCGTTCGTTCACTTCAAAAGCGATCTGCGCCATGCGCCGGATCGCATCGGGTGTGAAGCTCAGTGCCACCCCTTCGGCTGACAGCAGCGCCTGATATTGCTTGATCAGGCTGGCCGTGGGCTGCGTCAGGATGGCTTCAAAGTCGTCGACCGACAGGGAAGACAACTCCACGCGGATCGGAAAGCGCCCCTGCAATTCGGGAATCAGATCGCTGGGGCGGCTCAAGTGGAAGGCACCCGAGGCGATGAACAGCATGTGATCCGTCTTGACCATGCCGTACTTGGTGTTGACCGTCGTGCCTTCGACCAGGGGCAACAGGTCGCGCTGGACGCCCTGACGCGAGACATCGGCGCCCTGGCTGTCCGAGCGGCTGGCCACCTTGTCGATCTCGTCGATGAACACGATGCCGTTCTGCTCGGCACGCTCCAGCGCGCGGGCCCGCACCTCATCTTCGTTGAGCAGCTTGGCGGCTTCTTCCTCGATCAGTTGGGTGCGCGCTTCTGCCACCGTGGCCTTGCGGGCCTTCTTGCGCTGCTGCCCCATCTGCGAAAACATGCCGCGCAACTGCTCGGCCATCTCTTCCATGCCGGCCGGGCTCATGATCTCGACCGTGGGTGTCTTGGCTTCGGCCAGTTCGATCTCGATTTCCTTGTCGTCCAGCGCGCCTTCGCGCAGCCGTTTGCGCATCACTTGCCGGGCTGTGTTGTCGGCGGGCTGGGCCTGGGTGATGCCGAACTCCGAGCGGGGTGGCGGCACCAGCACATCCAGGATGCGTTCTTCCGCCGCATCCTCGGCCTTCATGCGCTGCGCCTGCATCTGCTGGGCCCGCTCCTGCTTGACTGCCGACTCCACCAGATCACGGATGATGGTGTCCACATCCTTGCCCACGTAGCCGACTTCGGTGAATTTGGTGGCCTCCACCTTGATGAAGGGGGCGTCGGCCAGCTTGGCCAGGCGGCGGGCGATCTCGGTTTTGCCGACGCCGGTCGGGCCGATCATCAGGATGTTCTTCGGCGTGATCTCGACGCGCAGCTTCTCATCGACCTGCTGCCTGCGCCAGCGGTTGCGCAGGGCAATGGCCACAGCCCGTTTGGCTTCCTTCTGGCCGACGATGTGGCGGTCCAGTTCGTGGACGATTTCCTGAGGCGTCATGCTCATATCCATCATTCATGCCGCCAAGCGGCTTGTCTTCATATAAAACGGTCCATCCAGGCGGCGCCCAAGGATCCGGCTCCACCGGTCCTTCAGGCGCGCCCCCTTGAGGGGGCCGGCGAAGCCGGTAGGGGGTGGTCCAAAGTCTCTATGGTGTGGTTCTGGTTGGTGTAGATGCACAGGTCGCCGGCGATCTCCAGCGACTTCTTGACCATCTCGGCGGCAGACAGTTCGGTGTGGGCCAGCAAGGCACGGGCCGCGGCCTGCGCATACGCGCCGCCCGAGCCGATGGCGATGATGCCTTGCTCGGGCTCGAGCACGTCGCCGTTGCCGGTGATGATCAGGGAGGCCTCCTTGTCGGCCACGGCAAGCATGGCTTCCAGGCGCCGCAGAACGCGATCGGTACGCCAGTCGCGGGTCAACTCCACAGCTGCGCGGGTGAGGTGCCCCTGGTGCTTTTCAAGCTTGGATTCAAAACGCTCGAACAAGGTGAAGGCATCCGCGGTTGCGCCAGCGAAACCCGCCAGAACCTGGTCGCGATACAGGCGGCGCACCTTGCGGGCGCTGGCCTTGACCACGATGTGCCCCAGGGTGACCTGGCCGTCGCCGCCCATGGCGACCTGCCAGCCGTTGGCCGTCTTGCGTCGCACGCTGACGATGGTGGTGCCGTGATATGAATCCATGTCGCTTCTGAAAAGGTGCAAGGGTGCACGAAGCAACGATAGATGGGGGAGGGTGGCCCTGCTTCAAGGGCGGATTTGCGTCCCGCCGCCCCCTGCTTGAGGGGCAGCCGTCTGCCGGGGTCAGACGGTTTGCAGCTTGACGCGGGCGTGCTCGGTGATGCCCATGGCGCCAAAGAAGAGCGCAATCAGGCGGTGCGGGTTGAGGAACAGCACGTCGCGCTCTTCGGCCCGTCGGGCCAGCACCCAGTTCAGCAGATCGCCGGCGGCGATGAAGTCCACACGCAGGAGGTGTTCGCAATCGATTTCCAGCGTGACACTGGCGCTGAGCTGGTCGTTCAGCAGGGTCAGTGTCTGGCCGATGTCGCCCACCAGTTGCCCCGAGAGTTCAAGCGATGCCACCTGCACGAACTCGACTTCGTTGTGGATCTGCGATTCGACAAAAGTGGTCGTGATTTCGCTGACGTGCGAGAGCGGCCGTGAATGCGGGTTCACGTCGTCCGACTGCAGGC
This sequence comes from Aquabacterium sp., assembly GCA_047601765.1. Lineage (GTDB taxonomy): Bacteria > Pseudomonadota > Gammaproteobacteria > Burkholderiales > Burkholderiaceae_C > Aquabacterium. The sequence goes on from JASGIQ010000001.1 coordinate 1,074,212, forward strand.
GCACGCGGCAGGCCGAGGGCTCCCACGACGGGGGCGACAGCTCGTACGTGACGCAGTAGTCGATGGCAACTTCATCGAATGCGACTGGGCGGTTGGCCAGCTTGAGGATGTCCATGCGGAGCATCCAGTAGGCCGGGTCCGCGTCACGCACACCGGTGGGGGACACATCGCCCAGCACATGCAGCAGGTGATCGATGCCGATCCAGATCAGTTCCTGTGCTTCGCGGGACCACAGGCGCAGCAGCTGGCTCAACTGGCCGGCGCCTTCCGGGGAGACATGGCGGACCTTGCTCCAGTCCATGGTCCAGGGGCGAGGCATCTGCAGCACCTGCACGCGCAGGTTCGAAATGGCTTCCTGGTCCAGGGTGCCTGGTGCAATCCAGCCCTCCAGCGGCACGGGCTCGGTGGCCTCGTGCGCTTCATCGCGCCCCGTGTCCTGGTAAATCGGTGTGGGCTCGGTCTTCGGGCCGGCGTTCTTGCGGGCCAGGAAGGTGGCCACTTTCTCGGGCAAGGAGTACCACTGGGGCGCCGACACGCCGAATTTCTGCGCATACGACACCGCAAGGTGGTCAAACTTGTGGGGCAGATCCAGGGTGCGGTAAAGGTCGAACAGCACCAGCCAGGTCTCCGGCTGGTCGTGGCGTGGTGCGCCGGGATTGACCAGATCGAGCAGGCAGCGCTCGCACTGGTCGAAGTCTGCGTTGGCGAAGGCGATGACCGCTTCGTCCAACTCCGGGTCGTGGGCGACTTCCTGCACCTGGACGTCCAGATCCACCCCGAATGAGGAGCCGATGGTCGGCATGACCGAGGGCGCCCCTGCCGTCATGCGCGGGGTGTAGGCCCGGGCGGCCTCCAGCACGGCGTCGGAAATCAGCGGTGGCGGTTCGTGAGCGTCGTCGTCCGGCGGAGTCGGCAGCGTGGCCGGCACGGTCAGGTGGTTGGGCGCCGTGGTCGCGGCGTCCTGGAAGCGCCCCGGCATGGACGGCACGGCGGCCGGCTGCGGGTTGGGCGGGATCTGTCGGCCTGCGCCTCCCACCATCTGCAATTCGATCTCGTCGATCTTGGCCTTGACGGCCACATCCGAGCGGGTGCTGTTGCTTTGCGGCCTGGAGTCCGAATCGAGGTTCGAGGCGCTCAGCGCCAGGGCGCTGTCCTGGCTCAGGCCTTCTCTGCGGATCTTGCGCAGCATGTCGAGCTCGCGCTTGCGGACGAAATCATTGCGCCGCTTGCGCTCGATCATCGCCTTGATCTCGGTCTTGGCGTAATCGCTTTCGGCGGCTTCTGCGCTGGGCGTGTCGAGCTCGCTCCAGTCCGTCGTCGGATTGGCCACGAAGCGCACGACCTTGCGCAGAAAACCGCCGGATTCCTTACTCATGCTTGCAGGATAACTGAGCCTTGTGTCGGTTCGAGGTGCCTTCGGTCAGTCTCCGAACATCTTTTGCTTGAGTTCGCGGCGTTGCTGAGCTTCCAGGGACAGCGTGGCGGTCGGGCGGGCCAGCAGGCGACCCAGGCCGATGGGCTCGCCGGTTTCGTCGCAGAAGCCGTACTCGCCGGCGTCGATGCGGACCAGGGCCTGCGAGATCTTCTTGAGCAGCTTGCGTTCGCGATCACGTGTGCGCAGTTCCAGGGCGTGCTCTTCCTCGATCGTGGCGCGGTCGGCCGGGTCAGGGACGATGGAGGTGTCCTCACGCAGGTGTTCGGTCGTCTCGCCAGCGTTGGACAGCAGGTCCTCCTTCTGGGCTTCCAGGCGTGCCCGGAAGAAGTCGAGCTGCTTGTCGCTCATGTATTCGGCGTCCGGCATGGCCAGCAGCTCGGCTTCGGTGAGCTCGCGGCCCGACTTGTTTTTCCAGGCGTTGGCCAGTTTGGTGTCAACCTTGGCGGCAGAAGAGGGAGGCATGTTGTCTGAAGTACTGATTTTGGACGCCGTGCGTCCGGTTGCCACGGGTTTGGCTGAGGTCGCAGCCGGGGTCTTCTTGGCTGCAGGTGTGGGGGAGGTCTTGCGGGAAGGGGCTTCAGCGGCCGGTGCCGCAGTCTTGGGGGGCGAGGTCTTGGTGGCTGCAACGGCCTTGGAGCCGGTGTTGGCGGCGGTCTGGGTGGCCTTGGCAGATTTGGCTGCCGTGCCGGAAGCCGACTTGCTCGACGAGGCGGATGTTTTCGTCACAGGATCCTCCTTCCCAAAATGCGTGATCCACTGACAGGGACAAGATTCGGTGAGGCATGGCCGGTACTGCGCCAACGCCTGGTGAAGGTCAAACGGGCTTCCCGCAGGGCATCCGGCCAAGGGGCGTCCAGGTCATTGAGACGGCCTTGGCGCCCAGGGCGCCTTGAGAGGAAGCGCGCGGATTGTAGCCACCTCTTGTGGTGGTTTGGTGCAGGCTATCCCTCAGGGTGCACATATCCATGGACATCCAGGCTGCGCCGCAAGCCTTCAGGCCAGGCATTGATCCAGGCCGGCCTTGAACAGGTCCTGGGGCAGATCGATGCCGATGAAGACCATCTTGCTGACTTTGGTTTCACCAGGTGCCCACTTTGGACCGACATCGCTGCCCATCAATTGGTGGACACCCTGGAAGACCACCTTGCGGTCCATCCCGGTGACGTTCAGCACGCCTTTGTAGCGCAGCATGCGCGGGCCGTAGATCTGCACCATCGAGCCGAGGAAGTCTTCCAGCTTCGTCGGGTTGAACGGGCGGCTGGACTTGTAGACGAAGGACTTCACGTCGTCATCGTGCGCATGGTGGTGCGGGTGGTCGCAGTGCTCGCCATGTTCATGGTCGTGGCCGCAGTCATGGTCGTGACCCTGTGCGTGCCCGTGATGGTGGTGGCCGTCGTCCTTGAGGAAGTCGGGATCGATGTCCAGCTTGGCGTTGAGGTTGAAGCCCTTGAGGTCGAAGACCTCCTTGAGCGGCACATCCCCGAAGTGCACGCGCTGCTGTGGTGCACGCGGGTTCATGTGCTTGATGCGGTGCGACAGCGCATCGGCCTCTTCTGGCGTGACCAGATCCGTCTTGCTCATGAAGATCTGGTCGGCAAAGCCCACCTGGCGGCGCGCTTCCTGGCGCTCGTCGAGCTGCGTGTTGCCGTGCTTGGCGTCCACCAGGGTCACGATGGCGTCGAGCAGATACAACTCGGCGATCTCGTCGTCCATGAAAAAGGTCTGCGCCACAGGGCCGGGGTCGGCCACGCCGGTGGTCTCGATCACCACGCGGTCGAAGTTCAGGGTGCCGGCGCGCTTTTGCTTGGCCAGGTCGGAGAGCGTCTCGCGCAGGTCTTCGCGGATGGTGCAGCAGATGCACCCGTTGTTCATCTGGATGATCTGCTCTTCGGTGTCGGCAACGAGGATGTCGTTGTCGATGTTCTCCTCGCCGAATTCGTTTTCGATCACGGCGATGCGCTGGCCGTGGGCTTCGGTGAGGATCCGCTTGAGCAGCGTGGTCTTGCCGCTGCCCAGGAAGCCGGTGAGGATGGTGACGGGAATCAGGCTCATAACATACAAGTGTAGCCCTCAGTCGGGATCTGCGGGCAAGGCCTGTGACGGATTTGATTCGGCCATCGGGTATTCTTGCGGCATCCCAACCACGACACCCCCGCCGTGTCCGAACCCTCTCAGAGTCGACCGTCCAAGGCCGACAAGTTCCCTGCCGCGCTGCGCAAAAAGGAGCGCGATCACCGCAGTCTGTTCGTCCGCCTGGTGGAATTCCTTTCTCCCGGCCCGGATTCGACCGCAGAGCTGATCGAAACCCTGGCGGATGCCGAGCACCGTGAGCTGATCGAGCCCGAGTCCCGGGTCATGCTCGAAGGCGTGATCCGCATGGCCAGCATGACCGCAGGCGATGTGATGGTGGCGGTCAAGCGGATGGACATGATCGACATCGACGCGCCCTACGAGGAGTTGCTGGCGCTGGTGATCAACACGGGGCACTCGCGCTTTCCGGTCTACGAGGGCGAGCGGGACAACATCATCGGCATGCTGATGGCCAAGGACTTGCTCAAGCTCCAGCGGGCGCCCGAGCTCAACATCCGCACGCTGCTTCGCGCGCCGGTCTTCGTGCCGGAATCCAAAGGCCTCAATGAGCTGCTGCGCGAGTTCCGCTCCAGCCGCAGCCACCTGGCCATGGTGATCGACGAGTTCGGCAAGACGGCCGGCCTGATCACCATCGAGGATGTGCTCGAAGAGATCGTGGGCGAGATCGAGGACGAGTTCGACGAGGAGGATTCTCCCTCCAGCATCTTCACCCTGGCCGATGGCAGCCAGCGCGTGGCCGGCGATGCGTCGATCGTGTCTGTCAACGAGACGTTTCAGACGCAGTTGCCCGAAGAGGATTTCGACACCATTGGCGGCCTGGTGGCCCATGAGCTGGGGCGTGTGCCGCGTCGCGGCGAATTTGTCGATGTGGGCGGGCTGCGCTTCATGGTCATGCTGGCGCGCGGCGGTGCCGTGCGCTGGTTCAAGGTGACGCCGGCGCCCGATCTGGCCGAAGTCGTCGAGCAGTAGGCGTGGCTGTGATGTCTCCATCCGGCCGCCCGCGCGTGCGGCCTTTCGATCTGTTGTGGGTGGCAGCAGCAGGTGCGTTGCATGCATGGTCGCTGTCGCCCTGGTGCGCTGCGCTGTTTGATGCGGCGCCGGCCGCGCTGCAGACCTGCGCCTTGCTGGCGCTGCTGTGGCAGCTGTCAGGTGGGGTGGGCCTTTCGCCGCGCCGCGCCGCGGTGTCGACATGGCTGTATGGCTCCGTGTGGCTGATCGGCGCCACGGGCTGGATGTACGTGAGCCTGCATCGCTATGGCGGTCTGCCGGGATGGCTGGCTGCGTTGGCGGTATTGCTGCTGTGCATGGCCTTGTCGCTGTACATGGGGCTGACCGGCTGGCTGTGGGCCCGTTGGCGCAGCGCGGTGTGGTGGCGCGATGCCTTGCTGTTCGGCGCCTTGTGGCTTTTGGCCGAGATGGCGCGTGCGGTGATCTTCACCGGCTTTCCCTGGGGGGCAAGTGGCTACGGCATGCTGGGCTCGCCGCTGGAGTGGCTGGCGCCGTGGCTGGGTGTCTATGGCGTCGGGGCGGTGTGGGCCACGTCGGTCGCGGCGATCTTGCTGGCCTGGCGCAGCGGTGCAGTGAGCATGGCGGCAAGGCTGGGTGTTGTGGCTGCCATGGCGTCATGCCTGGTGCTGATGGCCAGGATGCCGGTGCCTTCGTTCACTCAGCCGCATGGCGGCGCGCTGGATGTCACCCTGCTGCAAGGCAATGTGCCGCAAGACGAGAAGTTCGTGCCTGAATTGCAGGTGCCCATGTTGCTGTGGCATGCACGGCAATTGGTGCAGGCCCAAGGCCGTCTTGTCGTGGCGCCTGAAACGGCCATTCCCTTGCTGCCCTTCCAGTTGCCCAGGAATTACTGGGACCAGTTGCTGGCGGCCTTCGGGCCGGGCAGTGGACGTTACGCCTTGTTTGGCGTGCCACTGGGCGATTTCGAAAAGGGCTACACCAATTCGGTCGCAGGCCTGTCGGCCGAGGCCCTTGCGCAGCCCGGTGGCTTTTACCGCTACAACAAGCACCATCTGGTGCCGTTTGGTGAGTTCATCCCCTGGGGCTTTCGTTGGTTCGTGGACATGATGAACATGCCGCTGGGCGATTTTACGCGGGGTCCGGTTGCTGCGCCGCCGTTCAAGGTCGGTGTGCAGCGCATCGGGCCGAACATCTGCTACGAGGATTTGTATGGCGAAGAGCTGGCTGCGCGCTTTGCCGATGCGCGGCAGGCGCCGACGATCCTCGCCAACGTCAGCAACCTGGCCTGGTTCGGTGAAGAAGTGGCGATCCAGCAGCACCTTCGGATCGCCCGCCTGCGCTCGCTTGAGTTCCAGCTGCCGACGCTCAGAGCGACCAACACCGGGGCCACGGTCGTCATCGATCACCAGGGGCGTGTGACGCATGCCTTGCCGTTCAATACGCAAGGGGTGCTGCAGGCCACCGTCCAGGGGCGCGAGGGCGTGACGCCTTTCGCCTGGTGGGCGGCCCGCTGGCATTTGTGGCCCTTGCTGGTGCTCGCCGCGATGGGCGTCTTGCCGGCCTTGTTCGGGCGACGGGGCGCCATTCACTAGAATCAGGGTTTTGCACTCGCCACGTCGCGCCGCGTCTGGAGCAGTCCAGTCCATTTGGCGGCGTGCCCGAGACAAGCATTCAAGATCATCTGGACGGCTGCTTTTTTTGCCTGCAGTCGTCTCACTCACACAAGGCAACACGATGCTGACTTTCCAGCAACTGATCCTGCGCCTGCAGAGCTACTGGGATGCCCAGGGCTGCGCACTGCTGCAACCCTATGACATGGAGGTGGGTGCGGGCACAAGCCACACGGCCACCTTCCTGCGCGCGCTCGGCCCCGAGCCCTGGAAGGCCGCTTATGTGCAGCCCAGTCGCCGTCCCAAGGATGGCCGCTATGGCGAGAACCCGAACCGGCTGCAGCACTACTACCAGTACCAGGTGGTGCTCAAGCCTGCGCCGGCCAACATCCTGGAGCTGTACCTCGGCTCGCTGGAAGCCTTGGGCTTCGATCTGAAGAAGAACGACATCCGCTTCGTCGAGGACGACTGGGAGAACCCGACGCTGGGCGCCTGGGGCCTGGGCTGGGAGGTCTGGCTCAACGGCATGGAGGTCACGCAGTTCACCTACTTCCAGCAGGTCGGCGGCATCGACTGCAAGCCCATCACCGGTGAGATCACCTATGGTCTGGAGCGCCTGGCCATGTACCTGCAGGGCGTCGAGAGCGTGTATGACCTGGTGTACGCACCGGGCGTGAAGTACGGCGATGTGTTCCACCAGAACGAGGTGGAGCAGTCCACCTACAACTTCGAGCACAGCAACGTCGAGTTCCTGCTGGATGCGTTCACCAACTACGAGACGCAGGCCAAGTACCTGATGGAGCAGAAGCTCGCCTTGCCGGCCTACGAGCAGGTGCTCAAGGCAGCCCACACCTTCAACCTGCTGGATGCGCGCGGCGCCATCTCCGTGACGGAGCGTGCCGCCTACATCGGCCGCATCCGCAATCTGGCCCGCAGCGTGGCCGCCGCCTACCTTGACAGCCGTGCCCGTCTGGGCTTCCCGATGGCCCCCAAGGCCTGGGCCGACGAAGTGATCGAACAACTGAATGACAAGAAGGCTGCCTGAGCACCATGAGCACCGCCAATCTGCTGCTTGAACTGTTTGTCGAAGAGCTGCCGCCCAAGGCGCTCAAGAAGCTCGGTGATGCCTTTGCTTCCGTGCTGGCTGAAAGCCTCCAGGCCCAGGGCTTGATGCCGCCTTCTGCCGTCGTGACGTCGTTTGCTTCGCCGCGTCGCCTGGCCGTGCACATCACCGATGTGGCCAACAAGGCGGCCGATCAGGCCGTGCAGCTCAAGCTGATGCCGGTGGCCGTCGGTCTGGATGCCTCGGGCAACGCCACGCCGGCGCTGCTCAAGAAGCTGGCCTCGATCGGTGCAGGCCCCGAAGTGGTGAGCAGCCTGAAGCGTCAACCCGATGGCAAGGCCGAAGCCTTGTTCTTCGACAGCGTCAAGACCGGCGCCACGCTGGCCGAAGGCCTGCAGAAGGCCTTGGACGAAACGCTGGCCAAGCTGCCCATCCCGAAGGTCATGACGTATCAGCTGGAGCAAGGCGAGGGCGCCGATTTCCGGCCCGGCTGGACCAGCGTGAACTTCGTGCGCCCTGCACATGGCCTGGTCGCCCTGTGGGGTGATCAGGAAGTGCCCGTGACGGCGCTCGGCCTGAAGGCGGGCCGAGTCACCCATGGCCATCGTTTTGAAGCCCGTGTCGATCCGATCATCCTGCTCACGCCGGATACCTATGCCGATCAACTGCGCCGCGATGGCGCCGTGATCGCCAGCTTTGCCGAGCGCCGTGCCGAGATCGTGCGTCAGCTCAGCGAGGCCGCCGCCAAGGCCGGCCCCAACCTGCAGCCCATCGAAGACGACGCATTGCTGGACGAGGTGACGGCCCTGGTGGAGCGACCCAATGTGCTGATCGGCCGCTTTGAACAGGCTTTCCTGGAGGTGCCCCAGGAGTGCCTGATTCTCACGATGAAGGCCAACCAGAAGTACTTCCCCTTGCTCGATGCCACGGGTAAGTTGACCAACCAGTTCCTCATCGTCAGCAACATCAGCCCGGAAGACGCCAGCGCCGTGATCGGTGGCAACGAGCGCGTGGTGCGCCCGCGCCTGTCGGATGCCAAGTTCTTCTTCGATCAGGACCGCAAGAAGACCCTGGCTTCGCGCGTGCCGGGCCTGGCCAAGGTCGTGTACCACGGCAAGCTGGGCACACAGGGCGAGCGTGCCGAGCGCGTGCGCGCCATTGGCCACGAAATCGTCAAGCAACTGCGCCTCTCGACCTACCCGTACACGGCCGATGCCAAGGATGAGTTCGACGTGCTCGACAGCAAGGTCCAGGAGGCGGCCATCCTGGCCAAGACCGACCTGCTGACCGACATGGTGGGCGAGTTCCCGGAACTGCAGGGCATCATGGGCGCCTACTACGCCCGCCATGAAGGCCTGCGCGACGGCGTGGCCATCGCCATCGAGGATCACTACAAGCCGCGCTTCGCGGGCGATGCCCTGCCGCGCAATCACACCGGCACCGTGGTGGCCCTGGCCGACAAGCTGGAGACCCTGGTGGGCCTGTTCGGCATCGGCCAGCTGCCCACGGGTGACAAGGACCCCTTTGCCCTGCGCCGTCATGCCTTGGGCGTGATCCGCATCCTGGTGGAAAAGAACCTGCCGCTCGGCCTGCCGGATCTGATCGCCGCGGTGATCCCTGTCTTCGGCGAGCTGATCAGCAACCCGGCCGAGCACCTGCTGGCCTTCTTCTCCGATCGCCTGGCCGTCTCGCTGCGCGAGCAGGGCTACAGCGCCCAGGAAGTCGACGCCGTGCTGGCGCTGCAGCCGGCCCGCCTGGGCGACGTGCCGCGCCGTCTGGCCGCGGTGCGCGCCTTCGCTGCGCTGCCGGAAGCCGCCTCGCTGGCTGCCGCCAACAAGCGCGTGGGCAACATCCTCAAGAAGGCCGAAGGCGCCGTGGAGGCCAGGGTGGACACCGCCTTGCTCAAGGAAGCCGCAGAAAGTGCACTTTTCGAGGCTCTGCAGGCCGCCGCACCGAAGGCGCAGACATCTTTCCAAGAAGGTGACTACACTGCATCCTTGCAGGCGCTGGCGGTGCTCAAGGCCCCGGTGGATGCCTTCTTCGACGGTGTGATGGTCAATGCCGACGACGCCGCCCTGAAGGCCAACCGACTCGGGTTGCTGGCCACGCTGCACCAAGCCATGAACCAGGTGGCTGACATCTCCCGCCTTGCTGCCTGATTCATACCTGATCGACCGTGTCTGCGCGTAGCCACCATCCCGGAGAGGACATGAAACTGGTCATCCTCGACCGCGACGGCACCATCAACCACGAGCGCGAGGACTACATCAAGTCCAGCGACGAGTGGGTGCCCTTGCCCGGTGCGCTGGAGGCCATTGCACGTCTGAACCACGCCGGCTGGCATGTGGTGGTGGCGACGAACCAGTCGGGCATCGGCCGGGGCCTCTTCGACATGATGGCGCTCAACGCCATGCACGCGAAGATGAACCAGTTGCTGGCTCGCGTGGGTGGGCGCGTGGAGGCGGTGTTCTTCTGCCCCCACACGCCGGAAGACCACTGCACCTGCCGCAAGCCGCTGCCGGGGCTGTTCCAGATGATCGGCCAGCGCTTCGGGTGCACGCTCGATGGCGTGCCCATGGTGGGCGATCTGCCGCGCGATGTGCTGGCGGCCCAGTCGGTGGGTTGCGAGCCGCATCTGGTGCGCACCGGGCAGGCCGCCACGATGAGTGAAGCCGACCTGATCGATCTGCGCCAGCGGGTGCCTGACCTGACCATCCATCCGGATCTCTCTGCCTTCGCGGATTTCCTGATCCTCAGGGACCGCCAGGCGCACGGGGAGGACGCCCCCGTCGCCACGCACATGGGAGAGCTCACTTGAAGCTCTCGCCGCCGGTGCAACTGGGCTTGTGGGGAGACGATCCTTTCGAAGATCCGGCATCGGCTGCTCCCGCCGTTTCTTCTTCCTATTTTCTTGCACCTGATCCTTTGACCGCTCACGTTTCGCCGCTTGCGGCCCCTCCACAGTCGTCGTCCACTTCTACCCATTCGTCAGCGCCGGACCTGGTCCAGCGGGGCCCGGGCGTGCCTTTGCCCGATGACGAGCTTCAAACCCAGGTTGCCCCCACGGTGCATCGTCTGAACGGCGGCGGCACCGGGCAACCACATCACGAGCGGCACCCGGTCTCGGGGCTGCCCTGGTTCCGCCATCCCCAGGCCGAGCGCGAGATCCGCTTGAGCAAGGCCATGGTCTCGTATGAAATCAAGCGGGTGCGCCGCCGCAGCATCGGCATGGTGGTGGGTGTCGAAGGCCTGAGCGTGCGTGCGCCGCGCTGGGTGTCTTCCACCGACATCGAGACGGCGCTGCGCGCCAAGGAGCGCTGGATCTGCGCCAAGCTGGTCGAGCAGCGCGAGCGCGCCCACAAGCAGTTGTCGGCCCGCATCGACTGGCGAGAAGGCGCCAATGTGCCCTACCTGGGCGATGCCGTGGTGCTGGTGCTGGATCCCCGCATCCGTGGCGCCGTTCTCCAGCACACGGATCAGGCCGGTGAGCCTGGCCTGCCGGGCGTAGCGCAACGCACCTTGCACGTCGGCCTGCCCGAATCGGCCACGCCGGAACAGATCCGCGATGCCGTGCAGGACTGGTTGCAGCAGGAGGCGCTCGATGTCTTCATGCAGCGTGTGACGCACTACGCCGGGCGCCTGGGCGTGTCGGTCAAGTCGGTGCGTCTGTCGCAGGCCAAGACACGATGGGGCAGTGCGAGCGCAGATGGCTCCATCCGTCTTCACTGGCGCCTCGTCCACTTCGGGCTGAACATCATCGACTACGTGGTGGCGCATGAGCTTGCCCACCTCAAGGAGATGAACCACAGCCCCCGCTTCTGGGATGTGGTGCGCTCACTGATGCCCGAGTTCGACGGCCCGCGCGATCAACTGCGGCACGTGGTGATCCCGGATTGACCGGGTGACACGCCTGCGGCCGTCTCAGCGGCGTCTCAGGGCACGGGCTGCCGGCGTGTCCTGTGGCTCGAAGATGAGTGCGGATGGCAGTGGATAGCTGCCTGGTCCCCGGAACGATAGCCCCTCACGGGGCGTGCCCTTGATGGCGATCCCGGAGGATGTGTCGCCTGAAAGATTGAGCGCGGCATCGCAGCCGGCGCCGCCTTGCCTTTCGCTTCTGGCCAGCCATTGCGCCAGGGGGTAAAGGTGTGTGGGTTGCTGCGTCAGGATGATTTTCATCCTCGCATCCGGCGTCAGGCACACGACGGTGCGCAAATTGGCCAGTCTGGTGGTGGCTTCCTTGGGGCCGATGCCGGCTCGACCGCCGGGTTCCACCACCAGCGGCCCGGCCTGAAGTGCTTCACGGCATTGTCCTGCCCGGTAGTCCGCCGAACGCATGATCTTCCAGGACGCATTGCTGGCGAGCTGGCAGAGCACCCCGGTGAGTTCGGCGGCGGTACGTGAATACACCTTGTCCCTGGAGACCAGCAGGCCTGCAGGTACGCTCGGCGCATACGACGAGAAGCCTCCGTTGACCGCGATCCAGGCGGTATTGCGGTATGCAGGCAGCGTGGAGATGATCTCGGCGAACTCTCTGAGCGAAAGGTCTTCCTGCCCACGGCGAGCCTGGCTCTCGAATGGGATGGAAACAATCCGAAGATTCACTTTTTTGAGGTCGAAGGTCAGGGCGTCCACGGCAATCGTGTCGCGCTTGTCGCTGCTGGCGTATTGGAGGTGCTCGTCCAGCCACCATGCATGCGAGACGATAGGCAGCATCAGCATGGCACATGCCAGCATGCGCGCGCGAGAAAGGCCGTTCACTTTGTTTCCTTCGTGGGTGTGTGCTTGTAGACGTCCTTGTAGACCTTGACTGTGCCTTCGGCATGAACGCTGCCGCACAAGCGACTCAAGGAGGCCTGCGGGATCCGGAACTTCAAGGACTGGATGTCCTGGGTGGTGCCGAAGGCCGCTTCATTGGCTTGCCACCAGTCGTTGCTGATGGCGATCGGCCGGTTGATCCACTTGGCGGTTACCGTCTTCACAGGGTTGTCCTCCAGAATCACCTCCAGTAAAGGTTCATCTGTTTCGGGCAGGCTGCAATTCGGGCGAGTCGGACACCAGTCGGAGGTCATTGAAAGTCAGCTCGGCACGCTGGCCTCGCTGCATGAAGATCTGAACCGTCTTGGCGGCTGCGCCGACGGTCTTGATGTCGAGCGAGAAAACCTGCAGGTAATCGAGCCGCTGGTTGCTGCGGGCCGCAACCTCTTCGATGGAGAAGGCGTCCTGGATGTAGGCAATGTAGGCCGTTCGGAAGGTCTGAACCCACGACACCTGCGCATCGGCCAGCTTGTTGAGATAGAACGCTGTGAGCCAGATGGCCAAAGGTGGGGCCATGACAAAGATCAGCATCGCCGGCAGAACCACATCCATCAGGCTCGACTTCAACGGGCCCTTGAGCCATTCCGGAGCCAAGGACAGCAGGAAGTCGGACCCCAGCCGCATCATCCGGCGTGGCAATGAGAGGGGTTGCTCGGCATGCGTGCCTGGCGATTCCAGTGCCATGGTGGCTCCCTGTTGTGAGTGTGGGCGAGATACGTCTTGCAGTATCACGACCACCTCGGGAGGGCTCAATCCCTAGGAATGCGGGCGCAGGTCAGTTGGCTTGATATTGCGTCAAGCGGCGTACAAGCCGCTCAGCGTTTGAAGCGCCAGACGCCTTCGGCATCCTGCCGCCTTCGCAGCATCCCGCGGTGCCACAGGTAGTTCAGGTGGGCGACGGATTCGCCCATCGCGAACGTCGTCTGATGCAGGTCCAGTTGTCGCTTGAACAGCACCGGCAGCATGTCGGCTGCGGAGCAGGGCTTCTCCGAACATGCCTGCATGACCTCGTCCAGGCGCGCCTGATGGTGGTCCTGCAAGGCCCGGATCCGCTCATGTGCGCCCGTGAACGGAAAGCCGTGTGAGGGCAGCACCAGCACGTCCTCCGGCAGGGACAGCATCTTCTCGATCGAGGCCAGGAAGAGGCCCAGCGGATCGCCCTCGGGCTCCAGGTCCACGACACTGACGTTGGTGGAGATGCTGGGCAGCAGCATGTCGCCCGAAATCAGCAGGCGGTCGCGCTCGTTGTAGAGCGCGATGTGCTCGGGGCTGTGGCCGTAGCCGGCGATGCACTGCCAGGTGCGCTCGCCGATGTCCACCGTCATGCCATCCATGAGGCGGTGGTAGGCGTAAGGCACCTCGGGCACCAGCGACGAGTAGTAGTTGGAGCGTGCCCGCACCTTGGCCACATCGTCCGGCTGGTTCAGGCCATGAGACATGAAGAAATCGGCTGCGCGCGGGCCTCCAAAGCCCGTGGTGGACTGGCAGGCCAATTGGGCGCCGAAGTGGTCTCCTGCACTCATCCAGAGTCGGGCTGAACCTGGCTCGGCGCTGTAACGCTCGATCAGCCACTGCGCATTGCCGACGTGATCCGGATGCATGTGGGTGACCAGCATCCGCGAGAGCGGCTTGGCGGCCAGGGGGCCTGTCCACAGTGCTTCCCACGCGTTCCGGATCGCTTCCGTGGCGACGCCGGCGTCCACCAGGGTCCACCCGGGCTGGCCCCTCAGTTCGTCGTCCAGTGCCCACAGGTTGATGTGGTTGAGCGCGAAGGGCATGGGCATGCGGATCCAGTGCAGGCCTGGGCGCAGGCTCAGCCACTCGCCTGGCTCCGGAGTGAGCTTGCCCCAGGGGTAGGTGAGGCCGGTGGGCGAAGCCGGAGAGGGCGATGCGGCGGAATCAGGGGCAGCGATGCGGTCTGTCATGAGGCATGGGCTTGCAGTGACGGGCCATTGTCGCCTTTTCCGTCCGACAGTTCACTACACTTCCGGGCATGACGCGCAAACTGCATCACCTCTTCGAAAACAACCGCACCTGGGCCCGCGACATCGAGCAGCGCATCCCGGGCTTCTTCTCCCGCCTGCAGCAGCAGCAATCGCCCGAATACCTGTGGATCGGGTGTTCGGACAGCCGCGTGCCGGCCAACGAAATCTGCGGCCTCCTGCCCGGCGAGATCTTCGTGCACCGCAATGTGGCCAACGTCGTGGTGCACTCGGATCTGAACTGCCTGTCGGTCATGGAGTTCGCCATCGATTCGCTCAAGGTCCGCCACATCATGGTGGTGGGTCACTATGGCTGCGGTGGCGTGCGTGCTGCCATGGAAAACCTGCGCATCGGCATCGCCGACAACTGGCTGCGCCACGTCCAGGACGTGCGCAACGACCACACACAGTGGCTGGAAACGCTGCCCGAGGGCCAGATTCGGCTGGATGCCTTGTGCGAGCTCAATGTGCTGGAACAGAGCCTGAACGTCTGCCACGCCACCGTGGTGCAAGATGCCTGGGCTCGGGGTCAGGAAGTCATGGTGCACGGCTGGGTATACGGCTTGCATAATGGCCTGATCAACGATCTGCGCATGTCGGTGGCCAACGCCGAGGAGGTGCCTGGCGCCTATGCCGAGGCCCTGGACAAGCTGCGCGAACGTTACGCCATGCGGGTGGCCCAAGAGACACCTGCGTCATAGACCGCCACATCACCCACAGGCCAGAGAACCTCGATGTTTCCCCAGCAGCTGACCGACCCGCGGGTCTTCGAAATCGCCAAGGCCTTGCTCGACGGTTTCGACCGCCACTACAAGATCTTCAGCGAGACCAGTGCCCAGGCCAAGAAGCGCTTCGAAGAGGCGGATTGGCACGGCCAGCAGACCGCACAGCGTGTGCGCATCGAGTTCTATGACCTGCGCGTGGAAGAGGCCATCGAGCGCCTGGACAAGGACTACCAGGCCAGTTCGCTGCCCATGGAGGTCTGGCACCAGATCAAGCTCTTCTACATCGGCCTGCTGACGGGCCACAAGCAGCCCGAGCTGGCCGAGACCTTCTTCAACTCGGTCACCATCAAGATCCTGCACCGCAAGTACTACCGCAACGACTTCATCTTCGTGCGGCCGGCCGTGTCCACCGAATACATCGATGACGATGAAGGCGGCACCGCCACCTTCCGCGCCTACTACCCCACGCGCGACAACCTGCGCGAAATGCTCAAGGCCATCGTCCAGAACTACGAGCTGTCCATCCCCTTCGATGACCTGGACCGCGACATCGGCTTCGTCTACGACGCGCTGATCGAGCAGGTGGGCAATGTGCGCCTGCGCACCAACTTCCAGATCCAGGTGCTGTCCTCGCTGTTCTTCCGCAACAAGGGCGCCTACATCGTCGGCAAGGTGGTCAACGGCTTCCGCAGTCTGCCGTTCGCGATCCCCATCCTGCACAACTCCAAGAACCGGCTCTACATCGATGCCGCGCTCTTCGGCGAAGACGACCTGCTGGCCCTGTTCAGCTTTGCGCGGGCCTATTTCATGGTCAACATGCCGGTGCCTTCGGCCTATGTGCAGTTCCTGCGCACGCTGATGCCGCGCAAGCCCCGAGGCGAGCTCTACAGTGCCATCGGCCTGCAAAAGCACGGCAAGAACCTGTTCTACCGAGACTTCCTCTTCCACCTCAAGCATTCCAGCGACAAGTTCCGCATCGCGCCCGGCATCAAGGGCATGGTGATGCTGGTGTTCGATCTGCCCTCATATCCCTTCGTCTTCAAGGTGATCAAGGACTACTTCCCGCCGCAGAAGGAAACCACGCGCGAGCAGATCATGGGCAAGTACCAGTTGGTCAAGCAGCACGACCGCGTTGGCCGCATGGCCGACTCGCTGGAGTTCACCAATGTGGCCTTCCCGCGTGCGCGCTTCGATGAAGAGCTGATCGAGGAACTGCGCAAGTTCGCGCCCAGCGTGATGGAAGAAGAGGAGGACGGCCAGACCCTGATCCTGAAGCACCTCTACATCGAGCGCCGCATGGTGCCGCTCAACATCTACATCCAGGAAGCCAGCGGCGAGTCGCTGGAGCATGCCGTCATCGAGTACGGCAATGCGCTCAAGGATCTGGTGGCGGCCAACATCTTCCCCGGCGACATGCTGTGGAAGAACTTTGGCGTGACGCGCAACGGCAAGGTCGTGTTCTACGACTACGACGAGATCGAGTACGTCACCGACTGCAACTTCCGCAAGGTGCCCGAGCCGCGCAACGAGGAAGACGAGATGTCCGGCGAGATCTGGTATTCGGTCGGGCCGCACGATGTCTTCCCGGAGACCTTCGGGCCCTTCCTGCTGGGCGATCCGCGCGTGCGTGCGATCTTCATGCAGCACCATGCCGACCTGCTGGAGGCCGACTTCTGGCAGCAGCACAAGGAACGCATCAAGGCCGGCTATGTGCACGATGTGTTCCCGTATGACCGCGGTCGGCGCTTTGTGCACCGCATCCATCAGCAGGTCCAGACGCCGGAGCCTTCCGACGAGATCGCACCAGTGGATGAGCCGGTGGATGTGCCGCCACTGGGGCGCGAGGTGCATGACCAGGGCACCTTGAGCGGGTTCACGCCCGGCGGCGCGGCTGCAGAGGGCTGACCCCTCCTGCAAGCAAAGGAAAGCAAAAGGGCCCTGGAAAGGGCCCTTCGTCGTTCACGCACTTGCAGCCATGTGCTGCTGCGGTGGCATCACCAGAGCTGCCACCACGGCTTCTCGGCTTGCGCCGGAGAGCTGGGCTGCTGCCCACTCAGGTAGCCACTGTTGGGGAAGCTCTGCTTGAGCACACGCGTGGCGTCGTCACGCAGCTGCACCAGGCCCAGCTCGTCGTAGCTGCGGGCCATGATGTAGAGCGCCTCTTCCACCGCGGGTGATTGGCGATAGTCCTTCACGGCCTGCTGTGCGCGGTTGGCCGCAGCCAGGTAGGCGCCCCGGCGCAGGTAGTAGCGCGCGACGTGCACTTCACCCGCGGCCAGCGAATTCACCACATGGTTCATGCGCAGACGAGCGTCTTCAGCGTACTTGGACTTCGGAAAGCGATCGATCAGCGTGCGGAAGGACTCATAGGCATCGCGCGAGGCCTGCTGATCCCGTTCGGACAGGTCCTGGCGGGCCAGGCGGCCGAACAAACCCAGGTCTTCGTTGAAGTTGATCAGGCCCTGGAGATAGTAGGCGTAGTCCAGCGCCGGGCTGGTGGGGTGCAGGCGGATGAAGCGCTCGAGTTTGGCCAGCGCCTGGGCTTTTTCGCCGGTCTTGTAATAGGCATAGGCCAGGTCCAGCTGGGCCTGCTGCGCCAGCAGGGTGCCCGATGCCCGCGCCTCGACCTTTTCAAGCCGCTTGATGGCCGTCTCGTAGTTGCCTTCGGCCGCCTCGTCCTTGGCGTCTGCGTACAATTTCTCGGTGCTGATGTTGGCGAACTCGTCGGTCGGCGTGGAGCCGCAACCGGCGAGCAGGGCACCGGCCATCAGGGTCGAGAGCAAGGCGCGCGAGCCGTTCGAGGTGTGCCAGGAGAGGTTCTTCAGCAATTTCACGTTGTCTCGTTTCGCGGATTGCTCCGCTTGCAGTCCCGCCATTCAGCGACAGACCCGCAGTATAGAAGCCTCGGCCGCCCTCCGGTCCCCGAAGGCGTCGTTTGGGCCGGTTTGCACTTTCATTCTTCCAACAACCACGGACATCGCATGGCGCGTCGCCCCCCCGCTCCCTCATCCCCGCTGCATGCGGCTGGCCTCCAGGCAGACGCGCCTTTCGAGGCGACGTTGACCTCGGAGATCGACGATGAGCCCGATGACGAGGATGGCGGGTCAGCCTGGTCTGGTTTGTCGTCGCTTTCCGCCGGCGCTGCCGAAGGGCGCCCTCAGGCACAGACGCGTCATTTCACGGTGGGTGAGTCAGCCCATGGCCAACGCCTGGACGCCTTTCTGGCGGCCGAGGTCCCCGAGTTTTCGCGCAGCCATCTCAAAACGCTGGTGGAGGATGGCTGCGTCCAGGTCGACGGCAAGCCACTGAACAGCGCTTCGCGCAAGGTCCAGGCGGGCCAGCGCATCGAGGTGCTGCTGCGGCCCACGGCGCAAAGCATGGCCTTTGTGCCGGAGGCGATGCCTTTGCACATCGTGCACGAAGATGCGCACGTCCTGGTGATCAACAAGCCGGCCGGACTGGTCGTTCACCCTGCGGCGGGCAACTGGACCGGGACCCTGATGAATGGTCTGCTGGCGCACCATGCCGGTGCCTCGGAACTGCCGCGGGCTGGCATCGTTCATCGGCTGGACAAGGACACCAGCGGCCTGATGGTCGTGGGCAAGACGCTGCAGGCCGTCACGGCCCTGAGTCGGGCCATTGCCGCCCGGGATGTCAGCCGGCAATACAAGGCGCTGGTTCATGGCGTGGTGCCCGAGCGGTTCACGGTGGAGGCGTCCATCGGCCGCGATCCCTCCACGCGCGTGCGCATGGCTGTGGTGCCGTCCGGCAAGCCGGCCCGCACGGATGTCGAGCGCCTCATCGTGGGTGAATGGGCTGCACCGGACCACGGAGGCAGAGAAGGGGCTCGGATGCCCCATCGAGCCTTCAGTGGTGTGTGGTGCACTTTGCACACCGGGCGCACGCACCAGATCCGCGTGCACCTGAGCAGCCGCAAGCATCCGCTGGTGGCCGACGCCCTGTATGGCGGTGCGCCGGCCCTGGGCATGACGCGCCAGGCGCTGCACGCGGCCCGCCTGGCCTTTGCCCATCCCATCTCGGGTGAGACGCTGGTGTTCGAGGCGGCGCTGCCCGAAGACATGGCGTCTGCCTGGCGACTTCTGGAGGCCTCGTCCTCGGTCGGGCCCGCCTGAAAAGGGTGGCGGCATCCCCCTTGTTTGCGTCACGGGGAATCATCGCGCCACGGGGGCGGCAACTGGTGCATAATGCCCGGACAGGTGAGGAGGCCGACGTCCTCCCACACCCGCGGCAGCGGCGCATGTCATCGCGCCATGTCCGCAGGGCAGCCGGAAGCTGAACAAGGCTGGCTGCCCCAGGTCATCACCTCCCGAAAGAGGTCCCTTTTTTGAAGCAGCGCAGAACCAGGGTGGTCGCGACATCCGGCGAACGGCAGGTTCGCAGCTTCTGCACATGAATTCGGCAGGCATGCCGGCTTGATCCGTTCGACGGTCCCGTTGATTGCCGACGGGCCTTCGCTCACATCGATTGAAGAGATGGAAGTCCTCAATCCTCAGGATGCCAGGCGCATTCTCGAAGCGGCGCTCTTGTGCGCCCATCAGCCCATGACGCTGCGCGACATGCGCCAGTTGTTCGACGACACCGTGTCGGCCGACGGCGTGCGCGCCATGCTCGCCGAGCTGATGGCTGAGTGGGATGGCCGGGGTGTGGAGCTGAGGGAGACGGCCACCGGCTGGCGCTTCCAGACCCGCGCGGATGTACAGGCGCACCTGGATCGTCTCAACCCGGAAAAGCCACCGAAGTATTCACGCGCGACGATGGAAACGCTGGCCATCATCGCGTACAAGCAGCCTGTCACCCGGGGCGACATCGAAGACATCCGCGGTGTCACGGTGTCGTCCAACATCGTCAAGCAACTCGAAGATCGGGGCTGGATCGAGGTGATCGGGCATCGCGAGGCGCCAGGGCGTCCGGGGCTGTATGCGACAACGAAGCAGTTCCTGGATGACATGGGGCTGGCGTCGCTCAGCCAGCTGCCGACGCTGGATGGCCTGCCCGTGAGCCAGGCCCTGTTGCCTGGCCTGGAAGATGTGCCAGCCGGCGACGAAGCCGATGCTGCCCCCGTGTCCGTTGCGGCCGATGCCGCGCCCCCGGAACCCGAACCGAATTTCTATTTTCCCGCTCCATGACCGCAGACAACGTGCCCATGCAAGAACCCAACGAACAGCCCCTGGTCACCGAAGAGGTGGTCAAGCCCAAACGGACCCGCCGCACCAAGGCTGCCGATGACGTCGCATCCTCCGATGTGGCCGCAGCGGCCGTGAGTGACGAAGCCGTACCCGCCAAGAAGGCCACGCGCCGCAAGAAGGTCGCGGAGGAAGGCGGTGAAGCCGTCGCCAGCCCGAATGTCGCGGACGCATCGGCGCCAGCGGACGATGAAGCCGTGCCAGCCAAGCCCAAGCGCGCGGCGCGCAAGAAGGCGGCTGTGGCAGATGAGGCGGCGCAGGCTCCGGCTGTGGCTGCCGAGCCCCGTGAAGCGGCGGCGGCGCCGTCCCCTGACCTGGTTGTGGCCCGTGAAGAAACGCCCCAAGGGTTCCTGGAAGTGGTGCGCGACACCTCTGTGGCGGGTGCGCCGGACGCCGAGCCGGCCTCGGCGAGCGGCGAGGACGGCGGGACGCAAGCGGGCCGTCGCGAAGAGCGGGGCGGTCGTCGTGATCGGGATCGTCGCGATCGCCGAGGGGGCCGCGGGCCGCGTCCCGAGCGCGAAGCTGGCGAGCCTGTCCAACTGGCCGATGGCAGCGAGGACGGGGAAGGCGAAGGCCGGCAGGATGCGGGCGAGCAGCGCCCTTCCCGCCGTGCAGCCATCGCTGCCGAGCAGGCCAATGAGGTCTTCACCGAGTTGTTGAGCGGCGAGTTCGACGACCTGCGGGAAGAAGAGTCCGAAGAGGCGGCCAACGAAGAGGGCGGCGCCTACAAGCGCGTGCTGCGTCCTGAGCCGGATGCGCCCAAGCTGCAGAAGGTGCTGGCACAGGCTGGCGTGGGCTCGCGCCGCGACATCGAGCAGATGATCGAGGACGGCCGCATCGAGGTCAACGATCAGGTGGCCCACATTGGTCAGCGGGTGTCGTTCGGCGATCGCATCAAGGTGGGTGGCAAGCCGATCAAGGTGCGCATTGCGCCGCCTCCAGCACGTATTCTGGCCTACCACAAGCCGGTGGGCGAGGTCGTCACGCACGACGATCCCCAGGGCCGCCCGACGGTGTTCCGTCGCCTGCCGCGCCTGAGCAATGGCAAGTGGATGTCGGTGGGGCGTCTGGACCTCAACACCGAAGGTCTGCTGCTGTTCACCAATTCTGGCGAGCTGGCCAACCAGTTGATGCACCCTCGCTTCGGCGTGGAGCGCGAGTACGCCGTGCGCGTGCTGGGCACGTTGGACGATGCCTCTCGCGCCAAGCTGCTGAGTGGCGTCGAGATCGAAGGCCAGACGGCCTCCTTCGTGGCCATCAGCAACGGACTGGGCGAAGGCGTGAACCAGTGGTATCGCGTGGTGATCACCGAAGGGCGCAACCGTGAGGTGCGCAAGCTCTTCGATGCCGTGGGTCTGACGGTCAACCGGCTGATCCGCGTGCGCTATGGCGCCATCGTGCTGCCGCGCGGGCTCAAGCGCGGCGTGTGGGTGGAGCTGGGTGAATCTGACGTGCGTGCCGTCAAATCCCTGGCAGGCATGGATCGCCCCGAAGGCGGCCAGCAGCAAGGCCGTGGCGGCAACAAGGGGCAGCAGCACAAACAGCAGCAGCAAGGCTTCAAGGGCAAGCAGCAAAAGCAGCATGGTCCGCAGCAAGGGCCTCGCCAAGGCGGGGGCCAAGGGCAGGGCGGCGGGTTCAACCAGGGCAACCGGCCGCAGCAGCAGCGCCACGCCATGCAGGATCGCGCGCAGGCTGCGCCCCGTGACCATGATGGCGACGACGATTTCGACCACATCGGGCCGATTCCCAACCCGCTGGAGCAAACCTTCGACAAGCGCTTTGTGAAGGGCTCCAAGCGCATCACCTCCGGCTTCGGTCGCCCCGACCAGGACCACGGGCACGGCCCGCAAGGCGGCAAGCAAAAGGGCCCACGCCAGCCGGATCCGATGCAGACCTCGGTGGGCTACATCGGCGCCGATGCTTATTTCGCCAAGGCCGGAGGCAACCGCCGTGGTGGCGGAGGCGGCGGTGGTGGTGGCCGCGGTCGTCGCTGACCGCTTTTGCGCGGATTCGTCCGGCCGGCGCGCGTCTGTTCGAATTGCGGGAAACCCGCGTTGACAGGTGCTGTCCGGGCCGGAATTCGCCTTGAACTGCAACATCCCCGCAGTACAATGCCGGGTTTTGTCAAATCTTATTGCCTGTGGAGAACACAAACATGGCCATCGAACGCACCCTCTCGATCATCAAACCCGACGCCGTTGCCAAGAACGTCATCGGCCAAATCATCAGCCGCTTCGAAGGCGCCGGCCTGAAGGTCGTCGCGGGCAAGCTGGTGCAACTGTCCCAGGCTGAAGCCGAGCAGTTCTACGCCGTCCACAAGGAGCGTCCTTTCTTCAAGGATCTGGTGGGCTTCATGGTCTCCGGCCCCGTGTTCGTGCAAGTGCTCGAAGGCGAAGGCGCCATCCTGAAGAACCGTGACCTGATGGGCGCCACCGACCCGAAGAAGGCTGCTGCCGGCACCATCCGCGCCGACTTCGCCGACAGCATCGACGCCAACGCCGTCCACGGCTCTGACGCCCCGGAGACCGCTGCCGTCGAAATCGCCTTCTTCTTCCCCGGCATGAACGTCTACAGCCGCTGAGCCGCTGTCTGACTTCCTGTCCTCGTTTCTCGAAGAAGTAAGCATGAATGCCGTCAACCTGCTCGACTACGACCTCGACGGGTTGGCCGCGTTCTGCGAGCAACTGGGTGAAAAGCGCTTTCGCGCCACCCAGCTGTTCCGCTGGATCCACCAGAAGGGCGCCACCGATTTCGATCAGATGTCGGACCTGGCCAAGTCATTGCGGGGCAAGCTCCAGGGCGTGGCCGCGATCAAGGCCCTTCCTGTCATCAGCGAGCATGTCTCCTCGGACGGCACGATCAAGTGGCTGTTCGATGTAGGCGGCGGCAACGCCGTTGAAAGCGTCTACATCCCCGAAGACGACCGCGCCACGCTGTGCATTTCCTCCCAGGCCGGTTGCGCCGTGGGATGCCGTTTCTGCTCCACCGGCCACCAGGGCTTCAGCCGCAACCTCAGCACGGGCGAAATCATCGCGCAGCTCTGGTATGCCGAGCATGTGCTGCGCCAGCGTCTGGGCACCACCGAGCGCGTCATCAGCAATGTGGTGATGATGGGCATGGGCGAGCCGCTGCAGAACTACAACGAACTGGTGCCGGCCCTCAAGGTCATGCTCGATGACCATGGCTATGGGCTGTCGCGCCGGCGTGTGACGGTCTCGACTTCGGGCGTCGTGCCCATGATCGAGCGCCTCAAGAACGATTGCCCGGTGGCCCTGGCCGTCTCGCTGCATGCGTCCAACGACGCCTTGCGCGATGAGCTGGTGCCACTCAACAAGAAGTACCCCATCCACGAACTGCTGGCAGCCTGCAACGACTATCTGTCTGCAGCGCCGCGGGACTTCATCACCTTCGAATACTGCATGCTCGATGGCGTCAATGACAGCGACGAGCATGCCCGCGAACTGATCGCCCTGGTCAAGGGGCGCATCAACTGCAAGTTCAACCTGATTCCTTTCAATCCCTTCCCGCAATCCGGCCTCAAGCGCTCGGACATGGCGCGGGTGCAGGCCTTTGCCCGCATCCTGGCCGATGCCGGCATCGTCACCACCGTCCGCAAGACCCGTGGTGACGACATCGACGCGGCCTGTGGTCAGCTGGCAGGCGAAGTACAGGATCGCACCAATGCGCGCGACCGCATGTTGCGTCAACCTGTGGCCGTGAAGGTGGCGCTTCCCAAGCCGGGTGAGCGCCAAGGCCATACGCATTGAGTCGCAGCAGGGGCTTGCCGGCCTCTACACTGCCGGGTCCACATCTACGCGAGGAGACTGTTGCATGACGATGTTGCGCACTTGGGTTCAAACCGTCGGCCCGCTGGTTCTGGTGGCTGCGCTCGGTCAATTGGCCGGCTGCGCGGGAGTGCCGGGGCAGCGGACAGGGATGGGCCCTTCGGGTGGCAATGACATCGTCACGGCGTCCGATGAGACCGATGTCCGCCGGCGTGCGCGCATCCGGCTGGAACTGGCCACCACCTACTACTCGCAGGGGCAGTACAACACTGCGCTGGACGAGTTGAAGCAAGCCGTGGCCATCGACCCGACGCTGCCGGCCACGCACGAAATGCGCGCGCTGATCTACGACGCCATGGGCGAGCCCGCACGCGCCGAGGCCAGCTTCAAGGAAGCGCTGCAGCTCGATCCCAGCAATGGCAGCGTGTTGCACAACTATGCATGGTTCCTGTGCCGGGGCCGTCAGTTTGCGGCGGCCGATGCCCTGTTCGAGCGGGCTGCCTCTCTGCCCCAAAGCGTGGCCACCAGCAAGACCTTGCTGGCACGGGGCGTCTGCCAGATCAGCGCGGGCCTGTACCCTGAGGCCGAAAAGACGCTGATCCGCTCGTATGAAATCGATCCCTCCAACCCGGCCACCGCGTTCAATCTGGCGTCGGTGTTGTATCGCCGCGGCGAACTCGAGCGCGCGCGCTTCTATATCCGTCGTGTGAACAACGTCGCCGGCCAGCAGACGGCAGAATCGCTTTGGCTGGCCGTGCGCATCGAGCACCGCCTGAACAATCCCTCGGGCCGTGACGAGTTCGCGTCCCAGTTGCGCAGTCGCTTCCCGGCGGCGCGCGAGACCAACGCACTGGAGCTGGGCCGCTTCGATGACTGAGCCGACGCCGATCATCCTCTCCTCGCCGGACACGGGCAGCCGTGGTGCCGGTGATGCCTTGCGTCGTGCGCGCGAAGCGCAGGGCATGACCCTGGAGGCGCTGGCCTCGATGATCAAGGTGACGCCGGGCAAGCTGGATGCGCTGGAGCAAGGGCGTTACGAGGAATTGCCGGACGCCAACTTCACGCGGGCCCTGGCGATGACGGTGTGTCGCGCTTTGAAGGTCGATCCCACTGACGTGCTCGCCGGTCTGCCGGCCGCCCGACCGACCGCGCTGGCCGAGGGGCGCCCACCGCTGAATCAGCCGTTCAAGGAGGGCAAGGGCGTCCTCAACCTGTTCGATCACCATGGCTTGAACTGGCGTGCGCTGTGGATGCCCCGGTATGTGGCCCCCATCCTGCTGCTGGTGGGCGCGGTGGTCATCTACGCCCTGCCGGACTCCATCGATGCGCCGGATTGGCTGAGCAGGCTGGGGTCGACATCGACGCAGCGTGTCGCGCCGCCCGTGCCGGTGCCTTCCTCGCCTGCCGTGCAGGCTGATGCCGCATCCTCTCCCGTAGGGGGGATGCCATCTTCCGGTGCGGCTTCGGGCTTGCAGCTCGATCCTGTCGAGGCGGCCGGTGCAGCAGCTTCCTCCGGCGTCGCGCCCGCGGGCGAAGGCCCTGCCTCATCGGCTTCCGGCATGAATGGCGCGGCGCCTGGGCCGGCGGCCACCGTGGCGGTCGATCCCCGTCTGGGCGTGCCCACCGGCGCCACCAGCATGGCCCCTGCCGAGACCATGGCGGCAGCCAACGCGAGCTCGGCCTTGTCGGCCTCGGCGGCGTCTTCAGGCCCGCTGCGCATGGCCATCACCCAGCCTTCGTGGATCGAAGTCAAGGACGCGCAGGGGCGCAAGCTGTATTCCGCATTGGCCAAGCCCGGTGAGGAACTGGTGCTCGATGGTCCCTTGCCCCTGCAGGTCCGCATCGGTCATGTCGCCGGTGTGCAGCTCCGCTTCAAGGGGCAGCCCGTGGATCTGAGTTCTTTCGCGCGCAACAACGTCGCGCGGCTTGAGTTGAAATGAGTCTGGATCAGTTTTCCCTCATCGATGTGGCGTGTCCTGCGCCGCGCCGCTCGCGCCAGGCGCGGGTGGTGTGGGGCTCGCGCGTGGTCACCATCGGCGGCGATGCGCCCGTGCGCGTGCAGTCGATGACCAACACCGACACGGTGGACGCCATCGGCACGGCCATCCAGGTCAAAGAGCTGGCTCAGGCAGGCTCCGAACTGGTGCGCATCACCGTCAACACCCCAGAGGCCGCGCAGGCCGTCCCGCATGTGCGCGATCAGCTCGATCGCATGGGCATCGATGTGCCTTTGGTGGGCGATTTCCACTACAACGGCCACCGTTTGTTGACGGAGTACCCGGCCTGCGCCGAGGCCCTGTCCAAGTACCGCATCAACCCCGGCAATGTCGGCAAGGGCGACAAGAAGGACCGCCAGTTCGCCCAGATGATCGAGGCGGCGATGAAGTACGACAAGGTCGTGCGCATCGGCGTGAACTGGGGCAGCCTGGACCAGGAACTGCTGGCCTCGATGATGGACGAGAACGCCCGCAGCCGTGATCCTTGGGATGCCCAGCAGGTGATGTACCAGGCCCTGATCAGCTCGGCCCTGCAGTCGGCGCAGGCTGCGCGCGACCTCGGCATGGCGCCTGAGCAGATCATCCTGTCGTGCAAGGTCAGCGGCGTCCAGGACCTCATCAGCGTCTACCGCGGTCTGGCCGCGCGTTGCGATTACCCGCTGCACCTCGGTCTGACCGAGGCCGGCATGGGGACCAAGGGCACGGTGGCGTCTGCCACGGCCTTGTCCATCCTGCTGCAGGAAGGCATCGGTGACACCATCCGTGTGTCGCTCACACCTCAGCCCGGCGAGGCCCGCACACAGGAAGTGGTGGTCGCCCTGGAGATCCTTCAGGCTTTGGGCCTTCGCACCTTCGTGCCCAGCGTCACGGCCTGTCCCGGCTGCGGCCGCACCACCAGCACCGTTTTCCAGGAGCTGGCCAAGCAGATCGACGATTTCCTGCGCGCGCAGATGCCCGTCTGGCGCCAACAGTATCCAGGTGTTGAAAAGCTCAAGGTGGCCGTGATGGGCTGCATCGTCAACGGCCCCGGTGAAAGCAAGCATGCCGACATCGGCATCAGCCTGCCCGGCACCGGCGAGGCGCCTGCCGCCCCCGTCTTCATTGATGGCGAGAAGGCCCTGACCTTGCGCGGCGAACGCATCGCCGAAGAGTTCCAGCAGATCGTGCAGGGCTACATCGACAGGCGGTTCGCGCAGCCAGCCAGCGCAGGTACCAGCCAGCCTTGATGCCGGCGGCAGTGCCCGTCGCGGCTCCCGGCGTTTCTATACAGACCCATACCGAAGAAGAATCAGCTCCCCATGGCCGAGATCCTGAAAGCCATCAAAGGCATGAACGACATCCTGCCGCCGGAATCGGCGCGCTGGGAATGGCTGGAAGACGTGGTGCGCCAGTTGATGCGCCGCTATGGCTACCAGAACATGCGCACCCCCATCGTCGAGCCCACGGCCTTGTTCGTGCGCGGCCTTGGCGAGGTGACCGACATCGTTGAAAAGGAGATGTACTCCTTCGAAGACAGCCTCAATGGCGATCGCCTCACGCTGCGGCCGGAAGGCACGGCGGGCGCTGTGCGCGCCATCAACGAGCACAACTTCCTGTATGAAGGCGGTCGCCGCCTGTACTACATCGGTCCGATGTTCCGCCACGAGCGTCCTCAGAAGGGCCGCTATCGGCAGTTCCATCAGGTCGGTGCCGAGGTGCTGGGTTTTGCCGGCCCGGATGTGGATGCCGAGCTGATCCTGATGACGGCGGCCTTGTGGAAGGACCTGGGCCTGGTCATCGATCGCGATGTCCGTCTGCAGATCAACAGCCTGGGGCAACCGGAAGAGCGCAAGGCGCACCGGGCCGCGCTGATCGAGTACCTCGAGCGCCACGCCGATGTGCTCGATGAGGATGCCCGCCGCCGTCTGCACAGCAATCCCCTGCGCATCCTCGACACCAAGAATCCCGCCATGCAGGCCGTGGTGGAAGCGGCGCCCAGGCTCATCGATTTCCTCGGTGAGGCCTCGCTGGAACACTTTGGTGCCGTCAAGCTGGTGCTGGAGGCCGCGGGCATCCCCTTCGAGGTCAATACCCGCCTGGTGCGGGGCATGGACTACTACAACCTCACGGTGTTCGAGTGGGTGACCGATCGCCTCGGCGCCCAGGGCACGGTCTGTGGCGGAGGCCGTTATGACGGCCTGATCGAGCAGCTTGGCGGCAAGCCGGCGCCGGCCGTGGGCTGGGGGCTCGGCATGGAGCGGCTGCTCCTGCTGCTGGAAGAAGTGGGGGTGCAGGCACCTTCGACGGCGCCTGACGCTTTCGCCGTCGTGTTCGCCGGCACTCCGCTGCCCGCTGTGCTGACCGCGCTGGAGCAGTTGCGCGCGCAAGGCGTCAGCATCCTGTTGCATCCCGCGGGCAAGGAGGGGCATCCGAGTCCCAAGAGCCAGTTCAAGAAGGCCAATGCCAGCGGGGCGCGTTATGCGCTCGTCTTCGGCACGGACGAGGTCGCCCAGGGGCAGGTGGGGGTCAAACCGCTGCGCGAGGATGGCGAACAGGTGTTGTACCCTCTGGGCGCCATTGGCGACTGGGCCGCGAAGCTCAAGGCCTGAGGCCGGTGATAATCGGGGATTCGCCCGCGGTGGGCGTTTCCTTTTCAAACAAGACATCCAACGGGGCCCCGCATGGCGACCTACGATCTCGAACAACAGGAACAGCTTGACCAGGTCAAGCACTTCTGGAAGCAGTACGGCAACCTCATCACCTGGGTGCTCGTGCTGGTCCTGGCGGCATATGCCGGCTGGATGGCCTGGCAGCGCTGGGAGCAAAGCCGTGCCGGCGAGGCCGCTGGGCTGTATGAAGAAATGGACCAGGCTGCCTCCGCCGGCAATGCCGACAAAGTCCAGCAGGCCTTTGGCGACCTGTCGGCCAAATATGCCGGCACCACCTTCGCGGAGCAGGGCGCGCTGCTGGCTTCCCGTGTGGCCGCAGAGAAGCAGAAGACGGATCAGGCCAAGGCTGCCTTGCAGTGGTTGGTGGACAACGGCAAGAACGACAATCTCGTGGCCGTCGCCCGTTTGCGTCTGGCCGGCATCCAACTCGACGCCAAGCAATACGACGAGGCCCTCAAGACCATGAGCGTCAGCCTGCCCGAGTCGTTTGCAGCCCTGGCCGATGATCGCCGCGGTGACATCCTGCTGGCGCAAGGCAAGAAGGACGAAGCGGCGAAAGCCTTCCTGTCCGCATGGAAGACGCTGACGCCTGAAACCGAATACCGCAACCTGATTGCCGCCAAGTTGACGGCACTGGGCCAGCCGCCTGAGCCGGCAGGCAAGGGCCTGGGTGCACCGGTGGGCATGGCGCCGCCTGCTCCGTCGCCTGAAGCGGCTCCTGCAGAAAAATAACGTCGTCTGAACACGCGCCGCAGGCCCTTTGCTCGGACCGATGAGTCGCCTAGCCTGCTTGTGGCTCTCCTGGAATCGCACATGACCCTGACACGCGCCGATCTGGTGACACCGCCTTCTTCCGCCGGCCGCTGGCTGCGCCTGACCTTGGTCGCGGCTGTGACCGGGGCGCTTTCGCTCACCCTCGTGGCCTGCGGCTCCAGCAAGCCCAAGCCCGCCGCGCTGGAGTCGTTCCGACCCGCACTCCAGACATCGCTTGCCTGGACCCAGCGCTTCGACGACATGAAGGGCCCGATGATGTTGGCTGTCCAGGGGGGGGTCGTCACCCTGGCCACCACGGACGGCGACATCGTGGCGCTGGACGTCAAGTCCGGTGCCCCGCGCTGGCGCGCGGATGCGGGCACACGCCTGACTGCCGCGGTGGGGGGCGATGGTCGCTATGCCTCCGTCGTGACCGACGGCAACGAGCTGCTGGCCTTCGATCAAGGCAAGCTGCTGTGGCGCGAGCGGCTGCCCGGGCGCGTCATCACCCCGCCGTTGGTGGCAGGTGAGCGTGTCTTCGTGCAGGCCATCGACCGCAGCGTGCGAGCCTATGACGTGCTGGATGGCCGCTGGCTTTGGCAGTACCAGCGCCCTGGTGGCGAGCCCCTCGCTTTGGCCACACCCGGCGTGATCTCGGCCTTCCGTGACACCTTGCTGGTCGGGCAGGGCGCACGCCTGGTGGGGCTGGATCCCACCAAAGGCGGTGTGCGGTTCGATCTCAACCTCGCTACGCCCCGCGGTTCCAACGAAGTCGAACGCCTGGCGGACCTTGTCGGGCCGATCGCCCGCGCCGACGACGAAGTCTGTGCCCGCGCGTTCCAACTGGCGGTGGGCTGCATGGAACTCAATCGCGGCAGCGTACGCTGGACCAAGCCCCAGTCCGGTACGCAGGCCGTTGCGGCCAACGACAGCATCGTCATCGGCGCCGACAGCACCGATCGCCTGACGGCGTGGAAGACGGAAAACGGCGACGTCGTCTGGCGTGCCGACCGCTTCACCTATCGCGAACTCAGCGCCCCGGCGATCTGGGATCGCTACGTTGCACTGGCCGATGGCGATGGCTACCTGCACCTGCTCGCGCTGGAGGATGGCCGTACGGTGGGCCGTTTCGAGCTGGATGCCGCACTGGCAGCGCCGCCCCTTGTCTCGGATGGATTGCTGCTCCTGGCAACCCGCAAGGGCACGGTCTACGCTTTGCGCCACCCCTGACCTTGCAGGCGGCCTTTGCCCCGGCAAGCACGGCCGCCGGATGATTTGACCAAGCTGGATACCCATGAAACCTGTGATTGCCCTGGTCGGACGACCCAACGTCGGCAAGTCGACGTTGTTCAACCGACTGACCAGGAGCCGCGATGCCATCGTCGCTGACTATGCGGGCCTGACGCGCGACCGCCACTATGGCGAGGGCCACGTGGGCGCGCACGAATTCATCGTGATCGACACCGGTGGCTTCGAGCCTGATTGCGCCTCGGGCATCTTCAAGGAGATGGCCAAGCAGACGCGGCAAGCCGTGGCAGAAGCCGATGCGGTGATCTTCGTGGTCGATGTGCGTGCCGGCCTGTCCGCTCAGGATCACGACATCGCCAACTATCTGCGCACCGCCAACAAGAAGGTGCTGCTGGCGGCCAACAAGGCCGAGGGCATGAAAGATGGGCCCCAACTGTCGGAGTTCTATGAGCTCGGCATGGGCGAGCCCCTGGCGGTCTCGTCGGCTCACGGGCAGGGTGTGCGCACCTTGATCGACATGGCCCTGGAAGGGCTCGTCGCCGAGGAAGAGGAAGGCGAGGAGGGAGATCTGCCTGAGGGGCGCGACTGGCGCGAGATGGACCTCAGCAAGCCCATCCGTCTGGCCGTGGCAGGGCGCCCCAACGTGGGCAAGTCCACGCTGATCAACACTTGGCTGGGTGAAGAACGCCTGGTGGCCTTCGACATGCCAGGCACCACACGCGATGCCATCAGCGTGCCTTTCGAGCGCGAGGGTCAGCGCTTCGAGTTGATCGATACGGCCGGTCTGCGCCGCAAGGGCAAGGTCTTCGAGGCCATCGAGAAGTTCTCCGTGGTCAAGACCCTGCAGGCCATCTCCGATGCCAATGTGGTGCTGCTGCTTGTCGACGCCACGCAAGGCGTGACCGAGCAGGATGCGCACATCGCCGGCTTCGTCCTGGAGTCCGGCCGCGCGGTGGTCATTGCCGTGAACAAGTGGGATGCAGTCGACAGCTATCAACGCGAGATGCTGCAGCGCTCCATCGAGCAGCGGCTGGCCTTCCTCAAGTTCGCGCCCCTTCTGCACATCTCGGCCATCAAGCGCCAGGGCCTGGGGCCTTTGTGGAAGTCGATCACAGGGGCTTGGCAGTCCGCCACGCGCAAGATGCCCACACCTGTGCTCACACGCCTGTTGCAGGAGGCGGTCGAGTTCCAGCAGCCCAAGCGCGCCGGCACGGTTCGTCCCAAGCTGCGTTATGCGCACCAGGGCGGGCAGAATCCGCCCATCATCGTCATCCACGGCAATGCGCTCGAGCATGTCAGTGACGCCTACCGTCGCTATCTGGAAGGGCGCTTCCGCGAACACTTCAAGCTCACCGGCACGCCTTTGCGGATCGAGTTCAAGTCCTCGCAGAATCCCTTCATCGACAAGGAATGATGCAGGGCATGCGCGGCGCGAGCGCCGTTTTGTGGCGTAATGGAGGCTGCCTTGGGGGCTGACAAGCTGCCCACGGCGCCATCCTTCACAAAACCCGCGTCAGACATCGCGCGGGGACTGTGTTAAGGTGACAGATCCGAAACTTTTCAACACGGAGCATATCGTGAGCAACAAAGGGCAACTCTTACAAGACCCGTTCCTGAACCTTTTGCGCAGAGAACATGTGCCGGTGTCCATCTATCTGGTCAACGGCATCAAACTCCAGGGCCACATCGAGTCCTTCGACCAGTACGTGGTGTTGCTCCGCAATACCGTCACACAAATGGTCTACAAGCACGCCATCTCCACGGTCGTGCCCGGACGCGCGGTGAACTTCCACGCCAGCGAGTCGTCCGAAGGCTGATGGGATCGTTCTGATCCTCTCAGCCTGTCCCAACCAGCCGCCGTTTGCCCTGACGCCTTGACGACCTCTTCAACGTCCGAGCAGAACCTTTCTCTCGAAGACCCTCGGGTGGTGCTGGTGGGGGTCGATTTCGGCCCAGGGTCTTCCTTCGACCCGACGCTGGACGAACTCGCCCTGCTCGCCGAATCGGCGGGTGACGTGCCCGTGGCGAAAGTCACGGCCAAACGCCGCGCACCTGACGCGGCGTTTTTCGTGGGCTCGGGCAAGGCCGACGAAATCAAATCCATCGTGACGCTCTACCAGGCGCATGGGGTGATCTTCGACCAGGCTTTGTCGCCGGCCCAGCAACGCAACCTCGAGCGCCATCTGGGCGTGGAGGTGCTGGATCGCACCGGCCTGATCCTGGAGATCTTCGGGGCCCGTGCGCGCAGCCACGAAGGCAAACTGCAGGTCGAGCTTGGCGCGCCTGGAATACCTGTCGACGCGATTGGTGCGGCGTTGGTCCCACCTGGAGCGCCAGCGTGGCGGCGTGGGGCATCGTGGTGGCCCCGGCGAAACCCAGATCGAGCTCGATCGCCGCATGATCGACATGAAGATCAAGTCGCTCAAGGAGCGGCTGGCCAAGGTCAAGCGTCAGCGCAACACGCAGCGGCGCTCGCGTGAGCGCGCGGGTACCTACCGGGTCTCGCTGGTGGGCTACACCAACGCGGGCAAGTCCACCCTGTTCAATGCCTTCACCAAGGCGGGCACCTATGCGGCCAACCAGCTGTTCGCCACGCTGGACACCACCACGCGCCAGATGTTCCTGTCCGAGGCTCAGCGCAGCGTGACGCTGTCCGACACCGTCGGCTTCATCCGCGATCTGCCTCACACCCTCGTGGAATCGTTCGAGGCCACGCTGCAGGAGGCGGCCGAGGCCGATTTGCTGCTGCATGTGGTCGATGCCGCCAGCCCTGTGCTGCATGAACAGATCGACGAGGTGCTGCGGGTGCTCGACAGCATTGGCGCGGGGCAGGTGCCCCAGGTTTTGGTCTTCAACAAGGCCGATTGCCTCCCGGAGCATCAGCAGCCGCGTCATCAGCGTGACATCTACGAACTGCCTTCCGGCCGGCGCTGCGTGCGCGTTTTCGTGAGCGCACTCAAGGGCCAGGGGCTCGACGTGTTGCGAGAGATCCTCGCCGAAGCCGCTTTGCATGGACTGGAGGGCGACCCTGTGGCAAAACCGCCAACGGATCCGCGATTCGACATGCACAATCCCATCGATGCAGAGGCGTCCCATCCCGGGCGCCCGGATTTTCCGACTGACCGAACATGAACATGCCATCCCTGGAAGCGGGGCCCCGTCCCGCGCAGCGTCGTCCCCGGGTCATGAGTGCCATTGCCTCGGCAGCCTGGACGGTCACGCGTTTCACTTTCGGCGCGGCGCAGCGTCTGAGTTGGGTGTCGGCGCATGCCGTCCGCCTGGCGCTGCCCGGCGCCCGCCCTGAAGTCATGCTCAATGACCGCAACGACGGCCCGCCCGATCTCGACGAGCTCTGGCGTGACCTCAATCGCAAGCTCAGCGGCTTGTTCTCGGGCCGCAGCGGTGGCGGTGATGGCGGCTCCAATGGCGGTGGCATGTCGCCGGATCCGGCCAATGCCAGCATCGGCGTCGGTCTGATCGTCGGTCTCATCGCCCTGATCTGGGCGGGCAGTGGCTTCTTCATTGTTCAAGAAGGCCAGCAGGCGGTGGTCATGACCTTCGGCAAGTTCAGCCACAAGGTCGACGCTGGCTTCCAGTGGCGCTTCCCGTTCCCTTTCCAGAGCCACGAAGTCGTCAATCTGACGCAGTTGCGCTCGATCGATGTGGGCAGCAACTCGGTGATGCAGGCCACGGGGCTGCGTGATTCATCCATGCTCACGCGCGATGAGAACATCGTCGACATCCGCTTCACCGTGCAGTACCGCCTGTCGGACGCTCGGCAATACCTGTTCGAGAACCGCAACTCCGACGAAGCGGTGCTGCAGGCCGCCGAATCGGCTGTGCGCGAGATCGTCGGCAACAGCAACATGGATTCGGTGCTGTATGAGCAGCGTGACGCGATCGCGGCTGAGCTGGTCAAGTCGATCCAGGGGCAGCTCAACAAGCTCAAGGCGGGCGTGACGATTGCCAACGTCAACGTGCAAAGCGTGCAGGCGCCCGAGCAGGTGCAGGCCGCCTTCGACGATGCCTTCAAGGCTGGTGCCGACCGCGAGCGCCTCAAGAACGAAGGGCAGGCCTACGCCAATGACGTGATACCCAAGGCACAAGGCACTGCGGCCCGCCTGCGCGAAGAAGCTGCAGGCTATTCGGCCCGCGTGGTCGCGCAGGCTGAAGGTGATGCCGAGCGCTTCAAGGCCGTGCTCACCGAATACCAGAAGGCGCCGGGTGTGACCCGCGACCGTCTCTACATCGACACGATGCAGCAGATCTACAGCAATGTGACCAAGGTGATGGTGGATTCCCGCCAGGGCTCCAACCTGCTGTACCTGCCGCTGGACAAGCTCATGCAGGCCTCGGGTGCAGGTGGATCGTCGCCCATGGTGACAGGATCTGTGGCTGGCGGTGCCACGGCTGTCGACAACAATGGTTCGAGCCCGGCATCTTCCAGTCCGGTCTCGGTGCTGCCGTCCGACTCGCGGGCGCGTGATGGTGGCCGCAGCCGCGACCGCGACGTTCGCTGATCAACGACGCATGGACTGGCAAGGAACCTGACAATGAATCGAATTGGCTCCATCCTGGTCGGCGCGCTGCTGGCCATCATCATCGCGGCCTCGACCCTGTTCGTCGTGGACCAGCGGGAGTTCGCCGTGGTGTATGCGCTGGGTGAGATCAAGGAAGTGATCGCCGAGCCCGGGCTCAAGGTCAAGCTGCCTGCACCTCTGCAGAATGTCGTTCGGCTTGACCGCCGCATCCAGACGCTGGACAGCCCCGAATCGCGCCCCATCTTCACGGCCGAAAAGAAGAGCCTGGTCATCGACTGGCTGGTGAAGTGGCGCATCGTCGAGCCCAAGCAGTTCATCCGCAACAACGGCGTGGATCTGCGCAATGCTGAAAACCGTCTGGCGCCGATCGTGCAAGCGGCTTTGAACGAAGAGGTTACCAAGCGCACCGTGGGCGCCATGCTCTCCAGCGAGCGTGAAAAGGTCATGCAAGGCGTGATCCGGCGTCTGGCCGACGATGCCAAATCCTTCGGCATCGAGGTGGTGGATGTGCGCATCAAGCGCGTCGACTTCTCGGCCAACATCACCGAATCCGTCTATCGGCGCATGGAATCCGAGCGCAAGCGCGTGGCCAACGAGTTGCGATCGACCGGTGGCGCCGAAGGCGAAAAGATCCGTGCCGATGCCGATCGCCAGCGTGAAATCATCGTGGCCGAAGCCTATCGGGATGCACAGAAGCTCAAAGGCGAGGGTGACGCCAAGGCCTCGGCCATCTATGCAGATGCCTTCGGCAAGGATGCGCAGTTCGCTCAGTTCTACCGCAGTCTGGAAGCCTATCGCTCGTCCTTCCGCAACAAGTCGGACGTGATGGTGCTGGATCCGAGCAGCGACTTCTTCCGTGCCATGCGCGGCGCTGGTGGCGCCGCTGCACCGGCCAAAAAGTAAGCGCCGCTTGCCGGTTGCGAGCTCATGTCGGATTCGCTCTGGATTGCACTTGCCTTGTTGCTGGTGTTCGAAGGGTTGATGCCGGCAATCAATCCGGGGGGCTGGCGGCGGATGTTCGAGCAGATTCTGCGGCTCAATGATCAGCAGATCCGCACGATCGGCTTGCTCAGCATGGTCGTGGGGCTGATCTTGCTGTGGCTGCTGCAAGCCAGCAACGGCTGAAGCAGGGGGCTTCCTCTGGTCCTCTGGTCTTCCCGCCAGGCGGCAAGGCCGAGTGGCATGCCGGGTTTTGTCGGCGCGGATCTCGCCCTGCTTCGTGGGGTATGGCGCGCCAACATGAGGCCGCGTCGTCAAACCGGCATCCCCACCCTGTAGAATCTCGTTTTTAACCCCCCGCACGTTTTCCTATGTCCTCTGCTTGGCTGTTGCCAGAGCACATTGCCGACGTCTTGCCTGCGCAGGCGCGTCGCGTGGAAGAGTTGCGCCGCGTCTGGCTGGACGCCGCGCGCAGCTACGGCTATGAGCTGGTGATGCCGCCGTTGCTCGAGCACATCGAGTCGCTGCTGTCCGGAACAGGCCATGCGCTGGACCTCAAGACTTTCAAGCTGGTGGACCAACTCAGTGGTCGCACCTTGGGTGTGCGCGCCGATGCCACCCCCCAGGTCGCACGCATCGATGCCCATCTGCTCAACCGGGCGGGCGTGACGCGGCTGTGCTACTGCGGCCCGGTGTTGCACACGCGCCCAGCCAGCCCTCACGCCAGCCGCGAGCCTTTGCAACTTGGCGCCGAGATCTACGGCCATGCAGGGCTGGAGGCCGAGCTGGAGGCCACGGAGTTGGCCCTGGAAGGGCTCCTTGCCACGGGGCTGAGCGGCTTGGTGATCGATCTGGCCGACGTGCGGCTGGTCAACGGCGTGTTGGCGGGCCTGGGGCTGACGGATCTCGATGCGGACACGCATGCTGCCGTGGTGGCGGCCCTGACGACCAAGGATGTCGGCACCTTGCGTGAGCTGGCGTCGATCGGCGCGCTGGCTTCGGTGCCTGCGGCTGGTGAAGCCTTGGTGCGCCTCACCGGTCTGTTCGGTGGAGACGAGGTTCTGATGCGTGCCCGTGAAGTCTTGCCCAAGCATCCCCTGATCGAGGCCGCATTGCACGACCTCGCCTGGCTGGCCGGCCAGTTGCGTCGCACCCATGCCGATGTGAAGGTGGGCTTCGACCTGTCCGATCTGAGCGGGTATGCCTATTACAGCGGCACCCGTTTCGCGGTCTACGCGCAGGGCCATGCCGATGCGTTGGTGCGCGGTGGTCGCTACGACGAGGTGGGGGCGGTCTTCGGTCGCCGCCGTCCCGCCGTGGGTTTCAGTCTGGATCTGAAGATCCTGGCCGAACTGCTGGCAGGCCTCAAGGGCCTGGCTGTGCGTTCGGCCGTGCGTGCGCCCTGGGGGGAAGATCCCGCCTTGCGCGATGCCGTCCGCGCCTTGAGAGGGCAGGGCCACACCGTGGTGTGCGTGCTGCCCGGACATGAACACGACGTCCAGGAATTCGACTGCGACCGCGAGCTCGCACTGGTCGATGGACGCTGGTCTGTGCGCGCGCTCTGACGCGCTCCAGACCCCTCCCCGAATAGCGATACAGGAATCCGCCATGCAAAGCACTACTGCGTCCGCCCGTCCCGGCACCGCCTCTGCCCGCAATGTCGTGGTCGTCGGCACCCAATGGGGTGACGAAGGCAAAGGCAAGGTCGTCGACTGGCTCACCGACCATGCGGCCGCCGTCGTCCGCTTCCAGGGCGGCCACAATGCCGGCCACACCCTGGTCATCAATGGCAAGAAGACGGCCCTGCAGCTGATCCCCTCGGGCATCATGCGCGAAGGGGTGGCCTGCTACATCGGCAACGGCGTGGTGGTGGATCCCACCCACCTGCTGTCGGAGATCGAGCGCCTGGAGGCGGCTGGCCTGAACGTGCGCTCGCGCCTGTTCATCAGCGAATCCTGCCCGCTGATCCTGCCCTTCCACGTCGAGGTGGACAAGGCCCGCGAAGCCCTGCGCGAGACCAGCGGCAGCGGCAAGATCGGCACCACCGGCAAGGGCATCGGCCCTGCCTATGAAGACAAGGTGGCCCGCCGTGCCCTGCGTGTGCAGGATCTCAAGCACCCGGAGCGCTTCGCTGCCAAGCTCAAGGAACTGCTGGAGCTGCACAACTTCGCCCTGCAAGGCTATCTGAAGTCGGATGCGCTGGCCTTTCAGCCGATCTTTGACCAGGCCATGAAGGCGGCCCAACAGATCCTGCCCATGCTGGCCGATGTGGGTGTGAAGATCCACGGCCACAACGTCGCAGGTGGCAGCGTGTTGTTCGAAGGGGCACAAGGCACCCTGCTGGACATCGACCACGGGACCTATCCCTTCGTCACGTCCAGCAACTGCGTGGCCGGCAATGCCGCCGCCGGTTCGGGCGTCGGCCCGGACAAGCTGCACTACATCCTCGGCATCACCAAGGCCTACACCACCCGTGTGGGCAGTGGCCCGTTCCCCACCGAGCTGGATTGGGACACGCCGGGCACCGTGGGGCACCACCTGTCCACCGTGGGTCAGGAGCGCGGCACCGTCACGGGCCGTGCCCGTCGCTGCGGCTGGCTGGATGCGGCAGCACTCAAGCGCTCGGTGCTGATCAATGGCATTTCGGGCCTGTGCATCACCAAGCTGGATGTGCTGGATGGCCTCAAAGAGATCAAGGTCTGCACGGGCTACCTGCTCAACGGCCAGCGCGTGGACATCTTGCCCCTGGATGCCGATGACATCGTTGCGTGCGAGCCGATCTATGAAAC
The DNA here is from genome assembly GCA_047601765.1 of Aquabacterium sp. Taxonomy (GTDB): domain Bacteria; phylum Pseudomonadota; class Gammaproteobacteria; order Burkholderiales; family Burkholderiaceae_C; genus Aquabacterium. Next base: position 1,112,806 of record JASGIQ010000001.1, read on the forward strand.
CTTCCCCGGCTGGGAAGGCACCACCTTCGGCGTCACCGAGTGGGACAAGCTGCCGGCCAATGCGCGCGCCTATCTGGAGCGTGTGCAAGCGTTCATCGGTGCGCCCATCGACATGGTGTCGACTGGCCCGGATCGGGATCACACCATCTTGCTGCGTCACCCCTACAAGGGCTGATGCCGGGCGGCGCGCGCCGCCTCACGCCATTTCATCGCATCGAGTCAAAGGAGAGCCCATGCTCACAGACGATGGCAAACACTTGTATGTGTCCTGGGAGGAGTATCACCAGCTCATCGAGCGCCTCGCACTGAAGGTGCATGCCTCCGGTTGGGAATTCGATCAGATCCTGTGCCTGGCGCGTGGCGGCATGCGTCCGGGGGATGTCCTGTCGCGCATCTTCGACCGCCCGCTGGGCATCATGTCGACCAGTTCGTATCGCGACGAAGGCGGCACGCTGCAGGGCCGTCTCGACATGGCCAAGTACATCACCATGCCCAAGGGCGAACTGGCCGGCCGCGTGCTGCTGGTCGATGACCTGGCTGATTCGGGCGTCACGCTCAATGCCGTCGTGGAGCGTCTGCGCAGCATGCCGGCCATCACCGAGCTGCGGTCTGCGGTGATCTGGGTCAAGGGTGTGTCGAGCTACACCCCGGACTACTTTGTCGACACGTTGCCCACCAGCCCGTGGATTCACCAGCCTTTCGAGGACTACGACAACCTTCGACCTGCGGCCTTGATGAAGCGCTATCAGGTCTGATGGCAGGACGTGCAGGAGGCCGCGCGTCGCATCTGGATGCAAGTGCGATGGCCATCAGGAAGGCGGCCCATGAGGCCGCCTTTTTCATGTGCGTGCAGCCTCCACCCGAGGCTTGGGGAAGGGCGGGCACCCGCTTGCGACGCAAATGAAAAAGCCGCTTGATGCGGGATCAAGCGGCTTTTCAATTGGTGCCCAGGAGAGGACTCGAACCTCCACGGAGTTACCCGCTAGTACCTGAAACTAGTGCGTCTACCAATTCCGCCACCTGGGCAGGTACTTGTTGAATCAGCGCTGTGTTGTCAGCGCTTCATCGAGTCCATGACTATAGCATGAGTTTGGCACATGGATCTCTGCGTGGCGCTGCGGCATCAAAAAAGCCTGAAGTGATGCGTGCTTGCCACCAACAGTTCAGAAGTGGCCTGAACAAGTGCGCCGTCGCGCGATGAGATGGCCGGGAATGGGTGTACGCTGGCTTGGCATCCGGTTGATCGATGAACAAGCGTTTTCTGATTTCAAGCACCGTGCGCCGCGCACCCTCGCCCCGATATGCTGCCGAAGTGAGCAGGGCGCAGTTTGGCATCGACAAAACAAATGCCATCGGCAAAAGAAAAAGCCGCTTGATGCATGATCAAGCGGCTTTTCAATTGGTGCCCAGGAGAGGACTCGAACCTCCACGGAGTTACCCGCTAGTACCTGAAACTAGTGCGTCTACCAATTCCGCCACCTGGGCAGGTACTTATCACGCTTTAGACTTTTGGCTCTACCGATCCCTCGATCCCTTTTTTGCCAGCCCCGCGCATCGCAAGCGATGTGTTGGGCCGATGTGTTGGGATTTGGTGATGCGATTTGTTTCGCGCCTCCGTCATCAGCGAAGAATTCGATTCTAGCATCAAAATGAGGTCTATGACAACACCATCAACAAATTTTGTGAACCTCATGAGCGAAGTCGTGGGCACGGTGCAAGGGCACCGCGATGGCCACGGCTTCGTGCAGCCCGATCAGCCAGATCAGGGCGACGTGAGCATCTACCTTTCCCCGCAGGAAATGCGCTCGGTGCTGCACCGTGACCGCGTCAAGGTCCGTGTGGTGCGTTTCGATCGCAAGGGCCGGCCTGAAGGGCTGGTGTTGGAAATCCTCGAGCGTCGCAAGACGCCCATCATCGGGCGCCTGTTGCACGAGGGCGGCGCCTGGCTCGTGGCGCCGGAGGACCGCCGTTTCGGCCGTGACATCCTCGTCCCCGCCAAGGCCACCTTGAATGCCGAGCCGGGGCAGGTTGTGGCGGTGGAGTTGACCGAGGCGCCATCCCTGAATGCGCAGCCTGTTGGTCGCGTGACGGAGGTGCTGGGCGGCATCGATGATCCCGGCATGGAGATCGAGATCGCGGTGCGCAAGTACGAGGTGCCGCATCGCTTCAGTGAAGACGTGCTGGCACAGGCCGCCAAGTTGCCTGAGAAGCTGCGCCTGGCCGACAAGAAGAACCGCATCGACCTGACCGATGTACCGCTGGTCACCATCGACGGTGAAGACGCGCGCGATTTCGACGACGCCGTATATTGCCAGCCGGCCGCCATCGGCCGTACCAAGACGCCCAATGGCTGGCGCCTCATTGTGGCCATCGCGGATGTCAGCCATTACGTGAAGCCGGGCGAGCCGCTGGATCGCGATGCCTACGAGCGCGCCACATCGGTCTACTTTCCGCGGCGCGTGATCCCGATGCTGCCTGAGAAGCTCTCCAACGGCCTGTGCTCCCTGAATCCGGAGGTCGAGCGCCTGTCGATGGTGTGCGACATGCTGGTCACTGGCGAAGGCGAGCTGCATGCCTATCAGTTCTATCCGGCCGTGATCAACTCGCATGCGCGCTTCACCTATACCGAGGTGGCTGCCATCCTCGGCAACACGCGCGGGCCCGAGGCACAGCGGCGTGCCGAGCTGGTGCCGCATCTGCTGCATCTGCATGAGGTATATCGCGCCTTGCTGCGGGCTCGATCCAGCCGTGGTGCGGTCGATTTCGACACCACCGAGACCCAGATCGTCTGCGATGACAACGGCCGCATCGCCAAGATCGTGCCGCGCGTTCGCACGGAAGCGCACCGTTTGATCGAGGAGGCGATGCTGGCGGCCAACGTCTGCTCGGCTGACTTCATCATGCGGGCCAAGCATCCTTCTCTGTACCGCGTGCACGAAGGCCCGACGCCCGAAAAGCGCCAGTTGCTCAAGAATTACCTCAAGGCGCTCGGTCTTGGTCTGAGCATCGGCGAGGAGCCGACACCCGGCGATTTCCAGGCCATCGCCCAGGCCACCAAGGATCGGCCGGATGCCACGCAGATCCACACCATGCTGCTGCGCTCGATGCAGCAGGCGATGTATACGCCGATCAACAGCGGGCACTTCGGTCTGGCGTATGAGGCCTACACGCACTTCACCAGCCCGATCCGCCGTTATCCCGATCTGCTGGTGCACCGCGTGATCAAGGCCTTGTTGGGGCGTGACCGTTATGGTTTGAAGATCCCGCCAGTGGTCTCATCCGTTGGTAACTTCAAGCGCAAGCCGGGTGGCAAGCCCGGGGCGCCTGCCAAGGGGCTGCCCATGGCGCCCACCAAGGCCTCGTCGCGCATCAAGCTGCCGCCCGAGGAGCAGGCGGCATGGGAGACGGTCGGCATCCATTGCAGCGCCAACGAGCGCCGCGCCGATGAAGCCTCGCGCGACGTGGAGGCTTGGCTCAAATGCATGTTCATGCGCGAGCGTCTGGGTGAAGAGTATGGCGGCACGGTGAGTGCGGCCACCAGCTTCGGCCTGTTCGTGCAGCTCGATGGCTTGTATGTGGAGGGGCTCATCCACATCACGGAACTGGGCGGCGAGTACTACCGGTTCGACGAGGCGCGCCAGGAGTTGCGTGGCGAGCGCAGCGGTGTGCGGTATGGCGTCGGCGCTCGCGTGCGGGTGCAGGTCAGCCGTGTGGACCTGGATGCGCGCAAGATCGATTTCCGTCTCGTCAAGGAGGGGGAAGGGCTGTCGCGTTCGGGTGGTGCGCAGGGGGGGCGCAAGCGGGGCCGTGCCAGTGCATCAGAGGGGGATTGGTCGTCGGCCGATCTGTCGGCCCAGGAGGAGTTGGCCAGCATCAAGGATGCCGATCGCGAGGTCAAGCGCGCAGGCAAATCGTCCGGTAAGGGGGGTAAATCTGGCGCGGGTGGTCGGGCGCGGGTGTCCGTGGCGGCGACGGTGTCGTCTCGTGGCGGCAAGGCTGCGGGCAAGAAGGCTGCGTCGAGCAAGGGTGGGCGCGGCAAGCGGTGATTCCCGTGCTAGAATCCCAGGGTTTGTCCGAAATGGTTCGGATGAACCGGTTGCAAGGTGCGCGTTCTGACGGGGTTTCGGTCCCGTGCGTGATGTGCGCCCCGTGGCCGTAACCCGCGAAGCCGGCAATCCCAAGGTGTCGCTTCGTGCCTTGTCGGGCCCTGTGAAGGCCCCGGGCACGGATCGATCGCTGCCGCGTCTTCTAGACCCAACCTCTGGAGTATTCCATGTCTGTATCCATGCGCGAAATGCTGGAAGCCGGTGTCCACTTCGGTCACCAAACCCGCTTCTGGAACCCCAAGATGGCCCCGTACATCTTCGGTCACCGCAACAAGATCCACATCATCAACCTCGAAAAGACGCAACCCGCTTTCGAGGATGCCCTGAAGTTCATCCGTCAGCTGTCGGCTCGCCGCGGCACCGTGATGATGATCGGCACCAAGCGCCAAGCCCGTGACACCATCGCCGAAGAAGCAGGCCGTGCCGGCGTGCCCTTCGTGAACCAGCGTTGGCTGGGCGGCATGCTGACCAACTTCAAGACGGTCAAGGGCTCGCTGAAGAAGCTCAAGGACATGCAGGTTCAGGTCGAAGCCGGCCTGGACAACCTGAAGAAGAAGGAAGGCCTGCTGTTCCAACGTGAACTGGCCAAGCTGGAAAAGGACATCGGCGGCATCCAGGACATGAACGCCCTGCCTGACGCCCTGTTCGTGATCGACGTCGGCTATCACAAGATCGCCATCGCCGAAGCCAAGAAGCTGGGCATTCCCGTCATCGGCGTGGTCGACACCAACCACTCGCCCGAAGGCATCGACTACGTGATCCCCGGCAACGACGACTCCTCCAAGGCCGTCGCCCTGTACGCCAAGGCCGTGGCTGACGCCATCCTCGAAGGCAAGGCCAACGCCGTCAACGACGTCGTGGCCGTGGCCGCCGGTGGTGACGACGAGTTCGTGGAAGTCAACGAAGCCGCCTGATCCCGCTTCGGACGCACGCAAGAAGGGGCTGGTCAAGGCCCCTTTTTCATAAACAGATTGCATTGCGCGGGGACGATCCGGTCGCCGCCGAATCAAACGGAGAAAGCAAATGGCTGCTATTACCGCCAGCATGGTCGCCGACCTGCGCGCCAAGACCGACGCACCCATGATGGAGTGCAAGAAGGCCCTGACCGAAGCCGATGGCGATTTCGCCAAGGCCGAAGAAATCCTGCGTGTCAAGCTGGGCAGCAAGGCTTCGAAGGCCGCTTCCCGCGTGACCGCCGAAGGCGTGGTCTCCGCCGCTGTGGACGGCACCACGGGGGCCATGGTCGAAATCAACTGCGAAACCGACTTCGTCTCCAAGAACGAATCGTTCCTGGCTTTTGCCAAGTCGGTGGCCGAGTTGATCGCCAAGCACAACCCGGCCGACGTGGCCGCCATCGGCGAGCTGCCGCTGTCGCAGGACGGCTTCGGCCCGACCGTGGAAGAAGTGCGCAAGGGCCTGATCGGCAAGATCGGCGAAAACATGTCCATCCGCCGCTTCAAGCGCTATGCGGGCGGCGGCAAGCTGGCTGCCTACCTGCACGGTGCCCGCATCGGCGTGGTCGTCGAGTTCGACGGTGACGATGTCGCCGCCAAGGACGTCGCCATGCACATCGCTGCGATGAAGCCGGTGTCGCTGTCCTCGGCCGATGTGCCCGCCAACCTGATCGAGACCGAGCGCAGCGTCGCCACGGCCAAGGCTGCCGAGTCCGGCAAGCCGGCCGACATCGCAGCCAAGATGATCGAAGGCGCTGTCCAGAAGTACCTCAAGGAAGTGTCCCTGCTGAACCAGGTCTTCGTGAAGGCTGCCGATGGCAAGCAGACCGTCGAGCAATACCTGAAGTCGACCAACACGACGGCCAAGGGCTTCACGATCTATGTCGTGGGCGAGGGCATCGAGAAGAAGCAGGACGATTTCGCTGCTGAAGTGGCCGCCACGGTGGCCGCTGCCAAGGGTCAATAAACCCGAAGCAAAACAAGGGGGCCTCGAGCCCCCTTGTGCTAACTGAAGAACAGACAACAACAGGCCGGGCGGCTCGCATGAATTGCGATAACCTCAGACCCGAGCCCAGATGATTCAACAAGGACGTACCTCCCATGCCCGCCTACAAGCGCATCCTCTTGAAACTGTCCGGTGAAGCCCTGATGGGCGACGATGCCTATGGCATCAACCGTGCGACCATCGTCCGCATGGTCAAGGAGATCCAGGAGGTGACGGCGTTGGGCACGCAGGTGGCCGTGGTGATTGGCGGCGGCAACATCTTCCGCGGCGTGGCGGGCGGCTCGGTCGGCATGGACCGCGCCACGGCGGATTACATGGGCATGCTGGCCACGGTGATGAATTCCCTGGCCCTGGCCGACACCATGCGCCAGGAGGGCATGACGGCCCGCGTGATGTCGGCCATCAGCATTGACCAGGTGGTCGAGCCCTATGTCCGCCCGAAGGCGCTGCAGTATCTGGAAGAGGGCAAGGTCGTGGTGTTCGCTGCGGGCACCGGCAACCCCTTCTTCACCACCGACACGGCTGCGGCCCTGCGCGGTGCGGAGATCGGTGCCGAGGTGATGCTCAAGGCCACCAAGGTCGATGGCGTCTACACGGCCGATCCGAAGAAGGATCCCTCGGCCACGCGCTACACCAGCATCACCTTTGACGAGGCGCTGATCAAGAATCTGCAGGTGCTGGATGCCACGGCCTTTGCGCTGTGCCGGGACCAGAACCTGCCCTTGAAGGTTTTTTCGATTTTCAAGCCCGGCGCGCTCAAGCGGGTCGTGCAGGGTGAGGACGAGGGCACGCTGGTTCACGTCTGATCCAGCGCTTTGTCCATCACGTCCCCGGAACTTTTCACTCACGCGTTTGTCAGTCGTCACGCATACGCACGGAGTTTCACATGAGCATCGCAGACATCAAGAAGAACGCCGAGCAGAAAATGCTCAAGTCCATCGAGTCATTCAAGGCCGAGTTGGCCAAGATCCGCACCGGCCGCGCGCACCCGGGCATCCTCGACCAGGTGCATGTGGATTATTACGGCTCGATGGTGCCTCTCAGCCAGGTGGCCAACGTCGCCTTGCTGGATGCCCGCACCATCAGCGTGCAGCCTTGGGAAAAGGGCATGGGCGCCAAGATCGAGAAGGCCATCCGCGAGTCGGATTTGGGTCTGAACCCGGCCACCCAGGGTGACCTCATCCGCGTGCCCATGCCCCCGTTGACCGAAGAGCGCCGCAAGGAACTCACCAAGGTCGTCAAGGGCGCTGGTGAAGACGCCAAGGTGGCCATCCGCAACCTGCGCCGCGATGCCAACGAGCAGGCCAAGAAGCTGCTCAAGGACAAGGCGATCACCGAGGACGAGGATCGCCGTTCGCAGGACGACATTCAGAAGCTGACCGACAAAACGATCGCGGAAGTGGACAAGCTGGTGGTGGCCAAAGAGGCCGAGATCATGGCCGTCTGATTCGACGGGGTCGTTTCCGCGTTCCTCGGTGATCGGGGCCGATCTGACACGGGCCCGGGTGATTTGTCATAATCGCACCCGGTTCGAGGCGGTTTGTCCGCCTCGTTGTGTTTCTGGCGTCATGACGGGTCGCCACCAGACGGTGCCAGCAGCCGGTCCTTTCTTCTTCAGACAAGCATGAGGCCGGCACGTGCCGGCGCATCCATCCCATGGCCAGATCCTTCACCGCCGATCCTGTTCCCCGCCATGTTGCCATCGTGATGGATGGCAATGGCCGCTGGGCCCGCAAACGGTTCATGCCCCGTGGCTTCGGTCACAAGGCCGGTGTGGATGCATTGGTCAATGTGGTGCAGGCAGCCGCTGATCGCGGCATCGAGTACCTGACGGTCTTTGCCTTTTCGTCCGAGAACTGGAAGCGGCCTCAGGAAGAGGTCTCCGGTTTGATGAGCCTGCTGCTGGTGGCCTTGTCCAAGCACCTTGCCAAGCTCAAGTCCGATGGCGTGCGCATCCGGATCGTCGGCGATCTGGAGAATGTGTCCGACAAGGTGCGTCATGCGCTGTTGGACGCGCAGTCCAGCACCCGCGACAACAGCAGGCTGATCCTCACGGTGGCTTTCAATTACGGTGGCCGCTGGGATATCGTGCAGGCATGTCGTCAGGCCATGGCGGCCGGATTGAAGGCCGAACAGATGGACGAGGCAGCCTTGTCCCGTTTCATGGCGATGAGTTATGCGCCGGATCCCGATCTGTTCATTCGCACGGGTGGTGAGGTGCGCCTCTCGAACTTCCTGCTGTGGCAGAGCGCCTATGCAGAGTTGTACTTCACCGATTGCCTCTGGCCGGATTTCGATGGCACAGAGCTTGGATCGGGCCATTGCCAGCTATGTGCGGCGTGAGCGCCGGTTCGGCGACGTCGGCAGTTCCGGCGAGGGCGAGGGCGCGATCGGCTTCGATGGCGATGATGACCAGCCTTTGCCGGGTGCCCTTTGACGGGGCCCAGCTTCCTTACTCGCCCGCTACCAACACCAACAGGAGCCACCGCAGATGCTCAAGCAACGTGTCATCACGGCACTGATCCTCGTGGCCATCCTGCTGCCGACGCTGGTGGTCGAGGCGCCGTGGCCTTTTTCTGTGCTGACGCTGGTTTTCATCACCGCCGCGGGCTGGGAATGGTCCCGCCTCAATGACGCTGGCGGTGCTCGCGCCGTGATCATGGGGGCAGCGGTGGCGGCGGGCTGCCTGATCGTTGCAGAGAAGCTGGGCATGCCCGTATGGTCCACCATGCCTGCACCGGTGTCGGCCATGGCTGTGCAGCCGCATGTGCATGGGTGGGGGCATCCGCTGGTCGGTTTTTCGACGCCGGCAGGCATCTGGCTGGCGGCCTTGCCGCTGTGGGTGATCGGCGGTGCACTGGCGTTGCGCTTCGGGCCCACGCAATGGAAGTCTCTGGGTCAACTGTGGCGGCGTCTGCTGGGGCTGGTGGTGCTGGTGCTGGCGTGGGTGGCGCTGGTCGAGAGCAAGGCCCAAGGCTTGAACTACCTGCTGTCGGTGTTGTGCCTGGTCTGGGCAGCCGACATCGGTGCCTATTTCGGCGGTCGGGCCTTCGGGCGGCGCAAGCTGGCTCCCAGCATCAGCCCGGGCAAGAGCTGGGAAGGCGTCTTTGCCGGCATGCTCGCAGTGGCCTTGCTGGCCGCTGTCTGGATCGCCGTGGATCGGCATCTTTCGGTCGATTCCCCCAGTTTCTACAGCCGGCTGCTTCTGGGGCTCGGGCCCGTCGGTATGCTGTTGGCGCTGGCTTTCCTCTCCGGCATGAGTGTGGTGGGCGACCTCTTCGAGTCGCTGATCAAACGCCAGGCGGGGGCCAAGGACAGCAGCCAGCTGTTGCCGGGACATGGCGGGGTGCTGGACCGCATCGACGCGCTCTTGCCTGTTCTGCCGCTGTCCCTTGCTGTGACCACTTTCTGCCATGGCTGAAATGCATTCCTCAGGCCCTCAGGGCCTCCAGCGTGTCTGCATCCTGGGTGCGACAGGCTCCATCGGCAAGAACACGCTGGACGTGGTCTCGCGCCATCCCGAGCGCTTCGAGGTGTGGGCGATCAGCGGGGCATCGCGTGTGGACGAGCTGTTCGCCCAATGCGCGACCTGGCGGCCCCGCTATGCCGTGATGCCGGATGAGGCAGTCGCGTCCCAGTTGCGGGCCAAGGTGCGCCAGGCTGGCCTGTCCACCGAGGTGCTGGGTGGTGAGGCGGCCCTGTGCGATGTGGCTTCGCATCCTGATGTGGATGTGGTGATGGGGGCCATTGTCGGCGCGGCGGGGCTGGCCCCCTGTCTGGCCGCGGCGAGGGCGGGCAAGCGATTGCTGCTGGCCAACAAGGAGGCCTTGGTCGTCGGTGGCGCGTTGTTCATGCGCGCGGTCGAAGAGGGGGGCGCCATGCTGTTGCCCATTGACAGTGAGCACTCGGCCATCTTCCAGTGCCTTCCCGAAGATCCACTCACCTGGGCGCGGCGCATCGATCACATTGTGTTGACGGCGTCGGGTGGGCCGTTCCGCCAGCGCGATCCTGCCACCTTTGCCGACATCACGCCGGAGCAGGCTTGCGCCCATCCCAACTGGGTCATGGGCCGCAAGATTTCCGTCGACTCCGCCACGATGATGAACAAGGCGCTGGAGGTGATTGAAGCGCGCTGGCTGTTCGGGCTGACACCCGGGCAGATCAAGGTGGTGCTGCATCCGCAGAGCATCATTCATTCGATGGTGGTCTGCCGGGACCGGTCCGTGCTGGCGCAACTGGGCACGCCGGACATGCGCGTGCCCATCGCCTATGGGTTGTCGTGGCCCGAGCGCATCGAGTCCGGCGCCGAGCTGCTCGACTTCACGCAACTGAGCTCATTGACCTTCGAGCCGCCCGATCCTCGCCGTTATCCCGGCCTGCAACTGGCGTGGGAAACGCTGCAGGCGGCGCCAGGCAGCACGTGTGTGCTCAACGCCGCCAACGAGGTGGCGGTGGATGCGTTCCTGAACCGTCGCATCCGCTTCGACCAGATCCATCACGTGAACGTGCAATCATTGTCGGATTGCCAGGTGCCCATCGGAGCAGCTGATTCGGTGGCCGGTTTGCTGGGGCTGGATGCCGACGCCCGCCGCGTGGCGGCCTCGGTGGTGGCGGCCTTGGCCCGGTAAGCGGGCCCGCCTGGCGCGAAAGGAGTGGCGATGTTGACGACCGTTCTGGCTTTCCTCGTGACCATCGGCGTGCTGGTGGTGATCCACGAATACGGGCACTACCGCGCTGCCGTGGCTTGCGATGTCAAGGTGCTGCGGTTTTCCGTCGGCTTCGGGCGGGTGCTGTGGTCGCGCATGAAGGGCGAAACCGAGTTCGTCGTATCGGCGCTGCCGCTGGGGGGCTACGTCAAGATGCTGGACGAACGCGAGGGGGCGGTCGATGCGGCTGAGTTGCACCGTGCCTTCAACCGCAAGCCGGTGTGGCAGCGCGCCATCGTCGTCGCGGCGGGACCTGCAGCCAACCTGGCACTTGCGGTGCTGCTGTATGCCTGCGTGAATTGGGCAGGCGTGGAGGAGTTGCGTCCCTGGTTCGCGCAACCCAAGGCCGACAGCATGGTGGCCCGCGCCGGCTTGCAGGCGCAGGACGAGATCGTGGCGGTGAGACCGGTCACGGCCAGCGATGACGGCGAGGCGGGGCAGGAGGGCGACGGCTGGTTGCGCGTGCAGTCCATGACGGACCTGCAATGGCACCTGACCCAGGCCGCACTGAACGGGCAGGATCTGCGTGTCCAGGTGCAGCACAAGGCACGGGCGGATCAAGCGCCGGACAGCGAGCGGGAACTGCGTTTTCCGCTCAATCAGGTCAGTGCCTCCGAGGTCGATGGGGAGTTGATGGCCCGCATCGGGCTCACCGGGCCTTATGCGGATCCGGTCATCGAGCGGGTGATGGACGGCGGCCCGGCCGAGCGTGCCGGGCTGCGGGCAGGAGACTGGGTTCTGCAGGTCAATGGCCAGCAGCCTCGTGATGCGTCCGAATTGCTCAGAGCCATCCGCCAGAGCCAGGACCAGGGGCAGGCCAAGCCCATTGCGCTGCGTGTGCAGCGCGGTGCCGAGGTCCACGATCTGCTCGTCATGCCGGTCATGAAGGAGGTGCAGGGGCAGAAGCTGCCGCGCATCGAGGCTGCCCTGGGCAGCGAGCCCGCCACGCTCACCGTACGCTATGGCGTGATGGAGGGCTTGAGCAAGGCGGTGGACAAGACCTGGGAGGTTTCCGTCCTGAGCCTGAGCATGCTGGGCAAGATGCTGGTGGGCGAGGCCTCGATCAAGAACCTCAGCGGCCCGATCACGATCGCCGATTACGCCGGCAAGTCTGCGAATCTGGGCTGGGTGTATTACATCGGCTTCCTGGCGCTTGTCAGCGTGAGCCTGGGCGTGCTGAACCTGCTGCCGCTGCCCGTCCTCGATGGCGGACACCTCATGTATTATCTTTTCGAGGGCGTCACGGGCCGGCCTGTTCCCGAGCGATGGCTGGAACGCCTGCAGCGTGGTGGTGTGGCCATCATGCTGATGATGATGTCTCTGGCCCTTTACAACGACCTGGCACGCCTGATGGGCGCGCACTGAGTTTCCTTTCGCATGCAAATTCCTTCCATGACCGCTGTCCGGTTCAAGCCGACCCTGCTCGCAGCCTTTCTGGCTTCATCGTTGTTCCAGGCTGCATGGGCGGTCGAGCCCTTCGTGCTCAAGGACATCCGGGTCGAAGGCCTGCAGCGTGGTGACGCAGGCACCGTCTTCGCCTCCTTGCCCTTCCGCGTGGGCGACACCTACACCGATGAAAAGGGCGCCGCAGGCCTGCGCTCGCTGTTTGCCACCGGCCTGTTCAAGGATGTGCGCATCCAGATCGATGGCAACGTCGTGGTGATCGTGGTGGAGGAGCGTCCCGTCATCTCGCGTGTCGAATTCGTCGGCACCAAGGAGTTCGACAAGGATGCGCTGCTCAAGGCCCTCAAGGACGTGGGCATTGGCGAGGGGCAGCCTTTTGACCGCGCCCTGGCCGATCGCGCCGAGCAGGAGCTCAAGCGCCAGTACCTCACCCGCAGCCTGTATGGCGCCGAGGTGGTCACCACCATCACGCCGGCCGAGCGCAACCGTGTCAATGTGACCTTCACGGTCACCGAGGGCGAAGTCACCAAGATCAAGAGCATCCGCATCACGGGCAACAAGGCCTTCTCCGACAGCACGCTGCTGTCCCAGATGGACCTGACCACCGGCGGCTGGCTGACCTGGTACACCAAGTCCGACCAGTACGCCCGTGCCAAGCTCAATGCCGACCTGGAAGCCATCAAGGCTTACTACCTGAACCGCGGTTACCTCGAATTCAAGATCGAGTCGACCCAGGTGGCCATCTCGCCTGACAAGCAGGACATCTCGATCGCCATCAACGTGACCGAGGGCCCGCGCTACATCGTGACCGGCGTCAAGCTCGAGGGCGATTACCTCGGCAAGGACGACACCTTCCGCAAGCTGGTTTCCATCGAGCCGGGCAAGGCGTATCGCGCCGAGGATGTGGCCAACACCATCAAGGCCTTCACCGACCGCTTCGCCACCTTCGGCTATGCCTTCGCGCGTGTGGATTTCCGCCCGGAACTGGACCGTGAGAAGGGCCGTGCCGTGGCCGTGCTGGTGGCCCAGCCCCAGCGCCGCGTGTATGTGCGCCGCATCAACGTGGCCGGCAACTCGCGCACCCGTGATGAAGTGATCCGCCGGGAGTTCCGCCAGTTCGAGTCCGCCTGGTACGACGGCCAGAAGATCAAGCTGTCGCGCGACCGTGTGGACCGTCTGGGTTATTTCAAGAATGTCAGCGTGGACACCGCCGAGGTGCCCGGCACGGTGGACCAGGTGGACCTGACCATCAGCGTGGAGGAAAAGCCCACCGGCAACCTGATGCTGGGCGCGGGTTTTTCCAGTGCCGAGAAATTCACATTGACGGCCTCGGTCAAGCAGGACAACGTCTTCGGGACCGGCAACTATCTTGGCGTCGAGCTCAATACCAGCAAGTACAACCGCACCATCGTGGTCAACACCGTGGATCCGTACTTCACCGACAACGGCATCTCGCGTTCTTATGACCTGTACTACCGTACCTCTCGACCCTTGAGTTCGCAGGGGGGGGATTACAAGCTGGTGACACCGGGGGCCGCGGTGCGTTTCGGTGTGCCGTTCACCGAGTTCGACACGGTGTTTTTCGGCCTGGGCGCCGAGCAGACGGAGATCAAGGGCTCCACTGGTCTGCCGGTGCGCTTCCTGCGTCACAAGGAGTTGTTCGGGGACAAGAGCCTGTCCGTGCCGTTGACGGTGGGCTGGTCTCGCGATGCGCGTGACAGCCTGATCGCACCGACTTCCGGCCGCTACCAGCGTGTCAACGTGGAGTTGGGCGTGGCGGGCGACACCCGCTATGCGCGTGGTGACTATCAGTTCCAGCAATTCATTCCGCTCAACAACCGCTTCACAGTGGGCTTCAACACCGAATACGGCATGGGCCGCGGCATCGGTGGCAAGCCCTTCCCGGTGTTCAAGAACTTCTATGGCGGCGGTCTTGGCACGGTGCGCGGTTTCGAGCAAAACTCGTTGGGCCCCATCGATATCGAAGGCGCCTACATCGGCGGCAACCGCCGGCTGAACATCAACACCGAATTGCTCGCTCCGTTCCCTGGCGCTGGCAACGACCGCACTTTGCGCATGTTCGCCTTTGTGGACGTCGGCAATGTGTGGGGAGACAATCAAACAGACGAGGAAAAGAAGCTGCGTGCGTCCGCAGGCGTGGGGGTGCAGTGGGTCTCGCCGGTGGGGCCGCTCAAGCTCAGCTACGGCAAGCCTTTCAGCTACGCACCTCAAGATAAAATCCAGAAACTCCAGTTCCAGATCGGCACGGTATTCTGATCATGAAATTTCTTCTCAAGACCCTGATCGCCGCCGGCCTCACGCTCGGCGCGCTGGCCGCGCAGGCGGATGAACTCAAGGTCGGGGTCGTCAATCTGGACCGTGTGCTGCGCGATGCCACGCCCGCCAAGGCCGCCCAGGCCAAGCTGGATGCCGAGTTCAGCCGCCGCGCCAAGGATCTGAATGAATCGGAAGGTCGGCTCAAGTCTGCCTCCGAAAAGTTCGAGCGGGACTCGCCCACGCTGGGCGAATCCGAGCGCATCCGACGCCAGCGCGAACTGGTGGACCAGGATCGTGAACTGCAGCGCAAGCGCCGCGAGTTCCAGGAGGATCTCAACCAGCGCAAGAACGAAGAGCTCTCCAATGTGCTCGAGCGTGCCAACAAGGTCGTCAAGCAGATCTTCGATCAGGAAAAGTTTGATCTGATCCTGCAGGAAGCTGTGTTTGCCAGCAGCCGGGTCGACATCACGGACAAGGTCATCAAGGCCTTGAACAACGGGCCTGCGAAGTGAGCCGGGCGCCGTCTCTGTGCGGTGCCGGCTTGTCTGCCCAGATCCTTGCCTCGCCCTTCGCCAAAGCGCCATCACGATATGACTGCTGCATCGCTTAGGGTCACGCTCGGCGAGCTGGTTGACGCCTTGGGCGGCGAGCTCATCGGGGATCGCCAGACCATCATCGAGCGCATTGGCCCGCTGGATGGCGACGCGCCTGCTGCCATCGCCTTCCTGTCGAATCCCAAGTACCGCAGCCAACTGGCCTCCACCCAGGCCGCGTGCGTGATCGTGAGTGCGGCAGCCAAGGACGAGGCCGTCGCACGTGGTGCCACCATCGTGGCGAGCGATCCCTACCTGTATTTCGCGCAGCTGACCCAATGGTGGGCCCGTCGCGTTCGCCCGCGGCCTGCTGCCGGCGTGCATCCTTCGGCCGTGATCGATGCCAGCGTCACGATCGGGCGGGGCGTGAGCATCGGCCCCCTGGCCGTCATCGAGGCAGGTGCGCACATTGGTGACAACGTCATCATCGGCCCGCACACCGTGGTGGGCGCGCGTGCGCGCATCGGTGCCGACACGCGGCTGGCGGCGCACGTCACCATCGGCTTCGACTGCACGGTGGGCGAGCGCTGCATCTTCCACAGCGGCGTCGTCATCGGTGCCGATGGGTTCGGCTTTGCGCCGCACCAGGGCCGCTGGGAAAAGATCGAACAGCTGGGCGCCGTGCGCATCGGCGATGACGTGGAACTGGGCGCCAACACCTGCGTGGACCGCGGTGCCTTGGAGGACACGGTGATCGAAAACGGCGTCAAGCTGGACAACCTCGTCC
Organism: Aquabacterium sp.; assembly: GCA_047601765.1. Taxonomy (GTDB): domain Bacteria; phylum Pseudomonadota; class Gammaproteobacteria; order Burkholderiales; family Burkholderiaceae_C; genus Aquabacterium. Next base: position 1,128,578 of record JASGIQ010000001.1, read on the forward strand.
AGATCGCGCACAACGTGCATGTGGGCGAGCACTCGGCCATGGCGGGCTGCGTCGGCGTGGCCGGCAGCGCGAAGATCGGCGCGCATTGCACCGTGGGCGGCGCCGGCATGATCCTGGGCCACCTCACGCTGGCCGACAACGTGCACGTATCGTCGGGCACGCTGATCTCGCGCTCGATCAACAAGCCGGGCGTCTACAGCGGTGTCTTCCCCTTCGATGAGAACGCGTCGTGGGAGAAGAACGCCGCCACCCTGCGGCAGCTGCACGCCTTGCGCGACCGCATCCGTACCCTTGAAAAACAGATCGACAAGAGCTGATGGACATCCACAAGATCCTGGAAAAGCTTCCGCACCGCTATCCCTTCCTGATGGTCGACCGTGTGCTGGAGCTGGAAGAGAACAAGCGCATCCGCGCCTTGAAGAACGTCACCATCAATGAGCCGTTCTTCCAGGGCCACTTTCCGCATCGGCCGGTGATGCCCGGTGTGATGATGCTCGAAGCCCTGGCGCAGGCCGCGGCCCTGCTGGCCTTCCAGTCCATGGGCAAGGACGCGGACAGCGATTCGGTGTACTACTTCGTGGGCATCGACGGTGCGCGCTTCAAGCGGCCGGTCGAGCCAGGCGACCAGCTCTTCCTGGATGTCGAGATGGACCGCAACCGCGCCGGCATCTACAAGTTCAAGGCGCAGGCCCTGGTCGGCGACGAGCTGGCCGTGTCGGCCGAGATCATGTGCACCGTGCGCAAAGTGAGCACCTGACGCGGCCATGGCGAACATCCATCCCACCGCCATCGTCGATCCCCAGGCGAAGCTGGCCGATGACGTGTCGATCGGCGCCTTCAGCGTGGTCGGTCCGCATGTCAGCATCGGGGCTGGCACCACGATCGGCCCGCACTGCGTGATCGAGGGCCACACCACGATCGGCCGTGACAACCGCTTCTTCCAGTTCTCCTCCATCGGAGCTGCGCCGCAAGACAAGAAGTACAAGGGCGAGCCGACCGAGCTGATCATCGGTGACAGCAACACCATCCGCGAGTTCTGCACCTTCAACACCGGCACGGTGCAGGACAAGGCCGCCACCCGCATCGGCAGCGACAACTGGATCATGGCCTATGTGCACGTGGCCCACGACTGCACGATCGGCGATCACAACACGATTGCCAACGGCGCGACGTTTGCCGGGCATGTCACCGTCGGCAGCTTCACGCTGATCGGGGGCCTGAGCGGCATCCATCAGTTCGTCAACGTCGGCGACTACGCCATGCTGGGCTTCCAGACGCGGCTGTCCCAGGATCTGCCGCCGTTCGTGGTCGCCGAGGGCAACCCGGCCGAAGCGCGCAACGTGCATCAGGAAGGCCCGCGCCGTCGCGGCTTCTCGGCCGAGCGCCTGGCCATGCTCAAGCAGATGTACCGCCTGCTCTACCGCAAGGGCTTGACGCTGGAGGCGGCCAAGAGCGAGATCGCTGCGCTGCGCGGGCAGCAGTCCGACGCGGATGCCGACATCGACAACATGCTGGCGTTCCTGGCACGGGCCGAACGCGGCATCGTGCGCTGAGAGGCAGGGGCCATGGCGATGAATGGCACACCCCGTGTGGCCATGGTGGCCGGCGAGGCTTCGGGCGATCTGCTCGCGGGCCTGTTGCTCGGGGGTATGCAGCAGCGCTGGCCCGGGCTGCAATCCTGGGGCATCGGCGGCCCGAAGATGGCGGCACATGGCTTCGAAGCCATGTGGCCCTACGAAAAGCTCGCGGTGCACGGCTTCAACATGGAGGTGGTGCGACGCTTCCGCGAAATCTGGGGCATCCGTGAGCAACTGGCCGCGCGCCTGCTGCAGGACCGTCCCGACGTCTTCGTCGGCGTGGACGCTCCTGACTTCAATCTGGGCCTGGAAGCCCGCCTGAAAGCCCAAGGCGTCAAGACCGTCCACTTCGTCAGCCCGTCGATCTGGGCCTGGCGGGGAGGGCGCATCCACAAGATCCACCGCTCGGTGGATCACATGTTGTGCCTGTTCCCGTTCGAGCCCAAGCTGTACCACGACAAGGGCATCGCCGCCACCTTCGTGGGCCATCCCCTGGCTGACACGATCCCGGTCGATGTGCCTCGGGACGCTGCCCGCCAGAAGTTGGGGCTGGCCCTGGACGCCGATGTGGTGGCCATCCTGCCCGGCAGCCGCCGAGGGGAGATCCAGCACATTGCGCCCACCTTCCTGCAGGCGGCAGCCTTGCTGAGCGACCGCCGGCCCGATCTGCGCTTCGTGCTGCCCGTCGTGCCCGGCATGCGCCCGGCGCTCGAAGAGATGGTGCATCTGCATGCCCCCCACGTGCCGCTGACCTTGCTGGATGGGCAATCCCACGAGGCGCTGGCCGCCTGCGACGTCACCCTCATTGCCAGCGGCACGGCGACCCTTGAAGCGGCGCTGTTCAAGCGGCCGATGGTGATTGCCTACAAGATCAGCGCCGTCAGCTGGCCCATCATGAAACGCATGGCCTATCTGCCTTGGGTCGGCCTGCCCAACATCCTGCTGTCCGACTCGGTGGTGCCGGAGCGGCTGCAGCACGATGCCAATCCGACGCAACTGGCTGACGACGTGCTGGCCTGGTTCGACCAGCCGGCGCGGATCCTCTCGGTGCAGCAGCGCTTCCTCGAACTCCACCATACCTTGCGGCGCGACACCGCCCGCTCAGCCTGCGATGCCATCGCCCAAGTCCTCGAAAGCCGTCGCTAAGCCCGACGCCAAGCCGCGCCAGCAGCCGTCCACGCCCCGGCAGCTCGATCTGCTGTGGCCGGCTGCCAGCGCCGGTTTGCTGGCTGGCGTGGACGAGGCCGGGCGCGGCCCACTGGCTGGCCCCGTGGTGGCGGCCGCCGTCATCCTGGATGACCAGCAGCCCATCCAAGGCCTGGCCGATTCGAAGAAGCTCACGGCCAAGGCGCGTGACCGTCTGTACGACGAGATCCGGGCCAAGGCCTTGTGCTGCTGCATCGCCGAAGCCAGCGTGGAAGAGATCGACGAAATCAACATCCTGCAGGCCACCATGCTCGCGATGAAGCGGGCAGTGGAGGGCTTGCGCCTGAAGCCCGCCATGGTCCAGGTGGATGGCAACCGCATTCCCGCGCTGACGGTGCCGGCCCAGGCCATCGTCGGTGGCGATGACCTGGTGCAGGCCATCTCGGCAGCTTCCATTCTGGCGAAGGTGCACCGCGACCGGCTGTGCCTGCGCCTGCACGAAGCCCATCCCCAATACGGTTTTGATGCCCACAAGGGCTATGCCACGGCCGAACATCTGGCTGCGCTGCGCACGCATGGTGCGTCGGTGGCGCACCGTCGCAGCTTTGCACCCGTGCGCCTGGCGCTGGGCATCGAGCTCGAAGCGGGGCCCCTGCGCCGCACCGGCTGACCCTGTCGTGCATGTCCTGCAAGGCCGATTCGCATGAACCACCGCTCTTCTGACTCGCCGACCGGCGCACGGGCCGGCACGGTCCAGCCCGTGAGCTCCAAGGACAACCCGCTCATCCAGCGGCTGCGCAAGCATGCCCAGGATCCGGCGGCATATCGCAAACTCGGGGAGGTCTGGCTGGAGGGCGACCATCTGTGCTCGGCCTGTCTGACCCGTGGCCTGACTGTTCCGCTGGCCGTGGTCGCGGAATCGGCCTGGTTGGGCGAGCATGGCGCAGCCTCCGGCACGGATGCGTTGGCGCGGCGCGTGAGCGACCTGGCTCGCCAGGCCGCCAAGGTGGTGGTGGTGCCGGAGGCCTTGTGGAAATCGTTCACCGGTCTGGAATCTCCCGCGCGCATCGGCTTTTTGCTCCAGCATGGCAAGGCGAGCGGAGGCGAGGCGCTCAGGGCAGGGGTGCGCACGGTCGTGCTCGACCGGGTCCAGGATGCGGGCAATGTCGGCAGCATCCTGCGCAGCGCATCTGCCATGGGGTTCGAGCAGGTCGTGGCGCTCAAGGGTACGGCCGCCTTGTGGTCGCCCAAGGTGTTGCGGGCCGGCATGGGCGCACATTTCGCGCTCCATCTGGTGGAGCAGGCCGTGCCCGAGGATCTGGCGGCCTTGCAGGTGCCCCTGGTGGCCACCAGTTCCCATACCGAGCAGTTGCTGCACCGCGCGGCGTTGCCCGATCCTTGTGCCTGGGTGCTGGGGCACGAAGGTCAAGGTGTGGGCGAACCCATCATGGCGCAATGCGCGTTGACGGTGGCCATCCCGCAGCCCGGTGGCGAGGAATCCTTGAATGTGGCGTCGGCGGCGGCCATCTGCCTGTACGAATCCATGCGACGCAGAGCCTGACGCGGCCGCTCGATGTCAGGCATTGAATTGCGAATCGTTCGCATTTACAATGCGTGCATGCCTTGTTCTGCCCCTCGCCCTGGACCTCTTGCCGCCTCAGGCGCACCTGCCGAGCCTGCATCACCGCCTGTAGGTGAGTTGGCAGAGACAGTGCCCCCTGCGGCTGCGTCCATCGACAGTCGCACGCTGTTTCGCGGTCACAAGGTGCTCCACATCCAGCATGACGGCGCCCTCTACCAATTGCGTACCACCAAGACCGGCAAATTGATCCTCACCAAGTGAGGGAGCTGGGGCGAAACCCCGCCTTTTGACATACGCCGCCTTACAATCTGAGGCCTGCATCGCTTGTTCGGAGAGCCCACATGGACCGTTCCCTCAAACCCCTGGACATTGCTTACGGTTCCGCCATGGGTGCCAGCCGCCAGCGCGTGCTGCGCAATACCTACGCCTTGCTGGCGCTGTCGATGATCCCGACCGTGCTGGGCGCGTGGATCGGCGTGGCCACCGGTTTCAGCTTCTTCCCGGGCAGCCCCTTGATCGGCTTTGTGGTGTTCATGGCCGTGGCATTCGGCTTCTTCTACGCCATCGAGAAGTTCAAGCATTCCGGCGTGGGGGTGTTGCTGTTGTTGGGCTTCACCTTCTTCATGGGGCTGATGCTGTCCCGGCTGATCGGTTTTGCGCTGGGCCTGTCCAATGGCGCGACGCTCATCGGCATGGCTTTCGGCGGCACCGGCCTGGTGTTTGCCGGCATGGCCACTCTCGCTTCCACGATGAAGCGGGATCTGTCCGGGATGGGCAAGTGGCTGTTTGTCGGGATGCTGGTGATCCTGGTGGCTGGCGTGGCGAACATCTGGCTGCACCTGCCTGCCCTGATGCTGGCCATCTCTGCCATGGCCGTGCTGATCTTCTCGGCCTACATCCTGCATGACCTCAAGCGGATCATCGACGGCGGCGAGGCCAACTATGTCACGGCGACCCTGGCGGTCTACCTGGACGTCTACAACGTGTTCACGGCCTTGCTGCAACTGTTGATGGGCCTGATGGGCAGCGACGACTGACGCACCTGACGCAAGACCACAAGGGCGCCCGACTTGAAATCGGCGCCCTTCGTGCCATCTGGGGAAGAGGAATCACCAGGAGTGCCCCATGTCGGAAAGCCTTGAACTCGTCTGCCCCCATTGCCAGGCGGTGAACCGGGTGCCGCGCTCGCGCCTGTCTGAGCAGCCGCAGTGCGGCAAATGCGGCAAGGCCGTTCTGCCTGGTCAGCCTGTCGTGCTGACCGAAGCGAGCTTTGAGCGGTTTGTCGCGCGCAACCAGTTGCCGGTGCTGGTGGACTTCTGGGCGCCCTGGTGCGGCCCTTGCAAGATGTTCGCGCCCGTCTTTGCCCAGATGGCGGCGCAGTACGCCAGTCGGGTGCGTTTTGCCAAGGTGGACACGGAAGCCGAGCAGGCGCTGGGTGCTCGCCATCAGATCCGCAGCATCCCGACCCTGGCCCTGTTTGTGAATGGGCGGGAGGTGGATCGGGTCTCAGGCGCCTTGCCGCCTCAGCAGCTCCAGGCCTGGCTGGCGCGGCATGGGCTGTGAGAGTGGCCGGCGCCGCGTGCGCGCTGGCTGATCAGTATTGATCGCCTTCGCCCACGTAGGTGCCGGGCGCCAGGTTCTCGAAGCGCGTGTTGGCTTTCAGGAAGGCCAGGTGCACGCTGCCCACGGGGCCGTTACGCTGCTTGCCGATGATGATCTCGGCCAAGCCCCTGCAACTTGGATTCCTTGTTGTAGTACTCGTCCCGGTAGATGAACATGATCACGTCAGCATCCTGCTCGATGGCGCCGGATTCGCGCAGGTCGGACATCATGGGGCGCTTGTCCGGGCGTGTTTCCACCGAACGGTTCAGCTGTGAGAGCGCGATCACCGGGCACTGCAGTTCCTTGGCCAGAGCCTTGAGACCCCGCGAGATTTCGCCGATCACGGTGGCGCGGTTTTCCTCGTTGCCGCCGGAGCCGCTCATCAACTGCAGGTAGTCGATGATGATCAGGCCGAGTGTGCCGCCGTATTGCCGCGCGAGGCGGCGGGCACGTGCGCGCAACTCGTTGGGCGACAGGCCGGGCGTCTCATCAATGTGAACCTTGGCGACGCTGAGTTTCTCCACCGTTTCACTCAGCCGGCTCCATTCGTCGTCGGTCAGGCGGCCGGTGCGCAGGTTCTGCTGGTTGATGCGTCCAATGGAGCCCACCATCCGCAAGGCGAGCTGAGAGGCGCCCATTTCCATCGAGAACACGGCCACAGGCAGGCCCTCGTTGACGGCCACGTTCTCGCCGATGTTGAGCGCGAACGCGGTCTTGCCCATGGAGGGGCGGGCGGCCAGGATGATCAGGTCGCCTTTTTGCAGGCCCGCCGTCATCTTGTCCATGTCGATGAAGCCGGTGCGCACGCCGGTCACGTCGTCCAGCCCGTTGTCGGCCAACTCCTGCACGCGGTCCAGCAGATCGACCACCAGGGTGTCCATGTTGTGGAAGCCCTGCTTGCCCTTGTTGCCTTCCTCGCCGATCTTCATGATCTTGGCTTCGGCTTCGTCCAGGATGTCGGCCACCGATTTGCCGCCTGGATTGAAGGCGTTGGTGGCGATCTCGTCGCTGGCGCGTGACGAGTTTGCGCAGCACGGCGCGCTCACGCACGATCTCAGCATAGCGGCGCATGTTCGCGGCGCTCGGCACCGATTGGGCAAGGTTGTTCAGGTAGGTCAGGCCCCCCACCTCGGCGCCTTTGCCCTGCATCTGCAATTGCTCGAAGACGGTGATGACATCCGCAGGTTTGGAAGCGTTGATCAGCTGTTGGATGGCGGCGAAGATGAGCTGGTGCTCATGCCGGTAGAAATCAGATTCATTGAGCAGATCCGAGGCCCGATCCCAGGCGCTGTTGTCCAGCAGCAGGCCGCCCAGAACGCTCTGTTCGGCTTCGATCGAATGGGGAGGCAGGCGGAGCTTGGCGATGTCGTCCGTGCTCACTGCGGCGTCGTTGGCGCCCTTGACGGAGATCGGTGTGGGGAGTGCTGCGGCCATCTGGGGATCATAAGGTTTGGCTGCCTGTCCGCCTGTGGACAAGGCTGTGGACATGTGGGCAAGCCTGTGGGCAACTTGGGGGCATCCTGGAGATGGTGTTGGACAACCCGATTTGCCCCAGCCCGGCCTGCTCCAGGCTGCCGCACCCACAATGACAAAGCCGGCACGAGGCCGGCTTTGCTTGCGCTGTCAGGAAGCCGCTGCGAGGCGGTCTCTTGTCAGTGCGGCTGAATCGATCAGGAGAAGATCGATCAGGCGGTTTCACCCACGACGGCGACGTTGATGTCTGCCACCACGTCGGTGTGCAGCGACAGCGAGACAGCGTGGTCGCCGACGGTCTTCAGCGGGCCGTTGGGCAGGCGCACCTGGTGCTTGGCCACGTCGAAGCCGGCAGCCTTGAGGCCTTCGGCGATGTCGAAGTTGGTGACCGAGCCGAATAGGCGGCCGTCCACGCCAGCCTTCTGGGTGATGCTGATGGTCTTGCCGGCGAGCTTTTCGCCCAGGGCTTGCGCGGCGGCCAGCTTTTCAGCCTGGGCCTTTTCCAGCTCGGCGCGGCGGGCTTCGAATTCGGCCACGGCCTTTTCGGTGGCGCGGCGGGCGCGGCCGGTCGGGATCAGGAAGTTGCGGGCGTAGCCGTCCTTGACCTTGACCACATCACCCAGGGCACCCAGGTTGGCGACTTTTTCGAGGAGGATGATTTGCATGACGAGTACTCCTTAGACCTTGTGCTGATCGCTGTAGGGCAGCAGAGCCAGGAAGCGGGCGCGCTTGATGGCGGTGGTCAGCTGGCGCTGGTAGATCGCGCGCGTGCCGGTCAGGCGTGCGGGGATGATCTTGCCGTTTTCAGCAATGAAATCGCGCAGGGTGTCGACATCCTTGTAGTCGATCTGTTCGACGCCAGCGACGGTGAAGCGGCAGAAGCGCTTGCGGCGGAACAGCAGGGATTGCGTGTTGCGCTTGCCCTTGCGGTCTTTGGAGAACTTGCCGTTCTTGGAGCGGGGAGCAGCCATGATGGACCTCTCAGTATCCGGAAATGTTTAAACGTGAGCCTTGAGTTCAGTGATGTGCAGCAGCACGCCACGTCCGTTGCGGGGGGCTCCCAGGAAGCCGGCGAAGCACAGGGGCACGCCTGTTTCCTGCAGGTTCAACTGCTGGGCAATCGAACCGATCGCGACGGCCTTGATGTCCAGTTTGACCTTGCGGGCCAGTTGGGCTTCGGTCACTTCGGATTCGTGTTCAAGCACGAGATCCAGAGCGGGCAGTCCGGCGGGGGTGTATCTCAAGGCCTTGCGTTCGATGATCCGCGCTGTCAGCAGCACATGGTTCATGAACGGTCAGGGCCCGGAAATGGTGGGGGGCAACGGTGGGCGGGGCAGCTTGATCAGACGCCTTGCGGCATCACAATCAGGCGGCGGTCTGCTCCTGCTGAGCCTTGCGAGCTTCTTCGCGCTCGACCTGCTTCATCATCACGGAAGGAGCGGTCTCGGCCTTGTCCTTCTGAACGGTCAGGTGACGCAGCACGGCATCGTTGAACTTGAAGCCGGTTTCGAGTTCGGCCAGGGTTTCCTTGGTCGTCTCGATGTTCAGGCACAGGTAGTGAGCCTTGGCCAGCTTGTTGATCTGGTAGGCCAGTTGACGGCGGCCCCAGTCTTCAACGCGGTGCACCTGGCCACCGGTGGAGGTGATCAGGCTCTTGTAGCGTTCCAGCATGGCGGGAACCTGCTCGCTTTGATCCGGGTGGATCAGCACGATGATTTCATAGTGACGCATGGATACTCCTTGTGGATTCCCCACCTTTTCAGGCGAGATGGAAGCCGTCACGAAGCGTCAAACCCGTGTACGGCAAGGGCCGGCTGTTGCCATGACAGGTGTCACGGCAGCAGCCAACGTGCGAAAAGCCTGCGATTGTAGCGCGAAATGACGCAAAAACGCCACCCTAAAGGTGGCGCCATGCGAAAAACCGGGCGAAATCAGCGGCTGGCCAGGCGCTGCCAGGTCTCGACCACGGTGTCCGGGTTCAGGGAAAGGGACACGATGCCTTCGGCCGCCAGCCATTCGGCAAAATCCGGATGGTCGCTGGGGCCCTGGCCGCAGATGCCGATGTACTTGCCATGGGCGCGGCAGGCAGCGATCGCCCGCGAGATCATCGCCTTGACGGCCGGATCGCGCTCGTCGAAGTCGTGCGCCAGCAGTTCCAGCCCGGAATCGCGGTCCAGGCCCAGGGTGAGTTGGGTCAGGTCATTGGAGCCGATGGACATGCCGTCGAAGAATTCCAGGAACTGTTCGGCCAGGATGGCGTTGGACGGCACTTCGCACATCATGATGATGCGCAGGTCGTCATGACCACCCTTGGCGGCACGCACCAGGCCGTGGTCGGCCAGCATCTGGGTGACGCGCTCGGCCTGCTTCAAGGTGCGCACGAAGGGCACCATGATCTCGACGTTGCTCAGGCCCATGTCGTTGCGCACGCGTTTGAGGGCCTCGCACTCCATGGCGAAGGCTTCGCCGAACTCGGCGCTGATGTAGCGGGAGGCGCCGCGGAAGCCGAGCATCGGGTTCTCCTCCTCGGGCTCGTAGCGCGATCCGCCAATCAGCTTCTTGTACTCGTTGGACTTGAAGTCCGACAGGCGCACGATCACCGGCTTGGGCCAGAAGGCGGCTGCAATCGTGGCCACACCTTCGGCGAGCTTGTCGACGTAGAAGGCGCGCGGGCTGGCGTGGCCGCGGGCCACCGATTCGACGGCCTTCTTCAGGTCGGTGTCGATGTTCGGGTAGTCGAGGATGGCCTTGGGGTGGACGCCGATGTTGTTGTTGATGATGAACTCGAGGCGGGCCAGGCCCACGCCGCTGTTGGGCATTTGCGCGAAGTCGAAGGCCAGCTGCGGGTTGCCGACGTTCATCATGATCTTGATGCCGACGTGGGGCATCTCGCCACGCGTGACTTCCGTGACTTCGGTTTCCAGCAGGCCTTCGTAGATGTAGCCGGTGTCGCCTTCGGAGCAGGCCACGGTCACCAGCGTGCCGTCGGTCAGGCGCTCGGTGGCGTTGCCGCAGCCCACCACGGCCGGGATGCCCAGTTCACGCGCGATGATGGCTGCGTGGCAGGTGCGGCCGCCGCGGTTGGTGACGATGGCCGAGGCGCGCTTCATCACCGGCTCCCAGTTGGGATCGGTCATGTCGGTCACCAGCACGTCGCCGGGCTTGACGGTGTCCATCTCGCTGATGTTGTGCACGATGCGCACGGGGCCGGTGCCGATCTTCTGACCGATGGCGCGGCCTTCGGCCAGGATGGTGCCGGTGCCCTTGAGCTTGTAGCGCTGCTCGGCCTTGCCTTGCTGTTGGCTCTTCACCGTCTCCGGGCGGGCCTGCAGGATGTAGAGTTGGCCGTCGATGCCGTCCTTGCCCCACTCGATGTCCATGGGGCGGCCATAGTGCTCTTCGATGATGAGGGCGTATTTGGCCAGCTCGGCCACGTCTTCGTTGCTGAGGCTGTAGCGGTTGCGGGCCTCGACACCGACATCCACGGTCTTGACCAGCTTGCCGCTGGCAGCCTTTTCCTCGGGCGTGGCGAACTCCATCTTGATCAGCTTGGAGCCCAGGTTGCGGCGGATCACGGCCTGCTTGCCGGCCTTGAGCGCCGGCTTGTGCACGTAGAACTCGTCGGGGTTGACGGCGCCTTGCACCACCGTTTCGCCCAGGCCGTAGCTGGAGGTGATGAACACCACGTCCTGGAAGCCCGATTCGGTGTCGATGGTGAACATCACGCCGGCCGCGCCGAGGTCGGAGCGGACCATGCGCTGCACGCCGGCCGACAGGGCGACGACGTCATGGGCGAAGCCCTTGTGCACGCGGTAGGAGATGGCGCGGTCGTTGTAGAGGGAGGCGAAGACCTCCTTCATCTTGTGCAGCACGTCTTCGATGCCGACGACGTTCAGGAAGGTTTCCTGCTGGCCCGCGAACGAGGCATCAGGCAGGTCTTCGGCCGTGGCCGACGATCGCACGGCAAACGAGGCCTGGAGGTTGTTGCCTGCCAGCTTGGCGAAGGCTTCGCGAATGGCCTGTTCCAGATCGGCGGGAAGGGCTGGGCTTCGACCCAGCCGCGGATTTCGGCGCCGGCCTCGGCCAGGGCTCGAACGTCTTCGGTGTTGAGGGCTGCCAGGCGCTTGCTGATGCGATCGGCCAGGCCATCGTGCGCCAGAAACTGGCGGAAGGCGTGAGCGGTGGTGGCAAAGCCGGTGGGCACGCGTACGCCGTTGGGCAACTGCGAGATCATCTCGCCGAGGCTTGCGTTCTTGCCGCCGACGGCCTCGACGTCGGACATCCGCAGTTGCTCGAAGGGCACGACCAGGGCGGTCGGCTCAAAGCGTTGGGTCATGAGAAAGCTCCAGGATGGTGAAAAAAACTGGTGGCGTCCGTGTGTCGCCTCTAGCCTTTTGTTGTGCTTGTATGGCTTTGGTGGACATGGGGCCCAGGCCCCGGACGCGAGATGGACTCGATTGTAGGGTCAGCCCTATCATCTCGGGTTCTGAAAGTCTTCTTCTCCAACCCGTTTGGTGGAGGCCCGGGTGGTCAAAGTTGGTACTCCCGGACACCTTGCCGGCCCTGCCACTGAACTGACCTGAGCGAGCCCATGAGCGATCGCAGCGTATTTTTTGTGTCTGACGGCACCGGCATCACGGCCGAGACCATGGGCAACTCCATCCTGGCGCAGTTCGCCATCAAGCCGCGGCATGTGCGGCGCCCCTTCATCGATACGGTCGACAAGGCCTACCAGGTGGTGCGCGAGATCAACACCGCGGCCGAGCGCGAGGGCAACGCCCGATCGTGTTCACCACCCTGGCCAATGACGATGTGCTGGCCATCCTCAAGACCTGCCAAGCGCGGGTGTTCGACGTCATCAAGACCTTCGTGGAGCCGCTGGAGGAAGAGTTCAGCATGAAGTCCAACCACCGGGTCGGCCGTTTCAGCGACCCGAGCGTGGACCAGGAGTACAACGACCGCATCGAGGCCATCAACTTCGCGCTGGAGCACGACGACGGGCAGTCCTCGCGCAGCCTGGATGTGGCCGATGTGGTGCTGGTGGGGGTGAGCCGTTGTGGCAAGACGCCCACGTCGCTGTATCTGGCAATGCAGCATGGCATCAAGGCGGCCAATGTGCCTTTGATCCCCGAGGACTTCGATCGCGGTTTTTTGCCGTCGATGCTCAAGCCGTACAAGAAGAAATGCTTTGGCCTGACGATCGAGCCGGTGCGCCTGTTCAGATCCGCAATGAGCGCCGGCCGGGCAGCAAATACGCCAGCCTGGAGAATTGCCGGCTGGAGGTGGCCGAGGCCGAAGCCATGATGCGGCGCGAAGGCATTGCCTGGCTGTCTTCCACGCACAAGTCCATCGAAGAGATCGCCACGACCATCCTGCGCGACATCCGGCCTGACCGGCTGATCTATTGAGGTGAGGACGCCGCGCCCGGCGCATCAGAGGCTTGGGGTACGTGAGACGGCGTGCCTGTATGGCGAAGCGGCTGGCCGGTGGCCTGAGAGATGAATGCGGCCAGCCGTGCCGAGAGTTGGCGCCCGGAGCCCATGGCTTCTGGCAGGGCCGTGCGGGCTTGCTCTTGCGTCTGCATGGCCAGCCGGGCCAGTTCCGGTGTGTGCAGGTTCAGCGCCGTGCCCTTGATGTTGTGAGCCACCTTGGCCAGGCCTTCCATGCTGTGGTCGCTCAGGGCGCGCTCGAGTTCGTCGTGGATGTCGCCCAGGGTCTTGCTCAACATGCTCACCAGGCGTTCCAGGAGTTGGGGTTGATCCTGAAAGTATTGCTGCATGGCCTCCCAGTCGCTCAAGTCCACTGCCGTGGATGAAGGGGAGGGAGAGCCGGTCAGCCCCCCATCCGCAGTCATGGTGTGTCCATCTGAGGCGAGGGCGGTTGGCAAGGGTGTCAGGGGCATCGGCGCACTGGGTGGATCGTCCGGCGTGCGGTGAGGGCGCTTGCGCGCGTACCGGCGGATTTCTTCCACCAGTGTATCGAGCATGTAGGGCTTGGTGATGTAGCCCACCATGCCGACCTTGCGTGCCTGTTGTTTGGCGGTATCGAAGGCATGGGCCGTCAGGCCGATGATGGGCAGCCGCGGGGCGATGTGGCTGAGCGCCTGCGCCGTCTGATAGCCGTCCATGACCGGCATCTGGATGTCGCACAGCATCACGTCGAAGGTGGAGGGGCCATGGACGCGCACCTGCTCCAGCGCATGGCCGCCGTCAAAGGCGAAGGTGACCATGGCGCCTTCCTGCTCCAGCATCTGTTCAAGCACCAGGCGGTTGACGGGGTTGTCTTCTGCGGCCAGCACGTGCAGCCCTTGCAGGCGTTGGGTCGCCTTGCGGGCCTCGCGGACGGGCTTGGTGCCCACGGCATTGAGCAGCCGGCTGGGGCTCAGCGGGCCCGTGATGACGGTGACAGGCAGCTCCGGCGGCAAGTCGATGTTGGCGCTGGCAGGGGCGCAGACCAGCACATGCCGGCCTGCGCCGATGTGGCGTGCCAGGCGGCCCCGGTCCAGCGAGGCGACCTGGTCGGCGGAGATCACCAGCACGTCGACCGTGGCGTCTTCATCGGGCAGTTGCGCTTCTTCATGGACCTGGCAGCCGCGTGCCGTGAGACCGGTGGAGATGGCGTGGCGCTCGTTCTCCGGCAGGCCGATGAGCGTGGTGCGGCGCAAGGGGCGGAAGTCGCCCATTTCCGGTTTGAGCAGTGGGATGGTGACGGTGAAGGTGCTGCCGCGGCCTGGCTCGCTGCTCACCCCGATCTGGCCGCCCATCATGTCGATCAGGCGCTTGGTGATGGCCAGGCCCAGGCCCGTGCCGCCGATCTGCGAAGGATGGTTGCCATGCACCTGCACGAAGGGCTTGAACAGCTGGGCGATCTTTTCGGGCGACATGCCGATGCCGGTGTCGCTGACGGTGATCTGCAGGTCCGGGGCTTCGTAGTTCAGGCGGATGCTGATCTGCCCCTGTTCGGTGAAACGGATGGCATTGGCCAGCAGGTTCAACAGGATTTGCGACAGGCGGGTGGCGTCGCCGTGGCAGTACTGCGGGACATCGGGCGCTTCGAGGATGCTCAAGCTCAGGCCCTGGGCCTGCGCCTGCAGCGCCTTGAGCGCCAGCACGTGGTCGAGCACCTGCGCCAGGCTCATGCGTTCGTAATGCAGGCTGAGCTTGCCGGCCTCGATCTTGGAGAAGTCCAGCACGTCGTTGACGAGCGTGAGCAGGTGCTGGGCCGAATCGAGGATTTGCGAAAAGGTGCGCGCGGATGGGGTGCCGGCCGCATGACGGGCACCCACTTGGGCCAGCCCGAACATGGCGTTGAGCGGCGTGCGCACTTCGTGGCTGATGTTGGCCAGGAACTCGCTCTTGGCGCGGTTGGCGGCTTCGGCTGCGAGTTCGGCCTGCTTGATCTGGCTGATGTCGAAGATGATGGCCAGAAAGCCCTGGACGACACCATTGGCCACATCGGGCAGGTAGTGGGCCTGGGCGATGCGGTGCTTGCCGGGCTGGTCGGGGATGGGGATGAGGCGTTCGAAGCGGCTGCTCTCCCCTCGCAGCGCGGCTTCCATGTGGGGCAGGTTTTCGCGGAACAGGCGCTCGCCGATGACCTCGCGGATGTGCTTGTTGCGGATGTCGGCCGGATCCTGTGCGAACCACTCGATGTAGGCCTTGTTGGCGAAACGGTTGACGAGGTCCTTGTTCCAGTAGCCGACCAGGCCGGGCATGCCGTCGAGGATGTTTTGCAACAGCCGCTCGTGTTCGGACAGGGCAGCGGTGCGTTCGGCCACACGCTGTTCCAGGGATTCGTTGAGGCGGCGGGCCTCGTGTTCGGCATTCTTGCGGGCGGTGATGTCCATCACGATGCCGGTGTAGGCGGGGCGATTTTCCGTGCGCAGCCGGGCGGGTTGCCCACGGCACAGCAGCCAGCGCACAGGGCCCAGGGAGGGGTTGGTGCGCCATTCGGCTTCAAACGGCACGCGGTCGTGCGCCGCGCTCAGCAGGTATTGGCGTGAACGCTCCCGGTCATCGGGATGCACGCTCTTGAGCCAGGAGTCGAAGCAGGGTTTGTCTTCTGAGCGAGACAGGCCATAGAGCGGCCAGACTTCGTCCGACCAGGCACTTTCGTTGTTGTCGAGGTACCACTCCCAGATGCCGGCTTGTGCGGCGGCCAGGGCCATCTTCAAGCCTTCCTCGGAAGGACTGAAGCGCATGAACGCGCGTGCGCGCTCTGTCAGTGTCGGCATAAGGCTCCCGTTGCATGCTCTTGCTTGCGGGCAATTGGCTTGCCCGGGGTGTTTTTTGCAAAACGGGGCTCGTACTGCTCGGGAGAAATGGGGGCACGCCGATGAGCCCGGGTCGGCGGACGTTCAACATTACCGCCTAAACCGGGGATTGGCAAATTGCGCGTGGCATGAGCGCCTCGCCGACCGGGGATCGCCTGCCCGGCCGGTGGGGACGCTGCGGGAATCAGCCCTGGTAGTCGCTCACGGGCACGCAGGAGCAGAACAGGTTGCGGTCGCCGTAGACGTTGTCCACGCGACCCACGGGCGACCAGTACTTCTGCTTGCGCAGGCTGGCCACCGGGTAGGCTGCCAGTTCCCGGCTGTAGGCATGCGGCCATTCCGTCTTGAGCAGGCTGGCGGCCGTGTGCGGCGCGTTCTTGAGCGGGTTGTCGTCCTGCGGCAGCTTGCCTTGTTCCACCAGGCGGATCTCTTCGCGGATGGCGATCATGGCGTCGCAGAAGCGGTCCAGTTCTGCCTTGGATTCGCTCTCGGTCGGCTCGACCATCAGCGTGCCGGCCACGGGGAAGCTCAGCGTGGGGGCGTGGAAGCCGTAGTCGATCAGACGCTTGGCCACGTCCTCGGCGCTGACGCCGCTGGTGTCCTTGAGAGGGCGCAGGTCCAGGATGCACTCGTGGGCGACGCCGCCGCCCTTGACCAGCTTGCTGCCGCCGCTGAAGTGGATGTCGTAATGATCAGTCAGGCGGGCCGCCACGTAGTTGGCATTGAGGATGGCCACTTCGGTGGCGGCTTTGAGCCCTTGCGAGCCCATCATGCGGATGTACATCCAGCTGATGGGCAGCACGGCGGCGTTGCCCAGTGGGGCAGCCGAGACCGCGCCGACTTGTTCTTCCGTGCCGATGCCGGCAGAACGGTGGGCGGGCAGGTAGGCGGCCAGGTCTTCCACCACGCAGACGGGACCGACACCCGGTCCGCCACCGCCGTGCGGGATGCAGAAGGTCTTGTGCAGGTTGAGGTGGCTGACGTCGCCGCCGAACTGGCCGGGTGCGGCCAGGCCGACCAGCGCGTTCATGTTGGCGCCATCCACGTAGACGCGGCCGCCGTGCTGGTGCACGAGCTTGCACAGCTCGGTCACGCGGGTCTCGAACACGCCGTAGGTGGAGGGATACGTGATCATCACGGCCGCCAGGTTGGCGCTGTGCTGCTCGCACTTGGCCTGCAGGTCGGCCAGGTCGACGTTGCCATCGGCATCGCACTTGGTGACAACGACCTTCATGCCCACCATCTGCGCGCTGGCCGGGTTGGTGCCGTGGGCGCTTTCGGGGATCAGGCAGATGTCGCGGTGGCCTTCGCCGCGGGCCTCGTGGTAGGCCTTGATGACCAGCAGGCCGGCGTACTCGCCTTGCGAGCCGGCATTGGGCTGCAGGCTGATGCCGGCGTAGCCCGTGGCTTGCGACAGCCACGCGCACAGCTCGCGCATTCAGCAGTTCGTAGCCTTGCAGCTGATCGCGCGGTGCGAAGGGGTGGATGTGCGCGAACTCCGGCCAGGTGATGGGGATCATCTCGCTGGTGGCGTTGAGCTTCATCGTGCACGAGCCCAGCGGGATCATGGTGCGGTCGAGTGCCAGGTCCTTGTCGGCCAGGCCGCGCAGGTAGCGCAGCATCTCGGTTTCGGAGTGGTGCGTGTTGAAGACCGGGTGCGTCAGGAAGGCGCTGTTGCGGCGCAGGCTCAAGGGCACGCTCGGTTCGATGCCGTTCTCGAAGGCGGCGAACGAGGGCAGGGGACGGCCGCCGGAGAACACGGTCCACAGGTCGATGATGTCGTCGCGCGTGGTGGTTTCGTCCAGCGAGACGGTGAGGCTGTCGGTGCTGGCGTCGCGCAGGTTCATGCCCATGCCGAGTGCAGCCTGGAGGATCTGCTCGCGGTCTTCGGCCAGCACGTGGATGGTGTCGAAGAACTGGTCGTGCACCAGCTTGCGGCCCATGGACTTGAGGCCTTCGGCCAGGATGGCCGTGTAGTTGGCCACGCGCAGGGCGATGCGCTGCAGGCCCTTGGGCCCGTGGTAGACGGCGTACATGCTGGCCACGACGGCGGGCAGCACCTGCGCGGTACAGATGTTGGAGGTGGCCTTCTCGCGGCGGATGTGCTGCTCGCGGGTCTGCAGGGCCAGGCGGTAGGCCGTGTCGCCATGGCTGTCCACGCTCACACCCACCAGGCGGCCCGGCATGGAGCGCTTGAATTCGTCCTTGGTGGCCAGATAGGCGGCGTGCGGGCCGCCGTTGCCCATGGGCATGCCGAAGCGTTGCGTGGTGCCGCAGGCGATGTCCGCGCCTTGTTCGCCCGGAGGCGTCAGCAGGGTCAGGGCCAGCAGGTCGGCGGCGACGATGGCGAGGGCGCCCTTGGCGTGCAGGGCATCGACCAGGGGCTTGAGATCCCGCACCTGGCCGTTGACGCCGGGGTACTGCATCAGGGCCGCAAAGCAGTCGTTGCTTTCGAGGTGCTGGACCAGTTGGGTGGCGTGGACCAGGTCCACGGTGATGCCCAGCGGCTTGGCGCGGGTCTGGATCACTTCCACCGTTTGCGGCAGCACGTCGTGGCACACGACGAAGCGGGTGGACTTGCTCTTGCCGCCGCGTGCGGCCAGCGTCATGGCTTCGGCTGCGGCCGTGGCCTCGTCCAGCATGGAGGCATTGGCGATCGCCATGCCGGTGAGGTCGGTCACCATCGTCTGGAAGTTGACGAGGGCTTCCATGCGGCCTTGCGAGATCTCGGCCTGGTAAGGCGTGTAGGCGGTGTACCAGGCGGGGTTCTCGAGGATGTTGCGCAGGATGACGCCCGGCGTGTGCGTGTTGTAGTAGCCCTGGCCGATGAAGTTGCGCATCACCTTGTTCTGCTGCGCGATGGCCTTGAGCTCCGACAGGGCCTGTGCTTCGGTCAGCGGTGCGGGCAGTTCCATCGGGTTGCCGCGTTTGATCGAGGCCGGCACGATCTCGTCGATGAGCGCCTGGCGCGAGGCCACGCCGATGGTGCTGAGCATGGGCGCCTGTTCGTCGTCCCAGGGGCCAATGTGGCGGTCCCGGAATTCGGTGGCGTTTTCGAGTTCGGCGAGCGTGGGGCGTTGGGCGTTCGGCATGGTGTTCGGCGGCAGCGGCAGGGTACGACGGTGGCACGACGTGGGGCGTGCTGGGCGCGTGGCGGCAGGTCTTGCGGTGGGCCCTCAAGTGCTCATCACGCGCCCCGGTGATCCCGATGGCGAAGGGATCTGTAGGACGAAGCTGATCAGGCGTTCTTGAGCAGATCGTCGTAGGCGGTCTTGTCGAGCAGGGCGTCGGCATCGGCGGGGTTGGCCAGCTTGACCTTGAAGAACCAGCCGGCGCCGGTCGGGTCACTGTTGGCCAGAGCCGGGTCGTTGCGCAGGTCTTCGTTGACGGCGACGATCTCGCCGGTCAGGGGCATGTAGACGTCGGCAGCAGCCTTGACGGATTCGACGACACCGGCCACGTCCTTGGCGTTGAAGGTGGTGCCGACGGTGGGCAGGTCGACGAAGACCACGTCACCCAGGGCGTCCTGGGCGTGGTGCGTGATGCCGACGGTGGCGGTGCCATCGGCTTCGATCTGCAGCCATTCGTGGTCGGGCGTGTACTTGATGGTCATGGTGGACGTCCTGAGGGATGAAGGTTGATGCAATGAATACGGGGTGCCGAACGGGCGAGAGTATGGCTCAGCCCGTGGTCACCGAAGCAGCTCAGCCGCGGTGGTAGCGGTTGGGCACGAAGGGCAGGGCGGTGACCGTCATGGCCACGCGTTTGTCGCGCACGATGGCGAAGACCTGGGTGCCGATGGCGGCCTGGGCTGTGGCCACGTAAGCCAGCGCGATGGGCTGGCCCAGACTGGGGCTGGGCGAGCCGCTGGTGACGATGCCGATCTCGGCATCATCGGCGTTCACGACCTTGGCGCCTTCCCGCACGGGCATGCGTTCGGTGCTGATCAGGCCCACGCGCTTGCGGGCCACGCCTTGTGCCAGTTGCTGGTCGATGACGGCGGCGCCGGGGTAGCCGCCGGCACGCGCGCCACCCGCGCGGCGCACCTTCTGGATCGCCCAGGTCAGCGCGCCTTCCACCGGGGTGGTGGTGGTGTCGATGTCGTGGCCGTACAGGCACAGGCCGGCTTCGAGGCGCAGCGTGTCACGCGCGCCCAGGCCGATGGGCTTGACTTCAGCTTGAGCCAGCAGGGCGCGGGCGAGTTGCTCGGCCTGGTCGGCGGGCACGGAGATCTCGAAACCATCTTCGCCGGTGTAGCCCGAGCGGGTGAGGAAGCAGTCGATGCCATCCAGCGTGAAGTGGCCGCCGGTCATGAAGGTCAGCTTCTGCACGTCGGGGTTCAGGCGGGCCAGGGCCGTCACGGCTTGCGGGCCTTGCAGCGCCAGCAGTGCCTGGTCAGGCAGGGGCTGCACGGTGCAGCGGGTGCCGATGTGCTGCTGCATGTGGGCGATGTCCTGCGCCTTGCAGGCGGCGTTGACGACCACGAACAGATCGTCCTGGCGGCGGGTGACCATCAGGTCATCGAGGATGCCGCCCTGCTCATTGGTGAAGAGCGCGTAGCGCTGCTTGAACTGGGGCAGATCGACGATGTCGACCGGCACCAGCGTCTCCAGCGCGGCATCGGCGCCGGCGCCCTTGAGCAGAACCTGCCCCATGTGCGAGACATCGAACAGGCCGGCGGCGGTGCGGGTGTGCTTGTGCTCGGCCAGGATGCCCGTGGCGTACTGCACGGGCATGTCGTAGCCACCGAACGGGACCATCTTGGCGCCGAGTTCGATGTGCAGGGCGTGCAGGGGCGTCTTGAGCAGGGCTTGGCTGGAATCAGCGGGCGTGGCGGACATGGCAGTGCGGGCCCGAAGGCCATTTCGAGGGCAATCGATGTGATCCGGCCGCCGCCTTCCCGCCGTGGTGGGAGCTTGGGTCCGGTGCTGCCCTCTCTGTCCGCTTTACCTGAGAGATTGACCCCTCGCGCCAGCCTGCGCCGCGCGTCGTGGGCTTGCCCCTTCGGTGGCCCGGCTCACCGTGGCACATCGCTGTGCGGCGGTCACCTGGCTCTCTCCAGTGAGGATCACGGCCTGGACGCGGGATGCGCGCTGCGGCCATGTCTGCCAGTCCTTTTGCCTGAGCGTTCGGGCGGCCCACTCGCGTGGGGAGACCCTGCGCCTTCGGCGGCCGTTGCTTGCGGCGCACCGGTTTCATGGTGCGGCAATCCGGCTCTCTCCTGACAAGGCAGGCAGTGTATCAGCGCGAAGCCGGCGTGGATGTGAAAAAGCCGCGTCATGCCACAGGGCAGACACGGCTTCAGGGGGGGGCTGCGGGGCGTTCCGCCGCCACAGCCTCAGGTCAGGGGCAGGCTGTCACTTCATCAGCATGTGTGGCAGCCAAAGCGACAGCGGCGGCCAGTAGGTCACCAGCACCAGGAAGCCCAGCATGGTCAGCAGCCACGGCCACACGGCGATCGTCAGCTCGGTGATGCCCATCTTGGTGATGCCCGAGGCCACATACAGGTTCAGGCCCACCGGTGGGTGGCACATGCCCACTTCCATGTTCACCACGATCAGGATGCCGAAGTGCACCGGATCGATGCCCAGCTTCATGGCCACCGGGAACAGGATGGGCGCCATGATCAGCACGATGGAGGACGGCTCCATGAAGTTGCCCGCCACCAGCAGCAGGATGTTGACCACCAGCAGGAAGGCGATCGGGCCCAGGCCCATGCCCACCAGCCAGTCGGCCAGATGCTGCGGGATGTTCTCGTTGGCCAGCACGAAGCTGAACAGCACCGCGTTGGTGATGATGTAGAGCAGCATCGCGCTCATGTTGGCCGAGTTCAGCAGCACGCGCGGCACGTCTTTGAGGCCCATGTCCTTGTAGACGAAGACGGCGATGATGAAGGCGTAGACCGCCGCCATGGCCGCCGCTTCCGTCGGCGTGAACATGCCCGTGTAGATGCCGCCCATCACGATGACGATCAGCAGCAGGCCCCAGGCCGATTCACGCAAGGCCTTCATGCGCTGCGCGAACGTCGCCTTGGGCATGCGCGGGTAGTTGAACTTGCGTGCGCGCCACCACGAGGTGAAGCCCAGCAGGAAGGCCAGCATGAGGCCCGGGATCACGCCCGCCATGAACAGCGCACCCACCGAGGTGTTGGTCGACACCGAATACATCACCATCACGATGGATGGCGGGATCAGGATGCCGAGCGCGCCCGAGGTGGTGATGATGCCGGCGCCGAACTTGTTGGGAAAGCCCGCCTTGACCATGGCCGGCAGCAGGATCGAGCCGATGGCCACCACCGTGGCCGGCGACGAGCCCGAGACGGCTGCAAACAGCGCGCAGGCCAGCACACCGGCCAGGCCCAGGCCACCGTGCCAGTGGCCCACCATGCTGGTGGCGAAGTTGATCATGCGCTTGGCCACACCGCCGTGCGTCAGGAAGTTGCCGGCCAGGATGAAGAAGGGGATCGCCATGATCTCGAACTTCTCGATGCCGGTGAACAGCTTGAGCGCGACGGATTCCAGCGGAACTTCCGTGAAGCCGAAGATGAAGGTCAGCACGGTCAGGCCCAGCGAGATGGAGATGGGCATGCCGGTGAGCATGAGGACCAGTAGCAGTCCGAAGATGATGATGCCGCTCATGTGAAATTCCTCCTGCTCAGGCGCTGGCGTTGGCCGGATCGTTGTCGTCGATGCCTTCGACGTGGCCGTGGTCGTGGTGTGGCAGCTCGCCGGTCCGCCAGAAGTTCCAGGCGACTTGCAGGAAGCGGAAGCACATCAGCGAAGAGCCCAGCGGGATGGCCAGGTAGATCACCCAGGTCGGCCATTCAAGGTCGGGGGTGGTGGGGCCTTCGATCAGCTCGGAGACATCCATGCCCAGCTTGCTGAAGATGGCGTAGTGCGCGCCGTTCTCCCAGACGAAGCGAGCGCCCATCGTGGCGATGAGGCCGGTGAACAGGGCGCCGGCCAGCAGGCCGAAGAGCACGAACTTCGTGCGGTTGTGCGGCTTGAGCTGGTTGATGAGCACGTCCACACCCACGTGGATGCCGGTGCGCACGCCATAGGCCGCACCGAACTTGGCCATCCACACGAAGAGGTAGATGGTGGCCTCCTGCGCCCAGGCCAGGTTCAGGCTCAGCAGCCAGTCCTGCATCGGCGTGTTGAAGCCGGCGGCATAGCGGTGGATGACGGAGACGAAGATGATGAGGGTGGCCAGACCCATCAGGGTCGCGATCAACCACTCCTCCAGATGATCAAGCCATTTCATGATGGTTGCTCCTCGGCGGGTGCCTGGGGTCCGGTGACCCGGGCAAAAAAAGACCCACGCCTGCGACGTGGGCCGGTCACTTCATGAGCCCATGCGGGCCTTGCTTCACAGCTTCGAGGGGTCGAAGTTGGTTTCCTTGTAGATCGCCTGCAGCGTTTCCTCACCAATGCGCGAGACCATCTGCTTGTGCACCGGCACCATGGCCTTCTTGAGCAGGAAGCGCTCGGCCAGACTGGGCTTGTAGATGGTGGTCTTGCCGGATGCCGCGACCTTTTCCAGTGCCTGCACGTTGTCCTGGTAGGCGATGTCGTTGGCCACCTTGGTGGACTCGGTCATGGCCTTGGTCAGCGACGCGCGGATGTCGGCGGGCAGGCCGTCCCAGAACTTCTTGTTCACGACCACGGCATAGCCGAGGTAGCCGTGGTTGGTGACGCTGACGTGCTTTTGCACTTCATGCATCTTCTGGGTGTACAGGTTGGAAGGCGGGTTCTCGGTGCCATCGACCACGCCCGTCTGCAGCGCCTGGTAGACCTCGGAGAACGCGATCACCTGCGGCACGGCCCCGATGGCGCGCATTTGGGCATCGAGCACCTTGGACGACTGGATCCGCATCTTGAGCCCGCGGTAGTCTTCCACTGCCTTGAGCGGCTTGTTGGCCGACATCACCTTGAAGCCGTTGTCCCAGTAGGACAGGCCCGTGATGCCGCGCGATTCCAGCTTCTTGAGCAGCGAGGCGCCCACGGGGCCTTGTGTGATCTTGTGCAGATCGTTGTAGTCATCGAAGATGAAGGGCAGGTCGAAGACCTCGAATTCCTTGACGCCCAGCGGCGCGAACTTCGACAGGGAAGGCGCCAGCATCTGGACCGAGCCCAGCTGCAGGGCTTCCATCTCTTCCTTGTCCTTGTAGAGCTGGCTGTTGGGGTAGACCTCCACCTTGACGCGGCCCTTGGTCAGCTCGGCAGCACGCTTGGCAAAGTACTCAGCGGCACGGCCTTTGGGCGTGTCGTTGGCCACCACGTGGCTGAACTTGATGACGATGGGCGATTGCGCGAAGGCCTGGGGCAGCAAGGCGCAGGAAGCGGCCAGGGCGAGCACGCCGCGGCGGATCAGTGAGGACGGGGCACGGTGGGTCATGTTGTCGTCTCCTGGCGGGGGTATGGGAAGGTTGTCGGAATGGGTAGACGCATTGTTGGCCTCAGGGCGTGCGGGGCCAATTGTGGAGTTCCACATACGGGGGCGGTGCGGATGCCGTGCGGCGCGGGGCCGACGTAGACTGAACCCGTCTTCACGGTTCCCCGCCATGCCGAAAAGCTCGTTCAGCAAGCCTCCAAGACCCCATCTGGCGGTGCCGCCCCGTCCGGGACTATGGCTCTTTGGCCGCCGCTCGGCCTTGTTCCCCTCGCTCTGGTCGTGGCCTTTGATCCTGTCGGTGGTGATGATGCTCGGCGTGATGACCTGGCTGCATGCGCAGGAGCGGGCCAGTCTGGAGGGGCAGCGTTCGGAGATGATCTCGGATGCGCTGTCGCTGGAGGCGCAGATCAGCGCGATGCTGGATGCGGAGCAGGCCAAGCTCAAGGCCTTGTCCGGGGTGGTGGAGCAGCAGGCGCTGACGCCCGAAGCCTTCATGCGGCATGCCCTCGTGCTCGATGGCCTGCGCCGGTTCTGGGTGAGCGTGACCTGGCTGAACGAGCAGGGGCGCATCGTGGCCCAGGTGCCGGATGACACGGTGCCCATGCATGCCGAGATCCGCCGCACGGCCGATGATGCCGGGCTGACGGGCCATCTGTCGGCGGGATTGGTGGGCGCAAAAGGAGAGCCGGCCGGGATGCTGGTCGCGCGCTATGCGGCCCGCTCGCTGCTGCGCCAGAAAGTGCCGTGGTGGCTGGCCAGCAAATACGACATCCGCCTGGTCGATGAATCGGACGACGTGATTGCCTCCACCACCGAGAGGCCTCGCGCCGCTTGGCAGGCCTGGTACCGCGTGCCGATGGGGCCGAGCCTGCCGCAAGCTTGGTTGGAGTTGAGCGCGCTGGAGCGCATCACGCCCTGGTGGCGCACCATGCCCATGGCCTTGATGAGCGCCGCGGTGCTGTTGCTGGTGTTCACCAGCCTGA
Organism: Aquabacterium sp.; assembly: GCA_047601765.1. Classification (GTDB taxonomy): domain Bacteria; phylum Pseudomonadota; class Gammaproteobacteria; order Burkholderiales; family Burkholderiaceae_C; genus Aquabacterium. The sequence continues at coordinate 1,153,607 of JASGIQ010000001.1, forward strand.
TGTTGCGCAAGCAGATGCACAGCGTGTCTCGCGCCGAGGAGGCCTGGCGAACCGAGGCGGCATGGCGCACGGCGATGGAGGATTCGCTGGCGGTGGGCATCCGTGCGCGCGATCTGGAAGGCCGCCTGGTGTACGTCAACAAGACCATGGCCGACATGGTCGGGTATCAGCCTGAAGAGCTCATCGGCCTGATGCCGCCCATGCCCTACTGGGTGCCCACGGAACTGGAAGAGAGCATGAGCCGCCACCTGCGCAACATGGCCGGGCGGGCGCCACGCGAGGGGTATGAATCGCGCTGGCAGCACCGCGACGGGCATGTGGTGGAAGTGATGGTCTTCGAGGCACCGCTGGTGGATGCCAAGGGCAGGCAGATCGGCTGGATGGCCTCCATCCTGAACGTGACCGAGCGCAAGCACATGGAAGAGCGTGAGCGCAAGCAGCTCGAAGCCATGGCGCACCATGCGCGGCTCACGATGTTGGGCGAGGTGGCCTCGACGCTGGCGCATGAACTGAACCAGCCCCTGTCGGCCATCCTCAGCTACAACACGGGCGTGCTCAACATGATGCAGCGTCATCCGCAGGCCGAGCCCGAGTTGCTCAAGGCGCTGGAGCGCATGGGCGAACAGGCCGCGCACGCCGGACGCATCGTCAAGCGCATCCGGGAGTTCCTCACACGGCGTGAACCGCAGCGCGAGCCTTTCGAGATCAGGCAAGTCATCGATTCGGCCCTGTCGCTGCTGCGGCGCGACATCGCCCGTCACCAGGTGCAGGTGGAGGCGCAGGCGGCCACGGACTTGCCGCGCGTGGTGGCCGATCCGATCCTGATCGAGCAGGTCGTGGTCAACCTGGTGCGCAATGCCTGCGATGTGCTGGCCGATGTGCCGGGGGCGCGCCGCATCACCATCCACGCCGAGCGAGCGCATGCCGGGCAGGCGCTGGCCATCACGGTGCAGGACAACGGGCCGGGCTTTGGCGCCGTGCGTCCCGAGCAATTGTTCTCGCCCTTTTATTCCACCAAGGCCGAAGGCATGGGCATGGGGCTGGCCATCTGCCGATCGGTGATCGAGCTGCACTATGGTCGGCTGGATGCGGCCAATGTGCCCGGCGGTGGCGCCGCATTCACCTTCACGCTCCCGATCGAGACGTCCGACGATGGGCAAGACGATCAGGTGGATGAGACCAGCACGTCCGCAGAGGCGCAGGCCCAAGAGACAAGCAAGGAGAGCGATGCATGAGCTACACATCCCATGGCGTGGTGTACCTGGTCGATGACGAGGCCATCGTGCGCGATGCACTGGGCTTCCTGCTGCGATCTCGCGGCCTGATGGTGCACGCCTTCGATGGCGGCGAATCGATGCTGGCCTTCATTGACCGGGAGCCCACGCCGCTGCTGGGCGTCTTCCTCCTGGATGTGCGCATGTCGCCCATGTCGGGGCTGATGCTGCATGAGGCCTTGATCGAGCGGGGCTTGAGCAACCCCGTGATCTTCCTCAGCGGCCATGGCGACATCCCCATGGTGGTGGAGGCGCTGAAGAAGGGGGCCTTCGATTTCCTGGAAAAGCCTTACAGCGACAACACGCTGGTCGACCGCATCGAACGCGCACTGGATGTGGACCGGGCCACGCATGCGCACGATGCCGAGGCTCAGCAGCGGGACGCGCGCCTGGCCAGCCTCAGCGAGCGCGAGCGTGAGGTCATGAAGCGGGTGGCGGCCGGCAAGCTCAACAAGGTCATTGCGGATGAGCTGCACATCGCCGTCAGAACGGTGGAGGTGCACCGCGCGCGGGTGTTTGCCAAGATCGGCGTGCGCTCGGCGGCGGAGCTGGCCGGGTGGTTGGCGGCCGGGGGCAAAGGGTCAGGCTGAGCCAGCGCGCTGGGGTCCTCAGGCCGGCTTGGTCGGTGCTTCAGGCTTCGTTTGAAGCAAAGGCCGCACCGCATCGGCCAGCATCGGGGCCATCTCGATGGCGTTGCTGTCGTGCGCGATGCAGTCGGTGCTCCACACATGCCGCACACCAGCTGCGCGGATCACATCCAGCGCATCCCCTGCGAACAAGGCGTGCGTGACCGCCACATCCACCGTGGCCGCCTGCTTGGCCAGGATCTGCCGGCAGGCCACCGCCAGCGTGCGGCCGGAGCTGGCCACATCGTCCAGCAGCACCACGTGGCGGCCAGTGAAATCCAGCTCAGGCAGCACGATCTCGACCTCGTGGTCGCCATGGCGCTCCTTCGTGCAGACGCCGAAGTCGAAGCCTTGCGCCCCAGCCGCTGTTTCGATCCACTGCCTTGATTCCGCATCCGGCCCAATGAGCAGGGGGCGCGCAAGATGCTGCGCAATGAGCCGCGCCAGCATGGGGGCGCCCGACAGGCTGATGGCATGGGGGATCGGGATGGCTTCATCGAGCCGGCTGATGCGGTGCAGGTGTGGATCGACCGTGACGACCGCATCGAACAGCTCGCCCAGAAAGCCGCCCACGATGCGCTGGCTCACGATCTCGCCGGGATGGAAGGCGATGTCCTGTCGCATGTAGGCGAGGTAGGGCGCCACGAGCGTGAGGTGCATGGCGCCCAGCTTGCGGGCCTCGCGGGCCACCAGCATCAACTCGATGAGCTTGTCATTCGGGCGGTCCAGCGAGCGGTAGATGACCAGATGCGGGGGCAGGCGGCCGGCGTCGTCCACGGGCAGGCGCAGGCGCAATTCTTCGTCTGGGAAGCGGTGGCGCTCCATGCACACCGCAGGCAGGCCGAGCGCAGCGGCAAGGCGGCATGCAGGCGCCTGTTCATCGTCGACATGCAAGAGCATCGCGGTGGGGGCTGCCATCAGAACTCCACGAACAGGTTTGGGATGTCTTCGATGCGTCCGAGGCTGAAGCCAGAGTGGCGCAGCGCAGACTGCCGTGCAAATTCCAGATCGGCAGGGAAGGCCGCATACACACGGTAGAGCACATCGCCCTTCTTCACCGCCTCGCCCAGCTTGTGGAGGATGTCCACGCCGGCGCCTTGCACCTTGGGCGCGCCGGCCAGGCGGGCCACGCGAGCCATCTGCAGGTTGTCGATGTCGGTGATCACGCCGGCCTTGTCGGCGGGGACGTCGAAGCTCAGCGGGGCGAGTTCGGGCTTGTCGGGATCGAAGGCCTTGGCGCCCTGGGCCTCGATGATGTCGTTCATCTTGCGCAGGGCCCGGCCGGAGTCGAGGATGTCGCGGGCAATGGCGTAGCCGTCGCCGCCGCGGATGTCGGGGTCGAACTCCAGCATGCGGCCGGCCAGGCGCAGGGCCTTCTGGCGCAGGTCCATGGGTGCGCGCGGATCGTTGCCGAGCACACGCATCACATCGCGCGCTTCCAGCACGGGCCCGATGCCCTGACCGACGGGCTGGCGGCCATCGGTGATGACGACGTCCAGCGTCAGCCCCAGCCGGTTGGCGACGAACTCGAAGAGCTTGCGCAGGCGCTGCGCTTCGGGCATGGAACGCACCTTGGCGGTCGGGCCCACGGGGATGTCGAGCAGCAGGTGGGTGGAGCCGGCGGCCAGCTTCTTGGACAGGATCGAGGCGATCATCTGGCCCGGCGAATCGATGGACAGCGGGCGCTCCACCGAGATCAGCACGTCATCGGCCGGCGAGAGATCACTGGAGCCGCCCCAGGCCAGGCAGCCGCGGTGCTGGTGCACGATCTCCTGCAGGCGCTCGAAGGGTGGCTCGACATCGGCCAGCACCTCCATGGTGTCGGCGGTGCCGGCTGGCGAGGTGATGGCGCGCGAAGACGTCTTGGGGCACAGCATGCCGTGCGCCGCCACGATGGGCACCACCAGCATCGAGGTGCGGTTGCCCGGGATACCGCCGATGCAATGCTTGTCCACCACCGGGTGTTCGTGCCAGTCGAGCTTGCGGCCCACGCCGGCCATGGCATCCGTCAGGTAGTAGACCTCTTCGCGGTCCAGTTCGCCCTGGTTGCAGGCCACGACGAAGGCCGTCAGCTCGATCTTGGAATAGCGGTGCTCGGCGATGTCGCGCACGATGGCGCGGAAGTCGTCGCGCGTGAGGCGCTCGCCGGCGATCTTGCGGTGCAGGGCGGGGATGGATGTGGGGGGCTCGGCCTGGCTGATCATGGCCGGGTGTTCATTGGCCACGCCGAGCTGCAGGAAGGCGTCTTCCGACAGACCCAGCTCGTCGACGCCCACGATGCAGGCGTCGTCCACCACATTGAGGCTGGCGAGGATGCGACGGCCGTTGGCCCGCACCTCCACCTTGGAGAGCGCCTGGAAGCCTTCGGCCCGGTAGATCGCGCAATCGCGATGCAGGTAGGCGACGTTTTCGCGGTAGGTGTCGATGGCCACCCGCTTGAGGCTCAGCGTGGGCGGGGTGGCGGCAAAAGGGTCGAGCGAATCGTTCATGGCAGCGACAGCGTTTTGCCAGATGCTACCGCCCCCCATGCCTTTTGTTCAGGCTGCGACCGGTTTCAGTGTCAAAGCTTGACCGCTCTCAAGCAAAGCGATGAGGCGATCGATGTTGGGGTGCTTGCCCGGGTTGGCCTGCGCGTCGGCGGTGTGCTCGGCGTAGATGGCCAAGCCTTCCTGTGCGGCGGCGGCGTTGATGCTGCCGTGCTTGGCGGCCAGCGCGGCATACACCGTGAGTGAGCCGGCCTGGCCGGGCTTGTTCTCGATGGTGGCCACGACCTGGCCCGAGGCATCCAGCAGTTGAACGGCAGCCAGGTGGGCGGCGGACGGCAGTTGTTTGAGGTTGTCGGCAAAGGCCATGTGAGGACTCCAGAAATCGAAGGGCGACATTGTGCCCGCCGGTTGGACCCGGGTTTACGCCCGCGGGGCCTCCTGTTCGCTTTGCTAATCTATGGCCGCCTCGGTTGGGGCATACCATAAACATGTGAGGAATTAAACGATGAAAGACAGGCGGAAAACGGCGCGCATGCGCGCCCTGATGAGCATCCTGATCACGGGTGGCCTGCTGCAGGCGACCCATGCCTTGGCCGCGGAGATGCCGGGTGGTGTCGACTCACGCCCTCCTACGATGGGCCGCTTCACCACCTTCGAGAGCGGACAAGTCCGGCCCCTGGCCGTCTCGGCCGATGGCAAGCGGCTGTATGCCGTCAATACGCCCGACAACCGCGTCGAGGTCTTTGACATCACTGGCTTCAAACCGCGCCAGATCGAGTCGATTCCGGTGGGGCTGGAGCCTGTCGCCGTGGCGCTGGCACCGGACGGCAAGCTCTGGGTGGTGAACCACCTGTCCGACAGCATCAGCATCGTGGACCTGTCCCTCAAGCCGGCCCGCATCGTGAAGACCTTGCTGGTGGGCGATGAGCCGCGCGACATTGTCTTTGCGGGCCCGGGCAACCGCTGGGCTTTCATCACCGCGGCACATCGGGGCCAGAACACGGGCTTCGATCCGCAACTGACCACGCCGGGCGTGGGCCGTGCCGATGTGTGGGTGTTCGAGGCGACGGCGCCGGGTGAGGGGCTGACAGGCAAGCCCCTCACCGTGCTCAACATGTTTGGTGACACGCTCCGCTCGCTGGCGCGCAATGCCAGCGGCGACCGCGTCTACGCCGCCGTCTTCAATTCGGGCAACCGCACCACGGTGTTGGCCGATGAAGTGATCGATGGCGCCCCGTTGGACAAGGCGCCGCCGGGGGCCTCGGACGATGGTGTGGCGCCACCGCGTACGGGCCTGATCGTTCAGAAGAACGCGCAAGGCGACTGGGTCGACAGTGGCGATCCCAAGACCGGCACGCAGCCCAAGAAGTGGAACGATCGCGTCCGCCTGGACTTGCCGGACTACGACGTCTTCACCATCGACACGAGCGGAGACAAGCCCACGGTCATCGGCAAGACGTCGGGCGTGGGCACCACCTTGTTCAACATGGCGGTGAACCCCGCGTCGGGCAAGCTGTATGTGAGCAACCAGGAGGCGCTCAACCTGAACCGCTTTGAAGGCCCGGGCACGCGTTCTTCCACGGTGCGTGGGCATTTCGTCGAGAGCCGCATCACCGTGGTGGCACGAGACAAGGTGCAGCCGCATCACCTCAATAAGCACATCCGCAGCTATGCCTCCGAGCTCGGCACGCCCGCCGAGGCCGCCGCGGCCTTGGCCACCCCGCTGGGCATGGCTGTGACGCCCGATGGCCGCCAGCTCTATCTGGCCGCCATGGGCTCCGACAAGCTCGCCCGCTTCTCGACCGCAGCGCTTGAAGCCGATGCCTTCACGCCGTCGGCATCCGATCATGTCAAGCTCACCGGTGGTGGCCCGACCAGCGTGGTGCTCGATGCGCCGCGCCGCCGCGCCTTCGTGCTGACCCGCTTCGACAACGGCATCTCGGTGGTGCACACCGGCCTGTTTGCCGAGATCGCGCACGTGCGCATGTTCAATCCCGAGCCCTCGGAAGTGGTGCAGGGCCGGCGCTTCTTGTATGACGCGCGCCTGACGTCCAGCCGTGGAGATTCTTCTTGCGCCGGCTGTCACGTATTCGGCGACATGGACCATCTCTCATGGGACCTGGGCAATCCTGACGGCCGTGTGGTGAGCAACCCCAATGCCTTCTCGCCGAACTCGCCGGTGGGCACAGGCACCTTCCACCCGATGAAGGGGCCGATGAGCACGCAGAGCCTGCGTGGCATGACGGGCAACGGGCCGCTGCACTGGCGTGGGGATCGCACGGGGCAGTTCAACCGCCTGCCGGGCGAGACGCTGGAAGAGCGGGCCTTCAAGGACTTCAACGTCGCCTTCCCTGATCTGCTGGGGCGTGCCAGTGCGCTCAGCGATGCGCAGATGCAGCAGTTCACGCGCTTTGCCATGAACCTGACCTATCCCCCCAACCCCATCGCGCGGCTCGACAACGCGCTGACACCAGATCAGGCCGCCGGGCTGCAGGTCTACAACAACGTGCAATCGACGCAGCTTGGCTCGTGCAACAGCTGCCACACGCTGGACATCGCCAACAACCGCTTCGGCACCTCGGGCCTGATGACGATCGAAGGCCCCACCATCCCCGAAGACTTCAAGGTGCCACACCTGCGCAATCTCTATCAAAAGGTGGGCATGTTCGGCACCAATGCCAAGCGGGCGACCACGACGGACATGGGGCCACAGATCCGTGGCTTCGGCTTTGATCGCTCGGGCATCATGGGCTCGGTCAGCGAGTTCCTGCGCAACGTCGTCTTCACCCTGACCGATGAGGAGCGCCGCCATGTCGAACTGACGGTGCTGGCCATGCCCAGCGAGCTCAACCCCATCGTCGGCCAGCAGGTGACGGTGACGCCCGCCAACGCGCAGGACGGCGAGGTGCAGGCGCGCGTCGGGCTGCTGGTGCAGCGTGCACTGGTGACGCAACCCAGGCCCGAATGCGAGCTGGTGGTCAAGGGTGTGGTGCGCGGCGAAGCCGGGTTGGAAGCCCGTGGCTGGGTGATGACCCGGCAACTGGCCTTCGTGCCTGACCGCAGCACCGACACGCCGATCGACCTCACCGCCATGCTGGCGCAGCTGAAGGATCCGATGGCCACGCTGACCTTCACCTGCGTGGCGCCGGGCAATGGCACCCGCATCGGCATCGACCGCAATGGCGATGGCGTGCTGGACCGCTATTGATCAGCGCACATGGACCGAGCCCAAGGCCGGTCCCCTTCCAGGCCCTCAGTGTGAGGCTGAGGTTGCCGGCCGCGTCTGGTAGAACTGGATGGGGGCAGCCGGCACCTGGTTGAGCACCGAACGCTTGATCTTGCCCACCACATGCATCTCGCAGGGCTTGCAGTCGAAGCGCAGCGTGAGCTTTTCCTTGCCGTTGATGAGTTGCAGCGGCTCGGCCTTGACGGTGCCCTGCACACCCGTCACGCCCTTAGCCTGCTTGGGGCACAGGCTCAGCGAGAAGCGCACGCAGTGCTTGGTGATCATGAGGCTGACCTCGCCGAGCTCTTCGTGGCTCTCGTAGGCCGCTTCGATCACCTTCACGCCATGTTTGGCATAGAAGTCACGGGCCTTGTGGTTGAACACATTGGCCAGATAACTGAGGGTGTCTTCCGGATAGGGCACGGGCGGCTCGACAGGCTGCGCACGCTCAGGGCGTTGATGGGCCTGCACGCGGGCGGCCTCCAGGGCGGCAACCGCATCCCGGCGCAGCTGGTTGATCACCGAGGCGGGCACGAACCAGGGCTGCGCGGTCTGCAGGCTCAGGTCCTGCACGGCAAAGATCGTGGTGCCCATCTTGCCCAGGTTGTCGCGCAGCGCTGCTTCGGCGCGCTCGGGGTGTTGCGGCGGCTGCTTGTCGCAGGCCACTTCGGCGGTGCCCACATGGCCACGCTCGTCGGTCAAGGTCAGGCTCAGGCCTTCAGGCGTGTCCGCCAGCGTCATCCACACGCCGATGCGGCGCTCGGCCGATTTCTTGGCCAGCACGTTTTCCCAACCGCGGTCTCCGTTGCGGTTGATCGCCACGCCGGCCTTCAGATCCTTGAATGAGGCCAACGGTTCGTTGGGATGCACGCGCCAGAGCCGGCCCGATTTGCCGACGGGCTCGGCCACGTTGACCTTGAAGCCCACGATGTCCTTGGTGAGCGTCTGGTAGTTCAGGCCATCGCCATTGTGCAGCGCCGGCACATCGTGGTTGACGGCCACATCGAACCAGGTGTCTCCCACCTTGGCCACCTCGCCAATCGGCAGGCCCAGGAACTTGGGCGATTCGAACGCGCCGATGTCTTCCTTGCGGCCATTGACGAAGTAATCCGTGCTGCCGCGGTTGAAGTTGCGATCCGGATCCGGCTCGAAGGTGAAGGTGGCCTTGCCAGACGAAGCAGGCTGCAGTTCGGGGCGTTCTTCCAGAATCTCGTCAAGCAGCCGGCGGTAGTGGGCGGTGATGTTCTTCACATAACCCATGTCCTTGTAGCGCCCTTCGATCTTGAAGGACGAGACGCCCGCATCGATCAAGGCACGCAGGTTGGCGCTCTGGTCGTTGTCCTTCATCGACAGCACGTGCTGCTCGAAGGCCACCACCTGGCCGGCATCGTCCAGCACGTTGTAGGGCAGGCGGCAGGCTTGCGAGCAATCGCCCCGGTTGGCGCTGCGGCCGGTGTGCGCATGGCTGATGAAGCACTGGCCGCTGTAGGCCACGCACAGCGCGCCGTGGATGAAGAACTCGATGGCGCAATGCGTGTTGGCGGAGATGGCCTGGATCTGCTTGAGCGTGAGCTCGCGCGCCAGCACGATCTGGCTGAAGCCCACGTCTTGCAGGAACTTCGCCTTCTCCACAGTGCGGATGTCGGTCTGCGTGCTGGCATGCAACTGGATGGGCGGCAGATCGAGCTCCAGCAGGCCCATGTCCTGGATGATCAGCGCATCCACACCAGCGTCATACAGCTGCCAGATCATCTTGCGGGCCGGCTCCAGTTCGTCGTCGCGCAGGATGGTGTTGAGCGTGGCGAAGATGCGCGCGTCATAGCGATGCGCATGCGCCACCAGCCGCGCGATGTCGGCCACCTCGTTGCTGGCATTGGTGCGCGCCCCGAACGAGGGACCGCCGATGTAGACGGCATCGGCGCCATGGTTGACGGCCTCGATGCCGATGTCGGCAGTGCGGGCGGGCGCGAGCAGTTCGATTTCGTGGCGGGCGAGGGACATGGCGCAGCAGGCAGGGGGAGCGAGGGCGCTCTTCACGATGCGGGAGTGCCTTGGCGCTCCAGGGTGAAAAACGCAAACCGCCGATACTATCGCCATGCGCACCGGAAAAGGCAAAACCCCCACATCCACACCCCACGCGCGTGGGGGCGAGCCCCTGGCCAGTGCCCCGCCACGCTTCGCACGCCTCGATCGCCTCGATGCGCTGCGCGGCCTCGCACTGGTGTGGATGGCCGTCTTCCACTTCTGTTTCGATCTCAGCAACTTCCGGCTGATCCAGGCCGATTTCTACCGCGACCCGCTGTGGACGACGCAGCGCACCTGCATCCTCTCTCTGTTCCTGCTGTGCGCCGGTGCAGGGCAAGCCGTGGCCACCCATCAGGGGCAGACCTGGGCGCGCTTTTGGCGCCGCTGGGCACAGGTGGTGGGCTGCGCCTTGCTGGTCACCCTGGGCAGTGCCTGGATGTTCCCGCGCAGCTTCATCTATTTTGGCGTGCTGCATGGCATGGCGGTGATGCTGATCGTGGCTCGCCTGAGCGCGCCCCTGGGGCCGTGGCTGTGGCCCCTCGGCGCGGTGGCGCTGTCCTTGCCGCGCTTCTTTGGCGCGCCCTTCTTCGATTCTGTCTGGATGAACTGGACAGGCCTGGTCACCCACAAGCCCATCACCGAAGATTACGTGCCGGTGCTGCCGTGGATCGGCGTGATGTTCTGGGGGCTGGCTGCAACGCAGTGGACGCTGAAACACCGTCCGCAATGGATGTCGTGGGCCGCCTGCCCCGACACGGCGGCGCAGGCCCATCGCCGCCAGAGTGGAGGCGGGACTTGCGGCGACAATACGGCCCCGACGCGCCATCCCGCACCTCGCCCACCCATGCGACTGCGGCAGGCCCTGGTCACCCTCGGCCAGTGGAGCCTGACGTTTTACATGGTGCACCAGCCCGTGCTGATCGGCCTGCTGCAGGGGTGGATGGCCCTGCGGGGACGCCCGCCGCACTGAGAACGAATGACCCATTTCTGTCGAGATCCTTTGCCATGACCCAAGACGAACTCAAGACCCTGGTGGGCCGCGCGGCCCTCGATCACGTGCAGCCCGGCAGCATCGTCGGTGTGGGCACCGGCTCAACCGTGGACAAGTTCATCGATGCCCTGGGCGAGGCCCTCAAGCAGGATCCACAGCGCGTGGTGGGTGCCGTCTCCAGTTCAGTGCGCAGCACGCAGCGGCTCGAAGCGCTGGGCGTGCCTGTCCTGCCTGCCGAAGCCGTCACCTCGCTGGGCGTCTATGTCGACGGCGCCGATGAGATCGACCATCACGGGCACATGATCAAGGGCGGCGGCGCGGCGCTCACGCGCGAAAAGATCGTGGCCGACCTGGCCGCCCAATTCGTCTGCATCGCCGATGAATCCAAGCTGGTGCAGACCCTGGGCAAGTTCCCGTTGCCCGTCGAGGTGATCCCGATGGCGGCCGCCCAGGTGATCCGCGCCTTTGCGAAGAAGGGCGGGGCGGCCAAGGTGCGCGAGGGTGTGATCACCGACAACGGCAATGTGATCGTGGATGTGACCGGCCTGTCGATCACCGATCCGGCGGCCTTCGAGTCCGAGATCAATCAGTGGCCCGGTGTGGTGACTGTCGGCGTGTTTGCGCGCAACAAGGCGTCGATCTGTCTATTGGGGACGGCGCAGGGCGTCAAGACGCTGACGTTCTGAGGCGCAAGGAGCGCGCTCCACCGAAGGAAAAGGGCCTGCATGTGCAGGCCCTTTGTTCATGGCGCCACGGTCAGCGCTGGCGGCGGTGGCTTGGATCTCAGCCCTTGTCTCAAGGCTTGTAGACGATCGCCTTGAACCATGCGTCGGCCAGCATCTTGTTGGCCACCGCTGTCAGGTGGTTCTGGTCCCAGAAGACGTACTGGTCCGGTGTGTCGCAGGCCGTGGGCTTTTCCGCGCCGGGGAAGAAACCTCCGCCCTTCTGGCAGGAATCATGGATGTTGAAGCCCTGGGCTTCAAGCTTGGGCAGCACCTCGTTGGTGAACGCGATGGTGTCAAAGCTCATGATCTTCGCTTCGGGGTAGCGGGTGCGCATGGTGGCCAGACCGGTGTTCAGTACCTGGCGGAATTGCTCGCTGTACTTGGCCGCGCGCTCCATGTAGCCGGGCTCCTTCGGTTCGTGGTTGTAGCGGGCGCTCGGCGTGATGGACAGGTCAGGCATCGTCGGCACGAAGAAGTAGCGGGCACCGGCCTTGTATAGCGAGGTGATGGCCTGCTGGATGTTGGCGGTCGCCGAGTAGGCCGTCATGACGTTGTAGCCGCCGAGGAAGTAGTAGTCGTCCGGGCCGGTCCAGATCACGTGCAGGGCCTTCGGATCGGCCTTGCCGGGGCCGGTCACGAGGTTGAGCACGTCGCTGAGCAGCGGCACGGTGGTGATGGTGGGCACCACGCTGTTGTCGTTCAGGTATTCGTTGACCTGGGTGAGCACGCCCATCGGCAGGACGACCAGGGTGCGGTAGCCGCTGGTGGCGCCCGAAAACGAATAGTTTTGCAGGGGCGCGTTCAGCATCTCCGCCAAGTTTTCAGAGCAGACTTTGCCGTTGCTGAAGCGGCCGGGCATGCTTGGCGCGTCGGGCGCGCCGCGCCCGGTGGTGGCCTTGAGGAAGTCGTACCAGCGGTGGGTGTCCGACATGCTGTCGCCGAACATGACCACCTTCGAATACTGGGCCCAGGCCGAGCCACTGAGCGCGATGGCCGCGACAGCACCAGCCAACAGCTTCCCTACATTTGATCTGCGCATGTTTGCACCTCGTAAATTGCCGAATATCAATTCACGAGCGTACAAAAATGTCCTGTTATTTCATCCCATTTATATGGGGGTCTGATGTGTCCGAAAGTAACGGATGGAGTTGGTGCAGCACACCGTCGGCTGCCGCGCGACCGGTGGCCATGCTGGCGCTGAGCAGGTAGCCACCCGTGGGGGCTTCCCAGTCGAGCATTTCCCCAGCGCAGAAGGTGCGTGGCCAGCGGAATCTGTCGAGCATCAAGTGGGCGTCCAGGCATTCGAAACGCACGCCGCCCGCCGTGCTGATGGCCTCATCCAGCGGTCGTGCGCGCACCACAGTGATCGGCAGGGCTTTGAGTGCCTGAGTCAGTTGCTCGGGATCTGCCAGTTGCGCGGGAGACAGGCATTCGTGCAGCAGCGCGGATTTGATCCCCTGGATGCCCAGCCGGCTCTTGAGGTGGGTGGACAGGCTGCGCGGCCCACGAGGACGGCGAACCTCGGCCAGCACTTTGTCGGGCGGATGATCGGGCAGCAGATCGAGGTACACCGTGGCATGCCCGGCGCGGGTGATCTTTTCGCGGATGCCGGCAGAAAAGGCATAGATCAGGCTGCCTTCGATGCCCCGGTCCGTGAGCACGAATTCGCCTTGTTGCCGATGCGCATGGCCATGGGCATCCGTGAACGACAGCACGACCGGCTTGATCGGCTGGCCGGCGTACCGCTGCCTCAGGAAGTCGCTCCAGCCTTGTCGCCCGGGGGCGGTGTCGGCCACATCGAATCCGCAATTGGAGGGCTCAAGCGGGGCGATGTCGGCACCGGCTTCGCGCAGCAGTGGCACCCATGCGCCGTCGGAGCCCAGACGGGCCCAGCTGCCGCCTCCCAGTGCCAGCACGGTGGCGTCGGCATGGTGGATCACTTCGCTGTGCTCCGGGCCTGCAAAGCGCAGCGCGCCTTGATCGGTCCAGCCCAGCCATCGGTGCCGCATGTGAAAACGAACCCCGGCCTGTTTCAGGCGGTGCAGCCATGCGCGCAGCAAGGGGGCAGCCTTCATGTCGGTCGGGAAGACGCGGCCGGATGAGCCGATGAAGGTCTCGATGCCCAGCCCGGCTGCCCAGTCGCGCAGGTGCTGTGGCGTGAACCGCTGCAGCGCAGGCGTCAGCGCAGCCTGCCGAGCGGCAAACCGGGTGAGGAAGCGCTCGAAGTCTTCGGAATGTGTGAGGTTCAGGCCGCCACGGCCAGCGAGCAGGAACTTGCGGCCCACAGTCGGCATGGCGTCGAACAGGTCGACCTGGATGGCGTGCGCGGCCAGCACCTCGGCCGCCATCAGGCCGGCCGGGCCGCCGCCCACGATGGCCACCGCAGGTCTCGGCGCACCACCCGTCGCAGGCTGGCGTGAAGTTGTATCGGTCAAAACAAAAGCGGGGAGAAGGTGCGATCGGGCCTGACCACACCGGTCAGAAACGGAAGCCGGGCGGGGAGCCTTCGCCCCCCGGTGACGGCGCATTGTCTTCACGACGGGGAGCGGGGCGCGCGAAACCGCCATCGGGAGCGGGTATCTTGGCCTCTTGCGGCGCCATCGGGCTGGCTGCCGGCCACTTGTAGTTCAGCGGCAGCAAGGATTTGGCCGGGTAGCCCGCCGCATCCACGTAGCTGCCCCATTCTGTCTGGGAGAAACCGATGATCTGCTTTTGGCCGATGCGCACCACCGGCAACTGATCCGTGCCTTCAAGCTTGGAGAAGGCGCGGATGTCTTCGTTGGTGATGATGGTCTTTTCCTGGAAGGGCACGCCCCGCGATTTCAGAAACTGGCGACCGGTATCGCACGCGCTGCAGCTGGGGTTGGTGTAGAGGGTGACCGGGTATTTGGCCGCCACGCGCTGCAATTCAAAGGGCAGCCCTTCGGTGGACGACTTGGCACCATTGGCCTTGAGCGCCTGCGCCGGCTGGTCACTGGGCGGTCGGTCGGTATAGGTGACCTTGCCGTCCGGCCCGACCACCTTGTAGAGCGCCCACGCCGGGCTCGGACAGAAGACGGCCACGACGAGCGAACAAGCCAGAGCCAGCCGCGGCAGCCCGCTCAACCCGGACGTCCGGGCGTGTACAGCGCTTTGCATGATGTGATGTCTACCTCTTGATCAACTCATGCCTTGATGCCGCAGGAGGGCGTCGATCTGCGGTTCGCGGCCCCGGAAGGCCTTGAAATTCTCCATGGCGGAACGGCTGCCGCCCGCTTCCAGGATGGCTTCGCGGTAGCGGCGGCCGACCTCGGGGTTGAGCACACCGTTGCTGGCGGTGGCGGCCTCCTCGAAGGCAGCATAGGCATCCGCAGAGAGTACCTCAGCCCACTTGTAGCTGTAGTAACCGGCTGCGTAGCCACCTGCAAAGATGTGTGAGAAGCTGTGTTGGAAGCGGTTGAAGGCCGGCGGGATGTTGACGGCGACTTCCTTGCGCACTTCGTCAATGACGCCTTGCACATTGTTTTCCTGACCCGGCTCGGCATGCAGGCGCATGTCGAACAGCGAGAACTCGATCTGGCGCAGGGTCTGCATGCCGCTCTGGAAGTTCTTGGCGGCCACCATCTTGTCGAAGAGTTCGCGCGGCAGGTGCGCGCCGGTGTCGACGTGGCGGGTGAGCTGCTGAACCACCGCCCATTCCCAGCAGAAGTTCTCCATGAACTGGCTGGGCAGCTCGACGGCATCCCACTCCACGCCGCTGATGCCGGAAACGCCCAGGTCTTCCACCTTGGTCAGCATGTGGTGCAGCCCGTGGCCGAACTCGTGGAAGAGGGTGGTGACGTCGTCGTGCGTCAGCAGGGCGGGCTTGTCACCCACGCCCTTGGCGAAGTTGCACACCAGATGGGCCACCGGCGTCTGCGTGGCGCCGTTGTCCGGGCGCTTCCAGCGGCCGCGCACATCGTCCATCCAGGCGCCGGGGCGCTTGCCGTGGCGCGCATGCGGATCCAGGTAGAACTGGCCCACCAGTTGCCCGCCGCGCTCGATGCGGAAGAAGCGCACCGATTCATGCCAGACGGGCGCCGTGTCGGGCGAGATCTTCACGTCGAACAGCGTTTCGATCAGGCCGAACAGGCCCTTGAGCACCGTGGGCTCGGTGAAGTATTGCTTGACCTCCTGGTCGCTGAAGGCGTAGCGGGCTTCCTTGAGCTTTTCACTCACGAAGGCCACGTCCCAGGCTTGCAGGTCGTCGATGCCGCATTCGGTCTTCGCGAACTCGCGCAGCTCGGCCATGTCCTTCTCGGCATACGGCCGTGCACGCCTGGCCAGATCACGCAGGAAGTCCATCACCTGCTGGGGGCTCTGGGCCATCTTGGGCACCAGCGAGACCTCGGCAAAGGTCCTGTAGCCCAGCAGTTGGGCTTCTTCCTGGCGCAGGGCGATGATGTCCTTCATCAGCGCGGAGTTGTCGCGCTCGGTGGGGCCTGACTCGCTGGCGCGTGTGCTGTAGGCGCGGTACATCGTCTCGCGCAGGTGGCGGTTGGTGGCGTACTGCATCACCGGCAGGTAGCTGGGCATGTGCAGCGTCAGCTTGTGGCCTTCCTTGGCCTCGCCTTCGGCCATGGCGCGGGCAGCCTGGATCACGTCCTCCGGCACGCCGTCCAGTTCGTCGGCGCGGGCGTAATAGGCATACGCGTCGGTCGCGTCCATCACGTGTTCGGAGAAGGCCTGCGACTTGGCGGCCTGCAGCTCCTGGATCTCGGCAAAGCGCTTCTTGGCCTCGCCCTGCAGCTCGGCGCCGCCCAGCACGAAGGCGCGCAGGGCATTGTCCAGGGCGCGTTGGCGGGCGGGTGTCAGGCGCTTTGTCGGCGGGCAGGGTCTTTTGCGCTTCGTTCAGGGCCTTGTACTTGGCGTACAGGCGCTCGTCCGAACCCAGGCGCGTGTAGAGCTCGGTGATGCGCGGCAGGTTCTCGTTGAAGGCGGCACGCAACTCGGGCGTGTCGGCCACGGCGTTGAGGTGGCCGACGGCACCCCAGGCACGCCCCATGCGCTCGGTGGCCACGTCCAGCAGCAGGGACAGGGCATCGTAGTCCGCCGGCACGTCCGGCCCGACGACCTTGGCCAGTGCCGCTTCGGCCTCGGCCAACAACGCATCCAGTGCCGGCGTGACGTGTTCGGGCTTGATCTGGTCGAACTGCGGCAGGCCGGTGGTGTCAAGCAGGGGATTGATGCTCATGGGTGTCCTGATGAATGGCGTCCAACAGAAATGCGGCGGAGGATTCAGCGAGTCAGCGCAGCGCGCTCGGCCGCCTCGATGGTGTTGACCAGCAACATGGTAATCGTCATCGGGCCCACACCGCCTGGCACAGGGGTAATCCAGCCGGCCACTTCCTTGACCCCGGCGAAGTCCACGTCGCCGCAGAGCTTGCCTTCGTCGTCCCGGTTCATGCCGACGTCGATCACCACGGCGCCGGGCTTGACCATGTCGGCCGTCAGCACATTGCGCTTGCCCACGGCGGCCACCACCACGTCGGCCTGACGCGTGTGATGGGCCAGATCGGCCGTGCCGCTGTGGCAGACGGTGACGGTGGCATTGGCCTGCAGCAGCATCATGGCCATGGGCTTGCCGACGATGTTGGAGCGGCCGATCACCACGGCATGCTTGCCTCGCAGATCCTTCATGCCGATGGATTCGAGCATCTTCATGCAGCCGTAGGGGGTGCAGGCCTTGAAGCCGACTTCACCGACCATCAGGGCTCCGGCGCTGGCGACGTGGAAGCCGTCCACATCCTTGAGGGGCGAGATGGCTTCGATGACCTTGTGGTCGTCGATGTGCTTGGGCAGGGGCAGCTGCACCAGGATGCCGTGGATGGACGGATCGTTGTTGAGCGCCTCGACACGGGCCAGCAGCTCGGCCTCGCTCATCGTGGCCTCGTACTTTTCGAGCACGGAGTGCAGGCCGTTGTCTTCGCAGGCCTTGACCTTGTTGCGCACGTAGACCTGGCTGGCGGGGTTGTCGCCCACCAGCACGACGGCCAGACCGGGCTTGACACCCTGGGCGGTGAGCTTGGCGGCACGGGTGGCCACCTCGCCGCGGAGTTGCTTGGACAAGGCGTTGCCGTCGATGAGTTGGGCGGTCATGGCTGCTGCTCCGGTCGGATCAAAGAATCTTTGTATGGCTTGGAAATGGAAAAAGGCCGCCACGGTGGGGTGTGCGGCCCTTTGACGGGTTCCGGTGCGCGGCGCGATTGCATTTGTGCAGATCGCGCCACCGCGCCGTGATCGACGGTGAGGTCGAGCTTATTTGGTTTGTGCTCCCGGTTGCGCATTGGCGCCCAGGGCGATCTTCAGCAGGTCGGCCACGGTGTTGGCGTTGAGCTTTTCCATCACGTTGGCGCGGTGGGCTTCGACCGTCTTGATGCTGATGCCCAGGTCGTCGGCGATCTGCTTGTTCAGGCGGCCGGCGACGATGCGCTCGAGCACCTGTGCTTCACGCGTGGTCAGGCGCGACAGCAGGGCTTCGCGGCTGGCGGCTTCCTGCGATTGCGAGAAGGCGGTGCGGGCCTGCTCCAGCATGCGCTCGACCAGGGCCACCAGGGCATCTTCCTTGAAGGGCTTTTCGATGAAGTCCATCGCGCCCTTCTTCATCGTGTTGACGGCCATGGGCACGTCGCCATGGCCAGTGATGAACACGATGGGCAGGGGCGACTTGCGCTCCAGCAGCTTGTCCTGCAGTTCCAGGCCGCTCATGCCGTCCATGCGGATGTCGGCGATCAGGCAGGCGACTTCGCGCGGATCGAAGCGGGCGAGGAAGGACTCGGCCGAATCGAAGCAGCGGACGCGGTAGTCCTTGCCTTCCAGCAGCCACTGCAACGAGTCGCGGACGGCCTCGTCGTCATCAACCACATACACAGTGCCTTTTTTGGGGATCAAGCTCATGGGTTATCGGCAAGTAAGTCGTTGGAAGGGGGGGAAGCGGTTTCCTCGAAACCGGCCTCTTCCCCGCTGTCGATCGGCAGGGTGAACGTGAACCGGCAGCCGGCGACCGTGTCCCCATTGTAGATGTTCTCGGCCTTGATGCGACCGTGATGTGACTCCACGATGGAACGGCACAGGCTCAGGCCGATGCCCAGGCCTTCCTTCTTGGTGGAGTGGAAGGCCTCGAACAGGCGGCTGAGCATCTCTTCTTTCATGCCGGGCCCGCCGTCGGTGACGGAGAACTCGACGACCATGCCCTGGTCTTCGGTCTTGCGCTGCGCAACCCTGAGGTCGATGAGGCGACGCGACTGTGGCATCTGCGCCGAATCAATCGCTTCTGCGGCATTTTTCAACAGGTTGAGCAGGACCTGCTCGATCAGGATCGGATCGGCCATCACCACGGGCAGGCGGTTGGCCACCGTGGTGTTGAGCGTCACGCGGCGGCGCTTCATCTCGAAGACGGCCAATTCGAGCACGGCATCCGTGATGTCGCGCACGCGGCTGGGCTGGCGCTGCGGCTCCGAGCGTTTCACGAACTGGCGGATGCGGTGGATGATCTGGCCGGCCCGCTGCGCCTGCCGCGAGGTTTTTTCCAGGGCGCCCACCAGCTGTTCGCTGTCGATGCTGCCGGATTGCACGCGGCTGATCATGCCGCTGCAATAGTTGGAGATGGCGGCCAGCGGCTGGTTGAGCTCATGCGCGACGGTGGAGGCCATCTCGCCCATGGTGATCAGGCGGCTGGTGAACTGCGACTTTTCTGCCTGACGGGCCGCCGCCTCTTCGGCCTGCTTGCGGGCGGTGATGTCGGTGGCGATCAGCATCTGCGCGAGGTGGCCGTCCGTCCACTGTACGTAGCGGGCGCGCACGTCGAACCACTTCTGCACGTTGTCCATGAAGACTTCGCGCGTGTCGCTGCCGGCGTTGGTGAGTGCCTGGGTCGGCAGGCCGCCGAAATGATCGACCGATTCGTCGCCGTCGATGATCTCGTCGGGCGTGATCTCGCCGCCGGTGAGCTGCTGGTGCGCCTCCGGGTTGGCGCCGAACCACAGCCGGTAGGAGCGGTTGGCGAACAGCAGCTCGCCGCGCTGCACCGAGACCACCGACACGGCGGCATCCAGCCCCTCCAGCACGGTGGTGAAGCGCTCGTGGGCGGCGGTGAGCTGGTCGCGCACGCGCTTGGCTTCGGTGATGTTGGTGACGGATGTCATCCAGCCGGTCTGGTCGCCCTGGGCGTCGATCAGGGGCGAGACGTACATGCGCGCATCGAACTGGCTGCCGTCGCGGCGCTGCATCACCACCTCGATGCCGCCCATGGGGCTGCGGCCCAGCAGCTCCTGCTGGAACATGCGGTTGAACTCGTCGAGGCGGTCCTTGGGCCAGTAGGGGTAGGGCGGCACGCAGCCGATCAGCTCTTCTTCGGAGAAGCCCGTCATCGCGCAGAAGGCGGGGTTCACGTACGTGATGCGGCCTTCCAGGTCGATGGTGCGCATGCCGGTGAGCATGGAGTTTTCCATGGCGCGGCGGAAGTTGGTTTCCTGCACCAGCGTCTTCTGGATCTGGGAGCGGCGGCGCATGTGGCGCAGGGTGCCCATCAGCGTCCAGACCGTCAGCGCGGACAGGGCCACCACCATCCAGAACAGGGTGTTGCCGATCAGGTTGGACGAGGTGCGAAACCCCATGCCGCGCAGCATCAGGCCGTTGCCCACGGGCGTGACGATCACGTCGTGCACGAAGGTGGGCTTGGCCGAGGACTCGTTGCCGGCGCCCGACGGTGCTGGTCAGCATGTCACCGTTGACCTGGATGAGCGCCATCGCGTGGCGGCTGGCCACCTCGCGCGGCACCAGGTAGCGCATCAGGGCTTCCAGCGAATATTCCGTGACCAGGGTGCCCACGAAGCCGCTGCGGTCGATCAAGCGGAATGTGGACCTGGATCACCTTGGAGGCGAGCTGGTTGGCATACGGCTGCGAGTAGGTGGGCTGGTTGCGGTCACGCGCCTGCCGGAAGGCGAGGATGGGCTCCTTGGCTTCGTGCAACGGGTCGTAGGGCGCAAGCTGGCCGCCGAAGGGATCGATGTCTTCGACGCTCTGGCTGGGGTCGAGCGGCAGGCTCAGGGTGGTGCGGGCGGCGCGCACGCTTTCATCGGCCTGCACCCAGGAGACGCTGATCACCTCCGGCCGGGCGCGCACGAAGTCGCCGGCCTGGCGCATGAACTGTTCGGGGCTGACCGCCTTGATGCTGACCTCGCGGGCCAGGCGGAGCAACTGCTCCTGGTTTTCGATCAGGCGCAGGCGGATCTGTTGCTGGACGACCTCGGTGTCGCGCTTGACGGATTCCTGCTCACGCTCGATTTCTTCGTTGCGCAGGTACCAGAAGGCCGCAATGATGGCCGCCAGGAACAGCAGCACGGACACCAGCGGCCCGAGGGTGGCGTAGCGGTCTTGCTGACTGGGAGATTGTTTGCGCCACCAGCGCCAGAACAGACGGTTGGTCTGGCCGGGGTTGCTCGTGGGCAAGGTCGCCGGCGAGTTGGTGGATGCGGAAAATGCCATCCGCGGATTATGGCAAGGCATGCGGCGCCCGGCGCGTGGCGCGGTGTGCACTTCTTCGGCTTGCCTGCGTTGTGGACACCCACAACAGGCTGGCGAATGATCAAGCGTATATTTTTGGCACCCCGGGCGGCAAATCGTTGCTGAAATGCCGAGCTGTGGGCGGGTTGCCGTGCTGATCCACGTTGCGGCCTGCGGCTGATGTTCAATACTGTGAAATAAGCCCCATCAACGGAGACTTACCCATGTCTGCAAACGATCCGCTGCCGTCCACATCCATGGACATGGATCCCCAGGAAACCCGTGAATGGCTGGATGCGCTGTCGGGCGTCATCGAAACCGAAGGCCGGGCGCGCGCCCATGATCTGCTGGAAACGCTGCTCGACCATGCCCGCCAGGCCGGTATCGACATGCCGTTTTCGGCCACCACGGCGTATGTCAACACGATTGCCGTCGAAGACGAGGCCCATTGCCCCGGCAACCTGGAAATCGAAGAGCGCCTGCGCAGCTTCATGCGCTGGAACGCGATGGCCATGGTGGTGCGTGCCAACCGCCACAACCCGCCGGATGGCGGCGATTTGGGCGGCCACATTTCTTCATTCGCCTCGCTGGCCACCATGCTGGGCTGCGGCTTCAACCACTTCTGGCATGCCGACACGCCGGACCATGGCGGTGACCTGATCTACTTCCAGGGCCATTCGGCGCCCGGCATCTACGCCCGCGCCTTCCTGGAGGGACGCATCACCGAAGAGCAACTGATCAACTTCCGCCAGGAGGTGGGCGGCAAGGGGTTGTCGAGCTATCCCCACCCCAAGCTGATGCCGAATTTCTGGCAGTTCCCGACCGTGTCCATGGGCCTGGGCCCGATCATGGCGATCTACCAGGCGCGCTTTCTGAAATACCTGCATGCCCGCGGCATCGCGGACACGTCCAAGCGCAAAGTCTGGGTGTTCTGTGGCGATGGCGAGATGGACGAGCCCGAATCGCTGGGCGCCATCGGCCTGGCCGCGCGCGAAAAACTCGACAACCTGATCTTCGTCGTCAACTGCAACCTGCAGCGCCTGGACGGCCCGGTGCGGGGCAACGGCAAGATCGTGCAGGAGCTCGAAGGCGAGTTCCGCGGCTCGGGCTGGAACGTGATCAAGCTGCTGTGGGGCTCGTACTGGGACCCGCTGCTGGCGCGCGACAAGGATGGCATCCTGCGCAAGATCATGATGGAGATGGTCGACGGCGACTATCAGGCCTGCAAGGCCAATGACGGTGCCTTCGTGCGCAAGAACTTCTTTGGCCGTGACCCGCGCACGCTGGAGATGGTGGCCCGCCTGTCGGACGACGACATCTGGCGCCTCAACCGCGGCGGCCATGATCCGCAGAAGGTGTATGCCGCCTACCACGCCGCCGTGAACCACACCGGCCAGCCTTCCGTGCTGCTGATCAAGACCGTCAAGGGCTTCGGCATGGGCAAGAGCGGTGAAGGCAAGAACACCGCCCACCAGACCAAGAAGCTGACCGAGGAGGACATCAAGACCTTCCGCGACCGCTTCAACATCCCGGTGCCGGACGAGGACATCGCCAAGCTGCCCTTCATCAAGCCGGCCGAGAACACGCCGGAGATGAAGTACCTCAAGGAGCGCCGCCAGACACTGGGCGGCTACCTGCCGCAGCGCCGTCCCAAGGCCGAAGAGACCTTGCCTGTGCCCGACCTGAGCGCCTTCCAGAGCGTGCTGGAGCCCACCGCCGAAGGCCGGGAGATCTCCACCACCCAGGCCTTCGTGCGCTGCCTGACGCCGCTGCTGCGCGACGCCAACCTGGGCCCGCGCGTGGTGCCCATCCTGGTGGACGAGGCCCGCACCTTCGGCATGGAGGGCCTGTTCCGTCAGATCGGCATCTATGCGCCGGAAGGCCAGAAGTACACCCCGGTCGACAAGGACCAGGTCATGTACTACCGCGAGGACAAGCACGGCCAGATCCTGCAGGAAGGCATCAACGAGGCCGGCGGCATGTGCTCGTGGATCGCCGCGGCCACGTCGTATTCGACGAACAACCGTGTGATGATCCCGTTCTACATCTACTACTCGATGTTCGGGCTGCAGCGCATTGGCGATCTGGCCTGGGCTGCGGGCGACATGCAGGCGCGCGGCTTCCTGCTCGGCGGCACCTCGGGACGCACGACCTTGAACGGCGAGGGCCTGCAGCACGAGGATGGCCACAGCCAGCTGGTGGCCGGCACCATCCCCAACTGCCTGAGCTACGACCCGAGCTTCGCGCACGAGGTGGCCGTCATCATCCAGGATGGCCTCAAGCGCATGGTCGAGAAGCAGGAGAACGTCTTCTACTACCTGACGCTGCTCAACGAGAACTACGCCCAGCCCGGCCTGCGCGCCGGCACCGAGGCCGAGATCATCCAGGGCATGTACCTGCTGCAGGAGGCCAATGCCGAAGTGGTCAAGCTCAACAAGCTGAGCGTGAACCTGCTGGGCGCAGGCTCCATCCTGCGCGAATCGATGGCGGCCAAGGCGCTGCTGGAAGCCGACTGGGGCGTGGGCGCGAACGTGTGGAGCTGCCCGAGCTTCAACCAGCTGGCCCGCGAAGGCCAGGATGCCGAGCGCCACAACATGCTGCACCCCACCGAGGCGCCCCGCGTGCCCTTCGTGACGCGGCAGTTGACGCCGCATGCAGGGCCCGTGGTCGCTTCTACCGATTATGTGAAGGCGCTGCCGGAGCAGATCCGTGCCTACATCCCGAAGGGGCGCACGTACAAGGTGCTGGGCACCGACGGCTTCGGCCGCAGCGACTTCCGCTATCGCCTGCGCGAGCACTTCGAGGTCAACCGGCATTACATCGTGGTGGCGGCGCTCAAGGCCCTGGCCGACGACGGTCATCTGCCCGCGGCCAAGGTGGGCGAGGCCATGGCGAAGTACGGCATCGGCGCCGACAAGCTGAACCCGCTGTATGCCTGAGCCCGCGCGGTGTGCCGGTGAACTGGCACACCGCATGGACGAAGAACACGAACACATCCAGACAAGAGGCCTGAACAACATGGCTGTCATTGAACTGACCGTGCCCGACATCGGCGATGTGACCGATGCGTCGGTGATCGAACTGCTGGTCAAGCCGGGCGATGCGATCAAGGCGGAGCAAAGCCTGATCACGATCGAATCCGACAAGGCGTCGATGGAGGTGCCGTCCTCCACGGCGGGGGTGCTCAAGGAACTGCGCGTCAAGCTGGGGGACAAGGTCAGCCAGGGATCGGTGATCGGCTTTCTGGAGACGGCCGGTGCTGGCGAAGCGAACGCGGCCTCTCCGAGTGCGACCAAGGTGTCCGAGGCGGCTTCTGGCGCGGTCGAAGGTGGGGTGGTCGCCAGCGCGCCGGCTGCGCCTGCACCGGTCGTGCCGTCGCCCATGCCGCCTGCGTCGGCGCCCGCTGCGGGAGTTTCCGCTTCGGCGGCAGCCGCGACCACCATCGTGACGAGCGCGTCCCATGAAGCACCGGTGCGGACGCATCCCACCGCTGCCTTGGCCACGATGCCGCCGCCGCCCTTGAGCGGCCCGGGCGTCGCGCATGCCTCGCCGTCGGTGCGGCGCTTTGCACGCGAGCTGGGTGTGCCGCTGGACAAGGTGCAAGGCACCGGGCCCAAGGGGCGCATCACGCATGTCGACGTGCAAAACCACGTCAAGGGCGTGATGGCGCGTGCGGATCAGGTGCCCGCCGCGGCGCCTGCCGCAACAGGCGGTGCGGGTTCAGCGGATCTGGGCGGCATGACGCTGTTGCCCTGGCCGACGGTGGACTTCGCCAAGTACGGCCCCATCGAGCGCCAGCCGCTGTCGCGCATCAAGAAGATCTCGGGTGCCAACCTGCATCGCAACTGGGTGCGCATTCCGCACGTCACCAACAACGACGAGGCCGACATCACCGAGCTGGAGGCCTTCCGGCTCAAGCTCAATGAGGAACACGCCAAGGCGGGTTTGAAGTTCACGATGCTGGCCTTCCTGCTCAAGGCCTGCGCGGTGGCCTTGAAGAAGTTCCCCCAGTTCAATGCCTCGCTGGATGGCGACGACCTGGTGCTCAAGCAATACGTGCACATCGGCTTTGCGGCGGACACGCCCAATGGCCTGGTGGTGCCGGTGATCCGGGACGTGGATCAGAAGAGCTTGTCGCAACTGGCCACGGAGACGGCGGCGCTGGCGGCCAAGGCGCGCGAAGGCAAGCTGATGCCGGGCGAGATGCAGGGTGGCACGTTCTCGATTTCGTCGCTGGGCGGCTTCGGTGGCACGACCTTCACGCCGATCATCAATGCGCCCGAGGTGGCGATCCTTGGCGTGTGCCGCTCGGCGATGAAGCCAGTGTGGAATGGCAGCAGCTTCGATCCCCGCCTGATGCTGCCGCTGAGCCTGAGCTATGACCATCGTGTGATCGATGGCGCATCAGCAGCGCGCTTCAACACGTATCTGGCGGGCCTGCTCGCCGATTTCCGGCGTGCGCTGGTTTAAGGGAAAGGTTCTCAGAACATGGCCATGATGGACATTCCCGTTCCCGACATCGGCGACATCGCGGACGCCGCCGTCATCGAGATCCTGGTCAAGCCAGGTCAGACGATTGCCGCGGAGCAGAGCCTGATCACGCTGGAGTCGGACAAAGCTTCGATGGAAGTGCCTTCGCCTCAAGCTGGCGTGGTCGGCGAGATCCGCGTCAAGCTGGGTGACCGTGTGGGGCAGGGGCAGGTGATCCTGACGCTGGAGGTGTCGACGGTGGAGGCAGGTTCTGCTTCCACCGGATCATCTGCGTCGCCCTCTGTGGCACCTTCCGCTTCTGCTGCATCTGCTGCGCCGAGGGCATCCACTGCGCCGACAGCCGCCGCAGCAGCCCCATTGGCGCAAGCCCCCGCTGCGCCCGCTGCTGCCGCGACGCCTGCCCGTGCGCCGGCAGTCAACGCCCCCGCCCAGACCGATTGCGATGTGCTGGTGCTGGGTGGCGGCCCGGGTGGCTACAGCGCGGCCTTCCGCGCGGCCGATCTGGGTTTGAAGGTGATGTTGGTGGAGCGTTATGCCGAGCTGGGCGGCGTGTGCCTGAACGTGGGCTGCATTCCCTCCAAGGCCTTGCTGCACGTGGCCGCGGTGATGGACGAAGTCAGGCATTTCGACGCGCTGGGCGTCAGCTTCGGGGCGCCGACGCTGGATCTGGACAAGCTGCGGGCGCACAAGTCGAGCGTGACGCGCAAGCTCACCACCGGTCTGGCCGGCATGGCCAAGGCGCGCAAGGTGGAAATCGTGCGTGGCTATGGCTCGCTGGTGGACGCACACCACCTGAGCGTGGAGCTGACCCAGCGGCACCAGCCAGGACAAGACCGGCGAGACGCGCACGATCAGCTTCAAGCGCGCCATCATCGCGGCTGGCTCACAGGCCGTGCGCCTGCCTTTCATGCCGGATGATCCACGCGTGGTGGACTCGACCGGTGCGCTGGAACTGCCTGCCATGCCCAGGAAGATGCTGGTCATCGGCGGCGGCATCATCGGGCTGGAGATGGGCACCGTCTATTCGGCGCTGGGGGCGCTGTCCGGCACGAAGATCGATGTGGTCGAGATGAGCGACACCCTGATGCCGGGCGCCGACCGCGATCTGGTCAATGTCTGGCAGAAGTTCAACGCCGGGCGCTTCGGGCGCGTCATGCTGGGCACGAAGACGGTGGCTGCAGAGGCGACGCCAGAAGGCATTCGCGTGAGCTTTGCCTCTGCCAAGGAAGGCGGTGAAGTGCCCGCTGCCGACACCTACGATCTGGTCCTGCAAGCGGTGGGGCGCAGCCCGAACGGCCGCAAGATCGGCGCGGACAAGGCGGGCCTGACCGTCAACGAGCGCGGCTTCATCCCGGTGGATGCGCAGATGCGCAGCAATGTGCCCAGCCTCTTTGCCATTGGCGACATCGTGGGCCAGCCCATGCTGGCGCACAAGGCCGTGCACGAAGGGCATGTGGCCGCTGAAGTCATCGCCGGCGAGTTGCTGGGCGACCATGCGCTGGCCAGCGTGGCCTTTGATCCGGCTGTGATCCCCAGCGTGGCCTACACCGATCCCGAGATTGCGTGGGTGGGCCTGACCGAAGAGCAAGCCAAGGCACAGGGGCGCGCGATCAAGAAGGGATTGTTCCCGTGGGGGGCTTCGGGCCGCGCGTTGGCCAACGGCCGTGCCGAAGGTTTTACCAAGCTGCTGTTTGATGCCGAGACGCATCGCATCGTGGGCGGCGGCATCGTTGGCACGCATGCGGGCGATCTGATCAGCGAAGTGGCCTTGGCCATTGAAATGGGCGCCGACGAGATCGACATCGGCAAGACCATCCATCCGCATCCCACGTTGGGTGAGAGCGTGGGCCTGGCCGCTGAGGCGGCCCATGGCAGTTGCACCGATCTCATGCCCGTGCGCAAGCGCTGATGGACGAAAACAGGCAGGAGCACGGTCGCCTTCGCGCTCCTGCCTGCCTCTTTGCCGCAGCCTGGGTATCTGGTCGCCAGATCAGAACGAGCCGCTTGCCTCACTGAAGTTCTCGGCAATCTCTGTGCCTGCGGTGTGTCGGCCAGGATGAGCTTGCATGCGAGAACGTGCATGCATGGTGCGCTCGGGTCCGCCGGCGCAACATCCCTCCGCGGCGGGGCAGGGAGCCTATGGTTTAGGGGCCCCCTTGGAGGGGGCATGGTGCCAGCGCCTGTCTGCCAATGACAAGTGCAAGAGTGCACTCCGGACAAGAGGCTGCGTTGCGGCTGCAAAAAGATGCGCTGCCGGCTCCCTCATGTGCGGGAACATCCTGTCCGTGCCCCTGAATGCCATGAACATAATCAGGTCCCCGCAAGGGCCGCGTGGCGCGAATCGCTCGTCCATCCGATGCCCGTTGTATTCAGATCGAGGGCAGTTGCATGAATCACCAAGACGAACAGAGCGAGACGACAACGTCATCGCGCTCCTATGGCGGGCTGAGTTCAGAGCAGCGCCGCCAGATCCGCCGCGAACGCCTGATCGAGGCGGGGCTGGAAGTCTTTGGTCGACGCGGGCTGTCGCAGTCCACCATGCGCGACATCTGTACGCGTGCGCGCTTGTCTGATCGTTACTTCTACGAGTCGTTCAGCAATGTGAACGATGTGTTCGAGGCCGTGTACGTGCATCTGCGCGATGAACTGGTGCAGCGCCTGCATCAGGCCATGGTCGGCCATGTGCCCGACCAGGTGTCCGTCGCCCAGGCGGGCCTGCACGCCTTCTTCTCCTTCGTGAAGGAAGATCCACGGCGTGCGCGCATCATGCTGATCGACGTGCTGGGGCTGCGTTATTCGCATCTGGGCGAAGGCGATCAAGGTGCAGGTGTCTATCAGGTTCAGCCTTATGTCAGCTTGTTCGGCAGTTTCGTGCGTGCGATGTACCCGAGCGTCGACCCGGCCGATGTCGATGTCGAGCTGATCCTGCAGACGATGATCGGCATGACGGTGCAGTCGGCTGCCGCGTGGGCGGACAAGGGCTTTGACAAGAGTGTGGACGACATCGTGCGACACAACATCTTTGCCTGGGAGGGCCTGGATGCATGGATGAAGCGGGTGATCGCCCGAAGAGGACGGGCGCAAGGCGGCTTGATGGCGCTTGCGGCCGCCAATGGACGGTGGCCGGCCTGAGCCAGACTCAATGGAAATCGCGGCTGTGGGTGCGCAGCTGGCCCAGCAGCGGCGTCAGGTCGCGCAGATGGTGCGCGACGAGGTGCCGCACTTCGCCTTCGCGCTGCCACACGCCGTAGACAGCCAGCAGCCGCGATTGCAGCAAGGCTTGGCGGAACTGCTCGCGGATGCGCTGCCACACGATGACATTGACCGTGCCGGTCTCGTCTTCCAGCGTCACGAAAATCACGCCCGAGGCCGTCTCGGGCTGCTGCCGCACGGTGACGATGCCGCAGGCGCGCGCCAATCTGCCATTGGGAAAATCGTGCATCTGCTGCGCGCTCAGCAGGCGTTGTGCGGCCAGTTGCGGGCGCAGCAGGGCCAGCGGGTGGCGGCGCAGCGTCAGGCCCAGCGAGGCATAGTCGAACATGATCTCTTCGCCTTCCGGCGCGTTGGCCAGCTCCAGCCAGTCTTCCTCGACAGGGGCATCGCGCAGCAGCTTGGGGGCGCGGTGCAGGGCCGAGGCATCCCAGACCTGCTGGCGACGGTGGCCTGACAGGCTCATCAGCGCATCGCCACTGGCCAGCGCGCGCAGGTGCTGCTGATCCAGATCGGCGCGGCGCGCGAGGTCTTCGGCATGGAAGAAGGGGGCTTGCCGACGGGCTCGCACGATGCGTTCGATCACCTCCTGGCCGATGCCGGCTACCAGCCGCAGGCCCAGCCGGACCGCGGGCTGATCGGGGCGCAGGCCGGGGCGGGTGTCGCCATGCCGGGGCTCGAGCGTGCAGTCCCAGTCGCTGTGCATCACATCGGGCGGGCGCACGTCGATGCCATGGCGGCGCGCGTCCTGCACGAGCTGGCTGGGTGAGTAAAAGCCCAGCGGCTGCGCATTGAGCAGGCCGGCGAGGAAGGCCGCCGGTTCGTGGCATTTCACCCAGGCGCTGGCATACACGAGGATGGCAAAACTGGCCGCGTGGGATTCCGGGAAGCCGTAGGAGCCGAAACCCTTGATTTGCTCGAAGATCTGCTTGGCGAACTCGGCGTCATACCCGTTCTTCTTCATGGCTTCGATCACGCGGTCCTTGAACTTGTGCACGTCGCCATGGCGCTTCCATGCGGCCATCGATCGGCGCAAGGCATCGGCTTCGTCGGGCGTGAAGTCGGCGGCCAGCACGACGATCTGCATCACCTGTTCCTGGAAGATGGGGATGCCCAGGGTGCGCTCCAGCGCGCTTTGGAGCTTGGGCGGGTATTCGATCTGGCGTGAACCCTGGCGCTGTTCTTCACGGCGTTTCAGATACGGATGCACCATGCCCCCCTGGATCGGCCCGGGCCGCACCAGCGCCACCTCCACCACCAGGTCGTAGAAGCACGCGCGGCTGCAGACGCGGCAGCATGGTCATCTGCGCGCGGCTCTCGATCTGGAAGACGCCGATGGTGTCGGCCTTGCAGATCATGTCGTAGGTCGCCGGGCGTCGTTCTTGGGGATGTCTTCCATCTCGAAGCGGTGGCCACGCCGTTGCGCGACGAAGTTCAGCGCCTTGCGCAAGGCCGTGAGCATGCCCAGCGCCAGCACGTCCACCTTGAGCAGCCCCAGGGCGTCCAGATCATCCTTGTCCCACTGGATGACGCTGCGGCCGGGCATGGTCGCGTTCTCGATCGGCACCAGGCTGGACAAGGCACCCTTGGCGATGACGAAGCCGCCCACGTGCTGGCTCAGGTGCCGCGGAAAGCCGATCAGGGTGAGAGACAACTCTTGCCACTGGCGCACACGGCGATCCAGCGGATCCACGCCCAGCTCCAGCAGCCGCTCGGTCTGGATGCCTTTGCCGTCCCACCACTTGTGGTTGCCGCTGACCTGATCGATGAGGGTGGCATCCAGGCCGAGTGCCTTGCCCACGTCGCGCAGGGCGCTGCGGGTGCGGTAGCTGATGACGGTGGCCGTCAGCGCGGTGCGATGGCGGCCATACTTTTCATAGAGGTACTGGATGACCTCTTCGCGGCGCTCGTGCTCGAAATCGACATCGATGTCGGGTGGTTCATTGCGTTCGCGCGAGATGAAGCGCTCGAACAGCACGGTGGTCTTGTCAGGGTCGACCTCGGTCACGCGCAGGCAATAGCACACCACCGAGTTGGCAGCGCTGCCGCGCCCCTGACAGAGGATGTGCTTCGAGCGGGCGAAGCGGACGATGTCATGAACGGTGAGGAAGTAACGTTCATATGCCAGTTCTGAAATCAGGCCCAGCTCTTTGTCAATCAGTTGCTGGACCTGATCGGGCACGCCGCCGGGATACCGTTCCTGAGCGCCCGCATCGACCAGCCGTCGCAGATAGGTGATGGGTGTCTCGCCGGCCGGCACGATCTCCTCGGGGTATTCGTACTTCAGTTCATCCAGGCTGAAGTCGCATTGCGCGGCCACTTTCAAGGTCTCGGCCAGCGTGTCTGCAGGGTAGCGCCAAGCGAGGCGGAAGCGGCTGCGCAGATGGCGCTCGGCATGGCGTTGCAGGGCCAGGCCGCATTCGCTCAAGGGCCGGCCCAGGCGTGTGGCAGTCAGCACATCCTGCAAGGGCTTGCGCGAGCGTGCGTGCATCAAGGCATCGCCCGTGGCCACCAGCGGCACGCGGGCTGCCCGCGCAATGCCTTGCAAGGTTTCCAGCCAGTGGGCGTCATCCAGGTTGTTGTGCAGGGCCAAAGCCAGCCAGCAGCGGCCACGGAAGTGCTGCTTCAGCCAACGCGCATGTTGGGCGATGTCTTCATGCGCTTGCTGACGTGCCGGGGCCATCAACACGAGGCAATCACCGAGCTGTTCAGGGCGGATGTCTCCACGGTGCAGGCGGGCCTGGCCCTTGCCATCCTGGGCCCGTCGCAGGCGGGTGATGAACTCACACAGCAGGCCATAACCCAGGCGATGGCAGGCGATGACGACCAGGCGGAAGGCGGCAGGCAGCGCGGGGTCTGCATGCGCTTCATCGGGGTAGACCTCGAACTCGCTGCCGATCAGCAGCTTGAAGTCATCTGCGCCGGGCACGCCGTCCTGGCGGGCATCGCGCAAGGCGAGGTGGGCGCGCACGACGCCGGCCATGCTGCAGTCATCGGTGAGGGCCAGGCCCTTGTAGCCCAAAGCCAGGGCGCGCTCGATCAGCTCTTGCGGATGCGAAGCGCCGCGCAGGAAAGTGAAATTGGAGACGGCGTGCAGCTCGACGTAATCGGGAAAGGCCGACCAGTGGGTGCCGGGATGTGCGTCGTCCTCATCCTCCGGGGGCGGCGCAGATGCCATGAGATGAGACCCCGACATGGCGCCCTCACGCAAAGAAGCCGTGGAGGTACCACGGGCTGCGTGCGTCATCCGGCGCGTGCCGGGTGCGGAAGATCCACAAGAGGCCGGCTTTCTCGCTGCTGGCCAGGTAGTAGTCGCGCGTGACCAGGGGCTGATCGGCTCGCGTGTCCCACCAGCCGGCCTCGATGCGATGCGGGCCAGCCAGCAAGCTCAGGCGGCCTTGGTAGACAGGGTGTTCCTTCAGCCCGGGCCCGTCGTTGCACAGGGCCAGTGGCATGGGTTCGGGCAGCATCCAGCAGGGCTGGGGCACATCGGCCACACGCTGGGAGAAGGGGGCGGTGGAGGCCGTGTTGGAGCCTGCACCGGATGCATGGCGGGCTGGCCCCGTCAGGGATGCGTTGGGGCGCGGATGGGATGGGATGGCGGGCAGCCAGACCTGGGCACATTCCAGACGGTGATCGGGCTGGATGCAGGCGTTCAGCACCCGCTGCGGCCCCAGGCGCACACTGAGCCGGTCGAGCAGTGCCAGCAGGGCTTCGCGCTGTGCGCGTTGGGCGGCCGGGGTCAGCAAGGCCTGCGGGTCGGCCCCCAGGCGATCTGCATCGTGCTCCTGAAAGAGCGTGAGGCTGTCGAGCGGCAAGGGCTCGATCTCGTCGGCCTGCAGGCGGATGTCGCCCACGGGGGCTGCCAGTTCGATGCGTTGCAGGTGTTCGGCCAGCAGACGGGTGAGCCGCTGCAGGTCGCGTGTGGGGCTAGCCATGCGCACCCGCCATTGGCCTTCCCGGCTGGTGTCTCGGCGGTGCCAGTCGTGAAGCCAGTGCAGGGTGAAGGCGGTGATGCCGGCTTGCCGCCCGGCCAGCCAGGCACACAACTGCTGCAGCAGGCGCTGGGCGGCAAACAGCAGGGCGGGGGCCGTCTCCACCCGACCAGGCAACTCCAGCCGGGCCTCGAAGGTGGCGGGCAAGGTGATCCAGTCGAAGGCTTCGGGGCGCAGGCCATAGGCCTGGTCGAGCGTGGCCAGCATGTCGCTGCCAAAGCGGCGGCTCAGGCCACCCCGGGGCAGGGCTCGCACATCGCCCAGGGTCCGGCACCCTAGCCGGGCGAGGGTGGGCATGTGGGCTTCGACGCCGGCGAGAACCTGCAATGGCAGCCGGTCGAGCTGCCAGGCCAGTCGTGCGTCCGGGGCTGTGCCATCACAGTCGGGCGCCTGCGCGTCCCCGTCCTTGCCATCCGTGTGGGTGCAAGGCGGTGTGGCGGGGCGTGCTGGCGTGCGCGATGCACGCTCTTCGTGCAGCATCCGCGCGAAACGGGCCAGGGCGAGCGCACCGTGGGCCGATCCGGCGTGAGCCCAGGCCAGGATGCCGAGGCGGGCCGCTTCATCTGCAATGCGTTGGCGCAGCACGTGAGCTCCGCCAAAGAGCCGCTCGCTGGCCTGGATCTCCAGCACCACGGCCTCTTCCAGCCGGGCCACGCGCGGCGTGAACTGCAACCCCCACCATGCGAGGTGATCCGCGCCCAGCGTGGCCATGTGCCCATGCGCACAGAGGGCTTCGGCGAGCGCATCTGCATCCTCGCTGGCCGCGGGCCCCTCAGACGTGGCTGTCAGAGCGGGGAGCGTGCCCGGCAGCAAGGCCATCCAGTGCAGCATGGTGATGAGGCGAGGAAAGGGCGATATCGGTGGGCGCTGCATGGGCCGTGCGGGAGGGCTGTGACGGGCGAGGCATGCGCGGCACCGGGCCGGACTGCACAGGCCGCGACGCGGGCAGCAGGGACACGAGCCCTCGGGGCCAATGGGGCAGGGTCAAAGGCGCTTCGAGCATGGGGCCACGCCGTTTGATGATCTCCAGTGTGAGCGGGTGGGGATAAGGGGCCAGCCCCAGTCGAACCCGCAGTGGTGCCGCAGAGGAATCGGCCTGGGCGCTCACCGGCCGGAAGACGAAAAACAGCCCCGGATGCTGGGTGGCGCAAGCCTGCAGGCGGCGAATCTCCTGGGTGCGTGCATGGGAGAGCCAACTGAGCACCGCACACACGCAACGGGCTTTGAGCGCCTGTTCGGTGGCCCAGAGGCGCTCGGCGGGTGTCTGCGCGTCAATGCGCACCAGGCGGTCTTCGTGCAGGCCCTCGCGCCACAGGCTGGGCAAGTGAGGCACGTGTGGGGCACCGATCAGCAGCACGCTGCCCCCCAGTTTCGTCAGTTGCGCCAGGGCTGGGCTCAACAGCCGCCATTCCGCCTGACCCATCTGGTTGATGAGGATCTCGCTCATGGACCGGCAAGGCCAGCCGCCCCCCGGCAGTTCGGCATCCAGCAGGGGATGCCCGCTGGAAATCACCGTCTGCGTCGCGCTGCCCAGGGCGTCACCCCGCCAGACGGCCTGAGCCAGGTGCTCGGGCAGGGCGGTGCAGGCAGAGACGGACGAGGAAGCGGTGTGCATGAAAAATACTGTGTTTATGTACAGCATGTTACCGGCTTGCGAGTCTGGCGTCCAGTTGAAACGGAGGGCTTCCATCTTCCGTTTCAGTGGCAGATGTCTTGAATGTCTGGTCCTTTGTGCATGGTGGAAAATGATGGCGGTGCATCGCACAACACAGACAGACTCAAAACCGAAAGGGAGAAGTAGCCATGTCCGCCCCTGGTGAACCCATCCACCGCCCGTCGCCTGATCTGCGCCGCATTCTGTTGGCCGTGCTGGTTCTGGCGCTGCTGCTGGCTGCGGCCCTGGTCCAGAAGGAGAGCCTCAACGAGTACTACCTCTACTTCTCGGAAGACCGTCAACCCGTGACGTTCTCGTTCACCGAGCTGTCAGAGGATTGGACGGAGGCGTCGATCAAGGAGCGCTTCGCCGGCTTGCCGATGTCCTGTCGGCCTTATCTCCGGCCGGGGGCCCATGCCTGTGGCGTGGATGTCGCTTCGCACAATGGCGTGTCGGCCATGTTCGTGACGTTCATCTTTGAGGGCGAGCGCCTGTACGAGGTGGCGGTCAACATTCCCTTGTGGTCCCTGTCCGCTGCGCGGGAACGCCTTCGCGACCAGTACGGCCCCCCGCTTGCCTCGCAATGGTTGCCTCACGATGGCGTCCGGCTGGAAGGCTGGCAGCTGGCCAACGGATCGGCCTTGTTTCTGAATCGTGATCTGAATGTCATGCCGCCTTACCGGAATGCCATCTACTGGCGCAGCGCCTCCGCCTGTTCGGCGAGTGCCTGCATCAGATCAGGGCGATAGGTCTGTGACCGCCCTCCATGCCCCGCGCCCTCCATCTCCACATCTTGAATGCCATGAAGAAGCACCACCTCGCCTCCCTCTCCGTCGTCCTGGGCACGCTCGTCCTGTTTCCTTCCCTCGGGTGGGCTCAAGGCCCCGCCACGAAGGAGCTCCAGGAAAAGAACGCCGCGGCGGCCCGCTATTTCAAGGCCGTGCCCTTCGCTGAAATGCAGCGCGGCGTGGCCGAAGAAGTGGCCAAGCAGTTTCCGCCCGACAAACAGGCCGACTTCCTGAAGTTCATGAACCAGGAGGTCAACTGGGCCAGCATCGAGGTCGCGGCCAAAACCAGCCTCCTGCGTCATCTGTCCACGGCAGAGCTCAACGCCATGGCTGATTTCATGGAGAAGCCGGAAGGCAAGTCCGCCATGAACAAGATGAAGTACTACATGGCCGATCTCATGCCGGTGATCCAGGCCGAGGTGCAGCGGGCCATGGCCAAGAGGATGGCTGCGGGAGAAGGCAAAAAGCCGGCCAAGTGATCCAGGCGTCGCACGTCGGTGCGGCAGCAGCGTGACACCGGCCGTGCGCGCTGATGCGCTCGTGCGCACCCTTGTGCGACGGCCCTGTCCCGCTCAGTGCGCCCGTGCCATCTGGGCCCAGGCCCGCACGGTCTTTTCGTCTACACCGCACAGCCGGGCCACCGCCCGGATGGTCTGTCCACGTTGCAGCGCCTGGCGGATCCAGCCCTCCAGCTCCCGCGTCAGGCGCTTGCCTGGCAAGGCCCAGTCAGGCTGACACGAATGGGTCTGCAGGCAGGCCGTGCACCGCCAGCGCACGATGTGCCCGCGCCTGACCTGCGGGCGCCCGGCGGTGGGCACATCACGCCACCAGCTGGCGCGCACGGCATGGCGCCGGAAGGGCCCCTCATGCCGGCAGCTCGGGCAGGCCGCCTCCGGCGATGGCAAGGGATGATGAGGGGGATGGCTGTGGCTCAGGGTGTTCATGACAGGCTCGCTTTCCTCTGCAGTGGTCGGTCGTGGGGGCCGACTGGCGAGGTGCAATCTGTCTGGGGAGCCGATACTGCCTTGGTTGAAACGACCCTGAGAACCCCAAAATGCAAAACGCCAGCGGCTTGATGGGCTGGCGTTTGTGGGATGGGTGCTTTGCTTGGTGACTTGGTATGAAGACCGGATCAGTCAGCATGCACGCGTTCATCCGAAACGCCAGCGCTCAGCCAGCGAATTCGTAGACGTCGGGTGCATACAGATACGGAGTTCATGCAGGCCAGTCTGTCTGCAAAGTGAACGCAGGTCAAGAACTTCACCAATTTTTCCCCGCGCCCGGCTTTTTGCCGGCCAAAATGAAGAGACCTCGGGCTTTTGGCAAAATACAGGCCCCCTGAGGAAAATGAATGTCAATCCCTGATTCCGCCAGCACCACGCCGATGGCTGCGACACCCGATGCGGCCGTCACGCCGGTGACCGCCGCCATGGTCGAGTTCCTGGCCGAAGCCCGCGTGCCCACCGAGCACGGCAGCTTCACGATGAAGCTCTTTCGTGAAAAGGCCACGGGCCTGGAGCACGTGGCCATGGTGATGGGCGAGGTGACGGGCGCGGCATTGGTGCGCGTGCATTCCGAATGCATGACGGGCGATGTCTTCGGCTCGCTGCGCTGCGATTGCGGCCCCCAGCTCAACTTCGCCATGGACCAGATCGGCAAACAGGGCAGCGGCGTGGTGGTCTACCTGCGCCAGGAAGGCCGCGGCATCGGCCTGGCCAACAAGCTGCGTGCCTACCAGCTGCAGGATCAGGGCATGGACACGGTCGAGGCCAACCAGCACCTGGGCTTTGCAGCCGATCTGCGCAACTTCGATGTCGCCGCAGAGATCCTCTCGCAGTTGGGTGTCTCTTCGGTCAAGCTCATGACCAACAATCCGCGCAAGGTCGACACCTTGATCGCGCATGGCGTCAAGGTTGAAGAGCGTGTGCCCGTGCGCAGCGATGTGCAGCCCGAGAACGAACGCTATCTGGGCACCAAGGCGCGCAAGCTGGGCCACCACATCGACTGGCTGGGCTGATGTTGTCGCCCACCTGATTTTTTTCTCGCCTCCATGGACCTCACCCCGCAGGACGACCCCGAACAGGACACCCCCGAACGCCACGTCGTTGCACAACGCAGCACGATGGTCAGCGTGGTGGTCAACCTGTTCCTG
The DNA here is from genome assembly GCA_047601765.1 of Aquabacterium sp. Classification (GTDB taxonomy): domain Bacteria; phylum Pseudomonadota; class Gammaproteobacteria; order Burkholderiales; family Burkholderiaceae_C; genus Aquabacterium. The sequence goes on from JASGIQ010000001.1 coordinate 1,190,773, forward strand.
ACCACGGTCCAGGTGATCGTCGGGGTGCTGGCGCATTCCCAGGCCCTGGTGGCCGATGGCATCCATTCGCTGTCCGACCTGGTGGCCGACTTCATCGTGCTGCTGGCCAACCGGCACAGTCGCAAGGACGCCGATGAGGACCACCACTACGGCCATCACCGTTATGAAACGGCCGCCTCGCTGGTGCTGGGGGCTCTGCTGTTGATGGTCGGCATCGGCATGCTGTGGAGCGCGGTCGGCAAGCTGGCCGAGCCCGAGCAGATCCCCAAGGTCAAGGTGATCGCGCTGTATGTGGCGCTGGCCACACTGGTGTCCAAGGAGCTCTTGTTCCGCTACATGCTGGCTGCGGCCGAGCGCGTGCGCTCGAGCATGCTGGTGGCCAACGCCTGGCATGCCCGTTCGGATGCCGCCTCATCGCTGGTGGTGGCCCTGGGCATCGTGGGCAACCTGATGGGCTATCCCCTGCTGGATCCGGTGGCCGCGCTCATCGTAGGCTTCCTGGTGACCAAGATGGGCTGGGAGTTCGGCTGGGATGCACTCAATGACCTGATGGACCGTTCGGTGTCGGACGAGCACATCGCCCGGATCCGTCAGGTGCTGTCCGACACGCCGGGCGTGCACGGCGTGCACGATCTGCGCACCCGCAAGATGGGCGACATGATCATGGTCGATGCCCACTTGGAGGTCGATGGCGAGCTGTCCGTGCGCGAAGGGCACGACATCGCTGCCGCGGCCCGCGATCGTGTGATGAAGCAGTTGCCCGTGCTGGACGTGATGACCCACCTGGACCCGGTGAGCGTGCGCCATCACGCTGTGGGCTGAGGACTGCTGGCGCTGGAGGCGGGGCTCACCGGCCGATCGTGGAAGCACACGCGGTTGCGGCCTTCGCGCTTGGCCTGCTGCAGGGCGTGATCGGCGGCCGAGATCAGCACGGCATCCTTGAGCGCAAAATCGGCCCTCACGCACGCCACCCCCACGCTGACGGTCACGAAGTGGCTGGCCGATGAACTCTCGTGCCGCAGTTGCAGGGCCTCCACGGCCTGACGCACGCGTTCGGCCGTCTTCATCGCCTGCGCCAGATCGGTATAGGGCATCAGCGCAATGAACTCTTCGCCACCGTAGCGGGCCGTCAGGTCCTCCGGGCGTCGGACGACGTCCTGCATGGCCTGCGCCACCTTGACGAGGCACTCGTCGCCCGCGGCATGGCCGTAGCGGTCGTTGTAGCGCTTGAAGTGATCGATGTCGACCATCATCACGCTGACGACCTCCTTGTCGTACTGTGCGCGGCCCCAGACGTTTTCCAGGTGCTCCTGGAAATGGCGGCGGTTGTAGAGCCCCGTCAGGCCGTCGATGTGGGCCAGGGTTTGCAGCCGCTCGTACGTTTGCGACAGTTCGCGCACCACGCCGCGCTCGCGCAGCATCAGCAGATAGCGGCGGCGCTCGTCACGCTCCATGGTGTAGTTGGCCACCAGCGAGAAGAGGGCGGTGGTGGCCACCAGCGTCACGATGGGCGCGACCAGCCGGGGGGGAAAGGCCTGCAACGCCTGCATGACGCCATAGGTGTGGATGCCCATGACCGCCAGAGAGAAGATCACGGCATACCAAAAGCGCAGGCGCGTGGCGATGTTGCCGTACATGATCACCACGCTGAAGCCCACGTGATAGAAGTGCGCATACGGGCTGTGCGTGCGCGCCAGCACGGCCGCCAGGGAGGCGGCAGCCAGCAGACCGAAGCCCACGATGATGACCTCGTACATCACCGGCGGCGTGTTGCGCACGATGGCCCAGTTCGGGCGCGTGCCCATGAAGATCAGGAACAGCGCCAGGGGGGTCAGGTAGAACAGCCTCAATCGGATCGCCAGATCGAAGACGTCGGGCGTCATCAGATAGTCGGCAATCAGGAAGCCGTTGTAGAGCAGCAGGGCCACCAGGCCGCTGAACAGGAAGTGGCGGCGCCGCGCGTCCAGCATGTCGCGCAGAAACTGGTCTTCCAGGGCCCCGAGGAAGTTCAGCAGCGGAAAGCCTTTTTGCAGGAGTTGGTCGATGCGCGCCATCAGCGGGTCTTCCAGCGCACGGCTGCGCGCGGGGCGCACCGGCACCTGCGCATGGGCCGTCGAGGGAGAGGAAGGGGCGGCATCCACCGTCATCATTCGTCCGTTCCGAAGGCGAAGACCCGGTTGCGCCCGCGGGACTTGGCCTGGTGAAGTGCTTCGTCTGCCGCCGACATCAGTTGCGCGGGGCTGGCGTGCGGGGCATTGGGCCGCAGGCTGGCCACGCCGATGCTCACGGTGATCACGGCGTGCGTGGTGGATGTGGCGTGCAGGCGGTTCATGTTCTCCACGCCCTTGCGCACCCGTTCGGCGGCACTCACGGCCGTGGCCAGGGGGGTGCCCACCAGCACGGCGATGAATTCTTCCCCCCCGAAGCGCGCGATCAGGTCGCCGGGGCGCCGCAGCCGGCGCTTGAGCGTGGCGGCCACATCCTTGAGGCAAGCGTCGCCTTCGGGCTGGCCGTAGCGGTCGTTGTAGGCGCGGAAGTGGTCGATGTCGATCAGCATCAGCGAGATCTCGGCGCCATCGTCCTTGGCGCGGTCCCACACCTGCTGCAGGAATTCATCGAAGTGGCGGCGGTTCGACACCTCGGTGAGCATGTCGATGCGGGAGATGGCGTCCAGCCGTTCATGCGCCTTTTCCAGCTCATGCATCAGCATGGTCTCGCGCAGCAGCCACAGCCAGTTCTGGCGTTCGTCCAGCTCATGCTTGTAGCAACTGTAGAGCGAGAACACGATGGTCGACAGGATGACCAGGGTGGCCGGCACCATCACGATCAGCGAGGCCGGGGGGGTGGCATACCAGCCGATCAAGAAGGCCAGCAGCACGGCGCCATCGAGCAGCATGGCCTGCCGGAAGCGCAGCCGCGCCACCGAATTGGCAAACATGATGACCGGCACAAAGGACACGAGATAAGGCCCCGCCATCGGATCGGTGCTGGAGACGCAGACGAACCAGGTGATGCCGGTGGCCGCCAGCCCCCAGACAAAAGCGGCCCATTCGCGCAAGGCAGGCGAGGGCAGCAGCACGGCGATGAACAGGCATGCGATCGTCCAGGGCGTGAACACGAACAGGCGCAGCTTGAGCGCCATGTCGAACACATCGGGCACCAGCAGCCAGTCCGACCACAGCATCCAGTTGAAGATGATCGAGACCAGTGCGCCGTTGATCAGCAGGCTGCGCAGGCGCTGGGCTGCACAGTCGCTCTGGAATCGGGCTTCCAGGTGCGCGGGGAACTGCAGATGCCACCAGCCGCGGGCCAGCAGACGGTCGATCTCCTCCGACGCCGGGGGATGCACGGCGCTTTGTTCCGGCTCCACGGGGACGGCCAAGCCCAAGCCGACGCCGGTCAGTTCAGGGCTGCTGGAGGCAATCGGGGACACGTCAATCCATCCAAGCGTTCATGGCAAAAGACCGTTCAACGACATACAGAGCGTGGTGTCTGTCTTTCGGTTGGCTGGCGAAGGACTTGAATCGAAGAAATGCTACTGGATGCCTTCTTGCTCACCCCAGTGCCTTTCATGTCGCTTTCCCTAGGGGATGAACCTGATGGGGCCTGCAAAGCGTGAAAAACAACCCGATCGGGTGGGGTCTCACACCACGCGCTGGCTGGCCCGCGAGGCATAGCGCCGGGCCATCATGGCGCACACGAACATCTGGATCTGGTGGTAGAGCATGATGGGCAGCACCAGCACCCCCATGGCCGCATTGCTGCCGAACAGCAGCTTGGCCATCGGCATGCCGGATGCCATCGATTTCTTCGAACCACAGAAGACAGCGACGATCTCGTCCTCCACTTGCAATTTCAGGCGTCTGGCGAGGAAGGTCGTGAACCAGAGCATGGGCAGCAGAAAAAGCAGCGCGCCCAGCATGGCCTGCACCAGCAGGGCTGGGCCGTGATCGCGCCACAGCCCGTCGGCCACCGAATCGCTGAAGGCGACCCAGACCAGCATGACGATCACCACCCGGTCGAAGGCCTGGGTCAGCGGCTTGATCTTGGCCAGTTTCTGCGCGAGCACGGGGCGCGACAGATGGCCCACGAAGAAAGGCAGCAGCATCATGGTGGCGATCTTCAGCATGGTCTGGCCCACGTCGAAGTGGTGGCCGGCGCCGCTCATGACCAGGCTGACCAGCAGCGGGGTGAGGAACACGCCCAGCAGCGTGGACAAGGTGGCGTTCAGGACAGCGGCGGCCACATGGCCCCGCGCCAGCGCCGTCATGGCGACCGACGACGACACGGTGGAGGGCAGCACGGCCAGATAGAAAAAGCCCAGCACGAGATCGTGCGATACCCGGTCTCCCACCAGCGTCGCCCACAAGGCCCACCACAAGGGAAAGGCGACGAAGGTGCAGCTTTGCACCAGCAGGTGCAGCTTCCAGCGGCTCGCTCCTTGCTTCAGGCTGTCCGTGGACATGCCGATGCCATGCAGGAAAAACAGCACCAGCACGCCGGCATCGGTGATGTGGCCCAGCTCGGAGCCAGCCTTCGCTGCGGCCAATGTCGGGAGTCAGCGAAGCCACGACGACCGCGGCCATCATGCCGAGCAGGAACCAGTCGACGGCGCCGGATTGCGCGCCTCGTCTGGAAAACTGGGGGCCATGGCCTGGAAAGCGTGGGTGGGAAGACGTCATGAGAGGCGCATTATCGCCCCTTGGGCCTGGCGTCATGACGGGGCATCACTTTCGTGGCAGCCGGGCAAGCTGGAACTCTGCGAGCGCCCCATAGAGCGGGGGGCCCAGAAGGCGCGAGACACCGGTGGCGATCACGGTGCACGTCATCAGTGTCAGCACCATGGCATGCCCATCCACCATCTCCATCACGATGATGAACGAGGTGAGAGGGGCCTGCGTCGCCGCGGCCAGGAAGCCGGCCATGCCCAGGGCGATCAGCGTGGGAGGATGCGCGTATCCGGTCAGCACCGCGAGGTCATGGCCCACGGCCCCGCCGATGGATAGGCTGGGCGCGAAGATGCCGCCCGGCACCCCCGACCACGCGGTGAACCACGTGGCTGCAAACTTGAGCAAGGCATAGGCAGAGGGCACATCGTCGCGGCCTTCGATCATGGCGCGTGTATGGTCATAGCCGCTGCCGAAGGTGTCACCGCCGGCTGCGATACCGATCATGGCGACGGCCAATCCGCAAACGGCAGCGAACGCCACCGGCCGTCTCTGACGCAGGCGGCTCATCAGGTCCAGGCCCGTGCCTGCAAGCGAGGCCACGAGGAGCCGGGAGAACAGGCCGCCTGCCAGGCCGCTCACCAAGGTGACCAGCAGACCCGGCAACAGCAGCGGCAAGCCGACATCCACGGCGCGGATGACGCCGAAGTAGGGCGAGTTGCCGTAGACAGAGACGCCGATGAGGCCCGCGAGCACGATGCCGGCGATCAGCAGGCCGCTGCTGCGTTGCTCCGGTGAGCGGGACAGCTTCTCGATGGCGAACATGACGCCGGCCAACGGCGTGTTGAAGGCGGCAGCGATGCCGGCAGCCCCGCCGGCCACCAGCAAGCCATGGTCGTTCACGACCGCGCGGCGCGGCAGCCAGCGCCGGATGCTGTGCATCACCCCGGCGGCGATCTGCACCGATGGCCCTTCGCGCCCCAATGAAAGGCCGGCGAGCAAGCCCCAGGTGCTCAACAGCACCTTGGCAAGGCTGAGCCGCAGCGAGACAAACAGGCCTCTGTCGTCAGGTGCGACACCCGGCGAAAGCGAGGCCATGACCTGCGGAATGCCGGAGCCTGCAGCCCCCGGTGCAAACCTTCGGGTGATCCACACGATGAGGGCCGTGCACAGCGGTGTCCACAGCAGGGCGGTCCAAACAGGCCAATGCCTGTGAGGGGCCAACCGGTGAAGCGCGTGCTCCGTCAGCCAGGTAAAGCCGACGACGGTCAGGCCTGCGGCGGCGGCAGCGGCGATCACCAGCACGCGCGCCAGCCATAGATCGATGTCGGTGAGTTCCTTGCGGACGGCGGCCTGGATGTCTTCTTCAAATGGCATGACCTGCATTGTCCAACGTCAGCCGCCGGCGGATCGGCTCAGCGCAAATGCGGCCAGAAAGCCAGCGACGGTGATGAGGCCGGCGAAGTCATGCGCTTCATGGAAGGCTTCCGGAATCATGGTGTCCACCAGCATGGACAGGATGGCGCCGGCCGCCACGGCCGTTGTGGCGGCCACGAGGTTGGCCGAGGCCTTGTCGAACAGCGCATAACCCGCCACGGATGCGGCCGCGGAGGCGAGCGCAATGCCGCCCCATAAGCTGAACACATAGGCGGCCGAGCGGCCGGCTTTCTTCATGCCGCTGGCCCCCGACAGACCTTCGGGCACGTTGGACAGAAAGATCGCCACCACCGCCACCGTGCTCACCGCGCCTCCCTTCAAGAGGCTCAGCCCGATGACGACAGCCTCGGGCACGCCGTCCAGCAGCGAACCCAGCGCAATGGCGAGCCCGCTGCCTTCGTTTTCCTGCTCGGAAGGCTGCTGATCGCCGGAGCGTTTGCGGTGCTTGGCGCCTCGCCGGGCGAGCCACCAGTTCAGGCCTGTGTAGATGGCGGCGCCACCCAGAAAACCGGCCGCCGTGGCGTCGAGGCCGCCGCGCCGGAAAGCTTCGTCCATCAACTCGAACGACAAGGCCGAGATGAGCACGCCGCTGCCAAACGCCATGATGGCGGCCACCCAACGGGCCGGCACGTTGACGAGGTAGCCGATGGCAGCGCCCAGCACCAGGGCGAAGCCGACCACGAGACCCCAGAAGCCGGCTTCCATCCATGGTTGCCAGTTCATTTCCATGTGCTGCAGCATCAGACAGCGCCGTGGATCAGCGATGTTCCTGCAACCATTTGCCCAGCATGTCGACCTCGCGCTTCTGGTCACGGATCATCTTGCGGGCCATTGCCTTGAGTTCGGGGGAGCGCCCGTCCCGCACCTCGACTTCTGCCATCTTCACGGCCTGTTCATGGTGCGCCTTCATCAGGGCGGCAAAGTCCTTGTCGACATCGCCGCTGATGGGAATGGCCTGCATGGCCTGCATGCCATCTTTCATGGCTTGCTCGACGGTGGCCGGTGTGGGCGTCGAGGTCTGTGGGTTGGGATCGTTGGATGCCGCTTGCGCGATGCCGACGTGCGTGGCGCAACTCACTGCAAGTGCGCCGCATAGCAGAACGAGCCTGGGCAAGGCGTTGGGATGAAAGCTCATGACGTGCTCCTTCAGGGTGGGGGTCAACACAGAAGGACTGGGCAATGCACGGTCCTGACAACATGTCTCTTGCGGATTGTTAGGACATCAACCATACAGCGAACACACCCACCCAAAAACCATCCAGCATTAAAGCATCTATACCTTGGCGGAGTTCCTAGAAATCAAATTCGCAAGCAAACCCACAACGGTTGACATAATATACATCGTGGCAATTGTGTTGGCGATGCACAGCACCCGTGCGACAGTGTCAGCTTCCTGTTGCACACTAGGCGCCATGCCAAACATCGCCAACGTCCTCAAAGAAGAAATCGCCCGCGTAGCCCGCAAGGAGATGCGCGAAGAGCTCAACCAGATGCGAAAGGTCCTGACTGCGCACAGGTCCGACATCGCAGAACTCAAGCGAAAGAACAAGGAACTGGAACAACACATCCGTCGCCTGCAAAAGGCTTCGGCGGCCTCTGCCGGACAACCTGCCGCATCCACTGAAGCGGACCAGACTGAAAAGCACCGATTCAGCAGCAAGGGCCTGGCCAAGCAGCGGCAACGTCTGGGCCTTTCCGCCGCAGACTTCGGCCTGCTGGTGGGCGCATCCGGCCAGTCCATCTACAAGTGGGAAGACGGTTCGGTTCGCCCACGTGCCAGGCAGATCGAGGCCATTGCCGCGATCCGTGGCATCGGCAAGCGGGAAGCCATCGCTCGCCTGGAAACCTTGAAGGGGTCAGGCGGCTCTGAGGCGGCTCCCGCTGCTGCCTGAGCGAAAAACCTGGCGGTTTTCAAGTCGGGCGGGCGCTCGGCGGTGAGCATGCAGGCCCATCTCGCATGGGCATGTCGCTTGCCGCACCGTTGGCATTGCAGTCCATCGTGTCCACTTCGAGGAAGCCGCCATGTATCAGACCCCTCTCAACCTCCCTCCTTCGTTCAATCCCGCCATGCTGGCGGAAATGGCCTTGCGCGGTGCGGAGCAGCTGTGCTGCATGAACGTTTCGGCCACCAGCGTCATCCTGCAGACGCACGCCAGTGCGGCCACCGTCCTGGGCCTGCCGGACTGGTCTTCGCTGATTGCCGCCACCAGCGAGCAGGCGCGCCAGGCCGTCACGACCGGCACCGAGCAGATGGTCCAGGCCGCGCAGCAGGCTGGCGAAGTCTTCAATGCCTTGCAGCGCTCGACCTCCGAGATGGTCGAGGAGCATTCGGCAAAAGCCGCCGAAGCCTTGCAAGCCGGTGTGTCAGATCTGGCGTCCCAATCGCGCAAGAACCTCGAAGCCCTGGGTGAAGCCGGGCAGGCCCTGGCGCGCCGTGCCACGCAGGCGGGCAGCGATGTGCTGGACGCCATGCCAACGCCGGACATGCCCATGGCCCCCTTGTCTGAAGCCATACAGGAAACGTTGCCCGAAGGCCCCAACTCCTGATGGCGGCGGGCGGCGGCCCAGGCTGCCCGTATCATGCTCGGCAGACGCGCAGGGTGGCGAGCCGGGCTGTTCCGTCGAGGCTCGGGGACATCCTGACATCGCATCCGGATGCCCCCGCCATGATCACCTTGCCCCTCCATCGCGCCCTGCCCTTGTTTGCCGGCTGTCTGCTGGGCCTGACCGCTGTGCCGGCCCTGGCTGGCAAGACCTTGGATGCGGTCAGGCAGCGCGGATATCTGCAGTGTGGCGTCAGCACCGGCGTTGCGGGCTTTTCCGCGCCGGACAGCAAGGGCCAATGGGCCGGCTTTGATGTGGATGTGTGCCGTGCCGTGGCGGCTGCCGTGCTGGGTGATGCGGCCAAGGTGAAGTTCACACCCTTGAATGCGCAGCAGCGCTTCACGGCCTTGCAGGCCGGCAACATCGATGTGCTGTCCCGCAATACATCGTGGACGCTGACGCGGGACGCGTCGCTCGGCTTGCAGTTCGCCGCCATCACCTACTTTGATGGACAGGGCTTTCTGGTGCCCAGGAAGCTGAAGGTCGGCAGCGCGACGCAACTCAAGGGCGCGCAGGTCTGCGTGCAGTCCGGAACCACCACCGAAAAGAACCTGTCGGATTTCTCGCGCACGCACAAGCTGTCCATCAAGCCGGTGGTGTTCGACACGTACGAGGCTTCGCTCAAGGCCCTGTTTGCCGGGCGCTGCCAGGCGTTCACGGCCGATGGTTCGGCGCTGGCCAGCATCCGCAACAAGGAGGCGCCGAACCCCGATGATTACGTGGTGCTGCCCGAGCTGATCTCCAAGGAACCCCTCGGCCCCGTGGTGCGCCGGGATGACGACGCCTGGTTCGCCATCGTCAAGTGGACGGTCTTCGCTCTGCAAGAGGCCGAGGAGCTGAAGATCACCCGCGCCAATGCGGCCGCGGGCGCCAAGTCATCTCAGGACCCGGGTGTGCAGCGCCTGCTCGGCGGTGGTGAAGACATGGGCAAGCTCCTGGGCCTGGACAAGCAATGGGCCCTGCGTGCCATCCAGGCCGTGGGCAACTATGGCGAGGTGTTCGAGCGCAATGTGGGCAGCCAATCCCCCTTGAAGCTGCCGCGCGGGCTCAACCGCCTGTGGAACCAGGGCGGTCTTGTCTACGCCCCGCCGGTGCGCTGAGCCGGCATGCTGGCGTTCCTGACGCAGCCCGCCGGCTTCGACATCGGCGAGACCGGCTTGATGGTGTATGACGCGGCGCAGCCCCTGTGGCGGGCGCTGCTGGTGGGCCTGGGCAATACCTTGCGGGTGGCGCTGCCCGCGCTGCTGGGCGCGACTCTGCTGGGCGTGCTGATGGCCCTGGCGCGCACATCGCGCATGCGGGTGTGGCAGGCGATTGGCTCCGGTTATGTCGAGGTGGTGCGCAACACGCCGCTGCTCTTGCAACTGCTGATGTGGTATTTCCTGCTGATCGAATGGCTGCCCGATTCCACCCAGGCCTGGTCGATCGCGCCGGGCGTGTGGCTCAGCAAAGGGGGTCTCGCCTTCCCCTGGTGGGCGACGGATCCCGAGACCGGTGCGGCCGCATGGAGCTGGCCCGTGCAGGAGGCCTTCAATGTGCTGGGCGGCGCCGCCGTGACGCCGGAATACATGGCCCTGGCCCTGGCCTTGAGCATCTACACCAGTGCCTTTCTGTCCGAGGTCATTCGTGCGGGCATGGAGTCGGTGCCGGCCAGCCTCATCGAGGCTGCGCAGACCTTGGGAGCGACACGCTTTCAGCAGATCGTCAAGGTGCTGCTGCCGCAGGCTTTCCGGGCCATCGTTCCCGCGGCGACCAACCAGTACCTGAACATCTTCAAGAACTCGTCCTTGGCCGTCGCCATCGGCTATCCGGATCTGGTGTCGGTGGGCAACACGGCCATCAACCAGACGGGGCGTGCGGTGGAGTGCGTGCTGGTGATGATGGTGGTCTATCTGACGCTGTCCCTGCTGACCTCGCTGTTCATGAACTGGTTCAATGCCCGGCATGCACTGAAGGGGGCGACATGAGCCCGGCCGCGCGCATGCAGGACAAGGTGACGCCTGCCGCGTGGCTGATGACCGCCTTGGGGCTGGCCCTGCTCGCCTGGGTGGGCTGGCACGTGGTCGATTGGGCGGTGGTTCATGCGGTGTTCCGCATCGATCCCGATGCCTGCCGGGCCATGGGCCACCAGGGCGCTTGCTGGGGTGTGGTGGCCGAGAAGGCGCGTCCGATCCTGCTCGGCTACTTTCCCGAGAACGAGCAGCGCTGGGGTGGCCTGCCGCTGACCTTGGCGTTGTTCGTGTCGTCGCTGCTGCTGTCGGTGCCATTGGCCATCGGGCTGGCTTTGGCGCGCAAGGCGTCCTCGCCCTTCTTGTCCTGGCTCGCCACCGCCTTCATCGAACTGGTGCGCGGCGTGCCCTTGATCACCCTGCTGTTTTCGGCGGCCTACCTGTTGCCCGCCCTGCTGCCGCACGATCTGGCCCTGCCCTTGTTCTGGCGCGCGTTGATGGCGTTGACGCTGTTTTCCGCGGTGTACATGGCCGAGATCGTGCGCGGTGGCCTGCAGACCGTGGCCAAAGAGCAGAGCGAAGCCGCGGAGATCCTCGGCCTGAGCTGGTGGCAGACGCAGCGCCGCGTGGTGTTGCCACAAGCCATCCGCGCCGTGCTGCCCGCGCTGACGGGGCACGCCATCGGTCTGCTCAAGGACAGCTCCCTGGTGATGGTGATCGGCCTGCACGAGCTGACGGGGGGCCTGTCCCTGAGCTTGGGCGGTGATCCGATCTGGCGGCCTTACTACCTGGAAGCGTATCTGTTCGTCGGCGCCATCTACGCCGCCCTTTGCCTGGGCCTGTCCGGACTGGGCCGAGCGATGGAGCGGCGTTGGGTGCCGGGCGTTCGCTAGCGCATGAACGCTGCCTGCACGCCGCCGTTCCTTTTCATTTTCCAAGTCTCATCTTCATGACCTTCAAGCGACGTCTTCTCATCGTGTTGGCCGTCCTGGGCGTGGCCGCTGTGGCGGTGTGGTTCAGCCTGGATCCGGTGATGCGGGCCTTTCTGGCGCATCCACCCACCAACCGAGACATCCTCTTTTGGACCGTGCCGCAGCGCGATGCCGCCTTCCGCTACCTGGATCGCATGGCGCTGGTGGCCAAGTCGCGTCCCATCCCCGCGGGCGGCGCGGCAACACCGCTGCCAGCCGGCGCCCCCTTGAAGCTGTCGCTCGATGTGGACGCGTACATGGCGGGGCAACGCAGCGCGGCACTCATCGTCCTTCACGATGGCAAGGTGCGGCTGGAGCGCTATGGGCTGGGGTTTTCCGCCGATGGGCGTTGGACCAGTTTTTCCGTGGCCAAGTCGATGACCGCGACGCTGGTCGGGGCGGCCTTGCGCGATGGCGCCATCCGCAGCATGGATGACAAGGTCACCGACTACATCCCGCAGATGAAAGGCTCGGCGTATGACGATGTGAGCATCCGCCAGTTGCTGACCATGACCTCCGGCGTGCGGTGGACGGAAGACTACGCCGATCCGCAGTCGGACGTGGCCCGCTTCAACCACCACAAGCCCGAAGACGGGCTGGATGCCACGGTGAGCTACATGCGCACCCTGCCCCGTGCAGCGCCGCCCGGCACGCGTTGGAACTACAGCACCGGCGAGACCAATCTGGTGGGGGTGCTGGTGAGCCAGGCCACGGGCAAGACCTTGTCGGCGTACCTTTCGGAGAAGATCTGGAAGCCGGCCGGCATGGCCCAGCCTGCCACCTGGATCCTCGGGCGCACCGGGCACGAGATCGGAGGCTGCTGCGTGCAGGCCTCCTCGCGGGACTACGCCAGATTGGGCCTGTTCATCCTCGACGGTGCACGGGTGAATGGCGCATCCATCGTGCCGGACGGCTGGCTGGCGCAGGCCACCACCACCCAGGCCGACATCGGACAGCCAGGGCGTGGGTACGGCTACATGTGGTGGACGTACGCCGACGGCACGTTTGCGGCGCGCGGCATCTTCGGCCAGGGCATCTTCATCGATCCGGCGCGCAAGCTGGTGATCGTCTCCAATGCCAACTGGGCCGGTGGTGCGCGTGATCCGGTGGCGCGTGAGGCGCGCGAGGCGTTCTACCGCGCCGTGCAGCAGGCGGTGGACGCCGAAGGCAAGTCACCGAATCCTTGACGGAGGAACGCCTTTTTCTGCGTTTTCGTACGTTTCGTTACGGCAGAAAAAAGGCCCATCCGGAGATGGGCCCAAATGGCGCTGGCTAGCGCCGCAAGAACCAACGGGAGATAACGAACGAAACTCGAGAACAGCTGAATCAGAAAACCCGGCGGCAATATGCCGACACAGTCCGAATGCTCATTCAGCGGAAATTTCTTCAGGCAACTCGATATCGGGCGAGGCGTCGACTTCCTTGTCGAAATCCTGGCCTTCGCTGTTGACCAGCGGGATCAGAGGCTTGTCCAGAGGGCGGCAAATACGGCTTTGCAGGCGGTTGAGACGCTCGGAGCGCTCCATGGCTTCCAGCACGCCTTGGGGATCCATCATCAGGGCAAACGGGTTGGCGTACAGGTTCTGATTTTGCATAAAGCCTCCGGGGGTGAAAGGTGCGTCGTGATGGGTGTCACTTTAGATTTCACGGGCTGGAGGCGGTAGTCGCCGAACAACCAAACCGCCTGTCAGAAATTTTCTGACAAGCGTTTTTCCGGTGTTCTGGGCTTACCCTCAGTGGGCCTGAACGAGCGAGAACAATGTCTCGAAGTTACGAGATGTAATCGCGCCCAGGGTTTCCACATCGACCTCTTTGAGCTCGGCCAGTTGCCGGGCGACGAGGGCGACGTAGGCGGGAGAGTTGAGTTTTCCGCGATGTGGTGCGGGGGCCAGATAGGGGCTGTCGGTTTCGATCAGGCAGCGATCAATGGGCACGAAGCGCGCCACCTCCCGCAGGTCGCCGGCGTTCTTGAAGGTGAGGATGCCGGAGAACGAGATGTGAAAACCCATGTCGAGCGCGGCGCGGGCCACCGCCTGGGTCTCCGTGAAGCAGTGGAAGACGCCCCGCACCTTGCCCTGCCCCACCTCGCGCAGGATGGCCAGCGTGTCCTCGCTGGCTTCGCGCGTGTGGATCACCAGGGGCAGACCGGTTTCCAGCGCAGCCTCGATGTGGACGCGAAAGCGGTCGCGCTGCCAGGCCATGTCGGCCACCGAGCGCTCTCCCAGGCGGTAGTAATCCAGACCCGTCTCGCCGATGCCGACCACGCGAGGCAGCTTGGCGCGTTCCAGCAGGTCGCCCAGCGTGGGCTCCTGGATGCCTTCGTTGTCCGGGTGGACGCCCACCGTGGCCCAGAAGTTGTCGTAGCGGGTCGCCAGTGCGTGCACCTCGGGAAATTCTTCCAGAGTGGTGCTGATGCACAGTGCGCGGTCCACACCCGCAGCCTGCATCTCGGCACGCACTTGATCGAGCGTGTCGCTGTATTGCGGGAAGTTGAGATGGCAGTGCGAATCGACAAACATGGCGCAGATCGGGCAGGTTCGGAAAACCCGCGATCTTGCCTCAATTCGATGGCTGGTGCCTCGCAGGCCTTACAGCGTCTGCGTCGGCTTGCTGGAGGAGATGTTGGTGCCCAGGATCTGCTCGATCTTCACGCGCAGCAGACGGGTCTTGTCGTCGCCGGGGAAACGCACACCCACGCCCTGGGTACGTCCGCCCGAGGCGTTGGCCGGGGTGATCCAGGCGATCTTGCCGGCAACCGGATAACGTTGGGTGTCTTCCGGCAGGGAGAGCAGCAGGTAGATGTCGTCACCCAGCGTGTACTCCCGGGAGGTTGGGACGAACAGCCCGCCGTCGGTGAAGGCCGGGATGTAGGCGGCGTACAGCGCGCCTTTTTCGCGGAAGACCAGCTGGATGACGCTTGGGCGCGGCGTGGCAGCAGAAGGGGTACCGCCACCTGCGCTGTTGCTGCTCAATGGAACCTTCCCCGGGCCGGATGCGGCGAACGCGGAAGGCAAATGCGTCGTCTGGAACTCACTCATCGTCCGGGGAGTTTAAGACGTCGCCGCCCGGCGTGGCTGTGAATTTGGCCAGGTGGAACCGGCCTTTACACGCCGAAACAGGGGGTTGCGGATCGTGGAATGACTTTAGCCCTGCGGGTTGGCCCGTGGGCGGCGGGGCTTCATCACGGCGCGGGCCTGGAGCAAGAGGGTCTCGACTTTCAGGGCCTGGTTCCAGGGATGGTCGGCATGGCGGCTGGTTTTGCGCAGCTCCTGGCCCCATTGGGTCAGCAGGTCGAGATCCGGTGCGGCCGGCAGGCTCGCTGCAGGAAAGTAGCGCGGCGCAGCGCCGGCTGCCACGCAGGCCAGGTCGTGGCAGACCTTCTGCAGCGTTTCGACCACCAGCGACAGCGGCCATTGCGTCAAGGTGCTCACGGCGCCTTGTTGCAGGTCGGAAGGGATCTGGGGCCAGTAGCGGGCGTCCAGACCAAGTTCGTGGCGGTCCCGGGCGGTCAGGGGCTGGCCGCCGGCGGCTGCCAGCAGCATGCGCGCGTCGTCCATGCTGGTGCTGGCGCCCAACTGGGTTTTCAGCCATTCGGCGGCCACTTCGGGCTCCGGCAAGGGCAGGCGCCAGGCCTGGCAGCGGCTGCGCACGGTCGGCAGGAGCTGGTCCAGCGCCGAGCCGCTGAGGACGAAGCGCACCTGGCCCGGAGGCTCTTCCAGTGTCTTGAGCAGGGTGTTGGACGCCACGAGGTTCATGCGCTCGGCCGGATGTACCAGCACCACCTTGGCACGCCCCCTCGAGGCCGTGTGCTGGGAAAACTGCACCACCGCGCGAATGGCGTCGACCTTGATTTCCTGCGAGGGTTTGCGGCTCTTCTTGTCGGAGGCGCCAGATTCCGCGGCCTCGTCGCCGCCTCCCCAACCCAGGCTGGCCTGCAGTGCTTCCGGCAAGATGACCATCAGATCCGGGTGCGAGCCGGCCTCAATGAGGTGGCAACTGGCACATCGGCCGCATGCCGGGCGGGCGGCCGTGCCCACCGGCTGGGCTTCGCACAACCAGGCCCGGGCCAGGGCCAGGGCGAATTCAAACTGGCCGAGACCCTCGGCGCCATGCAACAGCACGGCATGGCTGTGCAACTGCGGCAGGGCCTCTTCCAAGGGGCGCAGCAGCCAGGGCCACAAGACGTGGCGCATGGCGATGGCGGCATCCTGGCTCATGCCAGCCCCCTGCTCTGCAAGGCCGCGTGCACCTGCTGGGCCACGTCGGCCGGTGTGCATTCGGCGCGGATCACCGCAAAGCGTTCAGGCTGGGCCTGTTGGCGCTGGAGGTAGGCGGATCGCACCCGCTCGAAAAAGGCTTCGTCCTGTGCCTCGAACCGGTCGGGCTGTCGTGCGGCGGCCAGGCGCTGCGCCGCGACGGCTGGTGGCAGGTCGAACAGCAGGGTGAGGTCAGGCTGGCGGCCGGCCTGCACCCAGCCCTCCAGCGTGGCGAGCACCTGCAGGTCGAAGCCGCGGCCGCCGCCCTGGTAGGCGAAGGTGGCGTCGGTGAAGCGGTCGCACAGCACCCAGGCGCCACGGGCCAGGGCCGGCTCGATCACGGTCTGCAGGTGGTCCCGGCGGGCGGCGAACACCAGCAGGGCTTCGGTCAGCGGGTCCATCGCATCGTGCAGGAACAGGCCGCGCAGCTTTTCGGCCAGTGGCGTGCCGCCCGGTTCACGGGTGCGCACGACTTCGCGACCGGCTTGTCGCCAGGCCTGCTCCAGCGCATCCATGTGCGTGGTCTTGCCCGCGCCGTCGATGCCTTCGAAGGTGATGAATCGGCCTGTGGGGGTCATGGACGGCTGCCCTGCGGGCGGGGTTGGCGCTGGTATTGGTTCACCGCGCGATTATGTTCGTTGAGCGATTCGCTGAAGTGGCTGCTGCCGTCTCCCCGGGCCACGAAGTACAGGGCCTTGGAGTCGGCCGGCTGCACGGCGGCCATCAGCGAGGCCTTGCCGGGCATGGCGATGGGCGTGGGTGGCAGGCCGGCTCGGGTGTAGGTGTTGAAGGGGCCGTCGGTCTGCAGGTGGATGCGGCGCAGGTTGCCGTCGAAGGCATCGCCCAGGCCGTAGATGACAGTGGGGTCGGTCTGCAGTGGCATGCCGATGCGCAGCCGGTTCTGGAAGACGGCCGACACGAATTTGCGGTCGGCTTCCCGGCCGGTTTCCTTCTCGACGATGGAGGCGAGGATCAGCACCTCTTCGGGCGTCTTCAGCTCGGAGGTGGGGGTGCGCATGGCCCATGCGGCGTCGAGCTGCTTTTGCATGGCATGCATGGCCCGCCGCATCACGGCCAGATCGGTGCTGCCCTTGGCATACGAATAGGTGTCGGGGAAGAACTGGCCTTCGGCCGGCAGGCCCGGCTGGCCCAGTTGCGCCATGACCTCTTCGTCCTTCAGGCCGGCCGTGGTGGCTTTCAGGCCAGGGGCCTGGGCCATCTCGGCGCGAAAGCGTTTGAACGTCCAGCCTTCGATGAGCCGGACGGTAGCCAAGCGTTCGTCGCCCCGCACCATCATGCGCAACAGGTCCCGCGGGGTGGCACCCTTGGCCAGCTCGTAGCTGCCTGCGCGGATCTGGCGGGATTGGCCCGAGAGCTTGAACCATTGATACAGGGCCCACGCCGGCGTGTCCACGCCCGCCTCGACCCAGCCTTGCGCCACCTCGCGGGGCGTGTCGCCGGATTCGATGGCCAGCTCCACGGCCGGGCCCTTCATGCGCAGCGGCTGGTACAGCCACAACGCCACCGCAGACGCCATCATCGTGGCCGACAAGGCAAGCAGGGCCAGCACGATGCGCAAGGTGCTGCCGGTTTGCCGCAGGGAGGAAGTGGGATACACCCGTCGTGGTTTCTGATGCATGTCGGGTGTGATGATAATGAGCCCCATGAGTGCAATCGAACCCATTGATGCAAGTTCCTGGGGCGGGGCCCTGCGGGTGTCCGATCTTGGCGTCATTCTGGCCGAAGGCCCGGATGCCGCGAACTTCCTGCACGGCCAGCTCAGCCAGGATGTGAACGGCCAGACGGCCAACGAGGCGCGCCTTGCCGCCTATTGTTCCGCCAAGGGCCGGATGCTGGCCAGTGTGCTGACCCTGAGGCCGCAGCCTGAGTTGCTGTGGCTGTTGACCGACCGGCAGGTGCTGCCCGGCCTGGTCAAGCGCCTGTCGATGTTCGTGCTGCGGGCCAAGGCCAAGCTCTCGGATGCGAGCGAGTCGCTGTGTGTGGTGGGCCTGCTGGGGCAGCCTGCGGCCGATGCGTTGGGGGATGCGCTGGGCGATGCGGCACCGACCTCGGCCTGGCAGGCCGTGCCGCATGCCGAAGGCGTGCTGGTGCGGCTGCCCGATGTGTGTGGCGCGCGCCGCTGGTATTGGGTGGGCCCGCATGCGGCATCTGCGCAGGTCATGGGCGCCCTGCCCTCCGTGGATCCTGCGCAATGGGCCTGGCTGGACGTGATGAGCGGTGTGCCGCGCATCGAGGCCGCCACGGTGGATCAGTTCGTGCCGCAAATGGTCAATTTCGAATTGATCGGCGGCGTGAACTTCAAGAAGGGGTGCTACCCGGGCCAGGAGGTGGTGGCGCGCAGCCAGTACCGCGGCACGACCAAGCGGCGGGCCTTCGTGGTGCATGCCGATGCGCCCGTGCAGGCCGGCCAGGAGGTGTTCAGCGAGGCGGACCCTGGCCAGCCCGCGGGCCTGGTCATCAACGCGGCAACGCGTCCGGGGGGCTCAGGTGGGCACAGTGCGCTCATCGAGCTGAAGCTGGCTGCGGTCGGATCTGCATTGCGCACGCAGGCCGGCGCCGGCCTGGTGATGGCGGAGCAGCCTTACGCGCTGCCCCTGGCGGACGAGGCCGCGTGACAAGGGAGCCTGAAGCGTTTGCGCTTGTCGTCAATTCCTTAACGGGAATCGGCCGCATTTGAGCCATGTTTGGGCCGCGTTCAAGCGGTGGGCCCGCTGAGGTGCTGCACCATGTCGCCATGCATGGTTTACGCTGATCACCATGGAAACGATGTCTGAGGTCGCCCCTGCCCTTGTCGACACTTGTCCCACACGCGCCTTGTACGTGTACTACCGCGTGCCGGCCGCTCAGGCCGTGGCGGCGCGGGTGGCGATCGATGCCATGCAGTCCACCTTGCGACAGTTGTATCCCGGTCTGCATGCGCGGCTGATGTCGCGCGAGGATGCGTCCGGCATGGTGCCGCTGGAGGCAACCTGGATGGAGGTGTACGAACACCCCCAAGGTGTCAGCCGCGCATGTGAATTGCGGCTCGAGACCCTGGCCAGCGCCCTGCCCGATGGTGTGATCGGTTCTCGCCATGTGGAAGTTTTCGTCGCCGTGGCGGCTGCCGCGCCTGCGCCCGCTCCTGTCGGCGCCCCTTGAAGTCTGAGGAAAGCCCCTCCCATGTGCCTCGTTGCCTTTGCCCTTGATCAGAGCAGCCGATTTCCCTTCGTGCTGGCCGCCAACCGCGATGAGTTCTTCGATCGCCCCGCTGCGCGGCTGGGCTGGTGGGAGCCCGAAGGCGGTGGTCCGGCAGTGCTGGGCGGTCGCGATCTGGAAGCAGGCGGCACCTGGCTGGGCCTGACGGCACAAGGGCGCCTGGGCCTGGTGACCAACATCCGCGATCCCAAGAACATGGACCCGCAGGCGCCGTCGCGCGGCGAGATCGTGCCGCACTGGCTCAAGGGCGATGAGAGCATGTCGATGCTGTGGCCGCGGCTGGCCATCTCGGGCTACAACGGCTTCAACATGGTGGCGCTGGACTTTGCGCAGGGCGAGTGCTTCTTCGTGAACAACCGCAAGCTGTATCCCGAGCGCCTGCAGAGGGGGATCTTCGGGCTGTCCAACGCATCGCTGAACACGCCCTGGCCCAAGGTGCAGCAGCTCAAGGCGAAACTGAAGCAGGCCATCGGCACCTCCAACGATGTGGAAGCCTTGTCCAATCAACTGTTCGAGGCGCTGGCCGATCCTGCGCAGGCGCCGGATCATCAACTGCCTTCCACGGGCGTGTCGGTGGAGTGGGAGCGGTTGCTGTCGTCGGCATTCATCCGCTCGGCCAATGGCCAGTACGGCACGCGCTGCTCGACGCTGGTGATCACCGAGCGGGTGAACAAGCGGCTGGTCACCCATGTGATGGAGCGCACGTTTGCCGCACAGACCGGCATGGCCTTGTTGCGCCGCGTGCAGTTGCGCAACTGGCCGCCGCGCCACACCATGGCCGACAACGAAGTGGCGCGGCTGGAAGCCACCCTGCCCCCGCCCGGCTTGCGGCATGAGGGCCATGAGGACGCGTTCGAAAGCAGCGATGTCTCCGAGCAGGATGACCACGCGCTGCCACCGACACCCGTGCGGCGTGCGCGGGCGCGCAGCCTCATCAAGCCGGGGCGCGTCAGGCCTTTGAAAGTGTGAGCTTCATCAACTGGTGCGGGATGTCGACCTCGTCGAACACCTCGCCTTCCGGGATGAAGCCATGTCGCGCGTAGAAGGCCTGCGCGCCGAGCTGGGCATGCAGGGCGATGCTGCGGATGCCGCGTGAGGCGGCTTCTGCCATGAGCGCACGCAGCACCTGATCGCCCAGGCCGATGCCCCGCGCACTGCGCAGCACGGCCATGCGGCCGATCTTGGCGCAGCCCTCGCCCGCACCTTGGTGAATCAGCCGGCCGGTGGCCACGGGGCAGCCGCACAGGTTGCGCACCACGGCATGCACCGCGTGTTCATCGTCCGCATCCCATTCTTCGTCTTCGGGAATGGCTTGTTCCTGCACGAACACCGCCAGGCGCACGGCGCGGGCCCCTTCGGCCTGATCGGCCCAGGTGCCGCATTGCAGGGCATACGCATCCCTGCCCTCTTCGAACGCTTGCAGCTGCTGGCGGATGCCGTCGGGCACCGGTGCGGGGCGGCCGGTGGCCAGGCTGGTGAAGACGTACACCACTTCACCGGTGACCAGCAGCCGGCCTTGTGCCCACGCCGCCCAGACCATCGTGATCGACGAATTGCCGATGCGCTCGCAGCGGATGCCGATGTCCAGCCAGTCGTCCAGCCGTGCAGGGGCGTGGTATTCGAGCATGTTGCGCCGCGCGAAGATGTCCCCCTGCACGAACTGGAAGGCATCCGGATACGGCATGCCGACGCGGCGCCAGTAATCGGAGATGGCCACATCCAGATAAGTCAGGTAGTGGCCGTTGAAGACCACCTGCTGGGCATCGACTTCGACCCAGCGGACACGCAGACGGTGATGGAAACGGAAATCGCTCGGACGGCTCATGCAGGCAAGGCAGGTTTGAGGAAGGCGCGTCGGACTTCGCCGATGAAGTGGTCGTGGTGCAGCTCGGCCTTGTTGACGACGCTCAGCACATGGTTGCTGAGCTGCGCGCGATCGGCATCGCTGAACTGCTTGGCGGTCACCATGATGACAGGAATCTGCGCGGTGGCCGGATCCTGCTTGAGTGCTTCGACCACTTCGATGCCACCGATGTCGGGCATCAAGAGGTCCAGCACGACGAGGTCCGGCTGGTGCTGACGGATCATCTCGATGCCTTCCTGGCCGCCCGAGGCTGTGAGGATCGCGTAGCCCGGCTGGCGCAGGAAGGCGGTCATCAGGTCGAGCGAGCGCGGGTCGTCGTCGACCAGGAGGATGGTGATGTCACCGGAGGCGGGCGGCGTAAAGCCCAGGCGATCGAGCTCATGCCTGAGCTCGTGTGGGCCGAAAGGCTTTTGCAGCACGGCCTTGGCGCCGAGGGAGATGCCGATTTCATGGTCGGCCTCCACCGACACGACCACCACCGGCACATCGGCCCAGGCGGGCAGATCCTGCACGCGTGCGAGAAAGTCCCAGCCGTCCATGCCGGGCAGGCGGATGTCCAGCGTGATGAGGTCAGGCGTGAAGTCGGCCACCATCTGCAGCGCGACTTCTGCCGAGATGGCATGGCGGACGCGGAAGCCGGCGGCACGCAATTGGGCGCTCATGAGGGCGGTGGCCTGTGCGTCGTCTTCGATCACCAGCACCAGGGGCTGGGTGGGGTCTTCTGCTTCGTCGGCATCGCTCAAGGGTGCAGCGGCGTGGGTCTTCCAGGGCAGCCACAGGCAGAAGCAACTGCCCTTGCCTTGCTGGCTGCTCAGGCCCACCGTGCCGCCGTGCAACTGGGCCAGCCGCATCACCGTGGTCAGGCCCAGGCCGGTGCCTTCGACCTTGCGGGTCAGCTCGTTCTTGATCTGGCTGAAGGGCTTGAACAGCTTGTCCAGATCGCCGGGTGCGATGCCGATGCCGTTGTCGGTGACGGTGATTTGCACGAAGGTCTCGCAGGATGTCTCACTGGCGGGCTCGGGCAGTGGCATGCGCACGCCATGGGGGAAGCCGGGCAGGCCTTGCGCAGCCTGTTGCCGATCGACCAGCGTGGCCTGCAGGGCCACCATGCCGTGGTCGGGCGTGAACTTCACGGCGTTGGACAGCAGGTTGTAGAGGATCTGCTTGAGCCGGCGGCGGTCGGCGCTGAAGGTGTCGGGCAGGTTCAGCCCTTCGCACACGAGGTGGACGTGGCGCGCGGCGGCTTTCTCCTGCACCACGCTCAGGGTGTCTTGCAGCAGGCTGTCGAGGTGGATGGGTTCGGGGTCGATGTCGACCTTGCCTGCTTCGATCTTGGAGAGGTCCAGGATGTCATTGACCAGGGACAGCAGGTGCTGGCCGCCTTCATGGATGTGGCCGACGAACTCGCGCTGCTTGGGCGTGAGCGGGCCGCTGACCCCATCGATCATGATGTAGGAGAAGCCGATGATGGCGTTGAGCGGCGTGCGCAGCTCGTGCGACATGGTCGAGAGGAACTCCGACTTGGCTTCGTTGGCCGTGGTCAGCTCGCGGTAGGCCTTGGCGATCTCTTCCTGACCGGCCTTGAGCTCGGCGTTGACGCGTTCCAGCGCTTCGTTCTTGCGTTCGAGTTCGGCCAGCAGTTCGGCGCGGCTTTCGGCCAGGGCTCGCGCGGCGCGGGCTTCGCTGGCATCCAGTTCGGCCTTGAGCAGCTCCAGGCGGATGCGGCGGTTTTCATCCTCAAAGCGCTTGCGGCGGATCTGCGCGCGCACCCTCGCCTTGAGCACGTCGACATCGCCATCCTTTTGCAGACAGTCGTCGGCGCCGGCGCTCAGCCCGGCGAGCACGGCGGGGTGATCTCCGGCGGGCGTCAGCATGATGAGCGGCGTGTCGCGCAGGATCGGGGTGTCCTTGATGTGGCGGCTCAAGCCATGTGGTGCCAGTTCGGGCCGGGCATCGAGCACGATGCAGTCCACGGGTTGCACGGCCAGCAAGGCCATGGCTTCGTCGCCCGAGCGCGCGAGCACGGCGTCGTAGCCTTCTTCCGCCAGCGTGGCGTTCAGGCTGCGAAGGGCCTCATCCTCGTCGGACAGCAGCAGCACGCGCCCAGGGCCTGCAGGCGCGGCCGCGTCAGGGTTGGTGCTGGTGGCGGCGCTGCGCAAGGCCGCGCGCACCTTGGCAACGATCACATCGGTGTGCCCGTCCTTGCGCACGAAGGCGTCTGCGCCGGCCTCGAGGGCGCGCAGCTCGTCATGTCCGTCATCGGAGCCGGTCATCAGCACGCAAGGCACGTTGCGCAGCGAGACGTCCAGCCGGACACGCCGGATCACCGTGGCGCCGTCGATGCCCGGCATCATGCTGTCGATCAGCATGGCCGCAGGCCGGGACAGCGCGGCCATGCGCAGGCCCTCTTCGCCGCTGGTGGCGAGCTCGACGCGGTAGTCGGCACGGTGCAGGGCCTGGCGCAGGGTTTCACGGAAGGTCAGGCTGTCATCCATGATGAGGATGCAGGGTTGGGCCGTGGCCTCCTGCCGATCGTGACGTGTGCGCAGCAGTTCCTTGACCCGGGCCATCACGTGATGGGTGTCATAAGGCTTGCCCACGTATTCATCGGCGCCCATGTGCATGCCTCGCACGCGGTCCTTCACCTCCGATTCGCTGGACAGCATGATCACCACCGCATCGGCATGCCGGGGGGATGAGCGGATCTCTTCGAGCAGCTCGATGCCATCGCCGTCGGGCAGCCGCACGTCGAGCACGACGACGCCGGGGGCGTAGCGGGCCAGGGCCTCGCGTGCGGCGGCCACGGTCGCGCAGCCGGCGGTCTGGAAGCCCGCATGCTCGAAGGCCTCCTGCAGGTCCATGCGGACGGTGAGGCTGTCGTCCACGATCAATACCCTGTCCAGGTCCATCACCTTGCTCCCTCTGTCTTGTGGATCATGCGGGCCAGCGCGTTGCCGATCTCCAGCAAGGGCAGGACCCGCTGGGCGGCGCCCAGTTTCACGGCCTCGCGCGGCATGCCGTAGATGACGCAAGTGGTTTCGTCCTGCGCCATGGTCTGGCCGCCCGCACGCAGGATGTCGCGCAGGCCGCTGGCACCGTCGCGGCCCATGCCGGTGAGCAGGCAGGCGGTGGTGCAATGACCATGGGGACTGGCAGCGATCGAAGCAAACAGGTGGTCGATGGCGGGCTTGCATGAGTGCAGGGGCGGCGAGTCATCGAGCATGAGCCGATCGTGCTCCACGCGCAGGTGCAGGCCCGGCGGCGCGAGCACGACGGTGCCCCGGGTGTCGAGGAGGTTTTCTCCGTGCCGGGCATACCGGGCAGGATGTGGGCTCTGGTCCGACAGCCAGTCGGCAAAGACCACGCCGAAGTCATCGCCGATGTGCTGCGCGATCAGCAGCGGCACGGGCAAAGGCGCGGGCAGCATGCGCAGGATCTGCATGAGCGCTGCGGGCCCGCCTGTGGAGGCGCCCAGGGCCACCAGCCGCGTCTCGCTGGGGGCAGGATGCGCGTGGGGCGCCGTTGGCTCGCACCGGCGCGTTCAGGGCCGCGGGTGTGGGGCTGAGCTTGCCACGCACATGGGTGATGACGCGGATGCGGGCGACAAGTTTGACCGTGGCGATCAGCCGGCGGGACCATGCCTCATCGGCACCGTCTTCGCCGGTTGGCTTGTCCAGCACCTCGACCGCACCGGCCGCCAGGGCATCGAAGGTGCGGAAGAGCACCTGCCGCTCCAGGGCTGACACGACCAGGATGGGCGTGGGGCAATGCGCCATGATGTGCTCGGTGGCGACCAGGCCGTTCATGATGGGCAGCATCATGTCCATGGTGACGACATCCGGGCGCAGCGCCAGGCACATGTCCACGCCCTGCTGGCCATCCGTGGCTTCGCCCACCACCTCGATGCCGCCGTCCGAGTTCAGCACTTCGCACATCCGCTTTCGCACGGTGAGCGAGTCTTCGACAATCAACACGCGCAGGCGGGACATGGGGTGCCTTTTCTCGCTTTGTCGATCAGGATGGGCGCGTGCGGGCCAGCAGGCGCCGCACGGTGTCCAGGAAGATGCCTTGCGAGAAATCGCCTTTGACGATGTGGGCATCGGCGCCGGCCTGGCGTCCTCGCTCGATGTCTTCCGGCGTGCCTCGCGAAGTCACCAGCACGGCGGGAATGTCCCGCCAGGCCTCATGCTGACGAAGATGGGCGACCAAGCCGAAGCCGTCCATGCCCGGCATGTCGACATCCACCAGCAGCAGTCCGTATGCCTGATCGGCCATGCGCGCCAGGGCTTCTTCGGCTGAGGCGGCCGTCTCGACGGCAAAGCCTGCTGCGTTGAGGATGCTTTCCTCCAGCATGCGGCTGGTCAGCGAATCGTCCACCACCAGGATCGGTGCCTGGATGGTGCTGGCGGCCGGCTGCGGTGCCATGCCGGCCGAGGGATGCAGCGGCAGCAGCGCCACATCGAGCACCCATTGAGGGCGGCCTTCGGCGTCCAGCGACACGCCCGCCACACATGGCGATGCGGGCGCAAGGTGTGGCAGTGGCCGCATCACCACGTGCGAGACCCCTCGCAGCCTGTCGACGCCCAAGGCGAGGAAGCCATCGGGCCGGCTCAGGATCACGGTGGACCAGGTCTCGCGGCTGTCCAGGTCTTGCCCTTCATCCATCACCTGCGCCAGTGTGATGAAGGGGATGGCCTTGCCTTCGTGGAGGATCGATGGCTGTGCGCCGCTGTGCACGATCTGCGAGGCCGGCAGCCGGCTGGCACTGCAGACCTTGTCCATGGGCAGTTGGACGTGCAAGTTGCCCATCTGCACGGTCAGCACCTGAACCATGGCGCGGTTCATCGGCACGTGCAATGTCCAGGTGGTGCCGTGGCCCCGGCGTGTGTCCAGCCGCACGCGTCCACCAAGCTGCTGCACCGCATCTTTGACAACGTTCAGGCCGATGCCCCGCCCTGAGGCTTCCGTCACCGCATCGGCGGTGCTGATGCCGCCTTCGAGCAGCAGGTGCTGGATGTCCCGGGCGCTAGCGCCGTGGCTGCGTTGACCGGCACGCAGCAGCACCGCATCGGTGTCGATGCCGGCGCCGTCGTCCGTGCAGCTCAGCACGACGTGGCTGCCTTCGCGCTGCAGATGCAGGGTGATCCGGCCCTGCGGCGGCTTGCCCGCAGCCTGCCTCGCTGGTGGCGATTCGATGCCGTGGGCGACCGCGTTGCGCACGAGCTGGACGAAGGCGGGCTGCAGCAGCTTCAAGGTGCGGTCGTCCAGGCGCAGCTCGCCGCCTTCGCCGTGGAACGCCGCCTGTTTGTGCTGCATCACGGCAACGTCCCGCACCGTGCGCTCCAGTGAAGTGAACAACTGGCGTGCCGGCACAAGCTGCAGCTGTTCCGCGGTGTCGCGGGTGGATTGCAGCTCGCGGTCGAGGTGATCGGTGGTGCGCATCAAGGCCGCATCCAGTTGGACGAGCCTTCTGGACAGCTCCTCGGCCATGTCGTGCACCACGCGCCCGCGCAACGTGGCCACCTGCCCTTCTCCTGGCTCTGCGGCATGGCGCCGTTTACCGATTTGATCGAGCAGCGTGCGCGCCAGCTCCGAAGCTTGTTGGACCGCATCGACGTGGCGACGCATGATGGCCACCTGCACATGGCTGCTGCTCAGCCCATCGAGCACCGGCCCCAATTCCTGCAAGGGCCGGGCGAGGCTGCGCCAGCCCTCGTCCAAGGGAGGATGGCCGGCGGGCTGCGTGGCGGGTGTATCGGGTGCGGCGTGCAAGCTGGTGGCCTTGTCAGCCTGATGCGCCGCATCGGTGAGATCGGGCAGCGCTGGCTTCCGGGGGGGCGTTGCCACACCTGCGGCTTCCTGCTGCGGCGCGTGCTGAGCGGGCTTCGCGAGCTTGGCCAGCATCGCATCCATCTGGTCGAGCCGGGCCAGCATGGCGGTCAGCACATCGGAAGGCACAGGCACGTCCTTGTCACGCCAGGCCGACAGCGCATCTTCCATGGCATGGGCGTGTTCGGCGATGCCGGGCTGCTTGACCACGCGCGCTGCACCCTTGAGGGTGTGAGCCAGCCGAAGCAGACGCGCCACCACCGGCGCCCCCGCTCCTTCCTTCTCAAGGCTCAGGATCGCGCCGCTCATCTCGTCGAGCAGCTCGCGCGCCTCGATGCGGAAATAGCGATAAGGATCCTTGTCGCTCATGGCTCAACCCGGGGTGCCGCTCACGGCCTGAGGTTGCACCAGCCGCAGCAGGTCCTTGGACAGGTCCACCAGTTGTGCCGCGGTCTGGAAGGTCTGGCCGGAGCTGACTTCGGTTTCCTTGGTGGCCTGCGCCGTGCTGGCAATCGCGATCTTGACCTGTTCCACCGCCGATGCCTGCTGCTTGGTCGACAGCTCGATCTCGCGCGCGGCTTCGGTGGTCTTGCCGATCAGACCGATGATCTGCTGGAAGGATTGCGTCACTTCGCCGACATGCGTGGTGCCGACGTCCACCGCCTTGGAGCCCGTCTCCGTGGCCATCACCGTGGTGTTGACGGCACCGCGCACGTCGTCGATGAGCAGGCGGATTTCGCGCGCGGCCAGCCCGACGCGGTCCGCCAGCTTGCGGATCTCATCGGCCACCACGCCAAAGCGCTTGCCTGCCTCACCGGCCACACTGGCCTCGATGGTGGCGTTGATGGCCAGGATGTTGGTCTGCTCTGACAGCTCGGAGACGATGTCCAGCACCGCGCCGATCTGCTGCGATTTCTTGCCCAGGTCCAGCATGTGGCCGACGATCTGGTCCATCTGCTTGCGGATGCCGACAATCGACTCCTGGCTGCGCTGCACACGGCCTTCGCCTGCCGAAGAAGACGAGACGGTGTCCTCGGCCACCGCAGCCACCCGTTGCGCGGACTCTGCAATCTGCCGGGATGTGGCCAGCAGCTCGCTGACCGTCGTCGAGATCTCGGCCATCGCGGTGGACGATTCCCTCGCCCCGGAAGCCTGCTGCGTGGCGGCGGCCTGCAACTCCGCCGAGGACTGGCGCACGTGCTTGACGGCCGAGGCGATCTCTTCGGTCAGGGCCCGCACGATGAGCCATCCCGCCAGCGCCGCCAGCACCAGGCAGATGCCCGTGCCGATGACCAGGGTGTGGCGGGCGTTGCCGGCAGCCCGCTCCACATCCAGCGCGCGGTCGCGCAGCAAGTCCCGCTGATGCTGTTCGATCTGGCCGGCCAGGGCGCGGATGTCGTCCATCAGGTTCTTGCCCACGCCGGATTGCACCCGCTGCGTGGTGGCCTCGATCTGCCCCTGTCTGCGCATCTCGATGGTGGTGCCCATCTCCTGCATCTTCTGCTGGCTCAAGGTCTGGATGCGGCGCAGCAGCTCCAGTTGGCGAGGATCCTGGGCGAAGGACGCTTTCAGATCCTGCAGGGTCTGAGGCAGCTTCTCTCTGGCTGAGATGTAGGGCGCCAGGTAGCTGTCCATGCCCGTGATGATGTAGCCGCGCTGGCCGGTCTCGCCATCCTTGAGCAAGCCCATCAGGTAGGTCACGCGCTCGAGCGTGGTGTGGGTGCGTGCGACTTCGTAACTCGTGTCGGTCAGCGCGTCGATGCCGCGATAAGCCAGCGCGCCGATGCCCAGCAGCATCAACAGTGGCAAGGCAAAACCTGCTGCGATCTTTCTACCGATGGTCCACATCTTGTCTCTCCTGAGGTGTCTGGTGTGCCTGTCGTTCGATGGCTGCGATCACCGAGCCCAGGCTGAGCACGGGCCACACGCCTTCGTCGCCTGCCAGATGGGCATGGACGTGCCCGCGGCCCGGCCCTCCACTGGCCGACACCGGTGCCAGCCGGTCGTGCCGGCAACGCACATGCCTGTGAAAGGCGTCCACGGCCAGCATCACGGCGGCTGAGCGTGCGACAAGCTGCCAGGCACACGCGCCCTTGCCCAGGCCCAGCAAGGCCGTCAGGTCATAGACCGGCAGCACGGCGCCGCGATGGCCTGACAGCCCCTGCAGTTCGCGCACGGGGCTCGGCAGCGGTGTGACCGGCTCGGCACGCTGGATGGCCGCCACCTCGTCCAGACGGATGGCATGCGGCACCCCGGCCAGCTCGATGACCAGGAAGTCCAGATGCGGCTGGTGCGCCGCGAGCGAGGCCGGCAAGGTGAAGGCCTGATCGAAGGCCTCGCGCATCTGCTGGGCCGTGCGCATCGCGCCGGAGGCGTCCTTCATCGCGGCCCTCCTTCCGATGCCATGGGCGGCGCCAGCAAGGTCTGGCATGAGTGGAGCAAGGCGGTGCGGCCAAAGCCGTTGCCGAACAGCTGGATGCGCTCGGCCGATTCATGGGGCAGCAGCCGCAAGGCCAATTCCGCCGCCTGGCGGCTCGCATCGACATGTCCCAAGCCACGTTGCAGCAGGGCCTGATGCATCTGCGGCAGCGCGAAATCCGCATCCAGCCACGCGGCCTGCCGGTCCGATGACAGGGCCGATGCGACATCTCCTGTCGCTGCCAGGGACAGGGCCAGGGCGTGATGGAGGTCGGCATCCAATGGACTGGTGGCCAACGCCTGCCGGCACAGCGACGCAGCAGGCTCCGCCTGGCCCAGATGCAGCAGGGCCATGGCCTCCAGCACGGCCAGCCATGGCGGTGGCGTTTGCGGATGCGCCGCACGCAGCGCCTGACAGGCTTGGCGTGCTTCCTCGTGGCGCTCCTGATGCAGAAGCGACAGGATCTCGTGTTGCAGCGGCGATGTGTGCGCGACCTGCGTCGGCATGGGATGGTCTTGCTGTGGTGGGCGAGCCCTGCGACTTGCGCAGCAGGATGGGCGACGGGCGCGAGCGGCACGGCCTCGTTGGCAGCCCCCGCCCGCCATCCCTGGATGGCGACCGGTTGCCGACGCAGGTAGAAGGCCCCGTGTGAGCTGCACGACTCAAAGCCGCTGGACAGCGCACGCATGCCGCTTTCGGCGGGGCCCAGAAACAGCCAGCCCCCCGGCGCCATGCACGCGCTGAAGCGATCGAGCACCGCACGGACCTGATCGTCTTCGAGGTACATCAGCACATTGCGGCAAAACACCACATCCATCGAGGCGGGCGCCCAGAAGGCTGGCGCCCCTTCTTCCAGCAGATTGCGCACCGAAAACTGCACCGCGTGGCGGATGTCGGCATCCAGCACGTGGTCCGTGCCTTCCTGCTTCAGCCATCGGTGTCGCATGGCCGAGGGCATGCTGCGCAAGCTCCATGCACCGTATCGGCCGGCCAGGGCGCGCCCCACGGCTTGTGCGTTCAAGTCCATGGCGTCGATCCGTGCCGAGGGCATGTCCGGTGGCGCCACGGAGGCCAGCAGCATGGCGATCGAATAAGGCTCCTCGCCGCTGGCGCAGCCTGCCGACAGGATGCGCAGGGGCATGCCCTGCCGTGCCTGCCATCGCTCGGGCAAGGCGCGCTCGCGCAGGACATCGAAATGCTCGATGTGGCGAAAGAAGAAGGTCTCGCCCACCGTCAAGGCGGATGTCAGATCGTGCCAAGGCGCCAGGTCGCGGGCCACATCGAGCGCATGCAGGCCGGCGTCGATGTCGGGTTGGCGCACGGCGGCGCAGTGATGCCGCAGCAGCTCGGCCAGCCAGGGCAGCTTGTCGTCGTCGAAGTGCAGGCCCAGGCGGTGGGCGATGACGGCCCGAAAGCGCCAGGTCTGTCCCATCGTGGGTAACTGCGTGGGCACCTGCGGACGGGAGCCGAGCATTGGCTTCATGACGCCTCGCTTTCGTGGCCGGCCGCCTGCTCTGCCAGGGCCATCAGCCGGACGGCATCCAGCACGGCCATCAATTCGCGTTCCTGCACGGAGGTGCCGCGGATGAGCGAGCCGTGGGGAGCGGTGGCCAGCGTGGGCAGGGCTTGCACGGCGCCCGATGGCATGTGGCGAACGCCCTGCACCTCGTCCACGGCCAATGCACAGGCAGGCACGGCGCTGTCTTGTGCGGTGGTTTCGGCACGCCGCAAGGTCACCAGCCGCGCGCGGTGGGTGCGCGCTTGGCCGAGCAGGCAGCCCAGGTCCAGCACCACCCGCATCTGCCCTCGGATCACGGCCATGCCCACGACATGATCGGGTGCATCGGGGATCGGGCTCAGCGGTGGGCAGCGCAATGTTTCGCCGACGTGTTCGATCGGCAAGCCGCACAACTGGCCTTGCGCTTCACAGACAAGCAAAGCGATGAGAGGAGTTGCATCCATCTCTGCGCGCCCCTGGCATGGTCCACCTGTTGACGCATGAGGCAACGCGGGCTGGTGGAAGGCCCTGCGCCGTCATGATGAAAGAGGTGCCGCCAGCCCCGCACGGCTTGAACTGCGCGATCCAGTCTATGCCAAGCGCGATGGGGCTGCGCTCAAAATCTGCTGAAAGGGGCCAGCTTGCGTTGCAGGAAAGAAAAAAGCCCACGGCCAGAGGCGGTGGGCTTCGCAGCGAGGTGATTTGTGATCAGCGCAGCATCAACGCAGTTCACGGCGCAGGATCTTGCCCACTGGCGTCTTGGGCAGTTCGGTGTCACGGAACTCGACCACGCGCGGGATCTTGTAGCCCGTCAGGTTCTTGCGGCAGTGCTCGATCAGCGCTTCCTTCGTCAGGCCCGGGTTGCGCGGCACGACGATGATCTTCACGCGCTCGCCGGCTGCCTCGTCGGGCACGCCCACGGCCGCCACTTCCTTGACATCGGGGTGCATGGCCACGACGTCTTCGATCTCGTTCGGATAGACGTTGAAGCCCGAGACCAGGATCATGTCCTTCTTGCGGTCCACGATCTTGATGAAGCCTTTTTCGTCCATCACGGCGATGTCGCCGGTGGCCAGCCATCCTTCGCTGTCGATGACCTTGGCGGTCTCTTCAGGACGCTGCCAGTAGCCCTGCATGACCTGCGGGCCACGCACGCACAGCTCGCCCGGCTCGTCGATCTCGCACCAGCTGCCGTCGTCGCGGCGCATGCGCACTTCGGTCGAAGGCACCGGCACGCCGATCGAGCCGGTGAACACGGGGCCCGGGTTCTTGATGTCGACGGGCGCCTGCGTGACGATGGGCGAGCACTCGGTCAGGCCATAGCCTTCGACGATGTTGTTGCCCGTGGTCTGGTTCCAGCGCTCGGCGATGCTGCGCTGCAGGGCCATGCCGCCGGCGATCGACAGCTTGAGGTTGGAGAAGTCCAGCTTGCGGAACTCGGGCGAATCGAGGAAGGAGGCGAACATCGTGTTCACCCCGGAGATGCCCGAGAAGCGCTCGTTCTTGAGCACCATCATCACGCGCTTCACATCACGCGGGTTGGCCACGAGGATGTTGCGGCCGCCCAGCGCCATGAAGATCAGGCCGTTCACGGTCAGCGAGAAGATGTGGTACATCGGGATGAGCGTGACCACGGTCTCCGTCTCGCCCGTGAGCTGGCCTTCGGCAAACGCGAGGGCCTGCTGGCAGTTGGACAGCACGTTGCGGTGCGTCAGCATGGCGCCCTTGGCCACGCCGGTCGTGCCGCCGGTGTATTGCAGGAAGGCCAGGTCGCCCGGCTTCACGTCGGCCGACTTGAGCTGCATCTTGGCGCCGGCCTTGAGCACGTCGCGGATCCAGATGGCGCCCGGCAGGCTGTAGGCCGGCACCATCTTCTCGACCTTGCGCAGCACGAAGTTCAGCAGGCGGCCCTTGGCGTTGATGAAGCCGTCGGACAGCAGATCGCCAATCTGCGTGAGCACGATGCGCTTGACCTTGGTGCCGGGCAGCGCGTCTTGCAGCGTCTTGGCGAAGGTCTCCATCACGATGATGGTTTCGGCGCCCGAGTCCTTGAGCTGGTGGTTCAGCTCGCGGGCCGTGTACAGCGGATTCACATTGACGACAACGGCGCCGATGCGAAGGATCGCGAACAGACAGACGGGATACTGGAAGGTGTTGGGCAGCATGATCGACACGCGATCGCCCTTCTTCACCCCCTGGCTCTGCAGCCAGGCCGCAAAGGCCTTGACCAGCCGGTCGAGCCGGTCATACGTCATCTCGGTGCCGATGCTCACCAGGCCCGGTCGCTCGCGGTACTTGTTGATGCACTCATCGAAGTACGCGCTGAGGTTCTGGTACTTGTCCATCTGGATGTCATGCACGACACCCTTGAGATAGGACGACAACCAGATCCGGTTGGTGGTGCCATCGGGATTGACGATGGACGGCTTCGGCGTCGCGGCCGCTGCGGCTGCTTGGGACATCGGGGGTTCTCCTCGTTTGCCTGTCTCTGACTGCAGACAGGGATGGCTTTGTGACGGAGTCCCCAGAATAGGGGTTGACTCCGCTTGCCTTGCAAAGTGTCGAAGTGTATCAACGCTTCGGCCGGATTTCCGTAAAAACCCGGCCGAAGTACACCGATATCAGCAGAAAGGATCAGCGCTCAATGATGGCGACCACGCCCTGGCCGCCTGCGGCGCAGATCGAGATCAGGCCGCGGCCCGAGCCCTTCTGGGCCAGCATCTTGGACAGCGAGGCGATGATGCGACCGCCGGTGGCAGCGAACGGGTGGCCGGCAGCCAGCGAGGAGCCGTTGACGTTGAGCTTGCTGCGGTCGATCTTGCCCAGCGGCTTGTCCAGGCCCAGACGCTCCTTGCAGTACTTGGGATCTTCCCAGGCCTTGAGCGTGCACAGCACCTGGCCGGCGAAGGCTTCGTGGATTTCATAGAAGTCGAAATCCTGCAGCGTCAGGCCGGCGCGCTTGAGCATGCGCGGCACGGCGTAGGCCGGGGCCATCAGCAGGCCTTCCTTCTTGTTGAAGAAGTCCACGGCGGCCACTTCGCTGTGGGTGATGTAGGCCAGCACCGGCAGGTTGCGTTCCTTGGCCCACTCTTCGCTCGACAGCAGCACGGCAGAGGCGCCGTCGGTCAGCGGGGTGGAGTTGCCTGGGGTCAGCGTGCCTTGGCCGGGGGCGATCTTCTTGTCGAAGCAGGGCTTGAGCGAGCGCAGCTTCTCGATGGTCAGGCCTTCACGCAGGTTGTTGTCCTTGGTGACGCCCTTGAACGGGGTCATCAGGTCGGTGAAGAAGCCTTCCTTGTAGGCGCGGGCCATGTTCTGGTGCGACAGGAAAGCCAGTTGGTCCTGCTCTTCGCGGGGGATGCCCCACTCGCGGGCCATCAGCTCGGCGTGCTCGCCCATGGAGTAGCCGGTGCGGGGCTCGCCGTTCTTCGGAATGGCGGGCTTGAGCAGCATCGAGGGACGGATCTTGGCAATGATGCCCAACTGCTGGCTGGTGGTCTTGGCGCGGTTGGCCTCCAGCAGGATCTTGCGCATCTTTTCGTTGATGCCGATGGGGGCGTCGGAAGTGGTGTCCACGCCGCCGGCGATGCCGGACTCGATGTGGCCCAGGGCGATCTTGTTGGCCACCAGCATGGCGGCTTCCAGGCCGGTGCCGCAAGCCTGTTGCAGGTCATAGGCAGGCGTCTCGGGCGACAAGGTGGTCGACAGCACCGATTCGCGCACCAGGTTGAAGTCACGCGAGTGCTTCATCACGGCGCCGGCGGCGACGTCGCCCAGGCGTTGGCCGTGCAGGTTGAAGCGGTCGACCAGGCCTTGCAGCGTGGCGGTCAGCATCTCCTGGTTGGAGACGTGCGAGTAGACGGTGTTCGAGCGGGCGAAGGGGATGCGGTTGCCGCCAAGGACGGCGACGCGACGGATGGTGCTCATGGAGGAAAGTCCTTCTGGGCTGATAAATGTTGGAATGTTTTTGAACTGCTGCAGCGCGGGACGCCGGCGTCAGTACGTCACGCGGCCGCGCAGGTGGGGCTTGTCGCCCTTCGCATTGCGGACTTCGAACAAGGCGCCGTTGTCCAGCCTTGCCGACCACAGGGAGGCTTTGGCGGGCAGGAACAGCGGCGTCTTGAACTCGACCACGACCTCGGCCTTGTCCACGTCTTCACGCGGCATCAGCAGGGACAGGGCCTTGGCCTTGGTCCACATGCCGTGCGCGATCGCCTTCTTGAAGCCCAGGAACTTGGCGGTCAGCGCGAACATGTGGATGGGGTTGACGTCGCCCGAGGCGCGGCCATAGGCACGGCCGATGCCGGCGGCCGCGAAGAAATCGGCCTGGTGCGACAGCGGGGTCTCGTCCACCAGCGCGCTGGTGTACTTGGGGCCCTTGGGGTTGCGCACACCCAGACGCAGCAGCGTCCAGGTGCTTTCCCACACCACCTCGCCGCCGCGCAGGGCGCGGGCGTGGAGGTTGAAGGCCTGCCCCTTGTCGTGGGCCAGCAGCTCGCCGGTGCGCATCTCGATGCGGAGTTCGTCACCGGGGTTGATGCGCTTGAGCAGCCGCGCCTGGTTGGCCAGGTGCACCAGGCCCATGCCCGGCCACGGGAAGGCCTTGTTGCCGAACAGCATCATGGCCATCGGAAAGGCCTCGATGTGCGTGAACAACATCGGCACGCCGTGCTGCTTGGAGAAGCCGCACACGCGTGCATAGGCCGCGACCTTCTTCGGATCGACGATCACCTTCGGGCGAACGTAGGTGATCTCTGGCAAGGCCTCGACGGGCCTGACCTTCGTCCCTGGCCGCACCGCGCCCCAGTTGAGCGCGACGGGGTTGGGGATCTTCTTGACTTCGATGATCTTCATGGTGCTTGGGGCCGAAGTGAAGATGCCTGGGCCTGGATCAGGCGCCGATCAGGCTCTGGCCGCAGACGCGGATCACGTTGTTGGTGATGCCGGCGGATGCGGGGCTGGCGTACCAGGCAATGGCTTCGGCCACGTCGACCGGCTGGCCGCCCTGGCTCATCGAGTTCATGCGGCGGCCGCCTTCGCGGATGGCAAACGGGATGGCGGCGGTCATCTGGGTTTCGATGAAGCCCGGGGCCACGGCGTTGATGGTGATGCCGTGCTCGGCGAACAGCGGTGCGGTGCTGTTGACCATGCCGATCACGCCGGCCTTGGAGACGGCGTAGTTGGTCTGGCCCATGTTGCCGGAGATGCCCGAGATGGACGAGACGCACACGATGCGGCCACCCTTCTTGAGCGCACCCGAGCTCACCAGCGCTTCATTGATGCGCTCCTGCGTGGACAGGTTCACGTTGACGACCAGCTGCCACAGGTGTTCCTTCATGTTGGCAATGGTCTTGTCGCGGGTGATGCCGGCGTTGTGCACGACCACATCCCAGCCGCCTTGGGCCTTGGCAGCATCGACCAGCTTCTGAGGCGCATCGGCCGCACCGATGTCCAGGGCCAGCGCGGTGCCGCCCAGCTTCTTGGCGACTTCGTTCAGGCCTTCCTGTGCCTGGGGCACGTCCAGGCAGATCACGTGGGCGCCGTCACGGGCGAACACCTCGGCAATGGCCGCGCCGATGCCGCGCGATGCGCCGGTGACCAGCACCTTCTTGCCTTCCATCGGCTTGTTCCAGTCCTTGGGGATGACCAGATCGCCCACGGGCTTGCCCACGCGCATCACCTGGGCGGACACATAGGCGGCCTTGGGGCTGAGCAGGAAGCGCATCGTCGATTCGATGTTGCCTTCGGCGCCTTCGGAGACGTAGACCAGGTTGGCCACGATGCCCTTCTTGAGCTCCTTGCCCAGCGAGCGGGTCAGGCCTTCGAGCGAGCGCTGGATGGTGGCCTTGCGGGGCGACTTGCACTCCTCGGGCGGACGGCCGATGACGACCACGCGGCCGCACGGCAGCACCGAGCGGGCAGCGTCATGGAAGAACCAGTACAGGGCGTCGGATTGGGTGCTGTCGGACAGGCCGGTGGCGTCGAACACCAGGCACTTGACTTTCTCGCCAGGCTGGCCGTTGCCGCCCCAGCGGCCGGTGGTCAGGCCGGCCTTGTTGGCCACGGACACCCATTGGGGCAGCTTCTCGTGGGCCAGGCTCTGGATGCCGGCGTTCTTGAACACCGTTGCCAGCGATTCGAGCAGTTCGGGCTCGCCGCCGCCACCGATCAGGACCGTGCCTTGAACGACGGGTTGGCCGGCCTTGTAACGCTCCAGGGGCAGCGGCTTGGGCAGACCCAGGGCGTTGATGAGCTTGGCGCCCATGGGCGAGTTGGCAAAGTCAAGGTAGCCGTCTTTCATTCGGATCACTCTTCGGTGGCAAGGTCAGCGGGCGTGAACAGCCCTGACAGACCAGATTGAGAAAGCAACCTGCCGCAACGGCAGGCCGGGGGACAAGACCGGGCCACAGCGTGCCCCGGTCGGGTTCTTGTCAAGCAGACGGAATGACAAGGAAACTGGTTCATGACATCAAGCCGCAGCGGCAGACGGCGCAGGCGCCAGGCCGGATGCCACGGGCGATGCGCCGACGGAGGCCACGCCTGGCAGATTGGCCATCGCGCCGAACTCCAGCGCTTCTCTGGGGCCTGGCAGCGGTGCCTTGAGCGCGGCCACCATCAACGAGGTCAGGCGCGAGAGGATCACGGCCTCGTGGTCGCCCTGCTCCTGCGTGAAGTCGCGGATCAGGCGCTGCGTGTTACCGCCGGCCAGGATGCCGGAGAGCGCGCCCATGGCGAAGTGCAGGCGAAAGCCCAGGTCTTCGCGACTGAGTTCGGGCAGCGTGCGCTGGAAGGCGAAGAAGAAGCGCCCCAGCGTCTGCAGATAGTGGGTGTTGATGAAATCGCGGATGACGGGCGACGGGTCGGTATACGCCCGGCCCAGGAAGTGCAGATAGCGATCGGCCAGCGGTGCATCGCTGCGGAAGATGCGCACGGCCGGCAGGAACATGGCCACGAGCACGTGTTCGCAGGTGAGCTTGTCGCCCAGCGCGGCCTCGAAGGCGTCCAACATGGCCACGCGCTGCTCGTTGAGCGGATCCAGCCGTCGCGACAGCACCGCCTGGATGAGCGCATCCTTGGAGCCGAAGTGGTAGTTCACCGCCGCCAGGTTGACACCGGCAGCGCTGGTGATCTGTCGCATGGACATGGATTCGAAGCCGCCGGAGACGAACAAGGTCTCCGCCGCATCCAGGATGCGCGTCTTGGTATCGGCAGGCGAAAGCCGTGTCGAGGCCTGTGGCATGGCTAGCGAGTCTCCAGGGTACGCTCTGTACGGACGTTTCAAACGCCCGTTTTATCGTTCGGTGCGTATGGTAAGTCAGCTCTTGCGGCTTGACACACTTTCCCGCATGAAATGAACCCCTTCCCCCCAGTTTTAAGGGTGATTCCGTCAGCACTGTCGTAAAACGATTCCGCCCTGTGGCGGCAAGCGCGGGCATCCGACCTTGCGCATGTCAAAACCGCTTGCATGTTCCGACAAAAATCCGGACAAGGACCTGTCGTGCACCCATCCCGGGCGGCGCTACATTCCTCACGGTTCCCATTTGAAACACACCGGAGACGACGCACATGGCCACCATCCTGTACCTCACCCAGATCCAGTTCGAGTTCGGCGCCATCGGGCTGCTGGCCAACGAATGCGAGCGTGTGGGCATCCGCCGCCCCATGGTGGTCACGGATGCCGGCGTGCGTGCTGCCGGTGTGCTGCAAAAGGCGCTCGATGCGCTGGGCCAGTTGCCCGTGACCGTGTTCGACCAGACGCCGCCCAACCCGACAGAGGCGTCCGTGCGGGCGGCCCATGAGGTGTGGCTGGCCGGCCAGTGCGACGGGCTGATCGCCGTGGGCGGGGGCTCCAGCATCGATCTGGCCAAGGGCTTGGCGATCATGGCCACGCATCCCGGACCGCTCAAGACCTACGCCACCATCGAAGGCGGCTCGCCCAAGATCACGCCGCAGGCCGCGCCGCTGATCGCTGTGCCGACGACGGCCGGCACGGGCAGCGAGGTGGCGCGCGGCGCCATCGTCATCGTGGACGATGGCCGCAAGCTGGGCTTCCATTCGTGGAACCTGATGCCCAAGGCGGCGATCCTGGATCCGGAGTTGACCTTGGGCTTGCCGCCGCTGTTGACGGCAGCCACGGGCATGGACGCCATCGCCCACTGCATGGAGACCTTCATGGCGCCGGCCTTCAACCCCCCCGCCGACGGCATTGCGCTGGATGGCCTGGAGCGCGCCTGGCACCACATCGAACGCGCCACCCGGGATGGCAGCGACCGTGAGGCCCGTCTCAACATGATGAGTGCCTCGATGCAGGGGGCGATGGCCTTCCAGAAGGGCCTGGGTGCGGTGCACAGCCTCAGCCACAGCCTGGGCGGCGTGAACCCCAAGCTCCACCACGGCACGCTCAATGCCATGTTCCTGCCCGAGGTGATCAAGTTCAATGCGCAAGCCCCCTCCATCCAGAAGGAGCGCCGGCTCGAGCGCATGGCACATGCGATGGGCCTGGCATCGGCGAGCGACATCCCCCAGGCCATCCGCGATCTCAATGCACGGTTGGGACTGCCCAAGGGCCTGGCCGAGATGGGCGTGCAGCGTGAGTGGTTCGACAAAATCATCACCGGCGCGCTGGCCGATCACTGCCACAAGACGAACCCACGGGTGGCCACGGCCGAGGAGTACCGCGCCTTGCTGGAAGCATCGATGTAAGGGACCGCATGCGGCGCCCGGCGATGCGCCGAAATGATGCATGGCGGGCTGCCGTGGCGGCCTGCATGCCAGGTTCTGTTCCATGGTGGTGCACGTCTTGGGAAAGGCGTTGAAACGCTGCTTTACTTGTCGCATCTGGCCGTCATATGTGTTTCCAGAATGGGCCAGCCGTCTTCTCCGGGATGAAGACGGCGGCACGAAGTTCTGGTCACCCATGGAAAGGGCGCAAGGATGAGCACGACACCATGTCCCGGCGATCTCACACGGGCAGCATCACATGGGGCAGGAGGCCAACGGGCCCCTTCCTTCCACTTGGCGGACTTCTTCCGCTACCACGGCATCTGGGCGCCTGGCGTGCGCCTGTTCAGGCGCGTGGACTTCACCACCAAGGCCACGATCATTTCGCTGGTGTTCGTGTTCCCCTTGATGTGGCTGGCGTGGCAGTACTTCTCCGACAAGGCCGCCTCGATCGAGTTCTCGGCCAGGGAGCGTGTGGGGGTGATGTACGCCCAGGCCCTGATGCCGGCGCTGGCCGCCTTGCAGGCCGAACGCGCCCAGACCCTGGAGGGCAAGGCGCCTGACACCGCGGCGCGGCAGGCGCTGTCCAGGCTGGCTCAGGTACAGAAGGCGTTGGGCGAGGTGCTGGGCACGTCGTCGGCATTCAAGGCATTCGAGACCGCCCAGGCGCAGCAGGCCTCTGCGGCGGCCGGCTTCGATACGGTGTTCGACAGCCGCTCGGCCGCGACCTCGCAACTGATCACCTTGCTGGCCGCATCCACGGATGGCTCCAACCTCACGCTGGATCCGGACATCGACACGTATTACCTGATGGATGCGTCGATGTTCCGCCTGCCGCTGGTCATCGAACACGTCTCCCAGCTCAGCGAGCTGGGCGGACACCTGCTGCACAACCGGCGCGCGACGCCGGAGCAGTTGCGCAAGGTCACCGAACTCATCGTGCTGGCGCAGGGGCAACTGCAGGCGGTCACCGAAGGGCTGGCCAAGGTCTATGCCTACAACGGCGATGTGCGCGCGCGCCTGATGGCCGACGAGGTATTGCGATCGGCGACCGTGTTCCTTCAACAGGCCGAGGTGTCATTGATGAAGGACGGCGCCTTGCATGCCGATGCCAGGACCCACGTGGATGCCGGACGCGAGCTGGCACGCCGTCTGGCCGATCTGGATGCACGTGCCGCACAGGTGATGGATGCGCTGATCGCGGTTCGGGTGAGCGGCATGGTCCATGCGCGCACCCTCACGGCCATCATCGTGGTGTTGAGCATCGTGCTGAGCACCTACTTGTTCATCTCATTCAAAAAGGTGCTGGAAGGCGGCCTGCGGGAAATCGCCTTTCATTTCGACCGCATGCGCGAAGGCGATCTCACCTCGCGCCCCCATGCATGGGGCGGCGATGAGGTGGCCAGCCTGATCCACTCGCTGCTGGCCATGCAGCAGGCCATCGGCGATGTGGTGGTGCGTGTGCGCGAATCCTCGGATTCGTTGTTGACGGGTGCACAGCAGATCTCGGCGGGCGCCATGGACCTGTCATCGCGTACCGAAGCCAATGCCGCCAGCCTGGAGGAGACATCGGCCTCCATGAGCCAGTTGTCGGAGGTGATCATGCAAAGTGCCGGCCACAGCGCCGAGGCCGCACGTTTTGCGCTGGACAACGCCGAGGTGGCGCACCAGGCCAAAGGCGTGATCGACGAAGTGATCGGTGCCATGAACGGTGTACAGGGCAGCTCCGGCAAGATCGGCGACATCACCAGCGTGATCGACGGCATCGCGTTTCAGACCAACATCCTGGCCTTGAATGCGGCGGTGGAGGCCGCGCGCGCCGGCGATCAGGGCAAGGGCTTTGCCGTGGTGGCCTCGGAGGTGCGGGCGCTGGCCTTGCGCTCGGCCGAAGCCGCCCGCGAGATCAAGGCGCTCATCACGCACAGCATGGCGCAGGTCGATCAAGGCACCGAGGTCGCCCGCTCTGCCGGCCACACGATGCAGGAGTTGGTGCGCAATGCCAACCTGATCCGCGATCTGCT
Organism: Aquabacterium sp.; assembly: GCA_047601765.1. GTDB lineage: Bacteria > Pseudomonadota > Gammaproteobacteria > Burkholderiales > Burkholderiaceae_C > Aquabacterium. The sequence continues at coordinate 1,232,222 of JASGIQ010000001.1, forward strand.
GCAGCAGATCAACCAGGCCTCGCAGCAGCAAAGCGGCAGTGTGCACGAGATCGGCCAGGCGGTGCGTGCGGTCGATGAGTCGACGCAGCAGAACGCAGCGCTGGTGCAAGAGACGGCCGCCGCAGCCGCGTCCGTGCGGGATCAGGCCATGGGACTGACGCAGCAGGTGTCGGCGTTCAAGGTGGCTTAGCTGCCGGAGCGGTCGGTCTCGGCGCTGCCTGCTTCGCGGGTGACCATCACCTGGTCGATTCGGCAGCTGTCGACATCCATCACCTCGAAGCGGAAGCCGCCCCACGAGACGTTGTCGGTGCGACGCGGGATGCGGCGCAGCATCACCATCAGGAAGCCGGCGAGCGTCTCGTATTCGTCCTGATGCGGCAGGCTGTCGAGGTCGAGCGCGCGCAGCACGTCTTCGATGGGGGTGACGCCGTCGATCAGCCAGGAGTTGGCATCGCGCTGCACGATCTGCTCTTCGTCCAGCGGCGCCACCAGGCTGCCCATCACCGTGCTCATCACGTCGTTGATGGTGATGATGCCCACCACGAGGCTGTACTCGTTGACGATGACGGCGTAGTCCTCGAAGGCCTGGCGGAACTGCGTGAGCATCTCCGACAGGGTCAGGCGGTCGGGCACCATCATGACCTTCTTGATCAGGCTGGTGTCGGTGTCCAGCGAGATGGGCCGGCCGTTGAGCACGCGGCTGAGCAGGTCCTTGGAATCGACGTAGCCGAGCACGTGGTCGATGTCGCCCTGGCAGACCAGATAGGTGGAATGCGGGTACTGCTCGATGCGGGCGCGGATGAGCGATTCGCTGTCGTCGATCAGGAAGTGGATGATGCTTTCGCGGGCGGTCATCGCGCTGGTGACCAGACGGGTGTCGAGCTCGAACACGTTTTCGATCACACGGTGCTCGGGCGCGGCCAGCACGCCGGCTTCGGCTCCGGCCTCGGCCATGGCGAGGATGTCGGCGGGGGTGATGGCATCGTCACGCCGGTCGGGCAGGCCCAGCAGATTGAACAGGCCATCCGTCAGGCGCTTGAACAGCCAGACCACAGGCCGGGACAGGCTGAGGAAGACATGGATGGGCCCGACCACCCGCACGGCGATGCGCTCGGGGGCCGTCATGCCCAGGCGCTTGGGAAACAGGTCGGCCAGCAAGATGAACAGGCTGGTCACCAGCACGAAGGACGTGATGGTGCTGACGGTGTCGGCCCGCTCAGGCGACAGGCCCAGGCGCGCGAGGGCCGGCGAGATCAGTGGCGAGAAGGCGCCCTCGCCCACCACGCCGCCGAGGATGGCCACGGTGTTCATGCCGATCTGGATGGCGGTGAAGAAATCGCCGGGTTCGTTCTGCACATCGATGACGCGCTGGGCGCGCCAGTCGCCCTGGTCGAGCATCTGGCGCAGGCGCAGACGGCGCGAGGCCGCGACGGCGAGTTCGGCAATCGAGAAGAAGGCGCTGGCCGCGATCAGGGCGGCAATCAGGATCAGGCTGGTGACTGGGTCCATCCAGGCAGTGTAGCCAGTGTGGGCATGCCTTGCCCGCGCCAAGGCGCGCGTGTCACCCCTTGATCACAGCGGCTTGAGCTGGTCGGCCGGGCAGCCTTGGGCCAGCCATTGCTGCCACTCGTCGGACAAGGCTTCGGCACGCGAGACGGCTTCGGTCCATGCGCGCACGCGTTCGGGATAGGCAAGGTGCTTGAAGTCATTGCGATCGGGCAGCTTGCCGTGCGGCAGCGTGGCCACCCACTCGGGGTTGGGCACCAGCAGGATCAGGTTGCTCAATTGCGGGCTGGGGCGATGGCGCCAGCGCAGGGCCTTGTCCAGCCAGCCTGGCACCACCTGACGCTGGAAGTGCGGGTAGAGCACCAGGCCGTCGTGCATGTCGGCATAAGGCCAGTGGAAGTGGTAATCCACGATGCCCCCGTCCCAGTGGGCGCCGCGCGTGGCGCCGGGGATGTCGACCACGGCGTCCAGCATGAAGGGGATGCTGCAGGAAGCCAGCATCGCCGGGATGAAGTTGGATTCGTTGAGTTCGACGCGGCCGGTGGGCAGGTCGCGCAGCGGGATCGGCAAGGCTTCGCCCGGTGTCGAAAAAATCGTGCGTTCCATGAACAGGCCCACGGCCTTGCGCGTGACGGCATTGCCCAGGGCCAGGCCGGCAAAGCCCAGGGCATTGCGATGTGGCGACAGGCCATGGCGCAGCACCTGCCGGCCGCGCGACGTCAGCACATGCAGCCGATAGTGGGGGTGATGCAGCATGGCGCCCAGGCTGGCGCCGAAGAAACTGCGCAGCGTTTCGGTGAAGCCGGCGGTGATGCGCTGGGAGGACGGAAAGCGTCGGCCCGGCTCGGGCTCGATGTCCTGCTGGATGTAGCCGCGGGCCAGATCCTGGAAGGCCCGCAAGGGATCGGGCATCGCGGCGGTGGCCATGCGCCAGCCGCCGATCGAGGCGCCCACCAGGTGCACCGTGTGTCCACCCTGCGGCAGCCAGTGGCCGAAGAGGTGCTGATCCAGATGGTTGACGATGAGGCCCTTGGGGCCGCCCGCCGCGGCAGGCACCATGCGGATGTCCTGCGGCTTCAGGCCTTGGGCCTCGATGTGCCGACGGGCCCGCTCGCCCACGTGGATGTGCAACGCTTTCATGTCGCGGCAGCATAGTCGATGCCGGCGGCATGCGTGTCCGCTTCTCCGGTCGGAATCAGGTGTGTGAGGCGGGTGAAGAATCGGTGTCCAATGAAGGGTCGAAGTGATGTGTCCGCCATGACCGCCCCGCCCACACCGCCCCGCCGCACCGTCATCCCCATCCACGTGGCACCGGCCCGCCAGCCTGTTGGGGCTTCCACCCCTGCGCCGGTCGTCCACCCTCCTGAACCACCAGCCGTGGATGCCTGCTGTGGTCCGGGCACACAGGCGTGTTCCAGTCTGGACGAGGCTGCATCGCCCGGGGCGCAGGCGGCTCCTGCCGGTACACGCAGCGTGCGCTGGCGCATCGACAAGATGGACTGCCCTACCGAGGAGCGCTTGATCCGCCACCGGCTGGAGCCCATGCCGGGCGTCGTGCGTCTGGACTTCAACTTGCTGGCGCGAGAGCTGACGGTGCACCATCGGCTCGATGAGGTCGCGCCCCTTGAAATGGCCTTGATGGAGCTTGGCATGGCCCCCACGGCGCTGGATGCCGCGGCGCGGCCGGCGCCCATGCCCCCCGCCCTGCCGACGCGCATGCGCTGGTTGCTGGGCGTCTCGGGCGTGGCCGCGGTGGGGGCCGAGGCCGTCGCCTGGATCGGCGCAAAGGAAGACGGCTGGCCGGTGATGGCCCTGGCCATCTTGTCGCTCCTGACGGCGGGCGTGCCGACCTTGAAAAAGGGCTGGATTGCGCTGCGCCATCTCACGCTCAACATCTACTTCCTCATGAGCCTGGCGCTCATCGGTGCCGTGGCCATCGGCAAGTGGTCGGAGGCGGCCATGGTGGTGTTCCTGTTCGCGCTGGCCGAGGCCATCGAGGCCTTGTCGCTGGAGCGTGCACGCAAGGCCATCGAATCGCTGGGCACCCTGGCCCCCGAGACGGCCGACATCGCGCACGGCGACCACTGGCATGCCACCCCGGTGGCCGCCGTGAAGGTGGACAGCCGCATGCGTGTGCGCACCGGCGAGCGCGTGCCGCTGGACGGGCGTGTGGTGCATGGCCGTGCCGCCTTGGACCAGGCGCCCATCACGGGCGAGAGCATGCCTGTGGACAAGCAGGTGGGCGATGCGCTGTATGCCGGCAGCATCGTCACGGATGGCGTGGTGGAAGCCGTGGTGACGGCCACCGCAGGCCAGAGCACGCTGGCGCGCATTGCTTCGGCCATCCAGCAGGCGCAGGCGCAGAGGGCGCCCACGCAGCGCTTCGTCGACCGCTTCGCGCAGTGGTACACGCCCTGCGTGGTGGCGCTGGCCGTGGGTGTGGCGGTGGTGGGGCCGTGGCTGTCAGGCGGGGCATGGCGCAGCTGGTTGTACGAAGCGCTGGTCATGCTGGTGATCGCCTGCCCGTGCGCGCTGGTGGTGTCCACGCCGGTGACCATCGTCAGCGGGCTGGCGGCGGCCGCACGGCGCGGCATCCTGATCAAGGGCGGTCGCTTTCTGGAGGCGGGCCGGCTGCTCAAGGTGATGGCGATGGACAAGACCGGCACCTTGACGCTCGGGCAGCCTGCCCTCACCGATGTCGTGGCCCTGGCTGATTTGAGCGAGACGGAGGTGCTGCACCACGCTGCGAGCCTGGATGTACACAGCACCCACCCGATTGCGCGGGCGGTGGTGGCGGCATGGCGTCAGCGCCAGCCGCATGTCAAGGCGCATGGCGTGAGCGATTTTGCCGTGCAGGCGGGCCAGGGCGTATCTGGCCGCATGGCCGGGCAGGTGTGGCAGTTGCGTCAACCTGGTGCCGGGGATCTCCGGGGCGCAGGCTTGGCGGGTGAAGCAGCCAGCCGCCTGGAGACCTTGGCCATGCAAGGCAAGAGCACGGTGCTGCTGTGCCGAGGCGAACAAGTCGTCGGCCTGCTCGCCGTGGCAGATGCCGTGCGGGCGTCTTCAGGCGATGCCGTGAGCGCGCTCAAGCACCTGGGCATCCGACCGGTGATGCTGACGGGCGACAACGCGGGAACGGCCGGCAGGGTGGCGTCGCAGGTGGGCATCGACGACGTGCGTGCCGGGTTGCTGCCGCAGGCCAAGCTGGATGCCATCGTGGCTTTGCGCGATGCGCACGGGCCGGTGGGCATGGTGGGCGACGGGATCAACGACGGACCGGCCCTGGCCCGCGCCGATGTGGGCCTGGCCATGGGGGCCGCAGGGACCGCCACGGCGCTGGAGTCGGCCGATGTGGCGATCATGGACGACGACCCGCGCAAGATCGCGGCCTTTGTGTCGCTGAGCCGTCAGACGGGGCGCGTGCTGCGGCAGAACATCGCGCTGGCGCTGGGCATCAAGGCGGTGTTTCTGACGATGGCGCTGGCCGGGCATGCCACGCTGTGGATGGCGGTGTTCGCCGACATGGGCGCCAGCCTGCTGGTGGTGTTCAACGGCTTGCGCCTGCTGCGCAGCCGATTCTGAGCGCTGGGCCGCCGCGGCCTTTCGGGCTTTTTTGATCAGTTGGCCGTGGACGCCAGCATGCGCTGGCGCTCGACCGTGCCCTCCACCACGTCGCCGCGGCGGATGGAAAAGGCGTTGTCGCCAAAACGGATCTCACCTCGACGTCGCTCGATCAGCGGCGCGAAATCCACATCCGATGGCAGGGCATTGCCGACCTGATGCTTGGCACGGAAGAGTTGGATGTTGATGTAGCCGGTGTCCACACCCAGCATGCGGGCCAGTTGCTCCACCGAAACCCAGCCCTGCGACAAGGCGGGCACGCTGCGCTCGATGTCGCTCAGGCGTTGACGCGCCAGGGTCAAGAGCGTGTAGTGGTGGATGCGCTCGCCCAGGTCGATGAGCTGCTGGCCATGCAGCAGCCGCAGTTGCGTGTGTTCCTCGTTGAGGCTGACGGCGAAATGCAGGGCGACTTCGCCGGGAGACTTGATCTGCAGGGCATCGCGGCTTTCCACCGTTTCCTGGAGCACCGGGCACAGCACGAATTCCCACGTGGTGTCGTTGATGCGCACGGCAGCGCCATCCACCAGGTGGTCCAGGCCTTCGGGGTACTCCACCAGCCAGTGGCCGTCACGGCAATGGATCTCGGCGACGGCTTGCTGCTCGTCTGGCAACAGGGTGCCTTGCGGGCGCAAAGGGATGGGGGCAGCCAGGGTGTCCAGCGGGAACAGGCAGGTGTGAGGTGGCTCGACGCACATGACCGTCCAGACGGCCTCGTCGTCAGCGCCCATGCGGATGACGGCACCGACTTCCAGGGGGATCCACACCCCCGCAGGCACGCGCCGGCCATTGACCGTGGTGCCATTGCGGCTTTGATCGATCAGCTCCCAGCGGACGCCCTCCCAGCGTACGCGGGCGTGGATCTGTGAGACGTCTGCTGAGCGCATGACCGTCTGGCATGCTGCGGCATAACGCCCGAAGGCATGCAGGGGACGCAGGATGATGCGGCGTCCGGTGGACTGGTTCTGGAGGACCGCCATGGCGATGTTGTTCTTGTGGAGTCACACGAAGAGCGCTTGGGGGTTCCATTGTGCAGCGCCTTCGGTCGGCGTCAACCAAGCAAGAGCGCAGACAACGGTGCTCATTCGTGAAGGCCAGGGCGATTGCGGCCAGATGTGGCACAAACCCGGCACGAAGACTTTCACCGCGTGCAATGGCAGGTCCGGGCGGCTGAGGTCCATGGCGATGGTCTCCAGGCCGTGACGCTGGAGATGGGCCACGAGGGCACGCAGCACTTCGGCCAGATCAGGGTGCAGCAGCCTCGCAGCGTCGTGCGGCACGCGGGCGGCATCTGGATGGGCCCTGAGGAAATCGGGAGGGATGCCAGCTTGCAGGCGGATCGTCTTGCCCACGGCCAGCAGTTGGGCCACCTCGGACAAGGCCCGCTCGGCTGCGATGTCTTCATCGAGGTGGCAACCAAAGCCCAGGGCCCACTTGCCTCGTTTGTTTCGTGGCCCTTCCCCCCATCGCCTTGCAGCCTGACCACCGCCGCCACAACGGGAATGCCGAGGTCGTGCGTGAGATCGAGCAATTGCCATTCAGCGCATGCCCCCCCCTGCCCCAGACGTTGCGCCAAAGCCTGGGCCAGCTTGCGGGTCTTGTCGGACGGCCGCAATGCGGGGCGGCGCACCTGCCGATACCACCAGATGGCCGTGGCATCGCGTTCGATCACCTCCAGCAGGCCTTGGAGGATGGCCTCTTCCACGCATTGGCCGGCGGCGCAGCCGTTGGACGTCCAGTGGATCACCGCACGGTCCGCGGCGGGGGCGTGGCGCAGGCAGGCTGCCACGGGCAGATAGCGCCGCGCATCGTGTGTGAGCGACCAGGCCAGACACCAGCGCCCAGGCTGTGAAGCGGCGTCCATGCGGGCGCCGGCCGGCTCGGGCATGTGGCCGCCCGATCGCATCTGCACGCGCTGCAGACGATGCGGCTGGCACGGCTGCATCGCCCAGGTCGCGGGCGCAGGCCTGCACGATCGCTTCATCGCCACGGTAGATGGCCGACAGGCGCTCGATCGCTTCGCCCATGGCGCTGGCCTGCGACTGCGCAGCGGTGCGCCCCTTGCCCAGGCATACCTGGATGAAGCTCGGTGCCTCATCCATCGCATCTTCCGTGAAAGGGCGCATGAAACGGCTGCGATGGACCGGCAGGATGTCGTTCGCAGGCGCATGGATGGGCGTCACTTCGGCGATGGGGCCCAGCAGGCTGCTCACCAGTGCGTCGCGTTGGGCGAGCAGGCGCTCCGGCGGACTCACCCGGGTGCCGCCTGGTGCATGGGGCGCCAAGGTGCGCGATTGCAGGCGCATGGGGCGTGACTGCAGCCGGCTTTGCAGGCCTGCGTCCCCGCAGACCGGGCAGGTCGGGCGCTGCACGAGCCGATGGCGCTGGCCGCCCTCCCCGTCCACCCAGGTGCGCACGAACGCTTCGCGGTCCTCGAGGGCTTGCTGTGCACGCCGCACGGCGCGAAGCAGTCGGCGCTCGAACAGCTCGGGGTCGGCCGCAAGCGGCACGGCGCGGGGGGGCTGGTCTGCGCTCAGATCGATGCAGCGGCCGGGCTGCTGCTGCCGGAGTCGGTGGGACAGGCAGTGCCAGCAAGGCGCCGGCGTGCGCTGCGAATCTTGGGTACCCGATGCACCGAACAGCGGCCCGACCATCGCCTGCTCGCCAACGAGCCGCACGGGCACCCAGGCGCGCTGATGCGTGCGGTGCCAATCGGCCACCCGGGCCAGCCTGGGGTCGAGCAAGTCGTCGCACACCACCAGCGTGGCGGGCCAGTTGGCGGGCAGCAAGTCGGATCGCTCGTGCAAACGGGCAGCGGGGCCCCATGAGCTCAGCGACCAGCACCATCCCCAGGCGGCAGCCTCTGGGGCGTCGGCCATGGGCTGGCGAAAGTCGGGCTCCAGGTAAGCGGCTTGCGCATGGTCCTGTTCACTTTGAACATGCCCTTGATGGCGCAGATGCTGCCACGTGGCCATGAGGGCCGGCATCGCTGCCATCGGCATGCCGGACAGCTTGCGGCTCAAGGGCGTGCCGGAGCTCAACAGCGTTGACAGCTCGGTCACGGCGCCTGGCGGAAGCAGCAGGGTTTCGGTTTCGCTCAGCAGCAGTTGAGTGCCGTCTGCCAGCGTGAGGGGCGCCGCAAAGCGCCGGTGCCATCGACAGGCTTGATCGAGGATGTCCATCCTGCTGCTCCTCTCATGCGCCGGGCCAGGCCAGGTGCGCGATCGTGTAGAGCGGCCGCCCGGTGCGCTGCTGCATCTCGGCTTCGAAGCGGGCATGGCCGGGGGAGAAGTCGGCAAAAGGATGGTGCAAGGCCAGGGTGATCGGGCGGGATGGTGCGCCGGCGAACAACTCGTCCACCGAGGCAAAGCCCGATTGCAGCGGCAGTTGCATGTCACCGACCTGTGTGGGCAGCGCCGCCAGGGCGGGGTCCACGAAATCGAGCACCCACTCCCACGGCACAGCACACGGCTGCACGGCCAGGCACAGCCGGGCCATCCACGCCTTCAGGTCATGTTCGGGCAGATAGGGGCACACACCTTCCGCAATGGCCAGCACCGGCCGATCGGGGGCGATGCCAGGCAACCATGCCGACTCGTCCAGCAAGGAGGCCGTGAGGATGGACTCGCCCTGCTCCGGCGGCATCAAGGACTGCCGCAGCGCCATGGCGGGCGGCAGATCGACATGCAGCCAGGTCTGCGTGGTGGCGATTGCCCCTTGGGCTTGCAGGCGATGGCGCCGAGAGCACAGGCCGGCCCCCAATGACACGACCTGGCCTTGCGGGTGCCGGCGGAAGAAGTCGCGCGCCATGGCGTCCATGATGGCCGAGCGCAGCGCGACGCCGCGCACGAAGCCCTCGTCCTGGGCATAGGCTGCCAGGGCGTAGGGCGAGCGCGCGGCCACCGCTTGCGCCAGCGGATCGTCAAAGCCGACCTCGGGTGTCAGACGGCTGGCCGCCGCACGGGCGGCCAGCGTCAGCAACAAGGTGGCCGAGGCACCCTTCAGCATGTGAAGGGGTAAGCCGGTCCGGTGTTGTTGTAGGAGGTCAGCGCGATCGGGCGCAGGCCTTCGTCATCGGGCGCATTGGGGTAGTTGAGCACGATGGCGTTCTGCACCACGCCCGGGCTGGTGTCGGTGGCCAGACCGTTCCACCTGCCATTGACGGCATCCCATGTGAAATCCGGATTGGATTCAAAGCGGATGATGAAGTTGAACGGGTTGTTGTAGCCCAGCCATTGGCTCAGGACCGCTTCCGCGTTGGGCGATGCCGTCAGTTGCTCATGGAAGGTGGCGTCATGCCAGGCCAGGGCGATGGCGCGCAGCACGACCCCGCCGAAGGCCAGCAGTGAATCCGGGCCGCCGCCGGGGATGCCCAGGCCCGTGGGCAAGGCGCCCTTCAAGCCTGTGTCGGTGCTGGTGGTCGCGCCACTGAGGCTGACCATCGGCCCCATCACATCGGGGAACTGCTGGTAGTACGCAGCCAGGGCAATGGCCGCCTGTGCCGGGTCCTTGGGGGCTTGCGGCAGTGCGATGACGAAGGCGTCATCCCGGCCGACCCAGCCGCTGGTCTGTACGGGGTCCCAGTGGGTCTGCATGGCGGGCAGCTTGTCATTGACCAGCTGGAACCTCAGGTTGGGCCACCATGCATTCATGCCGAGCTTTTGCAGCATCGGCTGGATGTCCTTGGCTGCCAACAGTGCATCGCGGTAGGCGCTGTCCTGCCAGGCTTTGGCCACGGCCCGGAGATACGCCAGACGCAAGTCCAGCAAAGGTTCCACGCTTTGGGTATCAGGCATGAGAGATGTCCTTTCTCTACAAAAACCAGATCAAAGACTGCCGGTTGGCAGCCACGGTGCCCAGCACCCGCCGGATGAGGAAGATCTTCCAGGCGGATGCGAGTGCGTGGTCAGGCGCTGGATGCGCCGCAAGGCATGGCGGGGGATGTCAGAGCGCCTGGCGCCGAGCTCATCCCAACAACGCCCGTGCTTCGGATTCCGTGCGGGACTTGCCGCTGCGTGCAGCCAGGTCGCGGGCCTGGATGAGTTCGGCCTTCACCAGGGCGGCGTCGCCGCCGCTTTGCTGGAGGTAGCGCGCCTTCCTGAGATGGAGTTCTGCGGTGTACATGTGCTCGTCGAGCTGGCCCACCATGGCCAGGCATTCGTCGATGCGGGCAATGGCGCCGGGCAGGTCGCCGCTTCCGGCCACCGTGTCTGCCGCGAAGGCGCGGTAGTAGGTCTGGCAATAGCGGCAGCCCATCTGCCAGAGAACGCCCATGACGGCATCGGCCACTTCGACCTGGCTGTTGGCCCAGGCGCGGATCACTTCCGCATACCCCTCGAAGGCCGGCAGGCCGTAGCGCTTGGTGATGGACAGCAGCTCCGTCATCACTGCCTGTGCGCCTGCCTTGTCGCCACGGGCCTGTTTGCCCAGCCCCCAGTACAGCAGCGCCATGCACAGCGAGGGAATGTGCTCGAGCTCGCGCGCCCAGGCGATGGACTGCAGGGCATCCTGTTCAGAATCCGCATCGCGCCCTGTGAACCAGCGCACCAGCGCCCTGCCCGCGGCCGCCCACACGCGGGTGTCGAAGCCGAAGTAGGCAGCGTGGTGCGCATGCACTTGCGGACGGTAGGCATCGATGGCCAGGCTCAGCAGACGTTCGGCCTCATCGAACTGACCATCGGAGTAATGCGCCAGACCGATGTAGGTGTGCGCGGCGATCAGCACGTTCTCGTCGTGCATCTCTTCGCCCAGGGCGCGCAGGCGCTCGGAGAGCTGTCGCACCTCCGCGCGGTTGCTGGCCACGTGGTGGTACGTGATCAAGGCCCACAGATGCGGCACCAGCTTGTCCTTGACGGAAGGATCCGACAGCCAGGCTTCGGATTCCGCGATCACGCCCTTGACCTCGTCGTGTGCCCAGCCGAACTTGTTCATCAAGGCCTGGGTGACGTAGCCGTTGACCTCCAGCTTTGCCGCCAGACGCCCCGCCTCGTGCATGCGCTCGATCCAGCCCCTGACCTGGCTGGCGTAGGCGATGGTGTCGTCGTTCAGCGAGCGGTGCTGCGTGATGCGCAGTTGCTGAAGGCCGAACTGCACGGCCTGATCGAAGGCACCGGCGCGAGCAAAGTGGCGCGCCACGCTGTCCGGCTCCTCGGCCACACGCTGGGGCTGCAGCTGCAGCAGATGTTGTGCGACCCGGCCGTGCTGTTCGCTGGCCAGCTCGGTCACCATGCAGTCATAGGCGGCATCCCGGATCAGGGCATGGCGGAACTCGAAGACATCCTGTGTGGGCCGCACCGGCCGGATCAGGCCGGCCTCCCGCAGGGTGTTGAGTTCATCGGCCAGTGCCTGAGGCGACATCTCGGCGCACGCTGCCAGCAAGTTCACATCGAACTGCCGTCCGATGGTGGCAGCCAGTTGCAGCAGCGATTTGCCCAGCCCCAACCGGTCGAAGCGGCTGTGCAGCGAATCCTGCAGCGACACGGGGATCAGCGAAGCCGTGGGCGCCAGGCGGAAGCGCCACACGCCATCGACCAGATCCAGTTGCGAATCACGCAGCATGCGCGTGAGTTCCTGGATGAACAGCGGCACGCCATCGGTGCGCGACACCACATTGCCGACCACCGTGTCATCGACCTGATCCGGCGCCAGCAGTTGCCGCACGAGCGCGGCGGCCTCGTCATCCCCCAGCCGTTTGACGGCCACAGTCTGCAGTGGCCAATCGGCGGGCGCCGCGTATTCGGGGCGGCCAGTCATCAGGATCAGCACGTGCTTGCCGGGCCAGGCCTGGGCCAGCTGTGTCAGCCATTCGAGCGTCGTGGGGTCGGCCCAGTGCAGGTCTTCCAGGATGACCAGGGCGGGCTTGTCGGCGCCATGGTGCAGCAGCCATTGGCCCAGCGCCTGAACGAACAGCGCCTTTTGCATCTGCGGCGAAATCTGGCTGGGTGCCAGGGTCCCAAGCGGCAGGCCGATCCACGAACAGAAGATGGGCAGCAGTTGCTCGCTGTCGCAACCGGCCTGATCCAGCGCCACTTGCAGGCGTGTGCGGGCGGCGTCTTCCGCGTCAAGCTGCCCCGTCCAGCCGATCTCCTGACGCAGCAGCGTGATGGCCGGCGACAAGGCGTTGTTCTGATGCTCGGGCAGGCACTGGCAGCGCAGCACGCGCAAGCCTTCGTTGTCGACCTGGGCGGCCATGAAGTCCACCAGCGAGGACTTGCCGATGCCGGCCTCGCCTTGCAGCAAGATGGCCTGGCCCTGGCCTTGCGAGGCTTTGGCCCAGGCCTGCTGCAAGGCCGCGACTTCCGCTTCCCGGCCCAGCGGGCGGCGCTGGCTGGCGCGTGTGTCGTCCACGATGCGGCTGCGGGCAATGGCGGGGGGCCGCAATGCCCAGGCGGTGCGTGGTGGTGCCAGGGCCAGGCCGGGCTGGCCTGTGAGCTCGAAACTGCCGGCCCGCGCCAGCGCCTGGCGTGCTTCTTCGCTGACGAGGAAGCCGCCGGCCTGGGCGGCGTTTTCCAGTTGCAGGGCGACGTTGACGGCATGTCCGGACGGCGTTTCACCGCCGCTGACGATGACCACGCCGGTGTGCAGGCCGCCGCGCACCGCCAGGTGTACGCCATGCGAGCGCAGCAAGGCATCGGCCTGCTGGCGACCGAGGGTGAGGATGTCTTCGGCGGTCATGCCGGCACGGCGTGCATCGGTGTCGCTGATGTGCGGATAACCGAAGAGCACCAGCATGCGGTCGCCCAGCTTGCCCGCCAGCAACCCGCCGCGGCGTGTGGCCGCATCGCAGAACTGATCGAAGGTTTGGCGCTGCAGCAGCTCCAGCTCTTCGGGGTCCATGGCTTGCGGTCCTGCGCCGGGCCACACCGTCACGCCGCAACTGAGCACCGTGACCATGCGCTTTTCGGCGAAGGCCCGCTTGCTGGCGATGGTCACGGCCATCGCATCGGTGTTGGGGTGCAGGGTGCCGCGCACCGTGCCCACCAGGTCATCGAGGCGGATCTGCTGCAACTCGCGCAGCAGCGAGCGCGCCGATTCGCTGCGCTCGGCCGGGTTCTTGCGCAGCGCGCGCCGCAGGATCGAGGCGACGGGGTGGTTGAGGATCTCGGGCGGCAGGCTGATTTCGTGGGCGCTGAGCTGCTGGTGATAGATCTCCGCGGGCGAAGCGCCCTGCATCACCGGCACACCCGTCAGGCACTCCAGGAACATCAGGCCCCAGGCATACAGATCGGACTTGACGGTGGGTGGCTCGCCGCGCAGTTGTTCCGGCGCGCTGTAGGCCGGCGTGCCCAGGAACTCCTGGGTCATGGTCAGATCGGCATAGCCTTCATCGCGCGCCTGCGGCACCACGGTGCTGATGCCGAAGTCCAGTACCTTGGCATGGGCGACGGGGCCGGTCGTCGTGATCATCACGTTGTCCGGCTTGAGGTCGCGGTGGACGATGCCGGCCTGGTGCGCGCAGTCCAGTGCTTCGAGCACCTCCATCATGATCTGGCCGGTCTCGGAGGCGCTCAAGGCGCCGCGTCGGCAGATCAGGTGCTTGAGCGTTTCGCCCGGCACGTATTCGAAGACGCCGTACACATGGCCGTCGATGTCGCCCTTGTCGAGCAACTGGACGATGTGGGGGTGGTTGAGGCTGGCGCACAGCGCCGTTTCGCGGTGGAAGCGGGCCAGCCGGCGTGCATCGCCAGCCAGGTTCACCAGCTTGACGGCGACTTGCCGCTGGGTGCGGGTCTGCGTGGCCAGGTAGACGGTGCCATAGCCACCGGCGCCCAGAGGAGATCGCAGCGCATACCCAAGCGGCTTCAGGCGTTCGGAGACTTCCTGTTGATGCAGCGCCCCGCCTTGGTCATGCATGTCCGTACCTCTGTTGGTGTGTCACTCACCGTGCTGGCGGTGCGTGACACCATGCGTTTGCAACGACTGTCGATGGCGCAATATACACGGCGGCTGGCGGCACTGACCACACTTTTGCCCTGCCGGCGCTCAAGCGTTGAGTGCGTGCGACACCTGCCCGCCACAGCGTCGTGACAAGTGATCCTGCCGCCGCCTCAACGCTTGGTCTGCAGCTTGGCGAAGGCGGCCGCCATGGCGGATTGGCCGGCCTGCTGCGGCGCCGCGCGCGAAGGCCCGGCCGACCGTTCGTTGCGTGCTGCGGGGCGGAAGCTGTTGTCTCGCCCGCCTGGGGCAGCTTTGCCGCCGGCGGGTGCATCCAGCTTCATCGTCAGCGAGATGCGTTGCCGCGCCAGATCCACCTCGATGACCTTGACCTTGACGATGTCGCCCGTCTTGACGACCTCGCGGGCGTCGTTGACGAACTTGTTGGAGAGCTGGCTGACGTGGATGAGGCCATCCTGGTGAACGCCCAGATCGACAAATGCGCCGAACTGCGCGACGTTGCTCACCGTGCCTTCGAGCACCATGCCTTCCTGGAGGTCCTTGATGTCCTCGACGCCTTCGTTGAAGCGGGCCACCTTGAAGTCCGGGCGCGGATCACGGCCGGGCTTTTCCAGCTCGCCGATGATGTCTTTGACCGTGATGAGGCCGAACTTCTCGTCGGCGAACCATTCCGGCTTGAGCGTGCGCAGCACATCGCTCTTGCCGATCAGTTCCTTGATCGACTTGCCGGTGCGTGCGAGCATCTTCTCCACCACCGGATAGGTCTCGGGGTGCACACCGGAGATGTCCAGCGGGTTGTCACCATCGCGGATGCGCAGGAAGCCTGCTGCCTGTTCGAAGGTCTTGGGGCCCAGGCCGGCGACTTCCATCAACTGCTTGCGATGGCGGAAGGCGCCGTTGGCATCGCGCCAGCGCACGATGCTGCCGGCTACCGTGGCGCTCAGACCGGAGACGCGCGCCAGCAGCGGTGCGGAGGCCGTGTTCAGGTCCACGCCCACGCCGTTGACGCAGTCCTCCACCACGGCGTCCAGCGTGCGCGCCAGCTCGCTCTGGTTGACGTCGTGCTGATACTGCCCCACGCCGATGCTCTTGGGATCGATCTTCACCAGCTCGGCCAGGGGATCCTGCAGGCGGCGGGCGATGGAGACGGCGCCACGCAGGCTCACGTCCAACTCGGGCAGCTCCTTGCTCGCAAATTCAGAAGCGGAGTAGACGGACGCGCCCGCCTCACTCACGACGACCTTTTCGATCTGGGTGCCAGGCGCCATCTGCTGCAGCCGCTTGATGAGATCGCCGGCGAGCTTGTCGGTCTCGCGGCTGGCCGTGCCGTTGCCAATGGCGATCAGGTTGACGCCATGCTGTGCGCACAGGCGGCCCAGCGTGTGGATCGAGCCTTCCCAGTCCTTGCGCGGCTCATGCGGGTAGACGGTTGAGGTGTCGAGTACCTTGCCGGTGTCGCTCACCACGGCGACCTTCACGCCGGTGCGGATGCCCGGGTCCAGCCCCATCACCACGCGCTTGCCGGCGGGCGCGGCCAGCAGCAGATCGCGCAGGTTCTCGGCGAACACCTTGATGGCGGTGGCTTCGGCCGCTTCGCGCAGCTTGGTGAACAGATCGCGCTCCAGGCTCAGCGAGAGCTTGACCTTCCACGTCCACGCGATGCACTTGCGGATCAGGTCATCCGCGGGGCGCTTTTTGTGCGACCAGCCCAGGTGCAGCGCGATGCGGCCTTCGGCCAGTGAGGGCTGGCCCGGCACGAGCTCTTCATCGAGCACCAGCTTGGCATCGAGGATCTCTTGCGTGCGGCCACGGAACACGGCCAACGCGCGGTGCGAAGGCACGGTGCGGATGGGCTCGTCGTAATCGAAGTAGTCGCGGAACTTGGCCACATCGGGGTTCTGCTCGTCCTTGCCGTCCATCAGCTTGGACTTGAACAGGCCCTCTTCCCACAGCCATTCGCGCAGCTTGCCGATCAGGGCCGCATCTTCGGCCCAGCGCTCGGAGAGGATGTCGCGCACGCCATCGAGCACGGCCAAGGCATCGGCAAAGCCCGCATCGGCGTTGACGAAGGCGGCGGCTTCGGCCTGCGGATCCAGCGAGGGATCGGCAAACAGCTTGTCGGCCAGCGGCTCGATGCCGGCTTCGCGGGCGATCATGCCCTTGGTGCGGCGCTTGGGCTTGTACGGCAGGTACAGGTCTTCGAGTTCCTGCTTGGTGGGCGCGGCCTCCACGGCGGCGCGCAACTCGGGCGTGAGCTTGCCCTGCTCCTCGATGCTCTTGAGCACGGCGGCGCGGCGCTCTTCCAGCTCACGCAGGTAGCCCAGGCGGGATTCGAGCTCGCGCAGCTGGATGTCGTCCAGCCCGTCGGTGGCTTCCTTGCGGTAACGGGCGATGAAAGGCACGGTGGCGCCGCCATCGAGCAGCCCCACGGCGGCGGTGACTTGAGCGGGGCGAACCTTCAGTTCGGCCGCCAGTTGCATCAGGATCTTGTCCAAAAGAAGGCCCCCTCCAACGAGACGCGGTGTTCGAGGGGGCGCAGTTTGCCATATGCCCGCTCAAGGAGCGGCGCCTGGACAAAGGCGGTTTCAGAAGGAGAAGAACGACACGGCGCGCTGCAGCTCCATGGCTTGGCCTGACAACTCCTCGGAGGTGGCGGCCAGCTCTTCGGCGGTGGCTGCATTCTGCTGGGTGGATTGGTTGAGTTGCCCCATCACCCGGTCGATCTGGCCGGCAGACTGATCCTGGTCTTGCGAAGCGGCCGAAATCTCCCGCACCAGGCCGCTGGTCTTCTGGATGGACGGCACGATTTCGTTGAGCAGTTTGCCGGCGTGCTCCGCGGTGGCCACGCTGCTCGAAGCCAGGTCGCCGATCTCCTTGGCGGCCTCCTGGCTGCGTTCGGCCAGCTTGCGCACCTCGGCCGCCACGACGGCAAAGCCCTTGCCGTGCTCGCCTGCCCGGGCCGCTTCGATGGCGGCGTTCAAGGCCAGCAGATTCGTTTGATAGGCGATGTCGTCGATGATGCCGATCTTGCGGGCGATCTGGGTCATGGCCGTCAGCGTCTTGCCCACCGCCTCGCCGCCATCCCGCGCTTCCTGGCTGGCCTTACTGGCGATCTCATCGGTCAAGGAGGCGTTGTGGCGGTTCTGGCTGATCGACGAGGCCATGGTGGTGATGGCGTGCGTGGCCGATTCGACGGAGCCGGCCTGCTCGTTGGTGGCGCCGGCCAGCGATTGCGCCGTGCTGCTGACCTGATCGGCGGCACTGGTCAGGGCCTCGGAGGCGCTTCCCACCTGGCCGAGCACGCTGGCGAGCTTCTCGCAGCTGGCATTGGCGTCTTGTTTGACCTGGTCGAACACGCCCTTGGTGTCCCGGGTGATGCGCTGGCGCAAGTCGCCCCGGGCCAGACCGGCGAACACCCGCCCGATGTCGGAGAAGATGTCCGCGTTGCTTTCCATCAAGGCATTGACGCTCGAGCACAGCGCCGCGATCTGGCCGTTCTTGCCATCCATGGGGATGCGCCGGGTCAAGTCGCCGTTCTGCGCAGCGACGGTGACTTCCTGGGCCTGCTCGACCGCTTGTTCCAGCATCTGCGTGGCCCTGACTTCGGCGGTCACGTCGGATGCGTACTTGACGACCTTGAAAGGCTTGCCATTCATGTCCAGGATCGGGTTGTAGGAGGCCTGGATCCACACTTCACGGCGCCCCTTGCCGATGCGCTTGTAGCGCCCTGCATCGTATTCGCCTCGCGCCAGCGATTCCCAGAACTTGCGGTACTCGGCGCTGTCCCGGTAGGCCGGGTCCACAAAGATGGCGTGGTGCTGGCCCTGGATCTCTGCCAGGGTGTAGCCCGTGACGGCCAGGAAGTTGTCGTTGGCCCACTTGATCACGCCATCCAGGCCGAATTCGATCACGGCCTGGGCCTTGCCGATGGCTGCGAGCTGGCCCTCGAAATCGGCATTGCGCAGCTTCTGGGCCGTGATGTCCGTGGCGAACTTCACCACCTTCACCGGGCGACCTTCAGGCCCGATGATGGGGTTGTAAGAGGCCTGGATCCAGATCTCCTTGCCGCCCTTGCCCAGGCGTTTGTACTGTCCGGCGTCGAGTTCGCCGCGGTTGAGTTTGAGCCAGAAGTTTCGGTATTCGGAGGAGTCTGCGTAGCCCGGTTCGGCAAACAGGCTGTGATGCCGTCCCTGGATCTCGTCGAGCCGGTAACCCATCACCTGGCAGAAGTTCTCGTTGGCCGTGAGGATGGTGCCGTCCAGGCCGAACTCGATCACGGCCTGCGAGCGGTGGATGGCCGCGATCTGGGCCGCATGGTCTTTCGCCAGATCGCGCTCGGCCTGCAGGGATGCCAGATTGGCTTTGGGGCCGAAAAGGGGTTGCGTCCAGCGCGACAGAAAGGAGGGAAAGACGGCCATGGCGGCTCCTTGGGTTTCTGGGGTCAACAAACGAGGCCTTGGCGTCAGCAAACATCGGAGCTCATGCCGGGGGCCAGGCGTTTATCGGCAGGTTTGCGCTCTGGCTTCAATGAGTTGGGGCATGCCCCTGCCCGGTGTGCGAATGTGCGTGCAAAGTTGGCCCCGGCTCGCGCACCACGGAGATCGGGGACAATATGCCCCTCCCCGGTTCCCCCACGCCTGCGATCCATGGCCCTGCTGCCCTATTCCCTGCCGAAATCCGTCCTGTTCAACATGGACCCCGAAGCCGCCCATGAGCTGACCATGGCGGCGCTGGCCCGTTTCCAGAACACACCACTGGCCTGCCTGTGGGGGGCGCAACGGGTGCAGGATCCGGTCGAGGTGGCGGGCATCACCTTTCCCAATCGCATCGGCATGGCTGCCGGCCTGGACAAGAACGGCCGCGTGATCGACGGCCTGGGCGCCATGGGCTTCGGCTTCGTGGAGGTGGGCACCGTCACGCCCAAGGCGCAGCCGGGCAACCCCAAGCCGCGCATGTTCCGCCTGCCGCAGGCCCGTGCGCTCATCAACCGGCTGGGCTTCAACAACGAAGGGTTGGATGCCTTCCTGGCCAATGTGCAGCGCGCGCGCTTTCGCAGCGAGGGGGGCATCCTCGGCCTGAACATCGGCAAGAACGCCGTCACGCCCATCGAGCAGGCGGTGGACGACTACCTGATCTGTCTGGAAGGCGTGTACCCGCATGCCGATTACGTGACGGTCAACATCTCTTCGCCCAACACCAAGAACCTGCGCGCGCTGCAAAGCGACGAGGCGCTGGATGCGCTGCTGGGGCAACTGCAGGAGCGGCGCCAGCAACTGATCCAGCGCCATGGGCGCACCGTGCCGATGTTCGTGAAGATCGCGCCGGATCTGGACGAGACGCAGGTGGGCGTGATCGCCGCCACGCTTCAGAAGAACGGCATCGACGGTGTGATCGCCACCAACACCACGGTCTCGCGCGAGGCCGTCAAGGGCCTGCCGCATGCGCAAGAAACCGGCGGCCTCAGCGGTGCGCCGGTGCTGGAAGCCAGCAATCAGGTGATCCGCCAGTTGCGTGCCGCCCTGGGCCCTCGCTATCCCATCATCGGCGTGGGTGGCGTCATGAGTGCGGCCGATGCGCGCGCCAAGCGCGATGCCGGCGCAGATCTGGTGCAGATCTACACCGGCCTGATCTACGAAGGCCCGGGCCTGGTGAAGGATTGCGCTCAGGCGCTCAAGCTGGGCTGACGGCCGGCTTGGCCGGTTGAGACCGGCCGTCCACCAGACGAGTGGCCCGCTCCAGCGTGAGCGTGCACTCCTTGGTGGTCAGACCCAGGGCGCGTGCATAGCGCAGATAGGTCTGGTGCAGGGCCGCGGCCGCTTTCTGCGGCTCCAGCGGCATCGTGGCGACGATTTCATTGGCCAGGCTGGCCACGGCGCGCAGCGTTTCTTCCGGTGTGACGGGCGTGCGCACCGGCGTGCTGCGGCTGAGCGCGCGGGCCGCATGCTGCAGGCGCTCGTGCAGGCCCCAGTGCTTGAGCACGGCCACCGTCAGGTCATCCAGGTTGACGCCCAGCACGGCGCTGACGGCGGCTTCCCGCGTCATGCCGGCTGTGGGTGCGCCTTGCGCTTCCGCGGGCGGGCCCGGCTGCATGAGGCGCTTGATCTGCGTGGCTTCGTCCGGGAAGTGATAGAGCACCAGCAGCCAGCCCAGGCGTTGCGACATGGCAGCGATGGAGGCCTCTTCATCATGGATGGAGAACGGCGCCATCAGGCGGGCGATGTGGCCGGCCAGACAGGTGGTTCGCAACTCGACGGCCAGGTCTTCGATGGCCTGCTGCCCTGCCTCACCCGCCAGTGCGTTTTGCGCGCCCAGGGCGCCCGGCCAGTTGCGCACGGAACTGGCCACGCGCCGAAGGCCCTGCTGACCGAGCAGCATGATCGCGCGCGACAAGGTGGTCACACCCTCGTCTGCACTGTGGCTTTGGTAGGTGGCCATGTTGACGGCACGCAGCGTCTCCCAGCTCAGCGCGGGGTTCTTGACGATGATGTCGACGAAGTCGTCCACCCGCAGCGTCTCTTCCGACAGCGTGCCGATGAGCGCGCGTTCAGTGCCGGCACGGCCGGGCAGGCTGCCCACGGCATTGAGCCGGTCCAGCAACAGGGCCAGCGGGCCGCCGGCGTCCTGCGCGTTCGTCTTGATCCAGCCTTCGAGTGCGCTCAGCAGCGTGCGCGCATTGAGGTAGCGCTGGCGCTGCTGGCGGTCCGTGGCGCGGTTGACGATGGCGCGCAGGGTCTCGGGCACCGGGTGAGGCGTGGTCCATGGCAGGCGCACGATTTCCTGCCCAACACGCTTGGCCGCGTTGCCCAGGTCCGGTTCATCGAGTGCAGGGCTGTTGGCCAGCATGCGGTAGAGCAGCAGGCCGGTCATCAGCACATCGCGTTCGCCGGCCTGGCGGATTTCCTGGCGACCGAGATGGGGGCGTTGGGTTTCGCCGGGCTGTAGTTGTGCCAATCCACCGCCCATGGCGATGAGTTGGGCGTGGCCGGCCTTGTCGACGATCAGGTTGTGCAGACCGATGTCCAGATGGGCGACGCCGGCATCATGGGCATAGGCCAGCCCTTGCAGCACATCGATCAGGGCGTTGACCACCTCGATCGGCGTGGGCGGCGTGCTGCCGGCCATGCGTTCGGCCAGGGTCAGCGTCTGTCCGCGGGGGTGGGTGATGAAGGGCCACCCCTCGTGCGTGCCGACTTCGAGCACTTCGGCCAGGCAGGGATGCTTGAGGCGGGCGGCAGCCAGCACGTCCTGCGTCCAGGTATCCCGACCGGCTTCGCCTTGAGGTTGTGCGCGCGGCACGCAGAGGTAGACCTCCTGCTGCAGGCGCGGATCGAAGGCCAGCCAGGTGCTCGAAGCGTGGCTGCGCCCGAGTTGCTGTCGCAACTCGAATCGCCCAAACAGCTTGGGTGCCGAAGGCGTGGGTGTCGTGGCGGCGACCATGTTGGCGGGCTGAAACGGATCTCCAGGGGACAGGTGTATCCCCATGTAAACATACCGGATTGCACACCATTGCGCCCTGCGGTAATGCGCCCAGAAGGCGGGGAAAGCGGGTCCTAATTCACGCCCCGCCCCACTGGTTCAGGTGGCGCGCACGGTCAAGCTGGCTGGCCATCGTCCAGGGGCACGTAGGCCCCCGCAGAAGTGATGAACCCGGCTGATACCTTCTCCCCCGGCTGCAGCGCCGAAACAGCGGCCACATAGCGCAACAGCTGCTGCCGGTAGCCTGCCAGGGCCTCCGGCCGGTGGGCCAGCTTGTAGTCCAGCACCCACCATTGACGGCCCTGCGGCGCGAGCCGCGCCACCAGCCGGTCGATGCGCAGCACCTGGCCCTGGTCGAACAGGCTGACCTCATTGCCGGCCCAGTCCACGTGCGCCGGGTCCAGCCAGCTTTGCAACTCGGGCGAGCGCAGGATCGTGTCGGCCAGATGTGCAGCCTGCGCATGGTGTGCGGCATCGAGCCCGACTTCGGCCGCCGCCGCTTTCACGGCGCGCTCAAGCTGCGGTGCCGTCCGCTGGGCAACAGGCAGCGGCGTCAGCCATTCCAGCACCCTGTGGACGACCTGACCGAGCAACTGCTGCACGCTGACGTCGTCCGGCATGCGCATGGCTGGGGCGGCAGGTGTGGTGCCGGCTGTCAGCACCGGCAAGGCCATGAGCACGGCGTCGGGGGGCGCATCCTGATCCTTGGCGGCCTGCGAGGGCTGGGGCAGCCACAGTCTGTGCGGGTCAATGGCGGCACTGGCAACCAGCCTTTGCCACCAACTGCCTGCGTTCGTGGTGCGCGGTTCGGTGCGGCTGAATACCAGTTGCTCGCGGGCGCGCGTCAAGGCCACATACAGGGCGTTGAGCTCCTCACGCTGGTCCGCGGCCAGATCGTCTGCCAGCGTCTGCGCCAGGCTGGGCGGCGGCTTGCCTTGCGAGCGGATGAAGGCGCAGCGGCGCGGCCGCTCGTCACTCTCCGGCCAGTCGACCATCAGGGCATAGCTGTCTTTGCGCGCAGGCTCGGGATCGGTGTCCACCATGAACACCGCGCGCGCCTCCAACCCCTTGGCGCCATGGATGGTCAGCAACTGAATGGCCTGAGGCTGCGCACGCGGTGGCAAGGCCAAGGGCAGACGCTTGAGCATCCGCACCCAGCGGTAAGGCGTGGCGTCGCGTCCGGCATCCATCTCCAGCGTCTGGGCCAGCAAGGCATCCACATGGCACAGCGCCTGGGCACGCTGTGAAGGGGGCACGCTGGCGAGCAGCCGCTGCCGGAAGTCGCCTTGCGTGACGATGGCTGTCAACAGGTCGTGGGGCGGTGCGGTCTTGACCATCTGCGCCCAGCGGCTCAGCAGCCTGGCGGCCCGCGCGAGGCTCTCTGGCGCCTGCTGCTCACGCGCATCGCCGTTCAATGCCGACAAGGCCTCCCACCAACTGGTCGAGTGCGCGGCGTCTTGCCGCTTCGTGCGTGCGGAAAGCCACAGCAGTTCCTCATCGGTCGCGCCAAACAGCGGGCTCTTGAGTGCATGCGCCAAGGCCAGGTCATGGTGGGGCGAGACCAGCGCATCCACCACGGCCACCAGATCGCGCACCTCGGGCGTGTCGATCAGCAGTGTGTCTTCCGGCGCGATGTGCGGCAGCCCATGTGCATCCAGCGCCTGGGCCACCATGCTCAGCGTCGCACGCCGTCGGCTGAGCACAAAGATGTCCGATGCGGCCAGGCCTTCTTCCTGCATCAACGAGGCGATGGCATCGGCAACCTGCGCGGCCTCCATCTCCTTGATCGAGGTGCGGGCCTGCTCGCGAGGCGTGAACAGGCTGTCGCGCCAGCCTTCGACCATCTCCGGCTTGACGGCTGCGGATCGGGGGATGCTGGGCAGCACGCGCACGCTGGCTTCGGCTTGCGATGCCGTGGTGTGCGGTCTGAAGCCCGGGAAGCTGCCTTCGTCATGGGCCTGTTGCATCACCTTGTTGAGCACCTCGATGACGCCCGGCGCATTGCGGCGGGTGTGATCGCAGGCAAGCAAGGCGCCTCCCAGCGCCTCGATGACGAAGTCCTTGGCCGCCGTGAACACCCGCGGATCGGCGCGGCGGAAGCGGTAGATGCTTTGCTTGGGATCGCCCACCAGAAAGACCTGCACGGGCTGGCGGCCGCTCATGCCGCCACCGGCCCCGGCATAAGCCGACAGCCAGGATTTGAGCGTCTGCCACTGCAGGGGGCTGGTGTCCTGGAACTCGTCCATCAACAACTGCCGCACCTGGCTGTCCAGCCGCTCCTGGATCCAGCCCGAGAGCACCGGGTCGCCCAGCAGGCGTGCCGCGGCCAACTCCAGGTCCACCATGTCGGCCAGGCCTCGCTCTGTTTTCAGTGCGGCGTATTCCTCGAACAGGATGCGCGAAAGGCGCACCATCTGCGCATGCAGGCGATGCGCCGCCTCCTGCAGCAACGCACGGTCCAGATCCATCAGCCAGGCCTGCGCCCAGGCCAGGTCCTCCAGATCCCCCAACTGCTTGCGCGGCTCGCCATCCTTGGTCAACAAGGCGGCACACAGGGCTTGCGCCTGCTGCATGGCATCGGGCAAGCTCAGGGCCTTTTCGACGGCCATGCCCGCGTCCTGAGCCTTCTTGCCTTTGGACTTGGCCAGAAGCCGGGCCAGCGTCGCAAAGTGCGTGCGCACGCTCTCGCGCAGCAAGGCCTGGCTGGGGCAATCCAGTCCGGCCCATTGCAGTTGCCACTCCCCCGCTGATTCGACGCCCTCGTCCAGAAGTCCTGCCTGATCGGCCAGGCTCAACTCCAGGCGATTGGACAGGGCGGATTGAAGCCAGGCCTCGGTGTTGAAGCGGCCTACCTCCCGCACGATGGCCATGAAGGCGTCGGCATCCTTGGCCTGCGGCGTGGCCGGTGCGCCATCTGCCTGCGTCTTGTGGGATGCGCGGGCCTGCGCTTGCGCATCGATGCGCCGCAGGAAGCGCCCCCACAGTTCGGGCCAGTATTCGGCCGTGTCTTCGACCAGATTGAGTTCGGGCGGCAGGCCCAGCTCGTGCAGCACATCCAGCGGCGCGGCCTTCACCAGACGTGAGAACCAGCCGTGGATCGTGTGGATGTCCACCCCCTTGCCTTCTTCCAGCCACTGCGCATACAGCTGCTGCAGGCGCGGAGCCATCTCTGCCAGGGCCGCTTCCTGAACCCCGCGCATGCGCAGTTCCTGCTCGCGTTGTGCATCGGATGCATGCGCGAAATCGCGCAGCCAGGTGTGCAGGCGTTCGCGCATTTCACCTGCTGCCTTTTTGGTGAAGGTGATGGCCAGGATCTGATTGGGCGGCACACCATCGAGCAGCGCGCGCAGGATGCGAGAGACCAGCATCCAGGTCTTGCCGGCCCCCGCACACGCTTCGACCACGACACTGCGGCGCGGGTCGCATGCCACTTCATAAAAATGCGCGGGATCGACCAGGTGGCCGTTGACTTCATACGCAGCCTGGCTCATGACGGGCTTGCCTCTTGGCGTTGTTCGCTGTCTTCCATCGCTTCTGGCGCATGCGGTGACCAGTGGTCCTTGCGACACAGGCCGCGCGCCTGACAGAACGCGCAAGCGGCCCCCTCTCCCATGGCCTTGAGCGGCGCCCCTGCACGCAGACGCGCCCAGTCGCTGGCCACGCCCTGCAGCAGGGCCTCGGCGCTGTGGGCCACCTCTGCATGATCGATCTGCGTCACGCTGCGTGCATCCAGATGGAGATATGCCGCATCCACGGGCGCATCCCTGCCCGACAGGGCGGCATAAAAGGCCAGTTGCGTGTCCTCCAGCGGCTGCGCCACCTTGGCCTTGAGGGCATCCCGGTTGCCGGTCTTGTAGTCCAGTACGAAGCGCCGGCGCTCACCGGCTTCATGGCGGATGTCGACGCGGTCCAGTTGCCCATGCAGGCGCACGCTCAGATCCGGCGCGAGCGTCAACGCCAGCGTGTCCTTGTGTTCGACATGCTGCACCGACCACCCCTTGTCCTCATGCTCGCGCAACCATCGCACATAGCCTTGTGCCAGGCGGTCAAGGTCGGCGCTGAAAGGCAGGAAGTAAGGCCGTTGTCCATCCCGGTCCAGCCCTTGTTCGCGGATCACCTTGGCGGCCACGGCCAGCCAGGCCTGCACATCCTCCTGCTCATTGCTGAGCGCCAACTGCTGCTGACGAGCGAGGTGAAAGCGCAGCAGCACTTCGTGCAACCAGATGCCGAAGTCGGATCGATCCAGTCCTTCGTCCAGTTCGTCCTGCTCACGCAGACCCAGCACGCTGGTGGCAAAGAAGCGATAGGGACACTGGCGCAATGCTTCATACGAGGTCGCGGTGACCTGCATCGGCAATGCCTCGTGGTGAGTGTCAAGGCTGGGCAAAGGCGTGCGCACCGGCGTGTGCGGCACGCTCAGGTGCACGAGCCTGTCCGTACCACGTGCCAAGGCCACGCCTTCGTGGGCGGCCCACTTCTCCAGCCACGGGCTGGGCTCCAGCGGTTCGCTGCCTTGTGCATGCCGATGAAGACAGATCACACCAGGGCGGTTCATCAGCAACTGGAATGCGTCCCACTGTGCGGCACGTTGCGTCTGTGGGGTGGGCAAGGTCATGGCCTCCAGCAGCTTGGTGCCCAGCCATCCCGAAGGGCTGGCCAAGGCGCCCAGTTGCCGCTCATCGGCGCCGGGCAGCACGATGGCATGGAAGGGTCGCAACACGGCGCGGGCCATGGGCGTGATGACGACATCGGCCTCATCCTCGGGAGCCTCGGGTCGGAAGGTGGTGTCTTCCAGGACCGATCCCACCCAGCGCTGAAAGGCGCGGCCATCCATGGTGACCTGGGAGGACAGACCCTGCCATGCCTGCTCCAGGTCGCAGGCCTGCGTCGCCAGTCCGAAGCGCAGGGTCTCGAGCGCCAGTTGGCCCGCCGGATCGGCCGCCAATGCCGACAAGCTGCCGCTGGCTGCCAGACAGTCCCGAAGTGCCAGCACCCATTCCTGCATGCGCGGCCGCCGGGCAGACCACAAAGCCTGCAGCGGCCCGAGCACTTCCCGTGCCCAATGCCACAGGCGCACGGCACTTGCCGGCATGGCATCACCGCCTTCGGGCACCACTTGAGGCAGGTTCTCGGCAACGGTCTGCACGTCATCGGCCGACAAGGCATCGAGCGCAGGCACTTGCAGGCTCCAGGCACTCAACATGCCATGCCTGCGGCACCAGATCTCCAACTGGCCACTGGCATTGGCCAGTTGTCGTTCCGGGTTGCCTTCATCCGCCGGCCCCGAGATCCAGCCCGACTTGAGCCAATCCAGAAGCTCGTCCGTCGTGGCACGCGGATGCGATGCCTGGAGCAGACGCGACAGCACCGCGGCCGCACGCGTGGTCGACAGGCGCCAGCCCGTTTCATCGGCGATGCGTGCCCCTGCTTCTTCCAGCATGGCCCGCACGCGCCGGATCAGGCTGCGGTCCAGCGCGATCAAGGCCACCGGTTGTTGTCTGTCTTGGGCTGGCTGCTGCCGCGCGGCGTTCACCGCAGCGATCACTTGCGCGGCTGCCTGTTGTGCCTCATCTTCGGCATCCGTGCAGCCAATCACACAAGGTGCCTGCAGCCGCGACTCAGGCGGTGTGGCCGCCAGCGGCATGGCGCTCAACCAGAGGGCCGGCACACCTTGTTCGCGCAGGTGCTGCATCACGCCTTGCGTGAGATGCAGCTCCGTGCCTGGCGAGATGGCCGCCCCTGCCGTGGTGACCACCAACGCCGAGGGCCGCAGCCCGTACAGCACATCGGTCGGCAGGCCCTGCACAGCCGTGTGCGCGGCCCACTCCAGTGCCCAGGCCAGCAGCAGCCGCTCGCGTCCACCCGGGCCTGTGTTCGCCGCCGCTGCCGGCCAGCGTTGCGCGCGCCTGC
The DNA here is from genome assembly GCA_047601765.1 of Aquabacterium sp. GTDB lineage: Bacteria > Pseudomonadota > Gammaproteobacteria > Burkholderiales > Burkholderiaceae_C > Aquabacterium. The sequence goes on from JASGIQ010000001.1 coordinate 1,259,627, forward strand.
TCGGCATACGCGCCGCGCTGCTGCGGCGCCATGGCCTGCATGCGCCGCAGCCACAGGTGTGCCGCATCCACCACCTGATCCAGCGCATGTTCGAAGCCGCGACGATCGCGCTGAGCCCATTGCCGTCCCCACGCTTCGCCACCCAGACTGCGGGCCGCCTGCAGCCGGTCCACCACGGGATCGAGCGTCAAGGCGGGCAGCGCCCCGCCCTCCTCCCGTGCCGGTGCCGACCACGACCACACCAGTGCGCCCGACACCGATGCAATCGTGTCGATCCGGGGCAGCCAGCCGCCCACGGCAGCCTGCCAGCCGGCACGGGCCTGGGCCAGCACGGCGCCCACCGGCAAGATGAGCAGCGCCTCGCGAACGTCCGCCTGCTGCGTGGTCAGCCAGCCCGAGACCTCCCTGGCCCATGCCTGCCAGCACGCCTGGGCACTGGCCTGCGCCGGCCACGGCCACGCCTGCGGCAGCGGGATTTTCGGGGTGGTCGATAAGGACGAAGCTATCAAGCTCATTGAATAAGGTCTATTGAGACGGCGCCGGGAGGCCACATCTTCTGTGTCAGAATCTTTTCATTCTGCGGCCTGCAAGTGCGATCCCATATTGTGCTTTTGCAGCGGCAACCTGAAGGACAGACACATGAGCAGCGACCTGATCAAACACATTTCCGACGCCTCTTTCGACGCCGACGTCCTGCAATCGCAGCAGCCCGTGCTGGTCGATTACTGGGCCGAATGGTGCGGCCCCTGCAAGATGATCGCCCCCATTCTCGACGAAGTCGCGAAGGACTACGCCGGTCGCCTGAACATCGCCAAGATGAACGTGGATCAGAACCGCGATGTGCCTGCCAAGTTCGGCATCCGTGGCATCCCCACGCTGATGATCTTCAAGGGTGGCCAGCTGGCCGCCACCAAGGTGGGCGCGCTGTCCAAGGCCCAGTTGACGGCGTTCATCGACGGCAACCTGTGATTTTTCAGGGAAATTCATCCCTATAATGCGTGCACCGGCTGATAGACTTCAGCCGGTGTTCGTCAGGCCGGAGGGTTTCATCCACCGGCCGGTGCGTCAGATTCGAAGCTTGTAGCCCATCGTTTCGACAAGCACCCGGCATCCGCCCAGGATTCACGCCTGAGGCCTCCTGACAAACTCCCGGCCGCCGGTTCCCCGACCCAGGCCATTTGTCTACCCCCACCCAGCGCACTCAGCGCATTCCCCACGTTGTCCACTTGTTCGGCGTTGCGTTGCGGATATTGAATCTCACGCCTGTCTGACAGCCGGTATCAATCAGGGTTCCATCCATGCATCTTTCCGAATTGAAGGCGCTGCACATCTCCAAACTCGTGGAGATGGCCGAAGGCCTGGAAATCGAGAACGTCTCTCGCATGCGCAAGCAGGAGTTGATGTTCGCCATCATGAAGAAGCGCGCCAAGGCCGGCGAACAGGTGTTCGGCGACGGCGTGCTCGAAGTGCTGCCTGACGGCTTCGGCTTCCTGCGCGCCCTCGACATGAGCTTCCTGGCCAGCACGGACGACATCTATCTGTCGCCCAGCCAGGTGCGGCGCTTCAACCTGCACACCGGCGACATGATCGAAGGCGAAGTGCGCGTGCCCAAGGACGGCGAGCGCTACTTTGCCTTGGTCAAGGTCGATCGCGTCAACGGCATCGCGCCCGAGGTCAACAAGAACAAGCTGATGTTCGAGAACCTGACGCCCCTCTTCCCAGAGGAGCAGTTCAAGCTCGAACGTGAAGGCGCCAGCGGCAAGAACGACGACAACGTCACCAGTCGCATCATCGACCTGATCGCCCCCATCGGCAAAGGCCAGCGCGCCCTGCTGGTGGCCCCGCCCAAGAGCGGCAAGACGGTGATGATGAAGAATCTGGCCCACGCCTTGGTCGCCAATCACCCGGATGTGCACCTCATCGTGCTGCTGGTCGATGAACGCCCCGAGGAAGTGACCGAGATGCAGCGCACCGTGCGCGGCGAAGTCATCAGCTCGACCTTCGATGAGCCGGCCCAGCGCCACGTGCAGGTTGCCGAGATGGTGATCGAGCGCGCCAAGCGCCTGGTCGAACTCAAGAAGGACGTGGTCATCCTGCTGGATTCGATCACCCGTCTGGCCCGTGCCTACAACAACGTGCTGCCCAGCTCCGGCAAGGTGTTGACCGGCGGTGTGGACGCCAACGCGCTGCAGCGCCCCAAGCGCTTCTTCGGCGCGGCCCGCAATGTCGAAGAAGGCGGCTCGCTGACCATCATCGGCACTGCGCTGGTCGACACCGGCAGCCGCATGGACGAAGTGATCTACGAAGAGTTCAAGGGCACCGGCAACTGCGAAATCCACCTGGATCGCCGCATGGCCGAAAAGCGCGTCTATCCCTCTATCCTGATCAACAAGTCGGGTACGCGCCGTGAAGAGCTGCTGCTCAAGCCTGAAATCCTGCAAAAGAGCTGGATTCTGCGCAAGCTGCTCTACCCGATGGACGAAATCGAGGCGATGGAGTTCGTGCTCGACAAGATGCGCTCGACGAAGAACAACCACGATTTCTTCGACATGATGAGACGGGGTGGCTAACCCCCTACGCGCTTCGCGCGCCCCCTTTGAAAGGGGGCACCACCGGCGGCCCGGCGAAGCCGGATCCTCGGTGGTCGCTTGGTGATGCGGCGCGTGTCTCCGTGATTTTCACTAACCCTAGGGTTCTCGTGCTAGAATCCTGAGTTTTCCGGCTGTCGGAAAGTGCCAGGCATGGGGCTTGGTGGCTCCCGATGATGCACACACTGCAACAGCAAGAGGTTTCACATGCCTAAGCAAGGTATTCACCCCAACTACCGCGAAGTCGTTTTCCTGGATCAATCCAACGGCTTCAAGTTCGTGACCCGTTCCTGCGCCCCCAGCAAGGAAACCATCAAGCTGGAAGACGGCCGTGAACTGCCGCTGTTCAAGCTGGAAACGTCGTCCGAGTCGCACGCTTTCTACACCGGCACGCAAAAGAGCGTGGACTCCCTGGGCGGTCGTGTGGAAAAATTCCGCACCAAGTTTGCTCAGTTCCGCAAGTGATCGAGCCGCCGCCGGGCACCTTCTGGTTCCTGGCGGTCGATGCGAATCCAAGGGCAGCTACAGGCTGCCCTTTTTCTTGTGTCGGCGCCCCGCTTTGCCCGACGCTCTTCATTTTCTGCCGCGTCAAGACCGGTCTTTGCCCGCATGCGCCCTCGTTCGCCGGCTCCCCTGATTTCGCCCGCGCTGGTCACCCAGAAAGCCGTCCAGCGCCTGCCGCGCTGGGCCTTGCTGCTGTTTTGTGCCGCCTACGTGATCCCGGGGCTTTTCGGGCGCGACCCCTGGAAGAACGAGGACATCGCCGCTTTCGGGCAGATGTGGAGCCTCGCCCTGGGCGACGCGTCCTGGCTGCATCCCAATGTGGGTGGCGTGGCGCCTCAGTACGGCGGTGTCCTGCCCTATTGGCTGGGGGGCGCCTTCATCTCCGTTCTGAGTCCATGGGTGGATCCGGCCCTGGCCGCGCGCATCCCCTTCGCGCTGCTGCTGGGCAGCATCCTCGCGCTGACTTGGTACACCACCTATCACCTGGCCATGACCGACGCGGCCCAGCCCTTGCCGCTGGCCTTTGGCGGCGAGGCACAGCCACGTGACTATGCCCGCTGCGTGGCCGACGGAGCGCTGTTGGCCCTGATCGCCAGCCTGGGCCTGCTGCAGCTGGGTCATGAAACCACGCCCGAACTGCTCCAACTGACGGGCAGCACCATGCTGATGTTCGGCCTGGCTGCCGCTCAGCGGGAGCCGGTGCATGCGCGCGTCGCCGCGCTCGTCGGCTTGCCGATGATGGCCGCCAGTGGCAGCCCGGCCGTGGCCGCCTTCCTTGGCGTGGCTGGCATGGTTGTCTGTCTGCGCTCCGGCCACGCGGCCATGCGGCAGCACCTGATCTGGGTCGCCGCGGCCACGCTGCTTGCTGTTGCTTTGGCCACGGCGCTGTCCTTGGGGGGGCTGTCTGGCTGGATCTGGCGGGTGGACCTGGACATCGGTGTGAAGGCACTGCTCAAGTTGATCACCTGGTTCACATGGCCCGCCCTGCCCCTGGCCGGGCTGACCATCTGGCATTGGCGCAGACAGGTCTGGCGGCGTCACATCGCCGTGCCCATGCTGGCGGCCCTGGTGGGCTTGGGGGCGTCGATCGCCATGGGGGGCAATGAACGGGCGCTGCTGACCGTGCTGCCGCCGCTGGCGGTCCTGGCGGCCTTTGCCCTGCCCATCCTGCAGCGCAGCCTGGGCTCGGCCATCGACTGGTTCTCGGTCTGCTTCTTCACGGTGTGCGCCGCTGCCATCTGGGCGTTCTACATTGCCATGCACACAGGCACGCCGGTGCGCATGGCCGCGCGGGTTGCCAAACTGGTTCCCGGCATCGTGCCTCAGTTCTCTCTGGCCACCCTGCTCATCGCTGTGGTGGCCACCGTGCTGTGGCTGGCGCTGGTACGGTGGCGCACGGCCCGCAATGCCCATGCCTTATGGAAGAGCCTGGTGCTGCCGGCCGGTGGCGTGGCCTTGTGCTGGCTGTTGTTCATGACCCTGTGGTTGCCTTTGCTGGATCAGGCTCGCAGCTATCGCTACCTGATGACCCGCATGAAGCCGCATGTGCCTGCCCATTCGCTGGTGTGCTCGCCGCGCTCGCCGGTCGGTCTGCTCACAGCGATGGAGTACTTTGGCGGCTACAGCGTCAACGGCGTGGCGCTGGCCGACAAGGAGCGCGAGCAACTCATGTGCGAACGTCTGGTGCTGCGCATCGGCCCGCGTGAAAAGCCCCCCGTGGTGAAGGGCTGGTACCGCATGGCGCAGTACAACCAGCGCACGCACAATTCCGAGCAGATCGTGATCTATCGGCGTGCGGGCACGCCAGAAGGCGGCTGAACAGTCAGGTATTCAGGCCAGCCGCACCCGGTTGGCAGGCACCGTGAGCGTGAAGGTCGAGCCCTTGCCCTTCTCGCTGGTGATGCGCAGTTCGCCGCCGTGGCGCTGCACCACATGCTTGACGATGGACAGCCCCAGGCCTGTGCCGCCCGTTTCTCGCGAGCGGCTGCCATCGACCCGATAGAAGCGCTCCGTGAGACGGGGGATGTGCTCCGGCGCAATGCCGATGCCGCCGTCCTTCACGCTGAACTCTGCGCCACCATCGGCGTTCACGCTCCAGCGGACCTCGATGGGCGCGCCAGCAGGTGTGTAGCGCACCGCATTGGACACAAGGTTGCCCATGGCGCTGAGCCATTCGTTTTCGATGCCGGCGATCTCACACTCGCGGCCTGCCGGCACCTCGATGTCGAAACGCATGGGATGCTGGTTCTTGGAGAGTGCCAGACCGTCGCTCTCGATGCGTTGCATCAGCTTGTGCGCAGAGACCCAGCGATCGGCACCAGGGCGCGGGCTGCCTTCGATCTGGGCCAGGGTCAGCAGGTCCGAGACCAAGCCCTGCATGCGTTCTGCCTGTTGCGACATCAACTCGATCACGCGCTTGCGCTCCACCTCCGTCAAGGGCAGTGAGGCCAGGGTTTCGATGAAGCCGCTGAGCACCGTCAAGGGCGTGCGGATCTCGTGCGAGACATTGGCCACGAAGTCGCGCCGCATGGTGTCAGCGCGCTCACGCTCGGTGATGTCCTGAGACAGCACCAGCTTGAGCCCTTCCCCATACACCCGGATCTGGATTTGCAGCATGCTGATCGTGCCGCGGTGCGCCGGGCACTTGACCGCTTCCTTATAGTCGCCCGATGCCAGATACTGCACAAAGGCGGGCTGGCGCACGAGGTTGGTCACGCGCTGCATGAGGTCGCGCTGCGGGTTCAAGCCGAAGTGATCGGCAGCGGCCGCGCTCATCCACGTGATGTGGTCGCTTGCGTCCAGCAGCATCACGCCGTTGGGCGAGGCCTCCACGGCCGACAGGAACTGAGCCAGCCGGGCCTGTTCATCGGCGATCTGCTGATCGCGCATGCGGATGACGCGCTCCACGCGGTGCGCCACCTCGCCCCACAAGCCGGGCAGCCTCGGGGCCTGCGCTTCGGGCGTGCGCAACCAATCCAACAGGTGATGGCCCTTGAGCGTATCCAGCACGGACACGCCCAGCACGGCCGCGGCCGCACCCGCTGCGCTCAGGTAGATCGGGCTGCCCAGCCGGGCCCCGAGCCACCAGCCACCAGCGCCGCCTGCGCAAGCCGTCAACAGGCGCACACCCACCCGTGACAGCAGCCACGATTTGCTTGAATCCACGATGTCCGTATGAAAAGTGTGGGCCTTGGCGGCGCTCATCCAGCCGTGAGGTCGGCCACCTGCTGCGTCAGGCGATAGCCCGCACCACGCACGGTCTCGATCAACTGCGCACGTTGCACCGGCTGCAGGGCTTCGCGCAGGCGTTTGACATGCACGTCCACCGTGCGTTCCTCGATGAACACGTGGTCACCCCACACGCGGTCAAGCAGCTGGGCGCGGCTGTGCACCCGCTCGGGGTGGGTCATGAAGAAGTGCAGGAGCTTGAACTCGGTCGGGCCGATCTTGACTTCCTGCTCACCCCGGCACACGCGGCGCGTGGCTGGATCCAGCTTCAAGCCGGCCACTTCCACAGCGGCATCCAGCGCTTGCGGCGCCTTGCGACGCAGCACGGCACGCACGCGGGCCATCAACTCATGCGTGGAGAATGGTTTGGTGAGGTAATCGTCCGCGCCAGCATCCAAACCGGCCACTTTGTCGACCTCCTCGGCCCGCGCGGTCAACATGATGATGGGCAACTCGCGCGTGCGGGTGGCGCCACGCCAGCGCTTGGCAATCGCCAAGCCCGACTGGCCCGGCAGCATCCAGTCCAGCAGCACCAGATCGGGCAGCACCTTGTCGATCTCGGCCTGCGCCATCTCGGCATCGTGGGCGATCACCACTTCGAAGCCCGAATGGCGCAGGTTCAGGGCGATCAGTTCGGCGATCGCCGGCTCGTCTTCCACTACCAGGACTCGGCTCATGACAGGTCTCTTTCAGTGAAGGCTTGAAGGGTTGGGATCACTTGATGATGGATTCGACGGCTTCGGGCGTGTTGTGACGCACGTCCGTGCCCTTGACGATGTAGATGACCTGCTCGGCCAGGTTCTTGGCGTGGTCGCCCACGCGCTCGATGGCCTTGGCCACGAACACCAGATCGATGGAGGCCGAAATCGTGCGCGGGTCTTCCATCATGTAGGTGATGAGTTTGCGCATAAGGCCATCGAACTCGGCATCGATCTCGTTGTCGCTCTTGATGACTTCCAGCGCGGTCTGCGTGTCCAGCCGTGCGAAGGCATCCAGGGCCTTACGCAGCGAGGCCGTGGCCAGCGAGGCCTCGAAGGACACATCGGCCACCGGCAAGCGCAGGCGGCTGGAGACGCCCGTGTTGATCAGGCGCTGCACCGTGCGCGCGATGCGCGCGGCCTCGTCGCCCACGCGCTCGAGGTTGCCGATGGTCTTGGAGATGGCGATCAGCAGGCGCAGATCCCGTGCCGTAGGCTGGCGGCGCGCAATGATGGTGGACAGATCCGCATCGATGTCCATCTCCATCTGGTTGACGCGCTCTTCCGTTTCGATCACCTGGCTGGCTGTCTCGCCGCTGAAATGCGTGAGCGCATAGATGGCTTGCTGGACCTGGGACTCCACGAGCCCCCCCATCTCCAGCACGCGCGTGGAAATCGCGCTGAGCTCGACGTCAAACTGGCTGGACAGATGCTTTTCCATATCGGGCGACTCCTTGGGAATCTCTTGTTGTGGACGTGTGGGGTGACGTGGACGGCGGCTTGCAGCAGCCGGATCAGCCGAAGCGGCCGGTGATGTAGTCCTCGGTCTCCGTGCGCTTGGGCTTCATGAAGATGTCGGTGGTGGCGCCGAACTCGATCAACTCGCCCAGGTACATGTAGGCGGTGTAGTCGGAGCAGCGTGCGGCCTGCTGCATGTTGTGGGTCACGATCAGCACGGTGTATTCGTTCTTGAGCTCATGGATGAGTTCTTCGATCTTGCCGGTGGAAATCGGGTCCAGTGCGGAACAAGGCTCGTCCAGCAACAGCACTTCGGGCTTGATGGCGATGCCGCGCGCGATGCACAGCCGCTGCTGTTGACCGCCCGACAGGCCCGAGCCGCTCTGATTGAGCTTGTCCTTGACTTCGTTCCACAGGGCGGCCTTCTTGAGCGCCCATTCCACGCGCTCGTCCATCTCGCTGCGAGACAGGTTCTCGAACAGCTTCACGCCGAACGAGATGTTTTCGTAGATGGACATCGGGAACGGCGTCGGCTTCTGGAACACCATGCCCACGCGCGCGCGGATCAGCGAGACATCTTCCTTGCTGGTGAGGATGTCCTTGCCGTCCAGCAGGATCTGCCCTTCGGCGCGCTGCTCGGGATACAGCTCGAACATGCGGTTGAAGGTGCGCAAGAGCGTGGACTTGCCGCAACCCGAGGGGCCGATGAAGGCCGTCACCTTGTTGGCGGGCAACTCCATGTTGACGTTCTTGAGCGCGTGGAACTTGCCGTAATAGAAGTTCAGGTTGCGCACGGCCAGCTTGGCTTGTGTGTTCTGGTTTTGTACCTTGGCATCCATGAATCAGGACTCCATCAATCTCTGTAATGCGGGCATATTCAGCGCTGGCGGAACATCGTGCGGGCAATGATGTTGAGCACCAGCACCCCGGCGGTGATCAGGAAGACACCGGCCCAGGCGAGCTTTTGCCAGTTCTCATACGGGCTCATCGCGAACTTGAAGATGGTGACCGGCAGGCTCGACATCGGCTGGCCCAGGTCCGACGACCAGAACTGGTTCGAGAGCGCGGTGAACAGCAGCGGTGCGGTCTCACCCGAGATGCGGGCCACAGCCAGCAGGATGCCCGTCACCACACCGGCGCGCGCCGATTTCAATGTGATGGTCAGAATCACGCGCCACTTGGGCGTGCCCAGCGCATAAGCCGCTTCACGCAGTGCATTGGGCACCAGCACCAGCATGTTCTCGGTCGTGCGGATCACCACGGGCACCACGATCAGGGCCAGGGCCAGCACGCCGGCCCAGCCGGAAAACGTGTGCATGCGCGCCACCACCGTCGAGTAGATGAACAGGCCCACCACGATGGACGGCGCCGACAGCAGGATGTCGTTGATGAAGCGCGTGGTGCTGCCCAGCCAGCCCCGCTGGCCATATTCGGCCAGATAGATGCCGGCCATGATGCCCACCGGCGTGCCGATCAGCGTGGCCAGTCCCACCATCATGAACGAGCCCATGATTGCGTTGGCCAGGCCACCCGCTTCCTGCGGGGGCGGTGTCATCTGCGTGAAGGTGTCCAGCGCCAGGCCACCCAGGCCCAGCCGCACCGTCTCGATCAGGATCCAGATCAGCCAGACCAGACCGAAGGCCATGGCGGCCAGCGACAGTGTCAGGGCGATCACGTTCGTGCGCTTGCGGGCCGCATGCTTGCGGGCACGCAGGGCGTGCAGTTCGGCGCTCATGAACGTGCTCCTTCCGACTTCTTCAGGCGGGCCAGCAGCACCTTGGAGAAGGCCAGCACCACGAAGGTGATGAAGAACAGGACCAGGCCGAGATAGATCAGCGAGGCCTGATGCAGACCCTCACCGGCTTCCGCGAATTCATTGGCCAGCGCCGAGGTGATGCTGTTGGCCGCCTCGAAGACAGACAGCGAATTGAGCTGGTTCATGTTGCCGATCACGAAGGTCACGGCCATGGTCTCGCCCAGTGCACGCCCCAGGCCCAGCATGATGCCCCCCACCACGCCGGTCTTGGTGTAAGGCAGCACCACCTTCCACACCACTTCCCAGGTGGTCGAGCCCAGACCGTAGGCCGACTCCTTGAGCATGGGCGGCGTCACCTCGAACACGTCCCGCATCACCGAGGCGATGAAGGGAATGATCATGATGGCCAGGATGATGCCGGCCGACAAAATGCCGATGCCCACCGGCGGGCCACTGAACAGCGCACCCAGATAGGGCACGCCCTCCGTGGCGGTTTGCAGCGGCTGCTGTACGTACTCCGCCAGGATGGGGCCGAACACCAGCAGGCCCCACATGCCGTACACGATCGACGGCACGGCGGCCAGCAACTCCACCGCAATGCCCAGCGGCCGCTTCAGCCACGACGGCGACAACTCCGTCAGGAACATCGCGATGCCGAAGCTCACCGGCACGGCGATCAGCAGCGCGATGAACGAGGTCATCAACGTGCCGTAGATCATCACCAGGCCACCGTACTGATCTTGCACAGGATCCCATTCGCTGCGCCACAGGAAGCTCAGGCCATAGGCCTTGATGGCTGGCCAGGCGCCCATCACAAGCGAAGCAATGATGCCCAGCAGCAAGGCCAGCGTCAGCAAGGCGGCAGCACGGGCCAGCATCGCGAACACGGCATCGGCCCAAGGGAGATTGACTTTGCGGGTCGGCGGATTGGTCATGGGCAGGCGCTTGGCATTCCTGGAGGCCGGCATGCCGGCGTCGTCCATCTCGGCAGGCAAGATCGCGGTCATCGAAGGCCTCCCTCAAGCGGAACAGCGGATTTCATGGGTACAGCGTGTACGACAACAACAAGGCCGGACACCTGTGATGCAAGTGCCCGGCTTTTCATTTCTGGTTCAACTCGGCATCGAGTCCGGCATGGCAGCGCCCGACTTCATCACTTGTAGGACACCGGCTTGCCGGCCGCATCAGTGATCGAAGCCCACTGCTTGCGGACCAGATCCTTCACATTGGCGGGCAGCGCCACATATTCCAGATCGGCAGCGGTCTTGTCACCGTTGACATAGGCCCACTCGAAGAACTTGAGCGTGCTGCCGGCCTGAGCGGGCTTGTCCTGTGCCTTGTGCATCAGGATGAAGGTGGCGCCGGACAGCGGCCAGGCGTTCTTGTCGGCCTGGTTGGTCAGGATCTGATAGAAGGACTTGTTCCACTCGGCACCCGCGGCGGCGGCCTTGAAGGTCGTGTCATCCGGCGCCACGAAGTTGCCAGCGGCGTTCTTCAGCAGCACATAGGACATGCCGTTCTGCTTGGCGTAGGCGTACTCCACGTAGCCGATGGCGTTGGGCAGGCGCTGCACGAAAGCCGACACGCCTTCATTGCCCTTGCCGCCGGCGCCCGTCGGCCAGTTCACGGCCGTGCCCTCGCCGACGCTGGTCTTCCACTCGGCGTTCACCTTCGACAGGTAGTTCGTGAAGATGAAGCTGGTGCCCGAACCATCGGCGCGGCGCACCGGCGCGATGGGCGAATCAGGCAGGGCCACGCCCGGGTTCAGAGCCGTGATGGCCGGATCGTTCCAGCGCTTGATCTTGCCCAGGTAGATGTTGCCCAGCACTTCGCCGGTCAGCTTGAGTTGCCCCGGCGTGATGCCCTTGATGTTGACCACCGGCACCACACCACCGATCACGGTGGGAAACTGCACCAGGCCTTCCTTGGCCAGTTCGTCGTCCTTGAGCGGCATGTCGGACGCACCGAAATCGACCGTCTTGGCCTTGATCTGCTTGATCCCGGCACCCGAGCCCACCGACTGGTAGTTGATGCGCACGCCCGTCGCCGTGTTGAAGGCCGCGGCCCACTTCTGATACAGCGGTGCGGGGAAGGTGGCGCCTGCCCCCGTCACGTCCTCAGCCAGCACGCTGCCGGCAACCAGGGTCAGGGCCAGAGCGGCTGCGGTGCGGATCATCTTGACATTCATGTCTACGCCTTTCTCGTCTTGTGACAGCAGAAATCAATGTGGCGGACTGTAGTCAGCGATTGTGACTTGTTCATGACAGCTTTCCGCCCAGCTGTCATCAAAACCAGAGGGTGTTTGACCTCTCTTTTCGTGACGACGCTGTCACATGACGGACACGTGATCGTCACATGACATTTCTATCGTTGCGCCATGCTCCGGATCCCCCGGATGCGGCTGTTTGACGGAGAAGACAATGACCTTTCGCCCCAGCACCTTGATGTCTCTGGTCCTGGCGTCCACGCTGATCGCCTTGACCGGTTGCGCCACACACCCCAACCAAGCCGGCATCCCTGCCGCCACCGTGTCGGCCCTGACCGAGCAGACGCCTGAACTGGGCACCTTCAGCAAGCTGGCCCGCCAAGCTGGGCTGCAGGCCACCCTGGAAGCTGCCGGGCCGGTGACGGTGTTCGTGCCGACCGACGAGGCCTTCAAGGCACTGCCCCCCGCCACACTCGACAAACTTTCCCGCGATCCGGAATTTCTGAAGTCCGTACTGAGCTACCACGTGGTGCCTGGCCTGACGAAGTCAGCCGACATCGAGGGCGCCAAGGCGCTGACCACGGCCAACGGTGCCCGTGTGAACGTGTCGAAGGCGGGCGACTTCGTGACCGTGGACGAAGCGCTGGTGACGCGCGCCGATCTGCGCGCCGGAAATGGCGTCGTCCATGTGGTGGACAGCGTGTTGATGCCGCCCAAGAAGTGAGGTTGCGAGCCCCGCGTGAGGAGACAAAAAAGCCGAGGTGGAGGCCTCGGCTTTTTCGTTGATGTGGTGGGCGAGTCTCAGCGGCTGACGGCATCCGCCAGCGCTTGGGCGCATTCATCCGCCAGGGCCTTGTCTTCGGCCTCCACCATCACGCGCAACAGCGGCTCCGTGCCAGAGGCCCGGATCAGCACACGCCCTCTTCCGTCCAGCTTGCCCTGCACCGTCTTTTGCATGTCTGCCAGGTGCGGGTTCGACTTCCAATCCTGGCCAGCCTGCATGCGCACATTGATCAGACGTTGCGGGAAGAGCTTGACGCCGTCGAGCCAGGCGGACATGTCCCGGCCGCTGCGGGCCACCGCCTGAAGCACCTGCAGGGCGCTCACGATGCCATCGCCCGTGGTGTGCTTGTCCAGCGCAATCAAGTGCCCCGAACCTTCGCCCCCGAGCTGCCAACCCCTGCACACCAACTCTTCCAGCACGTACCGGTCGCCGACCTTGGCCCGCACGAAATCGACGCCACGGTTCTGCAGCGCCAGTTCAACAGCCATGTTGGTCATCAAGGTGCCCACGGCACCAGGTACCTGCTCACCCAGCGACAGCCGATCGGCCACCATGATGTAGAGCAGTTCGTCGCCGTTGAACAGGCGGCCGGAGGCGTCCACCAGTTGCAGCCGGTCGGCATCGCCATCCAGGGCGACGCCATAGTTCGCCCCGTGCTGGCGAACCGCCTCCACCAGGGCTTCGGGGTGCGTCGCGCCGACGCCATCATTGATGTTGAGCCCCGTCGGCGAGCAGCCGATGGAAATCACTTCGGCGCCCAGTTCATGGAAAACTTCAGGTGCTACTTGATAGCCTGCGCCATGCGCGGCATCCACGACCAGTTTCAAGCCCTTGAGCGAGAGGCTCGGAGAGAAGGTGGCCTTGCAGAACTCGATGTAGCGCCCCCGTGCGTCTTCCAGCCGCTTGGCTTTGCCGAGGTTGCGAGAATCAGCCCAGTTGGGCGGATCATCGAGCGCGGCCTCCACCGCCTGCTCCCATTCGTCGGGCAGCTTCTCGCCGCGCGCGGAGAAGAACTTGATGCCGTTGTCCGCAAACGGGTTGTGCGAGGCGCTGATCACCACGCCCAGGCTGACCCGCAGTGCGCGCGTGAGATAGGCCACGCCAGGGGTCGGCAGGGGGCCAGTCAACAGCACGTCCACCCCGGCCGACGCAAAACCGGCCTCCAGCGCCGACTCCAGCATGTAGCCCGAGATCCGCGTGTCCTTGCCGATCAACACGGTGGGGCGGGATTCATTCCGTTTGAGTACCTGGCCCACCGCATGGCCCAATCGCAACATGAAATCGGGCGTGATGGGAGCCTGGCCCACCGTGCCACGGATACCGTCAGTGCCGAAGTATTGTCGAGACATGTTGTTGAGTGAGGCAGTCGAACGAGCCGCCATTGTGGCTTGAATTGCCCCCATCATCCGCGTGAAATAAGGCACATTCGAGCGCCGATTCCCTGGCGCTTGACTTCCGTCACCTCAGCATCCCGAAGGCCCGCCAGACCTTCAAGGCATCCGCCGTGGCAGCCACGTCGTGCACGCGCACCACCCGTGCGCCCAGTTGCACTCCGGCCAGCGCGGCGGCCACACTGGCTGGCATGCGTTCATCGACTGGCCTGCCCGTGATGTGGCCCAGCGTGGATTTGCGTGACCAGCCCACCAGCAAAGGCGCCCCCAAGCCGAGCAACTCAGGCTGTCGCTGCATCAACGCGATGTTGTGCTCGGGTGTCTTGCCGAAACCAAAGCCGGGGTCCAGCACGATGCGCTCTGGCGCGACGCCCTGATGACGCAGTCTCGTCAGTCGCTCGGCCAGAAAGGCCTTCACCTCTTCCACCACGTCCGGGTATTGCGGCGCGTCCTGCATCGTGGATGGCGCGCCCTTCATGTGCATGAGGCAGACACCGCATCGGCCGTGCTGCGCCACCAGCGCCTCGGCACCCGGGGCCTGCAAGGCACGGATGTCATTGAGGATGTCCACGCCGACATCCAGCGCCCGGCGCATCACCTCGGTCTTGCACGTGTCGACCGACACCGGCACGTTCAGACCGACTGCGGCCCGCAACACGGGCTCGATGCGTGCCCACTCTTCATCGACCGACAGCGTCGGCGCCCCCGGTCGGCTTGATTCTCCGCCGATGTCGAGGATGTCGGCGCCATCCTCGATCAGCCGTTCGCACTGACGCAGGGCGTCTTCGGCATGCAAATGGCGTCCGCCATCAGAGAACGAGTCTGGCGTCACGTTGACGATGCCCATGATGCGCGGGCGGCTCAAATCGATGTCGAAACGGGTGGTCTGCCAGATCGTCATGGCCTGAGGTGCCACAAGGGCAATGAAAAGCGGGGCCGAAGCCCCGCTGGTATACACGTGTCAGTCGCGGATCAGATGGCCGCCGGCGCACCGTCCGTGCTGACGGGCGGCTTGGGGCCGCTGGGGCGATTGCTCGGTGGCGTCCAGTCCTTGGGCGGACGCGGATCGCGGCCTTCCATGATGTCGTTGATCTGGTCCGCGTCGATGGTTTCCCATTCGAGCAGGGCCTTGGCCATGGCATGCATCTTGTCCTTGTTGTCTTCGATCAGCTTGCGCGCCATAGCGTATTGCTCATCGATGATCTTGCGGATCTGCTTGTCGACCTTCTGCATGGTCTCTTCCGACATGTTGGTCGTCTTCGTGATCGAGCGACCCAGGAAGACTTCACCTTCGTTGTCGGCATAGACCATCGGGCCCAGCTCATCGGTCATGCCATAGCGGGTCACCATGTCACGCGCGATGGCCGTGGCACGCTCGAAATCGTTCGAGGCGCCGGTCGTCATCTGGTCCATGAAGACTTCTTCGGCAATGCGGCCGCCGAACAGCACGGAGATCGTGTCCAGCATGCGGTTCTTGTCCATGCTGTAGCGATCGCCTTCCGGCAGCTGCATCGTCACGCCCAAGGCACGGCCACGCGGGATGATGGTGACCTTGTGGACGGGATCCGTCTTGGGCAGCAGGCGGGCGACCAGGGCGTGGCCGGCCTCGTGGTAGGCGGTGTTCTTGCGCTCTTCCTCGGGCATGACCATGGACTTGCGCTCGGGGCCCATCATGATCTTGTCCTTGGCCTTCTCGAAGTCCTGCATCTCCACCACGCGACCATTGCGGCGTGCGGCGAACAGCGCAGCTTCGTTGACCAGGTTGGCCAGATCGGCACCGGAAAAGCCGGGGGTACCACGCGCCAGGATGTCGGCACGCACGTCCTGGCCCACAGGCACCTTGCGAATGTGCACATTCAGGATCTGCTCGCGGCCGCGCACGTCGGGCAGCGTCACGTAAACCTGACGGTCGAAACGGCCGGGGCGCAGCAGCGCGGGGTCCAGAATGTCGGGACGGTTGGTCGCGGCGATCACGATCACGCCGAGATTGGTCTCGAAGCCGTCCATCTCGACCAGCATCTGGTTGAGGGTCTGCTCGCGTTCGTCGTTGCCGCCGCCCAGGCCTGCGCCACGATGGCGGCCCACGGCGTCGATTTCATCCACGAAGATGATGCAGGGTGCATTCTTCTTGGCCTGTTCGAACATGTCTCGCACGCGGGCCGCGCCCACGCCGACGAACATTTCAACGAAATCCGAGCCGGAAATCGTGAAGAACGGCACCTTGGCTTCGCCAGCGATCGACTTGGCCAGCAGCGTCTTGCCGGTCCCCGGAGGGCCGACCATCAGCACCCCACGGGGGATGCGGCCGCCCAGCTTCTGGAACTTCTGCGGATCGCGCAAGAAATCGACCAGTTCCTTGACCTCTTCCTTGGCCTCGTCGCAACCTGCAACATCCGCAAAGGTGATGTTGTTGTTGGATTCGTCCAGCATGCGCGCGCGGCTCTTGCCGAAGCTGAACGCCCCGCCTTTGCCTCCGCCCTGCATTTGTCGCATGAAGTAGATCCACACGCCGATCAGCAGCAGCATGGGGCCCCAGGACACCAGCAGGCTCATGATGAGCGAGGGCTCTTCACGAGGACGGACGTCGAACTTGACACCGTTGTTGATCAGGTCGCCCACCAAGCCACGGTCCAGATAGGTGGCCGTGCTGCGGATGCGCTTGTCGTCCGTGGTGATGGCAATGATTTCGGTGCCGCCGCCACCTTCTTGCAGCGTGACGCTCTTGATGCGCTTGGCGCGGACTTCTTCGAGGAAGTCGGAGTAGCCGATCTGGCTACCGCCGGTGCTGGCGCGGTCGAACTGCTTGAACACGGTGAACAACACCAGCGCCACCACCAGCCAGACTGCAATCTTCGAGAACCATTGATTGTTCACCGCGGCTCCTTCATCCCATTCACAGGCGTTCCGGCTGACACTGAATGCGCCAACCCACCGGACCGCCATCAAAAACCGTTCCCGACACCATCAAACGACAAGGCCGAACGCGGTCTTCGCGGTACATGGGGACGATTCTAGACGACACAAGGGTGCCCCTGTTGCGGCCGATCCCCGGGGAAGCACCGGATTTCCGCCCCATCAATGCACCGATCCATAAAATTCATCTATTTTTGAGCCCAATCCCCACGAGAAACGTTTCCGCCGACTTGTCCCGGGAGGCTTTGGGTTTGATTGGCTTGACGACTCGGAAATGCGCTCGAAATAATTCAACGAGTTGCGAATAACCGCTCCCGTGAAATACTTTGCATACCAAGGCCCCGTCCTTCCTCAGGTGATTCTGAGCAAAATCGATGGCCAACTCGATCAGGTGTGCCACGCGCGCACTGTCGGAAGACTCGATCCCGCTGAGGTTGGGGGCCATGTCTGAGATGACGACATCGACAGGGCGCTCCCCCACCGCTTCCTGCAATTGCGTGAGCACAGCGTCTTCCCGGAAATCACCCTGGATGAAGTGCACGCCCTCGATGGGCTCGAAATCCAGCAGGTCGAGCGCGATGATGGTGCCGTTGAGTTCGCCCGCGGCGGCGCCGCCCGCGCCAAGGTCTTTGGGGGCGAATTTGCGCCGAACATACTGGCTCCAGGCGCCGGGAACGGCCCCGAGGTCCACCACCAACTGGCCCGGCTTGATGAGGTGCAGCGCCTCGTCGATCTCCTTGAGCTTGTAGGCGGCACGCGAGCGGAAGCCCTCTTTCTGGGCAAGTTTGACGTAGGGATCATGGACATGGTCGTGCAGCCATGCCTTGTTCACCTTTTTGCTTTTCGTTTGGACCTTCATGCCTGGGATAATAGTCGGATGCCTGCGATTCAATTGACCACTGCCGAGCGCCGCGCTTTCCGCGCCGATGCGCACCACCTGGACCCTGTCGTGATGATCGGCAACGACGGGCTGACGCCTGCCGTGCTGAAGGAGGCCGACGCCGCCCTCAAGGCGCACGGACTGATCAAGGTCCGTGTGCTGGGCGACGACCGCGCCGCCCGCGAAGAGATCTTTACCCAACTTTGCGACCAGCTCGATGCCGCGCCCATCCAGCACATCGGCAAGCTGCTGGTGCTGTGGCGCCCGATCCCCGACAAGGCACCCTCAGATGCGCGTGATGAACGCCAAGGCGCTGCACCGAGGGAGGTGAAGATCCTGAAGTTCTCCAAGAGCGGCACCCGCCGGCCGGAGATCAAGAAAGTCCAGGTCATGGGCAACCAGCGGGTGACGGCGGGTGGTTTGATCAAGCGCGCCAAAAAACGCATGACGAGCAAGAAAAAGCCGGCTTGATCGGCGGGCGGCCCACATCGATGTGATGCATCCATGTATGGCCGCTGAAATGCGTGACAAAGGGCGTCCATGAGGCGCCCTTTTTGATGCTCAAGCCTGTGGCGCAGCCGCCCGGTCGGCCGTCAGTCGCCATGCGAGCGTGCCCACCAGCACGGCCTTGGTCCAGAACAGCAGGGCTGAGATGCCATGCAGCGCACCGAACGACAAGGCGGTGGGCTGCCCTGCCTTGGCCGCTTCGATCAAGGGGTGCAGACCGAACTCGTTGAAGATGGTCAGGAACAAGGCACTCAGCACCAGCAGCAGTTGCGCCGTCATGGCCGACGCTTGAACGCCCTGCTCCACCAGCTCCCGCACGCGCCGCCGCTCGATCACGAAGATCAGGATGGCGAAGGCCAGGCTGAGCTTGGCCTCCACCGTGAAGATGCGGCCGGCGCCTTTGCCAGCCATCTCGCGTTCCAGCACGGTAAACAGGCTGGGGGCGGCCACACCGCCCACGGCGATGACCATGCCGGCCCACACGCCTGCCAACCACGACTGAAAACGCAGCAGCTTCACTGGCAGCTCATTCGTAGCGGACTTCGATGATCTCGTAGTTGCGCACGCCACCCGGGGCTTGCACCGCCGCGATGTCGCCGGCTTCCTTGCCGATCAGGGCGCGTGCAATGGGTGAGCTGATCGAGATCAGGCCGTGCTTGAGATCGGCTTCATCGTCGCCAACGATCTGGTAGGTCACCACATCGCCGGTGGCTTCGAGTTCCATTTCGACCGTGGCGCCGAACACGACCTTGCCGCCGGCATCCAGCTCGGAGGGATCGATGATCTTGGCGGCAGACAGCTTGCCTTCGATCTCGTTGATGCGGCCTTCAATGAAGCCTTGCTTGTCCTTGGCGGCATCGTATTCGGCGTTTTCGGAGAGGTCTCCCTGTGCGCGTGCTTCAGCAATGGCCTGGACAACGGCGGGGCGTTCGACGTGCTTGAGGCGGTGCAGTTCTTCCTTGAGCTTTTCTGCGCCGCGCTTGGTGATGGGAATGGTCGACATGGCTGGTGTCTCTCTCTAACTGCCTTCGAAATGGAGGCTTCACAAAAGAACGGAGCCGCGACCTTGGCCGTTGTGCAACGGTCCTGGGCGCGGCCCTCGTGCGTGTCAGATGGGTATCTGGGGTGCCGCAGTCTCATTTGTGACCGCGGCACATGGTCGCCAAGTTTAGTGCAGTTTGGCGTGCAGTTCCTGCAGCGAGTACACGACCAGATCGTCCTGGTGCTTCATGGCTTCCACGGCGGCTTCGCAGCCGGCCATGGTCGTGTAGTACGTCACCCGGTTGGCCAGGGCGGCCGTGCGGATGCTGCGGGAATCGGCGATCGCCGTGCGGGTTTCGTCCACCGTGGTGAACACCAGCTGGATCTCGCCGGCCTTGATGGCGTCCGCGATGTGCGGGCGGCCATCCTTGACCTTGTTCACCGGCTTGACGGGCACACCGGCTGCGGCAATCGCTGCTGCGGTGCCCTTGGTGGCCACGACGTTGAAGCCGAGCGCGACCATCTCGCGGGCGACGGCCACGGCACGTTCCTTGTCGCCGTCCTTGACGGAGATGCAGACCGTGCCCTTGGCGGGCAGGCGCGAGCCGGCGCCCAGCTGGGACTTCAGCATGGCCTCGCCGAAGGTCACGCCCACGCCCATCACTTCACCGGTCGAACGCATCTCGGGGCCAAGGATGGGGTCCACGCCCGGGAACTTGTTGAACGGGAAGACGGCTTCCTTGACGGTGAAGTAAGGCGGGATCACTTCGCGCGGGGCCTTGCCGTCAGGCGACTTCTGCGAGGACAGCTTCTGGCCGGCCATGCAGCGCGCTGCAATCTTGGCCAGGGGCTGGCCGGTGGCCTTGGACACGTACGGCACCGTGCGCGATGCGCGCGGGTTCACTTCCAGCACATACACCGTGGCGTCGTTCAGGCCCTTGGTGACATCGCCCTGGATGGCGAACTGCACGTTCATCAGGCCGACCACATTGAGGGCCTTGGCCATCTGAGCGGTCTGGCGGCGCAGTTCTTCCTGCAGCGCTGCGCTCAAGGTGTACGGAGGCAGTGAACAGGCCGAGTCACCGGAGTGCACGCCGGCTTGCTCGATGTGCTCCATGATGCCGCCGATCATCACATCGGTGCCATCGCTGATGCAGTCCACATCGACTTCCACGGCGTCGTTGAGGAAGCGGTCCAGCAGCACGGGCGACTTTTCGGAGACGCGGACGGCTTCGCGCATGTAGCGCTCCAGGTCCTTGTCGCCGTGCACGATTTCCATGGCTCGGCCACCCAGCACGTAGCTCGGGCGCACCACCAGCGGATAACCGATTTCGTTGGCCAGCGCGATGGCGGCATCTTCGGTGCGGGCCGTGCGATTGGGCGGCTGCTTGAGGCCGAGCTTGTGCAGCAGGGCCTGGAAGCGTTCGCGGTCTTCGGCGATGTCGATGCTGTCAGGCGAGGTGCCGATGATGGGCACGCCATTGGCTTCCAGATCCAGCGCGAGCTTCAAAGGCGTCTGGCCGCCGTACTGCACGATCACGCCGACCGGCTTTTCCTTGGCGACGATTTCCAGCACGTCTTCCAGCGTCACGGGCTCGAAGTACAGGCGGTCGGAGGTGTCGTAGTCGGTCGAGACGGTCTCGGGGTTGCAGTTGACCATGATGGTCTCGTAGCCGTCTTCGCGCATGGCGAGGGCGGCATGGACGCAGCAATAGTCGAACTCGATGCCCTGGCCGATCCGGTTCGGGCCACCGCCCAGCACCATGATCTTCTTCTTGTCCGTCGGCTGCGCTTCGCACTCGTCGTCGTATGTGGAGTACATGTAGGCCGTCTGCGTGGCGAATTCGCCGGCGCAGGTGTCCACGCGCTTGTAGACCGGGCGCACGTTCAGCGCATGGCGGGCCTTGCGCACGGCGTGCTGGTCGCAGCCCATCAGCTTGGCCAGGCGGCGGTCCGAGAAGCCCATCTTCTTGAGATGGCGCAGCTCTTCGGCGCTCAGCGAATCCAGCGTGCGGCCCTTGACCAGGGCTTCGGTCTTGACGATGTCTTCGATCTGGGCGAGGAACCAGGGGTCGACCTTGGTCTCTTCAAAGACCTCTTCCAGGCTCATGCCCAGGCGGAAGGCGTCGCCCAGGAACAGGATGCGCTCGGGGCCGGCATTGCCGATCTCTTCGATCACTTCATCGCGGTCGGTGCTGCGCTCGCTCAGGCCATCGATGCCGGTCTCCAGACCGCGCAGTGCCTTCTGGAACGATTCCTGGAAGGTGCGGCCCATGGCCATCACTTCACCGACGGACTTCATCTGCGTGGTCAGACGCGAATCGGCCGCAGGGAACTTCTCGAAGGCAAAGCGCGGGATCTTGGTGACGACGTAGTCGATCGAGGGCTCGAACGAGGCCGGCGTTGCGCCGCCGGTGATGTCGTTCTGGAGCTCGTCGAGCGTGTAGCCGACCGACAGCTTGGCCGCGATCTTGGCGATCGGGAAACCCGTGGCCTTGGAGGCCAGCGCGGACGAACGCGACACGCGCGGGTTCATCTCGATCACGATCATCCGGCCGTTTTC
The DNA here is from genome assembly GCA_047601765.1 of Aquabacterium sp. Classification (GTDB taxonomy): domain Bacteria; phylum Pseudomonadota; class Gammaproteobacteria; order Burkholderiales; family Burkholderiaceae_C; genus Aquabacterium. Next base: position 1,281,364 of record JASGIQ010000001.1, read on the forward strand.
CGGGTTGATCGAGAACTGCACGTTGGAGCCGCCGGTCTCGACGCCGATCTCGCGCAGGATGGCGATGGAGGCGTTGCGCAGCAGTTGGTATTCGCGGTCCGTCAGCGTTTGCGCCGGGGCGACGGTGATCGAGTCACCCGTGTGGATGCCCATCGGGTCGAGGTTCTCGATGGAGCACACGATGATGCAGTTGTCCGCTTTGTCGCGGACGACTTCCATCTCGTATTCCTTCCAGCCGATCAGCGATTCTTCAATCAGCAGTTCGCTGGTGGGCGACAGGTCGATGCCGCGCTTGCAGATCTCTTCGAACTCTTCGGGGTTGTAGGCGATGCCGCCGCCCGTGCCGCCCAGCGTGAAGCTGGGGCGGATCACCATCGGGAAGCCCGAGCCGCCGATCTCGGCCTGGATGCGCTTTTGCACTGCCCAGGCCTCTTCCAGCGAGTGGGCGATGCCCGACTTGGCGGAATCCAGACCGATCTTGGTCATGGCTTCCTTGAACTTCTGGCGGTCTTCGGCCTTTTCGATCGCGTGCTCGTTGGCGCCGATCATCTCGACCTTGTACTTGTCCAGCACGCCGTGTTTGTGCAGATCCAGGGCGCAGTTCAGCGCCGTCTGGCCGCCCATGGTGGGGAGGATTGCGTCAGGGCGTTCCTTGGCGATGATGCGCTCGACCACCTGCCAGGTGATGGGCTCGATGTAGGTGACGTCCGCCGTGTTCGGGTCCGTCATGATGGTCGCCGGGTTGCTGTTGACCAGGATGACCTTGTAGCCCTCTTCGCGCAGGGCCTTGCAGGCCTGGGCGCCGGAGTAATCGAATTCGCAGGCCTGGCCGATGATGATCGGGCCGGCGCCAATGATGAGGATGCTCTTGATGTCAGTGCGCTTTGGCATGTGTCAGTTCTTCTCCATCAATGCCACGAAGCGGTCGAACAGATACGAGATGTCATGCGGTCCGGGCGAGGCTTCCGGGTGGCCCTGGAAGCAGAAAGCAGGTTTGTCGGTGCGGGCCAGGCCTTGCAGCGTGCCGTCGAACAGCGAGATGTGCGTGGCGCGCAGGTTGGCCGGCAGCGTCTTTTCATCGACTGCGAAGCCGTGGTTCTGGCTGGTGATGCTCACGCGGCCGGAATCCAGATCCTTGACGGGGTGGTTGCCGCCGTGGTGGCCGAACTTCATCTTGAAGGTCTTGGCGCCGGATGCCAGCGCCATGATCTGATGGCCCAGGCAGATGCCGAAGGTGGGGATGCCGGTCTCGATCAGTTCCTTGGTGGCGGCAATCGCATAGTCGCAAGGCTCGGGATCCCCGGGGCCGTTGGACAGGAAGATGCCATCGGGCTTGTGCTTGAGCACCTCGGCGGCCGGCGTCTTGGCGGGGACCACGGTGACCTTGCAACCGCGCTCGGCCAGCATGCGCAGGATGTTGCGCTTGACACCGAAGTCATAGGCCACGACGTGGAACTTGGGCGCCGTCTGCTTGCCAAAGCCCGGCTTGCCGCCAAGCTCGGGGTTGACCAGCTTCCATTCGGTTTCCGTCCACTCGCCGGTGTCCGTGCGCGTGACGACCTGGGCCAGATCCTGGCCGGCCATGCTCGGGGCGGCTTTGGCCTTGGCGATCGCATCGGCGACGATCTCGTCCGTCACCTTCTGGCCGACGGGCAGTGCCACGATGCAGCCGTTCTGGGCACCCTGGGTGCGCAGCAGGCGGGTCAGCTTGCGGGTGTCGATGTTGGCGATGCCGACGGTGCCCTGTGCCTGAAGGTACTGCGACAGCGTCTGGGTCTGGCGGAAGTTGGAAACGCGGATGGGCAGGTCTTTGATGATCAGACCAGCGGCATGGACTTTCGAGGCTTCGACGTCTTCACCGTTGACGCCGTAGTTGCCGATGTGCGGATACGTCAGGGTGACGATCTGCCGGCAATAGCTTGGGTCGGTGAGGATTTCCTGGTAGCCGGTGAGCGAGGTGTTGAACACCACTTCACCGACCGTGTGACCGGTGGCGCCGATCGAAGTGCCTAGAAAGACCGTGCCGTCTGCGAGGGCCAGAAGAGCTTGGGGCAGGACGGGCAGCACGGGTTCATTCTCCGTTTGTAGTGCGCGCCCAGCTCGGCCCTTTTCAGCGTCCTCGATCCACGTTGCAGGCTGTGCATGCTGGAGGGCACTGCACGGAAATTGCATTCGGCGTGGTATGGACGTGACAAGTTCGAGTCCGATATCTGCAAGTGCTCGGAAACGAGTCGGGTTTCGCTAGGCGGGGGTGGTTGCGGGTAAACCTTAGGAGTATAACCGATCCTGGCGTCATCTGGCCAGATCCCCGGCTATGCTCCGCCTGTTGCGCACCTTCCCCATCCGTCCGCCTGGCACAAGCGCATGTCCACACACCACAACCATCACGAGGCAGCACCATGAAGGGCGATCCCAAAGTCATCGAATACCTCAACGCCCAGTTGAAGAACGAGTTGACCGCCACCAATCAATACTTCCTGCATTACCGGATGCTGAAACACTGGGGTTTCGACAAGCTGGCCAAGAAGGAATACGAAGAATCCATTGGCGAGATGAAGCATGCCGACAAGCTGATGGAGCGCATCTTCACGCTCGACGGCCTGCCCAATCTGCAGGATCTGGGCAAGCTGCTCATCGGCGAGGAGGTGCCGGAGATCCTCCAGTGCGATCTCAAGCTGGAAACGGCGGCCCAGGGCACCGTCAAGGATGGCATCGCCTACTGCGAGTCCGTACGGGATTACGTCTCCCGCGATCTGCTGCAGGACATCCTGGATGACACCGAAGAGCACATCGACTTCCTGGAGACGCAGATCGATCTGATCGGCAAGGTGGGCGTGCAGAATTACCTGCAGTCGATGATGGGCGAGATCGGCAGCTGAAACGCGCGTTGGCGCAGTGGATGGCAATCCAATCCCTTGCCACCCCCAAGGGCACCTGTTCAGGTGATTGCATGCGAATCATTCTCATTTAGAATGCATGCATCTCCTGAACGGAAGCCCCAGCCATGATCGTCTGCGTCTGCAACCGCGTTTCCGACCGCGACATCCAGCATCACGTCGCCCAGGGTTGCCATTCCTGGGACGAGCTTCAAATGGCCACGGGGGTGGCAACCTGCTGTGGCTGCTGCACAGACTGCGCCCGCGAGGTCTTCGATGGGGCCGTCAGTGAGCAACGCTCAGCGCATGCGGCGCGCCACATCCCCATTGCTGTGGCCGAAGTCGCCTGACCGGCGCTTCGGGAGCATTTCACGCTTCCTTGCATTTCGTTTCCGGGGATTTCATCGCCCGGTAAAGCGGCCCGAATTCCCTGCTCCAACGTCACTTGCCTGCCTCAAGCAGGCGCCATCCTCGCCGATACAAAGTTTGATCCGCTGGGCAAAGCGGCGCTTTCGAGGGCGACATGGCATCCTTTTTCTTCTCTGATGACGACGGGGCGTCGGGCACGCCCTCCACTGCTTCCCGTCCGGTCCTGACTTCCATCCGCGGCGGCGCTTCATCGCCCTCGCAAGGCGTGGACCTTGTGCCGTCCGAGGGCGTCCCGTCGGGGCTCGGGCAGCGGCGAGCCGAAGTGGCCCCCCCTACCCTCTTCTTCCGTACTCAGCCAGCCTGGCGTACCTGGATGACACGCTTTTGGGGCTGGTTGTGGGAGGTGGATGAGTCGCCCGCTCATGCGCCCATGGCTGGCTTGCGCAAAGTCAAGACCGAGTTCTGCTCGGCCCTGTGGGATCTCCAGTCCATGCGCGCCAACCAGGTGCGGGACATGATCGAGCGTGCCCGTTCCCTGCGTGAGCTGTGGCATTTGCGTTCGGATGTCTTCCGCGTGATCGCAGTGCACCGGGGGCAGATGGAGGCCCAGCAGCGTCTGGATGGCCTGGACAGCCACTTTCCTGTCCGATCTTCAAGCCGCCACGACGGGGGCCGTTCCAGCCGCGTGGCCAGCTGGTAAACAAATCTTTTCACTGCCGCTGACGGGCCTGTTCGAGGCCATTGCAAAATGTGGGGCTGAACCGCCGACAGCCCCATGAACATCATCATCCTGGACGACTATCAGGACGCCGTCCGCAAATTGACTTGCGCCTCCAAACTTGACGGCCTGTCAGCCAAGGTCTTCACCAACACGGTGAAAGGCACGGGCCAACTCGCCGTGCGCCTGCGGGACGCCGAGGCCCTGGTGGTCATCCGCGAGCGCACGCAGTTCCCCAAGGCCTTGCTGGAAAAGTTGCCCAAGCTCAGGCTCATTTGCCAGACAGGCCCCGTTGGCTCGCACATCGACCTGGATGCCTGCACCCGTCAGGGCATTGCAGTGGCCGAGGGCGTCGGCTCGCCGGTTGCGCCGGCCGAACTGACGTGGGCACTGGTGATGTCGGCCATGCGGCGCTTGCCCCAGTACATCGGCAACCTCAAGCATGGGGCATGGCAACAATCCGGGCTGAAGTCGGCCTCCATGCCCGTGAACTTCGGTCTGGGCATGCTTTTGCGCGGCAAGACGCTGGGCGTGTGGGGTTATGGCCGTGTTGGCCAACTGGTGGCTGGGTATGGCAAGGCCTTTGGCATGCAGGTCATGGTCTGGGGTAGCGAAGCCTCTCGCGCCAAGGCCGTGGCGGATGGCTATGCGGCCGCGGACAGCCGCGAGGCGTTCTTCGAACAAGGCGATGTGCTGAGTCTGCACCTGCGCTTGGTGGATGACACGCGTGGCCTGATCACGCTGGATGACCTCAGCCGGATGAAGCCCACTTCCTTGCTGGTGAACACGTCTCGCGCGGAGTTGCTCCAGGACGGTGCGCTGGTTGCAGCACTCAATCGCGGGCGCCCCGGCATGGCCGCGGTGGATGTGTTTGAAAGCGAGCCGATCTTGCAGGGTCACCCCTTGCTGCGACTGGAGAACGCGGTGTGCACCCCGCACATCGGCTTCGTCGAACAGGACAACTACGAATTCTTCTTCAGTGCGGCCTTCGACAATCTGTTGAACTTCATCGCCGGCAATCCCACGAACATCGTGAACCCGGATGCCCTGAAGGTGCCTCACTGAGGCGCATTGAACCGGCACACGCTTGGAACTCGAGCGCACCCTCCCTCCCCCAGCAGATGAATGCGGCCCGCTGGGCCCTGCTGGCCGGCAACTTCGTCATCGGTTGCGGGGTGATGGTCGTCGGGGGCACGCTCAATGACTTGACGCATGCCCTTGGCATCTCGGTGGCCCAGGGCGGCCGGCTCATTGCCATTGCCGCCGTGATGATGGGCGTCGGGGCGCCCTTGCTGGCGGCCTTCGTGTCCCGCTTCGATCGTCGCAAGTTGCTGGCCTGGGCCATGGCCTGGTATGCCCTGGGGCACGCGCTGTGCGCGCTGGCACCTGACTATGGCTGGCTCTGGCCGGTGCGCGCCCTGACGGTGTTGTCGGCGGCCGTGTTCACACCTCAGGCTGCGGCGACGATGGGTTTCATGAGCACCCCTGCGCACCGTGGGCGGCACATCACCTTTGTTTTCATGGGTTGGTCGATCGCCTCCGTGGCGGGCATGCCTCTGGCGGCCTGGATCGGCGAAAGGCTGGGGTGGCGCGTGGCGATGATGTTCGTGGCCGTGGGGGCGGTGCTGGCCTGCTGGTTCGTGCTGCGCAGCTTGCCTTCGGGGCTGAGGCCTCCAGCGTTGTCCTGGCGTGCCTGGCGGAAGGTGTTTCGCTCGCCCCTGTTGATGGCGGTGGTGGTGGTGACGGCTTGCCAGAGCGCCGGGCAATTCACTGTGCTCGCATATGCGGCGCCGTATTACAAGAACGTTTTTGGCGCCACACCCGAGCAGATCAGCCTGATGTTTGCCTGGTTTGGGTGCCTGGCGCTGGCGGGGAACCTGTGGCTCAACCGGGTGGTGGACACGGTGGGCGCAGCGCCGGCCGTGACGGTGACGTTGGGCATGATGCTGCTGAGCCTGCTGATCTGGCCCTTGGGCAGCACGCTGCCCCTGCTGGCGCTGGTCATGATGCCCTGGGCCTTGAGCGGCTTTGCCACCAATTCAGGTCAGCAGGCCAGGCTGGGTGGCTTGTCGCCGCGACTGGCCCCGGCCTTGATGGCACTGAACACCTCTGCAATCTACCTCGGGCATGCCGTGGGTGCATCAGGCGGGGGCTGGGTCTTGACGCATCACGGCTACGAGCAGATGCACTGGCTGGGCGTGGCCTGGATGGTGCTGGCATGGGGGCTGAGCTGGTGGGCTCAGAAGGCGCAGCGCCACCGTGATGCCAGGTTGATGGTGCAGGCGTCCTCGTCCTGAGTCACGAGGCAGTTGTCACGCCCGTGGGATTCAACCCAGACGCTGGCGACGAGCCTCGTACAGGCACACGCCACTGGCGACCGAGACATTGAGGCTTTCGACGCCACCCATCATCGGAATGCTGACCAGTTCGTCGCAGTGCTTGCGCGTGAGTTGCCGCATGCCGGCGCCTTCCGCGCCGAGCACCAGTGCCACGGGGCGGCGCAAGTCCACTCCCTGGTACAGGCTGTGAGGGGCGTCGTCCGAGGTGCCGATGACCCAGATGTCGCGCTCCTTGAGTTCGCTCAGCGTGCGCGCCAGGTTGGTCACCATGAAATACGGCACCGTCTCGGCTGCGCCGCTGGCCACCTTGGCCACAGTGGCGTTGATGCCGACGGCGTGATCCTTCGGCGCGATGACAGCGTGAGCCCCTGCACCGTCCGCAACGCGCAGGCAGGCGCCCAGGTTGTGCGGGTCCGTGACGCCGTCCAGCACCAGCAGCAGGGCCGGTTCGCTCAAGCCGTCCAGGAGGTCGTCCAGGGAATGGGATGGGGCCAGCGCTTCGACCCTCGCCACCACCCCTTGATGCCGGTGGGTGCCCGCCATCTTCTGCAGCTTGTCGTCATCGCTGTCGATGGGGCGCACGCCGGCTTCTTCCGCCTTCTGCAGGAACTGCTTCATGCGTTGGTCACGCCGGGTGGCGTCAACGTGGAGTTCCTTGATGGACTTGGGGGCGACCTTCAGGCGCACGGACACGGCATGGAAGCCAAACAGCAGTTTCAGACTCATGCGCGCATCCTAACCGCAGGCACGCCGTCCGGCTCAGGCCAGATGGCCGGCGCTGATGCGGATCTGGCTGTGGCAGCGTGCGGCGATCTCTTGGTCGTGCGTGACGAGGATCAGCGTGGTGCCCTGCTCCCGGTTGAGCTCGAACATCAGATCCATCACGGCCAGGCCGGTGGCGTGGTCCAGGCTACCGGTGGGTTCGTCGGCCATCAGGATGTCGGGGTGGACCACAAAGGCCCGCGCCAGTGCCACGCGCTGCTGCTCGCCGCCCGAGAGCAGCGCAGGCCGATGCGACAGGCGCTTGCCCAGGCCCACCCGCTCCAGCATGGCCGTCGCCTTCTTGCGCGCCTCCCGATCCCCGCGCAACTCGAGCGGCAGCATGACGTTCTCCAGCGCGCTGAGATGGGGGATCAGCTGGAAGCTTTGAAAAACGAAGCCCACATGGCGCGCGCGGTGCGCAGCGCGTTGGTCTTCATTGAGACTGAACAGGTCCTGCCCGCACAAGGCCACCTGCCCTTCGGTGGGGACATCCAGCCCTGCAAGCAGCGACAGCAGGGTGCTCTTGCCGGAACCGGATGCTCCGACAATTGCCAGTGTTTCACCCTGAGGCACCGACAGCGAGATGTTGTGCAGAATGGTCAACGGCCCCGACGAATCCTCGACCGTCTTGCCCAGGCCGGTGGCCACAATGGCCTCGGGGGTGGCTTGCGTCGAGGGCATCGGCTGCGATTCGGGCATGGGCGTGGACATGTGGCTTGTGTGGAAGGATGTGTGCGAATGATCGATCACGGCTTGCACTTTACGCGACGAGCGTGGCTTCTGACTGCGGCGGGGATGTTGTCTGCGCCGGTCCTGGGACGCGCGGCGGACAGGTCCGTGCGCATCCTGGTGATGGGAGACAGCCTGTCGGCCGAGTACGGCTTGCCGCGGGGTACGGGCTGGGTCGCGCTCATGGAAGAACGCCTGCGCCAGCAGGGCATCAAGGGTGAAGTCATCAATGCCAGCATCAGCGGCGAGACGACGTCAGGGGGCGCGCGCCGCCTGCCCGCCCTGCTCCCGTCGGACCGACCCACACATGTGGTGATCGAGTTGGGCGCCAATGACGCCTTGCGGGGGTTGTCGCTCAAAGGCACGCAGGACAACCTGCAGGCCATGATCTCGGCCAGCAAGGCGGTGTCGGCCAAGGTGGTGCTGGTGGGGATGATGGTGCCGCCCAACTACGGGAAGCGCTACTCGGACGATTTCCACAAGCTCTATGGCGTGCTGGCGGAAAAGAACAAGGTGGCGCTGGTGCCGTTCTTCCTCAAGGGCGTGGCCGACAGGCCGGATGCGCGCGAATGGTTCCAGTCTGACGGCACGCATCCGAAGGCCAAGGCCCACGGGATCCTGCTGGACAACGTCTGGCCGGTGCTCAAGCCGCTGCTCTGAGCCGGGCTGGAACGCGGCTTACTTCTTGGGAATGAGGTTGCCCATCAGGGTCTCGGCCTGCTTGCTCATCTGATCCTGCATCTGGGTGAACATCTGGCGGGATTGCTCCATGTAGCTGCCCATGAAGTTCTGCATCAGCGGGTTCTGCAGGTTGACCACGGAGTTTTCCGTCAGGCGCGATTGCAGGTCGATGAACGACTGGATGTTCTTTTCCAGATAGTTGCCCATCAGGCCCTGCATCGTGTGCCCGTAGAAGCGAATGATCTGGGCCAGCGCCTGGGTCGAGAACATGGGCACGCCGGCCGTTTCTTCTTCCAGGATGATCTGCAGCAGGATGCTGCGTGTCAGGTCCTCGCCCGTCTTGGCATCCACGACGATGAAGTGCTCGCATCCCATCACCATGTCCTTGACGTCAGCCAGGGTGATGTAGCTGCTGGTCTGCGTGTCGTACAGGCGACGGTTGGGGTACTTCTTGATGGCCCTGACGCCAGGCGGGATCGGGGTGGCCGCGCCCTCTGCGGCGCCAGTGTCGGCGGAGGCATCCGCATCTGCGGCTTCCACGCCTTCCGCGGCCTTGGTGCGACGAGATCTCGGGGCTGTGCTCATGGACCGTCTCCTGGTGATCCAGGCGATTGTAGGAGGGATAGCGGACGGCCTCACGCAATTGTTGCGTGTGTCATGGCGAGGACGTCACACATACCCCCACAGGTTCAGTGGGTTGTTGGGGTCGATGAAGCAGGTGGCGCTTTGAGCAGGGCCAGCAGGAGCAGGCCCTGGGCGGTGGCATGGAAGTCTTCCGGTTTCCATTGCGGGTCGAAGCGCTCGGGCCAGACGCGAGCGAGCACCTCCCGCCAATGCCAGGGCTGGATGGCTTCGGGCAGCTCAGGCAGGCGGCGGTGACCCAGCCAGCCTCCATCGGCCTCTTGCGCGTCGAGCACGCGTCGAATCCAGATGGGTTTGACCTTGTCCTGCCTGCCCTGCCAGACCAGCACGAGCACGCGCTGCATGTAGGCGTCCTTCATCACCACGTCGGCCTTGAGCTGGGTCTCGATGTCATCGAGCAAGGTCTCCTTCAGGCGGGCGGCATCCTGGCGGCCTGCGCATTGGCTGCGCAGGTAAAACTGCAGTCCCATCACATGGTGGGTCACGCAGGCGGGATCACCGAGCAGGATGTTGGGGGCCATGGGCGGGCAAACCTTGCCATGGAGGAAGCGGGTGGTATCGACCTCGGTGTTCTGAACGGGCTCGCACGTCAAGGCGTGTACGAAGAACTGCTGGTAGTCCGGCAGCTCTCGCAGTTTGGCCAGGGGCATGGGGTCGACCTGGGCGCCGGGATCAAGGATGCGTCGGAGCATGATCCTCGTATTGGGCGGCGCAAACATCACGGTGCGCGCGCGTTGCACCACATCGTGAAGATAGGGATCGCCCGTGCGCTCTGCGGCCGTGTTCACCATCATCCAGAGGGCGACGTTGGCGTCGTAGATGGCGTTCATTTCATGGTCTTTGAGCCATGAAACGGCTTTCTGGTAACGCTGCTCGATTTCTTCCTGCGACACCGGCTCGGCGGGACGGTTCCCCAGCCATAACGCGCCTGCGGCGGTCAGCGCACCACACAGCATCAAGCCGATCAGCCATGTGCCGAGTCGGCGGCCCCATTTTTTCATGTGTCCCCTCGCTCATTCTTGCGGATTGGCCTGCCTCAGTTTCGACGAGCCTTCCAAGATCGAGCGCCACTTTAGCGGCGCAGGCTTCGCATGTCGGGACCCCGATCGCGGGGGAAGAAAAAAACCGCCTCGTGGGCGGTTTTCCTTTTTGCCAGCGGTCCCAGGGTGCGGGGACTGGAACGAGGGGTAACTGGCAGGATGACAATTTTGAATCCATTGCCGACATCTCATTGTGTCGAGGCAATGGTAGGCGCGATTGGATTCGAACCAACGACCCCCACCATGTCAAGGTGGTGCTCTAACCAACTGAGCTACGCGCCTGGAAGACCATGACTATAGCATCATTTTGCTCATTTTCGTCGTGCTCGCAAAACGCCGTGGATTTGCGACACGCGAGCCAGCACGCCTGCCAGCTTGGCCGTGTCTGCCGTCTGTACCGTCAGGGTGATGGTGACGCGGTCCTTGATCACCTGGCTGTGCATGGACAGCACGTGGCTCTTGCCCTGGGCCAGCACGTCGCAGACATCGCGCAGCAGGCCGGTGCGGTCGTGGCCTTCCACGAGGATGTCGACGGCATAGCTGGCCGAGTCGCCCGGCGCTTGCCGGCCCCAGGCCACGGGGATGATGCGTTCGGCATGCCGGCCGGCCATCTGGCGGAAGTTGCTGCAGTCCAGCCGGTGCACGGCCACGCCTTTGCCTCGTGTGACATAGCCGCCGATGGCATCGGGCGGGGCCGGCTTGCAACAACGCGCCAGTTGCGTGAGCAGGGAATCCATCCCGACCACCAGCACGCCCCGCCCTGCCCCGCTGGCGATGTTGGCGTCGCCTTTGCCCAGGCGATGGGCGAGGAACTCGTCGGGGTCCGGCGTGGGCTCGGCCGGACGCAGATGCTGTTCGATGTTGCGCAAGGAGAACTCGTCCTTGCCGACCACGTCGAACAAGGCGTCCGCATTGCGGAAGCCGAGTTCTGAGGCCAGGTCTTCGAGTTTGACCGCGGTCTTGCCTTCGCGTTGCAGCAGGCGTTCGACCAGTTCACGGCCTTTGGCGATGGTCGCCTGTTGCGCCAGGGCATTGAACCAGGCGCGCACCTTGGAGCGCGCGCGGTGGCTGCGCAGGTAGCCCAGTTCCGCATTGAGCCAGTCCATGGAGGGGCCGCCTTCCTTGGCCGACACGATCTCTACGGTCTGGCCGCTTTGCAGGGGCGTGTTGAGTTGGACCATGGCGCCATCCACCTTGGCGCCGCGGCAGCGATGGCCCAGGTTCGTGTGCAAGGTGTAGGCAAAGTCCACCGGCGTGGACCCGGCAGGCAGGTCGATGATCTCGCCACCTGGGGTGAAGACATAGATGCGGTCTTCGAACAGGCCGCTGTGAGGGCTGCCGGATTGCTCCCCATCGGCAGCAGCGAGATCACGTTCCCATGCCAGCAGCTGGCGCAGCACGGTCTTGCGGGCCTCGGCCACACGGCTTTCGAAATCGCCTGCTGCGGTGACGCCGGCGTAGCCTTTGCTGCCGGCTTCTTTGTAGGCCCAGTGCGCGGCCACACCGCTTTCGGCGTGTTCGTGCATGGCCTGTGTGCGGATCTGGATCTCGATGGAGCGGCCCTGGTCATCGCGCACCACCGTGTGAAGAGACTGATACCCGTTCGATTTGGGTTTGGCGATGTAGTCGGAGAACTCCTCGGCCACCGGATGCCAGAGTTCGTGCACGCGGCTGAGGGCGGCATAGCAGGCCGGCACATCGTCGACGATCACCCGCAAGGCGCGGATGTCGAACACCTTGTCGATGGACAGGTTCTTGCCCTGCATCTTTTTCCAGATGCTGTAGAGGTGCTTGGGGCGGCCTTGGACCTGCGCATGGATGCCGGCCGTCTGCAGCGCCTCGTGGAGCTGGTCGCGGACGCGGTCGATGTGGCGTTCGCGCTCTAGACGCTTTTCATCCAGCAGGCGGGCGATCTGCCGGTAGGCATCGGGCATCAGGAAGCGGAAGGACAGGTCCTCCAGCTCCCACTTGATCTGCCAGATGCCCAGGCGGTTGGCCAAGGGCGCGAACACCTGCATGGACTCGCGGGCGAGCGCCCCGGGGCAAGCCATCTTGCTCTGCGCGTAATGGCGCAGGGTCTGGAGGCGGGACGCAAGGCGAAGCAGCACCACGCGCAGATCGCGCGAGAAGGCCAGCAGCATCTTGCGGATGCGCTCGACCTGTTCAGCGCGCAAAGGGCCGTCGGTCTCGTCGCCCAGGGCGTCGCGTGCGTTGCGTTGCACCTGGACCAGCTTGCGGGTGTGCGAGACCAGCGCGGCCGCATCGGGCCCGAAGGCGCGTGCGATGACGTCTTCAGGCTGGGTCAGGTACTGGCTGGCATACACGAGGTAGGCAGCAGCGCGCAGGGACGGCGGCGCACCGATGCCGTGCAGGATCACCCCCACACCATCGGCGTGGGCGAGCGCATCTTCACCGGTATCGAAGCGTTGGCCTTGCAGCAGCGGCTCGGCGAAAGCCCGCGCCTTGGTCAACGTCTGGTCGGCGCTGGGGGGCGCACCGCTGCCGTGGTCGGCTGGTGCCATATCGGCCAGCTCGACGATGGCGGCATGGTCGTGCGCCTGCGGCCACGCCGTCGCCGGGTTGAGCAGACCTGTCTTCATGCAAGCAGGAAGTCCCGGATGACGGCCACCTGGTCGGGCGCCATCAGGGTGGGCGCATGGCCCACGCCTGCAAACTCCACCAGGCGCGCTTTCGGACCGCGTTGAGACATCGAGGTGGCCGTCTCGATGTCCAGCAGGTCGGAGTCTTTGCCGCGCAGCAGCAACACCTCGCAGGTCAGTGCGTCGTAGACCTGCCACAGCATGGCCTCGCCGCTGGTGGCCGCTTCCTCCGTCACCGTCCTGAAGGGTTCGGCGATGGCCGGGTCGTAATGGAGGATCAGGCCCTGGCCATCCGGCGCCGGGCGCAGCAAGGGGCGCGACAGGGTCAGCCATTGCTCGGGCGTGTGCGGGCCGAAGCCGGCGGAGATGCTCAACAGGTAGTCGGCCGCTTCACGCTCATCGGCAAAGTGTTTGGGCTGGCCCAGGTAATCGCCGATGCGCACGATGGCCGAGTGATTCAGCTTGGGGCCGACATCGTTGAGAACGAAGCGGCGCAGCCTGGCGCCGCTGGCCTGAGGCGGCAAGGTGGAAAAGCCCAGGCCGATGAGCCCGCCCATGGAGGTGCCCACCCAATCGATCTCCAGCGGCTCTGTGGCCTTGAGTTCGGCGCGCAGGTGCTGCATCAGGCTGACCATGTCCGACACATACGAGAACACCTGATAGCCCTTGGGGTCGGCCAGCCAGTCGGAGTGGCCGCGGCCGACCACATCGGGGCAGATGATCTGATACGTGTCGCACAAGGTGCGTGCCAGCGTGTCGAAATCCCTGCCCTGACGACTGAGCCCATGCACGCACATGAGGATGCGTGGATTGGCGGGATCGCCCCAACGCCAGTACGCCATGCGATGGGTCTGTGCATCCGTCTTGCTGGCACCCGGGCAGGTGACGTAGCACAGCGCAGGGGCGGGCTGGGCGGGCGCTGCTTGTGCGGGCAGGGACATATCGGAAATGCTGGTCATGGCGTTGCGACGTCAGATAATGGGCCAGTCCACATTGTGTTTCTTCTTGCCGACAGGAGGCCTCAGATGTTGAAAGGAAAAACCGCCCTTGTGACCGGATCCACCAGCGGGATCGGCCTCGGGATGGCTGAAAAGCTGGCCGCACAAGGCGCCAACGTGATTCTGAACGGATTTGGCGACGTGGATGAGCCCAAGGCGCTGGTGGCCGATGCCGGCAAGGCGCACGGCATCCAGGTGGGCTATCACGGTGCGGACATGTCCAAGCCCGCCGAGATCGCGGATCTGTTTGCATATGCAGGCAAGGATTTCGGTGGCATCGACATCCTGGTAAACAACGCCGGCATCCAGTTCGTGGCGCCGGTCGAAGAGTTCCCGGTCGAAAAGTGGGATGCCATCATCGCCATCAACCTGAGTTCGGCCTTCCACACCATGCGCCTGGCCGTGCCCGGCATGCGTGCGAAGAACTGGGGGCGCATCATCAACCTGGCTTCCGCGCACGGGTTGGTGGCGTCGGCGGGCAAGTCGGCCTATGTGGCGGCCAAGCATGGTCTGGTCGGGCTGACGAAGGCGGTGGCGCTGGAGACGGCCACCACCGCGATCACCGTCAACGCCATCTGCCCGGGCTGGGTGCTCACGCCGCTGGTGCAAAAGCAGATCGATGCGCGCGCCGAAAAGGAAGGCATCACCGTGGCCCAGGCTCAGAAGGAGTTGCTGGGCGAAAAGCAGCCTTCCCTGCAGTTCGTCACGCCGGCGCAACTGGGCGATCTGGCCGTGTTCCTGTGCTCGCCGGGTGGAGACAATGTGCGCGGTGCGGCGTGGAACGTCGATGGTGGCTGGCTCGCACAGTGAGCTGGCGGTGATCTGATCCGGGTTGTTGCTTCGAATGTCAGTGTTGCCTGCGGCCTTGGGGGAAAGTCCCTCGGGCCACGCGGTGGGAGTGCCTTACTCGCCGCTGTATGACGACGTCTACCATGCGGCCGCCGGTGCCTGGGCCCAGGCGCGGCATGTCTTCCTGGGCGGCAATGGCCTGCCCGGGCGCTGGCAGGGACGCTCTCGGTTTGTGATCCTTGAAACGGGCTTTGGCCTGGGCAACAACTTCCTGGCCACCTGGTCCGCGTGGCGGCATGACCCGGGGCGTTGCGATCACCTTGTCTTCGTGTCCATCGAAAAGCATCCCTTGAGACGGGATGACCTGTCGCGGGTGCATGGTCTGGCTGGTCCTGGTCAGGCCGATGCGGCGCAGACGGAGCCCGATCACTGCGAGTTGGCGCGAAGGCTGGTCGATGTGTGGCCTGTGTTGACGCCGGGGATGCACACCCTGCATTTCGAAGACCCGGGTGTCGGGCCGAGGTCGGATGGGGCGGGTTTCAACCGGCCTCATGTGACCCTGCTGCTTGGGCTGGGCGACATCGCCGACCTGCTTCCGACGCTCGTGGCCCAGGTGGATGCCTTCTATCTGGATGGTTTTGCCCCGGCCAAGAACCCGGACATGTGGGATGAGGGCTTGCTGTCCCGGCTCAACCGTCTGGCGGCGCCGGGTGCGACGGCGGCCACGTGGTCCGCGGCCAGGGGCGTTCGCGATGGCCTGTCACGTGCAGGGTTCGAGGTGCAGCGGGTGGCCGGTTTTGCAGGCAAGCGGGACATGGTGCGGGCCGTGTATGCCCCGCGCTATCAGGCGCCGGCTCCCGCAGGTGGGCTGTGGCCGGAAGTGGCTTGCCGTGACGACCGTCATGCGGTGGTCATCGGGGCGGGCCTGGCCGGTTGCAGCGCTGCGCTGGCCTTGTGCCGTGAAGGCTGGCGGGTGACCTTGATCGATCGCCACGAAGGCCCGGCGCAGGAAGCCTCCGGCAATCCCGGCGGGCTGTTTCACAGCGTGTTGCATGGCGAGGATGGGGTGCATGCCCGGGCGCATCGGCAGGCCGCATTGACCACCTGGGCGGATGCCAGAGCGCGCATCGACCGAGGTGAACTCCAGGGCGACGCCAGAGGGCTGCTCCGGCTCGATGCGCGCATGAACCGGCAAGCCGCCGAGTCCCTGTTGGACAGGCTGGGCCTGCCGACCGATCACGTGACCTGGCTGGATCAAGACCAGGCATGCGAAGCGGCGGGCGTGACCGTGCCCAGTGGCGGCTGGTTGTTTCGGCAGGCTGGGTGGCTCCATCCCGCGGGGCTGGCGCACAGCCTCTTGCGGGATGCGGCCGCCTTCCGCGACGCGGACGGTCCTCTGCTGACATGCCGCTGGCAGACGAAGGTGGATGGCCTGCGGCGCGATGAAGCGGGCGCGGGCTGGCAGATCTGGTGTGCGGGCGAGCTGGTGGCGCAGGCGCCGTCCGTGGTGTTGTGTCAGGCGGGCGCCACGCCCGAGCTGCTGGCTGGCCTCGATGCGGCGCATGCCGTCTTTCCCTTTCCGCTCGGGCATGTGCGTGGGCAGATCAGTGTGTGGGCCTCGGACGACGCCCGCTGCCATCCTCCGAACTTGCCGGTGGCTGGCGCAGGTTATGCCTTGGCGCTGGACAGTGGCACGCTCTTGTGCGGGGCCACGACGCAACACAACGATCCGGATCCGACGGTGCGGGAGCCGGATCATCGCCACAACCTGGCGCAGGCGCACAGGCTGGGCGCTTGCGACGCCATGGACGCACTGGCGCCCCTGCCAGCGGGCCTGCAAGGGCGCACCGCATGGCGGGCCACCACGCCGGATCGGCTGCCCGTCGTGGGGGCCATGCCCGTGTCCCTGGAGCGTTTGCAGGCAAACGCCGGTGGTCGGGCGGATCAGGTCAGGCTCATCCCCAGGCAGCGGGATGAGCGCGGCGGCCTGTTCGTGCTGGCGGGGCTGGGGTCTCGCGGGATCACCTGGTCGGCATTGGCCGGCGATCTGCTCGCGCATTGGGTGACGGGCGCCCCCTGCCCCGTCGAGGCCGATCTGCGGGACGCGCTGGACCCTGCCCGTTTCCTGGTACGCCAGATCACGAAAGGGGCATCGGGAACACCCCGGCCGCACACCACGGCGGATCAGGATTAAAGTGGCTCATCCCTTCTCATGATGATGAACGACGAAGCCCGCTCCCCGCCTGGTCTGACCGACCGCCTGCGCCTCGACAAGTGGCTGTGGGCGGCACGTTTTTACAAGACCCGCAGCCTGGCTGCGGACGACATCGACAAGGGCCGTATCCAGGTCAATGAGCAGGTGGCCAAGGCTTCACGCGAGTTGCGCGCTGGCGACATGGTGGAGATCCGGCAGGCCGGTGGCTTCGTCCGCACGGTGGAGGTGCTGGCCTTGAGCACCGTGCGCGGGCCGGCCCCGCAGGCGCAGCAGCTCTATCGTGAAACATCACAAAGCGTGGAGCGGCGCGAGCGTCTTGCCGAGCAGCGCCGGGTGGGCGCCGAGCCGGCATCCACCATCGAACAGGGTCGCCCGACCAAACGTGATCGTCGCCAGTTGGCAGATTGGCAACGCTGGTCCGCCAGCGTGGATCACAAGTAGCGGCTCTTCGCTGCGGCCCGGCCTGGCCCGGCGTTCGCGGGGCCTGCGACAATCTCGGCCTCGTGTTGTTACAAATTTCCATGCATTTTGAGGGCGTGGCGGTCTTGAAATCGACCGCCAAGGCCCGACATCCCCCAAGGTTTTCATTTATCCCTCACCCAGATTCAGAGACATACGATGAGCGAGCAGACTGTCAGCCCCGAACAGCAACCGGAGCCTGGAACGCCCGGTGCCCCGGAAGAGGTGGGTTTCGTGCCCGTCGAACAGCAACTGGCGGAACTGATTGCCAAGCACGCCGAGGTGTCTGACGCGTATCTGCGCGCCAAGGCCGAGGCCGAGAACATCCGCCGCCGCTCCGAGGAAGAGATCTCCAAGGCGCGCAAGTTCGCCGTGGAAGGCTTTGCCGAGAGCCTGCTGCCGGTGCGCGACAGCCTGGAAGCCGCGCTGGCCGCCCATGCCGCCAAGCCCGACACACCGATCGAGACGGTGCTGGAGGGCGTCAATGCCACATTGCGCCAACTGGCCTCGGCGCTGGAGCGCAACAAGGTGGTGGAGATCAATCCGACCGCCGGGACGAAGTTCGATCCCAAGGTGCACCAGGCCATCAGCATGGTGCCGGCCGACCAGGAAGCCAACACCGTGGTGGGCGTGCTGCAGAAGGGCTATTCGATCGCCGAGCGCGTGCTGCGCCCTGCCCTGGTCACCGTGGCCGCCCCCAAGTAAAACGCATCAGACGAACCGGCCAACCGTCCTGCCGAATCGGCGATATCTGCCGCATCGGGCTTGAAAAAAGAACGGCTGTTCACATATCAGAACACAAGCGGAAGCGAACGGCTTCCAAGGCATACATAGGAGCTAATCAACATGGGCAAGATCATTGGCATTGACCTGGGCACCACGAACTCGTGCGTGGCCGTCATGGAAGGCAACACCACCAAGGTGATCGAAAACAGCGAGGGTGCGCGCACCACGCCTTCCATCATTGCGTATCAGGAAGACGGCGAGATCCTGGTCGGTGCGTCGGCCAAGCGCCAGGCGGTCACCAACCCGCGCAACACGCTGTACGCGGTCAAGCGCCTGATCGGTCGCAAGTTTACCGAGAAGGAAGTGCAAAAGGACATCGACCTGATGCCCTACACCATCGCGGCTGCCGACAACGGTGACGCCTGGGTGGAAGTGCGCGGCAAGAAGCTCGCGCCCCCGCAGGTCAGCGCCGAAGTGCTGCGCAAGATGAAGAAGACCGCCGAGGACTACCTGGGCGAGCCGGTCACGGAAGCCGTGATCACGGTGCCGGCCTACTTCAACGACGCCCAGCGTCAGGCCACCAAGGATGCCGGCCGCATCGCCGGCCTGGAAGTCAAGCGCATCATCAACGAGCCCACCGCTGCGGCCCTGGCCTTCGGCCTGGACAAGCATGGCGCCGGTGACCGCAAGATCGCCGTGTATGACCTGGGTGGCGGCACCTTCGACATCTCGATCATCGAGATCGCCGATGTGGACGGCGAAAAGCAGTTCGAAGTGCTGTCGACCAACGGCGACACCTTCCTGGGCGGCGAAGACTTCGACCAGCGCATCATCGACTACATCATTGCCGAGTTCAAGAAAGAGCAAGGCGTCGATCTGTCCAAGGACGTGCTGGCCCTGCAGCGCCTGAAGGAAGCCGCTGAAAAGGCCAAGATTGAGCTGTCCAACAGCACGCAGACCGACGTCAACCTGCCCTACATCACGGCTGACGCTTCTGGTCCGAAGCACCTGAACATCAAGCTGACCCGCGCCAAGCTGGAGTCGCTGGTGGAAGAGCTGATCGAGCGCACCATCGCCCCCTGCCGCACGGCCATCAAGGATGCCGGCGTGAGCGTCAATGACATCCAGGACGTGATCCTGGTGGGCGGCATGACCCGCATGCCCAAGGTGCAGGAGAAGGTCAAGGAGTTCTTCGGCAAGGAGCCGCGCAAGGACGTCAACCCTGACGAAGCCGTGGCCGTGGGCGCCGCCGTGCAAGGCCAGGTGCTGGCCGGTGACCGCACCGACGTGCTGCTGCTGGACGTGACCCCGCTGTCCCTGGGCATCGAGACCCTGGGTGGCGTCATGACCAAGATGATCAGCAAGAACACGACGATCCCGACCAAGTTCGCGCAGACCTTCTCGACCGCCGACGACAGCCAGCCCGCCGTGACCATCAAGGTCTTCCAGGGCGAGCGCGAGATGGCCTCGGGCAACAAGATGCTGGGCGAGTTCAACCTCGAAGGCATCCCGCCCGCACCGCGCGGCGTGCCGCAGATCGAAGTGGCCTTCGACATCGACGCCAACGGCATCCTGCACGTGAGCGCCAAGGACAAGGGCACGGGCAAGGAGAACAAGATCACCATCAAGGCCAACTCGGGTCTGTCCGAGGAGGAAATCCAGAAGATGGTCAAGGACGCCGAGCTCAACGCCGCCGAGGACAAGAAGAAGCTCGAGCTGGTGCAGGCCAAGAACCAGGGCGATGGCCTGGTGCACAGCGTGCGCAAGTCGCTGACCGAATACGGCGACAAGCTGGATGCCGGTGAGAAGGAAAAGATCGAGGCTGCGATCAAGGACGTCGAAGAAGCCCTCAAGGGTGAAGACAAGGACGACATCGAAGCCAAGACCAATGCCCTGATGACCGCCAGCCAGAAGCTGGGCGAGAAGATGTACGCCGACATGCAGGCGGCCCAGGGCGCAGCCGGTGCTGCGGGTGCCGAAGGTGCCCAGGCCGCCGGTGGCTCCGAAGGCCCCGCCGACGACAACGTGGTCGACGCCGAGTTCAAGGAAGTCAAGAAGGACTGATCGGCAGTCCCCGCTTTAGCCGACAGGGCACAGGCCGTGTGAGCAACCCGCTCACGCCCTGTGCCTTTGTCGGATCTGGACTCAACCCTTCAAGATCATGGCAAAACGCGATTTTTACGAAGTCCTTGGCGTGGCCAAAGGCGCCTCGGACGAGGACATCAAGAAGGCCTACCGCAAGCTGGCGATGAAGTACCACCCTGACCGCAATCAGGGTGACAAGGCCAAGGAAGCCGAAGAGAAGTTCAAGGAGGCCAAGGAGGCCTACGAGATGCTCTCGGATCCGAAGAAGAAGGCGGCCTACGACCAGTACGGCCATGCGGGCGTGGATCCCAACATGGGCGCCGGCCGCGGCGGTCCGGAAGGCTTTGGCGGCTTTGCCGATGCCTTTGGCGACATCTTCGGCGACATCTTCGGCCAGGGCGGTGGTGGCGGCCGGCGTGGCGGCGGTGGCCCGCAGGTTTACCGTGGCAGTGACCTCTCCTATGCGATGGAAATCACGCTGGAAGAAGCCGCCGCCGGCAAGGACACGCAGATCCGCATCCCCGCGTGGGACGAATGCACCGTCTGCAGCGGCTCGGGCGCCAAGCCCGGCACCAGCGCCAAGACCTGCCCGACTTGCAATGGTTCGGGCACGGTGCACATGCGCCAGGGCTTCTTCAGCGTGCAGCAGACCTGCCCGCACTGCCATGGCACCGGCAAGGTCATCCCCGACCCCTGCACAGCCTGCAACGGCCAGGGCCGTGTCAAGAAGACCAAGACCCTGGAGGTCAAGATCCCGGCCGGCATCAACGAAGGCATGCGCATCCGCTCGGCCGGCAACGGCGAGCCGGGCACCAACGGGGGGCCTCCGGGCGACCTGTACATCGAGATCCGCATCAAGCAGCACGAGATCTTCGAGCGCGATGGCGACGACCTGCACTGCTCCGTGCCCGTGCCGCTGACCACGGCGGCGCTGGGCGGCAGCATCGAGGTGCCCACCCTGGGCGGCAAGGCGGAGATCGACATCCCCGAAGGCACGCAGCACGGCAAGACCTTCCGCCTGCGCGGCAAGGGCATCAAGGGCATCCGCTCCAGCTACCCGGGTGACTTGTACTGCCACATCAATGTGGAGACGCCGGTCAAGCTCACCGAGCACCAGCGCAAGCTGCTCAAGGAGCTGGACGAGTCCTTCCGCAAAGGCGGGGAAAAGCACTCCCCCAACTCCAAAAGCTGGACGGACCGGGTGAAGAACATCTTCAAGTGACGGCGCCCATTGCTTTCAATGGACGAAATAAGGCACCTTCGGGTGCCTTTTCTTTTGGCACGGCACCGTTGTGGCGCACCTGCCTAAAGTTTCATCAAGCGCGTGCCGAAATGCGAAAAAGCAATCCCGGCGTCGATTTGTGCGCCATCCGGCGTGCAGACCGCACACCGTCATGAAGATCCAGTGGTAAAGGGCAAGATATGGCCACAGTAGTCACTCCGTACTCGGGCATCCAGGCTCTGGTGGTCGACGACATGTCGACACAGCAGCAGACCCTGCGCGGGCACCTCAACCTGCTGGGCATCGCCAAGACCGATGTGGCCAGCAATGCCGACGATGCGCTGCGCCTGATCCGCGCCAAGAAGTACGGCCTGGTGCTGTGCGACTACAACCTCAACCAGAAGACCGACGGCCAGCAACTGCTGGAGTTCCTGCGAGACAGCAACCTGCTGCCGCCGGACTGCCTGTTCTTCATGATCACCGCCGAGAGCACCTACGCCTCGGTTGCCGCCGCCACCGAGCATCATCCGGACGCCTACCTGCTCAAGCCGGCCACCGCCGCCGACATCGGCGACCGCCTCAAGGTGCAGCTGGAAAAGCGCGATGCCCTGTTGCCGGTGACCCAGCGCATGGCCAAGGACGATCTGACCGGCGCCCTGGCCGAATGCGAAAAGCTGCTGGCCGCCAAGAACCGCTGGTTCATGCAGGGCCTGCAACTCAAGGGGCAGATCCTGCTCAAGCTTGGCAAGAACGATGACGCCAAGGGCATCTATCGCGCCGCGCTGGAAAAACGCCCTGACCTGATCTGGGCGCAGATTGGCCTGGCCCGTGCGCACAAGGCGGCTGGCCAGTTCGAAGAGGCCAAGCACATCGCCCAGGGCATCATCCATTCGCCCGATGGCGAGAAGAACATGGCCGCCTACGATGTGGTGGCCGAATCGCTGGAAGCCCAGGGCGACTCCCAGGCTGCGATGTGGGTCCTCAAGGATGCGGCCCAGATCGTGCCGTCGGCCCGACGCCATCGGATCTCCGCTGAGAGCGCCTACCGCAACGGCGATCTCGAAGCGGCCAAGGAAAGCATGCAGAAGGTCTCCAAGGCCACCAAGGGCTCGTTCGTGGCCCAGGCGCAAGACGTGCTGCTGCTGGCCCAGACGCTCACTGATCTCGGCGAGGCTGACGAGGCCATCAAGGTGCTCAACGAAGCCGGGCCTGCTTACAAGACGTCTCCCAACTTCGGCAATGTGGCGCTGGCCATTCAGACGCAGGCCGAAGTGCGCGCCGGCAGGCCGCAGGAAGCGCTCAAGACCATCGCCAAGGCCCGTGAAACCCTGCGCAAGGGCAAGGCCGACTTCGCCACGATCGCGCTGGCCAAGGCCGAGCTGATGACCGGCAACGATGCCGCCGGCCTGGAGCTGCTGGGCACCGCCGTGAGCGCCGACCACGAGAACGTGCGCATCAAGCAGATGATCGGCAAGGCCCTGGCTGACACCGGTCACGAGGACAAGATCCAGGCCGTGGTCGAAGCCGGCGCCGCCATCCTGGAGGCCAAGGTCCAGAACGCCCGCAAGCTGCTGCGCGACAGCCAGATCGACGATGCCCTGGCCACGATCGAAGCCGCGGTGACCGCGCATCCCGAGAACACCGGCGTGTTGCTGCAGGCCGCGCAGATCAACTGCATGGCCCTGCGCCTCAAGAAGGAGCTGAACTCCGAGCGCGTCGAGCGTGCACGCCAGTACCTCACCCGACTTGAAAAACTGATGCCCGGACACGACCGGGTGGTCGCCATGCGCCGCTATTTCCGCGAGACGCTGACCGCCCTGGAGCAGGCGTCCGTGGCCCACTGAAGACTGCCACATCATGCCCACCGCCTCCTATGCACTGATCGCCCACGACCTCAAGAACGCCTTGGGTTCGCTGGAAGGTGAACTCGAGGCGCTCATCGACGACCCCTCTCCCGCCATGGCGCACAGCGCCTACATGCGCTGCACCGAACTGCGGCGCCAGTTCATCCAGTTCCTGACGGTGTATGGCTCGGGCGAGGTGCTGGTGGCTCACAGCGAAGACGAGTCACCGGCCGAGCTGGTGGAGGCGATGTACCGCGCTGCGCAGATCCGGCATCTCAGCATCGCTGGATCGCCCAAGGTGCAGATGCAGGTCGGTGCCGATGCGCCTGCCTATTGGTACTTTGACCGCCGCCTGGTGCAGATGGCCCTGGACGCCGCGGTGCACAACGCCAGCCGCTTTGCCAAGAGCCAGATCGTGCTGAGCCTGCGCGAGGATGAGGGCTTCCTGGTGTTCGTGATCGACGACGACGGCCCTGGCCTGGGGGCCCATGATCCTTCGGCGCACTCCACCGGGCTGGGCACCGAGTTGTGCAAGTCGGTGGCGGCGGCACACCATTGCGGGGATCGCAAAGGCCGTGTACGCCTGCTCAACCGCGCGGAGGGCGGCGCGCGCTTCGAGCTCTGGCTGCCTTGATCTCATACCCCGGGGGGAACTGGCGGCTCTTCCCGTGACTTTTTAACGCATGCCCCTGCATGCGAAGTGGGACAGTGTGTGCTGAGCGAATAAATCGCTTTGCCACATGGAGTCCCGCGTCATGAGCCTGCCGCTGCCTGACACCCATGCCCATCCAGGCGATGCGGCCGCCTCACTGCGTCAGCAGCCTCGCACCGAGGCCCAGGCGCTCGCAGCCGCATGCGACGTCCAGGCTCAGGCCTTGTTGCAAGCGGGCGCCTTTGATGAGGCGCTGCTGGCCTTCCGACGCGCGGCGGCCATCACGCCCCACGCTCTCGCGCGATTGCAGAACCTGGGCCTGCTGGCGGCCTACCTCGGCCACCCCGACATCGCCCTGCCCCCGCTGACTTCCGCTGTGGCCCGTTGGGGTGCCAACCGGCCCGTGGACCCGCAGTGCGTGATGATGCTGGCCTTCCTCCGATTCGACCAGGGCGATCGCAAAGGCCTGCTGCGTTGCCAGCATGTGCTGCAGGACATGGCCATCCGTCAGCCGGACTGCCCTGGCGTGCGCCGCATGGGGCGCATGGCCGAGGTCCTTCTGGTTCAGCATCTGGGTGACCAGGCTGACACGGCCACCCTGTTGCAGGCGCTTGGTGCCGGGCTTTGAACGCGCGGATCACGACGCCCTCGCCACCCTCAACATGGCGGCCTTGCTGACGCGGATGGCGTGCCGCGGCGTGGACCTGCCCGACGCGGCATGGTGGCTTCAACGCCTGGCGCTGCGTGCGTGCGTCTCACCGTCCATCAGCAAGCTGCTGTCCGAGGTCGTGCGGGCGCACCCACCGTACAGGGATCTGGTGCACAAATGCGAAGCCTTCATCGAGGGGCTTGCCGCACGTGCCTTGCAGCAGGCCCGTGCTGGCGCATCTCACAGCGGGGTCAAGACCTTGCTGGCCCAAGGCGCGCGACTGCTCAATGCGCGCTTGCTCTACCTGGCCGACGTGATGCTCACACGGCATCGCCATGACATCCCGGAGGCCGATGTCCTGGCTGAGATGGTGGCCGACATGCGTGCACGCTACGGCCGCAACGAGGCGGCGCAGCTTCGGCTGGGCAGCGCCTCGGTGTGATCGATCAGGCTTCGGCCGCCACGCAGTCCACGTAATAGCGCCGGCCCCCGTTGGGCAGCTCTTCGGCCACCAGGCCGTGCACATCGGTCGAGAAGCCCGGGAAGGCGTCGTTGAACTCGCGGGTGAACTTCAGGAAATCGCAGATCTTGCGGTTGAAGCGCTCGCCCGGCACCAGCAGCGGGATGCCCGGCGGGTAAGGCGTCAGCAGCGCGGTCGTGATGCGGCCTTCCAGCTGGTCGATGTCCACGCGCTCCGTCTTGCGGCGCGCAATGTGCGAATACGCCTCGGTGGGCGTCATGGCCGGGTGCAGGTCCGACAGGTACATCTCCGTCGTCAGCCGGGCGATGTCGCCCTTGGCGTACATCTCGTGGATGGCCTGGCACAGGTCGCGCAGGCCCATGCGCTCGTAGCGCGGCTGCTTCTTGCAGAACTCGGGCAGGCAGCGCCACATCGGCACGTTCTTGTCGTAGTCGTCCTTGAACTGCTGCAGCGCCGTCAGCATCGTGTTCCAGCGGCCCTTGGTGATGCCGATGGTGAACATGATGAAGAAGGAGTACAGGCCCGTCTTCTCGACCACCACGCCGTGCTCGGCCAGGTACTTGGTGACGATGCTGGCCGGGATGCCGGTCTTGGCGAACTTGCCCGAGACGTCCAGGCCCGGCGTGATGATGGTCGACTTGATCGGATCGAGCATGTTGAAGCCTTCGGCCAGATCGCCGAAGCCATGCCACTTCTCCTTGGCGCGCAGCACCCAGTCTTCCGAGTGGATGGAGTCGGCGATCTTGTCCGGGCCCCAGACCTTGAACCACCAGTCCTTGCCGTACTCCTTGTCGACCTTCTTCATCGCACGGCGGAAGTCCAGCGCTTCCTTGATGCTTTCTTCCACCAGCGCGGTGCCGCCGGGGGGCTCCATCATGGCCGCGGCCACATCGCACGAGGCGATGATGGCGTACTGCGGGCTGGTGGAGGTGTGCATCAGGTAGGCCTCGTTGAAGAGGTTCATGTCCAGCTTGCGGTTCTGCGAATCCTGCACCAGCACCTGCGAAGCCTGGCTGATGCCGGCCAGCAGCTTGTGCGTGGATTGCGTGGCGTAGACCATGGCCTCCTTCGGGCGCGCGCGGCCCTTGCCCATGGCGTGGTACATGCCATAGAACTTGTGGAAGGCGGCGTGCGGCAGCCAGGCTTCATCAAAGTGCAGCGTGTCGATCCAGCCGTCGAGCATGCCCTTGATGGTCTCGGTGTTGTAGAGCACACCGTCGTAGGTGCTCTGCGTGAGCGTGAGGATGCGCGGCTGCACCTTCTTTGGGTCCACGCCCTTGAGCAGCGGGTTGGCGGCGATCTTCTTGCGGATGGTGGCCGGCTCGAACTCGCTCTTGGGAATCGGGCCGATGATGCCGAAGTGGTTGCGCGTGGGCGTGAGGAACACCGGGATCGCGCCCGTCATGATGATCGAGTGCAGGATGGACTTGTGGCAGTTGCGGTCCACCACCACCACATCGCCCGGGGCCACCGTGTGGTGCCACACCATCTTGTTGGAGGTGGACGTGCCGTTGGTGACGAAGTAGCAGTGATCGGCGTTGAAGATGCGTGCAGCGTTCTTCTCGCTCTCGTACACAGGGCCGGTGTGGTCGAGCAACTGGCCGAGTTCTTCCACGGCGTTGCACACATCGGCGCGCAACATGTTCTCGCCGAAGAACTGGTGGAACATTTGGCCGACCGGGCTCTTGAGGAAGGCGACACCGCCGGAGTGGCCGGGGCAGTGCCAGGAGTAGGAGCCGTCCTGCGCGTAGTCCATCAAGGCGCGGAAGAACGGGGGCGCGAGCGAATCCAGGTAGCTGCGGGCCTCGCGGATGATGTGGCGGGCCACGAACTCCGGCGTGTCCTCGAACATGTGGATGAAGCCGTGCAGCTCGCGCAGGATGTCGTTGGGAATGTGTTCCGACGTGCGCGTCTCGCCGTAGATGTAGATGGGGATCTCCGCATTCTTGAAGCGGATTTCGCTGACGAACTGACGCAGGTTTTTCAAAGCCGCGTCTACCTCTGCCTTGGAGCCGGAGCCAAACTCCTCGTCATCGATGGAGAGGATGAAGGCGCTGGCGCGGCTTTGCTGCTGGGCGAACTGGGACAGATCCCCGTAACTCGTCACGCCGATGACTTCGAAGCCTTCCTTTTCGATGGCCTGCGCCAGCGCGCGGATGCCCAGACCCGAAGTGTTTTCGGAGCGGTAGTCTTCGTCGATGATGACGATGGGAAAGTGGAAGCGGAGCATGGCCGGGCCCTTGTGGTCAGATCAGGAAAGGCACTGTGGAAAGCGTTCCGGGGAACGCGCGATGGGCGTGGGGTTCACAGCAAAAGTGCGCGAAGTGTAGGGCAAGCGTCAGACCTGCCATCAGGCCTTTGCTTGACACGGCGCAGACATCGCGGTGAGTGAATACCCCAGATGGGCTTACAAGATATTTTTCAGCCAGTAAACTAGGCGCCCGAAGGGGGTCTTCGAGAGATGAGCGAGTCAACTCTTTGGTGGATCATCGCAGGCTTTTTTGTCAGCCTGGAGTTACTGTCGCGTTCCGCCTACCTGCTGATTCTGGCATCCGGGGCGACGGCAGCGGCATTGGCAGCCATGAGCGGTGCCCCCCAACTGGTGCAATTGGGCCTGGCCACGGCCATTGGCGGCGGCGGGATCTTCTGGTGGCACACGAAGCTGCTGCAGCGCGGCCCCATCGACACGGAAAGCTACAACACCACCGGTCTGGGTGATCTGGACGTGGGTGAAGAGGTCGTGGTGGCGCGGTGGGCGCCGGACGGCACGGCGCACGTCCTCTACCGTGATGGGGAGTGGCTGGCCCGGCACCATGGCCCTCACGTGCCGCGCTCCGGCCGGCACCGCATCCGGGCCGTGGAAACCACCTGCTTGGTGCTCGAGCCAGTGTGATGCACCTGCCCTGGGCCGTCAGCCCTGGGCAATCTTCGTCACCAAAGCCGCCGAAGCCAGCAAGGCGCCCCTCAGGCGGCGCCCTGACCTACTTCGTAGGCGGGGCCGCTGCCGACGTCGCGCCTCGAAGGGCGCCCACGCACATGTGGATCACTTCCTGACGGTCGCGAATGGCACCGCTGTCAAGCCAGTCCAGAACGGCCTGGATCAGGAAGGCCAGCCAGGCACGGACGGTCAGCAAGGTCAGCGGATGGGAGGCCTGTTCCGCTCCCATGCCAGCCAGGATGCGCTGAGCCTGTCGATCCAGATTGCGGCGAACCACCTCCTGGACGGTCCGCTCCGAACTGGCTGCGCTGCGGAAGATGGCGCGATACATGTGCGGATGGCCTTCGACATAGGCGAAATAGGCCTCCAGGCTCGCTCGCAACTGCTCTGCGGGCGATAGCGCGGGATCGGGCTGCGTGACGTCCAGGATCTCGTCATAGCCCTGTTGCACGATGGCCGCGAAGAACGCCCGCTTGCTCGGGAAGTAGTGGTACAGCAAGCCGCGGGAGACGCCTGCCTGTTGGGCGATCTGGTCGATCTGGACCTCGTCGTAGGCCTTGCTGCCAAACACGGCCGTTCCCACGGCCAGCAAGTGTGCCCGACGGGCATCGGGCTCCAGACGCGGCCCCATGGCTTCCGTTGGAAGACCGTTCATCGGCTTGACCATTTTTGTTGTTTGACACGGTGTCAACAGTTTACGCATAATCGTTCTATTGAACACGCGTTCAATAAAAGATGTGCATGAGCAAACTTCAAGACACCCTGCGGCGAACTTTCATCACCGCGTGCATGCTGACCCGAACGACCGAGCTGGTCGCCCGGCGCCTGGGCGCGGGCTTTTTCCTTCCTGCGCTCTTCGTGCGGCGCTATGCGGCCATGGGCGGCCTGGATCCCCGGTTGTTTGCCTCTCAACTGCGTGGCGTGCGCTCGTTCAAGGATGAGGCCTGGTGCGGCCACTGGAACGCCCTGGCGCAGGAGCAACTGGCGTCCGCCAAGGCGCACTGGCCAGACCTGCCGGGGTGCCTGACGGCGATGCCAAGCCCTGGCGAACAGGCGCAAGGGTCGGCCTGGGATGCGCTTTCCAAAGCGCTGTCGCCGCTGGGCGAGGGTGTCGCGGCCTGGATGACGCTGGATGCTTCCGCCGCCGCCGACGGGTTTCGCGATGATCCCTCACTGCCTGCGCGCAGCCAGCAGGCGGTGATGGCCTTGCGGTGCCTGGTCAAGGCGATCACGTACTACCAGGTCAGTGCGTTCCCGGGTGGAAGCGCGGCCCGCATGGAGGCCTATGCGCGTTCGCGGTCCCTCTTCCACCATGTGACCCGCGTGGTGGGACCGCTGCTGGGCGTGGTGATCGAGCGGTACCGCATCGATGTGGAGGGGGACGCGGTGGAAGGCTATCTGGTGACCCCCGCCGGAGCCGGGCCCCATCCACTGGCCATCATCACCAATGGCCTGGAGGGCACCGTCCAAGAGCTGGCGATGCCACTGCTGCGTTATCACGATTCCGGCATGGCTGTGTTTGTCATGGAAATGCCCGGAACCTATGCCTTTCGCAAGCCGATGTCACTGGCATCCGAGGCCGTCTATCACGCGGTGATTGACAAGCTGTCCCGCCATCGCCGCATCGATCCACTTCGCATGGGCTTTGTCGGCGTCAGCTTCGGTGCGTATTGGGCAGCTCGCATGGCGGGCACCAGCCCGCATCTGCGATGCGCGGTGGCCTGCCGTGCACCCACACATCATTCGTTTCAGGTCAAGAACACGGTCGGCATCCCTGAGATCATCATCAGGGCGCTGATGAACACCACGGGCGCCCGCACGCTCATGGGCCTGGGCCTGACGCTGAAGGCGCTGTCGCTGCACCAGTTCTATCGCCAGATCAAGATCCCCTTGCTGGTCATCAATGGTGAGAAGGACACCTTGCTGAGCACACAGGACTCCGTGGATCTGGCATCGCGCGCCCAACATGGCACGCTCAAGCTGTACCCTCATGACGACCATTGCGCGATGGGGCATTACGACGAGTGGCTGGACCTGTCGCAAGCCTGGTTGCGCAAGCACCTCGTGGATGCCAGTGGCCATGCCGCCGTGCGCCTTCATCCCATCACCAAGCCATAGGAGCAAGCCATGCGCTGGCGCCGTCTGCCCTCAGGTCATGCCGCACACACCCCATGGGAGGTCGAAGAAGCCGGCCGTTGGCGGGAGGCCAGCATGGACGAAGCTGCGACCATGTCCTGGCTCCCTGCCCCCCTGAACGGCACAAGCCTGCCGCTGCAACCCGCGTCATTCCGGGATTGCAGCCTGTATGAGCAACACTGGATCCAGTCATCCAGAGGCTATGTCAAGCGCTTTTTGCCAGCCGCCCATGTGTTCACAAGCTGGTATGAGCGGCTGGTGCGCAAGCCGTTTCCCGCGTTCAAGCCGCATCCTCTGGCTTACCGGCAGCCGGTCTACTACTTCGGCAATCACCTGAGCTTCGTGCCCAGCGGCACGCCCATCCGGCCGCCGCGCTTCACGAGGGCCCTGGATTACGAGCTGGAGCTGGGTGCGGTGCTGCGCAAGCCCTTGTTCAACGCAACCCCAGAGGAAGCGCTGGATGCCATCGGCGGCTTTGTGGTCGTCAACGACTGGAGTGCGCGCGACATCCAGCGCAGCGAGATGGCCACGGGCCTGGGGCCGCAGAAATGCAAGCACTTCTGCAGTTCGATGTCCGGCGAGTTCGTGGAGGCCGGGGATGTGCTGCCCCGCATCGATCGGCTCCAGGCGCTGGTCGAGGTCAACGGAGAGATCGTTGCCACAACAAGCACCGCCCACATGCTGCACGACTGGGGCCGCACCTTGAGCCATCTGTCCATGGACGAGCCCTTGTGGCCCGGCGAACTCATTGCCGGCGGGACGCTGCCCTTCGGGACGGCGCTGGAGAACGGACGCTGGCTTCAGCCGGGCGATACGCTGCGCCTGGCCATTGAAGGGGTGGGCGAGATCACGCACCACTGGCCGACGTGAGCATGCCCATGGCTGAGAAGGGCTTGAAGTGCACTGGCGTCGCCGGGGACAGCGCGCGCTCGTGCACAGCGGTATCATTTCTGATGCCCTGACTGCCTCGCTTCACGCGGCCCTGCCATGACCATCCACCTTGCTCCCGGTCGCAATGTGCTGGGCGGTGCCTTGCTGGCCTGCTCCTACGATCCCGTCACCGGCTTCTTCCGGGATGGTTGCTGCCGCACGCGCGGCGATGACGAAGGCCAGCACGTGGTGTGCGCCCGGATGACCGAAGCGTTTCTGGCGTTTTCTGCCGGACGTGGCAATGACCTGGTGACGCCGCGTCCGGAATGGCGCTTTCAGGGGCTCAAGCCCGGGCAGCGCTGGTGTTTGTGTGCCGCCCGCTGGCTGGAGGCGTGGAAAGCCGGCGTGGCGCCGCCGGTGATCCTGGAGGCCACGCATGAGAAAGCGCTGGAGGCCATCCCGCTGGATGTGCTGCAGGCGTTTGCCTGGCAATCCGTACGGCCGCCGGCGGATTCGGCTTGATGCGTCCTTTGCTGTCGGCGATTCAGGCGGCGGTTCAGTTGCCTCAATCGCCGGCAAAGTAGCGTTTGACGCCGGCCAGGATCATCTCGACGGCCATGGCGCACAGCACCAGGCCCATCAGTTTCTCGATGGCCGCCAGGACCGAGTCACCCAGCAGGCGGTGCAAAGGCTGACTGGCCAGCAGCACCGCGGCACTCACGGACATGGCGCCCGACAGGGCCAGCACCCAATCCATCATCTGCCCCGGCTGCCGGGAGGCCAGCAGCAGGACGGTGGCCATCGCCGAAGGCCCTGCCAGCAAGGGAATCGCAATCGGGAAGATCAGCGGCTCCTGCGATGGCGGGCGCGGGCCGCCCGGGGGCATCGTGCCCTCTGCGTCGAACAGCTGCTTGCCCGATGCAAAGATGATGCGGATCGAGACCAGCAGCAGGATCACGCCGCCTGCCACCTCCAGCGAGCGCTCGGACAGACGGGTGAGCTTCAGGAAGGCATCGCCGCCCAGCATGAAGCCCAGCAGCACGACGAAGGCGATGAAGGCTTCCCGCAGGGCCACCCACAGGCGCCGCCGGGGCGCCACGCCGGAGAGCACGGACATGTAGACCGGCAGCGTGCCGAAAGGATCCAGCACCAGGAGCAGCAGGATGAAGGCCGACGTGGTCGTGTGGCTCATGGCTGGGCTCAGTCGTCCGAGCGTGCGTCGAGCCCGGGAAAGAGCACGGAGGTGAAGCCGAAGCGGCGGAAATCGCGCACGCGCATGGGATAGAGCTTGCCAATCAGGTGATCGCACTCGTGCTGCACGACGCGGGCATGAAAGCCTTCGGCTTCGCGATCGATCGGGCAGCCCGCGCTCGTCAAAGCCTGTGTAGCGGATGCGCGTGTGGCGCGGCACGACGCCCCGCAGGCCGGGCACCGAAAGACAGCCTTCCCAGCCCTCCTCTTCTTCGGCGGAAAGCGGCGTGATCGTCGGGTTGATGAGGATCGTTTCCGGCACGGGCGGCGCATCGGGGTAGCGCGCACTGCGGCCGAAGCCGAAGATGACCACCGCCAGATCGACGCCGATCTGCGGCGCGGCCAGCCCGGCGCCCTGTGCGGCGGCCATGGTGTCCTGCATGTCGGCGATCAGGGCATGCAGGTCGGGCGTGTTGAAGGCGGTCACGGGCTGTGCCACCTTGAGCAGGCGCGCATCGCCCATTTTCAGGATCTCGCGGATGGCCATGTTGTTGCGCGGTTTGCGGTGTGGGTGGGATGGGGATCAGGCGCTCGCCGGCTCGGCAGCTGGCGGCGAGGCGAGCAGGTCGCGCAGGCCTTGTTCGTCCAGCACGGGGATGCCCAGTTCGCGCGCCTTGTCCAGCTTGCTGCCGGCTTCTTCGCCTGCCACCACGTAGTGCGTCTTCTTGGAGACCGATCCGGCCACCTTGCCGCCGGCCTCCTCGATCATGGCCTTGGCTTCGTCGCGCGACAGGCTGGGCAGCGTGCCGGTGAGCACCAGCGTCTTGCCGCTCAGCGGCAATGGGGCGGCATCGGTGCTGGCGGCGGGCTCGTGTTCGGGCCAGGTGACGCCCGCCGCGCGCAACTGCTCGACCACTTCGCGGTTGTGCGGTTGATCGAAGAAGGTGCGGATGCTGCGCGCCACGATGGGGCCCACATCCTTGACCTGCAGGAGCTGTTCTTCGGTGGCATCCATGAGGCGGTCGATGCCGCCGAAGTGGCGGGCCAGGTCCTTGGCCGTGGCCTCGCCGACATGCCGGATGCCCAGGCCGAACAGGAAGCGCGGCAAGGTGGTCTGCTTGCTCTTGTCCAGCGCGGCCACGATGTTCTGGGCGCTCTTGTCCGCCATGCGGTCGAGCGCGGCCAGCTTCATCACACCGAGCTTGTACAGATCGGGCAAGGTGCGCACCAGGTGGCCTTCGACCAGTTGATCCACCAGCTTGTCGCCGATGCCTTCGATGTCCATGGCGCGGCGTTGCGCGAAGTGCAGCAGGGCCTGTTTGCGCTGCGCCGCGCAGTACAGGCCGCCGGAGCAGCGGTGATCCACCTCGCCGCGTTCGCGCACGACTTCGCTTCCGCAGACGGGGCAGGCGTGCGGCATGCGGAAGTTGGCGATGTACTGGGGTCGCGCGCCCCCCACCACGCCGACCACCTCGGGGATCACATCGCCGGCGCGGCGGACGATGACGGTGTCACCCACCCTCACCTTCTTGCGGCGCAGCTCGAACAGGTTGTGCAAGGTGGCGTTGGTGACCGTGACGCCACCGACGAACACCGGCTTGAGCCGCGCCACCGGGGTGAGCTTGCCGGTGCGGCCGACCTGGATGTCGATGCCTTCGACCTGGGTGAGCTGCTCTTGCGCAGGGTACTTGTGGGCCACGGCCCAGCGGGGCTCGCGGGTGACGAAGCCGAGCTGCTCCTGCAGGGCGCGGCTGTTGACCTTGTAGACCACGCCATCGATGTCGAAGGGCAACTGGTCGCGCTTTGCGCCGATGGCCTGGTGGAAGGCGACGAGGCCGTTGGGCCCCTGGGCACCTTGCGCGACGGTGCGGTGCGTGCAGACCGGCAGGCCCATGGCGGACAGCGCGTCGAGCATGGCGCTGTGCGTGGGCGGGATGTCCCAGCCGCGGACCTCGCCCAGGCCATAGGCGAAGAAGCTCAAGGGGCGTTGCGCAGCGATGCCGGGATCCAGTTGTCGCACCGCACCGGCTGCCGCGTTGCGCGGGTTCACGAAGGTCTTGTCGCCCCGCTCGCGCTGGCGCTCGTTGAGCTTCTCGAAATCATCCCGGCGCATGTAGACCTCGCCGCGCACCTCGAGCACCTCGGCGTTCACGTCTTTCAGCCGCAGCGGTATCTGCTGGATGGTGCGGATGTTCTGGGTGACGTCCTCGCCTTGTTCGCCGTCACCGCGCGTGGCCGCCTGCACCAGCACGCCCTGCTCGTATCGCAGGTTGATGGCCAGGCCGTCGAACTTCAGTTCGGCCGCGTATTCGACCGGGGCAGCGTCTTCACCCAGGCCCAGTTCACGGCGCACGCGGGCATCGAAGGCCTCCGCGCCGGTGGCTTCCGTGTCGGTCTCCGTGCGGATGGACAGCATGGGCACCGCATGCCGCACGGGCGTGAAGCCGTCCAGCACCTTGCCCAGCACGCGCTGGGTGGGCGAATCGGGTGTGCGCAGCTCGGGATGAACCTCTTCCAGCGCCTGCAGGGCCTGGAACAGGCGGTCGTACTCCGCGTCCGGGATCTCGGGCTCATCCAGCACGTAATAGCGGTGCGCATGGTGCTGCAACTGGGCCCGCAGTTCGGCGGCTTGCTGTTCGGGCGTCGGCGGGATGGTCATGGCGGGTGTCGACATGGGCGGGACAAGGGTGGGCACCATCGGCGATACCGGCGCGCCCTCGGGAGGGCCGCCGAACAGATCGGGCTGCGTCATGGCGGAAGCGCCGCCGTGTCAGCTGAAGAGGCGTCGGGTCGATGCCGAACCAGCGGCCAGGTCCCGCGCCGCCAGGGCTTCGTACAGCTTGCCCAGCTCGCCTTCGATGGACGCGAACGCCGCCGCCGAGAAAGGATGCCCCTGATCATCCGCCATCGTGGCATCCAGGGCCATGGCCAGGGCTTCGCCTGCGGCGCACCAGGCCTTGAAGGGCGCCTGTTCGGCAGCGGTTTGCGGCACGTCGAAGGTCAGGATGAGTTCGCGCAGGCTGGCCTGGTTTTCCGTCTCAGCAAAGGCGGCCTGGGCGTCGAACTGCAGGGTGAGGATGGGGGGCGCGCCCTCTTCCGCCGATGGCAGCACGAGGCGGCCGGGGATGGCACCCGGCAGGAAGCCATGGCGTGCCGCCTGCTGGGCCACATAGCCGACGGACCAGGCGCTGCCGCGCGCGTGCAGCCTGAGCGCCAGCTGGGCATCGTGGGCGCTGGCGAAGGCGTCAAGCTCCTTGCCGCGCGCGACGATGTCGAGCATGTCAGGGAATTCGGGGGCGCCGCCCAGCGCATCGGCCATGGCCTGGATCTTCTGCACGAATTCGGAGTATTCGATTTCGTTGAGGCTGCCGGTGCGGTTGGCCAGCAGCACGCCGGCCTGCAGCTCGCTGTAGGTGACGCCGGCCTGGGGCTGCTCCCACTCGCCGCAATCGGTGCGCAGGGCTTCGATCAGCATGGGCTTGCTGCCGGCGCGGCGCGAGCTGGGCACGTGCAGCAGGATGTGATCGCCGCTCATGGGCGCCTCGATGCTGATGGTGGCGATGGCGTCGATCAGGGCGTCCAGCCGTGGGCCGCCGCGCTTGACCGGCGGCATGGCGGGCATCGCGCCGGCTGTGTCCGCGTTACCGCCTGCTTCCATGGGCTGGGTGGGCACGTTGTCGTCCAGCGCGGCGGGTGCAGCCGGGCCGCCGAGGCTGCCGTCCATGGGTTCGAGCACGGCACGTTTGGGTTGCAGGGCCGCGGCCTTGCGCGCCGTCCAGGCGCCATGGGCCACCACGGCGGCCAGCACGCCGCCGCCAAGGATGGCCAGGTACATCGTCAGGGAATTGCTCATTGATGGGTATGTCCTCAGGCCGCGTGCGCCATGCCCAGCGCGGCCTCCATGTCCACCGCCACGATGCGGGACACGCCTTGTTCCTGCATGGTCACGCCCACCAGTTGCTCGGCCATCTCCATCGCGATCTTGTTGTGGGAGATGAACAGGAACTGGGTGCCGCTGGACATGTTCTTGACCAGGCGGGCGTAGCGTTCGGTGTTGGCGTCGTCCAGCGGGGCGTCGACTTCGTCGAGCAGGCAGAACGGCGCCGGGTTGAGTTGGAAGATGGCAAAGACCAGCGCGATGGCCGTCAGGGCCTTCTCGCCGCCGGACAGCAGGTGGATGGTGCTGTTCTTCTTGCCGGGTGGGTGGGCCATGACCTGCACGCCGGCGTCCAGGATCTCGTCGCCCGTCATCACCAGCTTGGCCGAGCCGCCGCCGAAGAGGCTGGGGAACATGCGGCCGAAGTGTTCGTTGACGGTGTTGAAAGTGGCGCCCAGCAGGTCGCGGGTTTCCAGGTCGATCTTGTGGATCGCGTCTTCCAGGGTCTGGATGGCGTCCATCAGGTCGGCCATCTGCGAATCCAGGAAGCCCTTGCGTTCGCGGGCCGCCGTCAGCTCTTCCAGTGCGGCGAGGTTGACGGCGCCCAGGGCATTGATCTCGCGCTGGATGCGGTCGATCTCGGTTTGCAGGCCGTAGAGCTTGACGCCGTCGCGCTGGATCTGGGCGGCCAGCGCTTCCAGGTCGACGTTGGCGGCCGTCAGTTGTTCGAGGAACTGCGCGCCGCCGAGCGTGGCGGCCTGCTGTTCCAGTTGCAGACGGGTGATGTCGTCGCGCAGGGGTTGGAGGCTGCGCTCGAAACCCATGCGTTGCTCGTCGGCGCGGCGCAGTTGCGCGGACAGATCGTCGTAGCGCACGCGGGTTTGTTGCAGCAGGCCTTCCTTTTCCAGGTCGCACGGCCAGCGCGTCGTCCAGCCCGGTTTGCGAAGTGGACTCGCTCAGGCGCGCGTGCTCTTCATGCAATTGGGCGGCAGAAGCTTCGTTGGCCTGGATCTGCTGCATGGCCGTTTCGATGCCGCGCTGCAACTCGCCACGGCGGGCGGCCATGGCGCGTGCGCTGAACTGCGCTTCCTGCGCCTGGCGTTCCAGGGCGCGCGATTGCTCGCGGGCCTGGTTGAGCTTGCGTTCGGCTTCGATCACGCCCTCTTCGAGCTGGGCGTGCTTTTCTTGCGCATCGGCCAGGCTCAGGTCGAGTTCTTCGAAGCGGGCTTCGCCGGTGGCGCGGCGCTCCTGCAGTTCATCCAGTTGGCGCGTCGATCTCGCCGAGTTCACCGGTGATCTGCGTGAGGCGTGTGTGGGTCTGCTCGGCTTGCTGGGTCAGCCGCAACACCTCCACCTGCAACTGGTGCGTGCGCTGTTGCGCTTCGGCGGTCTCGCGGCGTGCCGATGCCAGTCGCTGCGAGCCATCCGTGTAGGCGGCTTCGGCACGGATCAGCGCAGCGCGTGCGTCTTCGGCGATCAGGGCCTGGGCGCGCAACTGCTTTTCGAGGTTCTCGATTTCCTGTGCGCGCGCCAGCATGCCGGCCTGTTCGGAATCCGGTGCATAAAAGCTCACGGCGAACTGGCTGACGGTGTGGCCGGCGCGGGTCATGATGACCTCGCCGTGGCTGAGCTTGTCGCGGCTGGCCAGGGCCTCGTCCAGGTTGGCGGCCGTGTAGACGCCTTCCAGCCAGTCATTCATCAGCGCTTGCAGACCGGGCTCGCTCAGGCGCAGCAGATCCGACAGGCGCGCAAGCGTGTGGTGCGTGTTCTGGATGGCCTGCTGGGGCGGGCTGTAGAAGGCCAGCTTGGCAGGCGGCGCATCGTTTTCGAAGGCGCGCACCGTCTCGACACGGCCGACTTCCAGCGCAGCCAGACGCTCACGCAGCGCCGATTCCAGGGCGTTTTCCCAGCCGCTCTCGATGTGGATGCGCGTCCACAGGCCTTGCAGGCCCTCCAGGCCATGCTTGGCCAGCCAGGGTTTGAGCTTGCCTTCGGTCTGGACTTTCTCCTGCAGGGCTCGCAACGCTTCCAGGCGTGCGCCCAGTTCGGCCTGCCTTGCTGTCTGGTGGTTGCTGTCTTGCTGGCAGGCCTTGCGCGCGTCGTCCAGGGCGGGCACGGATTCGGTCAGCTCCTGCAGTTGCGCTTCCTGGATGGCCAGCGCTTCCTGCCCGGCTTCCAGCTGCTGACGCAAGTCGGCCAGGCGGGCATCGTCGGTCGCGGCCATGCCCTGCTTTTCCGACACCAGGCGCTCACGGCGCAGGTTGAGTTGGCGGGATTGGTCGTCGATGTTGCGGGATTCGGCGGCCAGCAACTGGATCTGCTGCTGCACCTGGCCTGCCACGCCGCGCTGCTCATTGGCCTTGCCCGTGGCCGCCCGCACGGCGTCTTCTAATGACGGAATGTTGGCCGCCAGCTCTTCGGCTTGCGCCGCCAGGATCTCGGCCTGTTCGTCGGCGGTGGCCATCTTCTCGGCCAGCTCTTCCAGCTCGGCTTCGGCGGCGCTGCGGCGTTCGGCCCATTGGTCGTTCTGAACCTTCAACTCCATCAGCCGCTGCTCGACGCGCTGGCGGCCTTCCACCACATAGCGGATGCGCTCTTCCAGCCGGCTGACCTCCAGGCTGGCCTGCGCCAGCTCGCCTTGCGCGGCATGCAGCGCATCGCTGGCGGCATAGTGATCCTGCCGCACGTGTTCCAACTCCGCTTCGACGCCACGCAGCTCGGCCAGCCGGGCTTCCAGCGCATTGGTCGCTTCCAGCACGGCCTGCTTGATGCGCGTTTCTTCCGAGGCCGCATCGCGGTGCTTGAGGAACCACAGCTGGTGCAGCTTGAGCGTGCCCTGCTCCTGCAGGCCGTGATAGCGCGTGGCGACCTCGGCCTGCTTTTCCAGCTTGTCGAGGTTGTTGTTCAACTCGCGCAGGATGTCTTCGACGCGGGTGAGGTTCTCGCGCGTGTCCTTGAGGCGGTTTTCCGTCTCGCGGCGGCGTTCCTTGTATTTGGAGACGCCCGCGGCCTCTTCCAGGAACAGGCGCAACTCTTCCGGCTTGGATTCGATGATCCGGCTGATCGTGCCCTGCCCGATGATGGCGTAGGCGCGCGGGCCCAGGCCGGTGCCCAGGAACACGTCCTGCACATCCCGGCGGCGCACGGGCTGGTTGTTGATGAAGTAGCTGGAGGTGCCGTCACGCGTGAGCACGCGCTTGACGGCGATTTCGGAAAACTGGTTCCACTGCCCGCCAGCCCGCCCGATCTCGTTGCTGAACACCAGCTCGACGCTGGCGCGGCTGGCCGGCTTGCGGTTGCCCGAGCCGTTGAAGATCACGTCCTGCATGGACTCGCCACGCAGCTCGGAGGCCTTGGATTCGCCCAGCACCCAGCGCACCGCATCCATGATGTTGGATTTGCCGCAGCCATTCGGGCCCGACCACGCCAACCAATTGGCCGGGCAGATGGAAATGGGTGGGTTCAGCGAAGGATTTGAAGCCGGACAGCTTGATCGAATTCAGTCGCATGCTGGATGCAAAGGCCCGCTGACGACCGCAGGTGATGTGGATGGATCGGCAACCACCTGCTAAGTCTTTGATTTGTCTAGGAAAACCTGCGCAAAGGCCAGGTCCGATTCAGCCAAAGATGATAGCATCGCCCATTCCCCGTATCTTCCCCTCCTCCGGTTTGAAAGAAAAGCTGTCCGCCATGGCCAAGAAAGCACCTGCCACCGCGTCCAAATCAGACAAAGACGCTGCCAAAGACACGGCCAAAAACTCGACCCAGGACTCGGCAAAGGGCGCCGTCAAGAAGTCCACCGCGGGCCAGGCATCCAGCAAGGTGTCGGTCGGTGAGCACCTCAAGCCCGCCACACCGCCATCGGCCCCATCGCGCCAGCTCGACGTCTTCCCCAATCCCGCCCCACAGCGCGATTACGTCATCCAGTTCCAGGTGCCCGAGTTCACCTGCTTCTGCCCCTGACCGGCCAGCCGGATTTCGCGCACTTCACCATCGACTGCATCGCCGACAAGCTGTGCATCGAGCTCAAGAGCCTGAAGATGTACATGTGGAGCTACCGCAATGACGGCGCATTCCACGAAAAGGTCACCAACGACATCCTGACCGACATGGTCAAGGCCATCGATCCGCGCTATTTGCGCATCACGGCCAAGTGGTATGTGCGCGGCGGCATCTACACCAACGTGGTGGTGGAGCACCGCAAGAAGGGCTGGAAGACCCGCGCCCAAGGTCGAGCTGCCGCAGCACAACGCCGAGACGGGCCTGCTGGGTTGATCTCTCCTTTTCCTCCCTCCCCTTGTTGAGCCCAGCATGGATCCGGCCTTCGCCAGTTGGACGGACGCCATCCTGCTGGCCGGGGTGCTGATCGCCGCCCTGCTCTTCAAGCCCTGGCTGGCCTTGCGCCACCCGCCTCTGCAAAACCCCTGGCTGGGCGCGATGCTGATCCTGCCCTGGGTGTGGTGGACGCAGCACCTGCTGCCCAATGGCATGGCCTTGCACGTCAGCGGCGCCTGCCTGCTGGTGCTCATGTTCGGCTGGCCGCTGGCGATGTGGAGCCTGCTGCCCATCGGTTTTCTGGCGCAGCTCATCGAGGTGCGGGCCTGGCCGGATGGGGCCATGGTGGCCAGCCACATCTTCTGGCTGGGCGCCCTGCCCGGCACCCTGGCGCTGGGCATGGGGCTGGCCGTGCGGCGCTGGATGCCGCAGCACCTGTTTGTCTACATTTTGGGACGGGGTTTCATCGTCACGGCGCTGTCGGTGACCTTGACGGGCTATCTGGCCCTGTGGGCCCACCACAAGCCCGAGACGCTCGCCACCGACGAAGTGGATGCTGGCCCACTGGCTGCTGGGCTGGGGCAAGGCCGTCGGCACCGGCATGCTCACCGCCATCTTTGTGGCCTTCAAGCCGCAGTGGATGCTGACGTATTCGGATCAGCGCTACCTCCCGGGGGCCTCCGAGGGCTCCTGAGGCCCCGCGTGCGTATTTCACGCCTTGCGGGCCGTTTCGCGCCCGTGGTTCAAGCTGTCCGGCGCGCCTGCCGATAGCCGATGAAACTCCGTGGATTTCATGCGCTCATCGAACTGGCTCCGCGCTTTGGCAGACACCGTGCTCGGGCGCGAGGTCGCATTGCGTCGACACGTCCTGCTGATGTCGTCGTCGATCGTGTCGTATGGCGTCTCGGTGGTCGTGCTGCTGCATGCGGTGACATGGGCATCCTGAAGCCGCTCATCGGCCATGCGCTGGTCGGCGTCTCCCTGGTTCTGTTTTTTCACCTTCTGGATCCTGGTGCGTTCGGGGTGGACGCAGCACTTCAAGGATCCGTCCTGGCTTTTCCGCACGCGCTGATGTCCATCACCACCTGTGCGATGGCCTACACGGCCCTCGGCGATCACCGTGCCGACAGCACCATCCTGATCGCGCAGACCATCGTGCTGTCCCATGCTGCGCCTGCGGCCACGGCAGATGCTGATGCTCGGCCTGTATGCCGCCACCTTGTTGCTGATCGGTGCCCTGGGCCTGACGTGGCTGAATCCCGAGCGGTTTCCATGCGGTCGGCCATCGTGTACTTCCTGGTGGCCGGCTCGGCCCTGCTGTCCCTCTCCCTGGTGGCCAAGTGGGTCACAGAGATCCGCGTCAAGATCTCGCGGCAGGCCAAGCGATTGCAGGCGGCGATCGTCCGGGTGGAAGAGATGGCCACGCACGACATGCTGACGGGCGCACTCAACCGCCGCGTCGGCACCGAACTGGCCGAAGCCGAATTGCGCCAGGTGGAACGCCAGGCCGCCCATTTTTGCGTGGCCCTGCTCGATCTGGATCACTTCAAGCAGATCAACGATGGCCGCGGGCACCAGGTCGGCGACGCGGTGCTGGTGGCCCTGGCCGACCACGTCCGAGCGCAGTTGCGACAGGTGGACAAGGTGGCCCGCTGGGGTGGTGAGGAGTTCCTCATTCTGCTGCCCTCCGTGACGCTGGAGCAGGCACAGGTGGCGCTCGATCGTGTGCGCGACGGCTTTGCAGCACTGAGGCTGGTGCAGCATCCCGACCTGTGCGCCACGTTTTCGGTCGGGCTGGCCCAGGCCCGCGCTGGCGACACGCTGGAGCACCTGCTGGAGCGGGCCGATCACGCCTTGTACGAGGCCAAGCGTCAGGGGCGCAACCGTTGCGTGGCCGAAGCGCCGAGCAGGGATGGGCCCGCATCTGTGGCGAGCACGCCGGAGTTCACCTCATGAGCGTCCACAGCGTGCCTGCCCTGCCCCGGCCGACGACCCCGTCACCGCCCACCTTCGTGCTGTGGCTGCTGGGCCCCGACAAGCTGATGCGCTCGCGCACCCTGTCGATCCTGCTGTGCGCGGCCATCTACCTGGCCTGTACCGTGGCGGCGTTCTATGGCGCGGAAGAGCGTTTGATGCGCCCTTTGCGCCGTGGCTGATCGCGCTGTCCATGCCGGCGCACGCCATCTTCTTCGGTCTGGTGCGATCCGGGCTGTCCATCCGCCTTCGGGACCCCGCGATGATGGTGGTGCAGAACGTGTATGCGCTGCTGACCATCGGCTTTGCCTACACCGCCCTCTACCCCAATGACCGCGGTGCCGTGCTGGTGCTGCTGCCGCTGGTGACGGTGTTTGGCATGTTCACCCACACCCCTTCTCAATCGGTGTTGTTCAGCACGGGCTTCCTGGTGGTGATGGCCATCGGGATGGGGGTCCTCAGCCACGTCGACCCCGTCTTTTATCCACCGCAACTGGAGCTGCTGCGTTTCGAGCTGATGATCGGCACCCTGCCCACGATCAGCTTTGCGGCCTACCAGATCACGTCATGGCGCGCCAAGGCCACGACACAGCGCGAGGAACTGCGCAGGACCTTGTCCAAGGTCCAGGAACTGGCCACCCACGATGTGCTGACCGGCTTGTACAACCGTCATTTCATGCAGGACAAGCTCAACGAGTGCATCGCCCGGTTCGACCGCTACGGCGAGCGTTTCACCACCGTGCTGATCGATCTCGACCATTTCAAGCGCATCAATGATCAGTTCGGGCACAAGGTGGGCGATCAGGCCCTGCTGGCCTTTGCGCAGGCCGGCCGCCAGATCCTCGGGGAAGTGGGCATCATGGCGCGCTGGGGTGGCGAAGAGTTCCTGGTGCTGCTCCCCAACACGGGCACCACCAAGACGCTGGACCTGTTGCGCCAACTCCGCGCCGCCATGGCGCAGTGTGGCTTCTCGGACGGGCATCCCTTGTTGCGCGTCACCTTCTCGGCCGGCATCGCGATCCACGATCGACCGGCCAGTCTGGCTGCGACGCTGGAGCGGGCCGACCGCGCGCTCTACCGCGCCAAGCACGAAGGAAGGGACCGCGACGTCGTCGCCCCCCAGGTGAATTCCTGAGATGCGTCCGCCGCGGTGCTTGAGGCAGGGATCGCTGGGATAATCGCGGGATGAATCCGCTCTTGCAGAAACTCCAGCCTTACCCCTTCGAGCGCCTGCGCGGCCTCACGGCTGGCGTCACACCGAACCCTGCCTTCCGTGCCATCAGCCTCGGCATTGGCGAGCCCAAGCACCCGACGCCGGCCTTCATCAAGGAAGCGCTGACCGACGGCCTCGACGGCCTGGCCACTTATCCCGCCACGGCCG
This sequence comes from Aquabacterium sp., assembly GCA_047601765.1. Lineage (GTDB taxonomy): Bacteria > Pseudomonadota > Gammaproteobacteria > Burkholderiales > Burkholderiaceae_C > Aquabacterium. The sequence continues at coordinate 1,324,882 of JASGIQ010000001.1, forward strand.
GCGAGCCCGCCTTGCGCGAGGCCATGCGCCGCCTGGCTCGGCCGCCGCTATGGCATTGAAGGTCGATCCCGGCCACGCAGATTCTGCCGGTCAACGGTTCGCGCGAGGCCTTGTTCGCCCTGGCGCAGGCGGTGGTCGACCCGACGCAGCATCGGGATGCGGGCGGCCCTGGCTGTCGTCTGCCCCAATCCCTTCTATCAGATCTACGAAGGCGCCGCCCTGCTGGCCGGCGCACGTGTGGTGTTCGTCAACTCGGATCCGGCGCGCAACTTCGCGGCGGACTGGGGCAGCGTCCACGAGTCCACCTGGGCCACCACGCAATTGCTGTACGTCTGCTCGCCAGGCAACCCCACCGGCGCCGTGATGCCCTTGGACGAATGGCGCAGCCTGTTCGAGCTGTCGCGATCGATACGGCTTCGTGATCGCCTCGGACGAGTGCTATTCCGAGATCTACTTCCGCGAAGGCCCGGCAGCGCCCCTGGGCGGCATGGAAGCGGCTCGTCAAACTGGGCCGCGGCGATTTCCGCAATCTGATTGCGTTGACCAGCCTGTCCAAACGCTCCAATGTGCCGGGCCTGCGCTCCGGTTTCGTCGCCGGCGATGCCGCCATCATCAAGGCCTTCCTGCTCTACCGCACCTACCATGGCAGCGCCATGAGCCCGGCCGTGCAGGCGCGCCAGCATCGCGGCCTGGAACGATGAAACCCACGTGGTGGACAACCGCGCCCTGTACCGCCAGAAGTTCGAGCGCGTCACGCCGCATGCTGGCCGAGGTGATGGACGTGGCTCTGCCCGATGCCGGCTTCTACCTCTGGGCGAAAGTACCGGAACACGTCTGCGGCGGCAGCGACGAAGCCTTCACCCGCGAACTGCTCGCTCAATACAATGTGGCGGTTCTGCCCGGCAGCTATCTGGCGCGCGAGGCCGGCGGGGTCAATCCCGGCCGGGGGCGCGTGCGCATGGCGCTGGTCGCCGGTGTCGACGAATGCGTCGAAGCCGCCGAGCGCATCCAGGCCTTCATCCGCGCCTTTGCCTGATCGCCATCCCATTCATTCCCTTTTGAAGTTCAACAAGAGATCACCATGAGCCAAGCCCTGCAAACCGTCATCGACAACGCCTGGGAACAGCGCACCTCGCTGTCTGCCGCCAGCGCCCCTGCCGAAGTGCGCGATGCCGTCAACCACATCATCGATGCCCTGGACAGCGGCAAGATGCGCGTGGCCGAGAAGATCGATGGCGAATGGGTCACCCACCAGTGGGCCAAGAAGGCCGTGCTGCTGAGCTTCCGCCTCAACGACAACGTGCCCATGGGCGACGGCCCCCTGCAGTTCTTCGACAAGGTGCCCACCAAGTACGCCGGCTGGAGCGAAGAGCAGCTGCGCGCCTCGGGCGTGCGCGTGGTGCCGCCCGCCGTGGCGCGCCGCGGCAGCTTCCAGGCCAAGAACGTGATCTTGATGCCTTCCTACGTCAACATCGGCGCGTATGTCGATGAAGGCACCATGGTCGACACCTGGGCCACCGTCGGCTCGTGCGCGCAGATCGGCAAGAACGTGCACCTCTCGGGTGGCGTGGGCATCGGCGGTGTGCTCGAGCCCCTGCAGGCCAACCCCACCATCATCGAAGACAACTGCTTCATCGGCGCCCGCTCCGAAGTGGTCGAAGGCGTGATCGTGGAAGAGAACTCGGTGATCTCGATGGGTGTGTACATCGGTCAGTCCACCAAGATCTATGACCGCGCCACGGGCGAAGTCAGCTACGGCCGCATCCCGGCTGGCTCCGTGGTGGTGTCGGGCAACCTGCCCTCGGCCGACGGCAAGTATTCGCTGTATTGCGCCGTGATCGTCAAGCGCGTGGACGCGCAAACGCGCTCCAAGACCAGCATCAACGACCTGCTGCGCGGCGCCTGAACCACACCGGGGGATCTGCCTGAGCAGGCGGCTCTCCCGCAAGGCCCATCATGGCCATCCTGACGAAAGGCGCCACATCCGGCGCTTTTCCATCATCAATCAGACAGCTGCAATCTGACCGAAGACCGAGGAGCATGCGATGAGCGGTGGCAATCTCGAACGGATCCTGCGCCTGATGGCCGAAAAGAAGGCGTCCGACGTCTTCCTGTCGGCCAAGACGCCGGTGCTCATCAAGATCCATGGGCAGATCATGCAGCTGACGGACCAGGTGCTCACGCCCTCGCAGCCGCGCCAGTTGCTCTCCGAGATGATCTCGTCCACGCAGATGGAAGAGCTCGATGAGACGGGCGAGTTGAACCTGGGCATCACCATCCCCGGGGTGGCGATCTTCCGTCTGAGCGCGTTCAAGCAGCGGGGCTCGGTGGCGGCGGTGTTCCGCTACATTCCCTCCGACATCCCGGCGCTGGAAACGCTCAACGTGCCCGATGTGCTGAGCAGCCTCGTGCTGGAAAAGCGCGGCCTGATCCTGCTGGCCGGTGCCACGGGCGCGGGCAAGAGCACGACCCTGGCCGCCATGCTGGAGCACCGCAACCAGCGCATGACGGGCCACATCCTCACCATCGAGGATCCGCTCGAATTCCTGTTCAGCAACAAGAAGTCCATCGTCAACCAGCGCGAGGTGGGGCGTGACACCCAATCGCTGCAGGTGGGCCTCAAGAACGCGCTGCGCCAGGCGCCCGACTGCATCCTGATCGGCGAAATCCGTGACCGCGAGACGATGACGGCGGCGCTGTCGTATGCCTTGTCGGGCCACCTGGTGCTGTCCACCCTGCACGCCAACAACAGCTACCACGCGCTGGGCCGGATCCTGTCGTTCTACACGCCGGAAGCGCGCCCCGCCCTGCTGAGCGATCTGGCCGCGGGCCTCAAGGCCATCGTGTCGCAGCGTCTGCTCAAGTCGACCGAAGGCGGCCGCGTGCCGGCCGTGGAAGTGCTGCTCAACACGCAGCTCGTCTCCGAGATGATCGACAAGGGTGACTTCACGGGTGTGAAGGAAGCCCTGGACAAATCCATGGCCGAAGGCTCGCAGAGCTACGAACACGACATCGCCCGCCTCATCCACGAAGGCCGCGTCAGCCGAGACGAAGGCCTGCTGCACGCCGATTCGCCGACCAACCTCATGTGGCGCCTGCAGAACGACACGAGCATCCGCCCCAAGGTGGCTGCCAAGGTCGAAGAGGTGGACGAAGGCCCCTCATTCACCGAAATCACGCTGGACGTGAACCGCGACGACGGTTACGGCTCCACGCGTTTCTGACCCGTTTTCATCATCACCATGAACGCCACCGTGCGCCTCGTCGAGGCGCTGATCGCCCGTCCCTCCGTCACGCCTGAAGACCAGGGCTGCCAAGCCTTGATGATTGAGCGCCTGCAAGCCATCGGCTTCGAATGCCACACGCTGGTCTTCGGGCCCGAACAGGCCCCGGTGACCAACCTCTGGGCCATCCGCCGTGGCACGGGCCATGCAGCGGGTGCGCCGGTGCTGGTGTTCGCCGGCCACACCGATGTCGTGCCCACCGGCCCGCTCGATCAATGGCAAAGCCCGCCTTTCGTGCCCACCTACCGTGACGGCCTGCTGTATGGCCGCGGCGCCGCCGACATGAAGACCTCGCTGGCCGCGATGATCGTGGCCAGCGAAGGCTTTGTGGCCGCGCATCCACAGCATGCAGGCAGCATCGCCTTCCTGATCACCAGCGATGAGGAAGGCCCCTCGGTCGATGGCACCGTCAAGGTGTGCGAATGGCTCAAGGCGCGCGGTGAGCGGCTGGACGCCTGCATCGTCGGCGAGCCCACCTCCGTCAAGCAGGTGGGCGACATGATCAAGAACGGCCGCCGCGGCTCGCTCTCAGGCAAGCTGCGCATCCAGGGCGTGCAGGGCCACATCGCCTACCCGCACCTGGCCCGCAACCCCATCCACCTGGCCGCACCGGCGCTGGCCGAGCTCACCACCATCGTCTGGGATCAAGGCAACGATCACTTCCCGCCCACCACCTGGCAGATGTCCAACATCCATGCCGGCACGGGCGCCAACAACGTGATCCCGGGCGAGCTGGTCGTCGATTTCAACTTCCGCTTCTCCACCGAATCCACACCGGAAGGCCTGCAGGCCCGATTGGAAGACGTCTTGAAGCAGCATGGTCTGGACTTCAGCATCGACTGGGTGATCGGCGGCCGCCCCTTCCTCACCCGTCGCGGCCCGCTGGTCGATGCACTCGCGGCGGCGATCAAGGATGTCACCGGCGTGGAGACCGAACTCTCCACCACCGGCGGCACGTCCGATGGCCGCTTCATCGCACAGATCTGCCCGCAGGTGGTGGAGTTCGGCCCGGTCAACGCCAGCATCCACAAGATCGACGAACACGTGGCCGTGGCCGACATCGAGCCGCTCAAGGACATCTACTTGAATACCCTGGAAAGACTGCTGACGTGAGCGCGCCCGTGAATGTGATCGAGTTGATCGAGCAGGCGGCCGCACGCCTGGAGCGCGCCGAAGTGGCCTTTGGGCACGGCACCACCAACGCCTTCGACGAAGCCGCCTGGCTGGTGCTGTGGCGCCTGGGCCTGGCCATCGACGATCTGGATGCCGCGGCCGAGCAGCCCGTGGATGCCGACCAGATCGCGGCAGTCGATGCCCTCGTCACCCAACGCATCGAGACCCGCAAACCTGCCGCCTACCTCACTCAACAAGCCTGGCTGCAAGGCGTGCCTTTCTATGTGGACGAGCGCGCCATCGTGCCGCGCTCCTTCATCGCCGAGATCCTGGCAGAAGGCACGGCCGACAGTTGGCTCAGCGACCAGACCCACCGGGTGCTGGATTTGTGCACCGGCAACGGCAGCCTGGCCGTGCTGGCCGCGATGGCCTACCCCGATGTCGCAGTCGATGCCGCCGACATCAGCCCCGATGCGCTGGCCGTGGCCCGCATCAACGTGGATGAGCATGGCCTGGCCGATCGCATCACGCTGCTGCAAAGCGATGGGTTGCAAGGCGTGCGCGGCCCGTATGACCTGATCCTATGCAACCCGCCTTACGTCAACGCCCAGTCGATGAAGGCCCTGCCCGCCGAGTACCGCGCCGAGCCTGAACTGGCCCTGGCCTCGGGCGAAGACGGCATGGATTTCACCCGCGCGCTGATCGCCGCCCTGAAGGCCCAGCCGGACCGCTACCTCAGCCCCCATGCCGTGCTGATCCTGGAGATCGGCAACGAGCGCGAACACTTCGAGCGCGCCTTCCCCGACCTGCCCGTGTTCTGGCTGCCCACCTCGTCCGGCGACGACCAGGTCCTGCTGATCACCCGCGACGCCCTGCTGGCCTGACCATGATCGTCCTCAAGAACGTGACCCTGCTGCGCGGCGTCAAGCCCGTGCTCGACCAGGCCAGCGCCACCCTGCATCCCGGCGAGAAGATCGGCCTGATCGGTCGCAACGGCGCCGGCAAGTCCTCGCTGTTTTCCTTGCTGGCCGGCCGCCTTCACCAGGATGCCGGCGATGTCGAGATCCCACCCAGCTGGCTGCAGCCTGGCGGCATGGCCGAGGTCGCGCAGAACATGCCCGAGACCGACGAGCCTGCCACCGAGTTCGTCCTGCAAGGCGACAGCCGTTTGATGAGGGCGCGCCAGGATCTGGCTGCCGCCGAAGCGGCCGACGACGGCCATGCCATCGCCGAAGCGCATGCCGCGCTGGCCGAGGCCGGCCACTTCGATGCACCGGCGCGCGCGCAGGCCTTGCTGCTGGGCCTGGGCTTTCGGCTTGAGCAAACGCAGGCGCCGGTCAACAGCTTTTCCGGCGGCTGGCGCATGCGCCTGCAACTGGCGCGCGCGCTCATGTGTCCCGCCCAGTTACTGCTGCTCGACGAGCCCACAAACCACTTGGACCTGGACGCTCTGGTGTGGCTGGAAGGCTGGCTGCAGCGCTACGAAGGCACCCTCTTCATCATCAGCCACGACCGCGAGTTCCTCGACGCCATCACCAAGGTCACCCTGCACCTGGAGGACGGCAAGCTCACCCGCTATACCGGTGGCTACACCGCCTTCGAAGCCCTGCGCGCCGAACGCATGAGCCAGCATCAGGCGGCTTACGACAAGCAGCAGGAACGCATCGGTCACCTGCAACGCTTCATCGACCGCTTCAAGGCCAAGGCCACCAAGGCACGCCAGGCGCAAAGCCGCGTCAAGGCGCTCGAACGCATGGAAAAGCTCGCGCCCGTGCTCACGGCCAGCGACTTCGAGTTCGAGTTTCCCGAGCCGCAAAGCCTGCCCAACCCCATGCTGTCGATCAAGGAGCTGTCGTGCGGCTACACCCGCGAAGACGGGCCCCCATTGACCATCGTCACGGGCATCAGCCGTTCGGTCCTGCCTGGCCAGCGCATCGGCATCCTGGGCGCCAACGGTCAGGGCAAGTCCACCGTGGTCAAGACTCTGGCCCACATGCTCAAGCCGGTGGGCGGCCAGATCACCGAAGGCAAGGGCCTGAGCATCGGCTACTTCGCCCAGCAGGAGCTCGATGTGCTGCGGCCGGAAGAAGGCCCGCTGGCGCACATGATCCGCCTGGCCAAGCAGGTCAGCCCGCAGGCGCGCGAGCAGGAGCTGCGCGATTTCCTCGGCCGCTTCCGTTTCACCGGCGACATGGTGATGCAGCCCGTGGGCCAGTTCAGCGGCGGCGAAAAGGCCCGCCTGGTGCTGGCCCTGGTCGTGTGGCAGCGCCCCAATCTGCTGCTGCTGGACGAACCCACCAACCACCTCGATCTCACCACCCGCGAAGCCCTGAGCATCGCCCTCAACGAGTTCGAAGGCACGGTGATGCTCGTCAGCCATGACCGCGCCCTGCTGCGCGAGGTGTGCGACGAATTCTGGTTGGTGGCCAAAGGCAGCGTCTCCACCTTCGATGGCGACCTGGACGATTACCAGCGCTGGCTGCAGGAGCAGGCCCGCGAAGTGGCGCTCGCAGCCCGCGCGGCGCGGGAGGCTGAGAAGGCCACGGCTCAGGCAGGCGCACCGGAAACGACCGCCGCAGGCTCAGCAGGCAATCGCAAGGAGGACCGCAAGGCGCAAGCCCAGGCCCGCCAACGCCTGGCCGAACAGGCCAAGCCCTTGAAGACCGAACTCAAGCAGGTGGAAGACCGCCTGGCCAAGGCCCAGGCCGAACAGGCGCAACTGCATGAGGCCATGCTGGATCCGGGCGTGTCCGGCACGGCGATGGCCGAGCATGGCAAGCGCCTCAAGCAACTGGGCGACGACATCGAGGTGCTTGAATCGCGCTGGCTCGAACTCACCGAGGCGATCGATCAACTGAGCGCCTGAAGCGGCGCTCAAGCCATCACACTCATCGGGCGTGGCGGTGCTCGGCCATGTCCTGGCAACTGACGCAATAGCGGGCGTCCGGCACCACTTCCAGCCGCTGCAGCCCGATGGCATCGCCGCACTCCTCGCAGCATCCGTAGTCGCCACGGTCGATTCTCTTCAGCGCTTCGCTGCAGGCCTTGAGTTCCACCTGTTCATGCCGCATCAGCGCCAGCACCTCTTCATCGGCTTCTGCCGCCATGGCACCTTCCACGCCCGCCACAAACGTGTTGGCGGTCGCACTGTCGCCCGAGGCCAGTCGGGCGCGCAGGTCACTGTCCTGTGCGGCCAGCGCCCGCACCTGGCTCTGAAGCCTCTGGCGCAGCCGGGCCAGATCCTCGGCATTCAGCCCGGCTTCCGTTTGGGGGACGGCGTGTGCTTGTTGCGCACCCATGTTGGTGGTCTCCTGATGTCAAAACTCGGTACATGCGCGGGGCGTGATGCCGCTTTTTTCAGCATAGGGAGAAGCTCCCTTTTCTGCTTTGCGACACATCAAGCTCCGCAGACGCATGCCCCAACCTCGGAAAACAGGTCAGAAATCGGAATTCGGGTGCTAATCTCCGCTTTTACTGGGCTTCCCGAGGTTGACGCGCCCGCGTTGACCCCCTACCCTTGCGACCCATGTTTTTCACGATCCGCCGTTGCGGCCGCAGTGTTCAGGGCGGCCGGCCTTTGCCCGCCACAAGCTCTGTCTCGATGGCTCGGGCCAAGGCCTCGGTTGCGCTGCTCATCAGCCTGACCGCACTGTGCCTGCCGGCGGCGCGGGCACAGCAGGCCGGTGGAAGCAATGTCCCGTCGGCGGCGGCCACGGCAGCTCTGACGGCATCCCAGGCAGCAGCGCTCCTGGGCGCCCCTCCCGCCGCCCTGCCCTCGACGGCCGCACCGCAGGCCGCTTCGGACTTGAGTGATCCGGTCTCCCGCTTTCTCAGCGACAAGGGGCTGCTGCCCAATACCAAACCGGTGGTCGAACTGGCGCAGCAGGTGCGAGACAAGGCCACCGACGTGGCCTCCGAGCTGGTCATCAAGGCCATGGACTTCCTGGGCGTGCCCTATCGCCGAGGCGGGCAATCCCGCGAAAGCGGTTTTGATTGCAGTGGCTTCACGCGCCACGTCTTCGAAAACAGCGTCGGCCTGATCCTGCCGCGCCGGGCGTCCGAGCAGGCCAATTCGCCGGATCTCGTGCCGGTCCAGCGCAGCGAACTCAAGCCTGGCGATCTGGTGTTCTTCAACACCCTCCGTCGCACCTTCTCGCACGTGGGCATCTACATCGGTGACGACAAGTTCATCCACTCGCCTCGGGCCGGCGGCCAGGTTCGGGTGGAAGACATGCGCCAGGCCTACTGGCAGCAGCGCTACGACGGCGCCCGCCGGGCCCCGACGGTCAGCGCACGCCAGCAAAGCCCTACGGCAGGCAACTGAGTTCGGCGCCGGGAGGGCCTGCTGCCCTGACTTGCGCCACAATCACCGGCCATGAGCTTGTCCGACCCCCGGGGCGGGCGCCTGATTCCCATTGTGTCGGCGTCTGTGGCCTCCCCCGCCGCCCCCGTTATTCCTGCACGCATCCTCCCATTGCCAGACGTCTTGCCTGACGCCTTGCCTGCCATGTCCTTGGCGGATGCGCGTGCAGCCTTGGTGGACACCTTGGGCCGGCCGCTGCGCGATCTGCGCATCTCCGTGACCGACCGCTGCAACTTCCGCTGCGCTTACTGCATGCCGCGCTCGGCCTTCGGTCGGGATCACGCTTTCCTGCCGCACCAGGCCTTGCTGAGCTTCGAAGAGATCACCCGGGCGGCGCGGATCTTCCTGAGCCTGGGCGTACGCAAGCTGCGCCTGACGGGCGGTGAGCCTTTGCTGCGCAAGGACCTCGAAGCCTTGGTGGCCCAACTGGCGGCGCTGCGCACGCTGGAGGGGCACGCGCCCGAACTCACGCTCACCACCAATGCCACCTTGCTGCAACGCAAGGCACGCGCACTCAAGAGCGCCGGGCTGCGACGTGTCACCGTGAGCCTGGATGCGCTGGACGAAGCGCGGTTCGCCCAGATGAGCGACAGCGGCATCCCCGTGGCCGATGTGCTGGCCGGCATCGAGGCCGCGCGGCAAGCAGGTCTGGGCCCACTCAAGGTCAACATGGTGGTGCAGCGCGGGGTCAATGAGGATCAGATCCTGCCGATGGCGCGGCATTTCCGCGGCACTGGCATCGTGCTGCGCTTCATCGAATACATGGACGTCGGCCAGACCCACCAATGGAACCTGGACAAGGTGCTGCCGTCCCGGGAAATCCGGGCCAGGCTGCAGGCGGCCTTCCCGCTGACCCCCATCGGCCGCGATCACCAGGGCGACACGGCCGAACGCTGGGCCTATGCCGATGGGCAAGGGGAAGTCGGTTTCATCTCCAGCGTCACGCAGGCCTTCTGCGGTGACTGCAACCGCCTGCGCCTGTCCACGGAGGGCCGTCTCTACACCTGCCTGTTTGCCACTCAGGGCCATGACCTGCGCAGCCTGCTTCGCGATGGCGATCCCTCGCCGGCGCATGACGCGCACATTGCCGCGCGTGTGGCTGCGATGTGGGCCGCGCGAGCCGATCGCTACTCGCAGCTTCGCAGCGCGCAGGGCGTGAGCGGCGCACGCAGCGGCCGCATCGAAATGAGCTACATCGGCGGCTGACGGGTGCCATGACCAGCACGCTCACCGCAGATTTTCATGACATCACCGCCTGCCTTCTGGCCGGCGGCGAAGGCCGGCGAATGGGTGGCCAGGACAAAGGCCTGATCCCTTACCAGGGCCGCCCGCTGGCCGCGTGGGTGCTGTCCTCCCTGACGCCACAATGTGCTTCGGTGATGGTGGTGGCCAATCGGAACGCTGCGCAATACGAGGCCTTGCTGGGCGCGCACCAGCACCATCCAGCCACCCAGGCGGCCACACCTCAGGTCATGCCGGATGACCCGGATCTGCCGGCCTACAGCGGTCCTTTGGCCGGGATCCTCACCGCCTTGCGCCACTGCCCCACCGACTGGCTGCTGGTCGCGCCTTGCGATGTGCCGCACCTGCCCGCCGATCTGGGTGCGCGCCTCATGGCCCAGGCACGCTTGTCACATGCTGACATCGTCGTGCCCGCCACACAGGAGGCGGATGGTCAAACGCACTTCCATTGGGTCTGCGCCTTGATTCACAAGCGGGTTTGCCCTCACACTGAGCGCATGTTCGTGAACGGCGACCGGAAAATCGGAAGCTGGGTGCGCGCGTTCACATGGGCCAGCGTATTCTTCCCCGAAGAGCTTGCATTCACCAATATGAACACTCCGGAGACATGGCATGGCCGAGGCTGACTCGTCCGTGCGCATTGCGCGCATCGGCCCTGCCGATCTGAGCGCCTACAAGCGCCTTCGGGACCTCGGTCTGGCGTTGCATCCGGATGCGTTCGATGCCGACATCGAGAGCGAGCGAGCCCGTCCCCCGGAAAGCTTCGTCGGGCGACTGGGCCTGGGCGATACGCGCGGCGGCACGTTCCTGCTGGGAGCATGGATGGGCCGCGAGCTGATCGGGATGATCGGTCTGGAACGCCAATCCCTGCAGAAGCTGCGGCACAGCGCCGAACTCAACAGCATGATGGTCCACCCGGAACATTCCGGCAAAGGTGTGGGGCTCACGCTTGTGAACGCCGCCATTGCAGAGGCGCGCCAGGCTCTGGGCCTGGAGCAGATCGTGCTGCGTGTCAGCACCTCCAGCACCTCGGCCATCCGCCTGTACGAACGGGCCGGCTTCCAACCCTGCGGCGTCCTGCCGCATGCCATCAAGCTGGTCGACAGCCCGGGTCACGTGCGCTATTTCGACAAGCTCACGATGGTGCTGATTCTCTAAGGCCCAGGGCCATCATCTTCCAGGCGCTCAGCGGGCTTCCGCCGCGCCACGATTGGCCAGGCCATCCGCGCGCTCGTTGCCCGGGTCGCCCGCGTGGCCCCGCACCCATCGCCAATCGACCTCATGCGAGGCGGCCAGTTCCTCCAGGCGGCGCCACAGGTCATCGTTCTTGACGGGCTTGTTGTCGGCCGTCTTCCAGCCGCGGCGCTTCCAGCCGTGGATCCATTCGGTGATGCCCTTGCGCACGTACTCGCTGTCCGTGTAGATGACGACCTTGCAGCGCCGCTTCAGCGAGGCCAAGGCCTGGATCACCGCGGTGAGCTCCATGCGGTTGTTGGTCGTTACCAGCTCGCCGCCCCACATTTCCTTCTCATGCTGGCCGCTCACCATCCACACGCCCCAGCCGCCACGGCCCGGGTTGCCCTTGCACGCACCGTCGGTGTACATCACCACGGCGGGCGTCGAAGTCTCAGTCATCCATTCACATCCTGTTGAACATGGCCCTGGCGTTGATGACGCTGGGCCACGACGGCCGGTGCAGCGGGTGCTGGCACTCGGGCCTTTCTGATCTTGCCGACCAGCCGCATCCCGCGCGCACGCTTGACGGCCACGACGAAATACACCGCGCCCAGCACTGGCCACCAGCGGTCACCCGCGTGTTCCATCCAGCGCAGCCGGCTCCATGATTGTTCGCTGCGCACCATCGGCCGGTAGCAGCCGAAGCAGCCGGCCTCGACCTCCAGATCGAGCAGGCGCAACCAGTCCCGCAGACGCCAGTAGGCGATGAACTCGCCCTGCGGCAGCACCAGCGCAGACTGCACACCCAGCCGCCCCATGCGCTGCCACATGCCCCACAAACTGGCCGGATTGAAGCCGGCGATCACCACGCGCCCTTCCGGGACGAGCACGCGCTCGACCTCGCGCAGCGTATCGTGAGGGTCGCGCGCCAGCTCCAGCGCATGTGGCAGCACCACCAGATCAAGGCTGTTGCTGGGAAAGGGCAGCGCCTCGAAATCGCAGCGCAGGCTGAACGGGGCACCCGCCAGCAATTCATTGCCATTGACCACCGGCTCGTGCACCTGTGGAAACAGATCGGTGGGTGGGGTCCAGTGCTGATAAGCCGCGTCCAGCGCAAGCCAGCGGTGCTGCATCCGGTTCGTGCGCAGCCCGTCGAGTTCCGGCAGGCCCAGTTGCAGAGCGTGAAAGCCGAAAATGTCGGCCACCAGGCGATCCATCTGAGCCTGCTCCCACTCCAGCAAGGCCTGCCCCGGAGGCAGGGCCAACCAGGGGTGCAACTCTATAATGGGATCGACTCTGGTCATGAATTTAACAGCCCTACCCGCCTTCACCGACAACTACATCTGGATGCTGCACGAGGGCGCAAATGCCCTGGTCGTGGATCCGGGTGATGCCGCGCCGGTGCTGTCCGCACTGGACCAGCACGGGTTGACGCTGACCGCCATTCTAGTGACGCATCGTCACCCCGACCACGTGGGTGGGCTGGCGACACTGCAAACGGGTGACATTCCCGTCTACGGGCCGCGACACGAGGTCATCGACGGTATCACCCATCGCGTCGGAGAAGGCGATGTCGTGACGTGGGAAGGCGTGCGCTTTCACGTGCTGGACGTGCCCGGGCACACGGCAGGACACATTGCTTACCTTGCGGCAGGCGAAGAAAACGCGCTTTTCCGGGTACCGCTGGCCTTCGTGGGCGATACACTCTTTTCAGCAGGATGCGGGCGCCTTTTCGACGGCACGATGGATCAGTTGCAGCACAGCCTGGAGCGGCTGGCTGCCCTGCCCGACGACACCCGCATCTGTGCCGCTCACGAATACACCCTCGCCAACCTGCGCTTTGCCCGGGCTGTCGAGCCTCACAACGCCAGGCTGGCGGCCTACACGGCGAACTGCGAAGTGCTCAGAGCCCGCAACGAACCGACGCTGCCCAGCCTGCTTGGCGACGAGAAAGCCATCAACCCCTTTCTTCGTTGCACAGAGCCTGAAGTGGTTGCCAGCGCCTTGCAGCACGGCGCAAAGGACGCCAGCCCCCAAGCCGTCTTTGCTGCGCTGCGCCAATGGAAGAACACATTCTGACGATGAAGAAGACTCGCCTGACCTCGCGTCCCTTCCGCATGAGCCTGACGGCTCTGTCGTGCGCCCTGCTCGGCGCCTGCGCCAACGTGTGGGGGCCCGATGAGCAGCATGCAGGCATGGACCAGTTGCTGCAGACTTCGCCCACCGGTTCAGGTGAGGTGGCCGTGCTGCGCGGTGAGCCTCGTCACGACCCCCGATCGGGTCTGCAGGTGGAAATGCGGCCTGCCACGCTCGTGCCGCCTGACACCCATGCCCGCAAGGTGCATGACGTGCGTGTTGCCCTGGCCGATGCGCCTGCCGCGTCAACGCATGCCGCAGAGCCGGCTCAGAACGTCGAGTCATCAGAAGAGGTGGATCCCAAGGACGTCATCGGCTCGCCGACCGACCCGCTGCGCCCGGAGGACGTCATCGACCTGGAAGACGCCGAAGCCAGCAAGGATCTGTGGGCCCGCATCCGCCGCGGCTTCTCCCTGCCCTCGCTGGAAACCGATCTGGTGGCAGACCACGAGCGCTGGTACAGCAGCCGGCCAGACTATGTGCAGCGCATGACGGAGCGCTCCAGCCGCTACCTGTTCCACATCGTCGACGAGGTGGAGCGCCGGCAGATGCCGCTGGAGCTGGCCCTGCTGCCCTTCATCGAAAGCGCGTTCAATCCCCAGGCCATGTCATCTGCCCGCGCTTCGGGCATGTGGCAGTTCATGCCCGCCACCGGCAAGGATTTCGAACTCAAGCAGAACCTGTTCCGCGACGATCGCCGCGATGTCCTGGCCTCCACGCGCGCCGCGCTGGATTACCTTGGCCGCCTGTATCGGCAGTTTGGCGATTGGCACCTGGCCCTGGCCGCCTACAACTGGGGCGAAGGCAATGTGCAGCGGGCCATCAAGCGCAACGAGCGCCTGGGCCTGCCCACCGATTACCTGAGCCTGAACATGCCGGCAGAGACGCGCAACTATGTGCCCAAGCTGCACGCCGTGCGCAACATCGTGCTCAAGCCGGAAAGTTTCAGCCTGACGCTGACGCCCATCGAGAACCACCCGTATTTCGTGAGCGTGCCCATCCAGCGGGACATCGATGCCGCCCTGGCCGCCCGCCTGGCAGGCATGCCGGTGGACGAATTCAAGGCGCTCAACCCATCGATGAACAAGCCGGTGATCCTGGCCGCTGGCACGCCGCAGATCCTGCTGCCTTACGACAATGCCAGCCTGTTCGCCCACAATCTGGGCCAGTACAAAGGCGGCCCGCTGGCCAGTTGGACGGCCTGGGTCGTGCCGCGCACCATGCGCCCTGCCGATGCGGCCAAGCAGGTGGGCATGAGCGAGGCCTTGCTGCGTGAGGTCAACCGCATTCCTCCGCGCATGCTGGTCAAGGCGGGCTCGGCCCTGCTGGTGCCGCGTGCGGCGCACCGGGAACAGGATGTGTCCGAGGCCATCGCGGACAACGCGATGATGGCACTGGCACCTGATCTGCCTTCGATGCGTCGCACCAGCATCCGCGCAGGCAAGCGCGACACGGTGGCGTCGATTGCACGCCGCTACCGCGTCTCGCCCCAGATGGTGGCCCAATGGAACCGCACCTCACCTTCGGCCGGCTTCAAGCGGGGCCAGAACATCGTGGTCTATGTGCCTGCGAAGGGTGGGCGCGCCGTGGCTGGCCGTTCCACTGCGCGCAAGACCGCACAAGCCAGCAGCGAGCGCAGGAATGTGCGGGTGGCCAGCGCCAGCCGCCGCGATTCGGCACGCGCCTCGTCATCGTCCAAAGGCCGTGTGACAGCGCGCGCCAGGGTGCGCATGGCCAGCGCGCATTGAACATGCGAAGGGTGGGCAGCGGCTGTGCTCAGCGCCTGTCCATGAACGCATGGGCGATGGTGCCCAGATCCACGTACTCCAATTCACTGCCCACCGGCACGCCTCGCGCCAGGCGCGTGACCTTCAAGCCCCGGGCCTTCAGTTGTTCGCCGAGCACGTGCGCTGTGGCCTCGCCTTCCGCGGTGAAGTTGGTGGCCAGAATCACTTCCTGCACCAGGCCGTCCGCTGCCCTGTCCAGCAGGGCTGACAGGCCGATGTCCCTGGCGCCCAGCCCGTCCAGCGGGCTCAACCGCCCCAGCAGCACGAAGTATTGGCCTTTGTAGCTGCCTGTGCGCTCCAGGGCAGCCTGGTCTGCGGGCGTTTCCACCACGCACAGCAGGTGTTTGTTTCTCGCCGGATCCAGGCAGACGTCGCAGATGGGCGCCCGGCTGAAGGTGTGGCACCGTTCGCAATGCCCGATGTCGTTGACGGCCAGATCCAGCGCACGCGCCAGCTTGAGCGCCCCGGGCCGATCATGCTGAAGCAGGTGATACGCCATGCGCTGTGCCGATTTCTGCCCGACGCCTGGCAGACAGCGCAG
Organism: Aquabacterium sp.; assembly: GCA_047601765.1. Taxonomy (GTDB): domain Bacteria; phylum Pseudomonadota; class Gammaproteobacteria; order Burkholderiales; family Burkholderiaceae_C; genus Aquabacterium. The sequence continues at coordinate 1,340,524 of JASGIQ010000001.1, forward strand.
CGCCTCGATCAAGCCGTCGAGCGCGGGATCCGACATGGAGCGCAGCCGCCTTGCCGGGTGATCAGAACGGGAACTTCATGCCGGGAGGCATGGGCAGCCCGGCGGTGAGCTTGCCCATTTTTTCCTGGCTGGTGGCCTCGGCCCGACGCACGGCGTCGTTGAAGGCGGCGGCCACGAGGTCTTCCAGCATGTCCTTGTCGTCAGCCAGCAGGCTGGGATCGATGGTCACACGCTTGACGTCGTTCTTGCAGGTCATGACGACCTTGACCAGGCCGGCCCCGGACTGCCCTTCCACCTCGATCTGGGCGAGTTCGTCCTGGGCCTTCTTGAGGTTGTCCTGCATCTGCTGGGCCTGCTTCATCAGGCCGGCGAGTTGTCCTTTGAGCATTGCTCAGTCCTTTCAATGCATGCGCAAAACGAGATTGTCGCGCGGAATGGGCGTCAGGCCTCGCAACCCGGCTTCACACCGGGCGGACGGAGCCCGGCACCAGCCGTGTCCCCGGGTATTGGGCGAGCAGTTCCCGAACGAGCGGATCGTTGCCGATCAGCTCTTCGGCCTGTTGCTGGCGCTTTTCCCGGGCGACCTGATCACGCTGTGCGGGCGTGTTGAACGCCGGGCCGTTTTCCAGCTCCAGCTGCACGTCCGTCCCCAGATGCTGGGAAAGCGCCTGCGTCAAGCGCTCGCGATGGCTTTCGCCGCTCAGGCTCTCACGCTCAACCCTCAGTCGCAGCACGACGCGCCCATCTTCCTGGGTGCGCGCCACGCATTGCGACTGGATCGCCAGTTCGCGCACCAGCGCAGTGATGGCCCCCTTGGCATGCAATTGCGACACGATGTCCGCCCAGGCGTCCGACAGGGGGTCGCTGCCGGGCTCGGGCAGGTCGAAAGACAGGCGTCCACCCGCGGACATCGGGGGCGGCTCGGAGCGCGTGGGCGCCGTGTCCCGCGCTGCAGGGTGTGGCGGCAGGTCGGACTCGAATTCGGGCGGCACCACCGAAGGCGCCTCTTCCGCGCCCAGGGCAACGTCGGCCTCCGGAGGCAGTGCGTCCCAGGGCGCGACGCCTTGTCCGAACGAGCCGGGCTGCGAGGGTCGACCGACAGCCTCCGCGGCCGGTGCGGCCTGTCGGACCTCCGGCATGGGCGCCGGTGTCGAGGGTGGCGCGGAAACAGGCGGTCTTGCCGTCGGTCTGACAGGGGCCTGAGCCGAGTTCGACGGCTGCGCCGCAAGCGAGATAGCTGGCGCGGCTGTGCCGGCAGCCGGGGGGCTTGGGGCGCCTGGAGTGAGCTGGGCTCGGCCTGCGGCTTGCGCGCTGCGGCCGAGCCGTCAGCTTTTGGGGGGGGCGTCGCCCCTCCATGCACCAGAGGGCTGCCGGGCTTGAAGGCCAGCAGGCGCAGCAGCAGCATGACCAGTCCGCTGTACTCATCAGGCGCCAGGGCCAGTTCGGCCCGCCCTTGCAGGCACAGGCTGTAGAATAGCTGCGTCTCGTCCGGGGCCAGCAAAGGCGCCAGCCTTCGCCAGGCAGCCTCATCGGGATCGTCCGAGGCGGCCATGTCGGGCACAGACTGGATCACCGCCATGCGCTGCAGGGCCGAGGCCAACTCTTCCAGCGTGCCGGAGGCCGACAGGCCCATTTGCCGAAGCGTCTCCGCACACGCGACCAAGGCCGCCCCATCGCCGGCAGCCGCGGCTTCAATGATCCGCTGCACATGGCTGCGATCCACCGCGCCCAGCATCTGCCGAACCGGGGCCTCCTGCAGGCGTCCGCCGCCGAACGCGATGGCCTGGTCGGTCAGCGACATCGCGTCGCGCATGGAGCCGCGCGCAGCCCGGGCCAGCAGTCGCAAGGCTTCCGGCTCGAACTCGATGCCTTCGGTCTGCAGGACCTGGCCCAGATGCTCGTGCACCGTCTGTGCGGCCATCGGCCGCAGGTTGAACTGCAGACAACGCGAGAGCACCGTCACGGGCACCTTCTGTGGATCCGTGGTCGCCAGGACGAATTTCAGGTAGTCCGGAGGCTCTTCCAGCGTCTTGAGCATGGCGTTGAACGCCGTGTTCGACAGCATGTGCACTTCGTCGATCATGTAGACCTTGAAGCGACCGACCACGGGCTTGTAGACCGCCTGCTCCAACAGTTGCGAGATCTCTTCGACCCCGCGGTTGGAGGCCGCGTCAAGCTCCACGTAATCCACGAAACGGCCGGCGTCGATGTCCCGGCAAGGCTGACACTGGCCGCACGGCGAGGCCGTGATCGTCCCCTGCCCATCCGGCCCTACACAGTTCAAGGATTTCGCCAGGATGCGGGAAACCGTTGTCTTGCCGACGCCACGGGTGCCGGTGAACAGGTAGGCATGGTGCAAACGCTGTTGTGTCAATGCGTTGCTGAGCGCTTGCACCACATGACCTTGCCCGACCATGCTGTCGAAGCCCTTGGGCCGATACTTTCTTGCGAGGACCATTGAACTCATCCCACGCATTCTAGGGGCTCTCCGCGGCTTCTCCTGGTATGCCAGAAGTCGCAAAAGCTCCCTGTGCGATACATTCTGAAACACGTCCCCCAACAAAGTCGCCGAAGGGCGCGATCCCAATGCTAGGAAATATTCACGGTGCAGCCTACAATTTGACCCGGTGCGGTGAATATCCAGCAACGCCGCGGTTCCCATCCAGCGCTCACTGCACCAGCAATTCGGTTGACTCGTCTTCGCCAGGCCCGGGTGAGATGAGTGCAGTCGCCGTATCACTTTGAGTGGGCCTGTTTATGTCTTTTGAAATTCTGGGGTTGGCCGAGCCGCTGCTGAAGGCTGTTCACGAGGCAGGTTACGCCACCCCCACACCGATCCAGGAGCAGGCCATTCCGGCCGTACTGGGAGGTGGCGATCTGCTTGCCGGCGCACAGACCGGCACCGGCAAGACTGCCGGCTTCACCTTGCCGCTGCTGCACAAGCTCGCTGCAAGCGGGTTGCCGCCTGTCGGGGGCAAACGCGCCATCCGGGCCTTGATCTTGACGCCAACGCGAGAGTTGGCTGCTCAAGTGGAGGAATGCGTGCGGATGTATGGCAAATACCTGCCGATCCGTTCCATGGTGATGTTCGGCGGGGTGGGCATGAATCCGCAGATCGACGCCCTGCGCCGCGGTGTTGACGTCCTCGTTGCCACCCCCGGGCGGCTGCTGGATCACCATCAGCAAGGCACCCTGGATCTCAGCAAGGTCGAATTTTTCGTCCTCGACGAAGCCGATCGCATGCTGGACATGGGATTCATTCACGACATCCGCAAGGTGCTGGCCATTCTGCCGGCGAAAAAGCAGAGCCTGCTTTTCTCTGCGACGTTTTCCGATGAGATCAAGGCGCTGGCCGAGCGTTTGCTCAATAACCCGAAGGTTATCGAGGTGGCGCGTCGAAATGCAACTGCTGAAACGATTGCGCAAAAGGTTCTGCCCGTGGACCGTGATCGGAAAAAAGAGTTGCTGAGCCATCTCATCAAAACAAATGATTGGCATCAGGTATTGGTTTTCACGCGCATGAAACATGGCGCAAATCGTCTCGTTGAATATCTGCAAAAGCAAGAAATCTCTGCGATGGCGATTCACGGCAACAAGAGCCAGAGCGCCCGCACGCGTGCGTTGGCCGACTTCAAGTCGGGTGAACTGGCGGTGCTGGTGGCCACCGACATTGCGGCGCGCGGGATCGACATCGATCAACTGCCGCATGTCGTGAATTTCGAGCTGCCCAATGTCCCAGAAGACTACGTGCACCGCATTGGACGCACCGGACGTGCCGGCGCCGAGGGCGAGGCGGTTTCGCTGGTGTGCGTGGACGAGGAAGGCTTCCTGGCCGACATCGAAAAGCTGATCAAGCGCCGTATCCCGCGCGAGGTTGTGGCCGGTTTCGAGCCCGATCCGAACGCGAAGGCCGAGCCGATCCAGTTGGGGCGCCGGGTGCTGCATGGCGCCTCGGGCTCCCGTGGGGGCAACGCAGGTGGCGGCGGGGCGAATCAACCGCCCGCACGCTCCCGTGGGAAGTCCGGCGGCGGTCATGGTGGTCATGGTGGCGGTGGCGGGGGTGGTGGACGCCACGGCGGCCCCTCGGGCTCGCCCAAAAAGGCCCAGGCGGCCCATCCGGCCGGCAGCAGCGCAGCAGTGCGGCCCCATGCCGCCTCGGTTTCGGCGGCACCGGCAACCAAGAGCGCTTCCGAGTTGCGCCCTGCACGTCGCGAAGAGCAAGCCTCGAATGCGCCGGCCCTTCTGGGGGCCGTGCCGGGCCGCTACCGCAGCGGCCGCTGAAGGCCGTTCACTCGAAACTGCTTTCCCGCAACCATTTGGTGGCCACCCATTTCTCCCCCACCCGCACCGGCGCACCGCCGTGCAGGGTGCGGCTGGAGGGGTGAGCCATGCCGTAGGCAAAGAACACGGCATGGCCGGCCATGGCCTGAACCGTCAGATCGATGTCGGGAAACACCGTGGCGCCGCCTGCCTCGGGTGTGTTCAGGTACATGATGAGCGTGCCCACGCGTTGCCCGCCTCGCTGAAGGATGGCCGTCGTGCCGGGTTGCGCCGGGTCGAAGTAGTCGAAGTGCGGTTTGTATTCCGCCCCCGGCAGATATTGCAGGACCTGGATGCCTTCCCCGTTGTCCACAGGCCAATGGAGCAAGGCCGAGATGCGGGCTTCGATGCGTCCACATAACTCGTTCTCGGCGCGATCGAAGAACATGCCTCGGCTGGTGCGCGCGTCGTTGACCTCGCTGTCCCCTGTGGACGCGACCACGGTCTGAGAGCGAGACAGTCGTGGCGACGCCATCTCGATGAGCGCGTGGCACTCCTGGGCAGACAGCAATTCGCCGAACACAACGATGCGTGGATGCTGCAACTGCAGCAGCACCTTCACCCAACGGTCGTGCGCCCAAAGCTTGGGCAGATCCGACACAGCGCCATCGGGAAAGGGATCGGGTAGCCGGTTGGGTGCCTGGCCAGACTGCCTTCGGGCCTGCATGATCTCGTCCAGTGCGGCCATGGCCACTTGGCGCTCCCAACCGCTGGCCATCATGGACTGCAGCACTGTGTCGGCAGCGTGCCCGGCCTCCGTCTGGGTCGCGATCCAGTCGCGCAATTCCGGCGTGATCACCTGCTCCGGCATGGTGTGACCTCGGGCTGTCTGGTCCGCCCCGCTGGCTTCAGGCAGCGTCCTGTCGGCGCCGGAAGACCAGCCGTTCGGCCGCCGAGGCCTTCTCGTCGAAGGCATAGCCCTCGGCCGCAAAGTCCAGCAACTGCTCCGGCTGCCGCGCTCTCTTGATGATCGCATGGCGGGCCATGAGGCCACGCGCACGCTTGGCGTGGAAGCTGATGATCTTCCAGTCACCACCTTTCCAGTCTTCAAACACGCACTCCACCACCCGGGCCTGCAGTGATTTTCGTTTGACGGCCTTGAAGTATTCCTGCGAGGCCAGGTTGAGGATCACCCTGCTCTTTGGGGACTCCTTCTGGGCAGCCAGTTGCGCGTCGAGGTATTGCGCCAGGGTGTCGCCCCAGAACGCGTAGAGGTCCTTGCCACGCGCATTGGGCAGCCGTGTGCCCATCTCCAGACGATACGGCTGCATCCAGTCGAGCGGCCGCAGGATGCCGTAGAGCCCGCTGAGCATGCAGACGTGATCCTGGGCCCAATCCAGGTCGGCCTGTTTGAGGCTGGGTGCGTCCAGGCCTTCATAGACATCGCCATTGAAGGCCAGGATCGCCTGTTTGCTGTTCTTGGCCGTGAACTTGGGACGCCACGCGGCATAGCGGGCCACGTTGAGGGTGGCCAGGGCATCGCTCAGATCCATCAGCGAGGCGATCTGTGCGGGCGTGTAGGGCTGGAGCACCTCGATCAGTTCGGCCGAGGCATCGATGAACTGCGGCAAGGTGTGCTTGTCGGTGGTGGGTGCGGTATCAAAGTCCAGGCTCTTGGCCGGAGACAGCAGGATCAGCATGAAGGCGCGCGGAGGAAGTGGACATGGGCCCATCGGGAGGGGGATGCCCCAGGTGATGGCCCCTGGATCGCTCGTTCAGAGCGTCTGGCCGCCGACCTGCCGGTTGCAGGGGCACAGCGAGGCGGTCTGCAGGCCGTCGAGGATACGCAGGATCTCGTCGGGGTTGCGGCCCACGCTGAGATTGTTGACCGACACGTGCTGGATCACATTGTCCGGGTCGACGATGAAGGTGGCACGCAGGGCCACACCCGTCTGGCGGTCGCGCACGCCGAGCTGGTCGACCAGTTGTCCAGTGGTGTCGGCGAAGCTGTAGTGGTGCAGGCGATTGAGATCCGGGTGCTCCCGGCGCCAGCCCAGCTTGCTGAATTCGTTGTCGGTGGAGCCACCCATCAGCACGGTGTCACGGTCGTGGAAGGCCTTGCGCAGGTTGTCGAAACCGACGATTTCCGTCGGGCACACAAAGGTGAAATCCTTAGGATAGAAGTAGATCACCTTCCACTTGCCCGGGAAGCTTTCTTCGGTGATGTCTTCAAAGGCGGACTGGCCGCTTTCTTCGTGGTGGTTGAAGCCGGGCTTCACGCCCACGACCTTGAAGGGTTCCAGTTTGTCGCCAACGGTTTTCATGCTTGCACCCTCATAACCGGGTTGAGATGTCGATGATTGCCAATGATAGATTCTTGTAGGGCACGCCACCACCGCCGTGGGGCGGACTTTAGAATTGCGCTCCCCTCTTCCACTGAGTCCGGCCTCGTTTCACGAGGCGGCACGACACCATGGCGCTCTACCGAATCAAGGATATGGTTCCGCAGGTCCACCCCACCGCCTATGTGGCCGAATCGGCGGATGTGATCGGGAATGTGACACTGTCCGAAGGCAGCAGCGTGTGGTCCCATGTGACGCTGCGCGGCGACAACGAGCCCATCGTGATCGGCGAGCGCTCCAACGTGCAGGAAGGCTCCGTGCTGCACACGGACATCGGCTATGCGCTGACCATCGGCAAGGACGTCACCGTGGGCCATCAGGCGATGCTGCACGGCTGCACGGTGGGCGATGGCGCGCTGATCGGCATCCAGGCGGTGGTGCTCAACGGCGCGGTGATCGGCAAGAACTGCCTGGTGGCGGCTGGCGCGCTGGTGACGGAGGGCAAGGTGTTCGAGGACGGCATGCTGATCATGGGCTCGCCCGCCAAGGCGGTGCGCCCGCTGAGCGAGGCAGATCTGGCGCGCATGCACATGGGCACCGCCTTGTATGTGGCCAAGTCGGCCCAATATCAGACGGACATGGTGCGCATCGACGCGCCGGGGCAATGATTTCGGGAAGACGCGATGAGCGAACTGCACAAATTTCTGTTTGAGGGCCTGCCGGTGCGCGGCATGCTGGTGCGGCTGACCGACAGCTGGCAGGAGGCATTGCGCCGCCGCGAATCCGCCGAGCCCTTTGAGGCGCCACTGCGCAAGCTGCTGGGCGAGATGAGTGCGGCCGGCGTGCTGATGCAGGCCAACATCAAGTTCAATGGTGCGGTGGTGATGCAGATCTTTGGCGACGGACCGGTGAAGGTGGCCGTCACCGAGGTGCAGCCGGATCTGAGCTTCCGCTCCACCGCCAAGCTGGTGGGCGAGCTGCCGGCCACCGACAACGGGCATCTGCCGCTGGAGGTGATGGTCAATGTGCATGGCAAGGGGCGTTGCGCCATCACGCTGGATCCGAAGGATCGACAACCGGGGCAGCATCCCTACCAGGGCGTGGTGCCGCTGCATGGCGATCAGCGCGAGCCGCTGCACGAGATCAGCCAGGTGCTGGAGCACTACATGCTGCAGTCGGAGCAACTGGACACCAAGCTGATCCTGGCGGCCAACGACGAGGTGGCCGCGGGGCTGCTGATCCAGCGTCTGCCGGTGGAAGGCGCCGGCAATCTGGCGGGCGGGGCTCGCAACGAGGACGACATCGGCCTCAACGAGCACTACAACCGCATCGCGCATCTGGCCTCCACCTTGAAGCAGGAAGAGCTGCTGACCCTGGATGCGGCCACCATCCTGCGCCGCCTCTTCTGGGAAGAGGACGTGCGCTACTTCGAGCCGATGGTCGGCGCGACCGGCCCGCGTTTTGCCTGCACCTGCTCACGCGAGCGGGTGGGCAACATGCTGCGCAGCCTGGGCGCCGAGGAGGTCGAGTCCATCATCGCCGAACAAGGCCAGGTCGAGATCGGCTGCGATTTCTGCGGCCAGCACTATCACTTCGATCCGGTGGATGCGGCGGAGTTGTTCACCGCTGGCACGGACACGCCGCCTGCGCCGTCCACATTGCAGTGAGTGCGAGGGCTATGCCGGGCCCGGCTGGCGTTGCCACGGCAAGCCGCGCTGGAGCTCCATCCAGTCGGGGTTGAGCCGTTCGCCGGCTTCGTCCTCGATGGGCGATGCGAAGGTCAAGGGCAACTGCGTTCGCGGGTGCTGGATCGTCAGTGATTCGGCATGCAGCCACAGACGCTGCCGAGCGAGCTGGCCGGCCCACCAACGGTTGACGGGACCCTTGCCATGGGTGGCATCGCCGATGATCGGCAAGGAGACGTGCTTGAGGTGGCGCCGGATCTGATGGCGTCGGCCGGTTTGCGGTCTGGCCTCTACCAGGGCGGCCCGTGTGGCGGGATAGCGGTCAACCGGGACGTCGAGTTGCAGTGTGGCCAGCGTGCGAAAGGCCGTTCTGGCTGACTGTGGTGGTGCGTCGGCTGCGGCATCGTCAGGCCTGAGCGCGTGGTCCACTGTCCATTGCGCTTGACTGGGCCAGCCTCTGACCATGGCGACATAGCGCTTGTGCACGGCCTGCATGTCGAAGGCCTTGACCAGTTCCCGGGCGGCAGCGGCGTGCAGCGCCATCAGCAGCACGCCGGAAGTGCCTTTGTCGAGCCGGTGCACGGGATAGACATGCTGGCCCAGCTGATCACGCAGGGTCTGGACGACGAAGCGCGTTTCGCCGGCATCCAGGCCGGTGCGATGCACAAGCCAGCCGGCGGGTTTGTGGATGGCGACGAGATCGTCGTCCTGCCACAGGACAGGCAGCAGCGATGGGGTGTCCATGCCGGGCGTGTCGGGGGTGTGGAGCGGCCGCGGCGTTGGCATGGGATCGTTTGTGCGGTTGAGGGCGATCAGGGGCGGTCATGGCGCGGCAACCAGTGCTGCTCGCATTCGCCATCATCGCAGTTGTCGCAGAACCATCGCCAGCGGGGGCTGCCAGCCTGCCGCTGTTGCCGCCCTGGCGCGTCCAGCAGGTGCTCGATGGCGGCCAGGGCATGGTCCACGCGGCGTGTGCCTTCCCCGGTCACGATGGCGAAGGGGCCGCCGATGCGTTGCAGCGCGGCGCGGATGCGGGTGTCCACCGGTTCGCGCACATGCGGGCCGTCGCGCATCAAGCCATCGGCTATCCACGGCAGATCCAGTGCCGTCAGCAGCGTCATGCTGGTGGCTGAGTGATCACTCTCGGCCGATGGATACAGCGACAGATCGTTGAAGAGCAGATCGCTGTAAATGGCAGGCATCAGGGCCGTGGTGTCGGCCAGGACCAGGGCATGTTGCCTCTGCGCTTCGGCGATGAGCCGCGTCTGCTCGTGGGCGATGGCCGCCTGTTCGTGCGGCCTGCGGTGTGCGGCCCTGCGCATCGCAGAACAGCCGCAAGGCCTCGGGCACCGCCACCGCATCCAGGCCGCGTGCTGCCAGGATGCGCGTGAGCTCGCGCACCAGGGTGGTCTTGCCGGTGCTTTCGGCACCCAGCAGTGCGATGACGTGGGTGGTGTCGTTCATGGTGCTGAACGCTGTTGTTCGGCCAGGGCCCGCCAAGCCCGCCAGCCTGCCACCGACAGGGCGGCAAACAGGCCGTAGAGCAGCACGGTGAGCCACAGCTGCTTGTAGGCGAACAGCCCCATGCTGACGAGGTTGACCACGAGCCAGCAAGGCCAGTTGTCGATCCACTTGCGGCCGAGCAGCCATTGGCCCAGCAGGCTGCCGGCGGTGGGCAAGGCATCGAGATAAGGCACATCGGAATCGGTGGCGTGGTCCAGCAGCAGCCCGATCAGCGGCCAGGCCATCGCCGTGAGGCTGAGCGACCCGATGCGGCCGCGACGGCCGAGTGCACGCACTTTCAACGGTTGTGCGCTGTCGTCACGGCCGCGCAGCCATTGCCACCATCCCCACACGGACACCGCGATGAAGACCGCCTGCAGCGAGGCTTCGCCATACAGGCGGCTGCGGGCAAAGAGCAGGCCGTACAGGGCCGAGCTGACGATGGCCAGTGGCCAGGCCCAGACATTGACGCGCAGGTTCAGCCACACCATGAGCAGCGACAGCGCGAAGGCGGCCACCTCTAGTTGACTGACCGCCACCCCCAGCGCGGTGAACCAGGGGGCCAGCCAGGGATCGGCCCAGGCCAGCGAGGCCGCGATGGCATCCAGACTCAGCATGGGGGGTGAAGTCAAGCAGCCGCAAACGGCATCGGCTCAGGGCATTGACGCCGTGGCCGACGGTGCAGACAGCTGTGGCATCTGATGGGTCAGCTGGACGTAGATCTCGTCAGGCTTGACCATGCCCAGTTCGGTCCGGGCCTTTTCTTCGACCATCTCCAGGCCTTCCTGGAGGTCACGCACTTCGGCGGCGAGTTGGTCGTTGCGCGCCTTGGCTTCTTCATTGGCCTTCTGCTGCGCATTGACCTGCGCGCGCAGCGCCATGACACGGGGAACGCCGCCCTTGCCGAACCACAGCTCGGCATGCACCACGGCCAGAAGGGCCAGGAGGACGAGGGTGGCGATGCGCATGCAGCGATTATCTCTCAGGTGCGCGGGCCTACAAAAAAGAAAGGAGCCTCGAAAGGCTCCTTCCATCGCTTCAGGTCTGATGACCTCGCGTGGGCTCAGCGCAGGTTGTAGAACGCGCTGCGGCCGGGATAGACGGCCACGTTGCCCAGATCTTCTTCGATGCGGATCAGCTGGTTGTACTTGCTGATGCGGTCAGAGCGGCTCATCGAGCCGGTCTTGATCTGGCCGGCATTCAGGCCCACGGCGATGTCGGCGATGGTGTTGTCTTCGGTTTCGCCCGAGCGGTGCGAGATCACGGCGGTGTAGCCGGCGCGCTTGGCCATCTCGATGGCGGCAAACGTCTCGGACAGGGTGCCGATCTGGTTGATCTTGATGAGGATCGAGTTGGCGATGCCCTTGTCGATGCCTTCCTTGAGGATCTTGGTGTTGGTGACGAACAGGTCGTCGCCCACCAGCTGCACCTTCTTGCCCAGGCGTTCCGTCAGGTGGGCCCAGCCGGCCCAGTCGCCTTCGTGCATGCCGTCTTCGATCGAGATGATCGGGTACTTGTCGCACCAGGTGGCCAGCATGTCGGTCCATTGCTCGGCGCTCAGCACCAGGCCTTCGCCTTCGAGGTGGTACTTGCCGTCCTTGTAGAACTCGGACGCGGCGCAGTCCAGGCCCAGGGCGATCTGCTCGCCGGCCACAAAGCCAGCCTTCTCGATGGCTTCGAGGATCAGCTGGATGGCGGCCTCATGGCTGGCCACGGAGGGCGCAAAGCCGCCTTCGTCGCCCACGGCGGTGCTCATGCCCTTGTCGTGGATGATCTTCTTGAGGGCGTGGAAGACTTCGGCGCCGTAACGCAGTGCTTCCCGGAAGGTGGGCGCGCCCACGGGCAGGATCATGAATTCCTGCAGGTCGAGGTTGTTGTTGGCGTGTGCGCCACCGTTGATGACGTTCATCATCGGCACGGGCATCTGCACCGCGCCCATGCCGCCGAAGTAGCGGTACAGGGGGATGCCGGCTTCTTCGGCTGCGGCGCGGGCCACGGCCATCGAGACGGCCAGCATGGCGTTGGCGCCCAGACGGCCCTTGTTTTCGGTGCCGTCCAGATCGATCAGGGTCTTGTCCAGGAAGGCTTGCTCGGAGGCATCCAGGCCCAGCACGGCTTCGGCGATCTCGGTGTTGATGTGCTCGACGGCCTTGAGCACGCCCTTGCCCAGATAGCGGCTCTTGTCACCATCGCGCAGCTCGATGGCTTCGCGCGAACCGGTGGACGCGCCCGAAGGCACGGCGGCGCGACCCATGACGCCGCTTTCCAGCAGCACGTCACATTCAACGGTGGGGTTGCCTCGGCTGTCGATGATCTCGCGGCCGATGATGTCAACGATGGCACTCATCTGGGATTCCTCAAGAAGATTGGAAGATCGAAAAAAGCGAAAACGAAAGATTGTGGTCGCCCGGATGGTTCCCGGCGATCAGGGAAAGTTCAGCATCAGCCGAAGTTCTGCTCCAGGAAGCCGTTCTTCTTGGTGATGCGGTCGAGCTCGACCAGGGTTTCGAGCAGCGCCTTCATGTGCTTGAGCGGCACGGCGTTGGGGCCGTCGCTCAGCGCGCAGGCGGGATCGGGGTGCGTTTCCATGAACAGGCCCGAGATGCCCACGGCCACGGCCGCACGCGAGAGCACCGGCACGAACTCGCGCTGGCCGCCGGAACTGGTGCCCTGCCCGCCCGGCAACTGCACCGAGTGCGTGGCATCGAACACGACCGGGGCGCCCGTCTCGCGCATGATGGCCAGCGAGCGCATGTCCGACACGAGGTTGTTGTAGCCGAAGCTCACGCCGCGTTCACAGGCCATGAAGTTGTCGTCGTTCAGGCCCTTGGCGCGCGCAGCGGCGCGGGCCTTGTCGATGACGTTCTTCATGTCGCCCGGGGCCAGGAACTGGCCCTTCTTGATGTTGACCGGCTTGCCGCACTGCGCCACGGCGTGGATGAAGTCGGTCTGGCGGCACAGGAAGGCAGGCGTCTGCAACACATCGACCACGGCGGCTACGGCGGGGATCTCGGCTTCGGTGTGCACGTCCGTCAGGATGGGCACGTTCAGCTCACGCTTGACCTTGGCCAGGATCTCCAGACCCTTGTCCATGCCGGGGCCGCGGAAGGAGGTGCCCGATGAGCGGTTGGCCTTGTCGTAGCTCGACTTGAAGATGAAGGGGATGCCCAGTGCGGAGGTGATCTCCTTGAGCGTGCCGGCCGTGTCCATCTGCAACTGTTCGGACTCGACGACGCAGGGGCCGGCGATCAGGAAGAAGGGATGGCCGAGGCCGACGTCGAATCCGCAGAGTTTCATGATGTGGTGTCCTTTGAGGCTGCCGTGCTCAGGCTTTGATCAGGCCTTCTTGGTGGCCGCCTGGTGATCCAGGGCCGCCTTGATGTAGCCGATGAACAGCGGATGGCCGCCCCAGGGGGTCGACTTGAACTCGGGGTGGAACTGCACGCCCACATACCAGGGGTGCACGGACTTCGGCAGCTCGACCACCTCGGTCAGCTTCTCGCGCTGCGTGATCGCGGAGATCACCAGGCCAGCTTCCTGCAGGCGATCGAGGTAACGCTCGTTGGCTTCATAGCGGTGGCGATGGCGCTCGGTCACCACAGGGCCGTAGATGTCGTGCGCGATGGTGCCGGGCTTCACATCCGAGCTTTGCGCGCCCAGACGCATGGTGCCGCCCAGATCCGATGAGGCATCGCGCTTTTGCACCGTGCCGTCGGCATCCAGCCATTCGTCGATCAGTGCGATCACCGGGTGCGGCGTCTGCGGATCGAACTCGGTGGAGTTGGCGTTGGCCAGACCAGCCTTGTGACGTGCGTATTCGATGGTGGCGACCTGCATGCCCAGGCAGATGCCCAGGTAGGGGATGCCGTTCTCGCGGGCGAACTGGGCCGCGCAGATCTTGCCTTCCACGCCGCGCTTGCCGAAGCCGCCGGGCACCAGGATGGCGTCGAACTGCTTGAGCTGCGAGACCGTCTCGGGCGTCAGCGTCTCGGAATCGACGTATTCGATGTTGACGCGGGCATGGTTGTGGATGCCGGCGTGGCGCAGCGCCTCGTTGAGCGACTTGTACGAATCCGACAGATCCGTGTACTTGCCGCACATGGCGATCGTGACCTGGGCCTTGGGGTTCTCGACCTCGTGGACCAGGTTGTCCCAGCGGCTGAGATCGGCGGGCTTGGTCTGCAACTGCAGCTTGTTGCAGATGAGGTCATCGAGGTGCTGCTCATGCAGCATGCGCGGCACCTTGTAGATGGTGTCCGCATCCCACACGGAGATCACGCCGGATTCGGGCACATTGGTGAACAGCGAGATCTTCTCGCGTTCGTCCGAAGGGATGGCGCGGTCGGCGCGGCACAGCAGCGCATCGGGCTGGATGCCGATCTCGCGCAGCTTCTGCACGGTGTGCTGCGTGGGCTTGGTCTTGAGTTCGCCTGCGGCCGCAATGAAGGGCACGTAGGTCAGGTGCACGAAGGCCGTGTTGACAGGCCCCAGCTTGAGGCTCATCTGACGGGCGGCTTCCATGAAGGGCAGCGATTCGATGTCGCCCACCGTGCCGCCGATCTCGACGATGGCCACGTCCACCGCATCCGGCGTGTCGACGCCGGCGCCGCGGCGCACATAGTCCTGGATCTCGTTGGTGATGTGGGGGATGACCTGCACGGTCTTGCCCAGATAATCGCCACGGCGTTCCTTTTCGAGGACGCTCTTGTAGATCTGGCCGGTCGTGAAGTTGTTGGCCTTCTTCATCCGCGTGGTGATGAAGCGCTCGTAGTGGCCCAGATCGAGGTCGGTTTCCGCGCCGTCATCGGTCACGAAAACTTCGCCATGCTGAAATGGCGACATCGTGCCCGGATCGACGTTGATGTACGGATCGAGCTTGATGAGGGTGACTTTGAGGCCACGCGATTCGAGGATGGCGGCCAAAGACGCAGCGGCGATGCCCTTACCCAGTGAGGACACCACACCGCCCGTGACGAAGACAAACTTGGTCATTGCGCAAAAGCGCCCGCGGGTGACACGGGCGCTGCGGTGGTAAAGCGGCATTATAGAGGGTTCGGGCGCCCCGGGCCGCCCCGACGGACCGCCGCCATGCAGGCCGGGGGATGTGGATTGTGCCCGCACAACTTTCCTGCCGCAGGCGTGGCAAAGCCGCATGGCCGCGGCGGACATGCGGCGAATGCGGTGTATCGTTGCAGCGCTTTTCCGGGGCAAGGGCCACATGCCTGCCATGGCTCTTGCCGCGCCTGTGCGTTTCAAGGTTCCCCGCTCATGCTGTTCACCCTGCGCATGCTTCTTCTTTGCGTGCATTTCGTTGTGGCCTCGCTCGTGGGCCTGCTCATCAGCGTCCTGCGCCCGTTCAACCCGGACAACACACGGCTGGCGGCTCGCATCTATGCCTTGCCAGCCTTGCGCATCATGGGTGTCGAGGTGCACATGGATGCCGCCGAGGTGCTGGATCACCGGCGCCCGGCGGTCATCGTCGCCAACCACGTCTCCAATTACGACCTCTTCGTGCTGGGCCCGGCCGTGCCGCACCGCACGGTGACGGTTGGCAAGAAGAGCCTCAAGTGGGTGCCGTTGTTCGGCCAGCTGTACTGGCTGGCCGGCAACGTCCTGCTGGACCGCGGCAATGCCGTGCAGGCCAAGCGCGCGATGATGACCACCACCGACACGATGCGTCATCACGACACCTCCATCTGGATGTTCCCCGAAGGCACACGCGGCCATGGCAAGGGGCTGCAGCCGCTCAAGCGTGGTGCGTTCCAGATGGCGGTCAACGCCGGGGTGCCCGTGGTGCCGTTGTGCGTCAACAACTATGTGCGGGGACTGCATCTCAACAAGTGGCGCGCCGGCCGCATCGAGATCCGTGCCTTGCCGCCGATACCCACCGAGGGCATGGGACAGGGAGACATCGCCGAACTGATCGGCGGCTGCCATGCGCAGATGCTGGCTTGCGTGGACGAGCTGGATCGCCTGGCCGGCACGGTGTCGCGCACCTGATCGCCGCATGCAATTGGGGGCCCGCCATCGCTTCGTGCTGTTGACGGCACTGTATGTGGCGCAGGGGCTGCCCTTCGGCTTTTTCACGCTTGCCTTGCCGGTGCTGATGCGCGATGCGGGATGGTCGCTCACGGCCATCGGCTTCCTGCAGTTCCTCTCGCTGCCCTGGGGCATCAAGTTTCTGTGGGCGCCCTTGCTCGATCATCACGGATCACGCCGCAATTGGCTGCTGGGTTTTCAGGTGTCGGCGGTGTTGGCCGCGCTGCTCCTCTCACAGATCGACTTGAGGCCGGGCGACATGGCGCTGTTCGTGGCCGTGTTCATCTTCAACCTGATTGCCGCCTCGCAGGACGTGGTGACGGATGGCCTGTCGGTGCGGTTGCTGAGCGCCCGCGAGCGCGGACTGGCCAACGCCATCCAGGTCGGTGCCTACCGCCTGGGCATGATCCTGGGCGGCGGGTTGTTGCTGTGGCTGTTTGCCCGCAGCGGCTGGCAAACCATGTTCCTCGTCATGGCCGGCCTGCTCGCGTTGACGGTGTTGCCGGTCATCCCCCTGAAGGAGCCTCAAGGGCGAGGCGGTCACCCTGAGCACGATGCGCTGCGCGCCGATCCTCGTCCGAGCGGCCTGGCGCTCGCGCTGGCCTGGCTGCACCGGGCCCTGGCGCCTGGCATGCTGCCGTTTGCCGGCTTGATCCTGTGCTATCGCTTCGGGGACCAGTTGCTCAATTCGCTGCTCGCCCCTTTCCTGCTCGACCAGCAGGTGGACAAGGCCACGATCGCGCTGATGAAGGGGGCGGTGGGCTCGGGCACCAGCTTGTTGGGTGCCAGCATCGGCGGGTGGGTGACTTGGCAACTGGGGCGTCGCAATGCCTTGCTGGTATGCGGTCTTGCGCAGGCGCTGGGCTTCGGCTTGTACGTGGCCGCCGCGCTAGGCTGGGGTGGCCAGGCCATCTTGTGGGCCGCGACCGTGCTGGAAGGCATCGTGGGCACGATGGCCACCGTGGCGCTTTTCACGCTGATGATGGACGCCTCGGATCCGGCACATGCCGGCACCGACTACACCTTGCTGGCCAGCGTGGTGGTGGCGGTCGGTGCGCTGGGTGGGCTGGCCGGTGGCGTGCTGGGCGATCGCCTCGGCTATGCCGCCACCTTCGGCATCGCCTGCCTGTTGTCGGTGGCCGGCTGCCTCTTCGTGGTGGCCTGGCTGGATCGTCGCCCCACCCATCCCCGCATCGCGCAAGCCTGGCGTACCCAGCCCGATTGATCAGCCATTGGGCGCCATGATCTTGCTCAGCGGGTTCATCGCCTGAGCCTGCGTCGGCACCGCGTTGCTGGCCAGATCGGCCTGCTGCCCGTCCCAGGTCGGGTCGGGAATGGAGTCGAACACCTGCCGCAGGCGCTGGCCCCAGGTGGTGCGGATCATGCGGAAATACTGGTTGGTCTCGTCGATGTTGACGAGCTTGTCCACCCGCAGTGAGTCGGCCTCATACACGAGCAGGTCCAGCGGCAGGCCCACCGACAGGTTGGATTTCAGCGTCGAATCCATGGAGATCAGGGCGCACTTGGCCGCCTCCTGCAGCGGTGTGTAGGGCGTGACGACGCGGTCGATCACCGGCTTGCCGTATTTCGATTCCCCGATCTGGAAATAGCAAACCCCATCGATGCCGGCCTCTACGAAATTGCCGGCCGCATACACGTTGAACAGGCGCATCGTCTCGCCGCGGATCTGGCCACCGATCGTCAGGCTGCAGTTGAAGTCGATGCCGTGGCGCTTGAGGGCATCGGCATCGCGCGCGTGCACCTTGCGCACGGCGCTGCCCACCACGCGGGCCACATCGAACAGGCTCTTGGCCGTCCAGATGGTGCAGGGCTCGCCATCCGATCCATCGATGGTTTCGCTGCCCAGCAGTTGCTTGACGGCCTGGGTGATGGCCAGGTTGCCGGCCGACAGCAGCACCAGCACGCGGTCGCCCGGCTTTTCGTAGATCGTCATCTTGCGGAAGGTGCTGATCTGGTCCATGCCCGCGTTGGTCCGCGAGTCGGACAGGAAGACGAGTCCGGCGTTGAGCCGCATGGCCACACAGTAGGTCATGATGAGATCACCGATTTCAGTTTGTACAGCGCGTCCAGCGCCTCTCGTGGCGTCAGCGTATCCGGGTCGATGCTGGCGAGCAAGGTCAAAGTTTGCGCCTCTGACGGCGTCAGCCCTTCCCCACTGCTTGCAGCAAGGACTGCGCCACCCTTGGCTGCCGCACCGGCAGCGAGGGCATCGAGATCCACGCCCTGCCCGCCATCCAGTTGGGCGAACAGGTCGATCTGGTCTTCCTGCTGCTTGCGCTGGGCCTCCAGCGACTCCAGCGTCGCGCGCGCCTGGCGGATCACGGAGTGGGGCATGCCGGCCAGCCGGGCCACCTGCACGCCATAACTGCGGCTGGCGGGGCCGTGCTGGAGTTCGTGCAGGAACACGATGTCGTCGCCCGACTCCGCCACGCCCACATGCACATTGAGGGCGCGCGGATGCTTCTCGGGCAGCGCAGTCAACTCGAAATAGTGCGTGGCGAACAGGGTGAAGGCCTTGTTCTTGTCATGCAAATGACTCGCGATCGCGCCGGCCAGCGCCAGGCCATCAAAGGTGGAGGTGCCACGGCCGATCTCGTCCATCAGCACGAGCGAATGCTCGGTGGCGCTGTGCACGATGGCCGCAGCCTCCGTCATCTCGAGCATGAAGGTGGACTGGGCATTGGCCAGGTCGTCGGCCGCGCCGATGCGGGTGTGGATGGCGTCCGTCGGGCCCAGGCGGCATGCCGCGGCAGGCACGTACGAGCCCATCGACGCCAGCAGCACGATCAGGGCCACCTGGCGCATGAAGGTCGATTTACCGCCCATGTTCGGGCCGGTCACGATCAGCATGCGGCGGTTGGCGTCCAGTCGGCAATCGTTGGGGATGAAGGCTGCGCCGCTGGTTTCCATGAGCCGGGCTTCAACGACGGGGTGGCGGCCCTTGTCGATCTCGATGCAGGGCTGGGGGATGAACTCCGGGCGGGTCCATCGCAGCGTGGCCGCACGTTCGGCCAAGGCAGCCAGCGCATCCAGCGTGGACAAGGCCCGCGCCAGCGCACCCAGCGTGGCAATGTGGCTTTGCAGGAAGTCGATCAATTGATCGTAGATCTGCTTCTCGCGTGCCAGCGCCCGCTCCTGTGCCGACAAGGCCTTGTCTTCGAAGGCCTTGAGTTCCGGCGTGATGAAGCGCTCTGCATTCTTGAGCGTCTGGCGACGCTGGTAATCCAGCGGCACCTTGTCGGCCTGGCTTTGTGTGACTTCGATGTAGAAGCCATGCACCTTGTTGAACTGCACGCGCAGGTTGGGAATGCCGGTGCGGGCTCGCTCGCGCGCTTCCAGATCGAGCAGGAAGGCATCGCAGTTTTCGGAGATGGCGCGCAGTTCATCCAGATCGGCATCGAAGCCGGTGGCGATCACGCCGCCGTCGCGCAGCAGCACCGCCGGCGTCTCCATGAGCACCGCCCCCAGCCGTTGTGCGATGAGAGGCTCGGGGGCGAGCGCGGCATGCAATTGGGCCAGCAGGGGCGCGCCTTGCGGTACGCGCTCGCGCAACTGGGGCAGGTTGATCAGCGTGTCGCGCAAGCCGGCGAGTTCACGCGGGCGCACTTGGCGCAAGGCCACGCGGGCGGTGATGCGCTCGACATCGCTCATCTGACGCAGCGCTTCGCGGACGGACTCATGTCCTTGCTCGACGGCATGCGGTGCCAGCAGACAGGCCATCGCGTCATGCCGGGCGCGCGCCGTGGCGCGATCACGCAGGGGCTGGGTCAGCCATTGGCGCAGCGCGCGGCTGCCCATGCCGGTGCGGCAGGTGTCGATCAGGGACAGCAGTGTGGGCGCATCCTCGCCGCGCAGGGTCTGCGTCAGCTCCAGGTTGCGCAGCGTGGCCGGCGGCAGATCCAGCAGTTCGTTGGTGCGAGGCACCTCCAGCGAAGCCACGTGGGACAGCGCCCTGCCCTGCGTGTGCTCGGCAAAGCTCAGCAAGGCCGCGGCTGCCGCATGTGCCAGTGACATCTCCTGAGCGCCCCACGATTGCAGATGCTGCACCTGCAGCTGCTCGCACAGCTTGCGCAGGCCCAGGCCGCCATCGAACTGCCACGAGGGCCGGCTGGTCATGGCCACGCTGCGGCTGGGCTGGCTGAGGATGGGCTGCAGCGCGGGCGGGATGCGTTCGCGGTCGTACAGGATCTCTGCAGGCTGCAGGCGCGCCAGCCAGCCGGCCAGATCGCGCTCGGCGCATTCGGTCAACCCCAGCTTGCCACTGGACAGGCCCAGCCAGGCCAGCGCACACGGCACGGCACCTTCGGCATGCCGGCCCCGCTTGTCCATCACCACGGCCAGCAGCAGCGCGTCGGCCCGCTCGTTGAGCAGCTCCGAATCGGTGAGCGTGCCCGGGGTGACGACGCGCACCACCTTGCGCTCGACAGGTCCCTTGGTGGCCCCCACTTCACCCACCTGCTCGGCAATCGCCACGGACTCGCCAAGGCGGATCAGCTTGGCAAGGTAGGTTTCCACGGCATGCACGGGCACACCGGCCATCACCACGGGCTCGCCGGCCGACTGACCACGCACGGTCAGGGTGATGTCGATCAGCCGATTGGCCTTGCGGGCGTCGTCGTAGAAGAGCTCATAGAAGTCCCCCATGCGGTAGAACACGAGGGTGTCGGGATGCTCCGCCTTGATGCGCAGATACTGCTGCATCATGGGGGTGTGGGCGCTGAAATCCGTCAAGGTCGAACCCGGCAGGTCAAATCGCGCATTTTACGATCCGCCATGCCGGGCCAGCCGCCCCCGCGCTGCGTCAGCCGCCCAGTCGCGCGCGCCGCTGCAGCACCACGAGGGCTGCCTGCTGTTCCACCCATTCCATGGCCGCATCCCGCGACAGGAACGCATCCCGGATCACGCCGGACTGGCGCTGCAGTTCGCAATATTCCTTGGCCAGGCCATAAGCCCATTCGGGCACGACCACCGCCACCGGCACATCCATGGGCAGACCGTTGTCCACCGCGTCCTTGTAGATCAGGAACAGATCGACCATGGTCGCCTGCAGATTGCAGCGGTCATACAGGGCGAGCGCGCCGGTGACATCGGGCCGCTCCAGCGGATAGGCATCGTAAAAGCGCTGGAGGGCGGCCGCGGCCGACTTGCGCGTGATCGTGCCGGAGGCCTCGAAGCAGGCGATCGACGAGCGGATCGTCAACGTGTATTGAGCCTGGGCCTGATCCCACTCTGCAGACAACATGTACTACCTTTGATCCTGGCGCTGAGCAGCGGGCCGGCTCATGTCTGCGCCTGCGCCACGATGGCGATGCACTTGACGAAAGATTCGAGCTGACGCTTGTCGTCCCGGATGGCATCCAGTTGTTTGGCCAGCTCCAGGGCCATGGGCGAGAAGCGCAACGGATCGATGTCAGAGAGATCGCGCTCCAAGGCCACACTGCGCGCCTCGATGCGGCTGCGGTCGCCTTCGACGGTGTAGAGGCCGGGCGTCAAGGGACGCGGCTCCGACAAGGACGGCAAGCCCATGTGGCGATGGTGTTCAGGCTGCAGGCCCCAATGCGTGGGCGGCACCACATCCGAGAAAAACGCCACCAGCGGACCGATGTGACGCTTGTGAATGCACCCCCGCTTGCGCCAGTCCCCGATGGACGATGGCGTAACCTTGAATTGCCGAGCCAGCGCGGACGGGCCGATGCCTTTGAGGGCCATGGCCCGGGTCAGGGCCTCTCCCAAATCAGATCCCTCCAGCATTTCCACGGGGCGCCCTCCATTTATGTGACGTCCGCGATGCTAATTCAACGGCATCGCCGTGAAGGCCTTGACGGTGTCGCCGTCACATCCAGGCGACTGATTTCACCTGAATGAGGGGGCTCAGGCGATCAGAAAGGGGCGTCCCCTTTGTTGGGGTCCACATCCGCTGCCTTGATGCGAACGGGCTTGGGGGCGTCTCCCGCCGCAGGCTTCTTGGCGCGGATCACCTTGGGCTTTTCCGTCTCGGCCGGCGCGAAGGGATCGGCTGCGGCGGCAGCCTTGAGCTTGGCCAGCACGGATGCTTCATCCGAAGCAGCCTGGCCCTCGCCGTCTTCGCCCTTGGTGTCTTCTTCCTTGATCACGCGGGTGTAAGGCGCCAGTGTCTTGACCAGTTGGCCATAGATCCGAGGGGTGCCGGCCACGATTTCGCGCTGGTAAAGGAAGTCGGGCTCGCCTGTGAAGTTGCCTACCAGGCCGCCCGCCTCCGTGATCATCAACGAGCCTGCCGCCACGTCCCAGGGGCTCAGGCCCGTCTCGAAGAAGCCGTCGTAGAAACCTGCGGCCACATAGCAGAGGTCCAGCGAGGCAGCGCCCGGACGGCGAAGACCGGCGCACTGCACCATCACCTCTTCGAACATCTTCATGTAACGCTGGAAGTTGTCGCCCTTGCGGAAGGGGAAGCCTGTGCCGATCAGCGCTTCGAGCATGCGCGTGCGCTTGGAGACGCGGATGCGACGGTCATTCAGGTAGGCCCCCTTGCCCTTGGACGCGTAAAACAGGTCGTTGCGCGTCGGGTCATACACGACGGCCTGCTGCACCTGACCGCGGAAGGCCAAGGCGATGGACACGGCATAGACCGGGAAGCCATGGATGAAGTTGGTGGTGCCGTCCAGCGGATCGATGATCCAGACGTACTCGCTGTGCTTGGCGCCCTGGGTGCGGCCCGACTCTTCAGCCAGGATGCCGTGGCCGGGATAGGCTTCCAGGATCGTGGCGATGATGGCGTCTTCGGCAGCCTTGTCCACTTCGGTCACGAAGTCGTTGTGCGACTTCGCTGTCACGGTCAGCCGCTCGATGTCGAGCGAGGCCCGGTTGATGATCGCCCCGGCTGCGCGGGCAGCTTTGATGGCGATGTTGAGCATGGGATGCAGGGCTTGGGACATGGTGGAACCGGGGTTGACCTGTGAGGCCGCCTGAAAGAGGTGAGCGGGCGCAGACTCGAAAAGAGAAAGGCGCATCACCAGCGCAGGCGGCTGGAAATGGGGGCGCAGCGATGACGAAAGAACGAGCGAGAATGGGCGATTGTATCGATAACCCGCAAGATGTGCATCCCCTTTTTCAGCGATTCCGAACAGAATCAAGGGCTTACCGCTTGCTCTTGTGACGTTTTCTGAAGTTTTCATGACCGCCCTGCCCGCCGCCCAAGCCCCCCAGAAGGATCCGACGCGCTTCATCCTCGTGGGGACCAGCCACCCTGGCAATGTGGGCGCCACCGCCCGGGCCATGAAGGTCATGGGCTTTTCCGAACTGGTGCTGGTGCGGCCCCGCTTCGACGATGTGCTGATCCAGGAGGAGACGGTGGCCATGGCCAGCGGTGCAGCCGACATCCTCGTGCGCGCCCGCGTGGTCGACACCGTGGCCGAGGCACTCGAAGGCGTCACCTTCGCCATCGGCACGGCCATGACGCCCCGCGACTTTGGCCCGCCCACGCTCAACCCGCGCGACGGTCTGGCTGGACTGGCCCGGGCCGAACCCGCCCACACGGTTGGCTTCGTCTTCGGCAGCGAGCGCCATGGCATGGCCAATGAGGATGTGTACCGCTGCCATGCGGTCGTCAGCATCCCGACGCATCCCGACTACGGTTCGCTCAACCTGTCGCAGGCAGTACAGGTGCTGGCGTATGAATGGCGGCAGGCGCTGGGTGGCTTTGCGGTGGCTGCGCGCACACCTGAGCCCGACCTGGCCAGCGGTGCAGCCGTGCAGGGCGCGCTGGACCATTGGGCGCAGGCCCTGGTCCATCTGGGCTTTCTGGATCCGGCCGCCCCCAAGAAGCTGATGCCTCGCCTGAACCAGTTGCTCAACCGGGCGCAGTTGCGAAAGGAGGAAATCCACATCCTGCGCGGCATCGCCAAGACCATCCTGGACACGCCGGGTCCAGCGACCGGGCTGGTGGCGCAAGCACAGGACAAGGACGCCTGATGCCGGCGGGGGCATTGGCCTGCCCCGGTAAACTCCTCGGCTCAGCGACACAAAACGCATAAGCACATTCCATGCTGTTCGCCCGATTGCGAGAAGACATCGCCTGCATCCTTGAACGCGACCCTGCGGCCCGCACCGCCTGGGAAGTGCTGACCTGCTATCCCGGTCTGCATGCCCTGTCGATGCACCGCTGCGCGCACTGGTGCTGGACGCACGATCTCAAGTGGCTGGGCCGCTGGATCTCGCAGTGGAGCCGCTTCTTTACAGGCATCGAGATCCACCCCGGTGCCAAGGTGGGCCGCCGCGTGTTCATTGACCACGGCATGGGCGTCGTCGTGGGCGAGACGGCCGAGATCGGCGATGGCTGCACCATCTACCAGGGCGTGACGCTGGGCGGCACGTCTCTGAGCAAGGGCGCCAAACGGCATCCCACCTTGGGTCGCGGCGTCATCGTCGGGGCGAACGCACAGGTGCTCGGCGGCTTCACGGTCGGCGATGGCGCACGTGTGGGCTCCAACGCGGTGGTGACCAAGCCGGTGCCGCCCAATGCCACGGCCGTGGGCAACCCGGCGCGCATCATCGTTGCCAAGGCGCAGGTGCTCGACGAAAAACAGGCCGAGCGCGAAGCGGTGGCCGCGCGCATGGGCTTCTCCGCCTACGGTGTGACCGAGGGAGATGACCCGCTGTCACAGGCGCTCAAGGGCCTGATCGACCATGCCGCAGGGCATGAGCATCAGATCACCCTGCTGTGGCAGGCCATCGAAAAGCTGGCCAAAGAGGCGCGCACGGAAGCGGGCCGCACCTGTCTGCCCACCGACGCGCAGACCACCGAGCACTTCGATGCCGAGGGCCTCAACAAGCTGGTGTGAGGCCCTGCGTCGACGCGGCCGGGGCACTCTCAGCCATCAAAGCGCCGAAGCCGCGATGATGCGCTCGCAGCGCTGACCGAGATAGTTGGCAAACGGCCCGAAGGTGGCGAACACCGGGTTGCGGGCGTTGCCTTCCTTGAAGCGCTTGTAGATCTGCTGCACGATGCCGGCCAGCCGGAACAGGCCATACACCTCGTAGAAGTCGAAGTTGGCCACGCTCCATCCTGTGCGCTGCGCGTAATAGTCGATCACCTCGCGGCGCGTCAGCATGCCGGGCGCATTGGTCGGCTGGCGGCGCGATCCGAGCATGAACGGGTCATCATCGGCCTGCACCCAGTAGGCCAGCGAACTGCCCAGGTCCATGAGCGGATCGCCCAGCGTGGCCATCTCCCAGTCCAGCACGCCAATGACCTTCAGCGGGTCGTCCAGATCCAGCACGACGTTGTCGAAGCGGAAGTCGTTGTGGATGAGCCGGATGGCCACTTCGTGCCGAGGCTGCTTGTCGGCCAGCCACTGCATCACCGATTCGAAATCGGAGACGTCGTCGGTGCGGGCCGCACGGAAGCGCTTGCTCCAGCCTTCCACCTGGCGGGCCACATAGCCTTCGCCCTTGCCCAACTGCTCAAGACCGGCCGCGCGCGGTTCCAGCATGTGCAGGTCGATGAGCTTGTCGAGCACGTTGATGCACAGCTGGCGCGTCTGTGCGGCGTCCAGCGCCAGCTCTGCCGGCAGGTTCTGACGGGGAATGATGCCGACGAGCCTCTCCATCACATAGAAGGGCGCACCGATCACGTCCGTGCTTTCGCAAATCGCATGCACCACGGGCACGGCCGGAAACACCGGCTTGAGCGCCTTCATGATCTGCGCCTCACGCACCACATCGTGTGCCGACTTGGCGATGTGGCCGAAGGGCGGCCGGCGCAGGATCAGGTCCCGATTGGCATAGCTGACCAGGTAGGTGAGGTTCGATGCGCCGCCCGGGAACTGCTTGAGCTGGGGCTGGCCTTCCAGCTCAAGCCCCTGCTGCTTCAGGTAAACGTCCACGCGGGCCAGATCCACCTCCTCGCCCGCGCGGACCTTGCCGGCGGCATCGATCAACTGATCCTTGCTCATGCTTTTTTGTCTCCTTGGTTGGGGTGCTCGATCAGGCTGCGCCGCGAGCGGTGCGCTGACGCGCCAGTTCGAACTTGGCGACCACCTTGCGGTGCACCTCGTCAGGCCCATCGGCCAGGCGCACCGTGCGCACGTAGGCGGCCAGCGTGCTGAGCGGGGTGTCCAGCGTCACGCCCAGCGCGCCGTGCATCTGGATGGCGGCATCCAGCACCGTCTGGGCCATGTTGGGGGCCACGACCTTGATCTGCGATATCTCGCTCATGGCGGCCTTCACGCCCACCGTGTCCATCATCCAGGCGGCCTTGAGCGTCAGCAGACGGGCCTGTTCGATGGCCATGCGCGCGTTGGCGATCACGTCCACGTTGCCGCCCAATTGGTTGAGCGGCTTGCCGAAGGCCACGCGGGTGTCGCCACGTTCGCTCATCATGGCCAGGGCGCGCTCCGCCGCGCCGATGCAGCGCATGCAATGGTGGATGCGGCCAGGCCCGAGGCGCCCTTGCGCGATTTCGAAGCCACGCCCCAGCCCGGCGATGACGTGCGACTTGGGCACCCGCACGTTGTCGAACACCACCTCGCCATGGCCGAAGGGCTCGTCGTAGACGCCAAAGGCCGGCAGCATGCGTTCGATCTTCACGCCGGGGGCATCCAGTGGCACAAGGATCATCGAATGGCGCTGATGGCGGTCGGCCTCCGGATAAGTCAGCCCCATGAAGATGAGAATGCGG
Source organism: Aquabacterium sp. (assembly GCA_047601765.1). Taxonomy (GTDB): domain Bacteria; phylum Pseudomonadota; class Gammaproteobacteria; order Burkholderiales; family Burkholderiaceae_C; genus Aquabacterium. The sequence goes on from JASGIQ010000001.1 coordinate 1,367,031, forward strand.
CAGTTCGGGTGCCCGATGCCCGAGCTGAACCACTTGCGGCCGTTGACCACGATGTCGTCGCCATCGGGCACGGCCGTGGCCTGCATGTTGGTGGCGTCCGATGAGGCCACGCCGGGCTCGGTCATGCAAAAGGCGGATCGGATCTCGCCGGCCAGCAAGGGCGTGAGCCAGCGGTTCTGCTGCTCGGGCGTGCCGTACATGTGCAGCACCTCCATGTTGCCCGTGTCCGGCGCATTGCAGTTGAAGGCTTCGGCCGCGATGGTGTTGTGGCCCATCAGCTCGGCCAGCGCGGCGTATTCCACCACCTTGAGGCCGGCGCCGTGATGCGGATCCGGCAGGAAGAGGTTCCACAGGCCTGCTGCCTTCGCCTTCGCCTTGAGCTGCTCCATCAGCGCGGGCTGCCGCCACTGCGTCCAGTCTTGCGTGCCCGTCAACGCTGCGTGATAGGCCGACTCGGCGGGGATGATGTGCTCGCGCATGAAGCTTTTGACACGAGCGATGTATTCCTGGGCACGGGGGGAGTGGCCGAAGTCCATGGGCGGGGGTCCTTTTCAACGGCTTCTGTCAGGGTCAACAGACGCGTCGCTGGAGTGTAGGAACACCTCCTGCCTGAATCAAGTGCATTGTCTGAATCGTCATTCATGCATGACATGAATGACCTGCGCAGGCTGGTCTACAGCTTTTGCCAGATGCCATCGACGTAGATCACATCACGTCGCCACAAGCCGAGCTTGACCCCTGCCTTGTCCAGCAGACCCAGGTCCACCCAGGACTGGCAGCACAGCGGCATTTGCCACAGCAGTGCCGAGGCCATGGTGGCCAGCGCCAGCCCCCTGCGCACCCACGGCCGTCTCAGGCTGAGCAGCGGCGGCGGTGCCTGAAATCGCTGCCCGGCGAGCTGCCCTGCTTTCCTGGGGAGCACCAAGGTCAGCACCAGCGCCGCAGACACGACGTGAACGTGGATGAACCGCCCCCAGTCGAAGGCGATGAAGAACAGGGGCAGCGAAGCCAGCACCGCGATCCCGATGGGGACCAATGTGCGCAGAAATTGCGCGGTGGCGTAGCGGCGCATCCACAGGCCGACAGGCCCCAGCGTCATCAGCAAGGCCGCGGCATACAGGCTGGGATAGCCGTAGTCGCGCGCCACGGAAATCGTCTGTGCCAGCGAGCCGGAGACGGTCAGCACATCCCACAGGACGATGCCTTCGCACAGCCTGGCAGAGGCGCCCTGTTCCAGCATGAGGCTGCGGCAATAGGCCGCACCATCGAGAGGAACGGCGAGATAGAGCACACAGAGCACGGCCGCTGCGCAAGCCAGGCAGATGGCCCATGCCGCCATCAGGGCCGGCCGACCTCCGCCGTTCCAGTAGGCGGCCACGACGAAATACGCGGCGTAGAACACGGTGATCTCGTGTGCCAGACCGGCTACCGCGGCGAATGCGGCCAGCACCACACACCAGGCCAGGCTCAGTTGCCTGCGGTCGAGCAGCCAGGTGAACTGTGCGAGCAAGGCCAGATGGATCAATTCCTTGCGGGAGACATCACCGATGAGGTAGACACCGAAAGCCACACCGGCCGGTGACATCAGCAGCAGCAAATACCAGAAGGGCTTTTCGCGAGGGCTCAGCAGTTGTGCGAGTCGGACCAGAAAGACGGCCCACAAACCCATGACCAGCACCACGGGCAGATACCAGACGGGCCAGCCGATGGCCGAGGCCAGTGGCGTGAACACGGCACCTGGCAAGCCGCGCCTGACGAAGCCTTGCCGGTAATCGATCAGCCAGTCTCCCAGGTGCTTGCCGCTCTGGGATTGCACATGCCGGAGGACGAACACGAGCGCAAGGATCCAGATGGCTGCAAACGCCACGTGGATCCATTGTTGGCGCCGATCCTGACCTGGGTGGCCGTCCATCCCCCATCCCCTGCATCACATCTTTATGTGGGCGGATTATGGGGAAGGCGGCCACGCGGGCCCATCCCGCGCTTCAGGGGCTGGAAGGGGATACGGGACGAATCGCCGACTTCGGCCGGAATGCCTTGCAGACGGCCTCGTCGGTCTCGATGTAAGGCCCGCCGATCAGATCGATGCAGTAAGGCACCGCGGCAAAGATGCCCGCCACGAGTGGCTCACCGCTGGCATTGCGCAGCCCCTCCAGCGTTTCCGCGATGGACTTGGGCTGCCCCGGCAGATTCAGGATCAGCGCCTGCTTGCGGATCACGGCTGTCTGCCTCGACAGGATGGCTGTGGGCACGAACCGCAGGCTGATCTGCCGCATCTGCTCGCCGAAGCCGGGCATTTCCTTGTCCGCCACGTCCAGGGTGGCCTCCGGCGTCACATCGCGCGGCGAAGGCCCCGTACCGCCCGTGGTGAGAACGAGGTGGCAGCCCGCCGTGTCCACCAGTTCACGCAGCGTGGCGGCAATGCGTTCGCGCTCGTCGGGTATCAAGCGGGGCTCCCAGTGGATGGGGTTGCGCACCGCCCTGCCCAGCCAGTCCTTCAAGGCAGGCAGGCCTTTGTCCTCGTAGATGCCGGTGCTGGCCCGGTCGCTGATGGAGACCACGCCGATGCGGACCGCCTCCAGTTGCGGCGCCTCGGTGGTAGAGGCGTCATGCATCGGTGTCATCGGACGGACTGCCTTGGGCTGTGCGCACCGATGGCACCGCCACCTGCGTCTCCATCACGTGCTTAATGAACTGGAACAGCTCCCGAAAGGCCCGGCCGCTGCGCTGCTCGGGCGTGGCCGCGGCATCCTTGCGGGCGTTGCGCACCAGGGTGCGCAATTGCTGCAGATCGCTTTCGGGATATGTGTCGGCCCAGCGCGTCAGCGCCTGCTTGTCGCTCTCGTCCAACAGGTCGGCACGCCAGCGTTCGGCCTGGTGCAGGGCCAGCGCATTGCGGGCGTGTCCCAGTTGGAACGCCGCCACGGCTTCACGAAGGGGGGCGGGGTCGACTTCACGCATCACCTTGCCGATGAATTGCAACTGCCTGCGCTTGCCCTCGAAAGACTTGGTCTTCTTGTACATATCGAGTGCCTCGCGCAGCCGCTCGGGCATCTGGAGGTCGTCCAGGCGGCTGTCGGGCAGCTCGAGCAACTGCTTGCCCAATTGCTGCAGCTCATGGCTTTCGCGCTTGAGCATGCTCTTGCTGGGGCGACGGTAGCCGTTCTCGTCGACGCCGTCGTCTTCAGGGTCGAAACCCTCGTTCTGATCAGGATGGTTCGGATTCATGTCCTCGCTATGATACGGGGGCCCATACATCCCAACCAGAACATGGCCCTCACCTCCCGCAAGTCCGCCTCCCGTTCCACCGCTGGCAAGACGGCCTCCGACGATGCTTCTGCCGGCTTTGCCTACAGCCGCGATCAATTCCGCCAGCTCATCGAGGACACGCTGCAATTGGCCGGCAAGCTCGGCGCCAGCGATGCGGCTGCGGAGGTGTCCGAAGGCGTCGGCCTGTCGGTGTCGGTGCGCAAGGGCAAGCTGGAAAACGTCGAGCGCAACCGCGACAAGAGCATCGGCGTGACGGTGTACGTCGGCCAGCGCCGCGGCAATGCCAACACCTCCGACTTCTCGCCTGCGGCCCTGGAGCAGACGGTGCGGGCGGCCTACGACATCGCCCGCTACACGGCCGAAGACCCTGCCGCCGGCCTGCCCGAAGCGCAGGACTTGGCCATGGGCCGCGCCGCCACCAAGGATCTGGACCTGTTCCACCCATGGGACATCGATGCCGAAGGCGCTGCCGAGCTCGCTCGCCGCTGCGAGGCGGCCGCCCTGAGCGTCGATCCACGCATCACCAACTCCGAAGGCGCGGGCGTGTCGGCCCAGCAGTCGCACTTCTTTGCCGGCAACAGCCGGGGCTTTCGCGGCGGCTATGCCAGTTCGCGCCATTCGCTGTCGGTCTCGCCGATTGCTGGACGCGGCAACGACATGCAGCGCGATTACTGGTACACCTCCGAGCGCGATGCCCGCGACATGGCCAAGGCCGAGCCGGTAGGCCGCTATGCGGCAGAACGTGCCCTTGCCCGCCTGAAGTCTCGCAAGATCGCCACCTGCGAAGTGCCGGTGCTGTTCGAAAGCACGCTGGCGGCCGGCCTGCTGGGCGCCTACGTGCAGGCCACCAGCGGCGGTGCGCTCTACCGCAAGGCCACCTTCCTGGTCGATTGCCTGGGCAAGCCCATCTTCCCCAAGCACATCAGCATCCTGGAAGATCCCCACATCCTCAAGGGCAAGGGCAGCGCACCCTTCGATGACGAAGGCGTGCTCACCCGCAAGCGCCACGTCGTCAAGAACGGCGAGGTGCAGGGCTACTTCCTCTCCAGTTATTCGGCACGCAAGCTGGGCATGCGCACGACAGGCCACGCCGGCGGCTCGCAGAACCTGGTGCTGCAAAGCAAGCTCACCGATCCCAAGGACAACCTCAAGGCCATGCTCAAGAAGCTGGGTCGCGGCTTGTTCGTCACCGAACTGATGGGCCAAGGCGTCAACTACGTGACGGGCGATTACTCGCGCGGCGCGGCCGGCTACTGGGTGGAAAACGGCGTGATCCAGTACCCGGTGCATGAAATCACCATCGCGGGCCATTTGGGCACGATGTTCCAGCAGATCGTGGCGGTCGGCGCGGATGCCTACACGTATGGCAGCAAGACGATCGGCTCGGTGCTGATCGAAAAGATGAAGGTGGCCGGCCACTGAGTCGGCCATCGCGTGGCGTTGGTCCCGCACCACGTCCGTCCCCCTAGGTGCATCTGTCCGGGGTAAGCCCTGCCTCGGCTGGCCTTGGCAGACGGACGGGCGCTCCTAGAATTTCGGCGTCCATCCTTCGTCGCTCAGGAGCCCTTTTATGCAACGCCGTTCCTTCATCAACCATGCCGGTCTTGCTGGTGTACTGGCCGCAGGTGCTGCGCCCGCTGTCGTGCACGCGCAAAGCACGCTGCGCTGGCGATTGGCTTCCAGCTTCCCCAAATCGCTGGACACGATCTATGGCGCGGCGGACGTCTTCGCCAGAAAGATTGGCGAGATGTCTGGCGGCAAGTTCCAGATCTCCGTGCACGCCGGTGGTGAGCTGATGCCTCCGTTCGGCGTGGTCGACGGCGTGCAGAAGGGCACGGTCGAGATGGCGCACACCGCGCCCTACTACTTCGTCGGCAAGGACGAGACCTTTGCCATCGGCTGCACCATTCCCTTCGGACTGAACTCCCGCCAGATGTCTGCGTGGATGTACGAAGGCAATGGCCTGAAGCTGATGCGCGAGTTCTATGCGCAGTACAGCATCATCAACTTCCCTGGCGGCAACACCGGTGCCCAGATGGGCGGCTGGTATCGCAAGCCCATCAAGTCGCTGGCCGACATGAAGGGCCTGAAGATGCGCATTGGCGGCTTTGCGGGCAAGGTCATCGAGCGTCTGGGCGCTGTGCCTCAGAACCTGCCGGGCGGCGAGATCTACCAGGCGCTCGAAAAGGGCACGATCGATGCGGCGGAATGGGTCGGTCCGTACGACGACCAGAAACTGGGCTTTCACAAGGTGGCGCCCTACTACCACTTCCCCGGCTGGTGGGAAGGTGGTCCGCAGCTGGACTTCTTCATCAACCAGAAGGCTTTTGACAGCCTGAGTGCCGAATACAAGGCCATGGTGGAGACCGCAGCTTCGCACGCCCACACGGAGATGCAAGCCCGCTACGACGCGCGCAATCCCCTGGCCCTCAAGCAGTTGGTGGCCGCCAAGGCCCAATTGGTGCAGATGCCCAAGCCCGTGCTGGATGCGGCTTTCAAGGCTTCGATGGACATCTACGCAGAGCTCAACGACAAGAACCCGAACTGGAAAAAGGTCTATACCGACTACGCCAAGTTCCGGGCCGATCAGAACATGTGGTTCCGCTTCACGGAAGCCACGTTCGACCGCTACATGCAGGCTGCCAAACTCTGACGTTTTTTCATGAGGCGCGTGCACGGGGGCCTTCGGGCCCCTTTTCGCATTTTTTTCGACCCATTCGGGCCATTTCCCCCAGAATGAATGTCATCGACGCGTCACTTGCCGCGGAGAATCACTCAAGTCGGTTGACGGCGGGCCGATGTTCGAAGGACAGTGTCCTTGTCCGTCCAGCCCCCGGCTTTTGTTGTGTCCCGTCAGGAGCGCCTCGCCATGAATGTTGCCACCGCCCCCCGCAGTCGCCGCCCGACGGCTGTCCGGCACCACGGCATCCTGCCTTCGGCGGCCATGTCGCTGGGCAATGACTGGAGCGATGTGGCAGCGCAGCGTACCTGGCGGACGGCGGGCTTCGTGCTGATGGCCCTGGGTGTGATCCAGGCCTTTGTGGCGCGGTTGCCGGCGCTGTTCTTCCTGCTGGTGGGCGTCTGGGCTCACCTTAAGGGGCATCCGGTGCTGCGTGACCGGCTGGCGCGCCACCGTGTGATCGGCGCGCCCTTGCGCTGGTGGTTGCGGCGCAGCGGCCGGGCTCAGCCGGCATCGCAGCGTAGCTGAGCACGCCGGCCGGCACTGTCAGCGCGTTCCTGAGGCCTTGCTGCCTTCTTCCTCTTTGCCGATCGCGTCGCGCACCGCCTGAGCAGGATCCTCCTCCTGGGTGGAAGGCTCCGGCATCGGCAACTCGGGCGCGGAGGCCGGCTGTTCGTCCGGCGACCCGGTGTCCTCGATCTGCATGTCGATCTGCACCTTGTCGGCGTCAACCTTCTGCTCTTTTTCGAGCCAGTACGTCACTGACGTGGGCCAGAAGATGACCACGGCCACCAGCATCAGTTGCATCACCACCCAGGGCAAGGCGCCCAGGTAGATGTCCTTGGAGGCGATGGGCCTGGTGATGGCCTTGTTTTTGTAGATCTGATCGGACACACCGCGCAGGTAGAACAAGGCGAAGCCGAACGGCGGGTGCATGAAGCTGGTCTGCATGTTGACGCACAGCAGCACGCCGAACCACACCAGATCGATGCCCAGCTTCTCGGCCACCGGCGCCAGCAGCGGAACGATGATGAAGGCGATTTCGAAGAAGTCGAGGAAGAACGCGAGGAAGAACACGAAGATGTTCACCGCGATCAGGAAGCCGACCGGACCGCCTGGCAGATGCGACAGCATGTGCTCGATCCAGACATTGCCATCCACCCCCTGGAACACGAGGGAGAACACGCTGGAGCCCAGGAGGATGAAGATCACCATGGCCGTGACGCGCATGGTCGAGTCCATGGCCTGCCAGACGAGGGTCAGCGTCAGCCGGCGGTGCATGGCCGCCAGCACCATCCCGCCGATGGCGCCCAGCGCACCGGCTTCGGTCGGCGTGGCCCAGCCCATGAACAGCGTGCCCAGCACCAGGAAGATCAGCACGATGGAGGGCAGCATGCCCCACAGCACGCGTTTGACGAGTGCCCAGCCGCGCGTGGTGCGCGCTTCTTCAGGCAAGGGCGGCACCCAGCTGGGGCGCAGCACGGCCACGCCCAACGTGAACAGCAGGAAGATCGCCGTCTGCAGCATGGACGGGCCGACGGCGCCGCGGTACATGTCGCCCACCGAGCGGCCCAGCTGGTCAGCCAGCACCACCAGGACGAGGGACGGCGGGATGAGCTGGGTGATCGTGCCCGAGGCGGCAATCACGCCAGTGGCGTAACGCATGTTGTAGCCGTTGCGCATCATCACGGGCAGCGAGATCACGCCCATGGCGATCACGCTGGCGGCCACCGTGCCGGTGATGGCGCCCAGGATGGCGCCCACGATGATCACGGCAAAACCCAGGCCTCCTGGCATGCGGCCAAACAGCTGACCCGTGCCCTCGAGCAGGTCTTCAGCCAGGCCGCAGCGCTCCAGGATGGCGCCCATGAAGGTGAAGAATGGGATGGACAGCAGCAGCTCATTGGAGACGATGCCAAAGAGCCGCAGCGGCAGATTCGCCATGAAGGCTTCTGGAAAGTAGCCCTGGGCGACGGCGTAGTAGCCGAAGGCCAGCCCCAACCCGCTGAGCGTGAAGGCCACCGGAAAGCCGATGAGCATGGCCAGCACCAGCGCGCCGAACATCGTCGGCGCCAGCAACTGCATGTCGATCATTGCAGCGGCCTCTCGTAGTGCAGGTCCATGTCCGAGGACACGCCACGAAGGTAGTTCAGCCGCTTGAACAGCTCGGCCAAGCCCTGCAGCCCCACCAGCACGAAACCCAATGGAATGGCGAGCTTGATGGGCCAGCGGATGAGCCCACCCGCACTGGGGGAGTGCTCCTGCTGATGGAAGGATTCGAGCGCGAAAGGCCAGGCCAGCCAGGCCACCACGGCACACACGGGCAGCAGCACAAGGAGGATGCCCAGGAAATCGACCCAGGCCTTGGTGCGCGGCTGCAGCCCGCCATAGACCACGTCGACGCGCACGTGCTCATTGAGCTTGAGCAGCATGGGCGCACCCGCAAACACCGCCAGGCCGAAGAGATACCACTGCACTTCCAGCCAGGCGTTGGAGCCGATGTTGAAGGCATAGCGCAAAGTCGCGTTGCCGGCGCTGATCAGGCAGGCCGCCAGCAGCGCCCAGGCTGCCAGCATGCCGGCGCCTCTCGACACCGCATCCATCCATCGGATATATCTCTGCATCACTTCGAGCACATCCCTTTGCGGCACCCACTCACTGATCGAGCGCCACGGCTTGCATGTACAGCCGGGTGGAGCGCGCGCCGCTTCGGCAGAACATCAGCAAGGGGCGGGGCAAGGTCTTGAGCAGTTCGGCGCAGCGCGCGATCTCTTCGGGAGATTGGTAGCCCCCCTGCACGGGCAGATGCACATACGCCAGGCCGGCCGCCTGCGCTGCCGCCTCGATGGCTGCGCTGCTGGGTTGATCCGGGCCGCCTTCCATGTCAGGCCGGTTGTTCATGACCGCCTTGAAGCCCGCTTCGGCCGCCACCGCCATGGCCTCGGGTGTGAGCTGGGGCCCGGCATACACATCCGGGGCAATCGGTTGGAGCGGCACGGATTGGCTCATGGTGGTCCTTGCGTGGAGAGGAATGGCAGGATGGGGAGTGCGCATCATGCACGAGGAATATGGGGCGTCAGCCGGCCAGTGCTGCCTTGACGGCGGCAGACACTTGCCCCATGTCAGCCTGACCCGCCAGGCGCTGCTTGACCACGCCCATGACCTTGCCCATGTCGCCCGGGCCGCTGGCGCCGAGTTCGGTGACGATGGCCTTGACCGCCTCGGTCACTTCTTCCAGGCTCAGTCGCTTGGGCAGATAGGCCTCCAGCACCACGATTTCAGCCTTTTCCTTGTCGGCCAGGTCGGCTCGCCCCCCCGCCTCGTACTGCTGGGCCGCATCCTTGCGCTGCTTGATGAGCTTGTCGACGATGGCCACGACCATCGTGTCGTCCAGCTCGACCCGCTCATCGACTTCCTTTTGCTTCATCGCGGCCAGCAGCATGCGGATCGTGCCCAGGCGTTCGGCTTCCTTGGCGCGCATGGCGGCCTTCATGTCGTCGGTGATGCGTTCTTTGAGGCTCATGTCGGTTCCTTGTGTGTCGGGGTGATGCAAGGGCGGTATCGGTGTCGGAAATAACAAAAGCCCGCATGGGCGTCCCCGCGCGGGCTTTGTGGCGCTGCCTTTTCCGCATCACCGATGCTGGATCAGTGCGTGGGGATGGAGGCGTTTGCCGTGTCGGTCTTGCCGTGTCTCAACAGCCAGATCGAGGAAGCTGCATCAGTACAGCTTCTTGGGCAGCTGCATGCTGCGCACGCGCTTGTAGTGGCGCTTGACGGCGGCAGCCTTCTTGCGCTTGCGCTCAGCGGTGGGCTTTTCGTAGAACTCGCGGGCGCGCAGTTCGGTCAGCAGACCCAGCTTCTCGATGGTGCGCTTGAAGCGGCGCAGGGCCACGTCGAACGGCTCGTTTTCCTTGACACGGATGGTCGTCATTACAGATTCGCTTTCAGATTGAATGCATTCACGGGGATTCGGCATGGCCACTGGCCAAAGCCACCGGGTTCGCTACACAAGATCACGTGAACCACGTGAATCTGCCTGAATGGCCACCTCGGTCTGGGCCCGATCCCGCATGTCCACGTCCGGAATTCGCGGAACGGGAACGGGCTGACCTGTCTCGGTGTGCACGGCTACGGCGATGCGCTTCGTGCGCAGTGGACTTCTTTGCAAAGCATGCAAACGAAGCCCCACCAACAAAGCCTGAGATTCTACCCCGGTTTTGCCCAATATTCCAGAGATTTGAATATCTGCGAACGAAAAAGGCCCCTCAGGTGGATTTGGCGGGCCCGTTGGATCAGTTGGGCCAGTCGGCCGAGGGGGGTAGCTTTTCAATGCCCTGCTCCCGCGCGAGGGCCGCCAGGATGTCGGCCGCAGGCATGGCTGACGCCAGGGCGGGCGAGGCAGCGGGCTGCGATCCAAGGACCTCATGCAGGGGAACCAGCACGAACGCGCGCAAGAACATCCGAGGATGCGGCAGCGTCAGGAAAGGCGTTTGCCGGTGGACATCGCCGTACCACAGCAGATCCAGATCGAGCGTCCGGGGCGCGTTGAGATACGGCCGCTGACGGTCTTGCGTGGTTTCAAGGCGGTGAAGGGCGCGCAGCAGTTCTGCGGGCCCCAGCGCAGATTGAAGCGCCACCACGGCGTTGAGGTAATCAGGCCCCTGGGCATCGACCGGTCGGGTCCGGTAAAGCGAGGAGACGGCCGCCACAGACGTGCCCGGCAGCGCCTGCAGGCCCGCGAGGGCGGCTTTCAGTTGCGCCTGGACGTCGCCGAGGTTGCCACCGAGGCCGACGAAGGCGCACTGGCGGGGGACCGCCTCCAGGGCGGGCTCTGCGCTGGCGAGCGGCTCCCGCGGGCTGGTGCTCAATCCGCTTCCCCGGCGGCCGCCCCCAAGCCGCCCTCGCCCGCGGGCTTGCGACGGCGTCTGCGGCGCTTCTTGGCAGGCGGGGCATCGGACACCATGGCGCCGCCCTCACCTTCGGCCCCCGGCTGGCTGCGGGCTGCCTGGCGGCGGGCCAGATCCTGCTGGCGCGCGACCTCCATCAGTTCGCGACGTTCCGGGTTGTCGGCCAGGGAGAAGTCCTCCCACCATGAGGCCAGTTCCGGATCGGCCTCACCGGCTGCGGCACGCAGTCTCAGGAAATCGAAGCCTGCACGGAAACGCGGCTGCTCGACCAGCGTCGAGGGGCCGTTGCCCGAACGGCGGTCAAAGCGCGGCTGCATGGTCCAGATCTCGCGCATGTCGGCCGCCAGCTTGCCGCGCCCGGAGATGTCGCCGATGCGGGCATCGAAGACGGCATCGGTGGCCGATTGCAGCGCCGGGAACGGCGGCTCGCCCTGGGCCTGGTTGCGCTTCCAGTGCTCCAGCACGTCGTGCCACAGCAGGCAGGCCAGCAGGAAGCTGGGGGCGACCGGCTTGCCTTCGGCCACCCGCCGGTCGGTGTCGGCCAGGGCCAGCTGCACAAACTGATCGCGCCCCGGGTGACGACGCGCCTCGTCGAAGACGGCGTCCAGGATGGGGAACACGCCGCGGTCCAGGCCCTGCTTGCGCAATTGCGCCAGGGAGGCGCTGGCGTGGCCTGTCTGCAGCAGCTTGATCATTTCATCGAACAGGCGCGATTGCGGCACGTTCGACAGCAGCGAGGCCATTTCGCGGATGGGCTCGCGGGTCTTGGGCTCGATCTCGAAGTCGAGCTTGGCGGCAAAGCGCACCACCCGAATGATGCGCACCGGATCTTCGCGGTAGCGCAGTTCGGGGTTGCCGATCATGCGCAACACACGCTTTTTGGCATCCTTGATGCCACCGTGATAGTCGACGACCGTGCCGGTGCGCGGGTCGTAGTACATGGCGTTGATGGTGAAGTCGCGCCGCGCGGCATCCTGGTCCTGCGGCCCCCAGACGTTGTCGCGCAGCACGCGGCCGCTGGCGTCCACGACGTGGGACTTGTCCGCCAGCTCCTTCTTCGAGGTCTTTTCATTGCCTTCGACCTGCTCGGCGGCGTTGGCATCGAGGTAGGCGCGGAAGGTGGAGACTTCGATCACCTCGTGCTCGCGGCCACGGCCGAAGACAACGTGGACGATGCGGAACCGCCGCCCGATGATGAAAGCCCGGCGGAACAGGCCCTTGACCTGCTCGGGTGTGGCGTTGGTGGCCACGTCGAAATCCTTGGGGCGCAGGCCCAGGAGGAGATCGCGCACGGCACCGCCGACGATGTAGGCCTCGAATCCGGCATCCTGCAGGGTCTCCACGACCTTGTGTGCGCGGTCGTCCACCAGCGTGGGGTCAATGCCGTGTTCGGAGGCGGGGACGTCCACGCGCTTGCCGGTCGGTATGCGCGGCGCCTTGGCGGATGCGCGCTTTTCGCCCGAAGCGCTCGCGCGCTTTCTGGCCGGGGCCTTGCCCAGGATCTTGTCAATCAGGCTCTTGATCATGCAAACAATCGAAGAATGCGCCAACCACGCTCCTGGGCCACAGCCTCCAGCGCGGGGCTGGGGTTGGTGGCCACGGGATCGCTGGCACGCTCCAGCAGGGGCAGGTCGTTGGGGGAGTCGCTGTAGAAGCTGACGCGATCGAAATCGCCCAATTGCCGACCTTGTTCAGCCAGCCATTGTTCCACACGTGTGATTTTGCCTTCGCGGAAGGACGGGACGCCATCGATTTGGCCGGTGACGCGCCCTTGTCCATCGCGCACGAGGCGCACGGCCAGCAGATCGGCCACGTTGAAGGCGTCGGCAATCGGGCGGGTGACGAACTCGTTGGTGGCTGTGACGATGGCCAGGACGTCGCCCATGGCCCGGTGTCGCTCCACCAGCTCCAGCGCTTGCGGGTGCATGGCCGGGAAGATGACTTCGTCCATGAAGGCCTGCTGCAGGGCGCTCTGCCCCGCGCTGTCGAGCTGGCGCCAGATGCTGGTGGTGAAGGCGATGTAGTCGTCCAGCACCAGTGTGCCGTCGCAATACTGCTGGTAGAAGCCGTCGTTGCGTTGGCGATAGTCCACGGGATCGGCCAGGCCCTGGCGGATCAGGAATTCGCCGAACTCGTGATCCGAATCCAAAGGCAGCAGGGTGTGGTCCAGATCGAACAGGCACAGGTTCATGCGGTCTCCAGGGCCAGCATTTGTTTCAACAGGGGGACGGTGACCTGGCGGCGCTCGGCCAGCGCGAAGCGGTCCAGCCGCACGAGCAGGTCCATCAGGAAGGCCAGATCGCGGCTGTGGCGGGTCAGCAGGTAGCGCAGCACATCGTCATGCAGGGCGACGCCACGGCGGGCCGCCTCGTGTTGCAGGGCGGTGCGCAGGCCGGCTTCGTCGAGTGGCTCCAGCGCAAAACTCAAGCCCCAGCCCAGGCGTGTGCGCAGGTCATCCCGCACTGGCAGGTCGACGGACGGCATCGAGCCGGCGGCCATGATGAACAGCGGTCCGCCAGTGCCCTCGTCCTGGGCGCCTGGGGTGGCGCCGCTGGAGGCCAGGGCCGCACTGCTGCTGGCCGACTGGATGAACAGGTTGAAGGCCAGATGCTGATGGTCTTGGGGCAGCCGCTCGCATTCGTCGATCACGGCCAGGGTCGGCATGGCCGGATCCTCGGCATCCCACATCTGGCAGGTCTGCGCATTGAGCCAGATGGCGCCAAAACCCATCGACAGCGCTCGCTCGAGCATGGCGCGCAGCAGGTGCGTCTTGCCCGCGCCGGTCGGGCCCCAGATGTAGGCCGGCGACAAAGGGCCGTCGACATGCGGCCAGGCCCGCAGCCAGGCCAGCGCTTCGGGGTTGCGCCCTTCGATGAAGTCGTCCAGGCCTTGCGCAGGCATGGGCCCCAGATCCAGCGGCATCTGGCGCATCGGCAAGGGGGCCTCCAGGCGGCCCGACGTGGTCTCCGGCAACATCATGTCAGTCAGGATCACTCGGGCGATTGATAGAAGCGGCTGCGTTGATAGGCTGCCACCAGGCGACGCCCGAGCAAGGTCAGGAAGGCCGATGTCGGCAACGCGATCAGCACGCCCCACAGCCCCATCCATTTGCCGAACAGCATCAGCGCGAAGATGACGCCCAGCGGGTGAAGACCGATGCGCTCGCCCACCAGCCTCGGCGTCAGGAAGAAGCTTTCGACCACCTGCCCCAGACCATAGACCACCGCCACGGCAATGACCGGGTGCAGCAAGCCATCGGGTGTGCCGGCAAATTGCAGCAGGCCGGCCAGGGAGGCCAGCACCAGCCCCAGGCCAAAGCCCAGGTAAGGGATGCAGATGGCCAGCCCCGTCAGCACGCCAATCGGCAAGGCCAGCGCAAAGCCGAACAGGCTCAGGCCGACGCTGTAGTAAACGGCCAGGATCAGCATCACCAGCACCTGTCCACGCAGGTACTGGCCCATCAGCGCATCGCTTTCAGCCATGACATCCAGCGCCAGAGGGCGCCAGCGCATCGGCAGCAGGCTTCTGAAGCGTTGCGTGAAGTCGGACCAGTCCATCAGCCAATAGAAGGCCAGCATGGGCACCAGCAGTGCCAGGCCGCCCAGCGTCATGAGGCTGCTGCCGCCAATCAGCAGCGATGTCCACAAGGCGCCGCTCCATTGCGAGGCGTGGCTCTTGAGCAGCTTGATCAGCTCCACCTTGAGGGCATCCACCGTCGTGGGCAGCTTCACGCCCCATTGCTCCAGCAGGGGGGTGATGTGAGACCAGATGGCCACCAGCAGATCCGGCAGTTGCTCGCGCAGCATCGGGACCAATTGGGAGACGATGGGCACCAGCAGCACGAATAGCACGGCCACGATCAGCGCCACCATGATCAGGCACAGCGAGACGGCCAGCGCACGTGGCATCCGCCAGCGCACCATGCGCTCGACGATCGGCTCGAGCCCGTAGGCCAGCAGCAGGCTGAGGATGAATGGCGCCAGGATCGCCGCATGCCACCACAGCACCACGCACACGGCGGCCAAGCCCAGGGCGAGCCAGAGGGGCTTGAGCGAGGATGAGGGGGGCGTGGAACTCGTCATGAACGGCGCATTTTATCGGCCCGATGGCGGCACGGCGGCCGCCCGGCCTGCGCCATGTTCACTTCTTGTTGCCGTAGACCGCAATGCGGGCGGCGTCCAGATCCTTGCTGAGCTGGGCGGGATCGCGGCGAGATTCGGGCAAAGCCTGGTAGGCCGCCACGATGGCCGCTTCCCGGCGCTTGTATTCCGGGAACAGCGTATCGACCGCAGCCGGAGGCGCCGCGGCATTCAACTTGGCCTGCCATTGCTCCAGCAGGTGCTGGCGCAGCGCTTCATTGGGTTCGATGTCGGCCAGCAACGCAGTCTGCAGCAACACCGCTTCACCGTAGGTCACTTCAGCCTGGGCCAGGCGCTCAGGGACTTGTTCCAGCAGCTTTCCGGCCAACTGGCGGCGCCCTGCGACGTCTGGCCCATCCTGCAGCGATTGCCATTGTTCGAAGCCCTTCTGGAAGCGGAGGTACTTCGACCACCCGATCCAGTTCAGCACGCGGGTTGGGTGTCTGTGCCATGGCATCCTTGAGCGCGGCCCATTCTTCCGGCGTGAAATCGGAGGGACGGCCATCGTCACCGATGGAAGGGGGCACCAGCAGGGCCGAATCGATCTTGGCGCCGGCCTTGGCTCCGGCGGCGGGTTTGACTGCCGCCACTTCACTGGCCGGCGCAGGCACCTCGGCGTGCTTGAGTTGCCACCACCACACGCCCACACCAACGCCGGCCCCGATCAGCAAAGCCAGGAACCAGGTGCGCTGCCAGAATTTGGGGCTCTCGTCGTAAGTGGTGATCATGGGAGGCGTTCGGCCGGTGAAACTGCGATGCGCGAAATGGCGAGATTGTCGGTACATGCCACGACACGACATCATGGGACAAACCCAGGCGGCTGCCCGCCCGAGAGGTGACAGATCGCAACCACTACACTTGCGGCCTGTTGCGATCTGACGCTTTCGAACATGAATCTTTCCAGTCTCGACCCTCGCCTGCTGGCCGTCCTGGGGGCCATCGTCGCCTATCTCATCGGCTCTTTGTCGTTTGCCGTCATCGTCAGCCGGCTGTTCGGGCTTGCCGATCCGCGCAGTTACGGTTCTGGCAACCCGGGCGCAACCAATGTGCTGCGTTCGGGCAACAAGGCCGCAGCGATCCTGACCCTGCTCTTCGATGCGCTCAAAGGCTATGTGCCGGTGGCCCTGGCCGTGGCCATGGGCTGGGACAGCATCACGGTGACGGCCATTGGCCTGGGCGCCTTCATCGGACACCTCTGGCCGGTGTTCTTCAAGTTCGAAGGCGGCAAGGGCGTGGCCACGGCGGCTGGCGTGCTCCTGGGCTTCGAGCCAGCCTTGGGCGGCCTGGTGCTGCTGGTGTGGATCGGCATGGCGGCGGTGTTCCGCTATTCCTCTCTGGCCGCACTCACGGCTGCCTTGGCTGCTCCTCTGATCCAATACCTTGGTTGGGGCCCCAGCGCGCTGACCCTCGGCGTGATCATCATGAGCGCCCTGCTGATCTGGCGCCACGAGGCCAACATCCGCAAGCTGATGGCGGGCCAGGAAAGCAAGCTCGGTCAGAAATCGGCGCCTCCGGCTGCCAAGTAAAAGGCCACCGTCCTCTCGATGTCACCCACACCGCCCTCTCCCGCTTCATCGCCCCCGGTGCGCGGCGGCTGGAAGAGCCTGGTCGTGATCCTGTTGATCGTCCTGGGCGGCCATCAGGCCTGGAACTGGTGGCGTGACGAGCGCTCCGCCGCGCTGATCCAGCAACACGCAGGCCAGGCCGAAATCACCCTCTACACCACGTCGACGTGCCCGTATTGCGCACGCGCTCGTGCCTGGCTTGAGGCCCATGGCATTGCTTGGCGCGAATGCAATGTGGAGACCGATGCCGCCTGCATGGCCAGGTATGAGGCGCAAGGTGCGCCGGGCGTGCCGCTGGTGCATGTGGCCGGCCGATGGCACCTGGGCTTCGATCCCGCCTGGCTGGGGCAGGTCTTGTCCGCCTCGCCGGCAGGCGCGTCGGTTGCCGCGCCGACGGGGGCGGCTCAATCCAATCCCAGCCTCGCCAGTTCGCCCCGCCCTTGACGGATGACTTCGGCACCGCCTTGTGACAGATCGATCACGGTGGTCGGCTCTCTGGGACACGCCCCCGCATCCACCACGGCCTGAATGCGCTTTTGAAGCGCCTGGCGGATGTCATCCGGGTCGTTGAGTGGATCGTGCTGGTCGGGCAGGATCAGCGTGGTGGCCAGCAGCGGCTGGCCCAGCAGTTCCAGCAGCATCTGCGCCACCCTGTGATCCGGCACCCGCAGGCCGATGGTCCGGCGCGATGGATGCGACACCCTGCGCGGCACTTCCTTGGTCGCCTCCAGGATGAAGGTGTAGGGTCCGGGCGTGCCCATCTTCAACAGGCGGTATTGCTGGTTGTCGACCCGGGCGTAGCTGGCCAGCTCCGAGAGATCCCGGCACAGCAAGGTCAAGTGGTGTCGCTCATCCACGCCGCGGATGCGGCGCAAGGCGTCGACGGCCGACTTGTCATCGAGATGGCAGACCAGCGCATAGCTGGAATCCGTGGGCAGGGCCACGATACCGCCTTGATGCAGGATGTCCGCAGCCTGCTTGAGCAGACGGGTCTGTGGGTGTTCGGGGTGGACTTCAAAAAGCTGGGCCATGATGTTGCGAGCCTACCCCGCGCACGATGACACGCATGCCAGTGATGCCAAGCCGTGCTAAGGATGCAACACCCGGGCCGTCAGGGCGTCCCATACGGGCGTCACCTGGCCCGGCAGATCGGGCAGCGTGCCCAGATCGGTGTGGCTTTCGCTCGGGTCGTGGAAATCGGAGCCTCGCGAGGCGAGCAGATCGAATTCACGTGCCATGTCGGCGTACTTGGCGTACTCCGACACGGTGTGGCTGCCGGTCACCACTTCCACGCCGAGGCCGCCAAGCGCCTTGAACTCGGTGAACAGCGCGAACTCTTCATTCGGCGTGAAGTCATAGCGACCAGGGTGGGCGATCACTGCCACGCCCCCTGCCCCCACGATCCAGCCCACCGCCTCGGACAGCTTGGCCCAGCGGTGCTCGACGAAGCCGGGCTTGCCTTCGGTCAGATAGCGTTTGAAGACCTCGTGCGGATCCGGGCAGACGCCCAGCTCGACCAGGTAGCGCGCAAAGTGCGTGCGGGAGATCAGGTCCGGGTTGCCCACGTACTTGAGCGCGCCGTCGAAGGCGCCGTGGATGCCGACGCGCGCCAGGTCGGCAGCCATGTCGCGTGCGCGACGCTCGCGGCCACCGCGGGTCTCGGCCAGGCCCTGCACCATGGCCGGGTCCGCGGGGTCGAAACCCAGCCCGACGATGTGCACCGTCTTGCCGGCAAAGGTGACGGAGATCTCGACGCCCGGCAGATACGCCATGCCGAGCCGGCCAGCGGCATCGCGGGCGCGTTGCTGGCCGCCGATCTCATCGTGGTCCGTCAAGGCCCAGAGCTGCACGCCGTTGCGGCTGGCCCGCTCGGCCACGTCTTCCGGCGACAAGGTGCCATCAGAGACGTTGGAGTGGCAGTGCAGATCGGCGTTCATCAAATGCATGGTCGACACATCCTACCAAGTCAAGGCAGCGGACCGACCTCGCCCAGGAATTAACCCCAGCGTGCGCTGGAGCGAGCCTGTGAGGCGCCCCAGGCTTGCAGGCAGGCCAGCGTGAGCTCGCGGACCAACTGCTCATTGACCGGCTGGCGGTAGCGGACCTTGATGTGCCGCATGCCCTTGCCGGCGCCGTCGAGCTCAGGGAACTCGCCTACAAGCAGCACGCCGTTGAAGACTTGGAGATGCGCATGCGCCTTGTGCAGCACGATGGCCATGACGTTGTCATGATCGTTCATGAAGCAGAGGTTGCCCCACTTCACTTCAGGACGCAGATGCGGCGCGGCAGCGAGGATCGCTCGGTGCATGGCCTGGGCGGTTTCACGCTGCTCGGGTCGGAGGCTGTCGTAAAACGCGTTGATGAGCGCGGGGGATTGGAGAGGTCGGCGCATGGATGGGCCCAAAAACTAGAGGTACAACACTGACATCGAGCGCACCGAACACCCCCTCCCGGAAGCTTTTGGCTTCTGTATCCATGCGCTGCCACTGCGACCACCTCTCGATTTTTTCTTTGCAGGACCGGGGCATCATGCAGTCGGTACAGCCTTGTGGTCGGCTCGGCACGCATTTGTGCGCGCTTGCCTCCCATGGATTGTAACAGACCGTAATGAAAACCCCATCCTTCTGAAGGGTGGTACAGGTCTTATCGACAACCGGGCGTCAGGTCTTAGGCAGCGTGACCCCTCGCTGCCCTTGATATTTGCCACCTCGGTCACGGTAACTGGTTTCGCAGATCTCGTCGCTCTCGAAGAACAGCACTTGTGCACAGCCTTCGCCTGCGTAGATCTTGGCGGGCAGCGGCGTGGTGTTGCTGAATTCGAGTGTCACATAGCCCTCCCACTCGGGCTCGAAGGGCGTGACATTGACGATGATGCCGCAGCGGGCATACGTGCTCTTGCCCAGACAGACCGTCAGCACGCTGCGCGGAATGCGGAAATATTCCACGGTGCGGGCCAGCGCGAAGCTGTTGGGCGGGATGATGCAGACATCGCCCTTGAAGTCGACGAAGCTTTTTTCGTCGAAGTTCTTGGGGTCCACCACCGTGGAGTGCACGTTGGTGAAGATCTTGAATTCGTCGGCGCAGCGGATGTCATAGCCATAGCTGCTGGTGCCATAGCTCACGATCTTGTGGCCGTCCGCCGAGGCGCGGATCTGGCCGGGCTCGAAGGGCTCGATCATGCCGTGCTCCTGCGCCATGCGGCGGATCCAGCGGTCTGACTTGATGCTCATGAAACAAAACTCCTAGGTTCTGGCGTGATTGTGCTTGATCGGAGGGGATGTTCAGCGCGCCGCCGACCAACAAGCGGGGCCCACCTGGACGCACCACTTGCGTGCCGCGCCCAAAGATGGCGCAAGCCTGCGCTGGCATGGATCTCGCTAACTGGTAGCCACACAAAAGCTGGCGCACCAAAAGACGCCGGATACCGCTGAGGCTCCAAAAATGAATGACTTCAAGACCTTCCTGAGGGCAGGCCATGCGCCGACCCTTGCCGCGTCGTTCCTGTACTTCGCGTTTTCCTGCTGCATCTGGGTGCTCAACGGGGCCATGGCGCCCTTCATCACCGAGGACCTGCAACTGTCGGCGGCGCAGAAGGGGCTGATGCTGTCGATCCCCATCTTTGCCGGCGCGCTCATGCGCTTTCCGCTGGGCATCCTGGCCCAGTACGTGGGCCGCAAGCCGGCCACGCTGGTGGAGATGGGCCTGATCGCCGTAGCCATGATGTATGGCTACTTCTTCGTCGAGACTTTCGACAATCTGCTGGCCATGGGCGTGCTGCTGGGCATCGCCGGCGCGAGCTTCGGTGTGGCGCTGTCGCTGGGCTCGGGCTGGTTCCCGCCGAAATACAAGGGCCTGGCCATGGGCCTGGTGGGGGCGGGCAATGTGGGCACAGCGGTGTCGGTGCTGGTGGCGCCGCCGCTGGCCCAGGCCTTCGGCTGGAAGACGGTGTACGGCTTTGCAGCGCTGGCCATCTGTCTGCCGATGATCGTGATGATCGTCTTCGCCAAGGAGCCGCCTGACCGCGATGCGCACGCCTCGTTCCGCGAACACATCGCCTGCCTCTTCGAGAAGGATGGCTGGGCCTTCAGCCTGATCTATGGCGTGACGTTCGGCGGCTTCATCGGGCTGACCAGCTTCCTGCCGAGCTACTACTACGAACAGTTCAAGGTCAGCAAGGTCGAAGCCGGCCAGCTCACCATGCTGGCGGCCTTCATGGGCGCGGCGCTGCGCATCTTTGGCGGCTGGATCTCCGATCGCTGGGGCGGCGTCAACACGCTGACGGCGGTGATCATCACCGTGACGATTTCGCTGGTGCTGTGCGGTCTGGCTGACCAGTCGCTGACAGCCACCACGCTGCTGCTGATGGTGTGCTTTGCCGCCCTGGGTGCAGGCAACGGCGCGCTGTTCCAGCTGGTGCCTTTGCGCTGGCCGCTGAGCACAGCGGTGGCCGGCTCGATGATCGGCGAGATCGGTGCGCTGGGTGGTGGCCTGGTACCCAACGCGATGGGGCTGTCCAAGCAGCACATGGGCAGCTACATGTACGGCTTCTTCGCCATTGCCGTGCTGGCCGTGGTCGCCCTGGTGATGATGCGCATCATGCAAATCCGCTGGACGCGCACCTGGGCCGAAAAGGGCGGGCGTGCCCGTGTGCAGCCTGCCAGCGCTTCGGCCATGAAGGCATCGGCGGGCCGCGCCGGCAAGCCGGCCTGATCGGGCGCCAGACGCCTCCAAGTTCCGTGTTACACGCGCCGCTCCACAAGGGCGGCGTTCCTCTGGCCTTTACCCCTCGGTCAGTCGCCCTGGATCCTGCGTGGCCCAGGGCTTTTTTGCTTTCAACCCTGTTCAGGCCTTGGGCAGGAACACCAGCCAGTAGATCAGCATCAGGTTGAGCAGCACGGACACGGTCAGGGCGATCTTCCAGACGGCCGCTGGATCGCGTGCGAGCAACGGGGTCGACAAGGGCGCCGAAAGCGGGCGCGACGCACCACGTTCGAGCGCGAGCAGCAGCTCTTCGGCCGTCTCGAAGCGTTGTCGGGCGTCGCGCGCGACGGCCTTGAGCACCAGGTGATCGAGCCAGATGGGCACGTCCGGGCGAAGGCGTGACGGCGGCACGGGATCGCGCCGGTATCGTCCGCGTTGATAGGGTTCGACTTCGCCATAGGGCAGCCGACCCGTCAGCCATTGGTACAGGGTCACGCCGAGTGCGAAGAGATCGCTTTGCGATGTGGCACGGGCAATGGCCGGGTCGTCTTCCCATTGCTCCGGGTTCATGTAGCTGGGCGTGCCGGCATGCAGCACGCGCAGGGATTCAGGCTCCTTGCCGGAGAGCGCGACGCCCAGGTCCAACAGACGCCATTGGCCGTCTTCACCGAGATGCACGTTGTCGGGCTTCACATCTCGGTGGATGACACCGTATTGGTGCAGGCGGCCCACCGCACGTGTCAGGGCGCAGGCGGCCGAGACGATCTCGGCCACGCTGAAATGGCGTTGCGCCGCCCAGAGCTCGGCCAGCGTCTGCCCTTCATGCCAGTCGAACAAGGCATAGAAGCAGGTGGCGTCCTTGGCGTCGTGCACGCGCACGAGGCCTTTGGGCTCGCGCTCCGTCACGCGCGCGCCCAGCCAGGCTTCGTGGGCCAGCATGGCGCGTTCTTCAGGGTCGCTGGCGCGGGCTTCGTGCAAGGTCTTGAGGGCGTACACGGCACTGGTTTGCAGATGCCGCATGCGGTAGAGGCGGTGGACGCCGTTGGCTGCGACAGCGGCTTCGACCTGCATGCCATCGAGCACATCGCCTGGCTGAAGACGGGCGGGCACGGGCAATTGACGGCCACGGCGCTCGGTGTCTTCCAGGCGCGCGGCGGCCAGGCCCTTGACACGGATGACCAGGGCGGTGGCGTTGTCGCGCCCGCCTGCGGCCAGCGCCTTGCCGACCAGGGCTTCGCTGGCCTCCTGAGCACTGCCCTGCTCTGCCAGCGATTCCAGCTGTCTGGCCTTGAGCACGCCGTGCACGCCATCGCTGGTGAGCACGATGGTGTCGCCGATCTGCAGATCGCCTTCGAGGTAGTCGACGTGCAGGACATCGTCGAGGCCCACGGCGCGCGTCAGGCCGTTCTGGAAGGCCATCGTGCCCAGCGTATGGTCTTGCGTGAGCTGCGTGCACTCTCCGCCGCGCAGCAGGTAGGCGCGGGTGTCACCGACGTGGGCCAGGGTGTAGCCATGTCCCCGCATCACGATGGCGGTGAGCGTGCACATGCCAGTGGCGCCCTCCCCCTCCTTGGCACGCAAGGCCTGACGCCTGCGATTGTGGTCGGCCAGCCAGGCGTTCTGTGCGCCGATGAGGCGATCCAGGGCCACGGTGGTGTCCCAGGTGGCGGGCGTGGCGTAGTAATCGCGCAGCAGTGTCATGACGGTGGTCTGCGCGGCTTCCATGCCGAGGCCGCCTTGCGAGACGCCATCGGCCAGCGCGGCCACCACACCCCAAGGTTCTTCATGCGGCTGGGGCTGGGCGATGCCCGCGTGGTCCTCCAGAACCGAGCGTGGGCCACGCTCGCTGGCGTAGCCCACTTCCAGATCGAAACTCATTGACATCCTTCAGCGTTGCAGGGGCACTGGCACCAAGATCGTGCCGCGCCCTTTTGTGGCCAACGATGGTGCAAGAACCACGCCCGGCATCGGTGCGCGAGATGACGCAGACCCAATGATGGTTGGAACGCCAAAGTGGTGCGCCCTGCTTTTGTGCTGGCCCGGATATTGCAGCACCGTGCTCACAACAATCCCGACTCGCTGACGGAGCATGGTCATGAAGAAGATGAAGCTGGTGATGGTGGGCAACGGCATGGCGGGCGTTCGCACACTGGAAGAGCTGTTGAAGGTCGCGCCCGATCTGTACGAGATCACCGTCTTCGGCGCCGAGCCTCATCCCAACTACAACCGCATCATGCTGTCGCCGGTGCTGGCGGGCGAGCAGACGCTCGATGAGATCATCCTCAACCCGGTGGCGTGGTATCGCTCGCATGGCATCCATCTGCATCTGGGCAAGAAGGTGGTGCGTGTCGATCGCACGCGTCGTGTGGTGGTGGCCGATGACGGCACCGAAGCTGAATACGACCGCCTGCTGCTGGCCACCGGCTCGAACCCGTTCATCCTGCCCGTGCCCGGCAAGGCGCTGCAAGGTGTGATCGCCTACCGGGACATTGGCGACACCAACTACATGATCGAAGACCGCCAGAACGCACCAGCATGCGGTGGTGATCGGCGGTGGCCTGCTGGGCCTGGAGGCGGCCAACGGGCTGATGCAGCGGGGCATGACGGTCACGGTGGTGCACATCATGCCGTGGCTGATGGAACGCCAGCTGGATGAGACCTCTGCCCGGCTGCTGCAGCAGACCTTGGAAGAGCGCGGCCTGCACTTCCGCATGGGCACACACACGCAGGAATTGGTGGGCGATGAACAAGGCCGCGTGAAGGCCGTCAGGTTCAAGGATGGCACCGAGGTGCCGGCCGATCTGGTGGTGATGGCAGCGGGCGTGCGGCCCAATACCGAGCTGGCCGAAAAGATCGGCATCCACTGCAACCGTGGCGTCGTCGTGACGGACACCATGCAGACGATCACGGATCCGCGTGTCTATGCTGTGGGTGAATGTGCTTCGCATCGCGGCATCGCCTATGGCCTGGTGGCGCCGCTGTTCGAGCAGGGCAAGGTGTGCGCCAACCATCTGGCCCATGTCGGCATCGGCCGCTACATGGGCTCGCAGGTGTCGACCAAGCTGAAGGTCACGGGCATCGATCTGTTTTCCGCCGGCGAGTTCATGGGTGGTGACGGCACCGAAGAGATCGTGCTGACGGATCCGTTCTCGGGGGTCTACAAGAAGCTGGTGGTGCGCAACGACAAGCTGGTGGGCGCCTGCCTGTATGGCGATACCGAAGACGGCAGTTACTACTTCAGACTGATCCGGGAAGGCACGCCCATCGGTGCGCAGCGGGACAGGTTGATGTTCGGGCAGGTGTTGACGCAGACGCAGCCGATGGCGGCTTGATGTGGGCGCGACGGCTGTGTGGTGGGCGAGGTGCAAGAGGCAGTGAATCAGTTGGTGTGCAGCAGTTTGGTCCGTGAAGTCGGGCGTCGGGATGTGCTGAAGCAAGGGCTGGCGGCCCTGGTGGCGGGCGGCACCGCCCTGCCCTCGGGTGCGCAGGTGCTCAGCTTGAACGAGGCCATCAACAAGGCCGGACGTCAACGCATGTTGTCGCAACGCATGGCCAAGGCGTGGCTGGCGATGGGCCAGGGGGTCGATGGCAAGCGGGCGGAGAAGATCCTGTTTGATTCCATGGCGTGGTTCGATCGGCAGTTCGTTGAACTCAAGGCCTATGCGCCCACGCCCGACATCAAAGCCACCTACCACGCACTGGAGCCCGTATGGAGCGATTACAAGGCGGCCCTGGTTGGCGCCGCGCCCGACCGCAGCGCGGCGGCCATCCTCTTGTCGCTGGATGCCAAGGTGCTCAAGCTTGCCCATCAGGGCACAGTGCAGTTGGAGAAGTATTCAGGACAGGCGGTCGGCAGACTCGTGAACCTGGCGGGGCGCCAGCGCATGCTGTCGCAACGCACGGCGAAGTTCTACCTCAGCAAATGCTGGGGAACCGATGTGCCGGATCAGATCAAGGAGTTGAACAACGCCCGCAAGGAGTTCTCGCAGGCCTTGACGGTGCTCACGAAGGCGCCGCAGGCCACGTTCGCCATCCGGGACGAACTGGAACTGGCCCGTCAGCAGTGGGTGTTCTTCGACAACGCACTGGCCCGTCTGAGCGACGCGCGGAGCAATGGCAAGCACGCCAGGGAGGTGTTTGCCAGCAGTGAAAACATCCTGCAGGTCATGGACCGGGTGACCGGCATGTACAGCAGGTTGAATGGTTGACAGGATGCTGGAGCCGATGGTCGCGCATCGGCCTCCGGCTGGCAGGCCATGCTGGAAGATGGCCCACGGAGTTGGTGCTCCGTTCGTTCTTTGGCCGACATGACAGGTGTCGCCCCACGGGGCCGGCGCCACCCGCTGAGATACACGACAACAGAGAATCGCCATGAGTCAATGGAAAGCTGCGCCCCAGGTCACCCGCGCCACCTGCCCGTATTGCGGCACGGGCTGCGGTGTGCTCATCGAATCGCAGGAGGGGCGCATCACGCAGGTCCAGGGTGACCCGCAACACCCGGCCAACTTCGGTCGCCTGTGCACCAAGGGCAGCACGCTGCACCTGACCGCCACCGAGAACGTGACCCGGCAGACGCGTCTGCTGTCGCCGATGCGCCGGGCGCAGCGCGGCCAGGTGCCCTCGAACCTTTCCTGGGACGAGGCGCTGGACCTGGCCGCCGACCGTTTTGCCGCCATCATCCGCGCGCATGGGCCGCAGGCCGTCGGCTTTTATCGGTTCCGGCCAGTTGCTCACCGAGGACTATTACGTCGTCAACAAGCTGGTCAAAGGCCTGATCGGCACCAACAACCTGGACACCAACTCGCGCCTGTGCATGAGCAGCGCCGTGGCCGGCTACAAGGCCACCCTGGGCAGCGATGCACCGCCCGCCTGCTACGACGATTTCAAGCACGCGCAAACGCTGTTCATCGTAGGGGCCAACACGGCGTATGCGCACCCCATCCTGTTTCGCCGCATCGAGGATGCGCGCCGGGCCAACCCGGGCATGAAGCTGATCGTGGCCGATCCGCGGCGCACCGAGACGGCCGACATGGCCGACCTCTTCCTGCCGATCCAGCCGGGCACCGATGTCGCGCTGTTCCATGGGATGCTGCATGTGCTGCTCAGCGAGGGGCTGCTGGATGCGACCTACATCGAGCGCCATACGCGCGGCTTTGACGAGCTGCGGCAGATCGTGGAGACGTTCACGCCGGAGGTGGCTGCCGCCATCTGCGGCATCCCGGTCGGCGACCTCGTTCAGGCAGCGCGCTGGTTCGGGCATGACACACCGACCCTCTCGCTTTACTGCCAGGGCCTGAACCAAAGCAGCGCCGGCACGGACAAGAACGCCGCGCTGATCAACCTGCACCTGGCGACAGGCCAGATCGGCAAGCCCGGTGCGGGGCCGTTCTCGCTGACCGGGCAGCCCAATGCCATGGGCGGACGCGAGGTGGGCGGCATGGCCAACCTGCTGAGCGCCCACCGCGATCTGGCCAATCCACAACACCGTGAGGAGGTGGCCGCGCTGTGGGGCGTGGACGAGGTGCCGGCCCAGCCCGGCAAGACGGCGGTGGAGATGTTCGAAGCCGCGGCCCGTGGCGAGATCAAAGCCCTGTGGATCGCCTGCACGAATCCGGCGCAATCGCTGCCCGATCAAGCCACCGTGCGCAAGGCGCTGGAGATGGCCGAGTTCGTCGTGGTGCAGGAAGCCTTTGCCACGACGGCCACCTGCGAGTTTGCTGACCTGCTGCTGCCCGCCACCACCTGGGGTGAAAAGGACGGCACCGTCACCAACAGCGAAAGGCGCATCAGCCGGGTCCGCGCTGCCGTGCCGCCTTCGGGCATGGCGCGGCACGACTGGGCCATCTTCGCCGAGGTGGGCCGCCGGCTGGAGCAGCGCATGCCTGAACGCGTGGCGCGATACCGGCCCGGCACCACCACCCTCTTCCCCTATGACTCACCGGAATCGATCTGGAACGAACACCGTGAATCGACCCGTGGCCGCGACCTCGACATCACCGGCTTGAGCTACGGGTTCATCGACCAGCAGGGGCCGCAGCAGTGGCCCATGCCCGAAGGGACCCGGGCTGGCAAAGCCCGCCTGTACGAGGATGGCATCTACCCGACGGCCGACGGCCGTGCCCGCTTCGCGCCGGTCCCATATGAGCCCGTCAAGGACGTGCGCGACGACCGTTTTCCCTTCAGCCTCAACACCGGCCGTCTGCGGGACCAATGGCACGGCATGAGCCGCACCGGCACCTTGGGGCGCCTGTTCGGGCACGTCAGCGAGCCCTCCGTGGATCTCCATCCGCAGGACATGCAGCGCCTCGGTCTGCAGGCCGGTGACTTGGTGAGCGTGGCCTCGCGCCGCGGGCAGGTGGTGATCGCGGCACAGCCGAGCGATGCCGTCGCGCCGATGCAGGCCTTCATCGCCATGCATTGGGGGCAAGAGTATCTGGGCGGCCAGGATGCAGAGGGCCGCCCCCGCGAAGGCGTCAACGCCCTGACCAGTCCGGCGTTCTGCCCCAAGTCGAAGCAGCCCGAACTCAAGCATGCGGCGGTCGCCATCACACCGGTGGCGCTGCCATGGAAGCTGCTGGCCGTCGCCTGGCTGCCGGAAACCGAAGCCTTGGCCATCAAGGAAGCCCTCAAGCCCTTGATGCAGGCTTTCCCCTTCACCAGTTGCGTGCCGTTCGGCCGCGAGCCTCATGAGCAAGGAAAGGTGGGCGTGCTGTTCCGCGCGGCGGCGGCCACACCGGCCGACGATGAGGTGCTGGCACGCATCGAGGCCCTGATGGGCGTGGACGGCACCGAAGTGCTGCGCTATCAGGATCGTCATCGCGGCCAGCGCCGTGCCGTGCGCATGACCAAGCATGCAGATGGCCTGCGTGTGGCGGCCTTCGTGATGGCCGGCGACATCAGCGCCGAAGCCTGGATCCGCCCACTGCTGCAGGACGAGATGCTGGCCGATGCCTATGGCCGCGCCCTGCTCTCGTCCGGCGCCACACCGCCGGTGGCCGTGGCCTCGCGCGGCAAGCAGGTCTGCACCTGTTTCAACGTGACGGATCTGGCCATTGCCGAAACCCTGGCTGGCTGCCAGGGCAGTGATGAGCAACGGCTGGCGCAACTGCAGGGCCAGCTCAAGTGCGGCACCAACTGTGGCTCGTGTCTGCCTGCCCTGCGCAAGATGGTGGTGTTGCACCCGGCCGCCGTGTCGGTCACTTGAGCGGCTGGCGCGCATCGTTCACCTCGCACGGGATAATGGCCTTCCTCGACGTGAACGACGCATCCCCATGAGCATCGCCGCCTATCTCAAAGTCATCGGCCGTGGCAAGGACGGCGCCCGTCCGTTGGACACCGCCCAGGCCCGCGACCTGTTCGAACAGGTGCTCGACGGCCGCGTCACCGATCTCGAGGTGGGGGCCTTCTGCCTGGCCATGCGCATCAAGGGCGAAACGGTGGAGGAGCTCGATGGCTTCGTCCAGGCCTGCCGGGCGCGCTGCATTGACTTGCACGACGCCACCCAGGCGCTTGCAGCAAGCCTGAAGGGCGTGGTGGTGCTGCCTTCCTACAACGGCGCGCGAAAGCTGCCCAACCTGACGCCATTGCTGGCCTGGACGCTGGCTCGCCGTGGCGTGGGCGTGCTGGTGCATGGTGCTCCCGAAGATCCCACACGCGTGACCACCTCGCAGGTGTTCCAGGCGCTCGGTCTGCCCATGGCCCGGGATGCGGCCGGCCTTCGACAGGCCTGGCAAGACGGCCTGCCGGCCTTCATGGATCTGGGCGATCTGTGCCCGCCCCTGCATCGCCTGCTGGCCGTGCGCTGGACGATCGGCCTGCGCAACCCGGGCCACACCGTCGCCAAGCTGCTCGATCCGTTCAGCAGCGGCGCGCAAGAGGCCGCCGCGATGCCCAGCATCCGCGTCGTCAACCACACGCACCCGGAATACGCGCACTCGCTCACGGCTTTCCTCCAACACACCCATGCCGATGCGCTGCTCATGCGCGGCACCGAGGGCGAGCCGGTGGCCGATGCAAGACGCCAGCCGCGCTTCGAGATCTTCGTCCACGGGCAGCGCGACGACGCCTTGAGCCGCGCCCCGGTGGAAGGTGTGCTGACCGAGCTGCCTGAACTGCCTGCCACGTGCGATGCTGTTGCCACGGCTGCCTACATCCGCAGCATCATGGAGGGCCGGCAGCCGCTGCCGCCGGCCATCGATGCGCAGGCCGATTGCCTCGTTCAGGCCCTGGCGCGCTTGTCTGCGGGCACCGCTGCCGCAGCCCCTTGACCGGGCACCGCCGCTGCGGCGGGCCGCCCTGAACGTGCCAGCAGCAGAATGCCCGCCAGCACGGCCCCCGTGCCGACCAGCAATCGCCAAGTCACCGGCTCATCCAGGAACCACGCAGCCATCCAGATGGTCGACAAGGGCCCGACCATGCCCACCTGCGAAGCCGTCGAGGCGCCGATCAACTGCACGCCGCGCATCACCATCCACACAGGCAGCACCGTGCACGCGGTCGCATTGACCGCCGACAAGGCCCACGCCTGCCACGGCAGATGGCTCACGGCCGCCACACGCCCGTCGGTGGCCATGTAGACCGCCAGCCACTGCGCGACGGCCATGGCACACGCGGCACACGACGCCAGCCCGACCAGCCGCATCGAGCCCAAGGTCTGCACCAGTTGCCCGCTGCCGATCAGGTAGATGGCATAGCTCACGGCACTGAGGAAAACAAAGAGGCTGCCCCATGCGATGGCCGATATGGGATCCATGCTGCCACCCGAAGCCGCGCGCGAGACCAGGTGCGCAGCGTCCCAGTCGTGCAGGAACACGATGGCCACGCCGGCATACGACAGCGCCATCGACGCCAATTGGGCGGGCCGCACGACATGCCGCAGCCATACTGCCGAGATCAGCAACACGATGGTCGGATTGAGATACAGGATGGCCCGCTCAAGGCTGGCGCTGATGTACTGCAGCCCCAGGAAATCCAGCGTGCTGGCCAGGTAGTAGCCGCAAAAGCCCAGCCCGACGATCTGCCAGCGCTGCCGTTGCGTCAACTCGGCGGGCGCGGCCTGGCTGCCATCGTCCCGCCCTGCCCACCAGGCCATCGCCAGAAACAGTGGAAAGGCCATCAGCATGCGCAGCCCGACCACGGCAAACGCATCGGCGCCCAGCTTGTACATCAGCTTGGCCACGATGGCCTTGCCCGAAAAGGCCACGGCACCGGCCATGGCAAAGATCCAGCCTTGCGTGCGGAGCGCGACACCGCCCGATCGAACATCCAACATCTTCTTGATCGCCTTGCTGCGGCCCTCAATGAGCCGGGATACCGGACAGACAGCGCCGGCCGCGTATCCGAGGCGTCAGTAGGCCATGAAATCGCCCCTACCCCCCGGGATCAAGTGGTGAGGCCCGTGCCGGGCTGCGGGCTTTCCGGGAGAAATCCGCAGCCCCTGGCTTGCACATCGTGAGTAGACTCGGCTCTCTCTTTGGCGCGTGCTGCACAAGCCGTGTGGCCGACGCCGGAGCCTTTGATTCAACGTTGTCCAACCAGGTAAGCCTTTTCATGCGCAGTCTGAAACTCTCCCTGCTTGCCACGCTGCTGGCAGCTTCCTCGGGCCTGAGCCTGGCCCAGTCCGACACCACCTCCCCCGCCGCAGCTGCCTCGGCCGCATCGGCGCCTATACAGAAAGCCCAGCCCGCCGATCCCACCGAGGATCCGATGGACGAGCAGATGCCGCCCGACATGCCGGATGACGACCCCGTCATGCAGGCTGCCTTCAAGAAGGGCAAGGCCACGCTGGGCAAGTTCCTGCCGCTGGCCAAGACCAACAAGGACCCCAAGCTGATGGTCTTTGCCGTGAAGGTGCGATTCGAAGACGGCAAGAAGACCGAGCACATGTGGGTCACGCCCTTCGAGCAAAAGGGCATGAAGTTCTCCGGCCGGCTCAACGATCTGCCTCGTGTGATCAAGAACAAGCAGCATGAGCAGCAAGTTGAGTTCACAACCAAGGAGATCGTCGACTGGATGTATTACGACCAGAGCCAGCACCGCATGTTCGGCAACTACACGACGTGTGCGCGTCTGACCAAGGGCCGTCCGAAGGACGTGGCCGACGTCAAGCGCATCTACGGCCTGGACTGCACCAACAACGACATGTGATGCAGCCGCTCCGGCTGGCCACCGCGCCGATCAATCGGCGAAGTGGCTGGCCATGAGCGCACGCCATTGAGGCCGCACGGCCTCGACCTGGGCATGGCGTACCGGCCCGTAGCCTTTGATCTGCTCTGCCATCTCGGCCACACGACAAGCCGCCTCCAGCTTGTCTTCATTCAGCCGGGGCAACATGCGGGCAATCATCTCCACATACTCTGCCAGCACGGCGCGGTCTTCGCGCCGGTCTGCCGTCCACGCCATCGGATCGAAGGGCGTGCCGCGCAGCACCTTGCCGAAGCTCATCAGCTTGAGCACCCCGCCCCACATCGGGCCGAAGCGGTGCTTGGCTGGCCGGGTCTTGCCATCGCCCGCGCCATGCAGCATGGGGGGCGACAGATGCCACACCATCTTCCAGTCGCCCTCGAACTGCTCGGCCACCTGGGCCTTGAAGGCCGCTGAGGTCAGCAGCCGGGCCACCTCGTACTCGTCCTTGTAGGCCATCAGGCGGAAGAGCTGCCGGGCCACCGCTTCGCTTAAGCGGCGGCTCTTGAAGCGCTCCTCAGCCTGGCGCACCTGCCACACCAGATCGGCATAGCGCTGTGCGTAGGCGGCGTTCTGGTATTCGGTGAGGTAGTCCATGCGCCGCTTGATCAGCGTGTCCAGGCTTTCCTTGCCTGCGCGCAGTGGGCGGCCTTCCCACAACACGGGTTGAGCAGGCAGGCTCAGGCGCGCCACCATGATCGGGTCATGCGCGGCACGGCGACCCCACTCAAAGGCATCCAGGTTGCGTTCCACCTGCACGGCGTTGAGTTCAATGGCACGACGCAGCGAAGCCAGCGACAGCGGCACCCAGCCCATCTGCCATGCAAAGCCCAGCATCAGCGGGTTGGCGTAGATGGCATCGCCCAGCAGGCGCGTGGCCAGCGCGACCGAATCGATGCGCTGCACGGCCTCCTTGCCCACCGCATCACCCAGGACGTGATCGCAATGCCCACCAGGGAATTGCCACGACGCATCCTTCATCAGCGCCGCCGTGGGCGTATGGTGCGTGTTGAGCGCGATGCGCGTGCGGCCCTGGCGCATCACGGCCGTGGTGCTCGCATGCGCGGCCACGATAGGGTCGCAGGCGATCACCAGATCGGCCTCGGCCATCCCCACCTTGGTCGTGCAGATGCTGTCCTGCTGATCGGCGATCTGCACATGGCTCCACGTGGCACCGCCCTTCTGGGCCAGGCCTGCCGCCTCCTGCGTGACGACGCCCTTGCCTTCCAGGTGCGCCGCCATGCCGAGCAACTGCCCGATGGTGATCACGCCCGTGCCGCCGATGCCGGCCACCACAATGCCGAACGGCTGCTTGGACGATGGCACCACGGCTTCCGGCACGGCGGGCAGCTTGCGGATGTCGGGCGTGTCATCGCTGGCCTTGGGCGCGCGCAGCTTGCCGCCTTCGATGGTGACCAGGCTGGGGCAGAAGCCCTTCACGCACGAAAAATCCTGATTGCACGAACTCTGGTTGATGCGGCGCTTGCGGCCGAACTCCGTGTCCACCGGCTCGACGCTCAGGCAGTTGGACTGAACACTGCAATCGCCACAGCCTTCGCACACCAGCTCGTTGATCACCACGCGCTTGGCCAGTTGCGGCATCTTGCCGCGCTTGCGGCGGCGGCGCTTTTCGGTCGCACAGGTCTGCTCGTAGATGATGACCGTGCAGCCCTCGGTCTCGCGCATCTCCTTCTGCACCTGCTCCAGCACATCGCGGTCGTACACCTGCACGCCGGGCGCCAGGTCATCGATCAGCAGGTACTTCTCGGGTGCGTCGCTGACCACCGCAATGCGGCGCGCGCCTTCTGCATGCAACTCGCGCGTCATCGCAGAGACCGACAAGGTGCCATCCACCGGCTGTCCGCCCGTCATGGCCACCGCATCGTTGTAGAGGATCTTGTAGGTGATGTTGACCTTGGCCGCGATGGCCTGCCTCACGGCCAGAAGGCCGGAGTGGAAGTAGGTGCCATCGCCCAGGTTGACGAAGACATGCTTCTCGTCGGTGAAAGGCGCCTGCCCGACCCAGCTCACGCCCTCGCCGCCCATCTGCGTGAACATGCCCGTATTGCGGTCCATCCACATGGCCATGTAGTGGCAGCCGATGCCGGCCATGGCACGCGAGCCTTCCGGCAGCTTGGTGGAGGTGTTGTGCGGGCAACCACTGCAGAACCAGGGGGCGCGCTCCACGCTGGCGCCTTGCGTGGCGATCTCGCTGTCCTTGGCTTCGATCACACGCAGACGCTGTGCGATGCGGGCCTTCAGATCCGCATCGGCCTCAGTCAGCAGCCCCAGCTTGTCGATGCGCTGCGCCAGCGCCTGCGCAATGATGGCCGGGTTCAGATCGGCCTTGGCGCGCAGCAGCCAGCGCGACGCCGGGTTGGGCATGGACCACTCGCCGCCGGTGAAGTCGCCATCCGGCTCGCTGAACTTGCCCAGCACATTGGGCCGCACATCCTCGCGCCAGTTGTACAGCTCTTCCTTGAGCTGGTATTCGATCATCTGCCGCTTTTCCTCGATGACGAGGATCTCCTGCAGCCCGGTGGCGAACTCGCGCGTGCTGCTGGCTTCCAATGGCCACACCACCGACACCTTGTGGATGCGCAGGCCGATGCGCCGGCACGTGGTCTCATCCAGCCCGAGGTCATGCAGCGCCTGGCGCAGGTCGTTGTAGGCCTTGCCGCTGGCGATCAGGCCCAGCCGCGCGTTCGGGCTGTCGAGCACGGTTTGGTTGAGCTTGTTGGCCCGGATGTAGGCCAGCGCGGCATACCACTTGTAGTCCATCAGCCGGGCTTCCTGCGCCAGCGGCGTATCCGGCCAGCGGATGTGCACGCCGCCTTCCGGCATCACGAAGTCATCGGGCAGGATGATGCGCACGCGATCGGGATCGACGGACACCGTGCTCGACGACTCGACCACCTCCTGGATGGTCTTGAGCCCTGACCAGAGGCCCGAGAAGCGGCTCATCGCAAACGCATGCAGCCCGAGATCGAGGATCTCCTGCACCGTGCTGGGAAAGAAGACCGGCAGGCCGCAGGCCTTGAAGATGTGATCGCTCTGATGAGCCACCGATGAGGACTTGGCCACGTGGTCATCCCCGGCCACGGCCACCACGCCGCCATGCTGCGAGGTGCCGGCCATGTTGGCGTGCTTGAACACATCGGAACAGCGGTCCACCCCCGGGCCCTTGCCATACCAGAGCCCGAAGACGCCATCGAAGCGATGCGGCCCGGGCGTCAAGGGCAACTGCTGCGTACCCCAGACCGCCGTGGCGCCCAACTCCTCATTGACGCCCGGCTGGAAGACGACATGGTGCTTGGAGAGATGCTCGCGTGCCTGCCACAAGGCCTGGTCATACCCGCCCAATGGCGAGCCGCGATAGCCGCTGATGAAGCCGGCGGTGTTCAACCCTGCCATCGCATCGCGCGTGTGCTGCAGGATGGGCAGGCGCACCAGCGCCTGGATCCCGCTCATGAAGGCACGCCCTCGATCGAGCGCGTACTTGTCATCCAGCGAGAGACTCGCCAGGGCCTTCAGCACATCGGCTGGCAGCGGTGCGTTCATCACGACCTCCTCGAGGCTTGCTGCACCGCGTCATGCCGATCGACAGCCTTGTGGGCCGCATCTGGCCCGCCGCACAGCACCGAACCCAAGATGAAATCAGTGTAGGCCTGGCTCCCACAGTGTGGTTAATCGGTTTCACGGGGTTGAAAATCGCCTGGGTCGACCCGGGATGCACCCCACGCGTGCAGATGTCACGGCGGGCGCTCGCACACGCCTCAAGGATGCGCCGCACAAAGGAACTCGCAGGGAATCCGCAGGGCGCCGATAATGTGCCCTTGGCTTGATCAGCAGGATTTCCCCATCATGTACACAGGTATCGTCCAGGGCACCGGCCGCATCGTGAAGCTCTTGCCCACGGTCAGTGGCCTGCAGCTCACCATCCGCTTTCCACGTGCCTTGCTGAACGACCTGCAGATCGGTGCCAGCGTGTCGGTCGAAGGCGTGTGCCTGAGCGTGGTCACCATCGACGATGACTTGGTGGCTTTCGATGCGATCAACGTGACCTTGGAGCGCACGAACCTCGGCGACCGGCAGGTGGGCGATGTGGTCAACCTGGAACGCTCGGCCCGTCAGGGTGACGAGAACGGCGGCCACGCCATGTACGGCCATGTCTCCGATACCGCCCGCATCTCCTCGATCATGCTGGAGGGGCCGCGTGCCCACATCGAGCTGCACGTGCGCGATCCCTGGCGCCGCTACCTGTTCACCCGCGGCTTCCTGTCGATCAATGGCTGCAGCCTCACGCTGGCCGATACGGACGCTGAGCGCGGCTGGTGCCGGGTCAACCTGATCCCCGAGACCATCCGCGTCACCAGCTTCTGGCAGTTCAAGGCGGGTGACCGGCTCAACATCGAGGTCGAGCAGCAGACGCAGGTGATGGTCGACGTCATCGAGCGGGTGCTCGAGCGCAAGCTCGGCCATCAGCTTCAGCATCTGGTCAAGGTCAGCGGCATCTGAGCTGACATCCGAGCGGGCGTCGACAGCCAGCGACGCCTTTGCTCCCCCTTAAGCTTCCCGTAAGGAAGCCCGGCAAGACTGTGCGCGACTTGGTTTGCGCACATGAACGCTGCTTTGCCCCCCTCCGCTTCTGCTCCTGGCATTTCCCGCTGGTCCACCTCGATCATCGCCCTTCACTGGCTGACGGTGCTGACCGTGCTCGTGGCCTTCGGCCTGGTCATTGACCGGGAATGGGTGGAAGAGCGCGCTGCCAGGCAGGCCCTGCTGCAATGGCACCGCTACGCAGGGATGACGGCGTGGCTGCTGACCCTGCTGCGCATCCCTGCACGTTTTCTGTCCACCCCGCCTGAGCACGGCTTGAGCCGGGTTCAGACCGTCCTGGCCGCATCCGGCCATGGTCTGCTCTACCTCGCCCTGCTGGCCTTGCCGGCGCTCGGCTACCTGCTGACGGCGGCCCGTGCCGGCCAGGTCGATTTCTTCGGCTGGCCGCTTCCCGTCTTCATCGCCAAGGACCGCGACTTCGCAGAGACCCTGGAAGGCTGGCACGCCAACCTGGGCTGGGTCTTCCTGGCACTGGCCGGTGCCCATGCCGCCGTTGCGCTGTGGCACCACTTCGCCATGCGCGATCGCGTGCTCACGGCCATGCTGCCGTGGCGACATGCCGCGGCCTCCGACCTTCCCCCTTCCCCCCATTCCAACACGAGGACCCCTACATGACCGCTCGAACCCCTTTGCGACGCGTCGCCGCCGCCGCACTTGGCCTGGCCCTGCCGGCACTGCTGACCCTGTGGTCCGGCCAGGCTGAAGCCGTGCCCAGCTATGCCCGCCAGACCGGGCAGGACTGTGTGGCCTGCCACATCGGCGGCTTCGGCCCGCAACTGACGCCCTTTGGCATCAAGTTCAAGCTCGGCGGCTATGTGGACTCCGATGGCAAGGACGGCAAGATCCCGCTGTCCGGCATGGTCGTGGCCGACTACAGCCGCTGGCGCGATGAATCCGGCAAGCACACCGACAAGACCGATCTGGCCGAAGCCTCGCTGTTCCTGGCAGGCAAGTTCACCGACCACATCGGCAGCTTCGTGCAGGTCACGCATGACGGCGTCGAGCACCACACCTCGATCGACCAGGCCGACATCCGTTACGCACGCACGCTCAATGTGGCCGGCCAGGACGCCCTCTTCGGCCTGTCGCTCAACAACAATCCGACGGTGCAGGATCCGTTCAACACCCTGGCCGTCTGGGGCTTCCCCTACACCGATTCACCGCGCGGCAACGCCGTGGGCGCCGAGTTCGCCGGCATCGGCGGCACGGAGTTGAAGGTGCTGGGCGTCAACGCCTACACCGTGCTGCACGACAACTTCTACGGCGAACTGGGCCTGTACAACTCCCTGTCGCGCGGCACGCAATCGCGCCTCGGTCTGGGCAGTGACGACACCGACCACATGCGCAATGCCCCGTACTGGCGCCTGGCCTACATGGTGGACCAGCGCACGCAGGCCTGGAACGTCGGCGTCTTCGGCTACAACGGCACGATGAAGGACCGCAGCAGCGGCGACATCAGCAACCGCTTCAAGGACCTCGGCATCGACGGCAGCTACCAGTTCCTGGGCAACCGCCAGCACATCGTCACGGTCAATGGCAGCTACATCCGCGAACGCACCATCACCCCGGAAGGCGGCGAAGACGTGCGCAACAC
Organism: Aquabacterium sp.; assembly: GCA_047601765.1. Classification (GTDB taxonomy): domain Bacteria; phylum Pseudomonadota; class Gammaproteobacteria; order Burkholderiales; family Burkholderiaceae_C; genus Aquabacterium. The sequence continues at coordinate 1,404,689 of JASGIQ010000001.1, forward strand.
CGTCAAGGATGCCCGCCTGGCCGCGTCCTATCACTTCATGAACACCTACGGTGCCACGCTGGGCTACTTCAAGGCACAAAGTGCCAACAATGAATCCGGCAACCGCGGCTTCATCTACCAGTTGGACTGGACGCCCTGGGGCAAGGAAAGCTCCTGGATGGCACCGTGGGCCAATGTGCGCGTGGGCCTGCAGTACGTGGCCTACAAGAAGTACATCGACTTCGACGAGGACACCGAGACCGCCACGGTCGTGGCCAAGCCCAGCGACAAGAACACGCTGAACCTGTTCGTCTGGGCCTCGTTCTGACGCGATGATGAACAGCGCTGTGCCATCCTTTGCCGTGCCCATGCGCCGGCGCACCCTGGCGATGCTGATGAGCGCGACGATGGCACTGGGTGCCATCGTTCCGGTCGCATCCCAGGCTGCCGGCGACATCGATCGCGGCGGCGATGTCTTCGACACCCAGTGCGCCGAATGCCACAGTGTCAAGCCCGGCAAGAACAAGAAGGGCCCGACGATGTTTGCCACCTTCGGCCGCAAGGCCGGCACGGTGCCCGACTTCGTCTACTCCGAGGCCATGAAGCAGAGCGGCATCGTCTGGACACCCGAGAAGGTCAGTGTCTATGTCGCCAACCCGAAAGGCACGGTGCCTGGCGGCAAGATGAAGTTCGACGGCAAGATGTCGCCGCAGGAGATCAGCGATTTGCTCGCCTTCCTGGGTACCCTGCACTGAAATTCAGGCGCCTTCAGCCTCCCGCAGGTTCACGCACCAACAAGAAGGCCCGCATGGCGCGGGCCTTTCTTTTTTGCCTGCCATCATGCCCGGCAGGGCATGAGGTGCGGCATCACTTGGTCAGGTACTTCGGCTCGGCGGCCTTCTCCGGCCAGTCGATCTCGGCCTTGTTGGTGCACTCGGGATCGGCGCCGTTCATGTCGCAGCGGATGCGCTTGATGACCTTGAGCGCGCGCTTGTCATAAAAGCCCGCTTCGGCAATTTCCACGCGGCCATCGCGCAGCATGGCGATGTAGCGCTTGAGGTCCTGCGGCGCAATCTCCATCCACACATTGGGCGGCAGTTCCGCTTCCGCCTTGCGGATCATCTTCATCGTCGGCTCGAACTGGCTCAGCCAGTATTTGCGGGCCTTCTGGCCCATGCCGGCGGGGAACTTGTCCTTGTTGATGATGATCTGGTAGGTCAGGAAGGTGATGGGCATGCGCGAGATCGCGCCCTTGTTGCCCACGCCCTTGTGCAGCTCCAGCGGCTTGTAGGCCAGAGCCGGCGCGAAGATCACATCCACCAGGCCATTGTTGAACTTGGTGGCGAAGTTGGTGATGTCTGACGCCACAGGCTGCGCACCCAGGCGCGAGATGATCATGGCTTGGACCTTGTCGACGTCCAGTGCGGCGATGCGCTTGCCGGCAGCAGCTTCCACGCTGTTGATCTTGCGGTCATTGACGATCGGGTAGGCCGCACCCATGGGCACGATGCCAGCCACTTCGTACTTGCCATCGACCATCAGGTTGGCCGCCTTGGGCGAGGAAAACACCTCGATCGCACGGCGCAAGACTTCGTAGCTGGCGTCCATGTCGAGCTTGCCGTCGCGGGCGAAGGTGGTGGCACCCAGCGCGTCGGTGGTGGCCGCAAACAGGTTGTAGGGCTTGCTGCGGAAGGTGGACACGGCCATGGCATCGCACTGGCCGCTCTTGAAATCTTCCGATGCCACGCGCTCATCGGTATAGGCCTTCAACTCCAGGTCCACGTTCTGCTTCTGCATGGCCAGCGCGAAGTCCTTGGCCATGGCAAAAGCCGGGCCGCCGGTGCCGACGATGTCCCACACACAGGCTTTCTGGGCAGCCAGGGCGGGAGCGCTGAGAGCGCCGAACAGGCCAAGGGCCGCAACCCATTTGGCACGAGGGAAGGAAGCAGTGACAGTGATCATTGACGCAGACCAGTTGTTCAAGGAAAGAAGTGCGTCAATGTACCGCAGCGGCTTGTGGCGTGGCCGATGCAAGCTGCTGTAGACGACTCGGGGAATCCCTGAGTCCCTCACAGGCCAGCGCGTGTCGAAGGCCACATGTCACGGCATCGGAAAGCAACAAGGCCGACAGGTCATGAAGACTTGTCGGCCTTGTGTCATTCGGTGGGGTGGCTGATGGGACTCGAACCCACGACAACCAGAATCACAATCTGGGACTCTACCAACTGAGCTACAGCCACCACTGGAAAGACATAAAGTATAGCGCGTTTTCAGCGATTTACGACGCCGATGCCGAATTTTGTGCAGATGCAGGAGCGGACGGCGCAGCGGTGGCTGCTTCCATCGCCTTCTTGCCATCGTTCAGGTACTCGACCTTGTACTTGCGCTGCAGCGCGTGGTAGTAGGCCTCGCTTTCGGCGCGGCTCCAGTAGTTGCTGAACTGCATGTGGGCTTCGCCCAGCTCCATCGGCGTCAGCTCAGCCTTGACCACCTTGTTGATCTTGGCCACCGCCACGCCCTCGGCGCCGATGTCAACCGTGATCCAGGCAGGCAGATCCTTTTCAGGCACGCGCAGCACGGCATCGAGCACCGGCATGGGCTGCGAATACACATTGCGACGCGACATCTGCACGGCCGCCGGCAGTGCGGCCTTGTCGGGCGACTGCTTCCAGGCAGCCATCTTGGCTTCGGCATCCTTGCGTGCGAGCTTGAGCGCCTCGGCGGCGATGAAGCGTTCGCGCACCAGGGCCTCCACCTGTGCATAAGGCTGGCGCGCAGCCGGGTGGTACTTCACGATGCGCGCCGAAATCAGCTTGTTCGGGCCGATCTCCAGCGCTTCGGTGTTGCGGCCCTTTGCGCGGTTGGCGGCATCGAACAGCGATTCCAGCAGACGCGGGTTCGACAGGGCGCCCTGGTCCTTCTTGCCGGGCTCGCGCAGCACACCCTCCATGGTCTGCAGCGGCAGCTTGAGTTCGTCGGCCACGGGCTTGAGGCTGTCCGACTGCTCATACACGGTGTTGGTGAACTTTTCGGCCGCTTCGGCGTACTGACGCTGGGCCAGTTGCTTGCGGGCTTCATCTTCGATGCGCGACTTGACGGCTTCGAACGGCTGCGGCTGGCCGCCACGCACGCCGGTCAGCATGATGATGTGATAGCCGTAGTCGGTTTCCACCACATCGCTGACCTCGCCCTGCTTGAGCTTGAAGGCCGCCTCTTCGAACGGCGGCACCATGGCGCCACGCGGGAAGAAATCGAGGTCCCCGCCATTCACAGCCGAGCCTTCGTCCTCGGAGTTTTTCTTGGCCAGCTCGGCAAACGAGCCAGGATTCTTCCTGACCTGTGCCAGCAGGCCATCGATCTTGGCGCGAGCGGCCTTCTTCTGATCGGCGCTGGCGCTCTTTTCCACCTTGATCAGGATGTGGCTGGCGCGGCGCTCTTCCGGCGGCGTGTAGCTCTTGATGTTCTGCTCGTAGCTGGTGCGCAGGTCCTGCTCGGAAACCGTCACGCGCTGCTTGAGCGTGTCCAGATCGAGGATCACGTACTGGACGTCGGCCCGCTCGGGGGCGGTCAGCCAGCTGGCATTGGCCGGGTCCTTGTAGAAGGCCTGCAACTGCTCGGGCGTGGGGTTGATCTGCGCCGCGTACTGCTTGGGCTCGAACTTGGTCCACTGCACCTCACGCGTCTGGAACAGGGCCTCGACCGTCAGGCGGGTCGATTCCTTGGCAGCCTGCCCCGTGCCGGCGACACCCGCCAGCACCTGGCCCACGGTGAGTTCCTGGCGCAGCAGATTCTCGAACTGCGGCAGGCTCATGCCACGCGCTTCCAGCATCTGCTTGTTGGGCGTGCCATCGGGATTGCGCACGGCAGCGAACTGCGGATCCGTCATGAACAGGCGGCCCATGCGCTGCGGCGAGGCGGCCAGCTTCTGGTCTTCAGCGGCGGCGCTCAGCACGTATTTGCGCACCAGGGCTTCCAGCGAACGCTTCTTGAACTCGGGCGTGTCAAAGCGGCGCGGATCGACATCGGGCTGCTGTGCACGGAAGCGCTCCACCATGTCGCGGTGGGCGGCATCCCATTCGGCCTGCATGATCTTCTGCTTGCCGACCTTGGCAACGACACCGTCATCGCTGCCGAACTTGGAATAGCCCTGAATGCCGAACACCACGAAGGACGGCAGGATCAGGAGCACCAGGATGAACTGCAGGATGCGGGTGTGTTTGCGAACGAAATCAAACATGATCGTGGACAGGTTCAGGGCCCGTCTTCTGGGGTTGCGCCATGTGCCGGCCGGACCTTGCGAGCGGCTTGCGTGCAAGGCTCAGACAACATAAAGGCGAACCGGGGTTCGCCTTTTGCGTCGCTATCGGTGTGGTGGGTGCTGAGGGGCTCGAACCCCCGACCTACGCCTTGTAAGGGCGCCGCTCTACCAACTGAGCTAAGCACCCGACAGTCTTGAATGGCGCGTATTCTAGTCTCAGTTCAAGCCAGCTCAGTTCACGGCATCCTTGAGGGCCTTGCCCGGGCGGAACTTGGGCACCTTGGCCTTCTTGATCTTGATGGCGTCACCGGTGCGGGGGTTGCGGCCCGTCCGAGCGGGGCGCGTGCTCACAGCGAAGGTACCGAAGCCCACCAAGGACACCGTACCGCCTTTTTTCAAGGTGGTGCGCACGCCGCCGATCACGGCTTCGAGGGCACGGCCTGCAGCAGCTTTGGAGATGTCGGCCTGCTTGGCGATGTGTTCAATCAGCTCGGACTTGTTCACGAAAAATCCCCTCACAAAAAGGTGCAATGAAACGAGACCCATCCATCCTGGCGGACCGGAAAATTCATTCTATGCCCATTCCCGAGGGGCACATCCGGCCCCGGGGGCGGATATGCACGCTTGACAGGCCGATGACAATTTGTCGTGCGCCAAGGACCATTGAACGCCGCCCGATCGTCCGGGTCGACATGGTCAAAAGCCACGCGAGGGAACGCGGCGAGAGAGGTCAGCGCGCCTTGGCCCGGATGTCGGGCAAGGCCTTTTGCAGGTAGTAGGCCATCGACCAGATGGTCAGGCCACACGCCACGTAGATGAGCCAGGTACCTAGCTCGCGCGTGTGCAGGCCGGGAGGCACCTCCCCGTCGTACAGCAGCAACAGGATCGCCGCCATTTGCGCTGCGGTCTTGAGTTTGCCCAGCATGTGCACGGCCACGCTGCGGGAGGCGCCGATCTGTGCCATCCATTCGCGCAAGGCTGAGATGGCGATCTCGCGGCCGATGATGATGAGCGCAACGATGGCGTTGACACGGTCCAGCTGCAGCAGCACCAGCAGCGAGGCACACACCAGGAACTTGTCGGCCACCGGATCCAGGAAGGCCCCGAAGGCCGAGGTCTGGTTGAGCCGGCGCGCCAGCCAGCCATCGGCCCAGTCGGTCAGCGCCACGACCACGAAGAGCACGCTGGCCAGCAGGTTGATCTGATGGGGCGGCCAGGGTAGATAGAACACACCGACGATCAGCGGAATCGCGACGATCCGCGCCCAGGTGAGCAAGGTGGGCAGAGTCAGGAACATGCGTGCATTGTGCCCGTGATCCGCATGGCTCAATGCAGCGCGCGGTAGATCTGTTCGGCCAATTCGTGAGAGATGCCTTCCACGCTGGCCAGTTCGTCCACGCTGGCCGATGCCACGCCTCGCACGCCACCAAAGCGCTGCAGGAGGCGCGCGCGTCGCTTGGGCCCCACGCCGGCGATGTCTTCGAGCTTGCTGGCGCCCGTGCGCACGCTGGCGCGCCGGGCACGCATGCCGGTGATGGCGAAGCGGTGGGCCTCGTCCCGGATCTGCGCCACCAGCATCAGGGCCGCAGAACTCGGATCCAGCTGCAGCTTCGGGCGGCCATCGGCAAAAACCAGCTCTTCCAGGCCCACCTTGCGGCCTTCGCCTTTTTCGACGCCCACGATGATGGACAGGGGCAGGCCCAACTGCTGGAACACCTCGCGCGCCATGGCGACCTGGCCTTTGCCGCCGTCGATCAGCACGATGTCGGGCACGCGTGCGGCCTTGATGCCGGAGGCGCTGTAGCGGCGCTCCAGGGTTTGCTTCATGGCAGCGTAGTCATCACCCGGCGTGATGTCATGGATGTTGTAGCGGCGGTATTGGGACGACTGCATCTTGTGCTGCTCGTACACCACGCACGAGGCCTGGGTGGCTTCGCCCGCGGTGTGGCTGATGTCGAAGCACTCGATGCGCAGCCCCGCCAGCGGATCTTTGCTGGCTGGCGGCATGGCCTTGACGCCGGGCGCAGGCTCGGGGGGCGCCACCAGAGCGTCCTGGGCCAGGCTGGCTTCGTCCTGGCTGGCCGCGGCCTCCTCCAGTCCGGCCTCGCGCGCATCGAGATCCAGATCGAGATTGAGCGCTTCGACGAGGGCGCGGGTGCGTGCCTGCTGTGAGCCCTCTTCGCTGAGCAGCCGGGCCAGCGACAGCGCCGCCCCCTTGATCGCCATGTCCAGCCAGGTACGCCGCTGCTCTCGAGGCTGGTGGACCACCGTGATGCGCCGTCCGCCCTGCTCTGCCAACGCATCGATCAACTCGGGATCGACCGGGTGGCTGAGGATGAGCATGCCCGGCACCGCTCCCCCGATGTAATGCTGGGCCAGGAAGGCTTCGAGCACGCGCACCTCGGTTGCCTGCACCAGGGCATCGGCATCCTGCGGTGCGCCTGCCGCCTCGGCGCCCTCTTCATCGGGCGCCAGGACATGGTCCTGCACATGTACCGGGAAGTGCGCACGATCGCCCAGATGGCGGCCGCCGCGGATCATCGCGAGGTTGACGCAGGCACGGCCGCCCTGCACCTTCACGGCCAGCACATCGACATCCTTGTCCATCACGGTATCGACCGATTGCTGGTGGAGCACGGCCGACAGGGCACCGATCTGGTTGCGGATCTCGGCGGCCTTCTCGTATTCGAGCTTGTCGGCGTGGGCCATCATCCTGTCCTGCAGATCCTGCAGCACGCCTTCGGTCTCGCCCAGCAGGAAGCGCTCGGCCTGGCCCACCGTGGCGGCATAGTCTTCCTTGCTGATGAGGTCCACGCACGGCCCGCTGCAGCGCTTGATCTGGTAGAGCAGACAGGGGCGGCTGCGGTTCTTGTAGACGGCGTCCTCACAGGTGCGGATCAGGAAGACTTTTTGCAGCAGCTGGATGGTTTCCTTGACCGCCCATGCGCTGGGGTAAGGGCCGAAGTAGCGGTGCTTGCGGTCCACCGCGCCGCGGTAGTAGGCCATGCGCGGGAAGTCGTGCGAGGCGATCTTCAGGTAGGGATAGCTCTTGTCGTCGCGGAAGAGGATGTTGAACCGCGGGTTGAGCGTCTTGATGAGGTTGTTTTCCAGCAGCAGCGCTTCGGCCTCGGTGCGCACCACCGTGGTTTCCATGCGCGCGATGCGCGAGACCATGTGTCCGATGCGGGTGCCGCCATGGTTCTTGTGGAAGTAGCTGGAGACCCGCTTCTTCAGATCGCGTGCCTTCCCCACGTACAGCACCTCGCCGCGGGCATCGAAATAGCGGTAGACGCCGGGCAGATTGGGCAGGGACGCCACTTCCGTGAGCAAGCGCTCCCAGATGCGCGCGCGTTCTTGCTGCGCTTCAAGGGCATCGTTTGCGGCTTGCGCGGCGGCCTGTGCCGGCCCATCCGGGGTCGAGGGTTCGGGCTGGCCGGCCTGAGGCGGCGTGGCGGGAGGCTTTGTCATACAGGGCGGCATTCTCCACTGATCGCGACAGGCAGGCGCATGCGCTTGCCATAATCCCGCCGATGCTTTGGGACGTGTTCTGTCGGGTCATCGACAACTTTGGCGACATCGGCGTGTGCTGGCGGCTGGCAGCCGACCTGGGACAGCGCGGTGAGCAGGTGCGCCTGTGGGTGGACGACCCACGCGCACTGGCCTGGATGGCCCCCGGTCTGCATTGGGGGCCGGATGCCGACACCGGGCTGGAGATCGCTCTCGGGCAGCCGGGCGTGCAGGTCCTGCACTGGCGGGATGCCGAGATCGGCAGCGAGCGGGATGCCGGCAAGGTGCCAGGCTGGCTGGCCGGCGATGTGGTGGTCGAAGCCTTCGGCTGCGATCCCCCCGCGGCCTTCATCGAGCGGATGCAGGCGCGGGCGCGGCAAGGGCTGCCCATGCAATGGGTCAACCTCGAATACCTCAGCGCCGAGGCGTATGTGGAGCGCAGCCATGGCCTTCGCTCGCCGGTCTGGGCTGGGGCCGGCAGTGGGCTGTCCAAGCGCTTTTTCTATCCCGGTTTCGCACCTGCCACCGGCGGGCTGCTGCGGGAGGTCGATCTGCTGGCGCGCAGGCAGGCAGAAGTCGGCACGCCCGAGGCGCGTGCGGCGTTTTTGCGCCAGGTCATCGGCAAGGACATCGCACCGTCGCGGCCCATCGTGCTGATTTTTTGTTATGACTCGGCGCCGCTTGGCGAGCTCCTGGACCGGCTGTCGGCACGGGCCGATGCCCCGCACGTGCTGCTGACACCTGGCCCGGCCACCCGACTGGCCCGGGCATGGCGCGATGCGCACCCGGGCGCCCGGCTGGCCTGCCACGAGCTGCCCCACCTTTCGCAGGATGATTTCGACCAGCTGCTTTGGTGCGCTGACCTGAATCTCGTCCGCGGGGAGGACTCAGCCGTGCGGGCGCTGTGGGCCGCCCGCCCGCACATCTGGCACATCTACGAGCAGGACGATGGGGTGCACGCTGCCAAGCTGGAAGCATTCATGAATCGCTGGATGGACCACTGGCCCGCGGACCTGAAGGCGGAAATCGCGGCCTGGTGGCGGGCGTGGAACCGTCTGGGCCCCATGCCGGAACACCTGCCCGCCTTCACGCCGGCCGATTCGGCGTGGGGCCGCAACAGCGTGCTTTCACGCGCCAATCTGCTGGCCCAGCGCGACTTGTGCAGCCAGTTGCTCGACTTCGTCACCAGCTCAGGCTAAAATTGCAAGCTTTGCTGGGGAAGCCCCAAGGATCACACGTGTTCTGGCCGGGATTGAAGATGCCCGCAGGGCGCCGTCGAACCATTCCCGCAGTCTTTTACTGAAAACCCTCCGAACACTTCCGAGAACGCCTGGACATTTCCGGGCACTCCCCGATTGGGACCCATCATGAAACTCGCTCAAGAAATCCGCGCTGGCAACGTGATCATGCAGGGCAAGGACCCCATGGTCGTGCTGAAGACCGAATACAGCCGTGGCGGCCGCGGTGCAGCCACCGTGCGCATGAAGATGAAGAACCTGCTGAACGGCGCCGGCGCCGAAGTGGTGTTCAAGGCCGACGACAAGATGGACCAGATCGTGCTGGACAAGAAGGAGTGCACCTACTCCTACTTCGCCGATCCCATGTACGCCTTCATGGATGCCGAGTACAACCAGTTCGAGGTGGAAGCCGAGAACATGGGCGACGCCATCAACTACCTGCAAGACGGCATGCCGGTTGAAGTCGTGTTCTACGACGGCCGCGCCATCTCCGTGGAACTGCCTACCAGCGTCGTGCGCGAGATCGAGACCGAGCCCGCCGTCAAGGGCGACACCTCCGGCAAGGTGATGAAGCCCGCCCGCATCATCGGCACCGGCTTCGAGATCTCCGTGCCCCTGTTCGTGGAGTCGGGCGACAAGATCGAAATCGACACCCGCACGCACGAATACCGCAAGCGCGTCTGAACCCGGTTCAGCACCTTCTGCGATGAAAAGGACACCCTCGGGTGTCCTTTTTCATTTCAGGCCGCAAGCGGACGCTGATGCGCCCGGGCCCTCACTTCGGCCGCCGGCAAGCCCTTGAGCGTGTGATCCGACCACACCTGACGCCAGCGCCGCGCCCCTGGCAGCCCGTTGTACAGGCCCAGCATGTGGCGGATGACGGCTGGCCAGCGCACCTCGCCATGGGGCAACCCGGCTGTGCGGGCGACCTCGGCTTCGGCGTAGGCCACGTAAGCGGCCTCCACTGCCTCGCGTGTCAGCGGCACCTCCTGCGGCGCATCCCCAAAGAAGAGCTCGTCCCACTCGGCCATCATCCACGGCGTGTGATAGGCCGCGCGCCCCACCATCACCCCATCCAGCGTCACACCCTCGAGCATCGCGCCGGTTTGCAGTTGCTGCAGGCAGGTGGTGTTGTCGCCCAGCCCGCCATTGATCACGATGGTCAGGTGCGGAAAATCGCGCTTGAGCTGGTGCACGAAGGCGTAGCGCAGCGGCGGAATCTCGCGGTTCTCCTTGGGGCTCAAGCCTTTGAGCCAGGCATTGCGCGCATGCACGATGAACACGCGGCAGCCGGCATCGGCCACGGTGCCCACGAAGTCGCGCACGAAGTCATACGACTCGATCTGGTCGATGCCGATGCGGTGCTTGACGGTGATGGGCATCCGGGGATCACCGCCGGTGGCGTCGACCATGGCCTTGACGCCCTCGGCCACCAGCGAGGCCTCTGACATCAGGCAGGCGCCGAAGGCCCCGCGCTGCACCCGCTCACTGGGCATCCGCAGTTGAGGTTGACTTCGTCGTACCCCCACTGCTGGGCAAGCCGGGCGCAGGCGGCCAGATCGGCCGGCTCGCTGCCCCCCAATTGCAGCGCCAAGGGGTGCTCTTCGGTGTTGTAGCGGAGGTGGCGCGGCACATCGCCATGCAGCAGCGCGCCGGTCGTCACCATTTCGGTGTACAGGCGGGCGTGGCGGCTGAGCAGGCGGTGGAGATAACGGCAGTGCCGATCCGTCCAGTCCAGCATCGGGGCGACGCAGACACGCCAGGGGCTGTGGAGATCGTTCAATTCAGGGCAGCTCGGGCAAACAAACGCGAGATTGTCTCAGGTCGCCGCATGCCGCGGGGGGGTACCGGTCGACACAATCCCTGTTGCAAGGAGATTGGAAGATGCGCACACTGCGCTGCCAACGTCCGAATTCACCCCCAGGAGGTCCCCATGAACCGTTCCATCCGATGCGCCCTCTCCATGCTGCTGGCCGGTGCCGGCGCCCTGCAAATGATGTCCGCCCATGCCACCGTGCGATCCCAGGCCTCGGTGGCCGCCTTCACCATCTCGCTCGTGGACCTGGCGCCCGATGATGGCGAGACACCGTGGATCCACTTTGCGGGCGAGGGCGAGCGGCCCTTGAGCGGCATGGTCACCGGCCGGGTGTCGATCACCGATACCCGCGACGGTCGCGATCTCTACACGGAGTATTTCAACAATGCGGGTGCGACTGCACCGTTCTCGGATGCGTACGGCGAGGCACACAGCGGTGCCACCACCAGCTATGCCTCCCTGACAGTGGGCGGCAGCATTCTGGGGCCTCACCATGTGCTCGTCAGCGGCACGGCCCAGGCGCCCTCCCCTGGCACGCAGGCGGCCGATTCCGCTACCACCTCGGCGCCAAGCTACTTCTCGCAGACCTTTGCGGTCTCCGCCAAGACGGCGGTGATCTTCTCGGGGATGTGGAGGTGTTCGCCACCGTCGACCGGGATGCCTACGACGCCGCGGCCCGCGCCTATGTCGAGATGATGAAGCTGGGCGTCGGCCCGGGCGGGGTGCCCAGCACCAGCCAGTTCGTGCGGGACAAGGCGGACATCAGCGCATTGGCGGGGCAGTTCAGATCCGTCACCAAGCAGATGAGCCTGTCGTTCCGCAACGAATCGGCGGGCGCCATCACCGGCCAGTTCAGCATGACGGCCTATGCCAATGGCTCCGACATCGCAGCGCCCGTGCCCGAACCGGGCGCCATCGCCTTGGGCCTGGCAGGCCTGAGCATGGTGGGCGTGCGGCTTCGTCGCCGCTGCGCCGACCCCTCGGCTTCGGTTTGATTGCGCTGCACCGGTCGGTGCGGATCAGGCCAGTGGAGTGCCACCGCCGATGGGGCCCATCCCCCGATGGGCGGATGGCGACCACCACTGAATTGAGTGCGCGCACGCTGCCCGTCAGCATGTCGGGCGCGGCGTCGCCCACGGGCCGGAACATCACCCGCCTGAGTTGCCCGGGCATCAGATGGAAGTAGGCCTGATCGGGCAAAAAGCCTTCGACATCGAAGTGCACCGCCTGCGCGAAGCGTTCGGTACGGACCGCCAGTCGCACCTGTCACCCGCGGAGCGGGTGGTCGCCTGCAGACCGAGGTCGCGCGAAAGAGGCAGATCGTGGCCACCGGGAAGGCGAAGGCTTGCGACAACGCCTCGCCCGAGTCCCGATCCCTCAGGGTCACCGACAGGACCTGCGCACTCAAAGGCCCGAACCGATAGGCATATGACCAGTCCGCGAACCAGTCGAACAGGGCCAGCAGCGGCTGGCTGAGCGTGCCTCGGGGCGGCAGATCGATCGGCTTGCGTCGCCTGCGCCACGCGCGTGTCGCCATGGCGCCAGGCGGTGAAGTCCAGTTCGGCGTGCAGGGGGCGCTCCGGCTCGTTGTGAACGTGCACGAACATGCCGTTGCCGCCTTCGTCGGTCATCGAGACCGAGACCGGCTGCAGCGCCCGTTTGAGATAGTGATAAGGGGCCTTGCCGTGCCCGTGGCTGTCGACGATGCCCCAGCCGGCACCCGGCCACAGGTCCCTCAGGAACCAGATCAAGGCGCCCTGGCATGGGGACGCGGCCCGACGCCACTCGTCGAATGTGGTGGCCATGACCTCGCCCACGGCGACGCTTGCCCAACAGCAGGTAGCGATCGTGATCGCTGTAACGCAGCCGATCAGGGTCGACCTTGAACAGGTGCGCGACGTAATGGTCGCGCACGTCCTCGAAATCCCAGCCAGCGCCGCAGATCGCGCAGGCGCGCGCGTCTTCCAGCGCCGGATGGTGCATGCGCAGACCGAGTCCGCCCGGAAGCCTTCGAGTGTGCGGCTTCCGGGCACGTTCGCGAACGCGAGGCATTCGGTGGCAAACCGCACACTCGGCGCGGCGCGCATCGTCCACGGCCGGCAGATAGGCACCCACGCCGTAATACGAGGTCGTGCCGATCATCGCCTCGATGCGGGAAGCGGCCCCCATGCGCACTGGAGGGCCAGTAGAGGCACATCCGGGCAATGCGCGGCGGCCTCGGCAGCCAGCGTTGCATGGAACAAGGGCGGCGACCAGCGATCGCGCGTGGCGCCGAACATGGCAGCCTGTTGCTCGACCTCGCTGTTGCCGCACAGCACGGCCAGTGAAGGCCGCCCTTGCCAGCGGGCCAGTTGTTGACGCGCCTCTTCGCACACGTCGGCGGTAAAGGCCGCGTCTTCCGGGTAGTCCATGTTGGCGAACATGAACTCCTGCCACACCAGCACGCCCTGCCGATCGCATTCAATCGTAGAAGGCATCGGCTTCGTAGACATGGTGCCGCCCACGCGCAGCATGTTCATGCCTGCCTCGCGCACCTGCGAGATGGCCTCGCGTAGGCCTGTGGCGATGCCGCATCCAGGGTCACCGGATCCAGCGGCGTCCAGCAGGCGCCGCGACAGAAGATGGGCACGCCGTTGATCTTCAAGGCGAAAGCGCCGTGGCTGCGATCGAGTTCGATCTCGCGGAAGCCCAGGTGCCCCAAAGGCACGCGCAGCGTGTCTTTGTCGATGTGCACTTCCAGCCAGACTTCGTACAGTGCCGGATCGCCATGGGTATGCGGCCACCACCGTGCAACCTGCGGCACCGTCAGCGTGCCTTGCCATTGGCTGGCGTCTTCAAGGCCCAGGGGCTGCGCGTGGCGGACGCCATCACGCATGAGCACGAGGTCTGCGCCTTGCACCGGCTGCTCTGTCTGGCCTGAGGTGATCCGGCAACGCAGGGTGGCCTCTGCAGCCTGGCCATGGAGATGCGTGCTCAGCGACATGCTGCTGACGCTGACGCGGCCGGCCGCGGCAAGCCAGACGGGGCGCCATGGGCCCACCACCGCAGCAGGTGGCGACCAGCCCGGCGTGCGTCCCAGGACGGTCGTGCGAAACCAGCGCAACTGCTGGTTCTCGATCATCGGTGCGCGCCAGCGCGGCCGCGGGCGACGCTTCGACAATGCCTGATCCAGCGAACGGAATGCAAGCAGCAGTTCATTGCCTTGTGGCCGAAGTCGCCCCGTCACATCCAGCAGGTGCTGGCGGAACATGTTGCTGCTTTCCAGCAGGCGCTCGCCGTTGAGCCAGACTTCGGCCACCGTGGCCAGGCCATCCAGCCCCAGACTGGCGGAGGCCAGCAAGGGCGCATCGGCATCGGCGTCCACATCGAAACGCAGGCGATACCACCAGTCCTGCGTGTCAAAGCGCCTGGGTTCAGCGCCATCGAGCGACCATTCGCCACGACACCGCAGGACATCGGCGACCGGCCCGAGCCGGGGCACATCCATCCAGACAGATGCGGGATCGATCTGCGCCGGGCCGGATGCCACCCCTGGCGCCGTGGCGAGCAACTGCCAGCCCTCGTCCAGCAGGCGATGCGGGGATCCGCGCGGCGATGCGACGGGCAGCCGCCCTTGCGCCAGGCGCAGCACCTTGGGTCAGCCCGCGGTCAGTTCCGCCACGGCGGCGCGAATCGACGCAATGCTGTTGAACACATTGCGCTTGAGCATGTGATCGGGAAACTCGACGTCGAACGCGCCTTCGAGACCGAGCATCACGTTGACGCTGGCGTGCGAGGTCATGCCGGCCTGGTAGAGGTCCTCGCTGGCATCCAGGCTCAAGGCGTCCTTGTTGAGGCGGCCGTGGTCCTTGAGGATGGTGCGGATCTGTGCGTCGATGGCTGCGGTGTCGGTCATGGTCAGGGTTGAAGTCAACAAACAACGATGGGAATGCAAATGTTCGGGGGGCTTGCCGAGGTTCAGGGCCGTTGCGGGGACGATGCGCACCCGCCTTCTTCATGAAAAACGGCCACCACGATGGCCGCGGCGAACGGGCCGTCGTGGCTCAGGCTCAGGGCGATCTGCACCACGCCGCGTCGCTGCGCGTGTTCGGCCGCCTTGCCGTGCAGATGCAGGTCGCACCGGCCGTCGGCATGGCGAAACACCTCCATGTCGGTCCAGGGCACGCCTTGATCGGCCATGCCCAGCGCCTTGAGCGCCGCCTCCTTGGCAGCAAACCGGGCCGCCAGCTTTTCCGCCTGCAGGGCGGGTGTGAGCGCGGCATAGGCAGCTTCATCGGCGGTGAAGATGCGCTCAATGAAGCGCGCCCCGAAATTCGACATCGATTCGTGCACCCGGGCGATGTCCACCACATCCATGCCGACACCGAGCGCGCCTGTCGGGCCGCAAGGCAGGACCGCAAGCGCAGACCCCGCCAGCGCCGGGAAAGCAGGCAGGGGCGGCGTGGGCGGCTGTGGGGCAGTCAAGGGCTGGACCAAATCAGGACTCTGGGTTGGCTCAAGTGAACAACGTCAATCGGGCGGGTGCGAAAAGCTTCCGTATTATCGGCAATAACTCACGCGGCCGTGAACATGGCGCTGCCGGCCAGGATGTGACATCCCTCACGCAGGCCTCCCCCTGGAACCAGGGACGTGACGACGGAACGTCATGCTTTGCTCGACATTGCCGATGATCAAACGGGCATGATCTGCCATTGCTTACCGTAGCGGACTTGCCCTACCGGTCATTGTCAGGGCCTCGTTGAACGCACACAGAAAGAGAACATGTCCAATACTGCTCAATTCCAAACCCTTCTGGCCGCCGTGCGCGACATCGCCACGTCCGTGGCGGCGGTGCACGCCCCCGATGTGGACAGCAAGGCCCGCTTCCCGCAGGAAACCATCGATGCGCTCAAGAAGGCCAAGGTGCTGTCGGCGCCGGTGCCTGCGGAGTTCGGCGGCCCCGGCCTGGGCATGAAGCAGTTGGGCACGCTGTGCGCCACCTTGTCGGGTGCGTGCGGCTCCAGTGGCATGGTGCTGGCCATGCACTTCATCCAGGTGGCCTGCATCGCACGCCACCACAACGACAACCCCTTCTTCAAGGCCTACCTGAAGGAGATCGTCGAAACGCAGCCCGTGCTGGCGTCCATCACGTCCGAGGTCGGCACCTTCGGGGACACGCGCTCCAGCATCTGTGCTGTCGAACGCAAGGACGGCCGCTTCACCCTCAACAAGCAGGCCACCACCGGCTCCTACTGCGCCAACTCGGATGCCATCCTGGTGACCTGCCGCCGGGATGCCGATGCGCCCAAGAGCGACCAGGCCCTGGTGCTGGTGCGCAAGACCGACGGCACGCTGGTGCAGACCACGACCTGGGACACCATGGGCATGCGCGGCACCTGCAGCCCGGGCTTCGACCTGAAGTCGTCCGGCCCCGAAGAACAGATCATGCCCGTGGGCTTCGGCGACATCGCCGCCCAGAGCATGGTGCCCTACTCCCACATCCTGTGGTCCGCGCTGTGGTGGGGCATTGCCAACGATGCCGTGGCCAAGGCCGCCACCTATGTGCGCGGCGAGGCCCGCAAGAACCCGGGCACCGTGCCGCACACCGCCCAGCGCCTGGCCGAGGTCTCGGTGCAGTTGCAGGCCATGAAGAACAACTGGCAGGCCATCGCCCAGGAGTTCGACGAGATCACCGCCGGCGCCGATGCCACCGAGAAGCTGCTGAGCATGGGCTGGGCCCTCAAGATGAACAACCTGAAGATGGGTTCTTCCGAGATGGCGCCGCAGATCGTGCACAAGGCGCTGCAGATCGTGGGCATCCTGGGCTACAAGAACGACAGCCCCTTTGCACTCAGCCGCCACTATCGGGATGCCTTGTCGGGCTCGCTGATGATCTCCAACGACCGCATCGCCGGCAAGAGCGCCTCCATGCTGCTGGTCTTCAAGGACGACTGAGGCGCCACCAGCCGCCCCTGGCCGTCCCCCACCACGAAGCCTCCAACGCCACAAACAACCAGGCCCCTCACACATGAACGACACCAGCAAGCCCGCCGACTTTTACGATCCCAAAGCCTTCTTCGACAGCATGGCGGCCGCGGGCCTGGTCGTCCCGACGGCGGTGCTGGGCACCTTCGGGCGTGGCGCCAAGTTTGAAGAGGTGGTCAACCGCTTCAACGAACTGGTCAACCGCATCGCCAAGGATGACGGCGCCGAGCTGTATGCCTTCCCGCCTGTGATGGACCGCACCATCATGGAAAAGGTCCACTATCTGGAAACCTTTCCGCACCTGTGCGGCTCGGTCCACAGCTTCTTCGGCAATGGCCTGGAAGCGCTCAAGCTGGCCGAGACGGCCGACAAGGGCGAGGAATGGGGCCAGTACCTGCGCCAGACGCAGGTGGTGCTCAACCCGGCGGCCTGCTACCCCGTCTACCCGACGCTGGCCGGCACCGTGCCGCCCGAAGGCCGCCTGATCACGGTACTGAACTGGGTCTACCGCCACGAGCCCTCGCTGGAGCCGACCCGCCTGCAATCCTTCCGCATGCGCGAGTTCATCCGCGTGGGCACGCCGGAGCAGGTCGTGCCCTGGCGCGACATGTGGCACCAGCGCGGCATCGACCTGCTGACGTCGCTGGAGTTGCCCGTGCAATCCGACGTGGCCAACGACCCCTTCTTCGGCCGCGGCGGCAAGATGCGTGCGGCCAGCCAGCGTGAGCAGAAGCTCAAGTTCGAAGTGCTGGTGCCCGTCATCTCGGCAGACAACCCCACCGCCTGCTGCTCGTTCAACTACCACCAGGACCACTTTGGCACCACCTTCGGCATCAAGACCGCCGATGGCGAAGTGGCGCACACGGCCTGCATGGGCTTCGGCATGGAGCGCGTGACCATGGCGCTGTTCAAGCACCACGGCCTGAACCCCGACAAGTGGCCTGCCGCCGTTCGCCAACTGCTGTGGACCTGAACCAGAAGGCGCTCACAACATGACCCGCTTGCGTGTGCTGCCCGACATCCAGGCAGAAGGCTATGTGCGCAGCAGCCTCCACGGCGAAGACTGCGCCTGGGTGGAGAAGAACTGCTATGTGGACCTGTTCATCGAACTCGTCCACGCGCTCAAGCTCGAACCCAGGGCCATGCTGCCCTTCGTGCTGGCCGTCGATTTCGAAGGCGACCAGTGGACGTTCTTCAAGCCGCAGCACAGCGAGATGCGCCGGCTCTACGGCATCGACGTGCAGGAGATGAACTGCTGGCGGCCGCTCATCGAGCACGCCCAGGAACACCTGTCCGCCGGCAAGCTGATCGCCGTCGAAGCCGATGCCCACTGGATGCCCGACACCGCGGGCACCGACTACCGTCAGAACCACGTCAAGACGACCATCATGCTGGCCGATCTGGACCTGGCGCAGCAGAAGCTGGGCTACTTCCACAACGCCGGCTACTACCAGTTGGAAGGCGAGGATTTTCGCCAGATCTTCCGGTTGGACAAGGCGGAGGATCCCACCTACCTGCCTCTGTTTGCCGAACTGGTGCGCATCGACCGGCGTGTGCAACGCCCTGCCCACGAACTGGCTGAACTCTCGCGCGAGTTGGTCAAGACCTATCTCGCTTATCGCCCTTCAAGCAACCCCATCGAGCGTTTTGCCGAACGCTTTGCCCGCGAGTTGCCCGTGATGCACGAACGCGGCCTGGCCTACTACCACGCGTGGGCGTTCAGCACCGTGCGCCAGTTGGGCGCGGCCTTCGAGCTGGCCGCTGCCAATGTGGCCTGGCTGGGCGACGTTCAGGGCGAAGCAGTCTCGGCGCGATTGAAACCCGCCGTCGACAGCTTCCAGGCCATCTCGCAGGGGAACAAGGCCTTGATCCTGAAGCTGGCCCGTGCCGTCAACGCCAAACGCACATTGGACCCGGCCGAGGTCTTTGGCGACATGGCGCGTGCTTGGGATCAGGGCATGAGCTGCCTGGCTGCCGAGATCTGATCCTCACGCCCGACGCACCCGCGTCAATGCAAATCCCGCAAGGGATGGCGCGCCATCGGCCATGGACTCTGGAAGAAGGCTTCCACCTCCGATATGTCAACGTCCTTGAGCGAGGCATGCCGCCATTTCGGCGCATGGTCCTTGTCGATGACCAAGGCGCGCACGCCTTCGGCCGTCTCGCTCTCCGTGCCGCGACGCAGGGCAAAACAGTTGCGGACGATGTCGCGCTCCATGCGGAACACCTGGGCCAGGCTCATCGAGCGCGCACGGCGGATCTGCTCCAGCGTCACACACATCATCAGCGGCGAGTGGCCGGCCATCTGCTTGAGCACCCCTTGTGCCCACTCGCTGCCATCGGCCTGCAAGGAGGCTTCGATCTCGACCATCGTCGGCAGGCAGAAGTGGCGGTTGATCTGTTCCAGATGCGCCGTGACGGTGGCCTCCGGAATGGCGGGCAGCCCGTGGGTGGCCGTGTAGTGCATCACCCGTGGCACCAGTTCCTCCGAAGAGGCCAGCGGCTGGAGGTGGAAGCCTTCCAGCATGGACGCCAGGCAACTGGATTGCGCGTGCACGTCAGCCAGGCCCAGCGTGAGCGCGTCGGTCACATGCAAGTGCGGCCCCACCACCCCCAGATACTCGCCGATCGATCCGGCACAACGCGACAGGAAGTAGCCGCCGCCCACGTCCGGAAACAGCCCGATGCGTGTCTCCGGCATGGCCAGGCGCACGGATTCGGTGGCCACGCGCAGGGTGGCGCCCTGCACCAGGCCCATGCCGCCGCCCATCGTGATGCCTTCCATCCAGGCCACCACTGGCTTGGGGTAGTGATGGATGAGGTGATCGAGCGCGTACTCCTCGGTGAAGAAGTCGTCGATCGCCAGATCGCCCGAGATCGCTGCTTCGTACATGAAGCGGATGTCGCCACCGGCACAGAAGTGCACGGCCCCGTGCGGCCTGCCCTGCTCGTCCAGTCTGCCCGATCCGCGCATGAGCACGCCCAGCACGTGGTGCTCCGTGGCCCAACCCGACAGAATGGCCGACAACTCGCGCACCATCTCCAGCGACAAGGCATTGAGGGCCTTGGGCCGGTTGAGCGTGATCACGCCCAGGCCGCCGATCACCTCCGTCAGAATCAGGCTTTCCATGCATCCATCTCCATCGCGCCGCACATCGCGGGTCTGTCATCCTAGCCTGAACAGCCCGGGGGCCCATTGCCCATGGCGTGGACGCTGATGCGATGGACAGACGCCGCCCTGCGTCGTCACGGAGCGGGCATCATGGGCGGTACGGCATGCGGCACCTCGTGAAGGCGGCCGGAATGGGTGGTGATGTAGACGCTGGTGGCCGAGAAGCCGCTGCCCGCCTGCCCCACCACCACCGCACTGGGCATCGACAGGCCAGAGGCCAACAGGCACATGTTGCCGTCCTTGGCCAGACGCCAGACCTCTCCGCCCCAATAGGCGACCACATACAGCGTGTCCTCCGCGTCGATGGCCAGACCATCGAGCCAGGTCCAGGTGCGCGCCTTGGGCGCTTCCGCCACCAGCCGCACGGCCCCGGTGGCGCGCTCCACCGCCAGGATCTTGGCCGGCAGCATCTGGTTCACATACAAGGTCTTCTGGTCCCGGCTGAGGGCCAGCCCATTGCTGTTCAGAGGCAGCCAGCCGCGCTGCACGGTGCCATCCGGCAAAACGCGATCGAGGCTGCGGGCCAGGTCGTCGGAGGCGTAGAAAGTCCCGTCGCTGGCGCGCACCACGCCATTCGACATGGACAGGCCCTGGATCGTCGGCGTCACCACCCCGCTGCTGAGGTCCACATGGGCGATGCCGGCGCCCCCCAGTGAAGGCAGCAGGCCGTTGACGGGGCTGTTGCCTGTGCCGATGTAGGCGTCGCGGTCGGAGGTCACGGCGATGCCGCCGGGAAACGAGATGGCCGAAGCCACGGTGACGGGAGAAGCCGAGGGCGCATCCATACGAAGCAGCCGCGAGCCGAGGATGTCGGACAGCAGCAGCCTGCCTTGGCGATCAAAGGCGATCGACTCCAAGGCACCTTGCTTTTCCAGCAAGACCTTGACAGGGCCGGTGCCGGAGCACGTCGGCAACCCGGCATCCGCAGCCTCGGCTGGCTGCAAGGCGGTGCCCATCATCAGGACACCGATGCAGGCGGCCCACAGCGGCTTGTGCGCTGGACGGTGTGTTCGGGTTTGCTTCATCGCGCAGCTCCATGTGTGATGTTCAGATGATGTAGTGATAAATTAATCACAACACCGATGCTATCGGCCACTCTGCTCCGGCCACACCGGATTTACCCGCCTGTGGCTTGGACGCCAGCAGCGCGCCGGCCCGGTTCCCGAGGTGATGCCCTCCCCTAAACTCCCTCCATGCCCATGCGAGCAGTCCAACTTCCCGCCACGCTCGAGACGCCGGATGGCGTGACGCTTCATGTCCACCATTGGCCCGTTGCGCAGGCAAAAGGCATCGTCCAGATGGCGCATGGCCTGCTGGAGCACCTGGGGCGCTATGACGAACTCGCCCGGCAATGCAATGAGGCGGGCTGGGCCGTTGCGGGCATCGATCATCGGGGCCACGGCCGCTCGACGGGGCCTCGCGGCAGCATCCGGGAAGCCGAAGACCTGATGCGGGACCAGGCCCAACTGCACGATCAATTGAGCCAGCGCTACCGGCGGTTGCCGCACGTGATGCTGGGGGCCAGCATGGGAGGGGTGGTGACCGCCCGCATGGCAGCCGAACTCACGCAGGCCAAGGGCGCCAGCCAGTGGACCCGCCCGCTGGACGGCATCATCCTGATGGCGCCTGCACTGGAGCCCACGCTCTCCGCCCCCCAGCGCGCTGCGCTCTCGGTGCTGACCCGCATGGTGCCCGACCTGCCCATTCCCGTGGCGCACCGCCCTGACTGGATCACCACCGATCCGGCCGTGGTCGCCGAGATCCAGGCCGATCCGCTGATGCACTACACCATCACACCGCGCATCACGCAGTTCATGAGCGCCGCCGCACGGACGGTCTTCGAGCGCGCCCCCCAGTGGCAGACGCCGACCTTGCTGCTGTACTCCGAGATCGACCAGCTGGTTTCAGCACAAGCCTGCCGTCGCCTTGCGCAGGCCGTGCCCCAGCCCCTCATGCAGGCGCATGCCTACAGCGATCTGGCACACGATCTCGTTCATGAACCAGGGAAGGACCGCGTGTTCACGGCGATCCGCGACTGGCTGTCTCAGCGACAGTGATGCGCGCAAGACCACAGCCCGCCCATGCCACCTCGCCGCCCGACTGAATCCGCGCCTGCAGACGTCCCCACGACGGACGGCATGCAGCCCCCCGCCGACACGCGCACGCGGCTGTTGCAGGCTGCCATGACCGAGTTCATCGAGGCAGGCTTTGCCGGCACCGACACCAACCGCATCGCGCGCCGCGCCGGCTTCGCGCCGCAGACCTTCTACCGCTGGTTCGACGACAAGACGGCCATCTTCATCGAGGTGCTGCGTGTGTGGGAAGAGGTCGAATGGGCCCTGCTGCGCAGCGTCATCGAGACGCAGGACATCGATCCCATGCAGATGGCCGAGGCCTGCGTGGAGAGCATCCGCCCCTTCCTGACCTTCCGTCGCAACCTGCGCACCGTGTTGGCCAGCGTGCCGGACATCCGGGCCGTCCGCCAGGAGGGGCGCCAGCGACTGCTTGCCGCACTGGCTCAGTCCAATCCCAAACTGGATCGGGAGACCCTGGGCAGCTTGATCGTTCAGTTCGAGCAACTGTGCGATGCCATCGCACAAGGCGAGTTGACCGACCTGGGCTTGAGCGGCGCCATCGCGATGCAGGATCTCGCCGGGTTGGTGATGCGCTTGAGAGCTGGCTGAGGGGATCAGGGCGCGCTGGCCGCGGATGCGACCTGAGGCGCCGGCCCCCAGCTGCAGGCTTGGGAAGCGCCGACCCCTTTGAGGAAGGCGCGCCGCACCGAGCCCGCCGTGATCGCCGCCGACACGCGTTTGGAATACCGCTCAGCCCCTGTGAGCTTGCGCACCCAGCTGCGAAACGGTATCAGCCCTTCAGCCGTGCGCTGCACGGCCCCCACCGCAGAGTTTTCCACGGCGGTCGTGCCGCGCTCCAACAGAGAAGGCACTTCACCCGATGCCGGTGCATCCAGATCCGCACCCAGCACCTCATCGAGCTTGTGGATCTCCGTGGTGATCGCACTGCAGGTGACCTCCCTGGGCATCGCATAGGGGCCCTTCTGTGCTTCGACCAGCACGTCCGGAATGTCGGCCCTCACGATGTTGAGATCATTCAACGGTGTGGTGGCGGCCCCCGTCACACGAGAGGTGGTCTTGGAAGCGCAGGCGCCCAAGGTCAGCAGAATGGCAAGGGCGATCGGAGTGGTGGCACGCATGTCAGAACCTCGTGAATGCTGCCGACCATGGTAGCAAGCAAGACGGCTCGCCGAGCGCGTGCCGTGCCACCCTGAGGGGGGAGGATTTCTCGGAACGGCGCTGAAAACTGTGGGCAGCACGTCCCGAATGGCGGCCCCACGCCGCTTACTTCTTCGCTCGCTTCGACCTGTTGAAGCTCACCGCCGCCTGCACCAGCGCCTTGAATGCTTGGGCCTCAATCTGCTCGCCTTGGTGGATGTCGATCGCCCGGCGTTGTCGCCCCTCCAGGCTGGCATTGAACAGGCCAGTGGGATCCGGGAGGCTGGCCCCATGCAGGAACGTGAGCTTGATGACATGCTTGTAGCTCTCGCCTGTGCAGACGATGCCATCGCAGGACCAGACGGGTGTGCCCATCCATTTCACCTCTTCAAGGATGTCCGGATGCGCCTCGCGGATCAAGGTGCGCATCCTGGCCAGCGTGTCACCGCGCCAGCCCTCCAGCTCGCTGATGCGTTGATCAATCAGGGCGGAGGCAGCCTCACCCGAGGCCGGCGCCGATGCGCCTTCAGATGATTTGTCCACCATGCAAATGTCCTTTCTCAAGGGCTGCATTCAGGCAGTCACGGGCGTACACAACTCGACCAGGATGCCATCAGGGCAGCGCACATATGAGACGAGCTGCCCCCAGGGCTTGGCTTGGGGGGCCGCCATTTCACGGGCGCCGGTCGCCAGGGCCTTGGCATGCGCCGCCGGCACGTCGTCCGTGACCAGGGCGATCTCGAAGCCCAGCGGCTTGGGTGAGCGGTCCGCATGCACGTGTCCGCCCGTGAAGTTCATGTCACCGAGTTCATGTGCAGCGAACGACAGCGTGGTCTGGCCGGTATCGAGTTCGCCGTAGGTGCCACTTTCATGCAGGAAGCGGCGCTGCAGGCCGAAGGCCTGCTCGAAGAACGTCAGCGAGGCCGCAACGTCGGGAACGTAGATGATGGTGTAGCCGAGTTTCATGATGGATCGCCTTTGGAAGGGGCATTCAACACATAGGCACGTGTCGTGACATACAACAGCACGCCATTGAGCAAATGCCACAGAGCGTGCGTACCGACAGGCAACCGCTCACACACGGCCATGTCGATCGCCCGAAAGAAGAAAGACAGCGAGAAGATGCCGCATGCCAGGAGCATGGCCCAGGGCGCCTGCTTGCCGGCCCGCCGGTGATACACCCCCATGACCGCCATGAACAAGCCGGACGGGGCATAGGTGAGCGAGCCGTTGAGCCAGTGTGCAGGCAGTGCGTCGAAAACAAGGGACAAGCCCCCGAACGTGGCAAGGCAAAGTGCTACCACGGCCGGCGTCAGCCCCGCAACCCGGCGTGTGTAGAACATCAAAAAGGCGGCCTGGTACACGCCGATGGGGATGACATCCGCCAGCATGGCCCATCGCACGGCCAGGGTGTGAAACAGGAAGCTGCCGATGCCGATGGCGGCCGTCAGCCCGATCAGGATGCGGATGTCGGTGGCGCGAGTGTGCTGCTGGCGCCGAGCCAGACGCCAGGCCAGCCATGCGGCGACCAGGAAGCTGCCATTCGACCAGGCGTTCAAAGGCTCCGCCCAGAAGCCCGGGCCCAGTCGTTCGCAATACAGATCGAAGGGCGTGAAAAGCGAATCCGGCATCGGGCACACAGGCAGAGGGCTGGGGGATCGCCCATCATGCCTGCAGATGCAAGAAGGCGGCCCTGAGGCCGCCTTCCCTTGTCATGGATCAACACGCATCTCGGCGCTGATCAAGCCTCGGATTCGCGCTGGGCACGCTTGCGCTCATGCTCCTTGAGGTGACGCTTGCGCAGGCGGACGCTCTTGGGCGTGATCTCCACCAACTCATCGTCATCGATGAAGTCCACGCCGTACTCCAGCGTGAGGTCGATCGGGGGCGTGATCTTGATCGCGTCTTCCTTGCCGGAGACACGGAAGTTGGTCAGCTGCTTGGTCCGCGTGGCGTTCACCACCAGGTCGTTCTCGCGGCTGTGGATGCCGACGATCATGCCTTCGTACACCGGGTCATTGGCCTTGACGAACATGCGGCCGCGGTCATCGAGCTTGCCCAGCGCGTACGTGAAGATTTCGCCATCGTCCATGGAGATCAGCACGCCGTTCTTGCGGCCACCGATCTCGCCCTTGTGCGGCTCGTAGCCGTCGAAGATCGAGGCGATCAGGCCCGAGCCGCGCGTCAGGTTCAGGAACTCGTTGGAAAAGCCGATCAGGCCACGCGCGGGGATGCGGTATTCCAGGCGCACACGACCACGGCCGTCCGGCTCCATGTTGATCATTTCGCCCTTGCGAAGGCCCAGCGCCTGCATGACGCCGCCCTGGTGCACTTCTTCCACGTCGGCGGTCACCAGTTCCATCGGTTCGCACTTGACGCCATCGATCTCCTTGAACATCACGCGGGGCTTGGAGACGGCCAGTTCATAGCCTTCGCGGCGCATGTTTTCCAGCAGGATGGTCAGGTGCAGTTCGCCCCGGCCGCAGACCTCGAAGATGCCGTCTTCGTCGGTTTCCTTCACGCGCAGGGCGACGTTGTGCTGCAGTTCCTTCTGCAGACGGTCCCAGATCTGGCGGCTGGTGACGAACTTGCCTTCACGCCCGGCCAGCGGCGAGGTGTTCACGCAGAAGTTCATTGTCAGCGTGGGCTCGTCCACCTTCAGCATGGGCAGCGGCTGGGGGTTGGCCGGGTCGGTCACCGTCACGCCAATACCCAGATCTTCAATGCCGTTGATCAGCACGATGTTGCCGGCGCTGGCTTCGGTGACCTGCACACGATCCAGACCCTGGAAGGTCAGCACCTGGTTGATGCGGCCCTTGACGCTCTTGCCGTCCGGGCCTTCGCACACGAGCACGTCCATGCCCGGCTTGATCTTGCCGGCGTTGATGCGGCCCACGCCGATGCGGCCGACGAAGCTGTTGTAGTCCAGCGCGGAAATCTGCAGTTGCAGCGGGGCGTTGGCATCGCCGGCATGCGGCTGCACGTGCTTGAGCACGGTGTCGAACAGCGCCGACATGTCCGGGCCCCACTGGGCGCCGGGCTCGCCTTCTTCCAGCGAAGACCAGCCATTGATGCCGGAGGCGTACACCACGGGGAAGTCCAGCTGCTCATCGGTGGCGCCGAGCTTGTCGAACAGGTCGAAAGCGGCGTTGATCACGGCATCCGGCTTGGCTCCGGGCTTGTCGACCTTGTTGACCACGACGATGGGCTTGAGGCCCAGGGCCAGCGCCTTCTTCGTCACGAAGCGGGTCTGGGGCATCGGGCCTTCCTGGGCGTCGATCAGCAGCACCACGCCATCGACCATGGACAGCGCGCGTTCGACTTCACCGCCGAAGTCCGCGTGGCCCGGGGTGTCGACGATGTTGATGTGCGTGCCCTTCCAGCTCACGGCGCAGTTCTTGGCCAGGATGGTGATGCCACGCTCGCGTTCGATGGCGTTGCTGTCCATCACGGTGTCGACGACCTTCTCGTGTTCGGCGAAGGTGCCGGACTGGCGCAGCAGTTGGTCCACCATGGTCGTCTTGCCATGGTCAACGTGGGCGATGATCGCGATGTTGCGGATTTGGGTGCTCATAACGAAGCTCTCAGTCTTGGATTCAAAGAACAGTGTCGGGCTGGGGCGCGACGGCCTGGGCAGGCGGCCGCGCTTCAGCGGATGGGGCTTGCTGCATCAGCAGCAGGCCTTGAACTTCGGCCGGGCTCAGCAGCCGGGTGGGAATCAGTTCGCCGCCCTGGATGTGGGCACTGCCCAGCAGCACACGGCCCAGGCCAGCGCTTTGGGCCGGCAGCGGCCCATAGACGCGCACCTGTGGCGCATCTGGCAGACGGGTGCGGCGACGCAGGCCGGTCAGGAAACGGGCCGCGTCCTCTTCGGTCAACAGCACCTGCGGCCAGTCGGCCAGCAGCACGTCGGCGGGTTGCAGATGGGCATCGCGTTCCGCTTCGCTCATGGCTTGCAAGGCGTCCAGCGTGACGGCGCATTGCAGGCTGATGCCGCCGCTGCCGGTGCGTCGCAGGCCGATCAGGTGGGCACCGCAGCCCAGGCGCTCGCCGATGTCCTGCGCCAGGGTCCGGATGTAGGTGCCCTTGCTGCAGCGCACGTCCAGGGTGAGCACATCATGCTGCCAGTCCAGGATGTCAATGGCATGAAGGGTGACCCGGCGCGCAGGACGCTCGATCTCGATGCCCTCGCGCGCATATTCGTACAAGGCCCTGCCCTGGTGCTTGAGCGCCGAATGCATGGGCGGAACCTGGTCGATGTCGCCGAGATAGGCATCGCAGGCCGCCCGAATGGTCTCGGCATTGACCTGGTCGGCAGTCACCGGACGCGTCTGCAGCACCTCGCCTTCGGCATCACCGGTGGTCGTCGTCCGGCCAAGCTGAAGCGTGGCGGTGTAGCGCTTGTCGGCGTCCAGCGAGACCTGCGAGAACTTGGTGGCCGCACCAAAGCACAGGGGCAGCAGCCCGGTGGCCAGCGGGTCGAGCGTCCCGGTGTGGCCCGCCTTTTCCGCGCGCAGCAGGCGGCGCACCTTCTGCAGTGCGTCATTGCTGGACAGGCCCAGAGGCTTGTCCAGCAGGATGACGCCATCCAGCTGGCGGCGGGGTGGGCGGGCAGGCTTGGGGGCGTTCATGGCGTGTCCGGATGGCTCAACTCGCGCGTGCCAAGGCTCAGCCCTGAGCGCCCTCGCCTTCATCCTGCTTCCCGCTTTGTCCGTCTCCGTCATCGGCGTCCTTGGCCTTGTCGGCCACGGCGCGGTTGATCAGGGCGCTGAGTTCGGCCGCACGCTCGGTGGTGCGGTCGAAATGGAAGTGCAGCGTCGGCACCGTGTGGATCTGCAGGCGTTTGAACAGGCTGTTGCGGAGGTAACCGGCTGCCTCATTGAGGCCTTGCTCGCACTCGTCGGGGCTGCCGATCAGGACCGAGAAGAAAACCTTCGCGTGTGCGTAGTCCGGCGTGACATCCACGCTGTTGATCGTGACCATGCCGATGCGCGGATCCTTCAGATCGCGGATGAGCTCGGCCACGTCGCGCTGGATCTGGTCGGCGACGCGGTTGCTGCGGTTGGGGGTGGAACGTTTATGGCGCATGGTGGATTTCTGCCTCGCAAGAAGCGGCTTCCTTTCAAGCACAAACCCCGCCTGGGGTCAGGCGGGGTTGCTTTTGGGGGAAGCGGCCTGGGCGTGGGCTTACAGGGTGCGAGCCACTTCCTTGATTTCGAAGAACTCGAGGACGTCGCCTTCCTTGATGTCGTTGTAGCCCTTGATGTTGAGACCACATTCGAAGCCCTCGCGGACTTCCTTGACATCGTCCTTGAAGCGCTTGAGGCCTTCCAACTCACCGGTGTAGATGACCACGTTGTCGCGCAGCAGGCGCAGGCGTGCGCTGCGGCGGACCACGCCGTTGGTGACCATACAGCCCGCGATCGTGCCGATCTTGGAGGCGATGAACACCTGACGGATCTCGGCCGAGCCGATGATCTCTTCGCGCTGCTCCGGCGCCAGCATGCCGCCCATCGCTGCCTTCACATCGTCCACGGCGTCATAGATGATGTTGTAGTAGCGGATGTCCACACCGTTGTGCTCGGCCAGCTTGCGCGCACCGGCGTCGGCACGCGTGTTGAAGCCGATGATGACGGCCTTGGAGGCGATGCTGAGGTTGACGTCCGACTCGCTGATGCCACCCACGGCGGCATGCACGATCTGAACCTTGACCTCGGGCGTCGACAGCTTAAGCAGCGACGTGGCCAGGGCTTCTTGCGAGCCTTGCACGTCGGCCTTGATGATCAGAGCCAGGGTCTGGACTTCGCCTTGACCCATGTTCTCGAACATGTTTTCCAGCTTGGCGGCCTGTTGCTTGGCCAGCTTGACGTCACGGTACTTGCCTTGACGGAAGGTGGCAATTTCACGGGCACGGCGCTCATCGGACAACACCATGAACTCGTCGCCGGCACCCGGCACTTCGGTCAGGCCCTGGATTTCGACGGGGATCGACGGGCCGGCCTCGGTGGCGTTCTTGCCGTTTTCATCCAGCATGGCGCGAACACGGCCATAGCTGGAACCAGCCAGCACCACATCGCCACGCTTGAGCGTGCCGGACTGCACCAGCACGGTGGCCACCGGGCCGCGGCCCTTGTCCAGACGCGCTTCGATCACCAGGCCCTTGGCCATGGAGGCTGCAGGTGCCTTCAACTCCAGCACTTCGGCCTGCAGCAGCACTTGCTCCAGCAGGTCGTCGATACCGGTCCCCACCTTGGCGGACACCGGCACGAAAGGCGAATCGCCGCCGTACTCTTCGGGCACGACCTCCTCGGCCACCAGTTCCTGCTTGACGCGGTCCAGGTTGGCACCCGGCTTGTCGATCTTGTTGATCGCCACGACGATGGGCACACCCGCAGCCTTGGCGTGATGGATGGCTTCCTTTGTCTGCGGCATGACGCCGTCGTCAGCGGCCACGACCAGGATGACCAGGTCGGTGGCCTTCGCGCCGCGGGCACGCATGGCCGTGAAGGCCTCGTGACCCGGGGTGTCCAGGAAGGTGATCATGCCGCGAGGCGTGTCGACGTGGTAGGCACCGATGTGCTGCGTGATCCCACCGGCTTCGCCAGCGGCCACACGGCTGGTACGGATGTAGTCCAGCAGCGAGGTCTTGCCGTGATCGACGTGACCCATGACGGTGACGACCGGCGCGCGAGGCAAGGCCTCGGTGGCCTGCTCGGCGTGTTCTTCCTCGAGGAAGGCATCCGGATCGTCCAGCTTGGCAGCCAGCGCCTTGTGGCCCATTTCTTCGACCACGATCATGGCCGTTTCCTGGTCCAGCTGCTGGTTGATGGTGACCATCTGGCCCAGCTTCATCATCTGCTTGATGACCTCGGAGGCCTTCACCGACATCTTGTGGGCCAGATCGGCCACCGAGATGGTCTCGGGAATGTGCACTTCGATGATTTGCGGTTCGGTCGGCGCCACGAAGCTGGATTGACCATCGCGATCACCACGGTCGCCACGACGGCCACCGCGGCCACCACCGGGGGCCTTCCAGCTGTTGCGACCAGCGCCGGCGGCGTCGCCACGGCCCTTGGCCGGCGTCGACACACCACGCTTCTTCTCGTCATTGGCCCAGCTCGACGACAGCTTCTCGGACTTGACCGACTTCTTGTCGCCCGGCTTGGCGCCGGCGCCTGCTGCACCCGGGGCGCCCGGCACGGCCTTCGGCTTGTGAATGGTGCCCTTGATGCCTTCCTTGCCGGCTTCAGCCGTGGCGGCAGGCTTGGGCTCTTCAGGCTTCTTGGCCGTCAGGACCTTCTTGGGCGCATTCATCATGGCGCGGATGGCGGCAGCCTCGGCCTCTGCGGCCTTGCGGCGCTGGGCCAGTTCATCCAGGCGCTTCTTCTCCTCGGCCTCACGGTCGGCGGCCTTGACCACGCGCACCACGGGCGCTTTCGGCGCTTCGGGCGCGGCAGCGGGGGCAGCCGGCGCAGCGGTGGCTTCCGCCTCCGCACCAGCGGTCGCTTCGGCCTTGGCTTCGACTTCTGCCGTGACCTTTTCTTCCGCCGCCTTCTCGCTGGCCGCCTTCAGCACGCCGCCCTTGGAGGCACGCTGCGCGGCAGCCGTCAATGCAGCGGCTTCGGCGCGGGCAGCTTCCTGGGCTGCAGCACGGCGTGCCGCAGCGGCTTCGCGCTCGGCGGCGTCCTGCTCGGCAGCCACCTTGGCAGCGGATTTGCCGGCGGCTTCGCGCTCGGCCAGCTCCCGCGCAGCCTTTTCGGCGGCCGCGGCAGCACGCGCTTCAGCCTCGGCACGTTCGCGACGCTCCTGCTCTTCGCGTTGGCGGCGGGCTTCGGCCAGCTGTTCTTCCTGCTGACGCAGGGCTTCAGCCTGGGCGCGGGCCTCCTCCTCGCGACGAGCGAGTTCGGCTTCTTCCTGAGCGGAATGCGCGGCGGCATCGTCCACGACGGCGCCGTCACGCTTGACGAACACGCGCTTCTTCTTGACTTCGACCTGGATGGTGCGGGCCTTGCCTGAGGCATCGGCTTGCTTGATCTCGGTGGTCGACTTGCGGGTCAGCGTGATCTTCTTGCGATCTGCCCCGGCGGAGCCGTGGGCGCTGCGCAGATGATCCAGCAGGCGCTCCTTGTCGGCTTCCGTGAGCACGTCCTCGGGCGCTGCCTTTGGCACGCCTGCGGACTGTAGCTGGTCCAGCAGTGTCGCAGCCGGGCGATTGAGCTCCGCGGCGAATTGTGCGACGGTGGTCACGGCCATTGTGTTAATCCTTGCGATAGAGCTAGCTTAATGTGTCGAGAAGAAGTGGCGGGCGTGTGACTCAGGCAAACCAGTGTTCACGGGCCTTGAGGATCAGGGCGCGCGCCTGTTCGTCGGACACATCCGTGATCTCGACGAGTTCGTCCACGGCCAGGTCGGCCAGGTCGTCACGGGTGTGGATGCCGGCTTCGGCGAGCTTGGCGATCAGCTCAGGGGTCAATCCTTCCAGACCCTTGAGATTTTCCGACAAAGTCTCGACCTCTTCTTCCTTGGCGATTTCCATGGTCAGCAGGGCATCTTTCGCACGGGTGCGCAGCTCGTTGACCGTGTCTTCGTCGAACGATTCGATTTCCAGCATTTCCTGCAGCGGCACGTAGGCCACTTCTTCCAGGCTGGTGAACCCTTCGGCGATCAGGATGTCGGCGACCTCCTCGTCCACATCGAGCTTCTCCACGAAGATCTTGCGGATGCTGCTGGTCTCGACAGCCTGTTTCTGGGCCGATTCCTCGGCCGTCATGATGTTGATGCGCCAGCCGGTCAGGTCCGAGGCCAGACGCACGTTCTGCCCGCCGCGGCCAATGGCGATGGCGAGGTTTTCCTCGTCGACCACCACGTCCATGGCGTGCTGCTCTTCGTCCACGAAGATCGACTGCACATTGGCCGGAGCCAGGGCGCCGATCACGAACTGGGCGGGGTCTTCGGACCACAGCACGATGTCCACGCGCTCGCCGGCGAGTTCGTTGGTCACGGCGGTCACGCGCGAGCCGCGCACGCCGACGCAGGTGCCGATCGGATCGACACGCTTGTCGTGCGACAGCACGGCGATCTTGGCGCGCGAGCCAGCGTCACGGGCGCAGCTCTTGATTTCCAGCAGGCCTTGTTCGATCTCGGGCACTTCCTGACGGAACAGCTCGATCATGAAATCCGGGGCGCTGCGCGACAGCATGATCTGCGGGCCGCGCTGCGTGGGATCCACGCCGAGGATGTAGGCACGCACGCGGTCGCCCGAACGGAGGTTTTCCTTCGGGATCATCTCGCTGCGCTTGAGGCGCCCTTCCACACGGCCGGACTCGACGATGATGTCGCCCTTGTCCAGACGCTTGACGGTGCCCACGAAAATCTTGTCGCCACGCGAGAGGAAGTCGTTGAGCAGTTGTTCGCGCTCGGCATCGCGGATCTTCTGGAGGATGACCTGCTTGGCCGCCTGGGCACCGATGCGCCCGATGGGCAGCGATTCGACACCTTCTTCGATGTAGTCACCGATTTCGATGTCGGGGATGCGGTCGGTCGCATCCGAGAGGATCTCTTCGGCATCCGGGTTCTGCAGGCCGGCCTCGTCGGGCACGACCAGCCAGCGGCGGAAGGTCTCGTATTCACCGCTCTCACGGTCGATGGCGACACGGATGTCGACATCGCCCTGATACAGCTTCTTGGTTGCGGAAGCCAGGGCGGACTCGACCGCACCAAACACCACATCACGGTCCACGCTCTTTTCGCGAGAAATAGCGTCCACCAACATCAGCAATTCGCGATTCATTTCTTCTGACCTCCGAGTTCTTCCGCCTCATCCACGGCAACACCATCGGCCGCCGGGGTTGCCTCCCGACGGCTGCGCCCCTTGAAACTCACTTCCGGCACCAGGCGTGCCTCGCGGATTTCATCGAGCGTGAAACCTAAAACTTCATCCACATCCTGCGCGGGGGGGGCCATGCCCTGTGCCGCCTGTTTGGCCAGCTTCTTGGCCGCCGTCTTGGACAGCGGCTTGTCGGCGTCGGGCGACTTCAAGACCAGTCCCCAGGCCTGACCGGACTGCACAGCGGCAGGATCGGCATCCTGTGAGGGACACAGAACGCCTGCATACTTCTTGCGCCCCTGGAAGGGCACCTTGAGGGTGATGGCGACTTCCTCGCCGACGAAGCGGGCGAAGTGCGCGGGGGTTTTCAGCGGGCGATCGACGCCAGGCGAGGACACTTCCAGCCGGGCGTAATCGGCATCGATGGTTTCCAGCGCGTACTGCAAGCTGCCGCGTCACCTTCTCGCAGTCGTCCACGGTGACCAGATCGCCGGGCAGATCGTAGTCCTGGTCCGGCAGGCGGTCGATGTAGACGCGCAAAAGCCCGTGCGAACTGCGTTCGCAGTCCACAAGCTCGTAACCCAGACCGGTCACGGTGGTTTCAACAACGTTCAGCCAGCTTGTCGTCATCCAGTCAGCTTTTGGCCCTCTCCTTACGGATTCGGCGCTACCCCAACAAACACGTTCGAGCATTCCACCAGCGGAGGCATTGGCCAATGTCCGGCAAACCCAGACATCTACCCTGCCCCACACCCGGCAAAAAACAGTCGAGCAAAAAAAATGGGCTGGTCATCCCGCCCATGAGCTGCCTTTCGGTGCGCTGGGCATTCTCGCGGCATGGTCGGCTAGGGCGCGACAACGCGGGCGGTGACGAATACGCAGTGCCTTCGGGGCAGAGACGAGCTGCATTTTCCTCCCAACACAGGAGCAAAGCAGCCAATCCCGCATTTTACCCCGAGGAAGAGGCTGGATCAAGACATCGACTCTGAAATTATCTTGTAGCCCACAGCCATGCCAAAATCCGCCCCTGGTTAAGCACCCCTTTTGGAGACTTCATGGGATTTCTTGCTGGCAAACGCCTGCTGATCACCGGCCTGCTGTCCAACCGCTCCATCGCCTACGGCATTGCCAAGGCCTGCCAGCGCGAAGGCGCTGAATTGGCCTTCAGTTATGTGGGTGAGCGTTTCAAGGACCGGATCACCGAGTTCGCCCAGGAGTTCAATTCGGAACTGGTGTTCGACTGCGACGTTGCCAGCGATGAACAAATCGCGACACTGTTTGCAGACCTGTCCAAGGCCTGGCCCCGGTTCGACGGTTTCGTTCACTCCATCGGTTTTGCGCCGCGCGAAGCGATTGCCGGCGACTTCCTCGAAGGCCTTTCGCGCGAAGCCTTCCGCATCGCCCATGACATCTCGGCCTACAGCTTCCCGGCCATGGCCAAGGCCGCCTTGCCCTATCTGAACGACCGCGCCGCGCTGCTGACGCTGTCCTACCTGGGTGCCGAGCGCATCGTGCCGGCCTACAACACCATGGGCCTGGCCAAGGCTTCCCTCGAAGCCTCGGTGCGCTATACGGCCGCGAGCCTGGGGCCCAAAGGCATTCGGGTCAACGGGATCTCTGCCGGCCCCATCAAGACGCTCGCGGCCTCGGGCATCAAGGGCTTTTCCAAGATCCTGAGCGTGGTGGAAGACAACGCGCCGCTTCGCCGCAACGTCACCATCGAGGATGTCGGCAACGTCGCGGCCTTCATGTTGTCGGATCTGGCCGCCGGCGTGACGGCAGAAATCACGTATGTCGATGGCGGTTTCAGCCACGTCATGGGTGGCTTGAGCGAAGATCAGGCCTGAGGCAAGAGGTACGCAAGATGAACAAGCAGGAACTCACCACGCTGCTGGCCAAGCTCAAGACCGAGCTGGAATCGGGTCAGCCCATCGATGCCGGGCTGCGCCAGTCTCTCCAGGATCTGGATCGGGATATTCAGCAGGTGCTCAGCCAGACGGACGCTGCGGCGCAGGAGCCATCGCTCAACGAACGCGCCCAGGAACTGGAATCGCGCTTCGCCTCGGAGCACCCTTATCTGGCCAGCACCCTGCGCGACGTCATGGACACGCTGGGCAAGATGGGCATTTGATGCGGGCCTGATCCGCCGCCACGCGCAGCGGATCGGTGCGCACCTCAGCTCGTGCCGATCAGGCTGGCCTCCACCAGTCTGGCGGTGTAGGGGTGTCGCGGCTTTTGCAGCACATCGGCCACGGGGCCGGCTTCGACGATGTCGCCGTCCTTCATCACGATGACCTCGTGCGCCATCGCGGCCACGACTTCGACATCGTGCGTGATGAGCAAATAGCTCAACCCCCGCTCACGCTGCAGGCGCTGCAAAAGGCTGAGGATCTGCTTCTGGATGGTCACATCCAGTGCGCTGGTCGGCTCATCGAGTACCAGCACGCCTGGATCGACCACCAGCGCGCGCGCCAGTGCCAGGCGTTGCCGCTGCCCCCCTGAGAACGCGTGGGGGAAGCGCCCCAACAGGCCGGGGAACTGGGCTTCGGTCAGGCCCACGTCGGCCAGGGTCTGCACCATACGCTCGCGCCGCTGCGCCTCACCGAGGCCGGGCTGGTGAATCTCCAGGCCTTCACCCACAAGCTCTTGGACTGTCATCCGGGGCGAGAGGGACGAAAACGGGTCCTGGAAGACGACCTGCACGGTGCGGCGCAAGGGCCGGTCTGCCTTGGCGCTGAATCGCCAGGCCTGGCCGGACACCTTCAGATCCCCTTCAAACGCCTGCAGGCCCAGACTGGCCAGGGCCAGGGTGGACTTGCCCGATCCGGATTCGCCGATCACCGCCAGCGTATGGCCTTGGCGCAGCTCGAAGCGGGCCTGCTTGACCGCCACAAAGCGACCGGACTTGAACCAGCCCTGCAAGCCCTTGAGCGGCACGGGATAGGTGACCTTGACATCGTGCGCCTGGATGACGGCGGGCTGTGCCTTGGCATCGGCCGACACCTCGATGACATCCCGTACCGGCCGGCTGTCCAGCAGCTTGCGCGTATAGGGGTGCTGCGGGTTGGCGAAGACCTCGGCCACGGTGCCTACCTCCACCAACACGCCCTGCTCCATGACCGCCACGCGATCTGCAAACTGGCGCACCAGGTGCAGATCGTGCGTGATCATCAGCACCGCCATGCCCTGCGAGCGCTGCAACTCGGTGAGCAACTCCAGGATCTGCACACGCAGCGTCACGTCCAGCGCCGTGGTGGGCTCGTCTGCCAGCAGCAGTTGCGGACGGCAGGCCAGCGCCATGGCGATCATCGCGCGTTGACGCTGCCCGCCCGACAGCTGATGCGGGTAGCTGGCGGCGCGGCGTTGCGGCTCGGGGATGCCGGTGAGTTGCAGCAACTCGATGGCGCGCTGCCAGGCCTGCGCACGCGAGACGGCCTGGTGCAGCTCGATGACTTCGGCGATCTGGTCGCCCACGGTGAACAGCGGGTTGAGGGCCGTCATGGGCTCCTGGAAGATCACGGCAATGTCCTGGCCGCGCACTTGCCGGAGTTCGCGCTCGCTCAATGCGAGCAAGTCACGCTGGTTTGTCGCGCCAAACATGGCCCGACCACTGACCTGTGCCTGCGGGATCAGCTTGAGCAGACTCATGGCCGTGATCGTCTTGCCCGAACCCGATTCGCCGACCAGCGCCAGCTTTTCCCCTTGACGGATCTGCAGGCTCACCCCTTTGACGACCTCCTTGCCGCCGAAGGCCACGTGCATGTCCTGCACGTCCAGCAGCAGGTCCTGCGATGCTTTCGTGCTCATGCCTGCACCTCCTTGCGGGGATCCAGGGCATCGCGCAGGGCATCGCCCATGAAGGTCAGCAGCAGCAAGGTCACCACCAGCACCACGAAGGTGGACAGCGAGATCCACCAGGAATCCAGGTTGTTCTTGCCCTGAAAGAGCATTTCGCCCAGGCTGGGCGTATCCAGCGGCACGCCGAGGCCGAGGAAATCGAGCGAGGTCAGCGCCAGAATGGCCGCGCTCATGCGGAACGGCAGGAAGCTCACCACCGGCGTCATGCTGTTGGGCAGGATGTGCCGGCGGATGATCTGCCAGTTGGTCAGACCCAGCGCGCGCGCAGCCCGCACGTATTCAAGCTGACGGTTGCGCAGGAATTCGGCGCGCACGTACTCAGACAGACCGATCCAGCCGAACAGGCTCAGCAACAGCAGCAACATGCCCAGCCCCGGCGAGAACATCGCCGAGAAGATGATCAGCAGGTAGAGCTCGGGCATCGAGTTCCAGATCTCGATGATGCGCTGCATGAACAGATCGGTGCGGCCGCCGTAGAAGCCCTGCACGGCGCCCGCAAGGATGCCGATCACGCAGCCGATCACCGTCAAGGCCAGGCCAAACAGCACGGACACCCGAAAGCCGTACAGCAGGCGCGCCAACACATCGCGCCCCCGATCGTCCGTGCCCAGCCAGTTCTGCCGCGAAGGCGCAGCGGGATTGGGCTCGGTGGAGAAGTAGTTCACCGTGCGGTGATGCGAACGGTTGGGCGGGTACAGCGCGAAGTTACCCGGCTGCTCGAACTGCCGGGCGATGAAGGGATCGAGGTAATCGGTGGCGGTGTCGAAATCACCGCCGAAGGTGGTCTCCGGCAGCGACTGGAAGATGGGGAAGTACCAATGCCCGTTGTAGCGCGCCACCAGCGGCTTGTCGTTGGACAGCAGTTCAGCCCCCAGGCTCATCACCACCATCACGACGAACATCACGAAGCTCCAGTAGCCCAGCTTGTGCTGTTTGAACCTGAGCCAGGCGCGCCGGGATGGCGAGATGGAAGGCGAGTTGGAGGCCGACGGTGCAAGGGTTTGCGGTGTCATGGATGTCATCAGTCGAACTTGACCCGCGGGTCGATCCAGACGTAGCACAGATCGCTGATCAGCTTGGTGATCAGCCCGATCAGCGTGAACAGGTAGAGCGTGCCCATCACCACCGGGTAGTCACGCTTCATCACCGATTCATAGCTCAGCAAGCCCAGGCCATTGAGCGAGAACAGCGTCTCGATCAGCAGCGAGCCGGTGAAGAACGCCCCGATGAAGGCCGAAGGAAAGCCGGTGATCAGGGGGATGAGCGCGTTGCGCATCACGTGCTTCCACAGCACCTTCTGTTCGTCCAGCCCCTTGGCGCGCGCGGTGATCACGTACTGCTTGCGGATCTCGTCAAGGAAGGCGTTCTTGGTGAGGATGGTGATGACGGCGAAACTGCCCAGCACGCTGGCCGTCACCGGCAAGGTGATGTGCCAGAGGTAGTCGGTCACCTTGCCCAGCGTGCTCAGCTCATCCCAGTTGGCGGAGGTGAGGCCGCGCAGCGGGAACCACTGCACGAAGGTGCCGCCACCGAACAGCACCAGCAGGGCCACGCCCAGCACGAAGCCGGGGATGGCATAGCCCACGAGCACGATGAGGCTGGTGACGAAATCGAAGCGGCTGCCGGCACGCACCGCCTTGGCGATGCCCAGCGGGACCGAAATCAGGTAGCTCAGGAAGAAGGTCCACAGGCCCAGCGTGATCGACACCGGCAGCTTTTCCTTGACCAGTTCCCACACGCTCTTGTGGTGCACGAAGCTGTCGCCCAGGTCGAAGCGCAAATAGGCGCTCACCATCTGGATGAAGCGTTCAGGGGCCGGCTTGTCGAAGCCGTAGAGCTTCTTGAGCTCTTCGACCTGCGCCGGATCCACCCCCTGGCGGCCGCGATAGCCACTGGCGGCCGCGGCACCGGCTTCACCGCCTGCGGTGCGATCGGTCAGCTTGTACATCACCTGCTCGACGGGGCCGCCCGGCACGAACTGGATCACCACGAAGGTGACCAGCAGCACGCCCAGCAGCGTGGGGATCATCAGCAGCAGCCTCTTGAGGATGTAGACCCACATCACAGACTCCACCAGTAGGCCAGCGCCCAGCCTTCCGGCTGATAGTAGGGCGGCGGCGTGGGTTGACCGAAGCGGCCGTTGCGCCAGGCCACGCGGAAGGCGTTCGAATACCAGTGCAGGGCCGCATAGTGCCCATGGCGCAACACGCGATCGAGCGCGCGCACGGCGGTGGCCAGTTCAGGCCGGGTCTTGGCGCTCATGGCCTTGTCGATGAGGGCATCGATGGCCGGATCGGCCACCCCACCCAGATTGGACGAGCCGGGCGTGTTGGCTGCCGATGAGTGATAACGCAGCTTCAATTCCGAGCCGGGGATCAGCCGCCCGGGCAAGGCCAGCGTGATGACTTCGAACTCGAAGTTCTTCACCCGCTTTTCATACACGGCGTAATCGACCACCTTGTAGTTCAGCTCGATGCCCAGCTTGTCCATGTTGCGCTTGAGCTGGGTGATGATCTTGCCGAAGCTCGGCGAGTTGTCCAGGATCTCCAGCACCAGGGGCTCGCCCTTGGCATTGCGCATCACGCCATCCTGGATCGTCCAGCCGGCGGCCTTGAGCAGGTCACGGGCACGCTTGAGGTTGTCACGCAGCGAGCCCGGCGGGTTGGTGCTGGGCGGCTGCGGCACGGGTTGGGTCAGCACCGCGGGATCGAGCTTGCTGCGCAGCGGCTCGAGCAAGGCGAGTTCATCGGGGCCCGGCAGGCCCTTGGCTTCGTACTCGCTGTTGGCGAAGTAGCTCGGCAGGCGCTTGTAGATGTTGTAGAAGAGCTGCCGGCGCATCCACTCGAAGTCCATGCACAGATCGAAAGCCAAGCGCACGCGCGGGTCCTTCAGCTTGGGGTTGCGCGTGTTGAACACGAAGCCCTGGAAGCCCGCCGCGTTGCGGTGGATGAGCTCGCGCTTTACCAGCTCGCCCGAATCGAACTTGCCGCCCTTGTACTGGCGCGCCCAGTCCTTGGAGATGAAGGACTGGATGAAATCGAACTCACCCGCCTTGAAGGCCTCGAAGGACGCGACGTTGTCGGTGTAGAGCCGGTAGGTGATGCGATCGAAGTTGAAGGTGCCGCGGTGTGCGTTCAGGTCTTCGGCCCAGTAGGTCTTGTCGCGCACATAGGTGATGTCGCGCCCGTAGTTGATCGGGCCGATCTTGTAGGGGCCAGACGCAATCGGCATCTCGGTGACGATCTGGTCGAAAGGCTTGCGCAGGCCATTGACGATGCCCCACTTGTGGCTGAACACCGGCAGGCTGCCGACGATGATGGGCAACTCGGGATCCGGCCGCCTGAGGGTGAATCGGATCGTGCGTTCACCCAGGACCTCGGCCTTGTCGACACCCGAGAAGTAGGCCGGGTACTGTGGCGCGGCCTGCTTGCTGGTGAGCATGTCGAACGAGTGCTTCACATCCTTGGCGAGCACCGGATCGCCGTTCTGAAAGCGCGCCTTGGGGTTGAGGCGGAAGGTCACCGTCAGGCGGTCGGGCGACACGTCGATGTCTTCGGCGAGCAGGCCGTACACGGTGGCGGGCTCATCGCTGCTGCCGGTCATCAGGGTCTCGAACACCAGCATTTCCATGCCGGGCGGCTCGGTGCCCTTCAAGGTGAACGGGTTGTACTTGTCAAAGCTGCTGGCGATCGAGTTGGCGACGATCGCGATCTGCCCGCCCTTGGGGGCGTTCGGGTTGACGTAGTCGAAGTGCGCGAAGCCGGGGGGGTACTTGATGTCGCCGAACTGCGCGTAGGCGTGGGCGGCCCAGGCAGGCGAAACGCCCAGCATGGCCGCCGCGACCATCATCACGCCACACAGCGCCTGGATGACTACCCTGTTCATGTGAGCGCTCCTCACACCCAGAGCAGCAAGCGCATCGCGGCCCTGCACCACCAGATCGACCTGACGGCCCAAGGGCAGGCACAGCTTGGTGGGGACATGGCCGAACGGCAGGCCGGTGAGGATGGGCACCTGGGTGAGCGTGCGCAGATACGCGATCACCGTCTTGAGGTTGTAGCCGCGGTCCAGCGGCGATTTGCGGTATTCGGTGAAGGCGCCCAGCACGATGGCCTTTTGCTGATCCAGCACGCCGGCCTGGTGCAGTTGCAGCAAGGCGCGCTCGATGCGATAGGGGTGTTCGTTGACGTCTTCCAGGAAGAGCACGCCGTTGCGGATCTTTGGGAAATGCGGGGTGCCCAGCAGGGCCTGGGTCACGGCCAGGTTGCCGCCCCACAGGCGGCCGCTGACCGCCAGGCCGTCGAAGCCCGCATCCGTGCGGAAGCCCACGGCCTCCAGTTCACCGCCCATCGCCTCGACGAAGACATCCTGCGTCACATCGTCGCCGCCTTCGGGGCTGTCGGCACGGCCGAAGTCGTCGCAGGCCATGGGGCCGGCCCAGAAGCCGGCCGTCACGCCGTGGGGCACCTTGGCGGGGCCGCTGGCCTTGTGCGCGAGTGCGGCCAATTGCAGCGCCGTCATGTCGCTGTAGCCGACCCAGGCGGTGCCTTGCTCGACGCTGCGGGCGATGCGGGTCCAATCGATGCGATCCAGGATCCGGGTGAGGCCGTAACCGCCGCGGGTGGCCAGCGCCACCGCGGGTGCAGCGTCGGCGACACGGTGCAGGGTGGCCAGGCGGGCGTCGTCATCGCCGGCGAAGCGCTGGTGCTTGACCAGGGCGCCGGCGTCGATCTCGGGCGTGAAGCCCAGGGCCTTGAGCCGTTTGGCAGCCTTGCGCACGGGCGCAGCCAGCGGCACGATGCCGGCCGGGCTGAAGATGATCAGGGAGGTGTCGCGCGTTCCGTGGCAGTGCTCGCAGTGGTCGCCATCGTGATGGTGCGCGGGGTCGTGAGCTGGGGGGCGGGCATCGACAGTCATCCCGCTATTCTGAACGAGCTTTCACACTGTGCCGCCGCAGCCGCGACACAGTGTGGCCCGAGGATTCACCGGGTCTGGATCACTGACGCCGCTGTGCCTTGGCCAGGGTCTTGACCTGGAAGGTGCCGTCGTTGTCAAACAGCCAGGCTTCCATGAAGCCGTTGCGCTTGAGTTCGGACTTGTGTTCGTCGGGCACCTGGATCGGCTGTGCGCGGCGAACCGTCTCCAGGGCGCGCGCCAGCATGGCCGGCTGCTGATCGTTGGTGCGCACCACTTCGACCTGCCAATGATCCGATTCATCGAGCTTCATGTTGAGCACCACCACGGCGCGCAGCAAGGGCTGCGGATTGCGGTCGTGCACCAGCTCGGGCGAGCCGCTGTAGACGGCCTGCGCGAAGTCCCGTCGCAACTGATCCGGCACCCCGGCGCCCGCCGGTTGGGCCACGGCGAACAGCATGCCGGCGGCGAAACTGAAACAGATTGTCTTGACGTTCATGATGGCTCCGTCGAGGGTGGGACACGCCTCTTCAGAAAGCCACGAATGAGGTCAGAGCGTCTATGGCGTTTGCGATATCGCGCGTGACGGATTGCGCGGGCCGCTTTGGAATGTGTGCCTTGCCGCGAGCGTTGAGTGCCGGGATCCCATCCACTGGAATGGCTGACGAGCGGTCAGGCAGGTGCGGGCGTCCAGACGGACCGGGCCGGCAGATACAAACACTTGCAAAGATCGGCTACATGGCCAACACCCTGCGCATCAGCGCAGACGAGGGGCCCCGATGGCTGAGGACTGCCAGCGAGCCCGCAGCAAGGCGACGCATTCGATCAGGCCCCCGAGGGCCGCGAGCCCGAGGATGCCTGCCTTGAAGAGGTGACGAGCGAGCGCGTGTCGGTTCATGGGGAGAGCTCCGGGTAAGACGGCATCCCGCAAGCTAGCGCCTGTGTGTGACAGGCAGGCGACACGAACC
This sequence comes from Aquabacterium sp., assembly GCA_047601765.1. Lineage (GTDB taxonomy): Bacteria > Pseudomonadota > Gammaproteobacteria > Burkholderiales > Burkholderiaceae_C > Aquabacterium. The sequence continues at coordinate 1,447,422 of JASGIQ010000001.1, forward strand.
GGTCGATCTGATCCATGTGGACCATGTGCTGTCATCTGTCCAGCATCGCCTTGGGGCAATCTCATGGATTCAAGGCTTGCCAGCCCCTTGCATGGCGCTCCCCCCACCGTCTCGGTCTGCCCTCTCCAACCCGCTCCCAGAACTCGAAGCGCTGCACCGCCTGATCGACATGGCGGGCGCGCACGCCCAGGCCCGCGCTGTGGCGCAGGTGGCCGTGGGCGATCACCGCTTCGACGTGATCTCGGTCACCCTGGGCAACCCCTCTGCAGATGCGCCGGCCATCGGCGTCTTCGGCGGCGTGCACGGCCTGGAGCGCATTGGGGCGGAAGTGGTGCTGGCCTGCCTGGCCAGTCTGGTGCAGCGGCTGCGCTGGGACGATGCCGCTCATGCCTTGTTGAGCCAACTCAGGCTGGTGTTCATGCCTTTGGTCAATCCTGGGGGGCTGTGGCGCGGCACGCGCGCCAATCCGCAAGGCGTCGATTTGATGCGCAACGCCCCCGTCGACGCCACGGCGCCCGTGCCCTTCCTGATTGGCGGCCAGCGGTGGAGCGCTGCCCTGCCCTGGTACCGCGGTCAGGCACATGAACCCATGCAAGCCGAAAGCGTCGCGCTCTGCGAGGTGGTACGCACCGAACTGCTCAGCCGCCCGTTCAGCATCGCGATCGACTGTCACTCCGGCTTCGGGCTGCTGGACCGCATCTGGTTCCCGTATGCCCACACGCCCGAGCCCATCGCCCATCTGGCCGAGATCCACGCCCTGCACCGCATCTTCGACCAGACGCACGCGCACCACCGCTATGTGTTCGAGCCGCAAAGCGTGCATTACCTCGCCCATGGCGATCTGTGGGATCACCTGTATCAGCAGGCCGTGCACGAACACCCCGAGCACGTCTTCCTGCCGCTGACGCTGGAGATGGGTTCATGGATCTGGGTCAAGAAAAATCCGCGCCAGCTCTTCAGCCGCCATGGCATCTTCAACCCCTTGATTGCACACAGGCAGCAGCGCGTGCTGCGGCAACACATGGCATTGTTGGATTTCCTCGCCAGGGCCGCCGCCAGCCATGTGCGATGGCGCCCGGCGGCGCCGGCGCGGGATCTGCATCATCGCCAGGCCTTGGCCCGGTGGTATGAGCGCCCGCCCTCCGCCACCCGGCCAGAGGCAAAGGCGGCCAAGCGATGAAGACCTGGGTGTTGCTGCGCGGGCTGACGCGCGAAGCCGGCCACTGGGGCGGCTTTGTGGATGAATTGCGCGCGGTGATGCCGGCAGACGATTGTTTCGTCACACCGGATCTGCAGGGCAATGGTCTGCGCTGGCGGGAAGACAGCCCCACGGATGTCGAGGCCATGGTGGCAGCCTGTCGGCAGGATCTGCAAGCGCGGGGCTTGAAGCCACCCTACACCGTGCTGGCCATGTCGCTGGGGGCCATGGTGACGGCCGCATGGGCCAGCCGGCATCCCGCGGAGCTACACGCCTGCATGCTCATCAACACCAGCCTGAAGCCCTTCAGCCCGTTCTGGCAACGGCTGAGACCACGGCAATATCCCCGCATCCTTGCGCTGCTGCTGACACGGCCCGACGCCTTGGCGTGGGAGCGGGCCATCATGCAGATGACCACCCGACACCCCTTGGAGCCGGATGCCACCCTGGCCCAATGGTTGGCGCTGCGACAGTCGCATCCGGTGAGCACCCGCAACGGGCTGCGGCAACTGATCGCGGCAATCCGTTATCGCGCACCTCCAGCGCGCCCGCCCGTTCCGATGCTGCTGCTCAACAGCCTGGGCGACCAACTGGTCCACCCAGCGTGTTCCGAGGCACTGTCACGCGCCTGGCGTGTGCCCCTGATCAGGCATCCCACGGCGGGGCATGATCTGCCACTGGATGCAGCGCCATGGGTGGCTCGGCAGGTGCACGACTGGCTGGCGCAGCTGCCGGAGCTGGCACCCCCGCATCCCCCCGTGACGCCGCTTCCAGCCCCATGAGCTGCTCGCCCCCCAGCGCCTCCAGCAGATCCGGGATCAACTGGCTCAGCTCGCCCGTGGCGATGGCCACATCGGTGTCGAACGCCTCGCTCTGGTCCACCTTGCCGGCGGTCGAGCCCGCGCCTTCGAGCACCACATCCAGAAAGGCCAGCTTCTTGAGCTGCAACGATTCCGTCAGCATGAAAGAGACGCGGTCGCGCCACGTCATGGCCACACGCGTGGGCATCTTGCCGCTGACGATGTGCTGCTTGACTTCGTCCGTGTCCAGCGGATGGCGCGCATAGCGCACCACGGATTTCATCTCGTCCGGTGATTTCAACTCGCATTCGCGGTCGATGGTGAAGGCATACGGCGCCTCACCGGTGCCCAGCCAGTGCGCCATGGCCACAGCAGGCGAGGTTTCCGTCTGGATCAGCGTGAGCTGCAGGCCATCCAGCGCCTTGATCAGCAGCGTCACCACTTCTTCCGACTTGGCCTGGCTGCCGCTGTCGACCATCAGCAGGCGCTGCTTCGGCGCGATCCACACACGCGTGACGGACTGCTTGGTGAAGGCCATCGGCAGCAGCTCCTGAAGCGCCTGCTCCTTGAGCTCCTTCATCAGCTTCTTGCCGGGCTTGCGGCCGGTCTGCTGCTCCATCTGCTCGGCGATCTCTTCGGTGCGCCGCTTGACGACGGAGCCCGGCACCACACGCTGCTCGGTCATCAGCTTGAGCACCCATTGCCCATCCACCGATTCGGCCAGGGGGCCGTGCGTCTCGCCCCGAGGTTCCACCCAACCGGCGGACTTCTGCTGAGACGCCCCGCAGGGCACGAAGCGCATCTTGTCGAGGCTTTGCTCGATGGTGGCCAGATCCGGATACCACTCGGCACCCACACGGTAGACAGTCAGATTCTTGAACACGACGACAACACGGAAAGAGGAGGCCAAACGACGGCGCCCCTGAGAGATCAGGGGCGCTGCGCCATTCTAGGGCATGGCCCGGCCGTTCCCGGGCAAACGAAGCCGCGCTCAGTACAAGCCCGTCAACAAATAGACGGCGATGACGACGAAGACGGCGAGGGTCTTCAGACAGGTGACGGCAAAGATGTCGCGGTACGCATCGCGGTGCGTCAGCCCCGTCACGGCCAGCAAGGTGATGACCGCGCCGTTGTGCGGCAAGGTGTCCATGCCGCCACTGGCCATGGCGGCAACGCGGTGCAGCACCTCCATCGGAATGCCCGCAGCCTGCGCACCCTGGATGAAGGTCTCTGCCATCGCCGCCAGCGCGATGCTCATGCCGCCGGATGCCGAGCCGGTGATGCCCGCCAGCGTGGTCACCGTGATGGCCTCGTTGATCAGGGGATTGGGGATCGCCCGCAGCGCTTCCGACACGGCAATGAACCCCGGCAAGGCAGCGATGACCGCACCGAAGCCATACTCCGACGCCGTGTTCATCGCGGCCAGCAACGCACCCGCCACGGCAGCCTTGCTGCCATCGGCAAACCGTTGCCGCACCACCCGGAAGGCCAACAGCAGCACCGTGGCGATGCCCAGCAACAGCGCTGCCTCCACCGCCCAGATCGCCACCACGGGCGAGACATCGCCGGTCAAGGGCTTCTTCAGCCCGGGCAACGCCACCAGATAGCTCTTGCCGTACACCGATGGAATCCACAAGGTGATGAGCTTGTTGGCCACGCCCACCACCAGCAGCGGCAGGATGGCCAGCAGCGGATGAATGCGCGGCGCAGCCACCGCCTGCCCTTTCTCGGGTTCATGCAGGGTGTGTGCGCCATAGCCCTCGCCTTGGGCCAAGGCCTGCCTGCGCCGCCATTCCAGGTAAGACAGGCCGCTCGTCAGGATGAACGCCGCGCCGATCACCCCCAGCCAGGGCGCAGCCCATGTGTCTGTGTGAAAGAAGGTCGTGGGGATGATGTTCTGGATCTGCGGTGTGCCCGGCAGCGCATCCATCGTGAAGCTGAACGCCCCGAGCGCGATGGCACCGGGCAGCAGGCGCTTGGGGATGTCCAACTGCCGGAACAGCTCCGCCGCAAACGGGTACACGGCGAACACCACCACGAACAGCGACACACCGCCATACGTGAGGATGGCGCACACCAGCACCACCGACAGCATCGCCCTGCCCCGCCCCACCAGCCGGATCACCGAGGCCACGATCACCGACGAAAAGCCCGACAGTTCGATGAGCTTGCCGAACACCGCTCCCAGCAGGAACACCGGGAAATACAGCCGCACGAACTGGACCATCTTGTCCATGAACAGCCCGACGAACACGGGCGCCACGTACGAGGGCTGGGTCAGCAGCACCGCCAGCATGGCCGCGACCGGTGCAAACAGGATGACGCTCTGGCCGCGGTAGGCCACCACGATGAGCAGGCCCAAGGCCAGCAGGATGATCAGAAAGTCCACGGCACCTCCACGGGGTGGGCAAGAGAACAGGGCACCGCTGCCGGCACTTTTAGCACAGCCGGGCCAGTGCGCCGCAGCCGAAAACCGCGCGCACGACACGGGCACCACGCTGCCCACAGGGGGCCACCACGCCCGGCACATTGACGTCCGAAAACCGCCAGACGCCTGAAGGGTGCTTGCGGATAATCGTCGCCATGGTTCCCGATCCCGCCCTCTGCTATCAGGCTGTGCTCGCCCGCGACCGCCGCTACGACGGCCGCTTCTTCACCTGCGTGAAGTCGACCGGCATCTACTGCCGCCCCATCTGCCCGGCGCGCCCGCCGCTGCTCAAGCATTGCGAATTCGTCACCAGTGCCGCCGCTGCGCAGCAAGCCGGCTTTCGCCCTTGCCTGCGCTGCCGGCCTGAAAGCTCGCCCGGCATGGGCGCGTGGTGCGGCACCTCCACATCCGTGCAACGCGCCCTCTCCCTGATCGAGATGGGTGCGCTGGACGAGGGCGATGTCACCGGCCTGGCGGAGCGCCTGGGCCTGGGTGATCGTCATCTGCGCCGACTCTTCCAGCAGCACCTGGGCACCACCCCCATGGCCGTGGCCCAGACCCGGCGCCTGCTGCTGGCCCAGCAATTGATCCAGCAGACACAACTGCCCATGGCCGATGTGGCCATGGCCAGTGGCTTCGGCAGCATCCGGCGCTTCAACGAAACCTTTTTGGCGCTCTTTGGCCGCGCGCCCTCCGCACTGCGGCGCAAAGGCGGACAGGCTGCACCAGGCGCAGCCGACACCGACATCACCTTGCGCCTGGCCTATCGCCCGCCCTACGACTGGCCGCGGCTGCTCGCCTTCCTGAAGACCCGCGCCATCCCTGGCGTCGAGCATGTGGATGAGCAGGCCTACCGGCGTGTGATCGACCTTCGTGACGACGCTTCGTCTGCGGCGCCATCCCCTCAGCCACCGCATGCGCCACAAGGCCATGGCATCGGCTTCCTCGAAGTTCGCCACCTGCCTGAGTATCACAGCTTGGCTGTGAAGGTGCGCTGCTCTCGTCTCGACAGACTGCCAGCCATCATCGCCCGTGTGCGGCGCATGTTCGATCTCGACGCCGACCCGGTGGCGATCGAGGCGGCCCTGTCACGCGACGCCCGCCTGCAACCCATCGTCGCGGCCCAGACCGGACTGCGGTTGCCAGGCGCCTGGGATCCCTTCGAGACCGCGGTGCGCGCCATCCTCGGGCAACAGATCACCGTGACAGGCGCCATCCGGCTGGCGGGCCAGTTCGTTGACGCGATGGGATACCGGCTGGACACGCTCGGTGTGCCCTCGCCTCACCCCGCCCTGAGCCACCTTTTCCCCAGACCGACTGACGTGAGCGACGAGGGCCTTCAGCCGCTGGGCATGCCTGGCGCCCGCAAAGCCGCCCTGAAGGCATTGGCGCAGCAAGCCGCCGCCGAGGTGCAACTGCTGCAGCCTGCGGCCAGCCTGGAAGAGGCCGTGGCGCGCCTGAGCAGCCTGCCCGGCATCGGCGAATGGACGGCGCAGTACATTGCCATGCGTGGCCTGCACGAATCAGACGCCTTTCTGGCTGGCGACATTGGCGTGCAGCGTGCGCTGGCCACCGATGGCGTGCGCCCCACCCCCAAGGCCCTGCTGGCCCACGCCGAAGCCTGGCGCCCCTGGCGCGCCTATGCCGTGCTGCACCTCTGGACATCGGAGACTCCACATGATTGAGCTGAGCCTTGCCCGACGCCCCTCCCCCGTGGGCACCATGCTGATCGTGACCGATGCCAACGGCACGCTGCGCGCCCTCGACTTCGAAGGCCACGAAGCCCGCATGCATGAGCTTGCTGCGCCTGCATTACGGCTGCTACCGGCTCGACACCGGCGAAGCGCCTGCGGACGTCATCGCCCCGCTGGACGCGTACTTCTCCGATGGCGACGTGCGCAGCCTGCATGCCATCCACACTGAAACCGGCGGCACCGAATTCCAACGCACCGTCTGGCGCGCGCTGATGGACATCCCCTCCGGACGCACCGAAAGCTATGGCGAACTCGCCCGTCGCATCGGCAAGCCCGGTGCCAGCCGGGCCGTGGGGCTGGCCAACGGCTCCAACCCGATCTCCATCGTGGTGCCCTGCCACCGCGTGATCGGCGCCTCGGGCGCGCTCACCGGCTACGGCGGCGGCTTGTGGCGCAAGCAATGGCTGCTGGCCCATGAGCAGCAAGGCCGAGGCAACACGCTCACGCCCGGTCTGTTCGAAGCCGCTTGAGCCGCACGAAAAGAGGTACGCGAAAAACGAATCACCCAAAGACAAACCCCCTGAGAGCCGAAGCTTTCAGGGGGTCATCTGTTTTGGCGGAGACGAAGGGATTCGAACCCTTGATGCAGGTTTTGCCCACATACTCCCTTAGCAGGGGAGCACCTTCGGCCTCTCGGTCACGTCTCCAGCAACGACGCGAATTCTAGCTCAGTTTCCCGAGTGAATCGGTCGCCACCCGGGCGTTGCGTTCAAAACAACGCCCGGAACCTTGCTCAGGCCTTGGCCTCTTCCAGGCCGAATGCCTTGTGCAGCGCGCGCACGGCCAGCTCCATGTACTTCTCGTCGATGACGACGGACGTCTTGATCTCCGAGGTGGTGATCATCTGGATGTTGATGCCTTCGTCCGACAGGGTCTTGAACATCGTCGATGCGATGCCGACGTGGCTGCGCATGCCGATGCCCACGATGGACACCTTGCAGATCTTCGGATCGCCCACGATCTCGCGCGCACTCAGGGACGGCTGCACCTTGGCTTGCAGCAACTCCATCGTCTTGGCGTAATCGCCGCGCGGCACGGTGAACGAGAAGTCCGTCTTGCCGTCGTGCGAGACGTTCTGGATGATCACGTCCACATCGATGTTGGCTTCGGCGACCTTGCCCAGGATCTGGTAGGCGATGCCGGGGGTGTCGGGCACGCCGACCACGGTGATCTTGGCTTCGTCGCGGCTGAACGCGATGCCGGAAACAACGGCTTGTTCCATGTTCTCGTCTTCCTCAAAACTGATGAGCGTGCCCGACTTGGCTTCTTCTTCCAGGTCGATGTCCCAGGGGGTGAAGCTGGACAGCACGCGGGTCGGCACGCGGTACTTGCCGGCGAACTCCACGGAGCGGATCTGCAGCACCTTCGAGCCCAGCGATGCCATCTCCAGCATCTCTTCGAAGCTGATGGACTTCATGCGGCGCGCTTCCGGCACCACGCGGGGGTCGGTCGTGTAGATGCCGTCCACGTCGGTGTAGATCAGGCATTCATCGGCCTTCATCGCGGCTGCCACGGCCACGGCCGAGGTGTCCGAGCCACCACGGCCCAGCGTCGTGATGTGGCCTTCCGGATCCACACCCTGAAAGCCCGTGATGATGACGACCTTGCCGGCAGCCAGATCGGCACGCACGCGGGTGTCATCGATGCTTTCGATGCGGGCCTTGGTGAAGGCCGAATCCGTCTTGATGGGCACCTGCCAGCCGGCGTAGCTCACGGCGGGGATGCCCTCGGCCTGCAGCGCAATGGACAGCAGGCCCACGGAAACCTGCTCGCCGGTGGAGGCGATCATGTCCAGCTCACGCGGGCTCGGACGGTCGGTGATCTCTTTGGCCAGGCCCAGCAAGCGATTGGTTTCACCGCTCATGGCCGAAGGCACGACCACAATGTGATGACCCGCCCGCACCCACTTGGCCACGCGCTTGGCCACGTTCTTGATGCGCTCGGTAGAGCCCATCGACGTGCCGCCGTATTTGTGAACGATCAGTGCCATGTGAAGAAAGTCGGATTGCGTTTTATGGGGGACCGCGCACGGTCAAACCCATCATTCTACCCTTGGCCGCCTGAAGAGTCGCAAAGCCCGCCGGCCCTCCGATCAGGGGGCCCAGGCAAGCACCACCTGCCCAGGTCCAGGTGTCGATTCCCTTGCACGGGCATCGGTACCCAACCCCGGCACGAAGACCAGTTGGTCGTCGACCCACAACAAGGGCGCATCGCGACGCCAGGCCGGCACCGACATCATCTGGAACTGTTTTTTCAGGCTGCGTGCAGGACGGTTGAGCGCCATCTGAAACTGCTCTCCCCCGGCACGCTGACGCCATTGCGCACCCGCCAGCCGCTCGAACAGCACGCCACACTCGCCTGCCGGGGCCCACGACACCAACAGGCGCCCCTGACCACACGGCAGCGGCCATGCGCCCACATGCCGCACCAGGGCGTGCCACACCCGCACTTCGCCGGTCTGCCGTGACACCAATTTCGCGTCTACGGACACCTCGGGTGCGGTGTGCCAGCCCAGCACACCGCGATAACAGCCCACCCGGCCACTGCAGACGGTGCGTCCATCACGCATCAATGCCAATGGCCAATGCTGCGGGGGCGCGCCATGGTCCACCTCCGATTGCAGACGCATCACCCACGCTGCGGGCAGCCCCTGCCCCGTTGCTCGCCGGAACCAGGCGCGCAGCAACTCACGCTGCAGTGCGGGGGGGTGCGCTCGCCAGGCCGCCACATCCAGTCCCGACTCGCCATCCGGGCCCTGCCGCATCACCCCGGGCAAGGCGGTCGCCAGCCATGCTTCCAGGCAAGCCAGCACATCGGCCTGGCGTGCCGCAGCCTGCGCGAGCACCATTTCAGCCTGAGGAAACGACGAACTCAGCGCCGGCCAGACCGCCAGACGCAGGCGATTGCGCGCATGGCGCACATCGGCATTGCTGTCATCGTCCACGTATGACAAGCCGTGGGCGTGCACATAAGCCTCGATGGCCTCGCGAGGCCGATCCAGCCAGGGCCGCAGCCACCTCACGCCACGCCTCACGGCGTTGGCAGGCATTGCGGCCAGCCCTGCCACACCGCTGCCGCGCAAGGCCTGCAGCAGAAAGGTTTCCGCCTGATCGCGCCGGTGATGCGCCAGCAAGATGGCGCCGCAACCGGCTTCGTTCGCCATCTCGGCCAATGCCGCATAACGGGCGCGGCGGGCCAGCGCTTCCGCGCTGTCTCCCGCAGCTTTGACGATGCGCAGGCGATGCCACTTCAGCTTCAACGGCAGACCATCGCTGGCCCAGCGCGCGCACTGCGCCTCGATGTGCGCCAGCCAGGCATCCGCCTGCGCACTGAGCCCGTGGTGCACATGCAAGGCCACCACTTCGATGCCCCCCAGATCGCGGGCCATGCGCGCCGTCGCATACAGCAAGGCGGTGGAATCCCGCCCGCCACTGAAGGCCACGGCCACACGCTGCATCTGCGTCAGATCGGCCGTCATGCCACGCCGCCTCGGTTGATCCGGCCACGCGGCCCGCTGCGGATCAGTGTTCCTTGGTGTCGTTGAAGCGGCCGTAGCTTTGCAGACGGTCATAGCGCGTCTGCAGCAAATCCTTGACCTTCATGTCCGACACCTGGCGGAACGCATCATTGAGCGCCCGCTTCAGATTGGCCGCTGCCTGCTTGTGATCGCGGTGCGCACCGCCCACAGGCTCGCTCACGATCTTGTCGATCAAACCGAGCGCCTTGAGTCGATGCGCCGTGATGCCCAATGCCTCGGCGGCATCCGATGCCTTGTCAGCCGTCTTCCAGAGAATGGACGCACAACCTTCCGGAGAGATCACCGAATACACCGAGTACTGCATCATCAGCACCTGATCGGCCACGCTGATGGCCAGTGCCCCACCCGAGCCGCCCTCGCCAATGATGGTGGTCACGATGGGCACCTCCAGGCGCGCCATCTCGAAGATATTGCGGCCGATGGCCTCCGACTGATTGCGCTCCTCGGCGCCAATGCCGGGATACGCGCCCGGCGTGTCGACGAAGGTGAACACCGGCAAGCCGAACTTCTCTGCCGTCTGCATCAGGCGCAAGGCCTTGCGATAGCCCTCGGGCCTGGACATGCCGAAGTTGCGCGCCGCACGCTCCTTGGTGTCTCGCCCCTTCTGATGGCCCACCACCATGCAGGGCTGTCCGTTGAAGCGCGCCAGCCCCCCCACGATCGACAGGTCATCTGCGTAGTGGCGATCGCCATGCATCTCCTGGAAATCGGTGAACAGCTCGTTCACGTAGTCCAGCGTGTAGGGACGTTGCGGATGGCGGGCGATCTGCGTGACCTGCCACGGAGACAGTGTCGAATAGATGTCCTTGGTGAGCTGCAGGCTCTTCTTGCTCAGGCGATCGATCTCTTCCGAGATGTCGACGGCCGACTCGCTCTGCACATAACGCAGCTCTTCAATCTTCGATTCCAGCTCGGAAATGGGCTGTTCGAATTCCAGAAAGTGTCTCTTGCTCATCGCATGGTCCTTTCCCGGCTCGGGACAGGTTTTCAGTATTCCACGGGCAGCGGGTCGAGGCTGCGCCACAGATACCAGGTGCCGACGGTGCGGTACGGCGCCCAGGCTTCGGCGATGTCACGCGCTTCGGCACGCGACACCGGTTCTCCACTGAAATAACTCAGACTGATGCCCTTGATCAGGCCCAGATCGTCCAGCGGCAGCACATTGGGCCGCATCAGGTGGAAGATCAGGAACATCTCGGCCGTCCAGCGGCCGATGCCGCGGATGTCGATCAATTCTTCGATGATGGCTTCGTCGTCCATCTGCTGCCACTGCGCCACATGCACCTGGCCTTCGTCGAAGTGGCGGGCGAGATCGCGCAGGTACTCGACCTTGCGTGCCGACAAACCGACCTGCCGCAATTGCTCAGGCGACAGGGCCAGCACGCCCGAGACGGACAGCGGGGCACGCTGCTCCGGAGGCTGCTGGCCAAAAAACATCAGCAATTTCTCCCACACCGCCTGGGCCGCCTTGACCGAAATCTGCTGCCCCACGATGGAGCGCGCCAGCGTCGTGAAAGCGTCACCACGGCTGTAGAGCCGGGCACTGCCGTGGTCGGCGATCAGCTTGCGCATCACCCGGTCGCGCTTGGACAGATGCCTGCACGCTTCATCCCAGTAATGCGGCGTGACCAGCGCGCTGGCAGACTCTCCGGCCACGGCCGGCTTGGATGAGGAGGTACCCATCAGGCCTTCACCCAGGTCGTGCCTTGCGCGCTGTCCTTGAGCTCGATGCCTTGGGCCAGCAGCTCATTGCGGATGCGATCGGCTTCGGCAAAGTTGCGTGCCTTCTTCGCGTCCGCCCGCGACTGGATCAAGGCCTCGATGGCCCCCGCATCCAGGCCGCCCTCTGCCACACCGCCCTGCAAATAGGCCTTGGGAGACTGCTGCAACAAGCCCAGTACCCCGCCCAAGGCCTTGAGCAGGCGAGCAGCGCCAACATCGCGCGAACGGTTCACCTCGGCAGCAAGCTCGAACAACACCGCCACGGCGATCGGCGTATTGAAGTCTTCATCCATGGCTGACTTGAAACGCGCCGCGTAGGGGTTCGACCAGTCGATGTCAGCCACTGCGCCGTCCAGCGTCACGCCGTCCAGCGCCGTGTACAGCCGCCTCAAGCCCTGCCGCGCATCGTCCAACCCCGCATCGCTGAAATTGAACGGGCTGCGATAGTGCACACGCGCCACGAAGTAGCGGATCGTCTCGCCGTCGTAGTCCTTGAGCACATCGCGGATGGTGAAGAAGTTGCCCAGCGACTTGGACATCTTCTCGTTGTCCACGTTCAGGAAGCCGTTGTGCATCCAGTAGTTCGCCAGGGGCTTGCCCGATGCACCTTCGCTTTGGGCGATTTCATTCTCGTGATGGGGAAACTGCAGATCCAGCCCGCCACCGTGGATGTCGAAGGTCTCGCCCAGCGTCGAGCAACTCATGGCCGAACACTCAATGTGCCAGCCCGGACGGCCCACGCCATAAGGCGATTCGTATTTCGCGTCTGCCGGCTCTTCCGGCTTGGCCGCCTTCCAAAGCACAAAATCCATCGGATCCTGCTTGCCATCGTCCACGGCCACCCGCTCGCCCGCACGGAGCTGGTCCAGCGACTTGCCGGACAACTTGCCGTAGCCCTCGAACTTGCGGACCGCGTAGTTCACATCGCCGTTGACCGCGCGATACGCCAGGCCATTGCGCTCAAGCTTGCCGATCAGATCCAGCATCTGACCGACATATTCGGTGGCGCGGGGCTCCTGCGTGGGCGGCTCGATGCCCAAGGCACCGATGTCCTCGTGCATCGCAGCCGTCATCTCATCAGTCAACTGCCGAATGGTGATGCCGCGCTCCACCGCACGACGGATGATCTTGTCGTCGATGTCCGTGACATTGCGAACATAAGTCACTGAAAAACCCGATGCTTTCAGCCATCGCTGCACCACGTCAAAGGACATCATCATGCGAGCATGTCCAACGTGGCACAGGTCATAGACCGTCATGCCGCACACATACATGCGGACCTGGCCTGGCGTCATGGGAACAAAAGGCTCAACCTGACGCGTCAGGCTGTTGAAAATGCGCAAACTCATGGAAGCTTAGGGGATCGGCGATGCGTGAAATCAACAAGAGGAGAGGCAGCAGGGATGCACAATGCCAACACCTGATGCGAGTCGTTAAGCGACCACACCGCTCAGATACAATTCGGGGAGTATAGCGGCCCATGGCGTCAAGAGGGTGACCGTTGAACACCCTCTTGAAATCGACTGCTATCCTCTCGTGGTTTGCGCCATCCGGGCTTTTTTGTAACAAGTCGGGACATCGGCAAGGTGGCGTTCACGTAACGCTCTTCACAAACAAACTGGTACACCAATCCATGCAAGCTGTTGCGCCTCAAATTGGATTCCGCCTGACGGCCCGCGCCGCAAAATACCTCGCCATCGCAGCCTTCTCCCTGACAGCCTTCAGCGCCCTTGCCGATGACATTGGCGACGTGCAAAAGCTGCTGGCGGCAGGCAAGAATGTCGAAGCACTGCAAAAGGCCGACCAGTTTCTCGCCAGCAAGCCACGTGACCCGATGATGCGATTCCTGCGCGGCATCAGCCTGTCGCAGGCAGGCCGCACCGCAGAGGCCATCACCGCCTTCACCAAGCTCACGGAAGACTATCCCGAGCTGCCCGAGCCCTTCAACAATCTGGCTGTGCTCTACGCGCAGCAAGGCCAGTACGACAAGGCCCGCACGGCGTTGGAGATGGCGATCCGCACCAACCCCAGCTACGCCACCGCGTACGAAAACCTCGGGGATGTCTACGCCAAGCTGGCCAGCCAGGCTTACTCCAAGGCGCTGCAAATCGACACGCGTTCTGCCGTGGCCCCCAAGCTGGCCATGATCCGCGACCTGTTCCCCAAGGAACGCAACAGCATCGTCGCGGCAGCTTCGCCGGCCCCTGCTGCGGCCCCCGCGCCCGCGCCTGCGCCCGCAGTGACGACAGCCAAGCCGGCCCCCGCGCCTGCTCCGGCTGCCACACCGTCACCCGCGACGACGGCCAAACCCGTGCCGGCGCCCGCCCCCCTTCCCGCCACCGAAGTCAAGCCTGACAGCGGAGCCGATGCCGAGCGCGAGGTTGAATCTGCGCTTCGCAACTGGGCTTCAGCCTGGAGCCGCAAAGACATGCGCGACTACTTCGCCGCCTACGCCAAGGACTTCACCGGTGGCAAGTCGCGCAAGGCTTGGGAAGAAGAACGCCGCGACCGCATCCTTGGCAAGCGCAGCATTTCCGTCAAGATCTCCAATGTGGATGTGACCGTCAACGGCAACAAGGCCACGGCGCGCTTCCGCCAGGATTACAAGGCCGACAATCTGGACATCAGCGGCAGCAAGCGTGTTGAATTGATGCGCAGCAACGGCAACTGGGTCATCGTGAAGGAAAGCGCTGGTTCGTGATGGATGGGTTGGGTCGCCGCCCGCAAGGCCCTGGGGCCAGCGGACGGAAGGCGGGGCAAGCAGCTCGCTTCGCAGTATGTGTGGTGGTCGCCGGCTTGCTGGGCTTTTCCAGCCTGGCGGTTGATGCCCGCAAGCCGCGGCACAAGCAGTCAGCGCCGCCTCCTGTGCCGGTCTCTGAGACTGCCGTCTTGCCCGCGCTTCAGACCCAGTCGCCCCCGGCTGAAGCCCGCCTGCTCGAAATCTATCGCCTCGTCGGTGCGGGACAAACCCGCCAGGCGCTTGAAAAAGCCGGCGCCCTGGTGCGCGACATCCCCAACTTCCAGCTTGCACAACTGGTCTATGGCGACCTGTTGCTGGCCCAGACGCAGCCACTGCCCGACATGGGGCACGTGCCCCCCGACATGGCAGTGAAGGCCGCCCAAAGGCTGGACCAGCTGCGCATGGAGGCGGATCGCCGCATCTGGGCCCTGCGCGAGCGCCCACTCGAAGGCACCCTGCCCACCCAGTTCATCGAAGTTCCGCCCACCACCCGGCATGCCATTGCCGTGGACGCCAGCCGGTCACGTCTTTACCTGTTCGAGAACAGCCCGGCCGGCCTCAAGCTGGTATCGGACCACTACGCCTCGATTGGCCGCCTGGGCGCAGACAAAAGCTTCGAAGGCGATCAGCGGACGCCGCTGGGCGTCTACTACATCACCAGCCGTCTGGATTCGCGTCAACTGACCGATTTCTATGGCATTGGCGCCCTGCCGCTGAACTATCCGAACGAATACGATCGGCGCCTCGGACGCACAGGCAGTGGCATCTGGCTGCATGGCGTGCCCAGCGACAGCTACTCCCGCAGCCCCAACAGCACGGACGGCTGCGTCGTGCTGGCCAACCAGGAACTTCGAACCATCCTGGAACGCGTTCAGCCCCGGACCACACCCGTGGTGATCGCCCGGACCTTGCAGTGGGTTAAGCCGAATAACAACGAAGTCCAGCGCCGCAGCCTGCAAAATCTTCTCGAGGGCTGGCGCGTCGCCCGAGCCAGCGGCGATCTCAACCGTCTGCTTTCGTTTTACTCGCCCCAGTTTGCCACCGGCTCGAAGGATCTCCACCAGTGGCGCCTGACGCTCGAGAAGGAAGTCATGCAGCAACGCGGACGCGCCCTGCAACTCAAGGACGTGGCCATCCTGGGCTGGAAAGACAAAAGCGACATCCTCATCGTGACCTTCGGCGAAGTCGCTGACGGTCAACGGACAGGCGCTGTGAAACGTCAGTACTGGGGTAAAGAGGGTGGCCTCTGGAAAATCTTCTACGAAGGAGTGATCGGATGATTCGACTCGGCACGCAGTCCTTAGCACGCGGCCTCGGCAAGCTTGCCCTTGGCGGGCTCCTGCTCACCAGCGCCCAATTGGCTCTGGCCCAGACCGTCAAGTTCGTCACCACCATGGGCGACATCGTCGTGCAGCTGGATCCGGTGAAAGCACCCAAGACCGTCGACAACTTTGTCCAATACGTGAAAGCCGGCCACTACAACGGCACGATTTTTCACCGCGTGATCGACGGCTTCATGGTGCAAGGCGGCGGCATGACGCCCGACATGAAGGAAAAGCCGACTCGTGCGCCCATTCCGCTCGAAAGCCGCAACGGTTTGAGCAACCTGCGCGGCACCCTGGCCATGGCCCGCACCAACGTGCCGGATTCGGCCACCGCCCAATTCTTCATCAACGTGGTGGACAATAACTTCCTCGACGCCGCTCGCTCACCCGACGGCAACGGTTATGCCGTCTTCGGCAAGGTTGTCCAGGGCATGGACGTCGTCGACAAGATCCGCAAGGTCCCGACCGGCAACAAGGGCATGCACAGCGACGTGCCGCGTGAGCCGGTCCTTATCAAACAAGCCACCATCGAAAAATAAGCCATGACCAAGACCGTTGAACTGCACACCACCGCTGGCGTGATCAAACTTGAGCTCGACGATGCCAAGGCCCCGGTCACCGTGGCCAACTTCCTCGACTACGTCAAGGCCGGCCACTATGACGGCACGATCTTTCACCGCGTGATCAAGGGTTTCATGGTCCAAGGTGGCGGCTTCGAGCCCGGCATGAAGCAAAAGCCGACCAAGGACCCCATCACCAACGAGGCCAACAACGGCCTGAAGAACGATCACTACACGGTGGCCATGGCGCGCACCAGCGCACCGCATTCGGCCAGCGCACAGTTCTTCATCAACAGCACCAACAACGACTTCCTGAACTTCAAGTCGGAGTCACCTTCCGGTTGGGGCTACGCGGTCTTCGGCAAGGTGGTGGCCGGCACCGAAGTGGTCGATCAGATCGAGAAGGTCAAGACTGGCCGCAAGGGCTTCCACGACGATGTGCCGCTGGAAGACGTGGTGATCACGAAGGCCGTGGAAGTGGCCTGATCACCGTGCCTGTCGCACCTGATGCGGCGGGGGGCACGCCGCCCTTCGCCGCTTCTCCGGTTTTTGCCTCCCCCGGCATCCTTCAAGCACCGCCCTCGTGGCGGTGTATTGATTTCATCTCCGATCTGCATCTTCACGAGGATTTGCCTCGCACCACAGCCGCGCTGGCAAGTTACCTCGCCACCACTTCTGCCGATGCGGTGCTCATGCTGGGCGACCTCTTCGAGGCGTGGGTGGGCGACGACATGCGCCACCAGCCCTACGAAGCCGCCTGCGTTGACATGCTCGCCGCCGCGGGACAGCGTCTTCATCTGGGCATGATGACAGGCAATCGCGACTTCCTGCTCGGCCCAGCCATGTTGAAGGCCTGCCATGCCCATCCGCTGCCCGATCCCACCGTGCTGGAAGCGTTTGGCCGCCGCATGCTCCTGATCCACGGCGATGAGCTTTGCCTCAGCGACACCGCTTACCTCGCGTTCCGCAAGCAAGTGCGCAACCCAGCCTGGCAGCAGGCCTTCTTGTCGGCGCCCCTCGACGCCCGTCTCGCGCAAGCCCGCAAAATGCGCGAGGCCAGCCAGATGCACCAGCAGGGAATGGCGGCAGACAATCTGGGGGCCGACCTTGATGAAGCGGCGGCCGCGCACTGGATGACAGCGTCGCGCTGCCAGGTGCTCATCCATGGTCATACCCATCGCCCTGCGGACGAAGCCTTCGGTACCGCAGGAGACGTACAAGGCATGCGCCATGTCCTCAGCGACTGGGATTTGGACCACGGCCATCCACGCGCCGAAGTTTTGCGCCTGACCGCCGACGGTTTCGCGCGCATCCCCGTCACCTGACTCGCCGGACGCTTACCGCTTCACCGGCCAATCCGAAGGCCATGCAAAATGAAAGAGCCAGCGAAACGCTGGCTCTTTCGTTTGAATGGAAGGAGGCCGGCAGGCGTGCATCTGCGCCTGCTGCACCCTCACTCCGCCGTAGCGGCTTCCGGCTTGGCCTTATCGCTCTTCTTGTTCGGCTGGATGTCCAGCTTCACTTCCGGCTCGCCCTTGGCGTTGTCCACGACATCGACCGTCAAACGCCCGCCCTCGACCAGGCTGCCGAACAGCAATTCGTCGGCCAGTGCACGACGGATGGTGTCCTGGATGAGCCGCTGCATCGGCCGCGCGCCCATGAGCGGATCAAAACCACGCTTGGCCAAGTAGCGGCGCAAAGCGTCCGTGAACGTGACTTCCACCTTCTTCTCGGCCAGTTGGCTTTCCAACTGCAGCAGGAACTTGTCGACCACCCGCAGGATGACCTCTTCGTCCAGCGGCTTGAAGCCCACGATGGCATCCAAACGGTTGCGGAACTCCGGCGTGAACTGACGCTTGATGTCGGCCATCTCGTCGCCCAACTCGCGTGCATTGGTAAAGCCGATGGTCGACTTCTGCAAGGTCTCGGCCCCCGCATTGGTCGTCATGATGATCAACACGTTGCGGAAATCAGCCTTGCGACCGTTGTTGTCCGTCAAGGTGCCATGGTCCATCACCTGCAGCAGGATGTTGAACACGTCCGGATGCGCCTTCTCGATTTCATCGAGCAGGAGCACGGCATGTGGCTTCTTGCTGATGGCCTCGGTCAGCAGGCCACCTTGGTCAAAGCCGACATAGCCGGGAGGCGCACCGATCAGGCGGCTCACAGCATGGCGCTCCATGTACTCCGACATGTCGAAGCGGATCAACTCAATGCCGAGGATGTAAGCCAGCTGCTTGGCCACCTCCGTCTTGCCGACGCCCGTGGGGCCGCTGAACAGAAAGGCGCCGATCGGCTTGTCAGGCTTGCCCAGGCCGGAGCGTGCCATCTTGATGGCCGCCGACAAGGCGTCGATGGCGGCGTCCTGGCCAAACACCACGCTCTTGAGATCGCGATCCAGATTCTTGAGCTTGGAGCGATCATCACTGGAAACACTGGTCGAGGGCACACGCGCGATCTTGGCCACGATCTCCTCGACCTCGGCTCGCGTGATGGTCTTCTTCTGCTTGCTCTTGGGCAGGATGCGTTGCGCCGCACCCGCCTCGTCGATCACATCGATGGCCTTGTCGGGCAAGTGACGATCGTTGATGAACTTGGCCGACAACTCGGCTGCTGCCTGCAATGCACCCACCGCGTACTTGACGCTGTGGTGCTCTTCGAAACGCGACTTGAGCCCCTTGAGGATCTCGATGGTCTGCTCGACAGTGGGCTCGGCCACCTCGACCTTCTGGAAGCGCCGGGACAGCGCGGCATCCTTTTCAAAGATCCCGCGGAACTCCGTGAAGGTCGTGGCACCAATGCACTTGAGTTGGCCGGAACTGAGGGCCGGCTTGAGCAGGTTGGATGCATCCAGCGTACCGCCAGAGGCCGCACCCGCGCCGATCAGCGTGTGGATTTCATCAATGAACAGCACAGACCCCGGCTGCTCCTTGAGCTGCTTGATCACGGCTTTCAGACGTTGCTCGAAATCACCGCGGTACTTGGTGCCGGCCAGCAACGCGCCCATGTCCAGGGCAAACACTTCGGCTTCCGCCAGCACTTCCGGCACGTCACCCTGGGTGATGCGCCATGCCAGCCCCTCGGCGATGGCTGTCTTGCCTACGCCCGCCTCTCCCACCAGCAAGGGGTTGTTTTTGCGGCGACGGCACAGCACCTGGATCACCCGCTCCACCTCGGACTCACGGCCGATCAGCGGATCGATCTTGCCTTCCCGGGCCAACTGATTCAGGTTCTGGGTGTACTGCTCCAGCGGAGAAGCCTTGCCTTCACCTTCATCCTTCTCGGCCTCACCAGGCTGCCCAGGCTCGGAAGAAGACTTGGCGGCCTCAGGGGGATCCGCTTTGCGAATGCCGTGGGCGATGAAGTTCACCACGTCCAGGCGCGTCACACCCTGCTGGTGAAGGTAATACACCGCATGCGAATCCTTTTCACCGAAGATGGCGACCAGCACATTGGCGCCGGTCACTTCCTTCTTGCCGCTACCCGACGACTGGACATGCATGATCGCGCGCTGGATCACACGCTGGAATCCCAGCGTGGGCTGCGTGTCGACTTCGTCCGTGCCGCCCACCGTGGGGGTGTTGTCACGTACGAACTGGTCCAGGTTCTTGCGCAGCTCATCCAGATTGGCGGCGCAGGCCTTCAACACCTCGGAAGCAGAGGGGTTGTCGGTCAAGGCCAGCAGCAAGTGCTCCACGGTGATGAACTCATGGCGTTGCTGACGGGCCTCGACGAAGGCCATGTGCAAACTCACTTCCAACTCTTGCGCAATCATGCGGTCTCCAGAATGCACTGCAGGGGGTGCCCGGCTTGTCGGGCGGCGGCAAGAACGAGTTCGACCTTGGTGGCCGCGACATCTTTGGTGTAGACGCCGCACACACCACGGCCTTCGTGGTGGATTTTCAGCATGATCTGCGTTGCTGTCTCGATATCGTGACGGAAATGTTCCTGCAACACCAGAACCACAAATTCCATCGGCGTGAAGTCGTCATTGAGCATCACGACCTGAAACAGCTTGGGAGGCTCGGCGGCCAACTCTTCCTGTTCAGCAACAGCCGCACCCTGTCCATCTTCGGCAGGGCCTGGAGGCTTTGCCGACATCAGGGGTTGAAACGGTTTGGTCATGAAAAGATTCTAAGAGAGTGGCCTCGGCCGTGTCATGTCATCTTGGGGTGTCCGACCCCGGTTCAAGGGTAGGAAATTCACGGCAGACACCAGACTTTTTGGCCGACCGTCGTCGCAGGGGCCGCAAGAGGCCAAATCATCCCCACTCTGCGGCCTGCCGGACAAACCTCTCCGCCAGGAGGTGGCTTGACTCTGAGTTGACGCAACGTTCACATTACGAAAAAATCACATACATCCGGTAATCATTTTGGTGCACCGCAGCACTTGACACTCACACATCACACTCCGAAAATACCAACAAACTAACGTAGGAGAGGCAGTATGGCCACAGGTACCGTCAAATGGTTCAATGACGCAAAGGGTTTTGGCTTCATTGAACCCGATCAGGGTGGGGGCGACGTCTTTGCCCACTTTTCCGCCATTCAGATGGATGGTTTCCGAACGCTGAAGCAGGGCTCCAAGGTTCAGTATGAACTGGTTGCAGGGCCCAAGGGCATGCTGGCGCAAAACATTCAGCAAGTGGAGGCGTCTGCCGCCGCAGACGCCCGCCCGGACGCCTTGAGCGATCTTCACTTCCGCGAGCATGGGGGCGCAGGGCAAAGCCTGTCCCACTGAGCCCTTTCAACGCAAACACCACCAAACACCCGCCCTGCGGGTGTTTTGTTTCGCGCGCCCGAAATGACAATGCCCCGCTGCTTACGTGAGCTGGCGGGGCATTGTGGTCACGTCGCTACCCCTGCCGGGTCGACGCGGCAGGCGGATCACATGTGGTCGATCATGACCTGGCCGAAGCCGCTACAGGACACCTGCGTGGCACCCTCCAGCAAACGCGCGAAGTCGTACGTGACCTTCTTGCTCAGGATGGACTTCTCCATCGAGCTGATGATGAGGTCAGCCGCCTCTTGCCAGCCCATGTGCCGCAGCATCATTTCAGCCGAGAGGATTTCCGAGCCTGGATTCACATAGTCCTTGCCGGCGTACTTCGGTGCCGTACCATGGGTCGCCTCGAACATGGCCACGGAATCCGACAAATTGGCCCCGGGCGCAATGCCGATGCCGCCAACCTGCGCAGCCAGTGCATCGGAAATGTAGTCACCGTTGAGGTTCAGTGTGGCGATCACGCTGTACTCGGCCGGGCGCAGCAGGATCTGCTGCAGGAAGGCATCGGCGATCGCGTCCTTGACCACAATGTCCTTGCCCGTCTTCGGGTTCTTGAACTTGCACCATGGGCCGCCGTCGATCAACTCGGCACCGAACTCCTTCTGTGCCAGACCATAGCCCCAGTCACGGAAGCCACCTTCGGTGTACTTCATGATGTTGCCCTTGTGGACCAGCGTCACACTCGGCTTGTCGTTGTCGATCGCGTATTGCAGCGCCTTGCGCACCAGACGCTCGGTGCCTTCCTGCGACACGGGCTTGATGCCGATGCCAGAAGACTCCGGAAAGCGAATCTTCTTCACACCGAATTCGGTCTGGAGGAAGTTGATGAGCTTCTTGGCCTTGTCGCTACGGGCCTCGAATTCGATGCCTGCGTAGATGTCTTCCGAGTTCTCGCGGAAGATCACCATGTCGGTCTTTTCGGGCTCCTTCACCGGAGACGGCACGCCCTTGAAATAGCGCACCGGCCGCAAGCAGACATACAGGTCAAGCTCCTGGCGCAGCGCGACGTTGAGCGAACGGATGCCGCCGCCCACCGGGGTCGTCAGAGGCCCCTTGATCGAAACGACGTAATCCTTGAGAACCTTCAACGTCTCTTCGGGCAGCCAAACGTCGGGGCCGTAGACGCGGGTGGATTTTTCGCCTGCGTAGATCTCCATCCAGTGGATCTTGCGCTGACCGCCGTATGCTTTATCGACGGCTGCATCGACCACCTTGATCATCACGGGCGTGATGTCGAAACCGGTTCCGTCGCCTTCGATATAAGGAATGATGGGATTGTTCGGGACGTTGAGCGAGAAGTCCGGGTTCACCGTGATCTTCTGCCCACCTTCGGGCACCTTGATGTGCTGGTACATGTCTGTGGTCTCCGCGTTTGGCGTTTCCGTAAAAAACGATGCCAGGGATATCGGCAACGTGGCTTTGATTCTACGCGAGCGGTTACATCAGCAAGGCAAATGAGTGCGTGGATTGCTGGTATAGGTTGCCATTTCGCCGCGTCGCGGGCAAAACCTCATGCGCACCATGCCTGCCATTGCGACCATAGCTGGTGGTACAGCGCCCACGCAGACATGACAGCCAGCATCAGCCCCGACAGACGCACGGCCCACCGCGTGTCTGCGCCACTTGGAAAGACCGCTGCCGCAGGCGCTGCCACATCCGACGCCTGATCCCGCCCCGCGTCACAAGCTTGGGCTGCAGGATTGCCGGCTTGAGCCACTTTCATCCAAATGACAGGCACAGCGGCGGACGCGCCCAACGTCCCCTTGACCGCGGGCGAAGGGCCGGGTCCCATGCCGGGCTTGGCGGGACGCAGTCGTGATATCCAGCGCAGCAACACTGGAGCAGCCCAGACCGCCGCCGCGCCCGGCAATGCAAACACCAGCATGACCAGCCCGCCGCCCCAAGCCGTGGGCGCCAGAGCCGCCACCATCAATGCGGCATACAGCAGACCGCAGGGCATGATGGCCCATGCCAAGCCACCGAGGAACGGCCAAAACAGTTTCGCACGGGGATCCGATGGCTTCGATGCGCCATTGCCCCATCGGACTCGCGCGCGCCGATAAAGGTGCAGGCCCCAGTCGTTGACGCGCCGAGGCATGTCTCCCGAACGGAGCAAGTACAGGCCCAGAACGATGGCTGCCAGCAACAACAGCATCCACAGTGGCCGCAGAAACGCCACCTGTCTGCCCCAGGCAGCCACGGCACCTGCACTGACGGCCGCGATGACACCGAGGGCGGCATACGCAGCGCACCGCCCCAGCAGACTCGTCAGGGGAAGGCCGCGAGGGAACACCACAGCGCAGGGTGCGCCGCACATGGTGGCGCAGTGGGGCATGCCGCCCAGGCCCATGAGCAAGGCCGTGATCAAAAGACCCGCAAGCATCACGCCCCCCCCGCACCCGCCAGCCGCACAACAACAAGGCTGGCGTCAGATGATCCGGGAAAAACGTTCGACGGCCTTGTCCGCCTGTAGATGGCGGTCAAAAACCATGGCAATGGCACGCACGAAATACCAGCCCAGTGCCGTGACGCGCACACCATCCGACTCCATCTGCACCAGCCCCGACTCGATGAGCGGCTCCAGCTGACGCAATTCAGCCGCAAAGTATTGCCTGAAATCGATCAGGTAGGCGAGTTCTATGGACTCTATGTCCACCCTGCCCTGACACATCACGGCCATGATGACGGCCCGCCGTACGAGATCATCGCGACTGAGGATCATGCCTCGGACGATGGGGAATTCGCGTCGGCGCAGGGCGTCATAGTATTCGTCCAGCGTCTTCGCGTTCTGGCAATAGTGCGCACCGACGCGGCCGATGGCCGAGACGCCCAAGCCGATCAGATCGCTGTCCGGATGGGTGCTGTAGCCCTGGAAGTTGCGATGCAGCCTCCCCTGTCTGCGCGCCACCGCCAAGCTGTCGTGGTGCAGCGCAAAGTGGTCCATGCCGATGTAGTCATACCCCCCCGCGCCCAGGGTCTCGATCGCCATGGCAAGCATCCCGATCTTGTCTTCGGCCTTCGGCAGGGCTGCGGCGTCGATGCGGCGCTGCGGCTTGAACCGTTGAGGCAGATGGGCGTAGGCGTACAGGGCAATGCGGTCGGGCCGAAGGCTCAGAACCTGACTGAGGGTGCGCTGAAAGCTGGCGGTGGACTGCTTGGGCAAGCCATAGATCAGGTCCATGTTGATGGACTCGAAGCCCTCCGCACGGGCAGCCTGCATGAGGGTGGCCACTTGCTCGAACGGCTGCACGCGGTGCACGGCCTGCTGCACATCGGGATCGAAATCCTGGACGCCGAAGCTCAGCCGATTCAATCCCATGGCCGCCAGTCGGTGCAGGCGGCCTGCGTCGATGGTGCGCGGATCGATCTCGATGGAATATTCGCCACCAGGCACGAAGCGGAAGTTGGCTTGCAGCTTCGCGATGAGCCCGCCCAACTCGTCGTCGGTCAGGAAAGTGGGCGTGCCGCCGCCAAAATGCAACTGCGACACCGCTTGACCGCGCCCCAGTTGGGCCACGACCAGATCGATCTCGGTCTCCAGGGCTTTCAAGTATTCCTGGGCCCGCTCATGGTGTTTGGTAATGACCTTGTTGCAAGCGCAGTAATAGCAGACCGATTCGCAGAACGGGATGTGGACGTAAATGGACAGGGGTGTGACGCCCCCCACCACGGCGCCACCGCCGTCAGCCCGTTGTTGCAAGGCCTGCAGATATTGCGCAGGCCCGTACGCCTCAACGAACCGGTCAGCGGTAGGATAGGAGGTATACCGTGGGCCGGCCACGTCCAGGCGAGACAGCATCTCCCGGGAAATGACCGGAAGTGCCGGGTTTGGTATCAGGGCCGATTCACTCATGTGAGCGACTGTGCCAAACTCACACCCAAGCGAATTGATCTGGCTCAAAGTGGAGATCAGGGATCCGGCAACAATCGGGCAAACCTTGAGGTGCCTCATGTTGAACAGCCACGTCCCCATAGCCGACGCCAGCATCGATTCGTCAGCCCAGCCTTCTTCACGCCACTGCACGAACGGTGGTTCGTCGGCCTGTTCCATGAAATACGACACCTTCAAAGTAGCCTGCTCCAGTTGCAACCTTCGGGAACTGTGCCTGCCCGTGGGATTGAGCCAGCCGCAGCTTGGCCCATCTGGATTCGCTGGTGGCCACCCGCAAGACCGTCAAGCGGGGGGATGCACTCTTTCACACGGGCGACCCGTTCCGCTCTGTGTATGCCGTACGCACCGGTTTCTTCAAGACACGGGTGTCGTCTGAGGATGGCCGGGACCAAGTCACCGGCTTTCAGATGGCCGGCGAGTTGCTCGGCCTGGATGGCATCAGCACTGACCGCCATGCCTGCGACGCCATCGCGCTGGAAGATTCCCAGGTGTGCGTGATCCCATACTCGCAGCTGGAGGATCTTTCCCGCGAGTTTTCCGACCTGCAGCACCAGTTCCACAAGATCATGAGCCGCGAAATCGTGCGCGACCATGGCGTGATGCTGCTGCTGGGCAGCATGCGGGCTGAAGAGCGACTGGCCGCCTTCCTGCTGAACCTCACGCAACGGCTGCATGCTCGCGGCTTTTCTGCGTCCGCGCTGGTGTTGCGCATGACCCGCGAAGAGATCGGCAGTTACCTGGGCCTCAAGCTCGAAACCGTGAGCCGCACCTTTTCGAAGTTCCAGGAGGAGGGCTTGCTGGAGGTCAAGCAGCGAGACATCCGCATCACGGACGAAGCCGGTCTGCGGGCCTTGGTCAACAGCGTGCGTCTGCTGAGGCTTGCCGGGGGCACCTCCAGACCTAGGGCCTCCCTGCCCATCCCTGCCCTCATACAACAAGGCCCGCTGACCGCGGGCCTTTTGCTTTCAGGGGCGCAAGTGGCACCTGCTCAATCTCAAGTCAAGCGTGGTGGTGCTCCACGGCTTGATGGTCTTGCTGACGCCTACGGTCCAGGCGACGCGCACGTCGATCATCCGCTGGGGTGGCATTGGATTTCATCATCCAATGGCTGATCAGCGATGACACGGTGATCAGGGCCCAGAACACAAAAAATGCCAGGCTGTATGTGGTCGTGGCATCAGGTTGCCATGATCCCCATTGCAACTGAGCGGGATCCACCCAGGAGAAAACAACCATTTCCAGGATGCCGGCGATCAAGAAGGCGGGCCAGAGGATCTGGGCAGCGTGCAGGGTGCGCTGTGTCATTCGGTTCTCCTTGATGAACTGGGACACACATCACATATTCCTATCGAGCCTTCAGAATGTGGCGAGGAATAACCCCTAATCAGGTCGTCAATTTCGCCACGCAGGCAAGGGCTTCCGCGCCACCTTATTTTTCCGGGACGAGCTTTTCAGGATCTGCAGCGTGGTTGCGCGCCTTGATGGCTGGCGCCTCACTCGGTTTGGAGATGTGGTCGTCGGACGTATCGAGCACCGGATCGACATGGCGGATGGCCACGCCGGCCGTGAAAAGAGAAGCCACCACGACCGCGAGCGGACCCGCAATCACCATCCAGACGATGGGATAGCGCCACCAGGGGCGGGCCTGATCTGCTGCAGACGGCGTGCTGGAAGATGTGGAAGCCATGTGATGTTCTCCTGCGCCGCTCAACGCGGCACCATGAAAGTCGTTTTTTCGCGCACTTCGACCTGGGGATCATTGCCCTGACGAAGCTGCTCCACCAGCACGGTGATGCCGGAGGCGCCGGTCCCCATCCGGGCGGCCACCTCGGGCGGCACCTTGACGGCGATGGGCACCCATCGCGCCTCGGCCGGGCCCAGCACCAGTTCATCGCCGCCCGTCACGGTGGCGCTGCTGAGCTGCTCGACCCCGACACGGTATTTGTGCACCTGCTCGCTGGCATTCATCAACTGAATCCGGTAGACGTTTTCGACATACCCCTCGTCCACCACGCGGGCCAGTGCGCCTCGGTCACGGACGATGTCGACCCGGAAAGGGGGACGGTTGTAGAGACTGAACAGGAAGGCCACCACCACGGCGCCGAGGATGGCGGTGTAGATGAGGACACGAGGGCGCGCCACCCGCGCCCACATTTGCTTGCGACCCCAGCCTTGATCCATGGCGTTGAGCGTCGCGTACCGGATCAGGCCACGGGGCGTGCCCATCTTGTCCATCACGGAGTCGCACACATCGATGCAGGCAGCGCAACCGATGCATTCGTACTGGAGCCCCTTGCGGATGTCGATGCCGGTAGGGCAGACCTGGACGCAAAGGGTGCAGTCGATGCAGTCGCCCTGCCCCATTTCCTTGGCATTGGCCTTGCGCGATCGTGAGCCGCGCGGCTCACCCCGCTTCTCGTCATAGCTGATGACCAGGGTGTCGCGGTCGAACATGGCGCTCTGAAAGCGGGCGTACGGGCACATGTACTTGCACACCTGCTCTCGCATGTAGCCAGCATTCCCATAGGTGGCAAAGCCGTAGAAGAGCACCCAGAACATCTCCCAGGGGCCCACGCCGAAGCTCAGGACCTCGGCACCCAGCACCCGAATCGGCGTGAAGTAGCCGACGAAGGTGTAGCCTGTCCACAAGGCCACCGTGATCCAGGCCACCTGCTTGGCCGCCTTGCGCGCAAACTTGTCCAGGCTCCATGGGGCCTTGTCCAGCTTCATGCGTTTGGCGCGATCGCCTTCGATCTTGCGCTCGATCCACATGAACATCTCGGTGTAGACCGATTGAGGGCATGCATAACCGCACCACAGGCGCCCCGCCACCGCCGTGAACAGGAACAGCCCGTAAGCGGAAATGACGAGCAGCGCCGTAAGGTAGATGAAATCCTGCGGATAGAGGACCAGATTGAACAGGTAGAAACGACGCGTGCCCAGATCGAACAGGACCGCCTGACGGTCATTCCAGTTCAGCCACGGCGTGCCATAGAAAACCAGCTGAGTCACCCACACCAGCAGCCAGCGCCAGTTGGTGAACCATCCTTTGACTTCCCTGGCGTAGATCTTCTCGCCCTTCTTGTAGAGGGAGACGACTTCTTCACGGGTGGGACGTTTGACAGCGGCCCCGTCGGCGTTCACAGCCTGAATGGGGATGATGCGCTTGTCGGATGGAGCTGGGTTGGTGGAATCAGACATGATTCTTCAATGAAAAGCGGCGGACTCGATATATACCCGTCAGGGTATCACGCTCGAGTTTCCGCCGCTTCATCAGGTTTCCTGCATTTGACTGGCGTCAAGTTTAACGCCCGGCCTCTCGCAGGATGACAGTCAGGTTACTTGGACGCCGTCTGTGTCGGGTGCGACAGGCTCCAGATATACGAGGCGACAACCTTGATCTGGTCTTCCGACAGACGGGTTTCCTGAGCAGGCATGACGTTGAGCTTGCCATGCGTGACCATGTTGACAATCGCCTGCTCGCCGAAGCCGTGCAGCCAGATCTTGTCGGTCAGATTCGGCGCACCGATGGCCTGGTTGCCCTTGCCGTCGGCGCCATGGCAGGCAGCGCAGGCGGTCTTGAACTTGTCTCGGCCCAGTTCGGCCAGGATCGAGTTGTGGCCGGCACCGGAAAGGCTCAGCACATAGTTGGCCACCTGGCGAACATCCTCTGCGCCTCCCACGGCCGCGGCCATGACGGGCATCTGACCACGACGACCCTTGGTGATCGTCTCAAGGATCTTCTCGGGCGAGCCACCGTGCAACCAGTCGTTGTCGGTCAGGTTGGGGAAGCTCTTGGCACCCTTGGCGTCCGAGCCGTGGCAAGCCGCGCAGTTGTTCAGGAACAGGCGTTGACCAATGGCCTGGGCCTGCGGATCGCGGGCCAGGTCTTCGACCGAAGCGTTCTTGAACTTGGCGAAGATCTTGTCCTGCTCGACCTTGGCCTTGGCGATCTCGGTATCCAGCTGGCCCTTGGAGGACCACTTCAGCGTGCCGGGCTTGTCGCCAAAACCGGGATAAAGCACCAGATAGCCGACGGCAAAGACCAGCGTGATGATGAACAGGAACAGCCACCAGCGGGGCAGCGGGTTGTTCAATTCACGCAGGTCGTTGTCCCAGATGTGGCCGGTGGTCTTGTCCACATTGCCCTGGGCATCGTAGATGACCTTGTGCTTGGCTGCACCGATCAGCACGAAGGCGCAAAACACCAGGCCGAAGACGACGATGGCGATAACGTACAGGGACCATCCGTTGTTAATGAAGTCGCTCATGACTGAGCCTCCAATCAATCTTCTGCGAGAGGCAGACGGGCTGCCTCTTCAAACTGGGCCTTGTTGCGGCGCGAGTAGGCCCACACAACAATGCCCACGAACACGCCCATGCACGCCACGGTGAAAAGGCTTCTCATCAGGTTGACGTCCATGTGCGTGGCTCCTTACTTGACGGCCGTGCCCAGGACCTGCAGGTACGCCACGACGGCGTCCAGCTCGGTCTTGTCCTTGACCTCTTGCGCGGCGGCTGCGATTTCAGCGTCCGTGTACGGAACACCGACGGTGCGCAGGGCCTGCATGCGGGGACCAACCTGGGCCGGGTTCAGCTTGTTCTCTTCCAGCCAGGGGTAGGCGGGCATGTTGGACTCGGGCACCACGTCACGCGGGTTGTGCAGGTGGGCACGGTGCCATTCGTCCGAGTACTTGCCGCCCACGCGATGCAGGTCTGGACCGGTCCGCTTCGAGCCCCATTGGAAGGGATGGTCGTAGACGAACTCGCCGGCCATGGAGTAGTGCCCGTAGCGCAGCGTCTCGGCACGGAAGGGACGGATCATCTGCGAGTGGCAGTTGTAGCAACCTTCGCGCAGGTAGACGTCACGACCGGCCAGTTGCAGCGCGGTGTAAGGCTTGAGGCCATCGACCGGCTGCGTGGTGCTGTGCTGGAAGAACAGGGGCACGATTTCGACCAGCGCGCCGAAGGACACGACGATCAGCGTGAGCACGATCATCAGGAAATTGCTGGTCTCGATCTTCTCGTGGGAGAAGAGCTTGGGGCTGTGATTTTGGTTAGCCATGTTGTTCTCCTCCTCAAGCGTGAGCGGGCTGCGGGATCGGCGCATTGACTGCGCGACCGGCCATGGCCGTCATCACGGTGTTCCACAGCATCAGGATCATGCCGCCCAGGTAGAGCAGGCCGCCCGCGACGCGGATCACATAGAAGGGATAGGTTGCCTTGACGCTTTCGACGAAGCTGTAGACCAGCGTGCCGTCGGCGTTGACTGCGCGCCACATCAGGCCCTGCATCACACCGGCAATCCACATCGCGGCGATGTAGAGCACGATGCCGATGGTGGCAGCCCAGAAGTGCAGCGAAATGGCTTGCTCGCTGTACATCTTGGTGCGGCCGAACATGCGGGGGATCAGGTAGTAGAGCGAGCCCATCGAGATCAGGCCCACCCAGCCCAAGGCGCCCGAGTGCACGTGGCCGACCGTCCAGTCGGTGTAGTGCGACAGGGAGTTCACGGTCTTGATGGACATCATCGGACCTTCGAAGGTGGACATGCCATAGAACGACAGGGCCACGATCAGGAACTTCAGGATGGCGTCGTCACGCAGCTTGTACCAGGCACCGGACAGGGTCATGATGCCGTTGATCATGCCGCCCCAGGATGGTGCAAGCAGGATCAGCGAGAACACCATGCCGATGGATTGCGTCCAGTCGGGCAGCGCGGTGTAGTGCAGGTGGTGGGGGCCGGCCCACATGTAGGTGAAGATCAGGGCCCAGAAGTGCACGATCGACAGGCGATACGAGTACACGGGCATGCCGGCCTGCTTGGGGATGTAGTAATACATCATGCCCAGGAAGCCAGCGGTGAGGAAGAAGCCCACGGCATTGTGGCCGTACCACCATTGCACCATCGCGTCCTGCACACCGGCATAGGCCGAGTAGGACTTGGGCGTCAGGATGCCTTCGGAGAAGACCGGGATGGCGGCGCTGTTGACGACGTGCAGCAAGGCCACGGCGATGATGAATGCGCCGTAAAACCAGTTGGCCACGTAGATGTGACGGATCTTGCGGGTACCGACGGTGCCGAAGAACACGATGGCGTAGGACACCCAGACGGCGGTGATCAGCAGGTCAATCGGCCATTCCAGCTCGGCATATTCCTTGCCTGAGGTATAGCCCAGCGGCAGCGAAATGGCGGCCAGCAGGATGACGAGTTGCCAACCCCAGAATGTGAACGAGGCCAGGGGGCCGGCGAACAGACGGGTCTGGCAGGTGCGTTGCACGACGTGGTATGACGTCGCAAACAGGGCGCAGCCGCCGAAGGCGAAGATCACTGCATTGGTGTGCAGCGGACGCAGCCGTCCGTAGGACAGCCAGGGAATGCCGAAATTGAGTTCCGGCCAGGCAAGTTGCGATGCGATCAGCACGCCAACCGCCATCCCGACGACGCCCCAGAGGACGGCAGCGAGGGCGAACTGGCGCACAACCGTATCGTTGTACGTGGCAGAGTGGGTGGATGCCATCTCTTGTTCTCCTTTGTTACAGCGTGAATTGTGAGGGCAAACCACTACTCAATCTTGATGCGGCTCAACCTTGCGTTCGTCTTTATCGCCATCTGATTGCAGAATGCGCAACCCTTCCTGTTCAATGTCCTCAAACTGGCCACTGTTGACGGCCCAGCCGAGCACGGCCAGGATCGCCAGCACGAGCAACACGGACACGGGGATGAGGACGTAGAGGATTTCCATCGGAATGTGGTCCGCCTCACTTGCGGACGGCGCCGAGTCTAAGGGCATTCAGAACGACGCCCAGGGAGCTGAGCGCCATGCCGAGGCCGGCGAGCCACGGCGGTAGCCATCCCGCCAGCGCCAGCGGGATGCAGCTTGCGTTATAGAGCGCCGCCCAGGCCAGGTTCTGCTTGACGATGCGCATGGCACGTCGGGCGGTTTGCACGGCCAGCGGCACGCCGAGCAGGCGGCCGCCAAGCACGATGAGGTCGGCTTGAGACTGGGCCAATGCGGCCCCCTGGTCCAGCGCGATGGAAACGTCGGCCTTGGCCAGCACTGGGGCATCGTTGATGCCGTCTCCCACGACAGCCACGCGCCGTCCGGCTGCCTGGGCCTGTGCGATGACGCGCAGTTTGTCTTCGGGCGTGGCCTGAGCCTGTGCAATCTTGAGCGCGCCGCTGTGGCCAAGCGCTGTGGCCGCAGCCTCGACCCGGGAGGCGTGATCCCCGGATAACAAGGCGGCCTCGCATCCCAGACGCGCCAGTTCGGCAACCGCTGGTTTGGCTTCTTCACGAAAGACTTCATCAAACACCACGCCGAGCACCGAATCGGGGCGCACGGAGCCGCCGGGTTCGCGTGCAGCCACCCATACACGCGCCTCGGCCGTTGCTTTGAGATCCCTGACCCAAGAGGGCAAGGCCTGCGCATCGATGGCGTCGTTCAGGGCATCGTGTCGAGACAACACCCAGTCGCGCGCGCCCAGTCGCCAGGTCAGGCCTTGTGAATCCACCGCCTCGACCCCCAAGCCGGCATGTTCGCGCAGGTCGGACCAGGCATGGGCCGACCAGCCTCCGGCATGGCGGGCGGCCTCCACAAGTGAGCGCGACAGAGGGTGCTGCGAGTGGGCAGCCAGCGAAGCTGCCGTCTGCCACAGCACCGCTGGCGAAGCACCGCTCTCCTGCGGAACCGGGCTGACGCCCTGGTCGCTCACCAGCTCAATGACCTGCAGTTCGCCTTCGGTGAGCGTGCCCGTCTTGTCGAAATAGACCTGATCGACATGGGCCAACGCTTCCAGTGCATCCAACCGGCGTACCAGAACGCCCTGCCGGGCCATGGCACCTGCGGCCGCCAACAAGGCCGATGGGGCTGCCAGCGACAACGCGCACGGACAAGTCACGATGAGCACGGAGACCGCCACCCAGATGGAGCGGCTGGGATCCACCCATTGCCACGCCAGTGCGCCCCCCAGGGCCAGCAGCAGAACGCCCCACAGAAAGGGGCCGGCGATGCGGTCCGCCTGTCGCATCCAGCCGGGCTTTTCCGTCATCGCCTGCTGTACCAGCGAGACGATTTGCTGATAACGCGTATCGGGCCCCAGGCGCTCGACCGACATCCAGACTGGCGCAGACAGATTGAGGCTGCCGGCCACGACCATTTGCCCCTGAGTTTTGCCGAGGGCACGAGACTCGCCGGTCAGCAAGGATTCGTCCACCTCGGTCTGGCCTTCGAGCAGTTGGCCATCCGCCGGAAAGGCTTGGCCCACGGCCACGCGAACGCGATCGCCATGTCGCAAGGAGGAGATGGGGACCGATTCAGTTCTGGCCGCCGACAAAGGTGCATCAGGTGCATGCGCCTGGCCATCCACCACGCGATCGACAGCCTCCGGCAGACGCACGCACATGGCTTCGAGCGACTGGGTCACCCGCTCGCGCGCACGGCTCTCCAGCCAGCGGCCTGCCAGGAGGAAGGTCACGAACATGGTGAGGGAATCGAAATACACGTCGTGGCCAAAAATGTGCTGACCACCAAAGGAGCTGGCGGTACTGGCAACGAACGTCACTGCCACACCGAGAGCCACAGGCGTGTCCATCGACACCCTGCCCTGCCAGGCCGCGCGCCACGCGCCCGAGAAGAACGGGCCGCAGGAAAAGGCCATCACCGGCAGGCTCAGCACCCAGCTCGCCCAGTTCATCAGGTTCCAGAGATCGCGCGGGATCTCGCCCGGGCCGGCCACGTACTGCATCGTGGTGATCATCATCACCTGCATCATGCAGAAGGCAGCCACCGACAGGCGCCACAGCAGCTTGCGCCGCTCCTTGAGGCGCTCGTTGCCGGCGCGCGCGGCAGCATCCGGCCAGGCGCGATAGCCCACACGCTGGACCGCCTCCACCAATTGCGACAAGCGAACCTGACGAGGATCGAGAAGGATGCGGGCACGCTGCGAGGCGGCCTGCACCTGGACCTCGCTGACGCCGGGAACCTTCTTGAGTGCGTCCTCGATGGTGATGGAGCAGGCGGCGCAATACATGCCGGACAGGCCCAGCCCGATCCGGCGCAGCGCAGATCCACCGGGTGCTTCGACGATGCACTGACCGAGCAGTTCCGGATCGTCGAGTCCGGCTGCCTGGGCTGGTGTCAACGCAGGCAGCGGTGCGGCGTTGGATACAGCGGGTACGGCTTGGCTCATGAAGGGGGCTGATACAGTCGGGACGCGCCTGATACCGCCCCACAAAGGCATGCGGTTTTTCGCATGCCGGGCGGCAATGTATCAGATTGCAAAGGGTTTACCCTTAACAAGGATTCAAGGTAATGACCGGGATTGTGTTTCAAAGCCTGGGCCGCCGGATGCGGCTTTCGACGTGGCTCACCGCTGCCAGCATCGGATTGGGTGTTTGGGCGCTGCCTGCAACGGCTTCTGCCCAGAGCGGCCCGCAACGCCTGCCGGTGGTCCCGCTGGGCGCGGGCATGCACATCATCAAGGCGGAAGTGGCCCGCACGCCGCGTGAACATGAGATCGGGCTGATGTTCCGCGAGAGCATGGGCCTCAATGAAGGCATGTTGTTCATTTTCCCCCAGGCGGCGCCGCAGTGTTTCTGGATGAAGAACACCTTGATCCCCCTTTCTGTGGCGTTCATCGGGGATGACGGCGCGATCGTCAACGTCGATGAGATGAAGCCACAGACCCTGGACACGCATTGCTCGACCAAGCCGGTGCGCTTCGTGCTGGAGATGAACACGGGCTGGTTTGCCAAGCATGGCTTGAAGGCGGGCAGCCAATTGACCGGCGCCCCCTTCGGCAACGGACGCTGACATCGGCAGGCCCGCCACGGCGGACGCTGTCAGTGCGTCCGGGCCGCGATCCGGTCCTTGAGTTGCGGCATGACCATCAGCGCCGCCTCCCGTCCGGCGAGGATCGACAGGCGCCGGGCCGTGAAGTCGGCACTGCCGATGCCTTCCAGTTTGGGGCGCATGACCACATCGGCATCGCGCAACTCATATTCGCTGATGGCGTGGCCCATGATGTTGAAGGTCTGCAGCAGGATGTCGACCGCGCCCTTGACGGACTGCCCCTCGGGGATGGCGGAGATGTCGACCGCGATGACGACCTCGGCACCCATTTGCCGCGCATAGCGCACGGGGATGGGTGAGACGGCCCCGCCATCGATGTACTCGCGCTCGCCGATCTTCACCGGAGAAAAGACGCCGGGTACGGCGCTGGAGGCGCGCACGGCGGTGCCCGGATCGCCCTTGCGGAACAGGATGGGCTGCCCCGTCTGAAGGTCTGCGGCGACGATGCCCAGCGGCAGTCGCATCTGCTCGATCTGTTTGCCGCCCGTCAGGTTGCGTACGAACTTGGCGAGCGCCTCCCCTTTCATCAAAGAGCGGCCAGGAAACACCCAATCGGTGATGCTGGATTCGTCCAGGGTCATCGCCATGGAGGCCATGTCCGTCGGCGTCTTGCCCGCCGCGTACAGGGTGGCCACAACGCTGCCTGCGGAGGTGCCCACGATGACGTCCGGCCGGATCCCCTGCTCTTCCAGCACCTGCAGCACACCGATGTGCGCGAAACCGCGGGCGGCCCCGCCGCCGAGCGCCAGGCCGACACGCGGCGGTTTGGGCGCTGGGCGAGGCACCACAGGCGCCGGCGCCGGGGCGACGACCACCGGTGCCGGCGGCGCAGATGTGGGCGGGGTGCTGCAAGCCACGAGGCCCAGCCCGGCCAGAGCCAGCAAGAGGCGGCCCCGCACCGCATATGCCGCAGCAGAATAAACAACTTCCAAAAATGTTCTTCTCATTTATATACAGGTTTTTTACAGTTCAGCCTCTCGCAGAATGCCCGGGAACCCTTCCCGGCTCACAAGAAAGCTGAAGTGCGCAGATGAGTTTGGAATGGACAGCGGTTGCGGCAGGTGCCGGCGTAGGCCTGATTGTGGGCCTGACGGGCGTGGGCGGCGGCTCGCTGATGACCCCTTTGCTGATCTCGGTCTTCGGTCTCGACAAGGCGGTCGCGATCGGGACGGACCTGTGGTTTGCCGGTCTGACCAAGGTGTCGGGCTCGGTCGCGCACCATCGCGAGAACCATGTCGACTATCACATCACGAAAAAACTCTTGCTGGGCAGCATCCCCGCCACCATCCTCACGATGATTTTCATGCACGTGGAGGGCATCAAGAAGAGTGGCGACAGCGCGCTGGCGTACGCACTGGGCATTGCGTTGCTGCTGACGGCCGTCACGGTGGCCTTCCGCCCCGTGTGGTTCAAGGTGGGCATCTGGCTGGAGCGCTACATCACCCGTGAGCGCCGCGGGCCGCTGACGGTGTTGTGCGGCGCCATCCTTGGCGTGCTGGTGTCGCTCAGCTCGATTGGCGCGGGCGCCCTGGGTGCAACCATGATCCTGCTGCTGTACCCGCGCCTGGACATGAAGCGGCTGGTGGGCAGCGACATCGCCCACGCCGTGCCGCTGACCATCGTCGCCGGCATCGGCCATGCGTCGCTGGGCAACGTCAATTGGGTGCTGCTGGCAGAACTTTTGGTGGGTTCCATCCCCGGAATCTGGGTGGGAGCCAAGCTGACCAAGCATTTGCCTGAGAAAATCACGCGCTTTGCGCTCAGCGCCTGCCTGGTCCTGGCGGCCAAGAAGGTCTTGCTGACTGCCTGAACACGACAAGATTCGACGAAGAAATGAGCCGCCGCACAGTGTCCGCCCCGGACGCCGTGGCAGGCGACCCGAGAACCCGAAGCCCGGCTGACAAGCTGGAGGTTTGCCATGTACCAGTACACCGAATTCGACAAACAGTTCGTCCGCCAGCGTGCGGCGCAGTTCCGCGATCAGCTGGAACGCAACCTCGCCGGCAAGCTGGCCGATGACGACTTCCGTCCGCTGCGGCTGCAGAACGGCTGGTACATCCAGCGTCATGCGCCCATGCTGCGCGTGGCCGTGCCCTATGGCGAGATGTCCTCGAAGCAGATCCGCCAGCTAGCGCGCATCGCCCGCGAGTACGACCGCGGTTATGCCCACTTCACCACGCGGCAGAACGTCCAGTACAACTGGATCCCCCTGCCCAAGGCGGCCGACGTGATGGACCTGCTGGCCGAAGTCAACATGCACGGCATCCAGACTTCGGGCAACTGCATCCGCAACATCACGGCCGATGCCATGGTGGGCGTGGCCGATGACGAGATCATCGACGCCCGCCCCTATTGCGAGGTGCTGCGCCAGTGGTCCACCCTGCACCCGGAATTCGCCTTCCTGCCGCGCAAGTTCAAGATCGCCGTGAGCGGTGCCAAGGAAGACCGCGCTGCCATCTACTGGCACGACATCGGCCTGGAGTTGGTCAAGGACGAAGAAGGCGAAATCGGCTTCAAGGTCATCGTGGGTGGCGGCATGGGCCGCACGCCGATCGCCGGTTCGGTGATCAACACCTTCGTGCCGTGGCAGCAGATCCTCGTCTACATCGAGGCGATCGTGCGGGTCTACAACCGTTATGGCCGTCGCGACAACCTGTACAAGGCGCGCATCAAGATCCTGGTGAAGGCCGAAGGGCAGAAGTTCTTCGATCAGGTGAATCAGGAGTTCAGCGACATCCTGACGCGCGATGCCGACGGCGCCGCCCACATCATTCCGCAGGCGGAGTTCGACCGCGTGGCGGCCAGCTTCCGTTTCCCTGAAGCGGTGAAGGCGCATGTGCCGGCCGGCAATGGTTTGAGCGCGGATGCCACCGACAGCGAGCGCGTGCAGTTCGGCAAGTGGCTGGAGCGCAATGTGAAGGGCCACAAGGTGCAGGGCTACAAGAACGTGCACCTGTCGGTCAAGCGCCCGGGCCAGGCCCCTGGCGACGTGACGGATGCGCAGATGGACGCCATCGCCGACATGGCCGATCGCTTCAGCTGCGGCGAACTGCGCGTGACGCACGACCAGAACGTGCTGCTGCCCTTCGTGCGCGAAGAAGACCTGTTCGATCTGTGGAAGGCGGCCAAGGCCAACACGCTGGCTTCGCCCAACATCGGCCTGCTGTCGGACATGATCGCTTGCCCGGGTGGCGACTTCTGCGCCCTGGCCAATGCACGCTCCATTCCCATCGCCAATGAGCTGATCGAGCGCTACCAGGATCTGGACGAGCTCTACGACATCGGCGACATCGATCTGCACATCTCCGGCTGCATCAACTCCTGCGGCCACCACCACACCGGGCACATCGGCATCCTCGGCGTCGACAAGGACGGCACCGAGTGGTACCAGATCACGCTGGGCGGCTCCGACGGTTCGGATCACGCCAAGGTGAGCACGCCGGGCAAGGTGATCGGCCCGTCGTTCTCGGCCGATGAGGTCAGCGACGTGATCGAAGCCGTGATCGAGACCTACAAGGGCCAGCGCGCCGCCAACGAGAAGTTCGTCGATACGGTCAAGCGTGTGGGCATCGACCCGTTCAAGACGGCGGCCAATGCCGTGCGCCGCACGACAGCCAAGGCAGCGTGATCAGCGCGGTGCAGCACAGAACAAGGACCTGACAACATGAAGTTCATCGATCCCCAACACGATCAATGGCACACCGTGGGCGGCGAGGACGGCCCGATGTCGCACCCGCCGATCAAGGCCTACAGCCTGCTGACGCTGGGCCAGTGGCATGCCGTGCGCGAACAGTGGCCCGCCAAGGATGCGGCCGATTACAAGCCCGTGGGCGTGATCCTGCCCAATGACGAGGACATCGAGGTGCTGGAGGCCGATTGCGCCAAGCTGGCGATGGTGGCCCTGCAGTTCCCGAAGTGGACGGACGGCCGCGCCTACAGCCAGGCGCACATCCTGCGTGCGCGCTATCGCTTCACGGGCGAGATCCGCGCCACCGGCGATGTGGTGGTCGACATGATGCCGCTGGCCGCACGCACGGGCTTCGATGCCGTGGTGCTCAAGGGCGGCCAGGACCGCGCGGCGGCAGAGCGTGCGCTCGGCTTCTTTGCGGCCCGCGGCCATTACCAGGGCGATGTGCGCGACACCAAGCCGGTGTTCGCCCGCGCTGTCTGAGTGCAATGACGGAGTCATCGAACATGAGTGAAACCGTTTCGGGCATCTCGTCGATCGGCGATGCCTCGCAAGGCGCCTCCTCGCTGATCGGCGGGCCGGCTCCGGCTGGCTCGGCCATCGCGCTCTACAACAAGCCGAGCGCCGATTACGCGGCCAAGGTGCACGCCACGATCGAGCTGCTCAAGGCTGCGGCCATCGAGCACCCCGGCAAGGTGGTGCAGGCCACGAGCCTGGGCGTCGAGGACATGATCGTCACCGACCTGATCGCGCGCCACCAACTGCCAATCGCCATCGGCACGCTGGAGACCGGCATGCTGAACCCGGAGACGGCTTCGCTGATCGGCACGATTGAGACGCACTACGCCGATGCCGGCCTGCACGTCGAGGTCTACAAGCCGGTGCAGGAAACGGTCATCGAATTCGTCAAGAAGAACGGCGAGAAGGCGATGTATGAAAGCATCGACCTGCGCAAGGCCTGCTGCGGCATCCGCAAGCTCGAGCCGCTGTCGCGCATGCTGGCTGGCCGCACGGCGTGGATCACCGGATTGCGCCGCGAGCAGTCGAACAACCGCGGCGGCATGCTGGAGCGCGAACTCGATGACCAGGGCCGCGCCAAGTTCAATCCGATGATCGAATGGACCTGGGGCGATGTGTGGCACTACGTCGCCGTCAACCACGTGCCCTACAACCCCCTGCATGACCAGTTCATGCCCAGCATCGGTTGTGCGCCGTGCACGCGCGCCATCGCCGTGGGCGAGGATTTCCGCGCCGGCCGCTGGTGGTGGGAAGACGAGAAGGCCAAGGAATGCGGCCTGCACGTCCACAAGTGATTTGAAAGTAAGTAAGAAGCCATGAACGCCTCTGTGAACGCCCAACAACTGCTGGCCGATGTCGACCATCGCCACCTGGACGCGCTGGAAGAAGAAGCCATCTTCATCCTGCGCGAGGTGGCTGCCAGCTTCGAACGCCCCGGCCTGCTGTTTTCATCCGGCAAGGATTCCTGCGTCGTGCTGCATCTGGCCGAGAAGGCCTTCAAGATGAAGAACGCGCAAGGCAAGCTCGAAGGCAAGCTGCCCTTCCCGCTGCTGCACGTGGACACCGGTCACAACTTCCCCGAGGTGATCGAGTTCCGCGAAAAGCGCGTGGCCGAGATCGGCGAGCGCCTGATCGTCGCGCACATGGAAGACTCCATCAAGCGTGGCACCGTGCGCCTGGCGCACCCGCTGGAATCGCGCAATGGCCACCAGACGGTGACCCTGCTCGAAGCCATCGAAGAAAACCGATTCGATTGCCTGATCGGCGGCGCGCGTCGCGATGAAGAGAAGGCCCGCGCCAAGGAGCGGATCTTCAGCCACCGCGACAGCTTCGGCCAATGGCAGCCCAAGGAGCAGCGCCCCGAATTGTGGAGCCTGTTCAACACCCGCATCAAGCCGGGTGAACACTTCCGCGCCTTCCCCATCTCGAACTGGACGGAACTGGACGTGTGGCTGTACATCGCCCGCGAGAACATCCCCCTGCCGGGCATCTATTACAAGCACCCGCGCCAGGTGATGCGCCGCAAGGGCCTGCTCGTGCCGCTGACGGACGTCACGCCCGCGCTGGAAGGCGAAACCATCGAGACGGTGGACGTGCGCTTCCGCACCGTGGGTGACATGACCTGCACCTGCCCGGTGGAATCCGATGCCGCCAACCCGGCCGACATCGTCGCCGAAACCCTGCACGTGACCGTGAGCGAGCGTGGCGCCACCCGCATGGACGACCGCACGTCCGAGGCCTCGATGGAGCGCCGCAAGAAGGAAGGTTATTTCTGATGAGCACCCAAGTGAACCATTGCGAAGCGCGTGAAGAGTTGGCGCACAAGGCCCTGCGTTTCCTGACCGCCGGCAGCGTGGACGATGGCAAGAGCACCCTGATCGGCCGCCTGCTGTTCGACAGCCGCGCCATCCTGGCCGACCAGCTCGATGCGCTGGAAAAGCGCGCGGCGGGCGCCCCCATCGATCTGTCGCTGTTGACCGACGGCCTCGAAGCCGAGCGCGAGCAGGGCATCACCATCGATGTGGCCTACCGTTACTTCGCCACCAAGACCCGCAAGTTCATCATCGCCGATGCGCCGGGCCACGAGCAGTACACCCGCAACATGGTGACCGCTGCGGCCGGCTCGGATGCGGCCGTGGTGCTGGTCGACATCACCAAGATCGACTGGAAAGCCTCGCCTGTGCCGCTGCTGCCGCAGACCCGTCGTCACAGCCTGCTGGCCAACCTGCTGCGTGTGCCCTCGATCGTGTTCGCCGTCAACAAACTGGACGCCATCGAGCAGGACACCGAGACCGCCTTCAACAACGTGAAGGCCTCGCTGGAAGCCTTTGCCGAACAGGCTGGCATCAACGCCCGTGGCGTGATCCCCGTCTCCGCCCTGCGTGGCGACAACGTGACCACGCCTTCGGCCAACTGGACCTGGTACAAGGGCCCGACGCTGCTGCAGGTGCTGGAAGATCTGCCCGTGACCGACGAGCGCCACGATGGCGCCCTGCTGCACCCCGTGCAGTACGTCACCCGCGACGCTGTGGGTGAAGGCGATGCGTCTGCATCCGGCACCGGCCATCAGTACCGTGCCTTCTGGGGCCGCATCGCCCACGGTGCCGTCAAGGCCGGCGACGAAGTGCAGATCTTCCCGAGCGGCCAGACGGCCATCGTGGCCGAGGTGCGCCATTCGGCCGAAGTCGTGGATGCGTGCGAAGCGGGCCAATCCGCCGGCATCGTGCTGGACCGCCAGGTGGACATCTCGCGCGGCGACTGGATCCATTCGCCCGGCAGCATCAAGCCGACGGACGCCTTCACGGCCACGCTGGCCTGGCTGGACACCGAGCCCGCCGTGGTCGGCCGCAAGTACTGGGTGCGCCATGGCAACCGCTGGGTGCAGGCCCGCATCACCTCGATCGACAACCGCCTGGACATCCACTCCCTGGAAGACCAGGACGCGCATGAGCTGGCCGTCAACGAGATCGGCCGCGTGCAGATCCAGACGCAGCAGCCGCTGCCGGTCGAGCC
The DNA here is from genome assembly GCA_047601765.1 of Aquabacterium sp. Taxonomy (GTDB): domain Bacteria; phylum Pseudomonadota; class Gammaproteobacteria; order Burkholderiales; family Burkholderiaceae_C; genus Aquabacterium. The sequence goes on from JASGIQ010000001.1 coordinate 1,489,237, forward strand.
GTATGTGGACAACCGTGTCGGCGGCGCGCTGATCGTCGTCGATCCCACCACCAACCGCACCAGCGGCGCGCTGCTGGTCAAGGCGGCCTGATCGGAAAGGGCACCGTGAGCGAAGCCAGCAAGCCCTGTGACCTCGCCCCGGCCAAGGTCGTCTTCATTGGCGCCGGCCCCGGCGAAGCGGATCTCATCACGGTGCGCGGCAGCCGCCTGCTGTCGCAAGCCCATGTCGTGCTGTTCGATGCGCTGGCCGATGAGGCCTTGCAGGACCTGGCGCCGCAGGCAGAGTGGATCGACGTGGGCAAGCGCGGCTTCTCCGGCAAGCCCGGCAGCGACTTCAACGGCCAGACGCGCATCAACCAGTTGCTGGTCGAGCATGCGCTGGCCGTGGGCGCCATCCATGGCGAACGGGGGCTCGTTGCCCGTCTCAAGGGCGGCGATCCCAGCCTTTTCGGCCGGCTGGAAGAAGAGCTTCACGTGCTGCACGAAGCCGGTATCCCCTGCGAGATCGTGCCGGGCGTGACCTCGGCCTTGGCCGCCGCCGCCGCCACGCAACGGCCCCTGACGCGCCGCGGCACCGGCCGCAGTGTCAGCTTCACCACGGCCATGACGCGCACCGGCGACCTGCAGTGCGGCATGGGCCCGGGCCAGCGCGCAGACACGGAAGTGTTCTACATGGCGGGACGCCAACTGGCGCCGCTGTCCAAGGGCCTGCTGGATGCCGGCTGGCCGCCTGGAGACCGAGGTCAGTGTCGTGTCGCGCGCCGGCTGGCCCGACATGCGCCATTCCGTGCATACGGTCGCCACGCTGGACGACGCAAGCCGGATCCATGCCGGCCGCCCCACACTCGTCATCGTCGGCGCAGGTGCCACCGATCTACCTGCACAACCTTTGACCCACATCCCGATTTGCGGCGATTCCAGTGCCCCTTCAGACGGCTGATGACAGCCCCAAGGCTTAGAATCCCGCCCTGATTTATTCAACCTGACCTCCAAGAGAACTGACATGACCCACGTCGTCACCGAAGCCTGCATCCGCTGCAAATACACGGACTGTGTGGACGTGTGCCCGGTGGACTGCTTCCGCGAAGGCCCGAACTTCCTGGTCATCGACCCCGATGAGTGCATCGACTGCGCGGTCTGCATTCCCGAGTGCCCGGTGAACGCCATCGTTCCCGAGGAAGACGTGCCCGGCAACCAGCAGCAGTACATTCAGATCAATGCCGATCTGTCCAAGAAGTGGCCCAGCATCACCAAACGCAAGGAGCCGCTGCCCGAGGCCGAGGAGTGGAAGGACAAGACCGACAAGCTGGATCAACTGATCCGCTGATCGGCCTGCCAACCTTTTCCGCACATCGATGATCGACACCGACGCCGTCGTCATCGGGGCTGGACCGGTCGGCCTCTTCCAGGTCTTCCAGCTCGGGTCTCCTGGGCATTCAGGCCCATGTCATCGATGTGCTGCCCGAACCTGGGGGGCAGTGCGTCGCGCTGTACCCCGACAAGCCCATCTACGACATCCCGGGCGTGCCCGTCTGCACAGGGCGCGAGCTGACCCGGATGCTGCTGACGCAGGCGCAGCCCTTCATGCCGAAGGCCGCTGAGGCGCCACAGGCGGGCAACCTGCACCTGGGCCAACTCGTCTCGCGGCTGGCCCGCGCCGACCAAGGCGGCTTCGAGGTCCACACCGATCAAGGCCAGGCCTTTCGCTGCAAGGCCGTGTTCGTCGCCGCCGGTGCAGGTGCCTTCGTGCCCAAGACCTTGAACCTGCCCGGCATCGAAGGCGGCCCCAACGTGCATTACCACGTGGACGAGGCACCCAGCCATGTCCCCTTGTGGGCTGGTCGGCATCTGGTCATCTGGGGCGGCGGGGATGAGGCCTTGTCGGCGGCGATCGAGCTCGCCACACAAATGGACCCCTTGCGCCGCCCTGCCCGGCTCACCCTGCTGCATCGGCGTGACCAATACCAGGCCGAGCCTGCCTTGGAGGCCCATGTGCGGGCGCTCATTGCCGAAGGCCGCCTGCATGCCGAAACCGGCCTGCCGACCGGCACCACGCAGAACGATGCAGGCACCATCACGGCCCTGCAAGCGCTGGGGCCCGACGGCCAGACACGCGACCTGGCCTTGGACCACCTGATGATCCGCCTGGGCATGAGCCCCAAGCTCGGCCCGTTGACCGACTGGGGCCTGGCGCTGGATCGCAAACAGGTGGCCGTTTCACCCGCCAGCTTCGAATCCAGTGTGCCGGGCGTCTATGCCGTGGGTGACATCAACACCTATCCCGGCAAAAAGCGCCTGTTGCTGTGCGGCTTCCACGAAGCCACGCTGGCGGCACACCATGCATCGGCCGCCCTGCATCCGGATGCGCCGCAGCACCTGCTCTACACCACCACAAGCCCCCTGCTCCATCATCGGCTTGGCGTGACAGGCGGTTGACAGGCAGTCAAGGGGGTGCGCCCCACCCGGGCCTCACGTACACTCTGCGCTTCCGCCGGGGGTGCGTCCGCTTCCGTCCTTGAAAAGACGATGGCGACACGCTGAGAATCACCCTTCGAACCTGATCGAGATCATGCTCGCGTAGGAAGTGCGGTTGCAGCAGCCTGCGAGCACGCCACGCGCGGCCTTGCCTCCTGCCGCAACGACTTTCGAACCCATGCGATCGATCCGCCACCGGCACCGATCCATGGAGTTCAAGCCGTCCCATGCGCCCGATCACGTCGCCCCATCCTTCCGCCATGTCGCTCGCCATCGCCGGCATGTTGCTGGCCGCCTGCCATCCCGCTCAGGCCGAGATCAGCCCGAGCACAGACGCCCCCTCTGAAGCCACGCTGCCCGGCGTGACCGTCACGGCACAGCCAAGCCATCAAGGCAGGGCCGACATCGGTGGACTGGGCAGCACGCCCGCATGGCAACAGCCGCAGCAGGCAGAGCGCTTCAACGATCAGGCGCTGAAGCAGGCGCAAGTGCAACGCCTGGCCGATATCGTGAAGCTGGATGCCAGCGTCAGTGCCTCGTACAACGCCGCAGGCTACTGGGACTTCCTGTCGGTGCGCGGCTTCGTGCTGGATGTGACGCACAACTACCGGCGTGAGGGCCTGCCCATCAATGGCGAGACGAGCCTCCCGCTGGACAACAAGGACGGCGTCGAACTGCTCAAAGGCACCAGTGGCATGCAGGCCGGCGTCAGCTCACCGGGCGGCTTGATGAACCTGCTCGTCAAGCGTCCGCAAGAACGCGTGCGAGAAGCCACACTGACCTTCAATGGCCATCGCAGCGTGGGCATCGGCGTGGACCTGAGCGATCGTTTCGGTGAACGCAAGGCCTACGGCCTGCGCCTGAACGCCGCCCATGAGCGCCTGGACCCCTCCCTGCGGGACGCCAAGGGCGAGCGCCACCTTCTGGCCTTAGCCGGCGATTGGCGGCTTTCCGCAGGCACGCTGCTGGAAGCCGAAATCGAACACAGCCGCCGCAGCCAGCGCTCGGCGCCGGGCTTCAGTCTGCTGGGCACCCGCGTGCCGCAGCCGAGCAGCATCGACCCACGCACCAACCTCAACAAGCAGCCCTGGGCCTTGCCTGTGATGATGCAGGGCGATACCGGCACCCTGCGCCTGAGCCACCAACTTGCCACCGATTGGAAGCTGCAGACCACCCTGGGGCAACAACGCCTGCGCAGCGACGATCGCTCGGCGTTTCCTTTCGGTGGGCTGTGCGCGCCTTCGGATGGCTTCAGCAACTGTGATCGCTACGCCGACAACGGCGAGTTCTCGGTCTACGACTTCCGCAGCGACGGCGAGATCCGTCTGACGCGCGCATGGGATGCGAACCTGAGCGGCCAGGTGAAGACCGGCAGCGTCGGCCATGAGGTGACGGCGGGGGCGCTGCGCACCCTGAGCCGCACCGATGTGCCGACTGCGGCCTACAACCTGGTGGGCACCGGCAACATCACCGGCGACTTCAGCGTGCCGGCCGATCCCAGCCCCACCTATGCACAGGTGCTTCGGCGGGAACGCAGCACGGAGCTGTATGTGCGTGACAAGCTGCGCCTGAGCGAATCGTGGCGCGCCTGGGCCGGCCTGCGCCACACCCGCATGGACCGCGAACAGCGCTTGTCCGACGGAACCCAGCCCTCGTCCACGCGGCAAAGCTTCACCACACCCTGGCTGGCACTTGGCTATGAATACGCCCCGATGCAGCAGGTGTACGCCAGCTGGGGCGAAGGCGTGGAAGTGCAGCCCGCGAAGTTCAATGGCACCCTCACCCTGACCAACCCCGGCCAGACCCTGCCCGCCATGAAGAGCCGGCAATGGGAAGCCGGCATCAAGGGCCAATCGGGCGTCACGATGTGGTCGCTGAACTACTTCCACGTCGTGCGGCCCGAGGCGTCCCTCATCGACGATGGCAGCTTCGTCTACACCCATCAGCTCGATGGTGATTCCCGCCACAGCGGCATCGAAGGCCGCCTGCGCACGAAGGTGGGCGCGTACACGGCGGACATCTCTGCCATGTGGCTGGACGCCGAGCGACGCCGCAGCGCCAAGCCCGGCATCAACGGCAAGGCCCCCACCAATGTGCCCGACTACAGCATCAAGATGAGCCAAGGCTGGCGCGTGGCCAGCCTGCCCGGCCTCAACTTGCAAGGCGACATCGTGCACGAGGGCCCGCGCACGGCCGATGCCGTCAACGACATCCGCATCCCGGCCTGGACGCGTCTGGATGCATCGGCGGCCTATGTGCAGCAGCTGAGCCAGGAGCGGGCCATCACCTGGCGTGCGGGCGTGATCAACCTGCTCGACACACGCGCCTGGGTCGAATCACCCACGCAGTTCGACCACATCTACCTGTTCCCGATGGCCCAGCGGACCGCCACGCTGTCCATGCAGCTCAGCTTCTGAGCCCGCCATCAGAAGTCTGTGGTGTCCTCCAGCCGTTTGAACGCTGCCGAAGGCATCTTGCCGATGCGCTCGACCATGTAGGCAAAGGCCCGCGCGACCTTGCCAAGTTCATCGCGGGCCACCTTGTCGGTGGTGTCGATCTCGTCATAGAGGTACAGCGGCGCGCCCACCAGGGCGATCACGGGAACGCCGGCACGCAGGAAATCGCTGCTGTCGGCTGGCAAGCCCGGATGACCGCCCACACGCTGCAGCATCGATGTGGAGACGGCAACGGTGCGCTCCAGCTTGAAACGGCGCATCGTCTCCAGCGCCAGGGCTTCGAAGCCCGCCACTTCGGTGGACACCATCAGCCCGCGCGGCACCACCAGCCCGGAGGCCTTGGGCTCGCCATCCGGGCCTCGGATGAACTCGCGGCCGACGTGCTCCACCGTGAGCGCGGCCACCACCTTGCGCCCACTCGGGTTGCCTGCCTTGAGATGCTGCGTAGCAAAGGACTTGTGCACCGCGTAATCGGTGAAGTGCGTGTCCATGGTGGCGAACATCAAGGTGCGGGGACGCGCACTGCGCGGCATCTGCCCGAAGTAGCGCGCCAACGCGAGCACCTCGGCTGCGCCGGAGGCGTCTTCGACCGCCCCCGTGGTCGCCGAATCATGGTGCGACTGGACGAGGATCGTTTCCTCAGACAGGCCGGGCAGGATGCCGTAGACGCCCCTGCCCGTCTGGCGACTCAACTCACCCTGCAGATGGAGTTCGGCCATCACATCCCGAGCGGCCCCGTGGCCTGCCTTGCCGATCTGAGCCACCAGCGCAGCGCCTTCGACCGGCGACACCCACAACGCCGGCATCCACATCGCCATGCCGGGGTCATAGGCGCGGTAGGCCTCGTTGCGGTATTGGTGGTGCGAGGCAAAGTTGTCCACCAGGATGCCGATGAAGCCCACCGCCCCTGAGGCCATCGCGCGGTAGTAGTCTGCGCGGGAAACTGCCGCCCGAGTAGGGATCCATGAACCGGTAATTCCATGGGAAGGTGTCATCGGTGTCCTGCACACCCAACAGGAAGGGACGCAGCAAGGTCAGCGACCGCTGGCTGAAGGGCACCTGTGCCACCACGATCTTGCCTCTGACATCCTTGAACAACAGATCCCAGGCCGTGCCCTGGCCGACGTAGACCAAAGGCGCGCGCAACCCGGTCGCGCCCGTGCTGAAACGGCTCGGCCTGCCGGTGTGGAAGGTGTGCAGCATGGGTGAACACGGCACATCGCGCCCCTGCACCCTCAGCCCCCACCGGCTCGCTTGCCAGACCAGCGTCGGTGCCTCCTGATAAGTCACGCCCTGCAGCCCGCTGTCGATGAACTGATCGTGGATGTAGGCGCTGGCCGCCTTGGATGCGTCGGTGCCAGGCGTGCGCACGCCACGACTTGTGAGCTGCTCGATGTGCTGGAAGATGGCCTCGTTGGAGGGCATCTGCTGCGCACCAGCCGGTGTGGTTGTGAACAGCAGCCCCACGAGAAGCAGCAAGGCATGGAAAAGCCGTGACATGGGCGAATCCGCACCCAGAACGGGATGGAGAGTGAAGTGCATGGTGCCGGCCATTGTCCGGCGCCTGGAGGACGACTGCCGGGCCATCAAGCGGATGCGACCGCCCCCCCTTGTTGCAGCAGACCGACATGGAGAGCACGGATCCAGCGCAACTGCGCAAAAAGCAGCCCAGCTTGAGCCGCTTCAAAAAATCATGCTATAGTTGCGTTCTCGGTTGACGACAGCAACGAAACAAAACGAAGCAGTCACAACATCAATCGAAACCGACATATTCCCCGATAGCTCAGTCGGTAGAGCGCCGGACTGTTAATCCGTAGGTCCCTGGTTCGAGCCCAGGTCGGGGAGCCAAATTCCAGAACGCCTCAGGCAGTGATGCTTGAGGCGTTTTGCTTTGCCGCTTACCTGCAAACGGGGTCTGTTCGTGAATCAGGTCGCACCGTGAAAATCGCATGCGGGTGAAGGACGCTACAACCTTGCGACCATGTCATGACTTTTCATAGTGCTTCCATCGTTTTCACTCTTTGGCGAGGTGGACGGGCAAAGCTCTTCTGGGCCGTGTTTGTGTCATTGGTGCTTGTCTCGTGCGGTGGCGGTGGGACACCTCAAAATCCCGATCTCGCGGAGACCAGGCGCATCCCACCTGCAGAAGTGATCGCCACGTCAATCACCCTGGCCGATTCACCTGCGTTGATTTCGGTGGCCGGTGGCGCTGCTTGGCTTGTCTGGTCGCAAGATGCAGCCGGCGGCGAGATGGTCATTGCGGCGCATCTCGAAAAAGGGCGTGCGCCGACGCTCATGAATGTCTCGGCCAACCCGGTCTACAGTGCGCGGCTGACCAGACTGGTGCCAGTCAACGGAATGGCAGTTGCATCATGGGTCGCGTCGAGCCTTCATGACAGCACGCTGTGGGCGGCGGTCTGGAATGGTGTTGATTGGGTGACTGAGCAAGTCGTGCATATTGCAGATAAAGGCTCCGCGATTACAGGCCTGGAGCTCATTGGCACTGCGAATGGAGACGTCCACGTTGTATGGCTCGAGTACCACGGTACCGGCTTTCAGTTGCTCAGCAAACGCAGGTATGCGAACGGCAGTTGGTCGCCCCAGCAAGTTATCCGAAGCCTTGAGGGCGGCTTGTGTCTCAGCACCAAGTTGCTTCTTTCCGAAGACAAGCACGGAGCAATCATGCTTGTCTGGGGGGAATCGATCACTGCCCCTGGAGACGAGCATGACACCAGAACGTTGTGGTCTGCTCGTTTCGATGCAACGTCCGGAAATTGGACACCCAGTGTGGCCGTCCATGCAGGTGGGCGCTATGAGCGGCCTGTTCTGGGCGCCGATGCGAGCTGGAAGTTGGATTGCCGCATGGATCGACACGTCGGTCACGCCCAACCGCTTGTGGTCCACTCGCGTTCTGGCTGATCAATCGACGGCTGGTGTGCCGACCTCGGTCAATATCGGTGACAGCAATGCTTCACTTCTGGATCTTCAACTGTTTGCATCACCGGAGCGAACCGGTTTGGTCTGGCTCTCGGCGTCCGCATCACAGCCTTCGACCTTGAGCGTTCACGCGAGCGATCTCGACATCAACCATGTTCAATGGGTGGCGCCTGTGCTTTTGAATGACCCTTTTGCCGGGGGCTTCAGCTTCCTGACTGCCGCGCAGCAGTCCAACGGTGGCGTTGCGGTAGCATGGCATCAGGTCGCCGCCAATGTGTCGCAGCGCATGATTGTTTTACGGCCAACGCTTGCCTCATGGATGCGGCCATTGCGCCTCGATGCCTCTGACGAGTATGGTGATGTCCTGGCCTTGGCTCCCACCGAAGCTGATGAATGGGTGGGGGTGTGGCAACGCAGGAACGGATGGGCGGTTGATCTGCTGATGACCCGCTTGCCCTAGGCGAAGGTCGCAAGCTTCGATTCGAGCCCAGGTCGGGAAGCCAAATGCCAGAACGCCTCAAGCGGCAATGTTTGGGGCGTTTTGCTTTGTGGATGGGCATGTACGCGAACCATGTGCTTCAACCCCTTGCAAGGTCTGCACTCAAGAGGGCTTGCGCCCCCACCCCTTTGCCGGGCTTAGCAGTCGCCCAGCAGCCGCACCACCCCTAATTTATATCCGTGCAAATCCCTCGGCTGCTCGACTTGGCCCCACGCCATCGAGCAAACATTTCATCATTCAAAGATGAAATCGGGAGGACGCATGACTTCAAGGGATACGTCGTCAGCCGCATCAGTCTCACCGCTACGCAGTCAGACAACGGAGGAGCTGGAGCCAGCCCTCATCGCCGCCCGTCACCAGCTCCTGTTCGGAGACAAGCCGCCCACCCATGTCCGCCGGGCATTGGCGCTGTCCGGTGGGGGCATCCGCAGTGCCACCTTCTCGCTGGGGGTACTTCAAGCGCTGGCCGACGCCAAGACCGACTCGCCCGTAGAGGCACCCGAAGACTCCGAGAGGAGCCGGATGCTATGCGCCTTTCGCACGTCGCTGCTATCAACCTTCGATTACTTGTCCACCGTCAGCGGCGGCGGCTACATCGGGGGCTTCTTGTGCAGTCTGTTCGTCCCGCAGCGGCTGCGCCCGCCTCCCGAGCCTGCGCCCACCGATGCCGACGACACGTCGCGGCGAACCACCCTCCGCCAGCTGTCAAGTCCACAAGGACCGCATGTGCGCCTGCGCCGACGACGCCATCCGCACACTGCAGGCGGGCGCCCCCGGTCGCATACGACGGACCACACCTTATTCGGAAGGCGACAACATCCGCAAAGCCCCCCTCGCCTGGCTGCGAGAAAACGGCCGATACCTCACTCCCACGGGCATCGGTGACACCTTCTATGCCGCTGCCTTGATCTTGCGCAACTGGCTGTCGCTGCATGCCGTCATCGGAATCCTTCTGACGGCGATGCTGGCTGGTGTGGTGTTGCTGCGAACCTACGGCGTCGGTCAATCGATCGCATATGGCGAATGGGAAAAGGCATTGCTCGAGCAAGCCATCTGCCAAAAAGGGGTGCTAGGCAGCATCTGGTGGAGCCCCTTGACCATCTTGTGTCTCATCCCCTTGCTGACCTTCGGCGTGTGGGTCGGGTTGGCCTACTGGATGGTGATGCAAAAGGAGAGTGGTGAGAGTGAAACCTGGCTCAATACGGCCTTTCTGGGATTCTTTGTGGTCGGCATCGGTTGCCTGGCTGTTGCCAAAACTCATTTGGATGTGAAACAAGGCTTCTGGCTCGTGTGGGACTGGCCCTGGAAAGCCATCCTGAGCGGATCTGACAATGACGCAGCGCGCATTCGGAGGTGGTTGCCATTGATCGCCACCGGCTTCACCTTTGCAGCCGCCTGCATTTGCTACCTGATCGCGTACGTGGCCAGCGGGGATTCCGCGTCCAGGCAGCGACAAGCGCTCACGCGAGGCGGAGCCAACGCACTGGTGGCCTCGCTGGCTGTCGCGGCGCTTGGAGCGATTGACACCCTGGGGCAGTCGCTTTATCTGCTGTCCTTCGACAGCCGGCCTCAGGCCACACTGTCGCCAGCAGGACTCGCGGCCGCACTGGTCTGGATGGCCCGCAAGATTGCCCAGAACAACCGGGGATCGCTGCCGGATTGGGTTCCCCGGTTACCGCTTCAAATCATCGCGGGCATGGCGGGTGTGTTGATCTTCTTCTTGGTGGGCGGACTGTGGTCGATGTTCGTCCACTGGCTGACCTGGGGCGGCCAATATCCCAATGGCGCTTCATTGCTTGCTCGGCAAGCCAGCACATCGCGGTGCTGTATGGGGTCGTCGGTGCGACCTTGCTGCTGGCTTTTCTCAATGGCTTTTATCCAGGCTTCATCAATCTGTCGAGCCTGCAGCAGTTCTATGCGTCACGCTTGACCCGTGCATATCTGGGAGCCACGAATGGCAGACGTTTTCGGGACAAGGGCAGTGCCCTCAGCTCTGCCGAACCGATCGCCGACGATGCGCTGACGATGGAAGACTACGTCTCCAAGGGCTGTCTCAGAACGCTGGCCCCGCTGCACATCATCAATGTGACGGTCAATCAAACAGTCGACCCATCCGAGCAGCTGGTCCAGCGCGAACGCAAGGGACGCCCCTTGGCCGTGTTGCCATTCGGCATGACGCTGGACGGTGGCTGCCCTGGCCGACTTCCCGCCACGCGACAAACTCAATGTGGGACAGTGGCTGGGCGTCTCGGGGGCAGCCTTCTCAACGGGGATCGGTCGGGAGACCAGCCTGGGCATGTCTTTGCTGATGGGGGCGGCGAACGTGCGGCTTGGCATGTGGTGGGAATCCGGGCTGGGCACGCCAGGCAACGGCACCATCCCCTTCCTGCCGGGGCGGCGTCACGCCAGTGATCGCTTGATGCGCATGGCGGGGAGCATCTTCAAGACCCAGCGCTACCTTTCTTATGAATTCAGGGCACGGTTTTATGGCACCAAGCGGGTCTGGCAGTACTTGTCCGATGGCGGGCATTTCGAGAACACTGCCATCTATGAGTTGCTGAGGTCTTCACGCCAGATTCAGCAAATCTTTGCGTGCGACAACGGCGCCGATCCGCAATATGACTTCGGAGATCTGGGCAACCTGATCCGGCTGGCAAAGATAGATCTGGGTATCGAGATCACGCTTGCCGATCCTGCCTCCGTCCGTGGCGACGCACAGTTGCGAAAGGTGTTTGGCACCCCCGAGGACTTTGGGCGCTGCGCAGGCGAAACGAACAGCCGTCCATGCCAAGACGATGCAGACACAGCCTCGCCGTGTGCGCTACTGCTCTATGCACGAAGGCCTGACAACTCGTGCATACAAATCATTCTGATCAAGCCCCAACTCATTGCCGACGCACCCGCCGATGTCAGGCAGTACGCAAAGACCCACCCACGCTTTCCTCAGGAGCCGACCATCGATCAGTTCTTTGATGAGGCGCAATGGGAAAGCTACCGCGCGCTGGGTTACGACCAGGCCAGGCGCATTTTCAATGGCGCGGTCCTGACGGCGCTGGAGGCCCACCGCGGGAAATACGTGGTGCCCGCAGCAAAGTCTGTGATCCGTCTTTGATCATCTTCAACAACCATCCATCAGAGGTGCTCACCATGGAACTCCCTTACCCCGGCAAGTTTGTGTCATTCAACGGCTTTGGGCCTGATGCCTATGCGACAGACGGCGTTCTCGGCCTGGAGGATCCGGCGTACGCACGGCGCATCCTGTGCGAAGGCGACTCCTGGTTCACCATCGGCGCAGTGCCTTCCAGCAACCTCCTTTATCCATTGCGGTTCGCTCAATCGACACTTCTGGTCAGCCTCGCCAGGCCGGGGGACACCATCCGCAACATGTGCGACATCGCCGCCAATCCCACCCTGAAGCAATTGATTGCCCAGCAAAACTTCGCCGTGAAGTGGGATGCCATCTTCATCAGCGGCGGGGGAAACGATCTGATCGACAAAGCCAGCAACATCATCTGCCGCCCCTCCGCCGGAGCAGGTCAGCACATGCTGGACTACATCAACATGATTGATCTGACGAACTTCAAGCGCGACATCATGCGCGGCTACTTCAAGATTGCGGAGCTGCGGCAAGGCAGCGTCAACGAGAAGACGCCCATCGTCACACACGTGTATGACTACCCGACGCCGCGAGACGCGAAATCCAAATTTCTTGGCTTCAAGGTCGGCGGCCCGTGGCTGTATCCGGCTTTCAAGCAACATGATGTGCCAGAGGCGTTCTGGATCTCGCTCACCGACTTCATCTTCGAGGCCCTGGCATCCACCTTGGTGGAACTGTCCTTCAAGATCCCGCACTTCCACACCATCTCCAACACCCGGGAGGTGCTGACGCGGGCCAGGCTCGGCACCACCGAAAGCGATGGCGACTGGCTCAACGAAATTCATCCAACACAGTCGGGGTACGAAAAACTGAGCCGGGTCATCTCGCCAGAATTGAATGCACTCGCCACTGGCACGCATCCGGACCTGTGTTGAATGCATGCAGGCGCAGAAGAAAATTGTCAAACCAACCCATAAACCCCTCAAGGAATAGGGCGCGGCCATTTGAGAGCCCTATGAGGGCCGCGCTTTCGAGGCACCCTGCACAACTTACCGAAATCACCTGAAACACAGGCAATCCATACTGAATTTCATACTTGATTTCTTGATGTGAAACGCTTTTTGACGAATAACGTCCAAATATCGCCCCACCCCGCATTCAAGGGGCGGAAGAAATCGCGATGCATTTTGATAATTCGCTTCGCGGTACCTCTCCTCTATTGAATCAACCTTCAAGGAATCAACATGAAACTCCAACACCTGATTGCCGCGGTACCTCTGGCAGCGGCCATGGCGGCGCAAGCTGCTCCGGTCGTCCTCGATCTGAACGACGGTGCGGCCAGCTTCTCCAGCGCCGCTGCCTCCCAGGACTATGAGTTCACCTTGCCCAAGGACGTGGTGGGCGATGGCTCGCTGACAGCCACCTTCGGGGTGAACTCCGGCTACGTCATTTCCGAAGTGATCTTCAACGGCACCACGCTCACGCCGGACCTCCAGACAAGCAAGTTCAGCAATTACACACTGTTCGATGGCCCCTTGGCTGCCGGCACGTACACCTTCACGGTGTCGGGCATGAGCAAGGGCGGCGAATATACGGGCCGCATCGATGTGACGCCGGTGCCGGAAGCCAGCGCCATGGCTTATCTGGCCATTGGTCTGGCCGCGGTTGGCCTGGCCGGGCGCCGCTTCAAGCGCTGAGATTGGCGACGAGACCAGAAACAAGCCGTTTATTACTATAAATTTTTCCTGCACGTGTATTTGATACCCGCCGCCGGCGGGTTTCTTTTTTGCTCACAATATCGGTTTTGCCAATTATTTTCTCAAACATGCAGGCACGCACCTTGCCGCGACAAAAGGCGTTGCTTGTTACCGGAGGACTTATGCAGCAAAGCCTGACACCTCGCATTGACATTACCCAACCCACGGCGCTGGAGACCTGGGCGGTGAAACTGGATGCCACCCCTGAGCAGATTCGCGAAGCGGTACAAGCCGTTGGCGATCATCCCGAAGATGTGGAGCTGCACCTCAAGGGCAGCCGCAGCACCACCAACAGCGAGCGCGTGGCCAGCAGCGGAGTCACGGGGCGTTGAGCGGCGAGCCATGGGGGTCAAGGCCGTGTTGAACGTCAAGGAACTCGTCTTCGGGGAGCGTTCGGTCACCAAGGTGGCTGGACTGTTCGCATCGCAACCGGATGCCGCCGCTGCCGTGCAGGATCTGCTCAAGGAAACGGGACTGGCCCCTGGGCAGGTCCGCTTGCTGAGCCCGATGGACAGCGTGGCCGTGCGCCGCGACGTCTTCGAGCGTGCCGTGGAGCCGGAAGAGCCCGGCATCTGGCACACCATCATCCGCGCGCACATCACCATGGGGCTGATCGGCCTGTTTGCCGGTTTGCTGCTGTTCGGCGTCATGACCGCCGTCGGTCATCCAACGGTGCGCTCGTCGCCGGCAATGAGCCTGGCCGTGTTCACCAGCTTCGGGGCCACGTTCGGGCTGCTGCTGGGCGGTGCGCTGGCACTGAGGCCGGACCACGGTTGGTTGTTCGCGCTGATCCGCAGGGCCTTGCAAAAAGGCCAATGGGTGGTAGTGGCCCACCCCGTCAATGCAGGGCAGACCCACAAGGCGGTGAATGTGCTGGCGCCCGGCAGCCTGAAGGTGCTTCGCAGCTTCTGACTCATGAAAGCTGCCGCCGGCCTCTCACAACAAGGAGGCCAGCTTGAGTGGCGCCACCTTCTTCTTCATCTCCGCATACGCGCCATGCACCGTGCAGATCATCACGTGCATGGGCCATTCCTTGGCCGCCAGTTGTTCGATCACCTTGGTGTGCTGCTTGCGCAACCTCGCCCACCAGCCCAACTCCAGCACCAGCACATAGGTGGCAACGCCGGGATCCGACGGCAGCACGCGCCGCGCGAGGTGCGCCTTGCTCACCACCGTGCCCAGCGATCTGACGTGCTGGCGTGCCAGGTGGCGCACCTCGGCGCTCAGGTCCTGGGGATTGCGCAGTTCATGCTTGACGTCCAGTTGCTCCAGTTCGTGGGCGCGTTGCGCTTCCAGACGGTCGCGCTGGCGCCAACGCTCGCCCCAGGCCTCGGCACCGGGCGTGTCCCCACGCTGCTTGAGGAAGCCGAACGCCAGTTCGCAAGCGGGTTTGGTGGCCTCCGGATCCAGCGTGATGACGCGCTCGAGCAGGCCCAGGCCTGCATCGTCATCGTGTGACAACCGCAGATCGGCTTCAAAGAACAAGGCCAGGGCCTTGTCGGCGTGGGCCTCGTTGAAGGCGATCAGGTCCGGCAAGGCGTCGTAGCCCGCTTCCAGCTGCTTGCGCAGGCGGATCAGCTCAAGTTGTTCACCGTCGCTGCGTTCGGCCTGCATCTGCAAGGTGTGGAGGCGCTGTTTTTGCACTTGCAGCTCTTGATGGCGCTGCGCCCAGGGCTCAGTCACGCTCTGGCGCCAGGTGTCCTGCACTTGGCGGCGCAGAGCCGTGGCGTGGCTTCCCAGCCATGCATCTGCAGCGGAGGGGCCAGCGAAGGCTGCGGGCAAGGCCTCCACGGACCGGGGCTCTCTCAACAGGGCCTGCAGGCGCTGGCTGAGCGCGGGGTGCGTGTCAAACGATTCGGGCTGGCGCGCCAGGGCATCGCGCAGCCAATCGGAGGCATCCTTTTGGTCGGCAGCCTGCCTGGCTTGTTCAGACCAACGGATGGCCAGATCGAAAGGCGGCTGCGATTGCTCGGCCACACCATCGATCACCTGCTTCATGAAGCGATCGCGCTGGGCAGACGCCAGATGCACACGCTTGAGGGCGCTGGCGGCCACCGGTGCGCCTACCAGCTCGGCCGAGGCGGCATCGGCCTGGTATTCATTGCTGCGCGCCAGCACGAAGGTGTAGGCGTTGAAGTAAGGCGCGTACCAGCCCACGAGCTTCTGCAGGGGTTTACCTGTCCAGCCTTGCCAGCGCTCCGACAGGCCTTGCACGGTGCCCCAGGAGTTGCGCAGGCGGTAGATGTAAGCGGAAAAGCGAGAGTGCGATCCAGCCAGATGCCCGTATTCATGCGCCACCACGGCCAGGGCCTCTTGTGGTGAGAGGCTCTCCAGCAAGGGCAGGCCGAGGATCAGGTAATTGCGCGGCCAGCCGAAGAGGCCAAACATGGGGCGCTGGACCACGGCTGCGTTCACGTCGTCGGTGACCAGCACGTGGTGGAAGCGAGGCCCCTTCATGCGGCGGCGCATGTTGGCCATGGCATCGAACAGGGCGGGAGCCTGCGAGGGCTTGATCTCGATGCCCTGGGGAGGCGGAAAGCGCACGAACAAGGCGGACAGCGAAGACTTGACCAGCAGCCACAGCGGCCAGGCCAGCAGGATCAGGAGCTTGCCCAGCTTGAGCACGAGGATGGCTGCACTGGCCCCGCTCAAGGCCACGAACGCGGCCATGCCCACGATGGCGAACAGGCCCAGGCCCGCAAAGCCAATCACCGTGGCCAGCACGCCCAACCCGAGCAAGGCCAGCATGGCCACCTTGAAGCGATACACGCCCGGCGCAGCGGCGCTTTCGCGCTCGACCTTCGCCACCATCGTGTCGAACGACGATTTGTCCATTTTTCGGACCCTCCCTTGTAGATCGGGGGATCTTAGCAAGGGGGTCCGAAACAGGCAGCGTTCAGATCAGGGATGCCGGGTCGGTTTCCACGAATTCCTGCCGGCCGCCTCCCGCCACGCGGAAACGGCGGATGCGGCGGGGCTTGAGGAAGACGGTGCCTCCGGACTGCAGCACGCCGCTGTCGCGCAAGGCGGCGTACTCCGCACGGGGCAACTCGACGTCCACTTCGCCCTGGCCATCTGCACGCTTGAATTCAAGTCGCGTGTTCGGGCCGACGGTCAAGGCATGCACCAGCGAGACGGGCAGACTGCCCTCCTCCGCCCGCGCCAGCACCTGGATTTCATGCGGACGCACATAGCTCACGGCCTGCGCATCTGCACCCGGCTGCGCAGCGACGGCGCCGGGCGCGTGGTCACGGCCATGGAAGAGGTTCACATCGCCCAGGAACTGCAGCACGAAGGGCGACGCGGGGTGGTCGTAGACCTCGTCAGGTGTGCCGACCTGTTCGATTCGGCCCTGATTCATCACGACGATGCGGTCGGCCACTTCCATGGCTTCCTCCTGATCGTGCGTGACGAAGACGCTGGTGATGTGCATCTCGTCGTGCAGGCGGCGCAGCCAGCGGCGCAGCTCCTTGCGCACCTTGGCGTCCAGGGCACCGAAAGGCTCATCGAGCAGCAGCACCTTGGGCTCGACGGCCAGCGCACGGGCCAGCGCAATGCGCTGACGCTGGCCACCGGAGAGCTGATGCGGGTAGCGATCGGCGATCCAGTCGAGCTGCACCAGCTTGAGCAGATCGGTGACCTTGGCGCGGATCTGCGCTTCGGAGGGGCGTGTCTCCTTGGGGCGCACACGCAGGCCGAAGGCCACGTTCTCGAAGATCGTCATGTGGCCGAACAGCGCGTAGTGCTGGAACACGAAGCCCACCTGACGTTCGCGCACGGCCACGTGGGTGGCGTCTTCGCCGTTGAACAGCACGGAACCGCTGTCAGGCGTCTCCAGCCCCGCGATGATGCGCAGCAGCGAGGTCTTGCCCGATCCTGAAGGGCCCAGCAGGGCGACCAGCTCACCCGAAGGGATGTTCAGGTTCAGGTTGTCGCAGACCGTGACGGCGCCGAATCGTTTGACGAGGTTCTTGACTTCAATGCTCATGCGTGTGCTCCGGCATCCTGGGCCTGGGCCAGCTCGCGCTGCACCCGGCGTTCGACGATGTATTTCAACACCAGGGTGACCAGCGCGAGGCTGGCCAGCAGCGAGGCCACAGCGAAGGCGGCGGCCGACTGGTATTCGTTATAGAGGATCTCGATGTGCAGCGGCAAGGTGTTGGTCTCACCGCGGATGTGGCCCGAGACCACCGACACCGCACCGAACTCGCCCATGGCCCGTGCATTGCACAGGATCACGCCATACAGCAGGGCCCACTTGACATTGGGCAGCGTGACCTTGAGGAAGGTCTGCAGGCCGGAGGCGCCCAGCACCCGTGCGGCTTCCTCCTGTTCCTGGCCCTGGGCTTGCATGAGCGGGATCAGCTCGCGGGCCACGAAGGGAAAGGTCACGAAGATGGTGGCCAGCACGATGCCCGGCACGGCAAAGATCACCTTGAGATCATGGTCCTGCAGCCACGCGCCGAACCAGCCTTGCAAGCCGAAGACCAGCACATAGATGAGGCCGGAGATGACGGGCGACACCGAGAACGGCAGGTCGATCAGGGTCAGCAGGATGCTCTTGCCGCGGAAATCGAACTTGGCGATGGCCCAGGCAGCCGACACGCCGAAGACCAGGTTCAGCGGCACGGCAATCAGTGCGGCAATCAGCGTGAGCTTGACGGCGGAGATGGCATCGGGCTCGATGATGGCCGCCCAATACACATCGAAGCCCTTCTTGAAGGCCTCGTAGAACACCGACAGCAATGGCACGAACAGGAACAGCGAGAGGAAGGCCAGGGCCACGCCGATCAGCAGCCAACGCACCCAGTCGGGCTCACGCGTGGCGCTGGTGACGCTGGGCGGGGCCATGGTCAGGACAGCAGCATTGCTCATATTGGATCGATCCCGGTTCACTTGCCCTGGCGCTTGCGCGTCCAGGCCTGCAAGGCGTTGATGGCCAGCAGCAGCACGAAGGACATCATCAGCATCACGACGGCAATGGCCGTGGCGCCGGCATAGTCGTACTGTTCCAGCTTGGTGATGATGAGCAGGGGCGTGATCTCTGAGACCATCGGCATGTTGCCCGCGATGAAGATGATGGAGCCGTATTCACCCAGGGCGCGGGCAAAGGCCAGCGCAAAGCCAGTGAGCAATGCGGGCGTGACGATGGGCAGGATGACGTGGATGAAGGTCTGCAGCCGGCTGGCACCCAGCGTGGCGGCAGCCTCCTCCAGTTCGGTGGCCAGATCCTCCAGGATGGGCTGCACGGTGCGCACGACGAAGGGCAGGCCAATGAAGGTCATGGCCACGAAGATGCCCAAAGGCGTGAAGGCCACCTTGATGCCCAGCGGCTCCAGGTGCTGGCCGATCCAGCCGTTGCCGGAATACAGGCCTGTAAGCGTGATGCCGGCCACGGCGGTGGGCAAGGCAAAGGGCAGATCCACCAGCGCATCGATGACGCGCTTGCCGAAGAACTGATAGCGCACCAGCACCCAGGCCACCAGCAGACCGAAGGCTGCGTTCACCAACGCTGCCAGCAGCGACGTGCCGAAGGTGAGCTTGTAGGAGGCCACGACACGGGGCGAGGTGACCACGTCAACGAACGCCGGCCATGTGAGCTCGGTGGTACGCAGGAAGGCCGCGCTCAAGGGGATGAGGACGATCAGGCTGAGATAGAACAGCGTGAAGCCCAGGGCCAGATCGAAGCCGGGCAGCACGGAGTGCCGCTTCAGCAGGGTGCGGGAGAAAAACATGCTGGCGTCTTCCGCTTTACTTGCCGGCGCGGCCGGCTGCGATCACCTGGTCGTAGATGCCGCCGTCATTGAAGTGATCGGCCTGCGCCTTCTTCCAGCCGCCGAAAACCTGGTCCACGGTGAAGGTAGGCACGCTGATGAAGGCGCTCTTGTATTGGGCGAGCAGCTTGTCCGAACGCGGGCGCAGGTGGTGGCGCGCGGCAATGGCCTGCCCTTCGTCAGACCAAAGGTATTTGAGATAAGCCTCCGCCTGCTTGCGCGTGCCCTTCTTGTCGACGTTGCGGTCGACCACGCTGACCGGGTTCTCGGCCAGGATGGTGGTCTTGGGATAGACGACCTGGAAGTCCCCGCCGAACTCGTTCTGGATCAGCGGCACTTCGCTTTCGAAGGTAGCCAGGGCGTCGCCAATGTTGCGCTGGGCGAAGGTGGTGGTGGCCGCGCGGCCACCACCGTCGAACACGGGCACGTTGGCAAACAGCTTTTGCACCAGTTGCCGTGCCTGCGTGGCATTGCCGCCGGCCTTGATCACCGATCCCCAGGCTGCGAGATAGGTATAGCGGCCGTTGCCGGACGTCTTGGGATTGGGGATGACCACCGACACACCCGGGCGGGCCAGATCGGCCCAGTCTTTGATGGCCTTGGGATTGCCCTTGCGCACCAGGATGACGGTGACGGAGGTGGTGGGCGCGCTGTTGTGGGGCAGACGCTTGGCCCAGTCCTCGGGCACGAGCTTGCCTTGCTGGGCGAGCGCATCGATGTCATTGGCCTGGTTCATCGTGATGACGTCGGCCGGCAGGCCGTCGATCACGCTGCGGGCCTGCTTGCTGGAGCCGCCGTGGGACTGGTTGACGGTGATGGCTTCACCCGTCGTCTGCTTCCAGTATTTGATGAAGGCGCTGTTGTAGTCCTTGTAGAACTCACGCGTCACGTCGTAGCTGACGTTGAGCAGTGTGACCTGGGCTTGTACCGGCATGGCTACGGCGGCCGTCAATGCAGTGGCGGCGATCCACATGGACAGCGAGGCACGGCGCGCCAACGGCGAGGCTCTTCTTTGGAAAACGCATGATGAAGCCCTTCAATACAACAGATGGCGAATATTACGGAGCACCCAGCGCATGAAGAAGTGCTGAATTTGCAGGTGCTTATGCGAAAAGCGCATGCACGATGCGCCGGCCATGGCAGCGCGGAGCCGAACAGGGCCTCAACGGCCTCGCAGCGGCCGGAGGATGTCTTTCAAGCCGTTGTGGTCGATTTCGCTCATCAAGGCCAAGAGGCGGACCGGCTGGACGATCCGGCATGTCTTGTGGACGCCCGGTATACCCGCAGGGATCGACCCTGCCGATACTGCCTTCACCGCAACACACATGAGGAAGGCACATGATCAAACCCTCCACCCTGACCCTGGCCACCCTGCTGCTGGCCACCGGCAGCGCCTGGTCGCACGGCAACGAACATCGCTCTGCGCAGGGGCAAGCCCCGGCGCGCCAACACGATGGCGGCATTCAATCCAGAAAGGTCGATGCCCCCACGAAGCCTGCATTCGACATCGTCCACACGAAGATCAGCACCGAAGGCAATGTGGCCATCTTCCACATGGCTGTTTCGGGCCAGGCCGGCAAGACGCGGCCCACTCGCTCCGGCAAGCTGGCAGGCAGCTCGGTGTTCTCTTACGTGTGGCCCACGACGCTGGACCCGTCCACCGTGGGGTTCGAGCCCAAGAGCGGCCTGCTTGCCTTTGCCGTGACCTCCCACCCCGACTTCGACGACACACCGCTGTTCGACGAGGACGCCGATGGCGACCCGCGCAACGATGGCAAGGTCTGGCATGCGCACTGGGTGGTGCTGCAACCCGACGACGCCTGCGGGCCTGCGGCATTGAAGGTCGTCGACATCCCGGATGGCAGCAAGCCACGGCTGCCCAAGACCTGGCCCGGCCTGCCGCTGTTGATCGACAGCCCCGGATGGTCTCCCACCTTCACGAAGGACAGCGTGGAGGTGCGCGTGCCCTTCGATGACATCGGTGTGGTGGAAACCGCTGGCTTCGATGGCGTGACGGCGGCCTTGCGTGTCAACGCGAGCGTGCACGCACCGCTGCTGTGTGTCACCGATGTCTTCAAGGTGGCTTCGGGCGATCTCACGCTGCCGGGCAAGGTGAACAAGTGAGGTCCGGGCGTCCGCTGTCATGGGCGCCAGTCGCATCGTTCACCGGGCTGTGCCGTCAGGCTGGGGTGTCAGCCGCAGGTAGGGTGTGACGGCGGTGTAGCCCTTGGGAAACTTCTGCCGGATCGCGCTCGGGATCCTGTAGCGATGGCACGATCACCATGTCGTCACCCTGCTTCCAGTTGCCCGGAGTGGCCACGCTGTGGTGGTCGGTGAGTTGCAGCGAATCGATCACCCGCAGGATCTCGTCGAAGTTGCGACCCGTGCTGGCCGGGTAGGTGATGATGAGCCGCACCTTCTTGGCTGGATCGATGACGAACAGCGAGCGCACGGTGAGCGTGCTGTTGGCGTTCGGGTGGATCAGGTCGTACAGCTCGGACACCTTCCGATCGGCATCCGCGATGATCGGGAAGTTCACGACCGTGTGCTGGGTGGTGTTGATGTCGGGGATCCACCTGTCGTGCGAAGCCACGGTGTCCACTGACAGCGCGATGACCTTCACATTGCGTTGGGCAAACTCGTCCTTGAGTTTGGCTGTCAAGCCCAGTTCCGTGGTGCAGACGGGTGTGAAGTCGGCGGGGTGAGAGAACAGCACGCCCCAGCTGTCACCCAGCCACTCATGGAAGCGGATCGTGCCCTCGGAGGAGGCTTGTTCGAAATCGGGGGCGGTATCGCCCAGGCGCAGGCTCGGCATCGTTCAACATCCTTTCTAGCAATCAGCCAACTTGGCATCAGATCTGCTCACGATAGGTGCGGGCAGTCCATCATGGAAGTGATGTTTATGGATGATCATCTGCGCGAAACTCATGCCGCTTTGCCGGCGGGTATCTGGCCTTCAAGGCCTGGCAGCGCCGCGTGCCTGCAGTGCCCGTGCCTGGTCGATGTTGGCCTGGATGCTGCTTCGCATCTCCGCGTCTGGCGGAATGTGCGAGAGCAAGACCTGCCAACGGGCAACGGCCTGCGCGTAATCCTTGCGTTCAAACGCCGCGCTGCCGGCCAGGGCCAGGGCTTGAGGATGGACAGGCGCCAGCGCCAGCGCCTGCTCCAGCAGGGCTTCCGGCTGGCCTGCCAGCGCTTGCCCCTGCGTCATGCCCAAGGCCACGGCATAGTCGACGAGCACATCCGCATCGCTGGGTTGAAGCCGGATGAGCCGTTGATAGGCCAGCGCCGCGTCATCGAAGCGCCGCAAAGTCTCATAGGATCGTGCCAGCATGCGCCAGCCGGCCGGCGTCATCCGGCTGACCTTCAAGCCGTTGCGCCAGCCGCTGCACCATGGCTTCAATCTGCGCGGCACCGACCTGGCCTTCCGTATCGGCCGGGCCTGGAGGCGATGCATCCGGCCGAGCGGGCGCAGCAGCCAGCACAGCCGGTGTCAGCCAGGTCTGGGGGCTGCCCACCCATGCATACGAGCCGAGTGTTGCCACCACCAGCACGGGCAGCAGCAGCCACGTGGCGCCGGAGCCGGACGCCGCCAGGCCGGCTTGAGGAGCCTCGGCCCTTCTCAGCCATGGCCACACGATGAACAAGCCGCCCAGCAGCACCATGGCACCCGCCATCACGGGAAACGCGACGTTCATGGCTCCTCCGTGCCCGGCAAAGCTGAATCAGGCGCATCGGTGAAGGCCTTCTGGCGCTCGCGCCAGTACGCCGCCGCCAGCCCCGCGCCCAGCAGCAGCAAGACTGCAGGGCCGCCCCACAGCAGCCAGGTGTGACGGTTCACCGGCGGTCGGTACAGCACGAACTCACCATAGCGGGAGACCATGAAGTCGCGCACCTGATCTTCCGAGGCGCCACGCGACAGTTGTTGCCTCACCTCGTTCTTCAGCTGCACAGCAAGTTCGGCATGCGAATCGGCAATCGTCTGGTTCTGGCAGACCAGGCATCGCAACTCGGAGGCCAGCCGGTTCACGCGTTCGTCGAGCTCGTCTGCCCATGTCTGAGCCGATGCGCTCACACCCAGCAGCAGTGCGCACAGCCACACGCGAAGGCGTCCGAGGCCATGCAGCCTTCTCGTGGGATGGTCAGCCACGCTGCAGCTCCGCAATCAAGGGCAGGATCTTGCCTTTCAGAATGTCAGGCGTGAGGGGGCCGGCCAGCTTGTAGCGGATGCGCCCCTGCTTGTCGATCACGAAGGTCTCCGGCACGCCGATGACGCCCAGGTCCATGCCCACTCGTCCGTCCGCATCGAAGGCGGTCAGCCGATACGGATTGCCGTGCTGGCGCAGCCACTGGCTGCCGGCCTCGTGCTGGTCCTGATAGTTGAAGCCGATGATCGGCACCAGACCTTGTCTGGCCAGATCCAGCAGCACCGGGTGCTCCTTGCGGCAGGAGGTGCACCATGAGGCCCACACATTGAGCAGCCACACCTGGCCCTTGAGCTGGGACGGGCTGAAGGATTTGCCCGCGTCCTCCAACTGGGCGAGCGTAAAGTCCGGTGCGGGCTTGCCAACCAGCGGCGAAGGCAGGCTGTCAGGCTCCGGTCGCTTCAGACCCAGCGCCAGCGTGGAAGCCAGTGCCAGGAACAAGCCCAGGGGCAGCAGGTAGCGTTTCATGTTGTCGAACCTTGATGGGTGATGACGATGCGTGGAGGGATGAATCGAATGACGGGGAGGCCTCCATGGCGGGACGCGCCCGTCGATAGCGGCGGTCACTGGCCGCCAGCAGACCGCCCAGCGCCATCACCAGGCAACCAGCCCATACCCACCCCATGAACGGCTTGACCTGCACACGCACACCCCAGGCGCCACCAGGCGCCACGTCGCCCAGCGAGACATACAGGTCGCGGGTCAAGCCACGGTCGATGGCGGCCTCCGTCATGGGCATGCGCTGGACCACATAGAAGCGCTTTTCCGGATACAAGGTGCTGATGTGCTCGCCTTGACGGAACACATCGAAGCGCGCACGCCCAGCCAAGTAGTTCGGCCCCTTGACCTTCTCGATGCCACGCAATTGGAAGGCATATCCCCCCGCGAACACCGTGCCACCTTCTTTCAGGCTGGCGTCCTGGACATGGTCCAGGCCCTTGACCAGCGTCACCCCCAACACGAAGACACCCACCCCCAGGTGCGCCACCACCATGCCCCAGAAGGCCAGCGGCACGACACGCCAGCGCTGCCGCAGGCTCAGTCGCCCTGCCCCCGCGTTCAGCCGATCCACGACGTGCACCAGCGTGCCCAGCACGATCCACACGGCCAGCAGCACGCCCACGGCCAGCGCCAGCGATGCCTTCACCGTCACAGCCACGGCCACACCCACCAGCACGGACACCAGGGCCACCATGCGCAGCGCCAGCCATGCCTTGCGCAGGGAGCCGTTCTTCCAGGCCACAAAGGGCCCGACCGACAGCAACAACAGCACGGGCAACATCAGCGGCACGAACACCGCTTCGAAGTACGGCGGCCCCACCGAGATACGCCCCATGCCGAAAGCATCGAGCGCCAGGGGATACAGGGTGCCCAGCAGCACCGTACCCGTCGTCACCAGCAGGAACACGTTGTTGAGCAACAGCAGGGATTCACGGGAGACCAGGCTGAAGCGTCCACCCAGCCCCACCTGCGGCGCACGCCACGCATACAGGCCCAGCGAGCCGCCGATGACCAACACCAGGAAGACGAGGATGTACATGCCCCTTTCAGGATCCGAGGCGAATGCATGGACGGAGCTCAACACGCCCGATCGCACCAGAAAGGTCCCCAGCAAAGACAGCGAGAAAGCCAGGATCGGCCAGCAGCACCGTCCAGTTCTTGAAGGTGCCGCGCTTCTCAGTGGCCGCCAGGGTGTGAAGGAGCGCCGTCCCCACCAGCCAGGGCATGAAGGAAGCGTTTTCCACCGCATCCCAGAACCACCAGCCGCCCCAGCCCAGTTCGTAGTAGGCCCAGAAGCTGCCCAGCAGGATGCCCAGCGTGAGGAACATCCAGGCCGCCAACGTCCATGGGCGCGACCACTTGGCCCATGCGGCATCGAGCCGGCCTTCGATCAAGGCAGCCATCGCAAAGGCAAAGGCGACGGAGAAACCCACGTAGCCCATGTAGAGCAGCGGCGGGTGAAAAATCATGCCCGCATCCTGCAACAAGGGATTGAGATCGTCGCCATCGGGCAGCGGCGGCAGGGTGCGGGCGAACGGGTTGGACGTGAACAGCGTGAAGCCGATGAACCCGGCAGCCACCAGGCCCAACACCGCCAGCACCCTGGCCACGGTGGCATCCGGCAAGGCGCGGCTGAAGACTGCCACGGCCAGCGTCCAGCCAGTGAGCATCAACAGCCACAGCAGAAGCGAGCCCTCATGCCCGCCCCAAGCGCCTGCCACGCGGTAAGGCAGCGGCAACAGGGAGTTGGAATGGGCCGCCACGTAGCTCACGGAAAAGTCGTTCGAGACGAAGGCCGACACCAGCAGCGCAAACGACACCAGCACAAAGGCGAAGAGGCCTGCGGCCAGCGGACGCGCCATGGCGATCCAGTGCACGGTGCCGCGGTGCGCCCCCCACAGGGGGATCACGCCGAGGATCAAGGCCAGCGCCAATGCCAGCGCCAGAGCGAAGTTGCCGAGCTCAGGTGTCATCGCTGTGCCCCCGGGGCTGGCTCGGTACCGCTCACCTGCGCCTGCTTCAGCGCGTGTGCCGCTTCCGGCGGCATGTAATTTTCGTCATGCTTGGCCAGCACCTCATCGGCCACGAACCGGCTGGCACCGCCCTCACCTGCGATCAGCCGGCCTTGTGCCACCACGCCCTTGCCTTCCTTGAAGAGATCGGGCAGCAGGCCCTTGTAGTGCACCTGCACGCGCTGGGCCATGTCGGTCACCACGAAGCGATAACGCATGCCATCGGGCAGGCGCTGGAGGCTGCCGGATTCCACCATGCCGCCGATGCGGAAGCTGCGGTGATGCGGCGCCTCGCCCGATTGCACCTGGCTGGGTGTGAAGAAGAACACCAGGTTCTTCTGAAATGCAGAAAGGATGAACCAGGCTGACAGGCCCAGGCCAGCCACGCCGACGAGGGCGAACAGCAGTCGTTGATGACGTGGCTTCATGACGCGGCCGCCTCCCTCCAGCGTCGCAGCAGCTGCCTGCGCCGCGTCACCAGCACGGCGCATTCAGCAACCAGCAAACCGAATACCACGGTCATCGAACCCCACACATAAGGGCCGTAGCCGCCCATCTGCCAGAAGGCCTCCCAACTGCCCCACGTCATGCCGCCCCCTTCACTTCAGGCAATGCCTGCACCCATGCGGCGTGCGACTCACGCTCCAGCACGATCTGGCGAAGCCGCAGCAGAGACACTGCCGCGGCATACGCCCACAAACCCAGCGTGCACAGCAGCAGACCCAGCAGCATGGTGCCGGCCATTGTCGGCGCCGCCTTGAAGCTGATCGATGCGCCCTGATGCAGGGTGTTCCACCACTGCACCGAGAAGTAGATGACGGGCACGTTGACCACGCCAACCGCCGCCAACAGCGCACCGGCCTTGTCTCCGCGGCGAGGATCGTCGATGGCCGATTGCAAGGCCATGAATCCGATGTAGAGGAACAGCAGGATCAACTCGGATGTGAGCCGTGCATCCCACACCCACCACGCGCCCCAGGTTGGCTTGCCCCACAGGGCACCGGTCCACAACGCCAGCAAGGTGAACAACGCACCTGTTGGCGCCAGCGCCCGAGCCATCATCGACGACAACCGCGTGTTGAACACCCAGCCCAGGCACGCCCAGAACGCCATGGCGACGTAGATCACCATCGACAGCCAGGCGGCCGGCACATGCACGAAGATGATGCGGTAGGCCTGACCCTGCTGGTGATCCGTGGGTGCCACAAAAAAACCGACGTACAGGCCAGCTGCCAGCAGCAGCAAGGCGATGGACATGAGCCACGGCACGGCCCTGCCGGCCAGTGGATAGAAGC
Source organism: Aquabacterium sp. (assembly GCA_047601765.1). Classification (GTDB taxonomy): domain Bacteria; phylum Pseudomonadota; class Gammaproteobacteria; order Burkholderiales; family Burkholderiaceae_C; genus Aquabacterium. The sequence goes on from JASGIQ010000001.1 coordinate 1,516,245, forward strand.
GTTGGGGCGAGGCGTACGCCCACCATCCGCCGCTGCGGACATGCGCCCTGCTGAGGTCATTCCATGCGGCATCTGTCATGCGTCGCACCTTTCTGCGAAAGGGGTGGCCAGTTGCACCACCGTCAGGCCTCGACCGCCACGCGCAAAGCGGCTGCCGTGGCCCAGGGTGTCAGCGCGAAGGCGCCCGACAAGAGGCCCGCCAGCACCAGCAGATGCGCCTCGGCGCCCAAGCCCGCTGCATGTGCGCCCACCGCGCCTGCACCGAAGATCAGCACCGGGATGTACAGGGGCAGCACCAGCAGTGCCAGCAACACCCCGCCGCCGCGCAGCCCCAAGGTCAGTGCTGCGCCGATCCCACCGATCAGGCTGAGCACGGGCGTGCCCAGCAGCAGGCTGAACGTCAATACGCCCACGGCAGGCGCCGGCAGATCGAACTGCAGGGCCAACAAGGGCGCGAGCAGCACCAGCGGCAGCCCGGACACCAACCAGTGCGCCACAAGCTTGGCGACCACGATCACCATCAAAGGCCGAGGTGACAGCAGCATCTGCTCCAGCGTGCCATCGGCATGGTCGAGCGCGAACAGGCGTTGCAGCGACAGCATCGACGCGAGCAAGGCGGCCACCCACAAGATGCCCGGCGCCATGGTGCGCAGCAGCTCGCGCTCTGGCCCCACGCCCAACGGAAACAATGCACTCACCATCAGAAAGAAGAACAGGCTGCCCAGCACCTCCGAGCGGCGTCGAAAAGCCAGCAACATGTCCCTGTGTACGACGGCCCAGAACACCCGCCACATCAAATCGCCTTGTCATGGAATTCGGCCTCGTTGGCTGCAGGCACGGCTTCACCCAGCACCACCTCGTGCAGGCGTGCAGCGAGGATGCCGTCCGGCTGGTGCGTGGTGTAGACCAGCGTCGCGCCGGCAGCCAGTTGCGCATTGAGCAGCACCGCCAGCGCGGACACGGACTCCTGGTCCAGCGCGGTGAAGGGCTCGTCCAGCACCAGCAGACGTCTTGCAAGCACCTCGGAGGTTGCCAGACCGAGCCGCGCCAGCAGCACACGTCTGCGCTGCCCTTGAGACAGGGCGCGCACAGGCAAGTCCGCCCGGTCGGCCAGGCCCATGCGTCTGAGCGCCTGCCGCGCATCGGCCCGGGTACAAGGCTGATCCGAGAGGGCTGCGGCGATGTGCACGTTCTCGCATGCCGTCAGGTCGTCCTTGAGCGCGTGGCCATGGCCGATGAAGACCAGATCGGCATGGAGGCGCTCGCGTTGTGTCCGGATGGGCTGACCACGCCAGGACACCATCCCTTGCACTGGCTGGGCCAAGCCGCAAACCACGCGCAGCAGGCTCGTCTTGCCGCTGCCATTGCGCCCCTTCACCCGCAGCACCTCACCGGGCGCCACATCGAAGCCGATACCTGAAAATAATCTGCGCTGCCCGCGTTCAAAAGCGAGGTCGCTGGCCTTGAGTGTCATGTCCTGCTGCGCTTTCAAGCACATCTGATTGAGCCCGAACTGTACGGACGGCCGCCGCCGGAACAAAGCGCTGATTTCGCAGATGCATATGCAGCGGCCGCCGTGCATGGCGCACCTTGCAGGTGATGTGAGCCTCGTCCTACACATCAATCAGCGCCAGCCGACATCGTGGCTCGGCGGTGCGCAGCATGATGGCGTGGAGAACATCAATGGACGCACACGTTTCGGGTCTCGCGCTGAACGCAGACCCTGGGCATGCCCCAAAGCAGCCGCTGCAACCGGAACAGGACCAAGAGGACATCACTTTCACAACCTGCACCGGATCGGCCAACACTGGTCGTGCCGAACGCTCACTGCCGACAACGCTGAGCCTTCCGCCACGCCTTCGTGCCGGGTCAAATGCAGCTCCAGCCGTGGCGCATCGTCCCAAGCCCCCTGCCTATGGCAGGGGGCTTTCTTCATCGGGGGCCGTTTGGTGCGTCGGTGTGCAACGCGGCGTGGACCGCCTCGCGCAGTGCGGGCAACACCTCGGCCTCGAACCAGGGATGACGTTTGAGCCAGGGATTGTTGCGCGGGCTCGGATGCGGCAAGGCCATCACGGCGGGGCCGAGCTCCCGCCAGTGTCTGACCACTTCGGTCAAACTGGAAGACGCTGACCCGGGCAGATGGTAGGCCTGCGCATACTGACCAATCACCAGCGTCAGGCGCAATGCACGCAGCTGCGCCAGCAGCGGCACGCGCCAATGCGCTGCGCATTCTGAACGTGGTGGCAGATCCCCCGAAAGCCCCTTGCCCGGATAGCAAAAGGCCATGGGTAGGATGGCCACGCGCCGCGCATCGTAGAAAACGGAGCGGTCCACGCCCATCCAATTGCGAAGGCGCTCCCCGCTGGCATCGTCGAAAGGCACACCGGTCTCGTGCACCTTTCGCCCCGGGGCTTGGGCGGAGATCAGGATCCGGGCCGATGCATGCAACTGCAACACGGGCCGCGGCCCCAAGGGGAGATGGTCAGCGCATAAGGTGCAGCCTCGCACCTGCGCCAGCCAGGCGCTCAGTTCATCGCCCATTCGCCCATCTCTGCCCCCGGGTCACCAGGCTCGGCGTCCTGCATGCCGCAGGCCCGCCAGCGCCAGCAGGCCCATGGCGGCCATCGCCACGACACCGGCTTCAGGCACGGGCGTGACGGACCAGTCGCCCGTGCTGAGGTTGCTCACCCGCGGACCGACGACAGGCCGGTACTGATCGAAACCGACGAAGCGTTCGTCGTTTGGATCCGTGCGAAAGCCGAGGAAGGATGAGCCGCCTTCATCGCCATAGACCGTGCCGGCAAACCAGCTGGCATCGTCGCCGGGCCCCGGGAAGGTCTTGGTGAGCACGGCGAAACTGTCGGCATGCGTGCCCTGTGCGGTGGTGGCGCCGCCATCGGTCACGATGTAGGGATGATTGGCGGCGTAGGTCAAATCGAAGGTCGCGCCACGCCAGCTCACCTCAAAGGCGCTGAACCCCGAGGACGGGTCATAGGTGAAATGGCCCTCGGCCGGGGCATTGGCGCCGCTGTCCAACGCGAAGTCATGCAGGACGTAATCGGTGGGCGCAGCCCCGACCACCGTCGACACCGCTGCCAGCAGGACGCTGGCCACGCAAAGTTGTGTGCGCTTCATGTCTGCTCCTTGTCGCTCCATGTGCATGTTGCCGGCTTTCGAGGAAAGGCTCAACGTTGCGGTGGCCAACTTCCGATGGCATCAGGGATATGCGATGCAGGTGGCGGCCCCGTGCCTTGCGGAGTGGCTCACGCGCAGGCGCACTTCTTCACCGTGTCCCAGGTGCGGGTGGTGACGTCCGAGCCAAAGGTGCGCTCCAGCAGGCGCATGAACAAGGGCCCCTTCGGCCCGGGCACATAACTGGACAACACTTCCGTGCCGCGAACCTGCCAGATGCAGGTGTCGTCCTGCATGAAGGGCAACTCGATGGCCGGCGCCATGTCGGTGCGCAGGAAGGTGACCACGCGCTTGGCGCCATGCGGCAGATCCCAGTGGGCATAAGGATCGCTGTCGATCAGCGACGCGAGCGCGTCGGCGGAACGGATGAAGGTGCTGAATGCACGACCCAACTCGGCTTGCATGGCTTCTTCTGCCTTGCGAGAGAGCAAGCGCTCTGCAGCCTTGGGGCTGGTGAAGACGACGTTGCCGCTGGACAGCAAGGTCTTGACCTGAGCAAACCCGGCCAATTCGAAGCAGCGCTTGAGCTCGGGCATCTTGGCGTTCATGGGACTGACCCCACGCAGGAAGGCAACGTATCTGGGCATGGATTCGTGAAGAGGCGAGCCACAAGGCACGGACGCACGGATTGTCCATAATGAATCGAGGCCCATTGCACCGGCCGTGCATGGAACATGCTTTTTGGCATGCCGCGGGCTCATGCGCCCTTGCCTTCCACAGGGGCCTCCTTGGCCCTGACCAGCTCTCCGGCCTCGATGGCATCGTGCGGATTGAGGATCACCACTTCCCTGGGACGCAGCCCGGACGTCACCTCCACCGCCTTGCCCAGATCGCGCCCCAGCTTCACGGGGCGCAGATCCACCTTGTCGCCGGGGCCGACCACGGCCACGCGCGGCCCCTCCTTGCGGAACTGCAGGGTGTTGGGCGGCACCAGCAGCACCTTGCTGCCGCCCAGCAGCGGCAGGCTCACTTCCACATAGGCGCCGGGCAGCAGCTTGCCCTCCTTGTTGGACACGGCCACGTCGACCTGTACCGAGCGGGTCGCCACATCCACGCCGCCCGCGACACGCGCGATCTCGCCACGGATGGACAGGTTGGGCTTTTCCAGCAGCCTCAGCATGACCTGCTTGCCGACGGCCACATCGCTGGCATACGCCTGCGGAACGGCCACGGTCACCTGCAGATCATCGGCCTGGGCGAGGAAGTACAGCTCACGGTTGGCGGCCGCACTGCCCGCAGCCACCAAGGTGCCCACTTCCACCTGGCGTCGCACCACCACCCCATCGAAGGGCGCAGTGATCCGCCCGAAATCATGCAGTTGCTGGAGCCGGCGTACATTGGCCTGCGCAGCGGCCAGATCGGCCCTGGCCTGCTCATGCGCCGCGCGGCGTTCATCCACCTCCTGTTGAGACACGGCATGGCTCTGGCGCAGTCCTTCCCAGCGGGCAAGGGACGAAGTGGCCAGGTCCAGACGTGCCTGGATCTGCAAGATGGCAGCCTGTGCCTGGGCGAGGTCCTGGTCCACCTCGGGCGTGTCGATCACGGCCAGCACATCGCCCTTGCGCACCTTGTCGCCGATGTCCTTGCGCCATTCGCGCACATAGCCGTTGGTGCGGGCGTAGAGGGCCGCCTCGTTGCGGCCACGCAGGGTGGCCGGCAAGGCGATGCTGCGCTGGCTTTGCCCCGGCTGGACCTGGGTGGTCAGCACCGTGCGCAGCACACTGGCTTTGGTCCGGGCCGCCACCGATTCGGCATGGGCGGCATTCACATAGGCGCGAACACCGGCCCCCGCCAGCAGCAGCACCAGAACGGCAAGACCGAGGTTGCGGGCACGCCGCACAGCTGGCGTCCGGGCGTGATGGTCATAGGGTTCGGCAGGCGTGAGATGGGTCGTCATGGTGCGTTGCGGATGGCCGGTGCAAGACGGGTTGGCAAGGTGGCCCAGCCGGCGTGAGCCGCTTCGGTGTCAAGGTCGGGCGTGGCCTGGGCCTCGGTCTGGCCAAGCGCCTGCCGTGGACGGAGATGCCAGGCCTGCAGGCGCTCGTGCACACCGGCAAAGACAAGGGGCACGAATAACAAGGTGGACAAGGTGGCGAACAGCAGGCCACCGATCACAGCACGGCCCAGCGGCGCGTTCTGCTCGGCTGCCTCGCCCAGGCCCAGTGCCATGGGCAGCATGCCAATGATCATCGCCAGCGCCGTCATCAGCACCGGTCGCAGGCGGGTGGAGCCGGCCTCGAGCGCCGCCGCAATGGCGGGTACGCCGGCGTGAAGCCGCTGGCGTGCGAACGACACCAGCAGGATGCTGTTGGCCGTGGCCACCCCCACCGTCATGATCGCCCCCGTCAGCGCCGGCGCGGACAGCGTCGTGCCTGTGAGGAACAGCATCCACGCGATGCCGGCCAGTGCCGCCGGCAAGGCCGTGACGATGATGGCCGCATCCAGCCATGACTGGAAGTTGACGACGATCAGCAGGTAGACCAGCACGATGGCGATCAGCAGGCCCCAGCCGAGGGACCGGAAGGCATCGTGCAGCGTGACGATCTGGCCACGCACGGTGATCTCGGAGCCGCGGGGCAGCTTCTCGCGAGCGGCTTCCACCAGCTTGTCGATGTCGGCGTACGTGCCGGCCATGTCGCGGCCATCCACACTGGCATACAGGTCGATCACCGGCGCGATGTTGTAGTGCGAGACGTTGGCCTGCTGGCTGGCGCTCTTGACACGGACCACGTTGCCCAGCAATTGCGGAGCCTTGGCCCCGCCCTGCCCTGCAGCCGCAGCCCCGGGGCCGTTGACGGGGATGCCCAGCATGGCCCCCAGGCTGTCGATCTGATGCTGCGGGGTCTGCACCGCCACGTTGTAGACGCTGCCGTTGGCGGGGTTGAGCCAGTAGGTGGGCGCGGTCTGGAAGCTGGAGCTGAGCGACACCATCACGTTCTGCGCAACATCGCGCGCCACCAGGCCTGTCTGGGCCAGGTTGGAGCGGTCCATCTCCAAGGCCAGCGCACGGCGGTTGAAGCGCTGGTACATCAGCGTGTCCACCGCACCGGGCACGCGACGGATCTGGTTGAGCAGTTCGGTGGCAACGGCCAGGTTCTCGGCTGTCTTGGCGCCCTGGATCTGGATGTCGATGGGTGCGCTGACACCGAAGTTCAAGGTCTGGCTCACCATGTCGGCGGGCTGGAAGTAGAACTCGTTGCCCGGAAAGGCGCGCGGCAGGCTGTCTCTCAACAGGTGCATGAACTGCGCTGTGGGTGCATGACCGGCCTTGAGCGTGACCATGATCTCGGCATCACTGCTGTCGAAGGTGCCGTTGCTGTTGTAGAGCGTGTTGTACGGCGTGTAGGGGCCGCCGACGATGTCCACGACGCTGGCGATCTGCTCACGGCCCACCACCTTGCGGATGTGGGCCTCCACCTGATCGATGAAGGCGGGCATCTCTTCCAGGCGGGTGCCCACGGGCGCGCGCACATGCAGGCGCATCTGCCCCGCATCCACCACGGGAAAGAAGTCCCTGCCCAGCACGGCATACAGACCGGCAGAGGCCACGCAGAAACCCAGGAACATGCCACTGGCAGCCGCCTTGCGACGCAACAGCGTGGCCAGCACCGAGGTATAGCCCAATCGCAGGCGCTCGAACCAGGCATCGAAACCGAGGTGGATGCGGCGAAGCCTGCCAGGCCTTTGTGTTCGGCCTTGTTGCGCGTGGAGGGCGTCCTGGTGCGCCTGGTGCCGCATCAGGTACATCACCAGCGTGGGCACCAGGGTGCGAGACAAGGCATACGAGGCCAGCATGGCGAACACCACCGCCATGGCCAGCGGCTTGAACAGCGCACCCGCCACGCCATCGAGGAAGAACATGGGCACGAAGGCGATGCAGATGCACAGCGTGGCCACGAAGGCTGGCCCCGCGATCTCCTGTGCGCCATCGAGGATGGCCTGGATTGGCGGCTTGCCCATGTGGATGTGGCGCTCGACGTTCTCGATCTCGACCGTGGCATCGTCCACCAGGATGCCCACGGCCAGTGCGAGCCCGCCCAGCGTCATGATGTTGATGGTCTGCCCGATGAGGTGCAGAACGATCAGCGAGCACAGGATCGACAGGGGGATGGACACCGCGATGATGGCCGTGCTGCGCCAGTTGCCCAGAAAGAGCAACAGCAAGGCGGCGGTGAGCGCCGCGGCGATGAGCGCCTCGTGCACGACCGATTTGATCGCCGCCCCCACGAACACCGATTGGTCCGCCAGCGGCGTGACGGTGATGTCCTCAGGCAGTGCCAGCACGGCCTTGGGCAGCTCCTGGCGGATGGTGTCGATGATGTCCATCGTCGAGGCGCCGCCGTTCTTGAGCACCGTCATCAGCAGACCGCGTTCGCCATCGCGGCGCACGATGTTGGTCTGAGGCTGGTAGCCGTCGCGCACCTGGGCCACATCGCGCACATACACGGTGGCACCGTTGACAGTGGTGATGGGGATGTCGCCCAGCTCGGCCATCTTGTCGGGCGAGCCGTTGAGGCCGATGCTCACTTCCTGGCCGCCGATCTTGGCCGTGCCCGAAGGCAGCATCAGGTTCTGCACGCTCAGGGCGTTGACGACATCCACAGCGGTCAGGCCGCGTGCGGCCAGGGCGGCGCCATCCAGATCGACGGACACCTGCCTGAAGCGCCCGCCATAAGGCGCCGTCACCGCCACGCCGGGGATGGTGATCAGCTTGGTGCGCAGCACGTTGAAGGCCTGTTCGTTGAGTTCCTGCTCGCTGCGGATCGGGCTGGAAAAGCCCAGCTGCAGCACCGGCAGATCGGTGGCGCTGTACTTGATGATGGTGGGCGGCGTGGCACCCGGTGGCAGCGAACGCAGTGCCGCCTGCGTCGAGGCCACGATCTGCGCGATGGCGGTGGCCTGGTCCACCTGCGGCTGGAAGAACACCTTGATGATGCCCATGCCCGCCAGTGTCTGGGACTCGGTGTGTGCCATGTCGCTCACCGAGTTGGCGAAGTTGCGCTCAATGGGCGTGATGATGCGGTCGGTCATCTCCTTGGCGCTCAGGCCGTTGTAGCTGACCAGGATGGCCACGACCGGGATGTCGATCTCGGGGAAGACATCAACCGGCGTCTTGCGCAGCACAAAGGGCGTGGCCAGCAAGATGAGCAAGGCTGCCACGATGAAGGTGTAGGGTCGCTTGAGCGCGATCTGGACGATCCACATGGCATCACCGCCTGTTCAAAAGAGAGACGGACCCCGCACATGCCTGCGGGATCCGTCATTCACCACATGCTAGCCGCGCTGACGGCCGTCAATTGACGGCAAAGCAGTAGAAGTAGCCTGCACCACCGGTGCTGACGAGCTTCTCCTGGCTGCAGCCACGGCTGGCATGCGCCGAGTTCCACGACAGCGCGGTGTGCACGCCGCCCGTGCGATCGAAGTGGCCCACCTGCACGGCACCATCTTCGGCACTGCTCGTGTAGTTCTTGCAGGTTCGGTCACCCGTGTCGTTGACGAAGGCGCGGCCATCCGGCTGCGAGCCGGTGAGGATGTCGTGCTCATTGGGCGTGTCGCCGGCACGCTTGACCTGGGTGCCCTTTTCGGTGAGAGCGGTGCTCCAGTTCACGGCGTTGCCGATGCGGGCTTCTTCGAGGTTGTCGCCGTGGAGATGGGCCACGTTGCGGGCGATCAGGGCGCCCTTGACGTTGTACCAGGGGCCCGTGCCGATGCGGTCGCGGGCGTTCACGGGCGGCTTGCCGTCCCACGACTGCGTGCTGAGGTAGGCGCGCCAAGTCTTGGCGCCCCCGCCCGCGGCGGCAGCCAGCTTCTGGCAATGCGCGTCTGCGCCCGCGAGGCCACCCAGATCGGCGCCCTTGCCGGAGCCGACGCTGGTGACGAAGAAGCTGAAGGGGCCGGCCTCACGGTTGGCTGGCGCAGGCACCGCGTTCTGGGCCTGCGCCAGCGTGGCCAGGCCCATGAGGGAGGCCATCACGGCCACGGTCATCGTGCGTTGCGTGGTCTTCATGATGTCTCTCAGTCCTTCTTGCGGAAGTCGTCGTGGCAGGCCTTGCAGGTACCCTGCAGCTTGCCGAGCTGGGCCTTGACTGCGGCCACGTCACCGAGCTGCGCCACCTTGGCCAGCTCATTGGCTTCCTTGTTGAAGGCGCCGGCCACTTCGCCAGCCTTCTTGTCGGTGAACAGTTCGGGCTTGACGGCCGTTTCTTTCCAGCCCTTGCCGGTTTCCGTGCCCGGTGCGTAGAGCGAGCCCAGGCCGGAGTTGGCGATGGCGGCGATCGTGTTGGCGGCCTTGATCACCTCGTCCTTGTTGTAGGTGCCTTCCACATTGGCCTTGACGCGGCCAGTGTTCCAAGCCAGCACCTGATAGGCCGATTGGCGCCACTTGATCAATTGCTCGGGCTTGGGCGCCTGCTGGGCCGTGGCGACGCCTGCAGCCAGCAGCATGGCGGCGCCAAGCGCGGCGGCTGCGAAGCGTGTCATCGGGTGCGTGTTCATCACTTGTGCTTCCTTTTATGTCACTCGTGTTGCAGAAAAAACCCGACCGAAGCCGGACGGAATCGCATCTGCGCACCTTCGTTCAGGCGCGCAGATGCCGGTTGAAGAAATCGATCGTTCGGCCCCAGGCCAGCTTGGCGGCAGCCGCGTCGTAGCGTGGGGTCGTGTCGTTGTTGAAGCCGTGCTGGGTGTTCGGATAGATGTGGGCCTCGTAGTGCACCTGGGCCTTCTTCAGGGCCTCTTCGTATTTGGGCCAGCCGGCGTTGATGCGCTCGTCGGTGGCGGCGTACTGCAGCAACAGGGGCGCCTTGATGCGCGCCACGTCTTCCACCGGTGGTTGGGCCCCGTAGAACGGCACGGCGGCACCCAAGTCCGGCAGTTGCGTGGCCAGGTAGTTCGCGATGCCACCGCCATAGCAGAAGCCCACGACGCCCACCTTGCCGTTGCCCTGAGGCAAGGCCTTGAGGTACTGGGCCGAGGCGATGAAGTCGGCACGGGTTTTGGTCTGATCGAGCTTTGGGAACAGCTCGCGGGCCTTGTCTTCGTCGCCTGGATAGCCACCGAGCGGATACAGCGCATCCGGCGCAAAGGCGATGAAGTTGGCCAGGGCCAGGCGCCTGGCGATGTCTTCGATGTGCGGATTCAGGCCGCGGTTCTCATGCACCACCAGCACCGTGGGCAGCTTGGATGCCGCCACGTTCGGATCAGCCGGCCGCACAAGGTAGCCGCGCACCTTGCCGTAGCCCTGGGGGGAAGCGATCTCCACATACTCTGCCTTGAGGCGGGCATCGTTGCTTGGCACCTGCTGGCCGTAGGCGAAGTTGGGGCTGAGCTCGGCCAGCATGACTTCTGCGCCGACGATGCCGGCCGTGTACTTGGCCGCCGACTGGATGAAGCCGCGCCGGTTGATGAGGCCATGCACGTATTGATCGAAGAGTTGGAGGACTTCAGGCTGGAAATCGCTGGCGGTCTTGCGGGTCATGGTGGCGTTCCTTTCAAGGTGGCGGAAGATGGCGAGGGCCTCGTCAAATCTGCCCCACACGCGCCGGGCTGCGCTCCATCCCCTCACCGGCCGCGTTGACATCCCCTTTGCGCTTAGGCAGGCCCTGGATCACCTCCAGCGCCTTCTCCACGTTCGCGGCAGGCGGCAAACCACCGATGGTGGCGGCCACCTTGCCATCGGGTGTGACGATGAAGGTGGTGCGCTCAACCCGGCCGTGTTCGATGTCGTCGCCGCGTGTGTCCTTGCGGCCAACCGGCGTGTCGTTCACGGCCAGATCAAAGGCGCGCGACACCTTTCCGTCCTTGTCCGAGGCCACGGCCACCTTGCCGGCGCAGTACTCGGGATCGGCCGAGAAGCGATTGAGGCGGCCGATGCTGTCCAGCGAAACGCCGATGATCGAGGCGCCCGCTGCAGCGAAGCGGTCGACGTTGACCGCGAAGGTGTGGGCCTGGATGTTGCAGCCGCCGGTGTAGGCCGATGGATAGAAGTAGACGACCACCGGCCCCTTCTGCAGCGCCTCCTTCAGCGAGTAACTGAAAGCCTTGCCGGCCAGCGAGGCCTGCAGCGTGAAGTCAGGGGCGGCATCGCCTTCCTTCAAGGCCGCGTAGGCCGAAGGCAGCGAGAACAAGGTGCCAGCCAGGCTCAAGGTCATGCCGATGGCAGCGGTGTGGATGCGTGTCTTGCGGTTCATGTTGTGTGCTTTCGTTCACATGCCTGACAGATAGGACGCCAGGGCTTCGATCTCGTTGTCGTTCAGGGCCTTGGCAGCTTGGTTCATGGCAGCGTCGGGCCCATTGCGCCGCTCACCGCTGCGCCAGTCCCGCAGTTGCTTGTCCAGGTAGCGCCACTCCTGGCCGCCGATGACGGGGATCAAGGGTTGCCCCGAAGTACCTTGGCCCTTGTCGTCATGGCAGGTGATGCAGGCCGTGATGCCTCGCGCCGCATCCCCTTGGGCGTACAGCTGACGGCCCCGGTTCGGCACGTCCCCCTGCGCACCGCCATCCGGCTTCATGGCTGGCAAGCTGGCAAACCAGGCGGCGATGTCGCGCACGTCCTCGTCGCTGACGCTGCGGGCCATGATCGCCATCTGGTCATGCTTGCGGGCGCCGGAGCGGAAATCGCGGATCTGCTTGAGCATGTAGGCCGCGTGCTGGCCAGCCAGCTTGGCGAACTTGCCCTCTGGTCCATTGCCGTGGCCAGCGCCCTGCCCGTCCGCGCCATGGCATTCGATGCAGCGTTCGGCATCGGCCTTGTCTCTGCCCAACACCGCATCTCCCACATCTCCCGCATCGGGCTGTGGCGATCGTTGCTGCAGCGATGGCTGTTGCGGTTTGGTCTGGCCAGCAGCAGCCCGTGCCTTGGCCGGTGCCGCAAGGCTCCACCAGGGGCTCATCAGACATGCCGCAGCCAAGCTGGCGTAAATCATGGTCTTCACTCGCAACACCCACCTTCCTCAAGACTTCTTGTAGAAGGTGTGGCAGGTGCGGCAGGTGCGCGACAAGGTGGTGGCCGACTCCTGCGCCTTGCCGAAATCCTTGGCTTCAACGGACTTCACAATGTTGTCGGCCAGATCGATGCTCTGCCGCGAGAGATCCACTGCGTCCTTGGCATCGCCCTTGGCGACAAAGTGCGCCTCCACCTTGCCGAACAGCGCGTGCAGCTCCTTTGCATCGGCGGTGCTGCCAGCGGCGTCCTGCATCGAAATATTGGAGGCCAGGCTCTTGTTCGTGTCCTCGATGGTCTGCATCAGGTCCATGTCGAGCTCGGTGTCGGCGGCGCGCACGGCGCCCCCGATCACCGTCAGGCCAATGGCCAGGCCACCGAGTGCCACGATGAAGGGGCGAATCGTCAAGCCAGGATCTCCTTGATCACCTTGCCGTACACCACCGTCGGGCGTTCCGAGCGGCCGTTGTTGACGAACGTCGTCTTCAGGTGGTCCAGACCGAGCAACTGCAGCACGGTGGCATGCAGGTCATACGTGTCCACGGCCTTGTCCTTGTCGGCCACCTGCAGGCCGATGTCGTCGGTCTCGCCATAGGTGAAGCCGGCCTTGAGGCCGCCGCCGGCCAGCCATTGCGTGTAGCCCCAGGGGTTGTGATCCCGGCCAGTGCCGCTTTCGCCCCAGGAGGTGCGCGCAAACTCGGAGGTCCACACCACCAGCGTCGTCTCCAGCAAGCCGGAAGCCTTCAGGTCGGCCAGGAGGCCGGCAATCGGCTTGTCGACCATGCGGGCCATGATCCCGTGGTTCTCATCGAGTTCGCTGTGCGCATCCCAGCTCTGGCGATCGCTTTCCACACCCTCAGGGAAGCCCGAGACCACATGCACGAAGCGCACGCCGCGCTCGACCAGGCGGCGCGCCCGCAGCAGCACCTCGCCATAGCTCTTGCTGACCTTGTCGTTGAGGCCGTAGAGCTCCTTGGTGGCGGCGCTTTCCTTGCTGATGTCCACGGCAGCCGGCGCAGCGGCCTGCATGCGATCGGCCAGCTCATAGGATTGCAGACGGGCCTTGAGCTCCGTGTCATGCGGATAGCGATCGGCACCCAGGGCATTGAGCTGCTTGAGCAGATCCAGCGACTTGCGCTGCTGCACGGCATTGCGCAGATCAGGGCGCTCCAGATACAGGATGGGCGAATCGCCAGGGCGGAAGGCCGTGCCCTGATAGACCGCCGGCAGGAAACCGGCCGACCAGTTGACCGAACCGGCCTGGGGCTCGCGGTCACCGTTGTAGAGCACCACATACGGTGGCAGATCGGGGTTGGCCGAGCCCAGCGCATACGAGATCCAGGCACCCAGCGAAGGCCGACCGGGGTTCAAATCACCCGTGTTGAGCTTCAAGATCGAGATGTCATGGGTAGCGCCCACGGTCGTGCTCGACTTGATGAAGGTCAGCTTGTCCGCATGCTGTGCCAGGTTGGGCAGGAGGTTGGAGAACCACGCCCCGCTTTCACCGTACTGCTTCCACGTGCGGTTCTTCGAGACGAAGAGCTTGCCCACACCACCTTGCGTGCTGGTCTTGATGCCCTTGAGGAAGGATTCGGGCACGCGCTCGCCGGCCAGTTTTTGCAGCGTGGGCTTGTAGTCGTACAGATCCAGCGTGGAAGGTGCGCCGTTCTGATGCAGCCAGATCACCGATTTGATCTTGGCCGGAAAGTGCGGGGAACGCAGCGCCAGGGGATCAGCCAGTTCAGCTGCCGTGGCGGCGTGGAGCGTACCCAGGCCCGGCACGAATCCGCCGAGGGCGGCGCCACCGACACCGAGGCCAGCATGGCGAAGGAAGGCGCGGCGATGGTCAATGCACATGTTGGTTCCTTAGTCTTTCTCTGTGGTTGGTTCAAGGGTGAGTTGCTTCAGAAGCGATAGGCGAAGTCATTGGAGTTGGCGACGGCATGCACCAGGTCCACGAAGGCGGCCGAGCGGATCGGGTCGAAGTGCTTCGTGTCCTTGACGCCTTGCGGCACGGCCACCTCGAACTTGCCCGTGGCGGCCTTCTCGCGGATGGCGATCTGCTGCTCCTTCAGGAAGGTCTTGAGCGCGGTGCGTTCGGCGTTGTTGGGCTGGCGGGCGAAGAGGATCTCGTAGACGCGGTTGAGCTGCGCATCCTCGTTGGCACCGGCTTCGTTGATCACGCGCCCGGCCAGCGCCTGGCTCCAGTCGAAGACGATCTCGCTGTTGAACAAGGTCAGCGCCTGCAGCGGCGTGGTGGTCACGTCACGCTTGTGATGGGGGTTGTTCGGGTTGGCCGGATCGAAGTTCTGCGTGATCGGATACGGGAAGCTGCGGCGCGTGAACACGTAGATGCTGCGGCGGTACCAGTCTTCCTTGTTCTCCGACACCGCCCAGGCACGGTTGCCGGCAAAGTCCTGCGACTTGCCCACGCCATCGCCATTGCGCAAGATCGGGGGGAAGACGGAGGGGCCACCCACCTTGTCGACCAGCAGGCCCGATGCATACAGCAGCGAGTCCCGAATCACCTCGGCTTCCATGCGCTTGCGCGGGTACACGGCCAGCAGCTTGTTCTCCGGATCGACCTTCAGCGCATCTGCCCGCTCATTGGAGGACTGGCGGTAGGTGGACGACAGCAGGATCTCGCGATGCAGCTTCTTGACGTGCCAGCCACCGCCGACGAACTGGCTGGCCAGGTGATCCAGCAGCTCGGGATGCGTGGGCTTCTGGCCGGCACGACCGAAGTCGGCCACCGTGGCGATGATGCCCTTGTCAAAGTACTGCGACCACACGCGGTTGGCGTACACGCGCGCCGTCAGCGGGTTGCCCTCGCTGCTGAGCCACTTGGCCAGCGCGGTGCGGCGGCCTGATGACTTGTCGGTCGGCGTGATCTCCAGCTTGGCATCCTTGCCGCCCCACAAGGCAGGGATGCCGGGCTCGACCGCCTCCAGCGGCCGCTCATGGATGCCGCCGAAGCGCACATGCGTGGGCGGCACTTCCTTGTTGGTCAGTTCCAGCGCGGTGGTGATCCAGGTCGAGCCCTTGGCCGGCTTGAGCTTGTCGAACTGCTTGAGCTGCTCGGTCAGCGCCTGGTACTGCTTCCACTTCTCGACGTTGTCGGGGTTGTAGTCGGCACGGTCCTTTTCTTCGGCGGTGTTCTTCAGGTAGTTGATGATTTCCGTATCGGAGGCCACGGCCTGCTTGCGCCAGTTCACCCATTTGTCGAGCGGCGTCCACTCGCTTTCGGGCTTGAAGATGGCGGCGCGGCTGTCGTCCAGATAGCGCTCGTTGTAGTACTGGCGGCCCGCTTCGCGAACGGTGTCGAGGATGGCCTTCTGCTTGGCGCGGATCTCCTTGGTGGCTTCCTGATAAGCGGCCTGCTGCGCGGCATAGGCCTTGTCGAACTCGCTTTCGGTGCCCTTGGCCAGCGGGGCCTTCTCGTTGAAGGCCGTGTTGGCAAAGAAGGCCTGCAGCTGGAAGTACTCCTTCTGGCTGACGCGGTCCGACTTGTGGTTGTGGCAACGCGCGCAACCGATGGTGGACGACAGGAAGGTCTCGCCCACCAGGTCCGTCATGTCGGTCTCGATCTGGTATTTGCGCTGGACCAGGTCGCGCGAGTTGGCGTTGTCGGGGTAGCCGGCCAGGAAGCCGGTGGCGATGCGGGCCTCCTGGTTGTCGGGCCACAGCTCATCGCCGGCAATCTGTTCCTGGATGAAGCGGTTGAAGGGCTTGTCCGCGTTGAAGGCGTTGATCACGTAATCGCGATAGCGCCAGTTGTTGGGCCGCGTGTTGTCGTTCTGGAAGCCGGAGCTGTCGGCATAGCGGGCCAGATCCAGCCAGCGGCGGGCCTGGCGCTCGCCGAAGTGATGCGAGGCCAGCAGACGATCCACCAGCTTCTCGTAGGCATGGGGCGACTTGTCGTTGACGAAGGCCTTGATCTCTTCGGGCGTGGGCAAAAGACCCCAGGCATCCAGCGTGGCGCGGCGGATGAAGGTGGCGCGGTCGGCGTCGGGCGAAGGCTTCAGACCCTTGGCTTCCAGTTGGGCCAACACATAAGCGTCGATGGGCGAGCGCACCCAGGTCTTTTGCTTGACGGCTGGCGCGGCCGGCGCCCTCACGGGTTGGTAGGGAGACCAGGCCTTGGGGGCCGCGGCAGCGGGAGCGGCGGGCGTGGCCGCGCCGGGGTCGGCTGCCCCCGCGGAAATGGCAGTCAGCCCCAGCAGAACAGCGAGATAGATGGCCTTATTCATGTGTCGTCACCTTATTGGCAAAACGCGCTTGGGTCATTTGATAAATCTGTTGGCATATATGCCGGCACGATATGGCTGTGCGCGATACCGGGAGACATCCGGCATGCACGTCTTCACCGGCAAGCGGACGCAGTGTTAGCAACTAGCGGGCCAGTTTCACGAAAATCTCCAAACGCGCCCGAACAATCTCTCAAGTCATTGATTTGCAAGCAAATTCATCCAACACATACGCTTATGATTTCCGCAGCCATTCCCTGTACAGGAGACAGAAGGCTGCATGTTCAAAAATCAACAACCGCATTGCTCAAAATTCAACAACGAATACACCCAAAACAGACATATCGTTTGATTCGCAGCAATTTCCGCTGGCATAACTCCTGCATTCAAGGCGCCCCACCGGATATTCACCGCCATTTCACAGGAGTGCCTCAGGTGTATTTGAATCACAAGACCGCATTGGCCAGCGCCGTGCTGCTGGCCCTGAGCAGCGGCACCGCCGTCCAGGCGCAACCCGCCAGCGAACTCCAGTCGCTGAAGAGCACCGTTGAAGAACTGCGCCGTCAATTACAGGAACTCAAGGCCCAGTTGGGCAAGCCCACCGAAGTGACGCCCGCCGAAGGCGAAAGCCAGGAGTCAGTGGACGCACGCACGCCCGCCTCCAAGGCCGACATCCAGGGCCTGCGCACCGACATCGAGAACTACAAGTACGACCAGTCGCGCCTGCAGGAGCGCAACATTCCCAGCGTCACGCGCAACACCAAGATCGGCGGCTCGATCACGGTGCGTTATGAAACGCAGAACCCCGAAGCGCAGCCGTCCTCCAGCAGCAGCGGCAACGTGCCGACAGAAAAGCGCGCCAGCGGCTTCACGGCGCCCGCCTTTGGCCTGAACTTCGCCGGCAACCTTTATCGCGATTACGCGGAAGGCCGCAACCTCACCTACCGTCTGGCCTTGACGAGCGCCAACACGGCCACCTCGTCCAACACCGCCGTCAACCTGACGGACGCCTACATCCGCTACAGCTTCCAGCCGGCCACAGGCAATGTGGAAGATCCGCTGGGCACCATCACCGTGGGCCAGCAGACCGTGCCCTTCGGACAGGACGCGCAGGCGCTCGATCCAGAAGTGAAGGCGGTGATCGGCAACGCCGGCTTCGTCAACGGCCTGGGGCTCGGCACGCGCCAGATCGGCGTGCTCGTGTCTGGCGATTACGAGCCCTATGTCGACTTCACCAACAACTACCGCGCCCCGCTGCTGGCCTACAACTTCGGGATCTTCAACGGTAACGGCAGCAACCGGGCAGACAACAACGACAGGGTGGATCTGATCGGCCGTCTGGTCTACACCCTCCCCGTCGATTACAGCAACTGGCTGCGTCAGCTCCAGATCGGCACCTCGCTCTACAAGGGCTACACCTCGCTGGGTGCCAACCTCAGCGCCAACAGCAGCTTCGCCAACAGCACACAGCGAGGCAGCTTTGACCGTCGCGGCTTCGACATCAACTGGACCCACCTGCCCTTTTCCATCGCCTATGAATGGGCCTATGGCAAGGAGCAGTTGGCAGCAACCGAGCCACTCGTCACCAACGGCACCAACCCGGATGGCTACCGCCGCGGTGTCGGGCAGTACGTCAAC
This sequence comes from Aquabacterium sp., assembly GCA_047601765.1. Lineage (GTDB taxonomy): Bacteria > Pseudomonadota > Gammaproteobacteria > Burkholderiales > Burkholderiaceae_C > Aquabacterium. The sequence continues at coordinate 1,534,263 of JASGIQ010000001.1, forward strand.
CTGGGCTTCACCTGGGGCGAACAGTTCCTGGCGAGTTCACGCAACCAGGGCAAGTTCGATGACTACTGGCCCAAGTCGTATCAGGCCTTCATCCGCTTCGACAGTTGGGATCCCAACCGCAGCGCCCGCGCCACGCTCGACAAGAAGCTGGCCACCACGCTGGGCCTGAACGTCTTCTTCGCCGAGACGACCAAGTTCCAGATCAACTACATCCGCACACGCAACCAGCTCGGCAGTGCCATCTCCACGCCTTCTGCGCCCGAAACCTCGAGCCTGTGGCAAGCCCAGCTCAACGCCACGTTCTGAACCCACGCGCCACACACGGCATCCCCCGCATCCCGGAGAACACACGCATGCAAAGACGTACCTTCAACTCGGCCCTTGTTTCCGCATTGGGTGCACCGGCACTGATCGGCCTGGGCAGCCCTGCCCGCGCGGCTGGCGCCAAGCCCACGGTGATCCGCATCGGCTTTCCTGGTGCCGGCACCAGCGGCCGCCCCTTGCCGACCTCCGGCTTCACCGCCAACACCGTGTTCCGCAGCGAGCTGGAGCAGGAGCTCCAGGCCGATGGCATCAAGATCGAATACAAGTACTACGTGGGCGCCGGCCCGGCCTTGAATGAAGCGTTTGCCAACGGCCTGCTGGACTTCTGCTTCGGGCATGGCGATCTGCCCTTGATCGTGGGCCGCTCCACCGGCCTCAAGCACCGCGTGCTGCTGTCATCGGGGCGTGGCGACGACTTCTACTTCGTCACGCCTGCCACCTCCACCGCCAAGAGCCTGGCCGATCTGCGCGGCAAGACCTTGTCATGCCAGAAGGGCACGGCCGGCCAGTTGCGCCTCTACCGCTTCCTGCAGAAGTTCGGCTACACGGAGCCAGAGAAGGAGTTCCGCATCATCAGCCAGACCACCGATGACCGCCGTGCATCGCTGGCCACGGGCGACATCGCCGGTGCGCTGGACACACCGTTCGGCCTGGAAGCCCGCGGTGTGGCCAAACGGCTGGCCGAAGTGCTGGACGACCCCAAGCTCAGCTCGCCGGGCTCTGTGTGGGTGGCCGAAGCCTTCGACAACCAGTACCCCGAGGTGGTGCAGCGCATCGTCACGCGGCTGGTGAAGGTGGCGCACTGGAGCACGCAGGAAGCCAACCGCGAAACCCAGTACCAACTGTGGACACGCTCTGGCAACAACACCTACATCGACAACAAGCGGGTGTGGGATCGCGTGAAGGACCTGCGCGAGCGCATGAACCCGCTGCTCGATGACTACTACACCAGCAGCATCGCCCGTGCCATCGAAGAGACCCGGAAGTACCGCGCTCACTCGCCGCGAAGTCAGCACCGAAGGCTGGGTCAAGCGCGAGTACCTGAACAACGCGCTGCGCGAGCTGAAGCTGGAGAAGTACTGGACGGCTGAAGACGCCGACGGCAATCCCGTCAAGGCCTGACGCATCCCACTGCCACCGGAGCCCACCGCCATGAGCGCATCGACCGACGACCTGAATGTGTTTCCACCCACGACGCGGCCTGCCGCGCCGTCTCTCAGCATCCAGCCGCTGGTCGGTGCGGCCGCGTGGATGGGCCGTGCCGGTGCGACCCTGTGCCTGGCCCTGCTCTTTCCCCTGTCCCTTTTCGGGCTGTGGTGGATCACGGCAGATCGCCATTGGATCGCCGAGCAGATCCTGCCCTCGCCCGCCTTCGTCTGGGAATCGTTCCAGATCGTGTGGGACAGCGGCGAGCTGCTGGGCCATGTCAGGTACAGCGCCGTCCGTGTGGGCTGGAGCCTGTTGTTCGGCGGTGGCAGCGGCCTGCTGCTGGGCTTTGCCATGGGCCTGTCGCCACGCATCAAGGCCTATGTGTTCCCGACCTTCAACGGCCTGGCCCAACTGCCCGTGCTCGGCTGGATCCCGCTGCTCATCATCTTCGTGGGCATCGAGGAAGCCTTGAAGCTGTCGGCCATCTCGATTGCCGTGGTGGTGCCCGCGACGCTCAACACGCTGCACGGCATCGAGCAGATCCCGCGCTCGCTGCTGGAGGTGGGGCAGGTCTATGGCTTCAACACCTGGCAGCGGCTGCGCCACATCGTGCTGCCGGCCACCGTGCCCTCGCTGTTCACCGGGCTGCGCCAGGGCGTGATGCAGGCCTGGCTGACGGTGATCTTTGTTGAACTGCTGTCGTCCAGTGAAGGGCTGGGCTTCTTCATGGCCTACAGCCGCGCCATTGCCCAGATCGACATGGTGATCGTGGCGATGTTCGTGATCGGCGCTGCCGGCGTGGTGATCGAGCTGTCGCTGCGTCTCATCGAATCGCGGCTGCATGGCTGGCGCCGCACGGCCTTCTGAGCTCACAGGAACATCGGAGAACCCCACATGAACCCCTCACTCATCGCATCGTGGAAGGCGCGCGACTGGCGGGGCGCCGTGCTGCCCTTGCTGCTGCTTGCAGCGTGGCTTGCGGCGACCCACCGAGGCTGGGTCAACACCCGGCTGATCGTGCCGCCCGCCAAGGTGCTCGAGACCGGTCTGCAGGAGTTGCGTCACGGCGAGTTCTACACCGGCATGGCCTGGAGCCTCGGGCGCGATCTGGCCGGCTTGCTGCTCGGCACCCTGGCCGGCGTGGGCATCGGGCTGCTGCTGGGGGCCTCACGCCTGGCCGACAAGCTCCTGGGCCCCACCTTCCACACCGTGCGGCAGATCTCGCTGTTCGCCTGGCTGCCACTGCTGTCGGCTCTGGTCGGCACGGGCGATCTGTCCAAGGTGATCTTCATCGCCTTCTCGGCCTTCTACCCGGTGGTGCTGGGCACGATGGAAGGCGTCAAGGGCGTGACGCTGTCGCACATCGAAGTGGCGCGGGTGTATGGCTTCACGCCATGGCAGGTGCTGTCGCGGGTGGTGCTGCCATCGGCCGCGCCGCAGATGGCCGGTGGCGCGCGCCTGGGCCTGATCTATGCCTGGCTGGCCACCATCGGTGCCGAGTTCCTGCTGGTCAGCGAAGGCAACGGGCTGGGCAGCATCGTCTTCCGCGGGCGTGCCGCCTTCAACGTCGAACTGATCCTGTTCGGGCTCTTCGTCATCGCGCTCATCGGCATCGGCTTCAACCGGCTGGCCGGTGCGGCCGAGCAGCGGCTGCTGCCCTGGCGTCAGAAAGCCTGAAGCCGCTTGAGCATTCATTCACCCGCATTCCCCATTCGCAAGAAGGAGCCGCCATGCCCCACGCAGGCACCATCGACATCCAGAACCTCCACAAGCACTATCCGGCCAAGGACCGTCCGCTCAAGGTGCTGGAAGACATCAACCTGTCCATCCGGCCGGGTGAATTCATCAGCATCGTCGGCTCTTCCGGCTGCGGCAAATCGACCCTGCTGCGCCTGTTGATCGGGCTGGATGCCGACTACGAAGGCACGCTCAAGCTGGATGGTCGCCCCATCCGCGGCACGAGCCTGGAGCGCGGCATCGTGTTTCAGGAGCACCGCCTCTTCCCCTGGCTCACCGTCGAGGACAACGTCCGCGTGGGCCTGCTCAATGCCAAGGCGAGCGGCAGCGACAAGGCCCGCACCGTGGCCGAGCACATCGCGCTCGTGGGGCTCAAGGGCTTCGAGAAGGCGTATCCGCACCAGCTCTCCGGCGGGATGTCGCAGCGCGTGGCAATCGCCCGCGCCCTGGTCAACCGGCCGGAAGTGCTGCTGCTCGACGAGCCCTTCGGTGCGCTCGATGCGCTGACCCGCACCCGCCTGCAGCAGGAGCTGCAGCGCATCTGGCAGGCCGAGGGCATCACCGCCATCCTGGTCACCCACGACGTGGAGGAAGCCGTCTACCTGGGCGACCGCATCGTCGTGATGCAGCCGCGTCCCGGGCGCATCCGGCGCATCGTCGATGTGCCGCTGGCACGGCCCCGTGAGCGCACAAGTGCCGAATTCACGGCCATCAAGGACGACGTCCTCGGTGAGTTCCACCACGAAATCCACCACGCCACGGTTGCCGAACGGCTGGAGCGCGCCAGCGATCCACTTGCCGCTTGACAGCCCCAACGACTTCTCATTTTCCCCAACCCCGCATTGCCTCAATGCATTGCACCACGCATGGCATCACGATGACCCGTCACACCTTGTCCGCCCTGGCCGCTGCAGCCGCCTTCACCTTCGTCTCCCCTGCCACGCAGGCGCAGCAAGCAGCCCCTGCTGCAGATGCAGCCGCCTCCACACCGCAGCCGTACGTCGCCCCACCCTGGACCTACAAGACCCGCCAACTCACGCGCAACGACGTGGACAAGCTGCTGGGCAACCCCAAAAAGCTGCTGGCCATCGATGTGCGCCGCCCGGACGAACTGGTCAAGTACGGCAGCCTGCCGGTCTATCTCAACATCCAGCTCAAGGACCTGCCAGAAGCGCTGGACTACATCCCACGTGACCGCGTGATCGTGACCATCTCCAACCGTGCCCACCGTGCCGGTGCCGCCGGTGACCTGCTGGCCAGCATGGGCTTCAAGGTCGCTGGTGCATTGGGATCGGAGGACTACCGCGAAGCCGGCGGCAGCATCCAGAAGGTGCTGCCCCCGCCGCCCAAGACCGTGAACTGAGCCGCCACACCGTGGAGTCGCCCCATGTCTGCCCAAGTCAGCCAAGCCCCCCTTCCCCTGACGGCCTTGCCGGACGCGGCCCAGTCGCCCGCGACAGCATCCGTTGCGGCGCCTGCCGTTGACCCGTTTCACACCGCCCCCGGCGCAGAGCAGCTTCATCGCATCCAGCTATGGGATCTGCCTTTGCGCGTCTTCCACTGGTCGCTGCTGGCGGCTGTCGGCACGGCCATCGTGACAGGCAAGCTCGGCGGTGAATGGATGCCGCTGCATGGCAAGGCCGGCATCGCCATCATCGGCCTGCTGAGCTTCAGACTGGCATGGGGCCTGGTTGGTTCGACCACCTCGCGCTTCGCCCACTTCCTGCCCTCTCCGCGCCGCGTGATCCAATATCTGCGGGGCCGCTGGCGCGGCATTGGGCACAACCCCCTGGGCGCACTGTCGGTGATCGGCTTGATCGGCCTGCTGGGCTGGCAGGCCGGCAGCGGCCTGTTCAGCAACGATGACATCGCGTTTGCCGGCCCCTTGGCCAGCTTGCTGGATGACGAGCAAGTGCAATGGCTCACAGGGTGGCATCGCGTGAGCGTCAACGGCCTGTTCGTGCTGCTGAGCCTGCACGTGGCCGCCATCGCCTTCCACGTCAAGATCAAGAAAGACAACATCGTCAAGCCAATGCTCACGGGCGACAAGGCCGTCGCGGCCGACCTGCCCGCGCCCCGCCCTGCCCGGCGCATCGCCCTCCTGGCTGCCGTCCTGGTGGGCCTCGGCGCGATTTACGTGAGCAGTGGCGCCTGGATGCGCCCCGAGGCCACCGTTGAAGCGGGCCCGCCCGGGACGACGCAGGCCTCGCCCACCGCAACGGCAACGGCCACCGGGCCAAGCAGCGGCAATGCGACCGTCAACGCCCACATCAAGGCCGCGCCCAGTTGGTGAGCCCTCAGCGGTCCGGCATGCAGGAAATGGATAAGCACCTGCAATTTCATTCGTTCCTTTCATGAAGGCGCCCCCCTAGCATCACCTCATCATCCCAACACAAGCGCTACCCAACATGCTGTTCCAGAACCGTACCACCCGCCGCACCCTCAACGTACTGGCTGCCGCCGCCCTGACGGTCGTTGTCAGCGTGACCGCCCTGGCCCCTGTGGTCGCCCAGGCCAAGGACATCACGCTGCTCAACGTCTCGTACGACCCCACCCGGGAGCTCTACCAGGAATACAACGCCGCCTTCGCCAAGTACTGGAAGGCCAAGACGGGTGACGACGTGACCGTCAAGGCCTCGCATGGTGGCTCGGGCAAGCAGGCCCGCTCCGTGATCGACGGCCTGGAGGCCGATGTGGTGACGCTGGCGCTGGCCTACGACATCGACGCCATCGCCGAGAAGGGCCTGCTCAAGACCGACTGGCAGAAGTCCTTCAAAGGCAACAGCTCGCCCTACACCTCGACCATCGTGTTCCTGGTGCGCAAGGGCAACCCCAAGCAGATCAGGAACTGGGGCGATCTGATCAAGCCCGGCGTGGCTGTGATCACACCCAACCCCAAGACGTCTGGCGGCGCGCGCTGGAACTACCTGGCCGCCTGGGGTTATGAGCTCAAGCGCACCAAGTCCGAAGACCAGGCCAAGGCCTTCGTCGGCAAGCTGTACGAGCATGTGCCCGTTTTGGACTCCGGCGCCCGCGGCTCCACCATCACCTTCGCCGAACGGGGCCAGGGCGATGTCCTGCTGGCCTGGGAAAACGAAGCACACCTGTCGCTCAAGGAGTTCGGTGCAGAGAAGTTCGACATCGTCTACCCGCCCGTGAGCATCTATGCCGAGCCGCCCGTGGCCCTGGTGGACAAGGTGGTCGACAAGAAGGGCACGCGTGAGGTGGCCAAAGCCTATCTGGAATACCTGTACACGCCCGAAGGCCAGGAAATCGCCGCCAGAAACTACTACCGCCCGACCGACGCCAAGGTCGCAGCCAAGTACGCCAAGCAGTTCCCCAAGATCGAGCTGCTCAAGCTCGACGATGTGTTCGGTGGCTGGACCAAGGCCCAGAAGACCCACTTCGCCGACGGTGGCGTCTTCGACCAGATCTACACGAAGAAGTGATGGGCACAAGGTGGGGGTGTCTCCTTGCAGATTGAGCAGGCAGGAAGACACTTTTGGAGCGGCTCTGGCGGTCATCGCCAGGGCCGTTTTTTTCTGGCGCATCCATTTCCAGGAGCCCGGCCATGAGGACTGAACACCCGGAGCACGCAGCAGCGCTGCCGCCACGGCCCCAACTGCGCGTGCTGATCATCCCGGGTTTGCACGACAGCGGCGAAGGCCACTGGCAAACCTGGCTGCAAGCGCACTACCCGCGCGCCGTGCGTGTGGTGCAGAACGACTGGCACACGCCAGACCTGGATGCATGGGCCGCATCCATCGATGCCACCGTGCAGGATCCGCGGCATGACCAGGTGCAATGGGTGGCGGTGGCGCACAGCTTCGGGTGTCTCGCACTGGCACATCACCTTGCGCACGCATCGCCGCGTCACGGCATCGATGGCCATGGTGACCGGGATGGCCACAGCGGTCATGTGTGTGCCGCGCTGATGGTTGCGCCCGCGGACCCGGTCAAGTTCCAGATCGAAGATCGCCTGCCCCGGCACCCGCTCGGCATTCCCCTCAACCTGATCGGCAGCGAGAACGACCCTTGGATGCCCCTGTCGCGCGCCAGGCACTGGGCCATGCAATGGCGCGCCGTCTTTCAGAGCCTGGGCGCGGCCGGCCACATCAACGTGGCATCGGGCTTCGGCCCATGGCCGCTGGCACGCCACAAGGTGGATCACATGCTGCGACTGCAGGACAAGCAGTTGCGCCTGGCCGGGCCACGCGAGGACGCGCGGCCGGTCTCTGCATGAAGGGCATCGGAGCACCCAGTGCAGGGGTGTACGCTCTCAAGCGGCATCCAACTGTGCCGACACCTCTTGCGCAGCCTCGCGCCGGGAGAGCAGGCCGTGCCGCTGCAACTGCGTGCGCAGCATGTTGCGGGTGATGCCCAGCAGGCGCGCAGCCCGCACCTGGTTCTGCCCGGCGTGGTCGAACGCGGCATGTACCAGCGCCGACTCCACCATGTCGAACAGCTTGCCATGGCCTTCGCGCATCAATTGCGCCAAAGCGTCATTCAGGGCGCTGGATCCATCGCCCGCCTCTTCCCGCGGATCAGCGTGATGCCGCACGTCTTCGGCTGCCCTGGCCGATGCGCCTGAAGGTGCAGACGCCACGCCTGCCGTGCCCGCACGCCGTTCTGCTGCCCCCAGGCCACCGACCACAAGGCCAGGTGCAGCCGCTGCCGAGGCGGACACCAATGGCACCAGCTTGATGTCACCTTCATCGATGACACCGCCGCGGCACACGATCAAGGCGAAGTGGATGACATTCTCGAGCTCGCGGATGTTGCCCGGCCAGCCATAGCCCAGCAGCCGCGCCTGGGCCGCCGGCGCCAGCTGCACCTCATCCAGCCCCAGCCGTGAGCGGTAGACCGAGATGAAGTGCCGCGCCAGCGGCAGGATGTCTGCCGGTCGCTCGCGCAAAGGCGGCAGGGGCACGGTGGCCACGCTGAGCCGGTAATACAGATCGGCGCGGAAATGCTGCGCTTCCACGGCCCGGGCCAGATCGATGTTGGTCGCTGCCACCAGGCGGACATCCAGCTCGATCGCGCGGCGCGCTCCCAGCCGCACCACCTGACGCTCCTGCAGCACCCGCAGCAGCTTGACCTGCAAGGCCATGGGCAGATCCCCGATCTCGTCCAGGAACAGCGTGCCCCCGTTGGCCGCTTCGAACCAGCCCTGACGAGACTGCGATGCACCCGTGAAGGCACCCGATTCATGACCGAACAGTTCCGCATCGATCAGCGATTCGCTGAAGGCCCCGCAATTCACAGGCACGAAGGGGCCGCGCCGCCCACTGACTGCATGAATGTGACGTGCGATCAGCTCCTTGCCCGTCCCCGTCTCGCCGATCACCAGCACCGTCGCCTCGCTGCGCGCAATGCGCTCGACGCTGCCCAGCAGGTTCAAGGAGCCCGGATCATGGAACACCAGCGCCTTGGCGCGGATGGAGGGCGTCGGTGCGCCGGATTCGGGCAGGGTCAGCAGCTTCTCGGCGCTCATGTCGCGTCCACCCGTCATGCGGTGCGACCCAGGCCGTGTACGGTCACATAGGCCTGTACCTGTGTCTGCCCGACATTGCGCCAAGCCAGCGCCTGCGCGGTCTCGAACTGCAAGGCCTCGCGTGGCTTGAGCACCTGCCAGACCTCTTCGACCGCCACATGCAGCACGCCGAAGGCCACGGCCACATTGACCCGTCGCACAGCCGCCGCGGCCGGCAGGCTCAAAGCCCCGCCCGGCGCCAGCCGGATCTCGAAAAAGCCATCGCGCGATACCTCACTCACCTGTTGCAAGGAGCGCATCTCGGCCGTGGCATGGCGCAACAGTGGCGGGCTGTCCCGAGGTGGCTCGATGCGCACGATGCCCGGCTCATGCCCCGGATCCAGGAACCAGGACACCGATACATCCAGAGCCTGGGCCACCTGCCACAAGGTTTTGATGCTGGGCACGCTCTTGGCCTGCTCGATCTGGCCGAGCATGGCCCGCGAGACACCGCTGCGGCGGGCCAACTCCTCCAGCGACATGCGGTGCTGCCTGCGCAGGCGGCGCAGATTGCGGCCCACCAGATGGGTCAGCGCCGAATCGCCCGCGGCCTGTCTGGGATGAATCGGCGCCTGCCAGGACAGGTCCGGCGCGCGGCTGTGTTCGGCGATCCAGGCGGTCGCAACGGAAGTCATCGTCAATCCCTTGCTGATGAATGAAGAAGGATGAGCAGGGGCTCCACGATAGACACCGACCGCGCCGGACTGAACGACCCATTTCGCATGCCGATCCTTGCTTTGTGCATGTCGGTGATCCGCGTTTTCCGCACATGCATAGTCATAAACATTCGTTTTTCGCACAAGGCGCGCTCAGAATAATGAGTGACTCACTTTCCGAGTTAGCACATGAACTTTCAGCAGTTGCGCTCCGTGCGGGAGGCGGCCCGCAGGGGCTTCAACCTCACCGAAGTCGCCCATGCCCTTCACACCTCGCAGCCCGGCGTCAGCCGGCAGATCCGTGAACTGGAAGACGAACTGGGCATCGACCTGTTCATCCGGGTCGGCAAGCGTCTGACGGGCCTGACCGAAGTCGGCCGGCAGGTGCTGCCCATCATCGAGCGCCTGCTCAACGATGCGGAGAACCTGCGCCGCGCATCCGCCGATTACTCCGAACGCGATTCGGGCCTGCTGTCGATTGCCGCCACCCACTCGCAGGCCCGCTATGCCCTGCCCTCGGCCGTGCGGGACTTCCGGCAGCTCTACCCCAAGGTCACGCTCAACCTCCATCAAGGCTCGCCACGCCAGATCGCCGAGATGCTCATCCACGGTGAAGCCGACATCGGCATCGCCACCGAAGCCCTCACGCAGTACGAAGAGCTGGTCACGCTGCCGTGCTATCAGTGGAGCCATGCGGTCATCGTCCCGCCTGATCACCCGCTGCTGCTGGAGGGCGAGTTGACGCTCGAGAAGCTCGCCCGCCACCCGCTCATCACGTATGACCAGGGCTACACGGGCCGCTCGCACATCGACGAGGCCTTCGAAGAAGCCGGCATCGCGCCATCGATCGTGCTCAGCGCCATGGACGCCGACGTGATCAAGACCTATGTCGAACTGGGCATGGGCGTGGGCATCGTGGCGGCCATTGCCTTCGATCCTGAGCGCGACCGCCATCTGCGCGCGATCGAAGCGCGCAACCTGTTCAAGCTCAACATGACGCGCCTGGCCTTCCGCCGCGATGCCTTCCTGCGCAGCTACATGTATGCCTTCATCGAGACCTTCGCGCCGCCGCTGGACCGCCAGACGGTCGACCAGGCCGTGCAGGCGGGGCCGCAAGGGTAAGACCTGTTTCGGGGGTATTCCCGAACGTTTGACGTAGGTCAGAAACACCGCAGATAAGGGGTCACAAGGCAGCAAGTCAGAAAATGACAATGACGCTGTCCGTTACACCCCTCACGAACAAAGAGGCCACTCCTGATACTCAGGGCACAGCCACATTCCGCTGATCGAAAAAGCGGCAAGTGGCGACCCCTACGCGATTTCCACACAGGAGACCTCATGACAACCAGATTCCAGACAGCGCGCACCTTGCTGGCCGCGACCTGCTGGCTGGTCGCGCACGGTGCTTTCGCGCAAAGCACGGCGACGATCTTCCAGCAGAGCTTCGGCAGCGGGCTGGGCAACTTCAGCTCCACCGGCACCGTGCGTCCAGGCACGGGTGGCGCGGTCCTCGTCGGCTCGACCTTTGCTGCCGACGGTGCCATCACGTCCAAGCCCATCAGCACATCGGGCTACACCAACATCACGGTGTCGTACGACCGCTTCACGACGGGCATGCAAAGCGTGTTCTTCGACCGCGGCATCGTCGAATACTCGATCAACGGCGGCGCCTTCACGCAGCTGGAATCGACCCGCATCACCTCGTCGGCACGCGCCAGCTTCACGCTGCCCGCCACGGCCAACAACACCAGCATCACCCTGCGCTTCCGCATGGTGGGCCTCATGAGCAGCGAGTCCTTCACGGTCAACAACGTGACGATCGCAGGCCTGGGTGCCGGCACCGGCAACCCCAACCCGACGCCCATCGGCTCGGCCCCCACGCCCGGCGAATACGTGACCTTCGAATCCGGCCATGTCCGTCCGATGGCCCTGTCCAAGGACGGCAATCGCCTGTACGTGGTCAACACGCCTGACGCCCGTCTGGAAATCTTCGATGTCAGCGGTGCCAGCCCCGTGCTCAAGGAATCCGTGCCCGTCGGCCTGGAGCCTGTCGCGGTGGCCGTGGCCCCGAATGGCCAGGTCTGGGTGGTCAACCACCTGTCCGACAGCATCAGCGTCGTGGACGCAAGCACGACCGGCGCCAAGGTCGTCAACACCCTGCTGACCGCCGACGAGCCGCGCGACATCGTGTTCGCCGGCCCGAGCGACCGCTGGGCCTTCATCACCACGGCTCACCGCGGCCAGAACGCCGGCTTCGATCCGAAGTACAACGACGCCAAGCAGGGTCGTGCGGACGTGTGGGTCTTCGACGCAGCCAACCCCGGCACCTCGCTGGGCGGCAAGCCGGTGACCGTGCTGAACATGTTCTCTGACACGCCGCGCGCGCTGGCACGCAATGCCGACGGCACCCGCGTGTACGCTGCTGCGTTCAACTCGGGCAACAAGACCACCATCATCCAGGGCGGCCCGACCTTCAAGCTCGAAAAGACCGGCCCGACCGCCGATGCCGATGGCAAGGAAGCCCCGCCCACCGGCCTGATCGTGCGCAAGCAGCCCGACGGCACCTGGAAGGACAGTGGCGATCCCCGCCGCGACGTCGCGCCCAAGGACTGGACGCCCAACGTCAAGCTGAACCTGCCTGACAACGACGTGATGGTGATCGACACGACCACCTCCGTCCCGACCCGCGTCAAGGACTTCCAGGGCGTCGGCACCACGCTGTTCAACATGGCCGTCAACCCCGTGAGCGGCAAGCTGTACGTCTCGAACCAGGAAGCCCGCAACGACTTCCGCTTCGAAGGCCCCGGCAGCCGCGGCACCACCGTCAACGGCCACTTCGTCGATGCGCGCATCACCGTGATCGATGGCGGCAACGTGACGCCGCGCAACCTGAACACGCACATCACCAGCTATGACCAGGCCCTGGGCACCGCCTCCGAAAAGGCGGCTGCGCTGGCCACGCCGATGGAGATGGCCGTGACGGCCGACGGCTCCACGCTGTACCTGGCCTCGATGGGCACCAACAAGATCGCCCGCATCAGCACCTCGGCGCTGGAAAACGGCAGCTACAAGCCCAGCACGGCCAACCAGATCGTGCTGAACAACGGCCTGCCCACCGGCGTGGTCCTGGATGCTGCCCGCAACCGTGCGTTCGTGACGACGCGTCTGGACAACGGCGTGTCGGTGGTCAACCTCGACAGCATGTCCGAGGGTGCCCACGTGAAGATGTCCAACCCCGAGCCGACCGACGTCGTGCAAGGCCGCAAGTTCCTGTACGACGCGACCTACACGTCCAGCCGCGGCGATTCGTCGTGCGCGGGCTGCCACATCTTCGGCGACATGGACCACCTGGGCTGGGACCTGGGCAACCCCGACGAGCGTGAAGTCAAGAACAACAACAAGTACAACCCTGCTGTTCCCATCTTCCTGCGCTCGACCGTCAACTTCCACCCGATGAAGGGCCCGCAAACCACGCAATCGCTGCGCGGCATGGCCGGTACCGGCCCGCTGCACTGGCGTGGCGACCGTCAGGGTGTCTCCTCCGGCGCGACGCTGGAAGAGCGTGCCTTCAAGGACTTCAGCGTGGCCTTCCCCGGTCTGCTGGGCCGCGAAGTGACGCTGACGGACACGGAAATGACGCAGTTCGCGAAGTTTGCGTTGAAGCTCACCTACCCGCCCAACCCCAACCGCAATCTGGACAACAGCCTGACGGCCAACCAGCAAGCCGGGTTCAACTTCTACATGAACACGAACTCCGACACGCTGGCCACCTGCAACGGCTGCCACAAGCTGGATCCCGCGAAGAACCAGTACGGCACAGACGGCACGATGTCGTTCGAAGGCCCGACGATTGCCGAGAACTTCAAGATCCCGCAGTTGCGCAACATGTACACCAAGGTGGGCTCGTTCACGGACAACAACCCGTCCGCGCCTGCCATGGGTGACCAGATTCGCGGCTTCGGCTACTCGAACGAAGGCTCCAAGGGCAGCATCAGCGAGTTCCTGAACGCACTGGTGTTCGTGGCCGTCAACAAGACGAACCGCGATCTGCTGCAGGAGTTCGTGCTGGCCTATCCGTCGACGCTGGATCCCATCGTGGGTCAACAGGTCACGGTGACGCCGACCAACGCCTCGCAAGCCGATGTGGCGGCCCGTCTGGACCTGCTGGTCTCGCGTGCCAAGGTCACCTCGCCACGTGCCGAGTGCGAACTGATCGTCAAGGGCGCGCTCAATGGCACGCAACGCGGCTGGGTCCATTCGCGCAGCACCGACACCTTCGTGTCGGACCGCCGCAGCGAAGGCGCCGTGACGCTGAGCACCCTGCTGGCCACGGCCCGCAGCGCCAACGCGCCGCTGACCTTCACCTGCGCGCCTCCGGGCAACGGCACCCGCATGGGCATCGACCGCAACAACGACGGCACGCCTGACGGAGGCTGATCGTCAAGGAGAGCGTCAAGCTCTCCGCCACCTTTCTCCAGATGGATGTTTTGAAGGCCGGTCTTGTACCGGCCTTTTTTTGTGCCGCGCAAGAACGCTCAGGCAGACCAATGCACCCCGCCCGGCATCAGCCCGACGAACAGCAGATCAAAGAGGATGTGGGAAGCGGCGACGCTTCAGCGCGCAGACGCCGCGTGGCGCTGACGGTATTGCGTGGGCGTGCAGCCGGCCCAGCGGCGGAAGGCCCGCGTGAAGTTGGCCGGATCGTTGTAGCCCAGCCGGCTGGCGATGTCTTCCACCGGTTGCGGCGAGGTGACCAGCATCGTGCAGGCTTCCTGATGCCGGCGCTCGTCGAGCACCTGGCGGAAGGTCACGCCATGCCGGTCCAGATGCCGCGCCAGCGTTCGCGGCGTGATGCCGAGGCGGCGGGCCACCTGGGCCATGGTCGGATAGCCTTCGGCGGTCAGAGCCAGCGAATTGGCCACCTGATGCAGCAGGCTGCTTTGCTCGCTCATGCGGGCCAGCGCCGCATCGCATGCGGCACGGGCCTGTCGGGCAGCCTCCGGATGCCCCATCGGCAACGACGTGTCCAGATGCTGGATCGGGATGATGATTTCGTTGGCCGGGCAGCCGAACTCGACATCCGGCAGCCGCTCGGCATAACGCGCGAAGGCGGGGTCATAGGGGAAAGTGAAGCGCAGCTTCGATCCCATGCGTCCCGTGAAGCGCCCCAGCAGGTGCCGTGCGGCATGCACCCACCCGCCCATGACGCTCTCGTAAGCAAAGCGCTGCAAGGGCCCCAGCGGAAGACGTTCGGTGATGACCAGGCGCACCTCGGTGTCGGAGCGGTGCATGGTCACCTCCATGAAGCGCCCTGTCAGGCGCCAGTAGGTCACCGCAATGTCGATGGCATCGGCCAGATTGCCTGCAGCCAGCAAGGCGTGGCCGAGGGTGCCGTGCATGGTGGGCGGCATGTTCATGCCGATCTCGAAGCCCAGGCAGGGGTCCTGTGTCAGCTTCATCGCGGCCCTGAGCAAGGCCGCATATTCGGTGGCATAGACCTCGCCCTCGTCCCGCGCCAGCAGCGAGGCCTCCAGGCCCGCCTCCTTGAGCAGCTCGGCCGTGTCCGCCCCCCGCTGGCTCACCACGTGCATCAACAGGCGCGCATGGGCCAGCGGCACGGTGGGCACCAGCACCCCGCCCAAAGGCGAAGGCGGCGGAGACGCCGGCTCGGATGGCGAGGACATGACGGTCGCAGGCATGACGCAGATCGATCTGGAGGAACTGAAGGAGCGGATGTGCGAATGGTAAATCGCACGACATTCAACACCACTCGGGCAAAACGCTCGCCTCCCCCTCAGGTGCCGCGTTTGATGGCAGCGTTTTCCCTGAGGGATGTCCTGATTCCCTTGGGTGTTGACCGCTCGCCCCTGCCGAAGCCCCTGGCCTGCCCGACCGTCTGCAGCGCTCGACGGGTCAGGCCTGCGCCAGCGCCTGGTCCAGATCGGCCAGCAGATCGTCGATGTGCTCGATGCCCACCGACAGGCGCACCGTGTCTTCGGCCACGCCCGTCTTGGCGAGCTCCTCCGGCGACAACTGCCGGTGCGTGGTCGAGGCCGGATGGGTGGCCAGCGAACGCACATCCCCGATGTTGACCAGGCGCGTGAAGAGCTTGAGCCCATCCAGGAAACGAGCACCGCCCTCACGCCCACCCGGCACGCCGAAGGTCAGCAGCCCCGAGGCCTTGCCTGACAGGTACTTGCGCACCAGCGCGTGCTCCGGATGATTCTCCAGGCCCGCGTAGTTGACCCACTTCACGCGTGGATGCGATTGCAGGTGCTGGGCGATGCGCAGCGTGTTGTCGCTGATGCGGTCCATGCGCAGGCCCAGGGTCTCGATGCCCTGCAGGATCAAGAAGGCGTTGAACGGCGAGATCGCGGCGCCCGTATTGCGCAGCGGCACCACGCGGGCACGGCCGATGTAGGCTGCCGGGCCCAATGCATCGGTGTAGACCACCCCGTGGTAGCTCACGTCCGGCTCATTGAGGCGCTTGAAGCGCGCCTTGTGCTGTGCCCACGGGAACTTGCCCGAATCGACGATGGCGCCGCCCAGGCTGCTGCCGTGGCCGCCCAGGTACTTGGTCAGCGAATGCACGACGATGTCGGCGCCATGCTCGAATGGCCGGCTCAGATAGGGCGAAGGCACCGTGTTGTCGACGATCAGCGGCACGCCATGGCGGTGCGCGATCTCGGCCAGCTTGCCGATGTCGGTGATGTTGCCCGACGGATTGCCCAGCGACTCCACGAACACGGCCTTGGTGCGCTCGTCGATCAGCTTGTCGAAGCTGGCTGGATCCCGATGGTCGGCAAAGCGCGTGGTGATGCCGAACTGCGGCAGCGTGTGCGCAAACAGGTTGTAGGTGCCGCCATACAGCGCGGTGGACGAGACGATGTTGTCGCCCGCCTCGGCGATGGTCATGATGGCGTAGGTCACGGCGGCCTGGCCCGATGCCAGGGCCAGCGCGCCGATGCCGCCTTCGAGTGCCGCGATGCGCTTTTCCAGCACATCCTGCGTCGGGTTCATGATCCGCGTGTAGATGTTGCCCGGCACCTTGAGGTCGAAGAGATCCGCGCCGTGCTGCGCACTGTCGAAGGCATAGGCTGCCGTCTGGTAGATGGGCACGGCCACAGCCTTGGTGGTCGGATCAGGCGAATAACCTGCGTGCACGGACAGGGTCTCGAACTTCCATTCGGGCGAGTTGGAACTCATGCGGGGCCTCTTTCCTTGTGGTGGATGGTGTTGGCTTGACGAAGCGGCAACCGTAGCGAAAGCCGGCCCGCTTGCCAAGTGCCCTGTGCGCATGACTTGCTGCCGGTCATGCATAAGGGAGCGATAAGGCAGCGCCTGCCGACATGGCATCATCGATGCCGGCAACAGTGCCGTGCGGCGGTGCAGCGCGGCTTTCAGGATCCGGCATGAACAGGTACAAGCTCGACATCAATGGCCAGATGCGGGAGGTCGATGCGCCCGCCGACATGCCCCTGCTTTGGCTGCTGCGCGACACGCTCGGGCTGGTGGGCACCAAGTACGGATGCGGCAGCGGCCAATGCGGCGCCTGCACCGTGCACCTCGATGGCCGGGCGGTGCGCTCGTGCAGCGTGCCCGTCCAGGAGGTCGGCCCAGCCAAGGTCACCACCATCGAAGGCCTGTCCCAGGATGCCAGCCACCCGCTGCAGCAGGCCTGGCTAGAACTGGACGTGCCCCAATGCGGCTACTGCCAGGCGGGCCAGATCATGCAGGCCGCCGCCTTGCTGAAGCAGCAGCCCAGGCCGAGCGATGCCGACATCGACCAGGCCATGGCCGGCAACCTGTGCCGCTGCGCCACCTATCTGCGCATCCGTGCCGGCATCCATCGCGCAGCAGAGATCCTGCGCCAGGAGTCGCCGTGAGCCAGCCATCCCGCCGCGACTTCCTGCGCGACGCCCTGGCGCTGGCTGGCGGGCTGTCGCTCGGCGTGCAACTGCGTGCCTCCGACACATCGCTGCCCTGGGTGGGCAAACTGTCGGCCACTTCGGACACGCATTTCAGGCCCTGCGCGCTCATCCGCATCGCTCCCTCCGGGCAGGTGACGCTGATCTCCAAGATGCCGGAGATGGGGCAAGGCATCAAGACCTCCCTGCCCATGGTGATCGCCGAGGAACTGGAAGTCGATTGGCGCGAGGTCCACGTCGAGCAGGCCGGGTTTGATGAGCAGGCCTATGGGCGACAGACGGCTGGCGGCTCGCGCTCGACGCCGGACAACTACGAGGCCTTTTTGCGACTGGGCGCCACGGCCCGGGTGATGTTGACGCAGGCGGCCGCCCAGCGATGGCATGTGCCCCTGGCGCAATGCCGTGCCCGCGATGGCGCCATCCACCACGATGCCACCGCACGCGTGCTGCGCTATGGCGAATTGGTCAAGGATGCGTGCGCCCTGCCCTTGCCGCGGCCTGCCGCCGTCCGTTTGAAGGACCCCAAGGATTACCGCCTGATCGGGCAGCGCATCGCAGGGGTGGACAACCGCGCCATCGTGCAGGGAGCGCCCCTGTTCGGCATCGACATGGCCTTGCCAGGCATGCGTCACGCCGTCTACGTCAAAGGGCCAGTCTTCGGCAGCCAGGTGGCGTCGGCCAACCTGGCCGAGCTCAAGACCTTGCCGGGGGTGCACGATGCCTTTGTGATCGAAGGCGGCAGCGCAGGCAACAGCGATCTGCGCGGCCTGATGCCGGGAGTGGCCATCGTGGCCGACAACACCTGGTCGGCGATGCAGGCCCGCCGCCAACTGAAGGTGCAATGGCAGGACAACCCTCACGGCAAGGCAAGCTGGGCGAGCCTGGCCGAACAGGCCCGCACCCTGGCCGACCAGCCTGGCCAAGTGATGCTGCGGCAGGACGGGGATGTCACCCAGGCCCTGGCACAGGCGTTCCGCCGTGTGGAGGCCACCTACATCTACCCCTTTGTCGCGCATGCCTGCCTGGAGCCCCAGAACGCCACGGCACACTGGCATCCCGACGGCACACTGGAGATCTGGGCACCCACCCAGAACCCCGCGGCCGCGCAACGCCTGCTGGGCAAGACCCTGGGCGTGGGCCAGCACCAGTTGCGCCTGCACATCACGCGCAGCGGTGGCGGGTTCGGCCGCCGCCTGGGGGTGGACTACATCGCCGAGGCCGCGGCCATCGCACGGCGCGTGGCCGGGCCCGTCAAGCTCACCTGGTCTCGCGAGGACGATCTTCAACACGACCACTACCGTGCCGCCGGCCTGCACCGTCTCAACGCCGGCCTGAGTGCGGAAGGCCGCCTCATCGCCTGGCAGGATCACTTCGTCACCCCCGCCAACCCCGTCCTGGAAGATGGCAAGACCATGCTGAACCCGGGTCCGGGCGCGGTACTGAGCGGGGACGAGTTCCCCGCCCGATGGGTGCCGCACTGCCAACTGGCCCAGACGGCGTTGGCGTGCAACGTCCCGATGGGCCCGTGGCGTGCGCCGGGCAGCAATGTGTTCGCCTGGGTGGTGCAAAGCTTCCTGGATGAGCTGGCCCATGCGGCCGGGCAAGATCCACTGGCCTTTCGCCTCCAGCTGCTGGGCACCGGCACCCACGCGCCCGACAAGGACGACGAGCAGCCCGCCTACAACGCCGGGCGGATGCGCCGCGTGCTCGAAGTGGCTGCCGAGCAGGCCGGCTGGGGACGTGCAAGTCCAGGCCGTGGCCGGGGCCAGGGCGTGGCCTTCCATTTCAGCCACAAGGGCTACGCCGCCATCGTGGCCGATGTGCAGGTCTCGACCCAGGGGCAGTTGTCCATCGAGCGCATCGTGGTGGCCGTGGACGTCGGCGCGCAGATCATCAATCCCAGCGGCGCCGAGCAACAGGTGCAGGGCTCGGTGATCGATGGCCTGAGTGCCATGTGGCTGCAGGCCGTGGACCTGCGCGAAGGCCGGGTGATGCAGCACAACTTCCACGACTACCCCATCATCCGCATGCCTCAGGCGCCCCGCCGCATCGACGTGCACTTCGTGCGCACCGATCACCCTGTGACGGGCCTGGGCGAGCCGGCCTTGCCACCACTGGCGCCCGCCGTCTGCAACGCCATCTTTGCGGCCACCGGCCACCGCGTGCGAGAGCTGCCGCTGGCCCGCGCAGATCTGAGCTGGACCGCCTGACTTTTCACGCGCAGCCCGGCTCTTTTGACGCCACGCACATAGCCCGAACGGGCCAACAAGTTAGAATCGCTGACTTCAAGATGTAACAACCCCGTTCCAGCGACGACAGCGAGAACAGCGATGATCTTCGGAAAGCTGCTGCCCCGAGAGGGCAATTTTTTTGAGCTGTTCAATCAGCACGCGAACCACATCGTGGCGGCCGCCCATGCCTTCGCCAAGCTGGTCCAGAACTACAACGATCCGGCGCTGCGCGAGAAGTACAACCAGGATGTGGACAACGCGGAAAGCGCCGCCGACCGCATCACGCAGGAAGTCAACCGCCTGCTGCACAAGACCTTCATCACGCCGCTGGACCGCGAGCAGATCCACTCGCTGATCAACACCATGGACGATGTGGCCGACCTGATCCAGGACTCGGCCGAGACCATGGCCTTGTACGACGTGCGCCGCATGACCGACGAGATCGAGCGCCTGACCGACCTGTGCGTCAAGAGCTGCGAGCGCCTCAAGCATGCCGTCTCGCTGCTGGACGACATTGGGGACCACAAGACGGCCGAGGCTGCGCTCAAGACCTGTGAAGAGATCGACCAGCTCGAATCCGATGCCGACCGCGTCATGCGCTCGGCCATGAGCAAGCTCTTCCGTGAAGAGCCCGACGTGCGCGAAGTCATCAAGCTCAAGGCCATCTACGAACTGCTGGAAACCGTCACCGACAAGTGCGAGGACGTGGCCAATGTGATCGAGGGCGTGATCCTCGAGAACTCCTGACCCGCGAGGTAAGTCATGGGAACCATGCAGGTGGCCTTGTGGGCCGTGGTCGCGCTGGTGGCGCTGGCCCTGCTGTTCGATTTCATGAACGGCTTCCACGACGCGGCCAACTCGATCGCCACGGTGGTGTCCACCGGGGTGCTGCGGCCCACGCAGGCGGTGGCTTTTGCCGCCTTCTTCAACTTCGTGGCGATCTTCATCTTCCACCTCAGTGTGGCGGCCACCGTGGGCAAGGGCATCGCCGACAAGGAGGTGATCGACGTCTACGTCGTCTTCGGGGCGCTGAGCGGCGCCATCACCTGGAACGTCATCACCTGGTACTACGGCATCCCCAGCAGCTCCTCGCACGCCCTGATCGGCGGCATCGTGGGCGCGGTGGTGGCCAAGGCGGGCACGGGTGCGCTGGTGGCCACGGGCATCCTGCGCACCGTCACCTTCATCTTCGTCTCGCCCCTGCTCGGCTTCGTGCTGGGCTCGCTGATGATGGTGCTGGTGGCCTGGCTGTTCCGCCGTGTCTCGCCGATCCGGGTGGACCGCTGGTTCCGCCGCCTGCAACTGGTATCGGCCGGTGCCTACAGCCTGGGCCACGGCGGCAACGACGCGCAAAAAACCATCGGCATCATCTGGATGCTGCTCATCTCCACCGGCCATGCCGCGGCGGCCGACAAGTCGCCGCCGACCTGGGTGATCCTGTGCTGCTATGCGGCCATCGGCCTGGGCACGATGTTCGGCGGCTGGCGCATCGTCAAGACCATGGGCCAGAAGATCACCAAGCTCAAGCCCGTGGGCGGCTTCTGCGCCGAGACGGGCGGCGCCCTGACGCTGTTCCTGGCCACCGCGATGGGCGTGCCCGTGTCCACGACGCACACCATCACTGGTGCCATCGTGGGCGTGGGCTCGGTGCAGCGTGCCAGCGCGGTGCGCTGGGGTGTGGCAGGCAACATCATCTGGGCCTGGATCCTCACCATCCCGGCATCGGCCTTCGTGGCGGCCGTGGCTTACTGGCTCAGCCTGCAGCTGTTCTGATCCAGTCGCGCGCTGCCTGAGCCTGCGCCCAGGCAGCCGCCAGATCGCCTGGTCAGGCGAAACGGCTGGCCAGCGCCTGCTTCACCTGCGCCAGCACCGCCCCCCAGTCCCCATAGGCGGGCTGCCTGAACAGGGTGGCCGAGGGATACCAGGGTGTATCGGCCCGATCGAGCAGCCAGCGCCAGTCAGGGTTGTGCGCCAGCAGGATCCACACGGGCTTGCCCATGCTGCCGGCCAGATGGGCCAGGCTCGTGTCCACCGAAATGACCAGGTCCAGCAACTCGCACATGGCGGCGGCATCGGCGAAACTTTGCTGCTGATCGCCGAAGTGGCGGATCTCCGGATGGGCCGCGAGCACCTGGGCATCTTCCGGGCGGACATCCTTGTGCAGGCTGATCCACTCGATATCGGGTGACAGCAGGGGCAAGAGTGCCTGCAGGCCCATGCTGCGCTTGCGGTCGTCCACGTGCGAGGCGTTGCCGCTCCAGACCAGCCCCACACGCGGGCGCTGCCGTTCACCCAGGATGGCGCGCCAGGCCTGCACACGTTCGGGCTCCGCGCCAATCGGGGTGGGCGCCGGGATGTTGGACAGGTCCGTGCGGAAGGCCATCGGCAGGCTCAGCAGCGGCACATGCGCATCGAAGGCTGGCAGTGGATCGCCTTCGGCCACCAGCGTCACACCGGGCATGCCTTGCAGCAGGCGCACCAGCGGGCGCTGGACTTCGAAGACGACCCGGGCACCTTGCGCCACCAGCAAAGGCACATAGCGCGAGAACTCGATGGTGTCGCCCAGGCCCTGCTCGCACTGCACGAGGAGGGTCTTGCCGGCCAGCGGCTCCTGACCCGTCCAGCGGGGTTGCTCAAACTGGCCTTTGCCAGGCGCCGACCACACCGGCAGACGCGCCTCGCTGTAGGCCCAGCCCTGCACGAACCGGCCTTGGCGCAGGCTGGCCATGCCCAGGCTCCAGCGCGCTTCCATCGAGGCCGGGTTGATTTCGACGGCCCGCTGATAGCTCGCCAGGGCCTCAGTGTGACGCCCCATTTCGCTCAGCACATTGCCCCGGTTGGTCAAGGCATCGGCGTACTCGGGCTGGATGGCGATGGCCTGATCCAGGTCGGCCAGCGCCTCGGGCAGACGGCCCAGGGCCAGGTGCACATTGGCCCGGTTGTTCCAGGCTTCGGCAAAACGGGGATCCAACTCCACGGCCTTGCCGTAATTCAGCAAGGCGAAGTCGTACTGGGCCAACTGGGCATAGGCCGCGCCGCGATGGTTGTAGGCCTGCGGCTTGTTGCGCTCGACCTTGATGGCCTTGGTGATGAGGTCCACCGCTGCCTCGGCTTCGCCGGATTGCAAGGCGATGACACCCAGCAGGTGCAAGGCATCGAAGTTCTTGGGCTGGAGCTTGATCACCTGTTCGTACAAGGCGCGTGCCTGGGCGAACTCTCCTTGCTGGTGCAAGGCCACGGCCTGATGCAGCTTGGCCTGCGCCAGTTGGGCGGGAGGCGCAGCGAAAAAGCCCCGCATGCCGCCACTGGGGGGAAGGGTCGGTTTGTTCATGATGGCGCACTTTAACCGAGCCCCGTGCATGCCGAAGTCAGGCGCGTGCGCCACTGCGCACGGCATTTGCCAAGGGTGCTTCGTCCACACTACGGAGAACTTTCATGACCATTGGCACCATCTTGCTCATCGTTCTGGTTCTGCTGCTTGTCGGCGCCCTGCCCGCCTGGCCTCACAGCCGCGCCTGGGGCTATGGGCCCACTGGCGGCATCGGCTTGCTGCTGGTCATCGTACTGGTGCTGCTGCTGATGGGCCGCATCTAGTGCCAAAC
This sequence comes from Aquabacterium sp., assembly GCA_047601765.1. Lineage (GTDB taxonomy): Bacteria > Pseudomonadota > Gammaproteobacteria > Burkholderiales > Burkholderiaceae_C > Aquabacterium. Next base: position 1,557,423 of record JASGIQ010000001.1, read on the forward strand.
AGAAAGGGCGGCTGCCGGCAAGTAAGAATTGCCAGCTGCCGCCCCAACGTTTGACCTCAACGCTTGAGCTTGTAGCCCGTCTTGAACATCCAGGCCACGATGCCCAGCGAGACCGCGGTGAAGGCCAGTGTCATCGACAGGCTCACCGCCACGTCCACATCCGCCTGACCGTGGAAGCACCAGCGAAAGCCGCTGACCAGGTACACCACCGGGTTGAACAGCGAGACCGTCTGCCACACCGGCGGCAGCATCTTGATCGAATAAAAGCTGCCCCCCAGGAAGGTCAGCGGCGTGATGATCAGCAGCGGCACCACCTGGAGTTTTTCGAAGCTGTCGGCCCACAGACCGATGATGAAGCCGACCAGGCTGAAGGTGACGGCCGTCAGGATCAGAAACAGCAGCATCCACAAGGGGTGCTCGATGTCCAGCGGCACGAACAGGCCCGCCGTGGCCAGGATGATCAGCCCCAGGATGATCGACTTGCTGGCGGCCGCGCCCACGTAGCTCAGCACCGCCTCCAGCGGCGACACTGGTGCCGACAGCAGCTCGTAGATCGTGCCGGTGAACTTGGGGAAATAGATGCCGAACGAGGCATTGGAGATGCTCTGCGTGAGCAGTGACAGCATGATCAGCCCGGGCACGATGAAGGCGCCATACGACACGCCGTCGATCTGCTGCATGCGCGAGCCGATGGCCGCGCCGAACACGACGAAGTACAGCGAGGTGGAGATCACCGGCGAGATGATGCTCTGCATCAGCGTGCGGCGCGTGCGTGCCATCTCGAAACGGTAGATGGCCTGGATGGCGTGCCAGTTCATGCGGCGTCCTTCACGAGATCGACAAAGATGTCCTCCAGCGAGCTCTGGGAGCTCTGGATGTCCTTGTAGTGGATGCCCGCCGCGTTCAAGGCATTGAGCAGCGCGGCCACATCGAAGCTGTCGTCCTGCGCGTCATACGTGCGCACCAGCTGGCACCCATCCGCCGACAGCGTCAAGGCATGCGCCTCCAGCCCGGGCGGCAAGGCGGCCAAAGGTTGCGGCAACTGCAGGGTCAACTGCTTCTTGCCCAGCTTGCGCATCAGCTCGTCCTTGTCCTCCACCAGCACGATCTGCCCCTTGTTGATGACGGCCACGCGGTCGGCCATCTCCTGTGCTTCTTCGATGTAGTGCGTGGTCAGGATGATGGTCACGCCCGACTGCTGCAGCTTGCGCACCAGGGCCCACATGTCGCGCCGCAGGGTCACGTCCACGCCGGCGGTCGGCTCATCCAGGAAGAGCACGCGCGGCTCGTGCGACAGGGCCTTGGCGATCAGCAGGCGCCGTTTCATGCCGCCGGACAAGGTGATGATCTTGTTGTCCTTCTTGTCCCACAAAGAGAGATCCTTGAGGATTTGCTCGATCAGTGCCGGCTTGGGCGCACAGCCGAACAGGCCGCGGCTGAAGCAGACGGTGTCCCACACGGACTCGAAGGCGTCGGTGGTCAATTCCTGGGGGACCAGGCCGATCATGGCGCGGGTCTGGCGGTAGCCGTGGACGATGTCGTGTCCGCCCACGGTGACGCTGCCTTCGGAGGCCGTCACGATGCCGCACACGATGCTGATGAGGGTGGTCTTGCCCGCGCCATTGGGGCCGAGCAAGGCCAGGATCTCGCCTTCGCGGATGTTCAGGTTGACGTGCTGGAGCGCGGCGAACCCGGAGGCATAGCGCTTGGACAGATCGCGGATCTGGATGATGTCAGGCATCCCCGCATCCTAGGGCCAAACCGTGCCGCCGGCGCAGGCAGGGATTTCCTGAAGGCCAGCGGCGACGAAGGGCGCCAGCCCCGCTCAGGCCTTGCGGGTGCGCGAGGTGGTGCGGGCCTTCTTGCGCGCCACGCTGGCAGGCGACACCGGCTGGCTCTTGCGCAGCAGGCGGTGACGGATCTCGTCCGAATCCATCCAGAAATCGGAGCCCTTGAGGATGCGGTCGATCTCGGCTTCGGAGAGGAAAGGCGTGCAGATGCGGCTCATCACCTTCTGGAACCAGGCGCCCACGGCCATCACCTCGGCCTGCTGCTCGTTGCCCTTGCCCGCAAAGATGCCCGAGTAGGTGTGGAACATCAACTGGCAGTTGTCGTGCACGTACAGCTCATCCCCGCTCAGGAAAATGAGCGCGGCCATGGAGTAGGCGCGCGCCTCCAGGATGGTCACCACATGCGCATCGGAGGCGGCAATGTTGTTGATGATCTGCAGACCGGTGTTGAAGTCGCCGCCGGGCGAGTTCAGGTGGAGGTAGACCAGATCGGTCTCCGAGGCCGAGCGCAGCGTGTAGAACAGCTCGGTGTAGTACTGCGGCTCCTGCAGTTCGCCACTGATGTAGTAGGACACCTGCCGCACGGGCATCTGCCGCTCGTAGCGGATCAGGCCCTGGAAGGCCACGGTCTCGTTGCCCAGATCTTCGTCGGTGTCTCTGCCCGGGGCCGAACGCATGCGGTGCTCTCCTTGTGATGCTCCCGCCGGGATCATGCGGGGATGGGCGCCATTATCGGCGAGTCATCCACGCAAGGCCCTCGCCTGCGTCAACGCCGCATCGAGTCACCATCAGCCCCGGCCTCACACCAGTCCGGCCACATCCCCCGCAGCCACATAACCGAAGGTCATGGCCGGGCCGATGGTGGCGCCCGCACCAGGGTAGCTGTGGCCCATCACCGAGCTGCTGGCGTTGCCCGCGGCATACAGGCCTTCGATCACGCTGCCATCCTTGCGCAGCACGCGGGCGCGTGCATCGGTGCGCAGGCCGCCCTTGGTGCCGAGGTCGCCGGGCAGGATCTTGAAGGCATAGAAAGGCGCCAGCTTGAGCGAGCGCAGCGCCGGGTTCGGGCCGATGGCCGGGTCGGTGTAGTAGCGGTCGTAGGCGCTGTCGCCGCGGCCGAAGTCCAGGTCCTTGCCGGCATCAGCGAAGGTGTTGAAGCGCTGGATGGTGTCCTTCAATGCGGTGGCCGGCACGCCGATCTTGGCGGCCAGGCCTTCCCAGGTGTTGTCCTTGAAGGCTGCACCGCTGTCGAACCAGGCCTGCGGCAGAGGCAGGATGGGCGCTTTGTCTCGGAACAGGTAGCGGTTGCGGTAGCGCTGGTCGACGATCATCCAGGCGGGCACGGCCCCCTTGTCATACATGGTGTGCACGAAGTCGGTGTAGGGCACGGCTTCGTTGACGAAGCGCCGGCCCTGGCCATCGACCATGATGCTGCCCGGCAGGGTGCGTTCGGCCAGCACGAAGTACGGCCCTTCCGGCAGTGGGATGACGGGGCCCCACCAGGCATCGTCCATCAGATCGAGTGCGGCACCGGCGCGCTGGCCGGCCAGAATGCCGTCGCCCGTGTTGGTGCGCGCACCCACCGTCCAGGCCGTGCCGATGGGCTGGCGCTGGTAGGTCTGGCGCATCTCCAGGTTGTGCTCGAAGCCGCCCGAGGCGATCAGCACCCCCTTGCGCGCACGCAGCGCGACCTTGGCACCTTGCTTGTCGACCAGCACGCCACAGGCGCGGCCCTGCTCATCGAACTGCAGCTCCAGCAGGGGGGCCTGCAACCACACGGGCACATTGGCGCGCTGCAGGCCGGCGCGCAGACCGGCGGCCAGGGCCTGCCCCATGGTCAGAGGCGTCTGCCCCTTGGCGATGGCATCCAGGTAGCGCGCCACGCAGTTCGTCGCCACGGACAGGCCCTTGGCCGAGACGGCAGCCAGGTTCAGCCACTTGTATTCGCCACCATAGACCACAAGGCCGGGCGGCATCGCCAGATAGGCGGGATTGAGGTTGGCCAGTTCACTGCCCAGCAGCTTGCCGTCGAACATGTCCGGCTCGATGGAGGCGCCATCGGCGATGCCGCCAGGGTTCTCGGGGAAGTATTCCGAGTAGCCCTGCATCCAACGGAAGCGCAAGGGCGACTGCTGCTGGACAAAGGTGATCATCTCCGGCCCGTTGGTCAGGTAGGCCGTCTTGCGCTCCAGCGTGATCTCGGTGCCCACCACGCTGTTGAGGTAGTTGAGCGCCTGCTGGAAGGTGTCGACCTGGCCGGCCGCCTGAAGCACCTGATTGCCGCGGATCCAGATGCCGGCACCCGAGCGTGCCGTGGAGCCGCCGAACTTGGCCCCCTTCTCGATGACGAGGACACGAAGGCCTTGCTGTGCCGCTCGCATGGCAGCCGTCATTCCCGCTGCGCCGGAGCCGACAACGATGAGGTCGAATTCGGCGTCAGCCGCCTGCGCCCTGCCGATCGGCAGACCCATGAGGCTGGCACTCAGCGCCATGCCGGCGGCGTCCTGCAGCCATTGGCGCCTCGATGGTTGGTGTGCGTCGGACCGCTCGGCCAACGGGGCCGCCTGCGCTTGTCGTGGGGTGGGTGATGTCACTGCGAACCTCTTTGAATCACTGTGCCGCCAAATGCGCGAGGCGTCTGTCAAGCGGGCGACGGAAATGTCGCACAGGATTCCTTTGCGTCATCCGCGATACCCCCGAAACAGGGGCGGCGTAACCGGCCCTGGCTAGGGAATGACGCCAAGCGTAAGGATGGGTTAGAGCGCGATCACCTCGCGCACGCCGGGCCGGCCGGAAAAGCGCTCGCGCGCCGTCAGCCGCTCGACATGGAGGCTGGCGGCCCTGCCGCGATAGACCTCGGACTTGAGCCACGCGCACTCGGCATCCAGGTCGGGCTGGCCGGCCAGTTGCGTGTGCCACACCTTGCGCTCGGCATCCCAGCGGTAGCCGCGCTGGCGCAAGACATCTTTGGACTCGAACGGCGAGCCGGTGGCATCGAGCCGCCAGCTGTGCAGACGGGAGGCACTCAGCAGGCGCACCAAGCCTGTCTCGTCGGCCGTGCGCGCATTGGGCAGCGGCGCGGTCAGCACCGCCAGCAAGGCGTGGCAGTCCATCTCGGCGCGGTGGGCGTCATAGAACCAGCCCAGCTCATGCGCCAGGTATTCGAGCTTGGCCGACGAGCGGCCTTGTGCGCTCCAGTCGATCTCGGAGAGCGAGCAGCTCCAGGCCAGTTCGGCGAAGGCGGGCAGGCGCTTTTCGACGAAGGCGCGATCGAAGCGCGCGTTGTGCGCGATCACCAGGCTGGCGCCCTCCATGAGGTGCTGGATGCGGGCCTCGTCCAGACGCTTGCCGGCCACCATCGCGTCGGTGATGCCCGTCACGCGCGTCGCCTCGGCCGGGATCGGAAAGCCCGGGTCCTCCAGCTCGTCGAAGACGTGCTGCACCTGCAGAGGCCGGCCCGTGGCCACATCCACATCGACCACCAACAAGGCCAGCTCGATGATGCGGTCCTTGCCGGCATCCAGGCCAGTGGTTTCGGTATCGAGGATCAGCACCTTGGCCACCTCACCCGTGCGGGCATGGCGGTATTCACGCGTAGGCACGAGGCGGCGCAGCACGCGGTAATCGGGATGGCCTTCGAGCACGCGGGCCATGGCTTCGGGCTCGGCGAAGCTGGCGTCGAGCAACAGGGTCGGGTTGGTGGAAACAGTCTTGGACATGGGGCGGCATCAATCCTTCTGCATCAGCGAATCGAGCGTCATCTCGTAGCCCGGGCCGAAGGTGTCGAGGAAGTAGCGCACCTCCTCGCTCATGTGTTCGTCGATCTTGGCGCGCACCTGCAGGGTGGCCTGCTCGAACTCGCGGTTGCCGTAGCGCAGTTCGGCCCGGCACTTGAGCCAGGCTGCCAGCCGGTCGGCCGATTTGATGAGCCGCGCTTCGTCATCGGGCCAGACGTGGTGATCCATGGCGCTGCGGATGGCAGGCTGCACGGCGGCGGGCAGCAGGCGCAGCATCTCTTCACAGACCTCGCCTTCCAGGTTGGCCGTGGCATGGCGCATGGCAGGCGAATACTTCACCGGTGTGGGCAGATCCCCGGTGATCGCTTCGGTGGCATCGTGGAACAGCGCACGGGTGGCCACCGCGTTCGGATCCACCGGCTTGCCGAGCACATCGCGGCTGATCACGGCCAGGGCATGGGCCAGCACGGCCACTTCCCAGCTGTGCTGCGCGACGTCCTCTTCCACGGCATTGCGCATCAGGCCCCAACGCTTGATGAAGCGCAGGCGCGAGAGGTGGGCGTAAAAGGGGCTGTGCGGGGCGCGGGGTGTGTCGGACATGGCGGCAAGTCTGTCGGGCAGACGATCAAGGCAGGCGTGCGAACAGTTCGCACATCGTCGTGGAGCACGACGAAGGGTGCACATCTTCCTCCAAAAATCGGTGCGCATTGGGCTCATCCCACGTTGATGTTTTGCACCACAATCAAAGCGGATCCCCTTTTGGCCGGCCCTGCCGCTTCAAGATGCCAGACGACATTGGCAAGGTTCTCATCGCCGCCCTGGTGCTGGGCATCGCCTGGCTCGTCTGGCACAGCTGGCGCATCAGCCAGACCAGCCCCGCGTGGCCTCATGTCATGGGCGAGATGCTCGAAGCACGGGCGCGCGCCTTCAACGAAATAGGCGATCAATCGGGAACGCCCACGCACGAGTGGTTCACCGAAGTGCGTTACCGCTACACCGTCGACGGGCAGACCTACACCGGCACACGCCTGCGCGCCTTCGGGCGGCGCCACATGGACGAGGCGCAAGCCCAGCAGGAGATCGCCCCCTTCCAGCCAGGCACCAGGGTGAAGGTTTTCTACGACCCGGCGAAACCGGCTTCGAGCGTGCTGATTCCCGGTTGAGCACGGGTCGGCATGCAGCTGGCTTGCATACCCATGCCGGTATATGTATACTCCCACCCGAATGCAAACTGACTGTGCACCGATGATGGCCCACCACCGCCCGCCTCTGCCTGTGATGCCGCCTGGCCGGCCCGTGCGCCGCGCCGCACAGATCGCCGCTTCGGCGCTGGCGTGGTCGCTGCTGATGGCAACCAGTCTCACATCGGCAGCCACGGTGCAGGTGGCCACCGTGCGCCTGCAATCCTCCGGCGACGCGGGGAGCCTCGAATGGGAGGCCCGCATCGAAGCCACCCGCCAAAGCACCGTGGCCGCCCAGGTGCCCGGCAACCTGACGGCCCTGCTGGTCAAGGCCGGTGATGCCGTCAAGGCCGGCCAGGCGCTGGCCCGCATCGACGCACGGGAAGCCCAGGCCACGCTGAACCGCGGCGAGGCCGAAGTGGCACAGGCCCAGGCGCAACTCACCCATGCGCGCCTCCAGTGGGAGCGCACACGCAGTCTCAAGTCAGATGGCTTCGTGAGTGCCGCCGCGCTGGACAGCGCTCAGGCTCAGTTGCAGGCCGCGCAGGCGGCCGTGGCCGCAGCGCAGGCAGCCCGCTCGCAAGCTGCCCTGGCCCAGAGTTTCACCACGGTGACCGCCCCCTTCGAAGGCAAGGTGTTGGCCACCCATGCAGAAGTGGGCGATCTGGCCGCGCCCGGCCGCCCCATCCTCACACTGTACGCGCCGCAACCCCTGCGCGCCGTCGTGCAGATTCCCGCTTCGCAGGCCGAAGCCGTGCGCTCGGCCCAAAGCATCGAGGTCTCGCTGCCGCAGGCGGCCGGGCTCTCCAGCGCATCCGCCGTCGCGGCATGGGTCAAACCGACACGCATCGTGTCGCTGCCGGGTGCGGATCCGGTGTCGCAAACGGTGGAGTGGCGGCTCGACCTGCCGGCGGTGAACGCCCTGCCCGGTCAGACCACCCGCGTGCGGTTCGCCGGCATGCCCCGGCAGGCATCGGCTCAGGCCACCGGCTGGACCGTGCCTGCCGCCGCCATCGCCCAACGTGGCGAACTGACGGGGGTGTATGTCGTGCGCGAAGGCCGTTTCGTGCTCCAGGCCGTGCGCACCGGCCCGATGACCGAGGGCAGCACGCAAGCGCGCCTGCTCAGCGGCGTGCGCCCCGGCGACGTGATCGCCACCGATGCCATCCGCGCCGGTCTGGCAGATGCCAAGCCCGCCCAACCGTGAGGCACCATGAAGACCACGCCTGAACTCGGCATCTCCGGCCGCCTGGCGCGCAGCTTCCAGGACAACGCGCTGACGCCTCTGCTGGCGCTGGTGGCGCTGCTGCTCGGCCTGTTCGCCGTGCTCGTGACCCCGCGCGAGGAAGAGCCGCAGATCAACGTCACCATGGCCAACGTGATGATCCCCTTCCCCGGGGCATCCAGCCAGGACGTTCAGAACCTGATCGCGCGGCCGGCCGAGCAGGTGCTCAGCCAGATCGCCGACATCGAGCACACCTATGCCGTCTCGCGCCCCGGCATGGCGGTGCTGACGGTGCAGTACAAGGTCGGCGTGCCGCGCACGGAAGCGCTGGTTCGCCTGTACGACGTGCTCAACGCGAACCAGGACTGGCTGCCGCGCAACCTGGGCGCCCTGCCCCCCATCGTCAAGCCCAAGGGCATCGACGATGTGCCCGTGCTGGCGGTGACCTTGTGGCAGAAAGACGGTGGCGAGGCCTTCTCGCTGGAACGCGTGGCCCGCAGCCTGGAAGCCGAGATCAAGCGGGTGCCCGGCACGCGCGAGGTGCAGACGCTGGGCGGGCCGGGCCAGGCCGTGATGATCACGCTCGACCCCAGCCGCCTGCGCGAGCGCGGTGTGGACCTCGCGCGCCTGCAGCAGACCATCGCTGCGGCCAACCTGAGCCTGCCGTCGGGGGCCGTGCTCTCGCCCGCCCCGGATGGCCACAGCCAGTTGCTGCAGGTGGAGACGGGCGAGTTCCTGCGCTCTGCGGAAGATGTGGCGCAACTGGTGGTCGGGGTGCATCAGGGCCGACCGGTGTACCTGCATGAAGTGGCCAAGGTGGCGCGTGGCGCTCAACAGGCGGTGCGTCATGTCTGGTTCACGCCGGGTGCCGGCACGCAGGCCACGGCCCATGCCGACGCCTCGCTTGCGGGCCGCAGCTTCCCCGCCGTGACCCTCACCGTGACCAAGAAGCCCGGCCAGAACGCGGTCGATGTGGCGCGCGCCGTGCGCGTGCGGCTCGATGCCTTGCGCAACACCGTGCTGCCCGCCGATGTCGAGATGGCCATCACGCGCGACTACGGCGAGACGGCCGCCGAGAAGGCCAACAAGCTCATCCAGAAGCTGGCCTTCGCGACCGGCTCGGTCATCCTGCTCGTGGGCCTGGCGCTGGGCCGGCGTGAGGCCGTGATCGTGGGTGCCGCGGTGATCCTGACGCTCACGGCCACGCTGTTCGCTTCGTGGGCCTGGGGCTTCACGCTCAATCGCGTCTCGCTGTTTGCGCTGATCTTCTCCATCGGCATCCTCGTCGACGACGCCATCGTGGTGGTGGAAAACATCCACCGGCACCAGCAGCTCACACCCGGCCAGCCACTGCGCGAGATCATCCCGCAGGCCGTCGACGAAGTGGGCGGCCCCACCATCCTGGCCACCTTGACCGTGATCGCGGCGCTGCTGCCGATGGCCTTCGTCAGCGGCCTCATGGGCCCGTACATGAGCCCCATCCCCATCAACTCCAGCCTGGGCATGGCCATCTCGCTGGGCATTGCCTTCACCGTGACGCCCTGGCTGGCGTTGCGGCTGATGAAGGGGCAGGCTCACGCGCATGACGCTCACGATGCGGCACATGCCCCCGAGGCTGCGGCGCCCGCACCCACCGGTCTGGCAGCACGGCTGCAGCGCCTTTTCCACCGCGTGCTGATGCCCTTGCTGGTGCACCGCGGCCGCCGCTGGGCGATGGGCCTGGGCATCGTGCTGGCCGTGATGCTGTCGGTGGGGCTGGCCACCATCCCGTCTTCCGGCATCGGCGTCGTGCTCAAGATGCTGCCCTTCGACAACAAGAGCGAGTTCCAGGTCATCGTGGACATGCCGGCCGGCACGCCGCTGGAAGACACCGCCGCCGCCTTGCAGGACATGGGCGCGTTCCTGGCGCGCCAGCCTGAGGTGGTGAACGTGCAAGGCTATGCGGGCACAGCCTCGCCCATCACCTTCAATGGCCTGGTGCGGCAGTACTATCTGCGCGCCGATGCCGAACAAGGCGATCTGCAGGTCAACCTGGTGGACAAGCACCACCGACACGAGCAGAGCCACGCCATCGCGCAACGCCTGCGTGTCGAGCTGGAAAAGATCGCCGCACGTCATGGTGCCCGAGCCAAGGTGGTGGAGGTGCCGCCGGGCCCGCCGGTGATGTCGCCGCTGGTGGCGGAGGTCTACGGCCCCGATGAAGCCGGCCGACAGGCGCTGGCCCAGAGGGTGGCCAAGGCCTTTGCCGGCACGCCGGACATCGTCGGCATCGACACCAGCCTGAAGGAAGATGCGCCCCGGGCCTTCCTGCGCGTGCAACGCCAGCGTGCCGAATCGCTGGGCATCCCGGTGGCCAGCGTGGCACAGGCGGTGCAGGCCGCGCTCTCCGGCGCCGACCCGGCTTACTTGCATGACGGCCAGTCGAAGATCGCCGTGCCCGTGCGCATCCAGTTGCCATCCAGCTCCCAGATCGGCCTGGACGCCTTGCTGGCCCTGCCGATGCGGGCAGCCAATGGCCAGCTCGTGCCGCTGTCCGAACTGGTGCGCGTGGAGCGCGGCGTGATCGACAAGCCGCTGTTCAGCAAAGACCTGATGCCGGTGAGCTATGTCTTCGGCGACATGGCGGGGCAACTTGATTCGCCGCTGTACGGCCTGTTTGCGATCCGCCCCAGAGCTGGAGGCGGCGGCCCTGCCAGGCACCGGCCAGTTGGACGAGTACTGGATCCGCCAGCCTTCCGACCCCTACCGCGCCTATGCCCTCAAATGGGACGGCGAATGGCAGATCACGTACGAGACCTTCTGCGACATGGGCGCGGCCTACGGCGTGGGCCTCATCCTCATCTACCTGCTGGTGGTGGCACAGTTCCGCTCGTACCGCACGCCGCTGATCATCATGGCGCCCATCCCGCTGACCATCATCGGCGTGATGCCCGGCCATGCGCTGCTGGGCGCGCAGTTCACCGCCACCTCCATGATCGGCATGATCGCGCTGGCGGGCATCATCGTGCGCAACTCCATCCTGCTGGTGGACTTCATCGAACTGCAAGTCGCCCGCGGCATCGCCTTCAAGGAAGCGGTGGTGCAGTCTGCCGCCGTGCGCGCCCAGCCCATCGCGCTGACGGGCATCGCCGCCATGGTGGGCGCCTTCTTCATCCTCGACGATCCCATCTTCAACGGCCTGGCCGTCTCGCTGATCTTCGGCATCCTGGTCTCGACCCTGCTGACCCTGGTCGTGATCCCGGTGCTGTATTACGCCGCCTACCGTCGGCGCTTCGAGGCGGCCCCGTCCTGAACAGGGCCCCCTCTTTCCCCATGTTCATGTCCGACAGGAGTACCCACATGACCACCGAACGCATGATCCGCATCGTTGCCGGCCTCTTCATCCTCATTTCGCTCGCGCTGGGCGTGGAAGGCAGCCCCTTGTTCGTGTCCAAATGGGCCTTGGCCTTCACGGCCTTCGTGGGTGCGAACCTGTTCCAGTTCGGCATCACGAATTTCTGCCCGATGGCGATCATCTTGCGCAAGCTGGGCTTCAAAGATCACGCCAGTTGTGGTGCATGAACCCACATTGCGCCGTGTGCAGCCCTCGTTTGAGGGGACGTGACACCGTCCACTTTCCCTTACGACTCAGATGTCTTGTGAAGGCATAGCAAAATGAAGAAGACTCATTCCAACATGCCTTCGCCGGACACCTGCACCATGGCCGCACTCGACAACGACAAGCACCGCACGGACATCCTCAATCGCCTCAAGCGGGCCGAAGGTCAATTGCGCGGCATCCAGCGCATGATCGAAGAGGGTGAGCCCTGCCTGCCGATCGCCACGCAGATGGCAGCCGTGCGCAAGGCACTGGACAGCACCTATGTGCGCATGACCATGTGCTTCATGGAGCAGCAACTCCAGGAAAAGCTGGGCAGCACCGCCGAATCCAACGCGCAGATGCGCCCGATGTTCGATGAGATCGAGACACTTCTGGGCAAGATTCGCTGAAACGCCTTCAGCCCTGAGTAGAAACCCTGTTCACACAGGAGCAGACACGGCGCACCATCTCCATATACCCGTACGGGTACCAGTAAAGGAGATGATCTCATGGCCCACATCGTGATCCTGGGCGCCGGCATCGGCGGCCTGCCCATGGCCTTCGAGATGAAGGAGAACGCACGACCCACGGACACCGTGACCGTCATCTCCAACACGTCCACCTTCCACTTCGTGCCCTCCAACCCCTGGGTGGCCGTGCACTGGCGCGAACGCGAAGACATCGAACTGCCCATTGCCCCGATTCTGGAAAAGAAGGGGGTGGCGTTCATCCCGGTCGGGGCGCGCAAGGTCCATCCCGAGCGCAATGTCGTCGAACTCACCGACGGGCGGGAGGTGCCCTACGACTATCTCGTGATTGCCACCGGGCCGAAACTGGCCTTCGACGAGATCGAGGGCCTGGGGCCCCACGGGCACACGCAATCGATCTGCCATGTCGACCATGCCGAGCATGCGCGTGTCAACTGGGAGCAGTTCGTGCAGGCCCCGGGGCCCGTCGTGGTCGGGGCCGTCCAGGGCGCCTCCTGCTTCGGCCCTGCGTATGAGTTCGCGATGATCATGGAGACGGACCTGCGTCGTCGCAAGATCCGTGATCGCGTGCCGATGACCTTCGTGACCTCGGAGCCGTACATCGGCCATCTGGGTCTCAATGGGGTCGGCGACTCCAAGGGCTTGATGGAGTCGATCTTCCGGGACAAGGCCATCCGCTGGATCTGCAATGCCAAGGTCACCAAGGTGGAGGCCGGGTTGATGCACGTCACGGAGCACGACGAGGACGGCCAGCCCCGCAAGCAGCACATCCTGCCCTTCCACTATTCGATGATGCTGCCGGCCTTCAAGGGTGTGGATGCATTGATGGGCATCGAAGGGCTGGTCAACCCCCGCGGCTTCGTGCTGATCGACGAACACCAGCGCAACCCGCGCTATCCCAATGTGTTCGCCGTCGGGGTGTGCGTGGCCATCGCACCGACCGAGCCCACGCCCGTGCCCACCGGCGTGCCCAAGACGGGCTACATGATCGAATCCATGGTGACGGCCACGGCGCACAACATCCGGGCCTTGATGGACGGCCAGACGCCTTCCGAAAAGGCCACCTGGAACGCGGTGTGCCTGGCGGACTTCGGCGATCGCGGGGCGGCCTTCGTGGCCCTGCCCCAGATCCCGCCGCGCAACGTCAACTGGTTTGGCGAAGGGCGCTGGGTGCACCTGGCCAAGATCGCCTTCGAGAAGTACTTCATGCGCAAGATGCGCAAGGGCACCTCGGAGCCCGTCTACGAACGGGCCGTGATGAAGGCGATGGGCATCATGAAGCTCAAGGGACGCTGAACGCCGCCCCTTGCCGGCTCAGTCTTCGAGCAGGCTGCGCAGCATCCACGCCGTCTTTTCGTGCACATCCAGGCGCTGGGTGAGCACGTCGGCGGTGGGCTGGTCATTGGCGGCATCGACCAGCGGGAACAGCTTGCGGGCGGTACGCGCCGTGGCCTCCTGGGCGGCCACCAGGTGGCGGACCATGTCGTTGGCCTTGGGCACGCCTTCGACTTCCTTGATGGTCGCCAGCTTCACGAACTCCTTGTAGGTGCCGGGCGCGGGGAAGCCCAGCGAGCGGATGCGTTCGGCGATCTGGTCCAGGGCTGTCCACTGCTCGGTGTACTGGGTCATGAACATCTGGTGCAGGCTGTTGAACTGCGGACCCGTCACGTTCCAGTGGAAGTTGTGCGTCATGAGGTAGAGCGTGTAGCTGTCGGCCAGCAGCACGGACAGGCCTTGCGCAATCTTCTTGCGGTCGGATTCGGTGATGCCGATGTCCAGCGCGGCGGGCTTCTTCACGTCGTTTTTGGCAGGCTTGGGGGATTTGGTGGCCAAGATCGATTCTCCTGTGACGGTCATGCAGCCTCGGATCTTGCGCGATCGGCCCGGTGGCTGCAAGCCGTGCCCGCAAAGACCGGTCAAGCTCTGGACCTTCGCGGACACGGCGGCGCGCGGCTGTGCCCATGCCACAACAGATGCGGCGCGGCTGACCTCGTTGTGCAGCCGATCACGTCGATCCCGGCAAGGGATGCACCGGCGGGATGGTGGCCGCCATCAGTTGCAGACGCCCGGTGATCACGCCACGCAAGGTCGACATCGCGTCTGCGATCTCCTGGAGTTTGCGCGCTGGCCCCTGGACCAGCACCACCTCCAGCATCTGCCGGTCCATCAGGTGCACGTGCAGCGAGCTGATCACCTCGTCGATGTGGTCGCACTGCAGATCGGACAACTGCTTTTGCAAGCCCTTGACGGAGCGGTCATACAGCAGGGTGATGGTGCCCATCATGACCTGATCTCCGAGCTGGCGTTTGTGCTCGAGCAACTGGTCGTTGATCATCGAGCCGATGGCCTGGGAGCGGCTCTCGAAGCCGCGCAGCAGCACCATCTGGTCCAGTTCCTGGAGCAGATCCTCCGGCATGGAGATGCTGATGCGCGTGACCGGGCTGCAGCGGTTGTCGGTGAGCGCGCTGGCCAATGACGTGTCCATGATGTCTCCCTGAATCGTCCGTGATGGAAATGGGCGTTTAGAACATGTGGCTGTAGCGCTCGACTTCCCACTGGCTGACCGACAGGTGATAGGCCTCCCACTCCTGCGTCTTGTAGGCGATGAACTCGTCGCGCAGGGCCTTGCCGAGCGTGCGCTCCACCAGCGGGTCGGCGGCGAAGGCCTGCACCGCTTCCTGCAGGGTCTGAGGCAGGAAATCGATGCCGCGCTCCTTGCGCTGCGCTTCGCTCAGTTCGTACAGGTTGTCTTCGTTTGGCTCCCCGGGATTGAGTCCTCCGCGGATGCCTTCGAGGCCGGCGGCCAGGGCCAGTGCGGCGGCCAGATACGGGTTCACGGCGCCATCGGCGTTGCGCGATTCGCAGCGGCCACCGCCTGCGGGGATGCGCACCGAGTTGGTCCGGTTGTTGGAGCCGTAGGAGTTGAACACCGGCGCCCAAGAGAAGTAGCTCATGGCACCACGCCGCACCAGGCGCTTGTAGCTGTTGACGGTGGGCGCGAACACGGCGCACAAGGCCCGGCCATGCTTGAGGATCCCCGCCACGAACTGGTAGCCCAAGGGCGTGAGGCCAATGCCGCGCGGGTCGTCCTTCGGATCGCAGGCAAACAGGTTTTTTCCCGTCTTCAGGTCATACAGCGACATGTTGAAGTGCGCACCATTGCCGGTCTTGTTGGCGAAGGGCTTGGGCATCATCGTGGCCAGCAGGCCTTCTTCCTCGGCATAGTGCTTGGCCATCATGCGAAAGAAGGTCAGGCGGTCGCAGGTGGTCAGCACATCGGCGTAGTTGAAGTCGAACTCGAACTGGCCGTTGGCGTCCTCGTGGTCGAAGGAGTAGAGATCCCAGCCCAGGTCGTTGATGCAGGTGGCAACCTTGTCAAGCCAGCCGAAGTTGTCGATGAAGCCCTTGACGTCATAACAGGGCTTGACGAGCTTGTCGTCCTGGTGGGGCACTTCCAGCTTGCCGTCCTCGGTCTGCTTGAGCAGGAAGATCTCGCACTCGATGCCCAGGTTCATGCCGAAGCCCATCTTCGCAGCTTCGGCCATCACGTTCTGCAGGGCCACACGGGTGCTGAGCGGATATGGCTCGCCCTTGAAGTGGTTGTCAGCGGGCATCCAGGCGATCTTGGGCTCCCAGGGCAACTGCACGATGTGGTTGAGGTCGGGCACCGAGGTCAGCTCGTCTTCGTTCGGGGCCTGGCCGAGGCCATCGAGCGCATAGCCGGTGTAGCGCTCGGAGCCGGCCGCCATCTGCGGCAGGTGGTCGATGGGCACGACCTTGGCCTTCTGCACGCCGTGGATGTCCACGTACGCGCCGATGCAGTACTTCACGCCCTTGGCCTTGAGCGATTGCTGGATGGCTTTGACTTCTTCCGGGGAATGCATGCTGGATGGCTCCATTGACGATGGGATTGAGAGGGGCGCGTGGCGCGTCAGGCCACGCGGTCGAAATACGAATGCGCCAGCGGTGGCGTCTGGGACATGCCGCGGCGGATGAGTGCGCAGAGGTCTTCCACCATCCAGGCAAAGGCTTGCCTGCCCTTGTCCGCCGTGGCCAGGCTGGGTGTGCCCGTCACGCCATTGAGGCTGGTGCGGTTGACGGGATGGGCGAAGACCTGGCCTTCGGTGCGATCGGGGTCGTCGGCCTCATGCAGCTTGTCGGGGCGCACCATCTCGGGGGCCACGGCCAGCATCAAGGAGGTCTCGGCATCGTTGGCGTGCCAGTCGTCGCCGTCTGCAAAGTGGAAGCGGCGCACCCGCTCACTGATCTGCGGCGAGTTGATCACCGCGACCATCAGGTCATCGTGTTCGGCGCGCAGCATCTCCAGGGCGCAACGCAAAGGCGCGGCATTGGTCACGTGCGTGTTGACGATGAACAGGCGCCGCACGCCACTGTGATACGCCCCGTCACCGATCTGCTTGACCAGCTCGATCAGGGTGATGGGCTGGACGGGGATGGTGCCTGGCCAGCGGCGGCTGTGCCCCAGTGAGCAGCCGTAAGGCAGCGCGGGCAGCATGGGCACGCCCGTCTCTTGCGCCACGGCCTTGCACAGCACATCGGCGATCACCCAGTCCATGCCGCAACCCATGTGCGGGCCGTGCTGCTCGGTGGCGCCGATGGGCAGGATGGCCGCATCGGCGGCCGCCTTGAGCTTGTCCGGCAATTCAGACCACGTCAGTTCGGACCATTGCATGTCGGCTCCTTCGTCCGGTTCATTCCACGTTGTCGGAAACATCCGTCAGACGGATGAACTTGGGCATCACGTCGTCCTCGTCGGCGTGGGCCGTCTTTTCTTCCGGCGGATGGATCAGGGCCTCCAGCCTGGCCTTGGTGGCCTGGAACTCCGGGCTGGTGATCTGCATGGCCGAGCGAGGGCGCGGCACGGGCACCTCGATCAGTTCCTGCACCTCGCCGGGATGGGCCTTGAGCACGAGGATGCGGTCGGCCAGGAAAATGGCTTCGTCCAGGTCATGCGTGATGAACAGGATGGTGATGTCGATGTTCTTCCAGATCTCCAGCAGGTGGCTCTGCATCCGCGCGCGCGTTTGGGCATCGAGCGCACCGAATGGCTCGTCCATGAGCAGGATGCGCGGCTGGTTGGCCAGCGCGCGCGCAATGGCCACGCGCTGCTTCATGCCGCCGGAGAGCTGGTGCGGATAGGCATCGGCGAACTTGCTCAGGCCCACCAGCTCAAGCCACTGCCGCGCCTGGGCCTCGGCCTCGTTGTGGCCGGCGTTGTTCATCTCCAGCCCGAACATCACGTTCTTCTTGACGGTCAGCCAGGGGAACAGGGTGTAGCCCTGGAAGACCATGCCGCGGTCACGGCACGGGCCTTGAACGGGTTCGCCATCCAGCAGCACCTGCCCGGAGGTGTAGGGCTCGAGGCCGGCCAGGATGCGGATCAGCGTGGATTTGCCGCAGCCCGAAGGGCCGATCACGCAGACGAACTCCCGGCGATGGGTCTTGAAGCTGATGTCCTTGAGCGCGGTGACCTCGCCCTGATGCGATGCATACGTCTTGCCCAGGTTCTTGACTTCCAGCACCACCTCGCGCTGCCGGAGGCGCTCAAAACGCGCCCTCACCGCTTCCGACTGATCGAGGTAGGACACCGGTGTCTGGCTCATGTTCTCATCCATGCTGTGGCCCTTCATGCGCGTTCATCGCTTGTCCTGGGAGCGGTCCCAGGGGAACAGCCGGCGTCCCAGCCAGGCCAGCAGCAGGTCGATGCCCAGCCCGATGATCCCGATCATCGCGATGGCGGCATACACGTTCTCGAAGTGCTGGTAGCGCGCCTGCTGGGTGATGAAGAAGGTGATGCCCGAGCTGGTGCCGATCAGCTCGGCCACGATGAGGTAGGTCCAGGCCCAGCCCAGCAGCACACGCTGGTCCCGGTACAGATCCGGCAGGATGCCGGGCACCACCACACGCGTGATCAAGCGCAGCTTCTTCGTGCCCAGCGTCATGGCGGCTTCCAGCAGCGCGAAGTCCAGCTTGCGCGTGGTGTTGGCGATCACCAGCACCTGCTGGAAGAAGGTGCCGATGAAGATGATGGCGATCTTCGGCCCATCGTGGATGCCGAGGATGGCCACGGCCAGTGCACCGAAGGCCGGCGCGGGCAGGTAGCGGAAAAACTCGATGAAGGGCTCGTTGATGCGGGCGATGGCGCTGTAGGTGCCGCACAGGATGCCCAGGGGCACACCGATCAGGGAGGAGGCAATGAAGCCCCAGAAGATGATCTGCATGCTGTGCCACAGGCTTTCATGCAGCCAGGGGGCATCCTTCTGCTCAGGCGCGGTGGTGAAGGCGGTGTAGAACGCACGGGCCACTTCGTGCGGGGCGGGCAGGTACACCGGATTGGCCGGCTCGCCGTGCGGCAAGGCCTTGCCGGCGTCCTTCATCGCCTGCCGTTCTTCGGCGAACTGCGCGTGGTCCACCCGCATGCCGGTCTGGAAGTAGTCCACGTCACCCGGCTGCGTCACCAGCACCTGCGGATGCCAGATGAAGGGCACATAGCTCACCGCACACCACAGCAGCAATGGCAGCAGGAAGGAGCCGATGCCCAGCACCATCCGGCTGCGCGGGCTCAGGGTGGCACGGGGTGCGAACCAGCGGGTCTGACTCATGGATGCAGGCGTGTCGAGGGTGAGTTCGGCCCCGCCATGCCCGAAGGCATGGCGTCATGCCAATGCAGAGGGTGCGGCCCGCAGGCCTTACTTCGCAGCCGCGTTCGCCAAGCTGGGATCGATGTAGCTGTCGATCTTCTGCGGCTCCTTGTAGACCGCGTTCTTGACATTGAAGTCATCGGCGATCTTGGAAGACCCGTACAGGGACTTGAAGCCTTCACCCTTGACCATGATCTGCTTGCCGGCCGACAGCGACAGCAGCTTGGTGCCCTTGAGGAACTGCATGTAGGCCTCCGGGGCGATGCCCACGCGCGCCGACATGATCTTCACCGCATCGGGCTGGGTCTTGGGATCTTCGATGTAGCTGACCACCTTGTCCCACACCTTGACCACCTTCTGCCATTCGGCCTTGCGGCTGGCCAGGCTGCCGGGGTTCACCGTCAGCACGTCGTAGATCAGGCCTGGCTCATCGGCCGAGGTCAGCACAGGCTTGGCGCCTGGCACCGCCTTGATGGCCTGGCCGGCGATGGGCTGCCAGGCGCCCACGGCGGCCACGTCGCCCGAGGCCAGCACCTGCGGCATCTCATTGGTCTTGGCATTGACCAGGGTGACGTCAGACTCCTTCAAGCCAGCCTTCTTGAGCCCGTTGAGCAGCAGCAGGTGCTCGACCAACCCCACCTCCACAGCCACCTTCTTGCCCTTGAGATCCTTGAGGGACTTGATGCCCGGCCTGGCGACGATCATGTCGTTGCCGTTGGAGTAATCGGTCAGCATGATCATCACGCTTTTGGCGCCGCCTGCACCGGTGACCAGTGCATCGCCATTGGTGACGGTGACCGCATCGATCTTGCCCGCAGCGAACGCTTCCATGGAAGCCGAGTAATCGAACCATTCGAACTTGACATCGACACCGGCCTCCTTGAACCAGCCCTTGTCGATGGCCACCTGCCAGGCCACCCAACCCGGCCAGTCGCTGTAGCCGATCTTCAGGGGCTGCGCGGCCCATGCGCCCTGCCCGCCCATCACGGCGGAGGCGAACAGGCACACCGTCAAGCCATTCAACAAACGCTTTGCTACTGCCGTCGACATCATGATCAGGCCCAATCTCGGTTATTACGGGTTGAACAATGGGTAATACCGAAGACCTCTAAGCACCTCGCGTGCCAGCGCCGAAATCGCCTTGCTGGTGCATGTGCGCGTCGACAAGGCAGCCCGCATGCACCTGCCATGAACCGCGAGGGGGCGCATCCATGAAAAAGGGCCCCGCAGGGCCCTGAGATGGGTCATGTGCACCGATGAGGTGGCCGGGCGCTCGCCCCGCGCAAGCTCACTTCATCTTGCAGGTCGACAGGCCGAATGGCAGGTACGCCGGGCACCAGCCGCTCAGGCCGGTGGCCAAGGGCACCACCCCGAGCCAGCCCCACACCCCCACCGTGCCTGTGGCCGCCAGGGCGATGAGCACCACACCCGCGGCGATGCGGGCCACACGATCCAGTCCACCAACATTTGCCTTCATGCTGCACTCCTTCAAGAAATCAGTTCGGCTTCGATCACCTTGCGCAAGGCATGCCAAGCTTCGTTGCCATTGAGGAACATCCGCCCGCGGAAATGCTGCGCCACACCGCCAGTCTGCAGGCGGTCGATCACCGGGCCCTTGATCTCGCTTAAGTAAAGCTGCCGACCCTGGCCCGCCAGCGCAGCATCCAGTTCCATCAAAGCCTGGGCCGCCGAGTGATCGATGTGGTTGACCGCCGAGAGCATCAGCACCACATGCCGCACGGCTGGCCGGCCGCTCATCAGTTCGATCAGACGCTGCTCGACGCGCAAGATGTTGGTGAAGTCCAGGCTTTCATCGATGCGGACCATCAACACGCCAGGCAGCGTTTCACTGTGATAGCGCTCGATGTTGCGAAAGTGCTCGGTCCCGGGCAGGCGCCCCACCTCCACCACATGCGGCTGGCTGTGGCGCCAGACCATGGCACCCAAGGACCAGGCCAGCCCCAGCAGGATGCCGGCTTCGAAGCCGATGAGCAGCACACCGATGGCCGTGCTGAGGAAGGCCCAGCCTTCGGCCTTGTCGTAGCGCCAAGCCGCCTTCAAGGCCTGGAACTCGATGAGCGAGGCGATGCCCACGATGATGATGGCCGCCAGGGCCGCGCGGGGCAGCCACGCCATCCAGGGCAACAGCGGCCACAGGCACACGCCCAGCAACAGCGCCGTGATCACGCCAGACAAGGGGCTGCGCGCACCGGCTGCCTCGTTGACCACCGACCGCGAGAGCCCGCCGGCCACCGGCATGCCCCCCAGGACGGCGGCACCGATGTTGGCGGCCCCCAGCCCCAGCAGTTCGCGGTTGGCGTCCACCCGTTCGCCATGCCGCAAGGCAAAGGTCTGCGCCACCGCCCCGCTGCTGACAAAGCCCACCAGGGTGATCATCAAGGTGGGCATGATGAGCGCGGCCCAGGCTTGGGGATCCGATGGCCAGTGGGCCGACCACAAGCCACTGAGCGCTGCCGGATCGATCGACACCACGCCGACGCGTTGCGGCGACCAGTCGGGCGCACCGGCCATGCGCTGTGTCATGGCCCACCCGGCCACCGACGCCAGCACCAGGACCACCATGGGCCACAGCCGGGACAGCACCTGTGTGCGGGCCTCGCCCCATTCCAGCCTGATACCGATCCAGCGCACCGATGGCATGCCCAGCCAGAGCGCCACGGCAGCGCCGATGCCAATGAGCGCATCGCCAGGCGACCACAAGGCATGGTGCCCGGCATGACGGATGAAGGAGGAAGCCATCTGCGGCAAGGTGTGGCCCCAGGGTGCCGAGCCCAGCAGTGGCGCCATCTGCCCGAGCAGGATCAGGATGGCCGAGGCCACCGTGAAGCCCTGCACCACCGGCCGGCTCAGCAAGCTGCGAGAGAAAGCCCATGCGCAAACGACCCATGATCAGCAGCAGCACGCCACTGCCGAGGGCGACCAGCGCGGCCATGGCCGCATGCGCCGCCCCACCGGGCGCGGCCAAGGACAGCAGCGACTGCCCCAACATCAGGGACGTGATGGCCGCAGGCCCCACCGACATGGCGCGGCTGTTGCCGAAGGCGGCGTACCCCAGCAGCGGCAAGAGGCTGGCCAGCAGCCCGGCCTGCGGCGGCAGCCCCGCCAGCATGGCGTAGGCCAGGCTTTGCGGCACAAGCATGACGGCCACCACGAGGCCCGCCACCGCATCGCCGGCCAGCCACGCCCGCTGCCAGGCTTGCAGCCACGGCGGCGGCATGGACCAGGGCGCAGCGCCTGCCTGGGTGGATTCGGTCGCGCGAGAAGGTAAGCGCATGAGAGCGATGTCAGGCTGTGGCGACGATCCCGATCAAGCAGGCTTGCCCACCTGCCCGCCGCATGCCTGGAACAGGGCGCTGGCCCGTCCGCCCGAGCGACAGAAGGCAACAATGGGATGCGGCAGATCTGCGCACACCTGCTGGTAATGCGCCACCTGTTCCGCGCTCAACATCAGGTTGGGCACAGGGACGTGCACATAGCGCATCCCATGTGCCTGCGCGGCGGCCTGCAAGGCAGCACTGGTGGGTTGGTCCGGGCCGCCCTCGCCGTCGGGCCGGTTGTTGATGATGCTGCGATAGCCTTGACGGGCCAGCACCTCGACATCATGCAGGCTGATCTGCCCGCAGACCGTGAACTCGGGGCACAAGGGGGTGGTCGGTACGCTCAGGCTCATGCTTTGCTCCATCGAAGGTGAATTGGCATGGATGCATCGATCACGCCGCGCCGCAGATCCTGCTGTGCAGGACCTGCATGATGGCCGCGGCATCCTCGCTGACCATGCGGTAATAGACGTGCTTGCCGTCCCGGCGCGTGCCCACGAGCCCTTCCTGGCGCAGCACGCCCAGTTGTTGCGACAAGGTGGGCTGACGGATGCCGAGATCCTGCTCCAGTTCACTGACGCAGAACTCGCCTTGCGCCAGCCGGCACAAGAGCACCAGCCGATCGGCATGCGCCAGCACCTTGAGCAAGCCGCAGGCCTTCTCGGCCGATGCCTGCAGGGCCGCCACATCGGGGGCAGGCAAGGCAACGCGGGCGCAGACTTCGGTCGCACCCCTGGTTGTCTCGGCCGCGCGGGTGCCGGACACCTTGCCTCGCGCTGCGGTCAACTTTGCTGTCGTCATGCCATCATTTTATTGACAGATATATTGTTTGTCAATAAAGTAAGCACCAGGAGGCTTCGCCATGAGACCCTTGCCCCACCCCAACGTCCGCTCCTTCTATGACACCGTGACCGGCACCTACACCCATGTGGTGTTCGATGAGCCCGGCGGCCATGCCGCGGTGATCGATCCGGTGCTGGGCTTCGATTTGCACAACGGCCGCACCTCGCATGAGGGCGCTGACCAGGTCATCGCCTTCGTGCGCGAACAGCGCCTGACGCTGGACTGGATCCTGGAGACCCATGCCCACGCCGATCACCTGTCCTCTGCGCCTTATGTTCAAGAGCGGCTGGGCGGGCGCATCGGCATCGGTGGCGACATCCGACGCGTGCAGACCGTCTTCAAGAAGCTCTTTCACATGGAAGAGACCTTCGCCACCGATGGCTCGCAATTCGATCACCTCTTCCAGGACGGCGAGACCTTCCGCATCGGCCGGCTGGAAGCCGCCGCCTGGCATGTGCCCGGCCACACCCCTGCGGACATGGCGTATCTGGTGGGCGACGCAGTGTTCGTGGGCGACACTCTGTTTCCGCCTGACGTCGGCACGGCCCGGTGCGACTTCCCTGGGGGCGATGCGCGGCAGTTGTACCGCTCCATCCAGCGCCTCCTGACCCTGGCGCCTGACACCCGCCTGTACATGTGCCATGACTATCCGCCCGATGGGCGCGCACCACAGCCCATGCACACCGTGGCCAATCAAAGCCGGAGCAACATCCATGTGCACCAAGGCACCTCCGAAGAAGCCTTCGTGGCCATGCGGCAGGCGCGCGATGCCACGCTGGATCTGCCCAAGCTCATGCTGCCCTCGGTGCAGGTCAATGTGCGTGCGGGGCACCTGCCACCACCCGATTCAGACGGCCGCAGCTATCTGAAGCTGCCCGTCGATGTGTTCTGATCGCATCTGGTCACCCACCTCACCCACCGCGCAACCCCGCAAGAAGGCCGCACACCATGTCCACCGACGCCATTGAAGTCCACCTCACGCAGCAGCAGGACTACCGCTTTCTGATCGAGTTCGGCGGCACCGTGCCGCCCGTCACGGGCGACGAGCCTGCGCCCCTGGGCCAGGGCACCGGCCCCTCACCGGTGCAGTTGCTGGCGGCAGCCGTCGGCAACTGCCTGTCTGATTCGCTGCTGTTTGCCTTGCGCAAGTTCAAGCAGGCGCCGGAGCCCATCCGCTGCACCGTCAAGCCTGAGGTGGGGCGCAATGCGGAAGGCCGCATGCGTGTGCTGTCCATGCAGGCCCGGCTGGATCTGGGTGTGCCGGCTGCTCAGCTTGAACATCTGGACCGCGTGCTGTCGCAGTTCGAGGCCTTTTGCACCGTCACGCAAAGCGTGGGGCAAGGCATCCCGATCACGATCGAGGTGTATGACGGTACAGGCGCCAAGCTGAAGTAATTCAAACCGGCATGCGCGTGCCGGGCGGCTCGGCATCGCGATTTGCATTTCAGAGTTCACGCAAACCACGTTGCACCTTGCCTTCAGGCGCGCGACATGCTGACAGCGCGCGGCAGCACTTTTATGCTGCCGCTTGATGTCCACCCCACCCTCGCCCGATCCCCACGCGCAAGCCACCACGGCGGACGATGAACGCCGCGCCTGCGTCCGGCTGGATCCGCCCCTGGGCCGTCCCTATGCCGTCTCGTTCACTTGGCTGGGCGAGACGCTGCAGTTCAGCGTGCACAACGTTTCACTCGGTGGCATCGCGTTTCGTGTGCCGCTGCACCATGAAGACGTCTTCCGCCCGGGACGCGTGCTGCAGGGCGTTCAACTGGAGCTGGGCAGCGGCCGCCATCTCCTGACCGATCTGGAGGTCCGGCTGTGCCGGCCCATGCGCACACGCCTGCTGGGCGATCAACTGCACGTCGGTTGCCGCTTCGTTCATCTGACACCCGCACAGCAGACGCTGCTGGCCCACGCCATGGCGGCGCTGGAGCGGGAGCGCGGGGGCCGCTGAGGGCGCGCAGAGGTTTTTTGCGTGCTGCACTTAATGTCTGCTGCAAAGCGGTCGCCTTACAGGGGGGAGGACGTCAACAAGCCGATGTCCTGAACAGGAACCCCCAGCAACGTCTTTGGAGTCACCACCATGCTCAGTCTGCACACCAACGCCGCCTCCCTGTCCACCCAGAACTCGCTGGGCACCACACAGCGCGCCCTGTCGAATTCGATGACCCGACTGGGCACGGGCTTCCGCGTCAACTCGGCCATGGACGATGCCGCCGGCCTGCAGATCGCCACCCGCCTGGATGCGCAATCCCGGGGCATGGCAGTGGCGCAGCGCAACACGCAAAACGGCATCTCCATGCTGCAGACGGCCGAAGGCGCGCTCAGCGAAGTCAGCAACATCATGCTGCGCATGAAGGACCTGGCCACGGAAGCGGCCAACGGCACGTCCAACGCATCGGACAAGACCGCAATGGAGGCCGAGTTCAACGAACTGGGCAACGAACTCACCAACATCATGACCAACACCAAGTTCGGCGGCGCCGCGCTGCTGACGGGTGGCACGCTGGCTGCAGCCGTGACCTTTCAGATCGGCTCGGACGCGGCAGAAACGATGAGCTTCGACGCCTCGGCCCAACTGACCACGCTGAACACCGCCATCACCGCCCTGAAGGCCGGTGACCTGGATGCCGCCGCCAACGCGGCCATCGGCCTGGCCAACACCGCCGTCGATGCGGTCGGCTCCCTGCGCTCCAAGCTGGGTGCAGGTGCCAACCGTCTGGATCACGTCTACAACAACTTGGCCAACATGCGCACCAATGCGGACGCCGCCAAGGGCCGCATCATGGATGTGGACTACGCTTCGGAAACGGCCAACATGACCTCCAAGCAGATGCTGCTGCAGGCGAGCACCTCGATGCTCAAGCAGAGCAGCAGCATGTCGCAGATGGTGATGTCGCTGCTGCAGTGATCGACCTGAGACGCGCACCGGCCCTTGACTGAGCCGGTGGCCGATGCGACCCCGGGCCAACCTGCACAGGTTGGCCCTTTGCACAGGAGCGCGGCATGTCCATGATGCCCATCCAGCCTCTCCGCCCCTTGCCCCCGGTGCGCCCCAACGGCTGGACGGCCCAGCCGCCCGGCCGAGCGGTGCTGGAGGGTCAGACCCTGGTGCTGAGCATCAGCCCCGACACGGGCCTGCCCTTGCTGAGCACGCAGGAAGGCCTGCCGCTGCCCATCCTGCCGGCGGCAGGGCACCAACTCGGCCTGATGCCCGGCGATGTGGTCACCGTGAAGGTGCTGGCCACCCAGCCTGCGCTGGAGCTGGCCGTTCTGGATCAGCGAGGTGGTCCCGACGCACAGGCCGGCGCCTTCGAGTGGTCACCCGCCACGCGGGCAGCCGATCAGGCCGCCTTGCTGCGCATCGCCTGGGCCGCGCCGGACCCGGCCATGATCGCGAACGCATGGCGCGTCCTCGTGCTCACGCGCATGAACGGCCAGGAGGCCGCCTCCGCGCAACCCACGCTGCCCGAGCGCTGGCACTTCTCCACCTACGCCTGGTGGGGCCTGCCCGTGCACCTGCAACTGCTGCCGCCCGAAGATGCCCCCACGCAGCGAGACAGCCGGCAAAGGCGCGCCATGGCCCGCCTGATCGGCCGCCCATGGGGCATGCGCATCGACTGCGTGCTGCCCTGGCTGGGCCCCGTCGAAGTGCAGCTGCATCTGCAGCCCGAAGGCGCCGTCCTGCTGATCTATGTGCCCGATGAACAGGCCGCAGCCCGGCTCAACCAGGCGCGCGCGGCCGACCGCATGATCGGTGCGCTGGCCCAGGCCGGCCTGCGCATGCTGGGCTGCCGCATCACCAGCGAAGACGACCACCGCGATGGTGTGGCCGCCTCGCGCATGAACACCCGCGTGCACCACGCCGAGGCCGATCTGCTGCGGCAGTTGCCCTCCCTGTGCCTGCCCGGCTCCGTCTTCCAGGCCGCCGCCGAAGTCCTGCTGGTGCTGACCACGCTCACGCAAAGCGGCAGCCACGCGCGGCCAGTCAGCCCAGCGTTCCGATGATGTCCACGTTGCGGCTTTCGGGGATCTCGTTGTAGGACAGCACCTGCAGGCCGGGCGCGAACAGGCGCGCATACCGTGCCAGCAGGGGCCGGACCTGCGGCATGACGAAGAGCACCGGCGCCACTGCATGCTGCTTCATCTGCTCGCGCGCGACCGGCATGTTGCTCTGCAGTTGCGTGAGCAGGTGCGGATCGATGGGGAAGCTGTCGAGCGCGACCTTGCCGCCCTGGCGCGCCACGTTGAGCGCGCCCAGCAACAGGTTCTCCAGATCGGCGCTGAGGTTGAAGCCCTTGAGGTCACCGCTGGTACCACAGCATTCGGCCACGATCTGCCGCCGCAGGGTGCAGCGCACCTCGGCGGCCAGCATGATCGGGTCCTTCACCGTTTCAGCGTGCTCCAGAAGCGTGGTGGCAATGGGCACGATGTCCTTGAGCGAAACGCCTTCGCTCAACAGCACCCGCAGCACCTTGTGCAACTGGCTGGCGCTCATCAGCTTGTCCAGGGCCGCAGCCAGCTTGGGCGACAAGGCCGTCAGGCGCTCCTGCAGCGCGGTGACGTCCTCATGCCGGAACAGCTCGGCCAGATGATCCCGCATGACCTTGGACAGATGGGTGGCCACCACACTCGGGCCATCCACCACCTGATAGCCCAGGCCCAGGGCATGGGCCTTGTGCTCCGGCGTGATCCAGATCACCGGCAGGCCATAGGCCGGCTCCACGCCCGGGACGCCATCGAGATCGCCGTAGACCGACGGCGAGGGCACGGCCATCAAGCGGTCCGGCAGGATCTCGGCCTGCGCCACCATGGTGCCACTGAGCAGGATGGCGTACTGCGCGGGCTTGAGGCCCAGGTCATCGCGCACCCCGACGGGCGGCAGCAGGATGCCCAGCGATTCGCTCATGGCCTGGCGGATGCCCCTGATGCGCTTGAGCAGCGGTGCGCCCTGCCCATGGTCGATCTGGCCCACCAGCTTGTAGCCCAGCGACACCGACACCGGCTCCACCGCCGGCAAGGCACCCCAGGCCAGCTCGGGTTCCGGCCTGCTGCGTCATCAAGGCGGCGCTCAGTGCCTGGGCGTCCACGCCCGTGGCCTTGCCGGCTTCCCGCTGCCCCATGCGCCAGCCGGCAAAGGCCAGCGCAGCGGCAAAGCTCATGAAGGGCAGCAAGGGCATGCCCGGGATGATGGCCAGCACCGCCATCACCGCCGCCGCGCTGTTGAGCACCGCGGGCGAAGCCAGCATCTGCCGCCCGATCTGCTGCGCCATGTCGCCCGTGTCGCTGATGCGGGTGACGATGATGGCCGCCGCCGCGGACAACAGCAGCGCCGGGATCTGCGCCACCAGGCCGTCGCCGATGGTCAGCAGCGCGTACTGACTGAAGGCCGCACCGAAGGACAGCCCATGCATCCAGGCGCCGATCGCCACGCCGCCGATCATGTTGATCAGCAGCACCAGGATGCCG
The DNA here is from genome assembly GCA_047601765.1 of Aquabacterium sp. Classification (GTDB taxonomy): domain Bacteria; phylum Pseudomonadota; class Gammaproteobacteria; order Burkholderiales; family Burkholderiaceae_C; genus Aquabacterium. The sequence goes on from JASGIQ010000001.1 coordinate 1,585,736, forward strand.
GCCACGGCATCGCCGCGCACGAACTTGGATGCGCCGTCCATCGCGCCATAGAAGTCGGCCTCGGTGGCCACCTCGCGGCGACGCTGCTGGGCCTTCTCCTGGTTGATGAGGCCCGCGTTGAGGTCGGCATCGATGGCCATCTGCTTGCCGGGCAAGGCATCGAGCGTGAAGCGGGCCGAGACCTCGGAAATTCGCTCGGCCCCCTTGGTGACCACCACGAAGTTGATGATCATCAGGATGACGAAGACCACCACGCCCACGACGATGTTGCCGCCGATCACCACATGGCCGAAAGCTTCGATCACGCGGCCGGCGGCCTGTGTGCCTTCGTGGCCATGCAACAGCACCACGCGCGTGGACGCCACGTTGAGCGTCAGCCGCATCAGGGTGGAAGCCAGGATGATCGTCGGGAAGACCGAGAAATCCAGCGGCCGCTGCGCCGAGACGCTGACCAGCACCACGATGATGCTCAGCACGATGTTGAAGGTGAACAGCACATCCAGCACCAGCGGTGGCAGGGGCAGGATGACCATGGCCAGGATCGCCATGAGGAACAGCGGCGCGGCCACCTGATGCCGCGCCAGTTGCGTGACGAAGGTGCGAAGGAAGGTCATGGGGCGCTGGCTCCTGACAGGTGGGCGGGAACGGGCAGATCAGAGGGCAAGGAAGGCGCCAGAGGGCGCTGGCCCTGGCGAAAGGCCTTGATCTGCATGACGTAGCTGAGCACCAGCGCCACCGCCCGGTACAGGGTGGCGGGGATCTGCTGATGCACCTGGCTGGTGTGGTAGATGGCGCGCGCCAGCGGAGGCGCGGGGATGATCTCCACGCCATGCTCACCGGCCACCTGGCGGATGTAGAAGGCCATCTCGTCGACGCCTTTGGCTACCACGTATGGTGCCTCGGCCCGCCCCGTGTCGTACTTCAGGGCCACGGCGAAGTGCTCGGGGTTGACGATGACCACGTCCGCACCCGGCACGGTCTTGCGCACGGCACGCTGGGCCATCTGGCGCTGCAACTGGCGCACGCGCTGGCGGATCTCGGGGCGGCCCTCGGAGGTCTTGTATTCCTCCTTGACTTCCTGCTTGGTCATGCGTTGATCGCGCATGAAGAAAAAGCGCTGCAGCGGCACGTCGATCATGGCGAACAGCAGGAACACGCCGCACATCGCCATCACGGCGTCAAGCAGCATGCCGGCGCCACCCAGCACCGCGCGGCCTAGCGGCAGGCCCTGCAGTTGCACATAGGTCTGGCTGCTGCTGCGCGCAATGGCATACAGCACCAGCCCCATCACCAATACCTTGCCGACCGACGCCAGCCAATGCATACCGTGTTTGCTGGTGAACAGGCGGCCCAGATTGGCCATTGGCGACAGCCGCTCGAGCTTGGGCTGCAGGTGCGCGCCGGTGAACACCCAACCGCCCGGGATGAGGGAAACCAGCATCACGCTCATCGGCACGGCGGCCAGCGGCAGCAACATCTGGAACAACAGCGAGAACACCTGCGCCGGCAGGCTGCTGCCCACACGGGCCATCGCATCCGGCCCTTCCAGATCGGCCCACGCCGTGACGAACAGCGCACGAAAGCCCTCCAGGTACGTGGGCATCAGCCACACCAGCAAGCGCAAACAGACCAGCAGCCCCACGGCCATGGCCAGCTCGCGCGAACGGCTGACCTGGCCTTGCTCGCGGGCCTTGCGCAGCTTCTGCGCCGAAGGCTTTTCGGTCTTGTCCGATCCGCTGGCGCTTTCAGCCATGACCCGCGGCCCTCATCATGCGTGCCAGCATCTCCAGCACCTGGTTCATCATCCGCACATAGTGGTCAGGGATGAAACTGAGCACCTGGGCGAGCATGAACAGCCCGAAGATCGTGATCACCGAAAAGCCCAGTGCGAACACATTGAGCCCCGGCGCCACGCGCGCCAGAAAGCCAAAGCCGATCTGGACGGCCATGGTGGCGAACACCACGGGCACGGCCAGCAGCACCGCGGCCGAGAACACCCAGGCCACATTGAAGGCCAGCGTCTGAAGCGAGAGCATGTCCAGCCCGCCGCCCACCGGCCAGGCATGGAAGCTCGCGGCCAGCACGCCGACCAGCACCAGGTGCCCGTCCATCGAAAAGAAGGTGAGGATGACCAGGATGGACAGCAGCGAGGACACGACATCCGAGGAGGTGCCGTTGAGCGGGTCGTTCATCACCGCCATCGACAGGCCCATCTGCGACGAGACGATGAAGCCCAGCACCAGCACCGCCGACATCACCAGGTGGAAGGCCAGCCCGATCACACCGCCGATCACCGCCTGCTCGACCGTCACGCCGATGGCCTGCAGCGACATCAGCGACAGCCCCTCGGGCGGCACCGACATCGGCAGCATGACCACGGCCAGCACCAGCGACAGCAGCACACGCACCGTCACCGGCACGGACATCTCGCCCAGGATGGGTGCCGCCGACAGCAGGGCCATGGCGCGGCAGAACGGCCACCACATGCGGGCCAGCGTGTCCTGCAGCAGGGGGAACAAGGCTTCCATGCGTGTGCCCTGCTCCGCTTCAATGCACCAGCGTGCCGGCGCGCTCGAACACCGAGACGCAGAAGTCCATCAGGCGCCCGAACAGCCAATGGCCGGCCAGCCCCATCACGAACAGCGTGATGAGCAGGCGCGGCAGAAAGCTCAGCGTCTGCTCATTGATCTGCGTGGCCGCCTGGAACAGCGCCACGATGAGACCGACCACCAGCCCGGGCAGCACGAGCACCGTCACCAGCAGCATGGTGATGTGCATGGACTCGGAGATGAGATCGGCTGCGATTTCCGGCGTGAGCATCACACCCCCTGCACACTGGTGACCAGCGTGTTGACGGTCAAGGTCCAGCCATCGACCAGCACGAACAGCAGCAGCTTGAACGGCAGCGAGATCACCAGGGGCGACAGCATCATCATCCCCATGGCCATCAACACGGAAGACACGACGAGGTCCACCACCAGGAAGGGAATGAACAGCAGGCAGCCGATCTGAAAGGCGGTCTTGAGTTCGCTGAGCACGAAGGCCGCCAGCTTGACGGTGAAGGCGTGATCCTCGGGCTTGGCCACGGGCTTCTCGCCCGCCAATTTGGAGATCTGTGCAATGGCTGCCTTGTTGGTCTGCGCGAGCATGAAGCGCGACAAGGGGGCTTCTGCGATCTTCAGGGCCTCTTGCAGGCCGATGCGGTCTTCGTCATACGGCACGAAGGCATCGGTCCAGATCTGCTGGCCCACCGGACGCATCACCAGCACGGTCAGGATCAGCGCGATGCCGGTGATGATGCGATTGGGCAGGCCCTGCTGCAACCCCAGAGCCTGCCGCAGCAGCGACAGCACGATCACGAAGCGGGTGAAGCTGGTCATCATCAGCACCATGGCGGGCAGCAGGCCCAGCAAGGTCATGACGACCAGCACCTGCAGCTTGACCGTCAACTCCGTGCCGCTGCCATGGCTCTGGCTGGCGATCAGCGGCACGTTGGCGGCCGAGGCCGCGGTGCAGGCCAGCACCAGGGCGAGCAAGACCAGGCCCCCACGCGCGGGCCTTCTCGCACAGGTGATGTTCATAGCTGCAGGGAGCCCAGATCCAGATCGGCCAGCTCGACCACGCGCAGACCGTGGTTCTCGCCTGAAACCACCACTTCGGCGCGGCCGATGGGCGTGCCGTTGACCTTGATGATCAGCGGCGCGCCGGCCAGGGTGTCGAGTTCGACCACGCTGTCGGGGCCCATCTCGGCCAGGTCCTGCAGCGAGATGCGCGCAGCGCCCACTTCCAGCGTCAAGGTCACGGGGATCTTGCGCATCATGGCGCTGAGGTCGCGCACCGGCTTGGCTGGCGCCGGCTCGGGGGCCTTGCGATCCGCGTCCAGCTCGGGCACGTCGTCGAGCAGTTGATCGAGTGCGATGTCGTCGTTGAGGGTGTCCATCTGGGTCATTCCACGTCTTCGAAAGAGGTCAGGCACAACTTGCCTTTGTGTTCGGCCACGGCAGCACGGAACACGACGGAGCCACCGACCAGCACGTCGGCCGGCCCGAGGTTCACCGGGATCACATCGCCTTCATGCAGCCCGATCAGATCGCCCAGCATCAAGGGCCGCTTGAGCAGGCGTGCCACCAGCGTCAGGGGCAGGCGGGGCGCCAGCGGCCCGTTCGCGGTGGTGGCATCGCGTGTCTTGTCGGCAGCCTTGTCGCGCGAGGGCGAAAGCGTGTAGAGCAGGCGCGACATCCAGGCTTCATCGAGCAGGTAACGCAGGCTGCCTTCGATGCCATGGGCGGTTTCACGCAGGACCAGCTCGATCACCCAGGACCCACGCCCCGGCACCACGCCGGCCACGGGGGTGAACTCGACGGGCTGCACGCTGGCGGCCATGGGGGCATGGCTCTCGCTGTCGATGCGTGCGGCCAGGGTGTTGACCAACTGCAGGCCCAGCATGCCGGCCAGCCGCGCTTCCGAGGCCGTCTCCGGTGCCGATTCATCCAGCCCACCTGGCTCACCGGGCCCAGGGTGCAGGCCATACCGGTAGTGCAGCACGCTGAGCAGCAGGCGCCGATCCAGACTGAAGCCCAGCTGCCCCACACTCGATTCGAACCCTTGCCAGCGCTCGGCTCCCGTGCGTGCGGTGCTGCGGGCGGAGACCGGATGCATGCGGCCACCGCACACTTCGAACGAGGCGCGATAGCGTTGGTTCAGGCCGTTGAGGAAGACCTCCTGCAAGTCGCGCTGCAGCCGCCGACAGAAGTGATCCAGCCGGTGGACGGGGCGCCCCAGCGTCCGGCTGTCGAGCACCATCAGCGAGGGGCGCGATCCCCCCGGGGTACCGGAGGAAGACTTTGGAATATTCATGGGAGTGATCCATCACACGAGGATTCAGGCCTGTGATGCTATCGCCGCAGCAAGTATCTGCTTGAGTTTCCGGCGGCCATTTCCGCCCAATATTTCCTCAAATCGATACTCTCTACCCCGCCGGGTTTCACTTATTTCATTTTTTCCGGCATCATGGTCGCACAACGAATTAATAATGGAGGCGCCACCCCAAACGTGCATACCGCGTGCTACTTTTGCGGAATCATGCACACGAGATGCAAACAGGTCGTTACAAGCGCTTGCGGCTGACGCGAATTTGCTTTTAGGATCCAACCCAACATCAAGGCACACCCGTACGAAAGGCGGGGTCGCAAAGCCTCCGGTCTACCGTCCCTTGCGGACCACGATAGCGGGGTTGCCAGAAACAGGTTCCGACCGCCCTGCGGCCTTCGCCCGGCCGAAGGCTTGCCGTTGCACTGCCTGATTCTGTGTCCTGGGTCACGCTGCCGTGGCCTGGCGACCTCGCCTTGAACCGGATGGCCGCTGCTGTCTGCACCTCAAGGATCGCCCTACATGAACCACTTGCATCCCACGCGGAGCGCCGCATCCGCCGGCGAACTCGACGCTCTGCCTCGCGTGTCCACACGGTGCGGCACATATCAGTTATTCGCGAATTTATATCGAACCCCACCCGGTATCGAAGATATATAAATTCCAACCCGGATCAAGTTTCCCAATGGTATTTCATGCCTTGCACGACGCAAGGCAGGGAAGGTATTTTCATTTTTGCGTGATCGCACCTTCCCGCAGATATTCAATCTGGAATATGAACACCTCAAGACGCAGACCGGGCAGCCGATGACCCACAGACCACGCAGACCCGCCCCTCTGATCCTGGATCAATAAGTCAGCCATTTTCATCACATGTGATGGATATACCGCGGAACCTGAATATGAGCGACAACCTGGTGACATTGATGCGCACAGCGCAACTGCACATCGAAGGCGAAGCGCGGCAGATCGCCGCATCGGCGCCGGGGCTGTCGCACGCAGACGGCGAGCCCGCCGGCGCGGGCTTTGGCCACGTGATGCAAACCGCGTTGGAGCGGGTCAATGCGCAGGACCAGGCCGCCGGAGACCGCATGACCGCGGTGGAGACCGGCCAGAGCGACGACCTGGTCGGCGCGATGATCGCCAGCCAGGAAGCCAGCCTCTCGTTCGCCATGCTCATGCAGGCGCGCAACAAGGTGATGGGCGCCATGGACGAGCTCATCAAGCTGCCCCTGTAAAGCCGGCACCGCACGATGAGCACCCCACCGCTTGCGCCCGCGCCGCTCAAGGCAGCGCCTCAGCCCTTGACATCGCTGACGTCCCTGCGTGCCTACGTGCCGCTGGACAAGATGGCGGCATGGGGTCCGGCCGTCATGAAAAGCCTCGTGCCTCTGACCATCGTGGCCGTGGCCCTGACGGCCTTGCTGATGATGGTGCTGTGGCAGGACCAGAGCAGCTATCGCCCGGTGTTCGGCGAGCGCGAGAAGATCTCGGCCGCGGACATGATGTCGGTGCTGGACGCCGAACACATTGCCTACCGGCTACATCCCGAAAGCGGTCAGGTGCTGGTGCCGGCCGATCAGCTCGGCAAGGTGCGCATGCTGCTGGCGGCCAAGGGGGTGGTGGCGCGCCTGCCCGAAGGCCTGGAGCTGATGGACCGCGAAGACCCGCTGGGCGTGAGCCAGTTCGTGCAGGACGTGCGCTTCAAACGCGGACTGGAAGGCGAGCTGGTGCAAAGCATCCTGGCGCTCGATGCCGTGGCCTCGGCGCGTGTGCACCTGTCGATCGGCAAATCCTCGTCCTTCGTGGTCAACGATGCGGAGAAGAGCTCGGCCTCGGTGGTCGTGGCCCTCAAGCCCGGCCGCAGCCTCGGCCCTGAGCAGATCGCGGCCATCGTCAACATGGTGGCCGGCAGCGTGGCGCACCTGAACCCGCGCGATGTCTCGCTCATCGATCAGGCCGGCAACTTCCTGTCGGCACGCATCGATGCGGGTGCGGGGCTCGAAGGCATTCAAGGCAGCCCGCACGACATGGCCAGGCGCTATCAGGACGACACGCTGCGCAATGTGAACGACCTGCTCTCACCCGTGGTGGGCGCCGCCAACTACCGTGCCAGCGTGACCGCCGAGGTCGACAACGACCAGATCGAAGAAACGCGCGAATCGTATGGCGACAAGCCACACGTGACCAACGAAGCCATGCGCGACGAGCGCGATGCCGATGCGGTGGCGCTGGGGGTGCCGGGCTCGCTGAGCAACCGGCCTGTGGCCGTGTCGGCCGCCTCGTCGCCGACCGGATCGGCGGCACGCAAGAACGCCACCACGCGCCAGTATGCGTATGACCGCAGCGTCACGCAGATCAAGCGCAGCAAGGGGCGGCTGGAGCGGCGCAGCGTGGCCGTGGTGCTCAACAACACCGGCCGCGCCGCGCCGTGGAGCACGGCGGAGCTGGCCCAGATCGAAGGCATCCTGCGCAACGGGCTGGGCCTGGACACGCAGCGTGGCGATCAGCTCAATGTCTCGGCCCTGGCCTTCCCGTCTGCGCCGCCGGTGCCGCCCTGGTGGCAGCAGCGCGACAACGTGGTCGAGGTGGGGCAAGGGCTGGGCTATCTGCTGGCCGGTGTGCTGGCCTACTTCGTGGTCTGGCGTCCGGGTGTGCGGCAGTTGCGCCAGTGGATGGCCAGCCCTTCGCGGAGCACGGCGCTGGCCCAGATCACGCCGCTGATCCCCACCCAGCCTGAAGGTTCGGCCCATGCGGCTGCCACCATGACCCATGGCCAGGCCGAGCCCACGCTGGCCCTGCCACCGGCAGCACCGCCCGCCGCAGCCGCCCTGCCCCCTGCTGCGCCCCGCATGTCGGCCGCGCCGCTGCTGGAGAACTACGACCTGCCACCGCCCGGCTCGCCCGTGGATGTGATGGTCGATCACCTCAAGGTCCTGGCCGCCAAGGAGCCGGAACGCGTCGCCGAAGTCGTCAAGCAATGGGTGCAAAAGCATGGCCGAGTCGAACAAGCCCAATGATCCTGCCGCTGCCGGCGGCAGTTCTGGCCCCATCGAGCAGGCGGCCATCGTGCTGCTGAGCATGGGCGAAGAGCCTGCGGCCGCGGTGCTGCGCTGCCTGTCGCGCGAAGAGCTGCTGGAGGTCACGCAGGTGATGTCGCGGCTCAGCGGCATCAAGGTGGACGCCGTCAAGGGCGCGCTGCAAACCTTCTTCGATGACTACCGCGAGCAAAGCGGCGTGCACGGCGCCTCGCGCGCCTTCCTGCAGCGCTCGCTGGGCCTGGCGCTGGGCAGCGACATCGCCAACAGCGTGCTCAACAGCATCTACGGCGACGAGATCCGCCCGAAGATGGCGCGTCTGCAATGGGCTTCGCCACGCTGGCTGGCCGAGCGGATCGCCTGCGAACACTCGCGCATGCAGGCCGTGTTCCTGGCCTTCCTGCCGGCCGCGCTGGCCAGCGAGGTGGTCGATGCGCTGCCGCAGGACGGTCGCGACCAGTTGCTGCTGGATGTGGCCCGCCTCAAGGAGATCGACCGCGAGCTGTTGGGCGAACTGGAAGAGCTGGTCAACCGCTGCATCGACAGCCTGGGTGCGCAAAGCGCCAGTGTCGAAGGCATCAAACAGGCGGCCGAGATCATCAACCGACTGCCGGGCAACAAGCAGGAGGTGGTGGAGGCCCTGCGCTCGCGCGATCCATCCGTCGTCTCGCAGATCGAAGTCAGCATGTACGACTTCTTCATCCTCTCGCGCCAGACCGAGGCCACACTGGTGCGCATCATCGAAGCCGTGGCGCCGGACCAGTGGGCCATTGCGCTCAAGGGTGCCGAGCCCGATGTGCGGCGCGCCATCTTGCAGGCCATGCCGCGCCGCCAGGCCCAGAGCTTCGAGGACATGATGCGCCGCACCGGGCCCGTGCCGCTCAGCCGCATCGAGCAGATCCGCCAGGAGATCATGTCCGAGGTCAAGGCGCTGGCCGATGCCGGTGAGATCGATGTGCGCCTGTTCGCGGAGGCGGTGGTCGAATGAAGTCCCCGCGCCCTTTCCGCTTTCCGCCGCTGTCGCAACTTGTGACCGGCTCGGCCGCGCATGCGCAGGTGCCGGCCGCGCAGAGCGCCCAGATCCAGGCCTCGCTGGCCGATGGCTATCAGCAGGGAATGGAGCGCGGTTATCAGGATGGCCTGGCCGCGGGACGCGAAGCCGGCTGGCAGGAAGGCCGCAACGAAGGCCATCGCGAAGGGCTGGAGGCCGGCCGGCAGGCGGCCATGCAGGACGTGCAGCGGCGCTTCGACAGCCTGGCCGCGCCATTGGACCAGGCGCTGGCCGCGCTCAAGGCGCTGCAGGCTGACTACCAGGCGGCCATGCGCAAGGAGGTGGTGGAACTGGTGGACCTGATTGCGCAGCAGGTGATCCGCTGTGAACTGACGCTGCACCCGGTGCAGTTGCTCAACCTGGTGGACGAAGCCCTGGCCACTCTGCCGCCGCAACGCGATGGCGTGGAGGTCTACCTCAATGCCGACGAGTGCGAACGCATCCGCCTGCTGGATCCGGCCCGTGCGAGCAAGTGGACGCTGATCCCCGATCCGCAACTGGCGCCGGGCGAATGCCGCGTCAAGGCGGCCGGCCAGGAAATCGATGCCGGCTGCCGCCAGCGACTGCAGGCCTGCATGGCGCAGATCAAGGCGCAGATCGCGGAGCCGTCCGAGGCCGACACGGGCGTGGAGGCGTCTGCACAAGCGCCCGCCTCCGAACCGGCCATGGAGGTCCAGCCGTGATCACGCAGGCCCTGCGCCAAGTCCGCCTCGGCGACGTGCCGGTCGCCACGCCCACAGGCCGCCTTGTGGGCGCCACCGGGCTGCTGCTGGAAAGCGCTGGCTGCGCCTTCCGCACCGGCCAGCGCTGCGTGATCGAGACCGGCAGCGACGAATGGATCGACGCGCAGGTGGTGGGCTTTCGGGACACCGTCTCCTACCTGATGCCGTTCAAGAAGCCCATGGGCCTGATCACCGGCGCACGCGTGCTGCCCTGCCCCGGTGCCTCGCGGCCGATGATCGGCCCGTCCTGGCTGGGCCGCATCGTCAATGGACTGGGCGAGCCGCTGGATGGCAAGGGCCGCCTCACGGGCGATCACCTGCTGGACCCGCACCCCCCGAAGGTCAACCCGCTGCGCAAGCAGCCTGTGCGCGAAAGCCTGGATGTGGGCGTGCGTGCCATCAACGGCCTGCTGACGCTGGGCCGAGGCCAGCGCGTGGGCCTGATGGCCGGCAGCGGCGTGGGCAAGAGCGTGCTGCTGGGCCTGATCACGCGGCAGACGGTGGCCGATGTCATCGTGGTCGGCCTCATTGGCGAACGCGGCCGCGAGGTGCGCGAGTTCATCGATCTGTCGCTGGGCGAAGCCGGCCTGCGCCGCGCCATCGTCGTGATCGCCCCGGCCGACGAGTCGCCGCTGATGCGCATGATGGCCACCGAGCTCTGCCATGCGATTGCGGCCTACTTCCGCGACCAGGGCCAGCATGTGCTGATGCTGGTGGACTCGCTGACCCGCTACGCCATGGCGCGCCGCGAGATCGCGCTGGCCCTGGGCGAGCCGCCGGCCACGCGCGGCTATCCGCCCTCCGTCTTCGGCATGCTGCCCGAGCTGGTGGAAAGCGCCGGCAATGGCGAGAACGAACACGGCAGCATGAGCGCCATCTACACCGTGCTGGCCGAAGGCGATGACCAGCAGGACCCGGTGGTCGACACGGCCCGGGCGATCCTCGATGGCCACATCGTGCTGTCCCGCGCACTGGCCGAGCGGGGCCACTATCCCGCCATCGACATCGCCGCGTCCATCAGCCGCTGCATGGCCCTGGTGACCAGCCCATCCCACCAGATGGCCGCGCGCGAACTCAAGGCCATGGCGGCCCGGCATGCCCAGGTGCGAGAGTTGCTGCCGCTGGGCGCCTATGTGCCGGGGGCCGATCCGCTCACCGACCGTGCCGTGGCACTGAACCCCCGCATCGAAGCCTTTCTGGCTCAGGGCACGCGTGAACCCGCCCCCCTGCACGAGACGGTGGCCCAACTGGAGGTCTTGATGGCATGAGCGCGCACACCACGACCCACAGCCTGGCCCAGCTGGCCACCCTTCGCCAGCGCGAGCTCGACGAACTGAGCTCCGAAGCGGCCACGCAGCAGCAGGTGCGCCAGCGCCACCTCGACACCCTGCAACGCATTCACAGCCTGTACGAAGGCAGTGGCGCGAGCGGTGGAGCCACCTCGCCGGTGTCCAGCCTCAATTGCGCCAACTACAAGCAGTCGGTGCTGCAGATGGCCCAGCGCCAGCAGGATGACCTCGCGCGGCACGAGGCGCAGATGGCCACGGTACAGCAGGCCCTGCAGGCGGCCGCCGTCAAATGCGAGGTCCTGACCCAACTCATCGACCGGCAGCGCGATGCCGCCGCCACGGCCGAGCGCCGCGCAGAGCAGAAGGTGCAGGACGACATGGGCGCGCAACTGTGGTGGAGAACTCGGACATGAGCCCGTCCATGACATATGCACGCGCGGCGCTTCATGAAGCGTCCGATGCGGTCGCCTACCTGCTGATGCAGACCCTCATCTGCTGACAGGAGCCCGCCATGTCCGACATCAACCCCACTCAGCTCGCCACCCAACTGGCCACCAGCTACACCCAGGGGCTGCAGACGCAGTTGACCGCGCAGACGAAATCCGTGCAGGGCCGCGCCACGGCGCTGACCAAGCTGCAGACCGCGCTGCAGACCTTCGACTCGGCGCTGGCCGCGCTTTTCGGCCAAGAAGGGCATGCAGGCGTTGTCGGCCAGCTTCAGTGCCTCTGGCATCGGCACGGCCACGGCCAGCGCCACTGCGCAGCCCGGCACCTATTCGCTGTTTGTGGAGCAGGTGGCCACGCAGCATCAGGTCGCGTATGAAGACCTGCCGGCCGTGCCCGTGGCCATGGGAGGCAGCCTGAACGTGAACGTGGCCGATGGCAGCAGCTTCAGCGTCAACCTGAGCGCGGCCGATTCCGATGGTGACGGCACGCTGTCGCAGGCCGAAATCGCCCGGGCCATCAACCAGGCGGCCGGCAATGCCGGCAAGGCCACGGCCATGGTCGTCACCGTGGGCGGCACGATGCAGTTGATGATCTCTTCGGGCAAATCCGGCGCGGCGGGCGCCGTCAGCCTGGACACCAGCGGCATGCCGGCCAGCACGCTCAAGGATGCGCTGAACGCCGGCAACGAACTGGTCGCCGCGCAGGATGCCGTCGTCTGGCTGGGCGCGCAGGGCAGCGGCGTGAAGCTGCAGCAGGGCTCCAACACCTTCACCGCCATCCCCGGCGTGACGATGACCTTCACGCAGGCCATGGCCCCCGCCTCGGCGCCGATGACCTTGACCGTGGGCAACGACGACGCCACGACACAGGCCAATGTGCAGGGCTTCGTGGACGCCTACAACAGCCTCAAGAAGGTGCTCGACGAGCTCACCAGCACCGGCGATGCGCAATCCGACAAGCCGGCCGCAGCCTTCGCCACCGATGCCGGCGTGCGGGCCCTGCGTGCACGGCTGAACAACCTGGTGCGTCAGGACTTCGGTGGCCTGCGCCTGATGGATTTCGGCATCTCGGCCGACCGCTACGGCAGCCTCTCGCTCAATGGCAGCAAGCTCAAGGCCGGCCTGGCCGCTCATCCCGACGGGCTGAGCACCGTGTTCGGCCAGACCGGCACCAGCGGCACTGGCGTGCTGGGAGCCATGGATGTGTACCTCGACAGCTGGCTGGACGTGAGCAGCGGCCACATCAAGCAGCGCAAGGAATCGGTGCAGAACATGCAGCGTGGCCTGACCACCCAGCAGACCCGACTGGACAACCAGTTCAACCAGTACTACGAGCGCTACCTGCAGCAGTTCTCGCGGCTCAACTCCCTGCAGTCGCAGATGACGCAGACCTCCGGGCTGCTGAGCAACCTCTTTCCCTCCACCGCGGCCTGAGTGCCCTTTGTCGAAAAGGTCCCCACGCGATGTACAACGAAGCCTACCGCTCCTACCACGCCGTCAACCTCGGCGCCCAAGCCGCCCAGGCCTCGCCTGTGGAGCTGGTGCTCATCCTCATGGATGGCCTGATCGAAGAACTGGCCCGCGCCCGCGCGCACATCGAAGGCCAGCGCTTCGAGCTCAAGGCACGCAGCCTGGACAAGTGCATCGACATCCTCAACGGCCTGTCCAGCGCGCTGGACCATGACAGCGGCGGTGAGGTCGTCGCCAATCTGGGCCGCCTGTACGACTACTGCGCCGAGCGTCTGTACATGGCCGGACACCAGTTGGACGTGGCCATCGTCGACGAGGTGTCCGGGCTGCTCAAGACGCTGCGCCAGGGTTGGCAAGGTGTGCAAGGCCATGGTGCTCAATAAACTCCCAAGGAGCCGGCTCATGGATCACCTGAGTCACATTCACCAACTGGCGCAGCAACTGCGCGATGCAGCGCTGTCTCACCATTGGTCGGCACTCACCGTGCTGGACCAGGAGCTGGCCAAACTGCTGAATGACATCGGCGTGCTGTCGGAAAAGCGCTCGCTGACGGACGCCGAGCGCGTGGCCCTCACGCGCCTGAGCCGGGCCCACGAACTGGCGCGCGAATGCTGCACCCGGGAGCTGACGCAGACCGGCCTGCGCATGAACGCCATGCACCAGCAGCGCGACGGCTGGATCGCCTACGCCGCCAACAGCGACTGGAAGGAAGAAGCCCCATGAGCCAGACGCTGCACATGCCGGCACAGCCGCGCCCGGTGCCCACGGTGAAACCCGCTCATGCGGCGTCTGCAGGCCTGGCGCCTGCCCCGCGCGCCGCCCGTGACGCGGGCGAACCGGAGGACACGCAGGCCGGCACATCAACGCAGACGCCGGGCGAAGGCTTTGCCGGTGCGATGCAAGGCGCCTCGCAAGGCATGGCCCAGTCCCCTGCAATGCCGATGGGCATGCAGACCGGCCCGTGGGGCTTGATGGGCATGACCGACGCGCACGATGCGGCGAGCGGGGGCGACACGGGCAGCACATCGGCCGATGCCGCGCAAGCCGCTCAGCCTTGGATGGCGCAGATCGGCTGGCCCTCGGAGAGCGGCGTGAGCAGCCCGCCTGCCATGACGCGGCCGCAGACCGCTACGCAGGCCACGGGCGCCTCCGCAGGCATCACAGGGACGGTCATCACCCAGGCCAGCATCCAGCCTGTCCAGGTGCCGCACATGGCGGCAGCCCCTTCCATGACCTTGGCCATGAGCGGCACCGCCATCGGCACCGGCGCGCAGGACGGTCATCTTTCTCGGCCCGTTCAGATCGCCTTGCCGAGCACCCTGCATGGCAAGGCACAGGATGCCGTCGCCGATGCCTTGCCTGCAGAGTCAGTGCCCCACAGCGCATCGCTCAACGCATTCATCGCCCCGGCAACGCCGGCCGCCTCCGATGCAGCCGCGTTGGCGATCGCCACGCAGCGCGACTTCCAAAGCACCATCGCCGCGTCCGGCACACCCGTCACAACGGTGCGCCACGCCGATCTGCGCGAGGCGCTGGGCAGCCGGCTCGATATGTCCATCGGCCAGCGACACGAACAGGCCCTGATCCGCCTCGATCCTCCCAACCTCGGCCAGATCGAGATCCAGATCCGGCATGAAGCCGGGGCCGTGCAGGTCCACCTGCGGGCCACGCATCCGGAGGTGGCGCAACAACTGCAGGCCATGGGCGATGCCCTCCGCCAGGAACTGGCCAGCCGCCACGCCGGGCCTGTCAGCGTGGCCGCCCAGCACACCGGTGCCCACGCAGGTCAGCACGAGGGCCAGGGCCGGCAGGGTCAGGAAACGCCGCAAGGCACACCCGGCCGTGCGCTTGCCGAAGCCGATGGACACACACCGAACGCGACAGGCCGCTTTGCCCTGCCCCACGAACAGGCCTGATCCACCATGAAAAAGAAGACCCCTCTCGTTCTGGCCGCCATCGCCGCAGCGCTGGTGCTGGGCGCCACGGCAGCCGCTGCCGGCACCTGGTGGTGGATGAATCACCAGAGTGGCCCGCACGCGGCCCACGCTGGCGCCAGCGCGGCCTCGCAGCCCGAGAAGGAAAAGGCCGACCCCAGGCCCAGCAAGTACGTGAGCCTGGAAAAGGTGGTCGTGATGCTGCGCGCCAAGCCCGAAGACCCGCCCAGCCACTACCTGGCGCTCGACATCGTCTTCAAGACCCCGGAAGGCAACGAGAAGCTGGTCAAGGAACACCTGCCCCTGCTGCGCAGCCTGGCCGTGCGGGCCCTGTCCACCTACACCATGGACCACGCCGCGCGCATGAACATCGACGACTACGCCGTCGCCCTCAACAAGACCTTCCGCGAAAGCTACCGCGCCGAAGGCCGCGAACAACCTTTTTCCGAAGCCATGATCGGCAAGCTGATCATCGAATGAGCATGGACCTGCACACCGGTTATGCAGAGGTCAGCTGCGCTGCGGCCCAGCACGACACCGCGTCCGAACAACGCCAGTTGGTCGCGCATGCGCCACTGGTCAAGCGCATCGCACGCCAGTTGTCATCGCAGGTCGGCAGCGCCATGGACCGCGCCGACATGGAGCAGATCGGCTTGATCGGCCTGCTCGATGCGTTGCGCCGCTACGGCGTGCCCGACGAAGGCTTTGCCGCCTACGCCAGCCTGCGCGTGCGCGGCGCCATCCTCGATGAGCTGCGCCGCCAGGACTGGCGCCCGCGCACCGTCCGGCAGGACAGCCACAAGCTGCGCGATGCCGTGCGCGAGCTGCGCCGCAAGCTCGGCCGAGAGCCCACCGAGGCCCAGGTGCTGGTCCACACCGGCCTGACGCGTGACGACCTCCAGGCCTTGCAACTGGCCGAGAACGCCGAGACGCTGGCCAGCTTCGACGAGCTGATCGAAGACCTCAGCGCCCGCGCCTGCGACAGCGCCACGCCCGAATCGCAATACGTGCAGCGCCGCAGCCTGGAGCAGGCGCTGCAGGCACTGGACGAGCGCGAGCAGCGCGTCATCCAGCTTTACTACGAGTTCGAGCTCAGCTTCAAGGAAATCGCTGCGGTGCTGGAGCTGACCGACGCGCGCGTCTGCCAGATCAACAAGGGCGCGCTCAAGAAGATGCGCGCCGTGCTTCAAGACGCCTGAGCAAAGGAGACAAACACCATGCAACAACTCTTTGGCATCGGCATCGTCCTGGCCTGCGTCTTCGGCGGCTTCATGCTGGGCGGCGGCACCATGCAGGCGATCTGGCACCCGCTGGAGCTGCTGATCATCGCGGGCGCCGGGCTGGGTGCCATCGTGCTGGGCAACCCGCGCCATGTGCTCAGCGAGATGGTGATCCAGCTGCGCAAGACCGTCTCGCGCCGCAACCAGGGCGAGGACTTCCAGCGCCAGTTGCTGCTGCTGATGTACGAGCTGCTGCAGACAGCCAGCCGGGGCCTCAAGGCCCTGGACGAACACGTCGAGGCGCCCGATCAGAGCCCCATCTTCCAGCGCTATCCCGCCGTCCTGCAGGAGCCCAAGCTGCTGCACTTCATCGTCGACAACTTCCGGCTGATGGCCATGGGCAAGATCAGCGGCCATGAGCTCGAAGGCGTGCTGGAGCAGGAGCTCGAAGCCATCCACGAGGAACTGCTGCAGCCCTCGCGCTCCTTGCAGAAGATCGGCGAGGCCATGCCCGGCTTCGGCATCCTGGCCGCCGTGCTGGGCATCGTGATGGCCATGAACTCGGTGGGCGACGGCGCCACCGCCGGTGACATCGCCTCGCGCGTGGCCGCGGCCATGGTGGGCACCTTCATCGGCATCTTCCTTTGCTATGGCGTGCTCGATCCCTTGAGCAACATGATGAAGCAGCTTGTCAACAAGGAGCTGTCCAACCTGGA
Organism: Aquabacterium sp.; assembly: GCA_047601765.1. Classification (GTDB taxonomy): domain Bacteria; phylum Pseudomonadota; class Gammaproteobacteria; order Burkholderiales; family Burkholderiaceae_C; genus Aquabacterium. The sequence goes on from JASGIQ010000001.1 coordinate 1,602,491, forward strand.
ATGCGTGAAGGTCGTGCTGTGCACGCATGTTTCGGGCAAGCCCGCGCTGCTGGCCATCGACGCCGGCCGCCGCCTCGTGCAGCTCAACATCAAGCCCAGCTTTGCCCAGCTCGAAGGCTGGATCAACGCGCTGCAGACCAACCCCTGAGCCCCCACCATGAGCGCTTCCACCGGCAAGCAGGACAAGCATGGCGAGGCCGTGATCAAACGGGTCTCGCGCAAGCATGACGACCACGGGCATGGCGGCGCCTGGAAGGTTGCCTTTGCCGATTTCTGCCTGGCCCTCATGTGCCTGTTCCTGGTGATGTGGGTGCTGGCCGCCCGCAGCCAGGAGCGCGCCGAAGAGGTGATGCGCAGCGCTGGCGGCAAGGTCACCGACGATGGCCAGGGCTACATGCCCGAGACGGTGGGCGGCCCGCGGGGCAGCCTGATCTCGCGCGAGCCGCTGCCGCGCGATCCCGAGGCCCAGCAGCCCAACCGAGACAGCACCACCGGCCTGCGCAAGACCCGCTATGACAGCCCGCAGGAGCTGCAGGCGCTGGCCCGCATCCTGGCCGACATGAGTGCCGAAGCCGGTCTGGGGGCCAATCTGCGAAGCGTGGTGACACCCTACGGCCTGCGCGTGATGCTGCACGACACCGACAAGGAAGGCATGTTCCAGCGCGGCAGCGCCGTGCCCAACGAGCGCTTCCGCACCCTGCTGCGCCGCATGGGCCCGCTGTTCGCACAGATCGACAACCAGATGCTCATCGTCGGCCACACGGATGCCGTGCAGTACAGCGGGACGCGCGACACGCTGGCGTTCTCGAACTGGGCCCTGTCGAGCAACCGCGCGATGGCGGCCAGATCGCAACTGCTGGGCGGCGGCATGCCGACGGCCAGCGTGCTGCAGGTCGTGGGCATGGCAGACCGCTCGCCTCTGGACGCCGCCAATCCGCGCGCGGCCATCAACCGCCGCATCGAGATGCTCGTGCTCACCACGGCCCAGGCGCGCAACATCGCCGCGATGTTCGGCGTGCCGACCCATCCGGTGGCCTTGAACGACGACATCCAGACCATGGTGCCCAGCCCCGACCTGCTGCGCCAGCCCCACCCCGATTCACCCTGAACCCACCATGAGAGGCCCCCGCATGCGTATCTCCAACACGGGACTGCCGGATGTTCCCGCCGGCCAGGGCACGGACAAGGTCCGCGCATCCAGCAGCACACAGGGCGCCAAGTCGGGCTTTTCGGTACCCGCGTCGTCACCGTCGGCGCCCCTGCAATCGGCCACACTGCAGCCGGCCATCGAGGCCATGGCCGAGCTGCCCGAGGTGGACCAGGCCCGGGTCGATGCCTTGCGCGAGGCCCTGGCCAAAGGCGAGATCCGATTCGATGCCGGCAAGCTGGCCTCGCTGATCACGCGCTATCACGGAGGCCGATGATGAGCCGCCGCGATGCCCTGGCCCGCCTGCTGACCGATCTGCAGGCCGATCTGGATGCCGCCCATGGCTTGCAGACCTTGCTGGAGCAACAGTTCCAGGCAGCGCTGCGTCATGAAGGCAGCACCCTGTCGGAGCTGGGCCCGCGCATCGTGGCGCAGGTCGAAGCCATGGAAGCCCGTCGCGCCATGCGGGTGCGGCTGGTGGCCCGCCTGCTGGGATCGGCTCAGGCCCCGTCGATGGGCGCCCTGGCCGAGACCCTGCCCCGCCCCATCCAGACCGCGCTGCGGCGTGAATGGCAGGCTCTGGAAAGCAGCGTGCGGCATTGCAAGGCCCTGAACCAGCGCAACTGCGAGCTCATCGTGGCCCAGCACGCGCTGATGAACCGTGTGCTCAACGGGGAGGACCACACCTATGCTGCGGTCTGAGTTCAACGCCTTCGCACGCCAGGCCGAGGCCTGGGATGCCGGCTTTGCGGGGCTGCAGGCCCAGGCAGGCAGCGGACAGGCGGCTTCCTTTGGCGGGCTGATGCGCGAGGTCCAGGGCGAGGTGCGCAGCTTCATTGAAGAAGGCGGCGCGGGTGATGCCGCCGGCAGCCTCATGCCCGCCGCCACGCTGAACCCGGCTGCCCAGGCCCGCCTGCTGGCCTTGATGAATCCATCCGGCGCCCCTGCCGCATCGGGCCTGATGCCGCCGGCGCTGGCCGCCCCGCACACCGCCGCCATCGGCGGCCTGCCCGCGGCCCAACAGCAGTTCATCGACCGCATCGCCCCGTGGGCCGAGGATGCCGGTCAGGCGCTGGGCGTGGCGCCACACCTGATCGCCGCACACGCCGCACTGGAATCCGGCTGGGGCGCCAAGCCGCTGCGTGATGGCCAGGGCCGCGACGCCCACAACCTCTTCGGCGTGAAGGCCACGGGCGCCTGGGATGGCGAAGCCGTGAACGCGCCGACGACCGAATACGAAGACGGCCTCCCACAAGCCAGGGTCGAGCGCTTCCGGCGCTATGGCAGCGATGCACAGGCCTTTGCCGATTACACCCGCCTGCTGAGTGGCACCCCCCGCTTTCAGGCCGTGCGCGACGTGGGCGGCGATGCACAGGCCTTTGCGCAGGCGCTGGCCCGTGGCGGCTATGCCACCGACCCACGCTACGCGGACAAGCTCATCGATGTGGCCGCGCGCCTGCATGGCGCCTTCGCAGGCCGTGCCAGCGCTGCGTCTGTTCAGTCGGCCGCAGGCCGGGCGGGAGACTGAATGCGCGTTTCACCCGGCATGCCCACCGGCTCGACCACGCCCGACTCGATCACCCGGGCCTGGATGACCTTGCCCGAGGCCACATTGCGCACCCGGATCAGCTCGCCCTTGCGGCCGTTGTCCAGTGCCTCGCCGGCCTGCGTGACCTCGATGCCGGCGCGCCGCGCCTGGATGGTCACGGCCTGCCTGCGCCACACCAGCAGCGCCGGCCGCAGCATGTCGGCACGCACGATCTGCCCGGCACGCACGGCGCGCCGCAGCGACTGGCCGGCCACTGCGTCCATGTCCGCCAGCGCATCCGGCGTGGCCGTCACATCGCGCCGCGCCAGCGTCAGCATGTCGGGCAACAAAGGCTCATCGGCCTTGATCGCCGTGCTGCTGACCAGTACCTCGGCGCTCACCGTGCCGCGCACCACCACCTCCTGCCGCCAGGCGGGCAAGGCGGCACAGCCGAGCGCAAAACGCATGCGGCTGATGGTGTCCACGCGCAGCGGCGTCACGGTCCAGCCTGTTGAACAGGCCGGTATGCGGTCGCGCAAGGCCTGGTCCACCACATGTGCGTCCACTTCGGCCTCGCGCCACCCTGCCGCTTCAGCCTGCTGCCGGATGTGCTCGCCGGCCGCCGCCTGCACACGCGCCTGCCATGAAGGCGGCGCAGCTTTACCCTCGGCCGCAGCCGCCCATGGCGAGCAGCAGGCCATCACACCGAACCACGTTGCGAGAAGGAGTCTCATGGGCATCCATTTTGACAAGGCGATGGGCATCCATCCCGAGGCGTTGCAACTGCGCGCCGAACGCACCCGCATCCTGGCTTCGAACATCGCCAACGAAAGCACGCCAGGCTATCAGGCACGCGACATCCCGTTCGAGGCCAGCCTGCGCCAGGCCCAGGCCGATGGCGACGCCGGCGGCCTCGCGCTCGACACCGATCCGGGCCAGGCAATGTACCGCGTTCCCAATCACCCCAGTCAGGACGGCAACACCGTCGAGATTGGCGTGGAACAGGCGGCCTTCGCGCAGAACGCCAGCGATTTCCAGACCAGCCTGACCTTCCTGAACATGCGGATCAAGGGCCTGGCCAAGGCCATTGCCGGCCAGTGAACAGCCATCACCAGGAGCGCTCCATGTCATTCAAGGACATTGCCCGCATCGCCGGCTCCGCCATGACGGCGCAGACGGTGCGGCTCAACACCGTGGCCAGCAACCTGGCCAACGCCGAGACCAGCGCCAGCACCGAGGCCGGCGCCTACAAGGCCCGCAAGCCCGTGTTCGCCTCGGTGTTCGAACAATCGGCATCGCAAGGCAGCGGTGCCGGCGTGCGGGTGCTCGATGTGGTGGAAAGCCGCGAGCCCACCCGCAAGGCGTATGAGCCCGACAACCCCCTGGCCAACGAGCAGGGCGAAGTCTTCTACTCCAATGTGAACCCGGTGGCCGAGATGACCGACATGATGTCGGCCTCCCGCGCCTTCGAGACCAATGTGGAAGTGCTCGGCCGCGTGCGCGGCATGCAGCAGTCGCTGCTCAAACTGGGAGACGCCTCATGAGCATCGAGACGCAGCTGTTCACGGACGCCGCCCGCCAGCCCGGCGCCTCCGATGCGATCACCGGTGCGGCCGATGGCTCGCAATCGTCCTCGCACCTGTTCACCACCTTGCTGGTGGCACAGATCCGCAACCAGAACCCGCTGGAGCCCACCGATCCCAGCGCCTTCGTGGCCCAGCTCACGCAGCTCAGCCAGATGGAGGCGCTGCAGAAGATGGCCACGCAATCGAGTGCCAACGCCGCCATGTTCCAGAGCCTGCAGGTCATCGGCCTGGGGGCCCAGGTCGGCAGCGATGTCGCAGTGCGCACCGATGCCGTCACGCTGGCGCAAGACGCCGTGCATGGCAGCTTCAGCCTGTCATCACCTTCATCGCAGACCACGCTGGTGCTGCATGGTGCCGGTGGCGTTGAACACCACATCGATCTGGGTGCTTGTCAAGCCGGCGAGGTCCCCTTTGACATCGATCCAGCCACATCCGGGATTCCTGCCGGAAGCTATCGCATCGAGGTGCGCACGTCTTCAGACGAAACGCCTGCCGTCGATATCGAAGGCCAGCTCCAAAGCCTGAAGCTGTCGGCATCCGGTGCACCGGTGCTGCAAGTCGCCCACATCGGCGAAGTCGCCTTGAGCAGCATCTCCCGCTTCAACGGCCGCACGGCCAACTGAGTCGCCCTGGAAAGGACACACCACCATGAGCTTCGACATCGCCCTCTCAGGCATCAACGCCATCAACGGTCAGCTCGAGACCATCAGCAACAACATCGCCAACTCGGGCACCTACGGCTTCAAATCAAGCCGCGCCAACTTCGCCGCGATGATGGCCGGCACACAGGCCAATGGCGCCGAGCTGTCGTCGATGAGCCAGAGCATCGACATCGGCGGCGGCCTGGTGAGCACCGGCCGCAGCATGGACGCCGCCATCCAGGGCCGCGGCTTTTTCGTCACGCGCGACACATCGGGCGCCACCCAGTTCTCGCGCGTGGGCATCTTTTCGGCCGACAAGAACGGTGTGCTGATCGACAGCTTCGGCCGGCGCGTGCAGGGCTATCCCATTGCACCGGGCACCAGCACCCTGGGTGGCCTGGGCGACCTCACCGTGCCCACAGGCCAGGTGGCCGCCCAGGCGACCTCGCGCCTGCAATACGTGGGCAACCTCTCGGCCGACTGGGCCACACCGGCCGTGACGCCGTTCAACGTCAGCGACCCGCAGACCTTCAATGGCTCGATGGTGTCGGTGGTGCATGACTCGCTGGGCGGCCAGCACAGCATGACGCAGTACTTCGTCAAGAGCGGCAGCAACCAGGTCACGGTGCACTACACGATGGACGGCACGGTGATGCCGACCACGACCACGCTGAACTTCGGCACCGACGGGCAGCTCATCACGCCTGTCGGCGCCGTCAACGTGCCGCTGGGCACACCCACGGGCGCCAACGCGTTGGCCGTGGATGTGGACTACACCGGCACCACGCAGTTCGCGGGCGAGGCCACCACCAGCGTCAACGCCGCCAATGGTTATGCCTCGGGCACGCTCATTGGCCTGCAACTGTCGGACGACGGCTCGGTGATGGCGCAGTACAGCAACGGCCAGAAGCAGGCCGTGGGCAAGATCGCGCTGGCCACCTTCCCCAACGAAGGCGCCCTCACCTCCATCAGCGACACGAGCTGGACGGTGTCCAACGAATCGGGCGATCCCTTGTACTTCACGCCCGGCAGCGGCATGGCCGGCAAGCTCACGCCGGGATCGCTGGAGCAATCCAACGTGGACATGACGGCCGAGTTGGTCAACCTGATGTCCGCACAGCGCAACTACCAGGCCAACACCAAGGTGATCTCGGCCGAGAACGAGCTGATGCAAAGCCTCATGCAGGCGATCTGATCGGGTTGAGCCATGGATGCACTGATCTACACCGTGATGAGCGGCGCCGAGCGCGCGCTGCGTGCCCAGCAGGTCCACGCCAACAACCTGGCCAACCTGGAGACGCCGGGCTTTCGGGCCGATCTGGAACTGGCACAAAGCCAGACCGTGCCCGGCTACGGCTACGACGCTCGCCATGTGGCCATCGGCCAGACGCAGGCCGTGGCCACGCGGCCCGGCGTGATCCGTGCCACCGGGCGTGATCTGGATGTGGCCATCTCCGGCCCCGGCTTTCTGGCCGTGCAATGGCAGGAAGGCGAGGCCTACACCCGCGCCGGTGCCCTGTCCATTGATGCACAAGGCGCGTTGAGCGCCGGCGGCCACCCCGTGCTGGGTGATGGGGGGCCCATCGTGCTGCCCGCTTTCACACGCATGGCCGTTGCCCGCGACGGCACGATCAGCATCCAGGCCCCCGGCAGCGATGAGATGCGCCCGGTGGACCGGCTCAAGCTCGTCAAGCCCGAAGCCGGCCAGCTGGCCAAGAACGAGGCCGGCCTCATCACCACGCGCAATGGCGACCCGCTGCCCACGGATGAAACCGTGGTGGTGCAAGGCGGACACATCGAAGGCAGCAATGTGTCGGCGGTCGAAGAGATGGTTTCCGTCATGAGCCTGAACCGCGATTTCGAGTTGCAGATGCGCCTGTACAAGGCCGCCGACGGCATGGCCGAAAGCGGCAACCGCCTGATCCGCGAGTGACGCTCGCGCCTTCCCTTTCAGCCCCTTCAACCAAGGACGCACCATGAACCCAGCCATGTGGATCAGCAAGACCGGCGTGCAGGCCCAGGACGCCAAGCTGCAGGCCATCGCCAACAACCTGGCCAACGTCAACACGACCGGCTTCAAGCGCGACCGTGCCGTCTTCACCGACCTCTTCTACCAGGTGGACCAGGAGCCGGGCAGCGAACAGGCCGGCGGTACCGCCTCACCCAACGGCGTGCAGCTGGGCAACGGCACCCGCCTGCTCGGCACACAGAAGATTTTCACCACCGGCAGCCTGCAGACCACCGGCCAGGCGCTGGATGTGGCCATCGTCGGCAACGGCTTCCTGCAGGTGGAGACGCCCAATGGCGACATGGCCTACACCCGCGCCGGCCAGTTGCAGATCAATGCCGAAGGCAAGCTGGTCACCGCGCAAGGCATGCCCCTGCGGCCCGAGATCAGCATCCCGGCCAATGCCACCGGCATCACCATTGGCGAGAACGGGCTGGTGACGGCCAAGGTGGCCGGCAACACCGCACCCACCGAGCTGGGCCGCCTCACGCTGGTGAGCTTCATCAACCCGGCCGGCCTGCGCGCCATGGGCGACAACCTCTACCAGGAGACCGCCGCCAGCGGCGCCCCTGCCGAAGGCAACCCCGGTGAAGGCGCGCTGGGCCAGTTGCGCCAGGGCGCACTGGAAGGCTCCAACGTGCAGGTGGTGGAAGAGATGGTGGACATGATCGCCGCGCAACGCACCTATGAAATGAACACCAAGGTGCTGAGTGCTGCCGACAACATGCTGCAGTACCTGTCGCAGGCCGCACGATGAAGCGGCTTGCACTGTCCGCCCTGCTGTGGGTGATGGCGCTGCTGCAGGGTTGTGCCACGCCGCTGCCCGAGCCGCGCCCCACGGCCGATGAGCCGCTGGTGATGCCGGCGCCCGTGGCGCGCAAGGGCCAAGGCGGCGGCGTGTTCGTGCCGGATGCAGGGTGGTCACTCGTGGCAGACAACCGCGCCTTCCGCCCGGGCGATGTGCTCACCGTCATGCTGCAAGAGACCACCCAGGCCAGCAAGACCGCCGACACGCGCTTCAACAAGGACAGCAGCGTCGGCATTGCCGCACCCGTGCTGGCCGGCAAGCGCCTGCGCGCCGATGCGAGCATCGATGCCTCGCGCGATTTCTCGGGCAGCGCCTCCAGCACGCAGCAAAACGCGCTGCAAGGCGCCATCACCGTGATCGTGCAGGATGTGCTGCCCAACGGCCTCTTGCGGATCCAGGGCGAAAAATCGCTCACGCTCAACCAGGGCGAAGAGTTCATCCGCCTGAGCGGCTACGTGCGCGCCGCCGACATCGACAGCGACAACCGCCTGTCCTCCCAGCGCATCGCCAACGCGCGCATCGCGTACTCCGGACGCGGGGCGCTGGCCGACAGCAACACACCAGGCTGGCTGACCCGCTTCTTCACCAGCCCCTGGATGCCCTTCTGAGCCAGCCATGGCAGGAGCCGACATGCGTGCCATCCCTCTTCCCCACCAACATGCCCTTCGCCACGCCGCCGGGATGTGCCTGCTGCTGAGCCTGGGCCTGATGTCCATGGCCGCATCGGCAGCGCCCGCCGCATCGTCGTCCGCGCGCATCAGTGCCGAGGCCGCTGCCAGCACCCAATCCCTGCGCCACCTGGTGCACATCGAGGGCGTGCGCGACAACCAGCTCATCGGCTATGGCCTGGTGGTCGGCCTGCACGGCACGGGCGACAGCACACAGGTCAAGTTCTCCGGGCAGTCGGTCAACAACATGCTCAAGCAGTTCGGCGTGAAGCTGCCCGATCAGACCGACACCAAGCTCAAGAACGTGGCCACGGTGATGGTCAACGCCGTCTTCCCGCCTGGCTACCGCAAAGGTCAGACCATCGACATCACCGTCTCTTCGCTGGGCGATGCCAAGAGCCTGCGCGGCGGCGTGCTGCTGATGACAGCCCTGCGCGCGGCCGATGGCGAGGCCTATGCTCTGGCCCAAGGCAACCTGGTCGTGGGCGGCCTGTCCGCCCAGGGCAACAGCGGATCGAGCGTGACCGTCAACACGCCCACCACCGGCCGCATTCCCAATGGCGCCACCATCGAGCGAGAGATCGAGACCGACTTCACCACCCGCCCCACGGTGATGCTGAGCCTGCGCCGCCCGAACTTCCAGACGGCCACCAACATCGTCGAGGCCCTCAACCGGCGTTTCGGCGACATCGCCACCACACAGGACGGCACCAGCATCGAGGTGCAGGCCCCCGCCGATCCCACCCGCCGCGTGGCCTTCGTGGCGCAGATGGAGGCGCTCAAGGTCCGCGTCGGCGACGACCTGCCCAAGGTGGTGTTCAACTCGCGCACCGGCACCGTCGTCATTGCCCAAGGCGTGACCGTGCGTCCGGCCGCCGTCACGCATGGCTCGCTCAAGGTGGTGATCTCGGAGTCTTCGCAGGTCAGCCAGCCGGCCCCCTTCAGCCGCGGCGAGACCACCGTGACGCCCCAATCGCGCGTGGCCGTGGACCAGGGCTCCGGCCAGATGTTCAAGTGGCCGGCCGGCGCCGATCTGCAGACCATCATCGACACCCTCAACAGCACCGGCGCGACGCCCGACGACATCATGGCCATCCTTCAGGCACTGGACCAGGCCGGGGCCATCGATGGCGAGCTGGTCGTGATCTGAAGCAGGAGGCTGACATGAACCGCATGCATGCCCCGATTGCTTCGACAGCCATCACGCCTGAGGCCCGTGTCGACACGGGCCACGAACGCCCCATGGCCGCAGCAGCGGACATGACCGCCAGCCCCGCCAAAGACGCCACGACCGACGCCGACCGCGTCCAGCACGCCGCCGAAAAGTTCGAGAGCCTGTTCATCGGCGAGATGCTCAAGCAGATGCGTCGCACCACCGAGGCCTTCGCTGCCGAAGACAGTCCCTCCAAAAGCCAGATCAACCAGGACATGCTGGCCATTGCCGACACCGCCGTGGCCGACGCCCTGGCCCAGCAGCGCGCCTTCGGCATCGCCGATGCCATCGTGCGGCAACTGCTGCCTGAGCCCATGAAGCCCGATTCCGTGAAAAACGACCGGCCACCGCTTCATGAGGCGGCCGGCCCGGTCGCCTCTACCGACTGAGGCCCCAACAGGCCTTGCGCCCTTCACTTTCGCAAGCCACCGCCATGAGCACGATCCAGAACGCGCTGTCGGGAACCCTGGCGGCCCAGGCTGCACTGCACACCGCCAGCCAGAACATCGCCAACGTGATGACGCCCGGCTACACCCGCCAGGGCGTGCTGATGAAGGCCAATGCGCCGCTGCAGGGCGGCGCGATGGCGGCCGGCGCCGGGGTGCAGGCCCCCTCGCTGCTGCGTTTCAGCGAAAGCTACAAGAGCCAGCAGATGTGGCAGGCCGCCTCCGAACTGGGCCAGCGCAGCACCACGCAGCCTTACCTGACGCAACTGGAACAGGTCATGGGCGCAGACGAGGCCAGCATCAACAGCGGCCTGGACGCTTTCTTCGCCGCGCTGAACGCCGCCAGCGTCGAGCCCAACTCCAGCCCCCTGCGCCAGCAGGTGGTCACCGCCGCCGGTGCGCTGGCCGAGCGCTTCAACTCGCTCAACCAGGTGCTGTCCTACCAGCGCCTGTCGGTGTATCAGCAGCGCAGCGCCACGGTCGCCCAGGTCAACGGGCTGAGCACCGACATCGCCGTGCTCAACAAGAAGATCGCCGCCACGCAGGCCAGCGGGGTCAACGCCTCCGGCCTCATCGACGAACGTGACCAGAAGATCGATGCGTTGGCCTCGCTCGTGGCCGTGCGCGTGGTCGATCAGGCCGACGGCAGCCGCAGCATCTCCCTGCGCGATGGGCAGCCGCTGGTCGTCAGCGGCATTGCCTCCACCGTCACCATCCAGGGCAATCCGGATGGCTCGCAGACCTTGAAACTGTCGTTTGCCAGCGAATCGTTCGAGTTGCAGAGCAACCGCCTGGGCGGGCAGCTCGGCGGCCTGGACGATTTCGAGTACAGCGTGCTGCGCCCCTTGCAGACCGACATGAGCGATCTGGCCGGCGGTCTGGCCACGCGCTTCAACACCCTGCTGACTTCCGGCTACGCAATGGACGGCAGCGCCGGCCAGCCCTTGTTCGTGTTCGATCCGGCCAGCGCCACCGCCATGCTCAAGGTCACGCCCGGCTTGCAGGGGCAGCAACTGGGCTTCTCGTCCGATCCGGCGCAGCCCGGCAACAGCGACCGGCTGCTGCAGGTCATCGACCTCAAGGACCAGCCTCTGCCCGTCACCTCGCTGGGCAATGTGCTGCTGGGCGATGCCTACACCCAGCTCACCGGCCGCCTGGCCACCGACAGCCGCCAGAACCAGGCCAGCCTCAGCACCGCCCAGACCGTGCGCACCCAGGCCGAGACCAGTTGGAAATCCACCAGCGGCGTCAACACCGATGAAGAGGCCGTCAACCTCATGCAGTACCAGCAGATGTACCAGGCCAACATGAAGGTCATCGCCGTGGCCAACGAATTGTTCGACAGCACGCTGCAGATGCTCTGAGCACCGCACGCAGCGTCCGAGTCCAAGTTCACGCCCAAGTCCAAGCCCACAGGCACTGGAAGCCCTCACCATGCGCATCGCCAGCACGCAATACCACAGCACCATGACCAACGCCCTGCAGTCCACCCAGGGCCAGCTCGAAGCCGTGATCCAGCAGATGGCCTCGGGCAGAAAGCTGATGCTGCCATCGGAGGATCCGGTGACCAGCGTGCGCCTGTCGCGCCTGAACCGCGAAGAAGCCGCGCTCACCCAGTACCGCGACAACATCGAGGCCCTGGCCTCGCGCCTGCGTCAGAACGAATCGCTGCTCGAAGGCATGAACGCTGACCTGATGCAGGCCCGCGACCTGCTCGTGTGGGCCGCAGACGGCGGCAACACCACCGAAGACGTGCAGGCCATGGCCAGCTCCCTGGTTGCCCTGCGCGACAGCCTCTTTTATTCGGCCAACAGCCGCGATCAGGAAGGGCGACACCTCTTTTCCGGCACGGCCACCGGCTCGCCCGCCGTCACCTTCAACAGCGCCGCGCCGCTGGGCACGCGCTACACCTTCAGCGGCAACACCGTCGAGCAGAAGGTGGTGGTGGGCCATGGCGTCACGCAGACGGCCAACGTGACCCTGCAGGAGATGCCCGCCCTGCTCAACGCACTGGACGACACCATTGCCGCGCTGCAGACACCTGGTGTCAACGTGAACGATCCGGCCACGCGCACCCGCGTCAAGGCCGGCCTGCTGGGCGTGGACCAGGCCATCTCGTCGGTCTCGGCCAAGGTGGCGGTCCTGGGCGGCGCACAGAACACGCTTGCCACGCTGGCGGCCAACCATGCCAATGTGAGCCTGTCCAACCAGCAGTCGCTGATCAAGTTGGGCCAGCTTGATTATGGTGAAGCCTCCGTCCGCCTCAACGGCTACAGCACGGCGCTGCAGGCCACGCAGAAGGCGTATGGCAAGGTCAGTGATCTGTCCTTGTTCGATGTGATCTGAGCCCACCCGCCTCATCCACGCACGCCCCATGCACCTTCCCCTTCGCGGCTTGCCTGCCCCCGATCGCCCGAGTGCGCTCGGGCAGGTGGCCGCGCACCCCGGTGCATCGCGCGCAGCCGGCACCGCTGCGGCCTCGGCCGCCAGCGCACCAGGGGCCGTGCCCCATACGACCGACACCACGGCGGGGCAGCCGGCCCCTGCGCGCTCACCCTCATCCGAAGCCCCCAGGCCCCCAGCCGGCCTGCGCGCGCTCGATACCACGCTGCAAGGCCGGGTGGCCGGCGCCCAGCAAGCCTTGTCCTTCCTCGACGCGCTGCATCGGAACCTGCAATCACTGCGATCGGCCCTCTTGCATGAAGCCGATGCGCCAACCGTCTCCGCCCGCTGGGATGCACTGGAAGCGACGTGGCAGACACGCCAGGTGCAGTCGGGCGGCACACTGGATGCGCAACTGCGCCACCACCCGGACGGCCTGGCCCCCTGCCGCTTCAGCATCCAGGGCCTGAATGCGCACACCCTCTCGCAAGGGCGGGAAGAATCACTCAGCCTCTTCGCCGGCATGCCGCCCAGGCGGATCGGCACCTGGCTGGTCGACCCGCAAGCCGCGCTGGCCGATCAGGCCCGGCAACTCGATCGGGCCCTGGCGGGCTCGGGCCTGCGCGCCAGCGCCTCGGGCGAAGACCGTCTCGTGCTCAGCCTCCCTGAAGCCGACTGGCCACGCCTGCGCGACACCCTGGCCATCCAGGGCGAAGGCATCCGCTTCCCATCCGGCCAGCGCCACGCCGTGCGCACACAGCCTGATGCGGACGCCATCCGCGTGGCCGCCTGGCGCCGGAAAACCGATGTGCCCGACACCCTGGCTACCCTGGAGCGGGCACAAGCCAGCCTCCACGCCGCCCGTCAATCCGTGCGGCAGACCTTGGCGGCCGTGCAGATCCCCGGCCGCAGCGATGCAGACACAGCCCCGTCCGGGCAAAGCATCCAGGCCGAAGGCCAATGGGCCCGGCAGTTCGTCGACCGCTTCAGCGAACAGGCCGCGCGCTCGGATTTCGCCATGTTGCACGCCCTGTCTCCCGCTCTGCTGGGCGTCAGTCGCCAACGCGTCCTGGGGCTGCTCAGCCTGAAGGACTGAGCCCGTCGCTTGACGCCACCTCCCATGTAGGATGGCCGGATCCGCGCATTCCCTGCCTGATCCATGACCAACGCAGTCCCTCCTGCAACCCCGACCTCGCCCGCCCCACGAAGCGCCCTGCCGCCCGACGATGCCCAGCGCACCGCGCTGCACGATGAAGTGCACGCCCGCCCGGCTGCCCGCATCCGTCTGCCCGCCTTCGTGGTGTACGTGGCCGTGCTCAACGAGGGCATCACGCGCGAGCAGGAATGGCAACACCTCAGGCAGTTGCCCGGCCAGGAAGACCTGCAACTGGCGCAGATGTCCGCCAACTTCCTGCGGCTGCGCTTTCCCACGCACACGCTCAAATGGGAGCGCCACACCGAGTTCACGCGTTACTCCATCGTGCAGGCCGTGCCCGATGGCGCGCTCACCGGCGACAGCAACGAAGCCGACATCCTGCGCGCCCTGGTGGTCGATCCGGCCTGGCTGGCCAGCATCCCGGGCCGCACGGTGGCTGCCATCATGATGGCCATGGTGCACGGCGATGTGGAAGATCCGGCCGCCATGCGCGAGATCGCCGGCCCCTGGTTCGAAGGGCGCGAAACGCTGGCCTCGCTGCTGGGCATCCGCAAGTCCTGCGCGATGACGGACTTCCGTCTGCGCGACAGCGGCTTCGAGCGCCTGCTGGTGATCTCGCCCACCAACACGTCCGAGACCCGCGCCGGCCGCACCTCGCAGCGTCTGCTGGAGCTGGAAACCTACCGCCTCATGGCCCTGCGCGGCCTGCCCGTGGCCAAGGAACTGAGCCCGCTGCTGAGCCTGTGGGAAGCGCAACTGGCCGAGATTACGGCGCAGATGGAACACGCCGAATCATCCGACCAGGTGTTGCTGGATCTGCTGATCGGGCTGGCGGCCAAAGTCGAGCGCGCGACCGCCACGCACATGTACCGCTTCTCGGCCACGCAGGCCTACTACAACCTGGTCGAGCAACGCATCGAGCAGTTGCGTGAGACCCCGATTCCCGGCACGCAGACCATCGGCGAGTTCCTCTTGCGCCGCGTGTCACCGGCCATGACGACGGTGCAGGCCACGGCCCAGCGCCTGACCTCGCTGTCGCAGCGGATCGAGCGCGCCAGCGCCCTGCTGCGCACGCGCGTGGACATCGCCACCGAAGAGCAGAACCAGATGCTGCTGGCCAAGCTCACCAAGGGCCAGGAGATGCAGCTCCGGCTGCAAAGCACCGTGGAAGGCCTGTCGATCGCGGCCATCGCGTACTACGTGGTCAGCCTGATCCTGTATGGCGGCAAGGCGGCCAAGTCCGCCGGCCTGCACATCAACCCCGAGGCCATTGCCGGCGCCATGATCCCGCTGGTGCTGCTGGGCATCTGGTGGGGCACGCGGCAGATCCACAAGAAGCTGCACGCCGAAGCCGACTGAGCCTGGGCAGCATGCATCCCGGCGTCAGTCCCAACGCCAAGACCAGATGAAGTCAATGGCGTTGTCGTCGCCCGCCTGGGCGCGCACCGTGAAGCGCTGCGCCAGCCGGTAGATCAATTGCCAGTTGCCGCTGGTGGCATTGAGGCTGCGCTCATAGCCCACATACCAGTACTTCGACACCTGCTTGCCCAGGTTGACCACCGTCTCGCGCACTGCGCCATCGCTTTGCCGCACCGAGAGTTCATCCAGGCCCAGCTTGCCGATGAGGTTGTCCGAAGGCGAGCTGCCCTCGCCCGACAGCAAGGCCACGGCCGCTGTCTGCAACAGGCCGATGTCGGCGCCGCCCAGGCCGGTGGGCGCACGGCCCAGCACCAGCCAGGACAGCTTTTCCGTCTCCGACATCGCAGGATCTGAATACAGGCGCACCCGTGGATCCTGCGCCGTGCCGGTGATGTTCACCCCCACCTTCACGTCGGTGGATGCGGCCGTCGGCGACTGCGCGCGCATGGCCAGGATGTCGAGCCGCGGGTTCTCGATCGGCCCGGTGAAGGCCACCGAGCCACGCTCGATCACGAGCTTTTGCCCATAGGCCGCATACGTGCCGTTCTCCACCTTGATGGTGCCGCGAAGGCTGGGCCGGTTCGACGGCGTGGTCACCGTCAGCGCACCTGTCAGAAAGGCGTCCAGCCCCCGTCCCCGCAGCTTGAGCTTGCTGCCCAGGTTCACCTCGATGTTCGCGTTGACCTTGCGTTGCGGCCCACCTGATGATGAGGTGTCCTCTTCTTCCTCCTCGTCATCCCCGGGACGGTTGACCACGTACACGTCGTCGCCCACCATTGGCGCATCGGACTTGCTGATGTCGATCAGACCTTCGTCGACCCTCACCTTGCCGAGGATGTCGATGTCTTCGCCCTCGGCATGGCCCTGCAGCTCGCCCGACACCACCACGCGGCGGTCCACCCGCTGCAACAGGCCGAAGCGATCGGCCTGGATGTTGAGCGTCGTGCGCATGCCTTCCTCGGCCGGCTGCATGTCGCCCGTGGCCACGAGGCTGCCGCCTTGCGAACCGGATTTTGCCTCGAAGCGCGTGAGGTGGAGGTGATCGCCTTCCAGCGTCATCTCCAGCTCGCCATCGGTGATGTTGACGCCCAGCAGCGCCTGGCCGATGCCCAGGCCCTGCCCCGTGACCTTGCCTGCGTACTGCGGCGCGCCCACGGTGCCGCCCAATGTGGCCTGCGCCTGCATCTGGCCGCTCAGCCGCCAGCCCGCCGGCAGCCACGTGCCCCAGGGCCGCAGATTGCGCACCTGCAGGTTCAGGGCGCCGCTCAGCGCATCGTCGGCAGAAGGCAGCCTGTGCGGATCGGCCACCGTCACGGCCGCCTGGCCCGACAGCACGCCGAACAAGCGGCCATCGAACTGTTGCTCGGCGCTCCAGCGTCCATCGCGCGCCCGCACCGTCAGGCTGGCCTGCCGGATGCCCAGACGCTGCACCACATTGCCTTCGATGGTGGGCTCGGCCAGGCTCAGATCGCCCGAGAGGTGCCGCACATCGGCATCCACCACCCAGGGCTGGGCCTGCGAATGGCGCAGGTTCAACTTGCCCGTCAACACCAGATCGCCGCCCCAGCCGGCCTGCGGCTGCCAGCTGGCCAGCACGGTGGCCAGATTGAGCGGGTTCAGTTGCACATCGGCCTGCAGATCGCCCAGCGGATCCTGGACGACCGACGCCGTGCGCCACTGCAGCTTCTGCACATCCAGCCCCGCCCCCAGCACGTTGACCGACGTGGGCGAGACCACCACCGAGCGGCCGTCCTGCTGCCAGTTGCCCTGGATGCGGAAAGGCTGCGCCATCAACAACACATGGGGCGTCAGCCCACCCGTGCGCACCAGCAACTGGCTGATCTGCCCATCCCAGCCGGTGAAGGCCTTCTCACGCCCTGCTCGCGCCAGCCCGCCCTGCCCGGCCAGCTCCGCATGCACGGGGGTGGGCTTGCGCTCCTTGCGCAACTGCTGGGTCATGTCGGCCACCAGCTTCAGGCGATGGGCCTGCAGGCTGCCATCCACCTCCAGCGTGGCCTGCTCCAGCGCCATGGGGCCGGCCACGCCCTTGCTCAAGGCCACGCGCACCTGCGTGGGCGCCTGCAGATCGGCCGTGTCCAGCTGCCAGTTGGCCTGGGCCGATTCCAGCCGATACGCCTGACCGGCTCGCGTGTCCCATTGGAAGCGGCTGACGTTGAGGCGGCCTTCGCTGCGCAGATCGGGCCACAGGCCCCGCGCACTGCCCTCGCCTTCCACCACCCCACCGATGCGCGCCGCACCCAGCAGCGGTGCAATGGCCTGCAGCTGATGTAAGGCCGGCGCCTGGATGCGTCCATGCCACTGCGCACCTTCGGCCCAGTCCAGATCCCCACGGGCATCGCGCCGCCACGGCAGTTCGGCCTGCACACGCAGCGCGTTGCCGGCCACATCCACATCCGCGTTCAAGGACATCCGCTGCGGGTTCGCCGGCGACTGCCATACCACCTGCCCCTGCAACGGCAGGCCACCCAGCACACTGGGCGCCACGTCCAGCCGGGCCTGGCCTTGCCACCGTGCGTTCAGATCGGCAGACAGCTTGCCCGACACGCGATGGGCGCCCGTGACCGTGGCCGGCCAAGGCAGCCACACCCGCGGATCGAAGTCCTGCACATGGGCAGCGAGCTTGACCGCCCAAGGGACCGGGCCACCCCATTGCACGGCGCTGTCGGCCACGCTGGCACGGGCTTCCTGACTTTGCAGCCGCAAGGACTGGATGAGCACACGACCAGGCCCATACCGCCCCGCGAGGTTCAGGCTCACTGGAACCGGCGTGGCCGGGGCGAAGGCCTTGGCCGACGGCACATCCGCTGCAAACGCCTGGCCATACAAGCCTTGCACCTCGGCGGCCACGTCCATGTCGGTCTGTGCCAGCGCCAGCAGCCCGTCGCGCCAGCGTGGGCGCACCACGGCATTGCCGCTCAACTGAAGCGGTGGGGCCAGGCCATGCAAGGCACGGGGCGTCACACCTCGCCAATCGGCACGCAAGGTGCGGCTGCCTCCCCAGCCTCCCTTGAGCGAGACCGAGCCTGCCTGCGTCGCGCCGGCCGAAGGCGTCTGCGCCTGCAGATCCAGCAGGCCATCGTGCCAGGCCATGTTCAAGGTCTTGGCCGCCCGGGCTTCGAGCAGGCTGACGCTGCCCGACAGTACCGCGATCGGCAAGCGGCCCTGATCCCAGGCGCCCGGCAGGGCATTGCGCAGGTCCAGCTCGAGCAGCGAGGTCTCGCGCAGCAGACGGGCTCAGGCTGAGCTTGCCACTCAGCCGCGTTTCAGGCAGCGTCCCATCCAGTGCGGACAAGTCCAGTGCCTGAAGCGAAGCCTGCAGCGATGCCAACGGCCAAGCGTCGAAGGGCTGAATGTGTGTGTCCACCGTCAAGCTGCTGGCCAGCGCGGCGGTCTGCCGGGAGGCCGTGGACGCTGCGGATGCCGGCGCCTGTTTGGGCGACATGCTCACCGCACCACGCACGTGCAAGGCCTTCAGGAAGCCTTCAACGCTCAGATCGGCATCGACCGATGGCGGCACGACAGACGCCGCTGTGGACGACGCGTTTGAAGCCGTTTCAGCATCGCCGCCCTGCCATCCAGGACGGCCTTGCAGCCGGATCCGACCCTGCACCGCCATCTTGCCCAAGGTGTCCGCACGCGCATCCCCTGAAGCCTGCCAGCCCTGCCAGACCACCCGCGTCAAGTGCACCTGATGCCGCCGCCCGAGCAGGCCATGGCGCACCTGCAGCGCCACCCCGGCATCGATCTGCGTCAGAGCTTGCGCCCCCCAATACACGCTGTGTGCCTCATCCACCTGAAGGCGGCCGACCTGCACGCTCAAGGGCAGATCGATGTCGGCCAGAGGCCCGGACGATGGCGACGCCGGCCCGGGCACCCAGCGCACATCCACGCGCCGCGCCTTCAGCGCCTCCGCCTTGACGGCGATCTGCCACGCGACACCGCCATCGGGCAGCACCTGCAGACGCCGCCAGGCCACGTCCTGCAGCACGATGCCACCGCCGCGGGGCAAGGCGATGTCGACCCGCCGCGCCTTGAAATCGCCCAGCAAGGCGCCCTCGCCCCCGTCGACCTTCACGCCGGGAATCATCGGCAGGATGTGCCGCGTCATGCCTGCGTTGTGCAGCAACAGCCAGGCCGCCACCACCATGATCAGCAACAGCCCCGCCAGGCTGAGCATCACGCCCACCAGCTTGCCCACGACCTTGCGCGGCCCGAACCTTCGGGGTGGCCGCCCTTCCTGGACCGGCTGGTCGACCGGTGCGTCATCGGCTTCGTTTGCAGGCCCGCTCACAGGGTGATCCCCACGCTGAAGTGCATGCGCCAACGCTGCGCCTTCTGCCCATAGGCCAGGTCCAGCCGCAAGGGCCCGACAGGGCTCAGCCAGCGCACGCCGAAGCCATAGCCCACATTGGCCCGCAGGTTGCCGAACTTCTCGGCCGCATCACCGGCGTCCACGAAGACGGCCCCCAGCAGATTGGGCAACTTTGCGCTCACCGGATGCGCCAGCTCGATGCTGCCCGTGGCGATCGCACGTCCACCGATGATGGCGCCGTCCTTGTCCACACCGATGGACCGGTAGGCATACCCCCGCACCGAATCATCGCCACCCGCGCGGAACAGCAAGGGGTCCGGGATGCTGACGGCATCGCGCGCAAACACCTGGCCGGCCTCGACACGGGCCGTGGCCCGCCACTGCGACGGCAAGGGCTGATAGCCCGTGACCCGTGCGTACAGCCGCGAGAACAGCCCCGACTCAGCCAGGGTGGCATAGCTGCGGCCCACCGTGCCCTGGCCCAGGGCCGTGAAGCCCTTCGTGGGCTGCGTCTGGCTGTCCACGTCGCGGTAGATCCATTGCGAGGTGCCGCTCAAGGCCGTCGCCTTCGACAGCAGCACCTTCTCTTCGGACACCACGCGGGCGCTCTGCAACTCGGCGTAATCGGTGCGCTCCAGCCGCTCGCCTTCATGCAACAGGCCAACCCGCAACTGCTGCGAGGTGGTGACGGAATCCTCGCTGTCCAGCAGCCGCGATGCCTGCGCCGAGATCAGGCCCCTGCGGCGCCGCGGCCAGGGGTGCGAGGTCAGATCCAGGCTGCCGATGGACTCCTGGCGGCCCAGTTGCAGCTTGGTCTTGGCCTGCCAGTCCATGTCGAAGACATTGCGATGCAGGTGCTCCAGCGACACGCGGGGCCCTGAATCCGTGCTGATGCCGATGCCGGTGGTGGCGGTCTGCAGCGGCAACTCGTGCACCTGCACCACCACCGGTGCGGCGCCCGCCTGCTTGGGGTCCAGATCGGTGGCCACGAAGACGTTGTCGAACAGATTGAGCTTCTGGATGCGCTCCTGCCAATCGAGCAGATGCTTTTCGCTGTAGGCCGATCCCTTTCCGAACGGCGCCAGATTGGTGATGGCCGACGCCGGTTGCTTGACCAACCCTTCGATGCGCACATCGCCAAAGGTGAAGCCGGGCCCCGAATCGACGATCAGATAGAGACTGGCCGCGTTGCTTTCCGCATCCACCGTCACGGAGGTGCCGCTCCAGCTCGCCGTGGGATACCCATCGGCCCGGATGCGCGCCAGCGCCGCGTTCTTGGCCGACGACCACGTTGCCTGCCGGAAGACCTCGCCCTCGGGCAGGGCCCATTCGCTTTCCAGCCGGTCTTCCAGCGCCTGCGCCAGCGGATCGTTGGCCGACAGCCGGCTGTCGAGTTCGCCTTCGAACACGAACTGCACCTGGCTGACGCGCGTCAACGGCCCGGGATCCACGTGGATGTGCACGAGCACGGGCTGGCCAGGTCTCTCGTCCCCCACGCGGGTGGTGATCTTCGGATTGAAGTAGCCCGCGCCCGCCAGCAGCGCCTTGGCCTGCTCAGGCGCCGACACCACCAGGCGCCGCAATTCGCTGCGCCGAATGGCCAGCGTCGCATCCCGTGCGGCCTCCTGCTGAAAACGCGCCAAGTCCAGATAGCTCAAGAGCAGCTTGCGCAGATCGCCCGGCGCATCGATCTCCAGCGTCCAGGCCACGGGGCGGGCGCGGTCGACTTGTGTGGGGGCCTCACCGGGCGGCACGGCCCCCGAATTGGGCGCCACCAGGGCACCTGGGGAGGTCGCCGGCGGAATGGGCACCGTGGCCGTGCCGGCAGCCGCGGGCCCAGGCTTCACACCGGGGGCGCCACCGGCCGGTTTGCTGGCAGGCATGTCAGCAGGCATGTCGCAGGCCACATCGGCCGCCACATCGGCCTCGTCGTCGCTCAGGGCCTGCGCCGGCGCCGCCAGGCCGCGCTGTGGCCCCGCCAGCGCGGCCACCAGCGCGGCCACCAGCACCGCCGTGCTTCGGGCACGCCTGAGGTACTCAGCACGCACCGATCGTTCAGAACTGCACCGCTTGCCGGTCGCCCTCATCGGTTCACTTGCTGAGCAGACGCATCGCCGATTCGAGCCCCTGCAAGGTCATGGGGAACATGCGCCCGCCCATCAGCTGCTGAATGATGGACACGCTCTGCCGATACCCCCAGACCCCTTGCGGCTCCGGATTGATCCACACGAAGTTGGGAAACGCATGCGTGAGCCGGCCCAGCCATTCGGCGCCCGGCTCGTCGTTGTTGTATTCGGTGCTGCCACCGGCTTGCAGGATCTCATAGGGGCTCATGGTGGCATCGCCCACGAAGATCAGCTTGTAGTCCTTGTTGTACTTGCGGATGATGTCCCAGGTGGACATCTTCTCGGCGTAGCGGCGATGGTTGTTGCGCCACATGAAGTCGTACACGCAGTTGTGGAAGTAATAGAACTCCAGGTGCTTGAACTCCGACTTGGCGGCACTGAAGAGCTCTTCCACCCGGTGGACGTGGTCGTCCATCGTGCCCCCCACATCCATCAGCAGCAGCACCTTCACCGTGTTGTGCCGCTCGGGGATCATCTTGATGTCCAGCATGCCGGCGTTGGCCGCCGTGGCATGGATGGTGTGATCCAGGTCCAGCTCTTCATTGGCGCCCTGACGCGCAAACTTGCGCAGGCGACGCAGGGCCACCTTGATGTTGCGCGTGCCCAGCTCGATGGAATCGTCGTAATCCTTGAACTCGCGCTTGTCCCAGACCTTGACGGCACTGCGGTTGCGCGAGCGGTCCTGCCCGATGCGGATGCCCTCGGGGTTGTATCCATAGGCACCGAAGGGCGATGTGCCGCCCGTGCCGATCCACTTGTTGCCGCCCTCGTGGCGCTCCTTCTGCTCCTGGAGCAGCTCCTTGAGGCGGTCCATCAGCTTGTCCCAGCCCATCGCTTCGATCTTGGCGCGCTCTTCCGGGGTCAATTCCCGCTCGAAATGCTTGCGCAGCCACTCCAGGGGAATGTCCTTGGTCAGGTCGATGCCGCCGTCCACCCCCCTGAAATAGGCGGAAAACGCGCGGTCAAATTTGTCGAAATGCGCCTCGTTCTTCACCAAGGTCATCTTCGCCAGGTGGTAGAACTCATCCACCGAAGGTTGGATCACATCGTTCTTGATGGCCTCGAGCAGGCTGAGGTACTCGGGGATGGTGACCGGCAACCGTGCGGACCGCAAGGCGAAGAAGAAGTTGATGAGCATAGGGTTTCCAGCGAATCAGCCTCTATTTTGTCCCGGGACAGTCGAAAACGCTTGAACGCCCTCAGATCGCCACCATCCTTTTACATTGCATCTGCTGAAATACGAGCTGTAACGATGGACGCTAGCCACATGCTTCTGGCATTCATCCTGCTGACGCACAGTCTGACCACGGCCATGTGGTGGATCGGTGGGTCCTGGCTGGGGTTGTCGCGCCACGCTGCGCGGCACTGGATGTTTGCCAGCCTGGCCAACGGGGTGGCCCTGGCGGTGATGCTGCTGCCCGCGCTGGGTTCGGACAGCCTGCGCATGACGGTCTCCGGTGCCTTGGTGGTGCTGGGCGCCGTGTCGCTGCGCCGGGGCCTGCAGTTCTTCCTGAAGCTGCGCCAGACCGATGGCGTGCATCTGCTGCTGGGCCTGGGGGTGACGCTGTTCAACACCATGTTCAGCCTGCCGGCAGGCTGGGAGACCACCGCGGTGGTGCTCAATTGCGTGGCCATGGGCTGGATCCTGGGGCGCACGGCCGTAGAGACCTTCCAGCCGCTCAAAGAGGAATACCGGGCGGGCACCGCCTGGACGCAGGCGGCCTTGCTGGGCACCGCCGTGGTGGTGTTCGTGCTGGCTGCGGTGAGCCACCTCACACCCGGTGTGGCCTGGCCGTGGCGCAACTGGTCCGACGAGGTGTCGCAGTTCGCCATGGTGTACGCCAGCGTGTCCCTGTCGATCCTGACCAGCTTTGTCCTGGGCTTCATCGTGGTCAACCGGCTGGTGCGCCGCCTGGAACACCTCTCCCACCACGACGCCCTGACCGGGCTGCTCAACCGCCGCGCCATCGAATACCTGCTCGACCGGGAAGACCAGCGCCTGCAGCGCTTCGGCGATCCGTTCTCCGTGCTGCTGGTGGACATCGACCACTTCAAGCGCATCAACGACCGCCTGGGCCATGCCGCGGGCGATGCCGTGCTGTGCGCCGTCTCGCGCACCCTGCAGGCCAAGGCCCGCGAGGTGGACCGTGTGGCCCGCTATGGCGGCGAGGAGTTCTGCATCCTGCTGCCGCACACGGTGCACGAAGGCGCCCTGCAGGCGGCCGAGCGGCTGCGTGCCGCCGTGAACCAGGTTGACATCCCCTGGAACGACGAGCACATCGCCGTGAGCATCAGCACGGGCCTGGCCTGTGCGGCAGAGCCCGGCGAATCCCTGCAGTCGCTGCTGCGACGGGCGGATGAAGCGCTCTACCAGGCCAAGGCCGAAGGCCGCAACCGGGTGGTGCTGGCCGCCACGCCGGAAAGGCGCAGCCGCAAGGCTTGAGTCCGCACGCGTCAGCGCGAGGACTCAGCGGTTGTGGCGCGCCATGTAGACGAGCTTTTCGAACAGACTGAGGTCCTGCTCGTTCTTGAGCAGTGCGCCGACCAGGGGCGGCACGCTGACCTTGTCGTCCTTGCTTTGCAGCACCTCGGCCGGAATGTCTTCGGCCACCAGCAGCTTGAGCCAGTCGATCAGCTCGGAGGTGCTCGGCTTCTTCTTGAGACCGGGCAGATTGCGCACTTCATAGAAGTGGCGCATGGCCGCCGCCAGCAGATCCTTCTTGATGTGCGGGAAGTGCACTTCGACGATCTGCTGCATCACCGTGGCATCCGGGAAGCGGATGTAGTGGAAGAAGCAGCGGCGCAGGAAGGCATCCGGCAGATCCTTCTCGTTGTTGGAGGTGATGATCACCAGCGGGCGGTGCCGTGCCTTGACGAGCTGGCGCGTCTCGTAGACATAGAACTCCATGCGGTCGAGCTCGCGCAGCAGATCGTTGGGGAATTCGATGTCGGCCTTGTCGATCTCGTCGATCAGGAGCGCCACGGGCTGCTCGGCTTCGAAGGCCTGCCACAGCACACCCTTGACGATGTAGTTGTGGATGTCCTTGACCTTTTCTTCGCCCAACTGGCTGTCGCGCAGGCGGCTGACGGCATCGTATTCGTACAGGCCCTGCTGGGCCTTGGTGGTGGACTTGATGTGCCATTGCAGCAGCGGCATGCCCAGCGCCGAAGACACTTCTTCGGCCAGCATCGTCTTGCCTGTACCCGGTTCGCCCTTCACTAGCAAGGGGCGCTGTAGCTTCAACGCTGCATTGACGGCCAGTTTCAGGTCGTCTGTGGCCACATACTGATCTGTACCTTGGAATTTCATGCGATAACTCAACCGGGTTGTTCCTGTGTTCCAGTATAGGCTGCGACCGAATAATGTCGCAGTCTCGTGTTTTTTCACCTGCCGGATATTTTCCCCTGCCAGCCACATGAAAACACCGCTTCACCTGCTGTACAAGAATCTGGGCCTGCTGACCCTGGCAAGCCTCCTCGCCACGGGGGCCCAGGCCCAGGATGTCAAGCCGGCAGGCGGCGGTGTCGCCGTCCAGTCCAAGGTGGCGATGTGCATCGGCTGCCACGGCATTGTCGGCTATCAGGCCAGTTTCCCGGAGATCCACATGGTCCCGATGATCTCCGGCCAGAATGCCAAGTACATCGCCGCGGCGCTGGAGGCCTATCGCAAGGGCGACCGCAAGCACCCGACCATGCAAGGCGTCGCCGGCTCGCTGACCGACCAGGACATCTCCGAGATCTCCGCCTTCTACGAGGTCAACGGCAAGGATGTGCCACCGGCCGCCCACAAGGCCGAGCCGCCCTCCCCCGAAATTCAGGCCTTGCTCACCAAGGGCAACTGCCTGGCTTGCCACGGCGAGGGCCTCAACAAGCCGATCGATGCGGCCTACCCCAAGCTGGCTGGCCAGCACGGCGATTACCTGTATGTGGCGCTGAAGTCGTACCAGACTTCGAACAACCCGAAGGTGGGCCGCAGCAACCCGATCATGGGGGCACAGGTCAAGCTGTTCACCCGTCCGGAGCTCAAGCAGTTGGCCACCTACATCGCTTCCTTGCCTGGCGACCTCAAGACCGTGCCTCAGCCCAAGCTGCGTCGCTGAGCCGGCCCTTCACCCGCAGTCGAACAACAAAAAGCCCGTCAGCATCTGCGACGGGCTTTTTCGTGGGCGGCCCAGAGGCGATGCCTGGGGCCGCTCGCGCGCTGAGACAAATCAGGCGTCGACCAGCAGTTTGTTCTGCGCCATGAGCCGGCTGGCGATGTCGCTGTCGCTGGCAAAGTTGGACAGCGACAAGGCCGAACGGATGTTGATGCCTTCCAGCGTGATGCGCTGCGTCTCCGTGGCGTTGGTCGCCACGCCGAACGGGAAGTCGCCATTCGCGCTGATCTTGATCAGCGTGTTGCCTGAGGACGTGCTCGTGTCGAACTCCAGGTAGCTGGACAGGTTGCCTGAGGTTTCTCCCTGAAGGAGATCTCGCAGGTCGAGCACGTCGCCGTCGGCCAGCTTGAAGTCCTTGACGACGTCCCACGGGCGCGTGGCCGACGAGGTGCCCGGATCGGCAAAGTGCCACACGAACACGTCTGCCCCCGCCCCGCCGCTCAGCGTATCGCCGCCCGGGCCACCGATGATCAGGTCATTGCCCTCATCACCGTTGATCACATCGGCGCCATCACCGCCATGCAGTGTGTCGTTGCCCTTGCCACCGTTGATGAGGTCGTTGCCGCCGTCGCCATACAGACGATCGGCGAGATCTCCGCCGGTCAGACTGTCTGCACCATCGCGGCCCAGGATGACGGCCGGCACCTGCATGGACGGCGCGCTCAGCGCGTCGGCGCCCGCCGTGCCGACGATCACGCTGGTGTCTTCCAGACGGATCGACAGCGATGACGATGCGGCATCGCCATCCTTGTCGGCCAGGGAGAACGAGAAGGTCTCCGTGTTCGACCCATTCAGCTGGCCCGGCGCGCCATAGGTGTAGTCGCCGGTGCGCATGTCGACCTGCAGATCGCCGCCAAGCTGCGTGCTGACGTGCAGGACGTGGTTGGCTGCGTCATAGCTGTGAACGATGCCATCGACCGTCACGCTGGCGACGTGCCCGAAGCCATCGGCACCCATGAGCGAGGTGATCTGGCCCGATGCGATCAGCGAGCCTCGGACGGTATCGCCAAAGGTGGTGGCGAGTGCCGTGTCCAGCTGGTTGAGGCTGGTGACGATGGTGGCGTTGAGGTTGTCGCTGGCCTGGCCGTCATACGCGATGGGGTTGAGGTACTGGCTTGAGACGCCGGTGCCCAGGCCCACGGCATAGCTCTTGATCTGCTGCTGGTTGAGGAAATCGATCCAGCTGCGCTCTTCGTTGGCGTCAATGCCGTCGCCGAGGTTGGTCTGCGTGGTCTGGCCGTTCTGGCCATTGACGCCCGCCGTCGGGTTGAGGTTGGACAGCGTCGGATCGCCATCGGAGAAGAAGTAGGAGAGGTTCTGCGCGCCGGCGATCTTGCCTGTGCTGCTGTTGAAGGCCGTCTGGGCCTGCGACAGCGCCGCATCGTAGTTGGTGCCGCCATCGGGCTTGAGTGCGGCCAGATACGACTTGGCTTCGGCCACGCTCAGCCAGCGATCACCCTGAGCGCTGGCACCGCCCGAGAAGGTCACCAGCCGCACCGAGACGCCCCCCAGCGCGTCGTACTTGTCCAGCAGGTTGCCGATGGACTGCACCGCTGCATCCAACCGCGTGAGGCCGCTGATGCCGCTGGACTCGGCCATGCTGCCGGAGGTGTCCAGCACGATGAGCAGGTTGGTGTCCTGCGTGGTGAGCGTGTTCGAGACGGGCGGTGCGGAAAGAGGGGCATCGTCTTCCACATGGATGACGATGTCGCCATAGCCGACCTTGTTGCCCGCATCGATGGCCTTGACACCGATGAGCAGTGTCTTGACGTCCTCGCCCGAGCCCGCGTGCTGCAGGGCTTGCGAGAGCGTGAAGGTGTAGCTGCCAGATGGGTTGAGGGTGACGGTGGCCACCGTCTGGGCGGCGGCATCGCTGCCGTTCTTGCCAATGAGGCCGCCGGCACCATCGCTGCTCCACACCACGGTCTTGCCGTCGGCGGTGATGACCGGGCTCACGGGCGCCAGCAGCGCAATGGCCTTGGCGGCCTGACCGTCGCTGGTCGTGACGGTGATGGTGCCGCTGGCAGAGGTGGCATCCGTGGTGTCGCTGCCGGGCGAAGCACCGTTGCCGTCCTTCTGACCGCTGGCCAGCCCCTCTTCGGAAACCGTGGCCGTGGTGGCCTGGATGACCGGCGCACCATCCACGGCGGCATTGACCTTGAGGTTGACGACCAGCGAAGACGATGCCGTGTCCCCATCGCGGTCCACCACGCTGTAGACGATGGTTTCGCTGCGATCTGCCTTCAGGCCATCCGGCGCCTTGTAGGTGTAGGCGCCGGTCAGCCAGTTGAGGGAGAACTTCGCGCCCAGCGGCGTGGTGACATTGAGCGTGCCGGCTTCAGCGCTGTAGTTGTAGGTCTGACCACCGATGGTGACAGAAGCCAGGCGGCCGCCATCGGCACCCAGCGCCGCGCCATTGACGCTGCCCGAAGCGAAGATTTCCCCGGCCACCGATCCCGTCACCGTGCCGGCCAGCGTGCTGTCGAGCTGGCTGAGGTTGCTCACCACGATCCCGTTCTGGTTCAGCGCAAACTGACCGTTGTAGGCCACCGGGTTCAGATAGGTCTGGGCCACATCGGAGCCCAGGCCCACGGCGAAGGCATTGATCTGGTTCGTGTTGAGGAACTTGGTCCAGTTGCCCTCTTCGTTGGTGTCGATGCCGTCCCCGAGGTTGGTCTGGGTCGTCAGCCCGTTCTGGCCGTTCTGCCCTGCGGTGGGGAAGGCGCTGGACAGGGTCGGGTTGCCGTCGGAGAAGAAGTACAGGATGTGGTCGGCGCCGTCGATCTTGCCTGCCGATGTGTTGAAGGCCGATTCGGCCGTGCTCAGGGCGTAGTCGTAGTTGGTGCCACCGGTGGCCGTGATGGTGGCCAGCTTTGCCTTGGCGTCGGCCACACTCAGCCAGCTGTCGCCGATGGCCTGGCTGGTGCTGGAGAAGGTGACCAGGCGCACGGCCACCGTGCCGAAGTCATCGTACTTGTCCAGCAAGGTCTGCATGGAGCGCACGGCCGCGGCCAGTCGGGTCAGACCATCGATGCCGCTCTGCTCGTTCATGCTGTTGGACACGTCCAGCACCAGCATGAGGTTGGTGTCCTGCACGACCAGGGTCTTGTCCTGAATGAGCGGTGTGGTGGGCGCGTCGTCTTCGACGTGGACCGTGAGCGTGCCCTGGCTGACGGCGATGCCGTCGGACACACTGACGCCGAAGCGGATGGGCAGCGTGTCTTCGCCCTGCCCCGTGTGCTGAAGCGGGCCCAGGAGGTTGACGCCGTAGTTGCCGGCGCTGTCAATGGATGCGCTGATCACCGTGGTGGCACCGGCCTTGCCGATCAGGCCGCCTTGGCCGTCGCTGCTCCAGGTCACGGGCGTGCCGTTGGCAGCAAAGACAGGCGTTGCGGGGGCCACGAGGCTCACGCTGAGGGTCGACGAATCGACATCGCTGATGGCGATGCGGCCGCTGACCGAGCTGGCGTCCGTGGTGTCCGGGTTGCCAGAGGTGTCCTGGATGCCGCCCGCCAGGCCTTCTTCAGAGATCCGAGCGCTGGCATCACCCACGACCGGGGCATCGTTGACAGGCTGCACGGAGATCTCGGCCACGGCGACGTTGCTCGTGGAGGTGCCGTCGTTGACGCTGACCTCGACCCGGCGTGTGCCAGCTGCGGGGTCTTCGGATTGGGTGCTGAAGAACACCATGCGCAGCGCGGCCTGGTAGTTGGCCAGGCTGGCCGAGCCGCTCAAGGTGACGATGGCGCCGTTGATCTGCGCGGTGATGCCGCCAGGCAAGGTCTCCAGGATCGTCCACGCGTCGCCGGCCTGGGGGTTGGTCAACTTGATGGTGGCGCCGGTGAGCTGGGTGCTGTCGGGGTCCTTGAGGGAGATGTCGACGTCCGCAATGCGTTGCAGCGAACCGTTTTCATCGTAGGTTGTCCAGTAGCCCGCACCGGTTGCCCCCGACGAATCGTTGGCATCCAGATCAATGGAGGGCGGTGCATCGTTGTCGGTGATGCTGGCGCTGGCTGTGGCCTGCGCGTTGGCCGCTTGCGTGCTGGCCACCGTGAGGCTGAAAGACTCGGTCAGCTCGGTGGCCGTGTCGTTGATCGTGGGCACACGCACCAGCAGGCTGGTGATGCCCGCCGGCACATTGAGTTGGCCGGATGCCGAGACCGTCTGCCACGTCTGGCCCTGGTTGAACGACACCTGCATCGTGGCGGTGTAATCCTGGCCGGCCTTCGCGCTGCCCTCGGCAAGGGTCAGTTGCAGCGGCAGCGGATTGCTGGCTGCGTGGTTCAGCGTGACATTGAAGACCGCGAAGTCGCCTTCTGCGGCGGTGGTGTTGCTGACGGCGATGGTGGGGCGGTCGTCGTCCAGGGGCGTGCCGGGCGGTGTGCCCGGGGGCAGCTCGCCTTGGCCATCGTCGCGGATGGTGGTGGTGAGGCTGCCTGCGGTGATGGCCGCGCCACTGGGCGTGCTCAGGTTCACCGTGAAGGCTTCCGCGCCTTCGTACACGCTGTCATTGAGCACCTTGACGGTGATCAGCTTCTCGGTCTCGCCGGCCTGGAAGCTCAGGCTGCCGCTGCTGGGCTCGTAGTCGCTGCCCGCCTTGGCTGTGCCGTCTGCGGTGCCGTAGTTGACGGTGACCGTGCCCGCGCTCGGGTTGGACAGCGTGACCTTGTAGGTCAGCGTACCGGCGGCCTCATTGACGATGGCCGGGCCGGTGATCGACAACGTCGGCTGGCCCGTCGTGTCGGTGATCGTGCCGGTGGCTTGCACCTCGGTTTGATCAAACGGTGTCTTGGCGGTCAGCGTGATCGTCTCGGCGCCTTCGCTGATGGTGTCGGTCAGCGCCGGCACACGCACGACGACCTTGTCTGCGGGCGTGTTGGCCGGCACATTGATCGTGACCGTGCCGTTGACCGGATTGAGTGGCTCGAAGGTCAGGCCGCCGTCGTACGACACCAGCGGTGCACCGGTGTCCGTGCCCAGCTTGGCCGTGCCCTCAATGAACTTGAGCGTGAGCGGCGTGTCCGTCGTGCTCGGGTGGCTGAGCGTGACCTTGAAGTCCAGGTTGCCGCCTTCGTTGGCCTGGGCGTTGCTCACACTGCTGATGGTCGGGCGGTCGTCGTCCAGCGGGGTGCCGGGCGGCGTGCCCGGGGGCAGCTCACCTTGGCCATCGTCGCGGATGGTGGTGGTGAGGCTGCCTGTGGCGATGGCCGCGCCGTTCGCCCCAGCCAGGTTCACCGTGAAGGCTTCCGCGCCTTCGTACACGCTGTCATTGAGCACCTTGACGGTGATGAGCTTCTCGGTCTCACCGGCCTGGAAGCTCAGGCTGCCGCTGCTGGGCTCGTAGTCGCTGCCGGCCTTGGCTGTGCCGTCGGCGGTGCCGTAGTTGACGGTCACCGTGCCGGAACTCGGGTTGGACAGCGTGACCTTGTAGGTCAGCGTACCGGCAGCCTCATTGACGATGGCCGGGCCAGTGATGGCGAGGGTGGGTTGACCTGTGGTGTCGGTGATCGTGCCGGTGGCTTGGACCTCGGTTTGATCAAACGGTGTCTTGGGGGTCAGCGTGATCGTCTCAGGGCCTTCGCTGATGCTGTCGGTCAGTGCCGGCACACGCACGACGACCTTGTCGGCCGGTGTGTTGGCCGGCACGTTGATCGTGACCGTGCCGTTGACAGGATTGAGTGGCTCGAAGGTCAGGCCGCCGTCGTACGACACCAGCGGTGCACCGGTGTCCGTGCCCAGCTTGGCCGTGCCATCGATGAACTTGAGCGTGAGCGGCGTGTCCGTCGTGCTCGGGTGGCTGAGCGTGACCTTGAAGTCCAGGTTGCCGCCTTCGTTGGCCTGGGCGTTGCTCACACTGCTGATGGTCGGGCGGTCGTCGTCCAGCGGGGTGCCGGGCGGCGTGCCCGGGGGCAGCTCACCTTGGCCATCGTCGCGGATGGTGGTGGTGAGGCTGCCTGTGGCGATGGCCGCGCCACTGGGCGTGCTCAGATTGACCAAGAAGGCTTCCGCGCCTTCGTACACGCTGTCATTGAGCACCTTGACAGTGATGAGCTTCTCGGTCTCGCCGGCCTGGAAGCTCAGGCTGCCGCTGCTGGGCTCGTAGTCGCTGCCCGCCTTGGCTGTACCGTCTGCGGTGCCGTAGTTGACGGTGACCGTGCCTGAACTCGGGTTGGACAGCGTGACCTTGTAGGTCAAGGTGCCCGCCGCTTCGTTGACGATGGCCGGGCCAGTGATGGCGAGGGTGGGTTGACCTGTGGTGTCGGTGATCGTGCCGGTGGCTTGGACCTCGGTTTGATCAAACGGTGTCTTGGCGGTCAGCGTGATCGTCTCAGGGCCTTCGCTGATGCTGTCGGTCAGTGCCGGCACACGCACGACGACCTTGTCGGCCGGTGTGTTGGCCGGCACGTTGATCGTGACCGTGCCGTTGACAGGATTGAGTGGCTCGAAGGTCAGGCCGCCGTCGTACGACACCAGCGGTGCACCGGTGTCCGTGCCCAGCTTGGCCGTGCCCTCGATGAACTTGAGCGTGAGCGGCGTGTCCGTCGTGCTCGGGTGGCTGAGCGTGACCTTGAAGTCCAGGTTGCCGCCTTCGTTGGCCTGGGCGTTGCTCACACTGCTGATGGTGGGGCGGTCGTCGTCCAGCGGGGTGCCGGGCGGCGTGCCCGGGGGCAGCTCGCCTTGGCCATCGTCGCGGATGGTGGTGATGAGGCTGCCTGTGGCGATGGCCGCGCCGCTGGGCGCGCTCAGGTTCACCGTGAAGGCTTCCGCGCCTTCGTACACGCTGTCATTGAGCACCTTGACGGTGATGAGCTTCTCGGTCTCGCCGGCCTGGAAGCTCAGGCTGCCGCTGCTGGGCTCGTAGTCGCTGCCGGCCTTGGCTGTGCCATCGGCGGTGCCGTAGTTGACGGTGACCGTGCCTGAACTCGGGTTGGACAGCGTGACCTTGTAGGTCAAGGTGCCTGCCGCTTCGTTGACCACGGCCGGGCCGGTGATGATCAGTGTCGGCTGGCCTGTGGTGTCGGTGATCGTGCCGGTGGCTTGCACCTCGGTTTGATCAAACGGTGTCTTGGCGGTCAGCGTGATCGTCTCAGGACCTTCGCTGACGCTGTCGGTCAGTGCCGGCACACGCACGACGACCTTGTCTGCGGGCGTGTTGGCCGGCACATTGATGGTGACCGTGCCGTTGACCAGGTCGACCGGGTTCAGCGGCTCGAAGGTCAGGCCACCGTCGTATGACACCATTGGTGTGCCGGTGTCCGTGCCCAGCTTGGCCGTGCCCTCGATGAACTTGAGCGTGAGCGGCGTGTCCGTCGTGCTCGGGTGGCTGAGGGTGATCTTGAAGTCCAGGTTGCCACCTTCGTTGGCCTGGGCGTTGCTCACACTGCTGATCGTGGGGCGGTCGTCGTCCAGCGGGGTGCCGGGCGGCGTGCCCGGGGACAGCTCGCCTTGGCCATCGTCGCGGATGGTGGTGGTGAGGCTGCCTGTGGCGATGGCCGCGCCACTTGGCGTGCTCAGATTCACCGTGAAGGCTTCCGCGCCTTCGTACACGCTGTCATTGAGCACCTTGACGGTGATGAGCTTCTCGGTCTCGCCGGCCTGGAAGCTCAGGCTGCCGTTGCTGGGCTCGTAGTCGCTGCCGGCCTTGGCCGTGCCATCGGCGGTGCCGTAGTTGACGGTGACCGTGCCCGCGCTCGGGTTGGACAGCGTGACCTTGTAGGTCAGCGTACCGGCAGCCTCATTGACGATGGCCGGGCCGGTGATCAACAACGTCGGCTGGCCCGTCGTGTCGGTGATCGTGCCGGTGGCTTGCACCTCGGCTTGATCAAACGGTGTCTTGGCGGTCAGCGTGATCGTCTCAGGGCCTTCGCTGATGCTGTCGGTCAGCGCCGGCACACGCACGACGACCTTGTCTGCGGGCGTGTTGGCCGGCACATTGATCGTGACCGTGCCGTTGACAGGATTGAGCGGCTCGAAGGTGACGCCACCGTCGTACGACACCATCGGGGTGCCGGTGTCCGTGCCCAGCTTGGCCGTACCATCGCTGAACTTGAGCGTGATCGGCGTGTCCGTCGTGCTCGGGTGGCTGAGCGTGATCTTGAAGTCCAGGTTGCCGCCTTCGTTGGCCTGGGCGTTGCTCACGCTGCTGATCGTGGGACGGTCGTCGTCCAGCGGGGTGCCGGGCGGCGTGCCCGGGGGCAGCTCGCCTTGGCCATCGTCGCGGATGATGGTGGTGAGGCTGCCTGTGGTGATGGCCGCGCCGCTGGGCGCGCTCAGATTGACCAAGAAGGCTTCCGCGCCTTCGTACACGCTGTCATTGAGCACCTTGACGGTGATGAGCTTCTCGGTCTGGCCGGCCTGGAAGCTCAGGCTGCCGCTGCTGGACTCGTAATCGCTGCCCGCCTTGGCTGTACCGTCTGCGGTGCCGTAGTTGACGGTGACCGTGCCCGCGCTCGGGTTGGACAGCGTGACCTTGTAGGTCAAGGTGCCCGCCGCTTCGTTGACCACGGCCGGGCCGGTGATCGACAACATCGGCTGGCCTGTCGTGTCGTTGATCGTGCCGATGGCTTGCACCTCGGTTTGATCAAACGGTGTCTTGGCGGTCAGCGTGATCGTCTCAGGGCCTTCGCTGATGCTGTCAGCCAAGGCCGGCACACGCACGACGACCTTGTCTGCGGGCGTGTTGGCCGGCACATTGATCGTGACCGTGCCGTTGACAGGATTGAGCGGCTCGAAGGTCAGGCCGCCGTCGTACGACACCAGCGGTGCACCGGTGTCCGTGCCCAGCTTGGCCGTGCCCTCGATGAACTTGAGCGTGAGCGGCGTGTCCGTCGTGCTCGGGTGGCTGAGCGTGACCTTGAAGTCCAGGTTGCCGCCTTCGTTGGCCTGGGCGTTGCTCACACTGCTGATGGTGGGGCGGTCGTCGTCCAGCGGGGTGCCGGGCGGTGTGCCTGGGGGCAACTCACCCGTGCCGTCATCCATGATCGTGGTGCTCACCACAGGCGTGGCCACCGCTGCGCCGCTGGGCGCGCTCAAGTTCACCGTGAAGGCTTCCGCGCCTTCGTACACGCTGTCATTGAGCACCTTGACGGTGATGAGCTTCTCGGTCTCGCCGGCCTGGAAGCTCAGGCTGCCGCTGCTGGGCTCGTAGTCGCTGCCGGCCTTGGCTGTGCCATCGGCGGTGCCGTAGTTGACGGTGACCGTGCCGGCACTCGGGTTGGACAGCGTGACCTTGTAGGTCAAGGTGCCCGCCGCTTCGTTGACGATGGCCGGGCCGGTGATGATCAGTGTCGGCTGGCCCGTCGTGTCGGTGATCGTGCCGGTCGCGGAAACCTCCGCCCCGTTGGTCGCCGTCCGGGCCGTGAACGTGAAGCTTTCCTGCCCCTCGCTGATGTTGTCAGACGAAGCTGGCACACGCACGACGATCTTGTCCACCGGTGTGTTCGCCGGCACATCAAGCGTCACAGACCCATCTGGATTGACCGTGGCGTCCTGGTAGCTCACACCCCCGTCGTAAGACACCTTGGGTGCCCCGATGTCGTCCACCAGGCTGGCCGTGCCACCGATCAGCTTGACGGTCACCAACGTGGGCGACGCGTTGACCGCCGTCAGCGTGATCTTGAAATCGAGGTTGCCGCCTTCGTCGGCCCGGGCGTCC
This sequence comes from Aquabacterium sp., assembly GCA_047601765.1. Lineage (GTDB taxonomy): Bacteria > Pseudomonadota > Gammaproteobacteria > Burkholderiales > Burkholderiaceae_C > Aquabacterium. The sequence goes on from JASGIQ010000001.1 coordinate 1,637,764, forward strand.
GACACGGATGCCACCGACGGCACACCCGCATCCTGGATCGCCCCTTCGCCGATCACCGCTGCATCCTTCAGCGCCTCGACCGTCAGGAAGACCGTCTCGGTCAACTCCACGTTGGCATCGGTCTGCGTGGGCACGCGAACCACCACCTGGTCGACACCCGTTCCGGCAGGCACATCCACCGCGGCGCTGCCATCGGGTCCCACGTCCAAGGCCGAGAACGTGCGGCCGCCATCGAAGGATATCTGCGGGGCACCGGTGTCCTGGCCCAGCGTGGCCGTGCCACCACCCACCTTGAGGACCAATGCCAGGTCCGATGCGGGCACGCGCCCCAGCGTCACGTTGAAATCGAGGTTGTCGCCTTCACGCGCCTGGGCATTACCCACGGCCGTCACGGCGGGCCCGACGGCCGGCTCTGCGGCTGGCACCGGCTCAAAGCCAGGCACGGCCGCGGCAAACGGCGTGGCCGATGCAGGCCGCGCAGTCTCGAACTCAAAAGTCTGCGGCCCGACGCTTTCAACCACCCGGTCCACACGCAGGCCAGGCAGCAAACCGCCATCCGAACCGCCGGTCACCCCCGCCGCGGGCGCGTTGGATTCCTCGTCCAGGGCTGCGATGGTGCGATCGACATCCGTGCTCAGTTTGTGCGGCGATATGCGGACAATTCCGTCAGCCGTCGTCAGGATTTGGGCGCCCTTTTCAACCACGTCACCGGGTTGAAGCAACTTCAATTTGCCGTTGGACTGCCTGATATAGGCCGTGCCCCAAATGGCGGTCACGGTCCCCGACGAAACTGCAAGAATGGGCATTGATTACACCTGTGAGTTATCGCCGGGTAGCTTACAAGTGCAAGGAAGTGAAACCCGCCCCTCAGGCAGGTGCGCAGCCCCCCTATTCAGGGAGGTGGCTCGCGGAGTATTCAGTCATGCCGGTTTGGCAATTCACGAAAGGTGGATGCCCAGGCCTGCGAAACTGCGTCGAATATGCCCATGGGATATGCGAAGCTGTCCGATTTCGTAATATAAATTTCCGTGGATTTGAAGCCGGCCGGATTTGCTGGCGCGATTTGAAGCTCGGCGGCCAGGGGCGGGTTTGCGTCGTGCACCACCATGACATCGCGTGCATCCAGCGCTTGCGTGGCATCTGCAGCTTGGACAGACGCCGGCTGGATCGCGCCCGCAACCGGATCGAAGCGCGAATCGTCGTCGAGGATGATCATGTGACCGGTCGTGCCCGAGGTGATGAGCACGCCACCGTCCACACTGCCGACGCTCAAACGGAAGGACTCGTCGTCCTCCAGCCGCGCATCGTCCACCGTGTCGACCCTCACGCGAAGATGTTGGAGATCAGCCGGGATCACCACGACACCATCGGCATCCAGCGGCTGCCACGGCGCGTCCTCGCTCAAGGCCACGTACAGCGGCGCACGCACGTCTCCGGCATCGGCCGCATCGTCATCGCCCAGCAGCGTCAGCTTCAGGGGCAAGGCACGGTCCAGCGGATGCGACAGGTTCAACTCGAACACCGCTGACTGCCCTTCCATCACCGCGGACACGGGCGCGATGTCGATCTCGCCGTGCAGCAAGGTGGCTTCATTCCATTGAGGCTGGTCGTTGGCAGGGGTCGATGCCAGCAGCTTGACGCTTTCCACGTGAGGATGGTCGGGATCGGCCTGGACAAACAAGGGCACCTTGACGAGGACCACGCCTCCAGATGCCACAGACGGCAAGGACAGCATCGTCACATGGCTGCCCGGTGCCGCTGAGCCGATGGGGCCTGATGGCGTTGCAGCCAGGCCGGGCTCGAACGCCACGTCCACCCCACCTTGCGGTATGCCATCGAGCACGGCGTATTCGATGCCACCGGTCCAGATGTCGCTCAGCGTCTCGTCATGCCCACCCGGGCTCACCTCCAGCTTGAGCTGCACAGGCAAATCGCTGCCCTTGTCCAGGTGGACGCTGAAATAGAGGTACCCCGGATCGCCTGCCACCAACTCAACCGAAGTCACGCGAGGCCCGGCCTCACCCGGCCATGGCGACAGGGGCGTCGCGACCGTCCCCTCATCGGGGATCACGGCGCGTTCGGCCACGGCATCGAAGCGGTGGAGGTCCAGCCCCGCCCCGGGCTCGCTGATCCGGTCCACGCGCAGGGCTGGTGTCAGGCTGCCACTGCCGCCCAGCCCGAAGCCCGCACCGGGTGCTTGATCTGGGTCCTGTGATTCGATGGCGTGGATGGCCTTGTCCACAGGCAAGGGCTGCGCGGGCTGCTTGACCAGCACCGCAGGGCCGCGTGTCGGGGAAATCTCGACGATGCCATCGTTCTCCGTGATGATGCGTGCACCACCGGCGACACGGTCCCCGACCTGCAGTGCCTTGAGCGATCCGTCGGGCTGCGTGATGTAGGCATTGCCCCAGATGGCCGTGACCCGTCCGGCAGACATCGCAAGAATCGGCATGGCACCTCCGTTGCATTTGCTGACAACGGGCGCAGTGTAGAGGGAGTACACGCGTGGTCTGGCGCGATGTGCCAGCGCTGTGGGCCAGGCACATCACACCCCCCGCAACACAGGGATGCTCAGCGCGACGCGTGCATCCGGATGCGCTCGATGTAGGCCTCGCCGTCGAAGGCCTTGCCCGAGCGTTGCGCGGCCCACACCATCTCGCCCAGCGCTTCCATGGCGACATGGTGCGCATCGTGGATGGAGTTGAGGCGGTGTGCGAGCTGGTCGATGGCCGCCTTGATGCCACGCGGCTGATCGATGCTGACCTGCTCGGTGATGGACAGGTGCATGGACAGGTGCAGGAAGGGGTTGGTGCGCCCCTCCTCCACCGTGTATTGGCGCGCGATGGCGGCCTCGACGTCGGCCAGGTCGCCGTGGTACTCCGGGTGCTCGGCGATCCAGTCGGCCGCCTGTGCTTCCAGAGGTGTCAGCGGCTGGCCGGTCAGGTGCTTGGACCAGGCCTCGCAGAAGAAGCGCCGGACCTGTTCCTGACTCGGTGCAAACATGATGTGATGACGATGAAGGGCTCAGACGCCCAGCAGTTCGACTTCGAACATCAGCGTGGCATTGGGAGGAATGACGCCACCGGCGCCACGTGCGCCATAGCCGAGTTGCGGCGGGATCACGAGGATGCGCGTGCCACCCACCTTCATGCCCTGTACGCCTTCATCCCAGCCGCGGATGACATGGCCGGCACCCAGCGGGAATTCGAAGGGATCGTTGCGGTCCTTGCTGGAATCGAACTTGGCGCCCTTCTGGCCCCCTTCATACAACCAGCCCGTGTAGTGCACGGTGACATAGGCACCGGCCTTGGCGACGTCACCGCTGCCTTCAGTGGTGTCTTCGTATTGCAGGCCAGAGGCGGTGGTGATGACGGGCATGGCGGTTCCTTTCCAGTTCTCGAAGAGGCCCGAGTCTAACCGCTGTCTTTCAGCCTCCCCGTGTAACCGCCTCGCTGCGTGGGATGCATGCCCATGCATGCAACATGCCCTTGGTTCTGCCGGCCCCACCGAAGCGAGTTCAGATCGACATCAACTGCCGCACGCCCTCGGCCTCCATGTTGGCCCCGCGGCCGCGCTGGATGATCTCACCACGTTCCATGACGAGGTACTGATCGGCCAGTTCGGCTGCGAAGTCATAGAACTGCTCGACCAGCACGATGGCCATCTTCTGACCGTTCAGGCCCTCGTCGGCCAGCTTGCGGATGGCACGCCCGATGTCCTTGATGATGCTGGGCTGGATGCCTTCGGTCGGCTCATCGAGGATGAGCAGCTTGGGCCCGGCCGCCAGTGCACGCGCGATCGCCAGCTGCTGCTGCTGCCCGCCAGACAGATCGCCGCCGCGGCGGTGCATCATCTGCTTGAGCACGGGAAACAGCTCGAACAACTGCTCGGGTACCGGCGTGCTGCCCGGCTTGCTGGCCAGCCCCATCTGCAGGTTCTCGGCCACGGTCAGCCGCCCGAAGATCTCGCGGCCTTGCGGCACATAGCCCACGCCCAGCCGCACGCGCTCATACGGCTTGAGCTTGTCGATGGCCTGCCCGTCCAGGCGAACGCTGCCGGACTTGATCTGCACCAGGCCCATGAGGCTCTTGAGCAACGTCGTCTTGCCCACGCCGTTGCGGCCTAGGATCACCGTCACCTCGCCCACCTTGGCCTCGAAATCCAGCCCGCGCAGGATGTGCGAGCCGCCGTAATACTGGTTCACGCTTTCAACCGACAACATGGTCCCAGGGGTATGAGCGAGCCGTGGAGCCGGCTCTGCCGCCACTGGCGGCGCCCCCTTAGGGAGCGCCAGCCGGGTGGGCCATGTCACCTGCCGAGATAGACTTCAACGACCTTGTCATTGGCCTGCACGTCCGCCAGCGTGCCTTCAGCCAGCACCGAGCCCTCGTGCAGCACCGTCACCTTCTTGCGTCCCGCGTTGACGCCTCGCGTGGTGAGCTCATGGATGAACTTCATGTCGTGCTCGACCACCACCAGCGAATGCGCCCCTTCCAATGAAAGGAACAGCTCGGCCGTGCGCTCGGTCTCTTCGTCGGTCATGCCGGCCACGGGTTCATCCAGCAGCAGCAGCTTGGGATCCTGCATCAGCAGCATGCCGATCTCCAGCCACTGCTTCTGGCCGTGCGACAACAGCCCGGCGGTGCGCTGCGCTTGGTCCTTGAGGTGGATGAGCTTGAGCATCTCGCCGATGCGGTCGAGCTGCTCACTGCCCAGACGAAAGAACACCGAAGCACGGGCACGCCGATCGGCCTTGAGCGCCAGCTCCAGGTTCTCGAACACACTGAGCTGCTCGAACACGGTGGGCTTCTGGAACTTGCGGCCGATGCCGATCTGCGCGATCTCGTTCTCGCGGCGGGCCAGCAGGTTGATGGTCGATCCGAAATAGGCCGAGCCTTCGTCCGGCTTCGTCTTGCCGGTGATGACGTCCATCATCGTGGTCTTGCCCGCACCGTTGGGGCCGATGATGCAGCGCATCTCGCCAGCAGAGATGTTCAGGCTCAGCTTGTTGAGTGCCTTGAAGCCATCGAAGCTCACGGAGATGTCATCGAGATACAGGATGGAGCCATGGGTGACATCCAGTTGGTCCGGCTCGACCACGCGGCCATACGAAGCCTCTCGACCACCCGACTCCCCCGTCGGGTCGACGATGCCTTTGGCCTTGTTGAGGGCGCGCGTGCCCTCTTCCATCAATTCCGGCGTCATGCTTTCACCTCGGCGTTCTTGTTGAGCAGCTTCTTGACCCCACCGACGATGCCATCAGGCAGGAACAGGGTCACCAGAATGAACAGGGCCCCCAGGAAGTACAGCCAGAACTCAGGGAAGGCCACCGTGAACCAGCTTTTGGCCCCATTGACGAAGAAGGCGCCGATGATCGGCCCGATCAACGTGGCCCGCCCGCCCACCGCCGCCCAGATGGCGATCTCGATGCTGGCTGCCGGCGACATTTCGCTGGGGTTGATGATGCCGACCTGCGGCACGTACAGCGCCCCGGCGATGGCGCACATCACGGCAGACAGCGTCCAGATCGCCAGCTTGTACGCCAGCGGGTTGTAGCCGCAGAACATGACGCGGTTCTCCGCATCCCGGATGGCCTGCAGCACCCGGCCGAACTTGGTGTTGACCAGCCAGCGCGCCATCAGATAAAAACCAATGAGCGTGAGGCCCGTGATCACGAACAGCACCATGCGGGTGGAGGGTTGCGCGATGGGGATGCCCAGGATGCGCTTGAAATCGGTGAAGCCGTTGTTGCCGCCAAAGCCCGTCTCATTGCGGAAGAACAGCAGCATCGCGGCAAACGTCATGGCCTGCGTGATGATTGAAAAATACACGCCCTTGATGCGCGAGCGGAAGGCGAAGAAGCCGAACACGAGGGCCAGCACGACCGGGCACCAGCAGCACCAGCAGCATCTGGCCGACGAACGATTCGCTCAGCGTCCAGTGCCAGGGCACCTGCTTCCAGTCCAGGAACACCATGAAATCCGGCAGATCGGAGCCATAGCTGCCGTCGCGGCCGATCTGGCGCATGAGGTACATGCCCATGCCGTAGCCACCCAACGCGAAGAACAGCCCGTGGCCCAGCGACAGGATGCCGGTGTAGCCCCAGATCAGGTCCATGGCCAGGGCGCAGATGGCATAGCACATGATCTTGGCGATCAAGGCGACGAAGTAGTCGGACAAATGCAGAGGATGCCCGGCGGGGACCACCAGATTGAGAAGGGGCACCAGCACGAGCACCAGCATCAGCGCTGTCATCACGGCACTCCAGCTCTTGGCACTCAGCATCAGCCCGCCTTTGGGCATTGGAAGAACGGAACTTGTCGTCATGTTTCCCCGATAGACATCAAAAAACTCACCAGCACTCTGTGCTCCGCAGATCCAGCGGCGAGCCAAGGATCCGGCTCCGCCGGTCCTGAGGCCGCGCCCCCTGGGGGGGCACGCGAAGCGTGTAGGGGGTGGTCAAGCCTCCCTGCCCTTCATGGCAAACAGACCTTGTGGGCGCTTCTGGATGAAGATCACCACGATCACCAGCACCATGATCTTGGCCAGCACCGCACCGGCCCAGCCTTCCAGCAGCTTGTTGATCAAACCCAGGCCGAGTGCCGCGTACACCGTGCCGGCAATCTGACCGACGCCGCCCAGCACCACCACCATGAAGGAATCCACGATGTAGTTCTGCCCCAGGTCTGGCCCCACATTGCCGATCTGCGACAAGGCACACCCGGCCAGCCCCGCGATGCCCGCGCCGAGCGAGAACGCCATCGTGTCGACCCGCGCGGTGTTGACCCCCATGCACGAAGCCATCGGCCGGTTCTGGGTCACGCTGCGCACGAACAGGCCCATGCGTGTCTTGGCGATCAGCAGCGTGATGCCCAGCAGCACGGCGGCAGCAAAGGCGATGATGACCAAGCCGGTTGTAGGGCAGCGTCAGGTTGCTCAGGATGTCGTAGCCACCGGACATCCACGACGGGTTTTCCACCTGCACGTTCTGCGCGCCGAACACGCTGCGCACCAGTTGCATCAGCACCAGGCTCACACCCCAGGAGGCCAGCAGCGTCTCCAGCGGGCGGCCATACAGGAAACGGAAGACGCCCCGCTCCAGCACGGCGCCCACCGCCGCCGCCGCCAGGAAGGAAGCGGGCACGGCAAGCACGATGTACCAGTCGAATGCGCCCGGCAGGTGCTGCCTGAACAGGTTCTGCACCACATACGTGGCATAGGCGCCGACCATCATCAACTCGCCGTGCGCCATGTTGATCACGCCCATCAGGCCATAGGTGATTGCCAGGCCGAGGGCGGCCAGCAGCAGGATGGAGCCGAGGCTGATGCCGGTGAACAGCACGCCCGCGTGTTCACCCCAGGCCAGGGCACGCGTGACCTTGTCGAGTGAGGCCTGCAGCACACCTTTGACGGCCGCATCTGATTCGACGCCTTCCTGCATGCGCTCCATCAGCAAGCGCACGCGCCTCCGGCGATGGGTCTTCGGCCAGAGACTTCGCCGCCTCCATGCGCCGGCCCGGATCTTCTGCCTGCAGCATGGCCTTGGCGCGCACCGTCTTGAGCTGCGCCTTGAGCTTGGGATCTTTCTCGGCGGCCAGCGCCTTGTCGATCACGCCCAGCTTGGATTCATCGGCCGCGCTCGACAGGGAAGCGATGGCCTCCTCGCGTACGGCGGCATCGGGCGACAGCAGCTTGCCGGCGGCCAGGGCGGCCTCGATCTCGCTGCCCATGCGGTTGTTGTTGACCACATCTTCGGCGTCTTCAGGCAGCTTGGCAGGCGCGCCCGAGGCCGCCTCCTTGACCTCGTCGCCGTTGACGATGTAGGCCCGGTTGCCGGCCACCTTCACCATGTCGTTGGCCAGCGCTTCCAGGAACGGCGGCAAGGCCGGATCACCCTTGGCCACCACTTTCTGCAGGGCGGCGATTCGCGCATCGTTGTCACCTGCGGAGATGGCGTAGGCCTCTTCGCTGGTCAGGGCATGGGCGCCTTGCATCCACAGGCCGAGCGTCAGCATGAGCGTCCACCACATGGCGTTCAGAAGCCAGTCGGCGCCGACAAAGCGCATGCGGCTGAGCACCCGGTGGTGAAGCCTCAGGAAATCGTTGTTGTTCACAGGCATGTTGTCGAAGGGGGGCAGCAAACAAAAGCGCCCCGTCGGGATGTCCCCGACGGGGCGAACCGCTCTGCTTCGGGATTCAGTTCAGATCAGGCCAATGACCTGCGGATCACTTGGATTCCGGCTCGTCCTTCTTCTTGTCGTTGCCTTCGATGAAGGGGCTCCAGGGTTGAGCCTTGACAGGACCGGGGGTCTTCCATACCACCTTGAACTGGCCGTCGGCCTTGACTTCGCCGATGAACACGGGCTTGTGCAGGTGGTGGTTCTTCGGGTCCATCGTCGACATGAAGCCGCCCGGTGCCTTGAAGGTCTGGCCGGCCATGGCGGCGATCACCTTGTCCACATCGGTGGTCTTGGCCTTGGTCACAGCCTGGGCCCACATGTTGATGCCGATGTAGGTGGCTTCCATCGGGTCGTTGGTCAGAGGCTTGTCCTTGTGGCCGGCGATGTTCTTGGCCTTGGCGTAAGCCGTCCACTTTTTGATGAACTCATCGTTGGTCGGGTTCTTGATGGACATGAAGTAGTTCCAGGCAGCCAGGTGGCCGACCAGAGGCTTGGTGTCCACGCCGCGCAGCTCTTCTTCACCCACGGAGAAGGCGACCACCGGCACGTCCTTGGCCTTCAAACCCTGGTTGCCCAGTTCCTTGTAGAAGGGCACGTTGGAGTCGCCATTGATGGTGGAGACCACGGCCGTCTTCTTGCCTTCGGAGGCGAACTTCTTGATCTTGGCGATGATGGTTTGATAGTCGGAGTGACCGAAGGGGGTGTACTCCTCCATGATGTCCTCTTCCTTCACGCCCTTGGACTTCAGGAAGGCGCGCAGGATCTTGTTCGTGGTGCGGGGGTACACATAGTCGGTGCCCAGCAGCACGAAGCGCTTGGCCGAGCCGCCGTCCTTGCTCATCAGGTATTCCACGGCAGGGATGGCCTGCTGGTTGGGCGCGGCACCCGTGTAGAACACGTTCTTCTCGAGCTCTTCACCTTCGTATTGCACGGGGTAGAACAGCAGGCCGTTGTTCTCCTTGAACACCGGCAGCACCGACTTGCGGGACACCGACGTCCAGCAGCCGAACACGACGGCGACCTTGTCCTGCGTCAGCAGCTGCTTGGCCTTTTCGGCGAACAGGGGCCAGTTGGAAGCGGGATCGACCACCACGGGCTCGAGCTTCTTGCCCAGCAGGCCGCCCTTGGCGTTGATCTCGTCGATGGCCATGAGCACGGTGTCCTTGAGGACCGTCTCCGAGATGGCCATGGTGCCCGACAGCGAGTGCAGCACGCCGACCTTGATGGTATCGGCGGCCTGTGCCATGGTGCTGAAGGCCAGGCCAGCCACGCCCAGGGCAACGGCGGACAGGGATTGGACGGCGCTGCGGCGAGTGATGCTCATGTGAAGTCGCTCCTTTGAAGCGGTGAGGTTTGAACGCTTGGGTCTTGCTTGGGTGTCGGTCTGGCAGATCGCCGGATGGGCGCCTGTGTGATCCGATGCGTTCAGTGTGCCGAGCAGGGTGCTTGCACGAGGAATACGCCACATGGCGTATCGGGTGGCGTATCGGTGACGCATCCACGCCAACCCCGCCTGCCAAGGCCCATGGCCTACACTGGCGCGCATCGTGAATGCCCCCCTGCCCGAGAGGCCCCGCCTCCACACCAACAGCCAGACCCTGTCGCTGAGCTTCGAGTCCTCGCTGATCCAAAGCTGCATGCGCCGCGACGCCCCGGATGACCTGGTGCTCGACTACACCCGCGCGATGATGGGCTTCCTGCTCTTGCAGCCGCAGCCCGCATCGGTGCTGATGATCGGCCTGGGCGGTGGCTCCATGCTCAAGTACCTGCACCGCCATCTGCCTGAAGCCGACCTCACCGCCGTCGAGATCAACCCCGATGTGATCGACATGCGGCAGGACTTCCACATCCCGCCGGACAGCGAACGCCTGCGCATCGTGTGTGCAGATGGCGCCATCTTCGTGCGCCAGCCGCCGCGCCGCTATGACGTGATCCTGGTCGATGGCTTCACGGGCGAAGGCCTGCCCGACGCGCTGTGTTCGCCCGCCTTCTATCGCCACTGCCGCGCCGCGCTCACCGACGAAGGCATGCTGGTGGCCAATGTCCAGGCTGACACACAGCAGACACGCGATGTGCTGGGCCGCATCGGCAAGGCTTTTTCCGGCGGGATGATTTCGGCCGAATCGGACGAAGGCGGCAACGAGATCGCGTTTGCAGCCCAGCCTGAGGTGCTGTCACGGGCGATGCCCGGCATTCGAGGCGGCCTGGGCCCGGCTGGCACCGGTGCATCAGGCTACATTGGCCGTGGTCTCGACCCGCATTCAGCGCGCGCTGATGCGCCGCCAGCGGCCCGCACCCAACACCAGACCATAGCCACCCAAGAGCCACACACGAAGAAGGAGAGGAAGCCATGCCATTCAAGTTCTGCCCGCACTGTGCCAGCCCGCTCGTGCCGCGTACCGAGGGCGGTGCCGAGCGCCAGGCCTGCCCCGACGCCGCCTGCGGCTTCATCCACTGGGAGAACCCGACGCCCGTCGTGGCCGCGGTCGTGGAACATGAAGGCCACCTCATCCTCGCGCGCAACCGTGCGTGGCCCGTGCCCTTCTATGCGCTGATCACCGGCTTTCTGGAGAAGTCCGATCCCAGCCCTGAAGAAGCCATCGCCCGCGAGGTGATGGAAGAGCTGAGCCTGCAAGCCACCGCCGTGAACTTCATCGGCAACTACAGCTTCGCGCGGCAGAACCAGATCATCCTTTGCTACCACGTGCCGGCCACTGGCGAGATCGTGCTGGGCGAGGAGCTGGTGGACTACAAGCGCATCGAGCCGGCGCGCGCCCGCTACTGGCCAGGTGGAACCGGCTTTGCGCTGCGGGATTGGCTGGTGTCGCAGGGGCATGCGCCCCAGGCGCTGGACATTCCGAAGCTCTGACAGGCGCGCCCGCCCGCTTCAGCGCATCTTGAGCTGGGCCACCCGGCTCATGGCCAGGCCAGCCGCGGCCGTGCGCGTCTCCACGCCCATCTTGGCGAACACGCTTTCCAGCTGCTTCTTCACCGTGGCCGGGCTGCTGCCGAGGATGTCGCCGATGTCGCGGTTGGTCTTGCCTTTGACCACCCAGTACAGCACCTCGCCTTCGCGGGCCGTCAGCTTGAACTCCTGCGACAGCGCATCCATGGCCGCCTGGTCCGAGCTTTCCTGCATCACCAGCAGCCACTCGTCTTCACCGGCCGGCTCGTGCAGCGTGAAGCTCAAACGGCGCCCCGCCTGGTTCACCGCCCACACGGGCGGCCCCGAAGGTGCCTCGCCTTGCGCGATCTGGCGTGCCAAGGCAGGCACCGTGTGCGCCAGCCAGGCGGCCAGCTCCACCGGCGCCACCGACTCCGGCGTGTCGAAATAGGTCTGCAGCAGCTTGCGCGCCAGCGGCGTCTGCCACAGCACGCGTCCGTCGCTCACACGCACCGTCAAGGAGGCATGGCCAAAGGCATCGAGCGCGTTGCGGGCCTGCCGGGCCTGCCGTGCACCCTGCATGTGGGCGGCAATGCGGGCCAGCACCTCGCGCGGCCGCAAGGGCTTGATGACGTAATCAACACCGCCGGCCTCGAAGGCCGCCACCACGTGCTCCGTCTCGGTCAGGCCCGTCATGAAGACGATGGGAATGTGGCTGGTCTCGGGCTGCGCCTTGATGCGGCGCGCCACCTCGAAGCCATCGATGCCCGGCATGATGGCATCGAGCAGGATGATGTCGGGCACGGCCTGCGAGGCGCGCTGCAAGGCGGCCTCGCCATGCGTGGCCACCAGCACCGTGTAGCCGGCTTCGTCCAGCGCATCATGCAGCAGGGAGAGGTTGTCCGGCACATCGTCCACGATGAGCACGACATCGGTACGGCTTCGGTCGAGTCGCTCGAACATGGGGCACTGCGGGGTTGAAAGATCAGGCACGGGATTGTGCATCGGCCAGGCTGTCGCGCAGCAGGCTGGCCATGGCGTCGAGCTGGAACTGGCGCGCCATGCCGCGCAGGCGCTGCACGAAGGCCTCGCATTGCGGTTCGGCCTGGGCGATCTGGTCCAGCACCTTGTGCACGCCGCGGATGTAGCCGGCGTGGATCTGGTCTTCGAGCGTGCGCAGGGCGTTGACCGACGGCAGCACGGCGTGGGCTTGCGGCTCGCCACCGGCAGGGCTCTGCGCGGGCGCCAGCACCGCCGGCCGCTCGGCCTCGATCCATGCCAGCCCCAGGCGCCGCCCCAGCCAGTCCAGCAACTCTGCCACACGCACCGGCTTGACGATGAAATCCTCCGGCGTGATGCCCACATCGTTGTCCAGCGCCTTGTCAAAGGCATTGGCCGAGACGATGGCCACCGGCGCATCCGTCAGGGCATCGGTGCGGATGGCGCGAAGCGTGTCCCAGCCATCCAGCCCCGGCATCGCCAGATCCATGAACATGGCATGCGGCAGCACGGCCGCCGGACTGGCGCGCAACTGCGTCAGGCATTCCAGACCGGAAGCGAAGGTGCTGACCTCGAAGCCCAGCGGCTCCAGGACCCGCACCAGCAGGCCGCGGTCGGCCTCCTCGTTGTCGACCACCCACACGCGCCTGCGCTCACCCACATAGCCGGTGCGCTGGCCACGCTGGGCCACGCGCAACACCTCGGGCATGCGCACCTGCGGCAGGAAGAGCCGGATGCGGAAGGTCGTGCCGATGCCCGTCTGGCTCTGCACCCTCATCTCGCCGCCCATCAGGTCGGTCAGCATCTTGCTGATGGTCAGGCCCAGGCCTGTGCCGCTGACCGCATGGCCTGCCGCGGACGAGCCTCGCGCGAAGGGCTCGAAGATCTTGTCCAGCTCGGCTTGAGGAATGCCGGGCCCCGTGTCCGTGATGTCGATGGCGGCAATCTCGCGGGCATAGCGCACCTTGAAGGTCACCTGCCCCGTGCTGGTGAACTTGACGGCATTGCCCAATACATTGAGCAGGATCTGGCGCACACGGCGCTCATCGGCCCGCACCGCCTCCGGCAGCGCCGGGTCGATGTCGGCCACGAAGCCGATCGCCTTGCCGCGGGCCTCCTGCTCGATCAGGCCGGTGATCTGCCTGAGCAGCTCCGACAGGCGTACGGGTTTGACATCCAGCGTGAGCTTGCCGCTTTCGATGCGCGCGATGTCCAGCGTGCCTTCAATCAGGGACAGCAGGTGATCGCCACCCCGCTGGATCACGCCCACGGCATGCTGCACGTGCTCAGGCAACGAGTGGTCTTCATGCAGCAGTCTGCGCATAGCCCAGAATGCCGTTGAGCGGCGTGCGCAGCTCATGGCTGATGGTGGAGATGTAGCGGCTCTTGGCCTGGTTGGCCTGCTCGGCCGTCTGCTTGGCCTGCTGCAGCTTTTCGTCGGTGATGCGGTGCAGGTCGATCTCGCGCACCAGCAGGTGGGTCTGCCGGTTGGACTCTTCCTGCGCCACCTGCCGGCTCTTGTGCGTCAGCACCACCCACCATGCCACCACGCCCACCACCAGGAACAAGGCGGCATACACCTTGACGAAGGCGTGCTTGAGCATCTCGGCCGCGGCACCGGTGGAGGTCAGCTCCAGCACGTCCATGTCGCGCACCTGCTGCTGGTAGACCAGCCCGAACAAGGCTGCCAGCAGGGGGCCCAGCAACAGCATGATGAGCAGGAACTGCCCCAGCTCCGTGTCCATGCGCTGCCAGATGGCCTGCGGCATCAGCCTGCGGCCCAGCTCCCGCCACTGCACCGCCCACCGCGCCTGTGGCTTGCACAGATCCTGGCAGCGCGCATCCAGCGAACAGCACAGTGAACAGATGAAGCCCTGGTACGCCGGGCAGTGCGCCACATCCTCGGCCTCGTACTCCCGCTCGCACACCGTGCAGCGATGCAGGGCGCGCAGCCGGATCACCTTGGCCAGCGGCGCGCCAGCCATGTCCTCTTGCGCCGGCGGCTTGAACGCGGCCGACTGGCCCAGCGGCGCACGCGCCAGGTAGTACCGCCCCTGCGTCGCCCAGGCGATCAGCGGTGCGGTGACGAAGGCGACCACCATGGCGATCACCGCGGAAAACGCCTGCGCCAGCTCGCCCAGCCAGCCCACATACGCCACGATGGACAGGATGGAAGCCAGCAGCATCGCGCCCACGCCGACGGGGTTCACGTCATACAGATAGGCCCGCTTGAATTCGATGCCCGGCGGCGACCAGCCCATCGGCTTGTTGATCACCAGGTCGGCCACCACCGCCATCATCCAGGCGATCGCGATGTTGGAGTACAGCCCCAGCACCTGCCCCAGTGCCTGGAACAGGTTGAGCTCCATCAGCAGCAGCGCGATCAAGGCATTGAAGACCACCCACACCACACGCCCCGGGTGGCTGTGCGTCACCCGGGCAAAGAAGTTGGACCACGCCAGCGAGCCGGCATACGCATTGGTCACATTGATCTTGAGCTGCGACACCACCACGAACAGCGCCACGGCCGCGATCGCCCAGGATGGGTTGGGAAAGATCTTTTCCCAGGCCACCAGGTACATCTGGTTCGGGTCCAGCGCACGGTCGACCGGCACGGAATAGCTGATAGCCAGGTACGCCAGCAAAGCACCGCCCAGCATCTTGAGCACACCCGGAATCACCCACCCTGGCCCACCCACGAACACCGAGACCCACCACCGCAGCCGCTGCCCGGCCTTTTCTTCCGGCATGAAGCGCAGGTAATCCACCTGCTCGCCCATCTGCGTCATCAGCGCGATGCCCACCGTCAGGGCCGAACCGAAGCTCAGCAGGTCGAAGCCGCCATGCAGCCCATCCTCACCCGGATAGGCGGCCAGCTCATGCAAGATGCCCAGGTGCTCCTTGAACACATAGATGAAGGGCAGCACCAGCATGGCCAGCCACAGCGGTTGCGTGAACAGTTGCAGCCGGCTGATCGTCGTCACCCCATGCGCGACCAGCGGGATGACGATCAAGGCGCAGATCAGGTAGCCCCACAGCGGCGGGATGTCGAAGGCCAGGTCCAGCGCATACGCCATGACCGCCGCCTCCAGCGCAAAGAAAATGAAGGTGAAGGACGCGTAGATCAGCGAGGTGATGGTCGAGCCGATGTAGCCGAAGCCGGCGCCCCGCGTGAGCAGGTCCATGTCCAAGCCATGGCGGGCGGCATACACGCTGATGGGCCAGCCGGCCAGCAGGATGATCACGCCGGTGGCCAGGATGGCCCAAAAGGCGTTGATGAAGCCATGCTCGACCAGCAGCGTCGCGCCCAACGCCTCCAGCACCAGGAAGGCCGCCGCGCCGAAGGCCGTGTTGGCCACCCGCAGATCGCTCCAGCGGCGGGCCGAGCGTGGCGTGAAGCGCAGGGCGTAGTCCTCCAGCGTTTCGGTGGCCACCCAGGTGTTGTAGTCCCGGCGCACCTTGACCACCCGCTGCAGCGCTTCGCTGACGGGTTCGTTCGCTGCGTCCGACATCGGGGCAGCCACCTCTGGACGGTTTTGGTCTGGCTCTTGCATAGTGAGAGGTTGATCACTGCCAGACATCGCAATTTCGATGCCGCCGGCGACCACCCGCCGCAGCTTGCGCACCGCGACCACGAGATACCATGGAACTGACGCCCCGAGAAAAAGACAAGCTCCTGATCTTCACCGCTGCCCTGCTGGCCGAGCGACGCCTGGCGCGTGGCCTGAAGCTGAACTACCCCGAAGCCGTGGCCTTGATCACCGCCTTCATCATGGAAGGCGCCCGCGACGGCAAGAGCGTGGCGGCATTGATGAGCGAGGGCAAAACGGTGCTGTCCCGGGCCCAGGTCATGGAGGGCGTTGCGGACATGATCCCGGACATCCAGGTCGAAGCCACCTTCCCGGATGGCACCAAATTGGTGACAGTGCACCAACCTATTGCATGAAATCGCACCACATTGGACGCGCGCCGCATCACCCACTCAACGACAGCGCTTCGGGAGGACATTCCCCCTCCTGCCTGCACCACGCCGATCACCGCCATCTTTGAACGCGCCCCAGAAAGCACCACCATGAAGCACCTTCGTTCCTCCACATCCCTGGCTCTCCTGCTGACCGCCATGGGCACCTGCACCTCCGTCCTGGCCCATGAAGGCCACGGCATGCCAGGCATCTCTCACTGGCATGACACCGATGTCTGGGGCTTTCTGGCGGTCGGCGCCCTGGTGGCGCTGGGCTTGTGGATGAAGGGCCGCAAGTGATGGTCCCCGGCGAACTGATCACCGATGGCGCAGACATCGACCTCAACCCCGATCGCCGCACCCTGACGATGGTGGTGGAGAACGCGGGAGACCGCCCCATCCAGGTCGGCTCTCACTACCACTTCGCGGAGACCAACGCCGCCTTGCGCTTCGACCGCGATGCGGCCCGCGGCATGCGGCTGAACATCGCCTCGGGCACAGCGGTGCGCTTCGAGCCCGGCCAGCAACGCACCGTGGAATTGGTGGATTACGCCGGCGACCGCGTCGTTTACGGCTTTCGCGGCCTGGTTCAAGGCCGCCTGTAACTGCAAGCCTGCGACAGCTTCCCCACCGATCACTGAAAAGCAAGACCCGAAGGACTCCCGCAACATGGCAAGCATCCCGCGACGCGCCTACGCCGAAATGTTCGGCCCCACCGTGGGCGACCGACTCCGGCTGGCCGACACCAACCTCATCATCGAAGTCGAGGATGACCTGACATTGCGTGCCGGCGGCTACGGCGAGGAAGTGAAATTTGGTGGCGGCAAGACCATCCGCGACGGCATGGGCCAAAGCCAGGTGCCCAACGGCCCGGGCGACATGGAGGCTGCCGACTGTGTGCTGACCAACGCCCTCATCATCGACCACTGGGGCATCGTCAAGGCCGACATCGGGATCAAGGGCAGCCGCATCTTCCGGATCGGCAAGGCCGGCAATCCCGATGTGCAGCCAGGCGTCAACATCGTCATCGGTCCGGGCACGGAGATCATTGCTGCCGAAGGCATGATCGTCACCGCAGGCGGCATCGACACGCACATCCACTTCATCTGCCCTCAGCAGATCGAAGAAGCCCTCAACAGCGGCGTGACCACGATGATGGGGGGCGGCACTGGCCCGGCCACAGGCACCTTCGCGACCACCTGCACGCCGGGCCCGGAGAACATCTCCAAGATGCTGCAGGCGGCCGATGCCTTTCCGATGAACCTGGGCTTTCTGGGCAAGGGCAACGCCAGCCGGCCCGAGGCCCTGCGCCAGCAGATCAACGCGGGCGTGATCGGCCTGAAGCTGCACGAGGACTGGGGCACCACCCCCTCGGCCATCGACTGCTGTCTGAGCGTCGCCGAAGAAACCGACACCCAGGTCTCCATCCACAGCGACACGCTCAACGAATCGGGCTTCGTGGAAGACACCATGGCGGCCACCAAAGGCCGCACCTTGTGCGCCTTCCACACCGAAGGCGCAGGCGGCGGCCATGCGCCCGACATCATGCGCGTGGTCGGCGAGGCCAACTTCCTGCCCTCGTCCACCAATCCCACGATGCCCTACACCGTCAACACGGTGGACGAGCACCTCGACATGCTGATGGTCTGCCACCACCTCGATGCCGCCATCGCGGAGGACCTGGCCTTCGCCGAAAGCCGCATCCGCCGCGAGACCATCGCCGCCGAAGACGTGCTGCACGACCTGGGCGCCATCAGCATGTTCAGCTCGGATTCGCAGGCCATGGGCCGCGTCGGCGAGGTCATCCTGCGTACCTGGCAGACAGCGCACAAGATGAAGGCCCAGCGAGGCAAACTGGCGGGCGATCCGGACCGGCACGACAACGGACGCGTCAAGCGCTACATCGCCAAGTACACGATCAACCCGGCGCTCTCGCATGGCGCTGCGCATGAGATCGGCAGCATCGAGCCCGGCAAGTGGGCCGACCTGGTCCTGTGGAAGCCCGGCTTTTTCGGGGTCAAGCCCAGCCTGGTGCTCAAGGGCGGGTTCATCGTCACGGCCGCCATGGGCGACCCCAACGCCTCCATCCCCACCCCGCAACCCGTGCACTATCGCCCCATGTTCGGTGCCTTCGGCGGTGCCCTGCCCCGCACTTCGCTGACCTTCATGAGCCAGGCCTCCATCGACGCGGGCATGCACGAGCAGTACGGCTTGAAAAAGACGGCCGGTGGGCGTGCGCGGCAACCGAAGCGTCAAGAAAATGGACATGGTGCTCAACAACTACATGCCCACGATGGAGATCGATGCGCAGACCTACCAGGTGCGCGCCGACGGCCAGTTGCTGACCTGCGAACCGGCCAGCGCGCTGCCGATGGCGCAGCGCTATTTCCTGTTCTGATTTCCCCTCATCGAGATGGATGGGTACCCCACCTAGAATCGGGCCGACGCGACGCTCCGCGATCGGCACACTCATCCAACATTCATCAGGGACATCATGACATCAGCACGCCATGCCATCGGCATGTTCATTGGCCTGGCCGCTTTGGCGCCTCTGGCACGGGCGGCCCCCGAGCCCACCGTCGATCTGGGCGACGTCGGCAGCTATAAAGTCTTCGTTCAGCCGGACTACAACGGATCACCCGCCAATTCGGCCCCGGGCCTCTACGACAAATCGTTGACGTTTTCCGTCAATGAGGACAGCCTGATCCGGGTCGACGCCCGCTACGCAGGTTCGTACAGCAAGTACAACCAGAACTACATCGCCAACCCCGCCGTATCGATCTTTGACGCGGCTCACACCCTGATCGGCTCTGGCGCGATGGACCTGAGCTACGGCAGCAGGGTCTGCTACGGAGACAGCCTGCTTGGCGGCGGCTGCTTCGTCCAATCCGGGCTGACCTTCAGCGGCCCGCTCAAGGCAGGCCAGTACACCATCCAGTTCACGGGCCAGTACATGAACACCTATGGCCCCGGCATCCGGATCGGCGTGGCCGATGTGGACGGTGGCGTGCCCTCAGACTACTTCAGCGCCGTCACGCCCCCTTCGCCGATTCCAGAGCCTGCCGTTGCCTGGACGATGGCCTTGGGCCTGATGGCACTGGGCTGGCTGAAGCGCCATCCGCATCGCCGTTGAAACGCGGGGGAAGAGCCAACTCGGCCCTCGGCGCATCGGACCTGGCAGCATTCCTGCTTATGATGCCGGCATGCTGACCGTCAACAAGCTTCTCACCCAGGGCCAGGGCCTGGCCCCTGTGCTGCTCAAACGCGCAGCCACCGTGGAACTCGACTGGGACGTGCGCCAGAAGAGCCGTTTCGATGCCACGGACAGCACGGGCCGTGCACTGGGCGTCTTCCTGCCACGCGGCACCGTCGTGCGTGGCGGTGACGTGCTGGTCGCGGAGGATGGCTCCATGATCCGCGTGCAGGCAGCTTTGCAGCCGGTGCTGCTGATCACGCCGTGCGCCGAGCATGGCAGCCCCTTCGATCTGGTGCGCGCAGCCTATCACCTGGGCAACCGCCACGTTCAGATCGAGTTGCAGCCCGACCACCTCAAGATCGAGCCGGACCACGTGCTGGCCGACATGCTGCGGGCCATGCACCTGACGGTGACCAGCGCGCAAGCCGCGTTCGAGCCGGAGGGCGGCGCGTATGCGGCCGGTGGCCACGGTCACGGCCATGGCAGCGCCTCGCACGTGCATGCTGGCGATGCAGGCCATGTCCACGGTCCCGGCTGCGGTCACGATCACCATGCTGAAGACGGACACGTGCACGCCCAGCCCGCGCCTGCACCCGTGGCCGTGCGCGGCAAGCCCATCGGCATTGCGGTGAAAGCGGCCGCGCCCGCGGATGGTCACGACCATGGGCCTGGACATGTCCACGGCCCGGGTTGCAAGCACTGACGCCTCACCCGCATGCCCCGGGTCGCCCCCCGCGCCGCGCCGCTGCATGCAGGCGCCCGTCTGCAGCTGATGTGGCTGGCCTCACCCGCATTGCCTGTGGGTGGCTTCAGCTATTCGGAAGGCCTGGAGGCGGCCGTCGATGCCGGCCTGGTCACCAACGAAACCCAGGCCGCCGCCTGGCTGCGCGATCAACTGCACCTTGGCCTGGCGCGATCCGATCTGCCCGTGGTGGCGCGCGCCATGGCCGCGTGGCAAAGGCGGGATCTGGCGCGCATCGCCGAGCTCAATCAATGGGTCGGCCAGACCCGCGAGACCAGCGAGCTGCGCCTGCAGACCGAGCAGATGGGCCGCTCCCTGGTGGAGTGGCTGCGCAACCGCAGCGGTGCGGCCGAGCCCACCCCAGCCGACGAGCGCCTGCTGGCCTGCGCCGCCCTGAAGCCCGCGCCCACATGGCCCGTCGCTTTTGCCCTGGCGGTGGCCCAATGCCTGCCCTCGGCTGCGTCACCCCACCCAGACGACACCGCCATCCAGGAAGCCCTCCTGAGCTTTGCCTTCGGCTGGGCCGAGAACATGGTGCAGGCCGCCATCAAGGCCGTCCCGCTCGGCCAGAGCGCAGGCCAGCGCATCCTGCAATCTCTGATCGACGAGATCCCGCCAGCCATCGATCACGCCCTGGCCCTGCCCGATTCGCAGCGCCAGGCCTTCACCCCCATGCTGGCCATCCTCAGTGCCCGGCACGAAACCCAGTACTCACGCCTGTTCCGATCATGAGCAACCTGCACCACATCCCCGGCCGCACCAAAAAGCTTCCCCCCCTTGCGCGTGGGCGTGGGCGGCCCCGTCGGCTCCGGCAAGACCACCCTGGTCGAGATGCTGTGCAAGACCATGCGGGACACCTACGACCTGGTCGTTGTCACCAATGACATCTACACCAAGGAAGACCAGCGCCTGCTGACCGTGGCCGGCGCCCTGGAGCCCGACCGCATCATGGGTGTCGAGACCGGCGGCTGCCCGCACACCGCCATCCGCGAGGACGCCTCCATCAACCTCGAAGCGGTCGATCGCATGCTGGCCAAGTATCCGAACGCCGACATCGTGTTCATCGAATCCGGTGGCGACAACCTGGCCGCCACCTTCAGCCCGGAGCTGAGCGACCTGACCATCTACGTGATCGACGTGGCAGCCGGCGAGAAGATCCCGCGCAAGGGCGGTCCCGGCATCACCAAGAGCGATCTGTTCGTGATCAACAAGACCGATCTGGCGCCGCACGTGGGCGCCAACCTGGACGTGATGGAAGCCGACACGAAGCGCATGCGCCCCACCCGCCCCTTCGTCATGACCAACCTCAAGACCCACGCCGGTCTGGATCAGGTGATCGGCTTCATCGAAACGAAGGGCATGCTCAAGCCCGCCGCCTGACGCTCAGGCAGACAAAGGCGAGGACGAGGAAGGGGGCGAAGCCGTGGCCAAAGGCAAACGCAGGGCCACCTGCAAACCGCCATGGCTCTCGAAGCGCAACTCGCCGCCGTGAAGGGCCATGATCCGCGAGACGATGGACAGGCCCAGCCCGGCCCCCGGCTGCTCATGGCTGGCCCGGAAAAAGCGCTCCCCCAGCAGCGCCATGCGCCCCTGCGGCAGGCCCGGGCCACTGTCGTGCACCTGGATCTCCGCCACGTCAGGCGACGCACGCACCAGCCGCACCTCCACCCGTCCGGGCGCACGCGTGAACTTGACGGCGTTGGACATCACATTGCCCACTGCCACGCCCAGCCACACCGGCTGCCCGTACACCATGCAGGCCTGGGGCGGCAACTCCAGCGACAGATCCAGCCCTTTCGACAGGGCCTGGACGCCATGGCAGGCCGCCTGCTCTCGCAACAGTTCGCCCAGGTCCAGCAGCTCGGCCCATTCCGGCGCCCGGCCGGCGGGCGAGACCCGCTCTTCCGTGGCGATCTGGTGATCCAGACGCGCCAGCAGCAGCAACTGCTCGGTCAGGTCGCTGGCCAGTGACAGGCCGCTGAGCGCCTGCTGGAGTGCGAGTTGCCTGTCGGCATCATCATGCGAGCCCATGGCCACTTCGATCTGTGCGCGCGCTGCCGCCAGGGGCGTGCGCAATTCGTGGGAGGCATCGGCCGTGAAGCGCTTTTCCGCATCCAGTGCCTTGTCCAGGCGTTGCAGCAGGCCGTTGATGTCTTCCACCAGGGGCACCACCTCATTGGGCACCTGTGCCGCATCGATGCGCGAGAGATCCATGCTGCGCCGCCTCGCCACCTGACGCCCCACCTCCTGCAACGGCTGCAGACCCCGCCGCACGGCCCATGAACCGAGCGGCAGCATCAGGATCACCGCCAGCAAGGAAGGTGATGCCAGCCCGATGCCCAATGCCACGGCCAGCTCATCCCGTTCCGTCGTGGGCCGCAGCACGGCAACCCATCGCGCCCGGTTGGGCTGGTCATACCAGTGCACCAGCCATCGCACGGGATGCCCGCGCAGACGCTGCATGCGCGATGCGCCGGCCTTGAGCCGATCGGCGAAGTCCAGGTTCGGCGCGTTCTCGCTGCGGAACTGCACATCGCCCGTGCGACTCCAGACCCACACGGCCAGTTCGTCGCGGTCATCCGTGCCGATGTCCACATCCTTCGGGCGCAGGATGCTGGCCCGGATGTCTGCGGTGGACAAGGACAGCAGCGGCAAGGCCAGCTCCTTGAGCTGCTGCTCGTAAATCTCGTCGACTTCCACCATCACCGACCAGTAAGAACCCACGGCCAGCAACAGCCACACCGGCACCAGCACCGTCACCAGGGTCCTGAACAGCCGAGAACGCAGAGACCTCATGGCCTGCCCTTGGATGGGTCCAGCACATAGCCCACGCCGCGGATCGTCTTGATCCAGTCGGCCCCGAGCTTGCGACGCAGGTGATGCACATGCACCTCCACCGCATTGCTCTGGATGTCGTCGCCCCATCCATACATCGCGGCGGCCAGCTGCTCCTGCGACAAAGGGCGCGAAGGCTGGCTCATCAGCTTGGCCAGCACGTCGAACTCACGGTTGGACAGGGTGACGGGCACCCCCTTGAGCAGCACCTCCCGGCGCGCAGGATCGAGCGACAGCTCGCCCCAGGTGAACACCGGCTCGGCCTGCCCCGCCGATCGCCGGATCAGCGCCCGCAACCTCGCGGCCAGCTCAGGCAGGGCCACAGGCTTGACCAGGTAGTCGTCCGCACCGCCGTCGAGGCCGCCGATGCGGTCGTCCAGCGCATCGCGGGCGGTGAGCATCAGCACCGGAACGGGGTCACGGCGTGCACGCAGCCGCTTGAGCACATCCAGGCCGCTCATGCCCGGCAGCTGCCAGTCCAGCACCACGCAATCAAAGCGATCGGTCAGCAAGGCCGCCTCGGCCTGAGCGCCATCGCGCAGCCAATCCACGGCAAAGCCATGCTGCATCAGGCCCTTGTGCAGGCCATTGCCCAGCAACGCATCATCTTCGACCAGCAACACTCGCATAAGACTGGACGGGCAGGCCCGACGCTGACAAACCTTCGTGATGGTAAGCCCAGGCAGCGCCCTCATACCAGGCGATGGCATCGGCCACCATCTCGCGGTCGTCCTGACGGGCCTTCGCCCCGGTGCGCCCCCCGACCACGGACCATGTCTCGCTGACACCGCGCGGCTGCAGCCGCACCAGCTTGTCACCGCGCAGATAGCCCAGATCCTGATACGTGCTGACGAAGGCACGCTCGCGGCCGGCCTCCAGGTCCATGAGGTCGTAGCCCAGGAAGCGGCTGAGGTACTTGAACTTCAACAGCCCCAGCAGGGTCGGCGCCACATCGATCTGGCTGGCCAGACGCGGCACCTCCTGCGGCGCGATGTGCGCCGGCGCATACACGATGGCGGGGATGTGGTAGCGGTCCACCGGCAAATCGGTCTTGCCGGCGCTCGATGCGCAATGGTCGGCCACGATGACGAACACCGTGTCCTTGAACCAGGGCTTGTGCGAGGCCCGGTCGATGAAGTCGCCGATCGCCCAGTCCGTGTACTTCACCCCGCCTTGCCGACTGGCATGCGAGGGGATGTCGATGCGTCCCTCCGGATAGGTATAGGGCCGGTGGTTGGAGGTGGTCATCAGGTGCATGAACGAAGGACGTCCCTGCGCATGCGAGGCATCGGCCTGCTGCAGTGCCAGGGTGAACAGGTCTTCATCGGCCACGCCCCAGATGTTCTCGTGATGGATCTGGCGGCTGTCGATGGCCTGCCGGTCCAGCACGCGATAGCCGTTGCCCGAGAAGTAGGCGTTCATGTTGTCGAAGTAACCCCAGCCGCCGTAGAGGAAGCGCGTGTCGTAGCCTTTGCTCTGGAACACCGTGGCCAGCGTGAACAGTCCCTCGTTGTGAGGCCGCTTGACGATGGATTGCCCGGGTGTAGGCGGCACCGAGATGGACAGTGCTTCCAGGCCCCGCACGGTGCGCGTACCCGTGGCATACAGGTTGGAAAACAGCAGGCCCTGCTTGGCCAGCGCATCCAGCCGGGGCGTGAGGTGCTCGCGGTTGCCGAAGCGCGCCATGTAATCGGCAGACAGGCTTTCGACCGAGATCAGGATCACATTGAGACGCTGCTCAGGCTGGCCGTAATCCACCATGCGGGTCAGATCCCGCACATCGTGGCTGGCCAGTCGCGCGTGCGGCGTGGGCAATTGCCGACGCAGGCGCCGCAAAGCTTCATCGGAGGCCATGCTGGGATAGTGATGCTCGTAGTCCAGCTCGTTTTGCCGCAGGGCCGAGAAGAACTCGTACACCCCGTTGCCGCTGAGCGCATTGACGTAGCGGTTCTCGCTCTGATCCTTGAGTCGGGCATTGACCAGTTGATGTGCGCCAGCCGTGAGCACACCGATGAGCAGCAAAGGCGCCCAGCGTGCCAGGCCCGACTCGGCCCCGCGGGGAGCCAGCAGCGGCCCGCGCCAGCGCCAGACGACCCAGGCCGACAACAGCATGAGCGCGGCCAGCATGGGCACGACCGGATACGAGGCCATGATGTTGCCCACCACCTCATGCGTGTAGATCAGGTAATCGACGGCGATGAAGTTGAAGCGGGAGCCGAATTCGTCCCAGAAGATCCATTCCGAGACGGCGATGAACAGCATCGCCAACACCCAGGCTGCATAGCCGATGGCCAGCCACGCCCGCACACCGCGTCGTGCATAAAGGCGCGGCGGGCACAGCGCCAGAAAAACCATCAGCGGCGCCAGCAGGCTGGCGCCGGCCAGGGCGTCATACAACATCCCGATGCCGAACACCTGCAGCGCGTGGGCCGTGGACCACTCGGCTGCCGCCCCCGTCTTCATCCACAAGGCCACGCGCGTGAGCATGGACAGCGCCATGAACAGGCCGAGCATGCGCCACGCGCCGGCCCACCGGGAATGACCGGAGGCGGAGGCCGACGAAGAGAACGACGAAGAGAAAAGAGCGCCTGTGATCGGATCCCGCATGCATCACCGCTGTCTGGAAGGTGATGCGATTGCAACGCAGGCAGCTTAAGTGCCGCTTAAGCGACAGAGAAACGGGCCGGCGCAATCCACTACACTACGGGCCCGCAGTGCTTCTCTCCGTAGTTCAATGGATAGAACGGCCGCCTCCTAAGCGGCAAATACAGGTTCGATTCCTGTCGGAGGGACCATCCAGATTGCCTGGCTTGATCCCGCTCAAGCGCAGCAGGCCATCCGCAGGCGACAGCCGGCCGGTCGGCTACATTGGCGACATGAACGCCTCACCTCGCCCCTCATCGTCCCATTGGGCCCCTGCGCTGTTGTCGCTGCTGGCCGCGGGCTTGGCGGCTTGCAGCCAGATCCCCGCGACGCCCAGGTATCAAGGCGACGTGCTCACGACCGAATCCGCCAACGTGGCCACCTGCCACTACCTGGGCGAGTTGTCCAGCACCTCAGGGCTCACGGGCCTGTTCGCCCCCAAGGGGGTCGACGACATCAAGCAGCAGCTTTTGCGGCAGGCTGAAGGCATGGGGGCCACGCATGTCGTGTGGGATCGCCCTGCAGCCCAGTACGACAGCACCTCGCTGAGCGGCAAGGCCTATCGCTGCCCACGCTGAGAGGCGCGTTCAGGAGTCGGCCGTGGCTTGTGCCGGCAGGCGCACTTCCTCGACGGTATAGCCTTCCCGGGTCAGGGCTTCGCGCAGCCATTGCGGCTGCGAGCCCTCGCCGTCCCAGGTTTCGCCGGTGATCGGGTGGCGGTATTTGGTCGTCGGCTCGGGCGGGGGCGGAGTTTCCACCCGGACAGGCTCGGGTATGCCGGCGAGTTCGTCGGCCGTGATTTGCCAGAATGACACTAGCTTGCGCACGGAACGCAGGATGGCTTCTTGTTCTGCGGTTCTCATGAGTCTCCACTCTTCGGTGAGCCCACGTGAATATTCGGATTCGGTGGAGGCTTGAATCCGGCGGTGAGAGCACATGGTATCAAACGCCGGCGAACGCGCGCATCACCCCCCCTGAACAGACACCCGCGAAAAGATGTGACATAACCCCGGATCGCACAGGGGATGCAGGCGCTGTGGAGGAATGTGCGGCGAATTTGCACCGCCTTTGAAAACGGTATTTCCAAATTCATTCGAGAATTCATCGGCAGGTCAAGGGCATGTTGCCTCATATACCGTGGCCCATGCCTGCCTTATCCTCGGTCTGCGACGCCCCCGGCACGCACATCCATCCATGAAACTCGCAGTATTTTCGGATCTCCATGCCAATCGGCAGGCCATGGAAGCGGTCTGGGCCCATGCCCGGGAGGCCGGCTTCGACAAGGCCGTGTTCCTGGGCGATTACGTGGACTACGGTGCCGATCCGGCCTGGATCATCGATTTCGTTCGCCAGAAGGTGCGCGATGAGGCCGCCATCGCCGTCAAGGGCAACCACGATGACGCCATCGCGCACGGTGAGCGGCACGCGATGGGCGGCCACGTCCAGGCCTCCCTGGAATGGACGCGGCAGCAACTCAATGCGCTCGATGCCGCCTTCATCGACAGCCTGCCCCTGACGGCGGAGCTCGAAAGCTGCTTTTTTGCCCATGCCAACGTGCACGATCCGCAGCACTGGGCCTACCTCACCGGCCGCATGGAGGCGGTGCGCAGCCTGCACGCCAGCCCACAGCCCTACGTGTTTTGCGGACACATGCACCAGCCCTGCCTCTACCACCTTTCGGGCACAGGCAAGGCCGGCGAGTTCGTGCCGACCGACGGCGCATCGATCCAGCTCTCGCCCATGCGGCGCTGGCTGGCGATCCCCGGCTCGGTCGGCCAACCGCGCGATGGCAACCCTGCCGCCTGCTACCTGCGCTTTGACACGACGCAGGCCCTGCTGAGCTTCCATCGCGTACCCTATGACCATGAAGCTGCAGCCCACCGCATCGTGGATGCCGGTCTGCCGCCCTTCCTCGCTGAACGCCTGAGAGAGGGTCACTGAGAAGGCCCTCGTTTCCGAATTCGCCAACAGGAGTGCCCCCGCCGATGAACATCCCGCCCGGCAAGTTGCAGCCCCAGGACAAGATCGACCAGTACATCCTGCGCGAACGCCTCCACCAGGGGGGCATGGCCACGCTGTGGGATGTGGTCCGCGAGGATGGCGTTGAGGACGACGGCCCCCTGATCATGAAGATCCCCCGCATCAAGGGCGGTGAGGATCCGGCCACCATCGTCGGCTTCGAGGTCGAGCAGATGGTGATGCCCATGCTGCACGGCCCGCATGTGCCGCGCTTCATCGCCAAGGGCGACTTCATCCGCCAGCCTTACATCGTCATGGAGCGCATCCAGGGCGTCTCGCTGCGGCCTCGACTGGATCAGGCCCCCCTGCCCTTCGACGAGGTCGCCGACATCGGCCAGCGGGTGGCCGCTGCGCTGCACGAGCTGCACAGGCAGAACCTGGTGCACCTGGATGTCAAGCCCAGCAACATCATGTTCCGTGCCACGGGCGAGGCCGTGCTGGTGGATTTCGGCCTCTCGCGGCACGCGCACCTGCCCGACCTGCTGGAGGAAGAGTTCTCGCTGCCCATGGGCACGGGGCCCTATATGTCGCCGGAGCAGGTGCAGTTCGTGCGTAACGATCCGCGCAGCGATCTGTTTGCCCTGGGCGTGATGCTCTACCACCTGACCACCGGCGAGCGGCCCTTCGGCAGCCCGACCAGCGTGTCAGGCCTGCGCAAGCGCCTCTACACCGATCCCATCCCGCCGCGCGCCCTCCGGCCCGACACGCCGCCATGGCTGCAGGAGGTGATCCTGCGCTGTCTGGAAGTGGATCCGGCCAGGCGCTACCAGACGGGCGCGCAACTGGCGCTCGATCTGCTGCACCCCGAGCAGATTCCGCTCACACCCCGTGCCGAATTGCTGACGCAACGCGGCGCCCTGAGCACCTTCAAGCGCTGGTTCAAGGCCATGGGTCACGAGCCCAAGGCCGATGATCGACATGACGAGTTGGTCGAGCGCAGCCCCATCATCATGGTCGCCATCGGCGTCAAGACCGGCACCCCCGATCTCGACCGCAAGCTGCTGGCCACCGTGCGCCGCATCATGCAGATCGAGCCCGGTGCACGCCTGGCCGTGGTCAGCGTCATGAAGGTCAACCGGGTCGGCATGGACAAGCTCACCGATGAGGAAGGCAACAGCCTGCATGTGCAGCAGCTCGTGGCCATCAAGCATTGGGCCAGACCGCTGCAGCAGCAGTTGCAGCTCGACGAGCACCGGCTGACCTTCCACGTGCTGGAGGCACCGGACACGGCCCAGGCCATCGTGGAGTTCGCCAACAAGAACCAAGTCGATCACATCGTGATGGGTGCGCGGGGCAACTCGGCGCTGCGGCGCTATCTGGGCAGCGTGAGCGCCCAGGTGGTGGCCCAGGCGCATTGTTCTGTCACCGTGGTGAGGGTGTGAGCGCCGGCGCAGTCAATCGCGCTGCCTGTACACCGTGGGCGCCACCGGCTCCAGGACATCGGTGATGCCGTGCAGGGTCTCGGAATGGCCGATGAACAGCAACCCACCCGGCCTCAGGCGCTGGGCCGCGGCCTCCACGATCTTGCGCCGCGAAGGGCGATCGAAGTAGATCAGCACGTTGCGCAGGAAGATGACATCGAAGGCTGGAGACGCCGGCAAAGGCTGCATGAGGTTGACCTGCCGGAACGTCACCCTGGCGCGCAGGCTGCTGTCGATGAGGTACAGGCCTTCGAACTCGTCCAGCCCTTCGAGCAGGTACTTCACGCTCAGGTGGCTCGGCACTTCCGCCGCACGCTGGCTGGGATAGAGCCCGCGGCGGGCTTCTTCCAGCACCCGGGTCGACAGATCCGAGGCGTGAACATGCCAAGGGCGCCAGCCCAGTTCCTCGGCCAGCACCATCGCCAGGCTGTAAGGCTCCTCGCCCGTCGAGCACGCCGCGCTCCACACTTCAAAGGCCCGGCCCAGCCCCTGTTGCGAAAATCGGGCCAGCACCTGCTTCAGGAACTCGAAGTGCCGCGGCTCCCGGAAGAAGTGGGTTTCATTGGTGGTGAGCAGGTCGATGGCGGTCTGACGCTCCAATGCCGCATCCGGCGCCTCGATCAGATCGAGGTAGTCGCGGTAATCGCGCAGATTGAGCTGCCGCAGGCGACGGGACAGACGTCCGCACACCAGCGTTTTCTTGCTGTCGGCCAGATGGATGCCGGAGACGCGCTCGAAGAGCTGACGCAGCCGCTCGAACTCTCTGTCGCCGATGTTGGCGCCCACCGCCACACCCATGTCCAACATGTTCACACCCGCTCGGCCACCAGCTTGCGGAACTTGGATTCATCCACAGCCCCGGACGAAGGCACAGGCGCCTGCCGATGCGGCACAGGGCGGGCGATCGCATTCGCCACCATCAATCTGGACGAGCTCAACACGGGCTGCGGAGCGTGCGGGGCCTGTTGAGGAAGCATCGGCGCAGCAGCTGACGGCTCCCTCCCGGCTCCGATCTGGAAGAACGACATCATCTGCCGCAGCTTCTCGGCCTGCAGCGTCATCTCCTCGGCCGTGGCCGCGAGCTCTTCGCTGCCCGCCGCGTTCTGCTGGATGAGTTGGGAGAGCTGGTTCATGGCCAGGTTGATCTGGCTGACGCCGGTGGACTGTTCGTCGCTGGCTGCGGTGATCTCTTGAACAAGATCGCTGGTGCGCTGGATGGCCGGCACGATCTGCCCCAGCAGCGATCCGGCCGACTCCGCCTTGTCCACACTGCCCGAAGCCAGTGCGCCGATCTCCTGCGCGGCGACCTGGCTGCGCTCGGCCAGCTTGCGCACCTCGGCGGCCACCACGGCAAAGCCCTTGCCATGCTCGCCGGCCCGAGCCGCTTCGATGGCGGCGTTGAGTGCCAGCAGATTGGTCTGG
This sequence comes from Aquabacterium sp., assembly GCA_047601765.1. Classification (GTDB taxonomy): domain Bacteria; phylum Pseudomonadota; class Gammaproteobacteria; order Burkholderiales; family Burkholderiaceae_C; genus Aquabacterium. The sequence goes on from JASGIQ010000001.1 coordinate 1,668,066, forward strand.
TAGGCGATGTCGTCGATGATGCCGATGCGATTGGAGATGCTCTTCATCGCGCCCACCGTCTCGCCCACGGCCGTGCCGCCATCCTGGGCTTCTCCGGCCGCCTTGCGGGCCATGCCATCGGTGACCTTGGCGTTGTCTGCCGTCTGGGCAATCGATGCAGACATCTGGTCGATCGCCGACGAGGTCTCCTCCACGCTCTTGGCCTGCTCATTGGCGCTGTCGGACAGGCTTTGCGCCGTGCCGCTGATCTGCGTGGCCGCCGTCGCCAGGATTTCGGCGTTGGCCATCACCTCGCCGATCACCTGCTGCAGCCGGTTGGCAGTGGTGTGGTAGTCACGCTTGAGTTCATCGAAGGTGCCTTCGAAGTGGTCGTCGATCCGATGACTCAGATCACCCTCGGCCAGGGCGCGCAGCGCCAACTGCAGACTGCCGAGCCCACGCCGGATGTGAAAATGAAGTCCAAGGCACCCACGGCAAACTCCTGTCCTCTGCGATGGGGGCGTCACACAACGCCCATGTGTCTTTCAGACGCCAAACGTGGCGTGCGCCACGCAGCACACGGCCAGATCGCCGGTGTCGGCATGAAACCGCACCCGCCGCCGCAGCACGCCACCCACGTGTTGGCGCTCGAACCACAACCCCTGCACCCTCGCCCACCGACGCAGCCAGGCTGTGCAGGCGCCGCCCAGATCGGCGATCGCGTGCGGCCCGATGGCGCCGCCGACCAAGGTCAGATCCAGTTCATCCAGCGTGCAGCCTTCCTGCCGGAAGCGCTCGGTCAGCCAGTTCACGGCATCGTCTGCATGCAGACCGCTCATGGCATCGGCGATGAAGATGCCATGCGTGCGAGGCGGATGGGTGCACACCACCACCGCACTGAGCGCCAGGCGGGGGCACCATGCAATCAGGCCCACCGCAGAGCCCAGGAGACAGGACACCTCCACGCCATGGCTGCCGAAGAAGCGCTCCCCCGGCGCCAGCATCACCTGCTGCAACCCCACTTCGGCACCAGACATGCCACCGGCCGGCTCTGCGCGACTGGCGGGGGCAGGCTCATCCCATCTGACGAAGCTCATGATGGCGCTCCCGTTTGACTGTGGTTCTGACTGCCTTGGTCAGGCCGTTCCATGCGGCAAGGCGCCAGGCAGATCGAACGCGTGGTCCGAGCAGGCCGACAGCCGGGGCTTGAAGCCTTGGTTGCGCATGCGGCCCAGCAGGCTGAGCAACAGCCCCAGCGAAGCGCCGTCGCCCGGCGGCAGGTCGGCAGCCTCGAGGGCCGTTTCCAGCCCCGCCTCCGATGCGCTTGAGCCCCTTTCGGCCATGCGCGCGACCTGCTGCGCTGTGGACTTCGAGAGGACCAAGGGACCGGCCATCACCAACTGGCTGATCTCATCCTCCAGCACGACACGGATCTGATTCATGTGAACTCCTTCAGGGAATGTTGAGGCGATGTCAATGGGGGCGGCACGGCTGGCGACGTGCGCAGCCATGCATCAATTCGTCGATCTCTTCGGGCATCAGCATCTGCTCCAGATGCATGACGATCACGTAGTGGCCATGGCGACGGGCCAGGGTTTCGATGAAGTCGTCCTCGCCCTCTTCCAGGGTGTCGACATGGCGCACCTCATCGATGGCGACGCCAACGTGGGCCACCTCGTCGCCATAGGCCATCTCGACGATGACGATGCGGGACGCGGGACCGGCTCTGCGAGCTTGAAAGCCCATGCGTGCGGTGACATCGACCACCGGGACCACCTTGCCTGCGTACTCGACCACACCCCGCACGAATGAAGGCAAATGGCCGCATGCACGCACCCCTTCGTGGCCGATGATGGCCAGGGTCGACACGATGCTCAGCGCGAACGTGCCGCCCGAGGCATGGAAGGTCAGGTACGGCATCTCCTTGCCCACCTCTCTGTGCACGAGCGCGCGGCTGGCCAGATTGCCGTCACGTGCCACGGCGCATGTCGACAGGTGAGGTTGGGAGGTCATGCTGGCTGCTCCTTGGGTCCACGCTCGGCACCTTGGGTGCCTTGGATCCCATTCTGGAGAGACGCATGGACCCGGGCCATCGGCCTGAGACCCGGGGCTTGCCCGGGTCGTCACCCGGGAAGGCCGCTTGAGCTGTGCATCACGCCACGGATGAAGCCAGTTGATCGATCTGTTGGAGCAGGGACTCGATGTCGGCCAGCAGGGGCCGCATGCCGGCCACCAGGGCTTCCTCATGCTGACGCGCCAGCGACAGCAGCACTGGCTGATTGAGCACGGCCAGGGAGCCCCGCACGGCGTGGATGGCCTGGCGCAGGGCGACCTCGTCTCCGGCCTCTGCCACGGCCTGCCGCAGATCCGGCCATTGCTGGGCGAACAGCCTGAGCAGGCTCTGGCGGGCTGGCGGGCGTGCGGGCGGATGTGTCAGCGCCGGTGCGTCATCCGCGGCCGGCTTGCGCTGACGGGCGATGGCGCCTTTCGCCTTTCCCTTCGGGGCCTGGGGTCGCAACCGGGCCGCCAGCGTGACCAGAAGCGCCTGCAACTGGGCCGGCTCGAAGGGCTTGCCCATGCACGCGTAGGCGCCCAAGGCCTGAGCGCGACGTTCCTCATGGGCATCGACGTGGGCGCTCAAAAACACGATGGGCAAGTTTGCGCCATGCGGCAAGGCCCTGACCTGCTGCGCCACCTGCCATCCATCGATGTCGGGCAATTGCAGATCCAGCAGCAGCACATCGAAATGCCGCTTGCCAATCAGATCGGCCACGGGGCCGCCCTCACCCACGATGGTCACATCCACACCCAATCTGCGCAGCAGTTCACGCATCACATGCTGGTTCAGGGCGTTGTCCTCGACCACCAGCACCTTCAAGCCCTGCAGGGCGGGGATCGGCCTCGAGGCGAGCCTCGGTTTCGGTGGTCCGCAAAATGCGGCTGGCAGCCAGGGGCAGCTCGACCACGCCCGCGCCTGTTTCGGGCGCCACAGGATCTGCCGACACCATCCAAGCAGCGCGCCCATCCTCGCGGGCACGCAGCCCCAGTGCCTGCGCCTGCGGATGCGCCACATCGATCAGCCACAGCGCAGCGCGTGCGGCCTCGGCCTCGGGCACCAAGGCATGGCCCTGCGCGCACCACTGCGTGGCCACCGATTGCGTCAACCGCGCGTCCTCCGACCAGACGCAGGTATCGGCCACCGGCTCGGTGGCGCGGGCCTGTCCATCCAGCGGCAGCACCAGATCGAACCAGAACATCGAGCCGCCACCCGCCACGGAGGCCACCTTGAGCTGCGTGCCATGCAAGCCAAGCAGCCGATGGACCACCATCAGTCCCAGGCCGGTGCCTTCGAGCTTCGGCAAGGACAGGTCGCTGGCCTGCGCGAACGGCTGCCCCAGGCTGGCGATCTGCTCCATGGGAATGCCCGCGCCGGTGTCCGACACCGAAAAACGCAATTCGACCCCCGCCTCACTCTGACGGCGCCAGCGCACATCGATCACGATCCGTCCGCGATCCGTGAACTTCATGGCATTGGCCACCAGGTTGAGCAGGATCTGCTCGAGCCGCCCGACGTCGCCGCGCAGATGGACCGGGCAACGCGGATCCACCGTGGCGTACAGGCGGATGGCCTTGTCCTGTCTCAAGCCCAGGGCCACGATCGCCACCCGCGCCACCAGGGCGTGCGGCATCAAGGGCTGGTCCGGCCAGACTTGCAGCTTGCCCGATTCCATGCGGGTGAGGTCCAGCAGATCGTTGACCACACGCAGCATCAAGCGCGCCGACTGCTCGATGAGCATCAGATAGCGGCTGTCGGCCTGCTGAGGCAAGTCGGCCCGGGCCAGCCGCCCGAAACCGAGGATGGCGTTGAGCGGGGTGCGCAGTTCGTGACTGATGGCCGCCACAAAGGCATCACGCCCCCCGCCATCGCGGTGGTCAGGGTGCTCGGCCGCCGCAGGCTTGGCCACCGCCTCGGCCGCGTTGGTCAAGGTGGCCTCCTGTGGGCGCGCAGGCCCATCATCCCCTGGCGCCGTCTGCCCGGCCAACTCAGGCCAGACGTCGGCCTCCGCCTTTGCAGACAGCCCGGGCAGCATGCCGTTTTCCGCGAGGAAATGGCCCGCATCGGGCCACGGCGCAGGTGCAGAACCGGATCGGGAAGGACGACGAGACAAAGTCACGAATTCCTGACGAAGGCTTGCCGGGGGCGTGCCGACAACAAGTCAGCGCCAGACAATGGCGGCGAACTTCAGCACGGCTTTGTGATCGGGACCATGCCAAACACGCGAGTCATCGTAGCCGACGATCAGGTTCTTGTCCGAGCCGGGATCGTCGCCATTCTGGAAGAACTTGGCGGATATGCCTGCGTCGCGGCGGTCTCGGATGGTCAGCAATGCATCGATGCCTGCGACCGCCTCCTCCCGGATGCCTTGCTCCTGGACATCAACATGCCGGGCATGGACGGCCTGGCCGTGGCCACGCATGTGCGCGCGGCCCATCCTCAGGTGCGCATCCTCATCCTCACCAGCAGCACCGGCCCCGAACTGGCACGCAAGGCGCTGGAATTGGGCGTGGCCGGCTTTGTCTCCAAGGATTTCGTGCTGGATGAACTGGCCCTGGCCTTGCGCAGCATCGCCGATGGCCGCACCTATGTCAGCCCCGATGTGGCCCTGTCCACGATCCGCGAGGCCGGTGCCACCGGCGCCCCGCGCCTGACGCCACGCCAGCGCGACGTGCTGCGCGGCATCGCGGCCGGCCAGTCCAACAAGGAAATCGCGCGCGATCTGGCCGTGAGCATCAAGACGGTGGAATACCACCGCGCCGAGCTGATCCAGCGCCTGGACCTGCACGACGTCGCCAGCCTCACCCGCTTCGCCGTGGCGCACGGGCTGGCCGACTGAGGCCAGCCTCTCGTCACAGGGGCAGCACGCGCATCACCTTCTGGAAGGCGTCGACCTGCTTTCCCTTGCGCGCCCTCTTGCCGATGTGGGCCAGGTAGGCGGAGTTGCGCACGTCTTCTTCCTTGGCCTTGCCGCCCCGGCCTGAGCCGATCACCTTGACGCCCGCGTGCACGGTGGCCACCGAGATCAGCGGATCCTTCTTGAGGTCCACATCCATCAGCGTCAGGCCGCGCCCGCCATTGGACTGAAGCTTGAGCTCGTCCAGGCCGAACACCAGCATGCGCCCCCCTTGCGACAGACAGGCCACCTGCGTGTGCGTGGGCTGCACCACCACCGGCGGCAGCACGATCTCGCCCTCGTCCAGAGACAGGAAGCTCTTGCCACCCTTCTGGCGGGTGAGCAGATCGCCCAGCTTGGCCATCAGGCCCAGCCCCGCCGTGTTGGCAAACAGCACGGTCAGCTCCGGCGAGCCGGCCAGATAGTGCATGGGCTGCGTGCCCGACTCCAGGTCGATCATCGTGGTGATGGGCTGGCCATCGCCGCGGGCATTGGGCAGGCCGGCCACCGGCACGCTGTACACACGCCCGTTGCTGCCGATGACGATGAGCGGGTCGACCGTGCGGCATTCGAAGGTGCCGTGCAAGCCGTCGCCGGCCTTGAAGGCAAAGCCGGCCGGATCGTGACCATGGCCGGTGCGCGCCCGCACCCAGCCCTTGAGGCTGACCACCACGGTCACCGGCTCGTCGATCACCTTCACCTCGGCCACGGCGCGCTTTTCCGCCTGGATCAGCGTGCGACGCTCATCGCCATACTGCTTCGCATCGGCATCGATCTCCTTGATCACCGTGCGCTTGAGCACGCTGGGGTTGCCCAGGATGTCTTCCAGCTTTTCCTTCTCGGCACGCAGCTCGGAGAGCTCCTGCTCGATCTTGATGGCTTCCAGCCGGGCCAGTTGACGCAGACGGATTTCGAGGATGTCCTCGGCCTGCCGATCCGACAGCTTGAAGCGCGCGATCAGCGCCTCCTTGGGCTCATCGCTGTTGCGGATGATGTGGATCACCTCGTCGATGTTGAGCAGCACCAGCTGCCGGCCTTCGAGGATGTGGATGCGGTCATTGACCTTGCCCAGGCGGAACTGCGTGCGCCGCGTGACCGTCTCCATGCGAAAGCCGATCCACTCGAGCAGGATCTGGCGCAGGCTCTTTTGCGTGGGCTTGCCGTCGGCCCCCACCATCGTCAGGTTGATGGGCGCCGAGGTCTCCAGGCTGGTGTGGGCCAGCAAGGCCGTGATCAGCTCCTGCTGCGCCACCGTGCGGGTCTTGGGCTCGAACACCAGACGCACGGGCGCATCCTTGCTGGATTCGTCACGCACCGCGTCCAGCACGGACAACATGGTGGTCTTGAGCTGCGTCTGCTCTGCCGTCAGCGCCTTCTTGCCTGCCTTGACCTTCGGATTGGTCAGCTCTTCGATCTCTTCGAGCACCTTGGCTGCGCTGGTGCCGTGGGGCAGTTCTGTGATGACGAGTTGCCATTGCCCGCGCGCCAGATCCTCGATCTTCCAGCGCGCCCGCACCTTCAGGCTGCCGCGGCCGCTGCGGTAGGCATCGCGGATGTCTTCGGGGCTGGAGATGATCTGCCCGCCACCTGGGAAATCAGGGCCATGAAGGTGCTCGAACAACTCGTCGTCGGACAGCTTCTCATTGCGGATCAGGGCCACCGTGGCGGACGCAACCTCGCGCAGGTTGTGGCTGGGGATCTCGGTGGCCAGGCCCACGGCAATCCCGCTCGCACCATTGAGCAGCACGAAAGGCAGGCGCGCCGGCAGTTGCCTGGGCTCTTCGGTGGAGCCATCGTAGTTGGGCACGAAGTCCACCGTGCCCATGTCGATCTCGTCGAGCAGCAGGCGAGCAATGGGGGACAGCCTGGCCTCCGTGTAACGCATCGCGGCGGCACCATCGCCATCCCGCGAGCCGAAGTTGCCCTGCCCGTCGATCAGCGGATAGCGCAACGCGAAGTCCTGCGCCATGCGGACCATGGCGTCGTACGCCGCCGTGTCGCCATGGGGGTGATAGCGGCCCAGCACATCGCCCACCACCCGGGCGCTCTTGACGGGCTTGGCGCCCGCATTGCCGCTGAAGGCCAGCCCCATGCGGGCCATGGCATACAGGATGCGGCGCTGCACGGGCTTCTGGCCATCGCACACATCGGGCAGCGCGCGGCCCTTGACCACGCTCAGCGCGTATTCGAGGTAGGCACGTTCGGCGTAGTGAGCCAGCGTCAGGGAGTCGCCGCCCTCGGTGGGCGGGTTGAAGTCGATCGTCTGTTGGGTCATCTCGGGTGGGGATGGCTGCAGTGGCGGCAGGAGGCGGCGTCGCGCCCGGCCTGGCTCGCGAGGACCCGTATTCTGCCCTCAGCCGCAACCGCTCGCGCCTACTGCGGCGCCCCATCGTGGGGCGCACCTCGTGCGTCGGGCATGGCGCTTGCAAAACCGCACTCTGTACAGGCCTGGGATGACGGACATTTCCCTGCCGTCACGAATCCATTGCATCATCCGGAAATTAATCTTCACGCCCACCCGCAATGCGCCAGGAATCAGGTCAGTGGTCGAATCTCCAGGGCGAATTGCTGCAGAGTGATACCCGCTACAGGGAATTGCTCAACGCCATGAGCGAAGGCTTCGTGGCCATGGACGAGGACTTCCGCGTCATCGACATCAATTCTCAGGGCCTGCGCCTGGATGGGCGTCCCGCCCAAGACATCCTGGGCCGCAGCCATTGGGATCTGTGGCCGACCTCCTTGGGCACCCCACTCGAAGAGGCCTATCGCAAGGTGATGCGCGAGCGCGTGCCTGTCGAACTCGAACACCACCATGTCTCGGATCGACACGACTTCTGGATGCGCATCCGCGCCTACCCCATCACCGGCGGCATCGCCGTGCTCTATCGCGACGTGACGCAGGCCCGCCTTGCCGAATCGGCCGTGCGCCACAGCGAAGAACGCTTCCGTGCCGCCATCTCGGCCGTCGGTGTGCTGTGGACCAACGATGCGCAAGGCCGCATGACGGGCGAACAGCCGGGCTGGGAAGCCCTGACCGGCCAGACACGCCAGGCCTACGAAGGCTATGGCTGGGCCGATGCCGTCCACCCTGAAGATGCCCAGCCCACGGTCGATGCCTGGAAAGCCGCCGTGGCCGAAGGCCGCCCCTTTCATTTCGAACACCGCGTGCGGACCCGCGAAGGCACATGGCGCCGCTACACCATCCGTGCCGTGCCCCTCAAGGATTGCGAAGGCCGCATACGCGAATGGGTGGGCGTGCACATCGACATGACCGACGCCGCCCGCGCGGCCGAAGCCAACGCCAAGTTCAGAGCCCTGTTCGATCAAGGCTCGTCCTTTGCCGGCATCATGGCGCTGGACGGCACCCTGATCGAGGCCAATCACCTGAGCCTGACGTTCTGCGGCTTCCAGCGCGAAGACGTCATCGGCAAGCCCTTCTGGGCATGCGGCTGGTGGAACCGCTCGCCGGAGCTGATGGCCATGGTGCGCGAAGGCGTCGCCGAAGCGGCAACCGGCCGCACTTTCCGCCGAGAGACGCCCTACTTCCTGGCCGATGGCAGCATCCGGCACGTCGACCTGATCATCTCGCCCGTGCTGGATCCGCAAGGCCGGGTCATCTACATCGCTCCCACCGGCACGGACATCACCGACAAGAAGCACAACGAACAGGCCCTGCAGCGCCTGGCCGACGAACTGGCCGAGGTCGATCAGCGCAAGACCCGCTTCCTGGCCACGCTGGCACACGAACTGCGCAACCCGCTGGCGCCACTGCGCAACGGTCTGCACATCATGCAGGTGGCCCGCAACGATGGCATGGCCGTCGAGAAGGCCCGGGAGATGATGTGCCGACAGCTCTCGCACATGGTGCGGCTCATCGACGATCTGCTGGACGTGGCCCGCATTGCCGGCGGCAAGCTGGACCTGCAAAAGCAGACGATCGCCTTGCGTGACATCGTGGCCAGTGCGGTGGAAACCAGCCAGCCCCTGATCGAGGCCAGCCAGCATGTCCTGAGCGTGCAGATGGCCGATGCACCGATCTGGCTGGATGCCGATCCGGCCCGGCTGGCCCAGGTCATCAGCAACCTGCTCAACAATGCCGCGCGCTACACGCCGCGTGGCGGCCGCATCACCTTGAAGGCCGAACTCCTGCCACCCAATGCCCAAAGCGATGCGCAGGCCGTGATCACCGTCTCCGACAACGGCATCGGCATCCCCAAGGAGGCCCAGACGCTGATCTTCGACATGTTCACGCAGGTCCAGCGCAAGCAGCCCATGGGTGAAGGCGGGCTGGGTATCGGGCTGTCCCTGGTCAAGCAACTCGTGGCCCTGCACGGTGGCCAAGTGGAAGTGGCCAGTGAAGGACATGGCCGCGGCAGCACGATGACGGTGCGCCTGCCTGCCTTGCGGCCTGCGCTCGCCCCCCGCACACAGCACCGCGAGGCCGCTGATGCACAGCAGCATGCACACGCAAGCACCCGACCGCTCAAGCAGGTGCTCATCGTCGACGACAACGTGGATGCAGCGGAAAGCCTGTCGCTGATGATCGGCCTGCTGGGGCACGACACCGTTGTGGCGCACAGCGGCTCACACGCCTTGCAGCAGGCCTTGCAACGCCCGCCGGACATCGCCTTCCTGGACATCGGCCTGCCCGACATGGATGGCTACGAAGTGGCCCGCAGATTACGTGCCGAACCCGCCTTGCGCCACGTGACGCTGGTGGCGCTGACGGGTTGGGGGACAGAGCAGGATCAGCGCAAGGCGCATGACATGGGCTTTGACACCCACGTCACCAAACCGGCCGAGCCACGCATCATTCAGGCCATTCTCGGGGAAGCCAGCGACGCTCAGTTGGCCGTGGCCACGGGCACCTGAGCCTCAAAGGTGCCCGGGCGCCGAGGCTGGCGGCCCGTCCATGCGATCGCCCCCGCCACGCAAGCCCCTATCAAGGCCAGCCCTGAAGCTTGAGGTTCCGGCACGGCCGCAGCCATGGCGGTGCCGACGGCTCGATGCACGATGGCCGTCGGGTGGACGCGGTCAAACAGGAAGTACGCGTCCGGGTCAGCGCACAGCGTGCCGCGACCGATGTACTCGCCGCTCCAGCAGCGGTCCACCACATTGCCGCCACTGGCTGCAATCTGGGTGCGAACGTCCCTGCAGCACCGCCGGTGTGTCGAAGATGCGCAAGGTCAGGCCCGGACTGGCTTGCGCCACCTCGGCCATCCGGGCGCGCAGAGCGTCATTGAAGGAGGCGCTCACCTGGCTGAGGAATGTCGTGGCGTACTGTCCCGACGTGCCGTAGAAGCTCGTGGCCATGTCCGGCATCAGCGGCAGCAGCAGATCTCGGGCACCGGCCTGATACAGGGCCGAGACACTGCCGGCCAGGTTGGACACCGTCGTGTCGATCACCGTCGGGATGGCATCGCCACGCCCTTCCGTGATCTCGTCGAGCAGATCATTGCCGCCACCCCAGAGCACGTACAGATCGGCGGGATCCGCCGCCTTGCCGGCCGCCGACAGCTTGGTGAGGTAGCTGTCCACCTGGCCTCGCAGCCCGGTGCCCGTACCGGGCAGATAGCGGTTGTCGATGCCCGACGATGCACCGCCGAAGGCCTGGTCCACCAAGGGAATACCAAGCAGCCCGGCCATCACCTCTACAGCCACGGGCCCGCTGCTGAAGCGGCCTTCGTAGTAAGGCTTGCTGGGCGCGATGCGGAAGATGGCGTTGTAGAAGTTGCCGTTGTCGGAGAGGCTGTCGCCGAACACCACCAGTTCGTCATAAGCGAACGCCGCACCGGGGGCCATGGTGGCCGCTGCGGTGATGGCCAGCGAGGCGGCAAACCACTGGGTGCGCAAGATCATCTTCGGTCTTTCGGGATGGCGTTGAGGGCGTTCATCACCATAACATCGCCTTGCCCCGGAGCCGCCATGGCCCGTCCGTCGTCAGGGATCAGTGCGCGCCGAACTCAGATGTCCACTTCCACCGCATCACCGTAGAGTTCCATCAGCTCCCGGCGTGACGCGGCTTCGCCCTTGCCCATGAGCTTGTTGAACGATCCCTCGGTGGAGGCAAAACCAGGCTCGCCATACGTGACCGGCAGCAGGCGGCGTGTGTCGGGATTGAGCGTCGTCTCCCACAGCTGCTCGGCGTTCATCTCGCCCAGGCCCTTGAAGCGGCTGATGGACCAGCTGCCTTCACGGCAGCCTTCCTTGCGCAGTTTGTCCAGCGTGGCGGTGAGTTCGCCTTCGTCGAGCGCGTACAGCTTGGCGGCCGGCTTCTTGCCGCGTGCGGGAGCGTCCACGCGGAACAGCGGCGGCCGCGCGATGTAGATGTGGCCGGCTTCGATGAGCTTGGGGAAGTGCCGGAAGAACAGGGTCAGCAGCAGCACCTGGATGTGCGAGCCATCCACGTCCGCGTCCGACAGGATGCAGATCTTGCCGTAGCGCAGGCCGCTCAGGTCGGGCGAATCATTGGGCCCGTGCGGATCCACACCGATGGCCACCGAGATGTCGTGGATCTCGTTGTTCTTGAACAGCAGGTCGCGCTCGACCTCCCAGGCGTTCAGCACCTTACCGCGCAGGGGCAGGATGGCCTGGGTTTCCTTGTTGCGGCCCATCTTGGCGCTGCCGCCGGCCGAATCGCCCTCGACCAGGAAGACTTCGTTGAGGCTGAGGTCACGGCTTTCGCAATCGGTCAGCTTGCCGGGCAGCACGGCCACGCCGGAGCCCTTCTTCTTCTCGACCTTCTGGCCCGCGCGCTGACGGGCCTGCGCCTGCTTGATCACCAGTTCGGCCAGCTTCTTGCCGTAATCCACATGCTGGTTGAGCCACAGCTCCATGGCCGGCTTCACGTAGGTGCCCACCAGGCGCAGCGCATCGCGGCTGTTGAGACGCTCCTTGGTCTGGCCCTGGAACTGCGGATCCAGCACCTTGGCGCTCAGCACGAAGCTGGCACGGCTGAACACATCATCGGGCATGAGCTTGACGCCCTTGGGCAGCAGCGAGTGCATCTCGATGAAGGCCTTGATGGCGTTGAACAGGCCGTCTTTCAAACCCGCCTCGTGCGTGCCACCGGCCACCGTGGGGATCAGGTTGACGTAGCTCTCGCGCATGGGCGCGCCTTCCTCGGTGAAGGCCACGCACCAGGCCGCGCCCTCGCCTTCGGCGAAGTTCTCGGTCTCCGAACCGGCGGCGTACTGCTCGCCTTCGAACAAGGGGATGATGGGATCGGCGCTGAGCGTCTGCGTCAGGTAATCGCGCAGGCCGCCCTTGTACAGCCAGGTCTGCACCTCGCCGGTCTTCTCGTGCGTCAGCGTGATGGTCACGCCCGGCATCAGCACGGCCTTGCTGCGCAGCATGTGCACCAGTTCGGCCTTGGGCAGCTCGCTGCTTTCGAAATACTTGCCGTCCGGCCAGGCGCGCACCGTGGTGCCGCTCTTGCGGTCGCCGCTGCTGGCGCTGCCCACGGGCCGCACCGCCACAGGCTCGATCACATCGCCGCCGGAAAACGCCAATTGCGCCACCTGCTTGTCGCGCCACACTGTCACCTGCAGGCGTTTGGACAGGGCATTGGTCACGCTCACGCCCACACCGTGCAGGCCCCCGGAGAAGCTGTAGGCACCGCCCGAACCCTTGTCGAACTTGCCGCCCGCATGCAGCCGGGTGAACACGATCTCGACCACGGGCACCTGCTCTTCGGGGTGCAGGCCGAAGGGAATGCCGCGGCCATCGTCTTCCACGCTGACCGAGCCGTCGGTGTGCAGCGTGACCGCGATGCGCTTGCCATGGCCGGCCAACGCCTCGTCGGCCGCGTTGTCGATCACCTCCTGGATGATGTGCAGGGGGTTGTCCGTCCGGGTGTACATGCCCGGGCGCTGCTTGACGGGCTCCAGGCCCTTGAGGACGCGGATGGAGCCTTCGCCATAGGCGGCGGGCTGGGTGGAGGCGGAGGCTTTGGATGAGGGCTTGGCAGCAGACATGGGCGGGGATTCTACGGGTGCCTTGGCAGGCGCAAGGGATCAGGCCGGCGATCCGGCCGAAGCCTTCGTTGGGGGTCGCTGGGCGGGCCGCTCAAACAGGGTGGTAACCGGCTGAAGGTTGAGCCACTCCCGTTCTGCCTCCGAGCCCGATTCATCCACCACGGCATGATGCCGCCTGAAATCCGCCCTGAACCGGTCCAGGGCCCCGTGCAGCCACAGCACGGTGGACAGCACATTCAGATGGTCCATGCGCTGCTCGCACACACCGGGCTTGATCCCCGCGCCGTAAAAGACCGTGGCGATGCGGTGCTGCCCGGCCATGTAGGCATCGCCCTGGCTGGCATCGGTGGAGCCGTCTTCGTCGAAGGTGACGATCAACAAGCTGTTGTGCCGGCGTGCCCATTGGGCATACGGCCCGATGTGCTGACGCAGCCAGTCGTCGGCCACCTTGGCCGCGTTGCTGTGAGCGTTGTGCTGGTCATTGGGCACGACGATGGACACGGTGGGCAGCGTCTCGAAGCCCAGCGGCTTGCCTTGTGCATCACGCGCGAAGCCACGGAAGCCTTGCTTCAGCACCGGATCGAAGCTGGGATCGAAGGCCAGGTTGGCCGCCACAGGCAACAAATGCCGGCTCGGATCGCCCTCGCGGCCGCGAGGGCTGCCGGGCGCACGCAGGTCCATCCAGTTGACGGCGGGGTTGTGCTTGCGACGGTAATCGTCGGTGAAGGCGAAGTTGGCGTTGCAAGGCACGACGCTGGAATCGGTGCCGCAGTTCCAGCTCGGATACGGCAGTGATTCGCTGAAGCTGGCGAACGTGCCGCCTGTCTGCAGGATCGCCGCGCCCAGGTTCGGGCTGGCAAAAGGCAGCCAGGCATCGGGGATTTGGTTGTTGCCCACTCCCACCCGCGTTGTCATGGCCTCGCTCAGCAGGCGGCCCTGCCTGTCCCGCAACGCCGTGCCTGCATAGGGGGAGCGCTCGTCCTCGAACCACGCAGGCAACACCCCCTGGTGGTGCCCCGAGAACAGGTACAGGTAGTTGGGCTGGCTGGGCCGGGTCGGCAAGCGGCTGCCATAAGGCGTGCTCGTGAAGGTGGACTGGGTGCAGCGCGCTCCGCCTTCGGCCAGTTCATTGAGGAAGCGCCAGTCCGAGGTAGGGGCATAGACCGGGGCATGACCCCCTTTGCGCTGGCCCGCGGTGGCGTCGTAGGCAGAAAGGTTCTCCAGCACGACGATCACGGTGTGATCTGGGCGCCAGGGTGGATTGCCCCAGGATGAGATGGCGGGGGATGCCGCGCACGCCTGTGTCGGCAAGGCGGCCCACAGCGCTGCCTGGCCCGCCGCCGCTGGCCCCGTCAGGGCATGCAGGCCGAACAGCTTCAAGAGGCGCCGACGCTGGGCACCTCGGAGCAACGCAGATGTTCGGATGGCGGGCTGGCGGGCCGGCAGCTTCATGCCGCTTCAGTCCCGGGGTGCTGAAACAGTGCGATGGCGCTGGCGCATCACCACCCCGAACACACCGAGGGCAAACATGGCAACGGCCGAAGGCTCCGGAACGGAAGAAGCGGAAATCGATTCGATGGTCGCAAACACGCCCGAGCCATCTGACAGATTGAGTGTCAACAGCGCGAATCTCAGGTCATCCAGCTTCACATCCGTTGGCAGGGCCACCCCAGACAAGGCTGGGGAGAATGAAAACGTCATGGCGAGCGAAGCCACACGGACGGGCCCGTTGAAAACAAAAAGCGCAAGAGGATCAACGGGGGGGACATAACGCAAGGTCAGCATGTCCGTCACACCTGCCGAGGTCGTGCTGCTGCTGCGCTCGATCGCCACGGGCAGAAGTGTACAAAGCGGATCAAGGAATGAGCAATTGGACGCGTCGGCCGCCGGAGCCTTCACGATGGACAAGCCGTTGAGAGACATGGTGATGTGGTTGCCCTGAATCGCACCGCGGTAGATCAGGCCCGACCATGTCGAAAAAGGGCTCGTCGACTCGGGAAGCATGGCGTCGTCGTACACGAAGGTGCCAGTCAGCTTGTCACCGGCGTTGATGACGTTCGAACCCAGAACCACAGTCTCGGCCGAGGATGCCACATGGCTGACAGAAGCCGTGTACTGGCGCTCGACGAGAGCCGCTTGAGCGGGCAGTGTGGACAAAGCGAGAAGGGTGGATGCGAGGATGGCTGCTTTCATTGTCATATCCCTGGGATGGCAAGTGCCGAGACGGCATGGTGTTCTACACGCGGAAAACGGATTGGATTTTAAGAGAAGCGTCGCCCTGCCCGTGCACATCGGCAAGGTTTTGCGCGTCATCAAGTGGCGCGCGCGCGAGGCAACTTCTAGGGATGGCAGACGGCTGTCGTCGGCGTACGCTGAGCCCGTGTTCAACACCCAACCGGAGAAAGCACCATGGCTGAAGTTGCCAAGTACCACGTCCTCGTCTACGGCGGCCCTGAGGGCTACCAGACCAACCGCTCCCAGATCAGCCTGTATGGCCCGACCGGCAATGTCCTGGCCTACGTGCGCTTCAACGACCCGGGCATGGTGTTCGAAAATGATTCGCAGGCGGCCAACGGCATCATCTCGATGCATCTGCCCAGCACCATGTTCCAGAGCGTGCTGGATCTGCTGAGAAACGAGAAGCCCTTGCAGATCTATTTTGCACAAGGGCGGGGCTTCTTCGGCACAGCCAGCACCGAGCCCGTCGGCGAAGGGGAATGAGGCCCCTGTGAGCCTGCACCGGTGGCTGCGCTCCAGCCGCCATCGGTGCCTGCCTGCATTCAGAACTTGGTGCGGATGTTCTTGGCCGTCTGCGTGTTCGACCAGGTGTGCGTGCTCCAGTCGTAATCGCCGCCGTACTTGTGCTTGCCGTCGCTGGACATGCCGCTGGCCAGCAGCTTGCTGTAGCCGTACACAGAGGTGTCGCGGTAGCCCTGCAGCACGATGGCATCCTTGAACTTCGCGGCGGTGGAATCCATCCCGCCAGCGGAGCCTTCGCAGATCCACAGCTTGATCTTGCCGATGCGCCGGGTGAGCTTCTGGTCCTTGAGTTGCTTGGCCAGATCCTGGATGGTCATGCTGCCACCGGTGCTGTCCATGATCGAATCGCCCTTGCAGGTGCCGTGGGCGAAGATGTAGACCTGCTGATAAGAATGCACGCCGCTGAGGGCATCAGGCCCGGCGAGGATGAACTCCTTCTTGAAGCGATCGAGCTTGTGCGAATCGTTGTGGCCATTGATCACGCGGCGGGTCATCTCCAGCAACTGGTTGTCGTTGGGGAACGGCATGTAGGCGACTTTCAGCTCCATGGGCAACTCCTGGATATGGGCTTGGGGTGATCGCCGATTCTGGCGCAACACCCCGTCGATTTACCCGGACCTGCCTTGGACGAAAGTCACCTGCCGTGCGGCATCACTTTCACCCCACCCACTTGCGCGCGTTCCCGAACATCCGCAGCCAGGGGCTGGGCGCGCTCTTGTCGCCGCTCGTCCAGCTCATCTGAACATTGCGGAACACGCGCTCGGGGTGCGGCATCATCGCGGTGAAGCGGCCATCGGCCGTGGTCACGCTGCACAGGCCGCCGGGCGAGCCGTTCGGGTTGAACGGGTAGACCTCGGTGGCCGCACCCGTGTGGTCCACGAAGCGCGCGGCCTGGTGCACCTTGGCGATGTCGCCACGCTGCGAGAAGTTGGCAAAGCCTTCGCCGTGCGCCACGGCGATCGGCATGCGGCTGCCGGCCATGCCTGCGAAGAAGATGGAGGGGCTCTCCAGCACCTCGACCAGACTCAGTCGGGCCTCATACCGTGCGCTGCGGTTGTGCGTGAACTTGGGCCAGTCCTGCGCGCCGGGGATGATGGGGCTGAGCGCCGCCAGCATCTGGCAGCCATTGCAGATGCCCAACGCGAACGTGTCGCTGCGGCCGAAGAAGGCGGCGAACTGCTCGGCCAGCTTCGGGTTGAACATGATCGAGCGGGCCCAGCCTTCACCGGCGCCCAGCGTGTCGCCATAGCTGAAGCCACCGCAAGCGATGAAGCCCTGGAACTGGTCCAGGCGCGCGCGGCCCGCCTGCAGATCGCTCATGTGCACGTCGAAGGTATCGAACCCGCCTTGCGCAACGGCATACGCCATCTCCACATGCGAGTTGACGCCCTGCTCGCGCAGGATGGCCACCTTGGGGCGCTGCTTGCCGATGAAGGGCGCGGCCACGTTCTCCACCGGGTCGAAGCTCAATGACACGTGCATGCCCGGGTCTTCGGGCTTGCCGATCGCAGCGTGCTCGCTGTCGGCGCAGGCGGGGTTGTCGCGCAGCTGGGCGATGCGCCAGCTCACCTCGTCCCAGGTCTTGTGCAGTTGCTCCAGCGGGGCGGAGAAAATGGCTTTGGCATCACGCCAGACTTGCACCTCGTCCTTGGCCGCACCGCTCAGGATCGGCTTGCCGATCACATGGCTGTGCCTGCTCAGGCCGTGCTCGCGCAGGGTCTGCAGCACGGCGTCGCGGTCGGCGGTGCGCACCTGGATGACCACACCCAGCTCTTCGTTGAACAAGGCCTTGAGCGTCAGCTCGTTGCGGCGCTCGCCCACCTGGCCGGCCCAGTTCTTCGAATCACCCATCTCGGCGCGGCTGTCGCTGATGCCGTCGCCTTCGGTGACCAGCATGTCCACATTGATGGACACACCCGTGTGGCCGGCAAAGGCCATCTCGCACACGGTGGCCCACAGGCCGCCGTCGCCACGGTCGTGGTAGGCCAGCAGCTTGCCTTGGGCACGCAGCGCGTTGACGGCGCTCACCGTCTGCTTGAGCACCTCGGGGCTGTCGACATCGGGCACCTCATTGCCGAACTGGTTCAGCACCTGCGCCAGCATCGAGCCGCCCATGCGGTTGCGGCCTTCGCCCAGGTCGATCAGGATCAGGCTGGTATCCAGCGGCTGGCCGTTCTCGGCCACGATCAGTTGCGGCGTGAGCGTCGGGCGCACATCGGCAATCGAGGCAAAGGCCGACACGATGAGCGACACCGGCGCCGTCACTTGTTTGGACTGGCCGCCATCCGCCCACTTGGTGCGCATGGACAGCGAATCCTTGCCCACGGGGATCGAGATGCCGAGCGCCGGGCACAGTTCCATACCCACGGCCTTGACGGTGTCGTAGAGCGCGGCGTCTTCACCGGCCTCGCCACACGCCGCCATCCAGTTGGCCGACAGCTTCACGCGCGGCAGCTCGATGGGTGCGGCCAGCAGGTTGGTGAGGGCCTCGCCCACCGCCATGCGGCCGGATGCCGGCGCATTGACCGAGGCCAGCGGCGTGCGCTCGCCCATGGACATCGCCTCGCCGGCAAAGCCCTTGTAGTCGGCCAGCGTCACGGCCACATCGGCCACAGGCACCTGCCACGGGCCGACCATCTGGTCGCGGTGGTTCAGGCCGCCCACGGTGCGGTCGCCGATGGTGATGAGGAAACGCTTGGAGGCCACCGTCGGGTGACGCAGCACGTCGAAGGCCACCTTGTCCAGCGCCACGCCGGTCAGATCCAGCTGGCCGCCATCCCACTGCACACGCTGGACGTCGCGGTGCATCTTGGGCGGCTTGCCCAGCAGCACGTCCATCGGCATGTCCACCGGCTTGTCGGCCGCCGGTTGCGTCGTGTCTTCGAGGATCAGCTCGCAGGCCTCGGTGGCCGTGCCGATCACGCCGAAGGGGCAGCGCTCGCGCTCGCACATCTGCGTGAAGATGGGCAGGCTGTCGGGCGAGATGGCCAGCACGTAACGCTCCTGGCTCTCGTTGCACCAGATCTCCTTGGGCGACATGCCGGTTTCTTCCAGCGGCACCTTGCTGAGGTCAAAGCGTGCACCCTTGCCCGCGCCATCGACCAGCTCGGGGAAGGCATTGGAGATGCCGCCCGCACCCACGTCATGGATGGCCAGGATGGGGTTGTTGGCGCCCAGGCCCCAGCAGTGGTTGATCACCTCCTGCGCGCGGCGCTGGATCTCGGGGTTGCCGCGCTGCACGGAGTCGAAGTCCAGCGCAGCGGAGTTGGTGCCTGCCGCCATCGACGATGCCGCTGCACCGGCCATGCCGATGCGCATGCCCGGGCCACCCAGTTGGATCAGCAGCGTGCCGGCCGCGAACTGGATCTTCTTCGTCTGCTCGCTGCTGATGGTGCCGATGCCACCGGCGATCATGATGGGCTTGTGGTAGCCGCGGCGGATGGCGCCTGCCCCCACGCCCACCGTCTGCTCGAACACGCGGAAATAACCACCCAGGTTGGAGCGGCCGAACTCGTTGTTGAACGCCGCGCCACCCAGCGGGCCCTCGATCATGATCTGCAGCGGGCTGGCGATGTGCTCGGGCTTGCCGTACTGTTCCTGCTCCCACGGCTCAGGATTGTCAGGCCTGACAAGCCGGGCCGGCCCGGCAGGTGCAGGTTGGAGACGGAAAAGCCCGTCAGGCCGGATTTGGGGCGCGAGCCGCGGCCGGTGGCGCCTTCATCGCGGATCTCACCGCCCGCACCGGTCGATGCCCCAGGGAACGGTGAGATCGCGGTGGGATGGTTGTGCGTTTCCACCTTCATCAGCACATGGGCCAACTCTTCACGGGCCTGGTACTGCGGCGCATTGGTGAAGCCGGCTGGCATCCAGCGCTCGATGGTGTGGCCTTCCATCACCGAAGCGTTGTCGGAATAGGCGATCACCGTGTGCTGCGGGCTGATCTTCTCGGTGTTGCGGATCATGCCGAACATCGACAGATCCTGCGCCTGGCCATCGATGGTGAATTGCGCGTTGAAGATCTTGTGCCGGCAGTGCTCGCTGTTGGCCTGCGCGAACATCATCAGCTCGACATCGGTCGGGTTGCGCTTCAAGCCCGTGAAGGCGTTGACCAGGTAGTCGATCTCGTCTTCCGACAGCGCCAGGCCGAAGGTGATGTTGGCGTCCGCCAGCGCCTTGCGGCCCTGCCCCAGCACGTCCACGTGGGCCATGGGCTGGCTGGGCTGTTCGTCGAACAGGTGGCGGGCTTCGTCTCGGCTGCGTAGGACGCTTTCGGTCATGCGGTCATGCAGCAAGGCCGCACAGGCCAGCAGATCCTGGTCGGCCAGCGGCTTGGCGCCACCCATCAAGGCACCGATCACACCGGCCTTCACAGTCAGGCGGTATTCGGTGACGCGCTCGACGCGGCGGATGCCCAGGCCGCAGTTGTGGGCGATGTCGGTGGCCTTGGAGGCCCAAGGCGACACGGTGCCCACGCGCGGCGCCACCACGACCAGATCCCCGTCAGAGGGGCCCGCATAGGCATCACCGTAGGTCAGCAGCGCAGACAGCTTGTCCAGATCCCCTTGAGGCAAGGCCTTGTCCAGTGCCACCCAGTGAACAAAGCGCGCATGCACGCCGCTGATGCGGGGGTTGATGGCCTGCAGCCTGGACAGCAGAGCCTGCGCTTGGTGAGGGGCCAGGGCGTTGCCGCCCTCGAAGTGCATCAAGGTGGACATCGCGGAAGGGGTGCGTTCGGTCACGGAGGGGCCTGAAAATGCGACCGCCCTGCATGGCAGGGCGTGGTGGACTATCGCGTTGAAAAGCTGCAGCCGAACCTCAGGGGCACCCTGGGCGGCTCTGCGGCACAGTCATTGCCGCCCGCATTTTAGCAAGCCGGGACGAGTCAGGCGCATGCGCCCCCCTCATGCATGCATCTTCAGTACCAATATTTGAGGAAGTTCCCGCCGGTGATCAACGCGAAAAAGCCTTGCAGCAAACCCGTGATCGATTTCAGTGCGGCGGCGACGCTGGTGGCGCCGCCCGATACATGGCTGATTTCTTGGGGGGACAGTACGCGCATGATGAACTCCTTGGAAATGATGGTGGCGCACAGTTTAGAGCGCAAATGAATCCAGTTAAACCAGGCTCATTCATCCAAAACCCTTGCCAGTGCCCTTCAGGGTCTCCCGAAACCGGGATAATCCCGTCCCATGAGCATCACGATCAAAACCGGCGACGAAATCGAAGGCATGCGCGTCGCGGGCCGCCTGGCCTCCGAAGTGCTGGACTACATCACCCCCTTCGTGAAACCCGGCGTCACGACTGAAGAGCTGGACAAGCTCTGCCACGACTACATGGTCAAGGTTCAGGGCTGCATCCCCGCGCCGCTGAACTACGCACCGGGCGGCCACACGCCCTACCCCAAGTCCATCTGCACGTCCATCAATCACCAGGTCTGTCACGGCATTCCCGGCGAAAAAGCCCTGAAGGATGGCGACATCGTCAACCTCGACATCACCGTCATCAAGGACGGCTGGCATGGCGACACCAGCCGCATGTTCATCGTCGGCAATGGTTCGATCGCGGCCAAGCGCCTGTGCGCCATCACGTATGAAGCCATGTGGCGCGGCATCGCCAAGGTCAAGCCCGGCGTGCGCCTGGGCGACATCGGCCACACCATCCAGACCTTCGCCGAAAACCAGGGCTTCTCGGTGGTGCGCGAGTTCTGCGGCCACGGCATCGGCCGCAAATTCCACGAAGAGCCGCAGGTGCTGCACTACGGCCGCCCGGGCACGCTCGAAGAGCTCAAGCCGGGCATGACCTTCACCATCGAGCCGATGATCAATGCCGGCAAGCGCGACATCAAGTCGCTGGGCGACGGCTGGACCATCGTCACCAAGGACCGCTCGCTCTCGGCCCAGTGGGAGCACACCGTGCTCGTCACCGAGACCGGCTACGAAGTGCTGACCCTGTCTGCCGGCAGCCCGCCCCCGCCCGACTTCATCACGGCGGCGGCCCAGACGACCGCCTGAGCCCCCCTCCCCCTTCGACCACGACCATGGCCCTGCGCACCCCCCAAGCCCAGGGCCATTGTCTTGAGTGACCCGCGATGCCGCACACAGCAGTACAGACCCCACCGACGCCCCCGGACATCCCGGCGCTGCGCACCCGGTTCAAGACCGCCAAGGCCGAGCTGCTGGCCGAGTTCCAGCAAGGCCGCGCGACGACGACGAACGCCACGCGCCTGCTCAGCCACCTGGCCAAGCTGGTCGACCGCACGCTGATCGAGCTGTGGGAATCGCACCCCATGCCGCGCGGCGCCTCGCTGGTGGCGGTGGGCGGCTATGGCCGCGGCGAGCTCTTCCCCCACTCCGACATCGACGTGTTGCTGCTGATGCCGCTGTCACCCTCCGTGAGCGGCGACGACAGCCTGGCACCCAGTGTCGAGAGCTTCATCAGCGCCTGCTGGGACATCGGCCTGGAGATCGGCTCATCGGTGCGCAGCGTCGAGGAATGCAGCGAAGAAGCCCAGCGCGACGTGACCGTGCAGACCGCCCTGCTCGAAGCCCGCCTGATCTGCGGATCCAAGGCCCGCTTTGACGAGCTGTGCCATGCCACCTTCGAACATCTGGACGTGCCCGCCTTCGTGACGGCCAAGATGCTGGAGATGCGCCAGCGCCACACCAAGTACGAAGACACCCCTTACGCGCTGGAGCCCAACTGCAAGGAAAGCCCCGGCGGCCTGCGCGATCTGCAGGTGGTGCTGTGGCTGGCCCGCGCCGCCCGCCTGGGCAAGAACTGGCACGAGCTGGCCAAGAACGGCCTGCTCACCGCCTTTGAAGCCCGCCAGCTGCAGCGCAACGAAGCCACGCTCAAGCTCATCCGCACCCGCCTGCACCAAATCGCTGGCCGCCGCGAGGACCGCCTGATCTTCGATTTGCAGACGGCCGTGGCCGAGTCCTTCGGCTACACCCACACCAAGGCCCAGCGCGCCAGCGAGGCGCTCATGCGCCGCTACTACTGGGCAGCCAAGGCTGTCACCCAACTCAACCAGATCCTGATCCTCAACATCGAGGAGCGCGTGCACGGCTCGCACGATGCGCCCATGCGCCGCATCAACGATCACTTCCTCGATCGCGGCGGCTTCCTCGAAGTCACCAGCGACGACCTGTACCAGCGCAACCGCCACGCCATCTTCGAGACCTTCCTGACCCTGCAGCGGGACGAGCGGCTCAAGGGCCTGTCCGCCCGCACGCTGCGCGCGCTCTACAACGCCCGCAACGTGATGGACGCGAGCTTTCGCAAGGACGTGTTCAATCACCGCGCCTTCATGGCCATCTTGCGCGAACAGAAGGGCCAGACGCGCACCATGCGCCTGCTCAACCAGACCTCGGTGCTGGGCCGCTACCTGTGGGTCTTCCGCCGCATCGTCGGGCAGATGCAGCACGACCTGTTCCACGTCTACACGGTCGATCAGCACATCCTGATGGTGGTGCGCAATGTGCGCCGCTTCTTCATCCCCGAGCACGCGCACGAGTACCCCTTCTGCACGCAACTGGCCGCCGAATGGGACAAGCCCTGGCTGCTGTACGTGGCCGCCCTCTTCCACGACGTGGCCAAGGGCCGTGGCGGCGACCACTCGGAACTCGGTGCGGTCGAGGTGCGCCGCTTCTGCCGCGAGCACGAGATCAAGGGCGACGATGCCAAGCTGATCGAGTTCCTCGTGGCCGAGCACCTGACCATGTCGCGCGTGGCCCAGAAGGAGGACCTGTCCGATCCGGATGTGATCCAGGCCTTTGCCAAACGGGTGGGCAACGAGCGGGCGCTCACGGGGCTGTATTTGCTCACCGTGGCCGACATCCGCGGCACCAGCCCCAAGGTCTGGAACGCCTGGAAAGGCAAGCTGCTGGAAGACCTCTACAGGTTGACGCTGCGCGCATTGGGCGGCGCCCGCCCGCACATGGATGCCGAGATCGAAGCCCGCAAGCAGCAGGCCCGCCAATCCCTGGCGCTCTACCAGTTGCCCGCCGGCATCGAGGGCAATTTGTGGAAGACGCTCGACATGAGCTACTTCGCCCGCCACGATGCGGCGGACATCTCCTGGCACACCCGCATGCTCTGGCGCCAGGTGCAAACGGACAAGCCCATCGTCTCGGCCCGGCTCTCACCGGTGGGCGAAGGCCTGCAGGTCCTGGTGTACGCCCCTGACCAGGCGGATCTGTTCGCGCGCATCTGCGGCTACTTCGACCGCGCCGGCTTCAGCATCCAGGACGCGCGCATCCACACCACTGGCAGCCGCTACGCCCTGGACACCTTCCAGATCATCGCGGCCGACGCCATGCAGTTCGAGGGTGTGCATTACCGCGACATGATTGCCCTGGTCGAAAACCAGCTCGCCGCCGCCCTGGTGTCGGACAAGCCCCTGCACGAGCCTGCGCGTGGCCGCCTGTCCCGCCGGGTGAAATCCTTCCCCATCCAGCCGCGCGTGAGCCTGCGGCCCGACGAGCGCGCCCAGCGCTGGCTGCTGTCCGTCTCGGCCAGCGACCGCTCGGGGCTACTGTATGTGATCGCGCGCACGCTGGCGCGCCATCAGATCAATGTCCAGCTCGCCAAGGTGAGCACCCTGGGTGAGCGGGTGGAAGACACCTTCTTGGTGACCGGCGACACGCTGCGCCAGGACAAAAAGCAACTGGCCCTGGAGACGGACCTCCTCGAAGCACTGAGTTGAGGTCTGAAGCGCCTGCGGATCAGGCAGGCTCTTTGGGATCGAGCATCAACTCCAGCCGGGCGATCTGATCGCGCAGCATCAGGCGGCGCTTCTTGAGGCGCCGCAGGGAGAGTTCATCGACCGGGGACTGTTCGGCGGCACGGTCGATGAGGTTGTTCAGATCGGCGTGCTCCATGCGCAATTCGATCAGTTGCCGATGGGGAGAGTGCAGGTTTTCTTGCATTGCGGATGCCCGATGATGGGCTCCTGGGACAAGGCGCTGGAACGAGGCGCTGGAACGAGGGATGCCCCGGGGCCCGCCTGACCCCGGATCCGACCATTTAGGGATTATAGTTTTCCCCATGATCACCGCACCCAGCCGTTTTCGCCTGGTGGCAGCCACAGGCATCCACCGGGGTGACCGGCCCTATCAGCAGGACCAGGTCGAAATCCTCCCGCACCCGCGCGTGCAGGGGTGTCTGCTCGCCGTGGTCGCCGACGGCATGGGCGGCAAGAGTGGCGGCCGCAAGGCGGCTGACCAGGTCATCATGACGGCCCGACAGGTCTTCGACCGCTACGTGCCGGACAAGGACCTGTCCTCGGATACGCTCGGGCAGCTGGTCAACGAGGCGCACCTCATGATCAAGCTGACGGCGATTGCCTTCGAGGAGGAGCCGCACAGCACCATCGGCGCCTTCATCGTGAATCCGGATCTGTCCGCCGACATCGTGCATGCGGGTGACACGCGGGTCTATCACTTCCGCGGCCCCGAGGTGGTGTTCCGCACGAAGGACCACTCCTATGTGCAGCGTCTGGTCGACGAAGGCCAGATCACCGACGAAGAGGCCAATGTGCACCCCCAGGCCAACCTGCTGACGGGCTGCCTGGGCGCGCAGCAGGATCCTCCTGTGGCCCTGCACCGCATCCATCAACTGGAGATCGGCGACAGCCTGCTGGCCTGCTCGGACGGGCTGTGGCACTACTTCACGCCCAAGGAACTGGGTGCCATCGTGCACACCCTGCCCCCGCGTGAAGCCGCCGAGATGCTGGTGGGCAAGGCCCGCCACCGTGCACGCGCGGGTGGAGACAACCTGTCGCTGGCGCTGGTGCGCATCGAACCGGCGGTCTGAGACCACGCATCCTGCGGTGTCCGTCTTGCATTGCCTTCTTCTGACCGCATGAACCGGCCTGCCGCCCATTTGCCCGCGCTCGACGGCCTGCGCGGCCTGGCCATCCTGCTCGTCATTGCGCACAACGCCCAGCTTCTGGAAGCACCCGTGATGCACGGCTTGGACAAGGCCGTGCTGTATGTGCTGAACATCGGCTGGATCGGCGTGCAGTTGTTCTTCGTGCTCAGCGGCTTTCTGATCACCGGCATCCTGCTCGACACGCAGGGCCGCCCGCGTGCGCTGCGCAACTTCATCGTGCGGCGAGCCTTGCGTATCTTTCCGCTGTACTACGGCGCGCTGTTCCTGATCTTCGTGCTGCTGCCGCTGGTGAACATGCAGCCGGACCTGTACAAGGCCCAGGCCCCGTACCAGTTCTGGCTATGGGCCTACCTCTCCAACTGGACGGACCCCTTGCACATCGGCCCCAAGGCGCTGGGGCACTTCTGGTCGCTGGCCGTGGAAGAGCAGTTCTACCTGCTGTGGCCGCTGGTGGTGATGTCCCTGGGATGCGCGCGCCGGGTGGCGGCCGCCTGCCTGCTGGTGGCCCTGGCCAGCCTCGCCAGCCGTGAGGTGCTGCTGCTCCACCACGCCAGCGTGGACGTGGTGTACCAATGGACCATCTGCCGCATCGATGCCCTGGCCCTTGGCGGCTTTGCCGCCGCATGTTGGCGGGTCGATGCCTGGCGCGAGTGGATCCGGCAGCATGGCTGGGGCATCTTCTTGGCCTCGCTGCTGCTGTTCCTGGCCACCGATGTCTGGACACACGGCTTCCCCCGCACGGCACCACGTGACCAAACCATCGGCTACACCGTGCTGGCGATCTTCTTTGCCGTGGTGATCTACCTGTCTGCCTGGCGGGATGCGCATGCCCTGCCCGGCCAGGCGGGACGCCAGGCGCTGTGGCACCGCTTTTTGACGCAAGGCTGGCTGCAGAAGATCGGCAAGTACAGCTACGGCATGTACGTCATCCACAAGCCGCTGCACGACCTGTTCAGTGTGCGCGCGCTACAGGCCCTGAACATCCGCACGGAGAACATGCCGGTCAACGCCACGCTGCATGTGATGGTGGTGATGCTGGCCTCGTTCTGCGCGGCCTGGTTGTCCTACCACCTGTATGAAGTGCACTTCCTGAACCTCAAGCGGCACTTTGAGTGAAGATCAAGTCAGCGAGGTGTCGACGATGCGGCGCTCTTCGCTCAGGTATTCCTTCGATTGCATCTCGTTGAGACGCGAGACCGTGCGCGGGAACTCGTGCGACATCGGCCCTTCGGTGTAGAGCTGCTCGGGCGGCACCGCGGCCGAGATCACCAGCTTGCACTTGCGGTCGTACAGCACGTCGATCAACCAGGTGAAGCGCCGCGCCTCGGAGGCCATCCGCACTGGCATGTGCGGCACATCACTGAGCATCACCGTGTGGAAACGCGAGGCGAGCTCCAGGTAGTCGTTCTGCGAGCGCGGGCCGCCGCACAGCGTCTGGAAGTCGAACCACACCACGCCGCCCGCACGCCGCCGGGCCTGCAGCACCCGATGCTCGATGTTCAGGGTGGGATCCTCATCCGCCGTCTCGGCCAGTTGGTCGAAGATGCGGCCCATCTCCTGCTGCGTGCTGTCGTCCAGCGGCGTCAGGTACAGGTTGGCCAGTTCCAGCGTGCGGCGCCGGTAATCGGTGCCGCTGTCCACGTTGACCACTTCCAGCTGGCTCTTCAGCAACTCGATGGCCGGCAGGATGCGGTCCCGGTGCAAGCCGTTGGGATACAGGCCATCCGGATGGAAGTTCGAGGTGGTGACGATGCTCATGCGGTTGCGGAACATGGCGTCCAGCAGGCGATACAGGATCATCGCGTCCGTCACATCGGCCACATGGAACTCGTCGAAGCAGATCAGGCGGTGCCGGCGCGACATCTTCTTGGCCAGCACCTCCAGCGGATCCTGCACGCCCTTGAGCTCATGCAACTGGCGGTGCACCTCGCGCATGAATTCATGAAAGTGCAGCCGCGTCTTGCGCTGCAAGGGCACCGCATTGAAGAAGCAATCCATGATGAAGGACTTGCCCCGCCCCACGCCGCCATACATGTAGACGCCCTTGGGCAGATCCGGGTAGCGCAGCATCTTGGTCAATGCATTGGAGCGCTGGCGCTTGTAGCCTTCCCACTCGTTCTGGCAGCGCTGCAGCGCGGCGATGCCCTTGAGCTGGGCCTCATCGGCCTTGTAGCCGCGCTCAGCCAGGCTCTGCTGGTACAGCTCGGTGACGGAAATCTTCGACGTGGGCATAAGCGCGGGCGTTCGGCGATGCGAAAAGTGCCGAGGAAAAGAGCCAAGGGCGTGAGGTTCGGGCAAGAAAAAGGGGCGGCCACGCCACCCCTTGATGCGCCACCGCTGTCGAGATCAGAAGTTTAAGGTGCGCTTGTCCACCGCGAGCGCTGCTTCCTTGGTCGACTCACTCAAACTGGGGTGCGCGTGGCAGATGCGGGCGATGTCTTCGGCACTGGCACGGAAGGCCATGGCCACACAGGCTTCGGCGACCAATTCGCTGGCAAAGGGCCCGATGATGTGCACGCCCAGGATCTCGTCCGTCTGGGCATCGGCCAGGAATTTGACGAAACCCGTCGTGTCGCCCAGGGCCCGGGCGCGACCGTTCGCAATGAAGGGGAAGGAACCGGCCTTGTAGGGCCGGCCCTCCGCTTTCAGCGCCTGTTCGGTTTTGCCGACCCAGGCTATCTCCGGGCTGGTGTAGATCACCCAGGGAATCAGGTTGAAGTCGACGTGGCCATGCTGGCCGGCGATCCGCTCGGCCACCGCCACGCCCTCTTCTTCAGCTTTGTGCGCCAACATCGGGCCGCGCACCACATCGCCCACCGCCCACACATTGGGCAGGTTGGTCTTGCAGTCGTCGTCCACCACGATGGCGCCACGCTCGTCCAGCTTGAGGCCCACGGCCTCGCCATTCAATCCGTTGGTGTTGGGGACGCGGCCGATCGAGACGATCAGCTTGTCCACGTCCAGCTTCTGCTCGGCGCCAGCGGCATCGGTGTAGCTCACGCTCACGCCCTTCTTGCCGGTCTTGACCTCGCCGATCTTCACCCCGAGCTGCAGCTTCAGGCCTTGCTTGACGAAGATCTTCTGCGCTTCCTTGGCGACCTGCTCGTCCACCGCACCCAGGAAGGTCGGCAGCGCTTCCAGCACGGTCACCTCGGCACCCAGACGGCGCCACACCGAGCCCATCTCCAGGCCGATCACGCCCGAGCCGATCACGCCCAGCTTCTTGGGCACTTCGGTGACCGCCAGCGCGCCGTCGTTGGAGAGGATCAGCTTTTCATCGAAGGCAGCGCCCGGCAGCTGTCGGGCGTTCGAGCCCGTCGCCAGGATCACATGCTTGCCCGTCAGCGTATCGGGCTTGTCACCCGCCACGGCGATCTCATAGCCACCTTCGGCAGCCTTCACGAACGAGCCACGCCCGTGGAAGAACGTCACCTTGTTCTTCTTGAACAGGTAGAGGATGCCGTCGTTGTTCTGCTTCACGACGGTGTCCTTGCGGCCGATCATCTTGGCCACGTCCATCTTCAGGCCCTCGACGGTGATGCCGTGGTCCACGAAGTGGTGGGCCGCCTGCTCATAGTGCTCGGACGATTGCAGCAGTGCCTTGGATGGGATGCAGCCGACGTTGGTGCAGGTGCCACCCGGTGCAGGGCCGCCCTTGGCGTTCTTCCATTCGTCGATGCAGGCCACCTTGAAGCCCAGTTGGGCGGCACGGATGGCCGCGATGTAGCCGCCAGGGCCGCCGCCGATGACGATGACGTCGAATTGATGGGACATGATGTGATCCGCTTCGGTTAGCTTGGGTCTCTTGCGTCACCCTCTTCAGGGACGAAGATCCACAGCAGGATGTAGAGCAGCAGCCCTGTTCCCCAGAACAGCAGCAGCACGGCAAAGATGAGTCGCCAGACCCAGGACTCCATCTCTGCCCGTTTCGCGATGCCCCCACAGATGCCGCCGAGCCACCGGTCGTCACGCGAGCGGCGCAGACGGCTGACCGGGGCCAGCGCCTCCTGCATGCCGCTGGCAGCGCCCCCCAGAGGTGCATGGCTGATCAGCCGGGCCTTGGCCTGGGCAAACTCTTCGGCAGTCAGCACGCCCTTCTCATGGAGGGCGGCCAGACGCTCGAGTTCATCGACGAGTGACATCTTGCAGGCTCCTTGACGATGGCTGGCGGCAAGGTGGGTGTTGGTTGAGCCTTCTGCAGATCCCGGGCAGGCCCTTGTGAGGCCGGCCCAGCCGCAGATGGCTCAGAAACGGGAATGGGCTGGATGGCGCAGGTTTCAGGTCAGATGTCGAACAGCAGGCGGGCCGGATCTTCCAGCGCCTCCTTCATGGCGACCAGGCCCAGTACGGCTTCGCGGCCGTCGATGATGCGGTGGTCGTACGACATGGCGAGGTAGTTGATCGGACGGATCACGATCTGGCCGTTCTCCACCACCGGACGGTCCTTGGTGGCGTGCACGCCCAGGATGGCCGATTGCGGCGGGTTGATGATGGGTGTGGACAGCATTGAGCCGAACACGCCACCGTTGGAGATCGAGAAGGTGCCGCCGGTCAGCTCTTCCAGGCCCAGCTTGCCGTCACGGGCCTTGTTGCCGAACTCGGCGATCTTCTTCTCGATTTCGGAGAAGGTCATTTGGTCGACGTTGCGCAGCACCGGCACCACCAGGCCACGCGGCGAGCCGACGGCCACACCGATGTCGAAATAGCCGTGGTAGACGATGTCGTTGCCATCGACGGAGGCATTGAGCACCGGGTACTTCTTGAGCGCATGCACCGCGGCCTTGACGAAGAAGCTCATGAAGCCGAGCTTGACGCCGTGCTCCTTCTCGAACTTCTCCTGGAACTTCTTGCGCATCTCCATGATGGGCGCCATGTTGACTTCGTTGAACGTCGTCAGGATGGCGTTGGTGGCCTGCGATTGCAGCAGGCGCTCGGCGACACGGGCGCGCAGGCGGCTCATCGGCACGCGCTGCTCGGGGCGGTCGTTGAGGTTCATGCCCGGCATCGGAGGCGGCGCGACGGCGGGCAGCGCCGAGGACGGCACACCCGTGGGGATGGCGGGGGCCGCAGGTGCCGATGCGGCAGGCTTGGCTGCCGCAGCACCACTGGCCACGGCCTGCAGCACATCGCCCTTGGTGACGCGGCCATCCTTGCCTGTGCCGGGCACTTGCGCCGTGCTCAGGTTGTTGTCGGCCATCAGCTTGGCCGCAGCCGGCATCGCGACATCCGATTTGCTGCCGCCAGCCGCAGGCGCAGCAGCGGCTGGCGCGGCGGCTGTGGGAGCGGGCGCCGCCTTGACCTCCAGCGGGCTGACCTGCGCCGAGCCTTCGGTATCGATCTTGGCGATGATCTCGTCGCTGCCGACGGTATCGCCGTCGTTCTTGATCAACTGGGCCAGCACGCCTGCGGCAGGTGCCGGCACTTCCAGCACGACCTTGTCCGTCTCGATTTCGATGAGGATCTCATCCATCGCGACGGCCTCGCCGAGCCGCTTCTTCCATTGCAACAGGGTGGCTTCCGCCACCGATTCGGACAACTGGGGAACCTTGACGTCAATGATTGCCATGATGTGTATCTCCAACCATCGCCACTGCGCCTCCGCCATCTCCCGGCCGGTTTGAGCAACCGCCTTGTGCGTTGCTCGAAACCGGCCAGTTATGACGTCACGCCAGTGACGGCATAACCTTATTTGGTGAGGACGAAGCCCTTGAGCTTGGCGAAAGCCTGATCCAGCAAAGCCTTTTGCTGCTCCAGGTGCAGGTGGGCATAGCCCACGGCAGGCGAAGCCGATGCAGGTCGACCTGCATACCCCAGCTTCTGCCCTTCGGCCATGTTCTCGTGGATGTAGTGCTGCACGAAGAACCAGGCACCCTGGTTCTGAGGCTCGTCCTGGCACCACACCAGATCCACCAGGTTGGGATACTTCTTGACCTCGGCGGCGAAGGCCTTGTGCGGGAAGGGATAGAGCTGCTCGACGCGGATGATGGCCACATCGTTGGCCTTCTTCTCGGCGCGCTTCTTGACCAGGTCGTAGTAGACCTTGCCCGAGCAGCAGATCATGCGCTTGACGTCGGCGGCCTTGATGGACTCGTCGACCTCGCTGATCACGGTGCGGAACTCGCCCCGCGTGAACTCCTGCAGCGGCGAGGTGGCGTCCTTGTTCCGCAGCAGCGACTTGGGCGTCATGATCACCAGCGGCTTGCGGAACATGCGCACCATCTGGCGGCGCAGCACATGGAAGATCTGCGAGGCCGAGGTCGGCTGCACGATCTGCATGTTGTTGTCGGCCGCCAGTTGCATGAAGCGCTCCAGGCGGGCCGAGCTGTGCTCGGGGCCCTGGCCTTCGTAGCCATGGGGCAGCATCAGCGTCAAGCCATTGGCGCGGCCCCACTTCACCTCGCCCGAGGCGATGAACTGGTCGATCACCACCTGGGCGCCGTTGGCGAAGTCACCGAACTGTGCTTCCCAGATCACCAGGCTGTTGGGGTCGGAGCCGGCATAGCCGTATTCGAAGCCCAGCACCGCCTCTTCCGACAGGATCGAGTCGATCACGACGAACGGCGCCTGGTTCTCGCCAATGTGCTGCAGGGGCACATAGGTGCCGATGTCCCACTTCTCGCGGTTCTGATCGTGCAGCACGGCGTGGCGGTGGGTGAAGGTACCCCGCCCGCAGTCCTCGCCCGACAGGCGCACGGGGTAGCCTGAAGCCACCAGTGAGGCAAACGCCATGTGCTCGCCCATGCCCCAGTCGACGTTGATCTCGCCACGGCCCATCGCGGCGCGATCGGCAATGACCTTCTCGACCAGCGGGTGCGGCTTGAAGTCGGCCGGGATGGTGGTGATGCGCTCGGCCAGGCGGCGGAACTCGGCCAGCGGCAGCGCGGTGTCGGCGCTGTCCGTCCACTTCTTGCCGAGATACGGCGTCCAGTCGACGGCGTACTTGCTCTTGTAGTTGGTCAGCACCGGATCGACCGTGTGCTTGCCCGCCTCCATCGCCGCGCGATAGGCCTTGACCATGTTGTCGGGACCATCGGCCGGCAGCGTGCCGCCACCGATCAGCTTGTCACCGTAGACCTTGCGGGTGCCCGGGTGCTGGCCGATCTTCTTGTACATCAGCGGCTGCGTCATCGCAGGCGTGTCCTGCTCGTTGTGCCCCAGCTTGCGGAAGCACACGATGTCGACCACGATGTCCTTGTTGAACTGCTGACGGTAATCCAGCGCCAGCTGCGTGCACAGCACCACGGCCTCGGGATCGTCGCCGTTCACGTGCAGCACGGGGGCCTCGATCATCTTGACCACGTCTGAGCAGTACAGCGTCGAGCGGCTGTCGCGCGGATCGGAGGTGGTGAAACCGATCTGGTTGTTGATGACGATGTGCACCGTGCCGCCCGTGTAGTAGCCACGGGTCTGGGCCAGCGCCAGCGTTTCCATCACGACGCCCTGGCCGGCAAAGGCCGCATCGCCGTGCACCTGTACCGGCAGCACCTGCGCGCCCTTGGTGTCACCGCGGCGATCCATCCGGGCCTTGACCGAGCCTTCGATCACCGGGTTGACGATCTCCAGGTGCGAAGGGTTGAACGACAGCGACAGGTGGACGGGGCCGCCGGGCGTGGTCACATCGCTGGAAAAGCCCTGGTGGTACTTCACGTCGCCCGAAGGCAGGTTCTCAGGGGCGGTGTGCTCAAACTCGGAGAACAGATCCGCCGGCTGTTTGCCCAGCGTGTTGACCAGCACGTTCAGGCGGCCGCGGTGGGCCATGCCGATGACGATCTCCTGCACGCCCTTTTCGCCGGCACGCTGGATGAGCTCGTCCATCGAGGCGATGAAGCTTTCACCGCCTTCCAGCGAGAAGCGCTTTTGGCCGACGTACTTGGTGTGCAGGAAGCGCTCCAGGCCTTCGGCGGCCGTGAGGCGATCGAGAATCTGCTTTTTCTTTTCGGCGCTGAAGGTGGGCTTGGAGCGGATGCTTTCCAGGCGCTCCTGCCACCAGCGCTTTTCACCGGGATCGGTGATGTGCATGAACTCGGCGCCGATGCTGCCGCAGTAGGTTTCACGCAGGGCCTGCACGATCTCGCGCAGGGTCATGTGCTCGGCCTTGGTGAAGTAGGTGTTCGTCGCGCTGAACGTGATGTCCATGTCGGACTCGGTCAGGTCGTAGAACGAAGGCTCGAGCTCAGGGATCTTGGGACGTTCCTGGCGCTTGAGGGGATCGAGATCCGCCCAGCGGGAACCGAGGAAGCGATAGGCAGCAATGAGGGACTGAACGTGCACCTGCTTGCGCGCCACAGCCAGATCAGCCGAGCTGGTCTTGACCATGAAGGCGTTGGCCTTGGCGCGTTGTGCAAACGATTCGACCACGGGCGCATGGGCCACATCGCGGTGATCGCTGCCATCAACGGCGGGGACGTTCTGGAGGGCGTCGAAGTAGGAACGCCAGTTGTCTGGCACCGAGCCGGGATTGTCGAGGTAAGCCTCGTACAACTCTTCGACGTATGGGGCGTTGCCCCCGAACAGGTACGAGTTCGACCTGAACTGCTGCATCATTTCGCTCACCTCACTCCCGGGTATGCCGGGGCATTGGCTGGTTGAAAAACCTTCCGCGACACGGCTTGACCGGTTGGCGGATTGCGACCCGCCTTGCTGACTGCATGGAAACAAACCAGCAAGAGCGACGGGAAGGGCCTTATCGAAAGAACCGGTGGCGACTGTACCACCTTTGCGGCGCAACGCCACCTCGCCCGACGTAAATCATCGGTCTGAGCCCTGCATTGGATGACGCCATGCCGACACCATAGAAAGAAAAAAGCCGGGCGTGCAACCCGGCTTTTCTAGGGCATGGCCTTTTGACAAGGCCTGCGGGGCTGTGGATCAGCCGAAGTTCTTGGCAGCGAAGTCCCAGTTGACCAGGCTGTTCAGGAAGGTCTCGACGAACTTGGGGCGGGCATTGCGGTAGTCGATGTAGTAGGCGTGCTCCCACACGTCGACTGTCAGCAGCGGGGTGTCACCCGTGGTCAGCGGGGTGCCGGCAGCGCCCATGTTGACGATGTCGACCGAGCCATCGGCCTTCTTGACCAGCCAGGTCCAGCCCGAACCGAAGTTGCCCACGGCCGACTTGGTGAAGGCTTCCTTGAACGCGTCGTAGCTGCCGAACTTGGCGTTGATGGCGTCAGCCAGCTTGCCGGTGGGCGCGCCGCCGCCATTGGGCTTCATGCAG
The DNA here is from genome assembly GCA_047601765.1 of Aquabacterium sp. GTDB lineage: Bacteria > Pseudomonadota > Gammaproteobacteria > Burkholderiales > Burkholderiaceae_C > Aquabacterium. The sequence continues at coordinate 1,702,841 of JASGIQ010000001.1, forward strand.
TTCCAGAAGAAGGTGTGGTTCCAGACCTGGGCCGAGTTGTTGTAGATGCCGCCGCTGGACTTCTTGATGATGTCTTCCAGGGCCATGTTCTCGAACTCGGTGCCCGGGATCAGGTTGTTCAGGTTGGTGACGTAGGCCTGATGGTGCTTGGCGTAGTGGTACTCGAAGGTTTCCTTCGACATGTGGGGGGCCAGGGCGTCTTGCGCGTAAGGCAGGGGGGGAAGCGTGTGTGCCATGTGCTGGTTCCTGAAGTGTGAGGTGAAGAAAACGATGGGCGATTGTAGGCAAGCCACGCGTGAGCGCCGCTGCGTGAGGACATTCCCAAACGGGACATCAGGTCTCTGGTCCGGCTTCGGGCTCCACGCCGGTGACGTTCAAGCGCAACACCCCATCGGCCATCACGCCAGTCAGCCTGTCGCCCGCAGCCGCTTGCGCGACCTGGGTGATGGGCCGGCCGTCGTCATGGCTGAGCCAGGCGTAGCCACGCTCCAGGACCTTGCGGGGGTTGAGCGCGTGAAGGCGCATGTCCCAGCTGTCGAGTTGATGGCCATGGCGTGACTGCTGCACGGCCACGGCACGGCTCATGCGGGCCTGCAGGGCTGGCATCTGCTGCCGTGCCCAGCGGACGCGGTCCTGACACGCAGCCAGCATGCGGTGCTCGATCAGGCCCAGATCCCGCCCATGCCGATGGATGACCTGCGCGGGCCGCGACAGGCGCATCGTGGCCTGATCCAGTTGCTGCGCCAGGCCGTCCAGGCGCTTGTGCACCCGGTGGCGCATGTGCCGCTCCAGTGCATCCAACCTCACCAGGCAGGTGTCGCGGTCCTGTGCAATGAGTTCGGCGGCAGCCGTGGGTGTGGGGGCACGCAGATCCGCAGCGAAGTCGGCCAGGGTCACATCGGTTTCATGGCCCACGCCGCAAACGATCGGCACTGGGCTGGCGACGATGGCGCGCACCACCCGCTCATCGTTGAAGGACCACAGGTCCTCCATCGAGCCGCCGCCCCGACACAGGATCACCGCATCGATCGGGGTGCCGCCATGATGCAGCAGGCGCACGCGTGCCAACGCATCGACAATCTGCGCGGGGGCCTCCATGCCCTGGACGGCGCACGGCGAGAGCACCACCTCGACATGGCCGCAGCGGCGCCGCAAAGCCGTCAGCACGTCGTGCAGGGCCGCCGCGCCCAAGGACGTGACCACCGCGATGCGGCGGGGAAAACGGGGGATGGGACGCTTGCGATCCGCATCGAACAAGCCTTCGGCTTCCAGGCGCGCCTTGAGCCGCAGGAACTGCTCGAACAAGGCCCCCGCACCGGCCCGCTGCAGGCCTTCGACCACCATCTGCAACTCACCACGTGCCTCGTACACCGCGAGGGTCCCACGTGCTTCCACCAGCATGCCTTCACTCACGGGGAAATCGACCTGCGACAGCGCACGGCGGAACATCGCGCACCGCAGCGATGCATTGCCGTGCTCGTCCTTGAGGGTGAAGTAGCCGTGCCCGCTGGAAGCCCGGGTGAAGCTGGCGATCTCACCGCGCACGATGCACGGCGAAAAGCGTGCGGCCAAGGTATCGCCGATGGCTTGCACCAAGGCACCCACACCCCAGACGCGCGGCATGGGGGAACGGTCCGAAGGCCAGTTGCTCATCGCTGCGACACCCCCCGGGGCACGTACCCTACGAGGAGGGGCATCGCTGGCCCCCCGCGCCCCCCGCTGCGCCCCCAGGCAAAACGCGCACGAACAAGTCCACACCCGCGCCAACATTGGGCTGCGAGGCTCATTTCACTGTCACGCCGCCTTAACAATGTCGTAAGTCGTTGATTCATATATGAAAATTGCTGCTCAAAAATGCAGCAATTTGTACAAACCCGTGAATTTGCGCGGCATTGCGGGCTTTCCAGCCACGTTACCCACAAAGTTATCCACAGGATCGGTGGATGAATGCCGCATCGCAACATGCGTGCCGGCCGGCATCTTCTCACGCCCCTTTCGGGGTAAATCCCGAGCGTTGCGAGGGCACCGTCGTTGGCAGGTGGCGTGCGCAATCGGCCCCATAATCGCCCGTTGATTTGAAGCGGTCCGACGGCATGCGTCCAGCATGCGCCAAGTGCGGGCCGCCATCCGTCTTCGGGAGTCCTCTGTTGCTGTCGATCCTTCAAGCCGCCGGCTGGCCCATCATCCCTCTCGTGCTGTGCTCCATCGTGGCACTGGCCCTGGTCATCGAGCGCTTTCTCAGCCTGCGCGAAGCCCGCGTGGCGCCCAATCGCCTGGTCGATGAAGTGATCTCCGTGACGCGCTCGGGCCTGCCCCCGCCCGACACCATCAACAAGCTGGCCGAAAACTCCATCCTGGGCCTGTTGCTGGCCCAAGGCCTGCGTGCCGCGGCGGCCGATCAGCGGATTTCCGAAGCCAACCTGCGTGGTGCCTTCGAATCGGCAGGGCGCGATGCGGTCCACCAGATGGAGCGCAACCTCAATGCGCTGGGCACCATCGCCAGCGCCGCGCCACTGCTGGGCCTGCTGGGCACCGTCATCGGGATGATCGAGATCTTCGGCGCCTCGGGTGCCAGCATGGGGACGGCCGGCGCCAATCCTCAGGAGCTCGCTCACGGCATCTCGGTGGCGCTGTACAACACGGCCTTCGGCCTGATCGTCGCCATTCCCTCGCTGATGTTCTACCGCCACTTCCGCGCCCGCATCGAAGGCTACACGCTGGCCATGGAACAGGGTGCCGAACGCATGGTGCCGCACCTGCTGCGCCTGCTGAACAACCGCCGCTGAACCGGATGACCCGCACAGACAGGAGCGGCACGCCATGTCGATGAACTTCCGCAGGCGGCATCAGCCCGAAGAGCCCGAGATCAACCTGATCCCGTTCATCGATGTGCTGCTCGTCATCCTGATCTTCCTGATGCTGACGACCACGTACTCGAAGCTGACGGAACTCAAGATCAACCTGCCCACGGCCAATGCCGAGGCGAGCAAGCCGCGCCCCAAGGAGATGGTGGTGCTGGTCACGGCCGATGGGCGCTATCTTGTCAACCAGCACATGCTGGAAGGCCGCAGCGTCGAGGTTCTGGCTGCGGGCCTGGCCAACGCTTCTGCGGGCAGCAAGGACACCGTGGTCATCGTGACGGCCGATGCATCGGCCACGCACCAGAGCGTCATCAACGTGATGGATGCCGCCCGGCGCGTGGGTTTGACGCAACTGACCTTCGCCACACAAGGCCAGACAGAATCTGGCGCAGGCGCGGCCCAGCCTTGAGCGGATGAAGCGTGCGCCGCCGTGGCCGGGCGCCCGCAGCGATCATCGCACCAGCCTTCCCTCCATCGGCATCTGGATCCGACGCATGAGCCTTGCATCGCACCTTGCCAGCGCCTGGATGCGCCGCGGACCGCTGGCCTGCGCACTGTGGCCGCTGTCCATGCTGATGCGCGGCATCGTGGCAGCCCGACGTGCGGCCTATCACCGAGGCTGGCTGAGTTCGGTTCGCCTGCCCGTGCCCGTGCTGGTGGTGGGCAATCGCGTGGCCGGCGGCGCAGGCAAGACGCCCACCACGATGGCACTGCTGTCCCACCTGCAGTCGCAAGGATGGCATCCCGGCGTGCTGACGCGCGGCTACAAGGCACTGGCCACAGAAGGTGGCGCCAGCCTGTTGATCGACGACCGCAACGGCGCCGAGTTGGACGGTCGCACCACGGGTGACGAACCCTTGTTGATCTGGCGCCGCACACGCGTGCCGATCATGGTGGCGCGCGACCGGGCGGCCGGCGGACACGCCTTGCTGAAAGCCCACCCGGAAGTGGATGTGCTGGTGTGCGACGACGGCTTGCAGCACCTGCGCCTGCAACGCGATCTGGAGATCATCGTGTTTGACGAACGCGGCCAGGGCAATGGCTGGCTGTTGCCCGCCGGCCCCCTGCGCGAGCCGATCGACGCCGCACCGCCGGCCGGGCTGGTCACGCCCCCCATCGTCCTGTACAACGCCGCGCACACATCCACCTCGCTGCCGGGGCATCTGGCACGCCGAGGCATGGCGCCGCTGCTTGAACTCGCAGCCTGGTGGGCAGGCCGACCCGCCACGGGCGCTTCACGTCGTGCGCCACCGCAGGCGGGAGACACCGTCGGCGCGCTGGCCGGCATAGCGCACCCCCAGCGATTCTTTGACGCACTCACCGCCATGGGTCTGAACGTTCGCGGCATCCCGCTGGACGACCATGCGGACTTCACCACCCTGCCCTGGCCTGAAGACGTGAGGCAGCTCATCGTCACCGAAAAGGATGCCGTCAAACTCCCTCCGGACCGCATCGCCCGGGAACGCCCCCGCACAACGGTGTGGGTGGCTGCACTCGATTTCGCGCCGGAACCTTCGTTCTGGAACGCCGTGGATGCGGCACTGGCCTCGCTTCGCCGACAATATGCAGATGGACACACGACTCATTGAACTGCTGGTCTGCCCGGTCTGCAAAGGCCCGCTGCAGCGCAAGCCGCAAGGCAGCTACCTCATCTGCCACGCAGACCGCCTGGGCTTTCCAATCCGCGACGGGATCCCCGTGATGCTGGAAAACGAAGCCATCGCCCTGGATGAACACGACATGCCGGCCGCGCCCGCACCGGTGAACACGGGCGGGATCTGAGCCATGGGTTTCACGGTCCTGATCCCGGCCCGGCTGGCTTCTACCCGACTGCCAGACAAGCCCCTGGCCGACATTGCCGGGGTGCCCATGGTGGTACGGGTGGCGCAACGTGCAGCCCAAAGCGCGGCCACATCGGTGGTCGTGGCGACGGATGACAGCCGCATCCAGCAGGCCTGCGTCGCCCACGGTGTGCGCTGCGTGATGACACGCGCCGATCACCCCACAGGCAGCGATCGCCTGGCGGAAGCCTGCAGCCTGCTGGGACTGGACGGACAGGACGCGATCGTGAACGTGCAAGGCGACGAGCCGCTCATCGATCCCCAACTCATCAACGCCTGCGCCGCCCAACTCGACGAGCGGCCGGACTGCGTCGTCAGCACCGCGGCCCACCCGCTTGAAGACGCCAGCCACTTCGGCAACCCGAATGTCGTGAAGGTGGTGCTCGATGCGCAGGGGCGCGCCCTGTACTTCTCGCGCGCCCCGATCCCGTGGTGGCGCGATGCGCCCACCCCAGGCCTGCCGGCAGGCGGTGCCGCCGCACCCTTGCGCCACATCGGCATCTACGGCTACCGGGCGGGCTTCCTGCGGCGCTTTCCGCAGCTGCCGCCCAGCCCGCTGGAGCAGGCCGAGTCGCTGGAGCAGTTGCGGGTGCTGTGGCATGGTGAACGCATCGCCGTCCACGTCACGCCAACTGCGCCCGGCGCCGGGGTGGACACGCCGGAAGACCTGGCGCGCGTGAGGGCCGCGTTCGGCGCCTGAGGCGTGGTGCTCAGCCGTCCGGCTGTTGCCGCGATGCCGCAGGGGGCGTCCGGCAACCCCGGCTTCTTTTCAAATTTATTCGCAACCGGGGTGCTTGTCGGGCGTGCAATTCGCCATGCGGTGATTCCCCCGCCCGAAGGGGGGATGCCCATGCTATCCTCCCGCCCTTGAACGATTGCCCATGGAACGCGCCCTGTCCGTTCCACTCGATCCCCGAGGAGATACATGAGACTCATCCTGTTGGGCGCGCCCGGCGCCGGTAAGGGTACGCAGGCCGCGTTTCTGTGCCAGAAGTTCGGCATCCCCCAGATCTCGACCGGCGACATGCTGCGCGCTGCCGTGAAGGCAGGCACCGAACTGGGTCTGGCCGCCAAGAAGGTCATGGACGCAGGTGGCCTCGTCAGCGACGACATCATCATTGGCCTCGTCAAGGAACGCATCACCCAGCCGGATTGCGCCAAGGGCTTCCTGTTCGACGGCTTCCCGCGCACCATCCCCCAGGCCGAAGCCATGAAGGCTGCTGGCGTGAAGATCGACTACGTGCTCGAGATCGACGTGCCCGATTCGTCCATCATCGAGCGCATGAGCGGCCGCCGCGTGCACGTGGCCTCGGGCCGCACCTACCACGTCGTCTTCAACCCGCCCAAGGTGGCCGGCAAGGACGACGCCACGGGTGAAGAACTGATCCAGCGCGACGACGACAAGGAAGAAACCGTGCGCAAGCGCCTGGATGTGTACCACTCGCAGACGCGTCCGCTGGTGGATTACTACAGCCAGTGGGCCGCCACAGGTGATGCGGTTGCACCGCAATACCGCAAGATCAGCGGTGTTGGCTCGGTGGACGAGATCACCGGCCGCGCACTCGAGGCGCTGTCCAAGTAAGTCCGCGGCTGCGGCCGCTGTGAACCGCAGCGGTCCTGGCCACCCCACTCGGCCCCCACGCCAGCACGCGTCGGGGCCGTTGGTTTTTCTGGTAGCTTCATCGCCGTGATCCCACCGTCATTCATTCAGGACTTGCTGGCCCGCACGGACGTCGCCGATGTGGTGGGCCGCTATGTCACGCTGAAGAAGGCGGGCATCAACTTCAAGGGCCTGTGCCCCTTCCACGGCGAGAAGTCACCCAGCTTCATCGTGAGCCCCTCGCGGCAGACCTACCACTGCTTCGGCTGCGGCGTGCACGGCAATGCCATCGGCTTCCTGATGGAGTACGGCGGCCTGGGCTTCGTGGACGCCGTCAAGGACCTGGCCCAGATGCAGGGCATGCAGGTGCCCGACGACAACATCCGCCCGGAAGAGCGCGAACGTCAGAAGCAGGCCAAGGAAAAGCAGGCGACGCTGACGGACGTGCTGGGCAAAGCGGCCCAGCACTGGAAGCAGCAACTCAAGAAATCACCGCGCGCCGTCCAGTACCTCAAGGGCCGGGGGCTGACGGGCGAGGTGGCTGCCCGCTTTGCCCTGGGCTATGCGCCGGACAACTGGCGCGGACTGGCCAGCGCCTTCCCCAAATACGACGATCCGCTGCTGGTGGAAGCCGGCCTGGTGATCACGCATGAGCCCGATCCGGCCGATCCACCCGACAGCGAAGGCAAGCGCTACGACCGCTTTCGCGACCGGATCATGTTCCCCATCCGCACGCCGCAGGGCGATGTCATCGGCTTCGGCGGGCGGGTGCTGGACAAGGGCGAGCCCAAGTACCTGAACTCACCGGAAACGCCCGTCTTCATCAAGGGACGAGAGCTCTACGGCCTGTTCGAGGGCCGCGCCGCCCTGCGCAACAAGGGCTTTGCCATCGTCACCGAAGGTTATATGGACGTGGTGGCGCTGGCGCAGTGGGGTTTCGGCAACGCCGTGGCCACCCTGGGCACCGCGTGCACGGCGGACCATGTGCAAAAGCTCTTTCGCTTCACGGACCAGGTTGTCTTCAGCTTCGACGGGGACGCGGCCGGCCGTCGGGCCGCAGGCCGCGCGCTGGAAGCCGCCCTGCCCTATGCCACCGACACGCGCCGCATCAGCTTCCTGTTCCTGCCGGCCGAGCATGACCCGGACAGCTACATCCGAGAACACGGCCCTGAAGCCTTCGAGGCGTGCATCAAGCAGGCCGTACCCCTGTCGCGCCAGTTGCTCGACCATGCCGCCCAGGACTGCGACATGGACAGCGCCGAAGGCCGCGCGCGGCTGCTGGTCCAGGCCATTCCCCTGCTCGCCCAGTTTCCCGAAGGTGCGCTGCAAGGCCTGATCGCCGACGAACTGGCGCAGATGGCCAAGACCTCGTCCGAGGAAGTGCGTCGGCGCCTGAACGAACACCTGCAGAAGGTGCGTGCCGGCGCCCCGGGCCGCGAACGGGGCAGTCGCCAGGGTGGCGGCGGTCGCGAAGGCGGGCACGACAGAGGGGCCCCTGTCGATGCCCCTTGGGGCGAGGACATCCCCGCCTTCGAGCCGGACGGGGGGGACTGGTCTGCAGACACGGCCAGCTTCGACCCGGGAGGATATGCCGAAGGTGCCAGCGGTTCGGGCGGTCCGTGGCGAGGCGAAGCCAGGGGCGGACAAAGCGGCTGGCAAGGCCGCCCCGGCACACGCCGTGACGGCCGCCCCTGGCAACCCTGGAAAGGAGGCAGCGGCTCGCGCTGGCAAAGCCGAGGCAGCCCCATCGAGCAGCGCCCGCTGCCTCAAGCCGCCACGCCACTGGACCGCATCGTCTGGTGCCTGGTCTCCCACAGCGAATTCTGGGAACAGCTGCCCAGCGCCACGCACGATCTGCTGTGCGACCAGCCGGCACCGTATGGCGAGTTCTTTCGCTGGCTGGACCGCATGCTGCTCGACCAGGGCCTGCTGAAATCGGACGAGCTGTTGGCGTTGATGCGAGGCGATGCAGACGACCCCGAACATCCCGGCGAGCCCGGCCACTTCCAGCCGCTGGCCCGCCGGATCTCGCAGTTCGTGGACGTGCCCGACAACAAGGACACCGTGGACGAGCTGATGAGCATGATCCGCCCGCTGGAATTGGTGGCGCTCAGAGAAGAGCTGGACCTGCTGAGCCAGTCCGGCGAGCTCTCGGAGACCGCAGAAGCCCGCAAGATGGAGCTGTTGCGGCTGACCTTGGCCATGAAACTTGAAATCAGCCAGCGGCGCCCCATCTCCGGATGAGCCGGCTCAGGTCCAGTGGATGGCCATGACGGCATGCAGATTGCGCAAGCGCGATATCTTCGACAGCGAAGTCGGGGGCCAAGGCCTCCAAACCCCTGCTGGATCCCGCCAAAGTTCCCCGCCACACGCCCGAATGACACGGCCCGGTGGGGGCGTGCACGGGCCATTCCGATCAATTTTTGACGCCCCCCTTCCGTTGCGCGATAATGGAAGGTTCGTTAAGCACCCAGAATTCTCTTTCGAGGAAGCGCATGACCGCGAAAAAAGCCGCGAAAAAAGCTGACACAGCCACGGACGCCGTGACGGAAAAAGCTGACAAGGCAGGAGCCAGCAGCAAGGCCGCAGAAAAGAAGGCCAAGACCCGCGTCGCCGAGGCTGAGGCAACCGACACGGCAGACGCCGCGGAGCCCAAGAAGCGCGGCCGCAAACCCAAGGCGGCTGCAGAAGCCGCAGCACCGGCAGCCAAGGGCGCCGCAGCCAAGAAGAAGGCCTTCGAAGAAGACGACGTGGGTGACATCGAGGCCGACGTCGAAGCCGACCTGGACGTCGGCGAAGGCGATGCCGAGGGCGGTGACGAAGGCGGCGAAGACAAGCCCAAGGCCAAGCCCCTGCGCATGAAGGTCTCGCGTGCCAAGGAGCGCGCGCTGATGCGCGAGTTCGGCATCGACGACACCACCCTGACCGAAGAGGAAGTCAACAAGCGCCGCCAGGAGCTCAAGACCCTCATCAAGATGGGCAAGACCCGTGGTTTCCTGACCCATCAGGAAATCAACGACCACCTGCCCGAAAAACTCGTCGAAAACGAAATCCTCGAAGCCATCATCTCCATGTTGAACGACATGGGCGTGGCGGTGTACGAGCAGGCGCCTGATGCGGCCACCCTGCTGCTGACCAACTCGGCCACCAGCACCGCGACCGAAGAAGAAGCTGAAGAAGAAGCCGAAGCCGCCTTGTCCACCGTGGACTCGGAATTCGGCCGCACGACCGACCCGGTGCGCATGTACATGCGCGAAATGGGCACGGTCGAGCTGCTGACCCGCGAAGGCGAAATCGAGATCGCCAAGCGCATCGAAGGTGGCCTGCAGGCCATGATGCTGGCCATCTCGGCCTCGCCCACCACCATCGCCGAGATCCTGTCGCTGGCCGACAAGATCCGCGCCGGTGAATCGCCCATCTCCGACGTGGTGGACGGCTTCGTCGCTGCCGACGAGGCCGACGACTACGTGGCCGAAGAAGACTTCGACGAGTTCGACGAGGAAGACGACGACGACGGCAACGGCGGCTCTAAGGCCCTGACCAAGAAGCTCGAAGAGATGAAGAACCAGGCCATGGAGAAGTTCGACGCCCTGCGCGCCAACTTCGACAAGATGGCCCGCTCCTTCGAGAAGGACGGCTACAAGTCCGGCCCGTACAACAAGGCCCAGGAAGCCATCAGCCAGGAGCTGATGACCATCCGCTTCACCGTCAAGACCATTGAGCGCCTGTGCGACGTGCTGCGCTCGCAGGTCGATGACGTGCGCCGCTACGAGCGCGAACTGCGCAAGATCGTGGTGGACAAGTGCGGCATGCCGCAAGAGCAGTTCATCAAGACCTTCCCGCCCAACATCCTGAACCTGGACTGGGCCGTCAAGGAATCGCAAGCCGGCAAGCCCTACAGCGCCGTCATGGGCCGCAGCCTGCCCGCCATCCAGGAACTGCAGCAAAAGCTGATCGACCTGCAGGCCAAGGCCGTCGTGCCCATTGAAGACCTCAAGACGATCAACAAGCGCATGAACGAAGGCGAAAAGGCCTCGCGCGATGCCAAGAAGGAAATGATCGAGGCCAACCTGCGTCTGGTGATCTCGATCGCGAAGAAGTACACCAACCGCGGTCTGCAGTTCCTGGATCTGATCCAGGAAGGCAACATCGGCCTGATGAAGGCGGTGGACAAGTTCGAATACCGCCGCGGCTACAAGTTCTCGACGTATGCGACGTGGTGGATCCGTCAGGCCATCACCCGCTCGATCGCCGACCAGGCCCGCACCATCCGCATCCCGGTTCACATGATCGAGACGATCAACAAGATGAACCGCATCTCGCGCCAGCACTTGCAGGAATTCGGCTTCGAACCGGACGCCCCCACACTGGCCGCCAAGATGGAGATGCCGGAGGACAAGGTCCGCAAGATCATGAAGATCGCCAAGGAGCCGATCTCGATGGAAACGCCCATCGGGGACGACGACGACAGCCACCTGGGCGACTTCATCGAGGACACCAACAACACCGCGCCGATCGAAGCGGCCATGCAGGCCGGCCTGCGCGATGTGGTCAAGGACATCCTCGACAGCCTCACCCCGCGCGAAGCCAAGGTGCTGCGCATGCGCTTCGGCATCGAGATGTCGACCGACCACACGCTGGAAGAAGTCGGAAAGCAGTTCGACGTCACCCGCGAGCGCATCCGCCAGATCGAAGCCAAGGCCATCCGCAAACTCAAGCACCCGAGCCGCTCGGACAAGCTGCGCACGTATCTGGACAATCTCTGATCGCCAGATGCTCCGACTTGAAACCCGGCCCCGCGCCGGGTTTTTTCATGTCCGCCAGCGGCTGCAGCGTGCCTCCTGCACGACAGCGCGCCTGGCCTTTCTCACCATACGGCATCAAAATCCAGCCCTAAAGCCGAGCATTTCTTCACGCTACGCTGAGGCGGAACCCGTCAAGATCAACGGTCATGGGCACCACCAAGGAACGCGCCATCCTGTTTGCGGACCTCCGCGGCAGCACGGCGCTTTATCTGAAGCTGGGCAATACCGAGGCCGCCACGGTGGTCACGCACAGCCTGGCCATGCTCGGGCAGATCATTGCCCGAGCGGGTGGGCACGTCATCAAGACGCTGGGCGATGGCCTGATGGCCTCCTTCGAGGATGCCGAACGCGCCGTCGAAGCTGCCGGCAGCCTGCATGACTCCCTGGAGCGCATTGCACCGGTCAGCGAAGGCCGTCCCGCCAAGGCTGCGGCGATCAAGCTCAAGGTGGCCATTGCCTGGGGCGAGATCATCGAGGTCGACGGCGACTGCTTCGGCGATGCCGTCAACGTGGCCGCGCGACTGCTGGATCTGGCCGGCGACAACGAAACGCTCACCACTGCCCAGTTGCTGCGCGAATTGCCCAGCGACCAGCACGACCGGTTCCGCAGCATCGACAAACTGCACCTGCGCGGGCGCAAGGAGCCGGTGGCCGTGCTGCGCATGGATCACCGACGCTTCGGCGACACCATGTCGACCATGATCATGGACGAGGCCCAGGCCAGCGACATGCCTGACGGCGTGCGCCTGACCTGGCAAGGCACCGAACGCATCTTCTCCAGTGGCAGCATGCCCGTCGTGCTGGGCCGCAGCCCCCAGGCACATTTCTGCGTGAGCGATTCCCGCGTGTCCCGCTCACACGCCCGCATCGAATCCCACAGCGGGCACTTCTATCTGACCGACCTCAGCTACAACGGCACCCACGTCAAGTTCGACCATGACGATCAGGTGCTGACCCTGCGGCGCGGCACCTGCACCCTGCACGGCAGCGGCGTCATCAGCCTGGGCGCGCCGCCCACGGATGCCAGCAGCACGCGGATCCACTTCGAGGTTCTGAGCTTTTCCGAAACGCTGCCCCAGTACTGAAGCCGGGCAACTTGGTAAGTGTTGACGCCTAGAGGCGCTGCAGCAGGCATGGGCTACAGTCGAGAGCTAGTCCGTCCTCAGGTGTACCTTGCATGACCCTGACCGCTGTATCACGAGACGACCCTGAACGCGTGGCACTGCTGCAAGCCACACGTCTGCTTGACGCCCCCAGCGTTCCGCCTGCATTCGAGGCTTTGGTGCGGCAACTGGCGAACGCACTGCGCTGCCCCATGACGGCCATCAATCTGGTGGATGCGCACCGCGTTTGGAGCTTGAGCAGCGTGGGCATCGACGCCCGGCAGGCCAGCCGCAACGATTCGCTGTGCTGGCTGGCGGTCCAGCAAGGGGCGCCTGTGCTCATCACGGACACGCACCGAGAGCCTCACTTGCGCGATTACCCCGCCGTCGACGGCCCCATGGCGGTGCGAGCCTATGCGGGCCTGCCCTTGATCGTCGAGGGCCAGGCCGTGGGCGTGCTGTGCGCCATGGACCGCAGCGAAAGGCCATGGTCTGCCAACGATCTGGAAAGCCTGCAGCAGATCGGCGTGGCCGTCACGGCCTTGATCGAATCGAGCCTGCATGCACAACGTGCCCGCCTCATGGAAGCGAGGGTGCGCACAGCCAGCCTGGCGGGCAGCGACTGGCTTTGGGAGACCGATCGGGACGGGCGACTGAACTGGGTCTCGCCCGGCCTGATGCAGCACACCGGCATCGATCCGGCCACGGAGCTCGGGCTCAAGGGCAGCGATCTGTACACGCCCCGCGATGACGACACCCGGCCCAGTTGGGATCGCTTCATCCTGGCCCGGGGGCGCCGCGAACCTTTTTCCGATGCGATTGCCGACCGCGTCACCCCGCGTGGCCGCATCACGGTGAGCATCAGCGGCACCCCGATCTTCAACAGCCGCGGTGAGTTCATGGGCTACCGGGGCGCCAGCCGCATCGTGACCCGCCAGTTGGAGGCCGAGGAAGGCGCACGCCGCTCGGACCAGTTGCTGCGCCAGGCCATCGAGTCCTTCCAGATCAGCGTGATGATCACCGATCCGCAAGGGCGTGTGGTGCTGGCCAACCAGAACTGGAAAGACCTCAACCGCAGCGCCCACGACGATGCCACCGGCTACTGGCGCGACACGCTGCTGCGCCTCATTCGCCAAGGCGCCTACCCGGATGCCATCGGGCGGGAGGATGACTTCCTGGCATGGCGCACCGCCCTGCATGCCCAGACCGAACCGGTAGAGGTGCGCTTTCTCGACCGCTGGCTGCTGCTCAAGGACCACCAGTTGCCTGACCGCAGCGTGGTGCACTTCGCCATGGACATCACGCAGAGCAAGCGTGACGATGCCGAGCGCCAGTTGGCCGCCGAAAAATTGCGGGTCAGCGAAGAGCTGTACCGATCGGTGGCGGCCACCATCAGCGATGGCCTGGTCATCGTCGAACTCAGCGGACGCGTGGTGGCCATGAACCCGGCGGCCAGCCGCATCCTGGGCGTCTCGCAAGACGAGCTGCTGAACCTGCAGACGCCCAGCCTGCTGGGCCTGACCTTTCTGCACGACGATCTGGTCACGCCCCTGCCTGTGCCGGCATGGCCGATCTCCGAGACGCTGGCCAAGGGCGAGCGCGTGGTCGACCGCATCCATCCCCTGCGCCGCCCGGACGGCGAGATCGTCTGGGTCCAGACCTCGTCTCACCTGCTGCGCGTCGACAACGAAGCGCCGCCGTTTGCCGCCATGGCCACGCTGCGCGACATCACACAAGAGCGCCTGGCGCAACAAGCCCTGCAGATCAGCGAGGAGCGATGGAAGTTCGCCCTCGAAGGCGCGGGCGACGGCGTATGGGACTGGGATCTGTCCACCGGCCGCGTCTACTTCTCGCGCCGCTGGAAGGCCATGCTGGGCTATGAGGACTGGGAGCTGCGCGACACCGTGACGGAGCTGCTCAGCCGCGTCCATCCCGATGACCGCGACATGCTGGCCCGCAGCCTGGCGGAATTCGCCTCGCGCGGCGAAGGCATCCACCAGGCCGAGTTCCGTCTGCAGCATCGGCATGGCCACTACTTGGCCATCCTCAGCCGCGGCAAGGTCGTGAGCCTCGATCGCGACGGCTCGCCCTTGCGTGTGGTGGGCACGCACTCGGACATCAGCTTCGTCAAGCAGGCGGAAGGCGCGCTCAGGCAAAAGCAGTTGGCCGAAGCTGCCAACCAAGCCAAGAGCGAATTTCTTTCGCGCATGAGCCACGAAATTCGCACCCCGCTCAATGCCATCCATGGCTTTGCCCAGCTGCTTCAACTGCAGATGGCGCAACAGATGCTGTCCGTGGAGGGGCCGCAGAACTACGTTGCGCAGATCCTGCAGGCCAGCCATCACCTCATGGGGCTGGTCAACGATGTACTGGATTTACAACAAGTCGAAGCCGGCGTGCTCAGCTTCAAGCCCGAGTCGCTGCGCCTGAGCGAGGAGATCTCGCAATGCCTGTCGCTGCTGGCGCCGATGGCCGACAAACGCCACATCACCCTCGTCAACAGCGTGCAGGGCGAGTGGCGACTGATGGCCGATCGACGGCGCCTGCGTCAGGTGCTGATGAACATCGGCTCCAATGCCATCAAGTACAACGTGACCGGAGGCACGGTGCGGGTGTATGTGCAAGCCTTGCCGGATGCGAGACTGGCGCTCACAATCGAAGACACCGGTCCGGGCATGAGTTCCCAGCAGCTGTCCAGACTGTTCCAGCCCTTCGAACGCCTGGGTCGTGAAACATCCAATGTCGAAGGCACCGGTCTGGGCCTCATCATCACCCGATCCCTGATTGAAGCCATGGGAGGTCACATGGATATTCACAGCCGTCCCGGTGCGGGAACGAGAATCGAAGTTGTCCTGCCGGCCAGCGACTCCCTCGCCGACGCGCCGCAAGGCAGCCAGGCGCCCGCGAGCTGCCCCACGCTGACAGAGCTGCTGGCACGCGGGCCTCACGCCGAGTCAAGCTCCGACACAACGACTGCTGAGAACCGCCAAAACATGTCTGCACAGCTTCAGCCGCCTGTGAACGCGCCAGAGGCGCTTGCGCCCTTGCGAGTGCTTTATGTGGAAGACAACCGGATCAACGCCCTGCTCTTCGAAGAGGCCTTGAGGCCCTTCCCGCAGATCGACCTGGAAATCGCGGAAGACGGCCAGATGGCGCTGTCCTTGGCCCGGGAGCGGACACCGGATGTGCTGGTGCTGGATGCGCACCTGCCGGGCATGTCGGGCTTCGACGTGCTCAAGGCCTTGCGCCAGTTGCCTCAGGTGGCAGGCGCGCCAGCCTTCATGTGCTCGGCCGATGCCATGCCTGAAGACGTGGCCCGCGCCAAGGAGGCCGGCTTCACCGGTTACTGGACCAAGCCGATCGACATCATGGCGGTCACCGAAGAGTTGTGCCGCCTGGCCACCGACTGCGACAGAAGAGGCGACAATGCTGCGCCATGAGCGCAGCCACCGAACCCGCCTTCACCCACGGCCAGCCCCCCCGCACCGGCGTTCTGCTGGTCAATCTGGGCACGCCTGACGCCCCCACGCCCCCTGCCCTGCGTCGCTACCTGGCGCAGTTCCTGAGCGACCCCCGGGTGGTGGAGATCCCCCGCGCGGTGTGGCTGCCCATCCTGCACGGCATCATCCTGCGGGTGCGGCCAGCCAAGTCCGCCGCCAAGTACGCCAGCATCTGGACGCCGCAGGGCTCGCCGCTGCGCGTGTGGACGGAAAAGCAGACCGCGCTGCTGCAGGGCCATCTGGGCGAGTCGGGCCAGCAGGTCACCGTCAGGCACGCCATGCGCTATGGGCAACCATCGATTGCCTCGCAATTGAACGCCATGAAGGCCGACGGCGTGAGCCGGGTGCTGGTCGTGCCCATGTATCCGCAATACTCGGGCGCCACCACGGCCAGCGTGATGGACGAGGTCTTTGCCTGGGGCCGCCAGACACGCCGCCTGCCCGAACTGCGTCACATCAACCACTTCCATGACGATGCGGGCTATCTCGCCGCGCTGGAGAGCTCGGTGCGCGCCCACTGGGCCGCCAACGGCCGCGGCGGCAAGCTGGTGATGAGCTTTCATGGCATGCCTCACCGCACCTTGCTGCTGGGCGATCCGTATCACTGCGAATGCCAGAAGACGGGGCGCCTGCTGGCCGCCCGCCTGGGCCTGGGGCCGGACGATTACGTCGTGACTTTCCAGAGCCGCTTCGGCAAGGCCAAGTGGCTGGAGCCCTATACCGAGCCCACGCTACGGGCGCTGGGCCAGTCCGGCGTGGCGCGCGTGGATGTGATCTGCCCAGGCTTCACGGCCGATTGCATCGAAACGCTGGAAGAGATCGACATGGAAGGCCGCGAAGCCTTTCTGAGCAGTGGCGGCAAAGCCTTTCACTACATCCCCTGCCTCAACGATCAGCCTGCGTGGATCCGTGCGCTGACCGCGCTGGTCACGCGCCACCTGCAAGGATGGCCCACCCAGGCGGCCGATCAGGCTTCGGCAGGAGAGTTGGCGGCGCAAAGGGAGCGCGCCCGAGCGATGGGCTGCGGCAACTGATCGGCCGCAGGCGCTTCCTCGCCTTTGCTCAAAGGCTGGCTCAGCCAATGCCGGGCCGCATCGGCCTCCAACGGACGGCTGAAATAATAGCCCTGCACGACATCACAGCCGTTGCGCGCCAGCCAGTCCACGCTTTCCGCGTGCTCGACGCCCTCGATGGTCACCATCAGGCCCAGGCGGTGTCCGACTTCGATCATGGCCTGCAGCACCGCCTGCTTGCGGCCAAAGCCCGCGATGTCGGTGACGAAGCTGCGATCGACCTTCATCTCGTCCAGCGGCATTTCCTGAAGGATGCCAAGGGACGAATAGCCAGTGCCGAAGTCATCCAGCGCGATCTTGACCCCCTCCTGGCGCAGGCGCGAGAGGATCTGCGTGGCGCGATCGCGATCGCTCAACGCAGCCGATTCGGTCACCTCCAGGATCAGGCGGGAGGGCGGGCAGGACTCGCGCGCCAGGATCTCCAGCACCTTGTCGACGAATCGCGGCGTGGCCAGGTCGAACGCGGTGATGTTGACCGACACACGCACATGCGGATCGGGCAGCGTCAGCAGGAAGCGAGCGGCTTCACCGATGGCCCACATCGTCAAGCGGTTGATGGCGCCGGTGGCTTCGGCCTCCGCGATGAAGGCGCCCGGGGGAATCATGCCGCGCTGGGGGTGGCGCCACCGCACCAGCGCCTCCAGCGAGTCGGTGCGGCGCGTGGCCAGCGTGACCTTGGGCTGATAGTGCAGCAGCAACTCGCCACGCTCGATGGCGCCTTCCAGATCCAGCGTGAGACCGTAGGCCAGCTGCTCGCGCTTCATGCGCTCGGCATCGAAGCGCACGATGCGGCTGTGTGCTGAACTCCATTGCAGCGCGATGCGGGCCTCATCGGTCACGCCGGTGCCCTCGCTCGCCTGCTCGGAGCCGAAATGCGAGAAGCCGACACGCGGATCCCAGGCCACGAAGATGCCTTGCCATTCGAAGCGGCGGGTCAGGAAGGCCTCCAGATCCGACACCAGCGTATCGCCCGGCGCAGAGGCGGTGACAAAAGCCAGCGTACTGTCGTCCAGCGCAGCGATGCGGTGAACGCCTTCAATCGACATCAGGCCCGCCTGCACACGCGCCGGGCTGGAGAACCAATGCTGCAGCTCTTCGGCATACACCTTCACCACGGAGGTGAGCGTGTCTGGCGGAAGGATGGACTCGAGAAAGCCGAAGCGGTTGAGCTGCACGATCCACACGGTGAGCAACTGCCCGCTGCGCTCGAAGCGCGCACGCACGGCCTCTTCCAGCATGGCCTGATTGGGCATGCCATATCGCGGGTGATGCGAGACGGCATGACGCAGCTGCGCTTCATAGGCCACGCGCTGCTCCAGCTCTCGGGTGTGATCGGCCAGTGCCTTGGCCCGCTCGATGCGGTCGAGCTTCATGCGATAGAACAGCGCCGCCGCCAGCGCAACGGCCTTGACCACGCTGGCATACAGGTTCGACTCGGAGAAACTGCCCGCCACCAAGCCCAACACGCCCATCGCGTTGACGATCAGCGCGACATGCTGAACCAGCATGCCCATCAGCAGCAGGCGGGGCACCGGGCCTTCATGCCAACGCCGGCCACACACCACGATGAGAAAGACCGGATACAGCAAGGCCACGATCTGCACAAAGGCAGCAATGCGGGGCGCAAACGAAGGCACGGCGACGGCCATGGGCAGCAGCACCACGCTCAAGGCCAGCACACCCTGGATGACGCGCCGCTCCCAACCATCCAGGCGCAGGATCCAGCGGAACACCAGCGAGGCAGTCACCGCTCCCACCATGATCATCATGTAGGGCGGCACATTGAATTCGGGATGCCCGGGCCAGAGCAACTGGAAGGCATCGCCTTCTCTGGCGGCCGTGGCCAGCAACACGGGCAGCACATCGGCAATCATCAGGATCGACAGCACATTGGCATTGACCAGCGCCAGCACGATCGAGACGATGACCGCAAAGCACAAGGCGCCATAGCTCAGCGCGCGCGCAAAGGCACGTTCGCGCTCGACCATGGCGTACTGCTGGGGCTCCCAATACTGAAAGATGGTGGCGGTCAGGCCGTTGTTGCGCAACAGGCAGTACAGCGTGACCTCGCCGCCGGGAAAGACATTGATCGGCACGATGGCGCCGGGATAGGAGATCGGTCTGGCATCGAACGGGCGGCGGTCGCCCATGCGGTAGACCATGGCCTCGTTGGCATCCGACATGACGAAACAATCGACGTGATCGGTGTAGGCATCAGAGACGACCACCCAGCCCAGCCTGGGCGATTCGCTGGTATTGCGCAGCACGGCGCGCGTCCAGAAGCCGCGGTGGTCGAAGCCCAGGGAGCGGGTTCCCGGCGAACGGTCCACCCAGGGGCTGCCAGGATCGGGCGGGGCCACGGGGCCGGCCTCGGTAGGCTCGGCCGTGGCGCGGAATGCCGCCATGTGAATTTCCTCGCCGCGGCCGGTGCTGCGCGAGACGTCCAGGGCGGGCGTTCCGGCCCACACGGGCAGAGCAGCCAGCAGCAGGCTCGTCGTCAGCAGAAGTCGCCACAGCATGAACGTCACGTCTCAATGAGCCGAGCGGCCCCTCCCAATACCACACGAAGGTCTCAGAGGTATCGGTCGCGTGATGGACTTCTTGAATGGGCGGTGAATCAGTCCTCTTCGGCCAGACCGGCGTCGCCCGGCAGCAGCACCTGCGCCTGCGCATCGGGCATGGCTTCGACCTGCTTGAGGGTGCGGCCCATGACGCGGGTGCGCGTCTCCACTGCCTGGATGGTGTTGCTCGCTTCGTCCAGCTTCTTGCGCGTTTTGGCGAGCACGTCGCCGAATTTGCCGAATTCGGTCTTGACCGCGCCCAGAACCTGCCAGACCTCGCTGGAGCGTTTTTCCAGCGCCAGTGTCCGAAATCCCATTTGCAGACTGTTGAGGGTGGCCAGCAAGGTCGTGGGGCCTGCCAGCATCACGCGGCATTCCCGCTGCAGGGATTCGACCAGACCAGGACGCCGCAGGGCCTCGGCATACAGGCCTTCGGTCGGCACAAAGAGGATGGCGAAATCGGCGGTATGCGGAGGCGCCAGGTATTTGTCCCGGATCGTGCGGGCCTCGAGCTTGAGCCGCTGCTCCACGGCCTTGGCGGCTGCCTCCACGGCCTGGGTGTCGGCGCGATCATGGGCCTCCAGCAGGCGCTCATAGTCTTCGCGCGGGAACTTGGCATCGATGGGCAGCCAGAGAACGTGCCCATCCCCCTGACCGGGCAGCTTGATGGCGAACTCCACCCGCGCGCCGGTGCCAGGCACCGTTTCCACATTGGCGGCGTACTGCTCGGGCGTGAACACCTGCTCCAACAAGCCGGCCAGCTGCACCTCACCGAAGATGCCGCGCGTCTTCACATTGCTCAGCACCCGGTTGAGCGAGCCGACATCGCTGGCCAGCCGCTGCATCTCGCCCAGGCCACGGTGCACCAGCTCCAACCGTTCGGCCACTTGCTTGAAGCTCTCGCCCAGCCTGGCCTCCAGCGTGGCATGCAGCTTTTCGTCCACCGTCTGACGCATCTGCTCGAGCTTCTTCTCGTTGTCGGCCTGCAAGGCCTGCAGACGGGTGTCGACCGTCGTGCGCACCTCGTTGAGCCGTCGCTCGTTGTTTTCCGTGAGCGCACGCAGTTGATCGGCCACTCCTTCGCTCAGACGCCTGAGGCTGGCCTCCTGCGCCTCGTTGAAACGCGACAAGGCGGCGGCCTGGGCATCACGCAGCGCGGCCGATTGCAGGCCCTGCTGGTGAGTCGCATCGCGCAAGGCGTCGCCCAGCCCCTGTTGCATGGCGGCCAGTTGGGTGCGGAAGCTGTCGATCTGCTCGTTTTGCGTGCGGGTGGCATCGCCTTGCTGCGTCAGCAGGGTCTGCTGGAATGTGGCGAGGTGGCCGGCGAGTTCCTGCCGGGTGGCCATGGCGCTGCGGGCCACTTCATCACGTAGACTGCGCGCCAATTCTTCGTGCCGTGCGCGCAGGGTCTCCTCAAGACGCTGCGCATCTGCCTCAGACTGCCTCGAATGGCCCCCTCCCAGGCGATAGGCCTGCCACAGCAAAAGGAGCAGAATCAGGCACAGCAGAACGACGATGGCGGTATTCATGGCCGCGATTGTGTCAGAGCGTCCATCTTTCACACCGTGGTCGTGACTCCCCCTTGAGTGAGAGGGACCGGGCCTTGGCCCATCCATCTACACTTTGTTTCACCCATTGATCACCTCGCCCCCTCCGGCCCTGGCCGCGAGTACAAGAACGACTGTCCCAGGGTCTCCATGTCATTGCGCTTCGATGTCCAGCTGAAACCTCTTCCGCCTCCCGAAACGCTGGCCGCCTGGTGGCGCGCCCTCGAAGCCCAAGCCGACACCACTTTTTTCACCACCTGGAGCTGGATGGCGTGCTGGCTGGACGTCCTGCCGTCCAATCTGGATCTGCGCCTGCTCAAGGCCACGCAAGGCGAAAAGACCGTGGGCCTGGGCATCGTGGTGCGAGGCAAGGCCACCTTGATGAAACATCTGCCTGTGGCCTGCTGGCGGCTTCACACCACCGGCGTGGAAGAACTCGACGAACTCACCATCGAATACAACGGCTTCCTGGTGGATCGCCAGTGCCGCGACGAGGTCACCGAGGCGATGCTTCGCCACTTGCTGTTCAAGAGTTCGGCACGCCGACTGGACATCGATTGCTCCCAGGGTCTCTACGCCGATCAGGTCAAGCGCCTGGGCAAGGCCGTGGTGGTGCACAGCACCGCCCGAGACTCTTCGCTGGTCGATCTGCAGGCCGTTCGGGAGGCCAAAGGGGGCTACGCCAGCCTGCTGAGCGCCAACACCCGCAGCCAGTTGCGCCGCAGCATGAATGCCTACCAGGCGCTCGGCCCCCTGGCGCTCCACGCTGCCCCCGACGAAGCAAGCGCCCTGGCTTATCTGGAAGGCCTGCGTGCCCTGCATGATCAGGCCTGGAAAGCGCGCGGCATGACCACCGCGTTTGCCAACAGCACGGCAGCACACCGCTTTCATGAATCGCTCATCCGCCGGGCTTTCGGTCGCGGTGAGATCCAGTTGCTGCGCATCACCGCTGGCGACCAGGATCTGGGCTACCTCTACAACTTCCGCTACCGCGGACGCATCGCCTTCTACCAAAGCGGCCTGCGCTACGGCCTCTTGGAAAAGCACGACAAACCTGGCATGGTCTGCCATGCACTGGCTGTGGAGCACAACGCCCGCGAAGGCGAGCAGTTGTACGACTTCCTGGCCGGCAACCATCGCTACAAGGCCTCTTTGGCCACGCACAGCGAGCCCCAGGCCACGCTGTCCCTGACCCGCAACGGCGTGCTGCCGCAGCTCGATGCGCGCCTGCGTGACTGGCGCGACCGGCTTCGCCAGAAGGCAGCCATCGTGCAGGAAAGCAGCACGCAAGCCCTGATCGTGGCCCCCTTCATCCTGGGTCAACTGCCCTGGGTGAGTCCTTTCAACGGTTGAGACGCCTCCAGGAGAACGCGACATGGCTTCTTCCGCGAACGACACGGCTTGCACCGCCCCTCACTCGGGCTCGGCACATCGGGTGCCGGGGCTGGTCAGCGTCATCATCGGCACCTACAACATTGCCGGGCTGATTCGCGAGACGCTGGACTCGGTGCTGGCCCAGAGCTGGCAGCCGCTGGAAGTCATCGTGGTCGACGACGGCTCCAGCGACGACACCTGGCAGGTGCTGCAGTCATATGGCGAGCGCATCCGAGCGATCCGCCAGGCCAACGGCGGCGTGGCGGCGGCCCGCAACACCGGTCTGCACCACGCGCGCGGCGAGTTCATCGCCCTCATGGACCATGACGATCTGTGCATGCCCGATCGCATCGCCATCCAGATGGCGTGCCTGCAGCGCTTTCCGCAGATCGGCCTGTGCGCCACCGAGTTCAGCGCCTTCAGCGACCAGGGGCCGATCGCCGAGATCTACAGCCCGCACTACTACTCCCAGTGCGATGAGGCCCTGGGCGGTGCGGCAGGCCATTACCCCCACCACGAACCCCTCGGCCCAGGCATCACCGTGCACTGGGGCCAGATCTACGACGACATCGCCTGCGGCAACTTTGTGCACCCGCCGACGGTGCTGTTCCGTGCCAGCCTGTTGGATGCAATCGGCGAATTCGACCATGGTGCCGGCCTCATGTGCGATTGGGACTGGCTGGTGCGCGCCGCACGCCATACGCCCTTCGGTTTCATCGACAAGCCGCTGCTGAACTACCGCCGCTCGGCCACGCAGATCTCGTCCGAACGCTACAGGCTCAACGCCCGCCTGGACACCCTGGCGGTGGCTGAGCGCATCGCCCAGCGCGACCCGGGCCTTTGGCAGCGTCGGCATGCCGCCCTCAAGGCCAACCTGACCGAGATCACCATGAACGCCGCGTATGCCAACGCGGAGGCCAAACCCCGCCTGGCGATGCAACTGCTCGGCCGCGCCATCTGGCGTTACCGGGTGTTCAACCGCGAGACCTTGCGGGTGCTGGCCAAGGCCCTGATGCCAAGCGCCCTGGTCCAGCGGGTGAAGGCCATGCGCGCGGGCGCCCACCAGGCATCGGCATGATGGGTGGCACCGGCGTCGTCTATGTGTCGCTGGCGGCCAGCGGCGAGATCGTCGTCCTGCATGAATTGGCACAGGCGCCCTACCTGAAGGAAGTCCAACGGCTTCATCTGGGCGGGGCCATCATGCCCATGGCCATCCACCCCTTGGGGCATCGCCTGTATGCGGTGGGCCGCAGTGAGCCGTTCATCGTGCACACCCTGGCCATTCATCCCGATGAGGGCACGCTGACACCACTGGGTCAGGCCGCCTTGCCAGGCAACATGGTGTATGTGGCCACCACACGCGATGGCCGCCATCTGTTGACCGCCTCTTACGGCGAAGACTTCATCGCCGTGCACGCCATCGATGGGCAAGGTTGTGTAGGCGATCTCATGGCCCGCATGCCCACTTCGCGGCAAGCACACGCCATCCTGCCAGCCCCCGGCGGTGACAAGGTGTGGGTGAGTTGCCTGGGGGGCAACGAAATGCGCTGCATCGGGCTGGATGCCCTCACCGGGGCCTTGTCGACCTCACCCCTGCGGACGCTGGCCACCCGGCCTGGCAGCGGCCCACGGCATTTCGTGTTCCATCCTGACGCACCATGGTGCTACGTGATCAACGAGGTGGATGGCACGGTCGATCTGCTTGACGTAGCGCCCGATGGCGCCTCGCTCACGCCGAAACAATCCTTGAGCATCATGCCCGCCGGCTTTGCCGAGCCACCTTGGGGTGGAGACATCCGGCTGTCATGGGATGGCATGGCCCTGTTCGCCACAGACCGGCGCAGCGGCACGCTCAGCGCTTGCCGCATCGAAGCAGGCACGGGCCGTCTGCACCTCACGGATCAACTCGTGACCGGCGGCATGCCACGCAGCATGGCCTCCTCACGCCTGCATACCCGCGTCTATGTCGCCGATCAACAGGGCGGCCAGGTCGACATCGTCGCGCACGTGCCGAAAACCGGCGCCTTGCAGTCGCTGGCCAGACAGGCAATCGGGCCCAGCCCCACCTGGGTGGAAACCTTGCGCCTGCCTGCCTGAAGGCCCAAGCCTTTGCAGTTGTTCAGGCCGTCAGGTGGGACAGGTGAACGTGGGCACCCGTCTTCGCACGGATCTCCTCCGCCGTCACACCGGGTGCCAACTCCACGCACTTGAAGCCTTCGGGCGTCACATCCAGCACGCACAGCTCGGTGATGATGCGATCGACCACGCCCACGCCTGTGAGCGGCAGCGTGCACTTTTGCAGAAGCTTGTGCTCGCCGTTCTTGGCCGCGTGCTCCATCAGCACCACCACGCGCTTGACGCCGGCCACCAGGTCCATCGCACCGCCCATGCCCTTGACCATCTTGCCGGGGATCATCCAGTTGGCCAGATCGCCCTGCTCCGACACCTGCATGGCGCCCAGGATGGACAGGTTGATCTTGCCGCCGCGGATCATGGCAAAGCTGTCGTGCGAGCCGAAGATCGATGAGCCCGGCAGACAGGTCACCGTCTGCTTGCCGGCGTTGATGATGTCGGCATCCACCTCGTCTTCCGTCGGGAAGGGGCCGATGCCCAGCATGCCGTTCTCGCTTT
Organism: Aquabacterium sp.; assembly: GCA_047601765.1. Taxonomy (GTDB): domain Bacteria; phylum Pseudomonadota; class Gammaproteobacteria; order Burkholderiales; family Burkholderiaceae_C; genus Aquabacterium. Next base: position 1,727,737 of record JASGIQ010000001.1, read on the forward strand.
GCAGCCAGACCTCGATGTTGGCCGGCACATGGTTGGCCACCAGCGTCGGCAGGCCGATGCCGAGGTTCACATAGAAGCCGTCTTGCAGTTCTGCGGCGGCGCGCTTGGCCATCTCGTCGTGTGTCCAGGGCATGGTCAGACTCCTGCTGCGGGCTTTTCGGTGAGGGTGCGCTTTTCGATGCGCTTTTCGGGCGTCGGGTTGTGCACGATGCGGTGCACATAGATGCCCGGCAGATGGATCGCATCCGGATCCAGCTCACCCGTCTCGACGACCTTCTCCACCTCGGCCACGGTGATCTTGCCGGCCATGGCCGCGGCCGGATTGAAGTTGCGCGCCGTGCGGCGGAAGATCAGGTTGCCCGACTTGTCGGCGATGTAGGCCTTGACCAGCGCCACCTCGGGCATCAGCGCGCGCTCCATCACATAGACCTCGCCGTCGAACTCGCGCGTTTCCTTGCCTTCGGCCACGATGGTGCCCACGCCTGTCTTGGTGAAGAAGGCGGGGATGCCGGCCCCTCCGGCGCGCAGCTTCTCGGCCAGCGTGCCCTGGGGCGTGAACTCCAGTTCCAGCTCACCGGCCAGGTACTGGCGTTCGAACTCCTTGTTCTCGCCCACGTAGCTGGAGATCATCTTCTTGATCTGCCGGGTGTTGAGCAGCTTGCCCAGGCCGAAGCCATCCACACCAGCGTTGTTCGAGATCACGGTCAGATGCTTGACGCCGCTGGCCTGCAGCGCATCGATCAGCGCCTCAGGAATCCCGCAAAGGCCGAAGCCCCCCACGGCCATCAACTGCCCGTCCTTGACGATCCCAGCCAGCGCGCTGGCGGCGTCGGGATAGACCTTGTTCATCCACACACTCCTTGGCAAGGGAAAAGGGTCGACTGCTGCACCGCAGCATGAACAAAGCGTACACCGTAAGCCCGCGGAAAAGCCAGCGATTTGGAGGAAAAAGACGCGCCAGTGTGGTGTCCACAAACACGCGGGACCCCTGGCACGACAGCAGGATGACCTTACTTGCCCGGGAGTGCAGGCGGCGCGTCGCCCCCTGGCAAAGCGGGCGGCCGCCCTTCCAGCGCACGGATGGGCGCTGGCAGCGGCACCGGACGGCCATCGACCGCACTGACCCAGACCAAGGTGGCGCCACCGGCGGCATAGGGAGAGCCCGGCTCATCGGCGCGCTCAACCGTGACGAAGGTGTCGATGCTGGTGCGGCCAGGCGCGGCCACATACAGCTTGACCTGCAGATCCCCGGGGAACACCAGCGGCCGGTAGAAGTTGAAGAAGGCGTTCGCAATGACAGGACCTTCCTTGTCGTCACCCACCGAGCCGCTGATGGCCTGCACCCAGGACACGCGCGCCTGCTCCATGTACTTGAAGTAGACGGTGTTGTTGACGTGGCCGAGGCTGTCCATGTCGCCCCACAGGATGGGCAGGGTCAGCTCGTGGACGAGGATCTTGTGCTCAGGGATGTCGAGGCGCATGGTGCTGAAATCGGCCCGGCAGCATGCATGGCTGCGGGCACCGAGGTTGATTCACTTGCAGCGCAAATGGCGCCTGGCGGCCGGGTTTCAAGCCCTTGGCCGCTTCCTGGCACCGTCTGGCGCGGTCGGCCCGCTGGCGGCGATGTCAGGCCGCGGCCATGCCATCGTCGGCGGCGATGACGGCCCCGTTGATGAAGTCGCTTTCGGTGGCACACAGCATCACCACGAGCGCATCCAGATCCTTGGGCTGGCCCACACGCTTGCGCGGCAGCATGCTGACGAGCTTCTTGCCGCCCTCGGTCTGCCAATGGTGGTGGTTGATCTCGGTGTCGATGTAGCCGGGGCAGATGGCATTGGTCGTGATGCCGAAGCGGCCCCACTCGGCGGCCATCACCTTGGTCATGTGGATGACGGCGGCCTTGCTCATGCAATAGACGCCGATCTGCGGCATGGTGCGCAGCCCCGCGGCCGAGGCGATGTTGACGATGCGCCCGCCGGTGAAGGTGCCCGGGGCCGAGCCTTGCGCGCGCGCCAGCATGCGCTTGGCCACTTCCTGGGCCACGAAGAAGGCGCCGCGGGTGTTGGTGTCGAAGACGTAGTCGTAGCTTTCTTCGCTGACGTCGATCAGCCGCTCGGTGGTGCTGACGCCCGAGTTGTTGATCAGGATGTCGATGGCGCCGACTTCGGTCTCCGCATGTGCCACGGCCGATTTGATGCTGTGCACGTCGGTCACATCGAGCCCGACGACGTGGGCATCGCCGCCATAGGCCTCGATCTCGGAGCGCAGGGTCTTGAGCCGCTCGACACGGCGGCCGGCCAGCACGACGGCGGCGCCGGCCTTGGCCAGCGTGTGGGCGAACTGGGTGCCCAGGCCGCTGGATGCGCCGGTGATCAGGGCCACGCGGCCGGACAGGTCGAGGGTGTAGCTCATGGTTGCTCCTTCAGCTTGCGCGGGAAGTCTTTGAAAAGTGATCCGCTGGAATGACGCAGACAGCAGCTGGATTTCGCTGTCAGAAAAACATCAGTGAGGGCTTCGACCTTAGCACGGCTGTCACCCGCTCATCCCGAACAGATGGGCTGTTGCGGCCGTGTTTCTTTACCCCCCGCATTGACGGGGTCAATTTTCGAACGGTCGTGCTATTTTTTGCCAGAATGAAGCCCGGCCGCGAGACGGAAGCGACATAGAATCGCGGGTTTGTTCAAAAAGCACCCTGTTTGTCCAAAACAGAAGGAAACGAGATGACGCCCCAGGAAATCCTTGAGCAGTTTGGCCCCCGCGAGTCGATGGAATATGACGTGGTGATCGTGGGCGCAGGCCCCGCCGGTCTGTCCACGGCCATCCGTCTGAAGCAGCTCGCCGAAAAGGCCGGCAAGGAGATCAACGTCGTCGTGCTGGAAAAGGGTTCCGAGCCTGGCGCGCACATCCTGTCGGGCGCCGTGATGGACCCGATCGCCATGAGCGAGCTGTTCCCCAACTGGAAGGAACTTGGCGCGCCGCTGAACCAGCCCGTCACCGCCGACGAAGTGCTGGTGCTGACCGAAACCGGCGCCATCGCCACGCCGCAGGCCCTGATCCCCAACAACTTCCACAATCACGGCAACTACGTCATCAGCCTGGGCAATGTGGTGCGCTGGCTGGGCCAGCAGGCCGAAGCACTCGGCGTGGAAATCTTCCCCGGCTTCGCGGCCGCCGAAGTGCTCTACAACGATGACGGCTCCGTCAAGGGCGTGGCCACCGGCAACCTGGGCATCGACAAGAGCGGCGAGCCCACGGGTGACTTCCAGCTGGGCATGGAACTGCACGGCAAGTACACCATCTTTGCCGAAGGCGCGCGCGGCCACCTGGGCAAGCAGCTGATCGCCAAGTACAAGCTGGACGCCGGCAAGGATCCGCAAAGCTACGCCATCGGCATCAAGGAACTGTGGGAAATCGACCCGTCCAAGGCCAAGCCCGGCCTGGTGGTGCACACCGCCGGCTGGCCGATGGACACCTCCACCTACGGTGGTGGCTTCCTCTACCACCTGGAAGACAACAAGGTCACGCTGGGCTTCGTGACGGGCCTGGACTACCAGAACCCCTGGCTGTCGCCGTTCGAAGAAATGCAGCGCTGGAAGACCCACCCCAGCATCAAGCAGTACCTCGAAGGCGCCAAGCGCCTGAGCTACGGCGCACGGGCCATCACGGCCGGCGGCATCCTGTCGCTGCCGAAGTTCGTGTTCCCCGGTGGTGCGCTGGTGGGCTGCGATGCCGGCTTCCTGAATGCCGCCCGCATCAAGGGCTCGCACGCCGCCATGAAGACCGGCATGCTGTGCGCCGAAGCCATCTTCGAGGCCCTGGGTGCCAACCGCCAGCACGATGAGCTGAGCGCCTACCCCGCTTCGTTCGAGCGCAGCTGGCTCAAGGAAGAGCTGGACACCTCCAAGAACTTCAAGCAGTGGTTCAAGAAGGGCATGTACGTCGGCATGATCATGACCGGCATCGAGCACTGGCTGCTGCCCAAGCTGGGCATGAAGGTCGCGCCGTGGACGATCCACCGCACCGAGGCCGATCACACCCGCCTGCTGCCTGCCTCGCAGTGCGCCAAGATCGACTATCCAAAGCCCGATGGCAAGATCACCTTCGACCGTCTGAGCTCGGTGTTCGTCTCCAACACCAACCACAACGAACACCAGCCGGCCCACCTGACGCTGAAGAACGCTTCGGTGCCGGTGCAGATCAACCTGGCCAAGTTTGGCGGCCCCGAGTCGCGCTACTGCCCGGCTGGCGTGTACGAGTTCGTCAAGAACGACGACAACAGCGACAAGCTGGTGATCAACGCCCAGAACTGCGTGCACTGCAAGACCTGCGACATCAAGGACCCGACGCAGAACATCGTGTGGGTCACGCCGGAAGGCGGCGGCGGCCCGAACTACGCCGGCATGTGATCTGCTGGGCCTGAAGGCCCTGGGTTCACACCACCAGCAAGGCAGCCTCCGGGCTGCCTTTGTGTTGGCGGGCCGGGAATGTGCAGGCCGCCAGCGATTTGCACACCCGGTGTTGACTAGAAGCCGCGGAGATCGTCCACCGGCGCCTTGAGCGCAGCCATGCCTGTGATGGACATGAGCGTGCGCGTCATCACCTCGATGTCGTTGTCGAACGAACCGTGTGCGGCACGAATGGTCTCCGCCGGCTTGGCGGGCGGCTTGGCCGCGACCGTCTGCACCTTGGCTTGCTCCAGCACGCGCAGTCGCTGCATGAGACCCGACTCCGCCACCGTGCGCCGCCAGGCCCGCAAGGTATCGCCGGTGGATGAGGTGCCATCCCATTCGCCTTGGGGGCTGTCGGCATGGAAGACCTTTTCCAGGCCCAGGATGGGTGTGCGCAGATCCGCCTCCAGGGCGTTGGACACCAGGTACAGCAAGGATTTGCGGTAGATGGTCGCGGTGTTGTCGTCCAACTCCAGCGTGTCGCTCAGCAGGTCGATGTGCAGCGTCTCCAGCAAGGCGCGATGCGGCGCATAGTGCTCGTTGGCGAACTGCACGGTACAGGCCGGCGCATACAGGTGCACGCTGTCAATCAGCTGATCGACGGTGGCCGAGCGCGCCTGCGCCTGTTGCGCCATGCCGGTCACCATGTGCCCCAGGATGATCGAGCCGGCAGAGTGGCCCACCAGATGGATCTCCAGGTCGTCGCCCCAGGTATCGCGCAGCTGCATCAGGGCATTGAGCAACAACTGGCCGCCGCGGCTTGGTGAGAAGGCCAGCGCGGCGTTTTCCTTCATCTCGCTCCAGACGGGCTTGGCGCCCCTGCGGCCGATGGTGTCCTCGATGAGACGATCGGTGCGCTCGATGGCCTTTTCCATCAGGCGCTCAAGGAAGCCCTTGCCCGCCGGCTGCTTTTGCCACCAGTCGCTGAAGATGTTGCCGATGCTCTCCATCAGCCCCGTCTTCCAGACCAGGAACAGCGGGTAGCAGCCATTGCCGACGAAGAAGCGGCCCATGGCCCGGGCACGGCTGATGGCCGCATCTTCGCTGTTGAGACCGCCGTGGGCGTAGATCACCAGGCGTTTTTTCTGGCCGGCGGGGATGTGTTCACGGAACCACTTGGTGGGCAGCACGCTGGCTTGCTGCAAGAGAGTGCGGGTCTGTTCGTCTTCCGTGAGGTAGCGTTTGACGCGGCCGTCATTGCCCAGCACGATGCTGTGCTCGTACGCGGTCGCCTCGGACCACCAGCGGCTCTTGTCGACGAAAGCGCCGGCCAGCCCGGCCTGCGGAGCGCTGATCGAGCGCCCCGCCACCACGCCAGGCACACCGAGGGACACCACCCACGCATCCATGGCGTGCGCCAGCCAGTCCTCATAGCCGATCACGGCAAAGCCACCGGCGCCCCATCCTTTGCCCCAAGAGTTCTGCAGCACAAAGCCGCGCGCGTTGAAGCCCACCAGCACGAAAGCATGGCCACCTTGCTGTTCGGCATCCCCGTTGAAGGGGATCATCGGCAGATCCTCGTGGCCCTTCGGGATGCCCTTGAGCACAGGTACATCGTTCCAGCCCGCATGCGTGGTGGCCGACACATACACTGCCCCGACGGTCTGGATGGCCGCCTGCAGATCGGTGATCAAGGTGGTGTCGATGCGGCAATAGACACCCAGCGTGTTGTGCGTGGCTGCCTTGGCGTAGTTGTAGCCGGGCGAAAGCTGCTTTTCGGGGTCGTAGGGCCAGTCGGACCACATGCACACACCGTGGTTGAACCAGCCCTTGATGGCCCCGCGGCAGCTCGACCCTTCGTAGTTCTCGCCAGCGTATTCGTCATAGCGGCGCGCGAAGTTGTAGAGCATGCGCGGGCTGACCGACTCCAGTGCCGTCGGCTGCTCCAGCTTGCGCCAGCGCAGGTAGTTGATCACGCTGGCCAGCCCAAAGCCGGTGCAAGCGCCCTCTTCGCCCTGATCCAGGATGAGACCGGCGCGGGTGTATTTGGGCAGCCACCCACGGATGGCCTCTTTGGGTGGATACGCATCCAGCAAGGTGACGGGTGGCGGCAGATACAGCCTGTCGCGGATGTCGATGGCATCCTTCTTGGTGTTGCGCGTGCGTTGGGACACCCGCTGGGATGCCCCGGACTTGCCGATGACCGCCTGCGTGCGCAGCCCTGCCTTGCCCGCCTTGCGACTTCCCTTGCCCGCTGCGCTGCCGGTGACATCCAGTTGCGGCCACACCTCGGCGGCGAGCTGGAAGACGCTCTCAAAGCGATCCAGCCCGTGCGTTTCGCCGTTGAAGGCCTGACGCGCGCCGGCGAAATCCCCCCGTGCCAATGCCTTGCGCAAAGCCGCAGATTGAGCTTTGACCCGATCCGCAAGCAAGGCTGCCGCCACCTCCGGCGCTGTGGCCAGATCCGGACGGCTCAGCAGATCGACGCCCAGCTTGCGGGAGGCCTCCTCATAAGCCGCCTCCCCCTTGAGGTGCACATAGCCTCTGGCGCGATAGCGGGCGGCCTCGGCCGGCATGGCCTGTGGCGTGCGCGTGTCCGGTGCCACGCATGTTGCGGCATCCCCGCCGGTGTTGTGCGCGGAAGGCGCCTCCGCGATGGGCACGAAACCTTCGCTTTCCACGCGGATGAAGGCCAGCGCCGCCAGGATCAGCGGCACCTCGTCCACACCAGCCTCGGACAAGGCTGCCGCCACGTAAGGCAGATAGCGAGAGACGTTGGCCGGCTTCGTGCCTGGAAACAGGGGCGCCACCTTGCTGCTCGACAAATTCAAGGGTAGTGCCGGCCATTGGCGCAGACCCAGCATCTGCAAAGCGCGCGGCCCCACGATGCCATCGGCCAGCAGCCCGCTGCCCGATTGCCATTGGCGGATGGCCGCCTCGGTATCGGCATCGACCACATCGCCCTTGGCCAAGCCGGGATACAGCGTGCTCGCATCATCTCCCATGGCCTGTGCCAGGGCCTTGCGCACCGCTTTGACCTGCGGCCCCTGGCTTCCTCTTGCGTACAGATCAAGCATGTTGCACCTCCTGACGACCTTCATGCATGCATCTCAAGACATGCAATCTAAGCAGGGGAAAGGGGGGCGGCAAGCAGCTCCCTGCGATCTAGGGGTGCCAATCGATGCGAAAAGGGCGCGATGTGCCGCGCCCTTGCCACACATCAAGCCTTCAGGTGTGCCCGCCCAACAGTTCGGGCGGCGGCGGCATGTCCTCCACGACCTGGCCAACGGGAATGGATTCAGGCTCAGGCGGGGATTCGATGACATCCATGCCATGCAGCGCCTGCCGTGCGGAGGCCGCATGACGCGCATCACGCAAGGCCTTGATCTGCGCCCGCCGTTCCGCAAAGAACTGCTTGAGAAGCTGGCTGCTCGCCTCGGCCAGCACCCCGCCAACCACCTCCGTGTGATGGTTGAGTTGTCGGTTGGCAAACAGATCGATCACCGAACCGGCCACGCCTGTCTTGGGATCGGTCGCGGCAAACACCACCCGCTTGAAACGCGCATGCATCAAGGCCATCGCGCACATCGCACAGGGCTCCAGGGTGACAAAGAGCTCGCACTCGGGCAGGCGATAGTTTTCGAGCAACTGTGCGGCATGGCGCAGGGCCACGACCTCGGCATGTGCGGTCGGGTCGTGCGTGGTGATGGGCCGGTTGTAGCCCGTGGCGATGACCTGGCCGGCCCGCATGATGACGGCCCCCACCGGCACCTCGCCGGCCAGCCAGGCGTTTTGCGCCTGGTCCAGCGCGATGCGCATGGCGTATTCGTCGTGGGGTTGGATCATCGCGTTCAATGAGGCGGCAGAAGGTGGAAGACGGGTCGATTTTACCGGTCGGCCTCGAACCACCCGGCATCAGGCAGGCGCAGCGCCCTCAGTCGCCCATCAGAGGCCAGCGCCCCAGGTGCTCGTGACGCCCCTGCCCGATGAAACTGCGAATCAGCACGAACTCACGGACGGTCCAACTCAGCGGCGCCACTGAGCGCTCGGCCAAGGGTTCACGACCGTACAGCAGGGTCAGATGCGGCGTGTAGGGCACGTGCTGACGGCCCTGGGTCAAACCGGCCGCGATCAGCCTCGCATGCAGGTGCGCCTGAAATGCGTTCAAAGCAGCAGCCTCGGTACACAAGAGCACATAGGGCCGCCGATGCGCAGAGCCGGCAAAACTGCCCAGCCTGTTCAGGCAGACTTCAAAGGGCGCGGCATGCACCTGGGCGGCCACACGGCATGCCTCGTCCACCACAGCCTGGGGCCAGCCCACGAAATCGCCGACGTGAAAGAGCGTGATGTGAAACTTCTCGCGCGCGCCCCGGCGCAGCTTCAGGCCGCGCTCGGCACCCATCCGCTGCGCCCATCCTTCCGCCTGGCTCGCCGCGGGTGCATCGGGCATGAGCGCGAAGAACAGCCGATCGGTCGGCACGGGCTCTCTGGTGGTTGAGCTTGTCACGCACGCATCGTAACGGGAACGAGGTTTGCTGCCCAGCCCGCATGGACATCCGAGCCTTCGCCCTGCACAGCCTGATGTATTTCGTGGTGCCGCTGTGGATCACGATGGGTCTGATCGACTGGTTCTGCCATCGCCGCTCGCACATCGCGCAAACGGCCGGAACGAGAGAATCGATGATCCACCTTTTGATGTTCTGCGAACTGGCGCTGCCGATGATCGCTGCGCTGCTGCTGGAGATCAACGCCCTGATCATCGGCCTGATGATCGTCTGCTACTTCATCCACGAGGCCACTGCACTGTGGGATGTGAGCTATGCCGTCTCCAAGCGAGAGGTCTCGCCCATCGAGCAACACGTGCACAGCCATCTGGAACTGGTGCCGATGCTGGCGCTGCTCTCGGTGGTCACGCTGCATCATGAGCAGTTCCTGGCGCTGTTCCATGCCGGCGACATACCGCCCGACTACCGCATCATGCTCAAAGCACAGCCGCTGCCTGCCACCTATCTGTCTTGCGTATTCGGCGGCGCCTTCGTTTTCAATGTCTTGCCCTATCTGCAGGAACTGTGGGCGGGCATCAGGGCTGGGCGCCAGAGCGGCCCGACACCTCTTGCGCATGGCGGGCCAGGCTCAAGCCGGCAGGGCCTTTGAAGGCGCGGACTGCAAGCCGCTCCGAGTGATGCCAGCATCTGGCACCACCTCGGGCCGCGCACCCCACGTCGCGGCTTGCAAGCCGCTCCGAGTGATGAGGCAGGAAACAGTCCTCAGGACTGTTTCCTGTCCACATCACTCCCATTCGATTATTTCCTAGCCCGGGAACCCGCATGGCTATTGGGTTTGCGGCGACCGGACTCCGGCTTACCGTCTTTTTTTCCGACGCGGAGCGATGCTGCTTGCAGCAATGATTGCGAGAAGGCCGCCCTCAGTTCTGCTCGCCCAAGTATACACAGCGAGCCTGTCAAGACACCTAGGCTTCCCATCAAACGCCCCACCCTTCAGACCACGAAGAACAGTTGAGCTGCGACAGATGCCAGCCATGCGTACTAGGCCGTCTGGAGTTGGAGTTGACCCAGTTCCGTGGACACATTCTCCTATGACTTAGGATCTGTCCACCATGCCCAAAACCCGCCCTCCCTACCCACCGGAGTTCCGCCAGCAAATGATCGAGCTGGTCAACGCCGGTCGCACGCCAGCAGAGCTGTCCAGAGAATTCAACGTCACGGCGCAGACCATTGCGAACTGGGTCAGCCAAGCTGCACGGGATGCTGGCAAGCCGCTGCCCGGCAAGGAAGGCCTGACCACGGATGAGCGAGCTGAACTGGCCAGGCTGCGCAGGCAACTCAAGCAGGTACAGGCCGAGCGCGACATCTTGGCAAGGCTACGGCCTGGTTTGCCGGTCGCAGCGATGCGACGATCAAGTCTTCGGACTCGTGATGGCAAACCAGGCCGACCTTCCTGTGCGAACGATGTGCCGGGCTCTGGGCGTGTCGACCAGCGGCTTTTATGCCTGGCGGGACCGCAGGCCGTCGCCTCGTGCGATGGCCAACGCAGTCATGACCGAGCGGATTCGTCAGATCCATAAGGACTCTTACGACAGCTACGGCATGCCACGGGTGAGAGAGGAACTGCAGGAGCAAGGCGAGGTCATCAGCAGAAAGCGCATTGCGCGCCTAATGCGGGTGGCTGGCATCCGCGGCATCAGCCGGCGCCGGGCCTTTACCGTGACCACCCGCCGTGATCAGAAGCAGCGCCCGGCGCCTGATCTGGTTCAAAGACGCTTCCACGCCGATGGACCTGACCAGTTGTGGGTGGCCGATATGACCTACGTTCCAACTTGGGTGGGCTTCGTGTATCTGGCCGTGGTGCTGGATGTATGGAGCCGTCGTGTGGTGGGTTGGGCCATCGGAGACAACATGACGACCGACCTCGTCTTGTCCGCGCTGAACATGGCACTGGCACAACGCAAGCCCGAACAGGTGATTCATCACAGCGACCAGGGTAGCCAAATACCTTTCGATTCGCTACAGCGAACGGCTGGCCGAAGCGGGGATCGAGCCCTCAGTGGGTTCCAAGGGTGGCAGCTATGACAACGCTCTGGCCGAGACCATCAACGGCTTGTACAAGGCCGAGATCATCCACCGCCGTGGCCCATGGAAGACCAAACAAGCTGTCGAGTTGGCAACGCTTGAATGGGTCTCTTGGTTCAACCACCATCGGCTGATGGGGCCGCTGGGTAACGTCCCGCCTGCCGAGTTCGAGGCAAACTACCACCAACAACGCGCTGGTCAGGCCGCGACCGTCTGATCTAAACGAACTGGCCTCCCCGAAACCCGGGGCGCTTCACGATTCTGAGACGGCGCTGCCGCTTCCCGCGGTCTTGATGCACGGCTGGGTGGTATTCCTGACGCCATCCGGAGGCAGCACACAAAGCTATCGGCGGTACACCGCAATCTTGTGGTCATCTAACGCATCATGTCCTGCCCCAGGTCATTAAAGATAGGGATGTTCAAGTGATCACTTCTGCTAAACAGTACGACCGAGCAGAACAGCTTCATCCCAGCGTTTGCTCACCGGCTTGCGGTGGCGGCAGTCCGTTGAAGCGCGCAGATCCGCACAGGCCGATATTCACCGATGGCGTGCCAGGCGCATAAGTCAACATCGCCGATACGTCAAGCACGATGGCGAGCCGTGACGTATTTCCACGGACACTAGAACTGAAGGAGCATCATGGGACACACCGTTCCGGTAATCGGACAGAAGTACAGCATGGGCTGCTGGGCGGCGGGTTTCGCCATGCTCCACTCGTGGCGCTTGAACGCCTCGAAGTCCATTGAGCAGACGCTGGGGAAGCTCGGTCAGTCGTACATCGATGCGTATGACGCGGACACGGGACTGCGCAAGTCGCAGGTCCAGGTCGCGATGTCCAGGCTCGGCCTGAAGCACGAGCCGCCGCACAACCCGACGGTGCAACGCTGGCTGGAGTTGGCTGCGGCGAGTCCCCTGCTCGTCGTCGTCGACGAGCACCGGCACCCCGACCTGTTCGCCGTGCATGCGCGCGTCGTCTCCGCGATCGCGAGCGGCCGCGGCCACGCCGTCACGTACAACGACCCGGCGGGCGACGACCTCCAGGGGTCCACGATCACCCAACCCCTCGTCGACTTCGTGCACCACTACGAGCAGCTCGCCAGCACCGAGTGGGCCGGGGTGCAGATCATCCACTACTGAAGTTGCGTACCGCCGCGACGCCTTTGAGGCGCACGCGGCGCGCTCTTGCAAGCCCCCCTGGCGTGCGCCGGGCTCGACCTCGATCCGACGATCCGGGAGGAACGATGACTGCACTGGTGCTGCGCGATGGAACGCCGCGCATCCTTCTCGCTGACGAAACCACACTCGACGAGACGCATGAATTCCGTACGCTCACGATTGAGTGGGGGGAATCCCGGGCCGTTCTCGTGCTGGACGCCCCGCTCGTCGTTCCGCGCCGGGCCGTCAAGGAAGGGGAAGGGGCGAACCGCCATCTCGTGCTGAAGGGCCCGGCCGAACTCGCCGCGGAGGTGGACGTCGAGGCACGCCGCGCGGTGGAAGCGGCGCGCATCGCCGTGCGGCGGGCACTGTGGACACCGCTGCGCGTGAAGGTAGACGGCGCGACATCGGCCAGCTTCTTCGGCGCCACGTCGCTGTGCGGGACCGCGCTCGCGGCCGAAGTCCGCGTCGCGCCGGGCATCATCGACGGGCAGCCTGATCCTGAGGGCTGGTGGGTGCAGGCGCAGGCACGAGCCGCGATCGCGGGGGCGGCGACCTGGACGACCACCGAGAGGCTTACCCTGAAGGTTCAGGGCTACGCCTGCCTGCGCGTGCGGGTCACGGGCGGCGGCATCCGGGGCCTGTTCGACCTCGACATGCCGGCTTCCCTCCCGGGGTTCGACCTGCGGCTGCCCGAGTTCGATTTCCCGCAGTCTCGATTTCGGTGCGGGGCTCGCCATCGAATTCGAGGACCATCTGCCCGCACTCGGGGGGTTCACGTCACTGCCGTTCGTCGGCGGCTTGACGTTCGAATGGACACAGAAACCGGTGCTCCAATTGACGGCGAGCGAAAGTGCGTTGTCTGTCAAGACGACCACCGGCGGCGCGGGCGTGCTGAAGACCGACGATGGCGAGCCGATCGTCGAGGTCAGCGCGTTGAAGCTGATCGGCACCGGCCAGGTCACGGTCGAGGCACACATGGTGGTTCCCCCGCGAAGCGTCGATCTCGGCTCCCCACCATCTTTCACGGCCGGGCCGCTGCACGTGCAGCCCGGTCCGGTCATGCTAAAGGTGGAGCAGATAAAGCTCGAGCCGAACGAGCCGCTCTGCATCCCGATGACCGTGACGTTGCGCGAGCTCGTCGTGAGCAGCGTGAACAATCCAACGCTCACGCTGCCCCTCGCTGTCGAGTTCAAGGTGACGGTGCAGGGCGGCCGCCTGCAGACCACGCTCCATCACCTGGAGGTCCGTGAGCCCTATCCCCTCAACCTGCTAACGAAGGCCGTCGAGTTCGCAGGCGAGATGATCCGACTGGTGGGTGCCATCGAGGTTCCGGCCGTCGGTTTGCCGCCGCCGAACCTGACTGCACTGCTCGAGCGCATCGGCGCCATGCTTGCCGCCGCGCTGCGCTGGCTCGCCGAGCAGGCGGCCTCCGCCGGGCAGCTGCTTGCAAGCGTGGGCGACACCCTCGTGGATGCACTGAACGAGCTGTTGCGCCGGCTCCGCGGGTTGCTTCCCGATGCGAAGGCGCCGCCGCTCTACAAGTACCTCGCCTTCGAGATTCGGCTCGACCCCCGCAACTGGTCGCTGCGCCAGGTGGTGCTGATGCCGGCCGGCGACGAAGCCACGCTCAAGAAGAAGCACGTCGTCTCGACACCGGGCGTGGACATCGGCTTCAACCTCCAGGCTCGTCCAGCGCTCGTGATCGACTTCAGGCACGAGTGGTTCGGCCTGGTGCTGCAAGGCATCGCGGAGCAGCAGGTTGCGATGCTTGGCACCGACTTGTGGCTCGCCAAGAGTTCCGGGCCGGCCGAGCCGATGGGGTTGATCGACGCGAAGAGCGGCCATCGGCCGGACTCGTCGCCGAAAGCACTGGACAACGGGTCCTTCGGGAAGCCCGCACGGCTCGTCGGCGTGACCGTCACGACGAAGCACGAAGAGCTCGTGCTCTTCGCCGTGCAGCGCGGAACCATCCGGTTCTTCCAGGTCTTCGACGTGCCGTCACCTGCCAGTCCCGTGACCGGCGCCGTCGCCGATGCTGCTGGCAATACCGGCGCCGCCGCATCGCATCGGCCGGACACCATCAAGCTAGCGAATGGCGTCACCGCGACGGCCATCACCGAATGCAGCGACCTGCGCGACGCCGACTGGGACGAACTGCTCCACGTCGATCCTTATGTCGACACCGTCGGCCTCAAGGATCGGCTCCTTAACCTGCTGCCGAAACCCGCGCCCGACCGGAAGGCTGACAACGGCTTCCTCGCGAAGCTCTCGCAATACGTCAAGGTGAGGGAAGCCCCCCAGCCGTCGATCAAGAAGGGCCAACTGACCCTCGACCTCCCCATCTCCATCGTCATCGCGGGCGAATCGATCGACACGGCACTGCACGCGAACGTCGATCTGCGCGACTTCTCCGCCACCCTGACCGGCGCGGACGTGATTGATGTGCGACACAAGGGCTACAAGAAATTTCCGCTGCTGGGGTTCGATGTGACGGTCGCGCCCAAGGTTGCGCCCAACAGCGGAGCGAAGGAGGAGGAGGTCGAGTACACCGCGCTGCGCCTGGACCTGCGCGCCGGACGGCAATCGTTCGGCCTGTATGAAAAGGAAGCGAAGGCGGACCTCGAGTACCGCGCCGCCTCCTCCTCCGGCAGGGGCATGGTCTTCGACGTGAGCCGGTTCGAGGTCAGCAGCGGTGGCCTTGACCTCGCCGCCGCCATCCGGCCCGACCCGGTCGTCCTGGGCGGCGTGGACATGCCCTTCCGCTTTACGAGTGGCGGCATCGATATCCGCCGTTCGCGCTTCCTTGGCGGCTCGCTTGCCGGCTCGGGCCAGCTGCCGCGCGCGCTCATCGGCGAGGCCAACGCGAACATCGCGATCGCGCTCACGCGCGCCACCGACGACGACGTGATCATCGAAAGCGCTGAGGCGCGGCTCGACAAGACGGGCGACCCGATCGTCTGCGACGCCACGCGCTTCAAGCTCATGATCACCGAACTCGGCCTCGGCTTCGTGCGCGAGAATGGCTACCACTTCTACTTCCAGCTCACGGGCAGCGCCCGCTTCGCTCCCAACCCGGGAGAAGCCGCCGAAGGACTGCTGAAGCACCTCGGCGCGCTCGAGATCCAGCTGAACAAAACGCCGCTCACGAGCGATCCGCGCGTGCTGATGCGCTTCATCTCGTTCCAGGTGAAGTGCGAGCCGCTGAAGACCGGCTCGCTGTTCGAAATCTTCTCGTTCGAGCTGCGCGGCTTCGGCTTCCATCCGTCGGTGCAGGCCTTCGGCGGGGATCCGGCCATCTCGGTGTCGGGACAGGTTAAGTTTGCGTTCGGCGACAAGGTCAGCACGCGCATCGACTGCCACCAGCTCTACATCGCCGCGCCGCGCCCGCCGTCGTCGTTCCCGCGTGTGCGCTTCGACGGCCTCATGGTGGGCCTGCAGCTTGCCGGCATGGCGTCGGTGGAAGGCACCGCGATCGCGGTGGACGAGAAGCTGCCCGAGCTGTTCAAGCCCACCATGCTGCCGGCCGACGTGACGGCCAACGGCTTCCTCGCGGCGGGCCGCATCGACATTGCCGGCTGGGCCTCGATGTCGGCGAACATGGGCTTCCTCGAGCTGCGCAAGGAGGGCGCGGCGCCGCGCCACGCGTTCTACTTCTACGGGCAGCGCAACAAGCTTGCCGAGAAGATCCCCACGCCCGTCGGCAACATCTTCCTGCGCGAGGTGGGCTACGGCTTCGGGTACCGCTACACGCTGGCCGGCATCGCCGAGGCGGAGCGGGCGCAGAGCCCGCGCGAACTGATCCGCATCCTCGATGAGGTGTCGAAGTACCAGGGCAGCCTCGACCAGATCCGCTCCTGGAATCCCACGTACGACAACGCCGGCCTCACGCTCGCGATGCGCGCCCTCTTCACGGTGGCCGCGGCCTCGACGAGCGAGTCGTACCAGGAGGATGCCGAGAAGGAGCTGCCGAATCCGCTGCTCTTCGACGTGGTCGCCGCAATCCGATCCGACCTCACCCTGCTGATGAACGTGCGGTCGTGGCTCTCGGTGAATTACGCCGACTGGTGCGCCGCGGGCGAGGCGGCGGGACTCAAGTCGAATCCGACGCAGCGCGGCTACCTCTACCTCAGCGCACCGCGGCAGGAGTTCCTCGGCCGCTTCATCTCCGACGGCAAGGGCTATGTCGGCAAGCATCCCAAACTGCCGGAAGCGCTCGAGAAGGCGATCGCCGGAAGCATCTTCACGGCCACGCTCTATATCCGGCCGGGCCTCTTCCATTTCGAGCTCGGCTGGCCGTTCGAGCTGCAGATGCAGTACGGCGACCCGAAAGGCGCGTTCTTCCTCCAGTGCAATGGCGGGCTGATCCACCGCATCGAGGACGGGGCCATGCTGATGGGCATCGCGTTCCGCGGCGTGGGCCATGCGCGTTTCGAAGGGCGCGTGGGCAGCGACAGCCTCGGCGCCTCGGCTTCAGCGTTCGCGCAGTTCGCGCTGGAGGCGAAGGCCATCTCCTACCTTTCGCTGCGCTCGCCGGGCGAGACGATGCTCTACGCGTCGTTCCAACTCAACGTGACGGTCGGCGTGTCGGTGCAGGTGTGGCTGCGCTTCAAGATCTGGCGGCACACGGTGTCGTTGAGGGCCGGGTTCAGGCTGTCGCTCACGCTTTCGGTTGGCGTCGAGCTGGTCCTGCTGGCCGACAAGGGCATCGGCGGGCGAGCGCACGTGGCCATCGGCGTGCAGGCCTTCGGCCGCTCGCTCTCGCTTGGCATCGGCTTCGCGTTCGGATCCGGCAACCTGGCGCTGGCGCGCGCACGCGTGGCCCGCTTCATGGAACTCGGCCTTGGTGTGGAGACGCCCGCGCCCGACGCGCTGGCCGCGCCCCGCGCGCAGCGCCATCCGTCGCTCGAAGCGTCGCGCGGCGATCGCGCCGCGGTGGCAGACCGGCGCACCGACGAAGACGCGGAGCGGCCGGCCGAGGCGCCGCAGCCGCCGAAGACAGAGGAGGAGGAGCGCAGCGAGCCGCGTGCGGAGGGCCGCGTCATCCAGCGCAGCCACTTCTGGGCCATCGTGTTCCCGACGGTGGACCGATCGAGGCCGGCAGAAAAGCTGTACGTGCTGCAGTGGGTCCCGCGGGATCACACCCCGGTGGACGGCATCGACGAGGACACCGAGGCCTCGACGTTCTACGCGTCCCCCGCAGTCGAGCGGCACGGCGCCCAGGCGGTGAAGTGCCTAGACAATCCGGGCTCAAATGTCGGCCACACGCTGCGCTTGGACGACCAGGAGTCGCTCGAGCGCCTGCGCGGGATCCGCGACGAGCACGGCATCGGCTTCGCGCAACTCACCGACCAAGGCGAGGCGAAGGAGGTGGACCAGGCTGCCTGGCAGACGGAGCTGCTGCTGGCGTGCACCGTGATCCCGAAGCAGGGCGACCAGGGAGAACGGATCACGTTCGGCGATCTGCTGACCGAGCTGTTCCTCCATGTGCCGGAGAACAAGAACGACATGACCGAGCCGGC
Organism: Aquabacterium sp.; assembly: GCA_047601765.1. GTDB lineage: Bacteria > Pseudomonadota > Gammaproteobacteria > Burkholderiales > Burkholderiaceae_C > Aquabacterium. Next base: position 1,745,393 of record JASGIQ010000001.1, read on the forward strand.
TTCGGTCACGGTGCAGGCTGAGCGCAGCACCCTCGGCCCCGACGCACAGGCCAACGCCGATCGCCTTGCGCGTGCCGGCCGCGAGCGCCGCCGTCTACAGGGCGTCAATCGCCAGGCCGCGGAAGTGATGGAGCGACGCTCGGCTATGCTCGGTGCCGTGATCGAGACTGCGGCGGACCTCGCGGCCCACGGAGCCGATGCGAACGGACTGTGGCCGCGCATGCCCGACGAGCAGCTCGATTGCCGCCACTTCGGGCTCACGTTCGTCGTGCACCGCGAGGCGCTCGACGTGCTCTTCAAGACCGAAGCCGAGGCACCGCTCCCCGAGACCGGGATCGATGCACCGGCCCCCGAGACCCGCGCGGATGCCCCACCTGCCGGTCGTTCGCTGTCCATCGAGAAGCGCGATGCTGTGAACGATCCTGGCTCGGTGCACCTCTTCAACCCGCCGTCGCGCCACTTCGTGCAGAGCGCTCCGCGCCTCGCAGGCCTGACATCGCGATCCACCGCATCGGGCATCGAGCTCGACTGGGACCTCGAGCCCGCGTGGGGCCACTCAGGGGGCGCCTACGCCGATCCGGAGTTCCATCTCTCCCACTACGTGATCGTGCGCCGCATCGTCCGCCTAAAAGGCGGGCAGTGGACCACAAGCTTCCGCGTCAAGGGCGCTGCGCCCATCGAGACGGTGGAGGGGGGGCAACGCTTCATCCGCCCCGCGATGCAGTTCGTCGACGACTTCAGCCAGCCGGAAGGCATGCCGCAGGAACTGCGAGACGTGCTGCTCGGCCGGCCCGTGGAGGACGCCGCACGCGTGTGGGCGCACTACAGCGACGAGCCGGCGATCACGGTCGAGTACGACATCACCCCGGTCGACGTGGCCGGCACCTCGGATGCCGCCACGCCATTTGAGCATCTGATCCGCAAGCCGGTCAGCCACCTCGTCACGCCGGTGGAAGTGCGACTGCAGGTGGTCCACGCCGCTATGCCGGTGCTCGGCTGGACGCCTACAGACAGCGACGAGCGGGTCGTGGGCGACCGCGAGACGGTACTGCGGTTCGCGATCGCGCTGCGCAAGGAGCCCGAGGACGGGGACGACGTACCGGCTGCGCCTGCGACAGGAAGCCAGCACCGCCGGCGTGGCTGTTCGGCGGACGAAGCGATCGCGGCGTTGCGACGCCGTCCCGACGAGGCGGAGATGAGCGCGCCGCGCGAGGGCGACGTCGACTTCAAGCTCACCGCGGGGCGCAGCGCCGCGGGCCACGACGACGTCGCAGCTCGCCCTCGACGTCCCGCCGGGCCTGCGAAGCGGGAAGCCGTGGTCTCCTCAAGGTCGAGGCGCTAACAGCCGGAGACCTCGGGCACTCGGGGCCGGAGCGCCTGCGCGCGCGGCCCTCGGACTCGATCGCACGCAGGTATCGTCAATGCGAGCCTTCCTGCGCGCGCAGAAGGCTTCGCGGCAAACGGTCCCCGGCCCGGGGCGTGGACGCCGTCGTGTTTGGCCTCGCCGTCCGCGGCCTCGCGCGGCAGCGCAACGACGATCCGGCCGAGGTCGCGAGCCTGCTGCTGCCCCCGCCCATCGACGCCGCGGTGGAGGTGTACGAAGCCCTGCATGCGATCGAGTTCCGCACCTTGAGGCGCCACGATATGGGCGTGGAAAGCGGCCGGCTGCACCTCGTCCGGCCGCGTCACGGCACGGACCTGCGGCAGTTCGTCGACGGGGGCCAGGCGCTGGACACCGCCAACGACGTGAAGCGGCGGGTCGCCACGCGCCTCGCATGGCGCGCGCGTCCCTCGACGCTCGGCCTGGCCGACGGGACGCCGGCACCGAGCGATGCTTGGCGGTTGATTGCTGGCTTCGACCTGCACCGCCTCGACCCCGACCTGCTGCCCGCTGACTTCACCCCAGCGGGGATGGAGAAGGACCCGGCGCGCTACGCGCAGGCCATCGGCCGCGTGACGCTCATGCCGTCGTTTATGCAAGGCCTGTCTGCGGACGGCTTCGGCGATCTCGGCAGGATCGAAGCGGCGTATCCGAGCGAGAGCCTGCGCATCGAGGCCGCCGGGCTCGGCGACCCACGCGCAGCGGCAGGCGCGTCCCCGCCTCGCGCCATGGTTCTCCGCGGCCGAGTCGGTGGCGATCTATCCCAAGCCGATGCTGCGGCGCTCGCTGTGTCCCGCGCCCGAACGAAGCCTTGATCGCCACGCTGCTGTCGCGCGGCGGTCCTGATGCCATCCGCGTGCGCCTTGAGCACTGGCCCGAGCAGTGCCGCGGTGCCGCACGCCGTCGACTGCGTGACGCCGGGGCTGAAGGAAGAGGCCCAGGCCCACGCAGGCCTTGCGTCGAGCGACCTGGCCGACGAATCGGTGTACAGGTGCAAGCCGTGGGGCGAGGCGGGTGCGCGCTTCGCGTGCGCCGAGGGCTCGTTCGACTCCGCCGCCCGCTGTCCGGCACCTCTTGCAGTGCCTGCAGCTGCGCCATCCCGATGGCGCGAAGCATGAGGACGCGTGGCAAGCATTCGTCATCGACATGCCCGAGGCGATGGGCCGGGTGCGCGTGCGGGTTGAGGCGGTCAGAGTCGGCGCCCGGCGAGCAAGAAGCGAAGGACGTGCTCGTCGAAGGCGGCACCTTCGCTTTCAACCCGCTCGGAGCCCGTACCCGGCACTCGAAGACGCCCTTGACCTCGTCCTGTACGACGGCCAGTCCGCGCAGGCCAAGCCCGGCCAGGTGTACCGCCGCTACGAGGTGGTGCGCGATGCCGCGCCGCAGACGAATGCGCAGTCGCTCGCCGCCTTCCAGGACGAGGTGCCGCCGGCACGGTGATCGGTATGGGCTGGGTGGGGCTGCGCCTGCTCGGCCTCGCCGCGGGCTTCCGCCTCTACGACACGGAGCGCGGCGAGTACGTGCGCGGGAAGACGCTCCTGAACCTGGTGGAGCGGGCCTTCATGCGCGTGTGCCGACGCTATGCCGTCACCTCGGACGGCACGCTCGGCACGCCGTGCGTCGATCTGGTTACGCGACCCTGGGGCACCGCGATGTTGTTCGGCTTCGACGGCGGACAGCGCAAGCTGAACGAGCAGGAGCGCGCGAGGCTGATGGACGACGAGCTGCTCGCGACGGTGCAGATCGCCCTGCGTCCGATGCCGGATGGATTGCTGCGCGGCGCCGCGTCGACGCACTGGGTGCAGTACCGATACGTGGAGCTTCCCAAGGCCTCACATGCGATCGTCCTCCAGCCCGACCTGCAGGACGGGAAGACCGAGTGGCCCGCGTTCTACGACGTCGTGGAGCTGGGTCGTCTTCTCCACGTCCAGGCCGACGCGGGTGGACTCGGACACCGGTCCCTTGAGGATCGAGCCGTCGGGACGTGCGCGCCGGTTCGTCATTCGCGTGGCCCTGCTTGATGAGAACAAGAGCGATGCCGCGTTGCGCTGCCTCCACCTGCAGCAACATTCGACCGACTCGGAGGCGCAGCCCATCGACCTTAAGCCGATCAACCTTCCACTCGCGCTGCGCGCCGACGGGCTCCCGGACGCCCACGCGCTCTTCCAGGAGCTCTCCGCGCCCGACTGGTCGCGCGTGCTCGGCGAACGCCGTCGACCTGAGTGCTCGTGCGCCGATCGCGCGGCTGCACCACTACGCCGCGCGTCGCTTCGGCACGCCGACGCCCATGCGCAACGCCTCGGAGGCCGAAGAGGCGGTCCGGCGCCCACCCTTAGCGAGGCAGCTCGATCCAGAACGTGGCGCCTTTTCCGAGGTCGGAGTCACAGCCGATCTCGCCGTGCATGGCCTCGATAAGCTTCTTCGCGATCGAGAGACCCAGCACCGGTGGAGGCTTCGCCTCCGGTCGGACGGGCGGACAGCCGCGCAAAGCGGCCGAAGAACTTTTCGCTGGTCGGCTTGCGAAATACCCGGACCTTGGTCGGCGGACTTCCAAATGGACTCGCTCCCCACAAAGCGCAGCCGTCATTTCCACCGCCGAACCAGGGGGCGAGAACTTCAGGGAGTTGGAAACAAGGTTTTCCAAGACCTGAAGGAGGAAGTGTGCTGCGCAGGCATGGACCGGCCCCACCGCGTGGGCATTCATCGCGATTCGCTTTTGCGAGGTGTGGCTACATCTCGCGAACGACTTGAGCGATTGCTTCGCTGACATCGACGTCCTGATGTTCAGGTTCATCTCGCCGCGTTCGATCCGGTGAACGTCCAGCAGATTCCCGATCAGACCCATTAGCGAATGGGCATCCCTGAATCAGGTTGAGTAACTCCTGGGCTTGGGTTCTTGTTCGGGGGATTCATGGTAGATCCAGTAGATGTTGTGATGGGAGAGCGGAGGTCGTGGGCGGCGATGCCCAGTATCTCCGACTTCTCGCGATCTAACGCGACCAGCCGTTCGTTGGCCTGCCGAGTTTTCGCTCCATCGCTTCGCGTTCGGTGACATCGCTAATCGTCCAGGACACACCGTTTCGCGATGGTCATCTTTACCGAGAGCATCCGGCTCCTCACAGCCCGGAAAGTCCAAGCGGACAGGATCCAGAGTGCGGGGCTGACCGTCGGCGAAAACCTGAGAGGAGGTTCCAGCAGTCTTTCGGTGCTGTCGGATTGCGAGAACTCGCGAGAGGGTTTTCATCACCTCCACGGGTGTGCGCTGGATCATATTCGCGGCGGCCGTGTTGATGAATTGAACGACGAGGTCGTAGCGATCCAGTTGATGCTTGGGCAGGCCAAATACGAAAATCGCGTCCTCACTAGCCACTGCCGTCGTTAGGAAGTGAAGGGCGTCTTGAAGCTGCGAGACCTGATCGATCTGCGCGCGCAGCAACATCTGCTGGTTTTGGAGAACGGCGAAATGACGCCGATGCGGTTGCCATATTGCTGGCAAAGCTCCAAGCGACGGAACGCTTCCTCGAGTCGCTTCGATCCTCGGCAATCGTCGCGAGACGGCTATTTGTTTCGTGCCCCAAGCGAGGGAAATCGCAATCTCGGCAATCAAGGGTTGGACAGCCAGCCACAACTCGCGAGCGGCATCCTTTTCGCCCGTATATTGGAGCAGACATCCATAACCCAGCGCCGCCGTAATCTGCGAATAGGGGTCTTGAGCCCGGTCGCTGGCGTTGATGGCCTCTTCGAAATATGGCCGGGACTTTTCGAAGTTTCCGCTATCACGGTAGACCATTGCCAATTGAATGAGCGGAAGCTGGATTAAATCTTCGGCTCCGTTTGCGCTCATCATTTCGATGGCCTCATGAGCGAAGCGGATAGCCTCTTCGTACCTACCGTGCCCGCCACTGCCCGGCCATACCCGTATACACATCGCCTCCTGCCCTTCCAATCCCCCAGTCTTCGATATTGGCAAGGTCTCTTCGAAGACTTCCGTCGCATCGACGAATTCACCCGAAGCAAAGTGGCCGACCTCGACCAGTATCCATGCAAGTCCGTCCTTCGCCCGGGCCGACCAATACTCGTTGCCGGTGGCGGTTGTGGCTTCCAAGTCGCCCATATTGGCGCTGGCAACGACGGTTGTGGCGGTACTGCGTGTCCGCAACGATTTGGCGGGCGGCGAAGCGGATGGGGAGTGGGAATTCCTCCTCCGTCAGTGGATGCACGAGGTCGAGGGTCCGATGGGCGGCGTCCCGACCAAGGTAGTGGTTGGCCAAGGTCTAGGCGAGCATCCGCGTCGTTGAGTGAGGCAACGGGGAGGATCAGCGATTCCAGAGATTCGATCTCGGCAAGGACCTTTGCGTCTCGCGCACGGAAGCCTCGTCCCGGTTTCCCTCACGCAGATACATTGTGGCAATTTTAGCAGCTAGCTAGCCGAAGCAACGAGGATGGGTTATTTCTACCCTCGAAAAAGGTCTTTAGGACCTTCCTAAAAGTACGGATAAACGCGTTATCAAAGCCGGTCTTCGGGAAGTTGTAGGCCGCTCATCACTCGTAGAAGGTCCTCGGCCTGGGTGGCTTTACCAGGTAGTCCATCGCGCCCAAGCCGGCGGTGGCGCGGTGGTCGCGCGCTTCGTCCGAGCCGGAAGAATCACTACGGGAAGGGAATCCAGATGGGCTTGCTCTCGGATCCAGGCAAGCACTTCGATGCCGCTCTTGTAGGGGAGCTTCAGATCTAGAAGCACCAGTATGGGCCGTGGGTTTGATCACTGAAAGGAATTCCATGGCTCGCAAGCCTGTCGGTGGCGCAGGACCGGGTTGACGAGCCTGGCCCTTCTTCATGGCCCAGCGGAGCGCGAAGACATCGTCTTCGTTGTCCTCTACCAATAGGATCGACCCTTCTTCGTTCGGCATTATGAAACTGCCTTCGGCAGGCGTACCCAGAAGCGGCTGCCATTGACGCCGTCGGACTCCACGCCGACTTCGCCGCCCATACGTTCAGTCGCCTTTGGATCATAGCCAGGCCAACTCCGGTTCCTTCGTACTGGCTGTCCGGGCGAATACGCTGAACATCGAGATGATGCTGGTACGCAGGGTCGATGCCGGTACCGTTGTCTTCGATCCAAAGCATGAGGTAGTCGCCGTCGTCTTCGTCCATACCCTCACTTTGAATGGTGTCGCGCGCAACAAATTTGACCGCGTTGTTGAGGACATTGGATAGGATCTGGATCAGGGAGGGTTCATGCCCCGAAACAGTTCCAGGTGACCAACTTCTACGATGGCGTTCGGAGCCTGAGGCAGGGAGTGGTGAAGGGTGTCGGCGATCAGCGCGTCGAAGGGTCCTGGTGTATCTCCAACTTCTCGGGCGATGCGACCGTACGTGAGCACGTCGTGGATCATCTTGTCCAGCCGCGTGCAGTTTTCCAATATACGCTCTACAGATCGCCGAGCCTCCGGTTCCGCCTCGAAGAGCGGTCCAAGTCTTCTCTCAGTGCGTTGCTGTACACCTTCATCGCCCGAAGGGGAGCCGCAGGTCGTGCGAGACCGTGTAGGAGAACTCCTCCATCTGGGCGACGACTTCCTTGAGGGACGCGGTTCGCTCTTGAACGCGCAGCTCCAACTCTCTTCGTAGGCTCTTTCGAGGGCGGCGGTCGTTTCGCAAGGTTTGTTCATCCCGTCTTCCTTGCCCTCTACGTCGCGGACGATCTTCGATGCGCCGACCACCTCTCCGGCAGCGTTTCGGATCGGCGAAACGGCGAGGGAGATATCGACGAGCGAGCCGTCCTTTCGCATGCGGACGGTCTCGATGCTGCACCTGGTTGCCCGCGCGGATTTGCGAGATGATCGTGGCTTCTTCGTCGATGTGGTTCGCAGGGAAGAGGAGAACAGCTACTCGCTTGCTGATCGACCTCTTCCGGGGTGTAGCCAACATTCGCTCCGCTCCGGGATTCCAGCTTTGGATGATGCCGTTCAGGTCCTTGCTGATGATCGCATCGTCGGACGACGGCACAATGGCGATGAAGCGGCGGCCAGTTTCTTCCGCAGCGCGGGCGATCGCCAGTTTGCGTTCCAGGGCTCGGCTCAGGTTTCGCGTCGTCGATGGCGACGGCGGCTTGCGCGGCCAGGGCGACGAGCATGTGCTCGGCCTTTTCGGTGAAGATGTCGGGTTCCGGGTGGCCGTAGAACAGGCCGCCGTGAACCACTCCGCTGTTCTATATGACCGGTACCGCGAGATAGCTGCGAACCGGTAAATGCCCCGGCGGCATGCCTTGGTTGGGCGAGTTCTCGCCCGTAGCGCGGGTCCTGGGTGACGTCGGCCTTACCGTGGCTTCGCCGGCGAAGGTTGGCGCGAAGACTTCCGTGTTCGGCATCTGGAACTTCGAGAACTCCTCTCTCGGCACGCCCGAATTGTAGAGCATGTGGCCGCCGTTTGCGTCGGCGCGTCCGCAAACGCTCCAAGGCGGCCCCGCATAGCTCCCGTCCGCCGTCGGTGACGAGTTGAACGATGCTTGCAGTTCCTTCAGCCACGAGGGCGCGCGAAACACGGGTGAGGATTTCCAGGGAGCGCGATGTTGCGCAAGCTCCTCCTCGAAATTTTCTCGCGACATCACCTTCATCGACGGCTGCAAGATCGCCTTGCCACCTAACCCAATCGTCTCGGTGCCCATCATATCACCGGTTAGTCCCGGCGTCACCGATACGATGGAGCAGCAAGTGATGCTCCCAGGCCCTTGACGACGAGGGCCTTCTCGATGATGGTTCCACGGCTTTAGCCAGGAATTACGTGTTTTTGCGACGATCATGCCGTAGGTCGGGCTGTAGCCGATCGATTGGAAGCCTGGTCCCTTTGCGTCGGAGTCTTCCTTGTGAGTGGTGATCAGATAGGACGTCGCCTCTTTGAATGTTAGCTCCGTCTCCCCTTCGCATCCGTCATCTTTTCGGTGGTCCGTGTCGCCCTTGAGAGTGATTCCGTTGGGGATGAAGCTCACCTTCGTGTTCGGCAATGGGGCGCCTTTGTAGAGGACGCGGACGCGCATCTTGCTTCCCGTAGCGACTTCGTCACTGGGTTGACGAGCGGGACGATCTCGAGAGGAAGCCCGAAGACGTGGTCGTAGCGAGCCGTCCCATTATCCTGACCGGCGACGAAGAATGTCTTGGCGCTCTTGATGTCGCGGACAGGGGCGTAGCTCATCACTTTATCCAGGTGCTGTTCGGATTTATTGTGTTTCCCGACTGCCAGCAGGTACCGAACGAGGCTACATAAC
>JASGIQ010000002.1:0-122035 GCA_047601765.1 Aquabacterium sp.
GCCATGCTGCTGCCAATGATGGTGCTCAGCCTGCTGCTCTATCACGCCGTGGTCATCCAGGCTGCGCAGGAGCACTGGCCCATCATCTCCCAGGCGGTGCGCTTCGTGGAGCAGCAAGAGATGGCTCAGCGGGATCGCTTCATGCGCGAGAACCTCGACGCCATGGCGGTGAAGGTGGGCGATCTGCAGGCCCGGCTGATGCGGCTGGAAGCCGTCAGCGAGCGCGTGGCCGGCATGGCCGGCATGAAGCCGGAGGATCTGCAGAAGCTGGAGCCCGTTGCCAAGGGCGGCAGCGGCGGCCCCCTGGTGCCACTGCGTGACACGCCGACGGCGTCAGCGCGCACCTTGAGCGAGCTGGATCGGCAGATGAGCGATCTGCAGGCGCTCGGTGACCGGCATGCAGACGTGTTCACGCTCATCGAATCCCGCCTGTTCGAAAAGCGCCTGGAGGCCTTGATGGTCCCCAACTCCGCCCCGGTGGAAGGACCGGTCGGCTCGGGCTTTGGCTTCCGCTCGGATCCGTTCACCGGTCGCCCCGCGCTGCATACCGGGCTGGATTTCCCCGCGGATGTCGGCACGCCGATCCTGGCGGCGGCCGGTGGCGTGGTGATGTCTGCCGGGCCGCATCCGCAATATGGGCAACTGGTGGAGCTGGATCATGGCAATGGCCTGGTCACGCGGTATGCGCACACCTCCCGCATGCTGGTCCAGCAGGGTGACCTGGTCAAGCGCGGCCAGAAGATCGCCGAAGTGGGCTCGACCGGCCGCTCGACGGGGCCGCATCTGCACTTCGAGGTGCTCGTCGAAGGCGTTCAACAGAACCCCGCCAAGTTCCTTGCCCAGCAGCCGGAAGGCAGCGCTTCACGAGGCAGCAACGTGGCTTCGGTAAAGTAAAGGCCCATGACGCCCTTCCCGGCCCTTCGCAAGCTGCATCGCCTGAGCTGGCACCTCGTGCTGGTGGCGGTCCTGCTGCTGATGCAGCAGGCGGGTGTTCGACACAGCTTCGAGCACAGGGCCGACGAGGATGCCGCCCCATCGCATGCGGCGTGTCTCTTGTGCATGGCGCATCACGCGCAAGGTCACGCCTTGTCCGGCGATGTACCGACGATGGCGACGCCCACACTGCACCACGTGCAGCAGGCCGCGGCGCTGCATGCGCGACGCGATGGCAGCATCGTTGCCGCCTACCAGCCACGCGCCCCTCCCCCCGTCTTTTCGGCCTGATCGAATTTCAAGTGTTCCCACCCCGCGGGGTGCAGTCTTTGGCCGTCTGAAGCCACGCTGCATCTGCGGAGGGTGGGCCATGGTGCCGCCACATGCCGCGCGGCACCCGCTGTCACCCCTTCTCCGAGAAGACACCTCATGTTGACGTTCACCACGCGGCGCCTCGTGGCGCAGGCGGCCGCCCTTTCCTGCCTGTTCGCCACAAGCCTCTCCCACGCTGCCGAAGATGCAGCCCTGCAGGATCTGCGGCGCCAGATCGACGCACTGCGGCAAGACTACGAAGCCCGGCTCCAGGCCCTGGAAGCCAAATTGACGCAGGCCGAACAGGCCCGCACCAGCGCGGCTGGCCAGCCACAGGATGCGCCGCAGGCGCAGGCGCCATCGGCCTTTCGCTCCTCGGCGTCCAGTGGCGGGGGCAACCTGGCCAACAGCTTCAACCCGGCCATCTCGCTGGTGCTCAACGGCACCTACGCCGCATTGAGCAAAAGCCCGGACACCTGGCGCATCACCGGCTTCGTGCCCGCCGGCGATGAGGCCGGCCCCGAGTCGCGCGGCTTCTCTCTGGGCGAATCCGAGTTCAACTTCAGCGCCAACATCGACCCCTGGCTCTATGGCTCGCTCACACTGGCCGTGGCACCGGACGACGGCATCGAAGCGGAAGAAGCCTTCATCCAAAGCACCGCCTTGCCAGGCGGCTTCACGCTCAAGGCAGGGCGCTTCTTCGGTGGCCTGGGCTACCTCAATGAGCAGCACGCCCACACCTGGGATTTCGTCGATGCGCCGCTGGTGCACCAGGCCTTCCTGGGCGGCCAGTTCAAGCAGGATGGCGTGCAGGCCCGCTGGCTGGCCCCGACCGATCAATACCTTGAGTTGGGTGCCGAACTGGGCCGCGGCGCCACCTTTCCCGGCACCGATCGGGATCGCAATGGCATGGGTGCCATCGCCCTGAGCGCCCACACGGGAGGCGATGTGGGCGACAGCCACAACTGGCGCGCCGGCCTCTCATGGCTGCAAACCAAGGCCGGGCAAAGAACATGGGATGACGAAGATGCCTCCGGCCAGACGGTCAGCAACGCCTTCAGCGGCCGCAGCCGTCTGTGGATCGCCGATGGGGTATGGAAATGGGCGCCGCAAGGACAGAGCCAGCAACGCAGCTTCAAGCTGCAAGGCGAGTACTTCCGGCGTACCGAACAGGGCGATGCCACGTATGACCTGGCCAACCTCTCGCTGACAGACCACTATCGCAGCACGCAATCGGGCTGGTATCTGCAAGGCATTTACCAGTTCGCGCCGGCCTGGCGCGTGGGCCTGCGGCATGACCGGCTGGACATCGGCAGCGTCACATGGGCCAGCAACCAGGACAAGCTCCTCGGGACCGACCACCAGCCCAGCCGCAGCAGCGTGATGCTGGACTGGAGCCCCAGTGAGTTCCAACGCTGGCGCATCCAGTTCAGCGATGACCGGGCCAGGCAGGGCATCCGGGACGGCCAGTTCTTCCTTCAGTACATCGTCAACCTCGGCGCCCACGGCGCCCACAGCTATTGAAGCGAGGCACACCATGTCGAACATCTCACACACGATGAAGGCGATCGCCGCGGGCCTGCTGCTGTCCTTGCCCACCCTGCATGCGCACGCGCTCAAGGTCTTCGCCTGCGAACCGGAGTGGGCCTCACTCACCCGCGAGTTGGCGGGGGATCAGGCCACGGTCTATACCGCCACCACGGCCATGCAGGACCCGCACCAGATCCAGGCGCGTCCCAGCCTGATCGCCGCCATGCGCCAGGCCGACCTGCTGGTGTGCACAGGCGCTGAACTGGAGACGGGCTGGCTGCCCCTCTTGCTGCGGCAGGCCGGCAACCCAGCCGTTCAAGCGGGGCAGCCCGGGCACCTCATGGCCGCCGATCACGTGGCGCGCCTGGAAGTGCCCACCCGGCTGGACCGTGCAGACGGTGATGTGCATGCCGCGGGCAACCCTCACATCCAGACGGATCCGCGCAACATCGCACTGGTTGCCCAGGCATTGGGCCAGCGGCTGGCGCAGATCGATCCCGCCCACGCACAGGCCTACACCACCCGCCTGGCCGACTTCCAGAGCCGATGGCAGCAGGCCATGCAACGCTGGACACAGCAGGCCGCACCGCTCAAGGGACAGCCGATCGTCGTGCAGCACAGAGGCTTCCCTTACCTGGAGAACTGGCTGGGCCTGAGGCAGGTGGCCGCCCTGGAGCCCAAGCCCGGCGTGGAGCCCAGCAGCGCCTACCTGTCGCAGGTGGTGCAGCAGTTGCAGAAGCAGCCTGCGCGGATGGTGCTGCGCGCCGCCTACAGCGATGGCCGCAGCGCCACATGGCTCAGCGAGCGGACCGGCTTGGCCGTCGTGACCCTGCCCTACACGGTCGGTGGCAGCGATCGCGCCAAGGACTTGTTCGGCCTGTTCGACGACACGATCGATCGCCTGCTCAAGGCGCAACCATGATCGAGGCCGGCACCCTGACATGGCATGCGGTGGACGGGTCCATCGTCGGGCCGGCGCTGATGGCCGGCCTGCTGGTGCTGGCCACCCACGTGCCGCTGGGCCTTCAGGTGCTGCGCAAGGGCATCGTCTTCATCGATCTGGCCGTGGCACAGATCGCCGGCCTGGGCGTGATCGTGGCAGACATGCTGGGCTGGGAGCCACAAGGCTGGGGCGTGCAAGGCGCGGCCATGGCGGCCGCCCTGCTGGCCGCCGCCCTGCTGACCTGGATGGAGCGCCGCTGGCCCGACATCCAGGAGGCGCTGATCGGCACGCTGTTCGTGCTGGCCTCCAGCGCGGGGATCCTGCTGCTGGCGGGCAACCCGCACGGCGGCGAGCACCTCAAGGATCTGCTGGTGGGGCAGATCCTGTGGGTCACGCCCGGGCAGTTGCAGGCCATGGCCGCGCTCACGGTGCTGGTGCTGGCGGGCTGGTTCGGCCTGGGCGCACGGTTGGGCCAGGCGGGCTTTTACGTGCTGTTCGCGCTGGCTGTGACGGCGTCCGTGCAACTGGTGGGTGTCTACCTGGTGTTCAGCAGCCTCATCATCCCGGCCCTGGCCGTGCGACGTGCGTCAACGCGCTGGCGTCTGCCCCTGGCCTGGTGCCTGGGTGCGCTGGGGTATGGCGGGGGCCTGTGGGTGTCGGCGCTGCTGGATCTGCCATCGGGGGCCGTGGTGGTGATGGCCCTGGCACTGGTGGGCGTGCTGGGAGCGGCCTTCTTGCCGGCCGGGATGCGCGACCAGGACATGTCGCAGAGGCAGCCGTCGCCAGGAGAGCCCCATCGAGATACGCCTTGACACACCTGGATCACGCCCCACCCTTGAATAAGGGCGGGGAAAGCCCCTCCTGGAGAGCACCGGGGCCCGCTGCGGAAGCGTCACCCCCCGGTGCTACACTTTTTGGCTTTGGTTGACTGGGGATATTGTCCCTGGCACCCCCCAGACCGATTGGATTCATCGCTCCATGTTGCCCAAGATTCTCACCTCGATTTTTGGTAGCCGTAACGAACGCCTGCTGAAGGAATACCGTCGCACGGTGGCCAAGATCAACGCGCTGGAGCCCACCTTCGAGCCGCTGAGCGACGAGCAACTGCGCGCCAAGACGGACGAATTCAAGCAACGCATCGCCAAGGGCGAATCGCTCGACAGCCTGCTGCCCGAAGCCTTCGCCGTGGTGCGCGAAGGCTCCAAGCGCGTCTTCAAGATGCGCCACTTCGATGTGCAGATGCTCGGCGGCATCTCGCTGCACAACGGCAAGATCTCGGAAATGCGCACCGGCGAAGGCAAGACGCTGACCGCCACCCTGCCCGTCTACCTCAATGCGCTGACGGGCAAGGGCGTGCACCTGGTCACCGTCAACGACTACCTGGCCCGCCGGGACGCCGAGTGGATGGGCAAGCTCTACAACTTCCTGGGCCTGTCGGTGGGCATCAACCTGCCGCAGATGCCCAAGGAGCAGAAGCAGGCCGCCTACGCCGCCGACATCACCTACGGCACCAACAACGAATACGGCTTCGACTACCTGCGCGACAACATGGTCTACGAGGTGACCGATCGCGTGCAGCGTGGCCTGAACTACGCCATCGTCGATGAAGTCGATTCCATCCTGATCGACGAGGCCCGCACGCCGCTGATCATCTCCGGCCAAGCCGAAGACCACACGCAGCTGTACGTGGCCATCAACGCGGTGGTGCCGCACCTCAAGAAGCAGATCGGCGAGGCCGACCCGCGCACCGGCGAAGGCGTGATCGAACCGGGCGATTTCACCGCCGATGAAAAGTCCCGCCAGGTCTTCCTGACCGAAGACGGCCACGAGAACGCCGAGCGCCTGCTGTCGGAAGCCGGGCTGCTGGCCGAAGGCGCCTCGCTGTACGACGCGGCCAACATCACGCTGATGCACCACCTGTACGCCGCGCTGCGTGCCCATCACCTGTTCAACAAGGACCAGCACTATGTGGTCCAGAACGGTGAAGTCATCATCGTCGACGAATTCACCGGCCGCCTGATGGCCGGGCGCCGCTGGTCGGATGGCCTGCACCAGGCCGTCGAAGCCAAGGAAGGCGTGCACATCCAGGCCGAGAACCAGACGCTCGCCTCGATCACCTTCCAGAACTACTTCCGCATGTACGGCAAGCTCGCCGGCATGACCGGCACGGCCGACACCGAAGCCTACGAGTTCCAGGAGATCTACGGCCTGGAGACGGTGGTGATCCCGCCGAACCGCATCCTGGCCCGCAAGGACCAGCTCGACCTGGTCTACAAGACCAACAAGGAGAAGTTCGCGGCCATCATCGCCGACATCAAGGAATGCCACGAGCGCGGCCAGCCCGTGCTGGTGGGCACCACCTCGATCGAGAACTCCGAGCTGATCGCGCAGATGCTCACGCAGGAGAAGCTGCCGCACCAGGTGCTCAACGCCAAGCAGCACGCCAAGGAAGCCGACATCGTCGCGCAGGCCGGCCGCCCGGGCATGATCACCATCGCCACCAACATGGCCGGCCGGGGCACCGACATCGTGCTGGGCGGCAACGTCGAGAAGCAGATCCAGGCCCTGGAAGACGACGCCACCATCGAGGGCGGCGAGAAGGCCCGCCGCATCGAGCAGATGAAGGCCGAGCAGGCCGAGCTCAATGCCAAGGTCAAGGAACTCGGCGGCCTGCGCATCATCGCCACCGAGCGCCACGAATCCCGCCGCATCGACAACCAGTTGCGCGGCCGTGCAGGCCGTCAGGGCGACCCGGGCTCCTCGCGCTTCTACCTCTCGCTGGATGACCCGCTGATGCGCATCTTCGCGGGCGACCGCGTGCGCGCCATCATGGACCGCCTGAAGATGCCCGAAGGCGAAGCCATCGAGGCCGGCATCGTCACCCGTTCGATCGAAAGCGCCCAGCGCAAGGTCGAAGGCCACAACTTCGACATGCGCAAGCAGCTGCTCGAATACGACGACGTGTCCAACGACCAGCGCAAGGTCATCTACCAGCAGCGCAACGAGATCCTCGAAAGCATCGACGTGGCCGATGCCATCGCCAACCTGCGCAAGGGTGCGATGACCGACGTGGTGCGCACCTTCGTGCCCGAAGAGAGCCTGGAAGAACAGTGGGACCTGGTCACGCTGGAGAAGGTGCTCAAGGACGAATGGCAGCTGGAAATCGATCTGGTGGAATGGGTCAAGACCTCCACCTCGGCCGATGACGACGATGTACTGCAGCGCGTGCTGGCCGCAGCGAATGCGCATTACGACAAGAAGGTCGAGCAGGTCGGCAAGGAGCAGTTCGCCGGCTTCGAACGCATGGTGCTGCTGCAGTCCATCGACTCGCACTGGCGCGAGCACCTGGCCGCGCTGGATTACCTGCGTCAGGGCATCCACCTGCGCGGCTATGCGCAGAAGAACCCCAAGCAGGAATACAAGCGGGAAGCGTTCGAGCTCTTCGGTCAGTTGCTTGACGTGGTCAAGATGGACGTCACCCGCGTGCTGATGACCGTGCACATTCGCACACAGGAAGAGGCCGCGCAGGCCGCCCAGGCCATCGAGAGCCAGGGCGAGAGCTTCTCCAATGTCACGTACACGCATCCCAACGAGGATGGCAGCGTGGCCACCGAGACAGATCCCTCCACCGAAGTGCCGCGCGTCGGCCGCAATGACCCCTGCCCTTGCGGCAGCGGCCTCAAGTACAAGAACTGCCACGGCAAGCTGGCTTGAACCTCTGGACGGGGCGCTGACACCCCCCTGTTCCGGTGTATCCCTCGAATCGGGCCTGCGGGCCCGATTTGCTTTGTTTCCCTCGTGACAAAGCTGTATCGATTCACGACAGCGGGTGAAGACCTCGCGTTGCCCCTCTACCCAATATCGGGTGTATCCATTAGATTCCGCACCGATTCCATAACCATACGACGTTCGGGTAGTTACCCCCCATACCGACGGAGACTGTAGACATGAGTGCAACGACGATGGCCCCGCCGTCAGGACAGACCAAGATCCCATTCCTTGACTGGCTGGTCGGCATCCCGACCATCAGTCTCCTGTTGCTTGTTCTGGTGATCGGCACCGGCGAAATGATCCACGGCCAGCTGCTCAAGCTGGGCGAGACCATGTTCGGCGACAAGACCCACCACGTGCAATATTTCATGTTGCGGGCCGATCCGGTCAAACCGGACTGCAACCCCAAGATGAACATCGAAGCGGAAGTGGGCCGCGCCGTGGCTGCCGCGTCGGCCCACAAGGATGCGGAACTGGACGACCTGTTCGGTGCCCGCACGGTGGACCCGGCCAAGGTGCGCCACTCGCTGCAGGAATCGCTCGCGGAGTGCCAGTACAAGCACACGGTGTACGAGGCGGCCGTCTCGCACATGACGCCGGCGGTGATCGCCTACCGCACGCTGGAAACCAGCTTCTTCGGCCTCTTCCAGTTCGGCACGGACAACCGGCCGATGATCCTGCTGCTGCTCATGGGCGTGACCATCCTGGCCGCCACGCTGGGCTATGAAAACATCAGCCTGGTGCCGCCCCGCTACGCGCTGGACTACAAGGTGCAGGCCTGGACGATGCTGGCCGCAGCCGTCTTCTCGCTGTGGTCGTGCGTGCGCTATTACCAGATCTCCAAGGACTCGGGCATCGCGCTGGAGAACCCGTCGATCCACTACGCGTGGATCACGATGTTCGCCACCTTGCTGCTGCTGACGCTGTGGCAGGTGTTCAACCCCGAAGAGCCGCGTGACAAGAGCGAGCCGGGCACCTGGGGCCATGCTCTGCAAGCCATGCCGCTGCCCGGCAGCATGACGATCTTCGCAGGCCTGTACTTCCTGATCAAGGATCACCCTTCGGGCCTGGCCATCTACATCAACGCCCTGATGGACTTCCCGATGATCCCGCTGCAGTTGGCGCTGTTCATCTGGGCGGGCATGCTGTTCAAGCAGACGCGTGTGGTCGACCTGTTCATGAACCTGGTCCGTCCGTGGCGTCTGTCGCCCGAGGCGCTGACCTACCTGGTGCTGCTGGCTGCCGCCATCCCCACCGCCAACACCGGCGGCTCGGGTGCCTTCGTGATGGCCGTGGGCGCCATCATTTACCACGAGATCCGCGCCGTGGGCGGCAGCAGCCAGTTCGCGCTGGCCGCCTCGGCCATGTCGGGCTCGCTCGGTGTGGTGCTGCGCCCCTGCCTGCTGATCGTGGCCATCGTGGCGGTCAACCGCTCGGTCACCAGCGACGAGCTGTACTACTGGGGCAACTGGGTCTTCTTCCTGACGTCCTCGCTGTTCTTCATCGCCTCGCAATGGCGCCGTGAGCAGCACACCATCAACATCGCCTCGCCGGTGGAAGCCGTGCCGGCCATGCTGCGCCAGATCCCCACGCTGATCCCCTACGGCATCGTCGTGGCGGCCGTGGTGCTGTTCTACTCGCGCGTGCTCAACACCCCGCTCAACGAGATCTCGGCGCCGATCATCATGCCGGTGATGCTGCTGTTGATCGTGGTGATCGACAAGGTGCTGCTCAAGCGCGGCTTCGGCCCGGATTCGCACCAGCTGGCCTTCGCCATGCACCGCGAGAAGACCATCACCGATTCCGTGCGCGTGGCCACCACCGAATCCGTGGCTCACCTGGGCGGGTACATGTACCTGATCCTGCTGTCGCAGGCCCTGGGTGGCGTGATCGAACGCTCGGAAATCATCCACCTCGCACCCGATCAGTTCGCCAACGCCTGGACGGCCATGGCCTTCATGTCGATCGCGCTGGTGGTGCTGGGCATGTTCATGGAGCCCCTGGGCGCCATCTTCCTGGTGTCGGGCTCGCTGGCCCCGCTGGCCTACAAGAGCGGCGTCGATCCCGTGCACTTCTGGATGATGGTGCTGGTGGCCTTCGAGTTGGGCTACCTGATGCCCCCCGTGGCGCTGAACCAGTTGCTGGCACGCCAGGTGGTGGGCGACGAGCTCATCGACGAAGCCGACCGAGAAGTGGCCCACAAGTCCTTCTACCGCCGCTACGAGCGCTGGATCCTGCCTTGCGCCGTGATGTCGGCTGGCCTGGCCATCGTGTCGTTCGCACCGCTGGCCGTGAAGATGTCGCCCGATCTGACGGCCTGGCTGTCGACCTGGATGGCACCGCCGCCGAAGTGATGTGCGGCCGCCACGCTGTGCCCTTTCAGCAGGGTGTGGCAGCGTAAAGAATGGCAAAGCCCGCAAGGTTCATTCCGAGCGGGCTTTGTGCTTCATGCGCCGTCACCAAGCCCATCCACGAAACTGTCGGCACCCTTTGCGAATCACAGAGACAGGTCGTCGCAGCCGCCTTGACGCGCTGACGACCTCTCACCCAACTTGACGGGCACACAGCCCATCTCATACCAGGAGACAACGACCATGTTCCACCGCCGCGCCCTCACCGCGCTGACCCTGGCCCTGGCAGGCTCTGCCGCCATGGCAGCCAACCCCATCTCGCTGTGTGTGTGGGATCCCATCGGCCAGGGCGGCCAGATCTTCGACGCTGCCAAAGGCTACGCCCTGGCCATGTCCAAATATGGCGCCGACATCAAGCTCAAGGCCTTCACCGATGAGGGCGTGGCTGCCGAGGAATTCAAGGTCGGCCAATGCGACGGCCTGCTGGCCACTTCCATCCGCACCAAGGTGTACAACCCGGTCACGGCCATGATGGACACGGGCGGTGCCGCCACCATCACGCGCGACGGCAAAGTCGACATGGAGGCCAGCTACAAGGTCATCTACAAGGCCATGCAGGTGCTGGCGTCGCCGCAGGCCGGCAAGTTCACCGTGCAGGACCGCTGGGAGATTGCGGGCGTCATGCCCATGGGCCCCATCTACGTGATGGTGCGTGACAAGACTTTGTTCAAGAAGGGCTTCACCGGTACACGCATGCCCGCATTCGAACACGACAAGGCCCAGGCCTACCTGATCGCCAAAATCGGAGCCCAACCGGTGTCGGTGGACACCAAGACCTTCGTGAGCAAGTTCAACAATGGCGCCACGGACATGGTGTTCGCGCCGGCTGTGGCCTACCAGCCCCTGGAAATCTTCAAGGGCGTGGGCAAGGACGGCGGTGTGGGCCGCTTCCCGCTGACGTTTGCCAGCCTGCAGCTCGTGTTCGAGCGCAGCAAGCTGCCGGAGGGGCTGGCGGCCAAGTCACGCCAGTATTGGGTCGAGCAGTTTGACGACATCATCACCACCGTGAAAAAGGCCGAAACCGGCATCCCGGCCAATGTGTGGGTGGAGTTCCAGCAGGAGGAGGCCATGAAGTTCATCGCCAACCAGCGCGATCTGCGTGTCGAGCTGGCCCAGAAGGGGATGTACGACAAGCAGGGGCTGAAGTTCATGAAGCGCGTGCGCTGCAGCGTGTACGCGGAAGCGCCCGAATGCAGCAACAACGTGGAACTGGACTGGTGATGCGGCAGAATCGGCCCTTCCCCGAACCGACCTGAACCCGACCCGGACCGACGCCCACCATGCCCGTCAACCTGACCGCCCCGAACCCCTCCGATCTGCACCCCGTGCCTGGCGTCAAGCTGGGCATCACGATGGCGGGCGTGCGCAAGGCCAACCGCCGCGACCTGACCGTCGTCACCCTGGACGAAGGCAGCGCCGTGGCGGGCGTCTTCACCAAGAACCGCTTCTGTGCCGCGCCGGTGCAGCTGTGCCGCGAGCGCCTGGCCCACAGCACCGACATCCGCGCCCTGCTGATCAACACGGGCAACGCCAATGCCGGCACCGGCGAAGACGGCCTGGTGCGCGCCCGCGCCAGCTGCATCGCCCTGGCCCGCCTGCTGAGCGTGTCCCCTGAACAGATCCTGCCGTTTTCCACCGGCGTGATCATGGAGACGCTGCCAGTCGAGCGCATCGAAGCCGGCCTGCCGGGTGCGATCGCCGATCTGAAGGCCGACAATTGGGCCGTGGCCGCCGAAGGCATCATGACCACGGACACCCTGCCCAAGGGCTGTTCGAAGCAGATCAGCATCGGCGGCCAGACGGTCACGCTGACGGGCATCAGCAAGGGCGCGGGCATGATCAAGCCCAACATGGCGACCATGCTGGGCTACCTCGCCACCGATGCGAACGTGGCGCCGGGCCTGCTGCAGGCCCTGGTCAAGGAAGCGGCCGACGCCTCGTTCAACCGCATCACCATCGATGGCGACACCTCCACCAACGATTCCTTCGTGCTGATCGCCACGCGCAAGGCGGCGCATGCCGAGATCACCGACCTGAACAGCGCCGACGGCAAGGCCTTGCGTGCCGCCATCGTGGAGGTGGCGCAGAAGCTGGCCCAGGCCATCGTGCGCGATGGCGAAGGTGCGACCAAGTTCATCACCATCACGGTCGAAGGTGGCCGTGATGAGGCCGAGTGCCAGAAGGCCGCCTACGCCATCGCCCACTCGCCACTGGTCAAGACCGCCTTCTTCGCCAGCGACCCCAACCTGGGCCGCATTCTGGCTGCCGTGGGCTATGCGGGCATCGACGACCTCGACCAGAGCCTGATCGAGCTGCACCTCGATGATGTGCATGTGGTCACCAAGGGTGGCCGCCGCCCCGAATACCGCGAGGAAGACGGCCAGCGCGTGATGAAGCAATCGGAGATCACCATCCGCGTGGGTCTGGCCCGCGGCCAGGCCACCACCACGGTGTGGACCTGCGATCTGTCACACGACTACGTGACGATCAACGCGGATTACCGCAGTTGATCATCGCTGCGCGCCTGGCCTGACCATTCAGGCAGGCGCGCTCGTTGCGGCGGCCAGCTCGGGCCGCATCCGACGCATCCAGGAACTTGTCGTGATGGATGCGCTCCGCCGGCACACCGGCCTGCCGCAGCACTGCCGTGCATGCATCGATCATCGGCGGCGGGCCGCACATCCATGCGCTGTGCTCGGCCAGTTGATGGCCCAGCAGATGCGGCAGGTGATCGTTCACCATGCCTCGCAGCCCCTGCCAGTCGCTGCCGGCCGGCTCCGCCGACAACACGGGCTCGAAACGGAAGCGGCCGCCCCACTCGCGGCGGATCTGATCGATGGCGTCCAGCCCGTACAGATCGGCCTGAGTGCGCGCCCCCAGCAGGATCGTCAATGGCCGGCTCGCCCGACGTTCCACGATGGCCTGCTCCAGCATCGCCTTGATCGGCGCCAGGCCACTGCCGCCGGCAATGCACAGCATCGGCTCATCGCCCGGCCTCAGGCCGAACTGGCCATGCGGGCCGCTCAATGCCAGCGTGGTGCCCACTTTGGCATGGGCAAACAGCCATTCGGTGAACAGGCCGCCCGGCACCTTGCGGATGAAGAAGTCCACCCGATCCGGCCGATCCGCATCGGGCGCGGACGCAAACGAATAGCTGCGTGTGGTGCCCGGCTCGGCACCCGCCACATCGGCCGGCACCGTGAAGGCCGCGTACTGACCTGCCGAATAGGGCATGGGCTGATCCAGCACCAGCCGCACATGCAGGATGTCGGCCGTCAAAGGCTGCATCGCCTCGATGCGGCCTTGCGCGCGCACCACCGCATGCACGGGGGCGGCAGGCTGCAAGGCCACCTCCACCACCAGCTCGGAGCGCGGCTGGCTCTGGCACGCGAGGATGAAGCCCTGCTGCAACTCCTCGGCCGACAGCAGGTAACTCTTGTCCGTCAACTCCCGGACCTTGCCCGACACCAGCCGGCATTTGCATTCCCCACAACCGCCAACCCGGCAGTTGTGGGGAAAGGGCAAGCCCTGCTTCAAGGCACGCAGTCAACAGGCTCTCACCAGACTGCACGCGGACATCGGCGCCCGATGGTTCCAGGTGCATCGTGAACTCGGAAGGCCCACGTCCAAACAGCTTGCCCCACACCTTGGTGACTCCTCTCAGGCCAGACGGGTGTGGATGATCTTCAGACCATCCATGCCGCTGTGACGGCTGGCTTCCTGCGCCAGCTTGCGCTCTGCGGGCGATGCATGCTTTTCATCCCACTCGTTGAGCGCGGGCGTCATGATCTGCTTGAACATCGGCGGCACCAGCGCAATCAGCAGCATCGACAGATAGCCCTGGGGCAGCATCGGCGCATTCGGGTAGGCCGACAGCGTCCAGTAAGGTGCTTCACCTTCTGCATGGTGGTGCGAGTGACGCGCCAGGCTGAACAGCACATTGGTGCTGGCCCAATGGTTCGAGTTCCACGAGTGACGCGGCTGCACTGGCTGGCCAGGCACACGCACCAGACCGTAGTGCTCGAAGTAGTTCGTGATCTCCAGGTACTGCTTGCCCACGAAGGCCAGGATCGCCCAGAAGCCCACGCCAGCCCAGCCGGCGATCACATACGCTGCCACGAACATCGCGATGTTCTCCAGATTGCCGCGCAGGAAGGGGCTGGCAAACGGGTTCCACACGGACTTGCCCAGCTTCTTCAAGCGCGCACGCTCCATCTGGAAGGCATGCGCGAAACCCATGAAGGTCGAGCGCAGCGTGAACTTGTAGAAGCTCTCACCGCGGCGCGCCGTGGCCGGATCCGCCGAGGTGCCCACATTGGCATGGTGACCATAGACGTGCTCGATCGCAAAGGACGTATCGCAGGTGAAGGCGAGCATCCAGCGGCCCATGAACATGTCGAAGGCCGACGCAGTGCGGTGCGTGAGTTCATGCCCGGTGACGGTGCCGCCCACGGCGTTCATCAGCCCCACGGTCACGATGCAGCCGGCCCATTGCAGCCAGTGCGTGGTGTTCTCGCGCCCGGCGAACAGGTCCAGCCCGGTGGTGTCCTTCACCCAGGCGCCATAGCCCAGGAAATCCCCCGAGCCGAACATCCACAGGATCGTGAAGTTCAGCAAGGCCAGCATCGGCAGGATCAGGTACAGCGGCAAGTTGAGCAGCGGTGCGATCTGGATCTTGGGCGGCCCGGACTCGTCACGCGGGAAGAAGCGGTCCGCCCCGATGAAGAACACGATGGCCAGCGCAAACGGCGCCCACATCCACCAGCCCCCTTTGATCAGCAAGAACAAAAAGGACACGCCCAATGTCGGCATCAGCCAGCCTTTGAGGTACTTGGACATCTTTTGTTTCCTCCTAAATCCGGCAGCCACTTTGTGGGCCGCGCGGTCAGTCAAGACACGATGTGAAGGGCGCTGCGTGCCCACCCTTCCCGCGAACGCTCCGAACCGACAAGGTCGAAGCGGTAGGCGAAGACTAAAGTTCGGCGCCAGGGGGCCGGGGGTGCCAGAACGACAGGGAGGAATCACCGACTCAGGCCGCGACACCCAAATGACGCAGGCTTGAGTTAGGTCAAGC
Organism: Aquabacterium sp.; assembly: GCA_047601765.1. GTDB lineage: Bacteria > Pseudomonadota > Gammaproteobacteria > Burkholderiales > Burkholderiaceae_C > Aquabacterium. The sequence goes on from JASGIQ010000002.1 coordinate 14,975, forward strand.
CCATGACTTCGCAGAAAAAATGGCGCCCCAGCGCCAGGCGCGCTCTTGAAATCCGTGCAGGCGTCCCGACATCCTGAGCATGGCCACCAGCGGCGGATCAATCCCGCCTACAATGGCCGATCTTTCCTGGGGCCGACCTGGTTTCGACGTGGGTGCGGATTCGGGACAGGGCATGTCGAGGGCCAGGCACCTCGTAAATCCATCTGGAAACAAAGTAACTGCAAACGACGAATCGTTCGCACTCGCCGCTTAATACCGGTGAGCCTCACAACAGTTGGCCTATGGGCTGTGCTGAAGTCGCAAGACGGAAGTGGTGAGGTCATTCACATAGGCTGGGTCTGAGCCGGGTCACTCGGTTCAGGTCGAGATTCAGTGACTGGCTGACCTGGTAGCGTGCCGCTGCGCGATCAGGTCGGCGAGACTCAAATCAGACGGCTACACATGTAGATCTGCTCGATGATGGCTTACGGACGGGGGTTCAATTCCCCCCGGCTCCACCATTCAATGGTTTCAAGACGGTTCTTGAGGCTCCAAAATCCCTAAGTAATCAACGACTTAGGGATTTTTTTCGTCTCAACACGCTCCACTGGGTGTCTAGACGATCCGGCCTTGTTGTGGGTAACTTTGCGGGTAACTTGGTTCAGCGAAAACCAGTTACCCACAACCAGGGGGATCACCCATGACCGCGAAGAACGCGACGCACAAGCTGACGGACCCTGCGATCCGCAACGCCAAGCCACGGGATGTGGCCTACAACCTGCCGGACGGCGGCGGCCTGGGGCTGGAGGTTCAGCCCAGCGGCGCCAAGTGGTGGCGCTTCCGCTATCGGTTCGATGGCAAGGAAAAGATGCTGTCCCTGGGTACGCACCCCGAAGTCAGCCTCAAGGACGCACGGGAGCGGCGCGAGCAGGCGCGCAAGGACGTTGCGGCGGGCATCGACCCGGGCGCCAAGCGCAAGGCCGAGAAGGAGACGCGGGCCGTCCTGGCGGCCAACACGTTCGAAGCCGTGGCGCGTGAGTGGCACAAGACCGTACACACGGCCAAGGTGTCGGAGGGCCATGCCGAGCGCACGCTCATCCGCTTGGAGCAAGACGCCTTTCCCTGGATCGGCGAGATCCCGATTGCCGAGGTGACTGCGCCCAAGCTGCTCGAAACCTTGCGTCGTGTTGAAGCGCGGGGCGCCATCGAGACGGCTCACCGCATCCGCCATGCATGCGGGCAGGTGTTCCGGTATGGCATCGCCACAGGCCGATGCGAGCGCGATCCGGCGGCCGACCTGCGCGATGCGCTCAAGCCGGTCATCGTGAAGCACCATGCCGCCATCACCGATCCCAAGCTGGTGGGCGGCATGCTTCGCGCCTTCGATGACTACCAGGGGATGCCGACCACGCGGGCGGCCCTCAAGCTGGCACCACTGGTCTTCCTGCGACCTGGGGAGCTACGCCACGCCGAGTGGGCCGAATTCGATCTGGATGGAGCGATGTGGACCATTCCCCCGGCGAAGATGAAGCGCAGCAAGCAGCAGAAGGTCAGCGGCGCACCGCACATGGTGCCTCTCTCGACGCAGGCCGTTGCGGTACTGCGGGAGTTGGTGCCGTTGACAGGGCATGGGCGATATGTCTTCCCCAGCCCACGCGGCGGTGATCGACCCATGAGCGAGAACGGTGTGTTGTCTGCCCTGCGGCGTATGGGCTTTGCCAAGGACGAGATGACCGGACACGGCTTTAGAGCGATGGCGCGCACGCTGATGGTTGAGCGCCTGGACGTGCCAGAGGCGGTGGTTGAGGCCCAGCTCGCACACTCGGTCAAGGACAGCCTTGGGCGAGCCTACAACCGCACGGAGTTCATGGCACAGCGGCGCGCGATGATGCAAACGTGGGCCGACTATCTGGACACGCTGCGACGTGGTGCGGAGGTCATTCCGTTCACGAACGCGCGTGCTTGACCCATGGTGTCGCCTGACGCCCATCAACGGCCCAGGTAGACCGCTGCGATCTGTTCCCGCTCATGCCCAAGCTCGCGTGAGATGGTGAGCCGGGCTTGCCTGTCGATGGCCTTCTGTTCCGGGCTCAGTTGCTTGGAGGTTGGGCCGCCAGCGGCTGGTGCCTTCCAGCCTGTCAACTCGGCATAGCGCGTCTGCGCATAGGCATGGCGAAAGCCGTGAACACGGTCGATGCCCGCGAAGGCCGTCTGCGCCTTGAAGCGGTTCAGTTGATCCTTGTAGGACATCTCCACCGGGATCAAGCTGCCTTTGCCCGCAAGCGCCTTGGCTTGCTTCAACAAGTCCCGCTGCGTCTCATTGCGGATCGGGATGTCGCGTTCCTTGCCGCCTTTGGTCCATGTTGACTTGAGCATCAGCACATCGCCCCGGTCGGCCCAGCCTGGCTGGATCTTGATGCTTTCCTCGCGTCGTAGGCCGAAGGCCTCTTGAAGCCTTAAGGACATGGCCGTGTACGGGTCGGACACTCGGTCCAGCTTGCCTTGATCCAAGTCCTTCGCCTTTGACTCGTTCGTCACATAGCGCCGGTTGGCGATGCCATAGGCCGCGTTGTCGCGGGCCACGATGTTTTCCTTGCCGATCTTCTCGGCCACCCAGCGCAGCGCCGACATGCGGTTCTTCATCGTGCCGCTGCTGGCGCCTTCCGCTTGCCAGCGGCCCACAAGGTGTTCGACGTGCTTGGTGCGCAGGCCCTGCGCCCGCAGGTTCTTGAAGCCGTCTTCGTGGAGCTGATTCGCCATCATCGTCAGCAGCCGTTCGCGGTCATGCTGAGTAGAGAAAGAGCCATCGCGGTTGCGCTGGCACATGAGCTTGAAATCGCGGTTGAGGGTGCGCATGGCCGAAGCCTTTCAAAGATAGTTCATCGATCCATTCGCCTTGCCTCGTGTCAGTGGAGGCGGGGGCTTGTGCATGGTGTGGAAAGGTCAGGTAAGTGTTTCTGTCCGCCCTCGCGCCGCAGCGCGACAGGGACTACAAGGGACGCGGGACACCATTCCCGGTTTGTGCAAGGTTGTTGACTGCTCGCCTGCGTTGCACGTCGCTGTGGCGTTGCGCTGGCTTGCCTGTTGGCATAGCCGATGCGCAAAGACCATTGACCCAGGGTCCAAGGGGTGTGCGTCTCACACACGTCCAGGGGGCGGCCATCTGACGGGTGGCCTGGCGGTGCTTTGCGGTCGGGCCGCAAAGGCACGCACAGTTATTCACGGCGGGTTTGAAACTCGCAGCGAATGTGCTGTGGGGAAACATGGGCTCGGGGCCCATCGGATCGGCGAAGGTGGTCTGGCCATCCTTCGATCCACTTCGATCAACACGCCTTGACGTGGCCTGCTTTGCTGGCATCACTGCGCAGCGTCACGGGTCCATGCCCCGGTGGTTGACAAGGCGCTCGGTCGTGCTACTTGCGTCGTCACTGTCAGCAAGCTGCCAGTAACGACGCTGGCGACGAACCTGCTATATGGCGATTCAACGGCTGCTCCGCTTTGCTGCATGCGAACACCGAGAGGTGCCGATGCCATCGAGCAGGCAACGGCTGCTGCGCTTCCACGGTCAAGCGTGGCGGTACTACATGGGCCTGCCATCGAGGTTGCATGCGGTGAGGCGGCGTGCCGGTCTAGCCAGCGTCAGCGCCTCTGAACGAGAATACGGCTGGGCCGCATGGGGACACTTGCAGCCCTTGCGGACTGCGGTGGTGCAGGGACTGCACCTTCTTCGAAGGCAGGTAACGACTGCGACGCCTTTTTCTCCGCGATGGATGAGGACAAGGAGCCCAAGGGAATCTTCAGTTGACCTTGTGCCCACGTCAGCGTCAAGCGGGATGCAACTGCCGCCAGCCAAAAACGGTTGGATATCAGGCACTTTCTGGCTGGCGCTTACTGAGGCCGCCAGCGATTTACGCCCTTGCAACCGCGATGCTGCATGTGAACCTGATGCCATCCCATCAACGGAGGGCAGCCATGTGGCGAATCAAGACCATCACCGGCACCATCATCGAATCGAGCCGGTTCACCAACAAACCCATGCACTGGCACGAGCGGCCCGTGTGCAACGAGCGCCGCGAACTGTGGCTGGCCACCAGCCATGAGGACGAACGCTGCGTCGTTATCCATACCAAGCTGATGCCAGCGAGGAAGACGCATTGCGTGACGCTGGTGTTGACAGGCTCGACCGTGCTGGGCCTGTACAACGCGACAACAGGCGCCAGCGCGAACTATGTCCGCCAAGACCCGCCCTTCCTTACTAAAGGCCTGGATGTCCTGATTGTGGCAGTCTGGACCATTGTCGGCTGCATTTGCGCGACGATGGGCTGGCTGGGCCTACCTGAAGTGCTGGGCGGCGCCCAGGCCTATCTGCTTCTAGCCATCGCATGCCGTGCCGTGTACCGCAAGGGTCTGCGCGAGTTCGTGGATGAAGCCGTGAACGAACTGCACTTGATGCGGATCGTCACCCCCCTCCGCAGAACACGGGAAAATTGACATGGCAGCCCCTCCCCTTACGCAAGAAATGCTATCTCCCGAGCGGTTTCTCGAAGACGTGGAACGGCTTGCTCTTCTTCAACAACAACCCATTACCGTTCTGAAGTTGGTGGCCTATGCAGCGGACGCCATGCGAGTGCTTATGGTCCTTGAACGGCACGCCGACATGTCGGACAACTTCGATGACCTACTGAGGGCCGTTTGTCCTGATTGGCGCAATCCGGGCTCTACCGATCAGCCTGCAAACCTGATCGCCGAGGTGCTTCAGTACTCCGTCAACGAATTGACATTGATTCAGAAAGACATGGAGCAGCTCATGGCTTCCGAGAGAGGAACTTTCAAGGGATAAGATCGTTCCAACACCACCTCTTCCAGTGACAAATGTGGGTCGAAACAAACGTGATGCGTCGCGACTACATAGACTACTTTGGCGACTACATCCCTCGAGGACAACGGCACTTCAAACGAATGCCGCTTCGCACCGGCAAGTACCGACTTTCGGTTCGATCTATGGAGCTGCTAAGAAGCGCCGCCAGCCGTGGGGCACCTGGTGCATTGGACGCCTTGTTGTATGGCATCTTGCCAGAGAGGCCAGACGTACTGGCTCTTTCTGGGCCGCTCATACGACAACCTCAACGTTCGAAAATCCATGGTTAGCATGCCCCAACGGTTCTACAAGTTTGGAGACTTGCCACCCCGTCCCGAAGACGTGACCAAGATCAAACGTGTGCTATCGCGGGGCGCCATGTCGAAGCAGGCCTTAGCAAAAAGCACGGGCATCTCCCAGACCCGCGTGTTATGCGCTATCGACGCCCTTCTGGCCTCTGGTGACGTCGCCTATATAGCCGACTCGAAGCTGTCCTCAATTGCGAAAGGGAGTGCACCATAGACCGCCTCACGCCAGAGCGTCGTCGTCGCCTGATGCAGAAGGTTAAGGGCAAGGACACGAAGCCAGAAAAGCTTGTTCGATCTTGGCTTCATGCCTTGGGTTACCGCTTTCGGCTGCACCGCACAGACCTCCCAGGAACGCCCGACATAGTCTTCCCGAGTCGCAAGTTGGCCATCTTCGTTCATGGCTGCTTTTGGCATGGACATGGCTGCAAGATTGGACAGCTGCCAAAGTCTCGCATGGACTATTGGGGACCCAAGATCGAGGCAAACCGCGCACGAGACCTGCGAAAAGAGGCTGCGCTAGAGGCCGAAGGATGGAAGACGGCGGTCGTGTGGCAATGCGAACTGTCCAACCGCGACTCTTTGGTCGAACGGCTAAGGCGACTGCTAGATCACCCCTAAAATTCCGATCGACAAAGCGATCGTTTTCGCGTAGTCTAGCCGCGCGAATTCTTTTGCATTCATAAGAGGACAATTTATGACACGCCCCATTGGGATCGACCTGTTTGCAGGAGCAGGAGGTCTTAGCCTTGGTTTTGAGCAAGCAGGTTTTGATATCGTTGCCGCAGTTGAAATAGATCCTATTCATAGTGCTGCTCATAAATACAATTTTCCCAAGTGCGCCACAGTTTGCAAAAGTGTCATTGATACCACAGGCGAAGAGCTTCGTCGAATTTCTGGCATTGGCAAACGAGATCTCTACATCGTCGTTGGCGGAGCCCCTTGTCAAGGTTTCTCGCTTATTGGAAAGCGCGCACTAGATGACTCTCGAAATCAACTCGTCTATCATTACGTCAGACTGGTCAAGGAATTAAATCCCAAGTATTTTGTATTTGAAAATGTCAAAGGCCTTACGATTGGCAAACATCGTAAATTCCTTCAGGAAATCATTGAAGCTTTCGAAGACACATACGACGTTGTCAAAGAATATCAAGTCTTGAATGCTGCCGATTTCGGCGTACCACAAGACAGACGGCGCCTGTTTTTAATGGGCGCTCGCAAAGGTCTTAAGCTACCAAAATACCCAACCCCTATTGGACGAGCGACCGTGGGCGAGGCGATCGGCGACATTCCAAATGCAGAAGATTACCCAGAGTTGTGGGAGCGCGATTGGACTAAGGTGAAATTTGGTAAGGCGTCTACCTACGCTTCATTTCTTCGTGGGAAAAAAGACGATTTTACCGATTTCAGCTATCGCCGTTATTTCGAACTCCTCTATTCTTACCAACTCTCTACTCACCAATCACAGCGACCTATCACGCGAACGCTTTGCTTCCACTACACCCGGCGATGTAGAACCAATTAGCCGCTTCAAAAAACTTGCACTGAACGGGGTATGTAATACGCTTCGGGCTGGAACGGCAAGTGATCGAGGTGCATTCACATCTCCCCGTCCCATTCATCCCATATATTCTCGAGTGATCACTGTAAGAGAAGCCGCTAGGTTGCATTCTTATCCGGATTGGTTTCGCTTCCATGCGACCAAGTGGCATGGCTTCCGTCAGATTGGAAACAGTGTCCCTCCCATGCTAGCGCGAGCTGTAGGAAGTCAAATTATGTCGGCGCTAGGGAAAAAGCCCGAAAAACCGTCCGCGGTTTTGACGCTAGGAGAACAAAGCCTTTTATGCATTTCGATGATAGAAGCGTCATCGATGTTTGGCGTATCAAGCTCAGTTATCGCCAAACGCTCTCGCACATATCGCGACACGCTCCAATACCCACTTCAATATGAAGAGACCGATGGAGCAATGGCATGACCACCAAAAAAGAAAAGCCACCAAAGGCTCCTAAACCGATTAAAGAAAAGAAGCCCACTCAATATGCCCTCGTCATCGAGAAATTATTTAAAGATCGCTATACAGCAGGCGCTACTTCTATCGATTTTAATCGCGAGGATTTATTAACCATTGCGACGTCTTTGGGCGTCAGCCCAAAAAACATAGGAGATTTACTTTATTCGTTTCGTTTTCGAAACCCTCTTCCGCCCAGCATCATTTCCACTCAGCCGGAAGGCCGAGAGTGGATAATTCAGCTTGCTGGAAGAGCCCGCTATAGATTCCGGCTGGCAAAAGCGAACAGAATAGTGCCTAACAAGAGCTTAGCCACAATAAAGATTCCAGACAGCACCCCAGAAATCATTGCTCGCTATAAATTGGACGACGAACAAGGTCTTTTGGCAAAGGTTCGCTACAACAGACTGCTGGATATATTTTTGGGGCTCACCACGTATTCCCTCCAAAACCATCTTCGCACAACCGTCGAAGACTTAGGGCAGATTGAGATAGACGAGCTCTATGTAGGCCTCGACAGGCACGGATGTCACTACATTATTCCGGTCCAAGCGAAAGGTGGCAAGGACCAGATCTCTATCGTTCAGACGGAGCAAGATACAAGATGGTGCGCACAGGAGTTCCCCGATCTACGTTGCAGAGCTATTTCTGTGCAGTTTGCCGAGAACGAACAAATCGCAATCTTTGAATTAAAAATCGAAGATAGTGATTTGCTCGAATTAAAGATAGTCGAAGAAAAGCACTACAAGTTGGTGCCGTCAGACCAACTCGATAAGAAGCAAATATCCGACTACCGGACATAGTGACATCGAGCATGTTGAGATGCGTCCCGTAAGGAGCGGCATCTTGCGGGTAACTTTGCGGGTAACTCTCATCCAGCAAGAGGGTAAAAGCCAGCATCCATGCCGCTTCCCAGCCACAGTTCAAGTGACCCCGGCCCACCATTCAATGGTTTCAAGACCGCTCTTGAAATCCCAAAATCCCTAAGCGATGTCAAACGCTTGGGGATTTTTTTCGTCCACACGCCCCCAAGTCCGAAGCACAGTACAACGGCAGTCCTTGCTGCACAGGCTGGAGTCCTCATCATGAAACCTCTGATCACCGTCACCATGGCCCTGGCCGTGCTGGCAAGCCCCTTCGCCTTGGCAACCACCCCATCCACCGACCATGCTCACACGCATGAAGACGCGCCCGCGCCGGCGTTGCAGCTCAACGCCGGCAAGAAGTGGGAAACCGATGCCGCCCTGCGCCAGGGCATGGCAGAGATTCACCAAGCCATGGCGGCCCACCGGGTGGCCATCCACGAGGGCAAGCTCTCGCCCAAGGCGGCCAAGCAACTGGCCCGCAAGATCGAAGGCGCCGTCGCGCGCATCGTTGCGCAATGCAAGCTGCCGCCCGCCGCAGACGCGCAACTGCACATCATCGTGGCCGAGCTGCTGGCGGGTGCCCACCAAATGGCCGGCAACACGACATCCATCAAACCGCACGCCGGCGCCATCAAGGTGATGAACGCCCTGCACAACTACGCCACTTATTTCGACGACCCAGGCTTCCAGTGACGTTCGCCGCATCGTCCTCGCGCACCTCGGCCTTGCCGCGCAGCATCTGGCTGCTTGGCTTCGTCAGCCTGTTCATGGATGTCTCGTCCGAGATGATCCACAGCCTGCTGCCCTTGTTCATGGTCAGCACGCTGGGCGCCAGCGCCTTGGTGGTGGGCATGGTGGAAGGTTTGGCAGAAGCCACGGCCTTGATCGTCAAGATCTTCTCCGGCGTGCTCAGCGATCGCCTGGGCAAACGCAAAGGCCTGGCCTTGCTGGGCTACACGATGGGGGCCATCACCAAGCCGCTGTTTGCGCTGGCGCCCACCGCGGGCATCGTGCTGACGGCACGGCTGCTCGATCGCGTCGGCAAGGGCATCCGCGGCGCGCCCCGTGATGCCCTCGTGGCCGACATCGCCCCACCTCAGATGCGCGGCGCCGCCTTCGGCCTGCGCCAATCGCTGGACACCGTGGGCGCCTTCCTCGGGCCGCTGCTGGCCGCGGGGCTGATGCTGCTGTGGTCCAACGATTTCCGGGCGGTGTTCTGGGTGGCCGTGATTCCCGGGATGCTGGCCGTGGCGCTTCTGGCCTTCGGCGTGCAGGAGCCGGCAACGCACGCGTCGACCGAGCGACGCAGCAACCCGATCAGCCGCGCCAACCTGAGGCGTCTGGCCGCGTCTTACTGGTGGGTGGTGGCCATCGGCGCGGTCTTCACGCTGGCGCGCTTCAGCGAGGCCTTTCTGGTGCTGCGTGCACAGCAGGCAGGCATCTCCATGGCGCTGGTGCCGCTGGTCATGGTGGCCATGAACCTGGTGTACGCCGCATCTGCCTACCCTTTTGGCAAGCTCTCCGATCGCATGGATCACCGCGGCCTGCTGGCCCTGGGGCTGCTCATGCTGATCGCCGCAGACATGGTGCTGGCCATGAACGAGCACGTGTGGACCGTGCTGGCCGGCGTGGCCCTGTGGGGCCTGCACATGGGCATGACGCAAGGCCTGCTGGCCACGATGGTGGCCGATACGGCACCGGCAGACCTGCGGGGCACGGCCTATGGCTTCTTCAATCTGGTCAGCGGCCTGGCCATGCTGGTGGCCAGCGCACTGGCAGGCTGGTTGTGGGATCGCATCGGTGCCACAGCCACCTTCCATGCCGGCGCGGCATTCAGCCTGCTGGCCTTGCTGGCGCTGCTGGGCTGGACGATGCGCTCACGCATCCGCTGAGGCCGGCTGCGGCCGCCTCGGCCACAGCCCATCACGCATCAAGCCAGGTGTTTGCGACGCAACTTGAGCAGGCCCACCAGTGCCACACCGCCGATGAACAGGCCATAGGCTTCGGGCTCCGGCACCGCAGCCGCCATCAGCACATAGCCTTGCGTCAGGCCACTGACCTTGTTGTAGGCCTTGCCGATGATCCAGCCGTGTTCATTGATGTCCGTGGCCGTTTGCAAAATCCAGTCCGAGTCCTCGGCCAGATAGCTGTTGAGATCGATGGCCACGCCATCGCGCCACAGCGTCGCATGCCAGTCCGAAGATGCCATGTCGGCATGGCTGGCACCGACGACATCACCCAGATTGTTGATGGCCGAGGCATAGCTGTCGCTGCCACCCAAGGTGCCCAGATCGATGCGCTGGCCGTTCTGCCAGACGGTGGCATGACGCATGGTGTCACCCCAATAGCCGCTCATGCCGACCACGGTCCCGTTGTCGTTGATGTCATAGGCAAAGCTGTAGCTGCCCGCTTCCAGCGTGCCCAGATCCGATGGCGCAGCGCCATTCCAGACCGTGGCGTGCTTGCCCTGGCGATTGAAGAACCAGCTGCTGCCCGCCACCTGCCCGGCGTTGTTGATCTTGTCGGCATAGCTCTCGCCCATGGCGCCTTCCCAGTTCAGATCGGCCATGCCGCCGCTCTTCCAGGAAAAGGCCCGCAGGGACGAGCCTTGCGTCGAGGTGCTCCACCCGACGATGTCACCCTTGTCGTTGATGCCCGTGGCCGAACTGCTGGCACCCCCCAGCGTGCCCAGCGATTGCATGCTGCCCATGGCCTGCCACATGGTGGCGATGCCCGCGCCATCGCTCGTGGTGCTCTGCCCCACGATCTGGCCTGCGTTGTTGATGTCATAGGCGTAGCTGTCGGCACCGCCCAGTGTCCCCAGGTCCGTGGTGACACCACCGCTCCACAGCGTGGCGCGTGTCGACACACCGTCCGCCCCCGTGCTGTAGCCGACGATCTGGCCGGCATCGTTGATACCCGTGGCCGCACTGAGGCCATCGCCGATGGCACCCAGCCCTTGAAAGACATAGCTCGACACCGCATGAGCCTGGACTGCCGACGCGCACAAGGCCAATGCCAATGCGTGTTTCAGGGGCTTGGAAGCCCGCGAGGCGTGAACGAAAGAATGAGAAAAAAACGTGTCCATGTCGCCCTCTGACGTAATGAAGTAATGCGGGACGTGTGAGACCTTATCGCGATGACGCTGCGATGACCATGGCCAACAGTCACATTGCAGATTTTCCGTTTGTCAGACGCGGTCTTCTGCTCAGGGAAAACACCTCGACAACCTGAACAGGGGGGCTGATTGGTAACGGAACGCTTCAAGCGTGAATGGATGATCACTACTGCAATCAGGGACGTGGACTCGACAGTCCTTCATGTCTTGATCGCAACGGCGATGGCGTCTGAACGGCGCCCCTGATGAGCTCCTGGATAATCCCGCCGATGCGCGGTTTGAGAACGGACATACAGGTCCTCAGAGCCATCGCCGTCCTGTCGGTGCTGGCTTTCCATTTCGATGTGCCGGGGCTGCACAAAGGCTTTCTTGGCGTCGACGTCTTCTTCGTGATTTCGGGCTACCTCATGTCCGGCGTGATCCTGCGCGAACAGGACGAAGGGCGCTTTCGGATGGGCCACTTCTACCTGCGACGGGCCCGACGCCTGTTGCCGGCGGCCTTCGCCACCCTGCTGGGCACCACGCTGGTGGCTCCCTTCATCCTCACGCCGTCCATGCTGGCCGACTATGGCCAGCAACTCCTGGGCGCCCTCACGTTCAGCGCCAACATCATGTTGTGGTGGCAGAGCGGCTACTTCGACGGCGAGGCCATCTCCAAGCCGCTGCTCCACACCTGGTCGCTCGCATTGGAGGAGCAGTTCTATTTCCTGCTGCCACTGGTGCTGTACCTGTGCAGGCCGCGCTGGCGTCTGGCAGCCATCGCGGCCTTGCTGATGGCCAGCTCCGTCGCCTGCTGGGTGCAAGTCGGCCCCGATCCTTCCGGCACCTTCTATCTGCTGCACACACGGGCGTGGGAGTTGCTGATCGGTGCCGTGTGCGCCTGGCCTGCACGTTCGGGCCGCACATACCAGCCTGCACTGGACACTGCCTGGATCAGCCTGCCCTTGATCGGCTGGGCGATGGTGCATGGCTTCGATCCGGTGCATCCACGAGGTGATGCGTGGGTGGTGTGCCTGTCCACCGCCGCCTTGATCCTGGCGCCTTCGCGACTGCTTCAATCGGAGGCCGCATGGGCGCGGCCGCTGCGCTGGATTGGAGACCGTTCCTATTCCCTGTACCTCGTGCATTGGCCATTGATCGCATTGGCGCGCAGTGTGTGGATGGAGGGAACGCCGTGGCCGGTCCAGGCGGGCCTCCTGTTGATGTCCTTTGTCCTGGCGCATGGGGCATATGTGTGGATCGAACAACCGCTGCGCGGCATGGCATCGGCCCAGGCCCTGGGCCAGCGCCTTCTCTGGTTCATCGTGCCGCTCGCGCTGGCTGGCAGCATGATGTGGATGAAGCTGCACCCGCCGGCCCAGCCCACATCGCCCGCCGTCGATTGGCACACGGTGCTGCAACCCAACTACGGCTTCGCCCGCCGCTGCGATCAGGAGCGGGACTTCAAGCCCCACCCGGCATGCCAAAGCCAGCCGCATCCGCGCACCCTGGTCTGGGGCGACAGCTACGCCATGCACCTCGTGCCCGCCCTGCTGGCATCGGCCCCGCCGGGCGGCATACAGCAGGCCACACGCAGCGCCTGCGCGCCCTTGCTCGACATGGCGCGGCGCATGCCCGACGAGCCCGCACATCGCGCCTCACGCTGCCTGTCCTTCAATGAATCGGTGCTGGCCCATCTGCGGCAGTCGCCGCACATCGAATACGTGGTGATCTCCGCACGTTGGCAATACCTGTTCACCGATCCCGTCTTCGATGCGCATGGGCATCGCCAAAGCCCACGCACGGACACGGTCGCGGCATCGCTGGGCCATACCTTGCAGCGCGTGCGGGCGATGGGCAAGAAAGTGATCCTCATCTCGCCCCCGGCCTCCGCAGGGCCTGAGATCAATCTCGGCCTGTGCGCGGAGCGTCGGGCCATGGGCCTGTGGACCGTATCGCCATCGACGGATGCACATTGCGGCTTTGCACAAGCCAGGCATGTGGCACAACATGCGCAGGTGCTCTCGATGCTGTCGCAAGCGGCGCAAGACAGCCGCACGCACTTGATCCGGCTCGACGATGTCACTTGCCCCAAGGGGCGCTGCCAGGCTTTCATCGACGGCATCCCCCTGTACAGGGATGCAGGCCACCTCAGCCGCGAAGGCGGCCGCAGGCTCGGGTTGCAGATGGACCTTGCCTCCGTGGTGGCGCGGCAGGCTCGTTGAGGCCAGGCTCGGTTCGCGGACGACGCCGAAAAGCACAAAGCCAGATCAGCGCTTCACGCGGATCTGGCTTTGGAGATGTCCTGGTCGGGGTGAGAGGATTCGAACCTCCGGCCTCTACGTCCCGAACGTAGCGCTCTACCAGGCTAAGCTACACCCCGATGTCTGACTTTGGCTCACGCAGATCAAGAAGACCTGTGGATCGAGTCAAACGACAATTGTAGCAGAGCTTCGCGCCATTCCGAGGCCGGCAGCACGTCGAGACACGATTTGGCCAGTTCGGCCTGGGCCATGGCGGCTTCGCGGGTGGCCTCCAGCGCCCCGGTGGCCCGCACGATGCCGACGATCTCGGCCATGCGCTCGACCTCGCCATGCACGATCGCGTTGCGGATGATGTCGCGCTGCTCGGGCGTGCCGCGCTGCATGGCCACCAGCAAAGGCAAGGTGGGCTTGCCCTCGCGCAGGTCGTCGCCAATGTTCTTGCCCAGCTCGGCCGTGCTGCCTTCGTAGTCCAGCAGATCATCGATGAGCTGGAAGGCCGTGCCCAGCGCGCGGCCATACGCTGCGCAGGACTCCTCCACATCGGGCGGCACATCGGCAATCACCGCCCCCAGGCGGGCGCTGGCTTCGAACAGCTTGGCCGTCTTGTATTCGATCACGCGCAGGTAATCGTCCACGGTGATGTCCGGGTCGTGCATGTTCATGAGTTGCAGCACTTCCCCTTCGGCGATCACGTTGGTGGCGCCCGCCAGCACGTCCATCACACGCAGGCGGTTGGTCGACACCATCATCTGGAAGGCGCGCGAATACAGGAAATCGCCCACCAGCACACTGGCCGCATTGCCGAACATGGCGTTGGCCGTCTGGCGGCCGCGGCGGAGGTTGGATTCATCGACCACGTCGTCGTGCAGCAGCGTGGCGGTGTGGATGAACTCGACCACCGCAGCCAGCTCATGGCGGTGCGGGCTGCCTTCGCCCAGTGCGCGGTTGATGAGCAACAGCAGCATCGGGCGCACGCGCTTGCCGCCGGCACTCACGATGTAGTGCGAGATCTGGTTGACCAGCGCCACCTGCGATGCCAGACGGCGGTGGATCACCTGGTCGACCTCGGCCATGTCCGAGGCAGCGAGGGTGCGGTAGCTGGCGGGAAGAGCGGCGGAGGAGGTCACGCTGTGGATGGGCGCAAAGCGCCCCGGTGTGATGAGCAGGATGATGGCTGCATGCAAGTGCCTGAAGCCATGTCAAAGCACCGCATTATAGGAAGGGCCTCCGCGTGCGCCATGGGGCGTTTCGCGAAGCATTGCAGGGACAATACGGGGCATGAACACGACTGTCCCCCACGTGACCTCGTCTGACGCGCCGGCGGCACCGCTGGGCATCGCCATCATCGGTGCCGGCCCGGCGGGCCTGAGCCTGGCCCTGCAGGCTGCGGCCACCCTGCCCCACGCCCGCATCACGGTGTTCGATGCCCGGCCCGCCGACAAGGACATCGCCGGCGATGCCCGCACCCTGGCCTTGTCGCAAGGCACCGTGCAGGAGTTGCAGCGCATGGGCGTCTGGGCCGCGATCGAGGCGGGCGGCCACAGTGCGCCCATCCGCGAAGTGCACGTCTCGCAGCAACAGCCCACTGTGCTGTGGCCGGGTGCCGGGCAGCCGGAAGTGCGCATCACCGCGCAGGAACAGCGGGTGCCTCAACTGGGTGCGGTGGTGAGCTACGGCACCCTGGTGGCACCTTTGCAAACTGCCTGGGCCCGGCAGGCTGCACACGCAAGCGGCCGCTGCGCCATGCGCTTTGGCACGCCGGTGCGCGGTCTCAAGCCGCTGGAGCGGGGGGTGGAGATCGATGCCGACATCGCCGAGGCCTTCGATCTGGCCGTGGTGGCCGAAGGCGGCGTGTTTTCGGATCAACCCAAGCTGCAATGGCCCGAGGGCTTCAGCCGCGACTACGAACAGACCGCCTGGGTCGGTCAGGTGCTGCTGGACGACAGCGGCAAGCCAGGCGTAGCCTATGAGCGTTTCACGCCGTCAGGTCCGGCCGCCTTGCTGCCTCTGCCGCCGGGCCAGGTGGCGGCCGGTGGCCCCATCGGGCGCCGCGCAGCCTTGGTGTGGTGCGTCCAGCAAGGCGACGACCCGGTTCGTGAGCTGGACGAGGCCCAGCGCCTGACACTGCTCAACACCATCTTTCACGAAGAGGTGGGCCGCATCCAGGCCATGTCGCCCCTGAAGGCCTTCCCGCTGGGGCTCAATGCCCACCGGCAACTGGTCAGCGAGGGCTCGGTGGTGCGCATCGGCAATGCGGCACAGACCCTGCACCCGGTGGCCGGCCAGGGCTTCAACCTCGGCATGCGGGACGTGCATGAACTGCTCAGTGCGCTCAAGGACGCGGCCTTCCTGCCGGAAGATGATGCGGATGCCCGCCAAGTCAAGATCAACCGGGCGCTGAGGCGCTTCGAGCGCCGGCGTCAGCCCGACCGGCTGGCACTGCTGGCCACCACGGATTTCCTGGCGCGCAGCTTCACGTGGCCTGCGCCGGTGCTCGCCACGATGCGGGGTCTGGGATTGGGGGCCGTGCAGACGCTGACGCCGGTGAAACGGCTGGTGGCACGTTCCATGATGTTCGGCTGGAGGTAGGGCCCACCCCCGAGCGCCGTTGGCGCTCCCCCTCAGGGGGCGCCGCTGACGGACCGGCTGAGCCGGATCCGTGGCGGCCGCTGGGATGGGCGAAGCAGCGGCGCGTTTACTGCTGCGCGGCGGCGTACGTCATCGGGATGGTGGCCGACATGGCCATGTCGCTACCGATCTGGGTCTGGGCCAGGTACAGCGCCCAGGCGGCCATGGCGGCGAACAGCGAGTTTTGCAGCAGCTTCTTGCGCATGGCAGCTCCAAGGGCAGTAGAGCCTTCATGCTATGAAAACCGATCCGAAGCCATCGACCGGAAATGCGGGCGTACACGCGTCCAATTCCGCCGCCTGCCCCGTCATCGCGCTGGCGGCGAAGCGTCGATCTCCAGACTGGCATCACACCCGCTGCCCGCCGAGATCATCCGGCGCACCCACCACAACCACACCTGGTGCGCCCTCAGTCTGAGCCCACCGGTGCCCGGTGCCGGCGCACTTCGCGCCAGCAACCCGCAGTGATATCGCCCGGCTCGGTCCGACCACACCAGGGCCTTGCACGCGCCCTTGAGGCGCCGCGTGACCAGCACGCCCACGGGACAGGGCTCGGCCAGGCAGCATACGCCGCAGCCATTGCACGGCGCCCCGACCGCCGGCTTGGGTGGGGCTTGTGGATGAATGTGGATGACCTGGCGCATGTTTTGAGACAATCTTGCCTCATGAACACGCCCACCTCCCCTTCAACCGCCAGTTCCACCACCGCTGCCTCGGTCGATCAACCGGTCGAGCAGTACATGGCGTCCGTGGGCCGGCAGGCCCGGGTGGCCGCTGCCGTGATGGCCGCCGCCTCGACCGCCGCCAAGAACAACGCGCTGCTGGCCCTGGCCGGCCTGATCCGCTCGCATGCCGGCGAATTGAAGGCCCGCAATGTGTCCGACGTCAGCGCCGCCGAGGCCAACGGCCTGGCCGCCCCCATGGTCGATCGCCTGCGCCTGACGGACAAGGTCATCGAGACCATGGCCGAAAGCTGCGAACAGGTCGCCGCCCTGCCCGACCCGATCGGCGAGATCACCAACGTGCGCCGCCGCCCCACCGGCATCAGCGTGGGCCAGATGCGCGTGCCCATCGGCGTGTTCGGCATGATCTATGAAAGCCGCCCGAACGTGACGATCGAGGCCGCCTCGCTGGCCATCAAGAGCGGCAACGCCTGCGTGCTGCGCGGTGGGTCCGAGGCCATCCACTCCAATCTGGCGCTGTGGAAGCTGGTGCAGGCCGCCCTCACGCAGGCCGGTCTGCCCGCCGATGCCGTGCAACTGGTGCAGACCACAGACCGCGCCGCCGTCGGCCAGTTGATCGCCATGCCTCAGTACGTGGACGTGATCATCCCCCGTGGCGGCAAGGGCCTGATCGAGCGCATCAGCGCCGAAGCCCGTGTGCCCGTGATCAAGCACCTGGACGGCAACTGCCACACCTATGTCGACAGCGAGGTCGACCTGGATCTGGCCGTGAAGGTGACGGACAACGCCAAGACGCAGAAGTACAGCCCCTGCAACGCCACCGAGAGCCTGCTGGTGCATGCGAAGCAGGCCGCTGCCTTCCTGCCCCGCATCGGCAAGGTGTTCGCAGACAAGGGTGTGGAGATGCGCTGCGATGCGCGGGCCAAGGCCATCCTGTCGGATGTGGCGGGTGCCAAGGTGGTCGATGCCGTCGAGCAGGACTGGTACGAGGAATACCTCGCCCCCGTCATCGCGGTGAAGGTGGTCGACTCGCTGGACGAGGTCATCGCCCACATCAACCAATACGGCTCGCACCACACGGACGCCATCCTCACCACCAACCACCCGAACGCCATGCGCTTCATCCGCGAGGTGGATTCGGCCAGCGTGATGATCAACGCCTCCACGCGTTTTGCCGATGGCTTCGAATACGGCCTGGGCGCGGAGATCGGCATCAGCACGGACAAGTTCCACGCGCGCGGCCCGGTGGGGCTGGAAGGCCTGACGTCGATGAAGTTCGTGGTGCTGGGCCAGGGCGAAGTGCGCACCTGATCGCACCGCCTTGCTGGACCTGAACGCCGTCAACGTCGGCCTGATGCTGGCGGCATCGGCCGCTGCGGGGCTGGTCGATGCCATCGTGGGCGGTGGCGGCCTCATCATCGTGCCCTCGCTGTTCGGGCTGTTCCCCAACGCGGTGCCAGCGACCCTGCTGGGCACGAACAAGGCGGCGTCCATCTGGGGCACCGGCTGGTCCGCCTGGCATTACGCACGGCAGGTGCGCCTGCCCGCGGCACGGCTGGCGTGGGCCATTGCCGCAGCCATGCTGGGCGGCCTGATCGGTGCCTGGCTGGCCACGCGGATTCCCGCTGCGCGGTTTCGCGGCGCGCTGCCCTTCATCCTGGGCGCCGTGTGGCTCTACACCTTGTGGCGCAAGGACATGGGGCGACACCACGCCCCACACCCATCGGCCACCACGGAAACCGCGCTGGCCACGCTGATCGGTGGCGGCATCGGCTTTTACGACGGCGTCTTCGGCCCGGGCACGGGCAGCTTCTTCGTGTTTGCGCTGGTGCGTGTGCTCGGCTGGGATTTCCTGCACGCCAGCGCCGCGGCCAAGCGCCTGAACTTCGCCACCAATGTGGCGGCCCTTGCCTGGTTCATTCCGCATGGCCACGTGGTGTGGGCCTTGTCATTGCCCATGGCCGTGGCCAATGTGGCGGGCTCGGCCTTGGGCACGAAGCTGGCTTTGCGTCATGGCGCCGGCTTCGTGCGCGGCGCCTTCCTGATCGTGGTCGGGGCGCTGATCCTCAAGACCGGCTGGGACGCCTTCAGTTGAGGATGCCTTCCAGATAGCTCTCGGCTTCGGCGCGCGGCACCTGCGGGCCGTTGTAAGGCATCCAGCCGATGGAGTGCGCGTGCAGGCTCTGGATGAACAGCTTGCCGTCGGCCTCGGTGGCGGCGGTCGTCTCGGGGTACACGCCCGTCGGATCCTGCAGGTCATCGACGACCTTGCCGTTCTCGTCATAGGCGATCACGTGGCCATAGGCCTTGGGCACCGGCCACAGAAAGCGCGGCAGGCGCAGCGTGATGGCGCGCACGAAGGGGTAGCCGGCCATCGAGTCGATCACGGGGCTGCGCGGCTTGGTCAGGCCCACCCAGATCCGGCCGGACTGGCTGCGAGTGAGGTTGTCAGGAAAGCCGGGCAGGTTGTCGGCAAAGATGCCGACGGCGCCCTGCTTCATCGCATCGGCCAGGGTGGGCACGCCGGTGTCGCCTTCGCTGGGGCGCACGGCGCCGAGCTTGGCCAGGTCCACCGCGAGGATGCGGTAGGTGCCGGTCTCGGAGATGTACATGGTCTTGCCATCGCCGGAGAACTCGATCCCGTTGGGGAAGCACAGGCCCGTGAGCGCCACGCTGGCGGCCAGGGTGCCAGGATCTTGCCGGATGATGCGGCCGGTGCAGCTGTGCTCCAGCACATCCAGCACGCTGGCCTCGAAGGTGCTGCCCACGTCCTTGGCGCCGAAGCGGCGTGTGGCATCACTGAGCCACAGCACGCCCCCCGGCCCGACCTTGACCGCATCGGCATACCGCACCGGGTCGTTCTTGACCGGATGGCTCACCGTGGTCAGCAGGGTTTCAATCTGGGCGTCCGGGCCGCGCCCGGAGATCCGCAGCAGGCCGCGCATGGCGTCCGCCACCAGCAGGCGGCCCTGGCCATCGACGTCGAGCCCCAGAGGGCGTCCGCCGGTGTTGACCACCACCTCATGGCTCTGCCCATCGGTGTTGACCTTCAGGACATCGCCGTTGAGCAGGCCGGTGTAGAGCACGCCGGCATGGGCAATGATGAATTCAGGGCCTTCCTGCCCGCTGGCCAGCGCCAGTTGCTGCAGACCGGAGAGCTTGTGGTTGGGCGCGTGGGGGCCGACGTAGCCCAGGTTCTTTTCGGGTGTCCAGGCCTGCGGGGTGACCGGCACGGGCCAGAAGGCCAGATACGCTACCAAGGCCACGGCCGGCGTGAGCCAGGAGGCCAGGACATTCAAGCGCCCCGATTGCTCGGACGAGGCCGTGGCCTGCGCCGGGTGGACCGGGCGCCGGGCAGCCGAATGCACCGCCTTCTTCGGATTTCGGTTCATTTCGTGTCTCCTCACGGGTGCGCCGTGTCGGCCCGGCTTGTCTGTGATGCACCTCTTGGGGGCGATTGTGACGGTTATCTGCGGGTTTTCCCGCCAATGGATTGCAAAAACCTATTAGAAAAATCGAAACAGTTGTCTGGACGTATCACTTTCCGTTACGGACAATGAGAACCATTCTCAACAAGTGCCCGCGAAAGGATCATCACCATGGCCAAGACCGCAACCTTCGGCGTCATGCACGTGGTGACCTCGTTTTCAGTCACCTACGCCTTGACGGGGAACCTGACCGTGGCCGGCATCGTCACCTTCGTGGAACCGCTGGTGAACACCGTCATGCACTACTTCTTCGACAAATATTGGGATGACCCGCGGGCCGAGGGCATGCGTCATGCATTGGCGCGCCGCCTCGGCACCGTGGCCGCCCGGATCGCTCCGGACGGCTCGGCGGATCACTTCTCCACGAAAGCGCGTTCGATCACGTAATCGCCCGGCACGCCTTGCGAGGGCGAGATCTGGAAGCCACGGGCATCGAGGATCTTGCACAGGTCCGTCAGCATCGAGGGGCTGCCGCACATCATGGCGCGGTC
Source organism: Aquabacterium sp. (assembly GCA_047601765.1). GTDB lineage: Bacteria > Pseudomonadota > Gammaproteobacteria > Burkholderiales > Burkholderiaceae_C > Aquabacterium. The sequence continues at coordinate 35,642 of JASGIQ010000002.1, forward strand.
GGTGGCCGGGTTCAGCGGCTGCAGGCCCAGGTCGGCGGCCATCTTGCCGTTTTCGATCAGGTCGGTCAGGCGGCCCTGATTGCGGAAGGGCTCGCGCGTGACCAGCGGGTAGTAGATCAGCTTGTCGCGGATCAGCTCGCCGAGCAACTCATGGTCAGGCAGCTCTTCGGAAATGAAGTCGTGATAGGCCAGTTCGCTGACGGTCCGCACGCCGTGGACCAGGATCACCTTCTCGAACTTCTCGTAGGTGTAGGGGTCCTGGATGATGCTCATGAACGGGGCCAGGCCGGTGCCGGTGCCGAACAGGTACAGGTTCATGGCGGGCTTGAGGTCATCGACGACCAGGGTGCCCACAGCCTTGCGGCTGACCAGCAGCTTGTCGCCCACCTTCAGGTGCTGCAGACGCGAGGTCAGCGGCCCGTCCTGCACCTTGATGCTCAGGAACTCGAGGTGCTCTTCGTAGTTGGCGCTGGCGATCGAGTAGGCGCGCATCAGCGGTTTGCCGTTGACTTCCAGGCCGATCATCACGAAGTGGCCGCTCGTGAAGCGCAGGGCCGGATCGCGGGTGGTCTTGAAACTGAACAGCGTGTCGTTCCAGTGGTGGACGTAAGTGACGGTCTCTTGGTTAAACGCGGCCATGTTGTCGAAGGGCCCTGCGGCCGATGAAGTTCGGAAATGCCTGAATGCCTAACGGAAAACCCTAGATTCTCCCCCAGATCGGCAGATGGGTCCACGGGCACCCCGCGTCCCCGGGGCTTTTGCCGGGGCATAAGCTATGCTCTGCCCGCTATAAGAAGAGCCGCCAGACTCGATCAACATGCCGATGAACACGCACGCTTTCGCCATGCAGGAAGACCCACGCGTCGCGCTCGTGGTGTTCTCGGGCGGGCAGGATTCGACGGCCTGTCTGGCCTGGGCACTGTCGCGCTACGCCCACGTCGAGACGATCGGCTTCGACTACGGCCAGCGTCATCGCATCGAAATGGATTGCCGGCAGGTGGTGCGCGATCGGCTCCGCCGCGCCTTTCCCGACTGGGGCGCCCGGCTGGGTGAAGACCACGTGCTCGATCTCGGCCTGCTGGGCCAGATCTCCGACACCGCCCTGACCGAATCGCGCGCCATTGCCATGCAGGCGAACGGGCTGCCCAACACCTTCGTGCCGGGACGCAACCTGATCTTCCTGAACTTTGCGGCCGCCGTGGCCTACCGGCGCGGCGCTTCGGTGCTGGTGGGCGGCATGTGCGAGACGGATTTCTCGGGCTATCCGGACTGCCGCGACAACACGCTCAAGGCCCTGCAAGTGGCCATCAGCCTCGGCCTCGACAGCCCCATGACCATCGAGACCCCGCTGATGTGGCTGACCAAGGCACAGACCTGGGCCATGACCGATGCGCTGGGCGGGACGGCACTCAACGACCTCATCATCGAGCACACGCACACCTGCTATCTGGGGGATCGCCAACATCGGCACGCCTGGGGCTATGGGTGCGGTACCTGTCCGGCCTGCGATCTGCGCCGCACAGGCTTCGAATCGTTCCAGCGCGATCCAGACAACGGCATCGGGAGGCCGGCAACATGAGCACCAGTCAGATCATTGCCCTGGCCATCGCGGCCTTGCTGTTCTTTTGGGCGGTCGGCGCCTACAACCGGCTCATCCGCCTGCGCAACGAGATCGCCAATGCCTTTGCGCAGATCGATGTGCAGCTCAAGCGCCGGCACGATCTGATTCCCAACCTGGTCGAAGTGGCCCGCAAGTACCTCACGCATGAACGCGAGACGCTGGAGCGCGTCACCGCCGCACGTGCCCAGGCGATGGCTGCCGCCGATCTGGCGCGGGCCAGGCCTTATCAGTCCGGCCCGATCAAGAGCCTGGGCATGGCCGAAGGCGTGCTGGCCAGCGCGATGGGCAGCCTGCGGGCCGTCATCGAAGCGTATCCGGAGCTCAAGGCCGATGAGACCTTGCGCGAGTTGAGCGAAGAGCTGACGCACACCGAGAACAAGGTGGCCTTCTCTCGCCAGCTCTTCAACGACGCCACGCTGGACTACAACAACGCGGCCCACCAGTTCCCCACGAACCTGGTGGCCGGCATCTTCGGCTTTCGCACGGCAGCCATGCTGCAGTCGACCACCTCGGAGGCCGAACGCGCTCCGATCAAGGTCGCACTGTGATGCCTCTGTGTTGAACGGCGCGTTGTCATGCAGTTCCGACAACATCAGCACCACGCCCGCCTGCAGACCTTGCGTCTGCAAGCCTGGTTCGCGCTCATGCTGGCCGTGCTGGCTCTGGCGATCAACGGGCTGCTGGCCGGCCTCTACAAGCTGCTGATGCCCTTTGCCGAGGGCTATCCGGCGCTGTTCTTCGAAACCAACACGGCACTGATCCTGCTGTTCGTCCTGGGCGGCACGCTGGTGGAAACACACCGGCTGCGCGATGGCGGCGGCCCCCGCGTCGCCCATTGGCTGGGCGGCCGCCAGATCACCGATCCCGATGCCGCCACGGAAAAGCGCCTGCTCAATGTGATCGATGAAATGGCGATGGCCAGCGGGCAGGCCTTGCCTCAGGTCTTCGTGCTTGACCGTGAAGATGCGATCAATGCCTTCGTGGCAGGCTGGAGCCCCGACGACCTCGTGCTGTGCGTGACGCGTGGGGCGCTCGAGCGCCTGACTCGGGCGGAACTGCAGGGCCTGGTCGCTCACGAGTTCGGCCACATCAAGGAAGGAGACCTGCCATTGACGATGCGCCTGCTGGCCATGGTGTGGGGCCTGTCCCTGATCCATGGTTATGGCCGCGTGCTGATGCGCCGCGATGAGCGCGGCCGGGTGCATCCCGCAGGCTGGTTGTTGGGCAGTGTCTTTCTGGCGGTGGGGTGGCTGGGCTGGCTGGCGGGCCGCCTGCTGCAGGCCGCCATCGCACGTCAGCGCGAGTTCCTGGCCGATGCCAGTGCCATCCAGTTCACGCGGTCGCGCGATGGGCTGGGCAACGTGCTGCGCAAGCTCTGGCACGACCAGCAGACCCTGGCCGACCGCATGCGCCATCCGGCCGCTGGCATGGTCGCTTCGCTGCTTCTGCATGAACCGCTGGGCGCCCGCTGGCTGGCCAGCCATCCGCAACTGAGCGAGCGCATCCGCCGCATCTGCGGCGCCGTGCTGCCGCCGCTGCCCGCGCCGCTGGTGCGCATGGAAGCGGTGGAGCCGCGCCGCAAGCCGACAGCCACAGCCCGGCCCACCGGCGATGAAGGGGTGGCCTTGGGCGCGGCTTCAGGCGCCATGCCCGACGACTCGGCGCCGCTGCCGTCGGACCCGCTGGCCCATGCCGCGATGAACGCCCAACACCTGCGTGCACTGGATCGCCAGGCCCTGGCCAGGCTGCTTGGCTTTGTCGGCCCCAACGAACGCCGCCTCATCACGCTGGCGTTGATGATGGACCCGGACAACCACAGCGAACGCAAGCTGTGGCACCGCCTGGCCGACGGGGTGCCCAATGCCCCGCTGATCTTACAAAGCGTTGCCCAACTGCTGCCCTCACGCCGCCTGCCCGAGTTCGAAAGGATGACCGCCTCCATCGCGGCCGAGCCCATCGAGATGCGCCGCAAGCTCGTCGAGCAAGCTCGCGATCTGCTGCGTGCCGACGGCAAGGTCAGCCCTCGCGAACGCCTGTGGTGGCTGGCCCTGCGCCACCGCATGGGCGTGCAGGGCGAGCGCCGGCTTCATCTGCGCCCCTTGAGCGGCGACGCCAGTGGACTCGAATCGCTGGACGACACAGCCAGGCAGCACATCGCTTCACTGACGGCCTACCTCGCCCGCTTCATTCCGGAAGACGAACAGGCCAACAGTCCCTCGCCGCTGGGCCAGGCCTGGTGGCGCGGCGTCATGCAGCGATGCGGGTGGCCCGCCGATGCCGCACAGGCTGCTGCCCCCGATGCCGATGCCCTCATGCATGCGCTGGCGGCCGTTCAGGAACTGTCATGGACGATGCGGCCGGCCTTGATGAAGGCCTGGGTGGAAGAGGCCGTGAACCACAGCCCCAAAGGCATCCTGTCCGACACGACGGCCGATGCGCTTCGGCTGTCGGCCGGCCTGATCGACGCGCCGATGCCGCCGATGCTGGCCTCGCACTATCCGCGCGACTGATTCACGGCCGATCGCTGAACCGATCCTTCAATCGGCATTGCCGCCCCCGGGCTTGGGCAGACGCGTCAACCCCAGCAGACCATTGCGCAGCTCTTCCGGCGCCGAGGCACCGATGTACATGCGCAGATAGATCTGGAAGGCCAGCTCGTCGTTGATGGCCATGGCGCTGCCGTTCTCGGCCGTCAGCGGCTTGCCGTTGTGCGTGGCCATCCAACCCTGGCCTGGCACCCAGTCCAGGTTCACCACATCGCCCTTGACCACCCGCTTGACGTTCGAATAGGCCGCGCCGATCTGGCTGACCACATTGATGAGCTTCTTGAATTCATCGTCGGTGGCGGCCTGCTTGAAGTCGGCGATGAAGATGCGCGAGATGTTGGTGGAGGTGAACTCGCGCAGGATGTTGAGCTGGATGCGGCGGATGCCGTCGAGCTTGTAGATCGACTCGGCCGTGGTGCGGCGCTCGGGCAGGTACAGCGCGGTGACATCGGCCTTGAAATAGCCGCGCTTGCGCACGCCTGCGCCATTGAGCACGAGCTTGCGGCCGTAGGCGGTGATCGTCTCGGGCAGGTCGACACCTTCGAGTTCGACCGCGGCCCGGGCCGGCGTGGCGAGCGGCAGCAGGGTGGAGGCGGCGACGCCCGCCATCAGGCGCCGACGCAGCAGATCCACCGTGGCCTCATGCATCTTCACAGCTGTCCCTCGGTCAGATCATCCCCGCTGGCATCACAGCGGCTTGGAGAAGGTCAGCCACCAGGCCTGGCCCTCGGTGCGGTTGCGTGCACCCCATTCCTTGAGGAACTTGCCTTCGAGCAGGAACTCGCCGCCATTGGGCAGCCAGCCCACGGCCGGGCCCGCGGCATTCACACGCATCTTGTTGCCATCGATGATTTCCTTGGCCCAGGTGGGTGACAGGCCGTCCAGCTTCTGGGTGTCATCGCTGAGCTGGCGCACGAAGTAGCCCTGCAGGCCCACGCGCACATCCTCGCTGACGAACTTCATCAACTGGTAGTCCAGGTTGAACATGTTGCCGGAGTAGTAGCCGTTGTCCTTGTTGCGCGTGTTGAACGACAGCACGGCGCGAGCGCCCACGTCCCAGCCATCACCGATGTAGGCGTACTGCACCGAGGGGCGGAAGGTCACGAAGTTGCCAAAGCCCGGATTCAAGCGCTGCGCGGCGTCGTAATCACCGGTGGGCAGCACCAGCGTGGGCGCGAAGACGACGGTCTGGTTCTCGGCCAGTTCCCAATGCATGATGGGCGAGACTTCGACATCGCCCAGGCCCGTGGTCCTGCCGCTCATGCCCGCTGCTGTGGCCTGCAGACCTTGGTTGAGCGGGTGGGCCGCAGCCAGGGTCGGCACCACCAGGCCGAACGTGGCCTCGCGCCTGACCAGCGGGAGCATGGCGGTCAAGCCGATGTTGGCTCCCAGGACCTTGTCGGTGCTCAAGTAGGTGAGCCGCGGCAGCAAGACCTGTGTGCTGGCATCAATCGAAGCGTTCGCGCGGTATGGCAGCAACGCACCGCCGGAGTCCTTGGTCCAGGAGGTCGCCTGGCGGCCATCGCCCCCCTTGATCTTCTTGGCGTGATACGCAACCAGCGGAATCTGGAAGTACGTACCAGGCACCAGCGGCGCCGTCATGTCGCTGCCGCCCACCCCAGGCGAGTACCGCTGCAACCCGTTGTCGGCCGCCTGGGCCGCGCCCATCGAAGCCACCGCCAGCACGATGGCCGACATCTGCACAGACACGCGGGAAACAACTTGGACAGCGGCTCTGGTCATCACAACTCCATCAGCTTTTGAAAGGAACTTACGAAAATGCACGGCGAGCTTGCCCGCAGTGCGCCATTCAGCAAAGCGGCGTGTGGCGCCAATCAGACGGAAAATGATCCCTACCACCTGACTGGGTGGCACCTGGTCTCACTCCCCTTCACCGAACTTGTCGTTGATGAGTGCCAGCAAGGCCTTGCTGGCCTCTTCTTCCTTGGCCCCATCGCATTCCAGCTCGACCGTGGCGCCCAGGCCGGCGGCCAGCATCATCACGCCCATGATGCTTTTGGCGTTGACGCGCCGGTCATTGCGGCTCATGTGCACTTCGCAGGGGAAGCTGCTGGCCAGCTTGGTCAGTTTGGCGGAAGCTCGGGCATGCAGCCCCAGCTTATTGCTGATGGTGACGGTGGTCTTGATCATGGGTGGGTTGGCTCACCTGGTTGTGCGGCCGGCTCGTGGCGATCTGCATGACGCCCTGGGTGCCGCCCGCCACGGCGCGCGTGATCAGGGACTCCAGCGGCTCGGCGGCATAGTTCAAGGCACGCCAGATCATGGGCACGTTTGCGCCCGTGATGACCTTGACCTTGACCCCATCGGCCAGACGCTGCACGGTGTTGCACGGCGTGGCGCCGAAGACATCGGTCAGCACGAGCGCCTCGCCGCGTGCATCGGATTCGATGGCCGCGGCCAGCATCAGCCGGGCTTGCGCTTCGATTTCATCTGGTGGAAGGTTGGCCGGCACGTCCAAGGCCTGCATGCTTTGCGCCGCTTCGGGGAAACAATGCGAGGCAGCCAGCTTCAAGGCCGAAGCCAGCGGTGCGTGCGCGATGATGAAGAGGCCTGCCATACAGCGCGGATTATCGGCACCTCAGCCGGGAAATTGGAAGCTGTGAAAGAAGGCATGCGCCACATCTTCACTGCTTTGCGGGGCGGGGCCTCGTGGCTCCCCTGTGACAGAGGCCTGGAACACCGTCATTCCGTGGAAAAAATGCCACGCCAGGATGCCGACCGGCGCCGCCTGTCCACTGCCATCCCGCGCAGGGCCTTCGAAATACCAGGCGTGGGCACTGCGGCTGGGCGTCATGCGGGGCACGTCGATGCTGCCCAGATCGTGCATCCTCAATCCGGATGGGTCGCCGCTGGCGGCCTGGGTCAGGTTGTGGCGCATGATGTCCGGCCACTGCCGCAGGGCAGGCTCGGCCAGTGTGACGTCGGGCATCGTCACCGATGACAGCGCCCAGGTGTGACCTTGTGCCCGGCAACTCAGCAGGCGCATGGTGACCCCTGACGGCAGGCCCGGCCACGGCACCTTGCGTTCAAACCGGTCGGGCTTGCAGGGGAACATGGCCGTCAGACCATGGGCGGATTCAACCTGCACGGTGCGCCAGTTGAGTTCGGGCGAGCACGCTGCCAGCAGCATACACAGGAAGGCACCGCCTACACCTGCCCCCAGGCGCATGGTGCGTGCAGACGGCCCCCATCCAGAGGGGAAGCCACAAGGGGAATCGGCCATATGCCTCATTATGCAAAAGGTGGGCTGTGCCTCACCCAAGCGTGGGATAGACAAATCCCACCCCCGGAAAAACACTGAGCCGCCCTTCGCAAGAGGCCCATTCCGGTCGTTTTTGGCACGCAGCCGCTAGCAGTTCCACATGAACCCCACTCCGCCTTCTCCGCTCGATCCCATGAGCTCACGGCTGCTCCCGCTGGGGCTGGCGCGCGCGTTCGCGGTCGATGCGGCCGGGGGCCGGGACACGGCCGATGACGCCTCCCCCGCATCCCATGAGGAAGACGCACCGCCCACCCGCTGGCAGGAGTTGCTGGGCCAGTTGGGGCGCGAACTGTCCGAACCCCTCACCGCCGCCCTGGAGCGCGTGACCACCCTCACCACCACCGGCCGCATCGATCGCGCCGGTCTGCGTGCCCTGCGCGACGAGGTCGACCGCGCCCGCCAGGCCGGCATCCGCTGCCAGCAGATCGCCCGGCTGGCATCCGGCCGCATCCGGCAATCGCACGAACGCGTTCATCTGACCAACACCGTGCAAAGCGTCCTGGCCTATCGCGCCCGCGAAATGCAGGGGCGCGGCCTGCAGTTGAGCCAATCGCTGCTGCCCCTGGAAATCCAGGTGGATGCTTCCATGCTGTTCGGGCTGCTCAACGCCCTGGTCGACTGGTGGCTCGACAGTGCCAGCGGCGTGGTGGCCTTGCGCGTACAGGCCAGCCCCTGGCCCGCGCATGCCGAGCTGATCAGCTCGTTCACGGCCAGCGCCGGCGGCCCCGATGCGGACGAACAGCATGCCCACCTGGAAACGCTGAACTGGCATTTGCTGGTGCAGACGGCCCAAGCCATGGGCATGAACGTGGCGCGCACCTTCAAAGCGGGCCAGGTGCAACTGTGTCTGAGCTTTCCAGGCACTGTGCAGCCCGTGTTGACCGACGCCGATGCCATCGGCAACGATGGCGGTTTCGCCGATTCCGTCAACTCCAAGCCACTGGCCGGCAGTCACGTGCTGGTGGTGGCGGCCCAGCGTGACATTCGGCTAGATGTGCGTGAAGCGCTCAAGTCCATGGGCCTGGTGCTGGACTTCGTCGGCTCCGTGCGTGAGGCCGCCGCCTTCTGCCAGGAGGGCTTGCCGCACGCCATCGTGTTCGAAGGCGGCCTGAGATCCGCCAGCCTGGAGCGCCTGATCAGCGGCATCCGGGACGAGGTGCCCGAATTCGTCTTCATCGAACTGGTCGAAGAAGGCCGTACCTTCGACATCTCCACCATCAGTGCCACCGGGATGGCTCGGGTCGGTCGCGAAGGCATCGCCAGCGCCCTGCCCTCGGCACTGGTCTACGAGCTGTCACGCGTGATGTGACAGCCTTGCTCGGCATCAGCCTTGGGCCAGCAACTGGGCCACAAGCTGATGCAGGGCCGCAAAATCCGGCTCGCCGATGTATTTCTTGACGATCCTGCCCTGCTTGTCGAGCAGGAAGGTCGTGGGCGTCAACTGCACCGAGCCAAAGCCTTCTGCCAGCTTGCCGTCGTGGTCGACCGCAACGCGGAAAGGCAGCTTGCGCGTCTGGGCAAACTGGCTGACATAGGCGGGTGGGTCATACTGCATGGCAACGGCCAGCGTCTCGAACCCCTGGTTCTGGAACTTTTGATGCGTGGCGATCAGCTGCGGCATCTCCTTGACACAGGTCGAACAGCTCGTCGCCCAGAAGTTCACCAGGGTGACCTTGCCCTTGAGATCGGCCAGGCGATGCTGGGCGCCATCCAGTTGCGTGAACGGCAGATCCGGCGCGGACGGGCCGGCATCGGAACAGGCGCTCATGAGCGAGGCGCCCACGGACAAGGCCAGGGCCAGCGAAGCAAACCTGGGCAACAGGGTACGGCGGGTCAGACGCATCGGGATCACCACGGTGATGAAAGGTACGGATGGACAAGATGGATTGGAATCGTCGCAACTTGAATCGTCGCCACGTATTGTCGTCGGGCTGGCACCTTGCCGTGGCCGTGACTGTTGGGGAAGCCCTGCCCCGGGATGGGTGGGCCGCCACCGTCAGCCAGGGCGACGCCAGCACTGCACTGCGGGCCACGCTGGAGCGCGGCGCCCAGATCGCCGTGCAGCAGCTGGGGGCGGCCGATGGCTTTCTCAACAACGACAAGGTGCGCATCCGCTTGCCGGAAATGCTGGAGCAGGCCACGCCGGTGCTGCGCACGATCGGCCGTGGCCAACAGCTCGATGACCTCGTCACGGCCATGAACCACGCTGCCGAACGAGCGGTGTCCCAGGCTTTTCCCCTGTTGAAACAGACGATCCGCGGCGTGACGCCCCAGGACGCGCTGCGCATCCTGCAGGGCGGCGAGAACGCCGTCACCGATTACTTCAGTGAAAAAACACGCGCCGGGCTGACACAGACCTTCCAGCCGACCGTGAGCAAGGCGGTGGACAGGCTTTCGCTGGCACGCCAGTACAACGACCTGGCGGGCAAAGCCAGCCGCCTGGGCCTGATCCGGGGGCCGGCCGTGAGCGTGCAGGAGCACGTGACGGCGCGCGCGCTCGATGGGCTGTACTTCGTGATCGGCGAAGAAGAACGCCGCATCCGGCGCGACCCGGCCGGCACCGGCATCGCCATCCTCAAGAAGGTTTTTTCGGCTTTGTAGCCACCGGGGCGACGGGCTGCGCCTCCGGCGCCGAGGCCGCAGCGCCGGCGCCGCTGACCTTGTCGACCTGGGGATCGGCCCAGGGACCGGTGATGCGGAACTCCTGCGTGCCGGCATCGGCGATCTGCTTGCGCAGCAGGGCCTGGGCCAGGAAGGTGCCCAGACCGATGACGGGATTGATGGCGGCATAGGCCAGCGAGGCGCCGCCCGCGTTGATCTCGGGCACCACGAAGACGTGCAGGTTCTGCGTTTCCTTGGCCAGATCGGCCTGGCCTTCGATCAGCACCACCGCCTGCAGGCCGCGCATGCGCAGGTTGCGCGTGGTCGCCACCCCCTGGCCGATCTTGACGTCGCCGTCGATGCCGTCGAACACGAAGCCGGACTGGAACAGATCACGGAAGTCGAGCGTCAGTCGACGCGGCAGCGATTGCAGGCTGAGCACGCCCAGCAGCTTGGCGATGCCCGGATCCACCTTGAGGAACTGGCCTTCGCTGATCTGCACGTTGATGTCGCCGGCCATGCTCAGGGGGTCGGGCTCCATCGGCGAGCCCAGCCAGCTGACCTGGCCGGTCAGCTTGCCCTTGCCTCCGCGGATGGTCTGCGGCAGGCCCAGGCGGGTCAGCAGCGCGCCGCTGTTTTGCAGATCCAGAGTGAAGCCGAAGGCCGAACGCGGGCGGGCACGGGGCGCCGCCGCACCGGGCAGCCCCTTGGCAAGGGCGGTGGTGGTGCCACGATTGGGCAGCGGGCCGCCGAACTGGTTGCTGCCTTGCCCACCGCCGGCGGCGCCACTCTGCGCCCCCAGCAAGGTCCAGTTGCCTGCAGCGCTGAGTTGCGCCTCCGGCGTGGTGATGCGGAACTTCGTCATCCGCCACTCCGGCAGGGGCGCTGCGCCCGGCATGGGAATCATGCGGTTGATGGCCTCCACCTCCAGGCGGCCCAGGGGCAGCCCACGCCATTCGAACTGCTCGACGGCGATGTCCAGGGACGGCAGCGCGGCCGTGTCGGATGCCAGCATCTGCTCGGCAGCGCGCTGCTCCAGGGCCTGCGCTTCAGACGGCGGAATCAGCAGGCGCGACAGGCGCGCCACCATGCGTGAGCCGGCCGAGCCACCGGCCACCGGGGCACTCTCGGGCAGCCATTCCACGAGCCCTGCGACCTGAGGTGATTCGATCTGGGCGCGCCACACGCCCGGCGATGGATGGGCCAGCGTCAAGGCGACATCCTTGAGCGTGCGCTGCTGGAACACGAGCGAGCCGGCCCGGATGTTGAGGCTTTCAGGCACATAGCTTTCGGCGGCATCCGAAGCCGGCGCAGAAGACGCGGGCGATGAAGGCCCCGGCGCATCGTCCGCCGCCTTGAACTGCTTGAGCGCCGCCAGCCATGGATCGACATCGAGCGAGGGCAGCGCCGCCATGGCCGTGACCCCACGCGTCGGCAGCGCGGGCACACCCGCCACGCCGGACATCCCCGCCTGGATCAGGCTGATGGTGCCGCGGCTGACCTTGGCCTCGTCGCCACTGGTGTCGCGGCGCAGGTCCACGCGCAGCCACGGCATGGCAGCAGGTGTCATCTGCAGGGCCTGCGGGTTGCCGAGGTCCACCACGATGCTGTCGCTGCGCCCCTGCGCGTCCTCCTGGCGATGCACGACCTTGATCGGCCATGTGCTGGCCGCCGGCTTGTTCAAGGGGGCCGGCCATTGGGCCCCCATGCCTTGCAGCGTCGAAGAGACCAGCACCTCCGGCTGCAGGCCGCCGCCACCGGCTTCTGGGCGGGCCATGCTGACCGTCACCGTCACAGGTGTCTCGCCGCTCAGGCGTTGGGCCAGACGCTGCAGCAGCGGGTACTCATGCGCCTGGCGCAGGCCCTCGGCCGACATGCTGCCCTGGGCCACGAACCGCGTGATGCCATCGGACGCGCGCTTGCCGTTGACCTCCATCGCATGGCCCCACACCCGCGTGCGTGCCGCCACGGTGAGGTCCTTCTCGGTGAAGGCGATGGTGCCCTGCAGCGCGTTCAGGGTCGGCACGGAGGGGCCCAGCTTCAGGCTGGCCTTGTCGTGCTCGGCCAGGATGACGGCCCCGTTCACCTGGGCCTCGTCAGCGCGGTCGAGCGGGATGTCGAGCGCCAGCTTCATCGCCCCGGTGCCCGTGGACTGCGCCTGCGCCATCACGTTGCCCGTCCAGCGGCCCACAGGCGATTGCGCCAGGAAGCCCACCATGTCGTTGAGCGGCCCGGCCCCCTGGCCGCTGATGGTCAGATGCGGATCCTCCTGGGACAGGTCTTCGATGCGCCCCTGCACGTCGCGCAAGGCAAACGAGCCGGTGCCCACGCCGCCGATGACACCCCGTGCATCCTTGATCACCATGCGGTGCCCTTCGAACAGCAGCCATCCTTCCAGCGATGTGAAGCCGGGCCACAGGCCGTTGCGCGCGGCGTCCGGCCCGAGGATGGCCTGCGGCACATAGTCCATCGAGACATTGCGCATGGGCACCTTCACACGGAAGCGCCCGCCAACGTCGTCCTTGAAGGGGAAGGCGTCCAGATCGCCCACCACCTCGAAGGTGACGTTCTCGCCCTGCCCGCTGCGGATGGCATGCTGCACATAATCGCGCGGGCCCTTGGGGATGGACAGCGGCAGATAGCGCCACACCCGGTTGGCCTCGGCGCGCTCGAGCCGGCCCGTCAAATTGAGGATGCCCGGCAGGCGCGGCGCGAGCTTGCCGTCGCTGCGGTCGCCACGCTGGCCGCCCGTGCGCCAACTGGCTTCGAGGGTACCGGTGGCATCGGCATTGGCGAACTTCGCTTCGGTGACATTGACCTGCATGCGCGAAGCCGCATCTGCGCCAGGCTGCAAGGTCCAGCCCACACGGGCCTGGAAGGATTGCAGCGGGATGCGCGGATCTTCGAAGACACCCGGAAAGGCGACCCAGCCATTGCCCACGGCCACAATGGCCCGGCCCCCCGTCTCATCCGCCGACACGGTGACCTGCGCCTGATCCAGCCCTGGCCGGCTGCCCTCGGCCGAAGGCGCCCAGCCCAGGCCACGGATCTGCGCACTGGCCTTGTAGTGCACCGGCGCTTCCGGCAGGCCTTCCCATTGCCACAACAGTTGTTCGACGATGCCGTGCGGCGCCACATCGGCCAGCGTGGCCCGCACATTGGGCGAGACAGGCAGGCGGTCCACGATTTTGGCCAGCAAGGCCAGGTCCAGGCGGTCGGCCTGCAACTCGCCGCCCTTGGTCAGTTCCCAGACGTTGTCGGCCAGCTCCGGCTGCCAGCGCGCATGCCGCCAGCTCAACCGTCCCTTGCTGGCCGGCCAGCTCAGGCCGTCGGCCAGCGTGAAGCCCAGGCGCTCGAACTGCAACGCCGATTCTTCCGCCTCGTGCGTGAAGGCCAGCCGTCCTTGCAGGCGCTTGAACGCCAGAGGATTGAGCTGGCGGCCCAGGCGCACATTCACGTCCTGCAGCGTCATGTCCAGCGCCAGCTCACCCAGCACGCCATTGAGCAGCTTCAGTTCGGCATCGAGTGCACCGCGACCACCGTCCACTGCGATGGGCAGGCGCACATGGCGTTTGAGCTGCTGCACGTCCACATGCGGCAGGTGCGCCGTGACGACGCCGGACCAGGTCTCCCACTGGCTCGGCTCGGTGGTCGACAGCTCCCAGCGCTGCCACCACGACAGGCTCTGACCGTCGTCGGCGGCCATGCTTTGCGCATCCCAGATCGACTGCGTCATCGTGCCGTGCAGGGCAAAGCGGCGTCCGAAGCCGCCCGGTGGCGTGGCCTCGACGACGAGATCGTGCCGTCGCGTGAACAGGCCGCCGCGATTGCGCAGCGTCAGATCCAGTTGCTCCAGCGCCAGCGTCGGCGCACCCATGAGCTCGTCCGTCCAGCGCACCGTGCCCTTGGAAATGCTGATGCGCGCCTGGGTGAGCACCCAGTCGGCCGCCGCATGCCCGGCATCCCCATCCCGCTCGGAGGCACTCACCAGCTTGAGCCCGGCGACATGGAAGTAGCCCTGCCGATCCCGGCGCACATCCAGTTCGGGCGCCACCAGCACGAGCCTGTCCAGACGCAACTCACCGGCGATCAGGGCATGCGGCGCCAGCGTGCTGATGGAAACGCTCGCCGTCACCTCGGGCAGCCGCAGCGCCACCCGGCCGGCCGCATCCAGCAGCTGCACTTCACGCAGCGACAGGATGGGCCAGATGCCTTCGGCCCGCCCCACCACCTTGCCGATGCGCACCGGCACCCCCAGAGACCTTGTGGCTTGTTCGGCCAGGTCAAAGCGCCAGGCATCGATGCGCGGCAGAATCTGCAGCAACAGCACCGCCCAGGCCATGGCCCCCATCAGGGCCGCGGTCAGGGTCAGCACTCCGAAGGCCACCAGCAGGCGACGCCCTGCCCTGCCCAGCCGCATGGCCGACGCCCCCAAGCGCCGGCGCGCACTGGCAGGGAGCTTGATCTGCGGCTCTGGTAGCGGTTCGGGCAGCGTGGACATGCAACAAGAAAGTGATCAGTCGAACCACCTACACCCCAGGCCACTCTGGTGCCCTACCATTTGTTCTTGGTACAGCCCCAGGGATCGACAACCGATAACCCTAGCACAGACCTCCTAGCTGACCGTGCGGTTCCATGATTGATTTCCCGATTGATGCCATCGCCACAACGGCACAGGCCGACCATTCGCGTTTCGTTCAACGCATTCGCCGCAGATACCCTGCCGAGCTGGCCGCCTTCGCTGCTGCATCGCCGGGCTTGCCGCGCATTGTTGACATCGGCCGACTGATCGACACCCTGCTGGCCGATGGCCGCGACCTGACGGCCGCGCTGCGCGTGGCCCGCCAGTTGGTGCTCGAGCGCCTGGCCGTGCTGGACACCCAAGCCGGGGCGGCCATGCTCGACATCACCGCCTCCGTGACGGAGTTGGCCGAAGTGACGCTGGACCGCGCGCTGGCCGCCGCCGAAGCCGAGGCCGACGAGAAATACGGCGCGCCCCTGGATGATCAAGGGCAGCGCGTCGACCTGTGGGTCGTGGGCATGGGCAAGCTGGGCGGGCGCGAACTCAATGTCTCGTCCGACATCGACCTGATCTACGTCTACGAAGAAGACGGCCACACCACCGGCATCGACAACGGCCGTGGCGTGCTGCACAACCGTGTCACCGTTCACGAATACTTCAGCCATGTGGCCCGCCGGCTGTCCACGCTGATCGGCGACACCACCGAAGACGGCTTCGTCTTCCGCGTCGATCTGGCCCTGCG
Organism: Aquabacterium sp.; assembly: GCA_047601765.1. GTDB lineage: Bacteria > Pseudomonadota > Gammaproteobacteria > Burkholderiales > Burkholderiaceae_C > Aquabacterium. Next base: position 50,957 of record JASGIQ010000002.1, read on the forward strand.
GCCCAACGGCAATTCGGGCCCTTCGGTGGTCAGCCTGTCGATGCTGGAGGAGTACTTCCTCGTGCAAGGGCGTGAGTGGGAACGCTTTGCCTGGCTCAAGAGCCGCATCGTGGCGCCCCGCCGCGCGATGCCGCAAGGCGCGCACCACGCACGCGCGCTGGCCTTGCGCGACATCGTCATGCCCTTCGTGTTCCGGCGCTATCTGGACTACGGCGTCTTCGAAGGCCTGCGCCAGCTGCACCGCAAGATCCGCGACGAAGCCAACAAGCGCGCCGCGGGCCGCCCCGAGCGCGCCAACGACGTCAAGCTCTCGCGCGGCGGCATCCGCGAGATCGAATTCACGGTGCAGTTGCTGCAGGTCGTGCGCGGCGGCCAGTTCCCCGAAATCCGCACCCGCTCGACCTTGCGCGCACTGCCTCGCCTGGCTGCGCGCGGCCTCATCCCCGAAGCAACGGCCAACTCGCTGGCACAGGCCTACACCTTCCTGCGCCGCATCGAGCACCGCATCCAGTACCTGGACGATCAGCAGACCCACCTGCTGCCCACGCAAGACAAGGACCTGGCCTGGATCGCCGATTCGCTGGGTCTGCAAGGCAAGGAGCACGGCACGCCCGCCTACCCCGATTGCCACAGTGGCACCTGCCAGTTGCTCGATGCCCTGTGCAGCGTGCGCGAGTTCGTCGCCACGGAGTTCGATGCCCTCTTGCATGACGGGCGCGCACCGGGCGCAGGCGATGCCGGCTGCAAGGGCTGCGGCGGCCCGCCCGTGCCGGTCGACAGCGAAGAATTCTTCGCCAAGCTGCCTGAAGACATCGTCGGGCCTGTGCGCGACTTCGCCCAGCAGCCCAAAGTGGCCATGCTCTCGGACACCGCCAAGCTGCGTCTGGCGCGGCTGATCGGGCGCGCCACGAAGGCGGCCTACGCGCCCACCCCGACATCATCCGACGCCCCCGCCGAACGTCCTTGTGGACACCCCGGCGAGCCAGCCTGCCTGGGCCCCGGCGCCGTGCTCCACTTCCTGGACTGGCTCAATCCCCTGCTGCGACGCGACAGCTACCTGTCGCTGCTGGCCGAGCGCCCGGAGGTGCTCAACCGCCTGCTGCGCCTCTTGGGTCTGGCCAAATGGCCGCTGCGCTACCTGCTGCGCCACCCCGGCGTGATCGACGAACTGGCCGACCCGCGGCTGATGGAAGGCCGCTTCGATGCCGCCGTGTTCCAGAAAGAACTCAACGAGCGCCACAACGCCTGGTCACGCGCAGGCCAGGCCGATGAAGAGGCCTTGCTCGATACCCTGCGCCGCGCCCACCATGCCGAAGTCTTCCGCACCCTCGTGCGTGACGTCGAAGGCCTGCTGACCGTCGAAGAGGTCGCCGACGACCTCTCCGCACTGGCCGACGCCACCTTGAACACCGCCATCCAGTGGGCCTGGAAGCACCTGCAGCAGCGCCCCGGCAAACAGGGCGCCTGGGCAGTGGGACACCCGCCGCACTTCGCCGTCATCGCCTACGGCAAGCTGGGCGGCAAGGAGCTGGGCTATGGCAGCGATCTGGATGTCGTCTTTGTCTATGACGACACCCAGGACGATGCACCCGACCCCCATGCCGGCCCCGACTCGCCCAGCGCGATCGATGCCTACCTGCTGTTCGCGCGCAAGCTGGTGACATGGCTGACATTGCGCACGTCCTCGGGCGAGCTGTTCGACATCGACACCGCCTTGCGTCCCAACGGCAACTCCGGCCTGCTGGTGACCTCGTACCACGCCTTCGACGACTACCAGCGCCAGCGCGGCAGCAACACCGCCTGGACTTGGGAACACCAGGCCCTCACGCGGGCGCGCTGGTGCGCAGGCGAGCCGGCCCTGGCCGACCGCTTCGAAGAAACCCGCCGCAGCGTGCTCAGTGCCGAACGTGACCCGGCCGCCTTGCGGGAAGAGGTCACCGCCATGCGCGAACGCATGCGCGAGGCCCATTCCTGTGCGCCGGGCGAGTTCGACATCAAGCACAGCGCTGGCGGCATGATCGACGTGGAGTTCGCCATCCAGTACCTGGTGCTCGCCTACAGCCGCCTGCACCCTGAGTTGCTGGACAACAAGGGCAACATCGCCCTGCTCGACAGGGCCGAAAAAGCCGGCCTGCTGCCTGCGGGCGTGGGCCAGGCCGCCGGACATGCGTACCGGGAACTGCGCCGCATCCAACACCGTGCCCGCCTGGACGACGCCCCCACCCGTTTCAGTGGGGAGGGCCTGCGGGCCATCGAACCTTTGCGGGACGCCGTGCTGCGGCTGTGGGAGGCGGTCTTCCCGGCCAAGCCCTGAAACCCTTCAGGCATCATGGAAAACCCCTGGCGGGCCGCTCCAAAGCGCCTTGCCTGCTGGGCTATAACTGTGGCCCCCCTGGACGCTCATTTGAGCGCCCCGAGAAAACCCCCGGGAACTTCGAGGGCGCCAACCGATCATGAGGAAGCGCCGCATCCCGGCTCGATCCTCGTCAACAAAATATTCAACCGTCCAATCATGCAAACCCGCCTGCAAGTTCTTGCCCGTCAACGCTCCGTTCGCCTGATGGCCCTGCTGCCCATCGTCGTTGCCGCCACGCTGGTGGCCGGTTGCGGAGACAAGTCGAAGTCCGAAGGCGGCAAGGCCAGCCAGGCGGCTGCACGCGTCAACGACGATGAAATCACCGTCCATCAGATCAACCAGTTGCTGGAGCGCCAGCAAGGCCTCAAGCCCGAGCAGATGGACGCCGCCAGCCGTCAGGCGCTGGAAGCCCTGATCGACCAGCAACTGGCCGTGGCCAAGGCCGAAGAGCAAAAGCTGGACCGCGATCCGCAAGTCGTGCAGATGCTTGACTCGATGCGCCGCACCCTGCTGGCCCGCACCTACCTGGAGCGCTCGTCTGCGGCCGGTGCCGGCACCCCCACGCCGGCCGAAGTGCGCAAGTACTACGACGACAAGCCCGCCCTGTTCGCCGAGCGCAAGGTCTACGCCATGCAAGAGTTCACGGTGCCGGCCACCAAGGAACAGACGCAGGACCTGATCCCCAAGCTCAAGGCCGTGCACACGCCGGCTGAATACGCGGAAGTGATCAAGGCCGCCGGCCTGAAGTTCAGCACCAATCAGGTCACCCAGGCGGCCGAAGGCCTGCCGCTGGCCATCCTGGATCCGCTGAGCAAGGTCGAAAACGGCGAATCCCTCTTCATCACCGGCACCGACGGCTTCAAGGCGATCCTCGTGATGGCCACCAAGAGCCAACCGGCCACCTTCGAACAGGCCAAGCCCGCCATCGAGCAGTTCCTGACGATCGACCGCCGCCGCGAGTTCGCCAAGAAGGAACTCAAGAACCTGCGTGATGCCGCCAAGATCGAATACATCGGCAAGTTCGCCGAGAAGCCGGCCGCCGCCGCTTCGGGTGCATCTTCCGTCACGGCCACCCCCTCGGTCGCGGCATCCGCACCGTCGGAAGCAGCCAGCAGTGGCGGCCTGGATGCAGAATCGATCAGCAAGGGTCTGTCCGGCCTGAAATAATCCCGCTCTTTCGCCCAGACGGCGCGCGCCGGCCCCGCGTGCGCCGTCATCCGGCATTTCGCTTTCAAGAATTTTCACCTGTTGACCGATATCCCGGTCTCAGGGCCCAAGCGCGTCTTCTGGACACTGGGGCGTTGAATTACCTGTGCCACAGGAGCACACCGCATGACCTTCGATCAGTTCTTTCGCATTCTCAAAGCACGCTGGCTGCTGACCCTGAGCATCGTGACCACGTTGGTCGTGCTCACGCTGGGCATCTGCCTGTTGCTGCCCAAGAGCTACAAGGCCACTGCGTCCGTCATGATCGACATGAAGCCGGACCCTGTCAGCCAGAGCGCCGGCATGGGCATCGGCACCTCGCAAGGCCTGATGGCCACGCAGATCGATCTGATCAAGAGCCCCACGGTGGCCATGCGCGTGGCCCGCTCGGTCGGCATGGAAGCCAGCCCCGAGGTCAACAAGCAGTGGGCAGAGGACACCGGCCGCAAAGGCGACTACCTCTCGTGGGTCGGTGAACTGATTTCCAAGAACCTGGACGTCGAGCCCGCCCGCGAATCCAACATCGTCGACATCACCTACTCTGCCGTCGATCCCAAGTTCGCCGCCGTCATGGCCAACGCCTTCGCCAAGGCTTACATGGAATCGAGCGTGCAGTTGCGCACCGATCCGGCACGCCAGTACCTGAGCTTCTTCGAAGAGCGCGCCAACATGGCCCGCCAGAAGCTGGAAGCAGCCCAGATGAAGCTGGCTCAGGCCCAGAAGGAGCGCGGCATCGTGGCCACCGATGAGCGCCTGGATGCCGAAAACACCCGCCTGAGCGAGCTGTCCACGCACATCGCTGCCCTGCGTGCCGCCGCCGCAGACGCCCGCTTCCGTTCGGAAAAGGCCCAGACCAACGCCGACCAGATGCAGGACATCATCACCAACCCGCTGATTTCCAGCCTGAAGGCCGATCTGGCCAGGCAGGAAGCCAAGCTGGAAGAGATGTCGTCCAAATACGGCGATGCCTATCCTGCCGTGCAGGAGACCAAGGCCTCCATCGCTTCCACCCGCGACCGTCTGGCCTCTGAAACCCGCCGCCTCACCCGCAGCCTGGGCGTGACCAACTCGGTGAGCTCCTCTCGTGAGGCCGACGCCGTCGCCGCCTACGAAGAGCAGCGCGCCAAGGTGCTCAAGCTCAAGGAAACGCGCTCCGAGCTCTCCGTGATGGAACGTGAAGTCGACATCGCGCAACGCGTCTACGAATCGATCCTGGCCCGTCAGAGCCAGATGGGCCTGGAAAGCAGCAACAACCAGAACAACGTGGTGCTGGTCACCGCAGCCACCGAGCCGGCCAAGCACAGCTTCCCCAAGATCCCGCTGGCCCTGGCGCTGGCCATGACCGTCGGCGTCGTGCTGGCCATCATCGCCGTCATGGGCGTCGAAATGTGGGATCGCCGCATCCGTGGCATCCAGGATCTGATCCAGGGCACCGGCCTGCCGGTCGTGGGCGTCCTGCCCAATCCCAAGGGCGCAGGCTGGACCGACCGGTTCAAGCTCAAAGGCCGGTCCTCCGGCACGGCGGGCCTGCCGTTGATCGGCACATCCGCCCCCGCCCTTGACGTCGGCCGGAGCATCAAAGCATGAGCGATTCCCGTACATCCCAGTTCCAGGCGTCCAAGATGGACCCCCGTGGTGCCTCCACCGCCTTCCCCGACACACAGCAGGTCTCCAACGAGCCTTCGATCGGCGATCTGATCCGTCAGGCCAACAACCTGAGCCCGGAACAGATCCAGGACATCCTGAAGTACCAGCAGGACAACGGCCTGCGCTTTGGCGAAGCGGCCGTGGCCCTGGGCCTGGCCAACAGCGACGACGTGATGTGGGCGCTGGCCCAGCAGTTCCACTATCCGTATGCCGCCGAGGCTGTGTCTCGTCTGCCAGCGGAACTGGTGGTGGCCACCAAGCCGTTCTCCGAGCAGGCCGAAGCCTTCCGGACCATGCGCAGCAACATGATCATGCGCCTGTACAGCGACACCGGCCCTCGCCAGGCGCTGGCCGTGGTCAGCCCCGACAGCGGTGACGGCAAGACCTACTTCGCGGCCAATCTGGCTGCCGCCTTCTCGCAGCTGTCAGGCCGCACGCTGCTGATCGATGCCGACATGCGCAACCCGCGTCTGCACGAGATCTTCAACCTGCATGGCAAGACGGTCGGCCTGTCGTCGATCCTCTCGGGTCGCGCGGCCAACAACGTGATCTGCCCGATCAAGGAACTGCCCAGCCTGTTCGTGCTGCCGGTGGGTGCCACGCCGCCGAACCCGCTCGAGCTGATCGAGCGTCCGGCCTTCGGCCTGCTGATCCGCGAGTTGCTGACCAAGTTCGATCAGGTGATCGTCGACACGCCAGCGGCCTCGCTGGGTTCGGATGGCGCCGTGATCGCTGCGCGCTGCGGTGCCGCCGTGGTGATCGCCCGTCAGAACAAGAGCCGCATGTACGCCCTGCAGCAGCTGCTCACCACCATGAGCATGGGGCCGATCAAGCTGGTCGGCTCCGTCATGAACGAGTTCTGAGCTCCGCCAGCGCCTGATCGTAGATCTCGGTCAGGCGGCGGTGATTGGGCTCGGGCGAATACCGGGCCACAAAGATCTCTCTGGCTCGCCGGCCCATGTCACGCATGGCTTGCGGATGGGCCTCTGCCCAGGCGATCTTGGCTGCCAGATCCGCCGCATCCCCCGGTGTGAACAGCAGGCCGGTCTGCCCGTCCTGCACCAACTCGGCCATGGCGCCCAGGCGGCTGGCAATGACCGGCACGCCGCTGCAATACGCTTCCGCGAGCGTGCGCGGGAAGTTCTCGTAGCACAGGCTGGGCAAGAGCAGGTACGCCGCACCACGCAGGCGCTCGAGGATGTCGCCAACCGGCAGATAGCCGAGGAAGGCCTGCCCGAGTTGGTCTCGCATGGCCCTTTCGAAATCACCCGATCCGATCACCTCCACCCTCGCACCCGAGGCGGCAGGCTGCTTCAAGGCCTGCAGCAGCACCTCCACGCCTTTCTCGTGCGAGAGGCGCCCCACAAAGAGGCCACCGGCCCGAGGCGCCGTCTCGTCGGGTGCGCCCACGTCATCCACGAAGTTCGGCTTGACGCAGATGCGATCGGCAGGCAGCCCACCTTCGATGAACTTGCGGCGACTGAACTCGCTCAAGGCGATGAACCGGGTCACGGTCTTGTCGTAGGTGCCCAACATGCGGTGCCACACGATGGAGCCCGACAGCGCCGCGGTCTGGACCACCGACTGCCGGTAGCATCCTCTCATCACCCCCCGCCAGGGCACATGGCCCAGACAGTCCTCACAGACCTTGCCTTCGCGCAGGAACATCGCCTGCGGGCACATGAGGCGGAAGTTGTGCAAGGTCTGCACCACCGCGCACTGCATGCGATGGGCCGTCCAGAAGACCGAGGGCGAGACCAGCGGCAGGGTGTTGTGCACGTGCACGATGTCCGGGCGGAACCGCGTGATCAAGGCGCTGATGTCGTCTTCCGTGCGCCGGGACCAGACCGTCTGCACGGCCAGCGAGGCCCGCGATATCCCGTCGACATCGTCGTTGTGGCGCAGATAGAGCTCGACCTCATGGCCATGCGCACGCAGCAAGGCGGTCTCGGATTCGACCACGCTGTCTTCCCCTCCCCGTTGCTGATAGGCGTTGTGCACCATCAGCACGCGCTGCCGGGCCTGCGTCATGCGTGCCCTTTGCCGGCGGCATCGCCCACCATGCGACGGCGCACCTCGGCACGCCGCCTGGCCAGCAGGCGCGTGCGCATCGCCAGGGGTATGAGCAGGGAAACAGCGCAGATCACATCCTTGCGCGTGAGGTGTCCGAACCGGATCGCCAGCCACAGGTCGACCAGGCATTGCCAACGCTCGTTGACCTCCAGCCAAGACACCGCACGGATGCGATGCCAGTCCGAGATGTACAGATCCATCGTGTGCGGATGGGGCGCCGTGGGCCGCAAGGCCCGAAGATCGCGCCCACCTCATCGGGCAAGGCGGGTCGCCTCACCACCCGGTGCCGCTCAGCAGCGTTGATGGCGGGCTCGACGTAGATGGCCGTCGGGATGAAGGACACCGCCACCGGCCCGGCACAGGCCAGCCTGGCCCACATCACTTGATCCTCACCGGCCGTGATGCCTGGCGGAAAGCCGCCCACCTTCAGGCACAGATCGCGCGGCACCATCACCGAAGAGCTGTGCACGGCGATGTGCTGCTGCGCCACCGCATCGGCGAAAAAATCGGGGATGGCGGCCATCGCATCGGGTGCCGAGCGGAAACGCGCATCCACCGGGATCGGCCGCATCTGGCCCATGTCGTCCAGACAGATGTAGGTCGAAGCCAGCATGGCGGCCTTCGGAAAGCGCTGCTGCAGCAGCACCAGCCGGGCCAGATGCTGCTCGGCCCAATAGTCATCGGCATCCAGCAGGGCGACCCATTCGTGCCGTGCCTGGGCGATGCCCGTGTTGCGCGCCACCGAAACGCCTGCATTGCGCTGGCGGATGACGCGGATGCGCGGATCACCCAAGGCTTCCACCAGGCTGGCGCCCTCATCCTTGGAGCCATCATCGACCACGATCAGCTCCCAGTCCTGACAGGTCTGTGCCTGCACGGACCGGACCGCACGCACGATGGTGTCGGCCTTGTTGTACAGCGGGATCACCACCGAGATATTCACAACAACGTTCCTCCAACTTGCCGGCCCAGCACCCTGTGCGCCAGCCAGGCCCCCAGGACGAAGGTCAACGCGGCAGCCAGCAAGGCGCCCGCCTGCACGGACACCACAGACCGGTCAATCCAGGCCACGGTGAAGGCCAACTGCGCCAGCAGCCCCACCACCAACAGGACCAGCCAGTACGCCTGACGCTCCCAACACACCATCAGGCGCTCGAACACGCCTGACATCGCACTCAACATCGCAGCCGCCCCGCCCACACACAGCAAAGCCACCAGGCTGTGGCCCTCCAGGCGGTAGCCTTTCTCGATCCAGGGCGAGATCAGCAACACCGCCCCCACCACCAGCAAGGTCACTGCGCCATTGCGCCCCAGCATCCGGCGCAGCAGGCGCCAGACCGCAGGCTCGGCCGGATCCGTCAGACGCTGATGCGCCAATTCGCGCAGGATCACGCCGCCCCAACTCGTGGCCGGCAAGAGCATCAGCGTGATCCATTGATTGGACACCGCGACCACGGCCACCGCATGGGCGCCCAGATGCTGCTGCACCAGGTAGATGGTACAGAACCACCCGGCAAAGCCCGTCAACACGAGGCCCAGCACACTGGGCAGCCCGGCGCGGAACTGATGCCAGGCCGCTTGGGCCGGAGACTGGCTGCACACATCGTCCTGCGCCACCTGCCGGGCCCACCGGTGCCTGACATGGCGACTGAACAACCAGCCTTGCCACAGCACCGGCACCCAGTTGCTCAGCAGCAGCAGGCTCCAGGCACCGCGCACACCCGCAACGGACACTGCCGGGTACGACAGCACCATCAAGGCCATGGCCACCACGGCCATCAGGCGCGCCGAGGCGACCTGCGCCCCCATGCCATTGAGCACCCCCGTCAGCACGGACAGATAGATCTGCCCGGCGACGGTGCTGATGCCCACGGCCACCAGCCACCCATGCGACAAGGCCAGGCCATCGGCCAGGGAGGCCGCCGCATCCCAGTGCATCAGGTAGAACAGCACGCAGATGGGCACCAGCAGCACTGTGGCCATCCACAAATTGACGCGCAGGAAGCGGCGCAACCAATCGGCGTCGGGCGCCGCCGTGCCCGACAAGGTCGTGCTGTTGAACAGCACCTGGGCCACCGGCGTGGCCACGGCCGCTGCCGTGATCACCGTCGAGATGTACAGCGCCAGCGACGGTGCCCCCGCCAGCCTTGACAAAGAGAAGCTGGCCACAAAACCGGAGCCGCGCGAAGCCAGCGTGGCGAACATGGCCCAGGCCCGCGGGGACAGCAGCATGGCCGCCAGACGCGGCCCGAACAGCCTCGACAACATCGACATCCCCGCCACCGCCCTCAGGACCTGCAAGCCAGGATCGGCATCTCGGAGACGGGCCAGCCGTCCGCATCACGGGCCTCGACCTTGCGTCCTTCCAGCGTCTTGACCGATGTCGGCTGCTGCAGTGCGGCCGACGTGACCGTCAACGCACGCCCATCGGACCAGGCGATCACACACCGCTGCTCGCCCTTGACGAACTGCACGCGCATCAACCCCTGCTGCAGCGGCGGCATGAACTTCAGCGAGGCGCCTCGCAACAGATCGGCCAGGCGTTCGTACAGCACGCCGGCCTCCGTCGGTGTGCGGAAATTGCGCTCGACCAGCCCCACGCCGCCCAGCTCCTGCTCGGCGCCTTCCCAGGTGTAGTAGCTGAGGTTTTCCACGCCCAGTGCTGCGGTGCCGATCACCCCTTGCGCAATGGCCGGCAAGGCCTTCACGCTGCACAGGTTCTGCTGCAGCATCACGTCGCCATCGATGCCGGCGCCGCAGGCCGTATTGGCCTCCGTGTTCCAGATCGGCAGATCCAGCCCATGCGATCGCATCAACTCCATGACATTGCGCGTGCGCGTGAACATGTTCTGCGGCGAGCCGCCCATGTAGATGTGGATGCTCAAGCCATCGACGTGACGCCCTCCACCCAGCGCCAGGAAATCGTTGAGGAAACGCAGGCCCAGGATCGTCACGTTGGGGCCGATGACCTTGCTGGACGGATCCACCCTGCGGATCTCTTCCCCCGCCACACGCACCATCTCCACCATGGTCGCCGCTCCGCCGACCCAATGCGTCGGCACGTCCGCCTCGTTCCAGATCTCCCACAGGCGGATGCGGCCCTTGAATCGCTCGGCCACCTGCCGCACGTAATCCCGCCATGCATCCAGCCCGGCGGGAGCCAGACAGGTGCGCCGTCCGAAGGGCGAACGCTCGCAAGCCCCGCCATCGCTGCGCGCAGACGAGGCCCACTCCGGCGTCATCGCCAAAGTCATGAGGATGCGGGCATCCCGCCGATGGCGCGCCGTGTGGTCAACGAAGTAATCCAGGCGGTTGGCGTGGATGTTGCGCCGCCAGTCGATGCTGCCGGGCGACGGCTGCATCTCGGACCACATCGTGGCCGTGGCCCACATGCGCACCACATCCGGCTCGAAGCCGGGCCAGCCCTGGTGCACGCCCAGTTTGTTGAGATGGATGCCAAAGAAGTGGCGCGAGACGGCATGGAGGCCATCATCGGCCGCCACGGCGGAAGGATCGATCACCTTCAACGCAGGCCGGCCCAGGCAGATCGCACCCGTGTTCTGACGCAGGCCGATCCGGACCGAACCCGGCTTGGCCGCGTCGTACACGCCCTTGAGCGTCACCGTCTGCCACTGCCCTGTCAGCTGCACCGTCCGGATGGACGTGGTCTCGTAGAACGGGGCGTCCTTGCGGAAATACACATCCACGCCCAGGCCGCTGGCGGGCGACTCGGCACGGATCGGCACGGTCAGTTCATATGCAACGCCAGGCACCAGGACGGACGGCACCATCGCCTCGGCATCGCCGCCCCCCGTGCGTGCACGCGCAAACCTGTAGCCAGCCTTGGCACCGGCCGGCGCGCAATCGGTCGACATCTCGCCCTTGACCTGCGCGGCTGGCTGCCCCCAGGCCTGGATGGACCACGGCTGCTCCTGCAAGGCCACGGCGGCGCCCGCTGCACCGCATGCGAGCGACATCAGGCAGGGCAGCAGCACCCGCAGCAGATGCGGCTCACGCCTCAAGACGGTTCTCCCGCTCAAGCCGCATCAGCAGCATGAAGAAGAAGAGAAAGAAGTAGTAGATCAGCGTGTTGTCGGTGAAGAACAGCACATTCAGGAACAGGAAGCCCACCCGCGTCATGTAGTGCTTGGACGAATACATCGAGCACAGCACGGCGATCGTGCCGATGTAGCCGATCTCGTAGCACAGCTTGAGCAGGTCACTGTGCAGGTTCATGCGCGTGAACATGCCGAAGCCCTGTTCGGCCAGCAGGTACACGGAACCCAGGCCACGCCCGATCAGCGACTGCCAGGGCTGGTTCATCAGGTCTTCCACCACGAACTGGTGAAGCACCTTGCGGCCCATGCCCAACTGGTTCGCCGACTGGCCGGTGTACTTGAAGATGAGGGTGTCGAACTGCCCCAGCACGTACATGAAGTCCAGAACCAGCACCACGACGTTCAGCGCCAGCATCACCGGGATATTGAGCAGCCACCTGCCGCGGCGCTCGCCCAGCAGCACGAAGAAGGCCGAAGCCAGCATGGCCAGCAGCGCGATGCGCTTGAGTGTCAGCACCGCCAGCACGGCAGACAGAAAGGCCAGCAGATACTTCCTGTGCCACAGCGCAAAGGGCACCAGCATCGGGAACATGAAGCCGAAGTTGCCCTCGAACGACGAGTCGGACGACGAGAGACTGAAGTGGAAGCCTTGCGAGAACCTGCCGGCCAGAACCCCATACAGGAACACGAAGGCAACCGTCCAGGCCCAGAAGATCAGCCACATGCGCACCTTGGGCAACTGCTTCATGAAGGCCACGGAAATCCCGGCCACCATGAAGAGCATGTCCTTCCAGCCTTCGGTTTTGGTCACCGGCCCGAACATCAGCCCGATGCCCAGCACGATCATGAACGGCCACAGCTCGTCCTTGATCACCCCGCCGCCATCGATGATGACCGCCAGCAACACGAAGAACGGCACCCCATAGCTGAGGTAGCGGAACGGGGGAAACGCCACGCAGATCCACGCCAGCCCGAACGAGAACCAGAACAGGAAGCTCGAGACGACCGCCCGGTTGCGGTGCAGCATGGCGCCGCCGGCAAGGTCTGGCGTGACGTCGTAGAACTGGCGTTTCATGGAAAGGCGGAATGAATCAGCGCGCCGCGCGGCGCACCACGATATAGGACTTGGTCAGCCCCATGAACTTCTCGGTGTGGATCTCGCAGCCGGGGAACATCGACACCACTTCGCTGCGCGTCATGGGGCGCGTGCCCGCAAGGAACTCGTCGATCTGCTTCATGTTCGGCCGCGTGGCCCAGCCCCAGACCGACAGCCAGCGCACGAGATACCGCTGCACGCCCACCGGCAGCCAGTGGATGAAGGGCGCCATCAGGTGCGGCTCGATCGGAAAGCACTTGGCGGGCGTCTGCAGGTAGATCTCCTTGCCGCAGCGCATCAGCTCCTTGGCGAACTGCCGCTGCTCGGCCAGGCCGCCCACGTGCTCGATCACCGAATTCGAGAAGGCCAGATCGAACTGCTTGTCGGCAAACGGCAGCTGGCACCCGTTGGCGCTGCTGAATTTGTAGCCGGCCGCCAGCACTTCTTTCTCGTGATACGTGTCGAGATTGACGATGGTGATGTCCCGGTTGGGCACATCCATCATCTTCCACCAGCCCCAGGTGCCGCCCACATCCAGCACAGCCCCCTTGCCGTTGAGCACCGGGAACCAATCCTTGATCTGCTGCATGCGCGCCGGACGGAACCGCCGCATGAAGATCGCCTTTACGTCATCAATGTCCATCGTCAGCATGCTGATTTCTTGCTCTCGAAAATGTCCGCGGGGCACCGCAAAGGTGCGCCTCCTGCCCCACTGCGACGGTCACTTCCCGAACAGGCGTGACCGCTGATTCGCCGGCACTTCCTTCATCCACTCGCGGATGAAGGCATCCTGCTCGGCATAAGCAGCCGCCGGGTCCTGCGACAGAGAGGACACACGCACCAGCAGACCGTCCGCGATCAGGCCGTGTAAGGCATAACGGATCTGGTGCACCTTGTGCGTCATGGCCGTTCCCACCACGGTGTCGCCGATCACCATCCAGTAGCTCACCGGCTCGAAACGCGGCTCCTTGTGGGTGTCGACACGCACCACGGGGATGCTGCGCCCTCCCAGATCCAGCTGGCTCATCACCGGATCGGAGACCGTGAACCCCTGCGCCGCGTAGCAGACCTCCGGACGGTGAACCTTGAAGCCGTCCGACTGATCCCGGCCATACGCCACGGTCACCATCATGCGCTGCCCATCGGGCCCCAGGTAGGTGCGCTCACCCACCTCGGTGTAGATGGCCGCAATCTGCGCGGCCACATCGGGGGGCAACGGCACGCTGGTGGACTTGCGGTCCGCCACCCACTGGCCGATGCGTTCCGGAAACACGTTGGACAAGGGCTGACGCTGCTCGATGTCCGCCAAGCGGATCGTGGGCTGCGCCCACTTTCCAAGCCCCGACACACCGGCCATCAGCACGGCGGCCATCACCAGCACGCCCATCTTCACGCCCACGGCCCTCTCGGCCGGCCGCACCACGCTCATTGCGTCACCTCGCCTTGGCCGGTCGTGCGCTTTCTGTCAAACAGCAAGCCGTAGACGCGGTCGATGAAATAAATGGAAACCAGCGAAACCGAGAACAGGACCAGACCGGAGAAACTGTGAACAAAACCCTGCCCCACCTGGTCGCCATAATAATATGTGACCAAGACCAGGATGATCACCCGGGTCACGTTTGCGGCAAACGAGGTCGGAATAATGGCCAAGGCCAGGAAAATATTTCTATACCGGGACGTGTAATTCATCATCCGCATATACAGCAAACCCAGGGATTCGAGGGTCAGCAGAGAATTCATACCCGAACAGGCATCCGCCACCAGCAATTGATACGGGCCAATGGTCAACATCACGCCGGAGCGCCCGATGGGGTATCCCAGCGCAAACAAAAGATGCTCTGTGACAACGGACACGGCATGCTTGAGCGGCATGGTGATCACCCCGACGACGACCTCCGGCAGCGGCACCATGAACAGCATGAAAAAGAGCGGGAACCATGCGCGACGCAAGGCCGATGTGCCATGCAGCAGCAGCAGGCAGCTGCCGAACACGATGGGCTGGGCCAGCGTCGTCAACATGTTGATCGACTGGGAATGGCCGGCCACATGCACCAGCAGCCCCAGGATGAGACCGGTCATGCCCAGGCCATAGGCAGGCCTGGCCTCTCCAGCAAAGATCTTGTGACGATCCATCCAGAGCAGCCACAGGCACACCGCCAGGATCATCGGGCCGTGGCCATGGGCGTCGGTGGTCCACACCTCCTCGGCCAGCGTCATGTACGTCGGCACGAACAGCGCAGCCAGCCCCAGCACGAGGACGGCGAATCCCGATCGACTCACGCTCGATGGCAAGGACAACCAATCTGACGCCTGTGCGTCGGAACTCTTTGGGGCAATCATAGAACTACGGTTCAGTGGCAGCGGAGATTGTGCCTCACAGGCCCACTTTGGTTCCCCGCAAATGACTAGGTTGTTTCCCTCTGCCTTTGACTCCCCCTTCTTTCGGGCGTTTTCATGAAGAGTTTTCGCACATGGCCCCCTTTTTCCGGGAAAGCGTGCATCTTTCCGGCGGAAACCTTTGAGACCCCCCTCAATCGGGTGGGGCGGGACATCCATCACGGATTCTGCGCAGAAATTGCGCACTTACCCTGAAGCGCCCGCATGACCCGATCCCTACAATCCGGCCAAAGGGTGAGGCAATCCCTCCCCAACCACAAGACAGACACCCCTGAGGTGGATGGCATGAGACATCCGGACCCCAATTTTGGTTATCCCTCGCTGACGTTTGCAGAGCATGAGCGCATGCTGGGGCACGTTCAACCCAAGCTCGACAAGAAGTTCATGCGGCAGGGCGCTTACGTACTCGACACGCACATCGACGCCATCAGCTGGGAAGACGTCCTGGGGCGCATTGTTTCCTGGGGCTCGCAGCATCAGTCCCGCTATGTCACCCTGTGCAATGTGCACTCGGTGGTGACAGCCAGCCAGGAAGCCGATTTCAACAAGGTGCTGTCGCAGGCCGATCTGACCCTGCCCGACGGCGCCCCTGTCGCATGGAGCCTGCGCCGTGAAGGCTTTCCTCAACAGCAACGCATCAACGGCCCCGATCTGACCTGGCGTTACCTTGCCGTGGCCGAGAAAATCGGCCAGAGCGTGTTCTTCTACGGCAGCACGGAAGCCACCCTGGAAAAGCTCCACGCGCGCATCAAGAAAGAATTCCCCAAGCTGCGCGTCGTCGGCATGGTGTCCCCGCCCTACCGCGATCTGAGCCCGGAAGAAGACCAGGCCTACATCGACCAGATCAACAAATCCGGCGCACACGTCCTGATGGTCGGCCTGGGCTGCCCGAAGCAGGAAAAATGGATGGCCGCGCATCGCGGGCGCATCCAGGCAGTGATGCTCGGCGTCGGCGCCGCTTTTGATTACCACGCAGGTACCGTTCGTCGTGCACCGGTGTGGATTCAAAAGATCGGCATGGAATGGGCGCATCGCCTCTATCAGCGAGCCCCGTCGCCTGCTCAAGCGCTATACCGCCACAAACTCGGTATTCGTCTATCGGATGGCGAAATCCATATTGTGGGGGGCCCAACCCAGCCGACACAAGGAGCTGGGCTAAACCTGCCCAGCCCTGCCTCCCATCCCCGAATGCCGCTCACAGAGCGGCATTTTTTTTCAGGGCGATGACATCACACCCATTGCCCCCCTTGGTGTAGCCATTTGTACAGGCGTGAGAAACATCCTTCGGCGCCGATACACTTCAGCACAACAAAAACTGGGACAAAGACCTCAGCGCAAGGGAACTCCAACGTGATTTTTGTCTCGGAAGACACTCACCATGACAAACGCGAAAACCGAACCACGCCCACTCACGAGCAAGGCATTGACCTTGCTTTGATGGACATCCCGCCCGCGCAGTGCACACATCCCAAATGAAATCATGTCGTTGAGCAGCACGGTGACATCCGCCCCCCCCTCCACGTCGCTGTCGCCATCACGGGCGGAGCTCGTCATCCTGGGCATATGTCTGGCGGTGATGTACGTACCCACGTACATCTACCTGGATACGCACGTGTGGAGCAAGGAAGGCCAGGGGCATGGTCCCGTGATGCTGGCCCTTGCGCTTTGGCTGTTCTACAAACGCCTGCCCACCCTGATCAGCCTGCCGACACGATCAAGTTGGCTCGCCTGGCCGCTACTGGCCTTCTCCGTCCTCCTCTACGCCATCGGCCAATCTCAGGAACTGCCCGAACTGTCGACCGCCTCGCAGCTGTCGCTCTTCTCCGGCTTGCTGCTGGCCTACCGAGGCAGAGCTGGCCTCAAGGCGGCTTGGTTCCCCATTTTCTTTTTGATCTTCATCATTCCCTTCCCGGGTATCGTGGTGCAGTTGATCACCGGACCGCTGAAGGCGGGGGTGTCCACCATCGCCGAGCTGCTGCTCTACCACGCGGGCTACCCCATCGGGCGCTCCGGCGTCACCCTCACCATCGGCTCCTACAACCTGATGGTGGCCGATGCGTGCGCGGGCCTCAACTCCATCTTCGCGCTCGAGGCCATCGGCGTCTTCTACCTGAGCATCATGGAATACAAGAGCCGGTTACGGAACATGATGATCGCGCTCCTCATCCTGCCCATCTCTTTCATTTCGAACGTGCTGCGGGTGGTGGCGCTGGTGTTGGTCACCTACTACTTCGGAGACGAAGTCGGTCAAGGCTTCGTGCACTCGTTTGCCGGCATCTTCCTTTTCATGATCGCCACGCTGTTTACCATCGGCACCGATAACGTGCTCGGCTGGATCCTCGGCAAGAAGCACAGCGACCGTGAATCCGCCGACGCACCAGCGGCATAAGGCTCCACAGCAACTCATTATCTGCACCGGAATTCGAACCTATGTCGTTTGGCCAACTTCTTCTTGTGCTCAATGCCCGCAAGTGGCTGATGCTCGCCATCGTCGTGGCGGTATTCGGCATTGCAATGATCATCACCGCCGTCCTGCCATCCAAATACAAGGCCACCGCGGCCGTGGTGGTGGACGTCAAGTCACCAGACCCGATCGCCGGCATGGTACTGCCCGGCATGATGGCCCCCGGTTACATGGCCACGCAGGTCGACCTCATCAAGAGCGAGCGCGTGCTGCGCGGCGTCATCCGGCAATTGCAGTTGACCGCCAGCCCGCAGTTGCAGGCGCAGTGGAAGGACGAGACAGAAGGCAAGGGCTCGATTGAGGCCTGGCTAGGCGAGCAGCTGGAGAACTACCTGGAGATCGATCCCTCGCGTGAATCGAGCGTGATCAATATCTCGTTCACTGGCCAGGACGCGGCCTTTGCTGCCGCCATGGCCAACGCCTTCGCGCAAAGCTACATCGCAACCACACTGGAGTTGCGCACCGAGCCGGCCAAGCAATACCGCGACCTGTTCGAACAGCAGTCCAAGCAAGCCCGGGAGAAGCTGGAACAGGCACAGGCCAAGCTATCGGCTTACCAGCAGAACAAGGGTCTGCTCGCAACCGACGAGCGACTGGACATCGAAACCATGCGGCTCAACGAGCTGTCCTCTCAACTGGTCGCACTGCAGGCGATCACTGCGGAATCCCGCGGACGCCAAGCCCTGGCATCAGGCAACGGCGAGCGCATGCAGGAGGTGCTGAACAACCCGGTCGTCTCGACGCTGAAGACCGATCTCTCCCGCCAGGAAGCGCGGCTGAAGGAACTGAGTTCGCGCTTCGGAGACGCCCACCCGCAGGTGGCCGAGACACGGGCATCCCTTGCAGAGACCCGCGCCCGCATTGAGGCCGAGACCCGCAAAGTCACGGCCAGTCTCGGCGTGAACAACTCGGTCAATCAGGTGCGCGAACTGCAAGTCAAGGCGCAGCTTGACGAGCAGCGCCAGAAGGTGCTCAGGCTGCGCCAGCAGCGCGACGAGGCCCAGGTGCTGCAACGTGATGTCGAAACAGCTCAGCGCAACTTCGACGCCATCACGGCACGACTGAGCCAGTCTTCTCTCGAAAGCCAGAGCAACCAGACCAACGTCTCCATGGTCAAGATCGCGACGCCCCCCTACAAGCCATCCTCACCCAAGACATTTCTGAACGCCATTCTCGCCCTGGTGCTGGGCGTCATGCTCGCCCTGATGACCGCACTGATTCTGGAGATCCGAGACCGCCGCCTGCGCACGGAGGAAGACATTGAAGAAGGCCTGGGCGTGCCGCTGCTGGGCGCCCTGCCCGCAACTGCACTGCCCAAACAGATCGGCCCGAAGCGTCTGATGCCCTTCCTGCGCTCGAACAAGGAAGTACCGAAGCTGCTGGCGCCCAACGCATGATGGCACTCATCGCCCCCCCATGCCGGCCCCTTCCACAGGCTTACTGAGCGCACCATGAAACCCAACGACATGTACGAAGGCCTTACATCCGTTTCCGGCACACCGGACCGTTCAATCGGTGACATCATCCGCCAGACCAACAATCTGACGCCGGATCAGGTCGAGAAAATTCTGGGCTATCAACGGGAGCACAATCTCAAGTTCGGTGAAGCGGCGGTCGCCCTGGGCTTTGCCAAGCGGGAAGACGTGCTATGGGCCCTTTCCCAGCAGTTCAACTACCCTTATTCGCCCGCGGGACAGCGCCAGACGCACGAAGAACTGGTCGTGGCCAACAACCCGTTCAGCGATCAAGCGGAGGTCTTTCGGGATTTCCGCAGCCAGCTCATCAGTCAGGTGTTCGCCAAATCCTCTGGCAGCAAAGCCGTGGCTGTGGTGAGCGTCGATGTAGGCGATGGCAAGACCTTCTTTGCAGCCAACCTGGCTGCATCGTTCAGCCAGTTGGGGGGGCGCACCCTGCTGATCGATGCGGACATGCGCACACCGCGCCAACACGAGATTTTCGGCATCAACAGCGGCTCGGCCGGCCTGTCGGGCATCCTCTCGGGCCGCACCGAGCCCAATGTCATCCGCCCCGTCGAGGAACTGCCCAGCCTCTACCTTCTGCCGGTCGGTGTCGTACCGCCCAACCCCCTCGAACTCGTGCAACGCCCCACTTTCGGGCTGCTGCTCAATGAACTGAGCAGCAAGTTCGACTACATCATCGTCGACACCCCGGCCGCCGTGCACGGTTCTGATGCCCGTGTGATCGCCGGTGCTTGCGGCACCGCCCTGGCCATCGGCTGCAAGGGCACCAGCCGCCTGGCCCCGATGAGCAAGCTGATTCACGATGTCCGCCGCGCCTCCGGCTCGGTGCTCGGCGTGGTGATGAACGAGTACGTTCGTGGTTCCAAGAAATAAGAAATACACATACAGCACATAGGCTGACTCACTTTCCTAGGAGTAGATGAATGAGCAAAAAGGTAGCGCTGATCACGGGTGTCACGGGCCAGGACGGTTCGTATCTGGCCGAGTTCCTTCTGAAGAAGGGCTATGAAGTCCACGGCATCAAGCGCCGCTCGAGTCTGTTCAACACGGACCGTATCGATCACCTGTATCAGGATCCGCACGTCGACAACCGCAACTTCGTGCTGCACTACGGCGACCTGACCGACTCCACCAGCCTGGTGCGCATCGTCCAGAAGGTCCAACCAGACGAGATCTACAACCTGGCGGCGCAAAGCGCACGTGGCCGTGAGCTTCGAAGAGCCC
Organism: Aquabacterium sp.; assembly: GCA_047601765.1. Lineage (GTDB taxonomy): Bacteria > Pseudomonadota > Gammaproteobacteria > Burkholderiales > Burkholderiaceae_C > Aquabacterium. Next base: position 70,959 of record JASGIQ010000002.1, read on the forward strand.
GAATACACGGCCAATGCCGACGGCATCGGTGCGCTGCGCCTGCTGGAGGCCATCCGCATTCTGGGCCTGGAAAAGAAGACCCGCTTCTACCAGGCCTCCACCTCCGAGCTGTATGGCCTGGTGCAGGAGATCCCCCAGAAGGAAACCACCCCCTTCTACCCGCGCAGCCCGTATGCCGTGGCCAAGCTGTATGCCTACTGGATCACGGTGAACTACCGCGAGGCCTATGGCATGTACGCCTGCAACGGCGTGCTGTTCAACCACGAAAGCCCGGTGCGCGGCGAGACCTTCGTGACCCGCAAGATCACGCGCGCCATCAGCCGCATTGCCCTGGGCCTGCAGGATTGCCTGTACCTGGGCAACATGAGCGCCCTGCGTGACTGGGGTCATGCCCGCGACTACGTCGAAATGCAGTGGCTGATGCTGCAGCAGCATGTCGCGGAAGACTTCGTGATCGCCACCGGCGTGCAATACAGCGTGCGCCAGTTCGTCGAGTTCTCTGCCAAGGAACTGGGCGTCACGCTGGCCTTCGAAGGCGAGGCCGAGGCCGAAGTGGGCCGCGTGGTCAAGGTCGAGCCGGTCAACGGCGAGATGCTGGCCAAGTGCAAGGTGGGTGACGTGATCGTGCGCGTCGATCCGCGCTACTACCGCCCGACCGAGGTGGAGACCCTGCTGGGCGATCCCGCCAAGGCCAAGGAAAAACTGGGCTGGGTGCCCACCACCTCTCTGGCCGAGCTGGTCAAGGAAATGGTGCTCTCCGACTACACCGCCGCCAAGCGCGACAGCCTGGTGAAGTCTGCCGGCTTCCAGGCCTACGACTACCACGAGTGATCGCCATGGACAAGAACGCGAAGATCTTCGTCGCCGGCCACCGCGGGATGGTGGGCTCTGCCATCGTGCGGCGCCTGCAATCGGCCGGCTACACGCAGGTGATCACGCGCAGCCGCAGCGAGCTCGATCTGCTCGATCAGAAGGCCGTGCAGGCCTTCCTGCAGGCCGAAAAGCCCGATTACATCTACATCGCCGCGGCGAAGGTGGGTGGCATCCAGGCCAACAACGTCTATCGGGCCGACTTCATCTATCAGAACCTGATGATCGAAGCCAACCTGATCCACGGTGCCCACCTGGCCGGCGTGCAGCGCCTGATGTTCCTGGGCTCCAGTTGCATCTATCCCAAGATGGCACCGCAGCCCATGAAGGAAGACGCACTGCTGACAGGTCTGCTCGAGCCCACGAACGAGCCGTATGCCATCGCCAAGATCGCCGGCATCAAGATGTGCGACGCGTACAACGCGCAGTACCAACGCCAATACATCAGCGTGATGCCCACCAACCTGTACGGGCCCAACGACAACTACGACCTGAACAACAGCCACGTGCTGCCCGCGCTCATCCGCAAGGCCCATGAGGCCAGGCAGCGTGGCGACAAGGCGCTGGTCGTGTGGGGCACCGGCACGCCGATGCGCGAGTTCCTGTATGCGGATGACCTGGCCGATGCCTGTGTCTACCTGATGGAGCAAGGCTACGACGGCCCGCTGGTCAACATCGGCACCGGCACCGACGTCACCATCCGCGAGTTGGCGGAGACCGTGCTCAAGGTCGTTGGGTTCGAAGGCGACTTGACATTCGACACCACCAAGCCCGACGGCACGCCGCGCAAGCTGATGGATGTGTCACGCCTGGCTGGCTTGGGCTGGCACGCGCATACTTCTCTTGAAGATGGCATCCGGCTTGCATACCAGGACTTCCTGAGTAAACATGGCTAACTCCACCTACCTTCGGACCGGCGTGTTCGCGTTGGGCATGCTCATCGCCGTGGCTGCAGCCAGGGTGCTCACACCCACGCCCATGTACACGGAGTCGTCGCCGCCACCAACCAAGCTCAGCACCTTGATGCCCATGCAGTTCGCTGGCTGGCGCGAGGATCCGCAACAGTTCGCCAATATCGTCAGCCCTGAGGTCGAGCAAATGCTCAAGGATCTCTACAGCGACAACCTGTCGCGCACCTATGTCAACGCTCAGGGCGAACGCGTGATGCTCTCGCTGGCCTACGGTGCGGACCAAAGCCGCTCGCTTCAGGTGCACAAGCCTGAAGTCTGCTATGAAGCGCAAGGCTTCAAGATTTCGAAGACCGAGAAAGCCGTGTCGACAACCAGCGTCGGCGGTGTCCCGGTGATGCGGGTGCACACCAGCAAAGGTCCGCGCCAGGAACCCGTCACCTACTGGATCCGCTCGGGTGACGTCATCGTACGTGGCTGGCTTGAGCAGAACGTTGCCCGCGTGAAAGCCGGACTGAAAGGCCACTACCCGGACGGCCTCCTGGTGCGTGTGTCGACCATCGATGAAGACGAAAAACACGCCTATGCTGTTCAGGACGCCTTCATCCGCGATCTATTGGGCGCCATGACGCCCGAAGGCCGCAAGCTGATGCTGGGCGATGACCTCCTCTCCAACCAAGGTCGGCAGGCCACGCCATGAAGGTCAGCATCGTCATCCGCACCTACAACGAGCAGAAGCACCTCGATGCGCTGCTCCAGGGCATCGAACGGCAGGAACGAGACGGTTTCGATATCGAAACCGTGATCGTCGATTCCGGCTCGACCGATGACACGCTCAAGATCGCCCACCGCTACCCGACGCGCATCGTGCCCATCAAGAAGGAAGAGTTCTCCTTCGGGCGCTCGCTCAACATCGGCTGCGCCGCGGCCACGGGCGATGTGCTGGTGTTCGTCAGCGGACACTGCATCCCGACGGGCCCGCGCTGGATCGCCGACCTGATCGCGCCACTCGGCCAGAACAACGTCGCCTACAGCTATGGCGGCCAGGTGGGCGACGACACCAGCCACTTCAGCGAAAAACAGATCTTCGGCAAGTACTTCCCCAACCAGGACAAGGTGCCGCAGGAAGGCTTCTACATCAACAACGCGAATGCAGCCCTGCTGCGCAGCGTGTGGGTGGACCACCGTTTTGATGAAGACCTGACGGGCCTGGAAGACATGCACCTGGCCAAGCGCCTGGTGGCCCAGGGCTACAAGATCGCGTATGTGGCCAGCGGCGCGGTGTACCACCTGCACAGCGAGAGCTGGGCCCAGGTGCGCCGCCGCTTCGAGCGCGAGGCCATCGCCCTGCAGCACATCATGCCGGAGGTCAGCCTGGCGTGGACGGACGTGGCGCGCTACTTCTTCAGCGCCGTCTTCCTCGACATGGGTGCGGCCCTGCAGCAACGCTGCCTGCGCGACAACTTCAAGCACATCCTGCTCTATCGCTTCATGCAGTTCACCGGCTCCTACCGGGGCAACCACCTGCACCGCCAGGTCTCGCGTGAACTCAAGGAAAGCTACTTCTACCCGCGCTGAGCCGGTCGTGCCGGCAGCACCGCGGCCTCACTCTTCCCTGTTTTTCAGTTCAAGCATTCACCATGTCCAACACCAAACCCCGCATCGTCGCGCTGCTGCCGATGAAGGCCAACAGCGAACGCGTCAAGGGCAAGAACTTCCGCCTGTTCAATGGCAAGCCGCTGTTCCAGTGGGTGCTCGACACCCTGCTGGCCGTCGAAGAAATCGATCTGGTCGTCATCAACACCGATGCCCGCCACATCCTGGCCGACAACGGTCTGGTCGACCGTGAACGCGTGATGATCCGCGACCGCAAGCCCGAGATCTGCGGTGACTTCGTCAGCATGAACCTGGTGCTGGGTGACGACGTGGCCAACGTGCCGGCCGACATCTACGTGATGACGCACACCACCAACCCGCTGCTCACGCCCGAAACGGTGCGCCAGGCCATCGAGCTGCAAAAGCAGGGCATGGCCAGCGGTTCGCACGATTCGGTGTTCACCGTCAACAAGTTCCAGACGCGCTTTTACCGCGCCGACATGAGCGCCGTGAACCACGATCCGAAGAACCTGATCCGCACGCAGGATCTGGAGCCCTGGTTCGAAGAAAACTCCAACCTCTTCGTTTTCAGCGGCGACAGCTTCCGCGCGGCCAACGCCCGCATCGGCCTCAAGCCGAAGATGCTGGAGCAGCGCAAGACGGAATCCATCGACATCGACGATGCCGAGAGCTGGGAGATGGCGGAGGCCATGTCGATGTATTCACCAACGTAGTACTCAACCAGCTCTGGGGAGGGCTCATGAGCAAGCTAAGACAAGCAGTAACGTATTTCAACGAACACGGAACGGCTGCTTTTTTTAGCCGAGTGATCCAGGAGCTGGGCCCCAGGAGAATTGACAGACATGGCATTGATGAGGTCGCCATCGTCATCGCGGCGCTGGACATCCGGCATCGCAAGGGCGTCATGATCGACGTCGGTGCCCACTATGGCAGCACCTCATCTCCTTTCTGCGAGGCGGGATGGCAGGTCTACGCGTTCGAGCCCGATTCGCAAAACCGCGCCCACCTTACGCAAAAAATCGGGCATTTCCGGAACATCAAGATCGATAACCGAGCCTTGTCGAATGAGGAAAAGGAATCCGTGACCTTCTATCGGAGCGAACAGTCCACCGGCATCAGCGGCCTTTCGGCTTTCCATATCAGTCACGTTGCGGCTGATACGGTGGCCGTGACCACCCTCGCCCAGATCGTCCGCGAGCACGGCATCCGGACGATTGACTTTCTCAAGATCGACACGGAAGGCTTTGACAAGTTCGTGCTTGAAGGGCTGCCTTGGGACACGCACACACCCACGACGGTCGTGGCCGAATTCGAAGATGCCAAGACCAAGCCTTTGGGATATGACTTCGATGACTTCGCCCGCTTCCTGACCAGCCGAGGCTATCAGGTCCTCGTCAGCGAATGGGAACCGATCGTTGCCTATGGCCGCACGCACACGTGGGCCGACTTCAAAATCTATCCGTGCCAGCTCAACAGTGAACGGGCATGGGGCAATTTCATTGCCACCAAGGACCCGCAAATCTTCGCCCGAATCCAGGCGGAATGCGCCCGGATCAAAGGCAAGTTGCAATGATCTGCGTGGTGCCATGATGTCAGCAGAATTCGTCTCCACGGCCAATGCAGATCGACGCGAGAGTGTGGCCTCCATCGGCAGTTTCAACAGCATCGGCGCCATCCGCCTCTTTGCTGCCTGGCTGGTCATCGTAGGTCACTCCTTTCCGCTAGGCGGATTTGGAGAGGATCCTTTGATAGCGCTGACGGCCAATCAGATTGCGCTGGGCCGCGTGAGTGTCGATGTCTTTTTCTGTCTCAGCGGCTACCTGATCGCCAAGAGCTTTGAAAACCGTGGTGGGCTTTTTGCCTTTGCCTGGGCACGATTCCTGAGGATTTATCCAGCTTACTGGGTGTGCATCGCCGTGACGGCTTTCATCGCCTCTCCCATCCTGAACGGCAGCGTGGCTCCTGACTATTTCCTGAAAAATCTGCCCTTGCTGGTGGGCGGCGAAGGCTACATTGCCGGGACAGCGACAGAGAACGGGATTCCCACCCCCATTAACGGCGCCTTGTGGACCCTGAAGTGGGAACTGCTGGCATACATCTTCTGTGGCGCTGTCGGCCTGGCCGGATGGTTGAGAAAAAAGCGCCATATCCTGGCCATGTTCCTGTTGGTATGGGCCGTGTTCGTCTACAAGATCTATGCCTACCCGGGCCTGGCTACCAGCCCGACCATCACCAGCGGATGGCGGCTTTTCACATTCTTCCTGGCCGGCATGCTGTTCTATGCCGCCAGGGACCGGATCATCCTGGACAGATTCCTCTTCGCCGGTTCACTTCTCGTGCTGGTGCTGGCGCTGGTTGCAGGGACACAATGGCCCTTGAGTTCAGGCGGCGTGTTCTATGCCGTTGCACCGCTGCCCCTTTGCTATGCCGTGTTCTATCTGACCAAGAAGTTGCCGCTACAAAAGATCAACGCGAAAAACGACATTTCCTATGGGGTGTACATCTACGGAACGCTTCTGTTGAATGTCACGGCGCAAACCTTGCCCATCGGAAGCTGGGCGGTCTACCTGACCCTTGTCACGATGCTGACCGTTGTCCTGTCATGGGCGAGTTGGCTCTTGATCGAAAAACCCGCACTGCGTCTCAAACGCCTGGTGCATTGAGTTACCCACATTTTTGGATACCGAAGTGAAGATCCTTGTTACCTGCCCTCCCATGCTGCGCATGATCGACGAGTTCCGGCCCATCTTCGCCAAGGCCGGCGTTGAGATCACCACGCCCGACGTCGTCCAGACGCTGACGGTGCCCCAACTCAAAGAGCTTGTGCCGCTGCACGACGGCTGGATCATCGGTGACGACCCCGCCACACGCGAAGTCTTCGAAGCGGGCAAGGCCGGGCGTCTGCGCGCTGCAGTCAAGTGGGGCATCGGCGTGGACAACGTCGATTTCGCTGCCTGCAAGGACCTTGGCATCCCCATCATCAACACGCCCAACATGTTCGGCGGCGAGGTGGCCGATGTGGCCATGTCCTATGTGCTGGCCCTGGCGCGCGAGACCTTCCTGATCGACCGCGGCATCCGTGCCGGCGGCTGGCCCAAGCCCCGTGGCATCTCCACCTCCGGCCGCACCATCGGCGTCATCGGCATGGGGGACATCGGCCGCAACACGGCCAAGCGCGCGCTCGCCCATGACATGAACGTCATCGCGTGGGATCCGGGCTTTGACATGGCACCTGCGGGCCTGGAAGCCGTGAAGATGGCGAAGTGGCCCGAACAGATCGGCCAATGCGATTTCCTGGTCTTCACCTGCTCGCTCAACGACAAGAACCGCCACATGCTCAACGCCGACACCCTGGCTCAAGCCAAGGACGGCGTACGCGTGGTCAACGTGGCCCGCGGCCCGCTGATCAAGGAAGTGGACCTGATCGCCGCGATCCAAAGCGGCAAGGTGTATTCCGCTGCGCTGGACGTGTTCGAGGTCGAACCCCTGCCGATGGATTCGCCGCTGCGCGGTTTCGAGCGCTGCATCCTCGGCTCGCACAACGGCTCCAACACGTCTGACGGCGTGATCCGTGCCAGCCACCGCGCCATGGAGTTGCTGTTCGGCTTTCTCGGAGTTCAGGCATGATCCCAGGGCTGGCCGCCGAACAGACCGGCCCGCCAGCCACTCGGCATGCGCTGGTGACGGGCTGCCTGGGCGGCATCGGACAGGCGCTTGTTCATGAGTTCGCGCAAGCGGGCTTCGTGGTCATCGGCATGGATCGCGGCGCCAGCGCGGCCGGAGCCGGCGCGCTCCCCACCCACTATATCGACGCCGAGCTGGATCGCTTCTGCGTCGACCCCGCCTACCGCGACACCGTCCTGGCAAGAATCAAGGCGCTGTGCGGTGGACGTCTGTGCGTCCTGATCAATAACGCTGCACACCAAGTGGTCAAGCCGGTGGCGCAGATCACGGCCGCCGACTGGATGCAGACGCAGCACGTCAATGTGATGGCCCCCTTCCTGCTGACACAGGGACTCCTGTCGGAACTGGAAGCGGCGCGGGGCTCCGTGGTCAACATCGCCAGCATCCACGGCCAGCTCACCAAACCGGAGTTCGTCGCCTATGCCACCAGCAAGACTGCATTGGTGGGCATGACCCGCGCCCTGGCTGTCGAATTGGGCGCACGCATTCGCGTCAACGCCGTGTGTCCCGCAGCCATTGCCACCCCCATGTTGTTGGCAGGCTTCGACGGACGACCGCAGGCTTACCAGCAATTGGCGGAAATGCACCCAGTGGGCCGCATTGGCGAACCCGCTGAAGTGGCGCGCACCTGCCGCCTGCTCTCCGATGACCAGCTCGGTTTCCTGACCGGCGCCTGCATTGCCCTCGATGGCGGCATCGGTGCACGGCTGCATGATCCCGTGTAGTTCTCGAGCAGTCCTCATGAAGTCGCTTTTCCTGCGCCTCTGGCACTCCCCCACCTTCATGACCTGGGGAAGTCTGGCTTCGCGTCTGCTGGGCATGACGCTGGTGCTGCCCATCCTGCTGGTCAAGTTCCCCGCCGCCGAAGTCGCCATCTGGCAGCTCTTCATCACGCTCTACACGATGCAGATGCTGTTCGACTTCGGCTTCGCGCCTACGTTCTCGCGGCTGCTGGCCTATGCCTACGGCGGCGCGACGATGCAGGAACTCAGCGAGATGCACCGCAAGGCACCCATGGCCGGCGCAGAAAGAGAGACCCGGCCGTCCTCTTGCACGTCTTCAGCGCTCAACGCTGGCTTTATAACCGCATCACCATCGTGGTGTCGCTGATATTCCTCGTGGGTGGCACGCTCGCCCTGCTCAAGCCAGTGGGCCAACTCGCCGATCCGGCCATCGGCTGGGTCAGCTGGATCATCATGCTGGGCAGCGCCGTTTTCGGCTTCTGGGGTAATGGCTACAACGCCGCACTGCAGGGGCTCAACCACATCGCCATCTCCCGCCGTTGGGAAATGCTGTTTGCCTTGGCCCAGATCGGCAGCGTGACGGCCGTGCTGCTGGCCAATGGCGGCTTGCTCGCACTGGTGCTGGCCAACCAGTTCTGGTGGGTGATGTCCGCCTTCCGCAATCGATGGCTGCTGAAGGACTTGCACCCTGAACTCTTCGGGGCCAAGCCCGAAAGGCACAACGACGTGATTCAGGTGCTTTGGCCGGCCGCCTGGCGCAGCGGGTTGGGGTCTTTGATGAGCCAAGGCATCATCCAGGCCAGCGGCGTGATCTATAGCCAAATAGCTGGCGCGGCCGAGGTGGCGTCCTATCTGCTTGCGCTGCGCTTCATCACCATGATCAGCCAGTTCTCACAGGCGCCCTTCTACAGCAAACTGCCCATGCTCGCCCAGTGCCACGCCAAAGGGCAAACAAGCGAACAACTGCGCCTGGCATCGCGCGGGATGTATTTCTCGCACTGGATCTTCGTGATTGGCGCCATCGGCATTGCCGTGGCGGCAGGGCCTTTGCTCAAGCTCATTGGCAGCGGCACGCCTTTCGTCAGCTCCGAACTGTGGCTGCTGATGTGCTGTGCCTTCTTTGCTGAGCGACTGGGCGCAATGTATCTGCAACTCTACAGTACGACCAACCACATCGTCTGGCACATCGCAAACGGTGTCACGGGCGTGCTCATGCTGGGGGGCGGCATCCTGCTCTATCCGGTGATGGGGGTCGAGGCCTTGCCGCTGGCCATGCTGGCGGCCTATCTGGGCTTCTACACCTGGTATGCGATCCGTCTGTCGACCCAAGCCTTTTCGTTCAAGTGGCTGCAGTTCGAACGCCAGTGCGCGATGCTGCCTGTGCTCACGGCTGCGGCCTGCGCCCTTCTGTATCACTTCGCCATGCCTGGAATCTGAATGAGCAACGACACCGCCACGCCACTGCTCGAACAAACGCCCACCATCAACCCCTACCGCACGGCGGTGGGCGAGGTACTGCGCCGACTGCAATGGGACGTGAAGCCCGAATCGTGGGGCTCCCGTGCCAGGATGAAGTCCTTTCACAACATCCACGCGGGTGAGAAATGCGTCATCTTATGCAACGGCCCCAGCCTGCTCAAGAGTGACTTGTCTCTGCTCAAAGACGTTAAAACATTTGGGCTCAACAAGATCAACCTGTTGTTCGACAAGACGGATTTCCGGCCGACCTACATTGCCTCGGTCAATCCGTTCGTCAACGAGCAGAACGCAGCCTTCTTCAATCAAACGGATATCCCGCTCTTTCTGCGCAACGATGCGATGCAGCATGTCCGGCCGCGCAAGAACATCACGTTCATGTACCCGGCCTCGCAGCAGAAGTTCGCGCGTGACTGCAGTGTCAGCATCTACGAAGGCTACACGGTCACCTTCGTCGCATTGCAATTGGCCTACCACATGGGTTTCAAGGAGGTGGCGCTGATCGGATGCGACCATAACTTCGCGCAGACAGGGCCGGCCAACAAGGCCGTGGTGTCCGGCGAGAAGGACCCCAGTCACTTCGACCCAAACTACTTCGCAGGTGGTGTGAAGTGGCAACTGCCCGATCTACTGCAAAGCGAAGTGTCCTACAGCATGGCCCGCGATGTTTTTGAAGGCAGCGGACGCCGGATCTACAACTGCACCGAAGGCGGCAAGCTGGAGATCTTCCCGCGCATGCCGCTGGGCGAGTTCACCCAATCGAGACGATCATGATCAATCTGCTGTGGATCGACGCGCTGCTGTGGCTGTCGCTGCCGACGGCCCTGAACATTGCTCGCCTGTTCGATCCGGGCGGCACGCGGGTTTTCGCCTTTCTCGTGCTCGTGCTCATCTTCCTGAATAACGCGGTGCTCAAACCCGCGTTGTCGGTCAAGCACTCCAAGCATTTGTACAAGGAGGCCGTTCGCCAACACACTCACATGGCGCCGATCGTGGCCGTCACGGTGTTGACCATCGTGCTGATCATCTGCTATGTCAGGGCGCTGGGTTTCTACTACTCCATATCGAACGTGATCGCCAATGCCGGCATCCAGATGCTGGTCCCGCTGGCGTTCGTGATGTCCATGGTGAATGCGCAAACTCAGAAGGAGAGGCACCTCCTCATCCACTCCATCATCCTCAGCCTGCCTCTGCATGTACTTTTCAACGTGATCGCCTATGCGGCGGGTTTCGGCGGCAGCGAAAGCCTCGACATGGCAATGGCGGAAGAGCGTGGAAACCAGTTGCTCGGATTGGTCGGCATCACCATGGCGCGGGTGTCCTTCCCGCTCACTTTCGGCACCAACATCTTCGGAGCAGTTTCGGCGCTGTCCACGCTGATCTGCGTGTGCTACATCCTGTACACACGCTCGTTCCTGCGCTGGGCATGCGTCTTCCTTCTGCCGATCAACATCGGCGCCTTGATCCTGACTGATGCGCGGGGCGCTACCGCAGCGACAGTGATTTGCGGCCTCATGGCGTTGTGGGCCATCCGTCATCACAGACGCATATGGGTCTTGTACCCAGCGGTACTGTTGACACCAGTCTTTCCACACATCACATACCGACTCTTTGACGTCGCGAACCATTCAACCACGTTCTCCTTCCTCGTGCGATCAGGCTCGCAAGGAAGTCGGCTCGGGGTTGGTACGGGACGCGGCGAGATCTGGGAATACATTGCCAAGTACTACTCCGATTTCGAATGGATCCACCTGATCGGCTATGGCGCATTCGGCCATGCTTCATCGCACTTGTCTGCCGGCTATTCTTGGATCTTTAACTCCATCGGCACAACCATCATGGGTTGCCACAACGCCTTCTTTCAGTATCTGATTGACGGGGGATACATCGGCGCCCTTATCTGGGTCGCATTTCTGTTCGTCTTCGTGTGGGAGGGGGACAGGCTGATCAAAGCGGATACGGCCCCAAAGGCCTTCAAGGCCATCATCGTCAGCTTTGCATTCCTGCTGGTGCTGCAATCCCAAACCGAAACCTTCGGCACGCTCTACACCACCGAGATCCTCGATTTCATGGTGATGGCATTGCTGGCGATCGGTTTCCTGACCAAGGCCGACGAGCACAGCGCCGGGCCCTCCTCTTCCGCCCAAAAGCGCAAGACGTTTCGGTGGGGACTGCCGTCTGCGCCCCGGATGACGCTTAACGCCTGAATCAGAGCAGCATGAACAACCAACTTGGGTTTCTCGACGGCATCCGAGGCCTGATGGCACTTTGGGTGTTGGCCTCTCACATCGTTCCCAGGGTCAATGGCCCCACCGACACCTTCTTGCTGAAGGGCGGCATTGCCGTCGACGTCTTCATGCTGGTGTCGGGAATTCTGATGACGCACAACTTCTACAGGCGCGAACATAAAGAACCCCTGTCAGAAGCGCAAACGTGGAAACGCTTCTACATCCGCCGTTTTTTTCGAATTGCGCCGCTGTATTACCTGCTGCTGGCCTTTGTCTTGGTATTTGCCGATCCCTTGCACCAACTCGTACTTGACACGGGCGGCAGCCGCGCGGGACACGTGGAACAAAACGACGCCCTGCTGATCAACGTGCTGACTCACGTTACCTTTACCTTCGGATTGTTTCCCTCGTGGAGTTCCAGCAACGTCCTGCCCGACTGGAGCCTTTCGCTGGAGATGCAGTTCTACGCCATGTTCCCGTTGATGCTCCTGTTGATGCGGGCTAATCTCATCGCGTTCTTCGCGGTCACGCTCGTGGCCTACCATGTCGCGAACACCGCCATCTGTGTCTATAGCGCACTGCCCACTGGCTGCCTCTTCTATCCACAGCCTACCGTACTACCTTTGAAGGTAGCCAGCTTTGCGGCAGGCATGCTGATCGTGCAATTGACGCAGATCCGGCCACAGTGGCAAAAAATCATCATCGCCGCCTGCTTCAGCATATTGGTGTTCTACCTGCAACGCCTGACCTTCACGGCATTGGCCATTGGAACGGCTGCCGTTTACTACTTCAACGTGGCTACCTTGCAACCATCGCCAGCGAGGACGCTGTCAACGCTTGCGAACCGCATCCTGGGCAGCGCCCCTTTCAAATTTTTCGGGGACATTTCCTACAGCGTTTACCTGTGCCATTTCTTGGTGCTGCTGGCCATCCTGCCGCTGGCTCGCGACGTCGGCTGGCTGGACATCGCCTCACCTTGGGGACGCTTCCTGGTGGCCTGCGTGCTGATCACTCCGCCAACGGTGCTGTTGTCCTGGCTGCTGTACAAATTTCTTGGAATACCTTCATCAACTACGCACGCTGGTTGACAGAAGGCCCCCGTACCAACAAGACCATCATTGCCCCCGGCCCGAGGTGACTCTTGAAAGTCTCCATCATCACCATCGTGAGAAACGGCGAGGCGCACGTACGCCGGACCATTGAAAGTGTCCTCAGTCAGGACTACAGCACTACGAATACATCTTCGTGGACGGTGCATCCACCGACCGCACCATGGACATCGCACGCGAGTACGCACCTCATTTCGCGACCATGGTCAGCGAGCCAGACAAAGGCATCTCCGACGCATGGAACAAGGGCATCGCGCTGGCCAAAGGCGATGTGATCGCGCTGCTCAACGCGGGCGACGAGTACTACCCCGATGCGTTGAGCAAAGCCGTACCCGTGCTGGAGGCGGGAGCGGATATGGTCTACGGCGACACCGAGTTGGTCGATGAGCAGGGCCACGTTAAATACTTCAACAAGGGCCGCTTCCACCTGTGGAAGTACTCGTCCGGCTTCGGCCTCTACCACCCCTCGGTGATGGCGCGCAAATCGCTCTATGACCGCATGGCGGCTTCGACATCAAGATGAAGTACGCCATGGATTCCGACTGGATGGCCCGCGCCGCCGTGTCCGGTGCGAAGATCCGGCACTCGCCGCACCGTGTGCGCATGGTTGATGGCGGCATCAGCGTCCAAAAGCGCTTCGCAGCCTATGGCGAGCATTTGCAGGGACTGCAAGATCGCGGCGCTGGCGAGCGCACCGTGTACCTGTCGATGATGGCCAGCGGGCTCCGCGGTTTCGTGCGCAATCTGCTGCGCGGCGAGCGCCAGTTTTGAACCGGCAGGCCCGGAGCATCGAGGGAAGCGAGGCCATGGCCGCTATCGCCCCCACCGTGACCACAGATCCGCCCGGCGTGGTGCATCACAACGCTGCATGGCAGGCGCCTGAGGCCACCCCAGGCTGTCGGTGGTGGTGCCCTTCTACGCCTATGACGTGCTGCCGCTGGCGCAGCGCCTGGTGTCGCTGGCGCAAGGCCTGGCCGAACCCGTGGCCATCGTCTTCGTCGATGATGGCTCGCCCCGCCCGGCTTGGTGGGAATCGGTCTGGGCCTATCTGTCGGCCAGCACGCTACCTTGCGCCGTGGGGGTGGCTGCCCGCAACCTGGGCCGCGCACGCATCCGCAACTATCTGGCCCAGATCACCGCTTCGCCTTACCTGCTGTACCTTGACGCGGACATGTGGCCCGACCGGGACGACTTCCTCGCGCGCTATCTGCAGTGGACGGCTTCGGGCGAGGTCTCGGTCATCTATGGTGGCCGCAGCGCCGAGAAGGTCATCATGAATGGCCCCGACTACGAGTTGCACCGCATGCACACGGAGTTGCGTGAAGCCCTGCCGGCGACCGTGCGGCGCCAGGCGCCTGCTTTTACCTTCCTGTCGTGCAACTTCATAGTGCACCGGGACATCCTGCAGACCTTTCCCCTCAACGAATCCTTCAAGGGTTGGGGCTGGGAAGATTGTGAGTGGGCGGTGCGCGTGGCCGACCGCCACCCGCTGCGCCACGAAGACAACCCGGCCAGCCACCTGGGGCTGCTCACGGAAAACCAGATCCTGCAGAAATACGAGGAATCGGTCGGCAATTTCCAACTGATGCTGAACATTCGCCCCGACCTGGTCACGCCCACATCGCTGTTCAAGGTGGCACGTCTGCTGGGCAAACTGCACCTGCATGTTCCTGCGGGGGCACTATGGCCCGCCTCCTGGTGAAGGCACGCTGGTTGCCGGCACGTCTCAGGCTGGCTGGGTTGATGATCTACAAGTCGTCTCTGTATGCGCCCGTCATCGCCACATCGCGCACGCCATGACAAGACTCTGGTTCCACCGACACACCGCCGTCTTTCGCCCTGCAATGGCGCAGTCTTGTCCAGCCTGAGTGCCAGTTGGGCGAAGGGGTATGCTGGGATGCAGCACGCCGTGCCGTGCTGTTCGTCGATATCCATGGCAAACGCGTGCTGGCCTTCGACGCCGTGTCGGGCCGCCTGCGGACGTGGCATTCGCCCGAACGCATCGGGTGGTTGATCCCGCGCCAAGCAGGGGCCGGCTTCCTCGCAGGGCTTCAAAGCGGCTTTGCGCTCGTTGAGCTCAAGGATGATGTGACCGACCTCCACCCGCAGTGGGTGGCCCGTCCCTTCGGCGAAGACAGCCCGCTACGCCTGAATGATGCCAAGGCCGATGCCAAGGGCCGGGTATCGGCGGGCAGCCTCAACAACGCCGACGAGAGCCGGCCCGACGGCGTGCTGTTCCGGCTGGAGCCCGGCGGCAAGGTCGAAACGGTCGACGAAAAGGCTACGGCGTGGCCGATCGCCCGGCCATCGGCCCTGAAGGACTCTTCCTGCATACCGACAGCGCCCGCCGCACCATCTACGCATTCGATTTCGATCCCGAACACGGCCGCCTGTCCGGCAAGCGCGTGTGGCGCCGCTTCGAGAAGGATGAAGGCTATCCGGATGGCATGAACTTCGACAGTGAAGGACGCGTATGGGTAGCGCACTGGGGCGCGGGCTGCGTCAGCCAGTTCAGCCCCGATGGGGTCTTGCTGCAACGGGTAAAGCTGCCCGTCTCCAACGTGACAAACGTCGCCTTCGGCGGAGCGGCGATGGACAGGCTCTTTGTCACCACGGCACGCCAGGGCCTTTCCCTGAGCAACTGGCCCATGAGCCGCTGGCAGGCGCCCTGTTCGAAATCACGGGGCACGGCACCTGCGGTTTCCCCCCCAACACCTACGGAGGCTGAAGATGCCCAAGCGCCAACTTGCGCCGTCTGTCCTGCAAGCGGTATCAAGGTTGGATGCGTCACCCACCTCTTTGCTGGTCGCGCTTTTTCTGGCTGTAAGCCCCCTTTCCGCCCTGGCCCTCGACCTATCGGTAACGTCGGCCGAAGGCGTCGAGGGCATCGAACGCGCACTGGCAAAGGCACGTGCGGAACGGGGCCAAAAGGCGCAGCAGGCCATCCGCATCCTGCTCAAGCCAGGCCTGTATGTTTTTCACAGACCCTTGAACATCACAGATGCTGACTCGGGTACCGAGCAAGCACCTCTGCGCATCGAAGCGGAAAAGCCCGGCACGGTGACGTTCTCCGGCGCCCCACCGCTCAGGTTGACCGAGAAGGACAAGGGGCGCTGGTACTTTCAGCCCGAACCCGCCGTGAGCAGCGATGAGGCGCGCAAGGGCGGCCAGTTCTTCGTCAACGATACCCGTGCCGTGCTGGCGCGCGAGCCGGACGCCGGCAAATGGTGGTTCGTACGCGGACCATCGAAGGACACGCTGGTGATGTCGCCGAGAGACGCCCAACGTGTGCGGCAGTTGCTGGAAGGCGAAGGCGACCGCGCCATCGTGAGCCTGATGCAGAGCTGGACTGCGGGACAACATCGCGCGAGCCGCATCAGCGACAAAGGTCTGCTTCTCCAGCCACCTCCCCGCTGGCCGACACTGGCTTTCGGCGCCGCTCAACGCTATCAGGTCGCCAATGTCAGTGGCGCCCTCAACGCCCCTGGCGAATGGCTTGCCGTCGACGGCCGCATTGCTTACATACCCACAGCAGAGGATCAGGTCAGCGCAGGCAAGGGCCTGCAGGCGTTTTTCCCGCGACTGAGTACGCTGGTGCGAATCCAGGGCCAGAACGGCCAGCGGCGCGTGCAGCACGTCGTGATCGATGGCGTGCGCTTTGCCCACACTGCCTGGCTCACGCCGCTCAAAGGTTGGACAGACACGCAAGCTGCCGTCGACATCGGCGCCGCCGTGGAGGTGGACAAGGCCGATCACATCACCATCCGCCGGTGCGAGATGGAACATCTTGGAGGCCACGGCATCTGGCTGCGTGAGAAGGTGACGCAAAGCGAGATATCGGGCTGCAAGATGACAGACCTGGGGGCTGGCGGCATCAAGATCGGGCAGCCCCTGAGCAATGGCACAGGGCAAAACATGGTGCGCGACAACCTCATCATGTACACCGGCCAGGACCACCCTGGTGCCGTCGCGGTGTGGGTTGGGCGCTCGGGCGGCAATCGCATTGAGCAAAACGTCATCGCACACACCAGCTATTCAGGCATCTCCGTCGGGTGGCAATGGGGCTATGAAAGCCAGGATGCCGATGACAACCGCATCGACGGCAATGTTCTCCTCGACATCGGCCGCGGCCAGATGTCGGACCTGGGCGCCATCTACACCCTGGGCCCGGGAAAAGGCACCGCCATCACCGGCAACTTCATCCGCCATGTGGATGACTATGCAGAGTACGGGGCAGGAGCTGGGGCATCTACAACGACGAAGGCTCCAGCCAGATGACGGTGGAGGGCAATGTGGTCGTAGACGCATCGACAGGCGGCTATCACCTGCACTACGGTCGTGATCTGAACGTACGCAACAATCTGTTCGTTGGCGGAGGAAAGGCCGAGGTGAGCTGGGGCAACCCCGATAAAAGCGGTGACTGGAAACTACGTGGCACTGCGACGGGTCGCCGCTCTCATGCGCGAGACGTCAATGTGGGCAACGGCTCGCCGGAACAGGCCATGCGCCGCATGGACCAAATGGGAGCCGACTTCTCCCTCGTGGATGTAACGGCCCCAAGCGGCGTGACAGACGTCAACGTGCAAGGCGGGGACGAGACGAACCGCGCATTGTGGACAAAGGTGATCCACAACGCCCACAAGACATTGCAGGGTGTCGTCAGCCGCTTCGGCATGGATGCTTCTCAGTTCCGCCTGCCAGCGTTGGCGCCCGCCCAAGTGCAGCCGCGAG
Source organism: Aquabacterium sp. (assembly GCA_047601765.1). Classification (GTDB taxonomy): domain Bacteria; phylum Pseudomonadota; class Gammaproteobacteria; order Burkholderiales; family Burkholderiaceae_C; genus Aquabacterium. The sequence goes on from JASGIQ010000002.1 coordinate 88,325, forward strand.
CAGATGCGCTCCGGCAGACAAAAGGAGCACGTGTGGCGGCGCCTGCGGCAACCGCCGCAAAAGCGCCGGCGCTGTCATGGCAGTGGGACTTCACCGCCATGGACACGGGCGCGCCCGCGCCTGATGGCCTGCGCGCGCTCCCTGAACGCAGCCCAGCCTTGATCTCGATCGAGCACGATCCGGTCGCCGCCAGCCAGGACCACTGCCTCATGCTGCGCGACGGTGCACCGGGCATCCACCGCTTCGAACCCTACATCTTCGTCAAACCGAGCATGGATGTGATCGGCAGCAGCGTGCGCTTTGTCATCCGGCTCGATGGCGAATCCGACATCATCCACGAGTGGCGCGACGCCCCTACCGGCATGTACAAGGTACTTTTCAGCATAGGGCTGTCGCCGGTCAAGGGGCTCGTTCTGGGCGGCAGGAAACTGGGGCAATTGCCGGCCGACAAGTGGCTCGACGTCACCATTCAGGCAGAAGAAGGCTCTCAGCCGGCGGTTTCCATCGTGATCAAGTCGGAAGAAGGCAAGGTCTACCAATGGCGCCGCGTACAGCCGCTGGATGCCAACCAACCCAAGGTGAAATGGGTGGGATGGATATCCAATGGCCTTCAGCCAGCAAACACCTGCCTGAAAGCCATCAGCGTTCAGCCCCCCGATAAGGACCGGGACGACTGACCGGGATCGGTTCAGCCGAAGGATCACTGATTGAACATCGTCATCTTGCCGATGCAAGCGTTGCTCACGGTGCTGGCTGCCGAGATGAAGAACACCGCCTTGGTGGTCGTCCACGTGTCGTTCGTGGCCGACTGGTTCGTCAGAGTCACGTTGCTGCCGTCGGCATAACGCACAGAGAAATCCCAGGTGGGGTTCGCGCCTTGACGCGAAGCAACCGTCACCGTCATCCACTGGCCGATCGGCAAGTTGGCGACCTTGCGATAACCGATTTCGATGGCGCCTCGGGAAGCCGAGAACACCACGCGCGGCCCGGACAGGAAGGGGTTCGAAGCGGTGTCACGCCATTCATGGATGAACTCGGTCGTCGCATCAGCCTTGAAGGTAAAGCTCACGGTCGTGGTCTTGGTGCTGTAGTCCGCTTTGAGGACGGCATATGGCTCCCAGGCATTGGCAAAGCCTTGGCCCGAGTCCTTGAAAGCCAGACACTTGGCGCCGTCCGAGCCCTGGATCACCGACACCACTTCGGGGCGGCTGACCGGCTGCACGTACAGGCCTGCAGCATAGCTTCCGACTTCCTGCGTGGCCGCATCGAATTCATAAACGCGCGATGGCACATCCGTGGCCTTCACTGCCCACCAGGTCGCAGGCGACAAATAGGGGGTCAACTTGGCCGTGCGCTGATCCGCCGCAATCTGCTGAGGCAGGCTGACACGGCTTGCGCCTTCAAGCACCGTAGGCACTTCGAGGAGATCGCCGCTGGAGACTGTCAGGCCGGTCGAGATCACGCAGCCGGCACCGCACTCCTTGGGCGAGGTGATGCCTGGGATGATCTGGTTCGAGACAACGTTGTTGCTGTAGACAGCGTTGGGATCGGTCGCGCTGCCGTAGGTCACGAACGCATTCTTCGTAGGCACGATGAAGTTGCGATCGAACGCCACCTGCCGGCCTGCTTCCGAACGTGTGATCTGAAGCTCGTTGCTCTTGCCAAGTGCCAGCACATTGTTCGAAACGGTGTTGTTCTGCCCGTAGTGCATGACGTAACCGCCGTTGTCGGTATTCACGACGATGTTGCTGTCCATGACGATGTCGGTCGAACCTTCATCGTTGTACAGGCCCCAGGCACCGCCACCGTAGCGGCCGAACGCCGTTACGTTCTTGATCACATTGCCGACGATGCGGGTCCCGGTGGACACACCTAGCGTATAGATCCCTGCGCCGTCACCCAACGCGCCTTGCATGATGTTGTAGAGGAAGTTGCGAGCGATCAAGTTGTTGCGGGCGTAGCTGGTGCCATAGCCCCAGGTCCAGCCGACCGAGATGCCGTTGTAAGTGGTGTCACCGATGAGGTTGTCAGCGATCACGTTGTTCGGGCTCTGGCCCACCCAGATGCCTGTGCCGCTGGGGAACTGGAAGCCGATCGCGTGGATGCGGTTGTTGGAGATCTGGTTGTTCTGCGTCGGGTACTGCTCAGCGGTCTGCCAAGTCAGGCCGACCTTCACTCCGCCAGCGCCGGTGTCATAGATCTCGCAGCCTGACACGGTTGCGCGCTGCACGCTGCGGCGCAGCCAGAAGGCATAACCGGCAACGCGAGAGACTTCACAATCGGTGACGGATACGTCGCGGGCGCCGTCCATGAGGATGGCAGCCTCGATCTCGGTCGCCGATTGGCCATCGGTGAAGCCGTTGGCCGAAATCAAGGTCTGCGTATAGCGGAACTTGATGCCCTTGAAGTGCACGTGCTCGACCCACTTGCCCAGCGCAGGCTGGCCAGTCAGCATCAACAACTGACGGGCCACCGGCACGTTGAACATCAGATCCGAGGACTTCTGACTGTCGTAGGGCATGTAACTCAGGTCAGAGTTCGCAGGATTGAAATACCACTCGCCCGGGGCATCCAGGGCGGAAGGCACGTTCTCGATGAAATACCGCTGCGCATAGCCCAACTTGCTGTCGAGAAACACCCACTTGGCGGCCGGCGAGATGCGAACCTGGTTCAGCGTGTTGAGCTCCTGAACGCGGTGGTGACCGGCGGTCCAGCTCTGCATGGCCACGAGCACCGCAGCCTTGCGCTGCTCTGCCGTAAGGTTCTTGAGATAGTCGAGACTGGCAGCCTCCAATTCGAAAGCCTGCATGTTGACGGGGACGCCGTCATAGGTGGGGCTGCCGTTCCAGGTGCTGACTGCCTTCTTCACGTAGTAGAAGGAGCCGATGTTGGGAGCGCGGGCCATGATGGCCCGGCCGCCGTTGACCCATAGCTGCTCCACGCTCTTGATGCCCAGACTGGCCAGATTGGCTGTGACGCGGCTGGCACCGTTGTGCACCGCCGAAGGAATGCTCACCGAGCGCGCACCGGTGATCAGCACGCCGCCAGGAGTTTCCGCCTCGACATAAATGGGCGAATCCGCGCGGCCAGATTGGCTGGGGGTCCAGGTCAGCGGCGAAGACAGTACATAGGCGCCATTGCCCAGCACCACTTTCAGCGGTGCCCGCGAAGTGGAAGTATTCTGGATCCAGGCTGTATTGGCGATGCCTTCCGGCAGTTCCTCGAGCTTGCTCACGGGAGCGCCATTGGCCTTCACGAGGACGGGGCTGGTGACAATGCTCAAGCCGTTGGGAGCAGGCGTCACCCGAATGACGTCATAACCCGCCGTTTCAGTCGTTACACCCAGCACGGCCATGCTGGCGAGGGTCTCGGTGGAGGCCCCTCCCTGCGGCTGAGCCTTTACGACATTGTCAGTTGTGGCTTGGCCTTCAGCGCCGCCCCCCCCACAAGCTGACAAGATTGAACTGATTGTCATGCAGAGCACGACGGCTCCGCTTCTCACACACCGCACCATCACTAGATCCCAAAATTGCTACGAAACGCAATAGGATTCTGCGGAAATCAACTTGTGAGCGGGGGTGCATAGTTCACGCCTTTTTCGCGGGATACAAAATGTTTCGCCCCCGCCATGATGTGAAATAAGTCTCGTTCGTCCCCGGTACCGTCGTTTTCGATTAAGCCCGTCACAATCACTGCGATATGGCCGCAAGTTTACGCAGTGTGAAATCGGAGGACAGGGGGTTACCCCGCAAAAAACGGGCAATCGAAACAAGAGCTTACACGGCACCCCCGATATAAGGGGGCATGCAGCGGCCGCCTTCGCAACGACCGAAACACGACAGCAGCACCAGGTGGGCGCCAGGCACCCCAATACGGTGCACCTGCGCGGGGCTGTTCAGTGCGGTTTCTGCAACACGATGATCGAGAAACTCGTCAGGCTGGGCACAGGATGCTTGATAAGCATCGACACCAGCTTTTCATGCATTGCCAGCAGCGGCTTGACGCGGGTGTAATACCCTTTGTGGCCAAAATAGGCGTTATATTCCACGATATTGAAGCCCACGCTGCGCAGGCGGTTGAGTTGCGACGTGGAGGGACCACGGCACCAGCGATAGTAGGCCGGAAATTTGTCCTTCTGATACCGATCTCGCGGAGCAAGTCTGTCAAGAATGGCGCCGGCCACAGTCTCCGGAACAAGTCGGTTCACCAGGAAAGGCGGCGCGTACATGGTGGGGAAAAAATGAATGGCCAGCCCTCCGGGCTTGAGCATCGCAAAGACATTTCTGTGAAATGCCTTGGGATCCGCCACATGCTCTGCCAGCATATTACTGAATACGAGATCATATTCATTCTTGACAACAGGCGTCTGGTCACAAATATCGGCGCGGATTTTGGTGCCGTTGCATACCGCCTTGTCCAGTTCCGTCTGGGAAATGTCCAGCAGCGAATAACGAACACCGTTGACGTCCACATCCGAGGTGCTCAGCAACGGATTAGCGCCCCCACCAATGTCACAAATATCGCGACCGCTGCACTTCTGAATATTACGGAGAACGATGTTTTTAAAATTCCGCCAAGCTTCATCGGAATGCGCGTACTTGATCATGGTTTCCTGCATTCATTCACTCCGTGGAAAATAGCGCCATGCAGCCCGGAAGGCTGCTCGGCATCACTTTGATTGTCAGGGTTCAAGGTTTGGAATGCGTGACATTCCCCTCGCGGGAATCTTCCAACAAACCTTTAACAGCCACCTTGCCACCGCCCCACTCGTCGGGCAAACAGCGCCGCCAATCGGCCATGGCACTCTCGAGGGTGTACAAATATGGATAACCTTCCTGCACAAGCACGCCGGGCAAAATATTGTTCGAACGCACCAACTTGCGCACCCGTACGGTGTTGATCGACGAGGGAATCTGCAGGACGGTGGTGACCAGTTCAATGCACCGCGCAGCCGTCATCAGAGCCCAGACCGGGATGGATGGCACGAAGGCGTTCTTGCCTGACACCTTCTGAACGGTCTCCACGTACTCCTGCATGGAAGGGCCAGGATTCATCGTCATGTTGACGGTCATGAGGCCCGGCTCGCGGCGGCCCATCAACTCGTGCATCCACCACATGGCGTTGCACAACTCCTTGACATAGAGACCCGCTTTGCGTGTGCCCTGATTGCCTGCGTAGACAAAGAAGCCCTTAGCCAGCGTCTTGACCAACCGCGATACATTGCCGCCCTCGCCTGGACCGAACACCACGCCGGGACGCACCACCAGCAGCCTGCGCCGGGAGAGCCCCCGATCACGCCACGCGGCATGAATCAGTTCAGCCGCGAGCTTGGACGAACCGTATGCCGTCTCGGGCGTGGGGATGGAGGCTTCACTCTTGGACTTTTCCGTCGGGCCGTAAGGTGAAATGCTGCTGGTGAAGAGGATGTCGTCACAACCCACCGCCTCGGCATACTCGCAGACGTTCCGAGCACCAGGGATATTGGTCTCGAAGTACTCCCAGGGCTCATGCCCCGGCTCACGGTGGACTGCGGCAAAATTGGCGATGAACGTCACCGGCCCTTCACTCACGAGATCGCGGCGAATGGGTTTGCGCACGTCGCACTCGACATACCTCACACGGCCCGAAGCGATATCAGGCTTGACGAAAACATGAGCAACATGCCGCTCAGGCGGCTTGATGTCGGCCAGCACAACGCGCTCGAAGCCGGCAGCATGCAGCAGATGCTGCGCGAAATGGAGCCCGATAAAACCTGTACCACCAAAGATGACTGCCGTTTTCATTTTTTGGCTCCTTCGAGATTCACGATGCGATCGATGAGGCCCTCCAGGGTGAACTGGCGAAGCAAGGTCTCGACATGGGCAACGGACGGCCTGTCCTTCACCGCCACCCGACGAAACGCCAGAATGCAAGCATCCATATCCCAAGTGGTGCTGACCTCGCCGGCACTGTAGCTGCCCACGAGCTTTTCCAATTCACTGCCCTGGTCGGTGATGCACAGAACCCGTGCGCCCGCGGCCATGATGTTGGGAAGTTTGGATGGCAGAGAGCCATCCGAAGTTCCAGCCTCCTGCGGCACCACTTGGACATCGGAACGGTTCAGCAAGGCGGGCAGCAATTCGGCATCTACCAAAGGATAAAAGCGCAATCTCTCATGCCGCACCTCTTGCTTCAACCGCTCGAATACGGGCCCCTGCGAAAAAATGCGGGCTTCCCAGTCGGGATGGAGGTCGAGGATCCGGATAAACAGGGAGACCAGTTTGTCCGGTGCCTGCTTCTCGCCCAGTGCACCGGAATACACCAGCGACTTGCGCCCTGAATCAAAATACATGTCGAGCCGCGAAGCGTGGCGCTGCACATCCACGTCGGGAATGGTGACAAAGGGATAGTGGACAGACGTTTTGCTGCGCTCGATGTCATAAGCCCGCAGCGTCACGTCGCGCATGGTCTCGGACAGAAAGATCAAGTGGTCACATGCATCGAACGCACGCCGCTCGACGAAAGAGATGGCTTTCTCGATGAGCCGCGAAGCCAGGCCGCTCTTGCGTGCAGCATAGACGCCCTGCAGGTCGTGGACGATGCCGACAATGCGCACGCCCCTGCGCGTCAGCGAGGGCACGGCAAGCATGAAAAGGCTGGGGGGAACACCGCCACCACTTTGTCGGCCTGGCGCCCCATGCGCAGCAACTCGACGACGGTATGGAACATGAACCACGGCTCGAGCACGGCGCGGCGAAGCAGGGGCTTCTTGGGGTACTTCAACCAACCGCCCCCACGACGGGCGGAAACGCCAGGCAACTCCTTGGGGTCGCGCTGAGGAACCCACTCTGGGTAGATGGTAGGAACACACGGCCGTCACGCTGACCCCACGCTCACTCAAGCCCTGGGCCATCATGCCGTTGTACTTGCCGGTCGAGATGGGCTCAGGGTAGAAAAAGGGGACAGAATGAGAATTTCTTCGCTGCTCACAAGGGCTGCCTCTTGGTGCGGTCCATTAAGCCATGCAATAAAGACACCAAAATGAAAAAGAAGCCTCGCAGCCCCGTCACCTCCCGCTCCCTCAGATCATACGGCTGAATATGGGAAGGTTCCATTGGCGCCTCGATTCATTGCATTTCGCCCCACAGAAAAACGCAACAAGAAGGCGAAGACGTAAGGAGACGTGATCAACGCGATCCCACCGGATCACTGCCGAGTGTTTTCAGAAACGTTTCAAAGAGACGATCGGACAAAGACGAACTCCGGGATGTGCTTGATGACCAGCATGATGAACCGCCAGAAGCCAGGGTGTAAACAACTGTTCGCCCCTTGTCGACAGCTCGGGTGATGTCGCGTGCCACCTGCTCCGGCTTGGCCCACAGCGCCCCCTTCTTGAAGCTGGCCGTCATGGGGGTGTCCACGAAGCCCGGCTTGATGGTGATGACGTGCACGCCCTGCTTGGACAGGCGCTGGCGCAGGCCCGATGCAAACGCGCTGACCAGCGCCTTGGCGCTGCCGTAGACGTAGTTGCTCTGCCGGCCGCGATCTCCCGCGACGGACGAGATGACGGCGATGGCACCATGGCCCTGCTTGGCCAGTTGCTCACCGGCCAGCCCCATCAAGGACACCACCGAGATGCCGTTGGTCGAGATCTCTCGGATGGCGTAGGCCTGTTCAGCCTCGGCGCGCGGCTGATCCGTCAAGGTGCCGTGTGCGATCAGCACCGTGTCGAGGCCGCCCATGAAGGCCGTGGCCTCGGCCAGCAGTTCCGCATGCCTTTCGAAATCATTGGCATCGAAGATCTTGCCGCCCACCTTCGCTGCGCCGCGGGTCTTGAGGTCATCCACCACCGAGGTGAGCTGGGCTTCGTTGCGTGCGGCCAGGAACAGGGCCTCACCCCGTTGCGCCCACATGCGCGCGCAGGCTTCGGCCATGGCGGAGGTGCCGCCCACGATCAAGATCTTTCTCATGCGTTCTCCATGACCCGCCGCCACAAGCCCGAGCTGAAGCGGGGGTCCACATACTGGGTAAAGGATTGCCAGTTGGGGTAGCCGGCCTTGAAGATGGCAGCGCCCATGCGCCCGTCCTTGGCAGGGTACAGGCGCCCGCCGGCCTCCATCACGATTTGATCCAAGGCGGCAAACAGCTTGTGCAGACGCGGGCCGGCGTTGGGGAAATCCAGCGCGAGCGTCACACCGGGCATGGGAAACGAGAGCATGCCGGGCGACTGCGGTGCGCCGAACTGCTTGAGCACGGCCAGGAAGGAGCCCATGCCGCTGGCGGCGATCGTCTCCAGAAGTTGCCGTGTGACCGCCAGCGCCTGATCAGGCGGGATGGCGCATTGGTATTGATAGAAGCCGCGCGGGCCGTAGATGCGGTTCCACTCCAGCAAGGCATCGAGCGGATAGAAGAAGGGGCGATAGTGCTGCAGGCATCGCTCGACATCCTGCCGCTGCTTGTGGAAGTACAGCGTGTTGAAACTCTTGAGCGAGAGCGCGTTGATCAGCGAGAAGGGCGGCGTGAGCGGCACTTTCAAGGTGCCCGGGGCCACCGGCGTGCTCAAACCGGACGGCACGTTGCGCTGGTCAAGCAATGCCGGGGCATGGTTGCCGCGGTTGAACAGGCCCCGCCCCAGCCGCTTGCCGGTAAAGGCGCAATCGATCCACGAGACCGTGTACTCGAAATCGCGCTCAGAGGCTTCGCTGATTTCGAAGAACTCTTCCAGGCTGCGGAACCGGATCGATTCCACGTCCATGAAGGGATTGGCGATGCGGCGCAGCTGGATCTCGACCCAGGTGATCAAGCCTGTGAGGCCCAAGCCGCCAATGGTGGCAGCAAACCAGTCCGCGTGCTCGGCCAGTGAGCACACGCGACGGCTGCCATCGGAGCGCAAGAGTTCGAAGCCGCGCACATGGTTGCCGAAACAGCCGGCCACATGGTGGTTCTTGCCATGGACATCGTTGGCCACGGCGCCACCCAGGGTGACGAACTGCGTGCCCGGTGTCACGGGCAGGAACCAGCCCTGCGGCACCACCAGTTGAAGGATGGTGTGCAGCAGCACGCCGGCTTCCGCACGCAGCACGCCCGTGGCCGGATCGAAGTGGATGAAGCGATCAAGCTGGCCGGCCAGCAGCAGTGCGCCATCCGGGTTCAGGTTGCTGTCGCCATAACTGCGGCCATTGCCATAGGGCAGCACGGAGGTGCCCTGGTCTGGCAGGTGCATGGGCTGGTGGCGGCTGGGCACGCCCAGCACTTGCTGGGATGCGCGCACCACCCTGCCCCACGACTGGATGGCCCGGCGGTTGTTCATGCAGTGGCTTGGCGTTGGCGGCTGTTCACACAGCCAGCCACAGTACCACGGCGGCTGCCAGGCCTGTCAGGAGGCTGATGCGATCCTTCAGGGCATACACCAGCGGATCGTCGTGCATGCGGCCGCGGTGGGTCTCCATCCAGATGCGACTGACCCAGTACAGCATGATGGGCACCAGGCCCCAGATCACCTTGGGGTGGTGGTACATGAGGCTCACCTCAGGCGAGTTCACGTACAGCGCCAGCACCAGGATGCTGAGGTAGCCGGATGAAGAACCCAGGCTTTGCAGCAGGTTGAGATCCTCCACCTGATAGCCCCGGCCCTTGGCCTTGAGCTTGCCCTGCTGCTTCATGACGAAGAGCTCGGCATAGCGCTTGACGATGGCCAGGCTCAGGAAGATGAAGATGGAGAACATCAACAGCCAGAAGGACAGCGGGATCTCGGTGGCCGCAGCACCTGCCACGATGCGCACGGTGTAGAGGCCGGCCAGCGTGAGGACGTCGATCATCACCACGCGCTTGAGCCCGAATGAATACGCCAGGGTGACGACGTAATACGCGGCCAGGACACCCAGGAACTTGAGCGGCAGCACCATCGAGATCAGGATGGCCGCCAGCAGCAACAGCGGCGCGGTGACGATGCCGAACAGCAGGCTGATCTGCCCGGCCGCAAAGGGCCGCTTGCACTTGCTGTGATGCTGGCGATCGGCTTCCAGGTCCAGCATGTCGTTGAGCAGGTAGACCGAGGATGCACACAGGCTGAAGGCCAGGAAGGCCAGCAGTGCCTCGCCCAGCACGAGCGAATCCTGCAGCTCGTGGGCCGCGGCCACTGGCACGAAGATCAGGGCGTTCTTGGCCCACTGGTGCACGCGCAAGGCCTTGAGGAAGGCCCTGGGGCCGCCCTTCATGGGCGCAAAGCCGGTGTCCACCTGCGCCACGGCGCGGGCCTGGGCGATCAGCGATTCGCCGGCATTGACCACGACGGCCGCGCGTGCACGCTGCCACACGGCCAGATCCACACGGTGGTTGCCGCAGTAATCGAAGCCCTTTTCGCCAAAGCGGCGCACCAGTTCATCGGCCTTGTTGCGGCCCGACAGGTTGCGCTTGCCATCGCTGGCCAGCACGCCATCGAAAAAGCCGCAGTGATCGGCCACGGCCTGCGCCAGACGGATGTCGGAAGCGGTGCACAGCCACAGGGCCCGGCCCTGTTCCTTCTGTGCCTTGAGCCAGCTCACGAAGGGCTTGGTGTAAGGCAGCGCCGAGCCATCGAGCCGCACACGGCTGGCGATCTCGGCCTTCAGACGGGCCTTGCCCCCCAGCAGCCAAAAGGGCATGAGCAGCAGATACAGCGGGTTGCGTTTGATCAGCAGCAGAAAAGACTCCAGGAGCAGATCGCTGTGGATGAGCGATCCATCCAGATCGACGCAGACAGGGACTTGGGCAGACATATCTGTGTTGTGTTCTTCTTGTCGTTCAGGCGCTGCGGCGCAGGGCCCACACGCACAGCCAGCCGATGATCACGGCGAGCCACAAGGTGAGCAGGCGGCAGATCAAGGTGAGCAAGATGGCCTGAGGCGTATCGAAGCCATGAGCCACCAGCAGCGCGATCATCACGGCTTCGGTGCTGCCCAGCCCACCGGGCAAAAAAGACAGCGCACCCACGATGATGGCGATGGCATACACGCCCATGGCACCGGGCACGGACAGGTGCACCGGCGAGATGACATCGGCCACCAGCTTCAGGCCGACCGCCTCGGCACCCCAAGCCACCATGCCAATGGCCAGGCCCATCAGCAGCATGCCGGGCGACAGGAAGCTGCGGGCGCTGACAAACATCTGGATGACCGACTGGCCTGCGCGAACGAAGCGACCGTGCGGCTTGCGGGCCAGCATGTCGGCCACGCGGGGCCAAGGCACCAGCGCCACGCTGGCCAGCAGACCGCCCACGAGCGCCACCGCCACCCACAGGAAGGAGCGATAGCGCTCCAGCTCGGCCAGCACGGCCACGGCCAGCAGGATCATGACCAGCAGATCCAGCAGCCGTTCGACGAAAAAGGCCCCGGTGACCGACGACACCGGCACACCCTTGGGCTGGTAGTAGCGGGCGCGCATCATCTCGCCCAGCTTGCCGGGTGACAGCGTGAAGGCAAAACCCGCCATGAAGCTGAGCGCCACGAAGCGACGTGGCAAGGCGTGGCCCAGCCTGCGCAGGTACAGATCCCAGCGCACGATGCGCAAGGCGTAATTGAGCAGCGACAGCAAGCCGGCAAAGAGCACGGCATGCCACCCGGAGATCAGAGGCGTGAGGTCGATCTGGGCGATGTCATGCCAAAAGCCCAGCACGCACCACAGGGCGAAAGCCGCCACCACGCCATAGACGACAACCCGGCGCCAGAGGGGGATCGGCGAGGGGGGCACTGTGGGGACGGGAGCGCTGTGGACCATCGCGGGATTATCGGCGCTCCCTCCAACAGACCGATGTCAATAAACGTCCGCGACACTCAAGCGAGGGGCGGAAACATCCTTAGGTGCCAGCAGGGGGGAAACCCCTCCCAGGACCGGCCATTCAATGCCGATATCGGGGTCGTTCCAGACAACGGAGCGCTCGCAATCCTTGGCGTAGACGTCCGTCGTCTTGTAGAGGAAATGGGTGTCGTCCGCCAGGGTGAGAAAGCCGTGGGCAAAGCCTTCCGGAATCCACATCATGCGCTTGTTGTCGGCGCTGAGTTCCATCCCGACCCATTGCCCGAAGGTGGGTGAGCCGCGGCGGATGTCCACGGCCACATCGAAGGCTGCACCCTGGGTGACACGCACCAGCTTGCCTTGCGGATGCGGCGGCAGCTGGTAGTGCAGGCCGCGCAGCACGTTCCTTTTGCTGCAGGAATGGTTGTCCTGCACGAAGGGACGCGGTGCGGGCAGGCCGAGCCGGGCCAGTTCGGCCTCGAACTTGACCTGGTTGTAGCTTTCCAGGAACCAGCCGCGGTCATCCCCGAACACGGCGGGCTCGATGACGATCACGTCGGGGATGCGGGTCTGTGTGAATTTCATGGGCCAGGCGCCTCTTCAAAGAACGGTGTCGTTGACGACCTTGAGCAGATACTGCCCGTAGCCGTTCTTGAGCATCGGCTGGGCAAGGCGGCGCACCTGTTCGGCGTCGATCCAGCCCGCGCGGTAGGCGATCTCTTCCGGACACGCCACCTTGAGGCCCTGCCGCTTTTCAAGCGTGGCAATGAACTGGCCCGCCTCGAGCAGGCTGTCGTGGGTGCCGGTATCCAGCCAGGCATAGCCGCGCCCCATGATCTCGACATTGAGCTGGCCCTGGGTCAGGTAGCGCGCGTTCACGTCGGTGATCTCCAGCTCGCCCCGGGCGCTGGGCTGGATGTCGGCGGCGATGTCGCAGACCTGTTCGTCGTAGAAGTACAGGCCCGTCACCGCGTAGTTGCTCTTGGGCACCTTGGGCTTTTCTTCGATGCTGAGGGCGCGCTTGTGGGCGTCGAAGGCCACGACGCCATACCGCTCCGGATCGTTGACGTGGTAGGCGAAGACGCTGGCACCCTGCTGCCGTGCGTCGGCACTGGCCAGGAGGTTCTGCAGCGCATGGCCGTAGTAGATGTTGTCGCCCAGGACCAAGGCGCTGGGCTGTCCGTCCACGAAACTTCGGCCCAGGATGAAGGCCTGCGCGAGCCCATCCGGGCTGGGCTGCACGCAATAGCTGATGTTGACGCCCCACTGGCTGCCATCGCCCAGCAGGCCTTCAAAGCGTGGCGTGTCCTGCGGGGTGCTGATGAGCAGGATGTCGCGGATGCCGGCCAGCATCAGGGTGCTCAAGGGGTAGTACACCATCGGCTTGTCATACACCGGCAGCAGTTGCTTGCTGATGGCCAGCGTGGCCGGATGCAAACGCGTGCCGGAGCCCCCGGCCAGGATGATGCCCTTGCGGGTGGGCTTGCTTGCGGCGTTCATGCGGAGGCGTCTCCCAGGACTTCGATGAGCATGCGTTCGACCCCCTGGCGCCAGTCGGGCAGCGTGAGCCCGAAGGCCTCTTGCAGCTTGGCGGTGTCCAGGCGGGAATTGAGCGGCCGGCGCGCCGGCGTCGGGTATTCGGTGGTGGGTATGGGGAGGATGGCATCGGGTGCCACGCGGATGGCCTGGCCCCGGGCGCGCGCCCACTCGATGACGAAGGTGGCGTATTGATGCCAGGATGTCTGCCCCCCGCCACGAGGTGATAGAGCCCGGCCTTGCCTTCATCGGCCATCACGCTGCGGATGGCATGCGCCGTGACATCGGCCAGCAGATCGGCCCCGGTGGGCGCGCCGATCTGGTCGCTGATGACCTTGAGCTGCTCACGTTCGGCCGCCAGGCGCAGCATGGTGCGGGCGAAGTTGCCGCCACGTGCGCCATAGACCCAGCTGGTGCGGAAAATCAGATGGCGGCAGCCGCTGGCCTGGATGGCCTGTTCGCCTTCCAACTTGGTGCGGCCGTAGACGCTCAAGGGACCGGTGGGGCTGGCCTCGCCCCAGGGCGCCACGCCGGAGCCATCGAACACGTAGTCGGTGCTGTAGTGAACCATCAGGGCACCGATCTCCGCCGCGGCCTGGGCGATGGCGCCAGGCGCCTGTGCATTGATGCAGGCCACCAGTTCGGGCTCGCTTTCAGCCTTGTCGACGGCGGTGTGCGCTGCGGCATTGACCACCACATCGGGCTGAAGCGTGCGCACCAGATCGGCCACCACGCCAGGCTGCGTGAAATCGGCCAGCAGGTGGGGCGCTTCATCGGGCCCCGGGGAGCCTTGATCGAACGCACGCACCTGGCCCAATGGCGCGAGCGCGCGCTGCAGCTCCCATCCAACCTGCCCGCCCTTGCCCAGCAACAGGATCTTCATGGTGTGATCAGCCCCGGGCTGCGTAGTTCTGGTTGAGCCAATCGCGGTAGGCACCGGAACGCACCGTGTCGATCCATGCGGTGTTGTCCAGGAACCAGCGCACGGTCTTGTCCACGCCGGTGGCGAAGGTTTCTGCAGGCGCCCATCCGATCTCGCTCTGGATCTTGCGCGGATCGATCGCATAACGGCGATCATGGCCCGGGCGATCCTTCACGTAGGTGATGAGATCTTCATACCGCCCCGAGGCGCGAGGGCGCAGTTCATCGAGCTTGGCGCAGATGGTCTTGACCACATCGATGTTGCGGATCTCGTTGATGCCGCCCACGTTGTAGGTCTCGCCCAGGCGGCCCTTTTCCAGCACCTGGCAGATGGCCTCGCAGTGATCCCGCACATACAGCCAGTCGCGCACATTGAGCCCGTCGCCATACACCGGCAGCGGCTTGCCATCCAGCGCGTTGAGGATCATCAACGGGATGAGCTTTTCAGGGAAATGGTAGGGCCCGTAATTGTTACTGCAATTGGTCGTGAGTGTCGGTAAACCATACGTATGGTGGTAGGCACGCACCAGGTGGTCGCTGCCTGCCTTACTGGCCGAATAGGGGCTGTTGGGCGCGTATGGCGTGGTCTCCGAGAAGGCCGGGTCATCTTCGTTCAGGGAGCCATAGACCTCGTCGGTCGAGACATGCAGGAAACGGAAGGCCGTCTTGGCCGCTTCGTCCATCTCGCCCCAATACGCGCGCACCTCTTCGAGCAGGCAGAAGGTGCCCACCATGTTGGTGTGGATGAATTCGCCGGGGCCATGGATCGAGCGGTCGACATGGCTTTCTGCGGCGAAATGCAGGATGGCGCGCGGCCGATGCTGATGGAGCGCGGCGCGCACGGCCTCGCGATCGGCGATGTCGGCGTGCACGAGTTGGGCCCGGCCGGATGACAGGTGCTCGGCAATGGTGGCGGGGTTGCCCGCGTAGGTGAGCTTGTCGAACACCACGACAGGCTCTTCGGGCAGGCCGGCCTTGGCACGCCGCTCGAACCAGTGATGAACGAAATTACCGCCGATGAAGCCGGCTCCGCCGGTGATGAGGATCATGCCGCAGGCGCTCCTTGGGAAAACCGGCACATTATTGCCGACGCCTGGGGGATGGCAGGCCCGAATGTTGCATCGCGGTGGCCAACTTTATTTTGCAGCGCAGCATTTCGATGACCAAAGCCATGATCCTCGCGGCGGGCCAAGGAACCCGCGTCCGTCCGCTCACCAAGCAGACGCCCAAGCCGATGGTGCCCATCCTGGGCAAACCGGTCATGGCCTACATCATCGAACACCTGGCTCGCTACGGCGTCACCGACATCGTGGTCAACGTGGCCTACAACCACTGGAAGATCGAAGACTACTTCGGCGACGGGCACCGCTGGGGCGTGAACATCGGCTATGCCTATGAAGGCGTGCGCGAACATGGCGAGATCGTCCCCAAACCGCTGGGCTCGGCGGGCGGCATGCGACGCATCCAGGACTTCAGCGGCTTTTTCGACGAGACCACCGTGGTGCTGTGCGGCGATGCCATCATCGACCTGGACCTCAAGGCAGCCCTGTTCGAGCACCGCAGCAAACAGGCGATGGCCAGCGTCATCACCCTTGAAGTGCCGCGCGAGGAAGTCAAGAACTACGGCATCGTGGTGGCCGGGCAGGACAACCGGGTGACCTCCTTCCAGGAAAAACCCAGCCCGCAGGAGGCGCGTTCGCGGCTGGCCAGCACCGGCATCTACATCTTCGAGCCCGAGGTGCTGGAGCTCATTCCGCAAGGGCGGGAGTTCGACATCGGCAGCCAGCTGTTCCCGATGCTGGTCGAGCAGGGACTGCCGTTCTATGCGCAGAACCGCTACTTCAACTGGATCGACATTGGCCGCGTGAGCGATTACTGGGCCGTGTGCCAGCGCGTGCTCAAGGGCGAGATCGCCCAGATGGACATGCCCGGCCGCGAGGTGCAACCGGGCGTGTGGGTGGGCATCAACACGCGGGTGGATTGGGACACGGTCAAGATCCGGGGGCCCGTCTACATCGGCTCGGGTTCGTGCATCGAATCGGGCGTGACCATCGAGGGCCCGGCGTGGATCGGGCATGGCTGCCGGCTGCGCCCGGGCAGCAAGGTGATCCGCAGCGTGCTGTTCGAATACACCCGCCTGAATGAAGGCGCGGTGTTCGACGAGGTGATTGCCTCGCCGCAATACTGCGTGGACCGCCAGGGCCGCACGACCTACCAGGGCGAGGAATACACACCGCTGAGATGGGGCGACGCGCGCGCTTGATGGCCGCGTGACACGTGCGAGGCACCTGCCCGGCCACTGCATGAAGCCCGCCATGCCCGACAATCCGGGGCATGAGCAAGATCCTGGTTACCGGCGCGGCCGGCTTCATTGGCATGCATGTCTCGCTGGCGCTGCTGGCGCGCGGCGACGAGGTGGTCGGCATCGACAACCTCAATGACTACTACGACCCGCAGCTCAAGCGCGACCGCCTCGCCCACATCGGCCGGCAGACCGGCGCCGAACGCTTTCGCTTCGAGCAGATCGATGTGGCGGACAACGCTGCCCTTCAGGCCCTGTTTGCACAGCAGGGGTTTGACCGCGTGGTGCACCTGGCCGCCCAGGCCGGCGTGCGCTATTCGCTGACGAACCCGCATGCGTATGCGCAGGCCAACCTGGTTGGCTTCGTCAACATGCTGGAAGCCTGCCGCCACCACCACATCGCGCACCTGGTGTACGCCAGCAGCTCCAGCGTCTACGGCGGCAACACACGCATGCCGTTCTCGGAAGAGGACCCGGTCGACCACCCCGTGAGCCTGTATGCCGCCACCAAGAAGGCCAATGAGCTGATGGCGCACACCTACAGCCACCTCTATGGCCTGCCCACGACGGGCCTGCGCTTCTTCACGGTCTACGGCCCCTGGGGGCGCCCCGACATGGCGCCGATGCTGTTCACGAAGGCCATCCTGCAGGGGGAGGCCATCAAGGTGTTCAACCACGGCAACATGCGCCGCGACTTCACCTACATCGACGACATCGTCGCAGGCGTGGTGGCCACGCTCGACCGCGCGCCACAGCCCGATCCTGCCTTCGACCGCGAGCATCCATCCGCAGCCGGCTCGTGGGCGCCCTACCGCGTCTTCAACATCGGCAACAGCCAGCCCGTGGCACTGCTGGATTTCATTGCCACGCTGGAGACCTGCCTGGGGCGCCGCGCCGTGATGGACATGCAGCCCATGGCTCCCGGAGACGTCGCCGCCACCTTTGCAGACACCGACAAACTGGCCGCCTGGACCGGCTTGAGCCCCGCCACGGACATCGCCTCCGGCGTGAAGCAGTTCACGGATTGGTATCAGTCCTACTTCCAGGGTTAGCCCGGGCAAGCGGACAAGGCTGTCGCGTCCCACCCCCCTCATGCGCGGGTAGGAACGCCCCTGAGAACGTGACAGCGCGTAACAAATGCAGTGCAAGTTTGACTACCCCCCACTCTACGATTGACAGCAATCGATACAAGTGAGGTTCCAGGATGCGTGGCTGGGTACGTGGACTCCGGGCGCTGGCGGCGGGCGTGCTGCTGGTGTCACTGTGGGGCTGTCCGAACGACAACCCCGACTTTCCTCAGACGCGGGATGAGGCTTGGCGCTTTCTGACCCAGGCGACTTTCGGGCCGGACGAAGCCAGCATCACGGAAGTGATGAGCATCGGTTACACCGCGTGGATCGACAAGCAGTTGGCGATGAAGCCGACCTACACCTTCCGCGCCTTCATGGCCCAGCGCGACGCGGACCTCAAGGCAGCCGGCAGCAAGGCCGGCCCGGCCCAGGTGATGGAAGCGTTCTACACGCGCGCCCTGACGGACAAGGCCCAATTGCGCGCCCGCGCCATGTTCGCGCTCTCGGAGATCTTTGTGGTGTCGTTCTCCGATGCCGCACTGGAACAGACGGCCCCGGAAATGGTGGCCGGCTTTGCCGACATGCTGGAGGCGGGCCTGGATGGCAACTATCGCCAGTTGCTGGAGAACGTGTCGCTGAGCCCGGCCATGGGCCAGTACCTCACGCACCGCGGCAACTTCATGGAAGTGCCCAGCATTGGCCACTACCCGGACGAGAACT
Source organism: Aquabacterium sp. (assembly GCA_047601765.1). GTDB lineage: Bacteria > Pseudomonadota > Gammaproteobacteria > Burkholderiales > Burkholderiaceae_C > Aquabacterium. The sequence continues at coordinate 106,625 of JASGIQ010000002.1, forward strand.
ATGCGCGCGAAATCATGCAGTTGTTCTCCATCGGCCTGCATGAACTGAACCCGGACGGCACCGTCAAGCTCAACAGCTCTGGCAAGCCCACGGAGACCTACACCAACGACGACATCAAGGGCCTGGCCAAGGTGTTCACCGGCTGGAGCAACTACCGCGGGGGCAGTTTTGCGTCCGTCGACGAAGGCTCGTGCTTCGCCTGGAGCACGAACTGCCGCGACCCCGAAGGCTTCTATCGCCCAATGGTCGCCTACCCTGCCTACCACTCCGTCTCGGACAAGACATTCCTGGGCGTCACGGTGCCGGCACAATCGACGCCCAACCCGCAGGCAAGCCTGAAGGTGGCGCTCGATCGCATTGCATCGCACCCCAACGTCGCCCCCTTCTTCTGCAAGCAGCTGATCCAGCGCCTGGTCACCAGCAACCCCACGCCGGCCTATGTGCAGCGGGTGGCGGCACGCTTCCTGGAGACGGGTGGCAGCCTCAAGGACACCATCAAGGCCATCTTGCTGGATGAAGAGGCCCGCGGCATCAACAGCCAGCTCAGCGCCGAGCACGGCAAGCTGCGCGAGCCCATCCTGCGCCTGACGGCCCTGCTGCGCGCCTTCAAGTTCGAATCGCCCACACTCAAGAACGCCACCCTGCCGTATGTGGCCCTGAGCAACACCAGCGACCCGGGCACCTCCATCGGCCAGGCACCGTTCATGTCGCCCTCGGTGTTCAACTTCTTCCGCCCGGGCTATGTGCCACAGCGTGACGAGGGTCAGCCCGCGTTGGTGGCCCCCGAAATGCAGTTGGTCAACGAAGCCACCGTGGTGGGCTACTTCAATGTGGTGCAGGACATGCTGGTCAACGGGATCGGCGGCAGCCCCACCAGCCTGACGCGCAACATCACCCTCAACTTCGCGCCCCAGCGCGGCCTGGCCGGCGACCCGGAGGGCCTGGTGCAGCACATCGCCGACCGGCTCAAGGGCGGCGTGATCACCGAAGAACTGCGCCAGACCATCATGGGAACGGTCGAGTCGATCAAGATCCCCGAGCTGGCAGCTGACAACTCGAACATGGCCGAAGTGACCGCGGCATTGAACAAGCGGGTGTGGACCGCCATCCTGCTGATCGCGGTATCGCCTGAATTCCTGGTCACCAAATGAGTTCGCCCATGAAACGTCTTGATCGTCGCGAATTCCTTCGCCAGTCGTCCGTCCTGACCACCGCAGGTGCCACCGGCGCCTGGCTGGGCAACCTGGCCACGCTGAGCAACGCGCAGGCGCAGTCCACCAGCACCGACTACCGCGCGCTGGTGTGCATCTTCATGCAGGGCGGCAACGACGGGCACAACACCGTCGTGCCGACGGACGCGGTGTCCTGGCGCACCTACAGCGCCACGCGGGATCCCCAGGTCATGGCGCAGTACAGCGGCGGCGGTGTGCCGGCCGGCGCCACGTCCATCGCGCTGGATCAGGCTTCGCTGCTCAAGATCACGCACCGCAATGCCAAGGCGCTCAACACCGATCGCACCTTCGGCCTGCATCCCCAGCTCAAGAAGATCCAGGCCTTGTATGCGGCCGGCACGGCAGCCATTGTTGCCAACGTGGGACCGCTCGTGCGCCCCGTCACCAAGATGGAGCTGTTCTCGGATCCGGAAACGCCGGTGCCCCCCAAGCTGCGCTCGCACAACGACCAGGTCTCGATGTGGCAATCGTTCGGACCGGAAGGCACCAGTTCGGGCTGGGGCGGCCAGTTCATGGAAAAGCTCGCCTTCCGCAACGTCAACCAGGCGCTGGGCAGCGTGGGCGTGGGCGCCAACTCGGTGTGGCTCAACGGCGTGAAGGTGGCCCCTTACCTGATGAGCAACAACGGGCTGAACGTGATGGGCGGCCCCACCGGCCAGATCTTCGGCAGCCCGGCGGTCTACCTGGCGGCACGCATGGTGGCGTCCTCCTCGACACGCGAAGACGTGCTGGTCAAGGACTACACCCGCGCCGCCAAGCGCACGCTCAGCAGCGAAGCCGTGGTGCGCCAGGCCATGCCTGCGCAGCAGATCGCCCCCTGGGGCACGCCCAACGTGATCGACCCCAAGGCCGATCCGCTGCTGAACTACCTGGATCCGCTGACCAACACGCAGATGTACAACCCGCTGGCGCACCAGCTGCAGGCGGTGGCGCGCATGATCGCCGCGCGCAACAGCAGCGTGGTGGGTGCACGCCGCCAGGTCTTCATGGTGACGCTGGGCGGCTTCGACACGCACGGCGACCAGCTTCGCCAACACGCACGGCTGATGGCCAAGCTCGACCACGCCGTCGACTTTTTCCAGAAGTGCCTGGCCGGCATGCCCAGCGGCGACATCCGCTCCCAGGTCACCACGTTCACGGCCTCCGAGTTTGGCCGCAGCCTCGTCAACAACGGCGACGGCACAGACCATGGCTGGGGCAACCATCACTTCGTGATCGGTGGTGGCGTCAAGGGCACGGAGATCTACGGCCGCTTCCCGGAATTCCGTGCCTTCGACGGCAGCGGCGGTTTCTTCAGTGACCAGATGCTGCAAGGCGGCGTGCTGATCCCGGAGATCTCGGTGGATCAGATGGTCTACACACTGGGCAAGTGGATGGGTGTGGCCGAGGCCGATCTGGCGGGCACCACGCCTGGCAAAGGCATCTGCCCCAACATCGGCAATTTCCCGACAGCGGAAAGAGATATCGGCTTCATGGTCTAGTTCCGGGCTTTCCTCGCGGCCCGGCTCTGTCAAAATCCGGCGGATATTTACCTTCCGCCTGAAGAACCATGAAAGTTTCTGTCGTCGGCACGGGCTATGTAGGCCTGGTCACGGGTGCCTGTCTGGCCGAAATGGGCAACGACGTGCTGTGCCTGGATGTCGATCCGAACAAGATCCGCATCCTTCAGGAAGGCGGTATCCCCATCCACGAACCGGGCCTCGACCAGGTGGTGGCCCGCAATGTGAAGGCCGGCCGCCTGTCGTTCACCACCGATGTGGCGCGAGCCGTTTCGCACGGCACCATCCAGTTCATCGCCGTGGGCACGCCGCCGGATGAAGATGGCTCGGCCGACCTGCAATACGTGCTGGCGGCGGCGCGCAACATCGGCCGCCTGATGACGGATCACAAGGTGATCGTCGACAAGAGCACGGTGCCGGTGGGCACGGCCGACAAGGTGCGCGCTGCCGTGGCCGATGAACTGGCCAAGCGCGGCGAGGCCATTGAGTACGCCGTCGTCTCCAATCCTGAGTTCCTCAAGGAAGGCGCGGCGGTCGAAGACTTCATGCGCCCCGACCGCATCGTGATCGGCGCCGACGACGAGACAGCCATCATGCTGATGCGCGCCCTGTATGCGCCCTTCCAGCGCAACAAGGAACGCCTGATCGTGATGGACGTGCGCAGCGCCGAGCTGACCAAGTACGCCGCCAACGCGATGCTGGCCACCCGCATCAGCTTCATGAACGAGCTGGCGCTGCTGGCCGAGAAGATGGGCGCCGACATCGAGCAGGTGCGCCAGGGCATCGGCTCGGACGTGCGCATCGGCACGCACTTTCTGTATGCGGGCTGCGGCTACGGCGGCAGCTGCTTCCCCAAGGATGTGAAGGCCCTGATCAAGACGGGCAGCGGCGCCGACCAGGAACTGCTGGTGCTCAAGGCCGTGGAAGCGGCCAACGAGCGCCAGAAGACGGTGCTGGTGGGCAAGGTGGTCAAGCGCTTTGGCGAAGACCTTCAGGGCAAGCACTTCGCGCTGTGGGGACTGGCCTTCAAGCCCAACACCGACGACATGCGTGAAGCCACCAGCCGCGTGGTGCTGGCTGAGCTGTTCGAGCGTGGCGCCACGGTGACGGCCTACGACCCGGTCGCCATGGACGAAGCCCGCCGCATCTTCGGCGACGATGCACGCCTGAGCTTTGCCGAATCCCCGAACGCGGCCTTGAAGGATGCCGATGCGCTGATCATCGTGACGGAGTGGAAGGAATTCCGCAGCCCTGACTTCGATCGCATCCGCGACACGCTCAAGACCCCGGTGATCTTCGATGGCCGCAACCTGTACGAGCCAGAGCTCGTCAAGCACGCAGGGCTGGCTTACGAAAGCATCGGCCGCCAGCCAGTCTGACGCCGACCCCCTGCCCTGTCCGTTTCAGGGCAGCGCGATCACGAAACAGCCGCCCCCGCCGGGGCGGTCTTCGTAGGTGGCCTGGCCACCATGCCGCTGCGCGATCTGGCGCACCAGGCTCAGCCCCAGACCCACACCACCCGCATGTTCGGCATGACCGGGCAAGCGGTAGAACGGCTCGAAGATGCGCTCGCGCTGCGCTGGAGGCACGCCCGGCCCGCGATCGCACACGCGGATCTGAATCTGCCCGGCTGCGGATGTCAGCTGCAGCTCGATGTCCGGGCCACCGTAGCGGCGGGCGTTTTCCAGCAGGTTGCGCACGGCCCTGCGCAGCAGACGCTCATCGCCCTGGTAAATGCGCTGCGACATCTCCGGCTGGGCTTCCACCTGCGCCCCGACCCGGTTGGCCTCCTCCGTCACCAAGCCCAGCAGATCGACCGGCTGCTGCCCGATGGCCGCCTTGGTATCGAGCCGGCTGGCCAGCAACACTTCCTCGACGAGGGCATCGAGTTCACGGATGTCCTGATGGATCTCGTCCTTGAGCCGCGCGGCGTGTTCGGGCGTGGTGTCGGACATCATCGAGACGGCCATCTTCAGGCGCGCCAGCGGCGAGCGCAGTTCATGGCTGGCATTGGCCAGCAGGCTGCGGTTGGAGGTCACCAGATCCTCGATGCGCTGCGCGGCCTCATTGAAGCTGCGCGCCAGATCGGCCACCTCGTCCTTGCCTTCCACTGCGACACGGTGCTGCAACTGGCCCGAGCCGAAGGCTTCCACGCCAGAGCGCAGGGCCTTGAGGCGCCGCGTGAGGCGGTTGGCCACGGGCCAGGCCCCGGCGGCCACCGCGATGAACAGCAGGATGAGCGACAGCGCCAGTGCCGGCACGCCGTGCGCCAGGCCTGGCGGCATCATCCATGCAAAAGGCTCCAGCCAGGGCTGCATGCGCGGCGGCGGCGGGCCGGGCGGATGCCCGCCATGGGGCTCCATGTCGCCCCGGATCGGCAGCGGCCCGACGAAGCTGCGGCTCATGCGGTCCCGCATCAGCCCCGGCCGCACGACCCACAGCACGCGGCCGTCCGAGAGCACCGTCTGCTGCAGGCGCTCGCGCGTATCGGGCCATTGCCGAAGCCGCTCTTCGAGCACGTCCGAGGTGGCGATGCGGTGGCCCTGCGGATTGTCCAGGGCCATGGGAATCCTCAGCCGCGCCGCCCAATCGAGGAACACGCGCGCCTGCTCATCCTCCTGTGCGGAAACGGGCGGCAGGCTGTTTTCCAACAGCTCGCCCCAGGCCGCGGCGCGCTCGTGCCAGGCGGCCAGCGATTGCACCTGGCTGCGCTCATGTTCGAGGTTGCGCTGCGCCAGCCAGCCCGACACCAGGGCAAAGACCAGCAGCACCGTCACGACGGCCAGGTAGATGCGCAGCGCCAGCGTCTTCATGGCGTGTCGACGTCTGCGTCCTGCTTCTTGGCGAACACATAGCCCACGCCACGCACCGTCAGGATGCGCCGCGGCTCCTTGGGATCGTCTTCGATGGCGGCACGGATGCGCGAGATGTGCACATCGATGGAGCGATCGAAGGCCTCGAGCGGATGGCCTTTGAGTGAGTCCATGATCTGGTCACGGCTGAGCACGCGCCCGGGATGCTGGGCCAGCACGCACAGCAGATCGAACTGGTAGGACGTCAGATCGCAAGGCTTGCTGTCCAGCCGCACTTGCCGCAGGCCGGTGTCGATCTCCAGACGGCCAAAGCGCCAGACGTCATCGGCATCGTTGACCGCACTGGTGCGGCGCAACAGCGCACGCAGGCGAGCCAGCAATTCGCGCGGCTCGAAGGGCTTGGGCAGGTAGTCGTCGGCACCGATTTCCAGTCCGACGATGCGGTCCGTCGGCTCACCTCGGGCGCTGAGCATCAGCAGCGGCAGGTGGCGGGTGCGAGGCGAGCCGCGCAGTTCGCGACACAAGTCCAGGCCATCGCCATCGGGCAGCATCAGGTCCAGCACCAGGGCATCACAGGCCTGACGCGCCAGCATCTCGCGGCCGGCGCTCAGGGTCGGGGCACTGGACACCTGATAGCCATGTCCGCGGAGGTAATCGCCCACCATGGTGCTCAGGCGCAGGTCATCGTCGATCAACAGAATGTGCTCGGCCATGTCCGGCATTGTCGCTCGCTCCGCACTCATCGTCACTCCTTGGTGGCAGGCTGGGCCGGCTTGACGGGAGGCGGGGCGGATGCAGCCTCAGCGGGCCCGCCGTGGCGACGGTGCTCGCGCATGTGTTCCATGCGCTCCTTCATCCTGTCCATCATGCGTTCATGGCGCTTTTGCATGTGCTCGGCCACCTTGGCGCGTTGCTCGGGCGTCAGCACATTGCCCACGTCCAGCATGGTCTGCATCATGCGCTTGCTGCACTTGTCGTGATGCGTGAGCATCTGCTTGCGCAGCTTCTCCGCGGCCGCGGCATCCAGCTTGGGCTGGGCCCACAGCTTCAGGCCTTCTTCATGCAGCTTGCGGCCTTCCTCGTGCAAAGCCTTGAGGTCGGCGGCCGACTTCTCAAGGATCGGTTTGATCTGGTCGCGCTGCGCAGGCGTGGCATCGATCTGGTCGAGCCAGCGATCAAGATGGCGGCCGCTTCCAAAGGGCAAACCGCCGTGGCCCATCATGCCCATACCCATGTCGTCGCCGCCATGCATGCCGGCCATCATGTGGGGACGATCGCCCCCATGCATGCCGGGACCGCCCTCCGAAGGTCCGGCCCATGCGCTCAGGCTCAGCACCAGCGCGGCAGATCCGGCTGCCAGCAGGCCGGCCAGCGCCCATGAATGGCGCGACACAGGCGCCGTGATGGCGCGGGCAAAGGGGCGGGAAATCAGGCGGGGCGTGATGACGCGGGCGTCTTCTTGCATGGTGCTCTCCAGATATGGGCTAGCGGGAATCCGCATGCCATAGGAAAGCATGTTCAAGGCGTGCAGTAAAGCGGCTGTGGAGAGGGGGTAAAGATGTGTGAACGGCGGCTTGAGCCGCATCAAGCTTCTGCCGCGCCTGTGCTTGAGTTCACGCCTCGTCCTCCGGCAAGATGGCACCAAGGAGGCATGCCATGGCCTACAACAGGATCTTTCCCTTTCAGAACCCGCGTCCGCTGGTCCACGGCGGGCCGGGTGCCTCCTGTGCCGCCATTTCCTGCTACTGGCTGCGTCGGTGCATCGACCTCGGTGGAACGGGTGTGACCTCAGCCAACCAGATGGGAGACCAGGTCAAGGTGGCTTTGGCCCAGGTCGTGGGGCACATGGCCGAAGAACGGTTGGAGCGTCGGATCGACTACATCGCCGGCTGCTTCACCCTGGACATCGTTCAGCGCATCGAATTGGAGATGCTGGATGGCGAGACGCTCGCTGCTGCCGTGACCGCCCATGTGCCGGAAACGCACTTCCTGCTGATCGCCAAGGGACTGGCCGGCGTCAACGCCAGCCACGCCATGGGGGTGCGCAAGATGCCCACCCATGTCGAACTGTTCGAGCCCAACACGGGGCTGTGGCGCTTCGATGACATGGCTGAACTGGCCAACGACCTGGACAACTTCATCGCCGAGCGGCTGATCACCTTCGCGGGTGCGGAAGCCTTGCTGTGCCCGGTCAGTCATTAAAGGGGATGTCGCGGCTCAACAAACGCCCCAAAACCAAAAAGCCCCGAGCGAGGTGACGCTCAGGGCTTGAGTTTGGCGAGGGTGTCGTCCAGATCATCGGCTGAAAGGCGCATGGATGCTGGGTTTCGGGGGGATGCGGTTGGCGCAAGTCCCCCAATAAATCCCCCAGTCGCCGCTGCTGGCTAACGCCTCGACAATGGCATTTCTTGCCATTTTATGCCATCTGTGGCAATTTGCCGGGGAAAGCGAGGTGCCCATGCAAAGCATGAATATTTCCCTTCCCGACCCGTTGAAGCAGTTCGTGGATGGCCAAGTGTCCCAAGGTCGCTATAGCAGCGCGAGCGAATACGTGCGGGAGCTGATCCGTGCCGACGAAAAACGCAAGGCCGAAGAACAGCTTGAAGCCAAACTGCTGGAAGGGCTCCACACCGCCGAAGGCGAGTTGACGCCATCAGACTGGCGTGCCATTCGCGCTGAAGCCCTGGCGAGGGTGCAGGCTCGAAAGAAAACGAGCTGATGCCAACTCCAGCCTGACCCGAAGCCAGATCGCCCGCGCCCGAGTTCTCTCACACAAGCATCATGTGCCGATGGCCGATATCGCCGCCATGATGAGGGTCGGCAAGCCCTGCCTCGGTCTTCTCTACGCTGTAGCTCGGCTTGGAGGGAGCTAATGTTCCATCAGCTCTCAGCAGCAAGCTCTTCCCCCATTGGCCTTCTTGACGATTGCAGGCGGCACCTCATTGCCACGTTGCCGCGATACGCCATGCATCAACGAGATATGGGTAAGCTGCTTGGTCAACTCGACATCCCATGTATCGCCAGCATGACTATTGCAGGATCGGCACAAGAAGCCCTTGACCTCGCGCCGACCTCCGAGCGCCTGAAGCAAAAGATGCTCGCCGGAATCGTTTTCGGGCGTGATGGCTTCATCGCATAGAACACAGGTGGGATCATGTGGCACGAATGGTCTTCTTTGCCGCTTCAAGTCTTGGGTTCCGCATCAGTCTGGTGAACCAGCACCCCAAGCCGCAACCAGGTCACGGCGGTGTCTTCCAGATCTTCCAGGCTGGCCCTCGGCCATTGCTGCTGGAGACGGTCGGCGCAACGCTGCCCCCATTCAATGTCACTCATGGTTAACTCCTTGAGATGCTGATTTTTTATACAGTAATTTGAACCTCATGGGCATTTCCCTGTGGCTGAAGGGATCGCCACATTGAATGAAATTTGTGCAACTATTGCCTTATGAAGTCATTTTCTGCATAAATTTCATTCACACCATTTGATACCGCTTGTGATTGAATGGAATATATGCAATAGTTGATCTATGGGATCAACTAAGGAAGACTTTTCATTCAAGTCATTGCTAGCGCTCCTCCCTCGGGGAGAGCCGCTGGACGTGTCTTTCTTGAAGGCAAAAGGCCTGAGCGCATCGCATGCCTCACATCTGGCGACGGCGGGATGGCTGACCCACATAGGCCGGGGCGTCTACATGCTGCCCGGTGACACATTGAGCCGGGACGGTTGCCTTGCCTATCTCATGCGCCGGAACCCCGGCCTTCATGTTGGCGGCAAGACCGCGCTTGCGTGGCGCGGCGTCAAGCACAACATATCGTTCCGGGAAACGGTTGCGCTGTGGGGCGAGCAGCAGATACGCTTTCCGGAATGGCTGATGAGCCGCTATCCCTGCACCTACCAGACCACCCACCTTTTTGACGCTGCACTGCCTTCAAATTTCGGGCTGCAACCGCTGCCCGTTGGCCACCCTTCCGTCCTTGTCTCGGTTCCCGAACGCGCCCTTCTGGAACTGCTGAGTGATGTGGGAAAGACTGAATCGCTTCAGGACGCGAGGCAGATCGTCGAAAGCGCGCGCAGCCTTCGCACGTCCACCCTTGAAACCTTGCTCACGCATACAACGCGGATCAAGGTGGTCCGGCTAGCCCGCGCCTTGGCGGAAGAACTCGATCTGCCATGGGCCGCGCTCGCCAAGACGTGCAGCGAGGCCAAAGGCGGCGGATCACGCTGGATCGCGGTGTCCAAAGACGGAGAAAGGCTGGACCTCAAGCAATGAAGCAGGAATACATCGACACGGTTCGGCTTTTGATCGACATTGCGCCCGACGTGTTCACGTCAGCCCGTTTCGCGATGAAGGGTGGCACGGCCCTCAACCTCTTTGTGCAGGACATGCCCCGTCTGTCTGTGGACATCGACGTTGTGTTTACCGATCACACTTTGGCTCGCGACAACGCACTTCAGGCTATTCAAAGTGACCTGAAGGATGCGGCGGCAAAGCTGGAGCAACGGGGGGTATCCGTCACCATTCCCAACAAGCCCAGCGGCGAAGACGTCAAGCTCTTCGTCAACAACGACGTTGCGGAAGTGAAGATCGAGGTCAACCACATCTTCCGAGGCACCCTTCTGCCAACCCAAAGGATGCCGCTTGTTGAATCACGAGCAAAACTGAGCCAGGCGTCACGTCCAAAACTGAGCCACTAGGTTGACGAAGAAATGGACTGCTCGGTTGTGGATAAGTCTACTGTCTGGTCTGCTCCTTTGGGTGATTTGGTGCGGGTGGGTTTGGTTGCAGCCGGTTGCGCCGTCGAGTGCCTGAAGCGCCAGCTTTGATTGCCGGTCTCGACGATGTGGCAGTGATGGGTGAGGCGGTCTAGCAGTGCGGTGGTCATCTTGGCGTCGCCGAACACGCTGGCCCATTCCGAGAACGACAGGTTGGTTGTGACCACGACGCTGGTGCGCTCGTACAGCTTGGACAGCAGGTGGAACAGCAAGGCGCCACCGGCCTGGCTGAAGGGCAGATAGCCCATCTCGTCAAGGATGACGAGATCGACGTACATGAGCCGATGTGCCAGTTGCCCGGCCTTGCCTTGGGCCTTCTCTGCCTCCAGCATGTTGACCAGCTCCACCGTCGAGAAGAAGCGTACCCGCTTGCCGTGCGCTCGGATGGCATGAACGCCCAGGCTGGTGGCCAGGTGTGTCTTGCCGGTGCCTGGGCCGCCCACGAAGACCACGTTGTGGGCCGAGTCGATGAACCTGAGCTCGTGCAGCTGACGCACCAGTGCCTCGGCCACCTGGGCCTGATCAAAGGCAAAGCCAGCCAGGTCGCGGTGGTGGGGGAATCGCGCAACCCGCATCTGGTAGGCCATGGAGCGCACTTCCCGATGCGCACCCTCGGCCTTGATGAGCTGATGCAGCAGGGCTTCGTGGTCGAGCGATTTGAGCCGGGCAATGCCCAGCAGCTCTGGCCAGGCGCTGGCCATGCCGTGCAGGCTCAAGCCTTTAAGAGCTGCGGCAATGTCATTGGACATGGTCATCCTCGTGGGGCTGGCGCAGGCGGTCATAGCGCGACACATCGGCCTGAGGCGGCTCCTGCAGTGTCAGTGAAGGCATGGCTTCATCTGGCAGGCTTCGCACAGCTTGGGGTTCCTTGAGCCTGGCCAGCACGTTGAGCACATGGTCGGCGCTCACGTGGCCCGATTGCAGCGCCAGCTCCACCGCCACCAGCACGTCATCGAGCCCGTGCAAGGTGATGGCCATGAGCACCTGGGCCATCACCCGGTCGCCGCCGGGGTGGCGCAGCAGGTGCGCTTGCAGATGCTGCAAGGGCTCGGGCATGGTCTTGAAGGGGGCGCCGTTGCGCAAAGCGCCAGGTTTGCGCTCGAGCAAGCTGACGTAGTGCCGCCAGTCGTACAAGGTCTGTCCTCGCTCGAAGCTGCGTGGCAGGTTCACAGGATGTTCTGGTGCATCGGCGATGGGGCCGACCACCACCAGGCGGTCGGGATAAGCGCGCACGCTGACACTGGCGTGAGCCCACTCGCACGGCACGCTGTAGCGGTTGCGCTGGTAATGGATCAGCGAGGTGGCCGTCACCCGCGCCATCTGTTCGACATAGCCGTCGAAGGGTGCGGGATTGGGCATCAGGTGCGTCTGCTCTTGCTGCCAGACGTCGGCAATGGTCAGCTCTGGCCACTCGGGGTGCGGCAACGTGTGCCAGGCGTCCAGGCAGGCCTGGTGCAGCCATCCGTTGAGGCTGTCCAGGTCGGGCCAACGGCGCTCGGCCGCCTCCATCCAGATGCCGCGTCGGCGATCTTGTACGTTCTTCTCGACAATGCCCTTCTCCCAGCCAGCGGCGCGGTTGCAGAACTCGGGCTCGAACAGGTAGTGGCCGGTCATGGCCTCGAAGCGGGCATTGACCGTGCGGCTCTTGCCCTGGCCAACCTTGTCGACGGCAGTCTTCATGTTGTCGTAGATGCCCCGGCGCGGCACGCCACCAAAGGCAGCAAAGGCCCGAGCGTGGGCGTCAAACAGCATCTCGTGGGCCTGGCTGAAGTAAGCGGTCATCATGAAGGCGCGGCTGGCTGCCAGCTTGGTGTGCGCGGCCTCCAGGCGCTTGCGCATGCCGCCCACAAACAGGTACTCGCAGCTCCAGTCGAACTGGAAGGCTTCGCCCATCTCGAAGCTCATGGGCACGAAGGCCATGCGGGTGGGGGCGTCGGACTGCGCCTGCTGCCAGCGCTTGGCAAATTCATAGACCGGGCCACGACTGCCGGGGTAGCCCATGGCCTGCAGCGCCCGGAACATGGCCTTGACGCCTCGGCGCTCGCGCTTGTTGCGGTGGCTGTCGGCCTTCAGCCACGTGGCAAGTTGATCCTTGTAGGGGTCAAGAACGCTGGGAAGCGTCGCCCGCTTTGGATAGCGGGGCTCGACCATCGCATCGGCTTCAAGCCACTTGGCGGCCGTGTTGCGAGAGATGCCCAGCCTGCGGCTGGCTTCGCGCACGCTCAGGTGGTCACGGTGGACCATGCGGCGCAATTTGCTCAATGTGCTCACGTTGATCACTCCTGCACCCCGCTGCTGCAAAAAGCAGCAGGGTAGGTGGATAACGTGGCTCAAAATTGGACGTGACGCACGCCCTTCAGTGGCTCAGTTTTGCTCGTGATTCAACACATAGCGCATCCCGTCGAGGTACATGACCTTCTCAATGGGCACCGACTGGGGCAAACGCTTCAGCGCACTATCGCCGTCAAACAGCATGGCCGGGCTTCTTTAGGGCGGCATCCAGCTCGCTCCACAACTCATCGCACAGTCTCGCCCGATACGCTGCCTGTTTGAACGTTGGATGCTCGCTGCGGTAAACCTCCAGCAACCGTTGGTTGCCGTCCTCGATACAGGCTCGCACATTGGCCAAGCGATCAGCCGCTTTGACGATCAACGCTAGCTCAAGCGCACCATGGACCTGGGCCAGCTTGGCATAGGTCTTCGCCTTGCGTTCCTTGCGGTTCGCGCCTGGCTCGTCGGTGAGCAGCGCCACGCAGTCGGCCACCAGATCACCGAACCGCGTCCGCACCTCGTCCAGCGTGACCCATGTGTCTTCCACGGTAAGCGTCCAGCCAACACATGTTGACGGCGGAGCAGGCAATCAACTAGCCGGTTGCCAGCGATGCGGCAAGAGCTTGTCTATGTCCTTGGCAGGATGCGTCGGCAACCGGTTCAGCACATCCTTGATGTAGGCATACGGATCATGTCCATTGAGCTTGGCTGACTGGATCAGGCTCATGATGGCGGCAGCGCGCTGTCCGGCCTTGAGCGTGCCGGCAAACAGCCAGTTCTTGCGTCCTGTGGCCCACGGCCGGATCTGCTGCTCATCGTGGTTGTTGTCGATGGGCAGCGCAGGATCGGCCAGGTAGCGCGTCAGCGCCACCCAGCGATTGAGGCTGTAGTCGATCGCCTTGGCTGTGGCGGTGCCGTCTGTGATCTTGCTGCGCTGCGCGACAAGCCAGTCATGCAGCGCCTTGGCAATCGGCGCCGCCCTGGCTTGCCGCATCTGATGCCGCTGCTGGGCATCAAGCTCCTTGGCATCACGCTCGATGCCATAGAGCTGCCCGATGAACTCAATGGCTGTCTCGGCAATGGTGCTCTTGTTGGCCTGGTGCAGTTCGATGAATTTACGCCGTGCGTGGGCCATGCAGCCGGCCTCGGTCACGCCCAGTGCGAAGCTGGCCTTGTAGCCGCTGAAGTCATCGCACACCAAGCTGCCTCGCCAGTGGCCCAGGAAGGCGCGGGCATGCTCGCCCGAGCGGCTCTCGGTGAAGTCGTAGACCACCGCCTTGAGCGACTCGAATACGCCGCTGGCATAAGCCCACAGGTAGGCACGGTGCGTCTTGCCTGTGCCGGGCGCCAGCATCGCCACCGGGGTCTCGTCGGCATGGACCACTTTGCAGCCCAGCACATGGGCTTTGAGTGCTTCGACCAGCGGCTGCAGCTGCCAGCCAGTGGCGCCCACCCAGGAGGCCAGTGTCGAACGCGGGATGGCCACACCTGCACGCCCGAAGATCTCTTCCTGCCGGTACAGCGGCAAGTGGTCGCCGTACTTGGCCACCAGCACTTGTGCCAGCAGCCCCGATGTCGGGATGCCCTTGTCGATGATCTGAGCCGGCACCGGCGCCTGGATCAGCGTGCGGCACTGGCTGCAGGCCCACTTGCCGCGGATGTGGCGCTCGACCGTGAAGACGCCCGGCGTGTAGTCCAGCTTCTCGCTGATGTCCTCGCCAATGCGCTGGAGTTCGCACCCGCAAGCGCAGGTGGTGTTGTCTGGCTCGTGATGCCGTATCTCATGCGCGGCAGGCTGGCCGGCAATGCCGCACGCTTGGGGCGCTCACTGGGATCACGTGGCTGGGTGGCCGCTTGGCGCATCTGATCGAGTTGCGCCTCAATGTCAGGCGATGTCCGCATCAATGGCTTCCTCGAACAGCGCCCTCTGCTCGGCATTGAGCTGCTCGCTCTTGACGCCGTACTTGAGCTTGCGGAAGCTGCGCGATCTCAAAGGTGAGCTTCTCGTTCTTGGCTCGCTCCGTGGCCAACTGCGCCGTCAGTCCCGTCAACCGCTGCGCGAGCTCCCCCAGTCCCGCTGCTTGCAGGCGGGAGAGTTCTTCAGCAGACAGCAGCGATGCGGCACTCATGGGGCAGCAGTGTCGCCGATCGTCAAAGTGCCGGCCATGGGCACACGTACCGATTGCTTGGCAGCTCAGACCAGGCCGATGACGCCTTGTTCACCTATGCGCTGCCAGGGCAGCCCCAGCACCAGGGCGTCGAACTGGCTGCGCGTGAGCGTGCAGGTCGAACCAAGACCGCCATGTGGCCACGTGAACTTGCCTTGATGCAACCGCCTGGCTGACAGCCAAATGCCGATGCCGTCGTGCACCAGCACCTTGAGCCGATTGGCTCGGCGGTTGGCGAACAGGTACGCATGATGAGGATGTGCGGCGCCGAAGACCTTCACCACGCGAGCCAGCGCCGTGTCAGTACCCGCCCGCATGTCCAGCGGCTCGACCGCCAACCAGATGGCATCGACCCTGATCAAGCCAGCCACTCCTTGAGCCAAGCGGCGCACTCGGAAGCAACGCTGGTGGGCCAGTTCACGGACACGGTTGTGCTGCCGCGTTGTACCTCGATTCGTATATCCTGGCGTGGGACTGGTTGCTGGCAATGTCAACGGGATGAACTGAGGCCGCTCCTGACTCGAGTGCGGCGGCTGCATGATCAAGGCTGTCGGCTGGCCCTTGCTCTGGGATTCGGCGTCCGCACCCACTTGCGCAGCATGTTGGCGTTGATCCCATTGGCCAATGCAACAGCGGCCACCGAGATGCCCGGCTG
>JASGIQ010000011.1:0-54012 GCA_047601765.1 Aquabacterium sp.
GAACGCGGCGCCCACCTGCTGCCCAACACCGCCGGCTGTCGCAGCGCACGCGAGGCCATCACCCTGGCCCACATGGCGCGCGAACTGCTGGGCACGCACTGGATCAAGCTGGAAGTGGTGGGCGACGAACAGACCCTGCAGCCCGATCCCTTCGAGCTGGTGGAGGCCGCACGGCAACTGGTCCGCGATGGCTTCGACGTGCTGCCCTACTGCACGGACGACCTGGTCAGCGCCCAGCGTCTGGTGGACGCAGGCTGCCGCATCCTGATGCCCTGGGCCGCGCCCATCGGCTCGGGCCTGGGCCTGTTGAACCCATGGGCCTTGCGCACCTTGCGCGCCCGCCTGCCAGGCATCACGCTGATCGTGGACGCCGGACTGGGCGCGCCCTCGCATGCCGCGGCCGCGATGGAGCTGGGCATGGATGCCGTTCTGCTGAACTCGGCGGTGTCGCAGTCGGGCCAGCCGGTGCGCATGGCCGCGGCCTTTGCGCATGCGGTACAGGCCGGTCGCCTGGGCCATCTGGCCGGGCTCATGCCGACCAGCGATGTGGCCGTGGCCACCACGCCGGTGGGTGGCCAACCCTTCGTGCTCCTCTGAAGCGCCCGGCATGTCTGTCCCCACCCCACACGGCGGTGCGCAGCCGCCCATCATCTGGTCCATTGCCGGCCATGACAGCAGCGGCGGTGCGGGCCTGAGTGCCGACCAGCGCGCTGCCGATGCACTGGGCGTGCACCTGTGCCCGGTGGTGGCCAGCATCACGGCGCAGCATTCGCAAGGCGTGCAGGCCGTGTACCCCGTGCCCGTCGAGCAGCTCGAAGCGCAGTTGCAGGCCCTGGCCGACGACCTGCCGCCCGCGGCCATCAAGACCGGCCTGCTGCGCGATGCGCGGCTGGTACACACCGTGGCGCATTGGGTGGACCGGCTGAGGCAGCGCCACCCCCAGCTTGCGCTGATCATCGACCCGGTGTTGGGTGCGTCCGCGGGCGGTGCAGCCTTCGCCGATGAAGCGGTGCTGCAGGCCTATCAGCGCGAGCTGCTGCCCCGCGCCACCGTGCTCACGCCCAACCGCGCCGAAGCCCGCAAGCTGCTGGGCCAGCCCGCCAGCCATGCAGGCCCGGACGACGACATCCCCAGCCTGGCCGCACAGTTGCGTGGGATGGGGGCCCAGGGCGTGGTGATCACTGGGGGCGATGCCGCAGCCAGCGGCTGGTCGCTGGACTGGATCGACCTGCCGCATGCGCAAGGCTGGTTGTGCGCGCCGCGTGTCGACACACCCCATCATCACGGCAGCGGCTGCACCTTCGCGTCGGCTTTGGCCGCTGCCATGGCGCTCGGCCACGTCAGTGCCGATGCCACCGTGCTGGCCAAGATGGTCACGCACCAGGCGCTGTGCAACGGGCATGGCGCCGGTCACGGCGCCGGCCCGGTCAAAGCCGGCCGCACACCCGCGTTGGGCCCGCTGCCATGGCTGGGTCTGCACGGGGCCCTGCCCTGGCGGCTGCAGCATGTCGATGCGGGCCCGCACAGCCTGTTCAAGGCCTTCGAGCCCCCCGAAGATGGCCTGTACGGCATCCTGCCCACCGGCACGATGCTGGCCGCGGCTGCGCAAGCCGGCATGGCCTGCCTTCAATTGCGACACAAGGCACGCGACGGTGTCGAGCCCCACATCGACATGGCGGCGCGAGCCTGTGCCACGCAGGGCAGCACCCTGTTCATCAACGACCACTGGCAACTGGCGCTGTCGACCTTGTCGGGCGCCGTGGCCGATGGCCTGAAGCTCGGCCTGCATCTCGGGCAGGAGGACCTGCTGGCGCTGGACGAGGCCGGCATCGCGCAACTGTTGTCGCAGCGGCACCGCATCCTGCTGGGCCTGAGTTCGCACAGCCTGTGGGAGCTGGCCCGCGCCGCCGGATGTGGCGCCAGCCTGATCGCCTGCGGTCCCGTCTTGCCGACCACCACCAAGGACATGCCCTGGCAGCCTCAAGGTCAGGACAACCTGCGATGGTGGGTGACGCACAGCCCGGCACCTGTGGTGGGCATCGGCGGCCTGTTGACGCCGTCAGACATCGCACGGGCCGCTGCCTGCGCGCCTGCCGCCGTCTGCGTGGTGCGTGCACTGGGGCAAACACCAGAGGGGGTCGCCGACGCGCTGCCCGCTTTGCAGGATGCGGTGCGGTGTGGCCGATCGCAGACGCGGGCATTGGCCGAATTCCCGGGCAAGGCCACAATGGACGCTCTGCCGCATCCGGTGCTTTAAAGCCCTTCACGGGGCCTTCCGCCGTCATGGCCCTGCTGTTGTTCCCTTTCGAGCGCCGTTGCGGCCCATGAACGCAACGTCGCGTCGGTTCTCCGCCTGGCCTTTGCACATCCACGTGCTGGCGCCTGCCCTGCTGGTGGTGCTGCTGGTCGGGGGGTTGGGCATCATGAGCGTGCGCACGCTGGCCGGCATGCGGGGCTACGTGGGCGGCGAAAGTCTGTGGTCCAAGGCCCGCTCCGAGGCCATCCAGCACCTGCGCGATTACGCGCGCCAACGTGATGCCCGCCACTTCGCCGCGTTCGAGCAGGCCCTGGCGATCCCGCTGGCGGACCGGCGCGCACGCGAGGAAATGGCTCGCCCGCATCCCGACCACGGCATCATCAGCGCCAGTCTGCAGCAAGGCGGCATCCATGCCGACGATGTCGACAACATGGCCACCCTGTTCATCTGGTTCGGCGACAACGCGCTGCTGGCCGATTCGCTGCGCATGTGGCAGCAGGCCGACGACCAGATCAGCCGGCTGCGGGAACAGGCCGAGCGCCTGCGGGGCCTGGTCAACGCCAAGGGCAATGCCCAGGCCATCGATGACAAGCTGCAGGAAATCGAGCGGATCAACGACACGCTGCGCAGCCTGGAGCTGAGCTTCAACGCCAGCATTGGTCATGCCGCCCGCATCTCCGAGACCGTCATGGTCATCGGCATGGCGGTGTCCACCGTGCTGCTGTCGATGGCGGCCTACCTGATGATCCGCCGCCCGCTGGCACGGCAGACGCGACAGCAGGCTGCCCTGCTGCAGGCCAACCGCCGCTGGGAATTGGCCGTGGCCGGCAGCGGCCTGGGCTTGTGGGAGGCCGATCCGGCCACCGGGCGCATCCACCTCGATGCACGTGCGGCCGAGCTGTGCGGCTTGCCGGCCGAGGCGCGCACCTTCGAGCGGCAGGAGCTGTACCAGTTGCTGAAGCTGGCCGACGGCGAAGCCACGCAACCCGCCGACGAACAGGCCGCACGCTCGGGCCAGATGTTCAAGACTCAGCGCCGCATCGTGCTGCCCGATGGCCATGTCCGCCACCTTGAAGCTATCGGCCGGCTGGGGATCGATCCGGCCACCGGCACGCCCAGGGTGATCGGCATTTCCCGCGATGTGACGCAGGAAGTGGCCCAGGCCGAAACGGCCGTGGCCCGCGACGCGGCCGAACGCATCGCCGATTCCCAGCGCGCCTTTCTCTCGCGTCTCAGCCACGAACTGCGCACGCCGCTCAACGCCGTGCTGGGCTTTGCGCAACTGCTGTCCATCGACAAGACGCACCCGCTGTCTGCGGCACAGCAGAACCAGGTCAAGTGGATCCTGGACGCCGGCGCACAACTGCTGCATCTGGTCGAAGACGTGCTGGACCTGAGCAAGGTGGAGATGGGCGAGATCCACATGCAGATCCAGCCCTGTGACACGGCCGATCTGCTGC
Organism: Aquabacterium sp.; assembly: GCA_047601765.1. Taxonomy (GTDB): domain Bacteria; phylum Pseudomonadota; class Gammaproteobacteria; order Burkholderiales; family Burkholderiaceae_C; genus Aquabacterium. The sequence goes on from JASGIQ010000011.1 coordinate 3,718, forward strand.
AGGCTGCGCTGCCGCTGGTGGAGGCGGCACGCGCGCGCTTCGAGGTGCAGATCATCGACCACCTGCCCACCCCGGCGCCGATGGTGATGGCCGATCCCAAGCGCCTGCTGCAGGTCTACGTGAACCTGCTGACCAATGGCTGCAAGTACAACCGCCCGGGCGGCCAGTTGACGGTGAATGCGCGCCTCGAAGGCACGCAGGTGCTGCTGGACTTCGGGGACAACGGCGTGGGCCTGTCTGCCGAAGAAGCAGCCAGCCTGTTCCAGCCCTTCCGCCGGGTGCCGATGGCATCTGCCAATGTGGAAGGCACCGGGCTGGGCCTGTACATCGTGCGCCAATTGGTCGAGCGGATGCAGGGCAGCGTCAGCGTGCGCAGCGAGCCCGGCGTGGGCTCATGCTTCACGGTGGCCCTGCCGATGGCCGCGGTTCAGTGACCCCGGCGCTTCAGGTCACGCGCGATCTGCTGATAGAAGCCGGCCGAATCGCCGTTGTAGGGCCAGCCTTCACGCAACAGCGGCACCGGGCCATAGAGCTTGTCGTTGCGACCGGTGGCAAACATGTGGTGATAGCCGCTGCCCAGCGATGAACCCATCATCGTGCGGATGTGCTCGAAGTTGGATGCGGGGTTGTCCAGGGCCTGAGAATCGATGCTGACATAGCCGTCGTTCTTGCCGGCCAGCAGCAGGATGCCCCAGTACAGCTCGGGCCGCTCCAGGTTCTCGTTGAGGTTCTGGATGCCCATGGCATAGCTGTAATACTTCACGCCGTTGTTGGCTTCCCTCCAGGACGGCAGCAGCTCTTCCCAGCGATCGGCCTTCATGCCGGTGACGGACTTGATGTCGTTCCAGCTGAAGGTGAACATGGTCTGCAGGAAGCTCGGGCGCATGTAGCGTGTGCTGAGCTCGGCCAGCGAGCGCAGGCCCCAGGCGTAACGCTGCTCGGGCGTCATCAGATCGCAGTCGGCGCCCTGGCAGTTCTCGCCCAGCACATAGGTGAGGCGGCCGTTGAGCATGCGGGTCCAGTACAGGTGCTTGGCGGCCTCGTCGCTCCACAGGCCACCTGTCTTGGTGTAGTCCGTCCACGCGCCGCCGTTATTGAGAAACAGCACATCCAGCTGGATGGAGGCGGACTCCGCGCCCTTGTCCTCGCCCGACAAGGTCACCACGGCAGCCACCTTGTCCTTCATGCGGCCCTTGGACGGATCCTTGTCATCCACGGGCAGCACGCCGGCCAAGTAGCGCGCATCCTGCGAGCCCTGGGACACGCCGATCAGCACCACCTTCTGCGCGCCGGTCTCTGCCAGGGCCTGCAGCACGGTGTGGCGCATGGACTTGGCGCGCTCTTCATACGAGGCGTAGACAGGCTTGTCCGCCAGGTAGACCTTGTTGCCGCAGGTCTTGCCGAGCCGGTCGACGATGGCGCGGCTGAAGTAGCGGTGCATGCCTTGCATCGAGCGCTTGAGCGTCGGGTCGACCACATTGACGTCGCGCGGGGGCAGATCGGCATCTTCAGGCGGCACGCGCCACTCGCCGCAGGTGCGCTGGCCACCGGCATCCACGCCCTTGACGGCGCACAGACGATCGTAGTCTTCCAGGTTGACGCAGGCCTTGGGCCCCGTGACGGTCGGGTCCGGGCAGATGAGCCGCGCGCCCCAATGGTGAGACAGCACGATGGGGTATTTCAACTGGCAGGTGGTGTCGATGGCCTGCGCCGCGGTGCCGTGCAGGGCGGCCAGGGCTGCGGCGCAACTCAACAGCGATCGTCTCAACAACATGGATGCAGTCCCCTCGGCTGGCGCGTGTGCCGCGCACGGAAAGCGCGAATGATCACATTTTCATGGGAATAAATCCACCCGGGACATCCCCTGCCCCACCCGTCTCAGTGGCTCAGGCGTTCCAGCTGGCCCGCCTCCAGCCATTCGCGCAAGGTGCGGACCATGTCGCGATCGTGGTGCAGCCAGGCGTTGTGCCGGTACTCGTTGTAATAGGCCTCTTCAGCAGTCTGCTCTGCCAGGGCCTCGTAGATGAAGCGCAGCACCATCTGCCCGGGTTGGGGCTCCTCGATGCTGACGGTCAGGCGGATGGGCGAGAGCTCGCCATGCGGCTCGGGCGTGAACACCATGCGCTCGCCGTCCGTGACCTGCACCCGGTCCCGCAGCCCGTGCTGCCCGAAATACAGCGTGCGCTCATAAAGGCCGGGTTGCGGCTGGGCCCACTCGCAACGCTCGGGGCCATTGGGAAAACGCTGCGGCGACTGCAGGCGGATCATCAGGCCCAGCCAGAGCTGCTCGCGCGTGAACGTGGCCGTCATGCCGCGCACCGCGGCGCTGGCGGAATTGATCTCGATGAGGTGTTCGAAGCGCATGGGGCGAGCTTACGGCATCCCGGCGGACGCACGCCGTTTCACATGGCGATGATCAGGGCCCGGCTCCCTGTGCACGGGGCAGCGGCGCGCGTCTTGCATGACGCATCCGGTGGCCTGCGTCACGGCGCTGCCTCCAGCGTGATGGCGGTTACCTGGCGATGCCGACTACACTTGGGCGGTTCCCGGGCAGGGTGCAGGTCACCGCCGCCCGGCCGCTTCCACCTTGCACCTTGCGTCAGCAACAGCGTCCCCATGTCCCAGACTTCGTGCACGGCCGCCTCCGCCGCTTCTTCTTTTGCCCCGTCCGACACGACCACGCTGCCCGCGGCAGAGCGCCCGATCCAGATCGTGCCGAAGAAGCCCGTGCTCAACGCCCATGGCTGCGGCGGTGATTGCACGGACCCGGATTTCGCCGAGGGCCGCTGGCCACGTGCGAAGGTGCTCGATCTGTTCAACCTGCCGTTCAATGATCTGCTGTGGCAGGCCCAGCAGGTGCACCGCCAGCATTGGGATGCCAACGAGATCGAACATGCCACGCTGCTGTCGGTCAAGACCGGCGGCTGCCCGGAAGACTGCGGCTACTGCCCCCAATCCCAGTCCTACGACACAGGCGTGGAAGCCAGCAAGCTGATGTCGCCCGACGAGGTGCGCGAGGCCGTGATCGCCGCACGCGATGCCGGCGCCAGCCGCTTCTGCATGGGTGCCGCCTGGCGCGCACCGAAGGACCGCGACATCGAGAAAGTGGCCGAGCTGATCGGCGTGATCAAGCAGGAAGGCCTGGAGGCCTGCTGCACCCTGGGCATGCTGACCGACACGCAGGCCGCGGCCCTCAAGCAAGCCGGGCTCGATTACTACAACCACAACCTGGACACCGCCCCCGAGCTGTACGGCGACATCATCACCACCCGCGACATGCAGGACCGGCTCGACACCCTGGCCCACGTGCGCGATGCGAACATCAAGGTGTGCAGCGGCGGCATCGTCGGCATGGGCGAGACGCGTGAAGGCCGCGCCGGCCTCATCGCCCAATTGGCCAACCTGCCGACCTATCCGGAATCGGTGCCCATCAATGACCTGGTGCGCGTGCCCGGCACCCCGCTGGCCGACACGCCCCAGCTGGATCCGCTGGAGTTTGTGCGCACCATCGCCGTGGCCCGCATCACCATGCCCAAGGCGCGCGTGCGCCTGTCGGCGGGCCGCCAGCAGATGAGCGAGGCGGTGCAGGCCTTGTGCTTCCTGGCCGGTGCGAATTCGATCTTCTATGGCGACAAGTTGCTGACGACCGGGAACCCGGAGTTCGATGCGGACAAGGCGCTGATGAGCAAGCTGGGCTTGAAAAGTGGGAAGGCCGTGACGGCCCGCACTGAGGTCTGACGCCTCCGCTTCCGTTTCCTGACACGCTTGTCTCCTTCAGGCCCACGCGGCGGCCTCGGGGACGGCTGCGACATGCCCGGCCACACGTGTCCCCTTTTTACATCAAAGGAACCTTTGGCGATTCGCGTGCATTGACAACCTATTTTCGATTTCGGAAACTGATTTCCTGAAAAGAATTCTTGATTCGTTGGTTCTTTTCAGAGATCAGCGAAAGCTGATGCACGTCATCGAAGTTGGATCGAATCCGACTTTCGATTTCCGAAATCGACAAATTGGATGGAACATGCAAAAAGAACTTTTCCGGCGGCCTCACAGTGCAGCCGCGGTTGGCGCCGCAATCCTGCTGTCCCTCGCGGCCAGCGCCTCACACGCTGCCGAGGGCCACGGCTGCACCACGGTGTCCTGGGGCTCGGCCTGCGGTCACTCGTGGACCAACCAGCAGGATCCAAGACCTCTCGCTCAGAGACACCGTCAACAACAACTGCGTGTATGTGAAGGGCAATTTGGCCGGCTATGGCTATGACCACGCCCAGTGGAAAGACCAGACCCGTGTCTGCGGCTACAACAACGTTCGCCGGTATCAGGCCTGGACGCCCTACAACGTGATCGGCATGGGCTTCTACCGCGACGACTGGTGGAATTCGAGGCGCCCAGACGCAACTGTGGGGCTACTGATCTTCCAGGAATGTTGAAGAACGGGACCATCATGACCAGCATCTTCATCCGCCGTACGCCGGCTTGGCGCTACATCGTCGTGTGGGGCGTCGCCATGGCGCTGGGGGCATCCCTGGCATCGTGGCGAAAGCCGAACGCCACCAAAGCTGATCCGGCCGGGCCGCCCTCCCACCCGTGGATCAAGGCGGGGCATGATGCGTCCCCCTCCTGCCCCTCTCCGAGCGACACCATCGTCGGGGAAGGGGCTCGCACCCCGGAGGCGCTGCTGCAGGCAGTCCTGACCAATGCCCCTCCGCCGCCCGATCCTTACAACGACGTCTGTTCTCAGTTGGCACGCCAGGACGCCAGCCTTCGCACCCGCCTGCTGGAGCGCTTCCGTACGGAATCCGACCCGCAAAACAGCCGACAACTCGGCGCCATCCTCACAAGCCTGGGCACCGCCGACGTCAGCGCGTTCTCGGTGAAGCTGGCGCGGTCCGCCGATCCGCACGAACGCGTCCTGGGCCTGAAGCTGCTCGGCGGCCTTCAGTCCCCCACCCCCGATACGCAAAGGGCCATCACGCTGGCGTTGGCCACCGAAACCAATCCCGAGGCCCTGAGCATTGCCGTGGCAGCCGCAGCGCCCGGGCCCATGCGTGCCCCCGAAGAAGTGGCCGGCATGGTGGAGCGCATGCAGAAACTGGCACAACATGAATCCGCAGATGTGCGTGCGGCAGCCTTGATTTCACTGGCCCGATGGGGCGGTCCGGCTGTCTCCGAGCCTGAGGATTCTGGAGGGCTTTCGAGACGCCAACCCGAAGGTTCAGGAAGCGTCTGCGTTTGCGGCCATCGAAGCCCGCGTTCAGTCGGACGCCTTGCGCAGCGCCTTGTTCGATGTCGGTGCACGCCCGGACGCGCCCCTGCCTCTGCGTCAGATGGCGCTCGGCATGCTGGGCTCATGGAACCTCGATCAGGAACAATTCAACAAGCTCAACGAATTGAGGAAGCAGGTGCCCCCCCCCGGTTGAGACCTCGCCATCTCCGCGCCACGCCCGGCGTCATGCCCGCGGCGCGGATAATAGGCACTCCAGAATGCCTATGCCGACTCAACCTGTGACAGCCACTCCAGCCATTGCGCCGCGCCTGACCGTTTCCGCCAAGGTAAGAGCCTTGCTGACACGCCATGGGGTGGGCAATCCGCGGCAACAGCTGACAGTGCTGATGTCCATCATGAACGCGAGCTATTCGCAGGTGTACCGGAAGGTGAATGGCCGCAGTTCCTGGCTTGAAGAGGATTTGCAGCGCATCGTGGATCACTTCGGTGAAACACTGGGCTCGCTGTTCCGCGACGAAGAGCCCGTCGCGCCGGCCCTCGATGCCTCTTCCTGGCTTCAGGCCAAGGTTTGCGTGGCTGGCTTGTGGTTGCCATGCCGTGTCACCCTCGATGAATCGCCTGATGCGTCCGGACGTCTCGTACTGGAAGAAGGCAATGACGGCCCTCGCGTGGTCGACAGGGAAACGCCATCAGGCAAGGTGCGCGCCACCGTTCGTCAATTGCTGGTGGATGCGGCAGACCAACCCCATGGTGGTTTCGCGGTGTTCGATGACGACCCGGACGTGGCGGAATCCATCGTGGACAACCTGCTGGCGCGCGGCGAAGACGCCCAGGCCTTCTTCACCACCCAGGATCTGCGCGCCTGCCCCCGCCGCTTCGACGTCTACATCATCGACTGGTTCAGCAGCGACACCAGCACCGCAGCCGACCTCATCCAGTACCTGCGGACAGAGCATGCGCCGGATTCGACCATCGTCGTGCTCACCGGCCAGATCCAGCGCGAGCACACCGAAGCCGATCTGGCGCGGCTGATCCACACGCACAACGTGATGGTGGAGCTCAAGCCGATGCGCGTGGACCTGCTGCTGGCCAAGGTCAAGCATCTGCGTCAGATCTGACATGGGCGGACCACCTCATGGGATCGACGGAGATTGACACGGCCGCGCCACGCGCGGTCGACCCCTTCGTGCATTCACGGATGATCTTCGTGAAGCTACTGCTGGGCGGGGCGGTCATCATGAGCCTGATCGCCATCACGGATTACCGCAATGGCCTGTCCACGCCGCTTGACCTCGTCATGCTGCCGGCCCTGGCGGTGGTCACGCTGATTTCGGCATGGGTGGTGGCCCGTTCACAGCGCTTCATGAAGCCCATCCTGGCCGTCAACGGGCTGCTCTTTGCGCTGTACTACGAAGGCTTGTTTCTGCAGTCAGTCATGTCCACGGACATGGTGGGCGCCTATTCGCTGGCCTCCACGGCGCAGTTCCTGCCGGGCCTGTACATCGCACTGTTCGTGGTGCTGAGCAAGCGGGCGGCACAGGTGTGCTGGCTGATCTATGCCACTTTGGCCGTGCAGTGCATCTATGGCCTGGTGATGAACCCCGACACCGGCCCGTTCACCGCGATGAAGACCCAGTTGTTCGTGGCCATCCTGACCGCCCAGCCCTGCTGCATCCTGGTGCTGACCTTCATGAACCACCTGCGCCGCATGATCGAGGAGGCGCGCAACGAATCGCTGGCGGCCAAGGAGCGCTTTCTGGCGGTGGTCTCGCATGAGGTGCGCTCGCCGCTGCAGACCATCGTGTCGTCGCTGGAGCTGGTCGAAGAGACCACGCCCCGGCCCATCATGGAGCGCGCCGTGCGACGGATCCGCAGTGCCGCATCGATGCTGGAAGCGCAGATCCGCGATCTGACAGCCTTCACGCGGCTGGAGCTGACCAACGACCTTCAACTGGAGACCGTCGATCTGGCAGAGCTGGCCAGCCTGGCGCAACAGACCCATGGCGAGGCCGCGGCACGCAAAGGCCTGACTTGGCGGACCGATCTGCCGGCGCATCCCCTCATCGTCAAGGCCGACGGGGCGCGCCTGCGGCAGATCATCGACAACCTCGCGGGCAACGCCATCAAGTACACCGCCGCGGGAGAGATCACGCTGGGCTGTCGGCTCACACCGGAAGGCGCATGCCGCTTCTGGATGGCCGACACGGGGCGCGGCATCCCGCCCGACATGCTGCACAAGGTCTTCGAGCCCTTCGTGAGGGTCAAGGGCTCGCCGCAGGAAAGGATCGAGGGATCCGGCCTGGGCCTGGCCGTGGTGCGTCAGCTGGTGGGGCTCATGCGGGGCCGCATCCTGGTCGACAGCGTGGTGGGCCAGGGCACTTGCGTGGCCATCGAATTGCCATTGCCAGTGGTGTGCGCGCCGGCCGAGGGCGATGCGCAGCCTCCGCCAGCGTCGGTGCTGGTCATCGATGACGACGACAGCATCCTGCAATCCATCTGTGATCTGCTCAGGCAGTGGGGCGTGGCCGACATCGTCACTGCGGCCGATGGACGGCAGGCGCAGGAGGCCCTGGACGCACGCCGCTTCGACGTCGCCCTCATCGACCTCCAACTGCCCTACCTCAATGGCTATGAAGTCGCCCGCAGCGCCCGCACCAGCCTGTACAACGCCAAGAGCGCGCTGGTGGCCATGAGCGCGGTGCAACTGGATCGGCGGCAGGCCAACGCGGGTTGCTTCGACAGCTACCTCGCCAAACCGGTGTCGCGCGCCACGCTCATGCAGACGGTCAGCCAGGTACACCAGGCGCGGCAGATGCGTGCAGCCTGAAGCGGCAGCCAGCCTGGCCGAATGCCCCAGCACCAAACGGCCCACAGCCCTTTCAAGCCCGATTCAAACTTGGTTTCTAGAGTGCGCTGATCCTCAGCCACTCCAGAAGCCACCATGACCCAGCAAGACCGCCGCCGCTTCCTGCGGCTCCTCGGCCAGAGCGCCGGGGCCTCGGCCGCACTCGCCAGCTTCCCGCCCGTCGTGCAAAAGGCGTTGGCCATCCCGGCCGCCCAGCGCACCGGCACGCTGCACGATGTCGAGCACATCGTGATCCTCACGCAGGAGAACCGCTCGTTCGACCACTACTTCGGCACGCTGGCCGGTGTGCGTGGCTTTGGCGACCCCTTCCCCGTGCCGGTGATGGACCGCATCGGCACCTTCGCGCACAAGACGGTGTTTGCGCAGCCCGTGGGTGGCGCACCGGTGCCCGGCCGGCCCAACTGGGGTACGCGCACGGCCATCGCGCCCTTTCACCTCAACACGCAGCAGGACTTCGCGGTGATGCGCGTGAGCGGCACGCCTCACTCCTGGCCTGATGCCCAGGCCGCCTGGGACCATGGCCGCATGAACAACTGGCCCGCGGCCAAGCAGGCCCATTCGCTGGGCTACTACAAGGAGGCGGACCTGCCCTTCCAGTTCGCCCTCGCGCGCGCCTTCACGCTGTGCGATCACTACCACTGCGCCACGCAGACCGGCACCAACACCAACCGCCTGTTCCTGTGGACGGCCCACAACGACCCGCTGGCGCTCAACGGCGGCCCCTCGACCGACAACAGCCATGACTGGTTCAACGAGAACCCGGCCACCGACTACACGTGGATGACGTATGTCGAGCGCCTGCAGGACGCCGGCATCCGTTGGCAGGTCTACCAGAACATGGCCGACAACTTCACCGACAACCCGCTGGCGGGCTTTCGCAGCTTCCGCAACGCCTGGTACCAGCGCCCAGGTTATTCGCAGGCGCTGCGCGAGCGCGGCATCGGCACGCGGGATCTGGACATGCTCAAGGCCGACGTGCTGGCCAACCAGTTGCCGCAGGTGAGCTGGATCGTGGCCACGGCCGAAGGCTCGGAGCACCCCGGCCCCTCCAGCCCCGCGCAGGGCGCCGACTACACCGCACGCGTGCTGGAAGCGCTCACCGCCAATCCGGAGGTCTGGAGCAAGACGGTGCTCATCGTCAACTTCGATGAGAACGACGGCTTCTTCGACCACATGCCGCCGCCGGCCGTGCCGTCCTACCTGAGCTACGACGCAGATCCGGCGCGGGCCGTCCGCGCCGGCGCGTCGACCGTGGACACCACCGGCGAATACCACCATGTGCTCAATGGCTCCAACCCCGCCTATCAGCACCGCCCGTATGGCCTGGGCCCGCGCGTGCCGATGTACGTGATCTCGCCGTGGACCAAGGGCGGTTGGGTCAACTCCCAGGTGTTCGACCACAGCTCGGTGATCCGCTTCATCGAGGCGCGCTTCGGTGTGCAAGAGCCGATGATCTCGCCGTGGCGCCGTGCCGTCAGCGGCGACCTCACGACCTGCTTCGACTTCGCCAACCCCGAGAACAGCGCCTTCTTCGACAGCCTGCCCGACACAGCCGCCCTGCGTGCGCTGGCGCAGACGCTGACGCAGACCAAGACGCCTGCCACCCCGACCTCGCTGGTGGCCCCGGTGCAGGACAGCGGCGTGCGACCCGCGCGCGCCCTTGCCTTATGACCTTCAAGTGCACGCCCGTGTCGATGCGCAAGGCGTGACGCTGCGCTTGGACAACGAAGGCGAAGCGGGCGCGGTCTTCCACGTCTACAACCGCCGGGCGCTGGCCGAGGTGCCGCGCCGCTACACCGTCGAAGCCGGCAAGCACATCGATGGGCTGTGGACGATGCCGGCCGGCAGTGCCTATGACCTGTGGGTGCTGGGTCCCAACGGTTTCCATCGCCATGTGTGCGGCACGGTGCCGGCCTTGCAGGCCATCACGGCGCGCCCGCGCGTGGAGCTGCACAGCGACCGCGTCAACGGCAACCTGCTGGTGACGCTGCACAACGATGGCGACGCCGAAGCCGCGTTCACGCTGCAGGCGCTGCGGTATGGCGGCACGCCTGTGGAACGGCTGGTCGGCCGCGCACAGCAGCCTGACGCTCACGTTGTCCTGTCAGGCTTCGCACCACTGGTACGACATCGGCGTGCGCGTCAAGAGCCTGCCCGGCTGGCACCGACGCTTTGCCGGCCACATCGAGACCGGCATGCCCTCGATCAGCGATCCGGCCATGGGCGGCAGCGCCCTGCTGGATCAGTACACCGTCTGAGGACAGCCCAGACCCAAGACCCATCACGGCGTGCATGCCTGCCGGCATGCAGCGCTGAACACACATCCCGACCGCACCCAAGTACGCATCATGACGTCCATCACCACCGTCTTCCAGCGCAGCCTGATGGCCATCGCGCTGAGCACCCTGACCTGTGCCGCGCATGCCTCCGCCACCCTGGGCGACAACCTCATCGTCAATGGCAACGCCGAGGCCGATGTCTCCGGCTGGACCGCCTTCGATGGCTACAGCCTTTTCCAGGCGGTCGATTACGGCAGCAACTGGGTGCTGCCCACCCAACCCGGCCCGTTAGACCGAGGCACGCGCATGTTCGCCGGCATGGGCGGCCAGAGCGCCGGCTATCAACTGCTGGAGCTGGGCGACATTGCCGCACAGCCATTGCGCTACAGCCTGAGCGGCTGGCTCGGCGGCTGGCTGGAACAGAACGACAACGCGCTGCTGTATGTCTCCTTCCTGGATGCAGGCAGCCAGGAGATCGGCCACGCGGCCATCGGCCCGGTGATGCCGGCCGACCGCGGCAACACCACCGGCCTGTTCCTGCAGCACAGCGAAGGGCTCTGCCCACGGGCACGCGTTCGCTGATGTTCTCGCTGTCGATGGAGCGCCTGTCCGGCGGCGACAACGATGGGTATGCCGACAACCTCAGCTTCGTGCTGCAGGCCGCACCCGTGCCGGAAGCCCCATCGGCCCTGCTGACCCTGGCGGGCTTGAGCGTGGCGGGGCTGCTGACTGCGGCACGTCCGCGGCGCGCCTGACCGGCTTACTTGCGCTGCTTGGGGATCCAGGCCCAGGTCATCTCGCACTGGATGGGCTCCTGGCCCGATTCATCGGTGATGGTCACCGGCACGGTGACCTCGCCCTTGTCCTGCGTGAGGATCTGCTGGATCTGCTCAGGCCGCAATTGCGCCACGGCCTTCATATCGCCCTGGGCGCGCTTGAGGTAATCCACCTTCATCGTCTTGATGAGGGGCAGCTTGTCATCGGGCAGGTTCATGCCGACGCAAAAGCCGGTGGCGGTTTCGGCCAGCAGGGCCATGCCGGCCGCGTGCACGCCCTTGATGTGGTTCTGCACCTTGCGCTGGTTGCGGATGCTCACCACCACGCGCTGCGTGCTCAGTTCATCGAAGCGCAGGCCCGCCGTGCCCACCAGCGGCACGACACGGCCCAGCGCGGTACTGGCCGCCCAGGTGCGCATGAAGCCGGGCAGGCTGTGGAACTTGGCGACGGTGCGGCTGAGTTGGTTGGGCTTGGCTGGGCTCATGATGGGCTTTCTCGCAGGCGCCTCCGGGCGCGTCCAGGGGCGAATGCTAACAGAATAATCTTCTGGACTGAGGCGGGCACGGGCGTCCGGCACACTGGATGCCTCACCCGCTTGTACCGCCACAGCCGCCAGCCCCACCCCATGTCCGCCGCCCGCTACATCCAGATCGAAGTCACCACGGTCTGCAACTTCAGCTGCTATTACTGCGCCGGCCGCGACATGGCGCAGCGGCACATGGACATGCCGGTGTACCGGCACATCCTCTCGCGCCTGCCTGCGTTCAGTGGCATCACCGTGTCGCTGCAGGGTGAGGGCGAGCCCACACTGCATCCCCAGTTCTGGGACATGGTGGATGCCGCCCGCGCGCTCGGCCATGAGACCTACACCATCACCAACGGCACACGTGTGGACGTGGATCGCTTTCATGCTCGGGCCTGCACAACGTCGGCGTGTCCGTCGATACGCTGGATCCTGAAGAGGCCGAACGCATCGGCCGCCACAACCTGCCCAAGGTGCTCGCCAACGTCGAGGCCTTGCTGGCCGCGATGGGGCCCGATCGCCTGGCCATCCACACCGTGCACTACGGGCAGGACATCGCGCCCTTGCAGGCATGGCTGCGGGATCGCGGCGTGCATCGCCACATCGTGCAGCCCCTGCAGATCAAGGACGACTATGCGCGCCGCTATGCCGCACAGCCGGTGATCGTGCATCGGCCTCGCTCATTGCCGCAGCAGTACCGGTGCAGCTTCCTCGACACGCCCCGCATGCGCTACTTCGACATCGACGGCCTGGAGATGCCCTGCTGCTTCATCAAGGACAGCAGCGTCTACAGCTCCATCGACGATCTGCAACGCACGCTGGCTCAGCGCCAAGTGCCCAAAGCCTGCAGCGGTTGCCGGGAACTGCGCTGAAACCCAGACCCGGGCTGAGCGGTCTAACCGATCACCACGCATCCACGAACGGCCGCTTGCGGCCCTGGCGCGGCACCGGCTGCGGCATTGAAGCCAGCCCACGCACCAGCCAGCGCCGCGTATCCGCCGGGTCGATCACATCGTCGAGCTCCAGGTGCGCGGCCATGTTGAGCGCCTTGCCCTTCTGATAGGCCGCGGCCACGAGGCCATCGAACATCTGCTGGCGCATCTCGGCATCCTCGATGGCCGCCAGTTGTTTGGAAAAACCCAGCCGCACCGCACCTTCGAAGCCCATGGGCCCGAACTCGCCCGTGGGCCAGGAGATGGTGAAGTCCGGCGCCAGCAGGCTGCCCGCCGTCATGGCCTGCGCACCCAGGCCATAGCCCTTGCGCAGCACCACGGTGAAGTAAGGCACGGTGAGGCTGGCCGCAGCCAGGAACATGCGCGAGAAGTGGCGCACCGTGGCCGTCTTCTCCGCATCGGGGCCCACCATGAAGCCGGGCGTGTCGCACAGCGCGATCAGCGGGATGTCGTAGGCATCGCACAGCTGCATGAAGCGCGAGGCCTTGTCGGCGCCCGGCGCATCGATGGCGCCGCCCAGGTGCCGCGGATCATTGGCGATCACGCCCACGGCGCGGCCTTCGAGGCGGGCCAGCACGGTGATCATGCCGGGCGCGAAATCACGCCGCAGTTCGAGCACGCTGCCCGTGTCGAACAAGGTGTCGATCACCTCGCGGATGTCGTAGACGCGGGTGCGCTTCTCAGGCACCACATGGCGCAGCGTGCGCTGATCGGCGCATTGCCAATCGGGCAGGCGGCCCTGGAAGTAGGCGATGTACTGCTGGGCCACCTTCACCGCATCCTGTTCATGGTCGACCACGATGTCGATGACGCCGTTGGGTGCCTGCATGCTCACGGGGCCCACTTCCTCGGGCTCAAACTTGCCCAGGCCACCGCCTTCGATCATCGCGGGGCCGGCCATGCCGATGGTGGTGCCCTGCGTGGCGATGATGACGTCGCAGCAGCCCGCCAACGAAGCGTTGCCCGCAAAGCAGCGCCCGTTGACGATCGCCACCGTCGGGGCCTGGCCGCTCAGGCGCGCCATGCCCAGGAAGGTCATGTTGTCGAGCAGGCTGACGCCGGGGTATTCGTCGTTGGGGCGCCCACCGCCGCCTTCGGCCCACAGGATCAGCGGCAGCTGGCGTTGCAGGGCCAGGTGCAGCATGCGGTCGGTCTTCTTGTGGTTGGTGATGCCTTGCGTGCCGGCAAACACCGTGTAGTCATAGGCCAGCACCATGCAACGCGCGGCCTGCTCGCCGAACTGCGCGGCGTTGACAGTGCCCAGGCCCGCGATCAGGCCATCGGCCGGGCTGCGCTGAATGAGTTCGGCCTCCTTGTGGCGGATGCGTTGCGAAGCCAGAGCCAGCGCGCCGTATTCGATGAAGCTGCCTTCATCGAGGAAGTCGTTGACGTTCTCGCGGGCGGTGCGGTGGCCCTTGGCATGACGCTTGGCCACGGCTTCGGGCCGGCGTTCGTCCAGGGTCACGGCGTGGCGCTCGATCACTTCGGCCAGATCCGGGCGGATGTGGGCCGGATCCAGCGCGTGGTCTTGTGCGGCGTGTGCCTGGCCATCGTCGGCCGAGGGGTCGAGCGCGATCAAGGCCTGGCCTTCGTTGACCACGGTGCCGGGTTCGGTCAAGACGGCTTCGACACGGCCCCCTTGTGCGGCCGTGATCTCGAACTCCATCTTCATCGCCTCGATGATGGCGATGCGCTGGCCGCTGCGCACGATCTCACCGGGCTGCACCAGCAGTTGCACCAGCGAGCCTGGCACGGTGGCCGGCACCGCCACACAGCCTTCGGGGATGCGGGCGTCCTTCAGGCCGGATGCAGACTCGGCGGGGTGCCAGGCGTGCAGCAAGGCTCGGGGCCGAGGCTGGTGTGAGGCAGCCGCCAGCAAGGCCACCACATGCTGCTGCAGCCAGCGGGTGCTGACCTGGTAGGCGGGCATGTCTTCGTGCGCCGCCAGCGCCTGGAGGAAGGCGATGTTGCTGTCGACCCCATCGAGCCGGAACTCGGCGAGGGCGCGGCGCGTGCGCTGCAGGGCCGCATAAAAGCCCTGCGGGTGATGCACGATGACCTTGGCCAGCAGCGTGTCGAAGCCGGGATGCGGCTGCATGCCGGCATGGCCATGGCCATCGACGCGGATGCCGGGGCCGGCAGGCGGCTCGTAGGCCCGGATGGTGCCGCCGGCCGGCATCGCACGGCCATCCGGCCCCATGCGCTCGACATTGACGCGGGCCTGGATGGCCACGCCGCGCGGGCGGGGGATGTCGGCCTGCTGCAGTTGCAGTTCGGCCAGCGTGGCGCCTTGGGCCAGACGCAACTGGATCTGCACGAGATCCAGGCCGGTGATCGCCTCGGTGATGGTGTGCTCGACCTGCAGGCGCGGGTTGGCCTCCATGAAGACGTAGGCAAACGAGCTGGGGTGCGCCAGATCGACCAGGAACTCGAAGGTGCACAGGCCACGCAAGCGCACGGCCTGGGCCAGCAGCACGGCGGCATCCAGCAGGTGCTGGCGCAGGGCGGGATCCAGGTGCGGCGCCGGGGCCACTTCGATGAGCTTCTGGTGGTTGCGCTGCACGGTGCAGTCGCGCTCCCACACATGGCTGGCCGCGCCGGTGCCATCGCCCAGCACCTGCACTTCCACATGGCGCGCACGCTGCACGAGTTGCTCCACATACACATCGGCCCGGCCGAAGGCGGCCAGGGCTTCGGATTGGCAGCGCTCGAAGGCGGCAGGGATGTCCGCGGCATCGGTGACGATGCGCATGCCGCGACCGCCACCACCGGCCAGGGCCTTGATCATCATGGCGGGCGGATGGGCCGGATCGCTCCCCGCCTGTCCTGCCAGGCCTGTCAGTTCAGCAAAGAAGGACTGCGCTTCCACGAGCGAGGTGGCCGCGTCCGTCCCCGCCGTCACCGGCACCTTGCAGCGGCGGGCCAGTGCCCTGGCGCGGGCCTTGTCGCCCAGCAGGTCGAGCACCTCCGGATCGGGGCCCACGAACACCAGGCCCGCCACGGCACAGGCCCGCGCGAATTCGGCGTTTTCGCTGAGCAGGCCATAGCCGGGATGCACATGGGTGCAGCCCTGGGCCACCCCCGCAGCCACCACCTGCTCGATGTGCAGGTAGGCCGGCACGCCCTGGCCCGGCAGCACGGCCACGGCGTCCATGTGGCAGGCGTGTTGCGCGTCTTGATCGTCCTGGGCGACCAACCCGACCGTGCGCCAGCCCAGTTCACTGGCCGCACGCGCGATGCGGATGGCGATCTCGCCGCGGTTGGCGATCAGCAGGACGGGATGGGTGGGAAGCGACATGGGCGGTCAGCAGGAGTGAAGCGGAGGAGCCATTGCACGGTGAACGGCACCGCCATCCTAGCGGCAGATGAAACGGCCCCCGGCCTGGCCAGCCGGCCGGCGTCGCCCCCCCTGACCCGGGTGACGGACGCTCACCACATCATCACATAAACATGTGATATTTCATGATGTGCAGTGAGGCCTTCCCTGCTGCACCTGCCCTTGCTTCAACACCCAACCAGAGGACCTCTTCCCATGCGCATCCTGGACTCCCAAGAACTGGCCGCCATCTCCGGCGGCGCGACCACTGCCAGCCCCCTGGTCACCGTGCCGCTGGCCCTCTTCAACGGGGCCTTCACGGTCATCAACATCCTCATCAGCCTGCCGGCCGCGCTCACCTACCGACGCTGAGACGCGGCATCACGCGGCCTGAGCAGCCTGCCGCTGGGCGTCTTCACCCGCCGCCCAGCGCGCCCGCAGCACCTGCGCGGCCTGCACCATGTTGTGCAGCGCCGCCTCGGTTTCGGGCCATCCGCGGGTCTTGAGCCCGCAATCCGGGTTGACCCACAGCCGCTCGACGGGGATCACCTCGCAGGCGCGCTCCAGCAACTTGACCATGGCCTCCACGCCCGGCACGCGCGGGGAGTGGATGTCGTAGACGCCCGGGCCGATCTCGTTCGGATAGGCGAAGGCGCCGAAGCCGTCGAGCAGCTCCATCGCCGAGCGCGAGGTCTCGATGGTGATCACATCCGCATCCATGGCGGCGATGGCGGGCAAGATGTCGTTGAACTCCGAGTAGCACATGTGCGTGTGGATCTGCGTGTCGTCGCGCACGCAGGCCGCCGAGATCTGGAAGGCGCGCACAGCCCAGTCCAGGTAGGCCGGCCAATCGGCCTGGCGCAGCGGCAGGCCTTCGCGGAAGGCCGGCTCGTCGATCTGGATGATGCGGATGCCGGCCTTCTCCAGATCGGCCACCTCGTCGCGGATGGCCAGGGCAAGTTGAAGTGCCGTGGTCTCGCGCGGCTGGTCATCGCGCACGAAAGACCACTGCAGCATGGTGACAGGGCCGGTGAGCATGCCCTTCATGTGCCGATCGGTGAGCGACTGGGCATGGCGTGTGGTCTCCACCGTCATCGGCTCGGGCCGGAAGACATCGCCATAGATGATGGGCGGCTTGACGCAGCGCGAGCCATAACTTTGCACCCAGCCGTTTTCGGTGAAGGCATAGCCCCAGAGCTGCTCGCCGAAGTACTCGACCATGTCGTTGCGTTCGGCCTCGCCATGCACCAGCACGTCGATGTCGAGCGCCTCCTGCTTGCGCACGGCCAGCTCGATCTCGGCGCGGATGCCTTGCAGGTAGTCGAGTGCGGAGAGTTCCCCGCGTCGGTTGGCCGCACGCAACTGGCGGATGGCCGCGGTCTGCGGGAAGGAGCCGATGGTGGTGGTGGGCAGCAGCGGCAGTTGCAATGCCTCGCGCTGGGCCTTGATGCGTTGGGCGAATGGGCTGTGCCGGCGGGCCATCGCGGGGGTGAGGCGGCGCAGGCGGTTCTGCACCAGATCATGGGTGACGCGGCCGGAGGTGCGGCGGCTGTGCAGGGCCTGCTCGCAGGCTGCCAGCGCATCGGCCACAGCCGCCTCGCCTTCGTTCAAGGTGCGCTGCAGCACCTGCAGTTCATCGAGCTTCTCTGAGGCAAAGGCCAGCCAGGAGCGGATCTCCGGATCCAGCTTGGCCTCCGACTGCAGGGTGGCCGGCACGTGCTGCAGCGAGCACGAAGGCGCCAGCCACAGGCGCTCGCCCAATGCATCGTGCAAAGGGCGAAGCAGCGCCAGGGTCTGGCGCAGATCGTTGCGCCAGATGTTGCGGCCATCGATCACGCCGACGGACAGCACCGCTTCTTGCGGCAAGGCAGCCAGCCACGCATCGAGCTGCTGCGGCGCCCGCACCAGGTCGATGTGCAGGCCCTGCACGGGCAAGCGGCAAGCCAGAACGGCATGGTCGGCCGCCGTGTCGAAATACGTGGCCAGCATCAGCTTGACGCCGGTGCCTTGCAAGGCATCGTAGGCGGGCTGATAGGCCGCCAGCCAGTCTGCAGGCAAGTCCAGGCACAAGGCCGGCTCATCGATCTGCACCCATGCGATGCCGCGGTCGCTCAAGGCCGACAGGATGCGGCGATAGCCCTCCACCAGGCGCGGCAGCAGGCTCAGACGGTCGAAGCCGGCATGGGCGCCATGGCACTTGGACAGCCACAGGTAGGTCAGCGGCCCCGCCAGCACCGGCTTGACGCGGTGGCCCTGCGCGATGGCCTCGTCCACCTCATCGAGCAGCCAGTTGACGCCCCCATCGAAACGGCTGTTGGGGCCCAGCTCCGGCACGAGGTAGTGGTAGTTGGTGTCGAACCACTTGGTCATCTCCATCGCGGGCTGCGTGGCATTGCCGCGCGCCAGCTCGAAGTACTGCGCCAGCGTGAGCCGGCGTGCGTCGAAGCCGAAGCGCTCGGGCAAGGCGCCGAGCATGGCCGTCAGCGTCAGGGTCTGGTCGTACCAGGCGAAGTCACCGCAGGTGACCATGTCGAGCCCGGCCTCGCGCTGACGTTGCCAGTGCGCGCGCCGCAGCTGCCGGCCGACCTCGCGCAGCGGCGCTTCGCCTTTCTCGGCCGACTCGCCCGTCGCGCCCTTCCAGAACGATTCGAGTGCGAACTTGAGTTCGCGTTGTGCGCCCATGCGCGGATAGCCCAGGATGTGTGTGCGTGCCATGTGCCGCCCTCTTTGATGAAGTCAAAAGGAATGGGCGGCAGTCTGCGCAGGCAGGCCACATGAATCAAGCGATATGTTTTCACACTGACTTGAATTTCATTCAAGCCCAGGCGACAGCAGCATTCAGCGCAGGCGCTGCAAGGCCTGGCGGATGCGCTCGATGGTCTGCTCGACCGGTGCGCGGGTCGAGACTTCCAGCCCCAGCGCGCGGCCGATCTGGTTCACCTTCGCCGGGTTGAGCGGCACGCCGCCGGCATCGACCGCGGCGATCAAGGCATGCGCCTGCCGCACCTCGGGCGGCCAGTCGCGGCTGCCGTCCCAGGCAGAGGAGAAGCGGCGCCACAGATCGTGCATGCGAAGGGACTTCATGGGTGCATTGTCGGCAGCAAAGGACACCCACTTGAGCATGACGTCACGCAAGGCAGGGTATTTCACAGGTCAAGGCCTTTCCATGTGGTGGGGAGACAATGTCAGTCAACCTGGTGACCCTTTCATGACGACACCCCTGCCCCCTTACCTGCTGCCCGCCTCCGATGTGTTGCAGTCCCTGGGCACGGCTGCCGCACACGGCTTGGATGCGCAGACTGCAGCGCAGCGCCTGGCCACCCACGGCCCGAACGAGCTGACCACCACCCCGCCCCGGCCCGCCTGGCGCAAGTTCCTGGATCAGTTCAACGATCCGCTGATCTACCTCCTGCTGCTGGCCGTGGTGACGACGCTGGGCGTGTGGGCGATGGAAGGCGCGCACGGCTGGCCGGTCGATGCGGTGGTGATCCTGGTGATCGTGCTGCTCAATGCCGTCCTGGGCCATGTGCAGGAGGCCCGCTCCGAACAGGCCGCGGCCGCCTTGTCGCGCGCCACGCAGGTCACCGCTCAAGTGCTGCGGGACGGCCGGCCACAGCGGATCCCCAGCACCGAACTGGTCAAGGGCGACCTCCTGCTGCTGTCCGAAGGCGATCTGATCGGTGCCGATGCCAGGCTGATCCAGTGCGCCGCCCTGCGCATCCAGGAAGCGGCCCTGACCGGTGAAAGCGAAGCCGTGCTGAAGGATGCGTCCGCATTGCAAGCCGATGCCCCGCTGGGCGACCGCCTGGGCATGGTCTACAAGGGCACGGCGGTGGCTCAGGGCACGGGCATGGCCGTCGTCACGGCCACCGGCATGGACACGGAGATGGGCCACATCGCCCGCATGCTGGCGGCCACCCCGCAGGACAGCACGCCGCTGCAAAAGGAGGTGCGCCAGATCGGCCGCATGCTGGGCCTGGCGGTGATCGTGATCGCGGTGGTGGTGATCGGCACCATCTGGCTGAGCAGCGATCTGCGCACGCCACGCGATTGGGTGAACGTGCTGCTGCTGGGCGTGTCGCTGGCCGTGGCCGCCGTGCCCGAGGGCTTGCCCGCCGTGCTGTCGGTGGTGCTGGCCATCGGGGTACAGCGCATGGCGCGGCGGCGGGCCATCGTCAAGAACCTGTCGTCGGTGGAGACGCTGGGCTCGGCCTCCGTCATCTGCTCGGACAAGACCGGCACGCTCACGCGCTCGGAGATGACGATCCAGCGCGGCATGACGGCCTCGGGCCAGACCCAGCTCACGGGCGTGGGCTATGCGCCTGAAGGACAGGTCCACCACGAAGGCGAGGTGCTGGCGCCCGGCCCGGTGCACAGCGAGCACATCGTGCTGCTGAGCGGCGGCAGCCTGGCCGGCAATGCCGATCTGCGCGAGACGGACGAAGGCCGCTGGGAGATCCAGGGCGACCCCACCGAGGCCGCCTTCCTGGTGGCCGAGCGCAAGCTGGGCGTGCATGAACGGCGGGGCGAGCGCTTCGAGCGCCTGGCCGAGCTGCCCTTCACCTCCGACCGCAAGATGATGTCCATCGTGGCGATGGACCATGAACACGGCGACGAGCGCATCCTCATCAGCAAGGGCGCGCCGGATGTGCTGCTGGCACGTTGCAGCCATGTGCGCGTCGGCATGGACGTCGTGCCCATGACGGATGCGCTGCGCGCGCAGGCCCTGGCCGATGTGGAGGCGCTGTCATCCGAAGCCTTGCGCACCCTGTCGGTGGCCTATCGTCCCCTGAGCGACGCCGAAGCCGATGGCGCCATGCAGCCAGCCACGTCCGCCACAGATGAGCCTGAAGCTGCGCATGAGGGCCTGGAACAAGGCCTGGAGCAGGGCCTCATCTTCGTCGGCACCGTGGGCATCATCGACCCGCCCCGTGAAGAAGCCGGCGAGGCCATCCGGGAAGCACACCGCGCGGGCATCCGCGTCATCATGATCACCGGCGACCACCCGCGCACCGCCGAGCGCATCGCCACCGACCTGGGCATCATCGAAGCGGGTGCCACGGCACTGACCGGCCAGCAGCTCGATGCCATGGACGATGCCGCGCTGGCCGAAGCCGTGGGCAGGACCTCGGTCTACGCCCGCGTGGCCCCGGCCCACAAGCTGCGCATCGTCGATGCCTTGCAGGCGGCCGGCCATGTGGTGGCGATGACGGGCGATGGCGTCAACGATGCACCCGCGCTCAAGTCCGCCGACATCGGCGTGGCCATGGGCCTGACGGGCACCGAGGTCACCAAGGAGGCCGGCAAGATGATCCTGGCCGACGACAACTTCGCCACCATCGTGGCGGCGGTGCGCGAAGGCCGCGCCATCTTCGACAACATCCGCAAGTTCCTGCGCTACCTGCTGTCGTCCAACATGGGCGAGGTGCTGACCGTGTTCCTGGGCGTGATCGGCGCGGGCGTGATCGGGCTGGTGGATGCGCACAGCGCCTATGCCGTGCCGCTGCTGGCCACGCAGATCCTGTGGATCAACCTGGTGACCGATGCCGGGCCTGCGCTGGCCATGGGCATGGACCCGAGCACCGAGGACGTGATGGCCCGCCGCCCGCGTCGCATGGACGAGCGCATCATCGATGCACGCATGTGGTGGAACGTGGTGCTCGTGGGGCTGGTGATGGCGCTGGCCACGCTGCTGACACTCGACCTCTTCCTGCCCGGCGGATGGATCGAAGGGCATGCCAGCCTGGACGTGGCGCGCACGGCAGCTTTCACCGTGCTGGTGCTGGCGCAACTGTTCAACAGCTTCAATGCGCGCTCTGAAACGGCCAGCGCATGGCAGGGCCTGTTCGGCAACCGCTGGTTGTGGGCGGCTGTGGCCGTGTCTGCGCTTTTGCAGGTGGCGGTGGTGCATGTCCCCTGGCTCAACCACGCCTTCAACACCGTGCCGCTGAGCCTGGAACAATGGCTGGTCTGCGTGGCCATGGCTTCGTGCGTGCTGTGGTGGGGCGAGGTCTCCAAGCTGCTGCAGCGCCGGCTGCGCCACCGCCCGAATGCATCATGATGACCACACCCTGAGTCCGCCACCTCATTGCGTACTTCTTCCTAACCCCCTGCCCAAAGGCTTCACCACCATGCCGCTGATCCGCACCGCTTCCCTTGCCTTCGCCCTCACACTGGCCGCTGCGTCGCTGCACGCCGCCCCCGTCACCTATGTGATCGATCCCAGCCACACCTTCCCCAGCTTCGAGGCCGACCACATGGGCGGCGTCTCGGTCTGGCGCGGCAAGTTCAACAAGTCGGCCGGCAAGGTGGTGATGGACCGGGCTGCCGGCAAGGGCGAGGTCGAGATCACCATCGACATGGACAGCATCGACTACGGCTTCGACCTGATGAACAGCAAGGCCAAGAGCCCCGAGCTGTTCGATGCGGCCAAGTACCCGAGCTCCGTCTACAAGGGCCGCCTCGATGGCTTCGTCAACGGCGCGCCGACCAAGGTCGTGGGCGAGCTGACGATGCATGGCGTGACCCGCCCCGTGACCCTGCAGATCAACAGCTTCAAGTGCATCCCGCACCCAATGCTCAAGCGCGAGCTGTGCGGCGCCGATGCGCTGGCCACGCTCAACCGCGACGAGTTCGGCATCGGCGCCGGCAAGGACTGGGGCTTCAAGATGGATGTGACGCTGCGCATCCAGGTGGAAGCCGTCGCGGCGGAGTGAAGGCGTGCTGGCTGGCTGACGCGTGGCAGGCCGGCCAGCAAGACCTGTCAGGCCTGCGTGGCTTCAGACCGGGCTCAGCTCAGCCAGCCGGCCCTTGAGCGTGGCGTTTTCCGCCTCCAGATCCGCCACGCGGCGGCGCAGCGTGCGCAACTCGGCCATCAACTGCTCGGATGACAACGAGGCATCGTCCGCACCTGCAGCGCCTGTGGACGCATCGCCCTCTTCGGATGCACCCATCTGCGCCGCGATCGCCGCCCGCGCCTGCGCCTTGGCTTCGCGCACCTGACGCGCCGCCTGCTTCAGCTCCTTCTTGCCACCGGCAGCGGCAGCCACCTGTTGCTCGATGGGCAGCGACGCCACCGCGGCCGCGGCCGTGATCGAGATCTCGCCAGCCTTCACGGCAGCCACCAGTTCGGGCGCCGCATCCTTCTGGATCTTCTCGATCTGGCTGACCGTGGCGCTGCTGATGCGCGCCATCTTGGCCAGGCCCTCGCGGCTGCCCAGCACCTTCACTTCGGTGAGCACCTTGGCCACCTCGGGCGATGCCGACGCGCTCGCCGCGCCCTCGCCATCCCATGGGGCCTGCTGCGATGCCCCGGCCCCTTCTGGATTCCCTGCCGGATCGGTGCCGACAGCGGGATCAGTCGCATCTGCCTGCATGGCTTTACCGGGCATCAAAGCCTGCGCCTTGGCCGCCAGGATCTCCTTCTTGCGCAAGGCGAGCACGCCGCGCTGGAAGTCCGAGACACTGCGGCGGCCCAGGTGCTGCTCGATCATCCACAGGTGCACGTCGTCCATCGACTGGAAGCGCGGATGCTGGATGGTCTGGAAAGGGATGCCGTGCTTCTGGCAGATGCCGTAGCGGTTGTGGCCGTCGACCAGCACATCGCCCCACAACACCAGGGCATCGCGGCAGCCTTCGGCCAGCAGGCTGCGCTCCAGGGCATCGTGTTCTTCAGGGGTCAGCGGGTCGATGTAGGCACGCAGTTCTTCTTTGACGACGATGTTCATGGCAAGGGGCAACAACAGCAGGAGCACAAGGCCAGGCACCAAAGCAAATGGCGCCGCAAGGGGCGCCATTCTAGGTCGTGCACCGGTCTCGAACCGGCCCGGCCGATGGATCAGACGATGATCACTTCAATTCTGCGGAACTCTTGCCCAGCAGACGACGGGCGATGATCAGCAGCTGGATCTGCTGCGTGCCTTCGAAGATGTCGAGGATCTTGGCATCGCGCGACCACTTCTCCAGCAGCGCCGTCTCGGTGTAGCCCACGGAGCCCGCCAACTCCACGCACTTCAAGGCCACCTCCACGCAGGTGCGGCCAGCCTTGGCCTTGGCCAGCGAGGCTTGCAGCGAGTTGGGCTGCGCGTTGTCGGCCATCCAGGCGGCCTGCAGGGTCAGCAGGCGGGCGGCTTCATAGTCCGTCTGCATGCGGATGAAATCGGCCGCGGCCGAGGTCTGCCGATGCAGCGGGCGGGTGTAGTCCACCTCGATGCCGCACTGCTTGAGGATCTGCCCCATCTCCTCGATGCACGCACGCGTCAGGCCCACGGCCATCGAGGCCACGAGCGGGCGCGTGTTGTCGAAGGTCTGCATCACGCCGGCAAAGCTCTTTTCCGGATTCACATCCGGATCGCCCAGCAGGTTTTCCTTGGGCACGCGCACATTGGTCAGGATGAAGTGCGCCGTGTCCGATGCACGGATGCCCAGCTTGTGCTCCAGGCGGACCAGCTCGAAGCCGGGCGTGCCCTTTTCCACCACGAAGGACTTGATGGCGGCGCGGCCCAGGCTGCGGTCCAGCGTGGCCCAGACCACCACCAGATCGGCGCGGTCACCGGCCGTCACATAGATCTTCTCGCCGTTGAGCACGTAGTGATCGCCATCGAGCTTGGCGGTGGTGCGAATGGCGGCGGAATCCGAACCGCAGCCGGGCTCGGTGATGGCCATCGCGGCCCAGCGGCCCTTGAAGCGCTTGAGCTGCTCGTCATTGGCCACCGAAGCGATGGCGGCATTGCCCAGGCCCTGACGCGGCATGGACAGCAGCATGCCCACATCGCCCCAGCACAGCTCCATGATGGACAGGCAGGTGGAGATGTTGGTGCCATTGCGATTGCCTTGCGAGGCATCGCTGGCGTCACGCCGCACACCGGTGGCGCCCGTGCCGCCGACATCGCTGTTGCCTTCGTTCATGCCGTCGATCACGGCGGCGAGCATGTCCAGCTCCACCGGCCGCGTGTGCTCGGCACGGTCGTACTTGCGGGAGATCGGCCGCAGCACCTCGGCGGCGGTCTCCTGAGCCTGGCGCACCAGGGGCTTGAACTTGCGGGGAATTTCGAGGTTGATCATCGTAAAAACTCTTCATCAGTAAGCCGGCGTCATCAATCCAGCGAACACCACGGATCCGGCTCTGCCAGGCCGTCGGTGTTGCCCCCTTGAGGGGGCGTGCGAAGCGCGTAGGGGGTGGGCTAGACCGAGCAACCCGCCTTCCATCAGGCCGACTGCGCGCAGATCGCGATACCACCGCTCCACCGGGTACTCCATCACGAAGCCGTGCCCGCCCAGCAGTTGCACGCCATCGCTGCCGATGACCATGCCCTTGTCGCTGCACAGCCGGCGCGCCAGGGCCGTGGCCTCCATGGCGTCCACATCCGCATCCACCAGGCTGGCCGCACGCCAGGTCAGCAGGCGCATGCCATTGAGCTCGATGGACATGTTGGACACCGCAAACGCCACCGACTGCCGGTGGCTGATCGGCTCGCCAAAGGCCTGGCGGTCATTCACATAAGGGATGATGAAATCGAGCAGGCCCTGTGCGCAGCCTGTGGCCATCGCACACCAGCCCAGTCGCGACAACTGGATGCATTCGCGGTACACGTCCTGTGCACCTTCGGCGATCAGCGACTTGGCCGGCACCTTGACCGAATCCAGCCGCAAACGCGCCGTACCCGCAGCGCGCAGGCCCATGGCGCGGTCTTCCTCGATCAACAGGCCCTGCGTGGACGACTCGACGATGAACAGCGCCGGACCCTTGCCTTCGATGTGCGCGGCCACGATGAACAGCTCGGCCTTGCCGGCCAGCGGCACCATGGACTTCACGCCATTGAGCACATAACCCCCACCCTGCGCCAGCGCGCGGGTCTGCAGCGTGAGCGGATCGAACAGCGGCGTGGGCTCCATGATGGCCAGCGCGGCCGGCGGGGGGTTCTCGCCCGCGAAATCGCCCAGGTAGGCAGCCTGTTGATCGGCATTGCCCCACAGCACCAGCGCCGTGCTCACGGCCGACGGCGCCAGCGCGGCAAACGCCAGGCCCATGTCGCCCTGGGCCATGGCTTCGGTGATCAGCACATTGGTCATGGCCGAACGCTCGGTGCCCATGCCGCCCAGTGCCTCGGGGATGCCCAGCGAGGTGATGCCCAGTTCCGCACATTGGGCCAGCAATTCGGCGGGGGCCTCGTAGGCCATGTCGGCCTTGCCCCCCGCTTCACGCAGCTGTTCCATCGCAAAGGTGCGGGCGGCCTCCTGCAGCATCTGCTGGTCATCGGTGGGCGTCAGGTCGAACAGATCGCCGCCGCCGCGCTTGGGCAGACGCTGGGGAGAGCCCAGGTTCTTGATGGACTTGAAGGCGCGCGTGGCGGCCGTCACGGTCTTGAAGCCGGCCTTGGTGCCGTGATAGAGCACTTTTTCGGTGGGCTTGCGCATGTTGTACTTGTCGAGTTGGGGGGATGCGGCCATGCGGCTCAGGGTGCGCAGTCCGATGCGGGTCAGCGAAGTCATGCGTGAAACCGGGTGAGGGGTTGGATAATCTGCGCCATCTTGCCGTGCCGCCTTCGGCGATACTTGCCTCTTTGCGCCAGCCTATTTGACCGGGCTTGCCATTTCCGCGCCACCACGGGATGACCCTGAGCCTCACCACCCCCGACACCTACGCCTCCGCGCTGCGCAGCTGGCTGCTGGCCGCCAAGATGGCGGTGGAACAGCGCGGCGTGGACGCCGACCGGCTTCTCAAGGAAGCGGGGCTGGACCTGTCGACGGTGGCCGACCCGATGGCGCGCTATCCGGCCCACCAGGGGCTGGCCTTCTGGCAAAAGGCAGTGCACGAGATCGGCGAGGAGCTCATCGGCATCGACGTGGCCCTGCAGTTCGTGCCGCTGAACTTCAATGCGCTCAGCTACGCCCTGATGGCCTCGGAGAACCTGGCCCAGATGTACCTGCGCCTGGCACGCTACGCCCACATCATCACGGATGCGGCCGATGTGCGCTTCACGATCGACGGCGGCGCCGGCCGGCTCTCCTTCATGGGCGATCCGGTGCTGCTGGCCACGGTGGACAACCTCACGCGCTGGAGCATCTTCGATTACGCGCTGCTGGCGCTGGTGCGAGGCTCGCGCATGCTCTACGGCCGGGAATTTCAGCCCCTGGAAATCCGCATGCAGCGCCAACGCCCGGCCGATCACGCCAAGCTGGAGCGCGTCTTCCGCTGCACGCCGATCTACGGCTGCGAGGACAACGCCATCATCGTGGACACCGACTACGCTGGAAAAACCGCTCTCGTACGCGAACCTGGAAGTGGTCAAGGCCAGCGAAGACGCGATGGACCGCTACCGCTCCGGCTGGGCCGAGCCGGGCCTGGCCGACCAGCTCTCGGCCGTGCTCAAGGAACTGCTGCCCAGCGGCGAGCCCCGCCAGGACGATGTGGCCGAGCGCATGAGCATGACGCTGCGCACCCTGCAGCGCCGGCTGGGCGAGGTCGGCACGTGCTATCGCGATGTGCTCAATGAGACGCGGCACAAGCTGGCCGTGAGCTACCTGCGCAGCGAGCAGTATTCGGTGGGCGAAATCGCGTTTTTGCTGGGCTTCTCGGAGGTGAGTGCCTTCACACGGGCGTTCCGGCGCTGGACGGGGGCCTCGCCGCGGGAATGGCGCAATCAGATCGACGCGCAGGAATAGCGCCGGCGACAGGATTTCCCCATGCGCATCGAAGACCTCCGCCAGCGCCTGCGCGCCGTCGGCGCCAAGCCGCTGCACGAGCAGCGCGTGCTGCGCCTGTGGTCGCAGGCCCTGCCGCAAGACAGCGGCAAGCGCCGCCCCGAAGACCTGCTGCCCCTGGCCATGCGCGCGGCCATGCCCGCCATCGAAGCCGAGTTGGCGGCCCTGGCCACGCTGCAATCCGAACACCCCGGTGAAGACGGCTCCGCGCGCCTGCTGGTGAAACTCGCCGATGGCCAGATGGTGGAAAGCGTGCTGCTGCCGCGCGATGGCCTGTGCGTGTCCACCCAGGTGGGCTGTGCGGTGGGCTGCGTGTTCTGCATGACGGGCAAGGAAGGCCTGCTGCGCCAGGTCGGCAGTGCCGAGATCGTCGCGCAGGTGGCCCTGGCGCGCACCAAACGCAAGGTCAGCAAGGTCGTGTTCATGGGCATGGGCGAGCCTTCGCACAACCTGGACAACGTGCTCGAAGCCATCGAGCTGCTGGGCACGGTGGGCAACATCGGGCACAAGAACCTGGTGTTCTCCACGGTGGGTGATCTGCGGGCCTTCGAGCGTCTGATGGATCCGCAGCAAGGCCGCGTCAAGCCGGCGCTGGCGGTGTCCCTGCACACCACCAAGGCCGATCTGCGCGCCGAGTTGCTGCCGCGCGCGCCCCGCATCCCGCCCGATGAACTGGTCGAACTGGCCGAGCGCTATGCGCGCACCACCGGCTATCCCATCCAGTACCAGTGGACGCTGATCGAAGGCGTCAACGATGGCGAAGACGAGCTCGAAGGCATCGTGCGACTGCTCAAGGGCAAGTTCGCGCTGATGAACATGATCCCGTACAACACGGTGGAGGCGCTGGACTTCAAGCGCCCCTCATGGGAGCGCGCCGCCGAGATCGCCCGCACCCTGCACCGCCGCGGCATCCTGACCAAGCTGCGGCATTCGGCCGGGCAGGATGTGGATGGCGGTTGCGGCCAACTGCGTGCGCGCTCGAACGCGCAGCCCAAGCCGATCAGGCTGCTGCGCAAGACCGCGGGCGGTTGATGGGCAGTTGATGGCGCACTGGCTCACGGTAGCAAAGCGCCTTCACGCTCACGCCTTCGGCGCATCCTTGCCGGCATCCGGCACCACCAGCGATGCCTTGGCATGCAGGCTCATCGGCGGCACGCGCCAAGCCAGCCACAAGCCCAGCATCAGCATGAGGCCGGCCACCAGCCACTGGCTGTGGTGCACGCTGTCGATGAAGGCCGCACGTGCCGCCGCCAGCAAGGCCGAGGCATCCTGCCCGGCTGCACTGGCCGCCGTGGCAAACGTGGTCGCCATGGCATGGTCCACCAGGATCTGGGGCTCGGTGAGCCGGCTTTGCCATGTTGCGGCCGCTTGACCATCCAGCAATTTCTCCACACCCGCCACATAACGGTGCGTGACGAAGGTGCCCACCAGCGCCGTGCCCAGCATGCCGCCCACCATGCGCGTGGACTGCAGCATCGCCGTGGCGCTGCCCAAGCGCGTTCTCGGGGCGGCCGCCTGAGTGAACAGGGTCAGATTGGGCAGCAGCATGCCGATGCCCGTGCCGCCCAGCATCATGGCCAGCATGATCGCCATGTGCGGCGTGCCCGCCGTGGCCAGAGCCAGCGACACGGCCATCACGCCAAAACACATCACCCCGGCATACAACATCACATTGGGCCTCGGCAGCCGCGTGACGATGCGCCCGTTGGTGATGCTGCCCACCGTGATGAACACGGCAAACGGCGTGATCAGCAGCCCGGCGGCATTGGGCGC
Source organism: Aquabacterium sp. (assembly GCA_047601765.1). Classification (GTDB taxonomy): domain Bacteria; phylum Pseudomonadota; class Gammaproteobacteria; order Burkholderiales; family Burkholderiaceae_C; genus Aquabacterium. The sequence goes on from JASGIQ010000011.1 coordinate 33,135, forward strand.
CAGACCGAACCCTCCCTGAAAGAGCAGCGGCGTGTAGTACATCACCGCGAACATGCAAAAGCCCGTGAGCAGCGACAGTGCCAGCAAGGGCGCGATGCTGTGGTGCGTGAACATGTCCAGCGGGATGACCGGGTTGGGGCAGCGGCGCTCCCACCAGATCAGCACGGCTGCGGCCAGGCCACCGATGGCGGCCAGCACCAGCAGAGGCGTGAGGGTGTGGCGCTGCGGCAGGTACTCCACGAACAACTGCAGGCAGCCCAAGCACACGGCCACCAGCAGCGCGCCCAGCCAGTCCATGGGCGCGGGTGGCGCATCGGAATGACGGATCACCGGCAAGTGGCGCCACACAAAGAGCAAGCTCAACAAACCCACCGGCAGGTTGACGAAGAAGACCCAGCGCCAGCCCCAGTACTCGGCCAGGAAGCCCCCCAGCGACGGGCCAATTGCATTCGCAATGCCGAAGCTCGCACTGAACATCACCTGCCAGCGCAGGCGCTGCCGGGGATCCGGGAACAGGTCGGGGATGCTGGCAAAAGCGGTGGCCATCAGCATGCCGCCGCCGATGCCCTGCAGGCCGCGCGCCAGCACCAGTTGCAACATGCTCTGCGCCATCCCGCACAACATCGAGGCCAGCGTGAACAGCACGATGGCCGCCACCACAAAGCGCTTGCGGCCATGCTCATCGCCCAGCTTGCCGAAGATGGGCACGGCCACGACGGAGGTCAGCAGGTAAGACGTGCCCACCCAGGCATACCACTCGAAGCCATGCAGTTCGGCCACCACGGTGGGCAGCGCCGTGCCGATCACCGTCTGGTCCAGCGCCACCATGATCAGCACGAAGCACAGGCCGAGCATGGCCAGCAGCGTCTGCCGGAAATCGCGAGGGGATGCGCTGGTGTTCGACATCAGCCCGGATGGCCCTGGCTCTGCTGCTGTTGGGCCACGTACCACGCCAGACAGCCGGGATTGGCCATGGCATCGCGGTTGACCACCTTCTCCAGCGGCTGCCCGAGAAAGAGCTTCTTGATCGGCACTTCCTGCTTCTTGCCCGACAGCGTGCGCGGGATCTCGGGCGCCTGCAGCGTCACATCGGGGATGAAGCGCGGCGACACCGCCGTCTTGATCGCCTCGTGGATGCGGCCCTTCAAGGCCTCATCCAGCGAGAAGCCTTCGCGCAGCACCACGAACAGGATCATGCGGCTTTCGCGGCCCAGGTATTCCAGGTCGATCACCATCGAATCCAGCACCTCGGGCAGCGACTCGACGGCCGCGTAGATCTCGCTGGTGCCCATGCGCAGGCCATGACGGTTGATGGTGGCGTCGCTGCGGCCGAAGATCACGCAACTGCCGTCTTCATCGATGCGCAGCCAGTCGCCATGGCGCCAGACGCCGGGGTAGACATCGAAGTAGCTCGACAGGTAACGCGCCTTGCCTTCGTCGCCCCAGAAGTACAGCGGCATCGACGGCAGCGGCTTGGTGCACACCAGCTCGCCCACCTGCCCGATCACGGGCTCGCCCTGCTCGTTCCAGGCTTCCACCGCGCAGCCGATGGAGCGGCATTGCAGGCGGCCCGGCACCAGCGGCAATTCGCGATGGCCGCCGATGAAGACGCCGCAGAAATCGGTGCCGCCGGAGATGTTGCTCCACCAGATATCGGGCGTGCCGATGCACGCGAACTGCTCGCTGCCCCAGCGTTGCACCTCCTCCGACAGGGGCGAGCCGGTCGCACCGAGTGCACGGATGCGCGTCAGATCACCGCACGTGGACAGATCGACACCGGCCTTCATGCAGTTGGCATAGAAGGCCGCGCCGGCGCCGAAGTACGTCACACGATGCCGCGCCGCAAAGCGCCACAGCACGCCCCAGTCGGGCGCGTCCTTGCTGCCGCCCGGGCTGCCGTCGTACAGGCAAATGGTGGCACCCTTGAGCAGGCCGCTGATCTGGCTGTTCCACATCACCCAGCCGGTGGAGCTGTACCAATGGAAGCGCTCGCCCAGGCTGTTGGCGTCGTAGCTGCAGCCCACATCGCCATGCAGGCCACCGGCAGCCGCCATCATCACGATGCCGCCATGGCCATGCACCAGCGGCTTGGGCAGGCCCGTCGTGCCACTTGAATACACGATCCACAAGGGGTGATCAAAATCGAGCCACAGGGGCTCGAAGGCCTGCACGGCCGGATCGTCTGCCGTGCGCGAGACGGCTTCATCGAAGCGCAGATCCGCATCCAGGCGGCGTGCCGCATGCGGGCTGTCGAGCACGATGAGCTTCTCAACGCTGTGCAGGCTTTCGCGCAGGGAGGCCACGACCTCGCTGCGATCCAGGCCCTTGCCGGCGTAGTGCACACCGGTGGCTGCGATCAGCACACGCGGCGCGATCTGGCGGAAGCGATCGGCCACGGCCTGCGTGCCCATGTCGGGCGCACACACGCTCCAGATCGCGCCCACGCTGGCGCAGGCCAGAAAGGCTACCACCGTCTCCGGCACATTGGGCAGGTAGGCGGCCACGCGGTCGCCCGGCTGAACCCCAAGATCACGCAGGGCCAGGGCGAATGACGCGACCTGCCTGCGCAGTTCGGGCCAGCGCCACTCGCGCACCAGGCCTTCCTCGTTCTCGCTGATGATGGCCGGCACCCCCGCCGCCTCGGCCGCTGCCACATGGCGCAGCACGCGCTGCGCGTAATTGACCTTCGCGCCCGTGAACCATGTCGCGCCCGGCATGCGGGCATCGGCCAGCACGGCCGAATACGGCGTAGGCGACTGCATGCGCTCGTGGTCCCACACGCTTTGCCAGAAGGCGGTCTGGTCGCTCACAGACCAGGCCCACAAGGCTTGGTAGTCATCGAAGCGCAAGCCGCGTTGCGTGGCCAGCCAGTTCTGATAAAGACGGATTTGCGGAACGTATGGGGGGCGTTGCATGGGCGTTGAGCATCGCTCGGTGAGCTGCGGGTTTTCTCGAAACCGGATCGAGGGGGACCGTTGGCAAGCCCGGATACCCCCGCCAGGATGACATCACGACAATCGGTGTGTCATTCTGCTCCAGTCCCAGGGGCTGCCTCTTCGCCATGGATCTTTCCCCCAATACCTTGTTGCCCGCCGTTCCCGCCGCACTGCCTCGCCTGCTGGTGAAGCTGGCCGTGGAGAGGGGTGTCGATCAACAGGCCTTGCTGAAAGCGGCCCGCGTCCACCCCGAGCGACTCGAACAGGTCGAAGGCCACCTCACCGCGCCGGAATACGCCACGCTGATCTACCACGCACTGGAGATGACGGGTGACCCCTGCTTCGGCATCGAGATGGGGCTCAACGTTCCTCCCACGCTGTTCGGTTTTCTGGGGCTGGCGCTGATGTGCGCCAGCACGCACCGCGAGGCCGTGGAAATGGGCGTGCGCTACATGCCGCTGGGCACGCGCTTTGTGGATGTGGATCTGGATGAAGTGCCTGGCGGGATCACGCTGTCGGTGAGCGAGCGCTGGCCGCTGGGCTGCATGCTGCAGTTCGGCATCGAAAGCACCATGGCCGCATGGCTGAACTGCGCAGGCTACCTGGGTGGGCCCACGCATGCGCAGGCCGTGCGCGAGATGACGCAGCTGTCTTTCACCTGGGAGCGCCCCGCTGCCTTCGAACGCTATGCGCACCGGCTGCCGGCCACCTCGTTCTCGCAAGCGGCCAATCAGATCCTGGTGCCCGATGAATTTCTGGATCGCCCGGTGCAATCGGCCCAGCCGCATGCGGCACGGCAAGCCAGGGCCCAATGCGAATCCGAGCTGGACCGCATCGCCGGCAGCAACGACTCCTTCGTGGCCCAGGTGGCTGAGGCCCTGGTGCTGTCGGAGCTGGGCTTTCCCACGCTGGAGCAGGTGGCCGCGCGCATGCACATCTCCGCGCGCACGCTGTCGCGGCGGCTCGATCGCCTGGGGCTGACCTTCCGGCAGGTGATTCACGACCGGCGCATGCACGAGGCGCGCTCAATGCTGCGCACGACCGAGCTGTCGGTCGATGCGATCGCCACGCGGCTGGGCTATCTGAATCCGGCCAACTTCACGCGGGCATTCAAGAAGTGGACGGGCGTGACGCCCAGTTCATACCGTGACCAGTCGCGGGCCGCGTCCCACTGACGAGGCACGGCTCAGACGGCTTTCGTGGCGGATGCAGCGCCACGCATACACGTGCAGCCTCACCAACTCATCGACGGGCGTGATGCAGCCGCGCTCGCTCCACAGCATGGCGGCACGCCGTGCGAGGCTGAACAGGGCATCGAAATGGGCATCGTCCATGCGGTAGCCGTGGCCTTGCAGCAATGAGCGCAACTGGGCAGACAGGCGGGGATCGGTCAGCGTGGCGCAGCCTCCGTTGGGACCTTCCGCCCCCGCCACACGCTGACCGGCGCGCTCGAACTGGCGACGCGGGCCATCGATGAGCATGAGCCTGGCACGGGGTGCATCGTCGCGGATGAAGTCGAAGCACACCCGCAGGACCGAAGCCACCACCAGGCCCAGGCGGCGCCCATCGTGTTCGGTCAGGCAGGCCTTCACACGCGAGAGAAGCAACTCGTGTTGCACCCGATAGAGCTCATCCACATCCTGTGGGGGCCACGGCGGGCACATGTGAGGATGTGCGGCCCCGTCGTGCCTTGCGTTCACGTGCCAGACAGATCACGTTCATGACGACCACCTCTTGCGCTTGCATGTCTTCAAATGACTTGCATCGAGTGTGCAAAGGTGCGGGCCAGCGGCGTGAGTCGAAGAGCAGACAGCCTTCCTATCATTTCGAGACAGCGTGAAGGCCCAGCGGGCGCGATGCGGGATGGGCCTCCCACTCATTCGGGCGGTTCCGCGGCAGAGCCAGGGTTACCCATATCTGCATTTCTGTTTTTTCAGATAGATTGATTGTGTGCGGACCGATGAGGCCGCATGCATCAACCAACCTGTTGTAAGGAAATCATCATGCGTCAACTGCAAACCCAAGAAGTCAAGGCCGTGTCCGGCGCCGGACTGTTCGGCCTGCTGTGGAACGTGGGCACCACGACCACTGCAGTGGTCAAGCCTGTGATCAATGGCGTGGGCGAAGCCACCACCACGGTGGTGCAGCCTGTGGCCACCGGTACGGTCAAGACCCTGAAGTGGCTGCTGTTCTGATCTGTTGATCTGAACCGGCTGGCTGGCGGGCCCGGGTGGGTCCGTCGGCTTTGGCTTGAGCCCTGCTTTGCGATGCGAGGTGGGGCTTTTTGCTTTCTGCTTTTTTGTGCTGGGTGCTGGGTCTGGGTGCTGGGTGCTGGGTGCTGGGTGCTGGGTTGAGCGTCTTTTCGGGGGAGCGCGGGGCGCGGGGTGAGGGGGCACGCGGCTGGGCTTCAATGTTGGTGGTCCTGTCTTCGACAGGACTGCCCTGCGCTGCTCGCGTCGAGGTGGGGCCTTCGAACTCACTCCGCGGCCTTCAGCCGCTGCGTTCAGACAACTCAGGCCAGTCAGTCAACGAAGCACGCTGACGCGCGCCCACCTCGCCGCTCCGCTGCTCGGCACCAACAAGGCGCCCAGCCGCGTGCCCCCTCACCCCTTCTTTCGCCCCGCTCATGGCATGCCACGAATCCAGGCATGGCCAGGGCTGGCGTCTCATCTCATTCGCCACAGACGAAAACAGAGCACATGCCGCGATCCAGGCACGAGGCCTCGATGGCGATGTCAGTGCCGGTGCCGGTGCGCAACACTGCGAGCACTCATCGAAGCAGCTTATCCAGCCGCGCAGGCAGCCATCCAGCGCGGAAACCCAGCCAGTACGCCAAACCGTGGCACGCCACGAGCGGGGCGATGAAGGGCTGAGCCGGCATCCGGCCGGGCGCCTTGTTGGCGCCGAGCAGCGCAGGGGCGAGGTGGGCGCGCGCAGCGCGCTTCGTCATCTGACTGGCCTGAGTTGTTTGAACGCAGCGGCGCAGCCGCGGAGTGAGTTCGAAGGCCCCACCTCGCACCGAGCAGCGCAGGGCAGTCCTGTCGAAGACAGGACCGCCAACATTGAAGCCCGGACGGATGCCGGCTCAGCCCGCGCCCCGCGCTGCCACGAGAAAGCGCATCAAACCAGGAACTGCACCCGACGAACAAACAAACGAACGACCAACACACCCCCATCAAACCGTGTGATGCACCTCGATCGTCGCATGCACGATTTCCTCATGCTGCTTCAACCCCTGCCGCACCACCTCAGGCGTGAGCGCCCCATCCGCCGTCACGATCGTCATCGCGCACGCATACGACTGCCGCCCCACTCGCCACACATGCAGATCGGTCAGATGCGTGTCCTCATGCCGCTTGAGCTCATCCACCACCTCGCGGATCTCGGCCACCACCGGATCGTCCATCTCACGGTCCAGCAGCACCTTGGCCGTCTGGAGGATCAAGCCCTTGGCCCACACCGCCACCAGCACCGCACCCACGATCCCCATCACCGGATCCAGCCACGACCAGCCATACAGCCACCCGCCGATCAAGGCCAGGATGGCCAGCACCGAGGTCGCTGCATCGGCCAGCACATGCACATACGCCGCCTTCAGATTGAGATCATGCTGATGCGCATGGTGATCATCGTGCTGCCCACCGTGGGGCCCATGGTGCGCATGCCCAGGACCCTGCTCGTGCCCGTGAACATCGTGCCCATGGTGATGACCATGTTCGTGCCCATCATGGTGATGATGATCATGCGCCCCACCCAGCAGCAAGGCACACACCAGGTTCACCGCCAGCCCCAGGCCCGCCACCCACAGCGCCTCGCGGTAATGGATCGGCTCCGGTGACAGCAGCCGCTCCACCGAGCCGAACACCATCAGGCCCGCCACACCCACCAGGAACACCGCGCTGGCAAAGCCTGCCAGCACCTCGATCTTCCAGGTGCCGAATGCAAAGCGCGGATCGCGCGCCAGGCGCCGCGCCGCTGCATACGCAAAGGCGCTCAAGCCAATGGCCACCGCGTGAGAGCTCATGTGCCAGCCATCGGCCAGCAGCGCCATGGAGTTGAACCACCAGCCGGCCGCGATCTCCACCGCCATCGTGGCCAGCGTGATCCACATCACCAGGCGCGTGCGCGTCTCGGCCTGGGGGCTGCCTTCGTCGAACACGTGGTCATGGATCCACGCGGAAAGGTCTTTGTCGCTCATGCCTTGTCCACCTTCCTGTCAGCCCAGCAGCCGGTCGATCTTGAGCAGCGTCAGCACACCCATCACCGCAAAGATGGCCGCCGCGATGCCGTGCACCAACTTCATCGGGATCTTCTCGGCAAAACGGTTGCCCACGAACACCGCCGGTACATCGGCAATGAGCATACCCAAGGTGGTGCCCGCCACCACCTGCCAGGGCGAGACATAGTGCGCAGCCAGGGCCACGGTGGCCAGCTGCGTCTTGTCGCCCATCTCGGCCAGGAAGAAGGTGACCAGCGTCGCGCCGAACACGCCGAACTTCGCGGCCACCTGGGTCTCTTCTTCCTCGATCTCATCGGGGATCAGCGTCCAGATGGCCATGCCGATGAAGCTCAGTCCCAGCACCCAACGCATGGCCCCGGGACTGACGACGGAGGTGATCCAGGTGCCCAGCGCACCGGCCAGCCCGTGGTTGACCAGCGTGGCTGCCAGGATGCCCAGCACGATGGGCACGGGCCGCTTGAAACGCGCGGCGAGGATGAAGGCGAGCAACTGGGTCTTGTCACCGATCTCGGCCAGGGCGACGACGCCTGTCGAGACGAAGAGGGATTCCATGGGAACGATCCTTGGCTGGTGTGACATGCATGACCATCCACCGCCCACCAGCGTGAAGCGGCACATGGTCAGACGTCTTGCCAAGTGTGTGGGCACCGCCTGCACCATGGGTCTGTGGACCCAATTGTGTTGATGCAGGCTGCCTGGTCGACCTGTCGGATGACAGAGGTGCCAGGCCCGGCTACTCCCGAATGACGGGGCGCAGTGTACCAGCCTCACCGCCCCCACGGCCTTGACGCAGCGCAGGCCCGTGCTGCCACAGCGGCCGGCATCGGGGCCATCCCTCTTTGGGCGGTTGGGAGGCGTGAAACGCAAAGCTAGGGGTTAACCCTCCCAAGAGGGATGCCGTGCGCATCGTGAAAACGTCCAATGGCGCCTGCCGATGACAAACGGTTTGGTACGGGCCCCAGCAAGCCCACGCCTCGCCGGCAAGCGCAGCCAACCGTGCCGTCATCCGCCCCGCTGAAACCTCTCTCCCCTTCCACCTCTTTCGCACTCTTGGAGTCTTTGTCGTGATGTCCATCCACAAAAAACCGGCGCCTTCGCAGCGCCCCCTGTCTTCCCGCACCGCATCCACGCTGTTCGCCCGCATGGGCATGGCTGCCGCCGCCCTCGCCTTCACGCCCCTGTCGGCGCTGGCAGCCGCCACGCTGCAAATCGTCGACGGCAGTGGCGAATTCCAGTCGCTCGTCACCGCGCTGACGGTCGATGCACCCAAGCAGATCACCCTGCAGTGGACGACCGATCAGGCCGGCGCCGCAGGCGGCACGTGGCAGGTGCTCAACGCCGCCACGAGCCAGGTGGTCGCCTCCGGCGAAGCCACGCCTGCGCCCACGGCCGGCCACTTCCTGCGCTTTGCCATCCCCTCCAACGCCTTCCTGGTCTCGCCCTCTTCGGCCACCACGCTGAAGTTCAACATCAAGATCCAGCCGCACAACGGCGTGATGCAGGCCCTGGGCACGCCTTCGCCCAACGTCGTGGTCACACAGGTGCCTTCGAGCAGCGGCGGCACCATCGTCTTCGGCGACAACGCCACCTTCCCGAAGGTCGAGATCATCAGCTATGACGAGAAGATCGGCGTGGTGCCGCTCACGCAGCTGCATTACGCCGGTGCCGATGTCACCCTGCGCGTGACCAACAAGAGCAGCAAGGTGAGCGACCCGGCCTGGCTCTCGCTCAAGGACAAGAACCTGCTGATGCGCCAAGACACCTATGGCGTGGCCATCCCCAGCCTGCAGCCCGGCGCCACCACCACGGTCAGCGTGCACCTGGATGCCGTGCTGCCCGCCCCCACCTCGCAACTGCCGGAAGATCAGCAGTACAGCCAGTGGGGCACGCAATACAAGAACGTCTGCGGCCCGCTGCTCAACAGCGTGCTCGACTGGCGCGGCCCCGCGGCCCAGACACCGTTTGGCAGCCACGTCGAAGCCCCGCTGGTCAAGGAAGGCTGGAGCGATTACGCCAAGGTGCCGCCCAACACGCCGATCTGCTCGGGCACGCAATGCGTGTCGGTCTGCCAGATCGAGAAGAACATCCGCGCCCAGCTCGATGGGCATACCGTTGGCTACTCCTTCTTCGTCGGGCAGTACCCGAAGTTCGGCAGCGGCGGCAAGGCCCGCATGCCGGTGGACGGCACCGAGCTGCCCTTCAAGTCCGACACCAAGATCACCGTGGCCAGCGTGAGCAAGCTGGTGACCACGATCGCCGCCGTGCGCCTGCTGGATCAAAAGGGCATCAGCCTGGATGCGGCCATCGGTCCGTACCTCCCGGCCGACTGGAGCGTGGGCAGCTACCTCAAGAACCTGACCTTCGCGCAACTGCTGGGCCAGCGCAGCGGCATCAAGGACTACGGCAACGTCAAGCTGGACTACGCCAAGCTCAAGAGCTTCTTCACGCAAAGCGTCAACAGCCAGGCCACGACGATGTGCCAGGGCTCGGACGTGATCAACCCGTCCAACCCCGTCAACGTCAATGACCAGACCTGGTGCTACAGCAACTACAACACGGCCATCATGCGTGTGCTGCTGCCCAAGGTCGCCGGCTACGCTGAGGATGCCAACCAGGCCACCCGCCCGATGACGCTGGCCAACCAGTACGTCAGCCTCGTGCAGCAGAACGTGTTCAACCGCGTGGGCCAGTACGGTGTGAGCTGCAAGCCGCCTGCAACCGGCAACCATGCCTTCGCCTACAAGATGCCCGGCACCGATGAAGGCACGGACTTCGGCGATGTGCGCGACATCTGCGGTGCGGCAGGCTGGTACCTCTCGGTCGAAGACATGGCCAAGGTGATGCTGAGTCTGAACGCCAAGGACGAGAAGATCCTGGCCGCCTCGAACGGCAAGGACCTGTTCAACACCATGCGCACCCGCGGCCTGGGCTGGGACGTGGTGAGCAACACCGAGCTGGAGAAGAACGGTGCATGGGGCGCCGATTGCAATGACCAGAAGATCTGCGACCTGGTCAGCACCTCGGTGGCCGTCTTCGGCCCGGTGACCGGCCCGCGCGTGATCGGCGTGCTGTTCATGAACGCCAACATCGTCGGCGGTGCGGCCGGCGGCAAGGGCGCCAAGGAAGTGCTGGAGAAGGCCTACAACGATGCGCTGTACACCAAGCCGTGATGCCACCATGGGGTCTTGACGACCAAAACGAATAAATCATCAAGCAACCTCCAGCAGGTTGGCATATCAGGGCGGGGGCAGCATCCCCGCCCTTTTTGTTTGTCCATGGGTGGACCGCGCCCGAGCCACCTCATTGACGTGAGGGACAAAGCCACGTCATGTGGTTTGCCGACGGCAATTGATCACGCACGGTCCGATTCCATCAAGGTCCAGCCCTTCAAACGCCGCCATGCGATCGATAACCTGAAGGTGCATTCCCGGCAGAAATGGGAGTGGGGTATCACGAAAGAGGTTTCGTGATTGGCGACCCTCCAGGTCGCGCACAGGTGGTGATTTATGCGCCACCGAATCGATCAGGAAGACACATGGGTGCAGCCATCCCATCTGGATCGAGCCTGCTGTCGGCGCCCGACGAGGCACCAGACTGGCATGCCCTGCTGCAGCGTCTGCCGGCGCCTGTGCTGGCAGCCAGGCAGGGGCGCATCGTGTTCCTCAACGCGGCCCTGCAGCAGTTGTTCGGCCTGCCCGATCCACTGACGGACCCGTCTCAACCCGAAGCGGCCGGCACCCTCCATGACCTGTTTGCGCCCGAAGACCGGGATGTCGTGGCCGTGCACCTCAAGCGCCTGCCCACGCTCTCGGCCTCGCGCCCATTCGAAGTCCAGGGGCTGCACAGCGATGGCCACCGCTTCGATGCCCGTGTCATCGGCACCCGCATGCCGCTGGGCGACGCGATGCTGGATGTGTTCACCGTCCAGGACATCTCTGATCTGAGAAGTGACCTGCGCCAGTCTCGCCACAACGAGGAAGCGGCACTTCAGGCCCTGGATCAGGCCAGCATGGAAGCCTTGCTGCTGGCCCAGTTGCCCATGCCGGTGCTGGTGGTGGACGAGACGGCGCGCATCCGCCATGCCAACGAAGCCGTCTGCCGCCTGCTGGGCTATTCGCAGGCCGAGATGCTGGCCATGACGATCTACAAGATCGCGCCGCATCGCCGCCCGGACCAATGGCATGAAGGCCTGCGCTCGCTCAAGCAGGCCGGTGCGCGCAGCCTGCCCAGCGACTGGTGCACGGCGCACGGCCGCACGCTGCAGGTGCAACTGCATGCCACGTGGTTCCGCCATGACGAGCAGGACATGGTGATCATCGCCCTGCAGCCCACGCCTTCGCCACAAGGACCGGCCCTGGGTGCAGACACCGGCCCGCGCGCCGCGCAGTTCTGCGACATCACCGGCCTGCCCAACCAGCACAAGCTGCGCGAGCACCTGCGCAGCGAGGCCCTGCTGGCCATCATGGACCGGCGCGACATGGCCGTGCTGACCTTTGCCATCCAGGACTGGCAGCACCTGAGCGAAGCCGAAGGCTATGTGATGGCCGACACGTTGCTGCGTGCGCTCGTGCGCCGCCTCATGCCTTTGGCCAAGGGCACCGACATGCTGGCCCACCTGGGCGGTGGCGAGTTCGCGCTCATCTACAGCCACACCAGCGAGGTCACCGATGACACGGCGCTGCTGCTGTGCCGCGGCATCCAGGAGGCGATCACCGCGCCGCTGCAGGTCGAGCGCAAGAGCTATGCGCTGAGCTGCAGCATCGGCGTGGTCATCTTCCCGCGCGACACCAATGAGCCCGATCACGTGCTGCGCCAGGCGCAATCGGCCATGCGCATCGCCGCCTCGCGCGGGCCCAACCGGGTGCTGGGCTACACGCCCGAATCGAATGCACGCTTCAGTGCCAGGCTGGCGCGCGAGGCCGCCTTGCGGGGTGCACTGGAGCGCCAGGAGTTCCACCTGTGCTTCCAGCCTCAGGTGGATCTGGACGATGGCCGCATCGTCGGCGTCGAAGCGCTGCTGCGCTGGCAGCATCCGCAATTGGGCGAGGTGCCGCCGGCCGACTTCCTGCCGATCGCCGAAGACACCGGCCTGATCCTGCCCATCGGCAACTGGGTGCTCGAACAGGCCTGTGAGGCCGCACGGCGCTGGCAACAGGCCGGCCTGCCCTCGGTGCGCATGGCGGTGAACCTGTCTGCCCGGCAACTGCAGGCACCGAACATCGTCAAGACGGTGGACCAGGCACTGATGCGCACCGGCCTGTCACCGCAGCACCTGGTGCTCGAACTCAACGAAGGCCTGTTGCATGACGAGGCCGACACCCTGGGCAAGACGCTGGGCCAGCTCAAGGCGCTGGGCGTGTCCATGGCGCTGGACGGCTTCGGCACCGGGCACTCCGGTCTGCAACACCTGCGGCGCCTGCCCATCGACATCGTCAAGATCGACCGCTCGCTGGTGCCCGATGTCACCGCGGACGTGCAGGACGTGTCCATCACTCGGGCCATCATCAACATGGCCCATGCCATGCAGAAGAAGGTGCTGGCCGTGGGTGTGGAGAACCCCGGCGAGCTGGCCATGCTGTGCGCCAACCAGTGCGATCAGATCCAGGGCTTCTGCTTCAGCCCGCCTGTACCCGAATCCGATGTGGTGGGCATGCTGCGCGAAGGCCGCCGCCTGCTGGAGGCCACGCGCGACCAGCAGCGCCGCCAGCGCACCCTGCTGGTGGTGGACGATGATCCGAACATCGTGGCCTCGCTCAAGCGATTGCTGCGCCCCGATGGCTACCGTGTGCTGACGGCCTCGTGCGGAGAGGAAGGCCTGCGCCTGCTGGCGGCCAATGAGATCGACGTGATCCTCTCGGACCAGCGCATGCCGGGCCTGACCGGTGTCGAGTTCCTGCAGCGCGCCAAGGCCCTGTATCCCGACACCCTCCGCATGGTGTTGTCCGGCTTCACCGAGCTGCGCACCGTGACGGCCGCCATCAACGAAGGCGCCATCTACAAGTTCCTTACCAAGCCCTGGGAAGACGAACACCTGCGCCGCCATGTGCACGAGGCCTTCCATCAAAAGGAGATGGCCGACGAGAACCGGCGGCTCAACCGCGAGATCACCGAAGCCAACCAGGAGCTGGCCGATGTCAACAGCCGGCTGCAGCACCTGCTGAGCTCGCAGAAGGAACACCTGCACCGCGAAGAGACGCAGCTGGTGGTCGCGCGCGAGATGCTGGAGAACATCCCCGTGCCGGTGATCGGCCTGGATCAGCACGGCATGGTGGCCTTCATGAACCCGGATGCCGAGCGCCTGCTGGAAGGGGCGGCCGGCATGCTGGGCCGGCACGTCGATGAGGCCGCGGGCGGCGCGCTCGCCCAGGCCTGGCAAGAAGCCGATGGCGTGTGCCGCCACATCGTGCTGGATGGGCGCCCTTACCGCGCCGTCTGCCGCCCCCTGACAGGAGACACGCGTTCACGAGGCGCCATCCTCGTGCTGTACCCGCCGACAACATGAGGGAGAAACCATGTACCCACCCACACCCAGACCCGATGCCCCTGCCTTTCCCGCTGCCGCGCAGCCGGGCGCGAATCCCATGGCCGGCCAGGCCGAGACCCCGGCCGCGCGCGAGGCCTTGATGCACCGCTTTCGCCACAGCCTGCAAAGCGGTGAAGCCAGCCCGCTGCTGCGACTGATCCTGCGTCATGCCCTGGAGACCACGCCATGCCAGCCCAAGCCGTGAACCCGATCCCCTCGCCGGATCCGCACAAGCTGCTCGGCCGCGTCGGCGAGCTGCCCGCCTTGCCCGAGGTGGTCAACGAACTGATGCGCTGCCTGGACGATGCCGGCACCGCCCAGGACCAGCTGGCTGAAAAGCTCTCGCGCGATCCCGCCCTGAGCATGAAGGCCCTGCGGCTGGCCAACTCATCGTTCTACGGGCTCAGCCGCGAGATCCTGTCCATCCCCGAGGCGCTCAAGGTGCTGGGCCGCCGCACGGTGAGCCTGCTGGTGCTGGCGGCCGCGGCCAGCGATGCCCTGCAGGTGCCCCCGCACAGCGGCCTGGACTTCCGCGCCTTCTGGCGCCACGCCCTGGGCACGGCCTTGTGCGGGCAGGCCCTGGCGCGCTGCCTGCAACTGCCTTCGGATGCGGGCTTCACCGTGGGCCTGCTGCATGACGTCGGGCAGCTGGCGCTGGCCTGTCTGGTGCCCGACGACTACGCCCGCGTGCGCGCCCATCAGCAGTCCGAGGACATCCCCATCCTCCAGGCCGAGCGCCACCTGCTGGGCACCGACCACGCCGAGATCGGCGCCCTGCTGGCCGAACGCTGGAACCTGGCGCCCCACATCATCGATGCCATCGCCAGCCACCATCAACCCACTCTGCAGCACAGCCGCGGCCTGGTGGGCCTGACGCACATGTCGGATGCGATCTCGCATGCGCTGGGCCTGTCGGGTGCCGATGGCGAGGCCGTTCCGCTGACGCCTCCCGATCTGTGGCAAGCCATGTTTCCCGAGCAGGAAACCTGCATGGCGCTGTTCTCCGAAGTGGAGTCGCAGTTCAAGAGCGTGTGCTCTGCGCTGCATGTGTGATCAGGAAGGGCCTCCATATGAGCGACATCACCCACACGGACCCTCGCGTCCTCGCCAAGGCCGACAAGGCTTCGCCCCCCGCCGAGGCCCCTTCGCACGATGGCTGCCAGGGCTGCCACAACCCCCAGCAGATCCAGGAACTGTTGCAGGCCAACGATGAACTCAAGGTGCTCAACGCACGTCTGTCGGCCACGCAGGACAAGCTCGTGCAATCCGAGAAGCTCGCCTCCATCGGCCAGTTGGCCGCAGGCGTGGCCCACGAGATCAACAACCCCATCGGCTACATCTTCTCCAACTTCGGCACGCTGGAGCGCTATCTGGACGATCTGTTCAAGATGCTGTCGGCCTACGAGGCCGCCGAGGCCCGGCTGATGTCGACGCCCGATGGGCAAGCCCTGCGCGAGTTGCGCCAGCAGATCGAGCTGGACTACCTCAAGCAAGACATTCCGGCGCTGATGCGCGAATCACGCGAAGGCATCACACGCGTGCGCAAGATCGTCAGCGATCTCAAGGACTTCTCGCGCGTGGGCGCCAGCCAGGAATGGGTCTGGGCCAACCTTCAGCGCGGCATCGACTCAACCGTGACCATCGTCCACAACGAGCTGAAGTACAAGGCCGATCTGGTGCTGGACTACGGCGGGATGCCCGAGGTGGAATGCCTGCCTTCGGAGATCAATCAGGTGGTGCTCAACCTGCTGGTCAATGCCGCACAGGCGATCACGCGCGAGCGCGGCACGATCACCGTGCGCACCGGCCACGACGCCGCAGCCGACCAGGTGTGGATCGAGGTGGAGGACGACGGCACGGGCATCCCCAAGGAGAACCTCAGCCGCATCTTCGATCCCTTCTTCACCACCAAGCCGGTGGGCAAGGGCACGGGGCTGGGGCTGTCGCTGTCGTACGGCATCGTGCAAAAGCACAACGGCCACATCGAAGTGCGCAGCGAACCGGGCCATGGCACGTGCTTCCGCGTGACGCTGCCCGTGCACCACATCCACACGGAGGCCGCGGCATGAACACCCTCACCCCGACCTTGTCACTGCCGGATGTGGTGGAAGCCTGCGCCGCCCCTGGTGCCGGCACCAGCACCGACACCGCTGCCCCGGCCGAACACACCATCCTGTGCGTGGACGACGAGCCCAACATCCTGGCCGCGCTCACCCGCCTGCTGCGCGCGCCCGGCCGCCGGGTGCTCACGGCACGCGGGCGGCGAAGCCGCTCTGGCCATCCTGGCGCAAGAAAGCGTGGACCTGCTGATCTCCGACATGCGCATGCCCGGCATGAGCGGCGCCGCGCTGATGCAGCAGGTGCGCACGCAATGGCCCGGCATCACCCGGCTGATGCTCAGCGGCCATGCCGATGTGGCCGCCACCATCTCGGCCATCAACGAAGGCCAGGTGCACCGCTACCTCACCAAGCCCTGGAGCGATGCCGAGCTGCTGCTGACCTTGAAGGAAGCCTTGCACCAGCGCTTCCTGGAGCAGGAACGCGCCCGGCTCGAAGCCATGACCCATGCGCAGAACGAGGAACTCAAGCACCTCAATGCGCACCTGGAAGACCTGGTGGCCGAGCGCACCGAGGCACTCGAAGCCGCGCACGAGCGCCTCAAGAAGAACTACTTCCAGTCCATCAAGACCTTCTCCAACCTGCTGGAACTGCGAGGCGGGCGCCTGCTGGGCCATGCACGCCGCGTGGCCGACATGAGCTTCAAGGTGGCACGCGCCATGAAGCTCGACGAAGCAGCCTGCAACGACGTGCTGATCGCCGCACTCATGCACGACATCGGCCACATCGGCCAGGGCGATGAGCTGATCGCCAAGCCCATCACGCTGCTGTCGCCCGCGGAGACGCACCAGTACCGCCAGCACACCCTGTTCGGCGAACAGGCCTTGATGTGGCTGGATGACATGCAGGCGGTGGCCGCCATCGTGCGCGGCCACCACGAGCGACACGACGGCCAGGGCTACCCCGACGGACTGGCCGGCGAGGCCATCCCGGTGGGCGCCCGCATCCTCGCCGTGGCCGATGCCTACGATGATCTGCGCAATGGCCACCTGGTCTCCCGCCACCTGTCGCTGGCCGAAGCACGGGCCATCCTGGAGCGCGGGCGCGGCACGCAGTTCGATCCCGATGTGCTGGGCATCTTCTTCCACCTGCTGCCTCCGGAGACCGCGGCCGACCCGCCCCAGGCCGTGCTGCTGCGCCCAGATGAATTGCAGCCCGGCATGGTGATGGCCCGCGACTTCCTGTCTTCGCAAGGCATGCTGCTGCTCGCGGCCGAACATGTGCTCAGCCCCGACCTGATCGATCGCATCAAGCTGTACGAAAAACGGGGAGGCCGCCCCGTGCTGCTGGCCACTCGGCCCGGCATCTCACCTGTCTCAGCAAAGGAGCCGACATGAACCGCATCATGATCCTGGATGACGAGCCCAACGTCACCCGCGCTGCTGGAGCGCGTGCTCAAACGGAAGTGGGCGCAGCCCTTGCGCGTCGAGGTGTTCAACGACCCGGTCAGTGCACTGCACCGTGCCGAGCACACGGCTTTCGACGTGGTGCTCAGGCGACTTCCGCATGCCCGAGATGGACGGCATCGTCTTCCTGCAGGCCATCAAGACCCTGCAGCCTCACGCGGTGCGCATGATCCTGAGCGCCTCCACCGAGGTCGAGACCATCATGAAGGCCATCAACGACGTGGAGGCCTTCCGATACCTGACCAAGCCCTGGAACGAGGATCAATTGATCCACCAGCTCGAACAGGCGCTGGCCCTGCACCAGCACCTGGCCGAAGACCGCGAGCTGGCCGATGATCTGCGCATGCAGCGCGGCATGCTGTCACCTCAGGCACGGGAAGCGCGGCTGCTGGAAGAGCAGGAGCCGGGCATCACCCAGGTGGAATGGGGCCCGGACGGCGAGGTGCTGATGCCGCTGCTGGAAGCGGATCCGGTTCGGCATCACCACGGCCTTTGAAGCAGCGCGATCCGGCATGAAGCGCATTCATGCACGGCAGCATGCGTTAGCATGCCGCTCATGCTGGAGATCCGCCACCTCAAGTCCCTGATCGCCATTGCCGATACGGGCAAGCTCGCCACCGCCGCCGAGCGCGTGCACCTCACGCAGTCGGCCTTGTCGCATCAGGTGCGCGCCCTGGAAGAACACTTCGGCCTGCCGCTGTTCGAGCGCACGCGCCAGGGTCTGGCCTTCACGCCGGCGGGCGACCGCCTGCTGAGCCTGGCGCGCACGGTGCTGGCCGAGGTGGGCAACGCCGAACGCGATCTGCAGCGCCTCACGGGCGACACCCAGGGCGAGCTGCGCATCGCGCTCGAATGCCACACCTGCTTCGACTGGCTCATGCCGGTGATGCACGCCTTCCGCCAGCGCTGGCCGGAGATCGAGGTAGACCTGGTCGCCGGCTTCCATGCCGACCCGCTGACGCTGCTCAAGGAGGGCCGCGCCGATCTGGTCATCGGCTCGCAACCCCGATCCACACGCGCCTGGCATGTCACGCCCCTGTTCCGCTTCGAGATCCTGGCGGTGGTGGCCAACGACCACCCGCTGCGCCACAAGCGCCATCTCAGCGCACAGGACATGGCCGATGAAACACTGATCACCTACCCCGTGCCCGAGCAGCGCATCGACCTGATCCGCGAAGTGCTCAAGCCGGCCGGCATCAGCCCCGCACGCCGCACGGCCGAGCTCACCGTGGCCATCGTGCAGCTGGTGGCCAGCCGGCGCGGCATCGCGGCCCTGCCCAGCTGGGGCCTGCAAAGCTATCTGGAACACGACTACGTCAAGGCCGTGCCCATCGGCCCCAAGGGCCTGTGGAGCGAGCTGCACGCCATCTGCCCCAAAGCCCTGGCCGGCCGCAGGTACATGCAGGATTTCGCGGAGATCGTGCGGCAGTCGTGTGCCAAGCTGCCCGGCATCGAATGGCTCACCTGAGATCCCCACCGCCATGGACCTGCAACTCATCGAATTCGAATCCGCCCCCGATCCCCGGGCCTCGCTGATCATCCTGCATGGCCTGGGCGCCGACGGCAACGACTTCGTGCCCTTCTGCGACGAGCTGGATCTGCACCGCATCGGCCCCCTGCGCTTCGTGCTGCCCAGCGCACCGGTGATGCCGGTCAGCCTCAATGGCGGCTACGAGATGCGCGCGTGGTACGACATCCTGCCCACCGACGACGAGGCGCGCCGTGAAGACGAGGCCTCACTGCGCGCCTCGCACCGCATCGTCGATGCCCTGATCGAGCGCGAGATCGGGCGGGGCATGCCATCGGAGCGCATCGTGCTGATGGGCTTCTCGCAAGGCTGCGCGATGACCTTGATGGCGGGCCTCAGGCAGCCGCACAAGCTGGCGGGCCTGATCGCGCTGTCGGGCTACCTGCCGCTGCTGGACAAGACGGCGGCCGAGCGCCATGCAGCCAACCAGGCCACGCCGATCTTCATGGCGCATGGCGACGAAGACGATGTGGTGCCCATGGTGCGCGGGGCCAAGGCGCGCGAGCACCTGCGGCAGTTGGGCTATGACATCGCGTGGCACAGCTACCCCATGGACCACAGCCTGTGCCTGGACGAGGTGCGCGACATCCATGCATGGCTGGAGAAGGTGCTGGGCTGAGGCGCGCACCGCCAGATCAGATCACCCGGCGGGCAAGGACGAGATACCGCTCCACCCACTGCTGTCCAGCCGCCGGGCCCGCATCCCCGAACGATGCGGCATCAGCACTTGCCCATCGAACACCGTGTGCAGGCAGGGGGTCAGCATCACGCTGACCGGCGTCACCGTCTGGCGCTCCCATGGAATGCGGCCGAGGAACCACAGCTTCCAGAACGGCACGCGCGCCTCCGGATTGTTCTGGAACAGATCCCGCATGGTCTCGATCTCGCCCAGGCGCAGGCCGGTGGCCTCGTACATCACCTCGCGCACGAACTTGGAACAGAACTGCCTGTTGGACCGCAGGTTGAAGCCGCCGTCGTACAGCACGCCCATGCGCTTGCGCACCGCCTCGTGCAGCTTGAGTTGCTGGCGCGCGGTCAGAGGCTCCAGCGGGCGCTTGACGGCCACACGCCAGTAGTCCGATCGGGCGATCACCTTGGACAGCCGCGTGCGCCGCGACATCGGCACCACGCTTTCAGCGAGGATCGGCTCCTTGCCATCGGTCCTCGACGACCACCGCAACATGGTTGGTCCAGGTCAGCATCACGTCGGCCGCTTCAACAAAGGGTCGCGCACGCAAGCGAATGAAAAGTAGGTCACCAACCTGTAAGTGGTCGGCCAAAGCGCGCAGGGGCACGGTCGGCAACGAGGCCTTGAAGGCGGACTGCGGCCAAGCGCTCGGCCATCCGCTGGGGGGACGGGTCATCTGCGTCATCTGCACCTCCTGTTTTGATGGGTGCAGACAGATTACGCCAGGACGAGCGTCTCAGGCCGTGCCGGCTTGGCGCTGGCGTCGCCTCATCCATGCCAGGCTGATCAGGCCCAGCGACATGGCCGCGCCGGTACCGGCCTCAGGTACCGTGGAGATGCGGATGGTGCCGCTGTCCTGAACGGCTGCCAACCTTGTCTTTTCATACGCGACCACGGCCAGCGACCGGGCCATGACGTCGAATGCCAGCGTCGTGATGGTGAGGCCCGGCAAAGTCAGACCCTGCCAACTCACCGGCGAGCAAGCAGCCATGGCGGCATGGCCGCCACAAGATGCGTCCCCGATGAGCGCCGTGCTCTCGACATGATCGAAGCTCCACATCTGCACTTGGGGCATGAAGCCCACGCCTTGGGCGCCCTCGATGTCCACCCGGACCATCCCCTGCTCCAAGTCCACGTCGAAATGGCTCAAGGTCATGCGCCCCACACGCTCTGCCGTTCCGGGACGGTCCGCCTCGATGACCACGCCTCCGCTGAAGCGTGCATGGGTGATGCGCCCCGACGCCGTGGCATCGTCCCAGAGCAGATCGATCCTTTGCAGGGGCATGTCCAGGCCGATCAAGGTGAGGGATGGATCAGCGGATGAACTCAGGCTCGCGGGCGCCACGGCTGCCAGACGTGGCGACAGCCAACGGAGCGACGAACTCAGGGCGGCGGAGGCTTCGAAATGCGCCTGCAGCTGGAAGCCTTGAAGCTCCGCG
>JASGIQ010000012.1:0-12053 GCA_047601765.1 Aquabacterium sp.
GCTGCAACGAGAAAGCGCTCAATCCCACCAACCCAAGAACAACAACCAAAAGAGAAATCAGAAGAACGCCTGAATCCCCGTCTGCGCCCGCCCCAGGATCAGCGCATGCACATCATGTGTGCCCTCATAGGTGTTCACCACCTCCAGGTTGACCAGATGCCGCGCCACCCCGAACTCATCGCTGATCCCGTTGCCGCCCATCATGTCCCGCGCCAGCCGCGCGATGTCCAGCGCCTTGCCGCAGTTGTTGCGCTTCATGATCGACGTGATCTCCACCGCCGCCTTGCCTTCATCCTTCAAACGCCCCAAACGCAAGCTGCCCTGCAGCCCCAAGGCGATCTCCGTCTGCATGTCCGCCAGCTTCTTCTGAATCAGCTGATTGGCCGCCAGCGGCCGCCCGAACTGCTGCCGATCCAGCACATACTGCCGCGCGCGGAACCAGCAGTCTTCGGCCGCACCCATCGCGCCCCATGAAATCCCATAGCGCGCCGAGTTCAGGCAGGTGAACGGCCCCTTCAAGCCACGCACCTCGGGGAAGGCGTTCTCGTCCGGGCAGAACACATCGTCCATCACCACCTCGCCGGTGATCGATGCCCGCAGGCCCACCTTGCCGTGGATGGCCGGTGCCGTCAGGCCCTTCCAGCCCTTTTCCAGCACGAAGCCGCGAATCGCATCCTTGCCGTTCTCGTTGAGCTTGGCCCACACCACGAACACATCCGCGATCGGTGAGTTGCTGATCCACATCTTGCTGCCGCGCAAGGTGTAGCCGCCGTCCACCTTGGTGGCGCGCGTGGTCATGCCCGCTGGGTCGGAGCCGTGGTTGGGCTCGGTCAGGCCGAAGCAGCCGATGAACTCGCCCGTGGCCAACTTGGGCAGGTACTTGCGCTTGGTGGCCTCGTTGCCGAACTCGTTGATCGGCACCATCACCAGGGAGGACTGCACGCTCATCATGGAGCGGTAGCCCGAGTCCACGCGCTCGACCTCGCGCGCCACCAGGCCATAGCTCACGTAGTTCAGGCCCGCGCCGCCGTATTCGGTGGGGATGGTCACACCCAGCAGGCCCAACTCGCCCATCTCGCGGAAGATGGCCGGGTCGGTCTGCTCATGGCGGAAGGCTTCGGTCACGCGCGGCAGCAGCTTGCCTTGCGCATACTCGCGCGCCGCATCGCGGACCATGCGTTCTTCCTGCGTGAGCTGGTCGTCCAGCAGCAGCGGGTCGGCCCAGTTGAAGGTGGCGTTGGCGGTGCTCATGAGCTTGGTCCTTCTTGTATCTGTCTCGGTCTGTTGAAGTGGTGTCTGTGGCGCGGGTGGCTGGGCTCAGCCCACGGTGTTGCCCGGTTCACTGCACGGCATTCTCGCGCTCCTGCAGCGATCGCCACTGGATCTTGCCGGCACCTGATTTCGGCAGCGCGGCCACGAACTGCACGATGCGCGGGCTCTTGTAGGCGGCCATTTGCGTGTGGGCCCAGTCGACGATGTCCTGCTCGGTGACCTGGCCCTGGTGCGCGGGCCGCAGCACGACCACGGCCTTGACCGTCTCGCCGCGTTTGGCGTCGGGCGCGGCGATCACGCAGACTTCCTGGATGGCCGGGTGGGCGTACATCAAGGCCTCCACCTCCGCAGGCCAGACCTTGAAGCCCGAGGCATTGATCATGCGCTTGAGGCGATCGACCATGAAGAAGTAGCCGTCTTCATCGACGCGTGCCAGATCGCCCGTGCGCAAAAAGCGCTTGCCGTCGATCAGCACGAAGGCTTCGGCATTGGCCTGCGGGTTGCGCCAGTAGCCACGCATCACCTGCGGGCCGTGCACGATGATTTCGCCGGCCTCGTTGGGGGGCAGCTCCTGCAGGGTGGCCGGGTCCACCACGCGCGCGTCCACGTCGAAGATGGGGATGCCCAGGCACTGCTTCATCGGCCGCTGCGTGGGGTTGATGTGCGTGGCGGCCATGGTCTCGGACATGCCGTAGCCTTCGATGTAATCCAGGCCCAGCAGCGCTTGCAGCTTGGCTGCCACTGCTTCGGGCATGGCCGCGCCGCCACCGCCGATGCTGGTCAGGCTCTTCAGATTGAAGCGGGCGATGTCCGGGTGGCTGAGCATGTCCACCACCATCGCGGTGATCATCTGCGCGCCGGTGATCTTGTAGCGCTCGATGCATTGCAGGGCCACCTCGCGGTCCCAGCGCGGCACCAGCACGGCCGTGGCCTGCTGGTAGAGCGTGCCGTTCATGGCGTTCTGCATGCCCGTCACGTGAAAGAAGGGCAGCACCGCCAGTTGCACGCCATCGGGCGGGCTTTGCAGCCACACGCCGCGCGCGATCATGTTGAACCACACGCTGCGGTGGGTGTGCATGCAGCCCTTGGGGTGGGCCGTGGTGCCGGAGGTGTAGGGCAGCACCGCCAGATCATCCGGGCCCACGGTGATGGGCGCAGGCACGCGGCGTGCGGCCAGCGCGTTGGCCCATGAGACGGCACCCGCATCGTCCACCGGCATGCGTGGCGCCGACACGAAATCCGGCACGCGCAGGTCGGTGGGCTGTTCGAGGTAATCGCTGTAGGCCGCCACGACCACATGCTGCAAGCCGGTCTCGCTTGCATCACTTGCATGGGGGGCGGACGACGTTTGCCCGCGGCCTTCGGCCAGCAGCGGCTTGAGCTGTGGATACAGCTCCTGCGCCACCAGGGCCACGCTGGCTTGGGCATCGCTGATGTAGTGCCGCAGCTCCTGCGTCAGGTTCATCGGGTTGACGGGCACCACCACCGCATCGGCCCGCAGGATGGCGTGAAAGCCGATCACGAACTGCGGGCTGTTCTGCATGAACAGCAGCACGCGCTCACCCTTCCTGACGCCACACACCTGCTGCAGGTGGCCGGCCAGCGCTTCCACCTCATCCTTGAAGCGGCCATACCGGATGGGCGTGTCGTAGAAGATGAGGTAGGGCTTGTCGGGGCAGTCACGGGCCGCCGCTTCGACGCTGTGAAAGAGGTGCGTCTCAGGCAATTCCAGGTGCCGTGGAACGCCGGGTGGCCAGTGTTTCAGGTGCCGGTCGGACATGGTCGGCCTTGTCTCAGTGCGCGGCCTGGCCGAGTGCGATGAAGCGCTGGAGGTGGTGGTCTTCATCGCCGAGCTGGTGGTCGATCATCACCAGGCGCTTGGCGTAGTGCGACAGGGGCAGCTCCCAGGTCATGCCGATGCCGCCGTGCAGCTGGATGCTCTCTTCGGCCACCTGCGTGCCGATGCGCCCGATGCTGACCTTGGCCGCAGACAGCGCACGTTCGCGGGCCACGCGATCGTCGCCATCCAGCGCCGCGGCCGCATTGATCACGGCCGAGCGCGCCTGCTCGACTTCCAGCAGCAGGTCGGCCATGCGGTGTTGCAGGGCCTGGAAGCTGCCGATGGGCACGCCGAACTGGCGGCGCGTCTGCAGGTAGTCGATGGTGGCCTGCTTGGCCACTACCATCGCGACCAAAGCTTCGGCACACAAGGCCAGCACGCCGCGGCCGATGGCGTGTTCCAGCGTGGCGTGGCCTTCGCCTTCGGCGCCCAGCAGGCTTTCAGCGGGCAGGTGCACATCGGTCAGGCGGATGTCGGCGGCGCGGCCGCCATCGATGGTGGGGTAGCCGCGCACGCTCACGCCGGGCGTGTTGGCAGGCACCACGAACAGCGAGATGCCTTGCGCATCGTTGACCTCGCCACCGGTGCGTGCAGAGACGATCAGCACCTGGGCCTGGTCGCCCAGCGGCACCACGGCCTTGTGGCCGTTGAGCAGCCAGCCATCACCCATCTTGCGGGCGGTGGTCTGCACGCGGGTCGGGTCGTAGTGCGATTCAGGCTCTTCATGCGCCAGCGAGGCCACTGTGTCACCCGCGATGATCTGGTCCAGCAAGGCCTTCTGCGAGGTGCGGCCCGCATGCGCCGGCGCGCTGCCCGCCAGGATGGCCGACGGCAGGAAAGGCTCGATCACCAGGCCACGGCCCAGCGCCTCGAACACCACGGCGATGTCGAAGCCTTGGCCGCCGAAGCCGCCATGGGCCTCGTCGAACAAGGCGCCGATCACGCCCAGGTCGGCGAAGGTCTGCCATTGCGATGGGCTGAAGCCTTCGGCCGATTGCACGATGGCCATGCGCGTGTCGAAGCCGTATTGCTCGGCCACGTAGCGCTCCAGGGTTTCGCCCAGCATGCGGCGGTCGTCGGTGTGGGTGAAGTTCATGGTCTTCTCCTCAGCGGTTCAGTCGGTCGTCCGTGAAGGCCGGGCGGCGCTCACAGGCCCAGGATCATCTTGGAGATGATGTTCTTCTGGATCTCGTTGGAGCCGCCGAAGATCGACAGCTTGCGGTTGTTGAAGTACTGCGCACTGGCCGATGCGGCCTCGGGCTCGCCCAAGGGCTCGGCATCAAAGCCTTCTTCCATCGCCTCGTGCACGAAGGGCAGGGCATACGGCCCCATCGCGCGCCGCGTCAGGGCATTGAGTTCCTGCCGGATCACGGTGCCCTTGATCTTGAGCATCGAGCTTTCCGCGCCGGGTGCGCCACCACCGGCCACCGCGGCGATCACGCGCAGGTTGGTGGTCTTCATGTTCTCCAGCTCGATCTCCACCTGGGCCATGCGTGCGGCAAACAGCGGGTCTTGCGCGAGCGGTTGGCCATGCTTCTTCACGCGTTGCGCGATGGACTTGAGCCGCTCCATGGCCGCCACCGAGAAGCCCACGCCCGCGATGTTGGTGCGCTCGTAGGTCAGCAGGTACTTGGCGCAGGTCCAGCCCTTGTTCTCTTCGCCGACCAGGTTGGCCGCGGGCACCTTCACATCGGTGAAGAACACCTCGTTGACTTCGTGCTCGCCATCCAGCGTGATGATGGGCCGCACTTCCACGCCGGGCGTGGCCATGTCGATCAAGAGGAAGCTGATGCCTTCCTGCTTTTTGGCTTCGCGGTTGGTGCGCACCAGGCAGAAGATCATGTTGGCGTGGTGGCCCAGCGTGGTCCAGGTCTTCTGGCCATTGACGATGTAGTGATCGCCCTGCAGGACGGCAGTCGTCTTGACCGAGGCCAGGTCCGAGCCCGATCCCGGCTCCGAGTAGCCCTGGCACCACCAGTCCTCGCCGCTGAGGATGCGCGGCAGCCAGTGCGCCTTCTGCGCCTCGTTGCCATACTTGATCAGCACGGGGCCCAGCATGTTGACGCCGAACGGCACCGTGCGCGGGCAGTAGGCCAGCGCGCATTCGTGTTCGAAGATGAACTTCTGGATGGCGTTCCAGCCGGTGCCGCCATAGGCCTTCGGCCAGTGGTTGGCCAGCCAGCCCTGCTGGTTGAGGATGGCATGCCAGGCCTCGTGATCGGCCTTGCTCAGGTGCATGCCCTGGCGCACCTTGTCGGTCAGGTCGGCCGGCACCTTGTCACGCAGGAAGGCCCGCACCTCGTCGCGGAAGGCCTGCTCTTCTGGGGTAAAGCTCAAGTCCATGTCGGCACCGCCTTCAATAGATTTCGAACAGGCCGGCCGCGCCCATGCCGCCGGCAATGCACATCGTCACCACGGCCCACTTCACGTTCGGGTTCTGTGCCTTGCGACGGCGGCCTTCCAGCAGCACATGGCCGGCCAGGCGGGCGCCCGTCATGCCGAAGGGGTGGCCGATGGAGACGGCGCCGCCATTGACGTTCAGCCGTTCATCGGGGATGCCCAGCTTTTGCTGGCAGTAGATCGATTGCGAGGCAAAGGCCTCGTTCAATTCCCACAGGTCGATGTCGTCCACCTTCAGGCCATGGCGGGCCAGCAGCTTGGGCACGGCGAACACCGGGCCGATGCCCATTTCATCGGGCTCGCAGCCATGCACCGCAAAGCCGCGGAAGGCGCCCAGCGGCTGCACGCCCAGGCGCTCGGCCTCCTTCGCTTCCATCAGCACACAGGCCGATGCGCCATCCGACAGCTGCGAGGCATTGCCGGCGGTGATGAACTCATCGGGGCCGCGCACCGGTGCCAGTTGCGCCAGCGCTTCATACGTGGTGCCCGGTCGGTTGCACGTGTCGTGGTCGATGCTGACCTCGCGCTTCGTGACCTCTTTGGTCTCCTTGTTGACCACGCCCATGGTCGTGGTGATGGGCACGATCTCGGCCTTGTAGCGGCCGGCCTCTTGCGCCTCGGCCGTCTTGCGCTGGCTCTCGACCGAGAAGCGGTCCTGCGCTTCGCGGCTGATGCCATAGCGGCGCGCCACCACATCGGCCGTCTCGATCATGGTCATGTACAGCGCGGGCTTGTGCTCCACGATCCAGGGGTCCATGCCCGAATCACCGTCTTCGCGCGTGCGGATGCCGGAGATGCTCTCCACACCCCCGGCGATCATGGCGGGTGCGCCGTCCACGATGATGCGGCCGGCCGCCATGGCGATGGCCTGCAGGCCCGAGGCACAGAAGCGGTTGACCGTGGTGCCTGCAATGCCGATGGGCAGGCCGCTGCGGATGATGGCCTGGCGCGCCAAGTTGCGGCCCGTGGTGCCTTCCGGATAGCCGCAGCCGAGGATGGCGTCTTCGATCATCGACGGGTCGATGCCGGCCCGCTCGACCGCCGCCTTGATGGCGAACGAGGCCAGCGTCGGGCCCGGGGTGATGTTGAGCTCGCCGCGGTGCGACTTGGTCAGCGGCGTGCGGGCGGTGGACACGATGACGGCTTCACGCATGGTGGGTTGTCTCCTTGTTCAAGCTTGATCAAGCCTTGTTGAGGCTGTCGAAATCCCGGCCTTCTTCCACCAGCCTGACCAGCAGCTTGGATGGCTGCCAGAACAGCGGGTCTTCCTGGGCAAAGGCGCGGATGTCGGCCAGCACCTGAGGCAGGCCGATCATGTCCGCATACTTCATCGGGCCGCCGCGCCAGCGCGGAAAGCCGTAGCCGTGCACCAGGGTCACGTCCACATCCAGCGGGCGCAACGCGATGCCTTCTTCCACCACCTTGGCGCCTTCGTTGATCATGGCGGCCAGGTAGCGGCGTTGCAAGTCTTGCGCGGTGAAGGCCTTGGGCGTGGTGATGCCGGCCTGATGGCGTGCCTCGTCGATGATGGCCAGCACCTCCGGATCCGGTGTGCCGGTGCGGGCGCCATCGGGATACAGGTAGTAGCCGCGGCCCGTCTTCTGGCCGAACCAGCCGCGCTCGCACAGCCGGTCGGCAATGTGCACATAGCGGGCGCGCGGATCGCGTTTGGCCGCACGGCGCTTGCGCGTGGCCCAGCCGATGTCGCCGCCCGCCAGATCCGACACCTCATACGGCCCCATCGGGTAGCCGAAGGCGCGCACCATCTGGTCTATCTCGTAAGGCGAGGCGCCGTCTTCTATCAGGTGATCGGCGGCGGTGCGGTAGGTGGCCAGGATGCGGTTGCCGATGAAGCCATCGCACACACCGGCGCGCACGGGCACTTTCTTCAGGCGCCGGGCCAGCTCGAAGCCGGTGGCCACCACATCGGCGCTGACCTGCGCCGGCACCACGATCTCCAGCAGCTTCATGATGTTGGCCGGCGAGAAGAAGTGCAGGCCGATCACATCCTGCGGGCGCGAGATGGCCTGGGCGATCTCGTTGATATCGAGATAGGAGGTGTTGGTGGCCAGCACGGCGCCGGCCTTGCAGTGCCTGTCCAGCTGGGCAAACACCGCGTGCTTGACGGCCATGTCTTCGAACACGGCTTCCACCACCAGATCGGCCTGGGCCAGGCATGCGTAGTCGGTCGCGCCTTGAAAGCGCGTGAGGATGTCGGCCTTGCCTTGCGGGGTGAGGCGGCCCTTGGCGATCAGGCCGTCATAGACCTTCTCCACACGGGCGCGGCCTTGCGCCAGTGCCGCGTCATCGCGCTCGATCATGGTCACCTTGAAGCCGCCATCCAGCATGGCCACGGCGATGCCCGCGCCCATGGTGCCGCCACCGATCACGCCGATCTGTTGTAGCGGGCGTGGCTTGGCCGATCGGGTTTCAGGCGCCTTGAGCACCTCGCGTTCGGCGAAGAAGGCGTGGATGAGGCCGGCGCGCTGCGGGCTGGCCAGGCATTGTTCGAACAGCGCGCGCTCGGTGCGCAGGCCTTCGTCGAACGGCTGGTCCAGCGCGGCCTGCACGCAGTCCACGATCTTGTCGGGCGAGAACAGGCCCTTCTTCTTGCGCACCTCGGCGCGGGCGGCATCGATGGCGGCCTGCTGGGCGGCGCGGTCACGCAGGCCTTCGGCCGCATCGCGCGTGCGGCGCACCGGTGCGCCGGCCGACAGCAGGTGGCGCACGTAGGCCACGCCTTCGGCCTGCACATCGTCGCTGGGGGCCACGTGGTCGATCAGGCCCATGCGCAGCGCTTCCTGCGCACCGACGTGCTGGCCGCTGAGCATCAGATCGAGCGCGGCCTGCGCGCCCACCAGCCGCGGCGCGCGTTGCGTGCCGCCTGCGCCAGGCAGCAGGCCCAGCTGCACTTCAGGCAGGCCGAGCTTCGCGGTGGCCGTGGCCAGGCGGTAGTGCGCCGACATGGCCACCTCCAGCCCACCGCCCAGCGCGGGCCCGTGGATGGCCGCCACCACCGGCTTGCTGCACGCTTCGATCGCGTTGCACACATCCGGCAGCGCGGGCGGCTGCGGCGGCAGGCCGAACTCGCGGATGTCGGCGCCGGCGATGAAGGCCTTGCCCGCGCCGGTGATCAGCACGGCATGCACCTGTTCATCGGCATCGGCTTGCGTGATGGCCTGCAGCAGGCCCTGGCGCACAGCCACACCCAGGGCGTTGACGGGCGGGTTGTCGATCGTGACCAGCGCGATGTGGTCGACCACGGCATACCGCACGGGCGATGAAGAGGTGTCGGTGGAGGTGCTCATGACGGTGTCTTCACGGGTAAGAGGTCAGGCCCCATTTCCGGGGGACCCTGCATTGTTCAGACTGAAGGATTGCTTGACAATCCACACGTCGATTGACAGACTGTCAAGTCCATTTGTACAAACCGACGGAGGATCCGGTGGGGCTGCGCGGTGTCGCCAAGCGCCGTGCTCGAATGCCGCTTCCACACCATGGCCCAGCCCGCAGGCAAGAGGCCCCCACATGAACGCATCCCCCATGCGGCCGGAAGTCCGCCAAGTCTTTCTGCTGACCGGCGCCCAGGCGCTGTTCCAACCGCCTCCATCCTGCTGGTGACGCTCTCAGGCCTCATCGGCCTTCAACTGGCGCCGGACAAATCGCTGGCCACCTTGCCGATCGCGGCCATGGTGGTGGCCGGTGCCTTGACCATGATCCCGGCCTCGATGTGGATGCAGCGATGGGGGCGGCGCCACGGCTTCCTGATGGGCACGGTGCTGGGCGCCTTGGCTGGCGTGGCGGGTGTTGCGGCCATTCTGTGGCACAGCTTCGCGCTGTTCATGCTGGCCAACATGCTGGTGGGGGCATACCAGGGCTTTGCGCAGTACTACCGCTTCGCCGCCGCGGAGGCCGCCAGCGATGCGTTCCGCCCGCGCGCCATCTCCTGGGTGATGACGGGTGGCGTGATCGCCGCCTTGGCCGGGCCTGCCCTGGCGCGCCATACGCGTGACCTGGGCAGCACGCCCTTTGTCGCCTCGTTCGCCGCGATGACGCTGCTGGCGGTGTTGTCCAGCGCCTTGCTGTGGCGCACCCGCCTGCCCGCACCACCCCGGCAGGATGCGACCGAGGGCCCGGCGCCACGCCCCTTGCGCGAGATCGCCGGCCAGCCCGTGTTCATGGCCGCACTCACCAGTTCGGCCGTGGCCTTCAGCGTGATGATCATGGTGATGACCGCCACGCCGCTGGCCATGCAAGGCTGCGGGCAACCGCTGGCGGCGGCCGCCTCGGTCATCCAGGGCCATGTGCTGGGCATGTTCCTGCCGTCCTTCTTCACGGGTGATCTGATCCGCCGCTTCGGCATCCTGCCGGTGATGGCCGCGGGGCTGGCCTTGCTGGCCGGCCATGTGGGCATCGCGCTCAGCGGCATCGAATACCTGCACTTCCTCTCGGGCCTGGTGCTGCTGGGCGTGGGCTGGAACTTCATGTTCATCGGCGCCACCACATTGGTGCTGCAGGCTTATCGGCCGAGCGAGCGCGCCAAGACGCAAGGCGTCTATGACTTCGTCACCTTCGGTGCGGCCAGCATCGCCTCGTTCTCGTCGGGCAGTTTGCTCAATGCCTGGGGCTGGCGCGCGGTCAACCTGTCGGCCCTGCCTTTGCTGGGCATGGCGGCGGTGGCGCTGATGGCGTATGCATGGCATGCACGCACGGCCCGCGCGGTGGCCGATGTGGCAGCATGAGCGGGCCCGCCATGGACCTGCACGCCTTGACGCTGCTGGTCGAGATCCTCGATGCCGGCAACCTGAGCGAAGCCGCGCGGCGGCTGAAGATGAGCCGCGCCAATGTCGGCTACCACCTCAACGCCTTCGAGCGTGCCGTGGGCCTGCAGCTCGTGCGCCGCACCACCCGGCGGATCGAGCCCACCGAGATCGGCCTGCAACTCTACGAACACGGCCGCAAGATCCGCAACGAGCTGGATGCCGCGCGCGAATCGGTGGCCACGCTGGGCCAGAGCCTGCAAGGCCGCGTGCGCCTGAGCGTGCCCAGCGGCTACGGGCAGATGGTGATGTCGCCGTGGCTGATGGACTTCAAGCGCGCCTACCCCGGCATCGTGCTGGACGTGGCCTTTGAGAACCGCGTGGTCGACATGCTGCGCGACGAAGTCGACATCGCCGTGCGTGTGATGTCCGAGCCGCCCGACAACCTGGTCGCGCGCGACATGGGGCCGGTGCATTACGTGGCCTGTGCCGCCAAGGCCTTTGCCGATGCGCACGCCATGCCCGCCACGCTGGAAGACCTGGCCGATGCGCCCTTGATCACCTCGGCCGTGGTGGGGCGGCAGTTGCGGCTGGCCGGCTACCTGCATGGCGAGCGCCACGAGGTGCCGCTGGCGCCCACGCTCACCTCGGAGAACTTCCTCTTTTTGCGCGAAGCCATCCTGGGTGGCCTGGGCATCGGGCTCGTGCCCGACTATGTGGTGCAGGATGCCGTGGACCGTGGTGAAGTCGTCACCTCACTGGACGACTGGAAGCTCAGCATCTTCGGCACGCGCATGTTCATGCTCTACATGCCCAACCGGCACCACACGCGGGCCGCGTCCACCTTCATCGAGTTCATGCTGGACAAGGCGCGGCAGTCAGGTGGCAGCCTGTCCGTGCCAGTGGCGATGGCATGAAGGAAAGCGATATGCCATGAACATGTGATGTTCGCCTAAGATGATGTGACACCGGTGGCCTTTGCACAGCGACGCCAACCGCACACACATGTCAGGAGACCTCCCCATGAATCGCATGCATGCCAGCCTGGCGCTGGCACTCTGGATGTCCTTGAGTGGTGGCATGGCTGTGGCAGCGCGCCCCATCACCATCGAAGCGGGTGTCACCTCGCCCCAAACACTGCCCGCGGAGCTTCAAGGTTTCCAGGTGCAGGCGCATTTCGAAGCCTCCGCCGCCCTGAGTTCGTCGCTCCGTTGGCTGTCGCCGCGTCTGGCAGCCGTGGCGCCCGCGAGCCTGAGTTCATCCGCTGATCCATCCCTCACCTTGATCGGCCTGGACATGCCCCTGCAAAGGATCGATCTGCTCTGGGACAATGCCACGGCGTCGGGGCGCATCACCCATGCACGCTTCAGCGGAGGCGTGGTCATCGAGGCGGACCGTCCCGGAACGGCAGAGCGTGTGGGGCGCATGACCTTGAGCCATTTCGACGTGGACTTGGAGCAGGGGATGGTCCGGGTGGACATCGAGGGCGCCCAAGGCGTGGGCTTCATGCCCCAAGTGCAGATGTGGAGCTTCGATCATGTCGAGAGCACGGCGCTCATCGGGGACGCATCTTGTGGCGGCCATGCCGCCATGGCTGCTTGCTCGCCGGTGAGTTGGCAGGGTCTGACTTTGCCGGGCCTCCGCCGTCACGACGCCTGGCATTCGACGTCATGGCCAACGCCCGCTGGCCGTGGTCGCGTTTGAAAAGACAAGGTTGGCAGCCGTTCAGGACAGCAGCACCATCCGCATCTCCACGGTCCTTGAGGCCGGTACGGCGCGGC
>JASGIQ010000013.1:0-97854 GCA_047601765.1 Aquabacterium sp.
ATCGTCTTGCTCAGAAAGCCGGCGGCCCCGGCCTTGAGCATGTTCAACCCGTACTGCTCTTCAGAGTAGCCACTGAGGATCAGCACCCCCATCTCCGGCCGCAATGCACGGCACTGCCTCAGCACATCGATGCCGGACATTTCCGGCATCGACAGGTCCAGCAGACAGACATCCAGCGGATGTTGACGGATGGCTTGCATCGCGTCGCGGCCATTGCAGCCTTCCGCCTCGATGACGATGTCGCTGTGCTGGGACAGGATGTAGCGGAAGCCCGCGCGCACGATGTCGTGGTCGTCAAACAGGCCGAGCCGGATGATCAGAGAAGGGGATGGCTGTCCGTTCATGGCACTCCTCAAAGATTGACAGGTCAACGGCTGGGCGTGCCGCTGGGGATCTCGCTGTCCGTGGTGCCGTTGACCTGGTGCGGATCACGCGGATCCGTGTCGCCCGAACGACGCTTGTGGCGTGCCTTGCTCTTGTGGCTCTTGTTCATCTTGGTCGCGCCATGGGGGCCCTTGTCAGGGTTGATGGACGAGGGCGCCGTGTCCGTCGGCGTGGTGCCCGAGCTGGTGGGCGGCATCGTGTCCAGCGAGGGGTCGGAGGTGCTGCGCCCTGATTGGCCAGACGTGCTCGAGGTGCCCGAGCTGGGTGCCGTGCCGGAACTGGTCGAGCCACTGCCTGCGCCCAGATCACTGTCATACCCACTGCTGTTGGAAGAGCGGCTGGTGCCGGTGCCATAACCGCTGGTACCACTGCTGCTGCCGCTTTGCGCCATCACGCAGGAAGCAGCCAGAGAAAGGGCCAGAGCGGCCACGGTGGTGCTGGTCTTGATCACGTTCATGTCTTTTCCTTCAGCGGGTGGGGAGGGGAGCGAAGCTGAGCTGCACGCAGGTCAGCCCGCCTCTTTGGCAAACCGCGTGCCTTCCCGCAAGCCGGGGGCCGCGGCGCCATGCGGCACAAGCCTTGCCGTCATGCACCACATCCCCACTTTGAGACGGCATCCCCCCATGTTCGACGCATTGCACTGGCCTACCGACGAAGCCCGGTGGTTGACGGTCCTTGGTTTTGGTGTGGCGCTGGCACTGGCGGCCTGGGTGGCCTTTCGGGTGCTGGATGCCATCGTTGGCCGGGCCATCTCCCATTCCCAGCCGCTGAGCCTGCTCCGGCGCAACACGCGCAAGCCCTTTGGTGTGTTGCTGCCGCTGATGGCACTGGAGGTGGTGGTCTACGGGGCCCCGGATGCGCTGGAAGGCGTGCAGCTGACACGTCAGTTGATGACCGTGGCCGTGGTGTTCTGTATGACCTGGCTGCTCATCCAGGCCGTGCGTGCGGCGGGCGACATCATGATCGTGCTGCGCCCCACCTCTCAATCAGACAATCTGGCTGCCCGGCGTCTGCAAACCCAGGCCCGCGTGCTCACACGCAGCATCATTTCGATCATCGCGCTCATCGGCGTGGCCATGGCCTTGATGACCTTTCCCAACGTGCGGCACATCGGCACAAGCATCCTGGCATCTGCCGGTCTGGCCGGCATCGTGGCCGGCCTGGCTGCACGGCCCTTGCTGGGCAACCTGATCGCGGGGCTTCAGATCGGCATCACACAGCCCATCCGCATCGACGATGTCGTGATCGTGGAAGGCGAGTTCGGCACGGTGGAAGAGATCACCGGCACCTATGTGGTCGTCAAGATCTGGGACCAGCGGCGCATGATCGTGCCGCTGGAATGGTGGACGCAGAACCCCTTCCAGAACTGGACGCGCTCTTCGGCCGAGATCTTGGGCACGGTGACCCTGTGGGTGGACTACCGCATGCCGATCGAGCCCTTGCGCAGCGAGCTCCAGCGCATCTGCAAGGGCTCACCGGCCTGGGATGGACGGGTGGCCAACCTGGACGTGACGGATGCGGATCAACGTGCCGTGCAGATCCGCTGTCTGGTCAGCAGCGCCAACTCGGGAGACAGCTGGAACCTGCGCTGCCAGGTGCGCGAGCAATTGCTGGCTTATGTGCAGGCCCAGTTCCCCGATGGCCTGCCGCAAGTGCGGGCCCATCTTCACGACGATGGCCCGCGACCAGCCCTGGGCAAGCCGGTGCGGGCCGCTTGAGGATGCAAAGACTCAGGGCGCTGCGTGCTGCTGATAGGGCATGCGGCCACCCTGGGCCTGGCGCAGGGATTCGGCGTGGAACAGGAAGGCGTGCACCTCGTCCATGTTGCGCAGGATGAAGCGTGCATCCGTGTGCACGCACATGCCCATGTGCACCGTCAGCCAGTTGTCAGGGGCCTCCTGGAACAGGGCGTCATCGCTGACGTCATCGCTGACCACCACGACCTGCTCACAATCGCACTCGCGCATGAGCAACTCGATCACCTCGTCCTTGCTGAGTGATTGCGGCGGCAGCAGATCCAGGGAATCTGCGCCACGGACAATGCGAGGCGCCGGCACCAGCTTGACGGCCCGGGCCAGCAGGCGGGAGCGGGCCAGCACGGGGTTGGTGGCTTCGCGGTAGTTCAGGGTCAGGGAACGGCCCTTGTTCTCGATGGTGGCGCCATGGGCATCGCGCCACAGGGAGGCATCACCCATCAGGTAGTCATGCCACGCTGCACACAACTGCGCCTGGTCTTCACCGCCTTGCGCATGGCGTGGCAGGCCTTCGTTGCCGTGGTTGCCCAGCACCCATTGCACATCCGAAGGCAGCCGTTTGAGCAGATCGACGCGGGTGCGTCCGGAGATGACGGCCACGGGCGCCCGGCGTGCCAGCGCTTCGAGCGAACGGGCCACTTCAGGCTGCATCTCGGCCAGGTGGGGATCGTCCGACGCAGGCGCGAGCGTGCCGTCGTAGTCGAACACGAACAGGGTGGCACCGCGGGCCCAATTTTCGAGGGTGGAGCGATGTTCAGGGTCAAGCAGGTAGGAGGAGGACATGTTGATGATCACATCTTGTGAACATGGGGCGCCGTATCGGCGACGGGTGTCTGCGTCAACTCGGGCATCGTCTCGCCGGCGAAGACGCGGCGATGCATGGCTGACACGGACGGGGGAACCACGCGGCGCTGATGCAGGACCCAGGGCAGGCCCGACAGCGCACACCAGAGAACGGGCAGCAGATGGCCTTGTCGCAAGACATCGCGCAGCACGGCGCGGGTCTCGCGCCAGGCATCGGACCAGGGCAGCCGCAGCCACGCGATCCACAGGCGGTTGCGGGCCAGCACGGTCTGCCGCCAGGGCACATCGCGCACAGGAGAGGGAAAGTGATGGGCCACGACATCGCGCGCATACGCCATGCGCCAGCCGGCAGTGGCCATGTCCAGCGCCATCAGGGCTTCTTCGGCGCCCAGAAAGAGGCGGGGCTCATAGCCGCGGACATCCCGCCAGGCCTGCGTGCGCATCACCACGGCGCCGGCCATGAAGGAAATCAAGGCAGGCCCGGGCAGGCCGCGGCTGTCCAGCGGGCTGTCGGCCATGCGGGCGCAGGTGGGATCTTCGGTCTCCTGCACCCCCACCAGCACGCGGCCATTGATCACGCCGAGTTTGGGATGCGCATCGAGCAGATCGCAGGCGCGTTGCAAGGCGCCGGGCTCCCACCAGGTGTCGTCATCGCAGAAGGCCACATAGGGCGTGTTGACACGCGCCACACCGAGGTTGCGACCGGCCGCGCCCAGGTTGCGCTCGCTGCGGATGAAGGTGACCTCGGGGAAGCGGCCGATGCGACGCACGGCCGGCGCATCGCGTGAGCCGTTGTCCACCACGATGATGTGGGGCCGCTCTGGCAGGTAGCGCAGACGGTAAACCGCCCGCTCCAGCTCGAACGGGCGGTCGTGCGTCAGCAGCACCACGGTCACGCGCGCATCGGAGTCCATCTGGGTTCTCGCTGAAGGAGGGGTTCGATCACCGGGCCGCTGCGGGCATGCAGCGGGGGCTCCAGTCGCCACAGGCGCTCAGGGCGCCGCAGGTCATCCAGGCTGCGTGGGCCGAGTGCGCGCACCTGGCTTGCATAGGCAGCCACGGCCGCGGCCTTGCGCGATGAGGGCTGCAGCGTTTCTTCCGCCTGGGGTGTGGCCAGCAGGCCTTCCGTGGCCAGGGCGGACAGGCGCTGCTGCAAGAGGCCAGGCTGGCCGCGGTAAGGCACGTCTTCGTACAGGTAGACCTGCTCCAGTTGGGGCAAGCCTTCAATGGCGAGCAAGGCGGCCTCGTGCACCAGCAGGTGATCGGCGTGGAACATCCCCAAAGGGATGGCCAGCTCGTAAGGATCCAGCTCGGACAAGGTCTGCTGCAAGGCATCGGCCAGCTCGCGCGGAGAGGGCGAGTGGCCGTACTGGCTGTCCAGAAAATCCAGCCACACCGGGCGAGCCGCCAGCAGCGCCAGGGCTTGGCGATCCTCCTGCCGGCGGGCCGTCACGGCCTCCTGCGAACTGTGAAAGCCGCAGTGCGCATCCCAGTCACACAAGAGATCCGGATCCCCCGGCATGCCGGCAAACACGGTCACCACCGTGCTGCCCGCGTGGGTCGCCAGCAGGTGGCCGCAGCTGAAGACGGCGTCGTCGAGATGGGGGGACAAGATGACCATGACGAGCCCCGGGCAATTGGCGTTCCCATCCAGCCCAACCAAGGGAAACCCCTGCCGACGGGCATGCCATCTGCTACCCCACGCGCATGGCACGCGAGGGCGCAAAGCGCAGGATCT
Source organism: Aquabacterium sp. (assembly GCA_047601765.1). Classification (GTDB taxonomy): domain Bacteria; phylum Pseudomonadota; class Gammaproteobacteria; order Burkholderiales; family Burkholderiaceae_C; genus Aquabacterium. Next base: position 4,681 of record JASGIQ010000013.1, read on the forward strand.
TTTCCAGCCTCTGGGAGGTGGTCTGGCAATTCCGGCAACGGACGCTGGCGGCTTTGGGCTTGCTGGTCGTGGCCAAGATCACCGCGGTGGTGGTGCCCCTGGTGCTCAAGGCCATCGTCGATCGCTTCAGCGCGCCGCAGGCCCTGGCCGCCAATGTGCCGGGCAACTCGGCCCTGGGCACCATCTCCCACACCGTGCTGGTGATGCCGGCCCTCCTGCTGCTGGGCTATGCGCTGCTGCGCTTTGCAGGCACCTTGTTCACCGAGTTGCGCGATCTGGTGTTCTCGCGGGTGACGCAGCATGTGGTCACGGTCTACGCCGAAAAGGCGCTGGGGCACCTGCTGGCGCTCAACCCCCGCTTTCACGCGCAGCGCAACACAGGCTCGCTCATCCGAGACATCGAGCGCGGCACGGGCGGCATCGGCTTCCTGCTGGGCGCCGGCCTGTTCACCGTGGTGCCCACGCTGGTGGAGTTCGGCTCGGTGATGGTGGTGATGGCCATGGGCTACAGCGTGTGGTTCACCCTGGTCATCATGCTGACCTTCCTGATCTACGCGGGCTACACGACCGCACTGACGCAACGGCGGGAACTGCGGCAAAGACGCGTCAATGAGGTCGATTCAACCGCCCACGGCCGCATGGTCGATGGCCTGCTGAACTACGAGGCCGTCAAGACCTACGCCCGCGAGGAGTTCGAAAAGCAGCGCTACGCCACCGTGCTCAAGCAGTGGGTGGAGCATGGGGTGAACAACCAGAAGGCGCTGTCCATCCTGCACATCGGGCAGAGCGCCATCATTGCCGCGGGCGTGGCGCTGGTGATGCTGCTGGCCGGCGAGCAGACCATGCGTGGCACCATGACGGTGGGGGATCTGGTGCTGGTCAATGCCTACATCATCCAGATCTGCCTGCCGCTGAACACGCTGGGCTTCGTCTTCCGGGAGGCGCGCGATGCGCTGGTCAACACCGAGAAGCTGCTCGTCCCTGCTGGACCAGCGCCCCGAGATCGAAGACAAGCCCGGCAGCACGCCCCTGGCCATTCAGGGCGGCGAGGTGGTCTTCGATCGCGTGGACTTCGCCTACGAGCCGGGCCGGCCCATCTTGCAGGACGTCAGCTTTGCCATCCCCGCCGGGCAGACGGTGGCGGTGGTGGGCGGCAGCGGCTCGGGCAAATCCACGCTCGCGCGCCTGCTGCTGCGGCTGTATGACGTGGCCGGCGGACGCATCACCGTGGATGGGCAGGACCTGCGCGCCATCAAGATGGCCTCGCTGCGTGATGCCATCGGCGTGGTGCCGCAGGACACGGCCCTGTTCAACGAGACGATCGCCTACAACATCGGCTATGGCCGCATCGGCGCCGGCATGGCCGAGGTGATCGAGGCGGCCAAGGCCGCGCAGGTGCACGAGTTCATCATGTCCCTGCCGCAGCAATATGAAACGCCGGTGGGCGAGCGCGGCACCAAGCTCTCGGGCGGCGAGAAGCAGCGCATCGCGATTGCGCGTGCCTTCCTGAAGAACCCCCCCATCATGATCTTCGACGAGGCCACCTCGGCGCTGGACACCCGGGCCGAGCGCGCCATCCAGAGCGAGCTGGACCGCATCGCCAAGGGCCGCTCGACGATGATCATCGCGCACCGGTTGTCGACCATCGTCGATGCCGACCTGATCATCGTGATGGACAAGGGCCGCATCGTGGAGCGCGGCCGCCACGACGACCTCTTGACGCGCGACGGCCTGTACGCCCAGTTGTGGAACCTGCAGCGCCAACAGCAACAGTTCGAACAGCTGGAGCGCCGCATGGCCCGCCAGCCCATGAACCTGGCCGTGCTGCTGGTGGGCGTGCTCGATGGTTTGCGCGAAACCATCGATGCACGCGGCATCCAGCTCTACACCGATGTGGACATCGAACACGCCCGCGTCAACGGCGACCCCAGCACCCTGGCCCAGGTGCTGCAGGATGTGCTGGCATGGACCATCCGCACCACACCGCCCGGCGGCCGCATGGAGATCCGCTTGGCGCGCCACCAGGGCGATGTGCAGCTCACCGTCACGGACGGTCGGCACGTGGCAGCGCCCGTCGGCGCGCCTTCCGCGCAAGTCACGCCATTGCCCTCGCGCGGCCGCGCACCTGCCTCTGAAGAGATCCCGCTGGACCCCCTGGAGATCCGCTCGACCGTCGAGCGCCAGGGCGGCCGCTTCACCACCGAAGCCCCCGGCTCGCTGCACGGCATGCGCTACATCATCGAGATGCCGCTGCACGTGATCGCCGCGCCGGTGACCCCGGCCTTGCCGCATGCCCCTCACGCACAGGAGATCCTGCCGGCCTTGCCTGCAGTGACCAGCCTGCCGCCGGCCACCGTGCCACTCAAAGGCATGACGATCATGACCATCGACGATCTGGCCGATGCACGCGAGGCGCTGGGCATGCTGCTGGAAGCCGAAGGCGCCCATCCCTTGCCATTTGCCAGCGGGCGAGAAGCCCTGGCCTGGCTGGATGAAACCCCGCCGGAAGACTGGCCCCATCTCATCCTGTGCGACATCGCACTGGGCGAAGACGACGGCCACGACGTGATGCGGCGCATCCGCCAGATGGAGGCCCAGCGTGGCATCCCCCTCAACCAGCGGGTGGCCGCCGTGGCGCTCAGCGGCTTTTCAGCCCCTTCGGACCGCATGCGCTCGATGATGAGCGGCTTCCAGGCCCACCTGGCCAAACCGGTTGATCCGAAGGAACTGGTCTACACCTTGTCACGCGTGGCGGGGCGCGATCACCCCCAGGCCGCCTGAATCCGCTTCAAGCCTGCAACAACTACATCGACAGGTAAGTCTTGCGGCGGCGTCGCTTTCAAAGCGGTGTCAAGACAGCTTCACGACGGCTGTGCCGGGCCCTTCTTGGTGCCCTCCATCAGGCCTTTGTCGGCCTTCTGCCGATCCGCATCCGTTGCCGACGACGACACATCGGCAGGCGCGGTGTGGTCATCGGCCGTCAGGTTGGAGCCCGGGGCGCCTGTGCCCCGATCCCGGGCGGTGCCCTCATTGCCAGGCGAGCCGATGCCATGGCCCACGCTCACCGCACCCGGCGAGCCTTGCGATGCCTGGGCCATCCACATCCGGCCCCAGGTCGCACGACGCGGCCGCGTGGGGCAGTACTTGGGCCACGGCCCGACCTTCCCGCCAGCAGGTTCATGTTCCTGATCGGAGGGCAACGGCGGAAAGACGGGGACATGAGGCAGGCAATGCGTGGGCAACAGGGAAGCGAACATGGCAAGCACTTTCAGAGGTGAAGCCATGCCTGCAACGGTGCAGATGGCTTGAGAAAAACAAAAGGCGGAACTTCCGGTGCGGCAAGCGACATGCCGCCCCTTCACCCATCTGCGGGGATCAGGGTTCTCCCGGGCATGACGCTTGCCGTTTGGCGGGCGGACCTCATCCCGTCCACAAGGAGTTGCCATGAAAGACGCACACGCCCGACAACGCGAAGCCCACCGCGTGGAAGGCAAGGGCCGCAAGCCGCAAGACAAGGTACCCACCTACCAGGAACTGCTGGACGAAGCCCTCGACGAAACCTTCCCGGCCAGCGACCCCATTTCCCCTTCCGCGGCCATGCATGCCGAAAAGCAGATCGCCTCATCCAAGGACGACAAGGACTGGACCTTGAAGCCGGGCCAGGCCAAGCCCTGCAGCAACCCGCCCTGTGACCCTCAGACCGAACAAGACGCACCCAACGAAGCACAGCGCCCCAAGCGCTCGGAGCACTGATCGATGAAACCACCCACCAGCCTGTCCGCCATGAGCACATCGACCTTGAGACAGCAAGCCAGCCACTTTGCCGATGCGCACACGGCGCAACAGGCCGTCGACATGGCCCTGCGCATGATCGAGCCGGCTTGCCGCGATCCGCAGGTGTGCGGCGCAGGCTTTCTGCACATCGTCGTCATGACGCCCGGGCTGACGCCGCAAAACGCCCTGTTCGAAGAAGCGATCCTGCATGAGCACAGCCTCGGCGATCGAACGCAATGGGATGCGGACTATGCCGCCTTCGCACGCGCCAAGGCGCGCCTGAGCTGGGAGACCGGCGTCGACGGCAGCATCGTTCAGGCGCTGCAGCCGCATCGCCTCAAATCCGGCGACACCCTGCTGTGGGGCGCCGTCTGCCTGGACGGCATCGTGGTGGGCGTCAGCGGTGCCTATCCCTGGTACGACGAGGCCTTCGCCACGGCGATTGCCGCCAACCTCCGCGCCCTGTGCAAGGCCCGCCATGCGGCCTTGCTGCAGGCCAATCTCAACACCGCGATGAGCGTGTCCACCGGGAACGCTGACGCAGGCCAGGAGGCCGCATGAAACACGCTGCAGCAGTGACTCAACTCAAGCCCCTGCCCATGCCAGATGCCCTCGTGGTGGATGGGCAGCCCCTGCTGGATCTGCGCTCCCCTTCCGACCTGTTGACGCCAGAGGAAAAGGAAGCCCTCCTGACCCCGGTCAGCAACCCGATCGACCACATCTACGAACACCACCTCGTTGAGCACAAGCGCCTGTTCGAGGTGATGCTGCTGCTGCGCCATGACATCGAGGCCACAGCCCAGCTCATTGCCCGCTGCCTGATGAACGGCAACAAGGTGATGCTGTGCGGCAATGGCGGCTCGGCCTCGGATGCCCAGCACTTCGCAGCCGAACTCACCGGCCGCTTCCTCAAGAACCGGCCGGCTCTGGCAGCGATGGCCCTGAGCGCCAACGCCGCCGTGCTGACTTGCATCGGCAATGATTTCGGGTTCGATGAAGTGTTTGCCCGTCAGGTCGAAGCCTTTGGGCAGACGGGCGACTGCCTGGTGGCCATCTCCACCTCAGGCAACTCCGAGAACGTCGTGCGTGCCGTCAAGGCAGCACGTCGCCGCGGCGTGAGCACCATCGCCCTGTGCGGCGAAGACGGCAAGCTCAACCGCATCTGCGAGCAGGTGATGGCCGTGCCCACCGCCTCCACCGCCCGCATCCAGGAAGCGCACATCTTCATCATCCACACGCTGTGCGCCCTGGTGGAGACCCATCTGAACCTGAACTGAAGTCCGCCCTGCACGGGCATGGCACGCTGGTTGCCGACGGGAGGAACCGAAACCACAAACGCCCTGCTGCCTGCGGGGCATGAGTTCCCAACTTCACAAGGAGCCATGATGAACAACAAGCTTTCCCGCCTCTCTCTTGCAGCCATGACCTGTGGCGCACTGTGTCTCGCAACGGCCCAAGTGCATGCCCAATCGGGCACGCTGGGCAACACCCAGAATCCCTCCGATCCCACCTATGGCACAGGCGCTGCCGGCAGCAGCGCAAGCGGCGGCATGAGCAACAGCATGGGCAGCCCCTCGGGCGCCAACAACTCCGCTTATGGCAACAGCAACCTGGCCCCCCTGCCCACGGAGCCCACCAGCGCCGGCTACACCTATGGCAGCGACAACAGCTCGCGCTACTCGTGGATTCCTTACACCACGGCCGGCTTCATCGGCATCGGCCTGGGCAACGGCAGCATCGACCAGGACTGCGTGGCCGGCCAGACCTGTGACGATCCGGGCGGCGCCATCAACATCTACACCGGCGGCATGTTCACGCCCTACCTCGGCATGCAACTGGGCTACTTCCGCCTGGATGACACCGACCGCAACGGCGGCACCACCAAGATCAGCGGCGTGAACATTTCGCTGATCGGCGTGGCGCCCCTGGGCACGCAGTTCAGCCTGGTCGGCCGTGTGGGCGGCACCTATGGCTGGACCGACATCACGGCGGGTGCTGGCGTGCCGGTGGCCACGGGTGAAGAAAAAGGCTTCGTGCCCGCCTTCGGTGCCGGCGTGAGCTGGGACTTCAACCGCAACATGAGCCTGACGCTGGACTGGGACCGCCACCAGCTGAAGTATCCCGGCGGCGACAAGGAGAACACCGACATCGCCACCATCGGCCTGAAGTACCGCTTCTGAAGTGTCCCTGTTGCATGAGGCACTGGATGGCATCGGCCTGCAGCGTCCACCTGACCTGGCAGGCTGGCCATCCAAATACTGGCCCCCACAGCTGTTGAAGGCCGCATTGGCCAGCCTGCCCAGGCCCTGGGTGCTGACCAACGGCGTGTTCGATCTGCTGCACCGGGGCCATGTCCAGTACCTGCAGGAAGCGCGTCAGTTGGGGGCCACCCTGATCGTGGCCGTCAACAGCGATGCCTCGGCCAAGCTGCTGGGCAAAGGGCCTGATCGGCCTCTCAACCCCGACGTTGACCGCGTGTGGGTGCTGTCGGCCCTGACCGATGTGTCCCTGCTGACGACCTTCGATGAGCCCACACCGTTGCGCTTGCTGGAGCTCATCCGCCCGGACGTCTATGTCAAAGGTGGTGACTACGACATGTCAGAGCTGCACGAATCCCGGCTCATGGCCACCTGGGGTGGACGCAGCCTGAGCCTGGGCTATCTGCGGGGTCGCTCCACCACACGCCTGGTCGAGCGCATACGGCAAGGCACCTGAGAGCCGGACTGCATCAGGAAGGCGCCTGGGCGGCCCAAGTGCCCGACGCCGGCAACGAAGGCACGGCCGGCAGGTTCAACAGCTTTTCAGCCAGTTCCTGGAAAGTGACTTGTGCCGTGCCCGATCGCCCTACCACGATGCCCGCAGCCGCATTGGCCCAACGCATGGCTTCGATGACCGGCTCGCCCAAGGCCAGCATGTGCGTGAGCGTGGCCAGCACCGTGTCGCCCGCGCCGCACACGTCATAGACCTCGCGAACCTGCGCGGGCTGATGAAACACACCGTGCGCATTGAACAGGCTCATGCCATCTTCTCCGCGTGTCACCAGCAGATGTTCCAGCCGCAGGCGCCGGCGCAAGGCACTGCCCATGCGGCAAAAATGCGCTTCGTCCTGGATGTCGTCGCCCACACAGGTGGTGAACTCGGCCAGATTGGGCTTGAGCAAGGTGGCCCCTGCATACCGCTCGTAATCCTTGCCCTTGGGATCGATGAGCACCGGCTTGCCCGCCTCGCGCGCCATGCGGATGAACTCCTGGCACTCGGCCAGGGCCCCCTTGGCGTAGTCCGACAGCACCACGATGTCGTGCTCCGGTAGCAAAGCGGCATAGCGACGCGACATCGCCGTGATCACCGGCGGCGGCACCTTTTGTTCGAAGTCCGCGCGCAGCAACTGCTGGCCTCGGCTCACGCAGCGGATCTTCTGCGTGGTCACATAGCCTTCCTGCGTGATGGCTTCGAGTCCCACGCTTTCGGCGCGCAGCATCGAGCTGATGCGCATGGCGGCATCGTCTTCACCGAGCGGTGCGAGCAAGGTCACCGGCGAGCCCAGGGCCGTCAGGTTCACAGCCACGTTCGCCGCCCCGCCTGGCCGGTACCGCTTGCCACCCACCGTCAACACGGGCACCGGCGCCTCCGGCGAAATGCGATGCGCCGCACCGTCCCAGTAGACATCCAGCATCACGTCACCGACCAGCAGCACGCGCAGATTCGAGTTCATGGAGAGGCTCACCATCCTTCCGCCATGAGGAAGGGTGCCCGCAAACGGCAATCCTTATGCCTGTCTCCGGAGTGAATGCCCATCGGGCCCCGGCCTTGCTGCATGGAAGGCCCCCTGACAGGAACCTCCCGATGACGCCCTCCCGTTGTGCCGATGCCGCCTTGCTCATCATCGACATGATCAGCGACTGGCAATTCGAGGATGCCGACAAATTGCTGCCGGCGGCATGCGACATGGCCGCCAACATCCGCACCTTCAAGCAACGCTGCAAGGCTGCCGGCATGCCGGTGCTGTACGCCAACGACAACCACGGCCGCTGGCGCTCCGATTTTCAGAAGCACATCCGCGAGGCCGAACAAAGCCACCGTGAAGCCGCCTGCATTGGCAAGCTGCTCAAGCCGGACGACGACGACTACCTTGTGCTCAAACCCAGGCATTCGGCGTTTGTGGCCACGCCCCTGCATCTGCTGCTGAACGAGTTGCGCATTCACAAGCTGGTGTTGACCGGTGTGACAACGGATCAGTGCGTGCTGATCACCGCGACGGAGGCGCGCATGCATGACTTCGAGGTGTGGTGTCCGCAGGACTGCGTGATCACGCTCACCGATGAGCGTCAGCAGCGCATCCTGGCGCACATGCAGGAGGTGCTGAAGATATGCACCCAAGCTTCGGCAACGTTGCGTTTGCCCTTGTGAGGGGAAGGAACGGGGCTTGCAGAACTTCTGCACCCCCTTCACGCATTGCCGCATTTCCTGCCCTTGCGTCTTTTTGCCTCAGGAGCACCTCATGTCCGCCGATTCAGACCACACCCCCTCCATCGACGACATCTACCGGGAGCTGCAGCGCGGTGCCGGCCACCAATGGGTTCATGACGGCAACGTCCAAGCCCTCATTGACATGGCCGTGACCCGTCGCCATCGGCTCATCGAGGTTCAGTTGCGCGAGTGGCGGGCCTCCTGCGCCCCTTCCGAGGAAGATGAAGAAGCCCTGGATCCTCACCCACCGCTGGACGGCGGCGCCAAGCCGATGGGTGACAACGCCCGACCGCGCCATTGAGCTGGCGGGCGCCTCAGGCCTGGCTCATGTCAAATTGACGCGAGGCAGGCATCTTTGCCGACTTGAGGGATTCTCCGATGATGGAGCATCGCAGGAAGCTGCGTTCAATGCGGGCGATGGCATTGGCAATGCGGTCGATCTGAACGCTGTTCCAGACGGGTGCGGCATAGGCCGCCTCCAGCTCATTGCGCAGGCGCTCGTATTCCTTTTTCAATGCGTTGGACGGCATGGGTCAACTCCTGATATGGGCCGAAGCCCTCTACAGGTGTTTAAGGCAAATCAGGTGCCCACATGCCCCATCGCCACACCTTGTTTCGATCTGGGTGCGCGGCTCAGATAGTCCTCCAGCACCCGCTCGTCAATGGGCTTGACCATGTGCGCATCGAAGCCGCATTCCAGCGCGCTTTGCACATCCTTTTGCTGCCCGTAGCCGGAGACGGCAATCATCCAGCCGTTGAAGCCTTGCGCACGGGCTTGCCGCGCCACTTCATACCCTGTCAGCCCCGGCAGGCCGATGTCCACCAGCGCCAGGTGGGGCTGCGCCGCCAGGATGCGCTCCAGCCCGGCATGGCCATCGGGCTCGGTCTGCACGGTGTGGCCCTTGAGCTCCAGCATGTAGCACAGTGCCTCGCGCGCATCCGGGTTGTCTTCCACCACCACCACCTCGCGGCGCGCGGCCGCGGCTGCGGGCGCAGCCGATTCGGGCAGATCCTGCATCTCGATCATCGGCATGTCGACCGTGAAGATGCTGCCCTGAGCGGAGCTGGCCACGGAGATCTCGCCTTCATGCAACTCCACCAGCGACTTCACCAGCGTCAGACCAATGCCCAGGCCCCCCTGACGGCGGTCCAGCGTGCGCTCGCCCTGCACAAACAGATCGAAGATGCGCGGCAGCAGGTTCTCCGGAATGCCCATGCCCTGGTCACTGACCTGCATGCGGACAAACTTGCCGTGCGCGCGCACGCTCACCTTGATGCGGCCATCCGGCGGGCTGTACTTGACGGCATTGGTGACCAGGTTGTTGACGATCTGCTCCAGCCGCATGGCATCCGCCTGGATCCAGACATCCTGCACATCGACCTCGACCGGATGCTGCCCCACCAGGCCGGCCATCTTCATCGTGTTGACCAGCCGCTGAACGCTGGCACCGAGGTTCACCGGCTGCAGCGACAGATGGATCTTGCCGGCGATCACCCGCGCCACATCCAGCAGATCGTCCATCAGGCGCGCCAGATGGCGGGTCTGCCGGGTGATGATCATGCGCACGCGCACCGCCTGATCCCCTTGCGAGCTGATGCGATTGAGCACCTCGATGGCGGCGGAAATCGCACTCAGGGGATTGCGCAGCTCATGTCCCAGCATGGCGAGGAACTCGTCCTTGGCGCGATTGGCATTCTCGGCATCCAGGCGCGCCTTCTGTTCCTGCGCGATGAGGTGGGCGCGCTCCTGCTCGACCTGCTGTTGCGCGGTGATGTCCACCATCACCCCGATCATGCGCACCGGACGGCCGCTGCCGTCGTACATGATCACCATGCGGCTGGACAGCCAGCGCATGGCCGTGCCTTCACCCAGCGTGCGGAACTTGAAAGTGATGTGGCCCTGTCCTTCGCGCCAGGCCTGGGTCAGCGCCGCCTTGAGGGATTGCGCATCGTCGGGGTTGACGCGCTTGAGCCAGCCCGCCCAGGTGGTCTCGGTGGCCTTGCGCTCCAACCCAAAAAGGCGTGCCAGTCCCGATGTCATCGTCACGGTATCGGCATCGACCACATGGTCGAAGAAGCCCACGTCGCCGGCCTCCTGCGCCAGCTCCACCAGATGCTGGCTGTCCTGCAGCCGCGCCTGCGCGCGCATCAGACGCTCCTGCGCCAGCACCCGCTCGGTGATGTCGACGAAGGTGGCAATGGCCCCGCGTGGACGGCCTTGGGCATCCAGCAAGGGCACGGCATGCGCGAGCAGCTTGAGCACCCGGCCATCTGCATGGCGCACTTCCAGCTCCTGATTCCACACCGTCTCGCCATGGGCGGCCCGCTGCAGCGGATGGCGCTCCATCGGAATGTCATGGCCGTCTTCACGCAACACGAAGTTGCGCGGCTCATCCGGATCCATGTTGAACATGGCGATCTTGGCCGGGTTGCGCAGCACCTCCCGGCAATGGGGATCCTGGGTGATCGACAGGCCGATCGGGCTGGTGTTGAACAGGGTCTCGAACTCCGTGGCCTTGGCTTCCAGGCGTTCATGGGCCTGCTCCCGCTGGCGCTCGGCCTCCAGCATGGCATCGCGCAACTGGCCGATCTCGCGCACGGTGATCTCGCCCGCCACCGCCCGCGCCCCGCCCTCGGCCAAAGCCTTGAGGGGCGCGTTCACACGACGCACCACCACCAGCGACAGCCCGACCCCCGTCAACAAAGAAAACAGGCCGGCCGCCACCGCCGCGGAAATCGCCTTGGCGTTGTCCCGATCCAGCGGCGCAGCGCTCACACCCACCCCCACGCCCCACCCTGACAAACCAATGCGCTGCCAGGCCGCATAGGTTTCCCCGCCCTCCATCAGGTGGACCTTCTCGAAACCGCTGGCGGCCTTGCGCACACGCTGCTGATTGAGCGTGGGCAGCATGGTGCCCACGAAGCGCTCGGGATGCAGCGAACGGGCCACGATGCGGCGGTCATCGTCATACACGGTGACGAAACCATCGTTGGGCGCATTGACGCCGGAAATCAGCTTCTGCCAGGCCTCGGCATCGATTTCGGCCACCAAGCGGTACTTGAGCTGATCTCGGATGTGCACCGGCACGCTGATGCGCGTGACCCACCGGCCGGTGCGCAGCGAACGCGCCATGCCGGAGACCTGCGCATCGTGGTCGGGCAGCATGGCCACCACATGCGGACTGGCCATGGTCTCTGGGCCACTGAAGCCGACGGGCCGATCGTTGCTCAGCAGGATGTGGCCCTGCATGTCCACCAGATACACCCGGCTCCACGATGGCCGGATTCCAGACAGGCGCGAGAGCGTGCGATGAAAGGCGGCCAGGTCCATCGACCGCAAGGCATCCGAGTGCGAGAGGATGGTCAACGCATCGAGCGACGACACCTGTTCACGCTCGACCATCAGGGCCAGCGAACCTGCCGCGCGCAGCAGGCCGCTGGAGAGTTGTTGGCGGCTGGCCAGGATTTCCTGGCTCATCAGCCAGGAGGTCAGCACGCCCAGGGGCACGGTCGCCACCAGGATCACCAGGATGAGATAGGTCCTGAGCGTGGCCACGGGCCAGCGCAAACACCTGGAGAGAGCCGGGATGGACGAAAACTTCATGCGTGCGATCAGACCAGAAAAGCCGCTTCCATAGAAAAGGCCCGGGTAAGCAATACCCGGGCCGGATGATGACAGACAGTGGCGGCCATCAGGCATTCACGCCTCAGGCCGTGCAGGTGCCTCGTAAAGCCCTGTTGTCGGTAAAGTTTCCAGAAATTTGTGCCAGCAGGCGAGCGCTTTTACGCGGCGGCGCGATAGCGATCCCGCAGCAGCCGGATCTGATCGTGGTTGCGCAGCACGCCTTGGTACTGCCGCTCGACGATGGTCCGGATAGGCTCAGGCAAGGCCTGTTCCAGGGCCTTCTTGTAGCGGGCCTTGGCCACGTCTTCGCCACGCTCGCATTCTTCGAGCATGCCCACATCGGTGTAGCCGGACAGGGTGCCGCGCACCGCCACCCAGCCGCGGTGAACCGCGCCACTGATCGAGCCGCCATCGTCCGGCTTGCCACCGCACTGGCTGACCAGCACCTGCAACTCCGACACGGCAGACTGACATTCGCCGGCACGCGCCAGGAAGAGGTCCTTCAGCTCGCTGGACTTGACGTGTTCAGCACATGTTTGAAAGCCGTATTGGCCGTCGCGGCTGTTTTCGATGAGGTCATTGAGAACGTCCACGATGTCATCTTGATCCATGATGGCTCCTGTCGGGATGGTGGAAGGAAGGATGAATGAAGGCCAGGCCTTCGTACAAACGGCTACAGGCAGCCCTTGTGCCCGCTGCCCCCTCGGGCCCACCGTCACCGGACAGGCAAGGCAATTGCTTTGACCAACCCCACCGCCACTGCCCGGGGTTCACCGGATCACCATGCCCACCCGCCTTGAACACGACGCCATGGGCCCCATCGAGGTGGAATCCGGCCGCCTCTGGGGTGCCCAGACCCAGCGGGCCATTGCGCACTTCGCCATCTCCAACGAGACCATGCCGGTCGAGCTGATCCAGGCTTTGGCCGTGGTCAAGCAAGCCTGTGCCCAGGTCAACGAGGACCTGCAGGCCCTTGACAGCATGCGGGCCCAGGCCATCCGCCTGGCCGCCCAGGAGGTGATGGATGGCCTGCATCCCGACCAGTTCCCTCTGCGCGTCTGGCAGTCAGGCTCGGGTACGCAGACCAACATGAACATGAACGAGGTGCTGTCGCACCTGGCATCGGCCCGGCTGCGCGAGGCAGGCAGCGATGTGACGGACGTCCATCCCAACGACCACGTCAACCACGGTCAGTCGTCCAACGACATCATCCCCACGGCCATGCACGTGGCGTGTGCGGTGCAGGTCCACACACGGCTGCTGCCCGCGCTGGACGTGCTGCGAGGCACGCTCAAGACCAAGTCCACCTTTTATCAACACCTCATCAAGATCGGCCGCACGCATCTGCAAGACGCCGTGCCGCTGACACTCGGCCAGGAGCTGTCCGGCCATGAAGCCCAGATCGGCGATGCGGCCGATGCCATCCGCCGTGCCATGGGGCCAGTGCTTGCGTTGGCCGTGGGCGGCACGGCGGTCGGCACAGGGCTCAACACCGATCCGGATTTTGGCCGAAGGGTGGCTCAGCAGTTGGAAACCCGCCTGGGCCTTCCCTTCCGCCCCGCCTCCAACCGCTTTGCGGCCATCGCGGCACATGATGCGCTCGTCGGGCTGCATGGCAGCTTGCGCCAGACTGCGGTCGCACTCATGAAGCTGGCCAACGATCTGCGCTGGCTGGCCTCGGGGCCTCGCTGCGGCCTGGGCGAGCTGATCCTGCCCGCCAACGAGCCCGGCAGCTCCATCATGCCGGGCAAGGTCAACCCCAGCCAGTGCGAGTCGATGATGATGGTGTGCTGTCAGGTGATGGGGCACGATGCCGCGGTCGGCTTTGCGGGCGCCAGCGGCAATCTGCAGCTCAATACCTTCAAGCCCCTGCTGGCCTACAACCTGTTGCAGAGCCTGCGCCTGTTGTCGGATGGGTGCTTGAGCTTCCATGCCCATTGCGTGCAGGGTCTGTCGGCCGACGAAACACGCATCGCCCATCTTCTGGAACACTCCCTCATGCTGGTGACCGCCCTGTCTCCGCACATCGGCTACGACAAGGCCGCCGAGATCGCCAAGAAGGCCCATGCCGAAGGCAGCAGCCTGCGCCAGGCAGCCTTGTCGCTGGGTTACGACGAAGCCTTGTTCGATCAATGGGTGCGCCCCGAACACATGGTTTGACAGGCTTTGAATGAGTGCAACACCTCAGGCATCCCACCCGGGTGGGTGCTTGACGCAGGAAGGCGCGCAGTTACCCTTTCGCATCCCCATGCGCCTGCGCCCACAATGATGGAATGAGTCTGCTGCAACACACAGGCCCCTTCAACAGGTTCAGATGGCCTGTGGCCTCTTTGCGCGCCTACTTCATGGCCCTGATCGCGCTGGCCACGGTGCCCATGACCGTGCTGGCGGCCCTGCTCATTGCGCAGCAGGCCCGATCGGGTCAAGCGCAAATGGCCTCCGATCTTCAACGTGCAGCCAGTTCCTTTGCCTTGACCGTCGAGCGCGAGATCGCCTCGTCCACGGACGCGCTGCGCATCCTGTCGCTCTCCGAGCCGCTTCAACGGGGAGACATTGCCGGCATCTTTACCTCCATGTCGGCGGCCCCCAAGCCCCGCAACAGCTGGAGCAGCGCGTTTCTGGTGAACCTGGAAGGCGACGTGCTGTTCAACACCCAGCAGCCCCGGGGACATCCGCTGGGCAAGTTCGCCGACATGCCCGCGCTCGAGCGCCTCAAGCTCAGTGGGCAGGCCGTCATGACGGACTTGACCATCGGGCCTGACGGTCAGCCCAGCACCGGCATCCTGGTGCCGGTGATCGTGCAAGGGCGCATCACCGGCGCTTTGGGTGCCTGGATCCCGCCGGCAAGCTGGAAGCGTCTCATCACGACCACGGTCCCGATGCAAAACGGGTTCATGTCGATTTTCGACAGCCAGCGCCGCATCATCGCCCGCAACACGGGCAGTGCCCAGGTGGTCGGTCGCCCCCTGCCATCCCTGACGCAAGACCGCATGCGGGCGCAAGGCCCATCCGGCGTGGGCGAGATCGGTGTGGTCGAGGGCGGTCACGCCTATGGTGCCTGGCATACCATTGCGCCGACTGGCTGGGGAGTGGTCATCGGAGAATCGGCAGAGCCGGTGAACCGTGCCTACTTCATGTCCATCGGTGCGGCCCTGGCCATGGGCGTGCTGTCGCTGCTGGCGGGCATGGTGATGGCCTTGTGGGTGGCTCGGCGCGTGACCGGCCCCTTGAGCCGACTGGCTCGCCATGGCCCTCACACCACGCCTGCCCACTCCACGGTGCATGAACTGCACCAGCTGGAAGAAGCCTTGCAGGAAGCCGAACGGCAGCGTGAATCCGCGCGCGAGCGCCTGCAGGCCAAGGCCGATGAGATCGAAACCCTGTTCCAGAGCAGCCCCATCGGGCTGGCCATCACCCAGACCTCGGACTGCGAAAGCGTGCTGCGCAACCCCGCCTTGTGCCGCATGCTCAATGAGCCGGAGCAGGCAGACAACCACACCCCTCCCCCCCTGCCCCGCACGGGCTGGCCGCAACACCAGGTTCGCCGTCAGGGGCGTGCGCTGCCATTGCACGAACAACCTTTGCAAAAGGCGGCGCGCACCGGCGAACGCCAGCGAGACATCGAGATCGATGTGATCCACGAAGACGGCCGCACCCTGAAACTGGTGGTGCATGCCGTGCCGCTGCTCGACGCCCATGGTCGCCCACGCGGGGCCATCGCCACCTTCACAGACATCACGGAGCGCAAGCAGGCCGAAGAATCCCTGAGCACGGCCGAGAGGCGCCTGCGTGAAAGCCAGCATCTGATGGAGCTGGCCCAGGCGGTCGGCCATGTCGGCTTCTTCCATCAGGATTTCCAGGTCAACCGCGTGACCTGGACCAGCGGCTTGTCCAAGCTGTTCGGGCTGGAGATCGCCGATTTCGTCGGGCCCTGGCAGGAATGGCTGCGGCGGCTGGAGCCCTCGGACCGCGAAGCGGTGCAAAAGGCCATCGAACGCGCGGCCGCGGCCGGCGATCAGCACATCACCTTCGAGTTCCGCGTGATGTTGCCCGACGGCAGCCGGCGCTGGCTGTCCACCCGCGTCTCCATCCTGTATGACGGCCAGGGCCACCCCATGCAGATGCACGGCGCGGTGGTGGACGTGACGCAGCAGAAGTTCATCGATCAGGAGCGCGCCGCCCTGGTCGAGCGCGAAACCCAGGCCCGCATGGAGGCCGAAAGCGCCAACCGCGCAAAAGACGAATTCCTGGCCATGCTCGGCCACGAACTGCGCAACCCGCTCGGTGCCGTGTCTGCGGCCTGCGAAGTCCTCAACCGCGCGCAATCTCAGGAAGAGGTCTCGCAGCGCGCCCGCCTGATCATCACCCGCCAGACGCGCCACCTCGGCCGGCTCATGGACGATCTGCTCGACGTGGCGCGGGTCATCTCCGGCAAGGTGCTGCTGGTGCGCGAACCACTGCGTCTGGACCAGCTGGCCCATCGCGTCGTCAACACCTTCGAGATGGCCGGCCAGTTGCAAGGCCATCAGGTCGACACGCGCCTGCAAGAAACCTGGGTGCACGCCGACATGACTCGCATGGAGCAGGTCATCACCAACCTGCTGGGCAACGCCATCAAATACACCCCGCAAGGCGGCCACATCCAGCTGTGCGTCGAGCGCCAGGGGGCAGACGCCGTGGTCAGCGTGCAGGACAGCGGCATCGGCATGTCGTCCGAACTGATGGCCCGCGCCTTCGACCTTTTCGCACAAGGCGAGCGTTCGCTGGATCGCCGGCAGGGCGGGCTCGGCATCGGTCTGACCCTGGTCAAGCGCCTGGTCGAGCTGCATGGCGGCAACGTCCAGGTCAGCAGTCCGGGCGTGCAGCAGGGCAGCACCTTCACCTTGCACCTTCCCGCCATCGAGGCCAATGCCTCGGTACAGCACCAGGCCGCCCGACCCGTCCATGGCTGCAAGGTGGTCGTCGTGGAAGACAACGACGACGCCCGCGAGGCCCTGTGCGCCATGCTGACCTTGGGCCAACATGAGACGGCCTCCGCCGTCGATGGCGCGCAAGGCCTGGCCTTGATCGAGCAGCTGCGGCCGGATGTGGCCCTGATCGACATCGGCCTGCCGGAGATGACGGGCTACGAAGTGGCCCAAAGTCTGCGAGAGCGGGGCTACCGCGGCCACTTGGTGGCCCTGTCCGGCTACGGCCAGCCGGAAGACCTCGAGCGCTCCAGGGCTGCCGGCTTCGACGAGCACCTCGTCAAGCCCGTCACGGCCGACAAGCTGGATCGGGTGATGACACGCCATGCGCCCGCCCCGACCCAGCAGGACCACCAGCCGCAACCCTGAGCCACATCCACACACTGTGAACACTGGCGATGGCAGCCGGCACAAATTGCAGCGCGCCGGTAAGCCTTGCAGGCACACAAGGCAATTGGTACCTCCTGATACGGCTGGTGACGACATGCCCCTGGGAAAAAGGGCCTATTTCGAGCTGGCATGTGGATTGCACAAGGGTGTTCCTGTTGGTCCTTCAGGCAATTCAGGAGATCCCATGGCTATTGGTCGCGTCAAGTGGTTCAGCAATGAAAAGGGATACGGCTTCATCGAGGCCGTCGAGTCGAAGCAGGATGTCTTCGTGCACTTCTCCGACATCGTGATGGAGGGTTACAAGACACTCAAGGAGAACGCCATGGTGTTCTTCGTGCTGGAGCAAGGGGCCAAAGGTCCTGGCGCCCGCCATGTCTGCCCGCTCAATGAGGCCGAAGCGGAAGGCCTGCACAACGGCGTGAACGCCGACGGCATGGCCCCTGCGGCCCCCATCGAAGTGCCGCAACCGGCCTTCGATGCGCCCATCTATGCCGGCGCAGCAGACGACCACTTCAACAAGCAGCGCCGCAAGACGCGCTCCCCGCGCCAGTCGGCCATGGCCTGATCAGGCCTGGGCGGTTCCGAAGGAACAGGCGTTGCCCGCCTGTCTTGGAAGCCTTGTCATTCCGACAAGGCTTTTCCTTCCAAGGAGCCCCCATGAGCCATCAGACTTTTGGCGTCTGCATCGAGGCCTGTCAGGCCTGTGCCAACGCCTGTGACCACTGCGCTGCAGCCTGCCTGCGCGAAGACGATCCCAAACCCATGGTCGATTGCATCGCCATGGACATGGATTGCGCGCAGATCTGCCGCCTTGCCTCTTCGTTCATGAGCCGCGACAGCGTGCATTCGGCCGCCGTTTGCACGCTGTGCGCGGACATTTGCGATGCCTGCGGCAAGGTGTGCAGCCAGCACCCGATGGACCATTGCCAAGCCTGCGCTGTGGCCTGCAAACGCTGTGCGGACGAGTGCCGTCGCATGGCGGCTGCGTGAACGGGCACATTAGTTGTTATTGAGGTAAAAACGATTTACCTCGATAACAGTTATTTGCGTTTTACCTGCATTGCATCTAGCATGGCTGAATCCGTGTTCCGCACATTCAGCACATGGCCCATTCTTCACAGCCCTTGATGACCCCCGGGCAGCTGGGGCACTTGCTGGTATCGGCCCGCAAGGCCCGCAAGCTCAACCAGGCCCAACTCGCCACCCGTGTGGGGCTGAGTCAAAGCCGGGTGTCCTATCTGGAACTGCACCCGGAAGACCTCAGTCTGGCACAGGCCATGGCCTGGTGTGCCGTGCTGGGTCTGGAGCTGTCCGTCGGCTCGAAGAATCCTTCGCCTGCCAACGATCCCACCTCGGCCGCCTGGTGACATGGGTCGCCCTTCTCACAGCCGCAGCCTGTCCATCTGGGCCAATGGCATCCGGGTCGGCCGGTGGACCCTGCTGCCCCATGGCGAGATGCAGCTTCAGTACGAGGACGCCTGGGTGAACGCCGACATCGGCCGTCCCCTGTCCCTGTCTCTGCCCTTCAACCTGGCAAACCGCCCGCTCAAAGGGCCCGCCGTCCTTCACTACTTCGACAACCTCCTGCCCGACAGTCTGGCCATCCGCAAGCGCGTGGCAGAGCGCTTTCGCACCGGCTCGACCGAGGCATTCGATCTGCTGCAGGCGATTGGCCGCGATTGCGTCGGCGCTGTGCAGTTGCTGGGCGCAGACGAGGCACCGACCGCATGGGGACAGGTGCAAGGCATACCCTTGTTTGAAGACGACATCGAGCGGCACCTGAGGGAGACGGTTTCCCCGCGCAGCCTGGCCGATGCGCAGATGCCGCACGAGGACTTTCGCATCTCGCTGGCCGGTGCCCAGGAAAAGACCGCGCTGCTGCGCTGGAAGGGCCAGTGGATGAAGCCGGTGGGCGCCACGCCCAGCACCCACATCCTGAAGCTGCCCATGGGACTGGTGGGAGGGCAGCAAGCCGACTTCACCACCTCGGTGGACAACGAATGGCTGTGCATGCGGCTGCTCCGGGCCTACGGCCTGGAGGTGGCCGAGGCATCGATGGCCCGCTTCGGCGCGCAGCGTGTGCTGGTGGTGGAACGATTCGACCGCCGTCTCAGTCCCGATGGCCAAACACTGCTGCGGCTGCCGCAGGAGGATTTCTGCCAGGTCGCTGGCGTATCGCCCTGGCGCAAGTACGAGAGCGAAGGCGGCCCAGGCTTGAAGATGCTTTTCGACACGCTGCGGCAATCGGTGCGAGCTGAGGCCGACATGCGCACCCTGATGGCCGCCCAGATCCTTTTTTGGATGATGCGGGCCCCGGATGGCCATGCCAAGAACTTCAGCATCCAGTTGTTGCCACGGGGCCGATTCCAGCTGACCCCGCTGTATGACGTGATGTCGGCCTACCCCGTCCTGGGCGAGGGGCCTCGTCAATGGTCACCTCGGCATGTGCGGCTGGCCATGGCGCTGCTCGGGCGCAATCGCCACTACCTGATGCGCGACATCCAGCGGCGCCACTTCAACAGCACGGTGCGCCAACTGGGCCTGGGAGACAACGCCGAGCCGCTCATCGAAGACATTCTGGCGAGCACGCCCACCGCGCTGGCCGAGGTGAGAAACACCCTGCCATCGGATGTCGACCCGCACGTGGCGGACGCCGTGCTGCAAGGCATGCAAGAAGCCGCCCATGCGCTGGAAGCGATGCCGGCCACATGAAAGACCCTCGCATGCTTTTTTCAAGCCTTTCCATCATTGATTATTAATATAATCATGACGCTGATTAAATTGGCTTAACGGGCGTCACTGCTCCGATGGACAGCATCCCGGCGCCAAAATGGAACGGTTCCATTCGCATGTCCCCCTTGCCAGCCCCTCGTAGACGTGGCCGTCCTCCTGGCGCACTGGCCCAGGTGCTCCGCTCTGAAGCGCAAAACCTGGGCATTCATCACTTCGCCTTTTTGCGCGCCTGCCTCCAGGGGCTGGATCCGCGTTGGGCATGGGACCGCTACATGGCGTTCTCGGACCCGCTGTCCGACCTCAGGCACATGGAAGCCACCCGCAAGCGGTTGATGGCAAGCGTGCTGCGCACGGGTCACCAGCTCAATCTGACGCTCCCGCCGGAACGCCAGATCACCCGCCTGCTCAACGCTTTGTCGCGCGAGCCAGTGGTGGCGCCGGTCCAGGTGCTGCCCACCCTGGACGAGTTCATCGCCCTGCAGGAACTCGATCCGGACATGTACAGCCAGGCAGAACTGCTGGAGATCTACCAAGCGCACTACGCCACCCCGCAAACCGAGTCGAGCAACGAACAGGTCCAGGCTCTCAATCAACTGTCCAGCCTCCTGGCGGTGCCGCCCTCCCCTGCCGATCCACTGTCGCGCTGGCTGGATCCCCGGCTGGCCGACAAGCTGCGCCAAGCCGGCGCCATCGACATTGCGCGTCTGGTGGACACCATCCACACCCACGGCTACCGCTGGTATCGGCGCGTTCCGCGCCTGGGCGAAACGCGTGCGGGGCGCATCGTTGCGTGGCTGATCAGCGTCCAGGAATTTACCGGGTGCGTGATCCGGGAGGGGGCGCTTCTTGCGCCTCAGCGTCAGCGCGTCACGCAAGAGGTGGCTCGGCAGAACGTGGTGGCCCCTGCTGTTTTCGGCATCGTTCCATTGGCCCAGTTGTGGGTGCCCTCGCACCTGATCGGGCTCAATGGCCTCTTTCGCACCGGGCAGCCCAATACGCTGGGCGCACACGATGATCTGGAGGCCGTGCGTGCCTGGGTGGAGAAATATCGCGAACGGCCCCACACCCGCCGCAGCTACCTCAAGGAAGTGGAACGGTTCCATTTGTGGTGTCTGCACGAACGCAAGAAGCCTTTGTCGTCCATCGATGCACGGGACTGTCAGGCCTATCGCGACTTTCTCAGCGCCCTGCCCCCGTCCTGGATCAACACCTCTCAGGCTCGCCCCGGAGAGGCGGGTTGGCGGCCATTTCGCGGCCCTCTGGAACCCTCCAGCCAGAAGTTGGCGCTGGTGGTCGTGCAGACGATGCTCGAGGGCTTGCGTGATGCCGGCTATCTCGCAGCCAACCCCATGGCGGCCGTCATGAAGGGCTTTCACCTGCCCGCGCCGCGCATCAACCTCGATCGATCTTTCACGGCCAGGGAGTGGGATGGGCTGATGCGTGCGATCGAGCAGGAACCCGTTTCGCCCTACACCGAGCGCCTGAAGCTGATCTTGACGCTGCTGGTATCCATGGGGTTGCGCGCCGACGAGTTGGCGCAGGCGCGGCTGACGGATCTGCGACGCGTGGCCGTGCCAGGCGAAGAAGATGCCTGGATCCTGATCGTGACGGGGAAACGGCGCAAGCAACGCGAAGTGCCGATGCCTGATGCGGTGGTCGACCAGGTCCACGCCCATCATCGCGCCTTTGATGCGCTTGGCGCCCCGCCCAGCCCGGCTCTGCTGCGCTCATTCGGGGCGGTGCGACGATGGGTGGCGGGACACCATGGACCGGTTCTGGCGGAGCCGGAAACCGAAGGAGGCCTCGGGGCCGGCGGGATCTATATCAGCTTGAAGCGGTTCTTTGCACGGGCGGCCGATCGCTGCACAGATCCTGCCTTGGACCCCGAACGCCTGCGAAAGGCGTCCACCCACTGGCTGCGACACACCTTCGGTAGGCAGGCCGCCGCAGACGAGGTGCCCGTGGAGGTGATCCAGCA
Organism: Aquabacterium sp.; assembly: GCA_047601765.1. Lineage (GTDB taxonomy): Bacteria > Pseudomonadota > Gammaproteobacteria > Burkholderiales > Burkholderiaceae_C > Aquabacterium. The sequence goes on from JASGIQ010000013.1 coordinate 26,615, forward strand.
GGCCCTGGGGCACACCTCGCTGGCCACCACCACGATCTACACGACGACGGAGCGAGATCGCATGATCCGCGCCCTGCGGCAGCGCAAGAAGCGGTGAGGCATGAACGGAAAAAATGGAACGGTTCCATTTTTGGCATCGCCCCGCCCTGCCGCTCAGCAGCCCTCAGTCCGCTGAGCGACTCAGGAGGCGTTCGACCCACTGACGCAAGGCCTGGATGTCCTGCTCCTGGAGCACCCCGTGGGAGAGTTGCAAGGCCACGCCGTTGCGTCCGACGGTCAGGCTGCCCACTTTGCGTCCGGCCACCTCAAATGCCACCGGCGCCGGAAAATGGAACGGTTCCATTTTTTCCGCCGCCGCACCCATCAGGCGCTCAAACACCACTTTGGCTTCAGGTCGGGGCGATGTCTGGGCGATCCGGCGAGCTTCGGTCAACACGGCCTTGCCGTGGCTGGCCAGCGCCTGGGCCAAGGGACGGGCATAGCGGAACTGGATGTCCAGCAGCGACGGGAACGCCGCCACCACGTCCGCCGGCAGATCGGCCAGGTACAGCGCCTTGGTCACCAGGCTGGGATCGGCCCCTGTGTCATGCGCCAGGGTCTTCTGGTTGGGAAACAGCTTGTTGTTCAGCGCGTTGCGGTACATCAGCCCTTGCTCGTAGGGGCTGAGGTTTTTGCGGGCGCGGTTCTCCCGGTCCATTTCGACGAACATGGCGCGATCGTCGAGGTTGTCGATCATGGCCAGCACCGGCTTGCCCTCCAGCCGGCAAGCCTCGTGGCGGCGGTGCCCGAAGACGATCTCGAAACGACCATCGCCCAGTGGGCGCACCTTGATTGGCTGAATGTTGCCACCCGCGCTGCGGATCTCGGCCCGCAGCGCTTCGAACTCCGGACCCGAGAAATTGAGTTCGTGGCGATTGGCCCAGCGGCTGCGCACGATCAATTCAGGATCGAGCAGGCGGGCCGCCTTGGCGCCATCCCACTGGCGCAATTCAGACACTGTTTCATCCAGGCTGCGCTGCAGGGCCTCGGCCTGCGCGGCCTGGGCCTTGAGCGCCTCGTTTTCCTGCAGCAGTTGAGAGCGCTGCTGGTTGGCAAACGCCATCAGTTCGCCCGGGGCCGTCTTGGCCGCCTTGGTTTCGGTGGCCGGCGATGGAACGGTTCCACCGAGGGCTGCGAAGTTGATCTTGGAAGCCTTGTCCTTCAGTCCCATGTCAGACTCCTGCGCGTGCGTTGCGGTCGACCTGATTGGCCCAGACGGCCTCGATCTGCTGCTCGATGAGTTCGCACATGCGATCGTAGGCATCGCGGGCCCGCGACATCGTCTTGGCGTTCATCGAGCCCTTGGGCATGTCGTAGACGGTGCCGAATTCGGCCGAGGCATTGGCCGTCACCGCCGTCTTGGGAATCTCGATCGGCAAGACCTTGTCCTGGTAGCCTTCCAGGACCCACTGGCGCACGACGGAGCTGGCGGCATCGCTGGATTCCACGCGGCTGAGCAGCACGTCGATGAACTCGAAGGTCTTGTCCTGCCCCCGGCTGCGGATGAGCTGGTTGCACAGGTCCGAAAACAGATCCCAGAACTGCGCGGAGGAGGCAAAGTCCAGGGCGCTGGGCGGCAGGGGCATCAGCACGCCATCGGCGGCCATCAGCGCATTGATGGTCACGTACGACAGGGCGGGAGGCGTATCGATCACGATGACGTCAAAGGCCTCCCGCGCCTGGTCCAGCCCGCGATCGAGCACGCGCCAGAACTCAAATCCCGGATCGCGGGTTTGCCGGGCCGGCAGCGCAAATTCAGCGCCAAACAACAGCGGCGCGGCGCACACCAAGGAAATGCCGGGCCAGTAGGTCTCGCGAAAGGCATAACCCAGATCGTCATGCTCGCCGGCGAACAGGGGCAAAGCGGTGTGATCGGCTTCGACCTCGGCATCGGGCAGCACGCCAAACAGGGTGGTGGCCGAGCCTTGAGGATCGAGATCGACCAGCAGAACCCGGTGTCCGCGCAGCGCCAAGCCTTGGGCGAGGGTCACGGCACTGGTCGTCTTGGCCACACCGCCTTTGAAATTGGAGACGGTGACGGTCACGCCGATGGAACCGTTCGGGCGCATGTGGCTGGCACGCAGATCGCGAGCCCAGACCTGGGCATCGCCCATGCTCCATTCCCGCCGGTTGCCCACCATGTGGCCATCGGGCAGATCGCCGCGGGTGAGCCGGTAGGCAATTTTGGCTTTGTCCACCCCACACAGCTCCGCCAGTTGCGCGGTCGTCAAGGTCGGTGCGGCCTTTGTTGCCGTAGGCGGCAGCATGGCCTCGCGAATCTGGCCCATCATGGCCGCCACCCGGGTGGCTTGCGCTTCAATGTCTGCGAGGCTCTGACGTTTGATGGTTTGTTTGATGTCCAAGGATCACTCCGTCGATCAGGCGAGATGCATGCGATTATGCAGCCGTGCACTGAAAAATCGATGAAGCGATGCATAAACGGTGACTTGGCACCTTCTTCTTCTCAAGACCTTCAAGCCGGGAAAGAACATCCTGGAAAGTTATACACAGGGCTGTCTGCTGATCCAGCAGGTCTGGACCTTAAAGAGAAGTTAAATATATTAAATACATTAAGCCATGTGGATAAGTTGATTTTCTTATTTGAAAACAATGACTTGCATGGATTTTTGAAGCGCAATTGTCCGCGAACTTCCCGTTTCTGTCTGTGGATTTACCGGTTGGCGTCCGCGAATTTCCCGCTTGACGTCCGCATCTTTCCCGAGAGCCTACAAGACAGTTGTTGAGTGCCTGCCTGATCTCCACAAAGTTCTTTTTGGAGTCTCCAAGGTGATTGAGCCGGCCTCAATTCGTACGAAAGCGGCAACTGTCCGGCAATTTACCGCCGAGCGATGTCCGCCTGCTTGCCTTCAAGGCACGCAAATGTCCGCACTTTTCCCGGTCTGGAATCGTCCGTGGGTAGCGTGCGGGGGGCTGTAAGTGTCCGGGAAGTTCCCGCGCTCAAGGAAGAGAAGGTGCACGCTCGAAATGTCCGAAACGTGGCGGACAGACGGTTATGATGAGGACATGTCCACCGATCCTGACGTCCTTGCCGTGACCGCGACCCGCGCCCCAGAAGGCGAGGGGGCCGAGTTGCGCAAGCCGCACGACATGATCGTGATGATGCCGCGCTCGGCACGCGTCACGCTCATCGGGCGCAAGGTCTACAACGCCATGCTGCACATTGCGCAGCAACGCATGGCGCTCATGGAGGGGATGCCGCCGGCCGACTTCATGTTCGAAGCGCCGCTGCCCGTGATCCTGCGCAGCACCGGCTCCAATGGCGATGACCGTACGGTGGCCAAGAAGTACATCCGTGAAATGCGCAGCCTGGAGGTGGATTGGGAATCGACGGCGCCCGGAGATGGCGTGAAGTGGCGTGGCTTCAGCATGCTGTCGGAGGCGGCCATCGAGGTGCGCGGAGGCGAGAACTGGGTGACCTGGGCCTATCCGCCCACCATCATGACGGCACTCAAGGAGCCTGCGCGCTGGGCGCGGCTGGATCTGTCGATCATGGCGCGGCTGGGTACCTATGCAGCGGTGGCGCTCTACGAGATCTGTGCCCGCTATCGTGACAACCCTTCGGGGCTGACCAGTCGCAAGCCGGTGGGCTGGTGGTCCAATGCCTTGAGCCACACACCGGCCGGCACCGAAAAACGCGAGTGGCGCAAGTTCAAGAACGAACGGGTCAAGGCCGCCATCGACGAGATCAACCGCGAGACGGATCTGGAGATCGAGCTCATCGAGCACAAGCAGGGCAGGGGGGTGGCCGAAGTGCAGTTCGCCGTGCGCCGCAAGCACCTGCCCGCGCGTCCTGCCGGTGAAGATCCGATCGATGTCACGCTGGTGATCCGCGCCGAGGCGCTCGGGGTGCGTGAAGCCAAGCTGGAAGAACTCATCCACGAGTTCGGGGAGGCTTCGGTGCGGGCGCAGCTCGATGTGCTGGAGCGTCGCAATGGCGGGGAAGGCTTTCCCCGCACCAATCGCTTTGCCGAATTGCGGGGCCTGTTGCGTGGCGAGATCGGCCCGCGCGGCACGGTGCTGGCAACTTCTGCCCAGGCCAGCTTGCCCTGGACAGCCCAGGAGCCGGCGACTGCGGGCGATCCCGTCTGGCTGGAGGCCCGCATTGCCCAGCTCAAGCAGGAAATCTTGTCCCTGGACGAAGGGCTGAGACGGCAATGGGCACAGCAGGCGGTGGCACTGCTGGCCAGCCGGGGTCAGCTCAACGCGATCATCACCCGGCGCTTCGAGCAAGGCGACATCCTGCATGGCTTGCTGGGCGCGACCGTCGTGCAGCTGTATGGCGAGGTGACATACGGCCCCGACTGGAACGCCATGCCGGGCCCCTCTGTCGGGCAAGGTTGAAGCGGCCAGGTCGCCCTGCCTGTCACTCCCCGTGGAGGCTCACCATGGGCGGGGTGGGTGGAGCGGTAAAAAAAGCCGGCTCTGCCTTCTTTACCTGGAAGGTGAGACGCAGCAGGGACCTGAGCACAGGCTGGGCGCCTGCTCTTCGTGCCTTCCGAGCGCTGGCCTTTGGTGAGGTGCTACAGGGAGCTTCTGCGCCTCCTTCGACCTCCAGACCGGTTGAGCCTGTCCTCCCCATATTCAAGGTGAGAAGGCACAGGGACCTGTGCCGTGATTTCAGGTGAGGTCCCACGGGGACCGTCCCAAAGCGCGCACGTCGTTTGCAAGACCCGCGCCCTGACAGGTGATTGGTGGGACCACGCCATCCCACTGTCTTGTGCTGTTTTGGGCGTTTGAGTTTGCTGGCGTGCACCCAAGGTGAGAACGCACAGGGACTGCCATCAGATCGCCTCTCGGACATGCATGAGGCCGTGTGCTTGAAGACAGATTGAAAGAACACTTGAAGACATTGAATACAGATTGAGCGTGCGCAAACCCAGTGTTCATGCGGCTTGCAGGCCGATTCGGTGAGGGGAAGCGGGAACCTGGGTGAGCCGGGACGGGAACCGAGGTGAGCCGGTACAGGGACCGGGTGAGCGACCGGTGAGCGCTGGCGGGGAGGGCGGGTGAGTGGATACAGGAACCAGGGTGAGACGCTACGGGGACCGTCGAGACCTCCCCATTACAAGGCACTGCGAGGCACTGTGGACAAGCCAGGACAGAAGGACGATGAAGCGATCGTGTGCGCCCTTGTGCGCACGGGTTTACCCACCGAGGTCGACAGCGAGACCCTTGCCGATGATCCGCCGGCCCGCACGCCGGTGCGGCGCCAGAAGGCTTCGCGCAAACGGGCGCTGGCCAAGGTGGAGGTGATCGACCCGCGCGAGTTCCGCAAGACCAATGAAGCCATTGGCTTGCGGGTCAGGGAAGGGCGCCTGTCCCTGCTGACGCGCAAGGTGTTCAACGTGATGATGTACCACGCGCAGGAACTCAAGACTCCGGGCCTGAACGCACCGATCGACACACCCGCCGCCCGCAAGTACTTCTGGATCCCGCTGGCGGAACTGGCCCGTGATGCCGCTTACGACAGCAAGGACACAGAATTCCTCAAGCAGCAGCTCGAAGAGCTGCAAAACATCAAGCTGCTGATGGAAAACGAGCGGCAGTGGACGAGCGAACGTCTGGTGTCCTCGGTCACGCTGGTCAATCCGCAGGGCCTCAAGAAACACGCCGGGCAGGTGTGGTTCGGCTATGCCTTTCCGCCGGAGGTGCATGAGCTGGTGATGGCGCCGGGGACCTACACACGCTTTTCCATCGTCTATCAAGGATTGCTGCGCTCGGGGGCGGCGCTGGCCCTGTACGAGGTGTGCCGTCGTTATGCCACCAACCCTTCTCGGCTGACCAGCCAGGAAAGCTATGGTCACTGGTATGGCGTGCTCACCGGCAACCCGCTGGACGAACGCGACGAGCTGCCGCCCTACAAGTACTTCAAGCGCGACGTCATCCATCGGGCGGTCACGGAAATCAATGCGCTGACCGACATCCAGGTCGAACTCATCGAGCACAAGAACGGGCGTCGCGTCGAGCAGCTGCAGTTCCGTGTCGAGCCCACGCGCCAGCCGCAGCTGGCCTTCCCCGCGCCACCGGTGATCGACGTGCAGTTGATGGAGCGGCTCATGAAGCTCGGCATGACGCAACAGGAGGCGGCCGACTTGATGGCCGCCCATGGGGATGCGAAGCTGCGGGGCTCGCTGGCCTTTGTGGAGGCGCGCATGGCGCAGGCCAAGGCGGCGCCGCTGGCTTCGCCTGCCGCCTTCTTGCGCTGGGCGCTCAAGGATGGCACCGATGCGGTCAAGGCGGTGGAAACGCGGGCGCCCAGGACGGCTGTCGGGCCGTCACCGCGCGCGAAGGGCGGCTCGACCATCATGGATGCGTTCCTGGCCGCGCGGGCGCGCGAGGCGCTGGCCGTCTACAGCGAGCTGGGGCAGGCGGCGCAGCAGGAGGTGTTCGAACGCTTCAAAGCGCAGTCCATGCACAAGCATGTGCAGCAGGCTCGGGGCGTGGACACCCCGATGGTGCGATCGCTGTTTTCCACCTGGCTGGCGCGCGATCTTTGGGGTGAGCCCAGCGCGCAGGCGCTGGCTCAATTCATCGAGGCAAGCAACCCATGAGGGGCGGTGTCGGACAGCGATGCGCCTCACGCGGCGCGGGTTTGTCTGAGCTGCGCAGGGGTGACCGCACAGGCCAGCGCCAGCAGGCGGTTCTCGAATGGCAGGAGCACCTGCTCCCACTTGCGGCGCAGGGCCACTTGACGGGCGCATTCACGCATCGGCTTCAGATGGCGGTATTGCCAGGCCAGTGCGCAGGCAGCGGCGATGAAGTGCTCGGCATCACCGGCCGGCACGACCTTGCCCGCGCCGCCATCGTGCACCAGCATGGCGGCCGAGTCGGTGTGGAAGGTCAGCACGGGCACCCCGCTGGCCAGTGCCTCGAGCATCGCTTGCTCACAGGTGTCAGCCATGTTGGGCAACAGCAAGACATCGGCGCAGGCCAGGTGCTGGGCTTGTGCCTGAGCGGGCAGCGTGCCGACAAACTGGGCATGCGGATGCGCACCTTCGAGCGCAGCCCGCTGAGGGCCATCGCCCATCACCACCATGCTGGCCTGAGGCATGCCGACGCGCACGGCTTCGTAGGCCTGCAAGGCCAGGCCCGCACGGTGGTCTGAGGTCAGCGGGCCCCTGTACAGCAGCAGCGGGCCATCGGGATGGGCCAGTTCGTCGCGCAGGGCAGGGCTGTACAGGGTAGGGCTGAAGGCTTGCGTATCGACACCGGTGCTGAGCACTTCCAGCTGTTCAAACCCGCATGCAGACAGTGTCCGCTGGGTGGCTGGCGTGGGCACGAAGGTGCGCTGCCCCTGGTTGTGAAAACCTCGGCGTGCCTTCAGGACGAGTGGTGACCACCATGAGGGCCAGCCATCCTGCTTTGCGCCTAGGGGTACGCGCCAATCCGTGGTGGCGGGGATCTGCAAGGCCAGCGCGGCACGCATGGCAGCCCAGGCCAGTGGGCCTGCCGTGGCCATGTGCACCACGTCTGGCCGATGTTGCTCAAAGCGCCGGCGCAGTTGGGCCACCCCAGCCAGACCCAAACGCAGCGCCGGCTTCATCGGCACAGACAGCGCGCGGGTGCGCCACTGCGCCGGCTGATCGCATGCGGCTTCGTGAGGCTGACGTGGCCGGATCAGATCGATGTCGTGGCCGCGCTCACGCAAGAAGTGCAAGGTGTGCGCCACGGTGAGAGAGACGCCATTGACCTCGGGTGGGTGGGTTTCGGTGACGTAGGCAATGCGCACAGGAGGGCTCTGAGTCGGAGATGGCAAGCCGGAACGCGGCAGCAAGGGACATTCCTGAAACGGTTGTGTTTGCACTTGCACAAGGCTGTTGCCGAATGTGGCGGGCTGTCACGTCAAGGCACATGGATTGCCTGCCCCCCAACCCAACACCCGATGTGACGAGATGGCCATGAACCCCTTTGCTTCCATTGCGCCCCAGCCCTTGCGCGTGGCCCTGATCGATGCGGTGCGGCCGCATGGGATGAAGGGCGAAACGTTCTGCCCCGACACCGGCCCGCATGCCGTCGAAATGCTGGCCTGTGCCCTGGCCAGGCGGGGGCATGCCGTCGACATCTACCGAGGGCGCGACGCCGGAGAGCCCATCTGGGAAGACCTGCAGGCAGGTGTGCGCATCCACCGCGTGGCCACCACGGCACCATGGCCGCACGATGAGGATCAGACGGGGCTGACGCAAGCCGTGCAGGCATTCGTGGCTGGCATGCGCCACATGGCCCGCGATGTCTACCCTTGCGATGTGGTGCATGCCTTCGGGCTGCACGCCGGGCTCGTGGGCCTGCGGCTGACGCGGGGCATGTCCGTGCCGTTCATCCTCAACCTCCAGCCTGCGTTGGCGGGTGACGAACACATCGGTGCCCTGGAAGAGCTGCTGGTGCGCCGGTCCGATGGGCTGGTGGCCAGCAGCGAGCGTCAGCGCGATGCGTTGATGGCTTTGCCCGCTGCTTCGCGTGCAGCTGTGCACCTGGTGCCGCGCGGCGTGGACACGCAGCGCTTTCGTCCCGGGCGCAAGGCCCGGCTGCGCGACATGCTGGGCTGGCCGCAGGAGGCCTTCATCGTCATGTGGGGAGGCTCACCTGAGAGCGACCTGTCGCGCCTGCGCGATGGCTTGCCGGTGTTCCGCGCGGCCAGCCGCATCGGCGCCCATGTGGTGGCCCTGGGGGCCGATTCGCCTTGGCCGGGCGAAATGGCGGGATTGCCTCAGGTGTCGGTGGTGGACCTGGAGGCTGTGGAAGGGTCGGCAAGACAAGCCCACTTGAGCGCCTGCTATGCGGCCAGCGATGTGCTGGTGCTGCCGAGCTGGCACCGCGAGGTTGAAGCCATCTGCGGGCGCGAAGCCATGGCCTGCGGCACCCCGGTGATGGTGCTCAGCCAGCATGGCAGCGACGAGGCCACCCGTGCCGTGGAAGATGGCGTGACAGGGTATGTGCTGCACCGGCCCACGCCGGAAGCCATCCTGCAGCGCCTGCGCATCCTGAGTGAACAGCCGCGCCGGCGGGAGGCCATGGGCATGGCTGCCGTGCTGCGTGCCCGCACCTTTCACACCTGGCACAAGGTCGCCGAACGGCTGGCCAGCGTGTATGCGCACGCCCGTGCGAGCCAGCACGAAGTCGACGTTCACCGCTCCTTCACGCTCATCCGCAACAGCCGCCCCAGATTGGTCAGCACCCTGGCGCCGCTGGTGCCCACCGGCGCATGAGCACCGGGCTGACGCAGGCGGCGGCGCAGGCTCGCCACATCCTGTTCATCCGCTTGGACAACCTGGGCGACGTGCTCATGTGCACCCCTGCCATGCAGGCGGTGCGCGATGCCCATCCCCATGCCAGGTTGACGCTGCTGACCTCGCCTTCCGGTGCTCGGCTTGCACCGCATCTGGACATGCTCGACGAGGTGTGGGTGCATCGAGCGGCCTGGGTGCGTCCGCCGGGGGCCCCCGATGTCGATGATGAGATGACGCTGATCGAGCGCTTGAGATCGGCTCACGTGGATGTGGCGGTGGTGTTCACGACCTGCACGCAAAGCGCCTTGCCCGTGGCTTTGCTGTGTCGGATGGCCGGCATCGCCTGTCGTGTGGCCTTCAGCCGCGAGAACCCCTATGCCTTGTTGAGCGCCTGGATCCCGGAAGAAGACACGATCGCTGCCGGCATGCGTCACGAGGTGCTGCGTCAGCTGGCACTGGTGGCACAACTGGGTGTGCCCGTGCCGGCGAACCCTGGCTTGCGTTTGAAGGTCCGCGATGCCGATCGGATCGAGGCACGTGCCGTGCTGGCACAGGCCGGTTTGGCGGCGGGGCGACGGTATGTGCTCCTGCATCCAGGCGCTACGGCGGCGTCGCGTCGCTATCGTCCGCATGATTTTGGCGTGGCCTTGTCGGCGCTGATGCAGGCGGGTTGGTCTGCCGTGATCTGCGGCAGCGAAGATGACCGTGAAGCGGCTGCCCAGGTCCGCGCCGCCGTGAAGGAGCCGGTGATCGATGTGGTGGGGGCCCTGTCGCTCGGTGGCTTGGCCGCACTGATCGAAGACAGTGCCCTGCTGATGGCCAACAACAGCGGTCCGGCGCACATGGCCGCCGCCGTGGGCACGCCGCTGGTGTGCCTGTATGCCTTGACCAACCCACAGCACACGCCATGGCAGGTACCCAGCCGAGTGCTGTTCCAGGATGTGCCGTGTCGCCATTGCCTGCGCAGCACCTGTCCCCAGGGGCACCACGCCTGTCTGCGGGGTGTGGCGCCGGAGGCCGTGGTCGAAGCCGCCTTGGGCCTGCTCAATCAACATGACGAACCCCATGCCCGCAGCCTGTCTTGAACCCATGTCGCGGCACCTTGAGGTCGATGCCTTGCTGGGTCCGGTACGCCGTCTGGCGGTGTTCCGTGCCTTGGGGCTGGGCGATCTGTTGTGTGCCACACCCGCCTTGCGGGCCTTGCGACGGCGCTTCCCCGATGCGCACATCACGCTCATCGGTCTGCCATGGGCGCAGACACTGGCCGAGCGGCTCGGCAGTGTGGACGATTTTCTGGCCTTTCCCGGCCATCCTCAATTGCCTGAGCGGGTGCCGGACATGCAGGCGTGGCCGGTCTTCATCGGTGAAGTCCGTGCACGGGCCTTTGACCTGCTGGTGCAGTTGCACGGCAGCGGCCGGATCACCAACGGGATGTTGATGCAATGGGGGGCGCGCCACCTCGCGGCCTTTCACGAGCCGTTTCTGCCTGCACCCGAGCCCGATCTGGCTGCGACTTGGCCAACGCAGGGGCGGGAGGCGCACCGGCTGATGAAGCTGGTCGATGTGCTGGGCCAGGATGAAGCCCTGGCCCCTGATGCCGTTTCCCGGTGGCAGATGGATGTGCCCTTGACCGACGCCGACCACGATGAGGCGAGGCAGTTGCTGCGCGAGCGGGGTTGGCAGCCGGGACAGGGCTTTGTCTGCGTGCACCCAGGTTCGCAGTGGCCTTCGAGGCGCTGGCCGGCGCAGCGCTTTGCCGAGGTGGCGTCCGCCTTGGCCGAGCAGGGGCACCGCCTGGTGCTCACCGGGGTGACGGGCGAGCGGGCCTTGGGTGAGGCGTTGATGCAGGCCCTGCCCGAACCGGTGCGGGCCGCCTGCATCGATCTGGTGGGGCGCACCAGCCTGTGGAGCCTGGGCGCGCTGATCGACCAGGCGGCCTTGCTGTTGTGCAACGACACCGGCGTGTCACACGTGGCTGCGGCGCTGGGCACGCCCAGTGTGGTCGTGAGTTGCGGATCGGATGTGGCGCGCTGGGCGCCGGCCGACGGGTTGCGGCACGCGGTGCTGTGGGCCGATGCGCCTTGCCGGCCATGCGCCCAGCCGCAGTGCCCCACTGCACACGAATGCGCATGGGAGATCAGTGCAGCCAGCGTGCTGGATGCCGCCCGCACGCAACTGGCTGGCCGTGCCTGAGCCGGCCGCCGTGCATCGTCTATCAAGGAGCCAGACATGAGGGATTTCGAGCGGCAGTCCATTTTGGTCACCGGCGGTGCCGGTTTTCTCGGCACGGCCTTGTGCGAACGCCTGCTGGCCCAAGGCCATGAAGTCCTGTGCGTGGACAACTTCTTCACCGGCAGCCGCCGCCACATCGAGCACCTGCTGGCGCATCCCCGCTTCGAGCTGATGCGCCACGATGTGACCTTCCCGCTGTATGTGGAGGTCGATCAGATCTACAACTTCGCCTGCCCCGCTTCGCCCGTGCACTATCAGCACGACCCGGTCAGCACGACCAAGACCAGCGTGCACGGTGCCATCAACATGCTCGGCCTGGCCAAGCGGGTCAAGGCCAAGATCCTGCAGGCCTCGACCAGCGAGGTGTATGGGGACCCGACCGTGCACCCCCAGCAGGAAGCCTATTGGGGCCACGTCAACCCGATCGGCCCGCGGGCCTGTTATGACGAAGGCAAGCGCTGCGCGGAAACCCTGTTCTTCGACTACCACCGCCAGCACCGGCTGCGCATCAAGGTGGCGCGCATCTTCAACACCTATGGGCCTGGCATGCACCCCAACGATGGGCGGGTGGTGTCGAACTTCATCGTGCAGGCCCTCAAGGGACAGCCGATCACAGTGTATGGCGACGGCGGCCAGACACGCTCGTTCTGCTACCGCGACGACCTGGTCGAAGCCTGCATTCGGCTGATGGGCACGCCCGACGACGTGGTGGGCCCGATGAACCTGGGCAATCCGCACGAGTCGACCATCGGGGAGCTGGCCGAGACCATCGTGCGGCTGACCGGATCGGCTTCTCCCATCATCGTCAAGCCGCTGCCGGTGGACGACCCCATGCAGCGCTGCCCTGACATCACGCAGGCCCGGGAGATCCTGGGCTGGGAGCCACGCGTGGCGCTGGAGGACGGCTTGCGCCGCACCATCGCCTACTTCGATGAGCTGCTCAGTGGGTGGCCATCTTCCGCGGGCCATCGCAGTACAGCCACTGCAGCGCAAACCAGTGCTGGGCATCCATCCACACCGGCCCTGCACGAAGCCCCGCTTGCGCAGCCAGTTCACGAAAGCCCCTGAGGGTGAATTTGTGCGAGTTCTCGGTGTGCAGGGATTCGCCTTCCTGGAACTCGTGGCTGCGGCCTTGCAGATGCACCACCTGGCGTCGTGTGCTGATGAGGTGCATCTCGATGCGCTGTGAAGGCGGGTGATAGCAGGCGTGATGCACGAAGTGATCCAGATCGAAATCGGTGCCCAGCTCGCGGTTGGCCCGCACCAGCAGGTTGCGGTTGAAATCGGAGGTCACGCCGGCGCGGTCGTTGTAGGCGGCGTGCAGCACGGCCGGGTCCTTGACGAGATCGATGCCCACCAGCAAGGCACCACCGGCCACATGTCGGGCGGCCATCTGCAGGAAGTTCAGCGCCCCCTGCCGATCGAAGTTGCCCAGCGAGGAGCCGAGGTACAGGCCCACGCGCTGGCGGGTGTCCGCAGGGGATTCGGCCAGGCGATAGGGCCGCGTGAAATCGGCGACGACGGGCAGCACCTTGAGCTCGGGATGATCGCGCCGCAGGGCCTGCGCCTCGGCGTGCAGGGCAGCGCCAGAGATGTCGATGGGCGCATAGCGTGTCGGCATCTGCAGCGCAGGCAGCAGGGTGCGGAACTTGCGGCTGGAGCCGGCGCCGAATTCGATGATGTCCGCGTGGGGCCCGATGCAGCGCGCGATGTCGGCGGCGTGCTGCGTCAGGATGTTCATCTCCGTGCGGGTGACGTAGTACTCCGGTTGCTCGCAGATGGCCTCGAACAGGGCCGAGCCACGGTCGTCATAGAACCAGGTGGGGGCGATGCGGCGAGGGTAGTGGCCCAGCGCCTCCTGCATGGCCTGGCTGAAGTCGTCGATGGCGGGCTGGTCGTGCCAGTCGAGCCGCCCGTTGGACGGCTGAGGGGTGGCGAAGGGGTGCATCATGGCGCGGGGGAAAGTGCTTGAATCCCACCCCCGCGGCAAACCGCATGCCCGTTGAGGTTACGCCGTGTGAGCGAGCTCTGTGCCTGTATCAGCGCGGTGCAGGAGGTCCGCCATTCCCAGGCGGCCGGCCAGGCCGATCACCGCCAGCAGCGAGGCGGTGACGATGTGCGGGTGGCGCCCCACGCCGAAGCGGGTGCCATCCAGGCCTGGAAGCGCCCCCTCGACGGTGGCTTGCGCTTGCGCATCGGCCCCGGCACCGATGCTGCGCTCCTCGTAGTGATCCAGGCGCAGATGCGGCGACAAGGCGCGCACTGCAGCATCGATGGGGCCGTTGCCGCGGCCGCGCACCGTCACCGGCTGGCCGTGTGCCAGCAGATGCAGTTCGATGTCCTGCCCATGGGGTGTCTCTTCCATCAACCGGTGCGAGACATATTGAAGCGGGCCGTCGTCCAGGACCGGTCTCAGGTAGGTGGCATCGAACAGAGCCCAGATCGCCTGGCTGCTCATCTCCGATTCGCTCTGGTCGGCCTGGGCCTGCACGATGGCGCTGAACTCGACCTGCATGCGCCGCGGCATCACCACGCCATGGTCGCGCTCAAGCAGGAAGGCGATGCCGCCTTTGCCCGACTGGCTGTTGACGCGCACGATGCCATCGTAGGTGCGTCCGATGTCTTTCGGATCGATGGGCAGGTAGGGCACTTCCCAGAAGCCTTGCGGGTCCTGCACGGCAAAGCCTTTCTTGATCGCATCCTGGTGGGATCCGGAAAAGGCGGTGAACACCAGATCGCCCACATACGGATGCCGCGGGTGGATGGGCAAGGCGGTGCACGCCTCGGCCGTGCGGGCCACGGCCTGGATGTCGGAGAAGTCGAGCTGCGGGTGGACGCCCTGGGTGTAGAGGTTGAGCGCGAGCGTCACGAGGTCCACATTGCCGCTGCGCTCGCCATTGCCGAAGAGGCAGCCTTCGATGCGTTGCGCGCCGGCCAGCATGGCCAGCTCCGCACAGGCCACGCCGGTGCCGCGGTCGTTGTGCGGGTGGACGGACAGGATCACATGCTCGCGCTGGTCGAGGCGCTCGTTCATCCACTCCACCTGGTCGGCAAAGACGTTGGGGGTGGCGGCTTCCACCGTCGTAGGGAGGTTGATGATGATGGGGCGGCCCGGGCCCGCACCCCATGCATGGATGGCCGTGTTGCAGGCCTGAAGCGAGACCTCGAGCTCGGTCATGTTGAAGGTCTCGGGCGAATATTGGAGGATCCATTCCGTCTCGGGATGGGCCTCGGTGAGACGCTTGAGCAGGCCGATGTGGTGCGCCACGAGGGCCATGACCTCGGGCACCGTCATGCCGAAGACCACCTTGCGCCACGCGGGGGCGGTGGCGTTGTACACATGCACGATGGCGCGGCGTGCGCCGGCCACGGCCGCTACCGTGCGTTCGATGAGGTCCTCGCGCGCCTGGGTCATCACCATGGGGGTGACGTCTTCGGGGATGTGGCCGCCGTCGATGAGCTCGCGCACCACATCGGCATCGATTTGCGAGGCGGCGGGAAAGCCCACCTCGATCTCCTTGAAGCCGATGCGCACGAGCTCGTGGAACAGGCGCATCTTGCGCTCGCGGTTCATCGGCTCGAAGAGGGCCTGGTTGCC
This sequence comes from Aquabacterium sp., assembly GCA_047601765.1. Classification (GTDB taxonomy): domain Bacteria; phylum Pseudomonadota; class Gammaproteobacteria; order Burkholderiales; family Burkholderiaceae_C; genus Aquabacterium. The sequence goes on from JASGIQ010000013.1 coordinate 41,729, forward strand.
GTCACGCAAATCGGTGGACAACCAGATGGGGGCTTGGCTGGCGGTGCGGGAGGGCCAGCGTCGTGCAGGCAGATCGACGGTGGGGAAGGGGCGGTACTTGGTGTGGGGGTGGGGGATCATGTTGGGCGCTCGCTCAAGGATTGGCTGATGAAGGAGGATCAGCGCGCGGTCAGTCCCTGGGTGCTGCCCTGCGGGTTCGTCAGGGGCACCGTGTGCGAGGCCGGGATCAGGGGAGTGTCAAACAGGCTTGCGCGCAGGCAGACCCCGGCCGAGCCTCAGTAGGCTCAGGCTGGTGCGGGGTAGCAGGAAGGCGCGCTTGGCAGACATGCCTGGCAATCTAGCAGGCCGGGCGCTTCACGCAGCGGGCAAATGTGGTGAAGCCCAGCATGGCCGGCGTTTCAGGCGGTGAGGGTCTGCAAGGCCCGCTGCCAATCGTCCACAAAGCGGTGGATGTTGAAGCGCTCGTGAGCTGTCTGCCGGGCGCGCTCGCCCATGCGATGGGCCTCTTCAGGGTGGGCCAGCAGGTGCTTCATGCCGTCAATCAAGGTGTCCACGCGCGTGTCGATGAAGCCGTTGTGACCCGACCGGATCACCGTGGCCAGCTCCGTGGTGGCCAGGCCCACGATCGGCAGGCCGACCATCATGGCCTCGATGATCGACAGACCCAGGCTGGTATAGCGGATGGGATTGAAGAAGAAGCGGTGCGAGGCCATCACCTCGGGCAGTTGGGCGTTGGGCACTTCACCGTGGCCATGGAGCCTTTCGGCGCCCATGCCCACCAGCGTCAACGGTACCTGTTGGCGTACCTGCTCAAACACATCGGCCCCCAGCCTTCGGCCGCGTCGATCGAGGTTGTTGACCACGACGATGCCGGCCTCCCGCTCGCCGTTGTAGACGGCATGGGCCAGGGGCACCACGCCGTGTTCGATCACCTGGGTGGGCGTGATGCCGCTGTCCCACATGAGGGCGTTGAACGGGGTCACATGCACGAGCAGGGCATTGACGTCCTGCACCCAGTGGCGGGTGTTGGTGGGGTGCTCTTGGGGCGGATCGTGTTCCAGGTAGATGCGCGGCAATTGACGCTGGGCGGCGCTCAGCAGGGTGTGCTGCTCGCGCTCGTAGGCATCGCGCGATTGAAACAGCACCACGTCGAAGGCCATGTCCTGGATCTGCTCGACGGGCGCGTCGTGCACGTTGGGCCCCCAGGGCAGGGTGCCGCTGCGGCCGCTGTGGTGTGTGCTGCGTTCGGCGTCGCGCACCAGGTAGAAGTCATGCGGCACCTGGCTGAGGTAGTACATGTAGTTGCCATGCACGTGCCAGGTGAGGATGCGCAGCCTCTTGCTCATAAGAACGGCACCTTGAAGTGCAAGGCACCCCGCGCCCGCCAGTAGACGGACAGGAAGGGAATGGCCAGCGAGGTCACCGCCATCTCCATCACGTGCGATGCGGTGTGTGCGGTGCCGCGCAGGCGCAGCAGGAAGAAATCGAGCACGCCGATCACGGCGGCGATCACCAGCACGGCGGCCAGGCCGTCCATGTCGAGCAGGGCGGTGAACAGGGCCAGCAGCGTGCAGCCGACGATCACGTAGTAGCGCCAGGGCGGATGCGGGCGGATCTTGAGGCGGTACAGATTGGGATGCTTCTTGAACAGCAGTGCATCAAAGAAAACATTGGCCTGCGTCTGCAATGAAAAACCCCAGGGCACCTTGCGCACCGGGTGGGTGACGACCGCCAGCGGCGCCCAGCCCACGGGCCCGCAGCGCTGCAGCAGCGTGAAGTGCAGATCGGAGTCTTCGCGCCAGGCGCGGGTGAAGCGCTCATCGAAGCCGCCGACGATCTCCAGCGCCTCGCGCCAGGCAAAGGCATTGGCCGTGGCGAACTCGGCGGCCTCCAGGCCTTGCGTGTTGCGCTCATGGTCGGTGGGCGTGGCGGTGGTGGGCACAACCACGCGGCCGCCCACGGCCACCACATCGCGGCTCATCGCGCGGCAGCCTTCGGCCAGCCAGTCGGGTGCAGGCACGGTGTCGTCGTCGGTGAAGGCGATGAGCTTGGCTTCGCTGGCACGCCAGCCGCGGTTGCGCGCAGCGGCCGGCCCGCGGGTGCCGTCGGGCTGCAGGTAGCGGAAGGCGGGGGCGCCCTGGCAGCGCCTGTTGAACCATTCGACCACCTCGCGCGTGTCGGCGCTGCGGCCGTCGTCGACCACGATCACCTCATAGCTGGTGGGTGCGATGTTCTGCCGGCTCAGGGCATCCAGGCAGCGGCGCAGCAGATCGGGTCGTTTGTACGTCGGGATGACGACGGCGATCGTGGGAGAGCTCATGGTTGTGCGGCGGCAGTGGGTTTTTCAAGCAGGAAGGAGCCGATGACCAGGGCATCGAGCGGCGTGCTGTAGAAGGCGTCGATCGCATCCTTGGGTGTGCAGACGATGGGCTCGCCGCGCACGTTGAACGAGGTGTTGATCAGCACCGGCACGCCGGTCAATGCGCCGAAGGCCTTGAGCAGCGCGTGATAGCGGGGGTGCGTTTCTGCATCCACGGTTTGCACGCGCGCAGTGCGGTCGGCGTGGCAGGCTGAAGGGATCTTCTCGGCCTGCTCGGGCAGCACGTCGTAGATGAAGAGCATGAAGGGCGCTTCGCCGTCGTTGGCCTGGGCGGGGGTGAACCAACTGGCCAGCTCTTCGCGCGGCACGGCAGGCGCCACGGGGCGGAAGTCCTCGCGGTCCTTGAGTTCGTTGATGCGGGCCTGCATGGCCGGGTCGATGGGCGAGGCCAGGATGGAGCGGCCACCGAGCGCACGGGGGCCAAATTCCATGCGGCCCTGGAACCAGCCGATCACCTTGTTGTCGGCCAGCAGGCGGGCCGTCTCCTGCTCGATGTTGTGCAGGCGGCGGTAGGGCAGCTTGGCCCACTTCAGCAGCGATTCGATCTCGGCATCGGCGTAATCGGGGCCCATGTAGGCGTGGCGCATGCGCCAGCGACGGGGGGCCAGGTGGATGGGTGTGGTCGAGGGCGTCACGCTGTCGTCGGTGGGCGTGGTGGGGGTGGTCTGCCCACCCATGGCGGCACGCAGCAGGCGCTCACGTTCGCGGGCATCGATCCACAGGGCGGCGCCCAGGGCCGTGCCGGCATCGCCCGCAGCGGGTTGCACCCACACGGCATCGAAGATCTGGCTGTCGCGCAGGCGGGCGTTCATCACGCAGTTCAGGGCCACGCCACCGGCCATGGCAAGGTAGCGCTCACCCGTGCGCTCGCGCAGCCAGCCGGCGATCTCCATGACGGCATCCTCCAGCACGGATTGCAGCGAGGCGGCCAGATCCAGGTGATGCTGCTCCAGCGAGGTGCCACGCTCACGTGGGGGCCCGAACAGCGCGCTCATGTCCATGGGCAGCAACTCGTATTGGCCGTCGGGCAGCATGAGCAGGTGATCCTGCAGGGCCTGGCGATAGGTGTGCTGGCCCAGCGCGGCCAGGGCCATCACCTTGTATTCGTCGCTCGAATGCAGGAAGCCCAGGTGGCTGGTCACGCGTTCGTACAGCATGCCCAGGGAGTGGGGCATGTGCACCTCGCCGATGGCTTCATAGGTGTTGTGGCGGTAGACGCCGTAGGAGGTGGTCGCGTCTTCACCGCGGCCATCGAGCGTGAGCACGGCGCAGTGCTCGAACGGGGCGGCCAGGAAGGCGCTGGCCTGATGGCTCAAGTGATGGTCCACGAAGTGGAACTTGAAGGGGCCATCGTGCTGCACGCGCTGAAAGCGCTTCTTCAAATGATGCGGCGCGCCGCTGGCCAGTTGGCGAGGTGCATTGACGATGTAGGAGGCAAACAGCGGATCCCACACGTTTTCCCAATCGAGATCGGCCAGGTCCTGCGCAGAAGGCTCCAGCGGCAGCGTGATGGTCGGGCCGATGGCGCGCTGCTTGAGAAAGCGCGAGGGCGAGTAGCTGTAGGCCACATGATCGACATCGGCCAGGGTCACGCCGGCCTGGGCCAGGCAGAAGTCGATGGCGTTGAAGGGCAGCTCCCAGGCGCTGAAGGGCACGGGCCGCTTGCCATGCTTGATGCGCGAAAAGCGCTCTTCTTCGGCGGCCGCCAGCACCTCGCCATCGACGACGATGGCGGCAGCGGAATCATGGAAGGCGGCATTGATACCCAGCGTGATCATCGGCGCTCCGTTGGTGTGAGGGTGTGTCAGGCGGGGGCAGCGGTCTGCGCTTCGCTGGCCAGGATGCCTTGCGCGGCTTCCAGCAGGTTTCGAACGCGCAGGTCAGGCAGGCGGATGGGGGACAGGCGCCACTCGGTCTCGTTGCCGACGTCCATCAGCACGCTGCGGCAGCCGGCACGGTGGCCGGCCTCCACATCGTTGAGGATGTCGCCCACCATCCACGAGCGGGTGAGGTCGATCTGGTGAACCAGTGCGGCCTGGCGCAGCAGCCCCGGTGCGGGTTTGCGGCACAGGCAGCCCGGCTCCAGCCGCGTGGCGGCGGGGGCGTGCGGGCAGACGAAGTAATCGTCGATGACGATGCCTTGCGCCAGCAGCATGGCGCTCAGGGCCGCGTGCGCCCGGTTGAGCGCCGCGCGGTCGAAGTAGCGCCGCGCCAGGCCCGACTGGTTGGTGACGACAATCAACCGGAAGCCTTCGTCTTGCAGCAGGCGCAGGCCTTCGATGGCAAACGGTGTCAGGCGCAGCTTGGCCGGGTCGACGTTGTAGGGCACGTTCTCCACGAGCGTGCCGTCCTTGTCGAGGAAGGCCGCCCGGCGCAGCGGCTTGGGTGCAGGCGTGCGATGCTGGCCGGTGCGGGGCCCCTCCTGCTCCGTCATCAAGGCCATGATGTTTCTTCCGCGGGCAGGACCGTGAGTTCGGCGATCACGGAGTCACGCGGCAGGGTCAGCATGAAGCAGACGGATTCGGCCACCAGGGCAGGGTCCTGCAGCTTGGATGGATCCAGATCAGGGAAGCGGTCCAGCAGGAAGGGTGTGCGCATGCCACCGGTGATCAGCGTGGACACGCGGATGCCGCCGGCACGCAGCTCGGCATGCAGCGCCTTGGACAGACCCAGCAGGCCAAACTTGCTCGCGTGGTAGGCGCTCGCATTGGGCCAGGCGCGCAAGGCTGCGGTCGAGGCCACATTGACGATGTGCCCGCCCTGGCCGCCATCGCTGTCGCGCAGCGCGGGCAGGGCCAGCTTCGTGAGCAGGTAGGGGCCCTTGAGGTTGGTGTCGAGCACCTTGGTCCAGGCCTCGATGCTGACCTCGTCGATGGGGGCCGTCACGTCGGTGCCGGCGTTGTTGATCAGGATGTCGAGCGCGCCGAAGCGCTGGGTACACAGGCCCAGCGCATTGGCCACCGCGTCTTCGTTGCTGACGTCCAGGCGCACGGCCAGGGTCTGCTCGCCACTCGGGTCGAGGTTGTCGGCCATGAGCTTGGCCTTGTCGCCGGCGATGTCGGCCAGCACGACCTTGGCGCCGGCTTCGACAAGGCGGCGGGAGATGGCAGCACCGAGCCCGCTGGCGGCGCCCGTCACGAAAGCGACCTTGCCGCTCAGGTCGACCAGTTCACGCATGATGGAGTTTCCCTATTCAGTTGGCAGCCATGAAATCGTTGAGCGTCGGGCGTTGCTGACGCTCGATGAGCCGGGCCAGATCGGCCTGGCGCGTGGTGCGCAGCACGTCTTCGTAGGTCTCCAGCAGCAGCTGGGCGACCCGCTCCCATGTGAAGAGCGAACGCACCCGACGGATGCCCGCGCGGCCCATGGCCATGGCCAGACGCGGGTTGGCATGCAGGTGGGCCAGGCAATGCGCGAGCATCGCCGGCTCACGCGGCGGCACCAGGTAGCCGGTGACGCCGTCGGTCACCGAATAGGGCAGGCCACCCACGTTGCTGGCCACCACCGGCGTGCCGCAGGCCATGGCCTCCAGCGGCGTGATGCCGAAGGGTTCGTACCAGGGCGTGGTGGTGAAGACGTTGGCGGCGGCGTAATAGCGGCGCAGCTCGGCGCGGTGCCGGTGGCCGGTGAAGGTGACCTTGTCGAGCACGCCGCATTCAAGGGCGACCTCCTTGAGGCGGCGGATCTCAGGCGTGCGGGCCTCATCCGGCTCGGCCCCATCGCCCCCCACCACCAGCAGCCGTGCCGGCACCGAAGCGGGCAGATGGGCCAGCGAGCGGATCACGTTGTCGATGCCCTTGCGGGGCACCAGGCGGCCGAGTTGCAGGATCACGAAGTCCTGCGGGTTCAGGCCCAGGGCCGTGCGCGCCTGCTGCCGGTTCATCGGGCCGAACTCGGCGGTGTCGAAGCCGCAGGGCACCATGCGCAGCTTGTGCGGGTCGGCGCGGTACAGGCGGGCGAGGTCCAGCTCGTCCTGCGGGCATTCGGCGATGATGGCATCGGCGTTGTCCACCAGGCGCTGCTCGATGTCGATGCGCGCTGGCGGGAAGGCATCGGCACTGCCTTGGTGTTCGCGGCGCACCAGGCCCAGCGCATGGAAGGTGATGACATAAGGCAGGCCCAACGCCTCCTTCAGATGCTGGGCCACCAGGCCGGACATGAAGAAGTTGGCGTGCACCACGTCATAGCTGGCGCCATTGCGCAGCAGGGCTTCGCATGAACGGGTGAACTCGGGCATGTGGGCCAGCAGCTCTTCCTTAGGGATGAAGCTGGCCGGGCCCGCCTCGATGTGGACCACGCGCACGCCGGGCCGCATGTGCACGACGGTGGGTTGATCCGGGTTGTCGCGGCGGGTCAGCACGTCGACCTGATGGCCCATCTGGGCCAGGCAGCGGGCCACCTGGGCCACGTAGACGTTCTGCCCGCCGGCATCCACGCCACCACTGACGGCCAGGGGCGATGCATGCTCGCTGATGAGGGCGATGCGCAGAGGTGTGCTCATACGGAATCCTGTTCAGTTCACCGTGGTGTCGGGCCGCGGCTCGGGCGGTTTCGTGAAGGGCCCGAAATGGAAGGGCCTGCCCCGAGAGGCTTCACGACGCCAGGCGCGCCGGTGCAGGGTGTTGCGCGTGAACACGGCGCCACTGGCCACGACGGCCAGGGCCATGAACAGGACGAGGCTGCGGTTGCTCATGACCGGCCTCTTTCTCATTGGCCATCCACCCAGTCGCGGTAGTGACGGCGGTTGTTCGATTGCCACTGGGCATCGTCGAAATCAGGCCAGTCGCGCGAGCCAAAGCCCGGGGCCTTCTGCAGCGTGGCCTTGTCGATGTCGAGTTGGAAGTCCTTGTCGGTGCGGATGTTCAGGGCCGACCAGGGCACGGCATGCAGGCGGTCGCCGATGCCGAGGAAACCGCCGGTGGACACGATGGCGTAGGCCACGGCGCCCTTGTCATCGAGCACGATGTCCTTGACGTCGCCGATCTTCTCGCCCTTGCGGTTGCGCACATCGGTGCCGACGATCTTGGTGGCGCGGTGCGTGCGCTCCCAGCGTTGATGGGCCGGTGTGCCCTTGATGGCCGTGCTGGCCTTGGTCACGACTTCAGACGCCTTGTCGGCGGTCTTCTCGGCAGCGGCGGCGGCCTTGTCGCCAGCCCTGTCCGCGGCATTCGCAGCCTTGTCTCCCATGCGATGCGCCGTGGCACTGGCGCTGGCCGCCATGCTGTCGGCCTTGCGTTCGACCTTGTTGTCGGCGGCCACGGCCGTCTGGGAGGCCATCTGGACGGCAGCAAGGAAACCAATGGCGGGCAGGGTGCGACGAGGCAGAGGGCGGAAGTTCATGGCGAAGCTCCTGACGGGATGTTGGAGAAGTGACTTGCCCCAGGGGGCAAGCCCCGTGCCCAGTTGTGCCTTCCCCACCTCATCCCAGGTCTTGCCATCCTTCATGCCGCCAGGCTGTCATCGTCCAGTTCGCTCTCGTCGAGCGGCACACCATCAGGGGCGTCCACGATCTGGTCGGGCGCGATGTCCGCTCCTTCGCGCAGGTCTTCGCTGAGGATGGCCGACGCGCGTTCACCCGTGCCGCTTGTATCGCTGTCTGCGCGCTGTATTTCTTGCCGCAAGCTGTCTTCGGAACGGGGACGGGTATGGAGGTCACCGAGCTTCTGATCGGTTTCATTGAGGTCCAAGGTGCCGGCTACATCGCTGCCGGTGTCCGAGGTGTCGCTGGGGCCGAGGGATTCGACGTCACGCCCTGGGGGAAGGGCGGGTGCGCGGTCTGATCCGAGGATGCTGCTGTGTGCCATGTCATGTCTCCGGTTGCAGGGGTAGGGCCGCCACGATGGGCCTGATCGATCCCAGCAATCCAGGCACCTTCCGCCGTTTTGAAGACATGGCCGGAAGTTTGCTTTGGCCATGGGCTGAACGAGGTCATCCGTCATGGATCGATTGCATACTGGCGCCCCCGACACGAGGCCGTCCTCCAAGGACCGGCAAGAAAGACACATGGAGTTCTCGACCCCATCCAGGGACCAGCTGGTCCGCAACGCCGCGATCGCGTGGAGTTTCATCACCCTGGTCATCGATGCGTTGACGCCGCTTGGTTATGCGGAATGGGCGCTGTATTGCGTGGCCGTGGGCATCACCTTGTTTCAGCCGATGGCCGCCTTGCCGCTTCGCATCGCGCTCTTGACCACGGCCTGCAGTGTGGTCGGGCTGATCCTGTCACCCGCCGGGGTGGCATGGGATCTGGCCGTGAGCAACCGATCGATGGGCGCGCTTTCGTGCTGGGTGATGGCCTTCGTCATCCGGCAAGCCTTGAGGGATCGCCAGGCATCCCAGCGCCTGATGTGGTTGCAGCATGGCGAGACGACCTTGGCCGAAGCCCTGCGTGGCGATCAGACGCCCGAGATGATGGCCGAGCAGGCTGTGCGCACGCTCGCACGGCACATCGGTGCGCAGGTGGGCGCGCTCTACCATCTGCGCGGCGATCAACTGGCCCTGTTGGGCGGCATGGCCTTGCCCGCCACGCACGCGAGGCTGTTGTCCAGCCAGGAGGGTCTGCTCGGCGAGGTGCTGCGCGAGAAGCGGCCGATGTGCCTGGCTCAGGTGCCGGCCGATTACCTGTCCTTGAGTTCCTCACTGGGCCAGACCCGGCCTGCGCAGATCCTGATGGCGCCCGTCACGGCCGATGGCATCGTGCTGGGCGCCATCGAACTGGCCCGCCTGGATCCGCCTGCCGATGAGCCGGAACGCGAATACGCCTTGCTGGCCCAGTGCATGGAAACCGTGGGTCTGGCCATGCGCTCGGCCCTGTACCGCCAGCAGTTGCTGGAGCTGCTGGAAGAAACCCAGCGGCAAAGCGAAGAGCTGCAAACGCAGCAGGAAGAGTTGCGCGTCAGCAATGAAGAGCTGGAAGAGCAGAGCCGTGCGCTGCAGCAATCGCAGGCCGCGCTGGAGGCGCAGCAGGCCGAACTGGAGCAGACCAATGTGCAGCTTGAAGAGCGCACGCAGGAGCTGGAGCGCCAGCGCCGCGACCTGCTGCTGGCGCGCAATGATCTGGAGCGCCACGCGCAATCACTGGAAGCAGCCAGCCGGTACAAATCCGAGTTCCTGGCCAACATGTCGCACGAGTTGCGCACGCCGCTCAACAGCGCCTTGATCCTGGCCAAGCTGCTGGCCGACAACAAGGAAGAGAACCTCACGCCGGAACAGGTGAAGTTTGCACAGGCCATCCACGCCTCCAACAACGATCTGCTCACACTGATCAACGACATCCTGGACTTGTCCAAGATCGAGGCCGGCCATGTCGAGTTCATTCCCGAGCCGGTGGACGTGCCCACGGTGCTGCAGCGCATGACGGATCTGTTCGAGCCGGTGATCCAGCACAAGGGGCTGGACTTCGTGGTGGACCGTGCCGGCCAGGCGCCCGAGCAACTGGTGACCGATGGCCAGCGCCTGCAGCAGATCCTCAAGAACCTGCTGGCCAATGCGGTGAAGTTCACGCACGAAGGCCAGGTGTCGCTGAAAGTGGAAGCCGGTGCGCCAGGGCGCGTGCGCTTTGTGGTGTGTGACACGGGCATCGGCATCGCCCGCGATCAGCTGCAGGTGATCTTCGAGGCCTTCCGCCAGGCCGATGGCAGCACCAGCCGGCGCTACGGCGGCACGGGCCTGGGCCTGTCGATCTCGCGCGAGCTGGCGCAGCGCCTGGGCGGCGACATCACGGTGGACAGCGAGCCAGGCCGCGGCAGCTGCTTCACGCTCGATCTGCCGGTGGATGCCACCGCGTGGCTGAATGCGCCGCCGCCCGCATCGGTGCCGGCGGGGTTGGGCACATCCTCACTGAAGCCGAGCATGCAGGGTGCCGAGATGGCGGTGCCGACTGCTCCCAAGCCGGCAGCCAAAACAGAGCCCGCCGCATCGACGGCCAGAGACAGCATGTCCAGCAGCCATGTCGAGCCTGTTCACGATGATCGCAGCCAACGCTCCCGCCCCGGCCGCTCTGATTCTGGCGGTCGAAGACGATGCCGCCTTTGCGCAGGCCCTGGTCGAACTGGCCCACTCACTGGATTTCGATTGCGTGGTGGCCGCCAGCGCGCAAGAGGCCCTGGATCTGGTGCGAGAGCTGATGCCCAGCGGCATCCTGCTGGACGTCGGCCTGCCCGATGCCTCGGGCCTGTCGGTGCTGGAGCGTTTGAAGCGCGATCCCAAGACGCGCCACATCCCCGTGCACATGGTCTCCGCGCTGGAGCGCACGCAGACGGCGCTGGAGCTCGGTGCCGTGGGCTATGTGCTCAAGCCCGCCACGCGTGAAGCCTTGACCGATGCCATCCGCCAATTGGAAGAGCGTCTGCAACGAACCGTTCGCCGGCTGCTGATCATTGAAGACGACGCCCAATTGCGCGAAAACCTGACCGTGCTGCTGTCGCGCGAGCAACTCGAGATCACGGCGGTGGGCACCATGGCCCAGGCGCTGGATCAACTGGGCCGGCAGACCTTCGACTGCATGGTCACCGACCTGAGCCTGCCCGATGGCAGCGGCTACGACCTGCTCGAGCGCATGGCCGCCAACGAATCCGTGGCCTTTCCGCCGGTCATCGTCTACACCGGCCGCGCCCTGACCCGCGACGAAGAACAACGCCTGCGTCGCTACTCGCGCACCATCATCGTCAAGGGCGCGCGTTCACCCGAACGCCTGCTCGATGAGGTGACCCTGTTCCTGCACAGCGTCGAAACCTCGCTGCCCGATGACCAGCAGCGCCTGCTGCGCCAGGCCCGCCGCCGTGATGCGGTGCTGGACGGCCGCACCATCCTGCTGGCCGAAGACGATGTGCGCAACATCTTCGCGCTCACCAGCGTGTTCGAGCCGCTGGGCGTGCGCCTGCTCATCGCCCGCAACGGCCGCGAGGCACTGGAACAGCTTCGCCAGACCGATGTGGACCTGGTGCTCATGGACATCATGATGCCGGAGATGGATGGCCTGACCGCCATGCGCCAGATCCGTGCCGAGCCGGCCTGGCGCAACCTGGCCATCATCGCGTTGACGGCCAAGGCCATGGCCGATGACCGCGAGCATTGCCTGGAGGCCGGTGCCAACGACTACATCGCCAAGCCCATCGATGTGGACAAGCTCGTCTCACTGTGCAGAGTGTGGTGCCCCAAATGAGCAGCCACGAGGACGTCGCCCTGTTCGATCTGGAGATCGGCCTGCTGCTGGAGGCTGTCTACCGCCGCTATCAGTACGACTTCCGCGATTACGCGATCACCTCCCTGCGTCGCCGCATGCGCCAGGCCATGGCCCGCTTCGGCTGCACCCGACTGAGCGAGCTGCAGCACCGCCTGCTGCACGATTCGGAAACCTTCTCCCAGGCCTTGCAGTACTTCACCGTGCAGGTCTCGGAGATGTTCCGTGACCCGGGCTACTTCCAGGCTTTGCGCGAACAGGTGTTGCCGGTCCTGTCCACCTATCCCTCCATCAAGATCTGGGTGGCCGGTTGCAGCCAGGGCGAAGAGGTGTGGTCACTGGCCATCCTGCTGGCTGAAGAAGGCCTGCTGGAGCGCACGCTCATCTACGCGACCGACATCAACCCCGCAGCCCTGCAGGTGGCCGAAGCCGGCATCTATCCGCTTGAGCGCATGGCGCAGTTCAGCCGCAACTACATGGCAGCAGGCGGGCGCCAGTCACTCGCCGATTACTACAGCACCGGCTACGAAGGCGCGCTGCTCGATCGCCGCCTGGGCAAGCAGATCGTGTTCGCCGATCACAGCCTGGCCACCGACAGCGTGTTCTCGGAAATGCACTTGGTCTCTTGCCGCAATGTGCTGATCTACTTCAATCGTGCCTTGCAGGACCGGGCGCTCGGGCTCTTTAGGGATTCGCTGGTCTACCGCGGCTTTCTGGGCCTGGGCAGCAAGGAGAGCCTGCAATTCAGCCGGCATGGGACGGACTTCGAGCCGTATGTGCAGGCCCAACGCATCTACCGGAGGATCAGCGCATGAGCCCGGTCCGGTTGGATGTGCGTCGCGACGTGGATGCCGTGGTCATCGGTGCATCCGCGGGTGGTGTGGAGGCGCTGCAGGCCATCTTGCCTGCCTTGCCCGCCGATTTTCCAGTGCCCGTCGCTGTGGTGCTGCATCTGCCGCGCGATCGGCCCAGCACCATCCACGAACTGCTCGCCCGCCAATGCGCCTTGCCGGTGTGCGAAGCCTTGGACAAGCAGCCCTTGCATGCCGGCATCGTGCTGGCCCCTCCCGATTACCACCTGCTGATCGAGCCCGATCGGCATCTGGCCCTTTCAGTGGATGAGCCGGTGCTGTACTCCAGGCCCGCCATCGATCCCCTGTTCGAATCCGCGGCTGCGGTGTTCGGGCCCCGCCTGCTGGCCATCTTGCTGACGGGCGCGAGCAACGATGGCAGCGAAGGGGCTGCGGCTGTGCGGCACGCAGGCGGCCGCGTCTGGATCCAGCAACCCACCGAAGCCCGCATGCCCACCATGCCCGCAGCAGCCCTGGCCCATGCCGGAGCCGATGCCGTTTTAACCCTCAAGGAAATCAGCGACCATTTGGCCGCCAGACCAGCATGAGCGAGATGTCTTCCAGCCAGCCTCTTTCTTCTTCCAGCATCCACGTGCTCGTGGTTGATGACGTGGCCCAGAACCTGGTGGCCATGGAAGCGCTGTTGCGCAGTGACACCGTCAAGGTGCTGACCGCCCGCTCGGGCAACGAGGCGCTCGAGCTGTTGCTCGATCACGATGTCGCCTTGGCCTTGCTGGATGTGCAGATGCCGGAGATGGACGGTTTTACCCTGGCCGAATTGATGCGGGGGGCGCAGCGCACACGCCATGTGCCCATCATCTTTCTGACCGCCTCGCCCAGCGATCCGGTACGGTCCTTCCAGGGCTATGAAAGCGGCGCCGTCGATTTCCTCAACAAGCCGGTCGATCCGCTGGTGATCCGCAGCAAGGTGCAGGTCTTCGTGGAGCTGTATCGGCAGCGTCAACTGCTGCACGCCCGCAATGCGGAGCTGGAGCGGGTGCTCAAGCTCAATGAGACCATGATCGCCGTGCTCTCACATGATCTGCGCACGCCCCTGGCGGCCATCATGATGTATGCCGAAGCCCTGCGCATGACGCCCGACAGCCAGGTGGCCAAGACGGGTGACCGCGTCAGGCACAGCGCCCGGCGCATGGCCCACATGATCGATCAACTGCTCGATTTCTCGCGCATCCGCTCGGATGTGATCCGGCCGGAGCGGCAGCAGATCGATCTGGGTGTCATCGCCTCGCGGGTGGTGGAAGAGCTGCGCCAGGCGCATCCAGAGGCCCGTCTTGACCTCGAACTGCAAGGCGACCTCAAGGCCGTTCTGGATGGCGGCCGCATGGCCCAGGTGTTGGCCAACCTGGCTGGCAATGCCATCGTGCACGGGGAGGCAGGCCAGCCGGTGCAGGTGGTGATCGATGGGCGTGCGCCGCCATCCTTGCATCTGTGTGTGCGCAATGCCGGGCGCATCCCCGACGATCTCCTGCCGCGCATCTTCGAGCCCTTCAAGCGCGAGGCGGGCCAGCTCAGCCAGGGGCTGGGATTGGGGCTCTACATCGTGGATCAGTTCGTGCGTGCCCAGGGCGGGCAAGTCCAGGCGATCAACACGGAAGCCGGTGCGATGTTCGACATCGTCATTCCCCGCCACGCGGCGCTCGACGGCGCGCCGGCACCGCTCGCACATAACGTGGCAGAAAGCTTCTGTCCGGCCCGTTCGGAAACGCCACGGTGATGCCCAGGCTGTCGATGGCGAGCACCCGGCCGCGGCCGTAGCGCGGTACGGTCACGGCATCGCCGACCTGTGGCGGGGCGGCTTCAGCGCATGATGCGGGCGCCTCGGGTGGGGCCTGCGGTGGACGGGCCTGAGCCAGTGCAGCCACATCGGCCTGGGCCTGGGCCATGCGCAGACAGTTGTCGCAATGCCCGCAGCGCTCGAAGCCTTCATCCTGATCGAAGTGCTGCAGCAGCAGCTTCCACCGGCATTGCCCTGACTGGGCGTAGAACACCATGGCTTCCAGCATGGCCCGGTCCTGTGCTTTGCGGGCCACATAGCTTTCCAGCAAAGCCTGCGCATCAGGTACATCCATCTGCATCTTCTTCAAACGCAGACGGCCTGTGCGGCCCTGCGCCACCACGCCTTGCTTGCGCATCAGCAGCACGGCCAGCTGCACCTTGGTGCGCGAGCGCTCGCACGCGTTGGCCACCGTGGCCAGTGTCCAGCCCGTGTCATGTAGAGGCGGGGAGGCCAGCAGGGCATGCACTGCCATCAGGTCGTCCACGCCCGGATACCGGCCGCTCAGGAAGAACTGCTGAATGGCCCGATCCCGGGGCAAGTACAGCAGGATGCAATCGGCGGCCTGACCATCGCGGCCCGCCCGCCCGGCCTCCTGGTAATACGTCTCCAGGCTGGCCGGTAGCTGGTAATGGATCACGAAGCGGGTGTCGGCCTTGTCCACGCCCATGCCGAAGGCCTGCGTGGCCACCATGATGCGGGCCTGCCCCTGCATGTAGGCTTCCTGGCTGTCACGCCGACGGCCGGCGGCCAGGTGTCCGTGGTAGAGCACCACGGCTTCGCCGGCCTGGGTCAGCAGGGTGTGCACCTCTTCGGCCGCCTTGACGGTCGAGGTGTACACGATGCCCTGTCCTTCCTGTGCCTTCACCAGGGTCAGCAGGCGCGCCACCTTGCTGTCATCCGAGGTCACATGGTCGACCGCGTGATGCAGGTTGGGTCGGTACAGCCCGGTGTTGATCACCTGCATGTCGGGCAGGTCGAGCTGCTGCATCACCTCCTGGATGGCGGCTTCTGTGGCCGTGGCCGTCAGCGCGAGCACCACGGGCTTGCCCAGCTGCGCATGCGCCCGCCCGATTTCCAGGAAGGCGGGGCGGAAGTCATGCCCCCACTCGGCAATGCAGTGGGCCTCGTCAATCACCAGCAGGTTGACAGGATGCCGCGCCAGATCACGCATGAAATCCGGCTCGTGCAGGTGCTCCGGCGTGGTCATGATGACCTTGGCGCGCCCTTCACGAACCGCCTCTTCGGCCTTTTCCCGCTCGATGGCCAGCAGGCCACTGTTGAGCTGCACGGCGGCCACGCCCATGGCTCGCAGCTTGTCGCACTGATCCTTCATCAAGGCAATCAGCGGCGAGATCACCAGCGTGCAGCCCGGCAGCATCAAGGCGGGCAGCTGATAGCACAGGGACTTGCCGGCGCCGGTGGCCATCAGCGCCAGGGTGTCGTGCCCGGCCATGATGTGGCGGATGACATCGTCCTGGCCGGGGCGCAAATGGCTCAGGCCAAAGACCTTGCGCAACAGGGGGCGCATGGCCGTGCGCCAGTCGGGCGAGGCTGCATGGCGCAGCCGCGCAGGCGCCACCCCCGCCAAGGACCGGCCCTCAGACGGCAGGGGGGCGCCGTCCGCCGAAGGCATGAGGCATGAACCGGGCAAGCAGCGGCAATGCGGCGGACAGCAACGCCCCCATGCGGGCCCCGC
Source organism: Aquabacterium sp. (assembly GCA_047601765.1). Taxonomy (GTDB): domain Bacteria; phylum Pseudomonadota; class Gammaproteobacteria; order Burkholderiales; family Burkholderiaceae_C; genus Aquabacterium. Next base: position 57,635 of record JASGIQ010000013.1, read on the forward strand.
CTGACGCGGCCCCCTCCTGGCCACGCGCTGCGCCGATCAATGGCAACAGCATGCCGAGCATCGGCAGCCTTTGCAGCAAGGTCGTGACCAGCGGGCTGTTTGCCACCCGGCGGGCCTGGTGCATGACCTGGTGCCTGCGGGGATAAAGCACCACGCCCAAAGCCACGACGAGGATGCCACCGATGATCAGCGGCTTGCGGCTGGCGCGCAGTGTCTGGCGCGCCGAGGTGCGCAAGTGGGACTTCAGATCATGCAGTCGCTGGTTGCTGGCCTCGATGGCCGCCTCGGTCCGCGAGATCTGTTGCGCAATGCTGGATGGATCGGTGATCGGGTTCATGTTCGGACTTTGGGCTCAGGGCCGGTCAGGCGTTTGATCATGCGCATGCTGGCAGGGAAGGTGAACGCCTCGCTCAGTGCCTGTGCGCGCAGCCAGGCCACGATGGCGCCGGCGACATTGAGCACCAGCACCAGCAGCAGCGCCACACCCCATGGCATGCCATGCGTGGTGCAGGCCATGTAGATGGCCACCAGCACGGATGCCCAGGCGCCAGCCAGCATCAGTCCCGCCATGGTGCCCAGCAGGACCATCTGCGTGGCGTTGAGGCTGACCTGCTTGAACTCCAGCGCGACCAGATGCAGGCGCTCGTGAACGGCACCGGCCACCTCTTCGCGCAAGGCCGTCAAGGTCTCACCCAGGCCGGGTGCGGTGTTGATCTCGCCTTCCGCCATGGGCCCCAGCGGGGGCATGTGGGCGGCCGCCTGAGCGTCCAGCGGAGGCGTGACGGGCGGCTCCGTCACGACCCCGGCTTCGCTGGTGCGAACGGTCATGGCTTCAGCGGCTGCTCAGTCGGCTGATCACCATGCCGGCGGCCACGGCCACCGCGATGGCGGCCAAAGGATGTTCACGCACCGTCTTGCGCGCCGATTCCAGCCATGCTTCTTCCATCTCACCGAAGGAGACGGCCTTGTCCTGGATGGTCTGAGCGGCCGTCGAGGCGGCCGATTGCAGTTGCTCCAGAGCGGGCCCGGCCTTCGAAGCCATGCGATCGATGGCCTCGTGCGCGGATTGCGTGGCGCGGTCCACGGTGTCGCGCATGCCGGATGTCAGGTCGGTAGCGGTGCTGGTCTGGGGTGCCATGTGAGGATCTCCTGATGGTCGGTGAAGGTGCAGCGCAAGAGCCATGAAGGCCCGGGTGCAGGCCGAGAGGGCAAGTGGCATGCCTTGTCCGGACACCTCGGTGCAGTGCTGCCCGGGCGCGCGGCTTGCCGACAGGCGGCATGGTTGCCTTGCGTCTTGTTCACCGATCCCCGCCCATGCCAGAGCCTGCGCCCATGGTGGGTGCCGCATCCATCTGGTGGTGGGAGGTCTGGGGCAAGCCCGTCGAATGGACGTGGCTTGCCTGGAGCCTGCATCTCAAGCTCATGGGGGCTCAGGGCCCCCGACCGCGGCTGCATCTGGTCCGCAACACGACACCCGCCCCATGGGCCGAGGCGGGTTGAATACATCCGTCAATGCACCTGCCGATGTTCAGTGCTGGCGCTTGCGGTGATACATCAGGCCCACGATGGCCAGGGCACTCAAGGCCATCGTCATGGGCTTGGGCTCGGGCACCGGCAAGGCGGTGGAGGCCACGGTGTACCAACCCCCTTCGGTACCGGTCGCATAGCCTTTGATGGCGTACAGGTAGTCGCCCGGGCCACTGGGCGTGAACAGCCGCGTGGTGTCACCTGTGGCACCGGTGAACTCGTAGCTGCCCAACTCGACGCTGAGGCCACCGCCTGTCTGCTCATACAGGCTGATCGTGCCGCCGATGATGTCCAGTTTGGGCCCCAGGTTGTTGGCCACGATGCTGACGGCCAGCGGCGCATCGTTGTTCAGGGTGAAGCTGATGATGTCGGTGAAGCTGCCCGGTTGCACCGTGCCCACCGCTTTCTCCAGCTCATCGTGTGCACCCCAGTTCGTGACGGCGGCCCCCGCCTGGCAGGCCAGGGCAAGGGTCGAGACACCCAGCAAGTGTTTGATCTGCATGAAGGGCTCCTGTTGTGGCGGACTTCCATCAAGTCCGCGAGCCGGCGGCAAGCTCAATGCCTTCGGCCGTACTGCCGGCATGTCATTAACAAAGCACAACAGGTTGTGAACACCCTCGGCCAGCCGATTGCTGCGGGCGTGCCACCGCCCAGCGAGGCCGCATCGGGCCTGGATTTGTGCAGATGATGCCGCCCCCCTTTGACGGCCTTTTGAAACCGATCTCCTGGGCTGGTGATACGTGAATGTAAGAAAGTGAAACAAATCCAAAGCCATCCACGACCCGCCACAAGTCTTGTGGTTCCCGCATAAATGCGAACAGCTTCGCTGTCATGCCGGGCACCTTGGGTCAAAGCTGCGGTAAGGGTGACTGATCGCAGCAAACCCATGATGCCGACTTGAAAATTTCTTGTAGAAATTGCCGGCTCCAACGACGCTCTCCAACACCTCACAAGGCGGGTTTTGGTCATAAATGAGCACCCCCATCCCAGGCTCTCGGAGCGATGCGGACGCAACTGTAAACAGACGTGCCGGCGGGGTTTTGCCGGGGCCTGACGCGGCGCACAATGCACTTCCCAACTTCAAGGAGTACCAGTCATGCCTCATGCATTGGTGGTGGACGACGAGGCCGATGGGGCCGAGATGCTGGCTGCATTGATCGCCACGGAAGGCTTTACCGTGGCGACCGCAGGTTCTCTGCGCGATGCGCGCAAACAGTTGGCCCTGCAGGAGCCCGACATCGTGTTGCTGGACCTGATGCTGCCCGATGGCAGCGGCATGGAACTGTTCGACGATGCCAAGGCGCTGGCCAACACGGAGGTGGTGCTCATTACCGGGCACGCCAGCCTGGAGACCTCCATCCAGGCCCTGCGCATGGGGGCGGCCGATTACCTGGTCAAGCCAGTGAACGTCAAGCAGCTCAGCGGCATCCTCTCGCGGCTGATCAAGCCATCGGCGCTCAAGGCCGAAGCCTCCAGCCTGATGGATGGGCTGGAGAAGGAAGGGCACTTTGGCCGCATGTGGGGCCGCTCGCCGGCCATGCGCCGCATCTATGAGCAGATCCTGCGCGTCTCCGGCACCGCCGTGACGGTGTTCATCACGGGTGAGAGCGGTTGCGGTAAGGAGGTGGTGGCCAGCACCGTGCATGACCTCAGCCGCCGCCGCAACCGGCCTTTCCTGGCCGTGAACTGCGGCGCCATTTCGCCGCACCTGATCGAAAGCGAGATCTTCGGCCACGAGAAGGGCGCCTTCACCGGTGCGGATCGCCAGCATCAGGGCTTCTTCGAGCGGGCCAGCGGCGGCACCCTCTTCCTCGATGAAATCACCGAGATGCCGCTGGATCTGCAGGTCAAGCTGCTGCGTGTGCTGGAGACCGGCACCTTCATGCGTGTGGGCTCGACCCAGGCCATCGACACCGATGTGCGCATCATCGCGGCCACCAACCGGCCGCCCGATCAGGCCGTTCGCTCCGGCAAGCTGCGAGAAGACTTGCTCTACCGCCTCAATGTCTTCCCGATCCATCTGCCGCCGCTGCGCGATCGCGCGGAAGACATCCCCTTGCTGGCCGAGCACTTCCTGGACGACATCTCGCGCCGCGAAGGCCAGGTCAAGCGCTATGCGCCTCAGACCCTGGCGCGCCTGAGTGCGTACCGCTGGCCCGGCAATGTGCGGGAGTTGCGCAACATCGTGCACCGCGCGTATGTGATGGCGCCCGATTCGGTGATTCTGGATGATTGCCTGCCCACGGCGGATGCGCCTTTGCCGGTGATGTCGGGGGCGCCCATCCTGCAGATCCGCGTCGGCACCCCGCTAGCCGAGGTCGAGCGCATGGTGACGCTGAGCACGCTGGAGTACCTGGGCCGACACAAGGAGCGCACGGCCGCCACGCTGGGTGTGAGCCTCAAGACCCTGTACAACCGGCTCAAGGAATACTCGACCGTGCCCGTCAAGGAACACGAGGTCGACAGCAGTGACCTGGAGCCTCCCCAGTCGGCCGCGGCCTGATGAGGGCACCGGCACATGTGACAAAGGGATCCTCGGGATCCCTTTTTTCTTCAGCGCGTTCGACCCCGGCTGAGGCCGACGCGTTCAAGGGCGCTTGACGACCTGCACCTGCGCACTCATGCCCAGATAGTCGGCGGGTGCGCCGGTCCAGACGCCGCTCAGGGGCGAAGCCAGGCTGGCATGCCGGGCCATGCCCACACGGATCAGGTCTGTGCCGCCGATGAGGTTGTTGGTCGGATCGAAGGGGATCCAGCCCGAGCCCGGTAGATACACCTGCAGCCACGCATGTGTGGCCCCGGCGGAGCTGGCATCTTCCAGATTGGCGGAATAGATGTAGCCGCTCACGAAGCGGGCGGCATAACCCAGTTGCCGAACGGCTTCGATCATGAGGGTGGCGAAATCCCGGCAACTGCCCTGGCCCAGCGTGAGCGTCTCTTCCGGCGTCTGCACGCCTTCTTCGTCGCGTGACTGGTAGCGCATCGTGTCACGGATGGTCTGGTTCATGCGCACGAGCAGCTCGCGGCTGTCGGTGCCGCCACCCGCATCGATGAACTGGTTGGCCCATTCGAGCAGCTTGTCCTGCTTGCCGGCGTAAAAGGGCTGCAAGTAATGCTGCAAGGCCACGCGGTCTTCCGGCTCGTAATGGAAGGGATAGGACTGGGCGCGTGGATCGATGGGCAAATCCAGCGCACGTGAGCCGGTGTGTTCCACCGTGAAGGTGGCGGTGAAGGTCAGCTCCTGAGCCGTGGGCGCCGGCGTGACGATGGCCACCGAGTTGGAATAGGCATCCATGATGAGACGGATGTCCTGGGGCGGTGGGTCCACCTTCAGATCGGTGGCCAGCACGCGCAGGTCGTGGCTGTCGCGGGGGCGGAACATCACCCGGTGCTCGCCCAACTCCACCGGGCGTGCATAGCGGTAGCGCGTGGTGTGCGTGATGTCGAACGTGATGCTCACGAAACCCCCTGGGATGCCGCGCACGCGATGCTTCAGCCGGACGCCGCCCCGGAGGAAACGCCCTGCCGTTGCAGGCGAATCCCATCGAGCCGGTGCAGGACGCGATGCACATCCAAAGGCTTGCGCCAGGTTTCCATGAAGGTGGAATCGGAGAGATCGAACAGCTCATCGGCGGTGACCGCGGCGGCAGGCACGTCGCTCAATGCAGGGTGCTGCCGCAGCCGTGCAAGCAGTTCGGTGCCATGGCAGTCGGGCAGGCGCAGATCCAGCAACAGCAGGTCGGGCGGGTCTTCGGTGGCGGCCTTGTAGCCTTCTTCGCCATTGGTGGCCACCTGCAACTCCAGCTCCGGACGCATGGCGAACAGGGCCTCCATCAGGGCCACGTTCACCGGCTGGTCTTCCACGTACAACACCTTCATGCCTGCCTCCAGTTACATCAGCATTCGGGGCATTTGATGGCAACCCTCGTGCCTGGCCTGTCCGTAAACCGGAGGGTGTCCTGCAAATGAATTGGGCATGGGCCTTGCCGCACTGGTGTGTGTGACTCTCACATCCCACTTCTTCAACGGAAAGGAACGCCATGAACGCCATCCTCAATGGATCGCCGCAGTACGCCACCGGAAACGGTCCGGGTCCCCGCCTGATGACGGCCAACACCCTCGAAGGTGATGAAGTGCTCAACCTGCAAGGCGACAAGCTGGGCAAGATCACCGAGATCATGTTGGATGTGCCGCGCGGGCGCGTGGCCTACGCCGTGATGTCCAGCGGCGGCTTCCTGGGCCTGGGCGACAGGCTCTTTGCGCTGCCGTGGAACTCCCTGACGCTGGACACCTCTCGCAAGTGCTTCGTCATGGATGCCGACAAGAGCCGCTTTGACGCCGCGCCGGGCTTCGACAAGGACCATTGGCCCAGCGATGTGGAATTCGACGGTCTGGGCAACCAGATCCATTCTTACTGGGGCTCTCGCGCCTACTGGGAATAAAGGGGATCGATGATGCTCAGAGCACTGGCCGTATTGGGCCTGCTGGCCGCAGGTCAAGCGTGGATCACCAAGCAGACGCGGGCGCGTCGCCAATTGTTGGCTTCCACCGTGGATGCACGCTCGCTTCAGAACTGGGAAGACGAAGGCGGCGCCTCGCCTGCCGCCACGACAGCCCCTCAACGCCTCTCCCAAGTCAACAAGATGGGCCCGGGTGACGAGGCCACAGGCAGCATGGGGGACTATCCCTCCGCCGCCCAGGCTGGGTGACGCCCGCCCTTGTGCAGCTTGCTGCCATGAATGGTAAAAGGCCCGGGAGACCGGGCCTTTCTTTTGGTGCGGCCGGAGGCGGCCGCTCAGGGCGACGCAAACGCGCCCTGTGTGTCAGAGAACACCACTTCGACACGGCGGTTCTGCTGGCGTCCGGCAGCGGTCTTGTTGCTGGCCACGGGGCGGGCTTCGCCATAGCCCTTGGCGTCGATGCGATCGGCGGCCACGCCCATGCCCACCAGTGCATCCTTGACGGCCTGGGCGCGTTGCTCGGACAAGGTCTGGTTGGACTCGTCGCTGCCGGTGCTGTCGGTGAAACCTTCGATCATCAGCTTGCGTTCTGGATGGTTCTGCATCACGGTGTTGAGCTTTTCCAGGCGGCTTTTGGCGCCCGGCTTCAGATCAGACTTGCCGACATCAAACAGCACATCTTGCAGCACCACCACCATGCCGCGCTTGGTCTGCTTGCCCTGCAGCGACTTGAGTTCCTGCTCCAGGGCGTCTGCACGGGCATTGGCCTGGGCGGCATTGGCGTTGGCCGCCTGAGCCGACATCTTGGCGTTCTGCGCTTCTTGCGTCTTGGCTTCGGCCAGCACGCGTTCGCGCTCGGTGCCGGCGGAAGTCACCATGTTGTCGGCCGCATGCTGCATGCCCACGTTCAAGGCCACCTTGGCCTGTTGCGTGGCGAGGTAGGCCAGGTGGGCAGTTTCGCGCTCATCGCGGTGCTCCTTCCAGGCGGTCTCGGCCTGGTAGAGCGCCTTGCGTGCGCGATCAAGCTCCATCTGGGCGCCTTGCGTCACTTCAGGGTTGGCGCTGGCATCGGCGTACACGCGGCGGGCTTCTTCCAGCTGCGCATTGCGCGGCGGCGTGGTGTGACAGCCGGCCAGCGTCATCAGGGCGGCCAGCGCGGTGATGGACCATGCTGCGGCGGGCTTGGTGAAGGTGGATGGGTTCTGACTCATGGGATCTCCTTGTTGGATGGCTGGAGGTCAGCGTGTGCCGCTGGATGGGGGCTGGCTGCCAGGCGCCATCTGCAGCGGCGGATCCATGTCAGGGTTGGCCGGGGCGGGTTGCAGTGAACGGCTGCCGGCTGCAGGTGCCGTGGGCATCAGGCCTGTATCCCCCTTGTCGAGCTGCATGCGCAGTGTGCGCAGGCTGGCGCTCACCTCATCGGCGGCACGGCGCGAGCGTTCGGCATTGGCACGGGCACGGGCCACTTGTGCATCGGCATCGGCCTGCTCGGCCAGGATGCGCGCGGCATCCAGGTTGCGCTCGCGCAGGGCGATCTGAGCCTGGGCCAGCTTTTCGCGGGCACGGGTCAATTCGACAGGAGCCAGTTCGGCCGCACCAGCCGTCTGGGCAGCTTCAACCGAAGCCTTGCCCACAGCCAGTTGTTCACGCGGAACCGGAGGGGAGGAACAGCCCGCCAGCGCAGCGACCGCGCAGGCGCCGGCCAGGGCGGACCGGATCAATAGCTTGTCTTTACGCATCGGATCACCTTCTGTTGATTGTTGTGGAGGTGATCAGCGAAGGGCATATCGCGTGCCCGAAGTGGTGCAGGCTTCAGGCGGCTGCACGCACCTGCACGGATGACAGGATGGGCATGAGCTGCTTGATGTCCACCGGCTTGGTCAGATGGTGGTTGAAGCCGGCATTGCGGCTGCGCTCGCGGTCCTTGTCCTGGCTCCAGCCTGTGACGGCCACGAGCAGGGCATCGCGCGTTTCGGCCTGACGACGCAGCTGGCTGGCCACCTCCAGCCCGTTCATGGCCGGCATGCCGATGTCCAGGAAGATGATCTGCGGACGCATCTCTGCGGCCACGGTGACCGCGCTCTGGCCATCGTGTGCGGTGCGCACCTGGTGCCCCAGCGATTCGAGGATGTGCGCCAGGCTCTCGGCGAAGTCGATGTTGTCATCGGCCACCAGCACCCTCAGGCTGTGAGGAGGGCGCTGCACGATGGGCTCACCGACCTTGTCTGTGTCTTCCCCCGTCGCAGCAGGCGCCAAAGGCAGACGCACGATGCATTCCGTGCCGCGTCGCTCGGCCTGGCTGCGCAACTCGATGGTGCCGCCGTGCAGTTGCGTGAGCTCACGCGCCAGGGACAGCCCAACCCCCAGCCCTGCACGACCGCGGTCCAGGGATTGATCCACCTGCACGAACATCTCGAACACGGCCTTTTGCATGTCTTGCGGGATGCCGATGCCGTTGTCCTGGACACTGACTTCCACTTCCTGGTCCAGCACCCGCAGGCTCAAGGAGATCAACCCGCCATCCGAGGTGTACTTGGCGGCGTTGTTGAGCAGGTTGGCAAAGACCTGGGCCAGCCGCGTGGCATCCGCTTCCACCATCACCGGCGGCTCGGGCAGGCGAACATCCAGGATGTGATGGCGGGCCTCCAGGGTGGGCGTGGCAATTTCCAGGGCGCTGTGCAGGATGGGCAACAGGTCGGTACGTTCCTTGTGCATCACCAGCTTGCCAGTGGTGATGCGCGAGACGTCCAACAGGTCATCGATGAGCCGCACCATCTGGCGCAACTGGCGGTTCATGATGTCCAGCGCCCGATCGCGCATGCGGGCATCTTGCTGCCCGATGCGCCGGATGATCTCCACCGAATTGCTGATGGGCGCCAGCGGGTTGCGCAGCTCGTGGGCCAGCGTGGCCAGGAAGGCGTCCTTCTTGCGTGCGGCTTCCTTGAGGGCTTCTTCCGCCTTGCGGCGCTCTGCCATTTCCACCGACAGATGGTGATTGGTCTGCTCAAGGGCCGTCGTGCGGGCTTCGACCTCGGTGAGCATGTCATTGAATGCATCGACAAGCTGGCCGACCTCGTCCGAGGAGGTCTTGGGGGCCCGCAAGGAGAAGTTCCGATGCTGCATCACATCGCGTGCCACCTGGGCGACCTGCAGGATGGGTTCGGTGACGGCGCGCTGCAATCGCGAGGTGACGAGGGCCGCCACCGCCGTGCTGGCCAACATCACGCCCAGCAGGATCATCACGTAGTCGCCCAGGCGGCCCACGATGTCATCTTGCGCACGCAGATACAGCACACCGAGTGTTTCACCGCTTTGTTGAATGGGCTGATACAGCTCCAAACGGTCGCCCGTGATGGTGTAGCCGGCCTGTTTGACGGTGGCCGGCAGATTTTCCTGCTCGATGCCGGGTTGCAGGTACGAGGCAAACACGGCACCGTTGTTCTGGTAGACGGCCGCGGCGGTGATCTGGGGGCGCAACTGCAGCATGTGCAGGTTCTCGGAGGCGGCCCGTCCATCCTTGAACGACAAGGCGGGTGCCGTGGCCCGGGCGATGATGTCGGCCTGGGTCTGCAGATCGTTGAGCCGGGACATCCGGTAGGCGCGCACTTCATAGACAAGCAGGGCGGTGGCACTGAGCAGCAAGGCCAGGCAGGTGGTGAGCAGCACCACCATCATCACTTTGGAGCGCAGGGTGGGCCCGCCCATGTCCGGCATGGTGGCCGTGCGGGCGTTGCCGTTGGCCAGCCTGTCGAGCAGGCCGAACCACGTACGCGTCATCTTCATTTTGAGTGCTGAGCTCATGCTCCCTCCACCACCTTCATGTCAACGCGCCCCCATCACCCTTTCGGCCAGCACCAGCACGCGTGAACTCACCTTCAGGGATGCGCGGCTGGCAGCATCCAGAGAGGCCTCGAAACGCAACTGATCGCCGATCAGCAGAAAATTGAATACCGCACCGGCGGCCAGACCACCCGGTGCATCGGTGACCAACAGGACCGGGCTGGTGCGGGCCTGGCTGATGAGCGGATCCTGCAGCAGGTCCACACGGCGGCCGGCATACAACAGGTGCACGCCCATGAGCGAATCGCCGGCGGACAGGCGCTTGCGCACCACTTGGCGGGCACCGATGGTGCGCATGGGCAGCGTATCGGCCAACGCCTCGAACACGTCGTCGGCACCGAGCACCCCGATCACCAGTGGCGAATCGGACTGCGGCACCACGGCATGTGGAAACTCCACATAGCCCAGGAAGCGAAAGAGGTATTCGGCTTTCACACGCGCCATGGCCCGCTGGAGGTCTTCCTGGGTGGGCGTGCCGGCATCGGGCGTGGGCACGCTGGGCGCCGATGGGATGGGAGCGGGTGTGGTGTGCATGCTGCTGTCGTTGGACGAATCGGGGGCCCCCCAGACGGGATGACTCAAGAGACCCAGCCCCAACAGGCAGAGGTGGCGCAGGGCTGTCATGGGATGAGGTCATGGAAGGTCACAGGCACACCTATGCAGATGCCATACCAGGGTGGCAAACCCTGTGCCAAGAGGCGAGCAGGGCCACTTCCAGAGTGGTGTGGCCAGCATGATTTACCTCAGCGCGGGTAATGCTTACCTGGCGCGTTTCAGCGGCACACCATTTGCCTTGTGGCAGCGCGGCCTGCAACAGGCCTCGACCTTCGCTCCACAACGGCGCCCACCGGGTCGCCATCTGCTGATGACGTTGACGCCACCTTCTCCACGCTCAAAAAACCGCCCTCGCACAGGCTGGATCATCGCCCTGTCCATCCTGGGCGTCTTGTTGGGGCTCTTTGCATGGCAGGAGTGGCGGGGCTGGCCGTGGTTGAAGGGGCCGCTGGAGCGTCGGTTGACGGCACAACTGCACCATGCCGTCCGCTTTGACGATGGCTTCGCCGTGCACCTGCTGGGGCGCCTGCGCATGGACATGGGCACGCTCACCGTCGGGCAACCGAGCTGGTACAAGGCCGCTGATGCGGGCGAGCCTGCCTACATGCTGCAGGCCCGCCAGGCACGGCTGGTCGTCCCGTATGGTGGTTTGATCAAGGCCTTGTACGGCCGGCGCCTGGACGACGTGATCATTGAAGAGATCTCGCTGGGCGGGCTCGAAGCCCGGCTGGTGCGCGACGGCGAAGGGCGCGCCAACTGGAGCCTGGATCCTTCCGGCAAAGCCCCCGTCACCCCGAAGGATCAGAAGCCGGCCACGCTGCCGCAAGTGGAAAAGCTGATCGTGCGGCAAGGGCATGTGGTGATGAAGGATGCACAACTGGCCGTCGACATGGATGCCCACGCATCCACCGCAGAAGGCGCGCAGGGAGGGGCGGGCCTTCAGATCACCGGCAAGGGCCACTACAAAGGCAATCCGTTCGAGATGGAGGCCAAGTCCAGCGGGGTGCTGCCCCTGGTGACGCAGCCCGAGAAGGCGCCACCCGTTCCCATCGCCATCCGTGCGCAGGCCGGTGACTCGCGCGTGCGATTTGAGGGCCAGACGCGCGATTTGCTCAAGCTGCAAGACCTGGAGGGCGATCTGGATTTGCAGGGACCCTCTCTGGCGGCAATCGGGGATGCGGTTGGCGTGACGCTGCCGACGACGGCGGTGTTTGCGCTGCAAGGCCATCTCAAGAAGAACGGCGAGCTGTGGGGCCTGGCGGTGCGCCAGTTGAAAGTTGGCGCCAGCCGCCTGAGCGGCCACTTCAACTTCGACCGCCGCCCGCCTGTGCCCTTCCTTCAAGGGGAGTTGTCCGGCAGCCTGCTGGCCTTGGCGGACCTGGCACCGGCCTTTGGTGCACCCGCACAGGGGGCACCCAACAACCCGAAGCTGCCCAGCGGCAAGGTGCTGCCACAACGTGAGTTCGATGTGCCTTCGCTGCGGGCCATGGATGCGCAGGTGGCACTGCGCATCCAGCAGGCCAGCCTGGGTGCCTTGTTCGCACAACCCCTGGAGCCCTTGAATGCCGATTTGAGCCTGCGAGGCGGGGTTCTGACGCTGAACAACGTGCTGGCCCGCACGGCAGGCGGCAGCCTGGGTGGGTCGGTCAAGCTCGATGGCAATGGCCAGACCTTGCTGTGGGATTCACGGCTCAAGTGGTCGGGCATCAAGCTGGAGTACTGGCTCAACAAACCGAGCGACCCCAAATCAACCCCTCCTGTGGATGCCAAGGCCACAGCCAGGACGGGCAAGACCCAGCGCTCGTATGTCAGCGGTGAGCTGGCCGGGCAGGCAGATCTGAAGGGCCAGGGCAACTCGACGGCGCAGCTGCTGGCCTCACTCGACGGGCATGCCACCAGTTGGGTCAAGGGGGGCCGTGTCTCTCGCCTGATCGTGGAAGCGCTCAGCCTGCATCTGCCCGAAGCCATCGGCCTGTGGCTGACCGGAGATGAGCAGCAGCCGATGCAATGCGCCGCCACCCGCGTGCTGGCGCGCAATGGCCAGCTCATTCCGGAAGTGGCCATCGTGGACACGCCCAGCTCCACCATCCTGGCATCCGGCTCTGTTTCGCTGGCCGACGAAGCGCTGGATCTGACGCTGGTCAGCCACCCCAAGACCATGAGCCCTCTGTCATTGCGCACGCCGATCGATGTGAAGGGCCACTTTGCGGACCCCAGCATTTCGCTGCATCCCAATCCATTGGGGGCGAAGGTGCTGGGTGCCGTGGCCTTGGGTGCCTTGGCCGCGCCGCTGGCTGCCATCGTCCCGCTCATCGATGTGGACAAGCAGGAAGAGCAGGGCGGATGTACACGGGCCCTGCAACTGTTGCAACGCCAGCCTCCGCCGATGTCTGCGCCCAAGTCCCGGCGCTGAACGGGGCGCTGAACGGCGCGCCGCCGTCATGGCGGGTTCAGGAACATCGATTGCCGCGACTTCTGTGCCGAATGCGTCCACAAGATGAGGCTTCGGCCACGACATCCAGATACAGCGCATCGAAAGGAATTCGCGATGAACCAGCGCCATTCGAATGAAGGCCCATCCACTGGTTACGGCCAGTCCCCGCAGTCCGGATCGGACCAGGCTTTCGGCAGTCAAAGCTGGAGCCCGGGCTCTCAGCAACCTCAACAGCAGAACCCCTTTTCCCAACAGCATGGCGACGCGGGCCCATATGGCTCGGGGCAGCAAAGCGCACGCGACTTCGGCGGCGGGCAGATGGGGGGGCAGATGGGCGGCCAATTCGGCAGTTCATCGGGCAGCCACCAGGGTGGTTCTTACGGCGGCGGCTTTCCGCAGGGCCAGGGCCAGCATGGCGCACTGACCACCGGGCAATACGGCAGCCCATGGGGCAGCGGCAGCCCAGAGGGCGGCACCTATGGCTACCCTTCGCATCAACAAAGTGGCCCAGGCCAGTACGGACAGGGCATGCAGCAGCAGGTGGGCTCCGGCATGGGCTCGCAAGGCGGAGGCTTTGGCGGCCGATCAGGCGGCGGCTTTCCCGGCAGCCAGTCGGGCCAGTACCAGGGCATGGGCCAGTCCTATCAGGGCAGCCAGCCGTACTCACCCCAGCAACATCACGGCAGCCAGCAAGGCAACTTCGGCGGCAGTGGCATGTACGGGGGCAGCCATGGCATCGGCGGCAGCGGCTTGGGCTCGCAAGGCATGCAGAACCCTGCGTATGGCTCGCATGCCCAAAACAGCCAGGGCAGCTTCAACCACCCCCAAGGCTATGGCCAGAGCAGCTTTGGCACCCCACACTACGGCGGCTTTGGGCAGCAGCAAGGCAGCGAGCAGTTTGGCGGGAGCCAGCTGGGCCACAGCCAAGGCCAGAACCATCAGGATCTGTACGACCCGGACTACCATCAATGGCGTTCCGAGCAGATGCGCAGCTTCGATGATGACTACCGCAACTGGCGCCAGGAGCGCTTCCGCCGCTTCTCGGACGAGTTCAATCAATGGCGCCAGGGGCGCAGCCAGTCGGGATCTCAACAAGGCGGATCGCTGGGCGGCAACCTGGGCGGGGCAGGACAGCAAGACATGTCATCGTCCAGCCTGAGCGGCCAAGGGTCGACGGGCCTGAGCGCTTCATCCACCAGCGGCACGATGGGCACCAAGAGCAGCAGCTCGGGCTCATCGGCCATCGGGGGCTCGACGACCAAGGGCTCGTCTGGCGACGACATCGGCGGCACCACCGGCAGTGCAAGCAGCACGGGCAGCAGCAAAACCAAGTAAGGCGCTGCAGCACCCAAGCACAAAGGCCCGTCGCAGTGACGGGCCTTTTGCATGGCGGCGTGGATGCTTGGCTTGCAGCGAAGCGCTCCGCCAACGCCGTCAGGCGTGCCGACGCCGCTGCTCCACAGCCGGCAACTTCAGCAACTGCCGGTACTTGGTGACGGTACGCCGCGCCACCGTCAGCCCCTGGCGGGCCAGCTGCCGCGCGATCTCCGCGTCGGACAAGGGACGCGAGCCATCTTCGGCCTCGATCATGTCCTTGATCAACCCGCGGATGGCGGTGGCCGAGCAGGTTCCACCGCTCTGAGTCGGCATCGCGCGCGAGAAGAAGTACTTCAACTCGAACACGCCGGCCGGCGTGGCCATGTACTTGTTGTTGGTCACGCGAGAGACGGTGGATTCGTGCAGGCCCACTTCTTCCGCGATCTCGCGCAGGCCCAGCGGCTTCATGGCCAGCGGCCCGAACTCCAGGAAGTTGTGCTGCCGGCGCAGGATGGCTTCGGCCACCGACAGGATGGTGGCAAAGCGCTGCTCCACATTGCGCACCGTCCAGCGGGCTTCCTGCAGGTGCGCGGCCAGCTCCGAGTGCTGCCCCTCGCGGTGGCGCTTGAACAGGTCGGCATAGACCTGGTTGAGGCGCACACGCGGCACCACGGCGGGATTGAGCACCGCCATCCACTTGCCACGGACCTTCTTGGCGATCACGTCAGGCGTCACGTAATGGATGTCGGCCGAGCCGAAGCGCCAGCCCGGCCGGGGATCCATGTGGCGCACGCGTTCGCACACGGCTTCGACCTCTTCCAGCGGGCGACCGAGCTGGCGTGCCAGGCCCGTGCCATCACGGTGGGCCAGACGTTCGAGATGGTGATCGATGATCTCGCGGGCCAGTTCGCGATGGCCTTCGTCTTCGATGAGGTGCAGCTGCAATCGCAGACACTCCGCGATGCTGCGGGCGCCCACGCCACTGGGCTCCAGCGATTGAACCAGCTTGAGGGCCATGTTCATCTCGCTTTCATCCACCGCCGGGTCCAATTCGCACAGCTGGGCCAGCTCCATCAGGTCCGTGCGCAGATAACCATCGTCATCGAGC
This sequence comes from Aquabacterium sp., assembly GCA_047601765.1. Taxonomy (GTDB): domain Bacteria; phylum Pseudomonadota; class Gammaproteobacteria; order Burkholderiales; family Burkholderiaceae_C; genus Aquabacterium. Next base: position 72,876 of record JASGIQ010000013.1, read on the forward strand.
GATTCGATCACGCAGCACACCAGCGCGCGGTCGCGGTCAGACAGTGAGCGCAGATTGGCCTGCTGACGCAGGTGCTGGCGCAGGTTGACATCGGCCGGGACCATGTCGAAGACGTTGAAGTCATTGTCCCGCGTGGCCTGGCGCGGCGAGGAGCCGTCGTTCTGCCAGCTGTCGCGCTCCCAGGCGACATCGGCATCGGCCTCCGTGATGGTGGTGGTGGCCTCGGCGGGCTCGGGTGTGGGCGCAGCGGCCGTGAGCGTGTCGTCGTTCAAGGAAGAGGCTTCGAATTCTCCGGGGATGGGGTCATCCTGATCTGCATCGGAGCTCTCCTCGTGCTCGAGGAAGGGATTCTTGCCCATCACTTCGCGCAGCTCTTGCGCGAAATCCAGCGAAGACAGCTGCAACAGGCGAACCGCTTGCTGCAAGCGAGGTGTCAGCGCTTGATGCTGGCGATGTTCCACTCGGATCACAGGTGCGTTCATGGGGATCTCTCGTTGGGACGGTTGCGAAAACGGCCTCCTTCACCGCAACATCCATGCCGCTTGGCGCGACCCGTCGGTCACCTTTGAGCACCTCGCATGGCCTTCGACGCCGTCTTTACCGATTGCAGAGGGCAAAAAGTTCAAGGGCGCAAGCCAAGGGTCCGGACAAAACTTCCGCATGTTCGATGAGGGTGGTTTTGTAACTTTCCGCAACGCTTCTGCCGCCGGGCATGCCAGGAAAGACATGTCCCTGCTGACAGCCACTGATTTACAAAATGCTGCGCCCTTTGCCGCAATAAGTGCGGTTCATCCCCCTTGTTGAAGGGGATTCCGGCGAGGAAAAGTGTTTCAGGCGCGGTGAACGCGAGGGCCGCTGGCCGGGCCGCCCCGCTCGGGAGGCTGGGCGTCTTTGGCGCCGGACTCGTCGTCATCGGCGCGGAATTCGCGCGCATACGTCTCGTCCATGGGCGGGCCGAGGTCGTCATCCTTCAAGCCCGCCTCCAGATCCCGATGAGCCTGCTGGATGACCTCACGCGGGCCGCTGTCCTGACTGGAGCAGGACTCGTCCCGTTCATGCGGCAGTTGAGGCCCGCGGCCATCCGACATGACCGAGACGGTCTCCCCTTGTTGCTGCGATGGCGTCTGTTCAGGGGAGGTGCTGTGGCGGGGTTCGGTCTTCATTGCGGCTTCTCCATGCCTGCCAAGCGGGCAATCGATATGCCGGCTGTGAACGCAGCAAAGGGTATGGCGTTTGCTGAAGCGCTGGCAGGCGATGCGGCACGTTCGCAGCATCACTTTGTTGAACAGGAGAACCCATGCCAGCCCAACACGCCACCTCATCCGAATCGAAAGCCCGCGGCACACGCGCACCCACGGCCACGCAGTGCCGTCAGGAGGTGCTCAACATGCTCAAGGAAGACCATCGCCGGGTGGAAAAGGCCTTCAAGGATTTTGAAAAGCTGCAGAAGGCGGAAGACCAGGACCCGGCAGCCTGCCAGTCCATCGTCGAGCAGACCTGCATGGAGTTGGAAGTCCACGCCCGGCTGGAAGAAGAATGCTTCTACCCCGCCGTGCGCGAAGCCATCGAAGAGACCGATCTGATCGATGAAGCCGAAGTGGAGCACCAGACCGTCAAGACCCTGATCAGCCAGCTGCAATCCATGCAGCCTCAGGACGACAAGTTCGCCGCCACCTTCACGGTGCTGGGCGAATACGTGATGCACCACGTCAAGGAAGAAGAAGGCGAAATGTTCCGCAAGCTCACGCGGGCCAAGATCGACTGGGCCAACCTGCTGGACACCATGCAGGAACAGCGCGAAGCATTGATGGAGGAAGTGGGTGCACCCGAGCCTGGCGCCAATGGCAAGTCCGGTGCGAAGGGCAAACGCAGCCACTGAAAGAAAGCCCCTCCATGAGCCTCGCTCCGCCCCCCTTGTTGATCGACAAGCCGGGCCTTCTGCCAACGGGTGCGGTGCCCGCCGATGCCCAGCGGTCTCCCTACCGGTCCTTCTGGATGGGTGGCTTCGAAGGGGCGGATCACCTCAACGCCAAGGCCACCCCTTTGGACATGGTGGATCTCACAGGCCATGTCCAGCACCTGGAAACAGACTATGCCCGCCTGGCCGCCTGGGGCCTGCACACCGTGCGCGAAAGCATCGGCTGGCGGCTGAGCGAGCAGGATGGCGACTTCGACTTCTCACGCGCCGTGCGGACCGCCGAGGCTGCGCGGCGCCATGGCATCCAGATCCTGTGGACGCTGATGCACTACGGCACACCGCCGGACGTCAGCATGCTGGACGATGCCTTCTGCGAGCGCTTTGCGCGCTTTGCTGCCGAGGCTGCGCGTGCCCTGGCGCCGTGGAGCGATCGCCCACCCGTCTACACGCCGATCAACGAAATCAGCTTTCTGTCCTGGGCCGTCACGCAGACACGCCTGGTGCATCCCTATGGCGTGGATGCGCAGGCCACAGGCGCCACGCTGGTGGATGGCTTTCACATCAAGTGTCGGCTGGTGAAGGCGGCCTTGATGGGCATGCAGGCCATTCGCCAGGTCGATCCTCGCGCGCGCTTCCTGCATGTCGAGCCGCTGGTGCATGTGGTGCCGCCCGCGGGCCAACCGGAACTTGCCAGCCTGGCCGAGGAAGTGCGCAGCTATCAATGGCAGACCTGGGACCTGATCGCCGGCCGCATGGAGCCGCATCTGGGCGGATGGCCGCAGGCGCTGGACCTCATCGGCATCAACCACTATCACAACGGGCAGTGGGAAGTCATGACCGAAAAGCGCCTGCACTGGCACTTGAAGGATCCCCGCAGGCGCCCCTTTGCGCACATGCTGCAGGAGTGCTGGCAGCGCTACCGGCGGCCCTTGATGATCGCCGAGACCAGCCACGTGGGTGTGGGCCGCGCGCAATGGCTCGATGACATGGCCACGCAGATCGAATCGGCCATGCAGCAAGGCGTGCCGGTTCAAGGCGTGTGCCTGTATCCCATCGTCGATCGCCCCGACTGGGACAACGCCGACCACTGGCACCACAGCGGCCTGTGGGATCACGCGCCCACGGCCTCGCAGGCCTGGCCCCGACACCTGAACCTGGCCTACGCCAAAGCCCTGCGTCGATGGCAGCAGCGCCTGCCCCTCGGCCTTTGAATGCACAACAAGCAAGGATCACCCATGCAAACCCTCATCGTCTTCTCGCACCTGCGCTGGCACTTCGTCTACCAGCGTCCCCAGCATTTGCTGACACGGCTGGCCCGTCAGTACCGCGTCATCTATGTGGAGGAGCCGATGAAGGATCCTGGGCCGCCGCGCCTGGAACGCATGCACGTGGCGCCCAATGTCGACCTGCTCAAACCGCTGACACCGATCGAAGCCCCCGGCTTCCACGACGATCAGCTCTCGCTGCTCAAGCCCATGCTGGACGAATTCATGCGGCAGGAGCTGATCGACGACTATCTGGTGTGGCTCTACACCCCCATGGCCTTGCCGCTGCTGACCTCGCTGCGCCCCCGTGCCATCGTGTATGACTGCATGGACGAGCTGTCCGCCTTCAAAGGGGCCCCCCGCCAGATGCAGCAGCGCGAAGCCGCCCTGCTCAAATGCGCCGACCTGGTGTTGACAGGTGGGCCCAGCCTGTACGAAGCCAAGCGCGATCTGCATCCCAATGTGCTGTGCCTGCCCAGCGCCGTGGATGCGCACCACTACGCGCCTGCACAAGCCCTGTCGCAGGAGGCGCGCGTGGAACAGGCCAAGGCCCTGCAGGCCGACATCCCCCGCCCGCGCATCGGCTTCTTCGGTGTCATCGACGAGCGGATGGACGTGGCGTTGATCCGCGAACTGGCCAGCGCCGATCCCAACTGGCAGATCGTGATGGTGGGCCCGGTGGTCAAGATCGACCCGGCCACCCTGCCGCAGGCACCCAACATCCACTGGATGGGGCCGCAGCCTTATGAGCTTTTGCCGCAGATCGTCGCCGGTTGGGACATCTGCATGCTGCCGTTTGCGCTCAACGAATCGACCCGCTTCATCAGCCCGACCAAGACGCTCGAATACATGGCCGCGGAAAAGCCCATCGTCAGCACGCCGGTGCACGATGTGGTGTCCATGTATGGTGATGTGGTCGAGATTGCCGATGGCCACGGGGCCTTCATCGAAGCCTGCCATCGCCTGCTGCACGAGAGCCGCCAGCGGCGCGCGCAACGCATGCTCGACATGCTGCACAGCGTCTCGCGCTTTTCCTGGGACCAGTCTGCCGACGTGATCATCCAGGCGCTGGACGATCTGGCCAAAAGGCGGTCTGCGCAAGGCACTCAAACAGCCTCGGTGACGTCCATGCCGCATCAGGACGAGGCTGTGGTGATGACGCCGGCGGCGACCTCGCGCAACCCCGCCTTGCAGGACCGCATGGTGGTGATTGGCGCCGGGCCGACGGGCCTGTCGGCCGCCTATCACCTCGGGTTGGATCCGCGTGGGCAGGATGCCTTGCTCGTCGAGCGCCAGGGCACGGTGGGTGGCTGGTGCCGCTCCATCCAGGACAAGGGCTTCACCTTCGATTTCGCCGGTCACATCATGTTCTCCAACGATCCGTATGTGCTGGAGATGTATGACAAGCTGCTGGGCGACAACCTGCACTGGCAGAACCGCGAAGCGTGGATCTACAGCAAGAACGTCTACACGCGCTACCCCTTCCAGGGCTCGCTGTATGGCCTGCCGCCAGAGGTGCTGCAGGAGTGCCTGGTCGGCGCCATCGAAGCGCGCTTTGGCTCGCTCAAGGGCGACGGCACAGAGCGTCCGAAGCAGGCGCCAGCCAATTTCAAGGAATTCATCTACCAGGTCTGGGGCGCCGGCATCGCCAAGCACTTCGCCGTGCCGTACAACCAGAAGCTGTGGGCCGTGCCGCTGGAGCAGATGGAGACCTCCTGGCTGGGCGGCCGCGTGCCACTGCCGGATCTGGAACAGATGATCGAAGGCGCGCTCAAGCCCACGCCTGCGCCCATGGGGCCCAATGCGCGCTTCGGCTATCCACTCAAGGGCGGCTTCCAGGCGCTGATGGATGGATTCAAGCCGCTGCTCAATTGCGAGTTGGCCTTGAACACCGGCGTCGTACACGTCTCGCCTCGCCAGCGCACCGTGCGCCTGGACGATGGCCGCACCGTCGGCTTTCAGACGCTCATCAGCACGATGCCATTGCCCCAACTGGTGGCGGCCTGTGGCGATGAGGCCCCTGCCGAAATCCAGACGGCCGCACGGGCCCTGCGGCACGTCTCCGTGCGCTGCGTGAACCTCGGCGTGGCCCGCGAAAACCTCACCGACAAGCACTGGATCTACTACCCGGAAGACACCGTCTTTCACCGCATCTTCGTGCAGGGCAACGCCAGCCCGCATTGCAACCCGCCCGGCGGATTCGGCCTGACCTGCGAGATCACCTACGGCCCCGACAAGCCCTTGCCCTGCGATGGCCAAGCCCTGATCGACCTGGCTGTGGCCGATTGCCGGCGCGTGGGCATGCTGCGGGACGACGACACCCTGATCACCGCCAACCAGGTCGACATGCCCTGCGCCTATGTGGTGTACGACCACGCCCGAGCCGACAACGTGAAACTCATCCGGCAGTGGCTGGCCCAGCACCACATCATCCTGGCCGGCCGCTACAGCGAATGGGAGTACTACAACTCCGACCACGCCTTCATCGCCGGCAAGAAGGCCGCAGAGCAGGCGCTGGCCGAAGCAGCGCCCATGCTGGCCAAGGCGGTGTAAGGCATTGCCCGGCCAAGCTCCCAAGCGAACGAACTCCAACCAACCCACCGGCGTGACAGGCCTGGAGGACATGCACAGATGATCATCGATGCCCACGTGCACTGCTCAGGACAGGAACACACAGCCGACGTGCTGCGCTCGCTCGACGAGGCCGACATCGACATCGCGGTCTTGCTCTCGCCCTTCCTGAGCCCCGGCTTCTCATTGGACGACGCCGGCTCGCTGCGCCGCGGCAATGAGCATCTGAGCCGGTTGGTCAAGGGACACGAGGACCGGCTCTTCGGTTTCGCCGTGGTAGATCCCCGCTCGCCTGAAGCGCCGCGTGACCTGCGCCATGCCATCGAGGACCTCGGCTTGCGCGGGGTGAAGATGGTGCCCACCGGTTGGTACCCGTATGACCGGGAGGTGCAACCTGTCTTCGAAGTGGCCAACGAACTGAAGCTGCCCATCCTGTTTCACAGCGGCATCTTCATCGACGGTCGCTCCGGCCGTTTCTGTCGCCCCGCCTTCTTCGAAGCCCTGCGCGACTACCCCAACGTGCGCATCACCCTGGCCCACTTGGGCTGGCCCTGGACGGACGAAGCCCTGGCCGTGGGCCTCATCGACCTCATCAACGGCGTGCCGCCGGACAAGGTGAAGTTCCGCTTCGACATCTCCTTCGGTCCGCCACCGGTGTATCGGCAGGAAGTGCTCAGCAAGGCACTGGCCGTGCTGGGCTCCGATCTGCTGCAATTCGGCAGCGATGTCTTCCTGCCGTGCTCGGGCAGCCACATCGCCGAACGCAAAGGTTGGGTCGAAGACCTGCTGGATGAGCTGGAGGTCGACGCCCATGCTCGGCAGCGGATCTGGAGCGGCACTGCCACCGCCTGGCTGGGGCTGGATGCACAGGCCAGAGCGCCCACTGCGCCGGGCTGGCCCGAACCCCGCACCGCCACCTCCCTTTCCAGCGAAGCCGCGGACATGGATGACCGGCCCATGCGGTTCAACTTTCGTTGCTGTTGAAGTGAGACCACCATGGCCAATCTGCATACCGCCTCCCAACGCATCCACGTCCTGCAGATGCTGGGCAACGCCATCGTCGGCGGGATGGAAACCTATGTCATGCGGCTCATCCAGCGGTTGCCGCCCGATCAGTTTGGCATCACCGTCATGTTCCCCTGGGAAAACGAGATGGCCGATCAGCTGCGCGACATGGGTGCCGACGTCTACGTCACGCCCATGCCGGAGAACCCGCCCTGGAGCGGCATCCAGATGACCACCTCGCTCATCAAGGCGCACAACATCGACGTGGTCCACGCACACCTGCCCAACGCGCATCTGTTGGGTGGGTTGGCGGGCAAGCTGGCCGGCAAGCCGGTGCTGTCCACCATCCATGGCCGCCAACTCGCCACGATGGATCTGGAGATCCACCGCACGGCAGGCACCCATCTGGCCGCCGTCTGCCGCCAGACCTATTTCCACGCGTTGGGCCTGGGGGTGCATCCCTCACAGCTGCACTTCATTCCCAATGGCGTGGACACGCAGATCTTCACCCCTCGCCGTGAGCGCCACGGGCGGCTGCGCCAGGCGCTCGGCATTCCGCCGGATGCCACGCTGATTGCCCAGGTTGGCCGCCTGTCGCCTGAAAAGGGCCCCGATGTGTTCTTGCGTGCCGCCCTGTCGATCAAGCAGGCCGCACCGCAGGCGCATTTCGTCCTCATTGGCGACGGCCCCTTGCATGACGACATGCGCCGGCTCATCAGCAAGTTCGAGCTGCAAGGTGTGGCACACATGTCCGGCCTGATCCACGACATGACCGATGTCTACGCCGAATTGGATGTGTCGGTATCGGCCTCGCGCTCCGAAGCGATGCCGCTGGCGATGATGGAGGCCATGGCCAGCGGTCTGCCGGTGGTGGCCACGCGGGTCGGCGGTGTGCCCGATCTGATCCAGCACGGCAAGACCGGCTGGCTGGTGGGCGACGGCGACTTCGAGGCCATCGCGCGGCATGTGGTCGAGCTCATCGACAAGCCCACCGAGCGCGCTGCCATGGGCGAGCGGGCGCGCGCCCGTGTCATGAGCCATTTCGCGCTGGAGCACAGCGTGCAGACCACGGCGCAACTCTTGCAAAAACTGGCGCAAAAGCAGCCGGACAGCCGGCGCGTCAGTGCGGTGGTCAATGGCACCAAGCCTCCTGCAGTGCACGGGCTCAATGGCGTGCTGGCCGAGCAGGACAAGGCGGCTGCGGGCTGAAAACGCTTGTCCAGGCAAGTGCAGGCCCACTGTTTGCCAAAGCATGGGCGTCACCTCTTCAATGCTTTCAAAGGAGAACCAACATGAAACGCATCTTCCTGGCCGCGGCCATCGCTCTGACTTCCACCGTCTACTTCAGCGGCTGTGCCGTGACCTCCGGTCAAAGCTCCATGGGCCAGTATGTCGATGACGCCGCCATCACCGCACGCGTGAAGGCCAAGTTCGCAGAGGATGCCCAGGTCAGCGCCATGCGCATCAACGTGGATACCTTGAAGGGCGAAGTGCAGCTCTCCGGCTTTGCCACCACCGAAGCCGAGAAGAACCGCGCCGCGGATCTGGCTGCTGCCGTGCCTGACGTCAAGAAGGTACGCAACAACATCACGGTGCGCGCCGCCAATCAATAAGCCACCACAGGCTTGACACCGACCGGCCCATCGGCCGTCGTCGCGTCGGGGGGCGCGATGGCAGGCCGATGGCCGGTTTTCGTTTTTGGCATGAGGCATTTTCAGCATCGATTCAACAGGGCATGAAAGCTGCTTGAAGCAGCCATCATGGAAGCCCGCGTCATCCCCGTCGAACCACCGCGTGCGGTGCCAAAAGCTGCACCGGCCGCGGTCACGACACCACAGCCTGCTCCCTGGACCCGCCCGCTGCAATGTCTGGCCGCCGTGGCGCTCCTCCTGCTGTTGCGGGAGGCGCAGCCAGTGCTGTTGCCCATCACCCTCGCTGTGGCCCTGGCCTTCGTGCTCACTGGCCCCGTGCATCGCCTGCGCGAAGCCGGCATCCCCGAAGCCTGGGGAGCCGGCATCGTGGTGGGCGTGCTGTTGCTGGTGCTCGGCCTGCTGGGTGTCTTCCTGGCCAACCCTGCAGCGGAATGGATGGAGAAGGCACCCACAACCTTGCGGCAATTGCTGGACATGCTCGACCGCCTGCGCGAGATGCTGTTGCTGCGCTCTGCCACCACTTCTGCACATGCCGAGGCGGATGCCATCAAGGACAAGCTCGCCAGCGAGGGCCTGCTGTTCACCCGTGTGGTGGTGGGCCAGGCGGTTCATTTCGCCATGTCTGCCGCAGCAACGGTGATCCTGCTGTACTTCTTGCTGGCCTCGCAGCACTGGCTGCTGTCGCGCACGGTGGAGGCCGTGCGCCGCCCCCGTGCACGCGCCCTCTTGCTCTCGGGCATCCGGCAGGCACAGCGCGAGATCGGCCTCTTCCTGGGCACGATGACGCTGATCAACATCGGCGTGGGGATCATCACCGGGCTGCTGCTGGCCTTGGCTGGCCTGCCCAATCCGGGGCTGTGGGGCACGGTGGTGGCGCTGCTGAACTTCGTGCCCTACCTGGGGCCTGCATTGGTGACGTTCATGCTGCTGCTGGCCGGCAGTGTCACCTTCGGCGCAGGCACCGCCATGCTGGCGCCTCCGGCCATCTTCATGGGGGTGCATGCCATCGAGGCCAACATCGTCACGCCCTTGGTGATGGGACATCGGCTCCGGCTCAGCCCATTGAGCGTGTTCCTGTCGGTGATGCTGTGGGGGTGGATGTGGGGCTTTGGCGGCACGCTGGTGGCCATGCCCATCCTGCTGGCCTTTCGCTCACTGTGCCAGCGTCGGCGCAGCCTGCGCCATGTGTGCTTCTACCTCGAAGGCGGCCGCCGCCAGGCGCCCAGCCTGGAGGCTTTGCTGCGTGTGCGCGAACGCCGCATCGCACGCATCCATGCGCGCAGGGTGATCACTCCCCCTGAGGCGCCCGCTGAAAAGACTTCCTCCTGATCGGGCACGCCATGTGCCGATCAATCGCATGGAAGGGCCGGCAAAGGCCCTGGTGTCACCAGAACACGAGGAGCGATCACCATGACCGACGACTTCACGCTCGAGATCCTCAACGACCTCATTGAGGCCTGCAAAGATGGCGAGCAGGACTTCCTGCTGTGTGCCCGGCACACGGAATCGGAAGAGCTGCGGCAACGGTTCATGGTGCGCTCCACGCGCTGCAGGAACGCTGCCATCGAGCTGCAGGCCCATGTCGTCGAATACGGCGGCAGGGGTGAAGTCGGTGTCAGTGCCGCAGGTGCGCTGCATCGGGGGTGGCTCAAGGTGCGCGGCGCCGTGCTCAGCCGCGACGACCGTGACTGGATCGAAGAATGCAGCCGCACCGAAGTCCTGCTGCTCACGCGCTACCGATCCGCGATGCAAAGCGCCATCCTGCCTGGTGGCGTACAGATCACAGTGGAGCGGCAGTACCACGCCTGGCAACACGTGCATCACCAGATGCGCACGCTCTATTCGCTCATCAAAGTGCCGCATTGATCGGCACCCTGACATCATGAAGACCACCGCTTCACCCTCTCGTCGATTCCTGTGGACCTTGATGGCAGCCGGCGTGTTCGTGTTCAGTGGCTGTGACCGCAACACCGCCCCGCCCCAACAACCCACCACGCATGTGATCGAGCTCACCCGTGGCGACAACAGCGCCGACAGCGTCAACCGCACCAGTGCCGCGGTGGACACGCCCAAGCTGCCTTACGGCGCGGCCGCCCCGATGGCCCCCGGCACGGATGGCGCACGCGTGGCGGCCCTTCCCACCGGATTGGACCAGCCCCCACTGCCGACCGGCACCCCTGAAGCGCTGGTCAACAACACGCCCACCGGTGCCGGCATGCCGGCGACACAGACGCCCGCGCCCAGTGTCGCGCTGAGCGCCACGGAAATGGCCTTCCTGACCCAGGCTACCGAAGCGGGTCTGTTTGACCTGCGCATGGGCCAACTTGGTGTGGAGCGGGCCAGCCACTCCGCCGTCAAGTCGTACGCCGCCATGCTGGTGACGGACCAGGCCACGCTCAACAGCGGCCTGCAGCAACTGGCCCGGCAGCTCAATGTGCCGCTGCCGGCCTCCTTGTCAGAGCCCAAGCAGCAACTGGTGGACAACCTGGCCCGAACCGGCACGCTGGATTTCGACCAGCGCTTTGTCAACGCCGTGGGCAGCCGGGACCATGCCGCCACGATCGAGCTGTTCGAACGCACCGGTCGCGAAACGCGTCATCCCCTGGTGAGAAGCTTCGTCTTCAACACCTTGCCCATGCTCCGCGCCCACCTCACGGCAGCCGAGCGCCTGCCGGTCAAAGGCTAGCCGTCGGGCGGTGGCGGTATGGCGGCCGATGCACCCCTCTCGCAGCCAGGTGACCTGCCGCTCATCGAGCCGGGTCTGGTCTATGTCGACCATCTGCACACGCCAGGCATCGAGCGCCATCGCAAAGGCCAAGGCTTCGCCTACCGCGCCCCCGATGGGCATTGGCTGCATGAGCGCAACGCCCGGGACCGGGAGCACCTGGCACGCATCCGCAAGCTGGCCATCCCGCCGGCCTACGAGCGCGTGTGGATCTGCCCCTGGCCCGAAGGACACATCCAGGCCATCGGCCACGATGCCCGGGGGCGCCGCCAATACCGTTACCACGCCCAGTGGCGCCAGACGCGGGATCAGGACAAGTTCGATCGCCTGCACCAGTTCGGCATGGCCTTGCCGCACTTGCGCGAACGTGTCAAAAAGGATCTGGCTTCTGCCGCCAGGTTGGACGGCATGCCCACCCGCGAGCATGTGCTGGCCACGCTGGTTCGGTCTGCTGGACGCCACCCACATCCGCGTCGGCAATGAGAGCTACACGCGTGAGAACAAGTCCTATGGGCTGACCACGCTGCGCAACCGACACGCCAAGGTGGAAGGCTACCGCGTGAGCCTGCGCTTTCGGGGCAAGAGCGGGGTCTGGCATGACGTGGCCCTTCAGGACCCGCGTGTGGCGAAGGTCGTGCGCCGTTGTCAGAACCTGCCTGGACAGGAGCTTTTCCAGTACGTCGATGAAGAAGGCGGCTTGCACGGCATCGGCTCGGCCGAGGTCAACGCCTACATCCGTGAAGCAAGCGGTGGCGATTTCACGGCCAAGGATTTCCGCACCTGGCACGCCTCCGTGCATGCGTGGGCCCTGCTTGCACCCCAAGCGCTTGAAGCCGACAAGGAGGCGCAAGCCGCCGCACCTTCCGTGGTGCAGGCCCTCAAGCAGGTGGCGGCGCGGCTGGGCAACACCGTGGCGGTGTGTCGCAAGTCGTATGTGCACCCCAAGGTGCTGAACTGCGCCACGCTCTCGCAATGGCCCGCGCCGAACCGCCGCCAGATCTTGCGCTACGAGATCGAAGGGCTGGATGACAGCGAGCGCGGCCTGTTGTGCCTTCTCGATGCCGCGCTCGACGATGTCAGGCAGGCGGCCTGAGCCGCCCGGCTGCGACCGCGATCAGGACACCGCTGCTTCGCTCAGGAAGATCTCCACGCGACGGTTGCGCGCACGGCCTTCGGCGGTGTCATTGGTGGCGATGGGCTCGCGCGAACCGCGTCCCACCGTCTCGATGCGGGTGCCGTTGACACCCCGGTCCACCAGGAAGTTGCGCACGCTCTGCGCACGTTGCGCCGAGAGGTAATTGTTGGCCTCGTCGCTGCCCGTCGAATCGGCGTGGCCCACGATGCGCACATGCGTGTTGGGCTGGCCCTGAAGGCCTTGCGCGAACTGCTCCAGAACCTGGCGCAGTTGCGGCTTGATGTCGGCACGCCCCACATCGAAGGACACATCGGCCGGCACATTGAGCTTGAGCTGGTTGTCCGACGTGCGAGAGACCTCCATGCCGGTGCCTGCCGTGGCCTGCTCCAGCGCCTTCTTCTTTTCTTCCATGTGGCGCGACCAGACGTTGCCCGCCACGGCCCCCAGTGCACCGCCGATCACGGCACCGCGGCCGGCATTGTTGCCGGTGGCCGAGCCGACCACGGCACCTGCCACGGCGCCAATGCCTGCACCGGCGGCGGTGCGTTTCTGGGTCTCGCTCATGTCGGCACAGGCTGCAAGCAGCACGGACACGGAAGCCAGACAGGGCAGGGCCAGAGCCTTTGCACCCCGGCGGGATGCGGATGTCAAGGTGTTCATGTCATTCCTCTTCTGGATGGGATACCGCCCGGTTCGGCAAGGTCTGTGCCCACTTCTTCCCGAACCCCCCAAGCAGGCAGGTCGGCTGGAACAGTGATTGCTGTGCACGACGCATCGCCTGCTTCCCTTCGACACCATGAACACCATGGCCACCCCAGCCTCCCCCTTGAAGCCCTCCATCAACCGTTGGCTTGCAGCCGGCAGCATGGCCAGTCTGCTGTCGATGCTGGTGCTGGCCTGGCATGGCCGCCGGCGCCATGGCAGCAGCACCGCTCTGATCAACTCGCCGAGCCATTGGGTGCACGGGGACCGCGCCTTGCGCGCCAATGCCTTCAGCCTGCGCTTTACCTTGCTGGGGGCGCTCATCCACCATCTCAGCTCCATGTTCTGGGCCGTCTTGTATGAAGGCGTGCTCAGTGCATGGCGCAAGCCGCAGACACCGGACAGCGCGCCGCCAGCAGCCCAGACACCCTCGGCCGCCGGCATGGTGGCCACTGCCTCGGCCCTGACGGCCGTGGCCTGGCTGGTCGATACGCGCCTGGTGCCGGCCCGCCTCACCCCCGGCTTCGAACGCCGCTCATCTTCTACCGGCATGCTGATGATCTATGGCGCCTTTGCCGTGGGTCTGGCGGCTGGCGCGCTGATGATCCAGCGCAAATCGCGTCCGGACACCCCCGCCAACGCCCCGGCTCCCCGCCTGTACCGCGTTGCTTCCGGCACCGAATCCCCATGAGCACAACGAACCGGGGAGCCGACCCCACGCCGCACTTCGGCGTCCACCGCGTGCTGATCGTGGGGGGCGGGGCGGGAGGGCTGGAGCTGGCCACGCGGCTGGGCCGCTGCCTGCGCCCCCCGCAGGCCGAAGTCATGCTGGTGGATGCCTCGCTGACGCATGTGTGGAAGCCCTTGCTGCACGAAGTGGCCGCCGGCAGCCTGGACACGGGCAACAACGAGCTCGACTACCTGGCTCATGCGCACAAGCATGGCTTCCAGTTCCACCTCGGGGTGATGGAGGGGCTGGATCGGGCCCACAAGCAAATCCGCCTCAAAGCCATGCACGATGAAGACGGCCAGCTCATCGCCGAAGCCCGTGTGCTGCATTACGACACCCTCGTCATGGCCGTGGGCAGCGAGGTCAATGACTTTCATACGCCGGGTGTGCACGAATACGCGCTGTGCCTCAACACCGTGGCCGATGCGCGCCGGCTGCACAAGCGCATTCTGCTGCAGTGCCTGAGGCTCAACGAAGGCACGCCCGTGGCCCCCCACATCGCCATCATCGGCGGCGGCGCCACCGGCGTGGAGCTGGCCACCGAGCTGTGCGACACGATGACCGAATACAGCATCCACGCCAGCAGCAACAAACCCTTGCGTACGCGTATCACGCTGATCGAAGCCAGCCCGGACCTGCTGCCCAACCTGCCACCGCCGCTGCGCGACAAGGTGCGGCATGAACTCACCGAGCGCGGCATCCAGGTGATGACGGGCCAGCGGGTGGAAGAGGTCACCACACGCGGCGTGCGCATCGCCGGTGGGAGTTCTCTGAGTGCGCAGATCGTGATCTGGGCCGCTGGCGTGAAGGCACCCGAGTGGCTGACCCAGCTGGATGGACTGGCGTGCAACAAGGTCAACCAGTTGCTGGTCACCCCCACGCTGCAAACCACGGAAGACCGGGACATCTTTGCCATGGGCGATTGCGCCGCATGCAGCCCGCCGGGACGGGACAAGCCCGTGCCGCCGCTGGCGCAGGCTGCACATCAACAGGCGCAGTACCTCGCGCGTGTCATCCCGATGCATGTGCAAGGGCGCACGGACCTGCGCGGCTTCGTCTTCCACGATCACGGCTCACTGGTGTCGCTGGGGCCGGACCGGGCGGTGGGCACGCTCATCGGCGCCATCACCGGGCATCACTTCCAGGTCGACGGCCTGCTCGCACGCCTGAGTTACTGGACGCTCTACCGGGGCTACCTCATGGCCTTGCATGGCTGGCTGCGCATGCTCGCCACCACCTTCGGCAGCTGGCTCACGCACAGCACCAAAAGCCGGGTCAAACTGCATTGAGACTCTTGCATCCCCGTTGGCAGCATGTGGGCAAGGCGCGACACCTGAAGCGCGCCCATCTCTCAAAAGGCCCCTCTTCAGTAAGGTTTACCTGAGGTTCTGAAAGAACTACCTGTTTGCGCCAGGGTTTTAGGGACAAGACCCAATGCAGCAAGGGCCTTTCATTGCCAAGGGATAGCCGCCTTTCCAGAATGCCCCACGCCCTGCCATCCGCAGGGCTCTTTTTGCGTGCATTCCATGGTTAGGGGCCTCGACATGAAAGTGATGGAAGGGCCCATTGCGGGCTACACCAACGAGTTGACTCAAGCGCAACTCTCTGAGGTGTTGGCGGCTTTGACAGCCCTCAGGCAAGGCGACCCCAGCGTGCGCCTGCCCCTGCATTGGAGCGGCGTGAGCGGCAAGCTGGCCGATGTCTTCAACGATGTCGTCGAGCAGAACGCCACCATGGCCACAGAACTGGCGCGGCTGCGCCAAGTCGTGGGCAAGGAAGGCCAACTCAAGCAGCGCGCCTCATTGCCCACCTCGCGAGGCTTCTGGCGTGAATCGGTCGACTCCATCAACGCCCTGATCGACGACCTCGTCCACCCGACCAGCGAAGTGGCCCGTGTGATCGGCGCCGTGGCGCAGGGCGATCTGTCCAAGAGCATGGCGCTCGAAGTCGAAGGCCGGCCTCTGGAAGGCGAGTTCCTGCGCACCGCCCGCACCATCAACAAGATGGTGGAGCAGCTGGCCAACTTCTCTGCCGAAGTGACGCGAGTGGCGCGTGAAGTGGGCACCGAAGGCATCCTCGGTGGCCAGGCGAAGGTGAAAGGCGTGGCCGGCACCTGGAAGGACCTGACCGACTCCGTCAACTCCATGGCCGGCAACCTCACGGGCCAGGTGCGCAACATCGCCGACGTGACCACCGCCGTGGCCAAGGGTGACTTGTCCAAGAAGATCGACGTGGATGTCAAGGGCGAGTTCCTCACGCTCAAGAACACGATCAACACCATGGTGGACCAGCTGCGCAGCTTCGGCTCCGAAGTGACGCGGGTGGCGCGCGAGGTGGGCACCGAAGGCATCCTGGGTGGCCAGGCCCGTGTGGAAGGCGTCTCCGGCACCTGGAAGGACCTGACCGACTCGGTGAACTCCATGGCCGGCAACCTGACCAGTCAGGTGCGCAACATCGCCGACGTGACCAAGGCCGTGGCCGCGGGTGACTTGTCCAAGAAGATCACCGTCGATGTGAAGGGCGAGATCCTCGAGCTCAAGAACACGGTCAACACCATGGTGGACCAGCTGCGAAGCTTTGCCGCCGAAGTGACCCGCGTGGCCCGTGAAGTGGGCACCGAAGGCAAGCTGGGCGGCCAGGCCGACGTGCAGGGCGTGGCCGGCACCTGGAAGGACTTGACCGAGTCAGTGAACTTCATGGCCGGCAACCTCACCTCGCAGGTGCGCAACATCGCTGAAGTGACGACCGCCGTGGCCGCGGGTGACTTGTCCAAGAAGATCACCGTGGACGTGAAGGGCGAGATCCTGGAACTGAAGAACACCATCAACACCATGGTGGACCAGTTGCGCAGCTTTGCGGCCGAAGTGACCCGCGTGGCCCGCGAAGTGGGCACCGAGGGCAAGCTCGGCGGCCAGGCCGACGTGCAGGGCGTGGCCGGCACCTGGAAGGACCTCACCGAATCGGTGAACTCGATGGCCTCCAACCTCACCGTGCAATTGCGTGACGTGTCCAAGGTGTCCATGGCCATTGCCGCGGGCGACCTGTCCAAGAAGATCACCGTGGATGTGCGTGGCGAGATCCTGCAGATCAAGGACGTGATCAACACCATGGTGGACCAGCTCTCGTCGTTCGCGGCGGAAGTGACCCGCGTGGCGCGTGAGGTGGGCACCGAGGGCCGGCTGGGGGGCCAGGCGCAAGTGAAGGGCGTCTCCGGCACCTGGAAGGATCTGACCGACAACGTGAACTCGATGGCCGGCAACCTGACCGGCCAGGTGCGCGGCATCGCCAAGGTGGTGACGGCCGTGGCCAACGGTGACTTGAAGCAAAAGCTCACCGTGGAAGCCAAGGGCGAAATCGCCGCGCTGGCCGAGACCATCAACAGCATGACAGACACCCTGGCCACCTTCGCCGATCAGGTGACCACGGTGGCCCGCGAGGTGGGCGTGGAAGGCAAGCTCGGCGGCCAGGCCAAGGTGCCTGGTGCGGCCGGCACATGGAAGGCGTTGACGGAAAACGTGAACGAACTCGCCGCCAACCTGACCACCCAGGTGCGCGCCATCGCCGAGGTGGCCACCGCCGTGACGCAGGGTGACCTCACACGTTCGATCACCGTGGAGACGCAAGGCGAAGTGGCGGCCTTGAAGGACACCATCAACGAGATGATCCGCAACCTCAAGGACACCACGCAGAAGAACACCGAGCAAGACTGGCTCAAGACCAACCTCGCCAAGTTCAGCCGCATGTTGCAGGGCCAGAAGGACCTGATGACCGTGGGCCAGTTGATCCTGTCCGAGCTGGCCCCCGTGGTGGGCGCCCAGCAGGCCGAGTTCTACGTGATGAGCGGTGTGCGCGATGCGGCCCGGCTCAAGCTCCTGGCCAGCTATGCATCCGGTGGCCAGCACATGCATGGCAAGGAAGTGGCCCTGGGCCAGGGCCTGGTCGGCCAGTGCGCCATCGACAAGGAAAAGATCCTGCTGAGCAATGTGCCCACGCAGGCGCTGCGCATCGCCTCCGGCTTGAGCGAAAGCTCCGCGATGGAAGTGCTGGTGCTGCCGGTGGTGTTCGAAGGCCAGATCCGCGGCGTCCTGGAGCTGGCCTCGCTGGAGCGCTTCAACCCCGTTCACCAGGCCTTCCTGGATCAGCTTACCGAATCCATCGGCATCGTGATCAACACCATCGAGGCCAACACCCGCACGGAGAACCTGCTCAAGCAATCGCAATCGCTGGCAGAAGAGCTTCAAAGCCGCCAGCAGGAACTGCAGAACACCAACCTGGAACTGCAGGAAAAGGCGCGGCTGCTGGCCCATCAGAACGAGGAAGTGGAACGCAAGAACCGAGAAGTGGAGCAGGCCCGCCAGGCCCTGGAAGAAAAGGCCGAGCAGCTCGCGCTCACCTCCAAGTACAAATCCGAGTTCCTGGCCAACATGTCGCACGAGCTGCGCACGCCCTTGAACTCGCTGCTCATCCTGTCTGACCAGCTGTGCAAAAACGCCGAGGGCAACCTCACGGGCAAGCAGGTGGAGTTCTCCAAGACCATCCACTCCTCGGGCAACGACCTGCTCATGCTCATCAATGACATCCTGGATTTGTCCAAGATTGAATCGGGCACGGTGCAGGTGGATGTCAGCGAAGTGAGGCTGGACGATGTGCAGCGCTCGGTGGAGCGGGGCTTCCGCCACTTTGCCGAATCCAAGCACGTGGAGTTCATCATCCAGATCGAGCAGCCGGTGCCCAAGACCATCGTCACCGATGCCAAGCGCCTGCAGCAGATCATCAAGAACCTGCTGTCCAACGCCTTCAAGTTCACGCACCGCGGCGAGGTGCGCTTTGCGATGTGGACGGCGCAGTCCGGCTGGTCTCCCGATCATGAAGAGCTCAACCGTGCCGGGCAGGTGGTGGCCTTCTCCGTGTCGGACACCGGCATCGGCATCTCGCCGGACAAGCAGCAGATCATCTTCGAAGCCTTCCAGCAGGCCGACGGCTCCACCTCCCGCAAGTACGGCGGCACCGGTTTGGGCCTGGCCATCAGCCGCGAACTCTCGCGCCTGCTGGGTGGCGAGATCAAGCTGGTGAGCGCACCAGGCCATGGCAGCACCTTCACGCTGTTCCTGCCGCAAAGCCATCACCCCATGCGCACGGCTCGGCCGCGCCTGCCCTCGCCAGCGGCCACATCGTCCACGCCGCCGCTCACCGATGAGAGCGCATCCGGCAGCCTGCCACAGGGCGTTCAGGCCGGCACCTTGAGCCCCGCCTTGCTGGTGGGCCCCATGGCAGACGCCCTGGGCAGCCCCGACCTCGATCACGTCGTCGAGCCCGACAGCGTGGCCTT
This sequence comes from Aquabacterium sp., assembly GCA_047601765.1. Lineage (GTDB taxonomy): Bacteria > Pseudomonadota > Gammaproteobacteria > Burkholderiales > Burkholderiaceae_C > Aquabacterium. The sequence continues at coordinate 91,908 of JASGIQ010000013.1, forward strand.
CATCAATGTGGCTGCCGACGATCGGGATGACATCGATCCGGGTGACCGGGTGGTGCTCATCGTTGAAAACGACATCAGCTTCGCCAAACTGATGCTGGAAGCCGCCCATGAACAAGGCTTCAAGGGCGTGGTGTGCACCACCGGGGCCAGCGCCCTGGCCATGACGCGCGAATGCAGCCCCTGCCTGATCACGCTGGACATCTACCTGCCCGACATGCAGGGCTGGCGCATCCTCGACCGACTCAAGGCCGACCTGGACACGCGCCACATCCCCATCTGCGTCGTCTCGACAGACGATGCACGGGACCGTGCCCTGCAATCGGGCGCGCTCGATTTCCTGCCCAAGCCCATGCGCAGCAAGGACGAGGTGGATGCCAAGCTCGCGCAACTGCGTGCCTATGTGCAACGCAAGACGCACCGCGTGTGGATGGCCATGCCCCCTTCCCCCCTGCGAGATGCCTGTGCGGCCATCCTGCGGGATGCTGTCAACTTGCGCCTGTTGGACGACGCGCAAGCGGCCCGGCACGCACTGCATGAGCCAGCCGATGCACTGATTGTCGATGTGGCGCTCACGGATTTCGGCCCGCAAGACCTGTTCGAAGCGGCAGAGCGCCATCACTGGAGCCACCTGCCGCCCGTGATCCTGACCGGCGAGCCGGCACAGCGCGATCACAGTGCTTGGCGCGCCCAACAAGGCTTCGGGGTGCGACAGGCCGATGCCCTGCCCGACCTGTTGTACGAACTGGCCTCCTGCCTGCACCGCAGCGTGGCCGACATGAACGAAACCGAGCGCCGTTGTGTGCTCGAAGCCTATGCCGCCAACGGCTCGCTGCGCGGCAAGAAGGCGCTGATCGTTGATGACGACATCCGCAACATCTTTGCGTTGACCACGGTGCTGGACGACGAAGGCATGGTCATCGTCTCGGCCGACAACGGCCGCGATGCCATCCGCCTGACCCAGTCCGATCCTGACATCGACATCGTGCTGATGGACATCATGATGCCGGAGATGGACGGGCTGACCACCATGCAGGAGATCCGCAAACTGGGGCTGGGCCAGGATCTGCCGATGATCGCCGTGACGGCCAAGGCCATGAAGGGCGACCGGCAGAAATGCATCGAGGCGGGGGCCTGGGATTACCTGTCCAAGCCCGTCGATCCCCGCCAGTTGCTGGCCGTGCTCAGGGGCTGGCTATGCAAGTGATGCCCGAGCGCCGCGCATACAACCCGGGCGAGGACAACGAACGCGCCAGCATCCTGATCGTCGACGATCTGCCGGAAAAGCTGCTGGTGTTCGGCACCTTGCTGGAGGAGCTGGGCCACAACCTGGTCTTCGCCAAATCGGGGGCCGAGGCCCTGCGTGAGGTGCTCAAGCAGGAATTCGCCGTGATCCTGCTGGACGTGAACATGCCCGACATGGACGGCTTCGAAACCGCCGCCATGATCCGCCGCTACCGGCGATCGGCGCTCACGCCCATCATCTTCATCACGGCCTACGCCGACGAGATCCAGACGGCGCGCGGTTACTCGCTGGGCGCGGTGGATTACATCCTCTCGCCCGTGGTGCCGGAGGTGCTGAGCAGCAAGATCAAGGTCTTCATCGACCTGTACCTGCTGCAGCGGCGCATTCGCCGCCAGGCCGATGAGCGCGTGGCCCTGGCCGCCGCGGAAGCCGCACGCCGGGCTGCAGAGGAAGGGGCGCGTCGCTCCAGCTTCCTGGTGCAGGCGGGCCGCACGCTGGGTGATTCGCTCGATGTCGATGTGGCGGTGCGCCGGCTGCTGGGCCTGATCGTGCCCGAACTGGCAGACGTGGCGGCCGTCCTGCTGCGCGACGATGGCGCGGGCGGCTCGACGCCCACCTCGCAGCGGCTGGGCCAATGTGTGCACCTCGCCTGGCAGGATGTGTCCACCCGGCAGCAGACCAGCCAGGAAACCACCCTGCAGGAATGGCCCGAAGCTGTGCGTGCCGCGTGGGACAAGGCCCAGGAACTGCGTGCCGCATCGCCCCTGCAGCCAGAGGCCTTGCAATGGCTGAGCCAACGCATAGGGCAGAACCAGATGCCGCACGCCCCAGGCGCGCTGCAGGAGAGCCTGTTGCTGCCCCTGATCGCCGGGGAGCGCTCCATCGGGGCCTTGTTGGTGGCCACGTACAAGCCGCGCAACTGGGGTCTGCTGCAAGAGCTTGCCGCCCAGGCCGCCATCGCCCTGGAAAACGCCCGGCTGTATTCCACGCTGCAGGCCGAGATCGTCGAGCGCCGCGCCGCCGAGATCAAGCTGCAGCAATCCAACCAGCGCAAGGACGAGTTCCTGGCCATGCTCTCGCATGAGCTTCGCAATCCGCTGGCACCCATCCGCAATGCGGTCGATGTCATACGCCGCCTGGCACCCCAGGAGGAACGGCTGTGCTGGGCCAATGACGTGATGGACCGGCAAGTGCGCCACCTCACGCGCCTGGTGGAGGAGCTGCTGGATGTGGCCCGCATCAACCAGGGCAAGATCACGCTGCACCTGGCGCCGGTGGATCTGCGCGCAGTCATCGAACATGGGGTGGAAACGGTCAAGCCCTTCATCGAGCACCGGGCCCATCAGCTCACCCTGATGCTGCCTGACACCCCCGTGTGGTTGCGGGGCGATTTCTCCCGGCTGTCGCAGGTGGTGGCGAACCTGTTGAACAACGCCGCCAAGTACACCGAACAAGGAGGCCAGATTCGCCTGTCGCTGAGCATCGAAGGGGAACAGGCCCTCATCGTCGTGGCCGACAATGGCATGGGCATCGAGGCCGAGTTGCTGCCGCATGTGTTCGATCTGTTCGAGCAAGGGCGCCGCTCGCTGGACCGCAGCCAAGGCGGGCTGGGGGTCGGTCTCACCCTGGTGCAGCGGCTGGTGCATCTGCACCACGGGCTCATCGAGGCCCGCAGCCCAGGGCAAGGCAGAGGATCGGAATTCCGCATCCATCTGCCCTGCATGAATGCCGCGGCCGCCACGGCCCCTCAGACGCCGGCCGCCGCCTCCACCACACCCGAGCCGCGTCGCAGGGTGCTGATCGTGGACGACAACGCCGATGCCGCCGAGTCCGTGGCCATGGTGCTGGATCTGCACGGCCACGAAGTCAAGGCTGTGGGCGATGGCGCACAGGCACTGGCCAGCCTGGAGCAGTTCTCTCCCGATGCGGTGGTGCTGGACATCGGCCTGCCCGGCGAGGATGGCTACGAAGTGGCGCGCCGCCTGCGCCGCCATCCGCTCACCCGGGATGCGCTGCTGATTGCCCTGACAGGCTACGGCCAGCGTGAAGACGTCGCTCGCGCCACCGAGGCCGGCTTCGACCGGCACTTCGTCAAGCCGGCCGATCCCGAGCTGCTTGCGCAATGCATTGCCCAGGCGCGGCTGGTTCGAAAGGACGCTGCCGGCGCCCCCGCGGGCAGCACACCGGCAGCTGACGGCGCCTTCCGCCTGCGCGCCGTGTAGCCCCATCGGGCTTGTCGCGTGTAGGTGTGCGCTGACAGCAAGATCGGCATCACGCCGCATGCCGAGTCGGCTCAAGCCGACAGGCCTGGCGCTGGGTGGCTTCTACATTGGATCCATGCCCTTGCAGGCACATTCAGATCCAACACCCTTCAACAAGGAGCCCACCATGTCGACCGTAAAGCAAAACCTGTCTGACGCCGAAACCGACCTGGCTTCGACGGCCCGCCAGGTGGCCGATGACACCAAGCAAGCCGCGCAGGACCTGCGCAACAAAGTCACGCCGATGCTGTCCACTGCGCGCGAACGCGTGACGCAGATGAGCCAGCAACTGCGTGAACGCGCCAAGGACAACGCCCAGACCGTGGACCGCTATGTGCACGACAACCCCTGGTACTTCATCGGCCTGGGGGTGGTGACAGGCATGCTGGCCAGTTGGTACCTGACGTCGCGCCGCGATCGCTGATCGCCCACGCACTCGTCACACTTTCCAAGGAGCGCATCATGCTTCACTACGCAGCTGTCTTTTTCGTCATCGCCCTGATCGCGGCCGTCTTCGGCTTCGGGGGCATTGCCGCCGGCGCGGCCAGCATCGCCAAGGTGCTGTTCTTCATCTTCCTGATCGGCTTCGTGATCTCGCTGGTGGTCGGCTTGTTGCAGCGACGATAGCGTTTCCATCCCCTCCGATCATTTGGGCATGTGGATTGCCCGAAGGCCTGGCAACTCCTACTGCCAGGCCTTTTTCATGTTGTCGGAACCACTTGCCTCCCATCGCTTTGATCGCTTTCCGGCAGCCGATGGCCTGCGCCGATGGCGGCCGCGTGTGCCCAGGCTGGTGGTTGCGGCGCTGGTGCTCACGGCATTGCTGTCGGCGCTGGTGTTCTCCGTCTCCGAGGTCGTGTTTGCGCAGACGGTGTCCATGCAACAACGCATGGGTGTGCTGATGGAAGCGCGCGTCAATGCCCTGCGGGTTCAAAGCCAGTTGCAGCGGATGCAGGCTGCGCATTGGGCGTATCTGGCCCATGGCGATGAGGCGTCGCAGCAGAACCTGGAGCAGGCCTCGCGCCAAGCCTGGTTGCACTACGGCCTGATGCAGGGCCTGCTCAACCCCTATCCCGATTTGCGCAAGCAGGGCCAGGCCCTGGGTGCGGCCCTGCAGGGCGACATGCAGCCCGACAAGACCAAGCACGCGCTGGCGCAACTCGATCAGATGGACCAGAGCCTGCTGAGCGCCCTCAACCGCCAGCAGAACGATCTGTCCATGACCTTGCTGCGCCAGCGCGTGGGCACGGCCTCGCTGGTGGGTTTGAGCCTGCTGTTTCTGGCGGTGCTGGCGGTGCGGGCCATCCGGCATTTCTACGCGCAAGAGCGACACAAGCAGGCCCTGTCGAGCCAGGCAGCCCGCCTGGAAGCGGCCGTGCGCCAACGCACCGACGAACTCAATGACCTGAGCACCTACCTGCAACGCCAAAGCGAGGCCGAGAAAGCCAACCTTGCGCGGGAGCTGCACGACGAACTGGGCGCCTTGCTGACCGCTGCCAAGCTGGACATCGCCTGGCTGCAAGGCCGCAACCCGGGCAACGATCCGGAGCGCACGGGCCGGCTCGATCAGTTGTCTGCCGCCGTGGACCAGGCGCTCAACATCAAGCGGCGCGTGATCGAGAACCTGCAGCCTTCGCTGCTGACGCACCTGGGCCTGGGCGCTGCACTCATCTGGTATGTGCAGCAAACCTGCGACAACGCCGGCCTCATGCACGATGTGCAGGTACCGGAGGCCGGCATCTCGGTGGACCCGGACACGGGCCTGGCGCTCTATCGCATCGTGCAGGAAGCACTCAACAACACCATCCGGCATGCGCATGCACATGAAGTGCGTGTGCAGTTGATTGAAACGCACGACACCCATCTGCTGCGCATCGAAGACGATGGCACCGGCATCGTGAATTTCCGGCCTGACAAGCTCTCGCACGGCCTGGCAGGCATGCGGCATCGGGCTGCGGCCATGGGCGGGCGCTTCACCGTGACCAGCCGGCCGGGACAGGGCACCTGCATCCACGTCGAAGTGCCGCGTCAGCGGCAGCCACGCGTGGCGGGCACCACCGCCTCGGAAGGCGCGGGCGCCGGCGCCGGGGTACCGTCCGCCCAACCTCGCGACCCGTCAGCAGGCGCTCAAGACATCAACCCGTGCGTGACGGCATAACGGGCCAGCTCCGCATTGCTGGAGACGCCCATCTTGGTCAACAGGCGCGTGCGATAGGTGCTCACCGTCTTGGCGCTCAGGCACAGGTCATGCGCAATGTCGGTGACGCTGCTGCCCTTGGCCAGGCGCGCAAAGATCTGGAACTCGCGCTCTGACAGGCTCAGATGCAGGGGCAGGTCCACATCGTGGGTCAGCCCTGCGGCCAGCATCTCGCCCAGCGCCGGGCTGATGTAGCGACGGCCTGCGGCGACGGTGCGCACCGCGGCCACAAGCTGGTCGGCGGCC
>JASGIQ010000014.1:0-88348 GCA_047601765.1 Aquabacterium sp.
TGCCCGCATGTTCGATCACAACCCCGAACTGCGGCAGGTCTTCAACCAGGGCCACCAGCAGGCCGGCACGCAGCAGCAGGCGCTGGCCATGGCCGTGGCCGCGTATGCCGAGCACATCGACGATCCGTCCGTGCTGGCCCCCGTGCTCGAGCGCATCGCGCACAAGCATGTGAGCCTGGGCATCCGTGCCGAGCACTACCCCATCGTCGGCAAGCACCTGCTGGCCTCCATCCGCGAGGTGCTGGGCGAAGCCGCCACCGACGAGCTGGTGCAGGCCTGGGCCCTGGCCTATGGCCAACTGGCCGATGTGCTGATCGGCGTGGAAAGCAAGCTGTACACGCAAGCCGCGGGACAGGATGGCGGATGGTCCGGCTGGCGCGGCTTCAAGGTGCTGCGCAAGGTCCAGGAAAGCGAAGAGATCACCTCCATTCACCTGGCACCCGCCGATGGCGGCCCGCTGCCGCGCCATCGCCCGGGCCAGTACATCTCGGTGCGCACGTATGTGCCCGGCCTGGATCTGATGCAGCCGCGTCAGTACAGCCTGTCGGTTGCGCCGGGACAGGCCAACTGGCGCATCTCGGTCAAGCGCGAGACCGGTGGCCAGGCCCAGGTGCCGGGCTGGGTGTCGCACCTGCTGCACGACCAGGTGCAGGTTGGCCAGGTGATCGATGTGGCCCCGCCGATGGGCGACTTCTTCCTGCATGAAGACCGGGACACGCCGGTGGTGCTGATCAGCGGCGGCGTGGGCATCACGCCGATGATCGCCATGCTGGATCACCTGCTGCAGGCCGGCTCCGGCGGGCAGGCACAGCGCCAGATCCGCTTCCTGCACGCCTGCCGCGATGCGGGGGTGCAGGCCTTTGGCGAGCACCTGTCCAATGTCCAGGCCGAATATGGCCACCGCCTGCAAAGCCATGTGTTCCATGAGCTGCCCCAGGCGCAGAAGCAGCCAGGCGTGGCGTTCGAACAGCATGCCGGCCGCATCACGCCGCAGTCTTTGTCCACGCACGCCGTGCTGCCTGAGGCCGACTACTACGTCTGCGGCCCGATCCCGTTCATGCAGGCGCAGATCGCGGCCCTGCAGGCGCTGGGGGTGCCGGCCGACCGCATCCATGCCGAAGCCTTCGGCACGGGCGGCGTGAGCGTGAACTGATTGCGTTGCATCAGGCCGCCGCAAGGATGGCGCAGGACAATGCGCTTATCCTTGCCGGATTGCCACGCAGCAAGCGGTTTGCCATGCAATTGACCCACTTCACCGACCTCGGCCTTCGCGTGCTGATGTACCTCAGCCATTCGCAACGCGAAGCGCCCATCACGATCAGCGAGATCGCCGAGCGCTTCGAAGCCTCACGCCATCACCTGGTCAAGGTGGTGCATTTCATGGCGCAGCAGGGCTGGCTGGTGACCACGCGCGGCAAGGGCGGAGGGCTGGCGCTGGCGCATCCGCTGAAGGATTACCTGCTGGGCGATCTGATCCGCACGCTGGAACACACCAGCACTGAACTGATCGACTGTGCCGAGCCGCCTTGCGGCCTGCGCGGACGCTGCCTGCTCAAGGGCGTGCTCGATGAAGCGCTGGACGCCTTCTACGAAACGCTCAATCGCCACACGCTGGCCGATGTGGTGGGTTCACCCACGCGCGAGGCCATCGTGCGCCTGCATCGGCTGATGCCGTCGGCGCAAGCGGGCAAGGCTCACTGAGCGGTGATCTTGCTCAGGTAACGTCGGCCCTCGGCGTCCTCGGCGGTCATCCACAGCACATAGGTTTCGGCATCGACCGGAATGGTCGCAAACGCCGGCAGCGTGGCCTGCGTGCCCGTCAGAGGCAGCACCTGCACCGTCTGCTTGATCGCCGCGGTGACCGTCGAGCGGATCACGCCGCTGATCTCCACCACGCGCATGTTCGGGTGCGCCGCCGCCCAGGTCGACCAATCCACCGTGAGGCCGGCCGTGAACGCGGCGATCGTCAGCGGCGACGCCGTCAGGTTGTTGGGCACAGGGTAGGCCGTCAGGTCCGTGGTGGTGGTGATCCCGGTGGTGCCGGGCAGATCCACAGTGACGCGGCTGGTGTTGTCTTCGGTGCCATTGCCCAGCGTGACGGTCTGGATGCGATAGCGTGCGCCCAGGCGGGCATCGATGGAGCCCACCCAGTCCAGGATGGACGAGCGCAGGACGTAATCGGCCACCAGATCGCCGGTCTCCGTCGTGTTGAGACACAGATAGGTCCACGGCGTGGCGTTGCAGTGATAGAAGGGCATCGACTGGTTGTTGGGCGTCTGGATGGTCGCTTGCATGAACTCGCGGGCGCTGATGAGCACCTGCATGCCCTGCCCCGGGTTGGGCGACACCGATGTCAAGCGTGCGCCGGTGGCATCCATCTCAAGCCAGGTGATGGGGTGGATGTACCACGGCGTCTGGCGGTCGTTGCCGGCCAGGCGCCAGCCGGTGGTGTTGGTGTAGCCCACCACGTCATGGAAGATGTCGACCACCGTGCCCGCCGCATTGCGCACGAAGGCGGACACGGCCACGTGCGCGCAGCCGCTGTTGGGCAGCGGGTCATCCAGGCAACCGGTGATCTGGAAGTTGCTCAACTGGTAGCCGGCCAGGCCGTAGTCGGACAGCTTCATCGCCGTGTCCAGGCCGGTCAGACCATCGAAGTGGGCGTAGGAATACGAGAACACCGGCAACATCGCCAGGTCCAGCGGCCCCAGCCGCTGAGCCAGGCCCATGTTGATCGTCGATGTCAGCGTGTTGAGCGTCGCCACCGAAGGCATGATCGACGAGGTGCCCGTCGTGGTGGTCAGCGAGCTGAGGATGGAGGTGAGCGCCACGGCCGGTGTGGCCGCCGTCAAGCCGGCCTTGGCCAGCGTGAGGTCCACCGAGACTTCCGGCGCGCCGCCAATGGCGATGCGGTTGCTCAGATGCATCAGAGGGTGATCGTTGATGGCCCGCCCAAAGGAGATCCGCAGCCCTTCGAGCACCGCATCCACACGTGTCTTGTCGGCGTGGAAGGTGGGATCGCTGAAGAAGTCGACACTGCTGGCCGTGGTCAGTTGCGCATCGTTGAGGTTGTTGCGGATGACGCCCTGAATGAAGGTGTTGGCTGCCGCCAGGGCCAGTCGGTTGCCCAGCAGGCTCCAGGAGGCATAGGTGGACGGATCCTGGAAGTACGGGCGCGGATCCCCACCCAGCAGGATGGCGACGATGGCGTTCGTCAGCGGGTTGATGTGGACGATGTTGCTGGTGGAGCCGCCCGTCGTGAGCGACTGCACCACCGTGTGCACGACCACGGGCAGGCCCTGCAGATCGGTGCCCACGGCCTGCACGAACAGCGGCAAGGTGCGCGAGCTGGTCGACAGGGTGAGCTGGTAGCTGCCATCGGTGATGGCCGTGGTGGTGCTGCCCTGCGCCACGCCGAGGGCATCGAGCACGGTGATGCGTGCGCCCACCAGCGGCGAGCCCACTGCGGCCACCCCGGACAGTGTGGCCGTGCCCACCGACAGATTGGCCGTGCCGCCGCTGCTGCCGCCCGACGAACTGGTATTGGCACTGTTGCCCCCACCCCCGCAACCCGACAGGACCAGGCCGAGCGCGCACACCAGGGCCCATAAACAGGCCATGGCGGGCCAACGCGCGTGCAACAGAGGGTTCTTCATGACACAACCTCGGACAAGGATCGGCCGCACACGTGGATGCGGTCCAGATCATTCTCTGGATTGCGTCGCTGCGATAAGGGCAGAAAAAGCCGTTCACACCCCTCTTAATGCGCCGTCAGCGCGCCAGGCGAAATGCAGGCGGGACCGCAGGCGCATGCCGCATCAACGGGCGGCGGCGGCCATCACCTTGCTGACTTCCTGTTGGGACTGCGCCATGCCGCTGGCCGGCACCGTCTCACGTTCGCGCGAAGCGATCTCGCCAAAGCGTTGGGCCACCTGTTCCGGTGCATCCGGGCCGCTGCCGACGAGCACGCCGTCGGTGAGCGTGACGTGGGCGGTGGCGAACACGCCCGCGCCGGCACACAGGATGGTGCGCGTGGGCGCCGCATCGCTGACCAGGTAGAGCAGACCAGGCGAGACGCTGTCCGGCGTGAGCGCTGCCAGCACCGCTGGCGGCATGATGTCTTCGGTCATGCGCGTGGCGGCCGTCGGGGCCAGGCAGTTGACGCGCACGTTGTGCTTCTCGCCTTCCAGCGCCAGCGTCTGCATCAGGCCGACCAGGGCCATCTTGGCGGCACCGTAATTCGATTGCCCGAAGTTGCCGTACAGGCCCGATGACGAGGTGGTGAACACGATGCGTCCGAAGCCCTGCTGCTTCATGGTCTCCCACACGGCCTTGGTGCCGTAGACCGCGCCCATCAGGTGCACATCGACCACGAGGCGGAAGTCGTCGAGCGTCATCTTGGAAAAGCTCTTGTCGCGCAGGATGCCGGCGTTGTTGACCAGGATGTCGATGCGCCCCCAGGCCTGCATGGCCTGATCGACCATGGCCTGCACGGCGGCCGGGTCCGTCACCGAGCCATGGTTGGCCAGGGCCTCGCCGCCAGCGGCACGGATCTCGGCCACCACCTTGTCGGCAGCCGACTCCCCAGGCGCACCGCCCGCCACGCTGCCATCACGCGCCGCGCCCAGATCGTTGACCAGCACCTTCGCGCCGCGCGAGGCCAGCAGCAGCGCATGCGACCGCCCCAGCCCCCCACCGGCACCGGTGACGATGGCCACACGGCCGTCCAGACGAAGAGGGGAAACGGGCGACTCGGAGGGCGTTTCTGTGCGCATGGTGGATACCGGACATGAAGAAAAATGGGGTGGACTCAGCATGATGCGTCAGCCTGGTTTCAGTAGAAACCCGCAGCCCGATTCCGTGCAGAAGCCGCGCCGAAACCGGGTCGTGTCGCCCTGACTGCCTTTCTGTCGCGCTTACGTATACGTCAACTGGCACCCCCATTCGTAAACTGCCCTGGAGCAGTCACGAGGAGACGACCCATGAGCCAACGCACACAACACGCTGCCAACCCGATCGTGCCCCGCGAGAAGCTGGATTTCCATCTTGATGAGAACACCCCGCGCTGGTGGTACGGCGGCAAGCCTTTCGAGACCCGCTTGTTTGATGGCATGCAGGCGGCCTTCCCCGATGGGGAGCGCTACTTCATCACCAGCGTGCGCGCCTTCCGCGATCAGATCACCGATCCGAAGATGGCCGAAGACGTGAAGAACTTCATCCGCCAGGAAGGCCAGCACGGCATCGCGCACACGCACTACAACGACCTGCTGCGCAAGCAGGGCTGCGATGTCGACACCATCCTCAAGGATGCCAAGGAGCTGTTCGACAAGTACAACCGCACCTTCTCGCCCGAATACAACCTGGCGCTGACGGCCGCCTTCGAGCACTTCACCGCGATGATGGCGCAGATGCTGTTTGCCACCCGCGACGCCATGGGCCCGGCCGACGAGAACGTGCGCGCCATGTGGGCCTGGCATGCCATCGAGGAAATGGAGCACAAGGCCGTGGCCTTCGACGTGATGCAGAAGGTGGCCAAGGTCGGCTACGTCAAGCGCTGCGTGGCCATGACGCATGCCTTGTACAAGGTGGTGGTCGACAGCATGCGGCTGACCAATCTGCTGCTCAAGGGCGATGGCTTCAGCTTCGGCCAACGCATGGTGCTGTGCATCAAGGGCGCGTGGTGGATGTACGGCCACAAGGGCCTGTTCACCCGCAACACCCGCAAGATGATGGATTACTACCGCCCCGGCTTCCACCCCTGGCAGCACAAGGCGATCCACAGCTATCCCATCTGGGTCAAGACCTTCGAGACAACGGGTGACCCGAAGCAGGCAGGTGCCGCGATGTTTGCGGCAGCCCGCTGAGCTTTCCCGCTAGAACTAGGGACAGGGATTCCCATGATTTTGGGATATTTGACGACGTAGCGTCACACGATGTCCGTTTACACGATGCTTTAATGGTGCGTGGACAGGAGGGCCTTGCGCCGCCTCTCCACCACACCCAGCATCACCAAAGGACATCGTCGTGAAGAACCCTTCCCTGCTTTCCCGGCGGCGCACGCCCGCTTTGTCGAACCTCGCTGCCGGCGCCCTGACCTGTGCCCTGATGACGGCCGCCGCATCGGCACAGGCGGCGCCGCAGGCCTGCACCGACACGATCGACGTGCAGTCGCCCGTGCTGACGGATGGCTTCGGCTTCGACGCCCGCAACACCCGCAATCAACGTTCGCTGATCTTCTCGGGCAATGTGAACCGGCTGGAGGTCGCGCTCACGCACGTGGCGCCCAACTACATCGGCCGCCGCGGTGCCGTCGCCGTCACCGAGCAAACGGTCTACATGACCGAAGGCCCCTATGTGATCGCACGCAACCGCACCAGCGGCTGCGAATACTGGCGCTTCTCCGCGCCGCAGGGCCTTGATCGACGCGGTGGGGTTCACCGGCGAGAGTCATGCATTCCGCATCAGTGAAGTACCTGCCCGCCAAGGATGACAAACCGGCCCTGGTCTACATGGGCGATGTCATCGGCAATGTGTACGCCCTCAACGCGCAGACCGGCGTGCCCGTGTGGGTCAAACCGCTGGGCATCTCCTACCCGTACCACATGGTCACCGGCGGCATGCAGGTGCATGAAGACACGCTGTACGTGCCCATCTCTTCGCGCGAGGTCTCGACCATCGTGATGGAGTCCCTCACGCAGGGCAAGGTGTGCTGCAGCACGCACGGCCTGCTGCAGGCCGTCAACGCCTACACGGGCGAGATCAAGTGGACGTACCACACCACCCCGCCGGCCGCGCTGGACGCCACCACCGGCATGATGGCGCCCAGCGGCGCCAGCGTGTGGGGCACGCCGATGATCGATGCCGAGCGCCGCCAGGTCGTCATCGGCACCGGCCAGAACTTCAGCCGCCCGACCACCACCACATCCGACGCGATCATCGCGCTGGACATGGACACGGGCAGCGTGAAGTGGTCGTTCCAGGCCAATGCCAACGATGCCTACACCGTGGCCTGCGATGCACCCGTGGGCTATGACATCGCCTGCCCGCCGCCCGTCGAAGCCAACCGGGATTTCGACTTCGGCGCGCCGCCCATGCTGGTGTCCATGCCGCCCGCGTGGGGCGGCAAGGCCATCGTGGCCGGTGGCAAGAACGGCGTGGTCTACAACATCAACCCGAGCACCGGCCATGTGAACTGGGTGCGCCGGCTGGGCGTGGGCGGCTCGCTCGGCGGCGTGCACTGGGGCATGGCTTCGGACAAGTTCCGCGTGTATGTGGGCATCACAGATTTCATGGGCGACAAGGCCAAGCGCATCGAGGAGTTTCAGGGCGGCGTGACGACAGGGCAAGCAGTCCGAAGGTGCGCAGCCGGGCCTGTATGCCCTGGACCTGTGGACCGGCCGCGTGCTGTGGAAGAAGGCCTTCAAGACGACGATCGACGGGGTCCAGTACGATGAGTTGCACTCCGCTGCGCTCAGCGTGAGCAATGACTTGCTGTTCGCCGGCAGCCTGCGCGGCAAGGTGCGTGCGCTGCGGACGCTGGATGGTGCGGAGTTGTGGTCGTTCGACACCAACATCCCGCTGACCGACGTCGATGGTGAGACGGGCAAGGGCGGCACCATCGATTCCGTGGGCCCGATCCCTGCCGGGGCCGATCTGTACGTCAACTCGGGCTACGGCACCTTCGGCAACAGCAGCGTCTGGCAGGCCGGTTATGGCAATGCCCTGTTCGTCTTCAGGCTCAAGCCCTGGCAATTGAACGCCTGAACGCCAACTGGTGCACACCGGCGTCAGGGTTTCACGCAAACCCTCACGCCGTGCTGGCGGCATCGGCGCCATGATGGGCTCCACGACGAGGTCATCATGGCAGTCTCGGTCTTCGACCTGTTCAAGGTAGGCATCGGCCCATCGAGTTCGCACACGGTGGGGCCGATGCGTGCGGCACGGTTGTTCGCCCATCGGCTCCAGGCCAGCGGGCACATGGCGCGGGTGCACCGCATCGAGGTGGTGCTGTACGGCTCTCTGGGCGCCACGGGCCGCGGCCATGGCAGCGACAAGGCCGTGGTGCTGGGCCTCATGGGACATGAGCCCGACACCGTGCCGGTGGAAGGCATCCCGGCCATGCTGCAGACCGTGCAGGACACGCGGCGCCTGCCGCTGATGGGCCAGCACGACATGGGCTTCGACATGGAAGCCGATCTGCAACTGCGGGGCGACATCACGCTGCCTGCCCACCCCAACGGCATGCGGCTGACGGCCAGCGATGCGCAAGGTGAGGTGCTGCTGCAAGCGACGTATTACTCGGTCGGCGGCGGCTTCGTGGTGAGCCAGGAGGTGCTGGACGACGAAGCACGGCAGGCCACGGTGGCCGTGCCGGCCGATGTGCTGCCTCTTCCCTTTCACAGCGCGGCCCAATTGCTGGAGACGACCGCGCAGATGGGCATCGGCATCGCAGAACTGATGCGCCGCAATGAACGACACTGGCGCCACGACGGTGCCATCAACGCGGGCCTGGACCGCATCTGGGCCGCCATGCAGGCCTGCGTGCAGCGTGGCTGTACGCATGAAGGCGTGCTGCCCGGCGGCTTCCAGGTGCAGCGGCGCGCGCCCGGCTTGTTCCGCACGCTGTCCCTGGGCACAGCGTCCCACGACCCCCTGCAAGTGATGGACTGGGTCAACCTGTATGCGCTGGCCGTCAACGAAGAGAATGCCGGCGGTGGCCGTGTGGTGACGGCACCCACCAATGGCGCGGCGGGCATCGTGCCGGCCGTGCTGCACTACTACGCGCGCTTCGTGCCTGGCGCCAACGTGCAAGGCATCCGCGACTTTCTCCTGACGGCCGGTGCGATCGGCCTGCTCTACAAGGAAAACGCGTCCATCTCCGGCGCGGAAGTGGGCTGCCAGGGCGAAGTGGGCGTGGCCTGTTCGATGGCCGCCGCAGGCCTGTGTGCCGTCCTGGGTGGCACGCCGGCTCAGGTCGAGAATGCAGCCGAGATCGGCATGGAGCACCACCTCGGCTTGACATGCGACCCGGTGGGTGGCCTGGTGCAGATCCCGTGCATCGAGCGCAATGCCATCGCTGCGGTCAAAGCCATCAACGCCGCACGTCTGGCCCTGCATGGCGACGGCAGCCACCGTGTGAGCCTGGACAAGGTGATCCAGACCATGCGCGAGACCGGCGCCGACATGAAGGACAAATACAAGGAGACGGCCCGAGGCGGCCTGGCCGTCAACATCATCGCCTGCTGAGGCGAGCGCGGCCCGTGTCCACGTCCCGGTAAACACCCGCTGGCACCATGAAATACACCCTGAAAAAGAAGTGCCGTCGCCTGACGGCTGCGGGCGTTCAGGCGATGATGCGGGCTCACTACAATCTTCCCGGTCTGACCGATCCTGCCTGTACCCATGAGTGATTCGGAACCGTTCATCGCCCACGTGCCTGGCGTTCAATATGGCGTGCTGGATTCGCTGCTCGGTTATGCCATCCGCCGTGCGCAGATCAAGACCTACGAGAACTTCATCGCGGCGCTGGAGCCCTGGGGGATCACGCCACCGCGCTTTTCGGCGATGGTGATCGTCTCGCTCAACCCGGGTCTGAAGCTGACCCAACTCGCCCGCATCATGGGCATCGCCCGCTCGGGCGCCGTGATCCTGGTGGATGCACTCGAAGAACTGGGCTACATGGAGCGCAAACCCGCCCCTGACGACCGCCGCGCCTTCAGCCTGGCGCTCACGGCCAAGGGCCGGGCCGACCTGGAACGCATCACCGAGCTGGTCACCGCGCAGGACAAGGCCGTGGTGAGCGCCCTGGACGCCGAAGAACAACAGAGCCTGCACCGCCTGCTGCGCAAGCTCTGCAGTGTGACTGCCTGACATCGGCACCCGTGGACAGGGGGGCTGGCCGCAGCCGGCGCAGCCCTACCATGCTGCAGCCGGGGTGAAAGCCGATGTCCTCCGGCTGCGCCTGCGGTATCCCCCATTGCCTGATGGCACCGCGTATATTGCAATGCATCACGATCACGTCAGCCCAACCGCGTCGACGTGAGCAGGAGTTGCGCCACCCGAACAGGCCAGCCCGTCATGTCAATCAGGAGGAGTTTCCACATGGGTCATTCGACATCCCTGCTCTGTTGCGCGTCCCGATGCGCCATCCACGGCGCGATCGTCGGCGCACTGGCACTGAGCCTCACGCAGGCTCACGCGGCCAACACCACCGTCACCTTCTCGACAGATGCCACGACCGGCCTGAAGCTGGAGACCTCGCTGCACGGCAGGCTGGAGCTGTCCAAGCTGGGCACCGGCTTTTCGGATGTCGTGCAGGTCAAGGTCAGCTCAGAGGTCCAGAAGCTGAGCGATGCGGCCGATGTCTCGGTGGGCCGTACCCCGACCGGTCTGATCACCATCGATGGCCTGAGCATGCAGTCGGTCGTGGCAGACCTGCCATCCCAGACCATCCAGGCCATCCAGTACAGCGGCGCGTTCCGCATGGAGGCGCCACGCACGCGTGACAACGGCCGGCTCAACCCGGCTTCCTTCGGTGGCTGGCTGGAAATGTCGGATCTGTCCGTCAACTTCGTCACCGGCGAGATCAGTGCCATGTTGGCCGGCGACCACGATTTGGCCACGGCGCGCATCGTGATGTGGAGCTTCAACTCCGCAGGTGGGTTGCCGACCACCAGCCAGCCGTTCGACGCATTGCAGGGTCTGCACCTGGCCGACTTGAACCCATGGCGCACGGCCGGCTTTGCGCTGACGGATGCAGGCTACAACGCGATGCAGCAAGGCCTGGGGCTCACCGCTTTCGGCTCCTCGGCCTTGAGCGCCACCTTTCCGGAGTACGGCACGCTGTCCGTCACCGCGGTGCCCGAGCCGGCCAGCTGGGCCTTGATGGGTCTGGGCCTGGTGGGGGTGTTCGGGGTGGCGGCCGCAGCCCGTCAGCCCAGGCCGGGCACCAGGCGCTGACGGCGCCGGGCCACGCCGCCCATCAAGCCCTTGACCTGACGCGCATCGCACAGGCGCTGGGCCTGCGCATGGGTGTGCATGTAGCCGGCTCCTCCCAGGATCTGGATGCCATCGCTGGCCTGGGCACACGCCAGATCGCCGGCATGCAGCTCCATGCCGAGCGCCTGGGGGACTGCTCCGGCCTGCCGCTGAGTTGCCAGGGCGGTGAGCCCGGCCAAGAGCAGCCCCTGCAGCACCTGCAGCCGCTCGTTCATCAAGGACAACATGCGGCGCACCTCGCCCCAGCCCATCAGCGTGCCGCCGCCCTGTTCGCGCGTCTGCGCGTGATGCAGCGCATCCTGCAGGCTGGCACGGGCCAGACCGCACTGCATGGCCAGCACACCCACTGCAAGCTGAGGCCGCAAGGCCGTCAACACGTCCGCCGCGCGGCTGGCCAGCAACTCGCACGGCACCCCACCGAATTCGACGTCGTTGATGCCGGCGTGGTTGAGGCCCAGGGTCTGCACCGGCTCGCTGCGGATCACGGCCGGATGCCGCAGGTCTACCAGCACCAGGCCCACACCCTGATCGCGCCATTGCGCAGGCAACACGGCCCAGGGCGCATGCAACCCGTTGAGCAGCAGACCGACCTGGCCGCGCAGATAGCCTTGCGCATCGACCACGGGCCAAAGTTGTTCATCCAGGTCATGGAAGGCCGGCCAGGCCAGCCAGTCGATGGACACGTCGCGCATCAGCGCGGAGCGCTCCGGTGGCAGCGCGCACAGGTTGAGCGCCAGGTTGGCCGCGGCACTGCCATAGACCGAGGCGGCTGCGCTGGCACTGACGGCCGAGACCGCCTCCAGCACCTGGCACAAGGCCCCCAGGGGCTGGCCGTGCCCACCCCGCGCCACATCGCCACACAGGCTGGCCCAGCCCAGGCCATGCATGCTGTCGGCCCAATGGCTGGGGGTGGCCTGTGCGCGCCACGGCGCACGCGGCTCGCGCGCGCGGGCAAAACGATCGGCCGCCGTCCACCATTCGCCCAGCCCGTCGGCGGGCCACGTCATCGACGATGCCTGCACTGCGTCGCTCATGGCGCGTCGCTTTCACGCCGAAAGACGGCCACGCTGTCATCGCTGCGCACCCGGCACTTGAACAGGTTGACCAGATTGATCTGATTGGTGCCTTCATAGATCTGCAGCACCTTGGCATCGCGCAGCCGTTTTTCCAGGCCCAGCTCATGCCGCAGGCCGTCGGAGCCGACCAGATCCAGGGCCAGGCCGACATTGCACATGGCCAGATCGCTGCTGGCCACCTTGGCGCTGGAGGCCATGCCCGAGACCAGGTTCTGCCACTCCCGCGGCTGGGCGGCCAGGAAGCGCTTCTGGAAAAAGCGCGCCGCATCCTTGGAGCGCAGCACGATGCGGGTGGCCGCACGCCACAAGGGCATCGGCGCGAGCTGATCGGCCCAGTACAGCGGCCGATAAAACATCAGGCGAAAGAGCCCGCCCATGCCGTTGGCCAGGGCCGACTCCACATAGGCCTGGCGCGCGAGGCTGGCGTTCTTGTGCATGTCGGCCAGTTGCGTCTGTGCCCATTGCTGCTCGATCAGGCGCCCTTGGGGCAGCAGCGTGCGCATGGCGTAATCGCGTGCGGCATCGTGCGCCCCCCGGGCCGTGCCGGCCGCGAACGCCCCCACCCCCGTGCGCGTGCACGAGACCACGTAATCGAGCAGGGTCTGCGCCAGTTCCTGGTGCGGGCGGGCCATGCCTTTGGTCAACTGCCGGTCCAGGGCCACCTGTTCGGCGGGCACGGTGCAGGTGTCGAAATGCAGATCGGAGGCCACGCAGGCGCGCTGTCCCAGCTTTTCTGCCATGAGCCCGAGCTTCAGGCCGGGCGCATCGCGGTGCACGGCCAGCACCACCAGCGTGTCGGCCGGCCGGGCCAGGTCCTCATACGCCACCACCATGTGCCAGGTGGAGACGTGCCCGTTGGAGATCATCGTCTTGCAGCCATCGAGCACATAACTGCCATCGGGCTGCAGCGTGGCCTGCGTCTGCAGGCGTGCGCGATTGAGCAACAGGGTCTCGGCCACATCGGAGCCGGCCTGCGCTTCGTTCATGGCCAGGCTGATGAGCCGCGGCTCGCGCAGGCGCTCGCCCTCGCACACATCGCTGAAGATGCGATGTGCCAGGCGCATGTTCCAGCTGGCCGTGAGCATGGCCACGCCCATGTAGTGCACGCCGACCACATTGGCCACGCCCACGCAGGCAGTGGAGACCTCCTCCAGGAAGGCATACAGGGACAGGAAGTTCCAGCCCTTGCCACCGAAGAGCGAGGGCAGCCACACGGTGAACAGGCCCCAGTCGCTGGCCAGCTGGATCAGCTCGCGGGGGATGTAGGCCGGGTCTTCGGCCGCGCGGCGATCGATGTGCAGGGCCATCGGGCGCACGACTTCGGCATTGAAGCGGCGCGCCAGATCCAGCGCATCGACCACGTCCTGCCGGACTGCCGAGGGCAGATCGCTGACCGCAGCCAATGCCGAGGACCAGTCCGCCACCGAGTTGCGCAGCCTTTCGGCATGCACGCTGGTGCGTCGTTCCTTGATGGAGGGGAGGTAGGCACCTTCCGGGTGGGTCATGGGCGGGGGCAAGGCTGTTGTGGCGAAAGCGGGTGCCACGGCTTGTCATTATCGGACGGGTTAACGCCTACTGGGGGGATGCTGCCTCAACGCCTGCGCCCAGCACCCTGACTGCGGGGGCCAGGGCCCCGTCTGGTTCGGCGGCCCTTGTGTATCCTGCCTGCCTCGGAGAACACCTACAACCCAGGGAAAGCAGGACCATGACATTCTTGCGTGCCATCTTGCATGGATCGATCGCATTCATCACGAGCCTGAGCAGTTGGGCGACCGCCCATGCCAGCACATCAACGCTGCCGGAGGGGATCGCTGCTGCAGCGACCGCCACCTCGTCGCTGCGACTGTCCAGTCTGATGGACGAAGTCGCCTACGCGGACCCCCAGTACCTGGTGACGTGGACGCCTCGTGAGAGCACACGCATCGAAGTGGCCTCGATACCCGCATCGCCGTCGGAAGAGCCCATGGCAGACTGGCAGTTCCTGATGCAAGCCTCGGCCCTCTGGGACGGCTCGACCCTCACCGGATGGCACACCGACAGCAGCTTCGCCATGGTGCCGCTGAGCGGTGCACCGCTGGAGTTTGGCGCAATGGATGTGGATCTTTCATCGGGCGAGATCCGGGGCCATGGCGTGATTGACGGATGGCCGCTGGGCGTGTTGCGCTTCGATCCGTCCCGCATCCAGCAGCACGTATCGGTGGCCAGCAGCGAGCCGGGATGGCAGCAGGTCGACCTCCGCGTCAACATCCCCGTCGACTCTCTGCGCGTGGACATCGAGCTGGTGGATTACATCGCGTATAACCCCGGCTCTTTCCAGAGGTATCCGGTCAGCATCCGGCGTTACGTCCGGTGGATGAGCACGGCATGGGAAGGCCAGCAGGGATTCCCTGTCGGCGCCATGACATTCGAGGCCTCGTTCGTGGTGCCGGAGGGCGCGGGCATCAGCGTCGTGCCTGAACCCGGCACGATGACGCTGTCCGCCTTAGGCCTCGCCGCGATAAGCCTGCTGGCTGCACGTGCCAGAACCCGCCGGCCCCACTGACCGTCTCGATTCGCCGCTGAGGCTTCCCTAAGGCGTCCCCCGCCTTGTCAACACGCTGATCATCGCCCCACGATCGCCATGATGGTGCGGCAGATCAGCTTGATGTCCATCCACACCGAAGCCTGGTCCACATAACTGGCCGCCAGGGCCAGCTTGTGCGGCATCACCTCGTGGATGTAGGCCTGCTCCGGGTCGGCCGCGCGGGCCAGCACGGCGCTTTCATCGCGGTACTCGATGGAGGCGATGTCGGTGATGCCGGGGCGCACGGACAGCACCTTCTCGCGCATCGCAGCGGGGTAGTGCGCCACATAGCGCGGCACCTCGGGCCGGGGGCCGACCAGGCTCATGTCGCCCAGCAGCACATCGATCAGTTGCGGCAGTTCATCGAGCTTGCTGGCGCGCAGGAAATGGCCCGTGCGCGTGATGCGGCTGTCGGCGCCCACGGTGATCTGCAGGCCTGTGCCTTGCGGTGCGTGCCGCATGGTGCGGAACTTGTGGATCCTGAAGGGCCGGCCAAAGCGCCCCACCCTTTCCTGCCGGAAGAACACCGGCCCGGGTGAATCCAGCTTGATGGCCAGCGCGATCAGCAGCAGCACCGGGCACAGCATCAGCAGGCCCAGTGCTGACAGCAGCAGATCGAACAGGCGCTTGCTCATGGGACATTCAGACGCCGCAGGCCTTGCGCACCGCGCGGATGACGCGCTCGACATCTTCGTCCGTCATGCGCGTGTACAGCGGCAGCGTCAGCATGCGTTCGTACGCCTTCTGGCTGTGCGGGAACTGCTCGGGGCGCAGGTCGTAGCGCTCCTTCCAGTAGGGGTGCAGGTGCAGCGGGATGTAGTGCACGCTCACGCCGATGCCATCGGCAAACAGGCTGTCGATGAAGGCATCGCGCGTGATGGCGGCTTCGTCCTTCAGGCGGATGACATACAGGTGCCAGGAATGCTGATCGCCCGCATGCACGGGCCGCGGCGGCCGGATCACGGGCAGATCGGCCAGGGCCTCGTCATAGCGGGCGGCAATCTGCTCGCGGCGGGCCTGGAAGGCGGGGATGCGCTTCAACTGGTGCAGGCCGAGTGCCGCGGCAATGTCCGTCAGGTTGTACTTGAAGCCAGGCGCAACGATCTCGTAATACCAGCTCGGCACCTTGGCGGTGAAGCGGTCGAAGGCATCGCGGTTGATGCCGTGCAGGCGCATGACCCGGGCACGCGCAGCCAGCTCGGGATCGCGCGTGACCAGCATGCCGCCCTCGCCCGTCGTCATCGTCTTGTTGGCATAGAAGCTGAAGACCACGGCATCGCTTTGCAGGGTGCCGATGAGCTGCCCCTTCCAGGTGGTGGGCAGGGCATGGGCCGCATCCTCGACCACCTTGAGACCATGCTTGCGGGCGATCGCCAGGATGGCATCCATGTCCACCGACAGGCCCGCGTAGTGCACCGGCATGATGGCCTTGGTGCGCGGCGTGATGGCCGCCTCGATGGCCGCCGGGTCGATGTTGAGCGTGGCCGGATCGATGTCCACCAGCTTCACGTCGGCACCCAGGTAGCGCACCACCTCGGCCGTGGCGGTGAAGGTGTGCGTGGTGGTGATGACCTCGTCGCCGGGGCCGATGCCCAGGGCTTCCAGTGCCAGGTGCAGGCCGGCCGTGGCCGAGTTGATGGCGATCGATTGCAGCGCAGGATCGCCCAGGAACTCGGTGAAGGCCTGCTCGAACTTGCGTGCCTTCGGGCCCGTGGTGACCCAGCCGGAGCGCAGCGTGTCGACGACTTCCGCGATCTCTTCTTCGCCGATCTCGGGCAGGGCAAAGGGCAGGAAGGGCAAGGCGTTGTCCTTGGGGGTGTCGCTCATGGCAGTAGGCTTTGCTTCAATCAAGAGGGGATGGGCAGGTGGCGCTCAGCGGGTCAGACGGCCGAAGGCAGGATCGGGCCGGCCGCGCATCAGCACATCCCACCAGCCGCGCAGCGAGCCCAGGCCATAGCCGAAGTGGTAGGCCGCGATCACGTCAGGCAGGTGGCGCATCAGCTCGCGCCCCTTGTCCTGCGCGATGCGCCAGCTGATGAGGTGCACGGCCACGCCGTACAGCAGGCTGAGCACCAGCAGGCCGCCCGCACTCAGCAGATTGAGCCAGATGGCTGCCAGCCGCAAGCCGCCGCCGGCCGGCAGCGCCACCATGGCCAGCCCGCTGGCCAGGGCCAGCCCCCCCAGCAGCATCAACACCCCGACGAAGGCGCCGGGCACCAGGTGCCGAAAGGCCGCAGCCTGCCCGTGCTTCTTCATCACGAAGGGCTTCCAGTAACCGTATTGCCGGTACTGACGGAACACATCCATCTTGCTGGCACGCGGGAAGTAGGTCGAGCGGATCGCGGCCGATTGCCAGATGCGCCCGCCGCCCTTGTGGATGCGCAGATTGTGTTCGTCGTCCTGGTTGCGCACCAGGCTTTCGTCGAAGCTGCCGAAGCGCTCGAAGGTTTCACGCGGCCAGGCGCCCAGATACACCGTATCGACCTCGCCTTCATAGGCCAGATCGCGTGACAGAGCGCCACCGGCCACCAGCCTCGACTGGAAGGCCGCGGCCACGGCGCGCTGCACCACGCCCTTGGGGCCTTCCGCCCCTTGCGCCTTCCACGGCCCGCCGACGTTGTCGGCACCGGTGCGCTGCCAGGTGGCCAGGCATTGGGCGATGTAGTCATCGGCATACACGGTGTGCACGTCCAGCCGCACGATGAACTCGCCGCGCGCCCGCGCGATGCACTGGTTCAACCCGCACGAGACGATGCGCCCGGGGTTGTCCAGCATCACGAAGCGCGGATTCTGGGCGCACCACGCCGCCAGGCGCTCGCGCGTGCCGTCGTCGCTCAGGCCATCGGCGATCAGCACTTCGAGTTGCCAGCCCTCAGGGATGCGCTGCGCCGCCACACTCTGGCAGAAGGCTTCGATGTGGCCCTGCTCATTGCGGCACGGCACGATGACGGAGACGATGCGCTGCAAGCGGTCGTTCATGCGGTCGCCCTCCTGCGATCAGCGCGCACGCACGCGGGGCCGCTGGCGCTTGGGCACCACGGGTTGCAGCAGCTTCAGGTAGAGCTGCCACATCGCATCCATCTGGCCACGGCGCGAGGCCGCTCGCTCGATCAGCTCGCGGTTGTGCTGCCCCATCTGCCTCGCTTGCGTGGGCTGGTCGTACGCGGCCACCAGGGCCTGGGCCACGGCATCCACATCGCGCACGGGCACGATCCAGCCGCCCTGCTCGTCGATCCACTGGCGGTTGGCCGGCAGATCGGTGGCAATGATGGGCAGGCCGCAGGCCATGGATTCGAGCACCGACACCGAGGTGGCATCGCTGGTGGGCACCGACACGCTGACCTTGCTGCGCTGGATGGCCTGCACCATCTCGACATCGCCCACCCGCCCATGGAAACGCACCTGCTGCAGCAGGCGCAGCTCCTGCACGCGCTGCTCCAGGGCCGCCTGCATGCTGCCGCCGCCCAGCAGGTGCAGCCGCGCATGCGATTGCGGGCGCTGCATCAGGAAGCGCGAGAAGGCCTCGATGATGAGGTCGATGTTGTAGTTGGGCTCCCAGCTGCGCAGGCTCACCACATCGAAGTCCTCGCCCGCATCGCCGGGCACGAACTTGTCCGTGTCGGCGCCCCACAGGATCTGGTGACAGGGTGCATGCGGGTGATAGCGCGCGATCTCGTCGACCATGTCCATCGAATCGGCCGTGATCAGATCGGCATGGCGCAGAGACCAGCCCACCACGGCGCGCATCAGCCGGCTTTCGCGTGGGGTGACGAGGATGTCGCTGCCCCAGGCCGTGAGCACCTTGGGCAGCTTGAGGCCACAGGCCGCGGCCCACAGCCCGTAGGACGTCACATAGTGGCCATGCACCAGCGTCGGCTGAAAGCGCCGCGCCACCTCGCGCGCCACCCGGCGCACCTGCGGCAGGGCCTTGAACCAGCCGAGCTTGTCGCCCCCTGGCAGGATGGGGATGACTTCGAGCGCGCCCGGCACCTCGGCCGGCTGGCGCGTGATGACGATGGCCTGCGCCCCGCGCTCCACGGCGGCGGCCACCCAGCGGCGGGTGTGCACGCTGGCCGCGTCGGCAAAGAACAGGATGCGCACGGGCGGCCTGGCAGCGTTCATGCCTTTCATGCTCCGTCCAGCCCGCCTTGATCCGCCAGATCGGCGCCGCCTTGCGCCCCATGGCTCTGCAGCATGCGCCGTACCGTGTCCTTGCCGGCCCATTGGGCATACACGGCCTGCAACTCCGGATGGCGTTGCAGCAGCGGCCGGTCGATGTCTCGCGAGTCGCCCACGACCACGGCCGGCCGGCCATGGGCCTGCGGCCCGACGATGGCGAAATCGGGCACCACACCGGACACGAAGCTGTAGCCCTGCACGATCACGCCCTTGCCGATCTGCGCGCCCGGCGCGATCACGCTGTGCGGCCCCACGAAGCTGTAGGCGCCCACGCGGGTGGCCTTGCGGATGTAGCCCGCAGGTTGCGGATCGTGGACATAGCGCCGCCCCATCACGCGCACCGAGCGGTGGCTGGAATGGCTGAGGATGGAGGCGTAGTTGGTCACCTGCACGCCCTCTTCGATCAACAGGCCGTTGGAGCCGTCGATGCGGTTGAAATGCCCGATGAAGACGTGGTCGCCCAGCTTCAGGCCCTCCAGGCCCTCGAAGCAGGTGTGGGTGCTGACACGGGTGTGCTCGCACCAGCTGCCGTCCGCGTTGCGCCAGCCATAGACGATGCGCGGGCCGGTGAAGACCGCCATCACGCGCACGACGGGCGCCTTGAGCCGCTGGATCAGGACCGACATGGGAACAAGCAGGAGGGCAGAAAGAGGGACAGGGGCAAAGCCAATCCCGTATTGTCTCTGATCACGGCGCGGGCCCGCGCGAGGCGTCCGCGGCCGTCAACGAGGGCTGCCACAGCGCGCGCACCGGCAGCCCGGCGTGGCGCAGGAAGACGCCATACGCGGCCACGATGGCGATCAGGTACCCCAGGCTCGAAGCCATGGCCGCACCGGCCGCGCCCAACGCGGGCACCAGCAGCCAGCCCAGGCCGAAGCTCACGCTCAGCGACATGCCGGCAATGGCGCCCGACAAGTGCGGGCGCCCCAGATGGTTCGTGTAGAACGCCGACAGGCTGGAGGCGGCGGCATAGGCGGCCACCCCGGGCAGCAAGGCCGCCAGCGGCACCAGCGACGCCTCGTAAGCCGGCCCCATCACGCGCGGCAGGGCCCACCAAGCCACGGCCAGCAGCAAGGGCGCCGCCAGCAGGGTGGCAACCACGTTGATGCGCACGGCCTTGACCGTCATGGCCGCGGCCACCTGGGTATCCGGATGGCCGATGCGGCCGTAGACCGACACCGTCACCGAGGAAGACAGAACCCACAGCAGTTCGGCCACCGTCACGGCCACGGAATACGTGCCCACGACCTCCAGCCCATGGAAGTGCTCGACCAGGAACAGCGAGGCCCGGTAGTTCAGCAGGCTGACGACGTTGGTCAGGCCGATGACGGCCACAAAGCGCCAGTCCTGCCACCAGTTGGGCTTGGGCCGCTCAGGCGCCGTCAGTTGCGAGGCCGTCTGACGCAGATCGTGTGCCTCGTCCCGGCGATCGGCATCGCGCAGGGCCTGGATGGCGGTGATCACGGCCACCAGCGATTTGCCACTGACCCACGCCGTGAGCACCATCACCACCATCGACGAGCTGCGCGGCGTGCCGTGCATGAGCCACCAGGTGCCCAGCAGGCCGGCCAGCACCAGGGCGGGTGCGGCCACTTGCGCTGCATTGATCGGCCACATGCGGCCATGGCCCAGCCACAGACCGGTGCCCGTGGGCACCAGCAGCAGGAAAGGCGCGGCCAGGGCCAGCAGCCACAACTGGTTGTAAGGCAGGGTGTCGGCCCACCAGGACACGCCCAGCAGCACCGCCGAGGCGATCAGGCCCAGGCCCACCGCCGCCCGCAGCACGCCCAGCAGCATCGGCAGGTTGCGCGCCCGCGGGCCCACCACCTGTTGCGAAATCTGACGGGCCAGCCACAGGCCCAACCCGGAAAACAGCGTGAGCAAGGCCGACTCGACCGCGACGAACAAGGCAAAGGCGCCCTGCACCCGCGCGCCCTGACGGGCCACCAGCACCGTGATGGCCAGTCCCAGGCCGATGATCATCAGCTTGGCAATCAGGTTGCCGATGGCCGCCCGCGGCAGGGACTGCAAGGTGCGGGTCAGGAAGGATGCGGAGCCGGACGCCCCCTTGCCGGAGGGGCCCGATGGCGGCGTACCAAGAGGGGACATGGCCGGCATTGTCGCCGAGGACCCAGGGCGGACATCTCCGCTTCACGGCCAGGGTGTGGACCCTGCGACACACCCGGGACACACCCGCCGTGCACGGCCTGACCACCGCCTCGCATGCCCCGGGCAGGAATCAGGCCAGGCGCCAGAACAACCCCGCCCACAGGCCGTTGCCGGCGGCACTGGCCAGCGCCAGCACCTCGCCGCGGCGGGCCGTGCCGGATTGAAGGAGCCCATGCAGGCTGGCCAGCGGGCTGGCAGCGCCGAGGCAGCCCGTCTCCGGCAGCCGATGGAAGAGGGCCGAAGCCGGCTGCCCCATCGCCTCATGCGCCAGCGTCATCTGCTCAAGGGAGATGGGATAGGGCAGAAAGTGCTTCAAGGCTGCGCAGGCTTGGGGAAACGCCGCGGCCAGCTCCTTCGGGAAGGCGCCCCACAGCGCGTGCAGCGACTGCAAATGCACGCGATCCGGCTTCTGGAAACGGTAGGCGTGGACATCGGCCACCCCGCCTTTCGGCGGCAGCAAGCCGGGGATCGTGGTGGGCAGGCCGGGCAGCCGCATCTGCCCGCTCATGCCACCCAGAAAGCCGAAGCGCTCGGGCCCGCTGGTCTGCGCCGCGACGGCATCGTCGTCGCGCGCCAGGATGCAGGCGGCCGCCCCATCGGCGTACAGCATGGCAGTGCCCAGATCGCCCGGCCGCATGAAGACGGAAGCGGTCTCCGCGGCGACGATCAGCACCGACCCGCCGCCCTGCGCGATCAGGCCCTGGGCCGTGAACCACGCCAGCATCACCCCCACGCCACCCGCCCGCACATCGAAGCAGCAGGCATTGCACAAGGTCTCATTGCAACCCAGGGCCACGCCGATGCGGGCTGCCATGGCCGCGCTGATGAGCGGCGGGGTGGAGCTCACGCACACCAGCGCCGCCAGATCCCCGGCCGACATCCCCGCTGCCGCCAGCGCCCGGCGTGCGGCCTCGACGCCCAGTTCGATGGCGGTGGCATCGCCTTGCACCCACTGCCGGCGCTGCACCACCGGTGGCGCATGCCCCGCCCGGCTGCTGCGACCCAGGGTGTCGCGTGCCAGCTTGACGGCACGCCAGTCCGGCCCCAGCACCGCCTCGTGCACGGCATCGTTGTCGAGTTCGCGGCCGCGCTGGCCGGTGGGTGCGAGGTCCATCGGCAGCGCCATCGAAGTGGCCACCAGCCGCATCGGCACCGTCGGCTGAACGTGCAGCGTCATGTTGAAAGATCTCCCCGTGTGGCTGGTGATGTGCTGATGGGCCCGCTCACACTCGGCGTTTTCGCCCCTTCCAGAAGGGCTCGCGCAGCAGGTGCTTTTCGATCTTGCCGGCCGCATTGCGCGGGATGACATCGAGCTGCTCCAGCCGCGTCGGGCACTTGTAGCGCGCCAGGGTCTGGCGGCAATGCGCGATCAGCTCGCGCGGGGCAAAGGTCTGCGCCAGGCTGGAGACTCACGTAGGCCAGCACCTCTTCGCCCCAGGTGTCATGCGGGATGCCGATGACGGCGCAATCGGCCACGACGGGGTGGGTCAGCAGGGCCAGTTCGATCTCGCGCGGGTAGATGTTCTCGCCGCCCAGCACGATCATGTCCTTGGAACGATCGACGATGGTGAGGTAGCGCTGCTCGTCGAGCCAGCCGATGTCGCCCGTCCAGAACCAGCCGTTGCGATGGGCTTCGCGCGTGGCCTCGGGCAGATGCCAGTAGCCTGGCGAGATGCTGGCGCCGCGCGCGATGACTTCGCCCGGCTCGCCCACCGGCACATCGCGGCCTTCGGGATCGACCACGCGGATCTGCGTGGCCAGCATCTCGCGGCCGGCAGAACCCAGTCGGGCCAAGGCTGCGGGCGAGCCGTCCATCACGTGGTCTTCGGGGCGCAGGATGGTCAGCACGCCGCCCGTCTCGCTCAGGCCATAGCCTTGCAGGAAGCTGCAGCGCAGGCGTTCGCTGGCCTGCTCCAGCACGGGGATGGGCATGGGCGCTGCGCCATAGGCCACCAGCCTGAGCTGGGGAAAGCACAGCGCATCGATGCCCGGCTCGGACAGCATCCAGCGCAGCATGGCCGGCACCATGAGCGTGTGGCTCACGCCTTCGTCGGCCAGACAGCGTGCGGCCGCGGCCGGCTCGAACTCGGGCAACAGTCGCAGCGTGACGCTGGTGGTGCCGCACAGCATCACCGACAGCAGGCCGCCCACATGGAACAGCGGCGTGACTTGCAGGTACTTGTCCTGCCCGGGCTTCAAGGCGAAGTCCGGTGCGATGGCCATCACGGCCGCGGCCATGTTGGCATGGGTGAGCACCGCCCCCTTGGGCCGCCCTGTGGTGCCGCTGGTGTAGATCTGCACGAACTCTGCCTGCGAACGCGATGTGCTGTGCTCAGGCTCGAACACCCGGTTGGCCGAAGGCACCGCCGGCAGCACGGATGACAAGGCTGCCCAGCCTTCAGGGCATTCGTCCAGCGCGAACCAGTCGCGCACGCTGGCCAGTTCATGCCGCACACCATCGAGCTGCTGCGCATAGGGGGCCGAGGCCATCACCACGCTCGGCGCGGCATCGTCCAGGATCCATCGCAGCTCGGGCAGGCTCAGGCGCCAATTCAAGGGCACGACCACCGCATCGATGCTCGCCGCGGCATAGAACAGGGCCACATATTCCCAGCGGTTCTTCGCGAGCATGGCCACGCGGTCGCCCGTCTTGACGCCGCAGGCCAGCAACAGGCCGGTCATGCGCGTGACCTCCTGCCCCAGTTCGGCATACGTCAGCGTGCGGCTGGCATCGATCACCGCGGGCGTAGCGGGGAACAGGCGCACGCTGCGCCAGAAGAGGCTGTCGATTCTCATGGGTGTGCTTTCATGTCTGCCTGCTCAAGGGCAGGCCCAGCTCGATGCCGCCACTCACCGGGATGCAGGCGCCCGTCACATAGCTGGCATCCGGTGATGCGAGGAAGGCGATGACGGCGGCCACCTCATCGGGAAAGCCAGCACGGCCCACGGGCGTGCGCGCCGCCAATGCGCTGCGCACGCTCTCGCGCACGGCTTCGCGGGTGCGCTCGGTGTCGATGAAGCCGGGCTCGACCAGGTTGCACGTGATGCCGTGGCGCGCCGATTCCAGCGCCATGCTGCGCACCAGGCCTTGCAGACCCGCCTTGGCCGATGCATACGCCACCTGGCCATGCGCGCCCATGTGCCAGGCCATGGAGCCGACGAACACGATGCGCCCATGGCCGGCCGCCTTCATGTGCGGCAGCACGTGCTGCGTGAGCCTCAGGCCCGAGGTCAGCACGCTGTCGATCACGGCGCGGATGTCATCGAAGCGCACGTCTTCCACGAGGCCGTAAGGCGCCGGCTGACTGGCGTTGTGCACCAGCACGTCGATGTGCGGCGCCTGATCGGTCAGTGCATGCCAGAAGGCCTCGTCCTGCAGATCACCGGCCAGCACGCGGACGTGCACGTCTGCATGCGCCCCCCCATGCGAACCGGCCGCCCGCACTTCCTGCGCCACATCCTCCAACCGCTTGGCGTCACGCCCGGTGAGGACGAGGTCCATCCCCTGCCGCGCCAGCCGCAAGGCCGTGGCACGGCCGATGCCCCGCCCGGCCCCGGTGATCAGCGCCAGGGGCTTGCGATGTGCGATGTCCATCATCTCAGCCGCCCCTCAGAACTGGTGCACCGCCGCGGCGAAGGTGATGCCCGCCCCCGCCGCACTGAACAGCACGCGCATCCCGGCACGCAGCCGGCCATCGCGTCGCAGCTCATCCAGCACGATGGGAATCGTCGCCCCGGCCGTGTTGCCGTGGTGGGCCACTTCGTTGACCACCTTGTGCGCCGGCACCCCCATGGCATCGGCCGCGATCTGCACCAGCCGGCCATTGCCCTGGTGCGTGATGAACAGGTCGATGTCGTCCATCGTGCAGTGCGCGCGGTCCAGCGCCAGGCTGCTGGCCTCCTGCACATAACGCACGTATTTTTCGAAGATGTCGGCCGTGGGGTCGACCTGCAGATAGTGCTCACCTGCGGCCACCGTCTCCGCCGACGCGGGCCGCTGCGCCCCCCCAGCCGGCACGAAGGCGCCGACATGGGCCTGCCCTTCGGCACCGCACACCACGCTGAGCAGCCCGCCCTGCGCCACCGGCTCGACCAGGGCGCATGCGGCGCCATCGGCAAACAGCACCATGGAGCGATGGTCCTTGGGATTGAGATAGCGGCTGCGTGTGTCTGCGGCGATCACCAGCACCCGCCTCGCGCCCATGTGGAGGGCGCCTGCGGCCAGATCCAGCCCGTACAGGAAGCCCGAGCAGGCAGCCGACACATCGAAGGCCATGCAGCGCGCGCCCAGCTTGTACGCCACCGTGGTGGCCGTCGAAGGACTGGGCCGATCGGGCGAGATGGTGGCCAGGATGATGCGGTCGATGTCGCCGGGCTGCAGGCCGGCTTCGGTCAGGCAGGCCTGCGCGGCACGCACCGCCATGTCGGAGGTGGTCTCATCCGGTGGCAACCAGTGCCGGCTGCGGATGCCGGTGCGATCGACGATCCACGCATCGTCCACCTTCAGGCCATGGCGGCTGACCAGCTCATGGTTGTCCATCACCCAGCCCGGCGTGAAGCGACCGGTGGCGGTGATGCCCGCACGAACAGGCACATGCATGGCAGCAGCTTGCATCGGCGCGCAAAGGGATTCAGCCATGTGCGATCTCGATGGCCAGCTTGCCCAGGGTCTGCCGACGCTGCATGCGCTCCTGCGCATCGCCCAGATCCTGCAGGCCGATCACCTCGGTGACAAAGGGCCGCAGCCGCCCGTCCTCCACCATGCGCATCGCTGCCATCAGCTCGCCCTGCGTGAAGGCATGCGAGCCCAGCAACGACAGCTGCTTGTTCCACAGATGGCGCAGGTCGATCTTGGCGTTGAAGCCTTCCGTGGCACCGCAGATCACCAGCCGCCCACCCCAGGTCAGAGAGGCCACCCCCAGTTGCCAGGTGTTCTCGCCAGCATGGTCGAAGACCACATCCACGCCACGCCGGCCCGTCAGGCGCTTGACCTCCTGCACCACGTTGTCGCGGTCACTGCGGATGACATGGTGGGCGCCCAGTTCATGGCAGAAGATCTCCTTGCGCTCGCTGGACGTCACGGCAATCGCCACCGCCCCCATCGCCCGCACCAGTTGCACCGCGAACGAGCCCGTGCCGCCACTGGCCCCGAAGATCAGCACCGTCTCGCCCGGCTGCACACGCGCCCGCGTGACCAGCATGCGCCAGATGGAAGCCAGCGCGCTCGGCACCGCGGCCGCATCCGTCCAGCTGAGCCGGCCCGGCTTGGGGATCAGACTGCCGCGCCTGCACCCGCGCGTATTGCGCATACGCACCGATGTACGGCCCCGTCTGGAAGCCCCACACCAGCATCTGCTTGCAAAACACATCCTGGCCGGCGACGCAATGCAGGCAGACGCCGCAAGACTGGATGGCGTTGACGCACACCTCGTCACCCAGGCGCCAGTGCGTGACGCCCTCGCCCAGTTCGACGATGACGCCCGCCGCATCGCTGCCCGACACATGCGGCAGCGGCACGGCCATGCCCGGGCATGCCCTGGCGCGCCCAGATGTCGTTGAAGTTCATGGCCGCCGCGCGCACCTGGATCACGACCTCGCCAGGCTCGGGGCGCGGCATGGGCAGATCGCCGTACTGGAGCACCTCGGTGCCGCCATGCGACTCGAAAAAAACTGCCTTCATCGTCGCCTCCACGGTTGGCTCACAAGATCCCCTTGTTCATGGGAATCCCTGCTGGCCAATGTACCGATCAGCGCGCGAAAATAAAGCGGGTCATTCGATCAAACCCATTAAATGAGTGTCAGGAAAACACTCAGATCCCCACTCAGATCACCACCGTCCCCGACAACGTGGCCTTGCCCGACAGCAGATGATGCAGATCCGTCACCGTGCGGCAGGACAACAGGTCCTCGGCCGACAGCTCCACGCCATAGCGGTCCTGCACCGCGGCAATGAAGGACACGAAGGCCAGCGAGTCCCAGCCCTCGATGGACTTGAGCACCGTCTCGGGCCCGATGCGGCCGGGCAGGCTCTGGG
This sequence comes from Aquabacterium sp., assembly GCA_047601765.1. Taxonomy (GTDB): domain Bacteria; phylum Pseudomonadota; class Gammaproteobacteria; order Burkholderiales; family Burkholderiaceae_C; genus Aquabacterium. The sequence goes on from JASGIQ010000014.1 coordinate 27,020, forward strand.
TGGCGTCTTCGATGTCAATGATCAGGCCTTGCATGCGGGTTCTCTCAACGTGTCGGGCGGGTCTGTGAGCGGATCTGTGTGCCGGGGTATCGCGTGAAGCCATCCATCGATCAGGCGCTGCTTCGCGCCGGGGTTCGCACTGCACCGCAGTACCTCACGGGTCTGGATCTGAGAGTCGGCCATCCGTCCAGCCCCTGTCTATTGGTGTATCCCCAAGGCCTCGATGATGCCGCGCTGGCGCACTCGCTCACGCGCCTGCTGCGCAGCTACCCCGTGATCACGGGTCGCATGAAAGCCGACAAGCAGGGCCACATCTACATCGACGATTCCGACGCCGGCATGGCCTTCACGGTGCATCGCCACGCCACGCCCCTGCCGCCTTACGGACCGGGCCTTGCCGTCGGCCGCGACATGGCCCGCTACTTCCGCCAGATCTATCCCTGGAAGGTGGTCGATCACCCGCAGGCCTTGCTGGCCGTGGAGGTGCATCACTTCGCCTGCGGTGGCTCGCTCATGTCGGTGATGGGCGTGCACTCGCTGTGCGATGGCGGCGCCTTCTGGGCCTTCATGATGGACTGGATGCGCACCCACCACGGCCACCCCATCACCCCGCCGGCGCTGGACCGCCAGGCCCTCATCGACACCTGCGAAGCGCACATCGACCGGCCCTACACCCAAGGTCATGTCGAGCATCTGCGCCTGCGCACCCGCATGGGCCTGATGGGCCGCATGGTCTGGCAACACCTCACGCAGATGGACACGGTGACCTGGCACGTCGGCACCGGGCAGATCGCAGCATGGCGTGAAGCGGCCAGGCAGGTGTGCGAAGAAGACGTCATCCCGGCTGCGCATGATTTCGTCATCGGACATGCGCTGCGGCACCTGTCGGCCCGACTGCCGCACACGCCCACACGCCACATCGGCCAGGTGCAGGACCTGCGCCTGCGCCGCATCCCCGGCATCGCGCGCAAGTACATGGGCAACGCCGTGGGCCATGACCTGATGGCCTTGCCGCGCGCCGAGCTGGAACACCCCTGCCTGACCCGCGTGGCCCAGCATTGCCGCATGCCCCTGGACCGCCACAGCGAGGCCGACATCCTCGCCTACCTCGGCCTGATGGCCCGCCACCGGCGCACGCATTCGAACCAGGCGGTGTGGGTCAAGGGCATCGTGCACAGCCTGCATGACGGCGTGATGGTCAACAACTGTGCGCACTTTCCGGTCTACAAGATGGATTTCGGGGGGGGCGCGCCGAGCTGGTTCGACTTCGGGCGCACGCCCTACCGCATGCTGGTGCTCACGCCTGCGCCACCCTCGCTGGGCGGTGGCCTGGTGGCGCGGCTGACGGCCCGCCGCGCGGAACTGGCGGGCTACGCACTGACCGCCTGAACCGGGCCCCAGGGCCTCGGCGGCGATTTCATACAATATGGGGTTTGGCCCGATGCGGGCCTCGTCAGCGCACACAGCCCACCATGACCACGCACCAACACCCTGCCGCCCAAGAACCGTCTCCCGAGCTGATGGTCGACACCAACAAACTGGTGGCCGAACGCCGCGAGAAGCTGGCGGCCATCCGGGCGCAGGGCGTGGCCTTCCCCAATGACTTCAAGCCCGCCGACCGCGCCAGTGCCCTGCATGTGGCCCACGACGGCACCGAGCCCGAAGCCCTCGAAGCACAGGCCGTGAAGGCCAGCGTGGGCGGCCGCCTGATGCTCAAGCGTGTGATGGGCAAGGCCTGCTTCGGCACCCTGCAAGACGCCACCGGCCGCATCCAGGTCTACGTGACGCTGGATGCCGTCGGCGCCGAGGCCCTTCAGGCCTTCAAGCACTGGGATCTGGGCGACATCCTTGGCGCCGAAGGCACGCTCTTCAAGACCAAGACGGGTGAGCTGTCCATCAAGGTCACCAGCATCCGCCTGCTGACCAAGGCCCTGCGCCCGCTGCCGAGCGATTACTACGGCATGGCCGACCAGGAACAGAAGTACCGCCAGCGCTACGTCGACCTCATCGTGAATTCGGATTCGCGCTCGCGCTTCATCGCCCGTTCGCGCGCCATCGCCTCCATCCGCGCCTTCATGGTCGACAACGGCTTCCTCGAAGTCGAAACGCCCATGATGCACCCCATCCCCGGCGGCGCGAACGCCAAGCCCTTCATCACCCACCACAACGCGCTGGACCAGGAGATGTTCCTGCGCATCGCGCCCGAGCTGTACCTCAAGCGCCTGGTGGTCGGCGGTTTCGAGCGCGTGTTTGAGATCAACCGCAACTTCCGCAACGAGGGCGTGTCCGTGCGGCACAACCCCGAGTTCACGATGATGGAGTTCTACGCGGCCTGGTGGAACCACCGCGATCTGATGGACTTCACCGAAGAGGTGCTGCGCCACGCCGCGCGTGCGGCGGTGGGCACGGCCAAGCTCACGTATGGCGGCAAGGAAGTCGACCTTGAATCGCCCTTTGCCCGCATGACGGTGCGCGACTCGCTCATCGACGTGGCCGGCCTCACGGCAGAAGAGGCCGACAGCGCCGAAGCCCTGCATGCCAAGCTCAAGCAGCTGGGCGAAGAGCCGCCCGCCCGCTGGAGCCTGGCCGAGTTGCAATTCGGCATGTTCGAAGCCGCGGTGGAAGAAAAGCTGTGGCAGCCGACCTTCATCATCGACTACCCGGTCGAAGTCTCGCCGCTGGCACGCGCCGCGGACGACAACCCCGCCATCACCGAGCGCTTCGAGCTGTTCATCACCGGCCGTGAATACGGCAACGGCTTCTCCGAGCTGAACGACCCGGAAGAACAGGCCGCCCGCTTTGCCGCCCAGGCCAGCGCCAAGGATGCCGGCGACGAAGAAGCCATGTACTTCGATGCCGACTACATCCGCGCCCTCGAATACGGCCTGCCCCCGACGGGCGGCTGCGGCATCGGCATCGATCGCCTGATCATGCTGCTCACGGATGCGCCCAACATCCGTGATGTGATCCTCTTCCCGGCCCTGCGCCGGGAAGGTTGATGCACTTGCTCAGGCGGCCCGACCGGCCGAACGCCGGCCGCGCTGCATCAGGCCGCCCATCGCGGCCAGTCCGAGCAGCATGAAGCCGGCAGAGCCCGGCTCCGGCACGCTCAGGCTGCTGCCGGTCAGGTGGTAATCCACCTCCCAGAAGCGTTGGCCCGGCAAGGCATTGGACGAAGTGAAGCTGGAGTACACCCGGCCCAGGGTCTGCGGAAAATCCGCCATGTCCAGCGGCGCCCAAGGCAAGTGGGTGTCCAGCACATCGGTCACGCCCGGCGCTGTCTTCAGCTCCAGCGTGGTCACTGGAACCTCCAGACACAGATTGCCGTTGACGCAGAACTCCTTGCGCTCGCCATTGAACAGCAGACCATACAGGCGGCCGCCAGACGCGCCGTCAGACAACGCCTACGCACGGAGTCGACGCCCGCTGCTAGGCCGGGAACGAACCAGGCGGGACGATGAGGGTCATCACTTCAGGAGATCAACATGCTCAAGTGGGCCATCATCTTCGCCATCATCTCGGTGATCGCAGGGATCCTCGGCTTTGGCGGCGTGGCCGCGGGTGCGGCCGGCATTGCCAAAGTCCTGTTCGTCCTCTTCCTGGTCGCCTTCCTCGTGGTGCTCGGCATGATCGTGCTGGGCGCCAAGGCCATCAAATAGAGACACGCTCGGTGCCTCGCCGCCCGGCCGTGATCAGGCCATCCGCCGCCGCGCGCGGGCGCCCACCACCATCAGCCCGGCCAACGCCGTCAGCACTGCCGAAGGCTCAGGCACCGACGAGACCGAACTGACTTCGAACATGAAGCGCGGCTCGAACTCGTCGACCATGAACAGCCCGCCTGCATGCACGGACATGGCGCCGACGTTGATGGCGGTGGGCACGCCACCACCGAACGAACCCTCCGGGCCCGTGAAGGCCAGCATCAGGCGCGGGCTCAAGCTCATGCCATCGTCCGGGTTGTAGTTCAGGCCCTGCAGTTGCAGCGTTTCATCGCCTCCGCCCCCACCCAGGAAACCCGCCACCATCATGGCGCTGTAATGCGCATCGCCCACGTCCATGGTGAACGAAGTGGGCGTCGTCCACGTGAAGAACTTGCTGCCGAAGTAGTCGGCCACCTCGGGCGCGGTGTCATAACTCACGCGGCCGGTCACGGTGCTGCCCAGCGCGGGGCCACCGTCGGTGGTGATGGCCACTGCGCCGGTGTATTGAAGGGTGACCTGTGCGGCTTCGGCCATGACGGCACCAGCGGACAGGGCCGCCATGAGGGCCAGACGGACAAGGTTCATCGCAAGCGATGCGGATTTCATGAGGGACCTCCTGGGTTTCAGATGCCGGCAAGATCCGGCATGCTCAGGCTATCGGACGCCTGCGGCGGCAACACCGGACTTGCCCTCGACACCCCCACAAATAAGCTAACCAGTTACGGTTAGCATGCGGCGTCCCCGCATCACACCGGATCACCGCCATGGCCCACCACGCTCCTTCAGCCCCCAGCGATGCGCCCATCGAGACACGCCTGGGCGTCTGCAACCTGTGCGAAGCCATCTGCGGGCTGAGCTTTCAGGTACAGGGCGGCCGCATCATCTCCATCAAGGGCGATGACAACGATCCCCTTTCGCGCGGCCACATCTGCCCCAAGGCCGTGGCCCTCAAGGACCTGCATGAAGACCCCGATCGGCTCCGCGCGCCCCTTCGACGCATCACCGACGCCGAGGGCCGCACACGCTGGCAGACCATCTCCTGGGACCAGGCTTTTGATCTGGTCGTCGAGCAACTGGTGCGGGTGCGCGAGCTGCATGGCAGCAACGCCGTGGCCATCTACCAGGGCAACCCCACCGTTCACAACTGGGGCAACGTCACGCACGGCCCGCTGTTCCTGGGCCAATTGAAGACGCGCAACCGCTTCTCGGCCACTTCCGTCGATCAGCTGCCGCACCATGTGGTCGCGTACTGGCTGTACGGCCACCAGATGCACATCCCCATCCCCGATGTGGACCACACGCATTTCATGCTGATCCTGGGCGGCAACCCGATGGCCTCCAATGGCAGCCTGATGACCTCACCCGACATCCGGAACCGCTTCAAGGCCCTGAAAGCCCGCGGCGGCAAGCTGGTGGTGATCGACCCGCGCCGCACGGAAACAGCCGAGGTGGCCGACGAACACCACTTCATCGATCCCGGCACCGATGCGGCCTGGCTGCTGTCCGTGGTCCACACGCTGTTCGATGAAGAGCTGGTCAAGCCCGGCGCCTTCGAACCTTTGATCGACAACATCAAGGCGGTACGCGATGCCGTGGCCGCCTTCCGTCCCGAAGCCACAGCCGCCGTCACCGGTATCGATGCCGCCACCACCCGGCGCCTGGCGCGCGAGATCGCCGCAGCCGATGGCGCCGTGATCTACGGACGCATGGGCCTGTCGACGCAGATGCATGGCGTGGTGTGCCAGTGGGCCATCCAGGTCATCAACCTGCTGACGGGCAACCTCGACCGCGAAGGCGGCTCGCTGATCACCTCGCCCGCAGTGGACCTCATCCAGTTGGGCCTGATGAAGCCCGGCCACTTCGACGCCTGGCGCAGTCGCGTGCGAGGCGCGCCCGAGTTCGGCGGCGAACTGCCGGTGTCGGTGATGGCCGAAGAGATGCTCGCTCCGGGCGAGGGCCGCGTTCGCGCGCTGGTCACCTCCTGCGGCAACCCGGTGCTGTCCACACCCAATGGCCGCCAACTGGAGCAGGCCCTGTCGCAGCTGGACTTCATGGTCAGCATCGACTTCTACCTGAACGAAACCACGCGGCACGCCCACGTGATCCTGCCACCCACCTGCGGTGTCGAACACGATCACTACGACCTGGTCTTCCTGCACCTGGCCGTGCGCAATGTGGCGCGCTACAGCGAAGCGGTGGTGCCCGCGGCCCCGGGCGCCCTGCACGACTGGGAGATCTACAGCGAGCTGGCGCGGCGCTATGCCCGGCGTGTGTGGTCGCTCGAACGTGCCAGCGCCAGGCAGCGCCTGACCGACATGGCCATGCGAGGCATCATGGGTCGCATGCCGCCCAGAAAGATGCTGGACATGGGCCTCAAGCGCTCCAAGCGCGGCGTGAGCTTCAAGCAATTGCTGGCCCACCCGCATGGCGTGGACCTGGGGCCCCTTCAACCCTCGCTGCTGGACAAGCTGCAACGCCGGCAACGCCGCATCGACCTGATGCCCGATGCGATCCGCCAGGAGCTGCCGCAACTGACCGGGCTGCTGATCACGGCTGTGGATGCGCAAGCATTGGCAGCCGATGCGCTCAAGCTCATCGGGCGCCGCCACGTGCGCAGCAACAACTCGTGGATGCACAACAGCGAGCGACTGGTCTCCGGCAAACCGCGCTGCACGCTGTGGATGCATCCCCAGGATGCCGAAGCGAGATATTTGCAGGACGGCCAGATCGTGTCCGTCTCCTCACGCGTCGGCCAGGTCCAGGTGCCGCTGCAGGTCACACCCGACATCCGCCCCGGCGTGGTCAGCCTCCCGCATGGCTGGGGCCATGACCGCCCCGGCATCCGCATGGGCGTGGCGCAGGCCCATGCGGGCGCCAGCATCAATGACCTGACGGACGACCGCCACACCGAGCGCATCAGCGGCAACGCGGCTTTCAGTGCGGTGCCGGTGAAGGTGGCCGCGGCTGCCCGGGCTTGACGTCAGCCCACCTGAGGCTTTTGGCGACGTACGGCCAGCAAGGTGCCGACGCCGAGGGCCGCCAGGAGCATGGCGCCAGGTTCAGGCACAGGCACAGGGGTCAGCAAAAAGGCATGGGTCTGGCCAGCCGGATTGAGCCCCACGCCCACGATCCAGCCCTTGTCATTGATGTCATGCGCCACCCTCAATTGCCAGCCGGATGCCGGATCAATGAGCGAGTCGAGCGTTCGCATCGACAAATCGGAGGTCCACAACACGGCAAGCTGTGACGAATAGGTCGGGTCAGCCGCGTCGAGCGACACATCGCCCACGATCACGCCGTGCGCATTGATGGCCATCGGTTCAGCTGCCACAACGCCCGGCTCCACCCCGAGCACTGCCAATTGCCCATCCCGCCACAACGCGCCGTAGGACCCGCCATACTCCTTCCACCCGGATCCGACGACATCGCCTCGCGCATTGATGCCAGTGGCGATGACGTGATCTTCGACACTGAGATCAGGCAAGACTTCCAGTTGGCCATGGCGGACGATCTGCGCGCGACCCTGGAAGGTTCCGACGATCACGCCCCCATTGCTGACATCCATGGCATTGAAGCCATCGGGAAGCGTTCCGGGCTGCCCATGCTCGTCGATCACACCACTGCCCACAATCACGCCAGCATTGTTGATGGCTTCCGGCCGGAATACCCCAAGATCCTGCAGGCCCGTGACGGGGGACCACTTGAAGCCTTCATATTGAGCTGGGCCCGTGGGCGCAGGCCGGTTCCAGCCCACCACTTCCCCTTTGTCATTGATACCCGTAGCCTGAACTGTGACGCGCATGTCTGGAAAGAGCGTGCCCAGGTCCTGCATGCCCTCGCCTGGCTTCCATACGTAAGCCCGGAATTCACCACTTTGAATGCGACTGACGCCGGTGATCCAGCCCGATTCATTGATGCCAATGGCGGTGCTGTAGTCGAGCGCGCCGGTCGATAAGGCGCCGAGATCGGTGACAGCATACTGAGGAGCAGCCAGTGCTGGTGCCGCCGACATGACGAGGATGCCGAAGGCCGCGAGGCGGCCTGCCCGAATGAAAAGCGAGTCCATGACGTTCCCTGTGCTATGAAATAGATGAGTGGGAAATATAGGTCCACGCCCACGACAAGGAAATGACCATCTGTGACGAGATGCAAAAGGCTCGCTGTGCTCTAGACTCGCCGGCATGCCCTCCCCCCGCTCCCATGCCAGCGCCGAGATCGCCGCTGCCGCCGCCCGCATCGTCGTCGAAGAAGGCCTCGAATACGGCGGTGCCAAGCGACGTGCCGCCAAGCAGCTGGGCCTGACCGGCCGCGCCGATCTGCCCGACAACGAAGAAGTCGAAGACGCCGTCTTCGAGTACATCTCCGTCTTCTGCGCGGACACCCAGCCCACCGAGTTGCGCGCCCTGCGCGAGCTCGCTGCCCTGTGGATGGAACGCCTGGCTGAATTCCGCCCGCACCTGACCGGCGCCGTCTGGCGCGGCACGGCCACCCGCCTCAACGACATTCACCTGCAGCTGTATTGCGACGACAGCAAGTCCGCCGAGATCATGCTGATCGGCAAGGGTGTGGACTACGACGTCGGCAGCGTGCCCGGCCCGCGCGGCCAGGACGTGGACCGTCTGAGCATGACCATCCCCTGCCCCGCCTTGAACGAACCCATCGGCCTGCACCTGACCATCCTGGACGCGGACGACCTGCGCGGCGCGCTCAAGCCCGATGCACGCGGCCGCACCGATCGCGGCGATCTGCAGGCCCTGCGCCGCCTGTTGGATGCCAGCGAAGCCACCCAGGAGGGCCAGCCATGAGCCAGTTCACCCGACGCGCCTTGCTGGCCGCGGCTGGCCTGGGTGCAGCTGCCTCTGGTGCGTGGTGGGCCGCGAAACGTCAGGCCGGCACGAGCGCCGGACGTCAAGCCGGCACCGAGGGCCTTTCCCCCTCTTCTGCAGTGGATGCCGCCACGCCAGCTGCCAGCGCCGTCCTCATCACGGGCGACCAACTCACCCCGGCCTTCTGGCAGCAAAGCTTCGCCACCCCCGAAGGCAAGACCCTGGCCCTCAGCGGCTTTCAGGGCAAGCCCTTGCTGATCAACTTCTGGGCGACGTGGTGCCCGCCCTGCGTCAAGGAAATGCCGGAGCTGGACCGGTTCGGCCACGATTTTTCGCCGCAAGGCTGGCACGTGCTCGGGCTGGCCATCGACGGCCCGACCCCGGTCAAGGAATTCCTGGCCAAAGTAAGGGTAGGATTCGCCATCGGGCTGGCCGGTTTCGGCGGCACCGAACTCGCCCAGGCATTGGGCAATCAGGCCGGCGGTTTGCCGTTCACGGTCCTGATCGATGCGCAAGGGCGCATCCGCCACCGCAAGATGGGGGCCACCACCCACGCCGAACTGGCCGCTTGGGCCCAGGGCATGCAAGCGGGCTGATTTGAAAAATTTCCCGGATTTGCATCCATTTGCGTCTAAAATCCGCCTACTTTCAATTTCTTGGTGCCGCCGAGTGGACGCTGTCCCCTCACTGAAGCCGCCCGGCAGCGCCAGAGAACCATGCAGATTCTTGTCCTCCACGGCCCCAATCTGAACCTGCTCGGCACCCGAGAGCCCCAGGTCTACGGCGCCACCACCCTGGAGCAGATCAACACCGGCCTTTCCCAGCTGGCCGCCACGCATGGCGCGCACCTGGAGGCCTTCCAGAGCAACCACGAAGGCGCCCTCATCGATCGCGTGCACGCCGCCCGCACCGATGGCACCACCTTCATCCTCATCAATCCCGGGGCCTTCACGCACACCAGCGTGGCCCTCAGAGATGCACTGGCGGGGGTGGCCCTGCCCTTCATCGAAGTGCACCTCTCCAACGTCCACCGGCGCGAGCCCTTCCGCCACCACTCCTATTTCTCCGATCTCGCCGAAGGCGTGATCGTGGGGCTGGGTGCGGCGGGCTATCGCCTGGCGCTGGAAGCCGCCATCGAACGCCTGCAACAGGCAGGCACTGGCGCGCCCTCTCGCGGCTGACCGGCCAACACCCCGGCCCGGCTTGCTCCGCCCCATCCCCTGAGCGTCACATGCTCGACCGTTTTGCTGGAGATCGAACAACATGGACCTGCGCAAACTCAAGACCCTGATCGACCTCGTGTCCGAGTCCAACGTCTCTGAACTCGAAATCACCGAAGCCGATGGCAAAGTCCGCATCGTCAAGGCCGGCGCCACGCCCATCGTGATGGCCGCACCGGTGATGCAGCAGGCTGTTCCGCAGATGGCGCCCATGGCACCCCAGGTGGCTGGCGCTGCCCCTGCAGCGGCCGAAGCGCCTGCGGCTGCCGAAGAAACCGGCCATGTGGTGAAGTCGCCGATGGTGGGCACCTTCTACCGCTCGTCCAGCCCGGGCGCCAAGCCGTTCGCCGAAGTGGGCGACCAGGTCAAGCAGGGCCAGGCCGTCTGCATCATCGAAGCCATGAAGATCATGAACGAGATCGAGGCGGACCAGGACGGCACCATCACCAAGATCCTGGTCGAGAACGGCCAGCCCGTGGAGTACGGCCAGCCCCTGTTCATCGTCGAATAAGGGCGCGCTGCGATGTTCAAGAAAATCCTCATCGCCAATCGCGGCGAGATTGCCCTGCGCATTCAAAGAGCCTGCCGCGAGATGGGCATCCAGTCGGTGGTCGTCTACTCCGAGGCCGACCGCGACGCCAAGTACGTCAAGCTCGCCGACGAGGCCGTGTGCATCGGCCCGGCCCCCTCGGCGCAGAGCTACCTGCACATGCCGGCCATCATCTCGGCCGCCGAAGTGACGGACGCCGAGGCCATCCACCCAGGCTATGGCTTCCTGTCGGAGAACGCCGACTTCGCCGAGCGCGTGGAGCAATCGGGCTTCACCTTCATCGGCCCGACACCCGAGTCCATCCGCATCATGGGCGACAAGGTCTCGGCCAAGCAGGCCATGATCAAGTCGGGCGTGCCTTGCGTGCCGGGCTCCGAAGGCGCCCTGCCCGATGACCCGAAGGAGATCATCAAGATCGCCCGCCAGGTGGGCTACCCGGTGATCATCAAGGCCGCCGGCGGCGGTGGCGGGCGCGGCATGCGCGTCGTGCACACCGAGGCCGCGCTGATCCACGCCGTGCAGACCACCAAGGCAGAAGCGGGTGCCGCCTTCGGCAATCCCGAGGTCTACATGGAAAAGTTCCTGGAGCATCCACGCCATGTGGAGATCCAGATCCTGGCCGACACGCACAAGAACGCGGTGTGGCTGGGCGAGCGTGACTGCTCCATGCAGCGTCGCCACCAGAAGATCATCGAAGAAGCACCCGCCCCCGGCATCCCCCGCCGCACCATCGAGAAGGTCGGCGAGCGCTGCGCGGCGGCCTGCAAGAAGATCGGCTACCGCGGCGCCGGCACCTTCGAATTCCTGTATGAGAACGGCGAGTTCTACTTCATCGAGATGAACACGCGCGTGCAGGTCGAGCACCCCGTCACCGAGATGACCAGCGGCATCGACATCGTGCAGATGCAGATCCGCGTGGCCGCCGGCGAAAAGCTGCCGTTCACGCAACGCCAGATCGAGCTGCGCGGCCATGCCATCGAATGCCGCATCAATGCGGAAGACCCGGTCAAGTTCATCCCCTCGCCCGGCCGCATCACCACCTGGCACCCGCCCGGCGGCCCCGGCGTGCGCGTCGATTCGCACGCCTACACCAACTACTACGTGCCGCCCAACTACGACTCGATGATCGGCAAGATCATCGTGCACGGCGACACACGCGAGCAGGCCCTGGCCCGCATGCGCACCGCGCTGTCCGAGACGGTCGTCGAAGGCATCCACACCAACATCCCGCTGCACCGCGAACTGATGGTGGATGCCAAGTTCGTCGAAGGCGGCACGGACATCCATTACCTCGAAAACTGGATGGCTGCGCGCAAGCGCTGAGCCCACCCTGGTCCCCCATGGCACTGTTTGAACTCACCCTGCTGGCCAAGGAGGCCGAAGTCGAAACCCTGAGCGATGCGCTCATGGAGATCGAGGCCCTGTCGGTGTCCGTCGAAGATGCCGATGCCGACACGGAACACGAAGAGGCCCTGTGGGGCGAGCCCGGCATGCCGGTGCCCCGTGAAGCCTGGCAGCGCTCGACCATCAAGAGCCTGTTCCCCACGGAAGCCGAAGCCCTGGAAGCCGCCACGCTGATCCTCGCGCAGGACTGGGCGGGCGACATCCATGTGCAGGGCATCCAGCCCGTGGACGAGCAGGACTGGGTGCGCCTGACGCAGTCGCAGTTCCAGCCGGTGCCCATCACGGACAGCTTCTACATCGTGCCGACCTGGCACGAGGTGCCGCCGCAAGCCAAAACGGTCATGCGGCTGGACCCCGGACTGGCCTTCGGCACGGGCACGCACCCGACCACGCGCATGTGCCTGAAGTGGATCGCCCAGCATCCGGAAACCTTCCGCGGCCAGCGTGTGCTGGACTACGGTTGCGGCTCGGGCATCCTGGCCATCGGTGCGGCGCTGCATGGCTCGGGCATCGTGGATGCGGTGGACATCGACCCGGCCGCGGTCGAGGCCACCGATGCCAATGCCGAAGCCAACCTCGCGCATTTGAAGGACGCGGATGGCCGCCCGCCGATCCGCTCCGGCCTGCCCGATCTGGTGGGCGAGGCACAAGCCGCCTACCCCGTCGTGCTGGCCAACATCCTGGCCACGCCGCTCAAGATGCTGTCGCCGCTGCTGGCCGGGCATGTGCAGCCGGGCGGCCACCTGGTGCTGGCCGGCATCCTGGCGCGCCAGGAACAGGAACTGAAGGACGCCTATGCCGAGGTCGGCCTGCAACTGCAGGTGGCCAACCAGGAAGACGGCTGGATCCTGATGACGGCGCAGAAGCCCGTGTGATCCGGCGGCATCCCCAAAGCCCTTGAAGCCCCCCTGGCCCCCAGCCTCGGGGGCTTCGTCGTTGATTCGCCCCGCATCAGCTCACCCATTGGCACGGCCCCTCTTGCGCATATTGTTACATGCATGAACATTCATGCACAGCAACAACTCATCGCCCCGGAGGCCCCATGCGCATGTCTTTCCCCGCTGTCCTCACTGGCCACCGCACGCTGCGTCACGCCGCTGCAGGACTCGCCCTCACCGCCCTGTCGCTGTCGACCCTGGCCGCGGGCTTTGAAAAAGGCCCCAACCCCACGGCCACCTCGCTGGAACAGATGGGCCCCTTCACCCTGGGCACCGCCAAGCTGCCCAGCTCGGCCGACTACAACAGCAGCACCGTCATCTACTACCCCACCGATGCCAGCGCCGGCAGCTTCGGTCTCGTGGTGCTCTGCCCGGGCTTCGTCAGCAGTGGCGCGCTGTATTCGGGCATCGCCAAACGCATCGCCTCGCACGGCTTCGTGGTCGCACAGATGGACACCAAGAGCCTGTTCGATCAGCCCATCGCGCGCGGCAAGCAGATCGTGGCCGTGATGAATGCCGTGCTCGCACAGAACAAGACGGCCGCCGTGGTCTACGCCGGCAAGGTCGATGAAGGGCGCGTGGCCTTCATGGGGCATTCAGCCGGCGGCGCGGGCACCTTCTATGCGGGCGCCACCAACCCTCAGGTCAAGGCGCTGGTGGGATTGATGGCCGGGCAACCTGGCAGCAACTTCTCGGCCTTCCAGGGCATCCGCATCCCCAGCCTGCTGCTGACCGCCGAAAACGACGGTCTCGCCAGCGCCTGGGCCGAGCCGTACTACGCGCAACTGGACGCCAGCCTGCCGGCCGCGCGCATCGAGATGAAGGGCATGGGGCACCTGTCGCTGTGGACCACGGCCACGCAAGCCAGCCAGGGCAAAGTGGCCAAGTACGCCACGGCCTGGGTCAAGCGTTTTGTGGATGAAGACATCCGCTACACCCCCTTCATCAGCACGAAGGCCGCCGACATGTCGGACTTCGAGACCCACGCCAATTATTGAGTGCCCCCGCAGTTGCGGGTCGCCAACGAAGAAAAACGCCGGCCGCCCATGCGCCGGCGAAATCCGCCCAAAACGATGGCATAAAAGGGGCCTTATGAGCCTGGCCACCCGTTGCACCCACTGCGGCACGATCTTCAAGGTCGTCCAAGACCAATTGAAGGTCTCGGAAGGATGGGTGCGTTGCGGTCGCTGCCAGGAGGTCTTCAACGCCCTGCCGTCGTTGTTCGACCTGGAGAAGGATCCGCCCCCGCCGAGGATGGCGCCCGCCGCCCCCCGCCATGAGCCAGGCTCGCCCATCCCGATCTCGGCGATGCCGGATGTCCGGCCGGCGGCCCCGCCCCCTTCGCCGGCCGCGCAGCCCGATCCGCTGGTCGAACAGGGCTTGCTCAACGAAGCCGATGTGGACCTGGGCTTCGATTCCAAGCCGCCCGATGCCTGGGCCCGTACGCAACCGGCCGACATCGCATCGCACACGCTGGACGAGGACGACCTCGCGCTCGACCCCGCGCCCATCGAAGCCACCACGGATTTCGAGCTGGACACCTCGATCGCCGTGGACGATGACACGCCGCTGGAGGCAGTGCTGGCCTCGGTGGCGCCTCGCCGCCCATCACCTGCACCCGAGGCGCCCGAGACCTCCACGCCCGCCACGCCCGCCACGCCTGCCGCACCTGCAGTCTTCGCTGCCGAGCCCTCACCGGCGGCGGGCGATCGTGCGCACCAGGCCGAAGACCTGTCCCTGCGCATCACCCCCTCGCCCCGCCCGTGGCTGGACGAGCCCCCCGAAGACCTGCCCACCACCGAGGAAGAGGACGCGCTCGACTCGCGCTACCTCATGCCTTCGCCCACGCGCGACCGCAAGCCGCCGCGTCGGCTGGAGGAAGGGCCCGAGTTCGTGGATGCCCAGTTCCCCAGCGACGCCTTCATCGATGCCGAAGAGGACTGGGCCTCGGACTTCGGCCCCTCGGCCCTGGACGCCGATGCCCCCGCTCCGGCCGGCAACCCCTTGCCCGCGGACGCCGCTGCGGCTGCACCGGTCGAAGGCTTGCGCAGCACGCCCGGCCGCGCCCGGATCGACACGGCCACTGCGCCTGAGCCGCAGCGCGAGCAGGAGGACGCCCAAGAGGACGCCGAGCCAGGCGATGCCGCCCCTGCGGCCTCCAAGCTGCGCGGCAAAAAGCGCGGCAAGGACGCACACGAGCCCGAGTTCGTTCGGCGCGCGCAACGCCGGGCCTTCTGGCGCCACCCGGCCACGCGCGCCGTGCTGTCCTTGACCGCCGTGACCCTGCTGGCCGCCCTGGGCCTGCAGATGGCGCATCAGTTCCGCGATCTGATTGCCGCGCACCATCCGGCCAGCCGCCCCTGGCTGGAGCGCTGGTGCACCGTGGCCCATTGCGAGATCAAGCCGCCCCTGCACATCGAGGATCTGCAGGTCGAAAGCGCCACCCTCGTGCGGGCCGCATCCGAAGGACCGGACAGCTACCGCCTGGCCGTGGTGGTGCACAACCGCGCCGGCATCGAACTGGCGTGGCCCCACATCGATCTGACGCTGACCGACGACAACGGCGCCGTCATCGCGCGCCGCGTGTTCGCCCCGGACGACGCACAATGGCTGGACACGGCCGATCCCAAGGCCGAAACGCCCGCCACGCAACCGGATGAGGGTGCCCGCAAGCGGCCTGTCGCCGTGCCGCGCGAGCGCAGCACCACCTTGCAATGGCGCCTGCTGGCGCCCGACATCAAGCCTGCCGGCTACACCGCCGAGCTGTTCTATCCCTGAACACCCCTGTTCGTTCTTTCCACCTTCTTCGAGGTTCTCTCATGTCCGTCCTGATCTGCGGCTCCCTGGCCTTTGACACCATCACCACCTTCCCGGGCCGCTTTGCGCAGCAGATCCTGCCCGAGCAAGTCCACATCCTGAACGTCTCCTTCCTCGTGCCTTCGATGCGCAAGGAGTTCGGCGGCTGTGCGGGCAACATCGCCTACAGCCTGCAGCAGCTGGGCGGCACGCCGCTGATCATGGCCACACTGGGCACGGACGGCGCGCTCTACCGCCAGCGCATCGAAGAGCAGGGCATGAGCCTGAAGTATGTGCACACGGTCGAAGGCGACTACACCGCCCAGGCCATCATCATCACCGACCAGGACAACAACCAGATCACCGCCTTCCACCCCGGCGCCATGGGCCAGGCCCACATCCAGCAGATCACGGCTGACCCGTCGATCAAGCTGGCCATCGTCGCCCCGGATGGACGCGACGCCATGATCCAGCATGCCGAGCAGCTCAAGGCCGCCAACATCCCCTTCATCTTCGATCCGGGCCAGGGCCTGCCCATGTTCGATGGCGAGGATCTCAAGCGCTTCGTCTCGCAAGCCACCTGGGTGGCCGTGAATGACTATGAAGGCAAGATGCTGGCCGACCGCACCGGTACCTCGCTGGCCGAGCTGTCGAAGTCGCTCCAGGGCCTGATCGAGACGCTGGGCGCCGAGGGCTGCAATGTGTGGATCCAGGGCGAGAAGACGCATGTGCCCGGCGTGAAGGCCGCGGCCGTGGTCGACCCCACCGGCTGTGGCGACGCCTTCCGCGGCGGCCTGCTGTACGGCCTGTCGCAAGGTTGGGACCTGGTGAAGTCGGTGGCCCTGGCCAACCGCATCGGCGCCATCAAGATCGCTGCGGCCGGTCCGCAGAACTACACGCTGGACCGCGCCGCACTCGGCGTCTGAGCCGCAGGCCATCGTCACAGCCTGTCACAAGACTACAAAATCTTCAGTCCTCGCTGGATGAGGGGGATGCGTTGAACACGTCCATCCATGCCCATCCAGCGGAGTGATCCTTGTCGATTGTTGCCAGCCTGGCGCGTGCCCTTGCATGGCCGCGCCCCTCTCCCCGTGACCATCTGGGTGCGCCTCGAGGCGGCTCGCGCCCTGCCTCGGCCTGGCTGCTGAGTGCGGTCTGCCTCTTCATGGCCCCGGCCCTGCCCGCCCATGCCGGCCTCTTCGGATTCGGCGGCAGCAGCGATGGCGGCGCCTCACCGCGTGACGGCCTTACCCTCGCCACCTGGAACCTCGAATGGCTGATGACGCCCCGTTCCCGCCAAGAACTGGGCGCCCGCTGCGTCAGCCAGCAACCCACCAGCCACGAACGCGCCCTGCCGTGTGACCGGGACAAGAAGGCCGTGCCCACGCGCACCTCCGCCGACTTCGAGGCCCTGGCCCGCACCGCCAGTCAACTGCGCAACACCTCCCGCGCCGACGTGGTCGCCCTGCAGGAAGTCGATGGCGCGGAGGCCGCCCGGCTGGTGTTCACCAAGGGCTGGAAGCTCGATTGCTTCGTGCAGCGGGCCCATCCGCAGAAGGTGGGCTTTGCGATCCGCGAAGGCCTGCCCTACCGCTGCAACGGCGATGTCTCCGCGCTCGACATCGACGGCAGCACCCGCAGCGGCGCCGACCTCACCCTCTATCCCGGCACCCCGCGTGAGACCCGGCTGCTGTCCGTGCACCTCAAGAGCGGCTGCTTCGATGGCCGGCTGGACCGCCGCTTCGATCCTTGCAGCAAGCTGCGCCGCCAGGTGCCCCTCGTGGAGCAATGGATCGACCAGCGTGTGCGTGAAGGCGTGGCCTTCGCCGTGATGGGCGACTTCAACCGCCGGCTCGACAAGGATGCGCGCTACCCCGCCGGCCCAGATGAAGCCGCGCCGCTCAACCTCGTGCAGGCCTGGAGCGACAACAGCCCGCCCGGCGCCACCCTGCTGCGCGCCACCGATGGCCAGCCGTATCAGGCGTGCGATGCCGGCGACCACCACAAGGCCTACATCGACGACATCCTCATCGATGCGAAGCTGGCCGCCAGAAACGGCAACAGGCGCTTTGTGCGCCTGTCGTTCGATCCGCGGGACGGTGATCGGCAACTGTCCGATCACTGCCCCGTGGTGTGGGCCCTGCAGCCCTGACGTATCCGCAGCCTGAAAGGCTCAGGCCTTGCCCTGCGTGGCCACCGCTGCAGCAGCCTTGGCGGCGGCTTCCGCATCGCCCAGGTAATAGTGCTTGATGGGCTTGAGATCGGCGTCCAGCTCATACACCAGCGGGATGCCGTTGGGGATGTTCAGGCCCACGATGTCGGCGTCGCTGATGTTGTCCAGGTACTTGACCAGGGCGCGGATGGAGTTGCCGTGGGCGGCGATCACGATGCGCTGGCCGGACTTGATCGCGGGGGCCAGCACCTCGTTCCAGCACGGCAGCACGCGGGCCACGGTGTCCTTGAGGCACTCCGTCAGGGGCACCTGCTCGGGCTGGAGCTTGGCGTAGCGCAGATCCTGGCGCTGGCCGCGCGGGTCGTTGGCTTCCAGGGCGGGCGGCGGGGTGTCATAGCTGCGGCGCCACACCAGCACCTGCTCGTCGCCGTACTGCTTGGCCATGTCGGCCTTGTTGAGGCCCTGCAGGCCGCCGTAGTGGCGTTCGTTGAGGCGCCAGTCCTTGATGATGGGCAGCCAGATGCGGTCCATCTCTTCCAGGCAGTAGTGCAGCGTGTGGATGGCGCGCTTGAGCACCGAGGTGTAGGCCACATCGAACTCGTAGCCTTCGGCCTTGAGCAGCTTGCCGGCGGACATCGCCTGCGAAATGCCGGTGGGCGTCAATTCGACGTCGGTCCAGCCGGTGAAACGGTTTTCGAGGTTCCAGGTCGATTCGCCGTGGCGGATCAGCACGAGCTTGTACATGGGAGGTCGTCCTGTCAGAGAGGATGAGGAAGGCAAGCCGGCGATTTTATAATCCCGCACCGCTGCGGCGCCTCACCCGGTTGCGGGCCTGCCATTCGCCTGACATTCGCCCACATCGATCCGCCACTTCGGCACGCATTGCACATCAAGAAAGCCTTTGCCCATGAATTCCTCGAGCTTCGTCGCTGACAACTGGTACTGGATGGTCGCTGCCGCGGCCTCGGGCGGCATGCTGCTGTGGCTGCAGATCAAGGAAGGCGGCGGCACCGGCGGCCTGACGCCCACGCTGGCGGTGCAGCTCATCAACCGGGAAAAGGCCCAGATCATCGATGTGTGCGAGCCCACCGAGTTCGCCACCGCCCACGTCGCCGGCGCCAAGAACGTGCCGCTGGACCAGATCAGTGCCGGCAAGGGCCTGCCTTCGAACAAGAAGCTGCCCGTGATCGTGGTGTGCGCCAGCGGCGTGCGCTCGGCCAAGGCCGTGGGCCAGATCAAGGCCCTGGGTTACGAGAACGTGCAGTCGCTCTCCGGCGGCCTCAAGGCCTGGCGCGAGGCGAATCTGCCGGTCGAGAAGGGCTGATCGGGCGCGAACGCCGACAGCCAAAGCCCACGTGTGCACGAAGCCTTCCGGCCTGCGAGACAATCCGGACATCTCCTTCCCCAGCTCTGATGCCCATGCAAGCCGTCAAGATGTACACCACGCTGGTCTGCCCTTACTGCCTGAGGGCCAAGGCCTTGCTCAAGCAACGTGGCGTCGAGGCCATCGAAGAGATCCGCATCGACCTCGACCCTGCGCAGCGCGATCAGATGATGTCGATCACCGGCCGGCGCACCGTGCCGCAGATCTTCATCGGCGAGACCCATGTCGGCGGCTGCGATGACCTCATCGAGCTTGACCGCCGCGGTGGCCTGATGCCGCTGCTGTCCGGCGCTTGAGGCAGGGGCCGCCATGTCCTACATGCTGTTGATCATCGAGCCCGTCGGGCAGCGCGAAACCCGCACCGAGGCCGAAGGCCGCCAGGCCTATGCCGTGATGCGGCAATTTGCCGATGAACTGGCCGCCAAGGGCCTGCTGGTGTCGGCCGAATCGCTGGCCTCGCAAAAGGACGGCGCCCGCGTGCAGGTGCGCTCGGGCAAGGCCCAGGTGGTGGACGGCCCGTTTGCCGAAGCCAAGGAAATGATTGGCGGCTTCTTCCTCCTGAGCTGCCGCACCCGCGACGAAGCCCTGGCCATCGCGCAAGCCTGCCCCGCCGCGCAATGGGCCACGGTGGAAGTGCGCCCCCTGGCGCCCTGCTACGAATGAGGGGCCTGCGGCCCTGACCACGTCAGCGCTTGTCGAAACCCGGGCCGGTGAATCGTCGTGTCCATGAAGCACCTCGCGCCTCGACGCAGGGCGGCTTCATCCACCCTGACAGGAGCCTCGACATGCGATTCATGATCATCGTGCGCGCCACGCCGCAATCCGAAGCCGGCGAGATGCCTTCCGAAGCCTTGCTGGCCAGCATGGCCACCTACCACGAAGAACTCGCCCGCGCCGGCGTGCTGCTCGAAGGCTCGGGCCTTCAGCCTTCGTCCAAGGGCTGGCGCGTCCGCTATGAGGGCAAGCAGCGCACCGTCATCGATGGGCCGTTTGCCGAAACCAAGGAACTGATCGCCGGCTACACCCTCATCCAGGTCCGCACGCGCGAAGAAGCCCTGGCCTGGACGCAGCGCTTTCCCAAGCCCTTCGAGGGCGATGCCCCCTGCGAGATCGAGGTCCGCCAGATGTTCGAGCTCGATGACTTCGAGCCGCACGAAGCCATCGAGCGCATGCGCGCCATCGATCGCCCATGAGCGACGTCACCCGCCGTGCCATCGAAGCCGTCTGGCGCATCGAATCGGCCAAGGTGATCGCGGCCGTGGCACGCATGGTGCGTGACGTCGGCCTGGCCGAAGACCTCGCGCAAGATGCCCTGGTGTCCGCGCTGGAACACTGGCCCGAAGCCGGCGTGCCCGCCAACCCTGGCGCCTGGCTGACGACCACCGCCAAGAACCGCGCACTCGATCGCTTGCGGCATGAACGCATGGCCCAGGGCAAGCTGACCGAACTGGGCCTCGATCTCGAAGCGATGGCCGCGCATGTCGTACCGGACTTCGTGGATGCGCTGGACGCCCGCCGTGCCGACGAAATCGGCGACGAACTGCTCAGCCTCATCTTCACCGCCTGTCATCCCGTGCTGCCGCCGGATGGGCGCGTGGCCCTGACGCTCAAGCTGCTGGGTGGCTTGAGCACCAGCGACATTGCCCGCGCCTTCCTGGTTCCCGAGCCCACCATGGCCCAGCGCATCGTGCGCGCCAAACGCACCTTGAGCTCGGCCCGCGTGCCTTTCGAAGTGCCTCGCGGACAGGAACTGCGCGAGCGGCTGGCCAGCGTGCTCAGCGTGATCTACCTGATCTTCAATGAAGGCTACAGCGCCTCGGCGGGCGAGGACTGGATGCGGCCGGCCTTGTGCGACGAAGCCCTGCGCCTGGGCCGCATGCTGGCCGATCTCGCGCGCGAAGAGCCGGAGGTGCACGGTCTGCTCTCCTTGATGTGCCTGCAGGCATCGCGGGCGCGTGCACGGGTGGACGCCCAGGGCCAGCCCGTGCTGCTCATGGACCAGGACCGACGGCAATGGGACTCCCTGCTGATCCGACTGGGCCTGCAGGCGCTGGAGCGCGCGCAGCAACACGCCGGCCATCGACACGAGCCGCTCGGCCCCTACGCCTTGCAGGCTGCGATCGCCGCCTGTCATGCCCGGGCACCGGCGGCCAGCGACACCGACTGGCCCGGCATCGTGGCCTTGTACGACGCCTTGTGCCAGCTGGCCCCCTCCCCCGTGGTCGAACTGAACCGGGCCGTGGCCATCGGCATGGCCTACGGCCCGCAGGCCGCACTCGACATCGTCGAGAAGCTGGCCGATGAACCGTCCCTTCAGCGCTACCAATGGCTGCCCAGCGTGCGCGGCGACCTGCTCAGCCGCCTGGGGCGACACGAGGAAGCGCGCCAGGCCTTTTTGAGCGCCGCGGAACTTGCGGGCAATGAACAGGATCGCAAGCTGCTGCTGGCACGCGCGCAGGGCCGCAGCCCCTGACGAGACCGAGGGGGAGCCCGGCGCAAACCCTGCCCCGCCCGCCACGGCGGCGTCATCCGGCTGGGCCATAATCCGGCCCTGTTGTCAGAAGTCCGAAGGCTTGGAACACCGCGCCAACCGCAGCGCCCCGGCCCGAAAACACATACTCTAGGAATCACCATGACCGACCAGGCCAACCAACCCTCTTTCTCCATTCAGCGCATCTACCTCAAGGACCTGTCGCTGGAACTGCCCAACGCCCCGCAGATCCTGCTGGAACAAGGCCAGCCGCAAGTCGACGTGCAGCTGAACCTGCACGCCGAACCCGTGGTCGAAGGCATCTACGAAGTGGCCGTGACCGCCACCGTGACGGCCAAGGTCAACGACAAGACCCTGTTCCTGGTCGAAGCCAAGCAGGCCGGCCTGTTCGAGATCAAGAACGTGCCCCAGGAGCAACTGCAGCCGATCATCGCCATCGCCTGCCCGCAGATCGTCTACCCCTACCTGCGCGCCACCGTGGCCGACGTGCTCAACCGCACCGGCTTCCCGCCCGTGCACCTGACCGAAGTCAACTTCCAGGCCATGTACGAATCGCAACTGGCCCAGGCTGCCGTCGCCGGCCAGGCCGGCCAGGCCTGAATTGCTCGATCACGGTCGCATGCCCGGACCGACGGGGCCGACACCCACGTCGGCCCGCAACCTGACGATCCTGGGCGCCGGCGCCTGGGGCACGGCGCTGGCCATCAGCGCCGCGCGGCACAACCCGCACGTCGTCCTGTGGGCGCGCGACGCGGCGCAGGTCGACGAGATGCGTCAGGCGCGCTGCAATGCGCGCTACCTGCCCGACGCACGCTTTCCTGATGCCCTGCAACTGAGCCGCGACTTCGACGAAGCCGTGGCCAACGCGCGCGCCAACGATGGCCTGGTCATCGTCGGCACGCCGATGGCGGCCCTGGCCGGCATGCTGCAGCGTCTGCCGGAGGACATCGGCACGTTGTGGCTGTGCAAGGGCTTCGAAAAAGGCAGCGGCCGGCTGGGCCACGAGATCGCCCAGGCCATGCGGCCGCCGCATGCGCGCAGCGGCGTGCTTTCCGGGCCGAGCTTCGCCCATGAAGTGGCCCTCGGCCAGCCCACCGCCCTGGTGGCCGCCAGCGCCGACGCTTCACTCACGGAACAGGCCGTGGCCGCCTTCCACAGCGATGCGCTGCGCGTCTACACCTCCACCGATCCCATCGGCGTGGAGGTTGGCGGTGCGGTCAAGAATGTATTGGCCATCGCCACCGGCATCGCCGATGGCATGGACCTCGGGCTCAATGCCCGTGCCGCGCTGATCACGCGCGGCCTGGCCGAGATGACCCGCCTGGGCGTGGCTCTGGGCGCTCGCCCTGACACCTTCATGGGCCTGTCCGGCCTCGGTGATCTGGTGCTGACCGCTACCGGCAGCCTCTCGCGCAACCGCACGGTGGGGCTGCAACTGGCCACCGGCAAGAAGCTCGACCAGATCCTGCATGACCTGGGACACGTGGCCGAAGGCGTCTACAGCGCGGCCACCGTCTGGCAGCGGGCGCAGGCACTGGGCGTGGCCATGCCCATCACCGAAGCTGTGGTGGCCGTGCTCGAAGACCGCCTCACCCCGGCTCAAGCCGTGGGCGCCCTGATGCGCCGCGAGGCCAAGGCGGAAGGCTGAGGCCTCGCTGATGGACGGCCCCGGCAACAGATCGCATCAGCTGCCGCCGGCGTACCCGTTCTGCCGCCAGGCCTCGAACACCGCCACCGCCACCGCATTGCTGAGATTGAGGCTGCGCTGCCCTTCGCGCATCGGCAGCCGCACGCGCTGCGTCACATCGAAGCGCTCGCGCAAGGCAGGGTCCAGTCCGCGCGACTCCGCCCCGAAGACAAACCAGTCACCCAGGCCGATAGGCCACCTCATGCAAGGGGCGGCTGCCACGCGTGGTGAAGGCGAACATGCGCGCCGGATCCGGCTGCATCGACTCGATGAAGGCCTGCCACCCGGCATGGCGGCGGACATCGGCGTACTCGTGATAGTCGAGCCCCGCGCGACGCAAGAGCTTGTCGTCCATCGAAAAGCCGAGCGGCTCGATCAGGTGCAACTCGCAGCCGGTGTTGGCTGCCAGGCGGATCACGTTGCCCGTGTTGGGCGGGATCTCGGGCTCGACAAGGACGATGCGGAACATGGCGGCATTATCGTCGCCGTGCCGGCCCAGCCGCAGCCGCCATCAACCGGCGCCCGTCGTCTGCTTGAAGGCCATCACGGCCTGATTGCGCAGCGTGCGCAGCAGCGACAGCTCTTTTTCGTTGACCTGGAAGCTGTTGGCCTGCGCCCTGTCGGCGTAGATCAGGCCCAGCACCAGATCGCCCTGCCCCTTGCGCTTCAATGTCAGTGGCAACAGCAGGAAGGTGGGTGCCTGCACCGGCCCCTTGAACCATGCGGGTAATCGACCGGAGATGGCCGGCGCCGCCGCATCCGCGATCAGCGTGTCGGCGTTCTTCATGCACACGACGGAGAACAGATCCGGCGTGCTACCCGCAGGCAGATTCAGGGGCACCTTGAATGCGGCCTTGACCAGATCCACGTTGTGCCCGATGCCCATGCGGCCCACCAGCGCGCCGGTCTTGGCATCACGCAGGCAGAAGACGACGCGCTGGCAGTCGAGGGCCCGCAGCATCGTCTCCAGGATCATGTGCAGCACATCGTTGAGGCGGAAGGACTCCAGCAAGGTGTTGGTGATGTCCTGGATGCCGTTGGTCAGCACATTGGCGGTGTCCTGGCCGGGCAAAGGCATGTCCGCCTTGAGCGTGCCATCTTCGGCCGCCAGGCCCAGGGCTTCGGCGCTCGGCCCGTCCGCCCGCCCGGCATTGGGTGCATCCACATAGAAGGCATCGAGCAGCCGCTCGGCGGGCGAATGCGCCGGCACGCTGAGGTTCAGCGCGTGCGTCAACTCCGTCATGCGCTTGCGGGCGCGGCCGGCGGCGTCCTGCAGCACGCGCGGGCTCACCCCCAGCGAGCGGGCATAGGTCTCGCCCATCTCGGTCAGGCGGGCGCCCAGTTCGGCCGGGTCCACTTTCAGCATGGCATCGGCCGCGCTGTTGGCCAGGCTGGCCAGCCACCATTGGCGCTCGGGCCGGCCATCGAGCGAATGCGAAGGCGGCTTCTCGCCAGGCGTGGCCATGCAGCGCAGCAACCCATCGGGCAGCCCCCACAGGCGCCCCACCTTGTCGGCCAGCTTTTCGAGCGAGACGCCCAGCACCTTTTCGGCCGCCCGCATCTCATCCATGCCGGGCTGGCCCGAGGCATCGGGCTCGCATTGCCGGCGGATTTCCTCGGCATCGTCGGGCAGGTAGTACGACACCAGCAGACGCCCCAGGTTGCGGAACAGGGCGCCCAGGTAGGCCGCCTCGGATTCCTTGCTGGAGTGGCTGAGTTCGGCCGCCAGGGTGCCGGCCATCACCGTGCGCAGGAACTCGGTCTTGAGCTGTTGCGCATGGGCCTTGTCTTCCATGTGATCGAGCAGCATCAGCGACAGCGCCATGTTGCGCACGCCGCCCACGCCGATCAGGGCCACGGCCCGGGAGATCGTGCTGATCGGGTCGCCCCCGGCACGGCGGTAATGCGCCGTGTTGACGATGCGCAGCAGCTTCTGCGTCAGCGCCACATCCTTGAGGATCTCGTCGCACAGGCTCTGCATGCTGTCGTTCTCCGTGTCGGAGAACGCCTGCACGCGCGAGACCGATGCCGACAGCGCCGGAAAGTCGCTCTTGAACTTCATCCGACGCAACAGATACTCGAGCGTGAGCTCGGCATTGTCGATGTCGGTGGTAGCGGGGGACGCAGCGTCGGCCATCATTTATCCTCTCTCCGACATTGGGCCCGAAATCCGGAATCCCGAAGCCCCGAGACGGCGGGTTTTCCGGCTGCAATTCACGCTGGACGCGGTCGCCTCGCCCACCCCAGACAAAAAAACGCACAGACCTTTCGATCTGTGCGTTTCGGGGACCGCCGCCTCGCGGGCCATCCAGCCCGCTCGGCAGAGGGAGAGACAACTTTTAGACTTCGCCGTTGTAGGCGATGCGGCGGCCGGAGCCCGGCACCACACAGGTGTAGGTCACTTCCTGGCCAGAGGTGTTGGCCAGACCACGCAGGGCGCTGTCGCTGCGGCTTGCACCATCCTTGCCGATGAAGTTGCCGCTGGTGGCATCCATCAGGTAGCCCTTGCGGACGCCGCCTTCAGCCACGTGAGCGACCAGTTCGCATTCCTTGGTCTCGCCACCGAGTTCCTTGGACACGAAGCGGGTCTTGGCACGGGCGATCAGCAGATCGATGCGGGCACCAGCCGACGAGGCGTTGGCCGACGACAGCGTCACTTGCTGACCGACGATCGGCGCCAGATCGCTGTCCACAGCGTGCATGTACTCGGCCACGTCGCGGCGGGTCGCATCCGGGTTCACCAGCGGGAAGCCGGAGTTGAACGTCGGGTTGAACACGCGGACCGTGAAGAAGTGAGCCAGGGTGTCGACGGTGCCGTCATGGACGAAACCGAAGCCACGGATCTGTTCACCCACATCGCCGGAGGAAGGCTGGCTGCCGGTGAACGGCGTTGCCGGGCCACCGTAGCGACCGACCTTCTGGTACATGTTGCGCAGTTGAGCGATCTTGACGATCTGCGTGATGCCTTCGAAGGACTGGTTGCCGGACGTACCGAACTTGCCCTGAGCAGCGTCAATGGTGTGACAGCCGTTGCAGTTGTGGTTCGGGATAATGCTCACGCCAAACAGCGAGATCTTGAAGCCGTCAACCGGACGATCGCCGAAGTAGAAGTCGAAACCACGCTTCTGGGCAGGCGTCAGGCTGTTGTCCAGCTTGCGGATCGGGTTGGGCGGGTACTGCACGTTCAGCATGAAGTTGGCGAACGTCGTCATGTCGGCTTCGCTCATGTCGTTCGGGTTGCCCAGCAGGCCCTTGAACGCGACGCCGAAATTCTTGAAGTTCGTCATGCTGTCGTAAGCAGCCGTGCCGTACAGACCCACGGAACGGTCACCACGCCAGTGCTGTGCGCCGGAGTTGCGCAGACCACGCAGCGATTGCGTGACCATCGGACCCTTCAGGGGGTGGAAGTCCGTGGGCTTGTCGCTGCCGTTGATCTTGCTCTTGACGCCGAAGATCAGCTTGGCGCCGAAGAACTGGGTCGAGTCGGTGAACTCACCCTTGATCGGGCTGGTCGTCACCGAGTCTTCCGGGTTGCCCAGGTCCCAGCCCAGCGCGTCTTCGTCACCGAAGATGTGGCAGCTGGCGCAGCTGTTTTCACCGTTGGCCGACGAGCGCTGTGCGTCGTACAGGAAGGGACGGCCGGCGATGATGTTGGCCGGTTCCGGGTTCGGCAGCACGGCCTTGCTCAGCTCGGCCTTGGAGCCCAGGTCGATGACCTTGACCGAGTTGTCGAAGCGGGTGGTCACGTACATGCGGCCACGGGCCTCGTCCAGCACCACGCCCGAGGGGCCACCACCGCTGACGGTGATGTAGTTCGAGCTGGCAGTGCGCGGCTGGAAGGTGTCGTTCTCGATGTCCGACGTGTTGTAGACGCCGATCTTCGACGAACCGTAGGCCGTCACGTACATCTTGCTGCCGTCCTTGGTGACGGCGATTTCCAGCGGCATCGACAGGCTGTGGTTCTTGGCCGAGTAGTCGAAGCTGCCGTTGTCGGTCAGCTTCGTGTAGTCGATGTGCTTGTTCAGGTGGCGGGGCAGCACGCTGTCGCCCTTGATCACCGTCACGCGGGTCTTGGCGATGTTGCCTTGCAGCGTGGGGTTGCCGTTCTTGCCGAAGCCTTCGAAGCGGCCTTCGAAGTTGTTCGACTCGAAGTTGGACACGTACAGGGCGCCACTGACCGGGTTGACGGCCATGTTGAACAGCGTCGTGCCGACGTGCTGGTAGGCCTTCTTCTCGGTCAGGTTGTTGGCGTCGACGGCGAAGACGTCCCGGTCAGGCAGCTTGAACAGCACGCCCTTGTACCAGTCGCGGCCCACGCGATCGAGCCACTTGTTGGTCTTCTCGTCGTACTTGACCATCAGGGCAACCTTCGGAGCGGGCTTGCCGTCGTTGTTGGCCTTGGGCAGCAGCGAGCCACCGGGGTACTGGACGTTCTTGATCGTGCAAGGCGTGCTTTGCTCGTAGCCTTCGCAGATCACCTGTTCGTTGACGGTCGAGGTCTGGTTGCCCGACTTGAAGGCCGCCACGTACACCGTGTTCTTGTCCGGGCTCACCGCCAGCGCGCGAGGCGTGTCGGCGAAGAAGCTCATGATGCGGATCGGGGTGCCGCCGAAGGTGTTGCCCGGGGCATCGGCGCTGAAGATCCACACGTCGGCACGGGGCACGCTCTTTTCGAAGATCTGCGGATCGCCTGCACCCGGCACGCTGGCGATCGACGGATCCTGGCGTTGCTGACCGCGGTGAGCGGTGGTGATGAAGGCCTTGGCGGGCGAGCCGGCGAAGACGATGTCGCGCGGCTCGTCGCCCACCAGCAGCGTGCGCGTCACGCGCGGGGTGCCGGTCACGTTGACGATGCTGACGCTGTCGGAGAGGTGGTTGACCACCCAGACTTCACCATCGTTGCGGATGGCGACGGCCACGGGCTCCAGGCCCACGGTCACGCGGCTGGCGAACTGCAGGCCGCCGCTGGTGACGTTGAAGATTTCCAGCGTGTTGTTCGGGGTGTTGACGACGTACAGCTTGGAGCCGTCAGCCGACATCGCCATCGGGCGGACATGGCCCGATTCGAAGGCGAAGAACGAAGGGGCCTGGGCGTGGGCAGAGTCCACGCTCAGAGCCATCAGTGGCGCTGAAGCCAGCAACGTGCGCGACAGTACGGTCAGTACCGACAGCGCCACGCGGCTCTTACGAAAAATTGATTTCATGGTTAGGTGTCCCCTTACGCTGGTTGAGGCGGAGAAGGTTTTGCGTGTCTTTACTTTAGGGAGGCCCGACCGGCAGCTGTCAGGAGGGAAGCGCCTATTTGTATCCCCGGGACACAGCTTTACCCCCTGTTTGAAGGATAAAAAAACGACTCTCAACCATTTAACGGATTATGGTAATTACCTACCCGCACGCCCGAGCCCGTTTCCCAGGCGAATGGGTCTATCCGTCCGGAAAAATCGCCAAAAGTGTTTATCTGACAATGACTTGTCAAATTGAGACATCACAGTGTTTTGGCGGTCGCTTTGTTTGAAACGTCCGTTTGATGACTTGAAGCAAAGCGTCCGAGGTGGCGCAGGTGCAATGCGAACTCGTTACAAAACCAGCCCTCTTGTCCTTGCTCATTCAGAAGCGCCTCACGAGGCGTCCGCCTACCAAATTGGTAGTTATGTGTTTGTAGAGCCCCCGGTCTAATGACATGGCGCCCCCGGCTGGGATCGAACCAGCAACCCCGGCCTTCGGAGCGCCATTTCCGGCTGCGAGGGACACTGAAAACCTCGCAAAATCAACCACTCGACCAAAAGAGACCGGCGTCGGAGCCAAGACCCCAACAACAGTATTACCGATCGGTAAGCAGGCATGCTTCGGTTCCATCTATCGGTCGTTGAGTTACCGATCGGGAATGACATCGTTGTAATCAGCGTGATCCAACGATAGAATTACCTATCGGTAATTCAAGAGGCATTTCATGGACTCCACCGCGAATGAATTCCCGCTCGGTAACTCCGCGCACATCATCCGCACCACGAAGGAGTTGGGTCACATTGTCCGGCTGCAGCGTCAGGACATGAAGCTGCGTCAGCTTGACGTCGCAGGCTTGGCCAACACAGGCAACCGGCTGATCGTCGACATTGAAAATGGCAAGCCAACAGTCCAACTTCAGAAAGTCCTTGACTTGCTGGACATCCTCGGTCTGGAAGTGATCGTCCAGCCCAAGACATCTAGGACGCTGTGATGCAGAGAGCAACCGCCCTGGATGTCTTCTACGGAGAAGAGTTGATCGGTACCGTCTTTGACACCGAGCCGCTCTCGTTCGAATACGCGCCAATCTGGCTGAAGAGGCTCAAGCCCTTCCCTCTCTCCAGCATCCCCTTGACGCCAGGTCGACTGACCGAGCCACCAGTACAGGCCTTCTTCGAAAATCTGCTGCCGGAGGGCGAGTTGCGCTCCTACCTGTCTGTTCAGCGCAAGGCATCTACCCTCTTCTCACTGTTGCAGGAGGTGGCCGGCGACACGGCAGGTGCCTTTGTCATGCTTCCTCAAGGACAGAAGCCCGAAGCGCCTCAATACGAACCCACGACATGGGAGTCTGTTGCCAACACGCTAAAGACCCAATCTGCTGCGGCCATGCAGATCAAAGGGGAAGATGCCCGCATCTCCCTGGCAGGCGCGCAAGACAAGGCGACGATCGCGATCTTCGATGGGCACACGCCCATGCTTCCCAAGGGTCACGCACCGTCTACCCACATCCTCAAACCAGACATCCGCAGACTGTCAAAAGTCAGAGACAGTGCCGCCAACGAAGCCATCATCATGCGCACAGCCAAGCACTGCGGCCTGAAGACGGCGGAGGTCTTCTACGAACCGCTGAGCAAGTCATGCGTGGTGGAGCGCTTTGATCGGATCAGACGCCAGGATGGCGGTCTGAGTCGCGTCATACAGTACGACCTCTGCCAACTGGCAGGCACGGTCTCCGAAAAGAAATACGAAAAGGAAGGCGGCCCCGGCATTGAGGACTGCGTCAAGTTGATCCGCCAGCACAGCGCACGCGCAGCCTCGGATCTGCAGGCCCTGGTTCAATGGATCTTCTTCAACATCTACGTGGGTAACAACGACAGCCATGCCAAGAACCTGTCGATGTATACCTTGCCAGGCGAGGGTGTTCGCCTCACCCCGTTTTACGACTTGATGTGTACACGCATCTACCCAGGGCTGTCCAAAGAGTTCGCCTTCAACATCGGGGGACAGGTGCTTCCCGGCCAGATGGGACATGCAGAGTTGCAAGGTTTGGCAAAACAACTGGATATGAAGCCTCGATACCTTCAATCCGTCGCGCAAGGACTCGCAGCCAAGATGCCTATGGCCATTGATCAGGCCATTGAGGAGTTCGCGCCGACGCTCTCTGCCGGCAGCCGTACCTTTGCGACGCACTTGGGACACGAGGTCAAGTCAATCACTAAAAAAGCCGCTGCCCGACTTTGCGGGAGCAGTGAGGATTAGCCCTCACTGACCGACAAAGCAGGAGAACAGTTCCACAATCGGCTTCAGCCAGGGCACACGGCAACTCCTGCATGGCATGGGCGATCACGCGCTGCAGCAGGCCCATCTCGCGCACCACGGTGGCCGGGCACACGCCATCCACCTTCAGGCGCTCGTCTCGGTAACGGGCAATGTCGATGGGTCGCACAGGTTGGCCATGGCGGTCTCGGCGATCTTGCGTCGCGCCATGGCTTTCAGCCGAGCAATCTCGCTGTCAGCACCCCGGTGAAGCGGCGAAACCTCTTGAACGTACTGGCCGATCAGGGCGCCCAGCGTCTTGCGCTCGGCTTCGACCCGCGACACGAAGGTGCCGCGACGCATCTCGGTCTCGACCTCGGCGGCCCAGGCCACCGCGTCTGATTTGCTCTCGAAAGTACGGGCAAGCTGAGGGAATCCGGCTTTGCGGATTTTGGCTTCCCATTGGTAGTCGCCGCGCTTGTAGCAGCTGACCATCTGTCATCCTCCGACGTCTCCGTCACAAGCAGTGACGGAAAATTGTCAGAGAAAGGCCTGCGTATAAATTGCAGAACTTGCTGTGCGGGGTGTTTTACCCAGGCCACAGAGTGGCGCGCCCGGCTGGGATCGAACCAGCAACCCCTGCCTTCGGAGGGCAGTACTCTATCCATTGAGCTACGGGCGCGCAGCACATGCATTCTAGCAGCGCCACAGGCGGGCATTGGCCCGGCAGCAACGCAGCCGCCTATAATCTCCGCTTCCCACCGGCTGGCATCCCCTCGAACCACCTTTTCTTGAGCGGCATGCCGGCGCGTGTCAAACCCACCTCAACCAGCGCCTCCTGTACACCCCATGAGCCAAGCGCCCCACTCCCAAGACGGCCACGAAGGCCCCATCCAGACGCCTCAGCAACTGATCGCCGCTGTCGCTGCGGCCTTCATCGTGCCCGTGGTCATCATCGTGCTGCTGGTGAACTACGTGTCGGCCAACCACAAGGATTCGGCCGGCAGCGATGCCCTGACGGAACAGGCCACCTCGGCGCGCATCATGCCCGTGGGCCGGGTGGAGATCAAAATGGCGTCGGCCAACACCGGCCCGCGCTCGGGTGAAGAGGTGTTCAAGGCGCAATGCGCCAGCTGCCACGGCACCGGCATGATGGGCTCTCCCAAGTTCGGCGATGCCGGCGCGTGGGCTCCCCGCATCGGTCAGGGGGATGCCAAGCTGGCCGAGCACGCCGTCAAGGGCTTCAACGCCATGCCTCCGCAAGGTGGCGGCGACTACAGCGATCTGGAAATCCACCGCGCGGCCGTCTACATGGCCAATGCGGGCGGTGCCAAGTTCACCGAACCTGCCGCGCCCGCCGGGGCGGCCAGTGCGGCTTCTGCGCCCTGATACGCCACACACCAGACATCGAGGGCCCACCCCTCGTTCAGACAGCAAGCCGGTTCGCGCAAGCGCAACCGGCTTTTTTCATGGCCTCGGATCCAGCTGGTATCCAAAGCGGCCAGGCATGTCTGCAAAGGCCATTTCCTGCGGCACCCACACGCCGGCTTCCACCGCGTCGGCCGCGGCATCCATGTCCAGCGAGCGCACCACGCCGAAACCGAGATCGGTGTCCAGGAAGAGACGGCCCTGCTCGTCCATCCACACGGATGCCACGCTGGCAGCTTGTGCGCCGGTGTGCGCCTCCACCTGGAAGCGCGCCGAATCCGCATCGTCCTTCTTGCGCACGCCATACACCAGCGGCGCCGCCTCCAGTGCCACATAGACACGTTGCGGCCCGTTCTGGAAGAACCAGGCACCTTGCGCGTCATGCTCGTAGTTGCGCTGGATGAACTCGCGCAGCTTGTCATGCACGATGCGGCTGCCTTTGCTGTGAGGAAAGGCACCCTGACGCTGCGTGGCGTCATCGCGCAGATACCAGTCGCCTCGCGCATCCAGCCCCAGCCAGCCGTAGCAGTCGGGCACATTGGGCCACTTCTGCAAGGCCGCCTTGACGATGTCGTCCATGGTTTTCCTTCGCTCTGCCTTGTTCAGCTCAAGTGTTGTTGCAGCCAACGGCCCACGGCCTGCGGCAAGCCGGCCACATGCCCGGGAAAGCGCCCCGCCGGAAAGCCCACATGCCCGCCTTCGTGCGGCTGCCACAAGGTCACGGCCGGGCCCACGTCGCCGCGCCCCGGCAGGCTCGCCGCGGGAATGAACGGATCATTGCGCGCATTGAGCACCAGCGCGGGCACCTCGCGCATGGCCTTCAATCCAGGCTTGGACGAACAGCGCGCCCAGTAATCCTCGGTGTTGCGAAAGCCGTGCAGCGGCGCCGTGAAGGCATTGTCGTATTCGTACAGATCCCGCGCGGCCCGCAGGGCGGCTTCGTCGACCAGGCCAGGGTGCTGCTGCAGCTTGGCCAGTGCCTTGGGCATCATGCTGCCCAGGAACATCCGCGTGTAGACCTGCCGGTTGAAGCCACGGCCCAGCGCGCGTCCCGCTGCGGCCAGATCGAGAGGGGCCGAGATGGCCACCACAGCCCGCAGCACCTGACCGGCCCGGGCCCCGGCTTCCTGCGTCCAGCGCAGCAGCACATTGCCCCCCAGCGATATGCCGACCGCCACGATGGGGCCAGGGTGCTGTGCGGCCAGGCGCCCGAGGATCCAGTCGGCCTCTGCATGGTCGCCCGAATGGTAGGTGCGCGGCGCCAGGTTCAATTCGCCGGAGCAGCCCCGCCAATGCGGCACGACATAGTCCCAGCCTTGGGCATGAGCCCAGTGCGCAAAGGCGCGCGCGTAGTGGCTCTGGGACGAGCCTTCCAGGCCATGAAAGAGGATCAGCAGGGGGCGCCTGGCCTCCTGGGCATCCACGGGCATGCCAGGGCGATTCGCCCGCCGGAAGTCCACATCGATGAAGTCCCCATCCGGCGTGGTCCAGCGTTCGCGGAGATAGTGCACCGGCAAGCTGCCGTGCTCCGGGTGCACCCGGCTGTACAGGGCCGGCCAGATCGTCTGGACGTTGCCACCCACGGGGCCGTGGCCGGCCAGCCAGCGTGGTGCGCGGTACTGCAGCATGGTGCCGGGCCGCTCAGTGCAGCGTGGTGCGTGGCTCGGAAATGTCGGGCAGATCCTGAGGCAGGCCCGAGCTGGCATGGTGCGCCACCATGCGCCAACCCTGGGGCGTGCGCACATACACATTGGTGGCCATCACATAGGCCGTCTGAAAGCCTTTGTCGGTCATGGCCTGCACCTTCTCGGTGACGTGGTGGACGGCGCAATGCGGCGTCTCGAAGCGGCGGACATGGTGAACCTGCACCTGCACCGCGCCATTGACAAACACGGCCTCGAAGGCCGCACGCACGGCCACCGTGCCCACCACGCGCGGCCCACCGGGGTGGACGCAGGCGATCTCCTCATCGTCGGACCACACGGCCATCATCTTCTCGATGTCGGCATGCTGCAGGGCGTCGTAGAAGGAGGCCTCCGTCTCGTCGGCCGTGCTCATCAGGGCGGCCTGGGAGGCCTTGCGCGCGCGTGGATCGTTCATGCCTGGGTCCTCGGTTGCTCTACCTGAACACCACCGTCTTGTGGCCGTTCATCAGCACGCGGTGCTCCACATGCCATTTCACTGCGCGGGCCAGCACCACGCACTCGACATCACGCCCCACCGCGGTGAAGTCTTCGGGGCTGAGCGTGTGGTCCACGCGCTCGACATCCTGCTCGATGATGGGGCCTTCGTCCAGATCCGCGGTGACGTAATGGGCTGTGGCCCCGATCAGCTTCACGCCACGGTCATGCGCCTGGTAGTAGGGCTTGGCGCCTTTGAAACTGGGCAGGAAGCTGTGGTGGATGTTGATGGCCCGGCCCTTGAGAAAGGCGCAGAACTCGGGGCTGAGGATCTGCATGTAGCGCGCCAGGACCACCAGGTCGATGCCTTCCTGCTGCACCAGGGCCTCGACCTGACGCTCCTGCTCGCGCTTGACTTCGGCACCGGCCCCCGTGGGCAATGGCAGATGGTGAAACGGGATGCCGTAGCTGGCCGCCAGCTCGGCGTAATCGGGGTGGTTGGAGACGATGGCCGGGATGTCGACCGGCAGCCAGCCCGAGCGCCAGCGGAACAGCAGATCGTTGAAGCAGTGGCCATGCTTGCTGACCATGATGAGCACACGCGGCTTGCGCGCCAGCGAGTGGATCCGGGCATCCATGGCGAACTGCCCGCGCACGTGGCCGAAGAGCTTGTCCAGCGTGTCGGCGTCTGCCAGATGGGCAGGCGCCTCGAAGTGCACACGCATGAAGAACAGGCCCGTGCAGTCCTCGCTTTGCACATCGCCGAACTGCTGCGAATCGATGATGTTGCAGCCCGCCTGATAGAGCAGGCCGGAGACCGCATGCACGATGCCCTTGGCATCGCGACAGGACAGGGTCAGAACGAATTCGCTGGAGGTCTTCATGATGAAGTGGGATTGTAGGCGGGCCGACATCGCAGCCCGCCGGCCCATGCTCACGTTTTGTCACGCCCATGTCGCACGGGATTTTCTAGAATTCGGGGGTAGTGCCGGTTTCTCTTTCTGACCTTCGCACGCACATGCCTGCCCGCACACCCCACAGAGGCCGATCCTCCGGCCGGTTCGAATGGTGGCTTGAAATCACGCGCCGCGATTGATCGCCGGCGCGATGCAGCGCTGCATCCCGCACCTCTCCAACGCTGTCGACGCCTCGGCCGTGCCCTGATCTGAAGGCACGTGGCCGCGCGTCGTGCCATCTACATTGCCGAGCAAACCCTCCATGAAAGCACTGGTCACCCCAGGGCTGGGTGATGCGCATCCCGCGTTCACCCTGCGCCCACCCGCTCCTTATGCCCAACCCGATGCACAGGGCCACTTTGGCACCTACGGCGGCATCTTCGTTTCAGAAACGCTGGTCCACGCACTGGACGAACTCCGCATCGCCTACGAAGGCCTGCATGGCGACGCCGAGTTCCTTCGCACCTTCCACGAAGAGCTGCGCCACTTTGTCGGGCGGCCTTCGCCCATCTACCACGCCAGGCGCTGGTCCGATCAGGTGGGCGGCGCACAGATCTACTTCAAGCGCGAAGACCTCAATCACACCGGCGCTCACAAGATCA
Source organism: Aquabacterium sp. (assembly GCA_047601765.1). Classification (GTDB taxonomy): domain Bacteria; phylum Pseudomonadota; class Gammaproteobacteria; order Burkholderiales; family Burkholderiaceae_C; genus Aquabacterium. The sequence goes on from JASGIQ010000014.1 coordinate 62,775, forward strand.
ACAACGTGATCGGCCAGGCGCTGCTGGCACGCCGCATGGGCAAGTCGCGCATCATCGCGGAGACGGGGGCCGGCCAGCATGGCGTGGCCACGGCCACCATCTGCGCGCGCTTCGGCCTGCAGTGCGTGGTGTACATGGGGGCCGACGATGTCCAGCGCCAGGTGCAGAACGTCTACCGCATGAAGCTGCTGGGCGCCGAAGTGGTGCCGGTGACCTCGGGTTCGCGCACGCTCAAGGACGCACTCAACGAAGCGATGCGCGACTGGGTCACGCATGTAGACAACACCTTCTACATCATCGGCACGGTGGCCGGCCCGCACCCCTACCCGATGATGGTGCGGGACTTCCAGTCGATCATCGGCCAGGAGTGCCTGGTGCAGATGCCCGAGATGGCCGGCCGTCAGCCCGACCATGTCGTGGCTTGCGTGGGCGGCGGCTCCAATGCCATGGGCATCTTCTATCCTTATCTGGCGCACCCTTCGGTGTCGCTGATCGGCGTGGAAGCCGGCGGCGAAGGGCTGGAAAGCGGCCGCCATGCCGCCTCACTGACGGCGGGCTTGCCTGGCGTGCTGCACGGCAACCGCACCTATCTGCTGCAGGACGACCGGGGGCAGATCATCGACACGCACTCCGTCTCCGCCGGGCTGGACTACCCTGGCGTCGGCCCCGAGCACGCGTGGCTCAAGGACACCGGGCGTGCCAGCTACGTCACCATCACCGACGACGAGGCCCTGCAGGCCTTCCAGGACTGCTGCAGGCTCGAAGGCATCATCCCGGCGCTCGAATCCAGCCATGCGCTGGCATATGCCGCCAAGCTGGCAGCCACCTTGCCCCAGGACCGCATCGTGCTGGCCAACCTGTCCGGCCGGGGCGACAAGGACATGCACACCGTCTCCGAGCGGCTGTCGGCATCGCAACAGCAAGAACAGCAAGGGGAGTAAGCACACCATGTCCAGAATCGAAACCACTTTCCACAAGCTCCAGAACGCCCATCGCAAAGGGCTCATCCCCTTCGTGACTGCCGGCGATCCGCATCCCGAAGTGACGGTGCCGCTCATGCACGCGCTGGTGAAGGCCGGTGCCGATGTGATCGAGCTGGGTGTGCCGTTCTCCGACCCGATGGCCGAAGGACCCGTCATCCAGCGGGCCTGCGAACGGGCACTGGCTTTCAACGTGGGGCTGCCCGAGGTGCTGGAGATGGTGCGCACCTTCCGCTGCTCGGACGACCTCACGCCCGTGGTATTGATGGGCTACGCCAATCCGATCGAGCACATGGGCATCTCCGCGTTTGCAGCGGCGGCACAGCAAGCCGGCGTCGATGGCCTGATCGTGGTCGACTGCCCGCCACAAGAAGCCGAAGCGCTGAACACGGCGCTGACCGCGCATGGCATCGACATGATCTTCCTGCTGGCGCCCACATCGACCGAGGCCCGCATGATGGAAGTCGGGCGCATGGGCCGTGGCTTCAGCTATTACGTCTCGCTCAACGGCGTGACGGGTGCGGCGCACATCGACCCGGCCGAGGTGGCACGCAGGCTCAACATGATCCGCCGGCACGTGAAGCTGCCGCTGGGCGTGGGCTTCGGCATCCGGGATGCGGCCACGGCGCGTGCGGTCGCGTCGGTGGCGGATGCGGTCATCATCGGCAGCAAGGTCATCCAGGACATGGCGGCCGCGCCCAAAGACCAGGCCATTGAAGCCGCCTGCCGCATCGTGCGGGACATCCGGATGGCGCTGGACGAGCCTCTCTGAGGACGGCAGGTTCGGCCGGATTCAGCACGAGGGGCCTGACGCTGCGGCTCAGGCCCTGCAGCCGGATCCTGGCGTGCTCACCGGGCCGCCCTGGCGCCGCTCAAGCGGCGCGCGCCTGCGGGTGAAAGAGCTCGGTCAAGGCCTGCCCGGGATCGGTGGCCTTCATGAAGGCTTCGCCCACCAGGAAGCTGTGCACGCCCTGCGAGCGCATCATCTCGACATAGCTGGGCGTGCTGATGCCGCTTTCCGTCACCAGGATGCGATCGGCGGGAACGAACTTGCGCAAAAGCAGCGTGGTGTCCAGCCGGATCTCGAAGTTGTGCAGGTTCCGGTTGTTGACGCCGATCAGCGGCGTGGGCAGGCGCAGGGCACGCTCGAGTTCGCGCATGTTGTGAACCTCCACCAGCACGGACATGCCCAGCGCCTGCGCCTCGGATGCCAGCATGGCCATCTGCTCGTCGGACAAGGCAGCCGCGATCAGCAGCACGCAGTCGGCTTCCATCGCGCGCGCCTCGTACACCTGGTAGACATCGATGAGGAAGTCCTTGCGCAGCACGGGCAGATCGCAGGCGGCACGGGCCTGCCGCAGATAGCTGGCGCTGCCGGAAAAATACTGTTCGTCGGTGAGGACCGACAGGCAGGCAGCACCGTGCCGGGCATAGCTGGCTGCGATCGCCGCGGGATCGAAGGCCGCCCTCAGCACGCCGCGGCTGGGAGAGGCCCGCTTGATCTCCGCAATGACGGCCGCGTCACCGGCTTCCAGGCGCGAGCGCATGGCGCCAAGAAAGTCGCGCGGCGGCGGCAGGGCCTGCGCCTGGCGCTTGAGCGCTTCGCCGCTGACGTGCTGGCTGCGCTCTGCAACCTCTTGCGCCTTGGTCTTCAGGATGGCCTGGAGGATGTCCTTGGCCGGCGGCGATACGGTGGAAGAAAGCATCGTGGTGTCCTTGCTCAGGTGCATGCGCACGCCTCAGGGATGGGCATGCTGGGTGAAGCGGATGAAGGCATCGAAGCGGGCACCGGCCCGCCCCTCTGCGATCAGCTGATCGGCCCGCGCGACGCCGGCTGCCAGCGTGGGGACGATGCCGGCGACGTACAACGCCGCGCCCGCATTCAGCGCCACGATGTCCCGCGCCGGCCCGGGCCGACCGGCGAACACGTCGCGGACGATGCGCAGGCTGTCTTCGGGTCCGTCGACACGCAAGTCCGACAGGCTCGCCTTGCGAATGCCGAAGGCTTCAGGATCGATGCAATGGCGGCTCAATTCGCCTCGGCGCAGCTCCACCACATCCGTGGGAGAGGCCACGCTGATCTCGTCGAGGCCATCTTCGGCGTGAACCACCATCACATGCTGGCTGCCCAGCGCAGACAGGGCCTGTGCCACCGGCATCAGCCAGGCCGCATCGAAGACCCCCACCACCTGACGTCGGGCCCCGGCCGGGTTGCTCAAGGGCCCCAGCAGGTTGAAGAGGCTGCGGCCGCCCACCTCGCGCCGAGGGGCCGCCACATGGGCCATCGCAGGGTGATGCGCCGGCGCGAAAAGAAAGGCCACACCGAGCTCGTGCAGACACGCCTCCAACAGGGCATGCGGCAAGTCCAGGCGCGCCCCTGCGGCTTCCAGCAGATCGGCACTGCCGCACCGGCTGGAGATGGAACGGTTGCCGTGCTTGGCCACCACCGCACCGCCAGCGGCCGCCACGAAGGCACATGCCGTCGATACATTGAAGATGTGGGCGCCATCGCCACCCGTGCCGCAGGTGTCCACCAGATGGGGATGCTCGATCTGGATGCCGTGCGCAAACGTGCGCATCACCTCGGCCGCGGCGGTCAGCTCGTCCACGGTCTCGCCCTTCATGCGCAGGCCGATGAGCAGCGCGCCGATCTGCGCCGGCGTGGCCTCGCCGTTGAGCACCTGCTTCATCACCTTGCGCATGACGCCAGGCGGGAGATCCCGACGCGATGCCACCGCCTGGATGGCCGCCTTCATGTCCATGAGCGCCTCCATGGTCAGCAGGCCTCCGCCAATTCGTCGGCCACCTGCCATTGCCGGCTCAGGAAGTTGCCCAGCAACGCGTGGCCGTGCTCGGACAGGATGGATTCGGGATGGAACTGGACCCCCTCGATGGGCAAGGTGCGGTGACGCACGCCCATGATGTCGTCGAAGCTGCCATCCGGCGCCTCCGTCCACGCGGTGACTTCCAGGCACGCAGGCAGGCTCTCGCGCTCGATGACCAGCGAGTGATAGCGGATGGCCTCGAACGGCTCGGGCAGGCCGCTGAAGACGCCCACGCCCTTGTGCCGGATCATGGAGGTCTTGCCATGCATCAATTGCCGCGCCTTGACGATGCGCCCCCCGAAGGCCTGTCCCAGGCTTTGATGGCCCAGGCAGACACCCAGGATGGGCACGCGCCCGGCAAACGCCCGCACCACCTCCAGCGACACCCCGGCCTCGCTGGGGCTGCATGGACCGGGCGAGATCACGATGTGGCTGGGCGCCATGCGGCGGATCTCGTCGATGGTGATGCGGTCGTTGCGGTGCACCCTGACCTGTGCACCCAGCTCCGCCAGGTACTGCACGATGTTGTAGGTGAAGGAGTCGTAGTTGTCGATCATCAAGAGCATGATGGGGCTCCAAGAAGAAATGGATGAGCGTCAGGCTGCCGCGCGCAGCACGCCTTCTTCGGCCAGGACCACGGCCTTGAGCATGGCGCCGGCCTTGTTCATCGTTTCCTCCCATTCCAGCTCTGGAACGGAGTCGGCCACGATGCCAGCGCCGGCCTGGATGTGCAGCACCCCCTCCTTGACGACGGCGGTGCGGATGGCAATGGCGGTGTCCAGGGTGCCGGACCACGACAGGTACCCCACCGCGCCGGCATAGATGCCCCGCTTGACCGGTTCGATCTCGCGGATGATTTCCAGCGCACGCACCTTGGGTGCCCCACTGACGGTACCGGCCGGGAAGGTGGCCCGCAGCACGTCCATGGCCTGCATGCCGGGCTTGAGGCGGCCGGTCACGTTGGAGACCATGTGCATCACATGCGAGTAGCGCTCGACGACCATGCGCTCGGTGAGCTGCACGCTGGCGGTCTGGCTGATGCGGCCCACATCGTTGCGGCCCAGATCGATCAGCATGACATGCTCGGCGCGCTCCTTGGGATCGGCCAGCAGCTCCTGCTCCAGGGCCTCGTCCTCTGCGGCGGTGCGACCGCGTCGGCGCGTGCCGGCAATCGGCCTGACGGTGACTTCGTCTTCACGCAGGCGCACCAGGATCTCCGGGGATGAACCGATGACCTGGCATTCGCCGAGGTCCATGTAGAACATGTGCGGCGAAGGGTTGAGACCCCGCAGTGCGCGATAGACCTCCAGCGGGGGCACATCGATGGGCAGGGACATGCGCTGGGACAGCACCACCTGCATCACATCGCCTTCGAGGATGTAGCGCTGAATCCGACGCACCGCGGCCTCGAAGTCGGGCCGCTCGAACCAGCATGTCACCTGGCCGGAAGCGGGGCCAGCGGCCGTGCGCCGCGTCGACACCGGCGTGAGCGGGGGCCGCATCGGACGCCGGCAATCCTGCTCCAGCCGGTCCAGGCGGGCCATCGCGGCCTCGTATGCGCCAGGCACCGATGGATCGGCCAGCACCACCAGCGAGAGCTTGCCGCGCAGATTGTCGAAGACCACGACCTCCTGCGACACCATCAGCAGGATGTCGGGCGCCCCCAGCGGATCCGCCTGTCGGGCTTGCGGCATGTGAGGCTCGATGTAGGTGACCGTCTCGAAGCCGAAGTACCCGACCAAGCCCCCCACGAACGGCACGCCGGTGGCAGAAGGTGCCACGCGAAAACGCCGCGCGTGATCCTGAAGCCAGACCAGGGGATCGGCCACATCGACATCCTCGATGAGGCGCCCACCCGACTCCACCTGCACCCTGCGTCCGCGCACCTTGATCACTTCATCGCACGGCAGACCGATGATGGAATAGCGGCCCCAACTCTCCGATCGACCCTGCACGGATTCGAGGAGGTAGGAATGGCGCCCGTTGGCGAGCTTGACGTAGATGCTCAGCGCGGTTTCCAGATCGGCTACCAGTTCCCGCTCGACGGGGATGCGGTTGTAGCCCAGGGCCGCGTAGCGCTCGAACTCTTGACCTTGCATGATGGTTCGTCCTCTCTGTGTGAATGGGGGTCGCAAAGCGCGCCTTGTCGACGGCGGTGTCTCTCGCTAGCTGAACATGTGGTCCAGGATCAGGTCGTGGACCTGCGTGGCCCGCACCCGTCCCTCAGGCAACAGTTCGGGGCGCGAACTGATGAACAAGGGGCCGGCGGCCGGGCTCTCCGTGGGGCGGCCATGGGATCCCTTGACCAGACCGGGCTCCAGGGGGATCACGTCCATCAAGGTGCGCAGGCCGCTCAGCTTCTTGAGGAGCTTCCAGCCCAAGGTCAGCTTGGGCAGGCGGATCGAGGGATCGAGGAAGAGTTCGGCCGGGTCATAGCCGGGCTTGCGATGGATGTCGACGGTCCGGGCGAAATCCGGTGCGCGCGCATCGTCCAGCCAGTAGTAGTAGCTGAACCAGCGATCGCTGCGGCTGAGCGCCACCAGCTCACCCGAGCGCGGGTGATCGAGCCCCATCTCCTGCTTGCCCGCTTCGTCCAGCACCCGCTCGACGCCGTCCAGCTTCTCCAGCAGGGCCTTGACCTTGGGCACGAGTTCCGGGCGCTTCACATACACATGAGCCACCTGGTGATCCGCGAGTGCGAAGGCTTCAGAGGCACCCGGATCCAGCTTCTCTTCGCCCCGCTCATCGCGCACGGCCAGCCAGCCGGCCTCACGCAAGGCCCGGTTGATCGGCACATCGCCGTGCACGGGCGTGATGCCGTACTCCGACAGCACGACCACGCGTGCACCATCGGCCTCCACCTTGTCGATGACCTCGCCGCAGATCGCATCGATGGCTGCCACATCGTCGACGATGTCGGGATGGTCCGGCCCCAACCTCTGGAGGTTGTAATCGAGGTGCGGCAGATACACGAGCGTCAGCGTCGGACGACGGGTCTCGTACACATGCATGGCACAGTCCGCGATCCAGCGGCTGGAGGCGATGTCGGCCGTGGGTCCCCAGAAGCGGAACAGCGGGAAGTCGCCCAGCTTGCCGCGCAGTTCGCCGTGCAGGTCGGGCGGCGAGGCATAAAAGTCAGGCACCTTGCTGCCATCGGCCTTGTAGATGGGCCGTGGCGTCACGCTCCAGTCCACATCGGCGTACATGTTGTACCACCAGAACAGCTTGGCGCAGGTGAACGCCGGGTCACGGCGACGTGCCTCATGCCAGATCTTGTCGCCCTCAATCAGCGCATTGTTCTGACGCCAAAAGAGCGGCTCGGCCAGATCCCGGAAGTACCAGCCATTCGCAACGCACCCGTGTTCGCTGGGCATGCGTCCGGTCAGGAAGGTCGCCTGCACGGAGCAGGTCACCGCGGGTGCAATGGTGTCCAGCGGCCGCCATGCGCCGCGCTGCGACAGCGCGCGCAGGTGAGGCGCGTGGCGCAGCAGATCCGGCGTCAGGCCGACGACATTGAGCACGACTGTCTTTTGCACGGCGGGCCCTTCTTCAATCCTGCACCACGGGCGTCTGGCCTCGCAGCACGGAGTTGCCTTCGAAGGCCTGGCGCTGATCGATGCGCAACTGAGCGGCGGCTTCTTCGAGGTCCAGCCGACCGCTTTGCGCAAAGAAGGCCAGCGGGTTGTCCCACACGATGGTGCGGATGGAAGCCTCTGCAATGCCGGCCCGGCGCATGGCCTCGACCGTCTTGGGCACCTTCAGGGCATCGCTCACGCCCCAGTCGGCCGCGCTGTTGATGATGATGCGCTCGTGGCCGTACTGCTTGACCAGCGCCACCATGCGTGCCTCGTCCATCTTGGTGTCGGGATAGATGGAATGCCCGGCCCAGCAGCCGGTGTCCAGCACCAGCGGCAGCGTCTCCTCGGTGTTGTGATCGACCAGGACCAGCTCATCGCGAATGCCGCTTTCACGGATCATAGCCAGGCTGCGCAGCGTGCCGGCCTTCTTGTCCCGATGTGGCGTGTGAACGAGCACGGGCAGCTCATGCTTGACAGCCAGTTCCAGCTGCATGAGGAAGTATTTCTCCTCGGCCTCGGTCTCATCATCGAAGCCGATCTCGCCGACGGCCACCACGCCCTCCTTGGCGAGGTAGGTGTCCAGCAGGGCAATGACGCCATCGGCCACATCCGGGTTGTTGGTTTCCTTGGGGTTGAGGCCGAGCGTGCAGTAATGGCGGATGCCAAACTGGCTGGCGCGGAAGCGCTCCCAGCCCAGCAGGGACAGGAAGTAGTCCTCGAAGGTGCCCACGTGGGTACGCGGCTGCCCCATCCAGAATGCAGGCTCGACCACGACGGCCACCCCAGCGGCGCTCATGGCCTGATAGTCGTCGGTGGTACGCGAAGTCATGTGGATATGGGGATCGAACATCTTCATGGGGCGATATCTCCTGATGAATGGGAAGTGAAACGGGGGGCGGCCTGGTGGCGTTCAAGCAGGGCCAGGGCGTCGTCCGACACCGCACGTCCTGCAGCGCGGCGTTCGCTGACATGCGCCTGAACCATCTGTGCCAACGCCGGCGTCAGGCGGTCCTGCAGGCCGACGATGCGCGCAGTGGGCAAGCCGGTGGACAGGGCCTTGAGCACCATCTGGTTGAAGGCAGGCGGGGGGAACCAGCAGGCCGCGTAGGCGTTGTCTGCAGCCACCGCCTCGAACACCGCGCCCACGCTGCTGCGGCATCCCTCGATGGCCAGCGCGACGAAGCGCGAAGGCTCGGGCATCAGCACCAGGCTTTGCAGCACAGCCCTGCGCTCATCGCTGTCGCCTTTGAGAAAAATCTGCCGCAGCACGCCTTCCTGCGCCGACATCGGCCATCGGCTGACCGCCGCCAGCATCAGAAGGACGCGGGCACGATCCAGCAAGGCCCACGCCTCGGGCTTGTGGACGCCACGCCTGCGCAGGCTGCGCATCAGCGTGGGAGACGGTGGGGCAGGCACACGGCGCAGATGACGGGCCGCACCCGCCAGGTGAACCAGCAGAGGCCGCACAGCGCCGTCTGCGGGGGGTTGTGCTGCAGCTTGTCCCGCGGCCGTGGCCACGGTGGTCGCCTCCTCCAGCCAGGCCCGTGCGGCATCCCCGCCGGGCTGTCCTGCCAGGGCCTGAAAGAGGTGATCCGTCAACTCATGCGCGATCTGCGGCACATAGGGCCGCAGCCGCACCGGTGCCGCCGTGTTCGGCGGCGCCACATCGGTGTCGGCGGTGCTCATGTCGGATCCAGAACGGGCTCGGCGCGCACAGGCCGGTAAGGCGAGGGCTGGTTGACCTGCTCGATCTCCATGGCCGAAATGCGCGTGTAGCGCGAAGCGATCTCTGCCAGCTCGCCGGGCGCAAACACGTCCGAAGCCTGCTTGAAGCCCTGCGGGGCACGCTTTGCCGCGATGTCGATGACCACCTCCGGCCCCTGCTGGCGATTGGCCGCCTGCAGCGCCGTGAGCCGGGGACGCCGGTCCTGCTCATAGGCTGCGATGCCGCGCCCCAGGTGCCCTTGCTCATCGAGATGGTGCGCCAGCGCGCACGCATCGATGATGGATTGCGTTGCGCCATTGGAGCCGATGGGGTACATGGCGTGTGCCGCATCGCCCATGAGCACCACATGGCCCCGGGACCATCGAGGCAAGGGATCGCGATCCACCATGGGATACACGAAGGTGTCGGCACTGCCGCGCATCAGCGCTTCGGGACTGAGGCCGCCCAGATCCCAACCGGCGAACTCGCCCGCAAAGACATCGGGCGAGATGGCCTGGTTCCAGTCGCCCCGCGCATAACCGGCCGCCGGGTTCTCGGGCAGGGCCGCAGCCCAGTTCAGCAGCACCTCACCGGAGTCGCGCCGGGCCATCGGATAGAGCACCACCTTGCGACGACCGTCACCGGCAATGATCATGCTGCGGCCCGTCATGAACGAAGGGCCCCACAAGGTGCCGCGGAAGATCACCATGCCATTGGCCGGCGGCGGGCCTTCGTCGGGATACAGCGCACGACGGATGGCCGAGCGGATGCCGTCCGCACCGATCACCAGATCCGCGTCATGGTGCGTGGTCACGCCGGTGCGGCGATCCAGACAGGCCAGCACATGCCGGCCGCCTTCGTCGTGCAGGGACACGACCTCCTGCGCAGCATGCACGCACTCCTCGCCCAGGTCTTCCTTCACGCGCTGGAGCAATTCGGCCTGCAGCCAGCCGCGATGGATGGACAGCTGCGGCCACTTGTAGCCTGCGGCCACACCGCGCGGATCCCGCGAGATGCAGTGCCCCAGGTGGTTCATGTAGAGCAGCTCACCCGTCGGAATGCACAGGGGCAGCAGACGCTCCAGCATGCCGATGGCGTGGAATTCACGCACCGCATGCGGCAGCACATTGATGCCCGAGCCCAGAGGGGCGATCACGGGCGAGCGCTCCACGATGCGGATGTCCTTGAAACCGCGCATGCGCAAGGCGATCGCAGCGGTCAGACCGGCAATGCCCGCGCCGGCTATCAGGATGCGCGCCTGCTTCATGCCGCCTCTCCGTAGGTCTGGCGCGCATCGTGGGCGGGCGCGGCGCCCCCCTTGGCATCGGCATCGCCCGCTTTATCGCCCTCTTCTGTGCGCGGGCGGCCGAAGCGAGAGCGTTCACGCATCAACTGCTCGTTCTCGCGGGTCAAATCGAGGATCTTGCGCAGCAGGGCCACCGGCGCGCCGCCACTGCCATGCGTGTAAAGCGCCACCTCCTCGGCGTACGCCTTGCGCGCCATGCCGATGTGCCGGCCCCGGAAGACCTTGAGCAGCGTCATCAACTCCGTCAGGCCCGTGGCGCTGCGCATCAGGTTCTCATCGGGCTCGCCGGTGCAGCCGTCCAGTGCCTCGGCCACCTTCGTGACCAGCGAGACATCGTGGCTGTGCCGGTTGTAGAACGCCCGCCAGGAAGGCAGGCTGTAATGGACGGACTCGATGAGGAAGGTCTTGTAATCCGCTTCATTGCGGTCGGAAGCCCACACGCACAGGTCCACCAGCCACAAGGGCGCCTGCGCCGCAGCCGGGCCCAGGTAGCGCTCGCCACGCACCTCGATGTCCTCGAAGTAGGGCCGCAACACCTGGGCAAAGAAGGCCGGCGTGACCTTCTCCGTCACGGAATCGATGGCATCGACCATGGCACGACCCGATTCATGCAGCATGGTGATCATCGGGCCGAAGCGCACATCGTGCGGCGACATGTGGCTGAGGACATCGCTGATGGCCAGCGAGGCGCTCAGGCTCGGGAAGACGCGCACCACCGCATCCTGCAGCCAGATTTCCTGCGGCTGGCCCGTGTAGGTGCGGCGGCGATGGTCCGTCGGGTTCCACGAGGTGTAGTGATGCACCGTGTCGCGCGGCACCATGTCCGTGGCGGCACCCAGTTCGATCAGCGGCTGCTCCACCGCCGGCACGGCCCGCACCGGCTCCACGCCATGGCGCTTGAGCGAACCCAGCACGATGCCGATGTCGCGCATGGCGGCAAAGGCCTTCTGCGGCGCATCGATCTCCACCGAACGGGTTTGTGCCGTCAGATATTGAAGAATGCGGACCAGTTCTGCCGTGTCTTTTCGTTCATTGATGAATGGCAGATGTTCCAGAAGCTGATCGGCATTCAATGGATCCTCTGCGCGGATCGCTTCGACATTGAAATAGCACCTCTCATGGAGGCGGCTCGCATCCAGACGAATCATGATTACCCCGATTTTTGAGTATGTGAATCCGCATGCCCGGCCCACACGACCGCGCACAGCGCCAAGGAGGTCCCTGAGTGAATTGTTTGTAGGCGATTCTAGTGAGACGCCGTTTTTTATGAATAAAGAACCTACCCAAGTTCCTTAATTTTCGTGCACGACTTGACGCGCATTAAAAATGACAGATCAATGAATATGAAAGCAAACTGGAGAATATGCGCAACGCCCAATATGAGTGCATATCAGACAACTCGAAACAAATAATTACCCCCTCAGGTGCCGGCGATTTTGCGCTGGAGCAGCAAGGTCAACAGGAAGGCAGACGTGGCCGTCAGCAAGGCGGGCGAGAGCCCGAACATCGACATGGCCAGCGCATCGGCCAGCGAGATGCCTGCAATGAAGCCGCCCACCGCCTGCCGCACGTTGCGGTGCCGGCTCGAGAGCACCATGTACAGGCAATGCACCGTCCAGGCCGCAAAGGCCAGCAGGCAGGCCAGCGTCAACCACTGCCACGCGCCCAGGGCCATCACGGCGACCATGGGCGCAGCCAGCCCCAGCAATGGCCAGATGCGCGCCATCCGCGCGGATTGCTCGTGCTTGGCCACGTAGGTCAGCCCCATCAGATACGCCAGCAACACCAAGGCCCCGTGCCAGACGGCCTCGGGCACCTGGCCCTGTGTGGCAGCCAGGGCACTCGTGATGTAGACCAGCATGCGGCACAGGCCCATCACCAACGGGCTCCACGGGTTGGCCTTGTGGTCGTAGTTGTAGTAGATGACGACGGCCGCGAGCCCGGCACCCGCAGCGAAGGCCGGCCACCCCAGCGGCATCAGCACCAGCAAGCCGGCCAGCAACATGCCAAAGCCGCAGACAAACACGACGCGGGCCGACACGCGCCCCGAGGGGATGGGCCGCTGAGGACGCTCCACGCGATCGATCTCATGATCGAAAGCATCGTTGAGGTACATGCCCGCCACGTAGATGAGCGACAGCGACAGCATCAACTGCAGCGTCATGCCCCAGGCATCGACATGCCCCGACAACACCAGCCCCGCCAACACATTGCTCCATACCGTCGGCAGGTTGGAGACACGGCCCAGCTCCAGCGCCACGCGCCACCTTTCACGCCTTGTCATGACAGTTGCTCCCTCACCCAATTGAGTTCATGCGCGATGGCCTCGTCCAGTGCCATGGTCCGCCAGGCAGGCGGCAGCACATGCCAGGTGTAGGTCTCCACCTCCAGGTGCTGCGCGATGGGCCGCACACGGTGCCTGGCCAGCCACGACTGAAGAAAAGGCTGCGTGGTGCCAAACACGCCCAATTCGCGGCACCAGACCGGCACGTGGAAATGGATGCGCCAGTCGCGGGCCGCCTGACCCCGCCCCCCCTTTGAGCATGTCGACAAGGCTTGAGGCAGGTCCTCATAACGCACGAGCTGAACCTCGCCGGCACGCTGCTCCACCACCTGATGCAGGTAGACCTCATCGGCCAGCTCATCGAAGGCCTCTGGCGGCAACTCGTCGACCCGATGGGCATGCAGACCCGCGCTGAGTTGAACCTTGGCGATGCGAATGCCCGCGTCTTCCACGCACGCCAGGCTCTCCAGCGGCGACTCGAATTCCACCGCGGCATGGCAGGCGTCCAGACACACGCCCAGATGAGCCCGCAGCACGCGCTCTGCAAAACGAAGATCGCATCCCACCCAGCCTGCCAGCGTCGCCAGCGATGCACGCGTCAACAGATGGCGCTCAAAGAACGTGACCACATCGGCGCTGGTTTCGAGCAGGCAGGAAGGCTCCGGCTCCAGCGCCAGCACGATGTGGCGGCCGGTACCGACAGCCACACGGTACAGACTCGCCGCTTGCCGCAGCAGTTGCAGCACCAGGCTGTCCATTCCCGCATCCGCATCGGAGGCGATGTGCCGACGGTAGGCCGCCGGCACCGTGCTGATGCTGCCTTCGCATCCGGGTGGCAGCAATTGCGCCAGCAGCGAAACCAGCGTGTCGGTGTAATGCGAACGACGAGGATCGCGCCAATCCGGCAGGTAGACCTGGTCCTTGACCCGGGCATGGTGAAAGGCCCCATACGGGAAGCCATTGACGGTGAACACATACAGACCGTGTTCCGACAGAAAGGCCTGGAAGGCTTCCAGCGCCTGGGGCTCCGCCAGTTGATGCGCAGCCATGGCCGACAGACGCAGCCCCACCCCGAAGCGCTCGGACGGAGACACCCTCGCCTTCACGGCCGGGAGATGGCGCCGAAGCGCCTCGAAGGTCTCGGCCCATTGCTCGCCCGGATGCACATTGGTGCAATAGGTCAGATGGCTGGCGATGCCGTCAGCCAGGACCGACGCCGAGGCCCCACTCACTTGCATCGCATGGTGTCTCGGGCGCGCAGCCACTCGATGCAGGTGCCCATCAAGTCTGCGTCCACCGAATGGATCTCACGGCCCCGGCCGATGGCATCCAGCATCGTCACCGTGAGATCGCCGCCCAGGTGCTCCTGGAACTCGGCCAGACCCGCCATGATCACGCGGCGACCTTGTGCATCGCGCTGCGCCAAGCCGTCGTGCCACAGCCTGAAGCCCAATTGCTCCAGCAGACGACACAAACGCTCACCCTGCCATTCAGGCAGGAGCCCGCATGCCACCGAATACCGCGTGTCCAGGGCCAAACCGATGGCCACGGCCTCACCATGCGTCAAGGCATAGCCGCTGAGGTTCTCCAGCTTGTGGGCGGCCCAGTGGCCAAAATCCAGTGGCCGCGCGCTGCCGAACTCGAAGGGGTCACCGCCACAGCCAATGTGCTGCATGTGGAGCTCGGCACACCGGCGGATCATCCACTTCATGGCCGCCGGTTCGAAATCGCACAAGGCAGCCACGTTCTGCACCAGCCAATCGAAGAAGCCCTCATCCCGGATCGCGGCCACCTTCACCGCTTCGGCCATGCCGGCAATGCGATCCCGCGCAGGCAAGGTGTCGATGAAGGTGTGGTCGTTGATGACCGCGAAGGGGGGGGTGAAGGTGCCCAGGAAGTTCTTGGCGCCGAAGGCATTGATGGCCGTCTTCACACCCACACCGGAATCATTCTGGGCCAGCACCGTCGTGGGCACCCGTATCAATCGGATGCCGCGGTGCGTCGTGGCAGCGGCATAGCCGGCCATGTCGAGCACGGATCCCCCGCCCACGACCACCAGGCAGGCATGCCGGTCCATGTGCAGCTTGTGCAACCAGGACTGCAGCCCGAAGACCGCCAGGTGGTCGTTCTTGATCAGCTCCCCCCCCTTGATCAGACGAGGCGCGGCCACCAGCTCGAGCACATCGGCATGGCGGGCTGCATACGACTGAAAGGCGCATGCGAGCAAGGGGTTGGCCTGGGCCACCTGGCTGTCGAGGACGACGGCAAACCGATGGCGGCGGCGCGGTTCCCTGCGGGAGATGGCCTGTCGCAGGACAGTGTTGCGTGGGTCATGCAACATGCCTTCCGTGAAGTACACAGGGAAGTCGAATGGCACACTGAAGCGCTGCTCGATCACATGCGAGGCATCACGCGGCACGGCACGACCGCCGCGAGCAGACGGGACATCACGAGCCGCGTCGTGCGTCAGCTCGGCTTGAGGCAGTACGAAGCTCATGTCAATGGGCCAAGGTGGCGGGCCGATGGCCCGATAGCAACGTGATCAAATCGCCCGTGTGTTCGACGTAGCGGCCATCGATCCGGTAGGACGGCACCGATTGCACGCCCCCTCGGACGGCGCGGCGGTGATCGGCGTGAACGGCCTCCACCTGCCAATCCGAGGACAAGCGCTGGAGCAGTTCATCCGCTGGCAGCCCGACGCGCGCATGTGCCACCTCGGCCAGCACTTCGGGCCGGCCGATGTCCTGGTCATCCAGAAAGTAGGCGCGCAACAAGGCTTCCACCATCGCCCCCGCACGGCCATGCTCCTCGGCGTACTTGACGGCGCGATGCCCGTCAAGCGTGTTCGGATAGCGCGACAGCTTGAGGAAATCAAACGGGATGCCCATCCGTTGGCCGATGCGCTCGACATGCTGCTGCATCGCCCGCGAGCGCGCACCGTACTTCATGCCGTGATAGGCCTGAAAGCCCATGCCTTCGGCCGGCAAGGCCGGATCCAGGATGAAGGGCCGCCAGCTGAACTGCACGTCACGGCCCAAAGCTGCCACGGCGGCGTCCACTTGGGTCTTGCCGATCAGGCAGAACGGGCAGACGAGGTCGTAATGGACCTCGATGAGAACCTTCTCTTCACGGTGCATACGGCACCTCCTTCATTGAGACGATCACCTCGATGGCATCGAGGACGGCGGGGCGTAGCTCAAACCGTCGGCAAAGCGTTGGGAACACCCTGCCAGGCCTTCCATCTGCCGCTTGAAGACCATGCACTCGCCCCTCATGAGCGCCAAGGCCGAATCAGGCTGTGTGCCTGCTTTGCAGGGCACGACTGCCGAGCGCACGAGGATGCTGCCGCGGGCCTCTTCCACGCCCAGCACGTGCGCGCAAGGCATGGCCATCCACAGCTGCCACCGCGGCGGTGACCAGGGATCGGCATGGGGCATATCCATCGTCGTTGCCATCAAGACACTGGCGCCCCATGGCCCATGATCGGCAGGGCTTGCCGTGGCTTCGAAACCGCGGCCGTAGGCGTCCAGGTACCGTGCCTGCTGCGGCGACGGCGATGAGACCACCTGCCACGCCGCCCCCCAACGATGCGCCTGCCCCAGATCCCCCAGGTGGCGCATCAGCACGTCGGCCTGCGCATCGATGTAGATCGACGCGCTCAAGACGGCTTCATCGGCCAAGGCCGGTCCGGCAAGACCCGCCTCCCGCTCCAGCACGGCTTTGAGACGAAGCCCTTCGGCACGGTGTGCCAGCACATCGAAGCCTTGCGATGCCAAGGCCCCGCAAGCACCCGGCCTGAGGAAACTCAACCATTGGACATGCACGCCGCCATGGGCCGAAGGCAGCAGGCACAGGCGGTGTACGACATGCAAGGCGTCCGGCTGACGCCCACAATGCCACTCGATCATCGGCATGGTGTCATCCACCATGCGGACCACCTTGAAATACACCGGCTGCGTCGTGGACGACACCTCGCCAACCCAGGTATCGTCCGAGACCTGTTCATGCACACAGGTCCCGAGCGTCCACCGCTTCAACTGACGCAGATCAGCCAGGCAGGACAACACGGCCGATGCATCGGCACCCACATACACGGACACCGTCTGGGTGTGCTTTTCCATCGCTGCTTTGCCGACGCATCAGATCAGAACCGCACCAGCTGCGCCTTGGTGCCGTGCGTACCGTAGTTGGTCACGTAGATGCGGCCCTGGCGGTCGACGGCAATCGCGGTCGGGTAAGCCAGCCCCGTGGATGCCACCTTGGTGCGCTCACCCGAGGGTGACAGCCGGATGACCGATCCCGTCACATCGCCCGATGTCAGGCCGTTCTGCGCCATTTCCAGCACGTACAGGCTGCCATCGGGCCCGAAGGCCATGTCGATGATGTTGGAGAAGTCCTGGGCGTACACCGTGGGCTCGCCCTGCGCCGGCACACGGAAGACGCGCGCACTGCCCTTGGGGTAAGGGAAGCCCGTGAACTCACCAACATAGTGCGCGCCGTCCGGCCCCGCCACGACCACGGTCGGAACGGATTGCACAGGCATCATGGTGCCTGGCGGCAGGCCGAGAAAATCCGGGGCCGGATAGTGGCGCTCCGCGATCGCATACCGCAGGCTCACCGTGCCGTCAGGACGCACGCTCAGCACATCGTTGGCACCGGCATCCGTGGCGATCAGGCCAAAGCGTGAAAACGCCAGCCCCGAAGGGTTGCTCTCCAGCTCGCCACCGTCCGGGTTGTGCCCGTCCTCGAAGGCCGAGAGGTTGGCAATGTCATAAGACGCAGAAGGCTGGATCAGCGAATACCACAACACATGGCCGAAACGCTTGTCAGCCGAGGCCAGCAGCCCGCGCTCCTCGGGACTGCCATAGTTGGCCACGGTGAACACGACCGAGCGCCCCAAAAGCTTGATGCGCGAAGGCCCCACGGCAAAGCCGCCATTGGGCCCTGCGATGGAAGGCAGATTCCGGATCACCCGCACCACCTGTCCGCCCGACACGCGGGCGATCGCCCCCGTGGCGCCATAACAATCGTCATAGTCGCCATTGGGACTGGTCAGGCACACGCCGCCCGTGCCCCCACGCCCAGCCTCGGTGACATACACCACAGGCGAGCCGGACGACTCGTCGATGGCAATGCCGCGCGGATTGGACAGACCTTCGGCCAGAACGGTGAAAGGGCTGGGACCGGTGGGCTCGGGCGACGTATCGACGCCGCCGTGCGGACCGGCATGGGCCCAGGACGCCCCAGGCAAGGCGGCGGCCAGGGCGGCCACCAACACGGCCATGGCCGGGCGCCGGGTCAGGACGGAGATGCAACTGCTTTTCATGTTGACTTCCTCACTGAGTTGATGTGATGTGGATCAGGCCGCCTTGGCGCGAGACCAAGGCTGATTCAGGGACCAGTCGCGCGGCGATGCAACGCGGGGAAGCAGGCTTTGATCCAGGCGCGCGTCCCCCTCGCCGGCACCGAACAAGGCACTGTCCGGGTGCTGGAAGGCCCAGTGGTAGAGCCCGGCCACACCTGCGGCCGCCTCGGCCCCGATGAAACCCACCAGCGACTGCTCGAACACATCGGGCGGCAGCGGCACATAAGTCAAGGGGCGCCCGATCGCGTCGGACAACTGCGCGGCCAACTCGGCGCCGGTCAAGGGCTCGGACCCGATGAGCACCGGCCCAGCGGGGACCTTGTCCAGCGCATGCGCGGTCGCCACAGCGCGGCCGAGGTCACCCAGGCTCAACCAGGACACACGGATCGACGCCGGCAGAGGATAGTGAAGCTGCCCGTGCTCTTGCATGCCGCCCAGACAGGCCGGGGCGAGCATGTTTTCGAGGTACACAGCCGGCTGCAGCGTCACCAGATCCATGCCGCTGCCACGCAGAATGGCTTCCGCACTGCTTCGTGTGTCGAAGGCCGCCACCCCCGTACGCGAGGCCGGCAGCCGCGTGTTGGCGTTGAAAACCAGACGCTGCACCCCGTTGTGACGAGCGGCCCGCACGATGTTCATGGCATAGGCGTCGGTCACCTCCTGGTCATAAACCAGCGGCAGTGTGACGGTCAGATGTGTCACACCCTTGAACGCCTCCAGCAAGGCGTCGCCATCGCCCAGATCCGCCTCGACCCGCTGAACACCTGCCGGCACATCCCTTGCATCGGAACGAACCAATACCTTGACGCGCTGCCCCTGAGCCAGCAAGGCGCGCGCGATGGCAGAACCCTGTGCGCCGGCGCCGCCCAGAACCATATGCTGTTGAACTTGGTGAGTGGACATAGAATAGCCCTCCATTGATCAGTAATTTCAGGAAGTCTATTTAGGGGGATGAATGGCCACAATAATCAGAAAGCTCGACTTTCTTAAGATTCGTCCATGAAACGCCAGGCAGACGTCCTTTCATACGTGTTCGACCGTCTCCGGCTCGAAGGCGTTTTCGTCAGCGAGTGGCAAACCAGCAAACCCTGGGCGATTCAAGGTGAGCAGGAATCATGTGCTCTGCTGCATTACATGATCCAGGGCGATGCCGTCATCCAGATGGAGGGGCGCGAGCCCGTCATGCTTCACGAGGGCGATCTGGCGATGTTTCCGCGCGGGCAAGGCCATGCCATCGGCGACCACATCCGCAGCACGCCCACCGAATTAAAGAATTTATTACCCGAGCGAAGTGCGGAGAAATTCAGCACCCTGAAGTTTGGCGGCGGTGGGGAAAAGGGGCGGATGCTGTGCGCCGGTTTGCATTTTGAAACCGATAGCGTCAGGCTGTTATATCAGTTATTGCCGCCAATGATGGTGGTGCGGGCCGCTGAAATTGAAACCGAACCCTTGCTCGCGCATACCCTCGATGGTTTGAAAAGCGAATTGAAGGTATATGGCGAGGGACGCAATTTCGTGCTCGTCAGAGGTTTCGAACTGGTCTATGTGCTGGGGTTGCGGGTGGCCATGCGCGATGCCGAACGACAAGGCCGCTTCCCCGTGGCGCTCTACCATCCGGGCATCGGGCAGGCTCTGGTGGCCATGCACGAGGACTTCGCCCGCCAGTGGACGCTCGATACCCTGGCCGAAGAGGCGGGCATTTCGCGCTCGGCCTTTGCGCGCACCTTCAAGGAACTGGTAGGGGAAACGCCCAAGCAGCATCTGATGCGCCGGCGCCTGGCCGAAGCCCAGCGCCTGCTGAGCGCCACCCCGCTGCCCTTGGCAGACATCGCCGAACGCATCGGCTATGACAGCGTGGTCGGCCTGCATCTGGCCTTCAACAACCACTTCGGCACCACGCCGGGCGCCTATCGGAAACAGCAGCGTCCGGCGTCAGCGGTTCCCGAACGCAGCTGAGGCGAGCCGCCGACGCGGCTGCGCCTCACCTCAGTTCAGTGGCCGTGCCCGAGTTTCTCGCCGGCGCGCAGCTTGTACACCGTCCCGCAATACGGGCACTTGCCTTCACCGGTCGAGGCCACGTCGATGTAGACCTTGGGATGGGTGCTCCACAACGCCATCTTGGGGTTCGGGCAGGCGACCACGCCAGGGCCCTGCAGATCCGCAGCACCCACTTCGATCACAGACTTGGCCGTTGCTTGAGGATTCGCGCTCATCTTGCCGTTCCTTGTGCTCTCGTGCGGCGGGTCAGACCTTGGTCAGCCACTCGGCGTACTTGGGGTTGCGCCCGTTGACGATGTCGAAGAAGGCGCTCTGGATCTTCTCGGTGATGGGCCCGCGCGAGCCGATGCCGATCTGCACGCGGTCCAGTTCGCGGATGGGCGTCACTTCGGCGGCCGTGCCCGTGAAGAAGGCCTCGTCGCAGATGTAGACCTCATCGCGGGTGATGCGCTTTTCCTTGATCTCCAGGCCCATGTCCCGGGCGATCGCGAAGATCGTGTTGCGCGTGATGCCGTTGAGGGCCCCGGCCGACAGATCGGGCGTGTAGATCACGCCGTTCTTGATGATGAACAGGTTCTCGCCCGCGCCTTCGGAGACGAAGCCGGCGCTGTCGAGCAGCATGGCTTCGTCGTAGCCGTCGTCCGTGGCTTCCATGTTGGCCAGGATCGAGTTGGTGTAGTTGCTCACCGCCTTGGCCTGCGTCATCGTGATGTTGACGTGGTGGCGCGTGTAGCTGGAGGTCTTGACGCGGATGCCGCGCTTCATGCCCTCTTCGCCCAGGTAGGCACCCCAGGTCCAGGCGGCCACCATCAGGTGCACCTTGGCGCCTTTGGGGCTCACACCCAGCTTCTCCGAGCCCAGCCACACCAGCGGACGGATATAGCCGCTTTCCAGGTTGTTGGCCTTGACCACGTCGATCTGGGCCTGCATGACCTCATCGAGCGTGAAGGGCATGGGCATGCGCAGGATCTTGGCGCTGTTGAACAGACGCTCGGTGTGCTCGCGCAGGCGGAAGATCGCGGGACCGTTGACGGTGTTGTAGGCGCGCACGCCTTCGAAAGCGCCGCAGCCATAGTGCAGCGTGTGGGTCAGCACGTGGATCTTGGCATCGCGCCACTCCACCATCTTGCCGTCCATCCAGATCTTGCCGTCGCGATCGTCCATCGACATGGGGAATCCTTCACATAGGGATGCGCCCAGTCTGAACATGGGGCGCTTATCGAACCTGCCATTGTAGCGCGGCGCTGCCACTGGCCCCGCGCCATGGACGTCACGCCCGGCAGGTCAGCCGCCCATCACCAGACGGCGGGTATGGCGCGCGATCATCAGCTCCTCGTTCGTCGGGATCACCCACACGGCCACACGCGACGATGCGGCGCTGATGCGGCCACTCTGGCCATCTTCCAGCGACAGGCCTTCGTTGACACCGGCATCCAACGCCACCCCCAGCCAGGCCGCATCGCGGCACACCCGGGCGCGGATCTCCGCCGCGTTCTCGCCGATGCCGGCCGTGAACACCAGGGCATCCAGCCCCCCCAGGGCCGCGACGAGCGATCCCAACTCACGCCCGATGCGGTACACATACAGCGCGACGGCGACGCGGGCCTGCTCATCGGTGCTGGCCAGCAGGCTGCGCATGTCCGATGACGAGCCGGACACCCCCAGCAAGCCCGATTCGCTGTAGAGCAGGTGTTCGATCTGCCGCGCATCCATGCCGCGCTCATCCATCAACCACAGGAGCACGCCGGGATCGATGTTGCCGCAGCGGGTGCCCATGGGCAGCCCATCCAGCGCGGTGAACCCCATGGTACTGGCCACGCTGAGGCCGCCTTGCAGTGCACACATGCTGGCGCCGTTGCCGAGATGCAGGACGACCGTCCGGCCCGCAGCCGCCCTGGCGTCCACATCGGGCAGACATGCGGCAATGTATTCGTAGGACAAGCCATGAAAACCATAGCGCATGACCCCGGCATCGTGCAGGGCCTGCGGCAATGCGAAGCGCCGGGCGACGGCCGGCTGCTCCGCGTGGAAGGCCGTGTCGAAACACCCGACCTGAGGCAGGGCAGGCATCAGCCGGATCAGCGCCTCCACAGCCGCCAGGTTGTGAGGCTGATGCAACGGCGCCAGGGGCACCAGCTCACGCAAACCGGCACACACATCGGCGTCGAGCTTGACGGGAGCAAGGAAGCGCACCCCGCCGTGAACGATCCGATGCCCCACGGCGATCACCTCGTGCCCCTGCAGCCACGGCGGCAAGGCCTGCAACAGCCAGGTCAGCGCCGCGGCATGGTCAAGGTGCTCGCCAGCCCCCCAACGATGCTCTGTCAACACCCGCCCATCGCCTGCACGCGCCAGCGCATGCGGTGATGCGCCCAGCCCCTCGATCTGCCCATGCAGCAACAGCGTCAGATCGGATGCCGCAAAAACAGAGAACTTCAGGCTCGACGAACCTGCATTGAGAACCGCCAGTGCCTGCGTCATCTCAGACCAGCACCATGCGTTCGCCCGAAGCCGCGCCTTGGGCGTTGGCATGCGCCAGCAGCTTGAGCACAGCCGTCGATGCCAGGCGGGTGCGCACGGAATCGGCGCGGCTGGTCAGCACGATGGGCACCCGTGTGCCCAGCACGATGCCGGCACTGTCCGCACCGGCGAAATACTGCAGTTGCTTGGCCACCATGTTGCCCGCTTCCAGATTGGGCACCACCAGGATGTCGGCGACCCCGGCCACCGGCGAGACGATGTGCTTGGTGCGTGCCGCCTCGATGCTGACCGCATTGTCGAACGCCAGCGGCCCATCGACGATGCCACCGGTGATCTGCCCGCGGTCGGCCATCTTGCACAACATCGCCGCATCGATGGTGGCAGGCATGTCGGGATTCACCGTTTCCACCGCCGCCAGAATCGCCACGCGCGGATCCGGCACACCCAGCACATGCGCCAGATCGATCGCGTTCTGGACGATGTCGATCTTGTCGCGGATGCCGGGGGCAATGTTCACGGCCGCATCGGTGACCAGCAGCATGCGCGGGTAGGCGGGCACATCCATCACGAACACATGGCTCACCCGCCGCCCCGTGCGCAAACCCGTCGCCGAGGGAACGACCGCGCCCATCAATTCGTCGGTATGCAGGCTGCCTTTCATCAAGGCCTGCACATCTCCGGAGCGGGCCAAGGCGACCGCCACATCCGCGGCCGCATGGCTGTGCTCGGTGTCCACCACACGGTACGCGGACACATCCCAATTACCCGCCGCGGCCACCGCCTTGATCTTGGCCGACGGGCCCACGAGCACCGGCTCGATCAGGCCATGCCTGGCCGCCTCCATGGCCCCCGCCAGGGACTCCGGATCACACGGATGCACGACGGCGCAGCGCACGGGCGGCAGGCTCTCACAAGCCTTGAACAGGCGGCCGAACACATCGTTGCGGCGCAGGATGACCGCAGGCTGCTCCCGGTGGTCCACCGTGAGGTTCTGGGCTGGCGCCTTCACGGTGATCTGGCCGGACAGCAGCAAGGTTTCTCCCCGTGTCACGCGGCAGTCCATCACCAGCCGGTCCGGCGGCTGTTTGGAGACCACCCACACCGTGGCCTGCACCTCGTCCCCCATGGCCACCGAGCCGCCGTAGTCCAAGCTGGTGAGACACGATCGTGGCCCCCGGGCCCGGGAGACGGCGCTTGATCAGCGCGTGCACGAGCGCTTCTGCACTGACGCCTTCGCACAGCATCTGCCTGGGGGCGCCCGGGGCGTCCTCACCCCCTAAAACCGAGACATCGCCGGACACCAGCGCCAGCAACTCGACCTCATCGCGCGTGACGGTATGGCTGACCGCCACGCTGGCCCCCACGTCGATCTGATCGAACGTCCGATTGCTGTAAGACATCGTGGTGGGTTCGTCTTGCATGGCTGTGCGCATCCATCGTCGGCGAGGCCGGATGTGGCAAGCATAGGGCACAGAAGGCCACCTGAGCAGGCGATGCGCGGATGCCGCACCACACCTGCCCTCACGCCGTCTTTTCGATCACCAGCAGATCGGGCTCATCGCCGTGCACCCTGTTGCGCCCGGCCTGTTTGGCCTGGTACAGGGCGATGTCGGCACGCTTGAGGAAGTCCGAAGAGGGCTCCGTGGCGCTCGGCCTGCACGCGGCATATCCGATGCTGCAAGTCACCCGCACGCTCCGGCCATCCGCAGACAGCTTGCAGATGGGCCACTGCCCTTCTCAGACGCTCAGCCACGGCAGCCGCCCCTGCACCATCGGTATCAGGCAGCACCACGACGAATTCCTCGCCCCCGAAGCGGGCCAGCGAATCACCCGGCCGCAGCAACTCCCGCTGCATGGCCTGAGCGGCCTCGCGCAAAGCCATGTCCCCCGCCGCATGGCCAAAGCCATCGTTGATCGCCTTGAAGTGATCGAGGTCGATCAGCAGCAGGGCCAGCGCCTGCCCCTCGCGGTGTGCACGCGCCCATTCATCTGCGTAACACTTGTTGAAGTGCATGCGGTTGGCCACGCCTGTGAGCGTGTCGGTCAGGCTGGCGGTCTCAAGGGCCCGCGTCCGCTCCTGGAGCAACTCATACGCCCGCAATCCCCGCCAATAATCCTGGCTCACCACACGTGAGGCGAAGTACAAGGTATATCCCACATACACGACGCCCAGACAGGCCAGCAGAAAGTGCCCAGGGGTATCGTTCATGGCCACGACGATGAGCCGGGCAACACCATCAACACCGGGAACCAGAACATCAACCGGCGATGGATGGCCAAGGACGCGCTGCCCGTGGAACACATCGCGATACCAACCAGCATGATGGGCACGTTCATGGCGTGCAGTTCGGGTGTGGCGTGGCAGATGGCAGCCAGCAGGCCCCAGGCGAGCCCTTGGGCCAGCACCGAGCGCACCAGCCACTTATTGGCCCACTGCGCACGCGTTTCCACCAGACGAGGCAGGTTCTTGCAAAGCCAATAACGATGGACGCCCCAGCCGCCCATCCACACGGCGCCAATGCTGACCAGCCATGGATGGCTTGCCCAGGTATTGCATGCGATACAGATGACCAACCAGGCCACCGCGTACACCGAAGCGCCGCCGGCCACGCGTGAGCCGGTATCGAGCAACGCCTGATTGCGCATGCGGTCTGCATCTCCACGGCCGGCCTGCGCAGGCTGAGCACCCAGTCGCACGGCAGCGCCTTCAGGGGCCAACGTACCTGCTTGAGACTTCGATCTCTGCTGACGCTGGAACATGCTCCGGGGCCCCTCCTGGGTAGATATCCGCTTGGCGAGCTGTTGATGCAGGGGGCAATGCATGGCGCCCTCTGCAACAAGGCCCGCCAGCGTAGCTTAGCAGCGCGAGGGATTCAACAGTGACCTTGGCAGCGTCAGAACCCGTCCCTCAGGCGTTTTCACTCAAAGGTTTATCCCTGAGTTGATGGCATGAAGCCAACTGACCATCGCCAGCAGTCGACAGACGACCTGCAGCGTCACATCTGCCTTTCGGCAGACAGGCGCGGGTTTCAGGAATGGATTGGTTGCGGGG
>JASGIQ010000015.1:0-32021 GCA_047601765.1 Aquabacterium sp.
CACCGGAAGTGGCTGGCGACAGCTACCTGGAAATCGGCCGCCTGGTCGGTGACGTGGCCCTGGTCTACGACTGGTGCTATCCCAAGCTGACCGCTGCCCAGCGCATCCGCTGGACCAACTACATGAACCAGGCCATCTGGAACGTGTGGAACTACAGCAAGGCCAACTGGGCCCCCATCAGCTCGACGGCCATCACCACCAACTTCACGGCAGGCAAGAGCTTCCCGTGGTCTGGCTGGTCGATCGACAACCCGTCGAACAACTACTACTACTCCTTCTTGCGCGCCACGATGCTGGCCGGCCTGGCCACGCGTGGCGAGAACAGCTCGGCCCAGACCTGGATCGACCAGTTCCGCACGAACAAGATCGGCAACCAGCTGGTGCCCACCTTCAACCGCGACCTGCCTGGTGGCGGCTCTCGCGAAGGCACGGGCTATGGCAACGCCATGCGCAGCCTGTTCCAGCTGTATGACTGGTGGGAACGTTCGACGGGCGAGCGCATCGCCACGCTGACGCCGCACACCCAGTCCTCAGCATTCTGGCTGGCTCACAGCATCGTCCCGACCCTGGATCGCCTGGTCGCCACCGGTGACCACGCCCGTGACTCCACCGCCGCCCTGTTCGACTACCACCGCGAGTACCTGCTGGGCATCACCAGCCTGTTCCCGCAGGACAAGATGTCGGCCGTCTCCAAGATCATCCTGGACAACTCCAGCGTGAAGACGATGGGCTACGGCTTCGAGTCGTGGGTCGACGACGAGCCGCCGGCACTGGTGTCGGCTTCGGTCACCGACCTGTCGCCCACCTGCACCGGGCTTCGGGCACCGGCCAGCTGACGATGCGTTCGGCCTGGGGTGACAAGACCGCTGCCTTCTCGAACTTCATCTGCGGCCCGTTCACCGAAAGCCACGCTCACCGCGATCAAGGCAGCTTCCAGCTGTTCCGCGGCGAATGGTTGGCGCCCACGACGAACATCTACACCTCGTCGGGCATCCAGCAGTCGGAAGCGATGAACAACCTGGTCCGCATCATCAAGAGCGGCACCACCATCCAGCAGGTCTTCGGAATCGCAACCTTGCCAGATGGCCGCCCTGGCTGACAACGACGTCTACACCTACGGGGTCGCCAAGGTCACGCCGGTGTACAACGGCAACGCCTCCATCCAGAAGGTCGAGCGCGAGTACCTGTTCATCAAGCCGGCCACCTTCGTGGTGTTCGACCGCGTCGCCTCCTCGACCGGTACCAGCCGCGTCTGGACGCTGAACCTGCCTGGCGCCCCGACCGTCAGCGGTGACCGCCTGACCTATACCGGCAGCACCGGCAACAAGCTGGATGTGTACCGTGTGGCACCGACGGGCCTGAGCTACTCGGTCGTGACCCCGACGCTGGAAGACGGTGACAAGCTGGTGACCACGACCGCCAAGCGTGTGGACGTGACCGACACGGCCGGTACGCAATCGAACTTCCTGCACATCATGGGCACCAACGCCTCGGTGAACGCAGCGACCCGTTCGGACGCCACGGGCCAGACCGGTACCGTGATCACCCTGGCCATGGTCGCACCGTGACGGTCCGCTTCTCCAACACCGGCACCGGTGGCACCCTGGAGATCAAGCAGTCCAACGGCACCACGCAAGTGACCGGCAACCTGCCGACCACCGTGACGGCCCCGGCGCTGTACCGCAACTGATCCGGATCGTCCGGTTCGACAAGAGGGGGCTTCGGCCCCCTTTTTCTTTGTCCCTCCGGTGCGCACAGCGCCCCCTCAAACAGGGCTGTGCGTTTTGCACAGTGCGGCGTCCAGGCCTCAAGTCCCCCAGGGGAAGTCTGATATTCTCGATGGCCTTTGGGGTGGCCGGACGCCACCGCTGGTGTCCATGGTTGTCTGGCCTGCGGGCCTTCCTGAGGGAGACGCGTCAGTGAGCGACAAGCTGGCCATGCTGCGCAATGTGGCCATCGTTGCCTTTGCGAGTTACGTCGAATCTGCCGTGGGCCTGCTGGCCGGCATCGTCATCGCCCGCACGCTGGGCCCCGAGGAATACGGGCATTACGCGTATGCCGTCTGGTTGTGCGGCGTGCTGCTGCTGATCACCAACAGCGCCCTGACCACCTCTTCCATCAAGTTCCTGGCCGAGTTGCGCGGCGCGCAGAAGCTCGATCTTGCGCACATCCTCGTTTTCAAGTTCCAGCGTTGGCAGATGCTCGCCGGCATGCTGGTGCTCGCCGCGTTCACCTTGTGGAGCTTCATCCACCCCAACCCGGGCTGGGGCGATCACTTCTGGCCCATGTTGCTCATCACGCTGGTGGCGGTGTGGGCGCGGGCCGGCTTCTGGCTGCTGGGCGCATTGGGCAAGGGTTTCGAGCTGTTCGTGCCCGAAAACCTGACCCTGGCCACGATGGCCTTGCTCAACCTCATCGTCACCGGTGTGCTGGCCTGGACGGGCGCTGGCGTGATCGAGTTCTTTGCCAGTTACGCCGCCCTGGGCGTGGTCTCCAACCTGATGGTGCGCATGATGCTGCGCAGTGGCGGCATCACCGCAGCCAAGGGGGATCTGCCCGAGCCCTTGATGGTCCGGGTGCGCAAGCACCTGGCCTTGACCGGCGTGATGATCACCTTCTCGGTGCTGACCAACCGCGCCGTCGAGATGACGCTGCTGCAGAAGTACGTCGGCTCGGTCGCGGTGGGTTATTTCTCGATCGCCGGGGCCTTGAGCAAAGGCGCCGTCGATCTGCTGGCCGGCGGCGTGTCGGCCGTGTTGTTGCCCAGCATGGCGCGTCAGTATGGCGCGGGCGGGGCGCGGGCGCTGTCGCGCATGCTGGTCGAATCCACGCGCATGTACTGGTTCATGGGCCTGGCCGTCTCAGGACTGGGGTTGACAGTGGCCGATGGCGCCATCCGCGTGCTGTATGGCGAGCGCTATGTGGCCGCCATTCCCGCCTTGCAGTGGCAGTTGCTGATGTCGGGGCTGGTGGTGATGAACGGCGCGGCGTATGCGGCCTTGACGGCGGATGACCGGCAGTTCGCCCGCATCGTGCTCATCGTCAGCGGCTTCCTGTTCAATGCCTTGATGGGCTACCTGCTCATCCCGACTTACGGGCTCAACGGCGCCATCGCCAGCTCGCTGGCCACGCAGACCTTCATGACCACGATCATCTGGGCCTACACCCTGCATCTCACCCGGGCGCGGCTGATGATCGGTGCCATGAGCCGGCTGCTGCTGGCCTCGGCCTGTGCCACGGGGGTGTCGTGGTCCATCGTTCACCTGGTGCTGGACAGCAAGTGGGCCTTCGTGCCGGGCGGCATCGTTTTCCTGCTGCTGTATCTGCCTTTGAGCGTGGTTTTCAAGACCTGGCGCAAGTCGGATTTCGAGGTCTTCGGCAGCCTGGCCCAGCGCGCCGGTGCGCCAGGCCGACGCCTGGCACCGAAAATCGCCGGGCTCGCACATCGTTTCGGGGTGGCCAATGCACAAGCCTGACCGCAAGCTCCAGGACAAGGGGCTGGGTGTCGTCTATTTCGGCAATGACTGGTTTGCGGAGAACCGCACCTCCAGCCATCACATCGCCAAGCGGCTGGCCGGCAAGGTCAACCTGTTGTATGTGGATTCACCGGGCATGCGCCCGCCCAGCGGCTCCAAGCGCGATCTGCGGCGCATCTTCTCGAAGCTGACGCAGGCGCTGCAGCCGCCCAAGCGGGTCGAGCCCGGTCTGTGGCACTGCACGGTGCCGCAGCTGCCCTGGCGCAAGCTGCCCTTCGTGGCCACGCTCAACCGCTGGTTCGGTGCGTGGGCGGTGCGGCGCGCCATGCGCATCGCCGGCATCGAGACGCCCATCCTGTGGTTCCTGGTGCCGCATCCTTCCTTCATGCTCGATGCCATCCCGCACCGGTTGGGCATCTACTACTGCATCGATGATTACGCGGCGCATCCCGGTGTCGATGTGGAGCACATCAAGGCCTGCGATCTTCACCTGACGCAGCATGTGGACCATGTCTTCGTGGCGCCGCCGGCACTGGTCGAGCGCAAGAAGGCGGTCAATCCGGCGACCACCTTTTCGCCGCATGGCGTGGATGTCGATCTGTTCGCGCGGGCCCAGCACCCGGACACGGTGGTACCAGCCAAGGCCGCGGCGCTGGCCCATCCGGTGATCGGCTATTTCGGCCTGATCGCACCGTGGACCAATGTCGAGCTGATCGCCTTCCTGGCGCGCGAGCGGCCGCAGTGGCAATTCCTGCTGGTGGGGCATGCCTCGGCCAATGTGGACGAGCTGGCCCGTCTGCCCAACGTCACCATGGTCGGGCCGCAGCCGTACGAGACCTTGCCCGCGTGGGCCAAGGCCTTTGACGTGGCTATCATTCCCTACCGCATGAACCAGCAGGTGGCCAATGCCAACCCGCTGAAGCTGCGTGAATACCTGGCCACGGGCAAGCCGGTCGTGTCGGTGCCCACGTTGGAAGGTGAACGCTTTGGTGACCTGGTGCATGTGGCGCTGGAGCCTGCCGACTATCTGAAGGCCGTGGAAACCGCGCTGGCCGACAAGGACCCGACACGCCGCGATGCACGCATGGCCTCGGTCAGCACGATGAGCTGGGATCACCGGGTGGAGCAGACTTGGCAGGTGGTGCAGGGCCTGATGGCGTCCAAACAGCCAGGTACGCGGTCGACACGTTGAGTGCCAACACGACAACGGGAACGGAACGATGCATTGGATTTGGTCATTTGTCGCGGGCCTGACCGGGCAGCGTCTGAAGGTCAGGGAAGGTGGATCGGGGGCGAACCTGCATCTCACCTTCGATGACGGCCCTCACGTCGAGAACACGCCGCGCTTGCTGGACGTGCTGGCCGAGTATCAGGCCACGGCCACCTTCTTTCTGCTGGGCAACCATGCCAAGGCCCATCCGGAGCTGGTCGAGCGCATCGTGCGTGAAGGCCATCGCATCGCCAACCACTCGATGACGCACCCGAATTTCCGCACGCTCAGCCCTGCGCAGCAGCTCAAGGAGATCGCCCTGGCCGATGCGGTGCTGACACCCTTTGACGGGCGTGCGCACCATGCGTTCAGACCGCCACGCGGCAACGCGACGGTGACCACGATCGCCACGGCCATCCTGCGGCGCGAGCAGCCCCTGGTGCTGTGGAATGTCGACAGCTACGACTTCAAGCTGCCCGAGGCCGAGCTGCGCCAGCGCCTGGCCCAGTACCAGCCCCGGGGCGGTGACATCCTGCTGTTCCACGATGACATGCCGGCCACCGTGGTTGCCTTGCGCGAGTTCCTGCCGCGCTGGCGTCAGGCCGGCTTCACACTGTCTGCAGTCTGAGGAGGGCACGGCCCATTCCGCCGCATCGCCATGATCAATCCCTTCCAGCCTCTGTTCTTCATGCTCGCCTATCTGGTGGTGCTCTATGTGCGTCCGCACGAGTTCCTGCCGGCGTTCATGGGCCTGCCGATCCTGCCGGTGCTGCTGCTGACGTCGGTGGTGCTGTGGCTGGCGCGCCAGACGAAGGACATGTCCTCACCGCAGTTCAAGCTGTTGCCGGTGCAGACCTTCCTGATGGCCTGGTCTGTGCTGCTGAGCGGCTGGCTGGGCGGCGCCATCGCCACCTTGACCGATTTCATCCCCGTGGTGCTGCTGTTCTACATGGTGGCCACCACGGTCGATTCGGTGGCCAAGCTGCGGCAGGTGTTCTTCGTGATGGGCATCTCGATGATCATCATCTCCCTGCACGCCATCGACCAGGCGCAGGAGGTCAACGAAGGGGTGGGCTGGACGGGCGCCCAGATGATCGAAGGGCGCGTCACCTACCTGGGCTTCCTCAACGATCCCAATGACCTGTCGATGGCCATCCTGATGGTGCTGCCCATGCAGGTCTATCTGGCTCACCGGGCCGGTCTGATCATGAAGCTGTTCTGGTGGTGCGCGGCGGGCCTGTCGCTGTGGGCGGTCAAGCTGACCAACTCGCGCGGTGCCATCCTGGCGCTGGCGGCCATGCTGATGCACCACGGTGTGCAGCGGTACGGCCTGATTCGCAGCCTGCTGGTGGCGCCTTTCATGCTGGCGCCCATCATCATCTTCGGTCCCAGCCGCATGAACGAGATCTCGGATGACGAAGAGTCCGCCGAGGGTCGCGTCGAATCCTGGTTCGAGGGCTTTCACATGCTGGCCAGCCATCCGCTGTTCGGCGTCGGCAAGGGCCTGTTCACGGAATACAACTACCTCACGGCGCACAACTCGTACGTGCTGGCCTTGGCGGAACTGGGCCTCATCGGCTACTTCGTTTGGCTCTCGGGTGTGTTCTTCAGCTTCATGATGGCCAAGATGGTGTATCAGGCCGAGCCCAAGCCACCGAAGGACGACGGCAAGAAAAAGCCGATCGGCGCGCCGGCCATGAAGCCTCGGTTCGGCCAGGCTGCATCACCACCGCCACCCGCCGGCGATGTCGACAACCGCGCCGCCTGGCTGGAGGTGCACGAGGCCATGCGTTTCCTCTGGTTCGGCTTCACGGCGGCCCTGGTGGCAATCTTCTTTCTGAGTCGCAGCTATGTGGCCATCTTGTATATTCACATGGCCTTGATCACGGCCATGTACCAGCTCGCGCGCAAGTACAAACCGGAGATCCCCCTGCTGATGTTCTCGGAGTGGTGGGGCCGTCTGGTGGGCCTGGCCATCGGGTCGGCGATCGGTTTGTGGCTGGTGACGATCATCCTGTTGCGCACCTGAAGTTTCTGGAGAAGATATGGATTGGAGGGTCAAGGGCTACATCCAGCGTGTGCTCGATGTGGCGCCGGGTGGTGTGGCGGTCAACGACCTGCTGCAAAGGCTCAACGGAGGCCGCAAGAACGTGGGTGGGCACATCGGTGTCAAGTTCCGCGCGGACTGGCTGGTGCACATGGACCACCTCAATCAGCTCGGTTTTACCCTGCCCGGCAAGACCATGATGGAGATCGGCACCGGCTGGTTGCCCGTCATGCCGCTTTGCTTTGCACTGGCGGGGATGTCGCGCTGCTTCACCGTCGATCTGCGGCGCCATCTCGGCATGCCGGCCGTGATGCTGACCTTGCGGCACCTGGAGCCTCATCTGGCAGACATCGCCCGCGTGTCGGCCCAGACAGAGGCTCAGGTGCGTGAACGCTGGTCTCGCTGGATGGCGCTGGGCGATGGCGCTGCGGTGTTGCAGGCCGCCGGCATCGTCTACAAGGCACCGGGGGACGCCACGGCCACCGGGCTGCCTGACGGCAGTGTCGACCTCGTCTTTTCCAACAGCGTGCTTGAGCATGTGCCACCCGTGGTGCTGGACGCCATGATGACCGAGACGCACCGCATCCTCTCGGCCGAAGGGCTGGCCATCCACAACGTGAACTGCGGCGACCACTACGCCTACTTCGATCGCAGCATCACGCAGATCCATTACCTGCGCTATGCCGAGAAGGACTGGCGCAAGTGGAACACCGATCTCCAATACCAGAACCGGTTGCGGGCGGTGGATTTCCTGGCTGCTGCCCGCAAGGCCGGCCTCGAGATCGTGCTGGACACGCACAAGCCACGCAAGGAATTGCTGGCGCGCATCCAGGACATGCCCATCGCCGAGGAGTTTCGCCGTTACCCGGTCGAGGAACTGTGCTGCACGTCCATCGACTTTGCGGCGCGCAAGGCGCGGCATTGAGGCGCGCCGCCTGATCGCACCGCTGCAGCGCTACAGCGCGGCAACGATCGCCTTGAGCATGCCGTGCAGCTGCGCTCGGGGGGCGGCCAGCGTGAAGGTGTGGTCGGCATGCGCGATCAACTGGATGCTGAGCCGGCCCTGCTGCACCAACTGATCGACGGCCGGGCCGCCTTGTGTGCGCAGCATCGGCAGGCCGGGATCGGAATCCGAAAAGATGAAGTACATCGGCACGGCGCGCGCGGCCACATGCTGCAGTTCCCGGCCGAGATCTTCTTTCATCGGCAGGCCCAGCCGCCGTGCCAGTTGGCGTCCGATCTTGTGGCCGGCCCATCGCAGGGTCTGGCTGGCGATCTGGATCAGCCGCTTGACGGAGATGCCCCCGCCCAGCACCTTCTTCCATGTGGCCAGGCGCCACACGGACTGGCGGTGCCGCATCATGTCCATGGCCACACGTGCTTCGCTGACGGTGCCCGGATCCAGGGACATGCCTTCCTTCCAGAAGTAGGTCAGTGGGTTGATCATGATCGCGGCATCCGCCGGCATGTCCCTGACCACCGCCTTCAGCGCGTGATAGGCGCCCGAGCACAGGCCCAGCAGCAGCACCTTGTCCACGCCGGCTTGCGTGTGGAGCCAGCTCAATGCGGTGGCCACATCCTGAAGGGCCGTGTCGCTGTAGACCGTGTTGTCGGGCTTGCCGGGATGCACGGGGCTGTCGCCCAGGCCGGCGATGTCCAGCCGCAAGACGGCATGCCCCTCTGAGGCCCATTCGCGGGCCAGGGGCACATACAGCCGGTTGGGCCCGATGGCGCGGGTGGCGCCGGCGTTGAGCATGAGGATGGCCCAGCCGCTGTGCGTGATCGCTTGCGGCGCGGTCGGTGTGGAGGCCGTTTGCGGCCGGCTGAGCAGGGCCATCAGCGACGGGTCGGCCCCCAGGAACACGGGCGACTCATGGACCGCGTGGGGGCCGGTGGTGGCAGGCAGGCTCAGGCTGTCGCGCAGCAGCCCGGCGTCCTGTTCCAAAGAGGCGCGCTCGGTCTGGATGCCGTGATGCACGTCAGGCTCATGCAGACGCGCCGAGACGATGTCCCGCAAGGTGGGAGGTGGTATGCAGCGATGCGGGTCGGCCATCATCGCCGCATAACCTTGCAGGCTGGCGGTGGTCAGCGCCACGCCCTGGGCTTCAAGGCAGGCCGCCCACTTGGTCACCGGGCCCGGCAGGTCGTCGCGCTCGATCAGCAGCATGCGCTTGGCAGGCGGCGCATCCAGCTTGAGCAGGTCGATGGCAGCCAGCGCCTGATGGGTGGCTTCGGCCATCACGAAGCCACCGGATTCGAACACGCTCCCCGACGCTTGTGCGGGCGAGGCCACCATGCTGGAAAGGCTGGCCATGTGCAGCGCCTTCATCTCACGCACATAGGCCCGGCCACTGATGACGGGCGCCACGGCGATCATGTCCCGCAACGGCCCGCAACGGGGCGCAGCCAGGGCGGCCAGCAAGGCCCCCAGACGCAGGCCCAGCACGGTGATGCGCTGCACGCCTGACAGCGCACGCAAGGCATCTGCCGCGGCCACGATGCTGTCGATCCACGCATCGGGCAGTTCAGGCGTGTCGGCATCGCCCTCTGCGTTGCCGCATCCCGTGTAGCTCAGGCGAAGGGCCGGCACGCCTTGCTGCGCGCAGGACTCTGCCAGCTTCCGCAATGTGAGGTAGGCGTTGACCTCCTCCGTGCCGAACGATGGGCAGATGAGCACCGCCTGGCCGGTCGTGGCTGCCGGTGCCTGACGCGCTGGATGGAAGAGCCCGAAGCCTTGCCGGCCGGGCTGGCCGAAGTAGATCGGTCGCAGATCGCTTGAGGAATGCAGCGTGTCTTGCATGGGCATGCGATTGTGCACAAGGACGGCCTCCTTGTCAGGCGTGAATGTCCGCATGCTGGCTGTCACAGCAGCGAGGCAGCCAGGCGCGCGGCCTGATCGATGGCCTTCTTGGCATCCAGCTCGCCGGCTTCGAAGGCGCCGCCGACCACGTGCACGGCCTTGTGTCCCGCCTGCTGGAGCGCATCGGCCAGATGCCGCCGCGAGACCTGGCCGGCACACAGCACCACGTTGTCGCAGGCGATCCAGCTGGGGTCCTTGCGCTCGGGGCCATGGCTGATGAGCAAGCCTTCATCGCCAATGCGTTCATAGTTCACGCCGGCCAGCATGCGCACCTGCTTCATCTTCAAGGTGGCCCGGTGGATCCAGCCGGTGGTCTTGCCCAGGCCGGCGCCGAGCTTGCCGGCTTTGCGCTGCATCAGCACCACCTGGCGCGCAGGCGGTGCCACGTGAGGTGGCTGCGGGATCAGCCCGCCCGGTGACAGCGCCGGGTCGGTCACGCCCCATTCGGCCTGCCAGGCAGGCAGGTCCAGTGCGGTCGAGGGGCCTTCGTGCACCAGGTACTCGGCCACATCGAAGCCGATGCCGCCCGCGCCCACGATGGCCACCGTGTGCCCCACCGGTCGGCGATGCCGCAGCACATCGACATAGCTCAGCACCTTGGGGTGCTCCTGCCCGGGAATCCGGGGATCGCGCGGGTTCACGCCCGTGGCGATGATCACGTCGTCATGGCCCATCAGCTCGGCCGCCGCCACCTCGCGGTTCAGATGCAGCTGCACGCCGGTCTTGTGCAGCCGGGTGCGGAAATAGCGCAGCATCTCGTCGAACTCTTCCTTGCCGGGGATGCGGCGCGCCATGTTGAGCTGGCCGCCCACCTCGGCAGCCGCCTCGAACAGGTCTACCCGATGACCGCGCTCGGCCAGATGGATGGCTGCCGTCATGCCGGCCGGGCCGGCGCCCACCACGGCGATGCGGCGCGCGCGCGATGTCGGCCTGAACACAAGCTCGGTCTCATGGCAGGCGCGTGGATTGACCAGGCAGCTGGTGAGCCGGTTGCGGAAGATGTGGTCCAGGCAGGCCTGGTTGCAGGCAATGCAGGTGTTGATCTCGTCCGCACGGCCCTGCGCCGCCTTCTTCACGAAATGCGGATCGGCCAACAGGGGCCGCGCCATCGACACCATGTCCGCACAGCCTTCGGCCAGCACGGACTCGGCCACCTCGGGCGTGTTGATGCGGTTGGAGGTCACCAGCGGGATGTCGATGCCGCAGGCGTGCAACTCGGTGCGCATCTTCTGCGTGACCCACGCAAAGGCCCGCCGCGGCACGCTGGTGGCGATGGTGGGCACGCGCGCCTCATGCCAGCCGATGCCTGTGTTGAGGATGGTGGCGCCACCCTGCGCAATGGCTTTGCCCAGCGTCACCACCTCGTCCCAGGTGCTGCCATCGGGCACGAGGTCGATCATCGACAGGCGGTAGATGATGATGAAATCGGGGCCGACGGCCTCGCGCGTGCGCGCCACGATCTCCACCGGCAGGCGCATGCGATGGCTGTAGTCGCCGCCCCATTCGTCGCGGCGATGGTTGGTGTGGCGGGCCAGGAACTGGTTGATCAGGTAGCCTTCCGAGCCCATGATCTCCACACCGTCATAGCCCGCCTCGCGCGCCTTGACCGCACAGTTGACGAAGGCGCGGATCTGCCTTTCCACCCCGCGCGCCGACAGCGCAAACGGCTTGAACATCGAGATGGGCGACTGGATGCGTGAAGGCGCCACCGCCAGCGGGTGGTAGGCATAGCGGCCCGTGTGCAGGATCTGCAGCGCGATCTTGCCGCCCGCTTCATGCACTGCACGGGTGACCACCTGATGCCGCCGTGCCGCACCGGATGTGGCCAGCGTGCCGGCAAACGGCTTGGCCCAGCCTGCCACGTTGGGCGCAAAACCGCCCGTGACCATCAGCCCGACATCGCCTTCAGCCCGCTCTCGGAAGTAGGCGGCCAGCCGGCTCAGGTCCCGGCCATCTTCCAGGCCGGTGTGCATGGAGCCCATCAGCACGCGGTTCTTCAGGGTGGTGAAGCCCAGGTCCAGGGGGGAGAGAAGGTGGGGATATCTCTGTGAGGAGTGGGCCGTCATGCAGAGGAAGGAAGAACGCCGTGAATCCTCATTCTGCTTCATCCTTACCACACCACCCGCAGCATTGAGCAGCCTTCCAATAGGGGGTGGGACCATCTCGGATTTTTTTTACAATTACGCTGGTCCATTTTTGGCTAATCAACAATTTTGATGGGATCCCCAATGAAGAAGGTTCTTTTCGCTGGCGTGATTGCGCTCGCATGCGGCATGGCTCAGGCACAAAGCAACAGCCCGCTGTACATCGGCGGCACGATCGGCCAATCGAAGATCAGCGTCGATTTCCCCGGTTTCGACGAGACCGATACGGGCTACAAGATCTATGGTGGCTACCAGATCAACCCGAATTTCGCCTTGGAGCTGGGCTACGCCAACTTTGGCGAAGCGTCTCATTCCTTCCCCGCCAAGTTTGAAGCCGACGCATTCTACGGCGCAGGCTGTGGGCCGCATTGAGTTCACGAAGGAACTCACTGGCGTGGGCCGCATCGGCGTCGCCAATGTGGACGTCAAGTACACCGAGCCCGGTTTCTCCGAGAGCGAGTCCAACATGAAGCTGATCTACGGCATTGGCCTGGAGTACAGCTTTACCAAGAACCTGAAGGGCGTTGCCGCCATTGATTTCACCGAGGGCGAAATCCGGGGCGACAAGGGCTCCATGCACCTGATTTCGCTGGGCGCTCAGTACAGCTTCTGATGGCTGCTGGCGTTGCCGGTTTAAGACGTGATATGGGCGCCTTGGCGCCCATATTTATTTCTCGCGGGGACGATAAGGGATGGTTTCACGTCGCTTCGGCCTCGGGCAACAACTCCGAACAACCTTTACCGCCGGAACGTGGCTTGAGCCCCTCCGTGAGGGGGTGACGGTGCCGGCATAGAAGGCAAGATGCACGCTTCTTTTTCCCATGACCTGAGGAGACCCAAGGTATGAAGCGTTATGCAGTCGTCGCATCGGCCCTGCTGTTGAGCATGGCAGCGCACGCCCAGATGTACATCGGCGGGGCGATCGGTTCCAGCGAAGTGGATTCGGATTGCACATTGACCACCTCGTGTGAAACGAGCGATACCGGCTTCAAGATTTACGGCGGCTATGTGTTGCCTCATGCACCGCTGCCGGGCCTGTCGCTGGAAGTCGGCTACATCGATTTCGGCAAGTCCAATGCAACCCGCGCATTCGTCACCACGACCGTCGAAGCCTCGGGCCTGTTGTTCAACGCAGCCATGCGTCTGAAGTTCACGCCCGCCTTGAGCGGCGTCGGCCGTTTGGGCCTGGCCTACATGGAAGGCAAGGACAACGGTCGCCTGGGCCTGGGCATCAATCCCAAGTCGGAGTCCGACTTCAACGTGTACTACGGGCTGGGGCTGGAGTATTCGCTCAACAAGCAATTCAAGCTGACCGGTGCTGCTGACTTCAGCAGCTACGACACGGGCAATCAGTCTGGCGATGCACGCCTGTTGAGCATCGGTCTGGAATACGGCTTCTGATCTGCATCGGATCATCATCTGGCCGGCGTCGCTGCCGACCAGATGAGATCCAAGGGCCGGCCGTCAGCGCGTCTGGCCTTCCTTGCCGTACAGCGGCGATCTCGGGCCGTACAACAGCCCGTTGTACATGCCGCCTGACAAGAGGCGTGCCGAGGCCGTGCCCGCCACGGTGTGAGAGATCTCCGTCACATTGTTGAGGATCTGCTTGACGATGGCGGCCACCAGCATCCCTGCCAGGCCGCCCTGGTTGCTGTTGTTGCCCTCCTCACTGGATGCCACGGCCGATCCCGTCCACAGCACCTCGCCGCTGCGCAGATCCACCAGCTTGCCTTCCAGGCGCACCACGGCCGCGCTGTTGAAGACGGTGTAGGTCGATCCATATTGTTTGACCCGGATGTACAGCACCGTGTCGGCACCAAAGATCTCGCGCAGTTTCTGTGGCGATACCTCGTGGATCTCGGGTGGGTTGTGCAAACCGTTCTGCTCGAACGCTTCGCTCACCAGCGTGACGGGAAAGACGTAGTAGCCTGCCTCGGCCAAGGGCTTGGTGCTTTGCGCCAGCACGCTGGGTGTGGCGTTCACATCCGGCGAATCGTTGACGGGTGGCAAGCACCAGGATCGAGCGTGGCGCGGCCCGCTTGAAGGCGGTGTAGTCCTTGGGCGGTGGTGTGCGTGGCGCAGCCGGGCAACGCTCATGGCAGCCGCCAGCGTCATCAACCCTGAAAAGGCGATGCAGTGATGCAGAACTCATGGCCTCACGCTCCTTGCTTTTTCATGTTCTTGAGCAGGTAATCGATGAAGGTGGCCGATTCAGGGAACAGCTCCTTCTCGCGCGTCCAGGCTTGCGTGGCCTGTTCATGCTTGCCTGCATTCAGGTACAGCAGCCCAAGGTGGGCATACATCCCCGGGGGGATTGCTGCCGTGCTGGCCGAGGCCTCTGCCAACTGCTGTTCGATGTCCAGAATCTGCTGCTCCGGCGAGGCCTGATGGCGCAGATAGGCATACACCTGGCCTTGGTAGCCGCCCCATGCGTACAGCGGCTTCTGGTTGGCGCAACCTTGCAGCAAGGCGCTTGCACACACGATGGCGAGCGCCGCCATGCGCAGCAACGGACGCCCTCGCATCATTGCGCAGGCTTCCATGCGCCCGAATCGATCGCATCCGTCAGACGGTTGACGGCTTCGCGCATGGCCAGGTCGAGCACCTTGCCGTTGAGCGTCGAGTCATAGCTGGCGGTGCCGCCAAAGCCGACGATCTCCCGGTTGGACAGGGTGTATTCGCCCGCACCTTGTGCCGAGTACACGACTTCAGAAGTGCTGATGTCGACGATGTTCAGGCTGACCTTGGCATAGGCCACCTGTGTTTTGCCGCGTCCCAGGATGCCGAAGAGCTGATGGTCGCCCACTTCCTTGCGGCCGAACTCCGTCACGTCCCCGGTCACCACATAGTTGGCACCCTTGAGCTTTTGCGCGGTGCCCTTGATCGCGGCTTCCTGCTTGGCTTCCTGCATGTTGTCGCGGTCCAGCACATTGAAGCGGTTGGTCTGCTGCAGGTGGGTGATCAGGATGGTTTTGGCCTGGCTGCCCAGACGGTCGCCGCCATCGGTGAAGACGCCGCGCATGTAGCTGGAGCGGTTGTCGAACTTGCCGACGGCGATCGGAGCCCGTGGCCCGTTGTAGGCCTGGCGAGCCGTGTTGACCTGCGCCACTTCGAGCGACTTCGACGATTCGGTGGCGCAGCCGGCGAGGCTGAGGACGGCCGCTGTGGCCAGGCCGATGTGAGTGAGGTAACGCATGAGGGTCGACTCCCTGTGAAGAACCGGAAGATGTTATCGCCTTTGTGGTGCCGCCATGCAAAACGGCGCCCGCAGGCGCCGTTTTCATGCAGCCGGATTGGCCAGGATCAAGCCTGGGCCTTCTTCTTCAGGCGCCATGCGTGCAGCAGCGGCTCGGTGTAGCCCGAAGGCTGTTCCTTGCCCTTGAAGACCAGGTCCAGCGCGGCCTGGAATGCAGCGCCGTTCGGGTTGGCCACCAGCGGCTCATACAGCTTGTCGCCGGCGTTCTGCTTGTCCACCACGGCGGCCATGCGGTTGAAGGTCTCGCGCACTTGCGCTTCGCTCACCACGCCATGGTGCAGCCAGTTGGCCACGTGCTGGCTGGAGATGCGCAGCGTGGCGCGGTCTTCCATCAGGCCGACGTTGTGGATGTCGGGCACCTTGGAGCAGCCCACGCCCTGGTCGATCCAGCGCACCACATAACCCAGGATGCCCTGGATGTTGTTGTCCAGCTCCTGCTGCTTGTCGGCGTCCGACCAGTTGGCTTGGGCCACCACGGGGATGGTCAGCAGCTTGTCCAGCAGCGATTGCGGATCTTCGCCGTTCTTCTCGATGTCGGCCTGGATGGCGGCCACGCTCACCTGGTGGTAGTGCGTGGCGTGCAGCGTGGCGGCCGTGGGCGAAGGCGTCCAGGCGGTGTTGGCACCGGCCTTCGGGTGGGCGATCTTCTGCTCGAGCATGCCGGCCATCAGGTCGGGCATGGCCCACATGCCCTTGCCGATCTGGGCGCGGCCGCGCAGGCCCATCTGCAGGCCGATCAGCACGTTGCGGCGCTCATAGGCGGCAATCCAGGCGCTGTTCTTGATGTCGCCCTTGCGCATCATCGGGCCGGCCAGCATGGCGGTGTGCATCTCGTCGCCGGTGCGGTCCAGGAAGCCGGTGTTGATGAAGGCCACGCGGCTGGCGGCCGCGGCGATACAGGCCTTCAGGTTGGCGCTGGTGCGGCGCTCTTCGTCCATGATGCCCAGCTTGACGGTGCTGTCGGGCAGGCCAAGCAGCTGTTCGACGCGGCTGAACAACTCGGCGGCAAAGGCCACTTCGGCCGGGCCGTGCATCTTGGGCTTGACGATGTAGACCGAGCCCGTGCGCGAGTTGCGGATGGGCTGGCCGTTGATCTTGCCGTGGCCTTGCAGGTCATGCAGGGCGATGGTCGTGGTCACGACGGCGTCCATGATGCCTTCGGGGATCTCTTTCCCTTCGGCGCCCCACAGGATGGCCGGATTGGTCATCAGGTGGCCCACATTGCGCACGAACATCAGCGAGCGGCCATGCAGCTTGACTTCACCGCCGTTGGGGGCGGTGTAGACGCGGTCGCCATTGAGGGCGCGCGTGAAGGTCTTGCCGCCCTTGGCGACTTCCTCGGTCAGCGTGCCCAGCTGGATGCCCAGCCAGTTGCTGTAGCCCAGCACCTTGTCTTCGGCATCCACGGCAGCCACGGAGTCTTCCAGGTCCAGGATGGTGGACACGGCCGATTCCAGCACCAGATCCGACACGCCGGCCGCATCGGTCTTGCCGATCGGGGTGTTGCGGTTGATCTGGATGTCGATGTGCATGCCGTTGTTGACCAGCAGCACGCTGCTCGGCGCGGCAGCGTCACCCTGGTAGCCCACCAGTTGGGCGGGGTTCTGCAGGCCGGTGCTCTTGCCGTTGGTCAGGGCCACGACCAGCTTGCCACCAGCAATGCTGTAGCCGGCGGCTTCGCGGTGCGAAGCGCCTTCCAGCGGAGCCGATTGGTCCAGGAAGTTGCGGGCCCAGGCGATCACCTTGGCGCCGCGCACGGGGTTGTAGCCGGTGCCCTTGTCGGCGCCATCGGTCTCGGGGATGGCATCGGTGCCGTACAGCGCGTCGTACAGGCTGCCCCAGCGGGCGTTGGCGGCGTTCAGGGCATAACGCGCGTTCAGGATGGGCACCACGAGCTGCGGGCCGGCCTGCGTGGCCAGCTCGGCATCGACGTTGGTGGTGGTGGCCTTCACGCCTTCGGGCACAGGCACCAGGTAGCCGATTTTTTCCAGATGGGCACGGTAGGCGGGCATGTTCTGGATCGGGCCCGGGTTGGCCTTGTGCCAGGCGTCCATCTCGGACTGGATGCGGTCACGCTCGGCCAGCAGGGCGGCGTTCTTCGGGGCCAGGTCGGCCACGATCTGGTCGAAGCCTGCCCAGAACTTGGCGCTGTCGACGCCGGTGCCCGGCAGCACCTTGTCTTCAATGAATCGGTAGAGCTCGGTGGCCACTTGCAGGCCGTGAACGTTGGTGCGTGCGGTCATGGGAAACCTCGTCAGAAGATGGCGAAAAAGGATCAGGGGCAGCGGGCGCGGGCCTGGGCAGCAAACCGCCGTGCCCTGCCGTGCGCATGCATGCGGCATGCCTCATGCGCGCGCGTTACCGTGCGAAGTCGGCCAGTGTATTCGATACCTATTCGTGCATTACCAGCTCAAAAAGTCATTGATTCATGACTTTCAAGTAAAAATCAGCAGGTGAAAACAGGCGTCGTGTGTTGCCAGATCCGGTGGCACCCCGATTGTCGAGCCGCGGCACTGTGGTCAACATGGGCCGCCTGGCCTTGTGCAGTCCGGCCGCCATTCCTGGGGAACCATGGACCGACTCAAGCAGATCGAATCCTTCGTGGCCGTGGCCATCAAGGGCAGCCTCACCGCCGCAGCCTTGGCCGAAGGCGTGGCACCCGCCGTGATCGGGCGGCGCATCGATGCGCTGGAAGAGCGCCTGGGCGTCAAGTTGCTGGTGCGCACCACCCGCCGCATCAGCCTCACGCACGAGGGCAGTGCCTTTCTGGAGGACGCGCAAAGGGTGCTGGCCGATCTGCTCAATGCCGAATCCAGCGTGAGCGCCGGGGGGCTGCAAGCCAGCGGGCATCTGCGCATCACGGCGCCAGCCGGCTTCGGCCGCCGGCATGTGGCGCCGCTGGTGCCACGCTTCATCGCCCGGCATCCGGATGTGTCCTTGTCCCTGAATTTGTCGGATCGCCTGGTCGATCTGGTCAACGAGGGCTTCGATTGCGCCGTGCGCGTGGGCGACCTGCCGGATTCCAGCCTGATCAGCGTGCGCCTGGCCGAAAACCGGCGGCTGTGCGTGGCCAGTCCGGCCTACATCGCCCGGCACGGTCAGCCCCTGCATCCGCACGATCTGATCCGGCACCAGTGCCTCACCCTCAGCTCTGAAGCCAGCCAGACCCGGGGCTGGGCCTTCATGATCGATGGGCAGTTGGCCCATGTGCGGGCTTCTCCGCGCCTGGATTGCTCGGACGGGCAGGTGCTGCACGCCTGGTGCCTCGAAGGGCTGGGGCTGGCGTGGCGCTCGTGGTGGGAGGTGGAGGCCGATGTCCGTGATGGCCGGCTCATCAGCGTGCTGGACGACTTTGCCGCGCCGCCCAATGGCATCTATGCGGTGTTTGCCCAACGCAAGCACCTGCCTTTGCGCCTGCGGCTGTGGATCGATTTCATCAAGGAGGCGTACGGCAACCCCGGTTATTGGCAGCGCCACCTCGCTGGCCCGGCATGATGTCGGCCATGCTGCTCGAATCCCTGCTGGCTTACGCCCATTTCCTCGCGATCCTCACCCTCGTGGTCTTCGTGTCCAGCGAGGCGGCCTTGTGCCGGGCCGAATGGCTCAATGCCGCGGTGGTGCGACGGCTCGTGGTGGTCGATCGCATCTACCTGATCGCGGCCCTGGCCGTGTTGCTGACGGGCGTGGCGCGCACCGTGTGGGGCGTCAAGGGGCCGGGCTGGTACTGGGCGCAGCCTTTGCTGCACCTCAAGCTCACGCTCTACATCGTGGCGGGGCTGATGTCGATCAAGCCGACGCGCATGTTCATGCGCTGGCGTCGTCAGGTGGATCTGGATGGCGCCTTGCCGTCGGAAGGCGAGATCCGTCAAGCGCGTCGCATGGTGATGATCCAGGCCCATATCGTCGC
Source organism: Aquabacterium sp. (assembly GCA_047601765.1). GTDB lineage: Bacteria > Pseudomonadota > Gammaproteobacteria > Burkholderiales > Burkholderiaceae_C > Aquabacterium. The sequence goes on from JASGIQ010000015.1 coordinate 18,901, forward strand.
GGTGATCCCGCTGGCCGCTACCTTGCTGGCGCGGGGCGTGTGGGCCCGGTGAAAGCGTTCGAGGGGCCGACAGAACATCGGGCCCCAGCGGGTGACCCGGGCTGGCCGGGCCACCGCTGAGCCGGGCATCACTTGCCGGCGGCAGCGTCCTTCTCGCACTTCTTGACGAAGCTGTTCTTGGCGGCACCGGCCAGCGGTTTGCCGTTCTTGTCCACGGCCTTGGCCATGCAGGCCTCGCCGGCTGCGGCCTTGGCGGCATCCTTCTCACACTTCTTCATGAAGCTGGCTTGTGCCGCGCCAGCCAGTTTCTTCTCGGCAGCCTTGGCTTCGCAGGCAGCGTCGGCAGCATGGGCCAGACCGGCGGTGAGGGCCAGGGCGAGGGTGGCAAACATCAGGCGCATTGCATTTCTCCTGTTGGATGAACGGTGGGGTGATCAAACCAGTGTGCGTGCCGGACATCGGCGCGCTGGAACCTAACGCGGCCGGCAACCGAACGGTGCACACAGGCCCCTAAGCATAGGGATTCGTGTGGGTGCTCAAGGCGCATAGCCTGCCTGAATTGATCTTCATCATGTTCACTCAGCGGAGGCGCCTCATGTCCCATTCCCTTGTCCCGGCGCCGATGCGCCGCGTCCTGCTTGCAGGCTCGGCCTTGCTGCCGTCCGTTTTGCCGCTTCTCGTGCTGTCGGCCGCTTCCGCATCGATGTTGGCCAAGGCAGCTGTGGTGCAGCTGGATTCGGCGCAGGTGCACGTCGCGTTCGATCCAGACAGCTTCAGCCTGATCAAGGACGAGCACAGCTTTGGCGCCATCACCCAGGTCAATGTGCCGGGCGGCAGCCTGTCATACACCCTGGTCGGGCAGGATGCCATCCGCATGGATCTGGGCGGCACGCTGGGCGTGTTCGCATCCAGCTACGGCAATTTCTCGTCTGAAACGCTGGGTGGCAGTTTCAACCTGGCCTTCCAGTTCACGCCGCAGGCCGGCTTCATGATCACCGGCTACACCGTCACGCTGGAAGCCCTTGCCAGCATCGAGACGCCGGGCAGCGTCTACCTGGGCGCGGACGCCGGCGGGCAGAGCGGGCAGACCAGCAGCGCCGGGGCCACCACCCTGACCTTGAACACGACCGGCGCCATCGCTCCCTCGATCCAGGGCAGCTTCGGCGCCACCGGCGATGTCACCACGGTCCAGGTCTTCGATGGCTACGACACCTACCTCGACCATTACGAAACCGTGCTCGACCACTGCGAGACGGAAGACCCGTTCAACTGCTACTACCGGGAAGAGCCGGTTTACGTGACACAGCCTCGCTATCACGATGAAACGGATCTGGGCGAGGCCAGCATGCAGCTGCAGGCCATCACCGTGCAGGCGCATGTGGTGGCCGTGCCGGAGCTCGATGCCCGCTGGCTGGCGATGTTGGCGATGCCGCCGGTGGTGGCCTGGGCGCGTCGACAGCGCCGGGCCTGAGGCCCGCGCTCACATGATCCGCCGCGGATGCGCCAGGGCTTCGTGCGCAGCGTGCAAGCGCCGCACCAGCACCCGGATGAAGGCCTCGTCGAACAGATGCCGGCAGGCCGGGCTCAACTGCTGCATGGCCTCGGGGGTGAACGAGATGGTGGTGGTCGGCTCGGTCACCACCACATCGGTGCTGTGGCGGCGCAGCTCGGGGCTGGGCGCGAGATACGCCATCTCGCCCACCGAGGTGCCCGCGCCCAGCAGGGCCACACGCTTGGCGTTGCGATACACCTCCACGCTGCCTTGCGCAATGATGTGAAAGGTTCGCCCTTCTTCGCCACGCCGGTACAGCGCGTGCCCGAATGAGAAGCGCTGCCACTTCGCGCGGTGCACCACTTCCCACAGTTCGACATCGCCAAACGTGGAGAAGAAGTCCAGCGAGCGCAGCAGGTTGAAGCGCTCTGAATCCAGCACGCCCTGCAGATGCCCGCGCGGCACCTTGTGCTCGGCGATCAGGTCGGACAGCGCATGCGCAAACGCATCCCAGTTGGGATAGCGCTCCTTGGGGTCCTTGGCCAGCGCCTTGAGGATCACCTGATCCACCGCCGCATCCACGCCCGAGCGCATGCCCGACAGCGAAGCCGGCGGCTCGTTGTAGATCATGTTCATCAAGGCCGCCTGGGAAGGCGCATCAAAGGGCGGCCTGCCGGCGATCAGGTGATACAGCACCGCGCCCAGCCCATAGATGTCGGCACGGCAATCGGGCACCTGGCCATCGAGCTGCTCGGGTGACATGTAAGCCAGCGAGCCCACCTGGTGCACCTGCGTGCTCTCCGATGTCAGGTTGAGCACGCTGCCGAAGTCGCTGATCTTGACGTCCGTCACCACATCCTGCGCGTTGGTGATCGCCAGGATGTTGGCCGGCTTCACGTCGCGGTGGATCAGGCCTTGGCGGTACACATAGCCCAGCGCCATCGCGCACTTGAAGCCCACTTCGACGATCAGCTCCAGCGGCATCAGGTGGTCGGCCCGGCAATAGCTGCGCAGCGTCGTGCCGGGCACGTACTCCATCACCACGTAAGGCGAGGTGGGGTCGGGCACCGCGTCGTAGATCTGCACGACGTTGGGGTGCTGCAGCCTGCCGACCAATGCGGCTTCCGCGGCAAAGAAGCGGGCGTACACCGGCCCGTCCACCGCATCGCCCAGCGCCGAGGAACGCACCCGCTTGATCGCGACGTCCCGGTCATGGAAGTCATCCCGGCACAGGAAGACCTCGCTGGTGGCGCCCTCGCCCAGCCGTTTGATGATCCGGTACTTGCCGATCATCCCGGAGTCGATGTCGATGTCGATGCCACCCATGGTTGCCCGGTGTGTTGACGCGCCCGCCCCGCCGGAAAGCCGGCCGGGCGCCAATGCATCCCATCTTGGCACTGTGCCTGCTTTGCGTCCTTTGGAAAAGCCCCCGGCAAAGTGCGCAATTCTTCTCACATTGCCGAAGAAGCCGGGGCGCCGCTGCCGGTCGATGCGGCCTCGTAGAATCCCCGCCATGATCCAAGCCAAGCGTGAACTCCTTTCTGCCCTGGGTGACGTCCTGCGCCAGGTGGCGCCCGAAGCATCGCCCGCCCCGATTCCCGTCTTCGAAGCCCCCAAGCAGGCTTCCCACGGCGATCTGGCCGTGACCGCCGCCATGCAGCTGGCCAAGCCGCTCAAGAAGAACCCGCGCGAGCTGGCCACCGCCCTGGTCGACGCCTTGAACGCGCAGCCCGCCGTGCAGCAATGGGTGTCCGCCATCGAGATCGCCGGCCCCGGTTTCATCAACTTGCGTCTCAAGCCCGAAGCCAAGCAGTCCATCGTGACCGATGTGCTGCGCGAAGGCGACCGCTTCGGCTGGCTGCCGCCCGCTGACAAGAAGGTGCTGGTGGAGTTCGTTTCCGCCAACCCCACCGGCCCGCTGCACGTCGGCCATGGCCGCCAGGGCGCGCTGGGCGATGCACTGTGCAACCTGTTCGAAACGCAAGGCCTGGCCGTCACACGCGAGTTCTATTACAACGATGCCGGCGTGCAGATCAGCACCCTGGCCTGGTCCACGCATGCGCGCATCAAGGGCCACAAGCCGGGTGACGAACACTGGCCCGAATCCGCCTACAACGGCGATTACATCCAGGACATCGCCAACGACTTCCTCGCCAAAAAGACCGTCAAGGCCGACGACCGCGAGTTCACCGCCTCCGGCGATCCCGAAGACATCGACGGCATCCGCCAGTTCGCCGTGGCCTACCTGCGCCACGAGCAGGATCTGGATCTCAAGGCCTTCGGCGTGCGCTTCGACAACTACTACCTCGAATCCAGCCTGTACACCACGGGCCGGGTGGAGGCCGCGGTCAAGAAGCTGGTGGATGCCGGCAAGACCTTCGACGAGGGCGGCGCCCTGTGGCTGCGCAGCACCGACTACGGTGACGACAAGGACCGCGTCATGCGCAAGTCCGATGGCGGCTACACCTACTTCGTGCCCGACGTGGCCTATCACATCGCCAAATGGGAGCGCGGCTTCCAGCAGTGCGTCAACATCCAGGGCTCGGATCACCACGGCACCATCGCCCGCGTGCGCGCTGGCCTGCAGGCCGCCGGCGTCGGCATCCCCCAGGGCTGGCCCGATTACGTGTTGCACAAGATGGTCACCGTGATGAAGAACGGCGAGGAGGTCAAGATCTCCAAGCGCGCCGGCAGCTACGTCACCCTGCGTGATCTCATCGAGTGGACCAGCAAGGATGCGGTGCGCTTCTTCCTCATCAGCCGCAAGGCCGATACGGAGTTCGTTTTCGATGTGGATCTGGCCCTCAAGCAGAACGACGAGAACCCCGTGTTCTACGTGCAGTACGCATATGCCCGCATTCAATCTGTTTTGCGGCAATACGTGGATGAAGTTTTAGGTTGGCCTACCGTAAAAGCAAAGAGTTTTGATGAGTTCCGCAAAGAACTGTTGAATTGGATTCATCTTGGCTACAACGGTGGACGGTTTGCTCATGACGGCTCTGCCGTGATTTTGTCTCGTCTTCTCGCTAATTCACCGGCGAGTCTTCCCGGGAAGTTTCATTCAAGGTTCGCTCGCGGGCGATGCTTGACGCAATTTCTGGGTGTTCGCATTTGTCGTTTTCTCGAATTGAATCAATGGTGGAGGCGTTGCCATTGGATTCAAGCCATGTGCGTAAGCTAGTTATTAAATTGGCTAGAAAACACTTAGCTCCAAAGAAACTATGGGACTGCCTTGACACGATTGCAGAGGTGAACTCGACATACGTCATGCAGGTTTTCCAACGTTTTGTTGGCCCAGCTTTGTTGAATGCTCATATTGCGCGATTGACCGCTCCTACTGAATTGGCTTTGATGACTAAGCTGGCCGAATACCCCGGCATGCTGACGGCAGCAGCCCAAGGCCTCGCCCCGCACGATGTCGCCTTCTATCTCCGTGACCTGGCCAGTGCGTTCCACAGCTACTACGCCGCGGAACGTTTCCTCGTCGATGATGTCGAACTCAGCCGTTCGCGCGTGGCCCTGCTGACCGCGACGGCGACGGTGCTGCGCAATGGCCTGGCCGTCATCGGGGTCAGCGCCCCGGAGAAGATGTAAAGGATCGGTCTACATGAAATCCCAACGCGGGGGCTTTTTCCTCGGCATGATCGTCGGCCTGCTCATCGGGCTGGCCATGGCCCTGGGCGTGGCGCTCTACATCACCAAAGTGCCGCTGCCCTTCATCGACAAGGTGCCCCAGCGCACGGCCGAACAGGACGCCGCCGAGGCGGAGCACAACAAGAACTGGGATCCCAACAGCCCGCTCTACGGCAAGAACCCCGCCAAGCCGAAGGCGGTGCAGGCGCCTGCACCCGCTCCGGCTTCCTCCGGCGCCGCTTCCGATGCCGAGCCGCAAGGTGTGGAAAGCCCCGTCGCGCCGCCCGCTTCTGCGTCGGCTGCCAGCGCTGCGGGCCGGGCGTCCGGTGCAGCCTCCGGCAGCAGCCGCAACCCGGCGGCCATCCTGGCGGGCGAGTCCGTGTCCACCAATGGCACCTCTGATTCGTTGAGCTATCAAGTGCAGGCTGGCGCCTATGGCAGCCAGCCCGAAGCCGAGCAGCAGCGCGCCAAACTGGCCATGATGGGCATCGAATCCCGCATCCAGGAGCGCGAAGTCAACGGCCGCACCATGTACCGGGTCCGCATCGGGCCGTACGCGCAGCGTGAGCAGGCAGAAGATGTCCGCCTCAAGCTGCAGGCGGCCGGCATCGATTCCGCCCTGGTGCGCATCCAGAAATGAGTTCCCTCCAGGGCTTGGCCCGGCAGGCATCACCGAAAGGACATTGCATGAATCGCCGCGAGTTTTCGATCCAGACACTGGGCACCGTGGGCCTGGGCCTCACCGCGCTCTCTGCCGCAGGCCTGCCCTCGCTGGTGCACGCCCAGGGCCCTGTCGAAGGCACCCACTATGTAAAGTTGCCGCAACCTGCGCCCACGTCGGCGCCGGCCGGCAAGGTCGAGGTGGTCGAGTTCTTCTGGTACGGCTGCCCGCATTGCAACCACTTCGAGCCCTATCTGGCCGCCTGGGCTGCCAAATTGCCGCCGGATGTGTTTTTCCGTCGGGTGCCGGTGGCCTTCCGCGAGAACCCCTTTGGCGTTCACCAGCGCCTGTTCTTCACGATCGAGTCCATGGGTCTGATCCCGACGCTGCATGCCAAGGTGTTCCGCGCGCTGCACGAAGAAGGCCTCAAGCTGGACAAGCCCGAACTGATCGCCGAGTGGGTCGCCAAGCAAGGCGTCGACAAAGACAAGTTCATGGGCGTCTACAACTCGTTTGGCGTGCAGACGAAGGTGCGCCAAGCTCGCACGCTCACCGAGGCTTACAAGATTGACGGCGTGCCGGCCCTGGGCATCGGCGGTCAGTTCTACACTTCGGTCAGCCTCAACGGCACACCCGAAAAGGCTTTGTCGACCACCGACGCGCTCGTGGCCAAGCTCAGGAAGTAAGCGGCGCCAGCCAGGGGCTGCCGCCCCATTCCGTCGCCCGCTGCATGCGGGCGGCTGAAAAACCCACTGTTGTGCGGCGAAATGCTGTATCGGCTCGCCCACGTTCAGCACTTCGTGGCTAAAATGAATGCAAAATTCATGCCGAAGATGCTGTCGTTTCTACCTACATCTCATCGCTCCGTCATCCTGAGTCTCGCCTGCCTGGCGACCTTGTGGAGCGCGCCCGCGTGGTCCGAGAAATCCGACCGCGCTCAGCCCCTGACCTTCGCGGCCGATGCCGCCCGCGTCGAGGACAACCAGCGCCTCAACATCCTGACGGGCAACGTCGAGATCACCAAAGGCTCCATGGTGGTGCGCTCTGACCGCGTCGAGGTGCGCCAGAACGCGGACGGCACGCAGACGGCCACGGCCATCGGCGGCAACGAGGGCCGGGCCTACTTCCGCCAAAAGCGCGAGGGCGTGGACGAAGCCATCGAAGGCGAAGCCGAGCGGGTGATCTACGAAGGCAAGGACGACACCGTTCGCTTCATCGGCCGTGCGGTGATGCGCCGCCTCAAGGGCGTGGCCGTCAGCGATGAAGTCACCGGCCAGACCATCGTCTACGACAACAAGACCTCGGTCTTCCAGGTCGTGGGCAACTCCGGCGGCACGACGACCACCAAAGGCCGTGTGCGAGGCGTGATCTCGCCCCGCCAGAGCGAACCCGCAGCCGCCGCGCCCAAGGACAAAGCCAGCCTGACGCCTTCGTCCACCATCACGCCCGTGGAAGGCCGCTGAGCGATGAGCACCCTGCCGCCTTCGGGCTCGCCCGACCAGATCAGCCAGTTGCGGGCCGAAGGGCTCAAGAAGCGATACGGCGCCCGCACCGTGGTGCACGACGTCCACGTGGCGGTGCGCGCGGGCGAAGTGGTCGGCCTGCTCGGCCCCAACGGCGCCGGCAAGACCACCAGCTTCTACATGATCGTGGGCCTGGTGCGGGCCGATGCCGGCCTCATCGACATCGATGGCCAGCGTGTCGAACGCCTGCCCATCCACCAACGCTCGCGCATGGGCCTGAGCTACCTGCCGCAGGAGGCCTCGATCTTCCGCCAGCTCAACGTCGAGGAAAACATCCGCGCCGTGCTCGAGCTGCAGGTCGATGAACACGGCAAGCGCCTGTCCCGCAAGGTGATCGAAGACCGCCTCAACCAGTTGCTGCACGATCTGAGCATCGAGAAGCTGCGCACCAGCCCCGCGTTGGCCTTGTCCGGCGGTGAGCGCCGCCGCGTCGAAATCGCGCGCGCGCTCGCCACCCAGCCGCGCTTCATCCTGCTCGACGAGCCCTTTGCCGGCGTGGACCCGATCGCCGTCATCGAGATCCAGCGCATCATCAGCTTCCTCAAGGCGCGCGGCATCGGTGTGCTCATCACCGACCACAACGTGCGCGAGACCCTGGGCATCTGCGACCGCGCCTACATCATCAGCGAGGGGCGCGTGCTGGCCGAGGGCCGGCCTGCCGACATCATCAACAACGCCGAGGTCCGCAAGGTCTACCTCGGCGAGCACTTCCGCATGTAACGGGTCCGACAGCCATGAAGCCCTCCTTGCAGTTCCGGCTGTCCCAGCACCTTGCGCTCACGCCTCAACTTCAGCAGTCCATCCGCCTGCTGCAGCTGTCCACGCTGGAGCTGCACCAGGAAGTCGAGCAGATGCTCGAACAGAATCCCTTCCTTGAGCCGGATGAGGAGTTCGCCCCGCTGGAAACCGCAGCCTCGCTGGAATACGAACGCCAGCGCAACGAGCGCGTGAGCAGCGAAGAGGGCCCATCTGATCGCGAGGGCGGCCAGGCGGAAGCCGAGCCCGCCTCCCTCGACACGGCCGATCTGGGCACCACCGAGCGCGACGACTGGGAAAACGGCACCGAGCGCGACGACTTCGACGGCATCCGCGAGACCCCCTCGCGCAACAACGACGACGACGACTTCGATCCGCTGGAGCGCAACACCGTCTCCATCAGCCTGCAGGAGCACCTGCGCCAGCAACTGCTGGGCACGCGCCTGAGTCAGCAGGACATGGCCGCTGTCGACATCCTCATCGAATCCCTCAATGAAGACGGCTATCTGGCCGATTCGCTCGAAGACATCGCCGCCAGCCTGCTGCCCGAAGAGGCCGATGAGGAGATGCAGGACGAGGTGCTGTCCCGCCTGCGTTGTGCACTCGGATGGCTCCAGCATCTCGAGCCTGTCGGCGTGGGCGCCGCCAACCTGTCGGAATGCCTGATCCTGCAACTCAACGCGATGCCGGCCGACGAGGTCCGGGATCTCGCCATCGTCATCTGCAAGGACCACCTCGAGCTGCTGGCACGGCGTGACACGAAGAAGCTCACAGCCGCTACCGGCGCTACTGAGGCGATGCTGAAGGCGGCGCAAGGACTCATCGTCGGGCTGGAACCCAAGCCGGGCCGGGCGTTCACCCGGGCCGAAGCCAACATCATCGTGCCCGACGTCATCGTGCAGAAGTCGGGCCGGGGCTGGAAGGTCGTGCTCAACCCGGACGTGATGCCCAAGCTGCGCATCAACGATCTGTATGCCCAGGCCCTGCGCTCCACCCGCTCGCCCCGAGGCTCTGCGGCCACCGAAAGCCACACGGCCCTGAGCTCGCGCCTCCAGGAGGCCCGCTGGTTCGTCAAGAACATCCAGCAGCGATTCGACACCATCCTGCGCGTCTCACAGGCGATTGTCGACCGGCAGAAGAACTTCTTCACCCATGGCGAGATCGCCATGAAGCCGCTGGTGCTGCGCGAGATCGCCGACGAACTTGGCCTGCACGAATCGACCATCTCGCGTGTGACCACGGCCAAGTACATGAACACGCCCTTCGGCACGTTCGAACTCAAGTACTTCTTCGGCTCCTCACTCAACACCGAGGCGGGCGGCAATGCGTCCAGCACGGCCGTGCGCGCCCTCATCAAGCAGTTGGTTTCCGCGGAAGATCCCAAGAAGCCCCTGTCCGACAGCCAGCTCTCCAGCATGCTGGAAGAGCAGGGCATCCAGGTGGCGCGCCGCACCGTGGCCAAGTACCGCGAGGCCCTCAAGATCGCACCGGCCAACCTCCGCAAGGCGCTTTGAAGCGCTGCGCCAGCCCTGACATGTTCACCAAGCTGATCTTCGATGTCCTGCCCTGGCAGGACTGGGCCGCCCTGTCTCTTTTCTTCTTTGGCTGGATCGGCTATGCGATGTTCGCCAGCCATCGCGCCAAAACGGAGCGCACCCTGCTGGCCAGCACCAACCACTGGCGCCAGATGTGGATGATCCAGGTCACCTACCGGGATCAACGCATCGTCGATGCCGCGGTGACACAGAACCTTTCCAGCAGCCCCAGCTTCTGGGCTTCGACCACCATCCTCGTGCTCGGCGGTTTGCTGGCTGTGCTCGGCACCAGCGAAAAGGCCACCGAACTGGTCAAGGACCTGCCCTTCGCGGCACGCACCTCCATGCTGGTCTTCGATCTCAAGATCATGGTGCTGCTGGCCGTCTTCGTGTATGCGTTCTTCCGCTTCACGTGGTCCATGCGCGTGTACTCCTTTGGCGCGATCCTCGTGGGCGCTGCGCCCAATGTCGAACTCTTTGACCGTGGCGAGGCGGATCGCCAGGCCTTCTCCGAGCGCGCCGGCAAGCTCATGGGCATGGCCGCCGAAAGCTTTGCCGATGGCCTGCGCGCCTACTACATGGCCTTTGCGGTGATCGGCTGGTTCATCTCCCCGCTGGCCTTTGCCATCGGCACGCTGGCCGTGCTGTGGGTGTTGTATCGGCGAGAATTCCGCTCCGACGTGCTGGCGGTGCTGCGGGCCTGAGTGCCTGGCGATGCTCCCGCGCTGTCCTCCTTTTCGCAGATCCGTCCCATGCCCATCAAGCCCACCCGTCGCCCCGTTGTTTCTTCGGCCACTGGCCGCCCCACGGGCGAAGGTCGGCGGCCTGCACCGTCCCGGGTCCGTCCGGAGGATCGTCCGCGCCCCAGCCAGCCCGTGCTCACGGCGGATCGCCCAACCGCCCTCTACCTGTCCTGCCCCTCTGGCGTCGAGGAACTGCTGGCTGCCGAAGCCGCGCGCATCCTCCCGCAAGGCACGCGCATCGAAAGCTCCCGTGGCGGCATCGAAGTCCGGGCCGGTGCCGCGCTCACACAGCCAGCCCAAGCCCAGGCCGCCCTCATCGATTGCGCCATGCGCCTGAACCTTGAGAGCCGCCTGGCGCAGCGTGTGCTGTGGCGCGTGGCCTCCCGTGTCTACCGCAACGAAGACGACATCTATCACCTGGGCCGCAGCGTCAACTGGAGCCACTGGATCACGCCTCGCCAGACCTTGCGCGTGGACGTCACGTCCCGCCGCAGCCACCTCAAGAGCCTCAACTTCGCAGCGCTGCGCATCAAGGACGGCGTGTGCGATGACCTTCGCGAACGCTGTGGCGATCGTCCCAGCGTGGACACGCGCCATCCGGATCTCGGCCTCGTCCTGTATCTGGATGACCTCGAAGCCACGCTGTATGTGGACACCTCAGGCGAAGCGCTTTTCAAGCGCGGCTGGCGTGAAGACACCGGCGAAGCCCCCCTGAAGGAAACCCTGGCGGCGGCCATGCTCGCCGCGGCGGGCTGGCAGGGGCGTCCCGAAGACGGCGCCTTGCTGGATCCATGCTGCGGTGCCGGCACCATTCCCATTGAAGCCGCGCAGATCGCCTGCGGCATTGCACCCGGTCTGCAGCGTCGCTTTGCCTTCGAAAAGTTGCTGCCGTTCAAGCCCCATCTGCCGGCATGGCAGGCCCTGCGCCAGGCAGCGCAGGCGCGCCAGCATCCTCCCCGCGTGGCCATCTACGCCGGCGACGTTTCCTTCCGCATGACCGACTTCGCCACCCGCAATGCCGAACGGGCCGGCGTGCGCCATGTCATCGACTTCAAGACGGCCGATGCCCTGCAACGCCCTGTTCCCTGCGCCGCTGGTGTCCTGATGTTCAATCCACCTTACGGTGAGCGCATCGACACCAAAGGCTCGGCCCGCAACGCCTACCGCGCCCGCGCCGAATCGTCATCTTCCGACGAAGATGACAGCGCCCCGATGAAGGCCGGCCGCGAGCAGTTCGAGGATGAAGAGGCGGCCACCTTCTTCCAGCGGCTGGCCTCCCACTGGAAGAAGCATTACACCGGCTGGTCCGCCTGGATCCTCAGCCCCGACATGAAGCTGCCAGGGGCCATGCGCCTCAAGGAGAGCCGTCGCGTGGTCATGTACAACGGCCCCATTGAATGCCGACTCTTCCGATTTGACCTGGTGGCCGGCAGCCTCAAGCGCCCTCCTGCCGCCCAAGGCGGTGAGCCGGACGCCGTTTCGCCCGAAGCCTGAGCACGCTGAGGGTGACGTCAGCCTTCAAAGATGCAGGCCAGCATGCTGAGTGCAGCCAAGGGAGCCGTGTCCGCTCGCAGCACGCGCTTGCCCAGGCTCACCGCCGCATAACCTGCCTTCAGGGCCGCCTCTTCTTCTGCTGCGCTCAGGCCGCCTTCCGGCCCGCTCAGGAAGGTGATCTCGGCAGGCCGCTTCAGTGGCGCAAGGACCGCCCCTTTTGTGGCCGCCTCGTCTGCTGATGGGCCTGCCACATCGGCTGGCCATTCCCCCCGTCCACGCAGCCAGCCTTGCATGGACACCGCGTCCCGCAGGCTCAACACGGCATGGGCGGTGCGCGCTTCACAGCCCCCGGCGCCAGACTGCATCCCTAGCCACGCTGCCAGATGCTGGACACCCTGCACGCGGGGCACCACGGCCCGGCCGCTCTGCTCACAGGCCGAGACCGCCACCGCCTGCCAGTGCGCGACCTTCTTGGCCGCGCGCTCTCCGTCCAGGCGCAACACCGAGCGTTCGCACATCAGCGGCTGGATGGCATGAGCCCCCAGTTCCGTGGCTTTTTCGATCAGCGCATCCATCCGGTCATTGGCTGGCATGCCAACCGCGAGGGTGATCCGCACCGGCAACTCCTGTGAAGGCGCTGCCACTGGCTCGATCATCCGCACATCGACATGGCGGCGGCCCATCTCGACCACGACCGCGCGCCATTCCTGGCCCTGCCCATCAAAGACCTGCAGCATCGCACCCGGCTGCATCCGCAGCACCTGCACATGCCGGGCTGCGGCCTCGGGAAGAGCCGACACAGCCTCGCGTACAAAGCCGACGTCCGAGCCGACATGGAATCTTGGCACCAAGCAACACCTCATCTCATGGTTCATCTCGGCCCATTGTCCCAAGCCGCATCAGCGGCACGGCACCGCATCGGATGACTTTTTTCGAGACACTTGCGTCGAAGTGAAAAAAGGTGCCATAATTGCGTTCTTCGCTGATCGCGACACCGCAAAAACGATGTCAGCCGCCAGCGAGGCGCCTCAGAAAGAGTAATCAATCCAAGGTGTTTGCGTTTGTTGTGAGGCGCTTCGGTAAATACAAATTTTTTACTGAAACGCTTGACAAGAAAAGCAAAAGCGGGTGATAATCTCGCTTCTGTGCTGATGACGACGCGATGCGGATCGCGACGACGTCGCGGATGTTCTTTAAAAATTGACAGCCGATAAGCGTGGGTGTTTGGTGGAAGTTGGCGGTTATCGCTAACGTGATGACCAAATGCTCATGTGAAGACGAAAT